>NZ_JABBGM010000009.1 GCF_012927405.1 Novosphingobium olei | reverse complement strand
GCCGATCCGGGATAGCCAACGCCCCGCCGGCCACTCGCCACAGCGTTCCTCTTGCCCTCCACGCGCAAGCGCCACGCATGGCGCCCGCGCCGGTCGCGCAGGTCCGTATCTTCCCCACGGCGTCATCGTCCGGGCTCGCCGCCGGATGCGCCCTCGTGCGCTGGCAATCCTTGCATCGCGCGCGGGCCGGCGGCATAGCCCGGCCCCATGCACGATATCCGCCTGATCCGCGAAAATCCGGAAAGCTTCGACGCCCAGCTCGCCCGCCGTGGGGTTGCGCCGCAGTCGGCCGCCATCCTTGCGCTCGATGCACAGCGCCGCGCCATCGCCACGCGGATGCAGGAATCGCAGGCCCGCCGCAACGAAGCGTCGAAGGCCATCGGCGCCGCCATGGGCAAGGGCGACAGGCAAGCCGCCGAAGCGCTCAAGGCCGAAATCGCCGCGCTCAAGGCCGAGCTGCCCGGCCTCGAGGAAGAGGAACGCCGCCTCACCGCCGAACAGAATGCGGCGCTTGCTGCGCATCCCAACCTCCCCGCCGCCGAAGTGCCCGAAGGCGAGGACGAGGACGGCAACGTCGAAGTCAGCCGCTGGGGCACCCCGCGTGATTTCGCTTTTGCCGCCCGCGAACACGCCGACATCGGCCCCGCCCTGGGCCTCGATTTCGAGACCGGCGCGCTGATCTCGGGCGCGCGCTTCACCTTCCTCAAAGGCCAGATGGCCCGCCTCCACCGCGCGCTGGCGCAGTTCATGCTCGACCAGCAGACGGCAGAGAACGGCTACACCGAATGCCTGCCCCCGCTGCTGGTGAAGGACGAGGCCGTGTTCGGCACCGGGCAACTGCCCAAGTTCGCCGAGGACCTGTTCAAGACCACCGACGGCCGCTGGCTGATCCCCACCGCCGAGGTTTCGCTCACCAATGCGGTGCAGGGCCAGATCCTTGACCATACCGCCCTGCCCTTGCGCATGACCGCGCTGACCCCCTGCTTCCGCTCCGAAGCGGGCTCGGCGGGGCGCGATACGCGCGGCTTCATCCGCCAGCACCAGTTCGAAAAGGTCGAGCTGGTCTCGATCTGCCGCCCGGAAGACTCCGAAGCCGAACACGAACGCATGACGCAGTGCGCCGAAGGCGTGCTGCAGGCATTGGGCCTGCCCTATCGCAAGATGCTGCTCTGCGCCGGCGACATGGGCTTCACCGCGCGCAAGACCTATGACCTCGAAGTCTGGCTGCCGGGCCAGGGCGCCTATCGCGAGATTTCGTCGTGCTCCAACTGCGGCGATTTCCAGGCCCGCCGCATGAACGCGCGCTATCGGCCAGAAGGCGCAAAAGGCACCGAGTTCGTCCACACGCTCAACGGCTCGGGCCTCGCCGTCGGCCGCACGCTGGTGGCGGTACTGGAAAACTACCAGCAGGAGGACGGCTCGGTCGACGTGCCGCAAGCCCTGCTGCCCTATACCGGCGGCCTCACCCGGCTGGTCCCGCTGCCGTGATCCGGCGCGCCGCTCTGCTTCTGGCACTGGCGGCGCCCCTTTCCCCGCAGCCCGTGCTCGCCGCCCCCGGCGAAGCGCCCATCGTCGCGTGGCAATATGTCGTGCGCGCCGGCGATACCTTCGCCACCATCGCCCGCCGCATGGGCGTGACGCAGAAGGACCTCGCCGCCGCCAACGCGCTGCCCTATCCCTGGACGGTCACGCCCGGGCAAGTGCTGCGCCGCCCCGATCCCCCCGGCCTCGTCCGCCCGCCGGTCCAGTCCACGACCCAGCCGACGCCGGTAGCGACGCCAGCCGCCACGCCATCACCAAAGCCAAAACCGCAGCCCAGCCCGAAACCCCCGCGCCGCCCGCCCCCGCCGCCGCGCCCGATGCCCTCGCCCCGCCCGGTGCCCGAACCGATCCCCGCCCACGCGCGCGAGGCAGACGCCCCGCGCCTTGCCTGGCCAACCTCGGGCGCAGTCGTCGGCCGCTATGGCGTGCCGGTGAAGGGGCGCCCCAATAACGGCCCAAATCGGGGAATGGATCTCGCCGCCTTCGCCGGGATGACCGTCCACGCCGCCGCCGCCGGGCGGGTGGTGTTCGCCGGGACCGAGCCCGAACGCTTCGGCCAGCTGATCGTGATCGACCACGGCAACGGCTGGGCCACCGCCTATGCCTACCTCGGCGCGATCAGCGTGCGCGAAGGGCAGCAGGTCACCGCCCGCCAGACCATCGCGCGCATCGGCAAGAGCGGCGAGGCGGCCGCGCCCACGCTCCATTTCGAAGTGCGCCGCAACAACGTGCCGCGCGATCCTTATGCCTACCTTCCGGTCAGGCTTTGAACAGGAAGAAGGTCAGCCCCATCGCCAGATAGGCGGTGATCCAGAAGCCCGCATCGATCAGCGCCAGCCGCGTCGAAATGCGCTGGTGGGTGTAGCTGATCCACAGCGACGGCACCACGAACGCCCCGGCCAGCCCGCCCGACATCATGAAATAGAGCCAGGGCTTCACGCTCAGCGTATCCTGCCCCACGCGCGCGAACATGTGGCCCATCATGCTCGACGAAACGAGCAGCAGCACCGCGGTCAACGCCACGGTCCGACCCGGTGCCGCGCGCACGCCAAGGCCGCCGGGGCCGACTTCGGCAAGGCGCGCCCGGCCGAACAGCGGGCCGTACCACACTGCCGAAACCACCAGAGCAACCACGACGGCGGCCAGCACCGCCAGCCAGTTCACAGGACCCATTGCGTGTTCTTCCCTTGCCCCGACTTCTTGGCGCCCCGCCCCGTTAACTTTTCGCCGTGAGTGCCTAACCCTTGCGGTCTGGCTTGGCAAATCAGGGCCAGCTCAGTTCAACGACGTGACCTTTCGCTCCGCCGATCCAACCTCTTGAAAAGTCGTCGATCGCGCCCGCGATGGCACGATGCGTCGCCTCGTCCAGCGGCGGCACGGGCACGAAGCTGGTCTCGCAACCGACCTGCGCCATCGCCAGCACATCGTCGAGACTGCCGCCACCGCTCCACAGCAATGCCTCGTACGCCTCGACCATCCGCTCGGCCTGGAGCAGCTCGACGATTTCGGCATCGGGCACGGTGGCCCGGCCCACGCTGGCATGGCCTCCCGCCTTGGCCAGTTCGACCAGCGCCTCCGGGTGCCGCCCTTGCACGACAAGGCCCCAGAAACCGCGCGTCAGGCCCAGCGCGCGCTCCACGAACAGGTGCACCGCATCGTGCGGCACCGGTCCCTTGTGCGGGAAGCGGGTCTCGATGACCGAGCCATCGATCCGCGTCACGCGGATGTGATCCTCGGCCGATCCCTTGGCGATGGTGATGCGCAGCATGGGCGCGCTATAGCGGTTGGTGACGGCGCGGCCAAATGGCGCTATGGGCCGCCGCCATAATGGCTTCCAACACTCCTGTCGCGATTCCCGACCAGCCGAAAGTCGGCATGGTCAGCCTCGGCTGCCCCAAGGCGCTGGTCGATTCCGAACGCATCCTCACCCGTCTGCGCGCCGATGGCTATGCCATGAGCGCGGACTATGCCGGCGCCGACGTGGTGCTGGTCAACACCTGCGGCTTCCTCGATTCGGCCAAGGAGGAAAGCCTTGCCGCGATTGGCGAGGCGATTGCCGAGAACGGCAGGGTGATCGTCACCGGCTGCATGGGCAACGAAGCCGAGGTGATCCGCGCGAAGTTCCCGCAGGTCCTCGCCGTCACCGGCGCGCACCAGTACGAAGACGTGGTCGAAGCGGTGCACGAAGCCGCCCCGCCCAGCATGGGGCCCTACATCGACCTGATCCCGCAGGCCGAGCCGGGCGATGTGAAGCTCACTCCCCGCCACTACAGCTACCTGAAGATTTCAGAGGGCTGCAACCACGCCTGCGCCTTCTGCATCATCCCGTCCTTGCGCGGAAAGCTCGCCAGCCGGCGCATCGATGCGGTGCTGCGCGAAGCCGAAAAGCTGGTCGCGGCGGGAACGCGCGAACTGCTGGTGATCAGCCAGGACACATCGGCCTATGGCGTCGACGTGCGCCATGAAGAACGCCTGTGGAAAGGCGAGCCGGTCCGCACCCACATGACCGACTTGGCGCGCGAACTCGGCAAGCTGCGCACCCCCGATGGGCAGACGCCGTGGGTGCGGCTGCACTATGTCTATCCCTACCCCCACGTCGACGCGGTGATCCCGCTGATGGCGCAAGGGCTCGTCACGCCCTACCTCGACATCCCGT
This sequence comes from Novosphingobium olei, assembly GCF_012927405.1. Lineage (GTDB taxonomy): Bacteria > Pseudomonadota > Alphaproteobacteria > Sphingomonadales > Sphingomonadaceae > Novosphingobium > Novosphingobium olei. The sequence goes on along the minus strand of NZ_JABBGM010000009.1, from coordinate 146,611 downwards.
TCCAGCACGCCAGCCCGAACGTGCTGCGCGCCATGAAGCGCCCGGCGAACGAGGCCAAGGTGCTCGAACGCATCAAGGCCTGGCGCGAAGTGTGCCCCGACCTTGCCATCCGTTCGAGCTTCGTCGTCGGCTTCCCCGGGGAAACCGAGGCGGACTTCCAGTACCTGCTCGACTGGCTCGACGAAGCGCAACTGGATCGCGTCGGCGCCTTTCGCTTCGAACCGGTCGAAGGCGCCGCCGCCAACGACCTGCCCGATCCGGTGCCCGAAGAGGTCAAGGAAGACCGCTTCCGCCGCATCATGGAAAAGACGGAAGGCATCAGCGCCGCGCGCCTCGCCGCCAAGGTCGGCCGCACGATCCGCGTGATCATCGACGAAGTGGGCGAACCGGACGAAGACGGCGACATCGGCGCCACCGCACGCAGCCAGGCCGATGCGCCCGAGATCGACGGCGCGGTGTACCTGCGCAACGTCCCCGCCACGCTGAAGGCGGGCGACTTCGCCGACGTGCTGATCGAGGAAGCCGACGCGCACGACCTGTTCGGGGTGATTGCGTAATACCAACCTGCATGGATCATGACCCACGAGCCCATTGGCGGCGGCCGATGGTCATGATGCGCCAAGGCTGGTCGATGAGCTTGCTCCAGGCCTCGCAGCAGTGGTCGATGATGTTGTCGTAGGAGGTGAAAACCCGGTTCGACAGCCAGTTGTCGCGCATGAACTGCCAGATGTTCTCGACCGGGTTGAGCTCGGGGCACTTTGCGGGCAGCGCAACGATGCTGACGTTGCCGGGAACCTCGAGCTTGCCGGTGGTGTGCCAGCCGGCCTGATCCATCAGGACGACCGCGTGAGCGCCGGGCGCGACAGCAAGCGAGATCTCGGCCAGGTGCAGGGCCATGGTCTCGGTGTTGCAGAAGGGCAGGACCAGCCCGGCGCCCTTGCCATGTTCCGGGCAGATCGCGCCGAAGATGTAGGCCGATATTGTCCGTTGATCCTTCGGCGCCGAGGGCCGGCTCCCGCGCCTCGCCCAGCGCCGGGTGATCTTGTTCTTCTGGCCGACGCGGGCTTCGTCCTGGAACCAGATTTCTATCGGCGTACCCTTCGGGAGGGAGGCTCTGACTTTTGCCAACTCGGCAGCGAAGCCCCCTTTTTGAAGGCCTCCATCGCATGTTCGTTCTGGGCATGATGCCGAGGCCGGGCGGTGAGTTTCACATAGCCCAGCTTTTTCAGCTCGCGGCTGACCGTGGTCTCGTCGAGCGAGACTGCAAATTCGTCATGGAGCCATTGGACCAGATCGATCAGCCGCCAGCGCACCACCCCGTGGATCGCCGGGATCGGACCGCTTTCCACAACATCGACCAGTGCCCGACGCTGCGCATCGTTCAACCGCGAGCGGGGGCCGGGTGCCTTGCCGTCCAGAAGTCCGTCGGGGCCGTGGGCATTGAACCGCAGCACCCAGTCCCGCACGATCTGAAGTCCCACACCGCCGATCCGAGCCGCCGCGCTCCGACTGCCGCCGTCGTAAATCTCGGCCAAGGCCAGCAGCCGACGCGCCTGGTTCGCGCTCTTCGTCGTCCTCGACAATCGGCGCAGCGCCGTCCCGTCAAAATCCTCCCGCAAGCTGATCGCTGAACCCATGGCGCCACACCCCAAAGTCACAGCGCCATAGATTCAGATTTTCATCGCCTTGGGAATCCCCCGTGAGTCAATGACCACGCAAGTTGGTATAAGGGGCCCCGAGCAGGCCCTTCCCCTTTCCCCGCTTGTGCTGAGCCTGTCGAAGCACTGTCCTTCTTCTGAGCCGGGGCGCGGCACTCGCGAAGAAAGAACGGCCCTTCGACAAGCTCAGGGACACGGGGAGGGGGGATTGTCCCGTTCAGTCGCGGAGCGCTTGGTTCGGCACCCATCGCGCGCGGGTCCTGATGGACAAGTCCCAAGCGGGACCCCGGGTCAAGCCCGGGGTGACCAGGAGAGGTAGGGATTGCCGTCACCCCGGGCCTGACCCGGGGTCCCGCTCTCTTTCCCTACCCCTTCCTGAACGGCGTCCGCTCGCCCAGCCATAGCTGGTCCTGCGCCACGCCGGCGCGTTCGCGCTCCAGGAAGTCTGCCACCGCGCGGCGGAAGCCCTTGTCGGCGATCCAGTGGGCGGACCACGTGCGCACCGGGGCATAGCCGCGCGCCAGCTTGTGCTGGCCTTGGGCGCCGGCTTCGACACGGTCGAGGCCCAGCGCGATCGCGGCGTCGATCGCCTGGTAGTAGCACAGCTCGAAGTGCAGGAACGGCTTGTCGATCACCGCGCCCCAGTAGCGGCCGTAGAGCGCGTGGGTGCCGATGAAGTTCAGCGCGCCCGCCACCGGCTGGTCGTCGATGAAGGCCAGCACCAGCAGCACCTTGTCGGCCATGCGCTCCCCCATCAGGTCGAAGGCTTCGCGGGTCAGGTAGGGCCGGCCCCATTTGCGCGCGCCGGTGTCCTGGTAGAACACCCAGAAGGCGTCCCAGTGCTCGGGCTTGATATCGGCTCCGGTCAGGGCGCGGATGGTGACGCCGTCCTGCGCCTTCGCGCGTTCCTTGCGCAGGTTCTTGCGCTTTTCCGACGACAGCGCGGCGAGGAAATCGTCGAAGCTGGCATAGCCGCGATTGTCCCAGTGGAACTGGATGTCCGAACGCAGCAGCCAGCCGGCCTCTTCGAACACCGGCAATTGTTCGGGCGCGATGAAGGTCGCGTGCGCGCTCGACAGTTCGTTCTGGACGCAGAGCTGTTCGGCGACCTTGAGCAGCGGCACGGCAAGGTCGGGGCGCTGGCCGGTCAGCAGGCGCGGGCCCGTCGCAGGCGTGAACGGCACGCTGATCTGCAGCTTGGGATAGTAGCTGCCCCCCGCGCGGTGCCAGGCATCGGCCCAGCTGTGGTCGAACACATATTCGCCCTGGCTGTGGCTCTTGAGATAGGCGGGAAGCGCGGCGGCGGGCAGGCCGGCCTCGTCCTCGATCACCACCGGCAGGGGGGACCAGCCGGTGCCTTCGCCCACGCTGCCCGATTCTTCGAGCAGGGCGAGGAAGGCGTGGCTGGTGAACGGGTTGCCGTCCGAAAGCGCGTCCCACGCCGCGGCGTCGATTTCGCCGACGCTCTGGTGAATGCGGGCGGTAACGCTCACGCCCGGTCAGCCATCGGCCGGGGCGACCCCTGCGCCTTCGGCGATGGGGGCATCGGCATGTTGCGCCGCGCGCTCGGCCAACTCGGGCGAACGGACCGTCCAGGTCAGCAGCGGAAAGCCGCGGCGGCGCTGGCTGGCGGCGAAGCGGCTGGGCAGATCGCGCACGTCGTAGGCGAGGAAATCGGGCTCGGCATGCCACAGGCTGAAGTGGCGGCGGGCGCGCGCGAACAGGGTGGTGCGGCCTTCCTCGGTGACGACGAGGCCGTGGACGACATGCGGCGAATGGCGCTTGAACCAGCGCGAGACGCGGGGATCGAAGCTCATCACCGCGACTTGCCCGCGATAGCCTTCGAGCGTGCGGCGCACGGCAAGGCACAGCGGGATCACGTGCATTTCGCGGCGGGACTTGATCTCGATCAGCACGGGCACGCGCCCGGCGACGAGATCGAGCATCTGGCGCAGGCCGGGAATGCAATCGCCGTGCTGCGACCCCGTCAGCGCGAAAGTCTGGAGCTGGGCGGCGCTGTGATCGACCACGCGGCCCTGCTGGCCGGTCAGCCGGTCGAGATCGAAATCGTGGAACACCACGGCAAGGCCATCGCCGCTGCGCTGGACATCGCATTCGATGCCAAGGCCCCGCTCTGCCGCAAGGGCGAAGGCCGAGGGCGAATTTTCGGGCACGCCCGCCCCGTGCAGCCCGCGATGGGCATAGGTCCACCCGCGCAGCCAGCCGACCTTGTCGGCGGGCGGCGCGGGCGCGAACCAGCGATCAGCGAGCGGTAACAGCAAAGACAGCATCGACTTCCACCGCCGCGCCCAGGGGCAGCACCGGCACGCCCACCGCGCTGCGGGCATGCTTGCCGGCATCGCCGAACGCCGCGACCATCAGTTCGGACGCGCCGTTGGCCACCTTGGGCTGATCGGTGAAAGTGCCGGTCGAGCTGATGAAGGCGCCGAGCTTGACCACGCGTTCGACCCGGTCGAGCGAGCCGAGCGCGGCCTTGACCTGCGCCAGCAGCATCAGCGCGCAGGCCTGCGCCGCGGCCTGGCCCTGTTCGAGGCTGACGTCTTCGCCCAACCGCCCGGTGACGAGCTTGCCATCGATGAAGGGCAGCTGGCCCGAAACGTGGAGCAGGCCGTTGGCTTCGACCGTGGGCACATAGGCGGCCACCGGCGCGGCGGCCTGGGGCAGCGTGTGGCCGAGCGCGGCAAGGCGATCGACGATGGAATCAGTCATCATTGTCTCCGGAAATGCGTTCCATGATCCACGGCAGCGCGGTTGCCCAGTCGTCGATGCGGGCATGGGCGTGGCCCGCCTTGTGCGCGCAATCGATGTGGGCGGCAATCATGGGTTCGCCGCACAAGTGCAGGCGGGTGACGTGGGGCAGCATTTCGGCAACCGAGCCGTGGTGCTGCGGCAGATCGTCGATGAACAGCGCCTTCGAAGGATTGTATTCTTCGAGGATCGCCTTGAGCGCCGGCCCCTTGGGCCCCTGGTTGGTGAACACGCGCGCATCGATCCCGACATTGCGCAGCTGTTCGGCCCGCGTATCGCGGCGATGATCGTTGAGGTTGGTCAGGATCACCACATCGGCATGCTGCGCCAGCGCGTTGATGCCTTCGACCGCGCCGGCGATCGCCTGCTGGCGGTGCATCTCGGTATCGAAGAACAGGTTGAGCAGGCGCCAGATCTCCGCCGGTTCGACCAGCCGGCCATCGCGATAGCGCATCGCCTTGCCGAAATCGGCCGAGTTCATCACGAAGTCGATGTCGTGCTGTTCGGCGAGGAAGTCGCGATAGGGGGCGACCATGTGCAGCAGCACTTCATCGCAATCGCTGATGACCAGCGGGCGGTTCATGTCAGGTTCTCCCGTGCGGCGATCAATGCCTGGGGCGAGATGTCGAGTGCCGACGCCGCCGCGACAAGATCTGCCTCGTTATTGGATAGAAAATCGAGAACTGCGCCCAGTATTGCCGGGTCGGACAGCCCGTTGCGCAGCATATCGGGTGTCATTCCGGTCAAGGCAAGCAAACGTTCCGCGCGCTGCTGGTCGCTGAGGACCCAGCCGATTGCCTGCAATGCTACTGCGTAGGAATCGCTCGGCGATGGATTTAAGCAAATGATTGCCTTATCTCCTGATAGAGCGTAGGGGAGTGGCTCGGGTCTTTCGCAAAACAACAATCGTCTCGAGCAGGTCAGGCACAATCCAGTGACAAAAAGAATCATGGTTGTCGAGGACAACGACCTCAACCGCAAGCTGTTCTGCGACCTGCTCCGCGCCAAGGGGTTCGAGGTCGAGCCGGTGGCCGACGGGCGCGAGGCGATTGAGAAGACACGTGATTTTTCGCCCAATCTGGTGGTCATGGACATCCAGCTGCCCAACGTTTCCGGGCTTTCGCTGATCGAGCAGCTGAAGGGCGATGCGGGCCTGCGCCAGATTCCGGTGCTGGCCGTGACCGCCTATGCCGCCAAGGGCGACGAAGAGCGGATCCGCGAAGCAGGGGCCGAAGGCTATCTTGCCAAGCCGGTTTCGATCGCGCCGTTCCTGAGCGCGGTCACCAGCCTGATCTGAGGAGGAACGGACCGGATCCGGCAGATCCGGTTCGGTGAAGTTTCATCGGCCACGCCGAGCCCCGAAGGGTCGCCTTCCGGATAAATCCAATCCGGATGCTTTGGGTCAGCTAGCGAGACGTTCGGCGATGAACGCGGCCACGGTGCAGCACAGCCCGGCCATGAAGATCTTGTAGGCGAGCGCGAGGTAGCGGTACTTCTTGCGCTGCAGCACCTGACCGTTCTGGTAGATATCGTGCAGCATCGTGCGGAAGATCGTTTCGTCCGCGCGCAATTGCGCCACCACGTCATCGGTCCAGGCATCTTCGTCCATCTGGGTGAAGGTGCCGAAGAACAGCAGGTTGGGCTTGCCGTGGATGCGGTTCTTGCCCGGATTGCCGACCGAGGGCAGCACCGCGAACACTGCGCACAGCGCCGAGGCGAAAGCGAACAGCGCCAGCACCGCGAGCGGCCAGGGCAGAGACCCGTTCTTCGCCTGCCCCACCGCGATGGTGAACACCAGGAACGTGGCCCCCATCAGGATCGAGGCCTTGGCATCGGCCATCTGGCTGAGCGTCAGGTTGATCTGCTGCGAGGTGCGCACGAGGTGGATCGCGTGGTTGGAAAAGCCCGATGGCGATGGCACCGACGGCGTGGCCAGCACTTGCGGATCGGACGGCTTTGCCCCTTCGGCCATGTGTTTCCCCCAAGGTTTCGTGTGTCTGGCCCGATCGAAGGGATGGCACGGCGCAGCCATCCTTGACAAGCGCATGCCCCTCGGGCTTTCGCCAAGGCCGCTTTTCCGCCGCATTCGTCTGGCAGGCGAGATGGCAAGCAGTTCCGGGCCCAGCCGGCCCAGTGGAGACAAGACAAATGGATCGCGCCGCAACCGCCGAGAAGATCGCCGAAGTGATCGAACCCTTCAACAAGAAGGGCATCGCCATCACCGATGCGACCACCTTTGCCGGCGACCTCGAATGGGACAGCCTGACCGTGATGGACTTCGTCGCGGCGATCGAGGACGAATTCGACATCATCATCAGCATGAACCAGCAGGCCGAGATCGAGACCTATGGCCAGCTGATCGACGCGGTGACCAAGCTGCAGGGCTGAAGGACGATACCCGCATGACCGACCTGTTCAGCAAGTTCGACGGCCTGATCGAACAGCGCCGCGCGCTGCTCGATACCGGCGTGACCGATCCGTTCAACCTGGTGATGGAGCGCGTGCTTTCCCCGACGCAGGCGATCTGCAACGGGCGCGAGACGATCCTGCTCGGCACCTACAACTACATGGGCATGACCTTCGACCCCGACGTGATCGATGCGGGCAAGAAGGCGCTGGACGAATTCGGATCGGGCACCACCGGCAGCCGCGTGCTGAACGGCACGTATGCCGGGCACAAGCTGTGCGAGGATGCGCTGAAGGAGTTCTATGGCATGGACCATGCCATGGTGTTCTCCACCGGATACCAGGCGAACCTTGGCATCATCAGCACGATCGCCGGCAAGGGCGATTACATCGTGCTCGACATCGACAGCCACGCCAGCATCTGGGACGGCTGCAAGATGGGCGATGCCGAAGTGGTCCCGTTCAAGCACAACGACATCGTCGCCATGGAAAAGCGCCTGAAGCGCATTCCCGAAGGCGCGGGCAAGCTGGTCGTGCTGGAAGGCGTCTATTCGATGCTGGGCGACATCGCCCCGCTGAAGGAGATGATCAAGGTTGCCAAGGACAACGGCGCGATGGTGCTGGTGGACGAGGCGCATTCGATGGGCTTCATCGGCCCCAACGGGCGCGGCGTGGCCGAGGAACAGGGCTGCCTGGAGGACGTGGACTTCGTCATCGGCACGTTCTCGAAGTCGGTCGGCACGGTCGGCGGCTTCTGCGTTTCGAACCACCCCAAGTTCGAGATCATGCGGCTGGTCTGCCGCCCCTATGTTTTCACCGCCAGCCTGCCGCCGAGCGTGGTCCACACCGCCGCGACCAGCATCCGCAAGCTGATGCATGCGGGCAACAAGCGCGCGCACCTTTGGGAAAACAGCCGCACGCTGCACAAGGGGCTGAAGGACAAGGGCTTCCAGCTGGGCACCGACGAGCCGCAGAGTGCGATCATCTCGGTCATCATGCCCGACCTGGAGCGTGGCGCGATGATGTGGGAAGCGCTGCTGCGCGAAGGGCTCTACGTGAACCTGGCGCGCCCGCCGGCGACGCCCGCCAACATGACTCTGCTGCGCTGCTCGCTGTGTGCCGAACATTCGGCCGAACAGGTGCAGACGATCATCGGCATGTTCGAACGCGCCGGCAAGGCCGTCGGCATCATCTGATGCGGACAGGTTTCGCCGCGCTGGCGGCAGTGGGAACCCTGGGGGCCCTTCTGGCGGCCGCGCCCGGCGCGCTGGCGCAGACGGTTGCGGGCAGCAGCAGCGCCATGGTCGAGAACCCCTGCGCGCTGCCCCGCAATGCGGGCAACGACTGGGCCGCGCTGTGCAAGTACCAGGCGGCGGACAAGCAGGTTTCGGGCCGTCCGCGCGCGGTGTTCATCGGCGATTCGATCACCGAATGGTGGCTCCCCAACAGCCCCGCGCTGTTCGCCAGCGGCGTGGTGAACCGCGGCATCGCCGGGCAGACCAGCCCGCAGATGCTGGTGCGTTTCACCCAGGACGTGGTCCGCCTGCGCCCGCGCGTGGTCCACATCATGGCCGGCACCAACGACCTGCTGGGCAACACCGGGCCGACCAGCGCCGAGGAATACGTCAACACGATCACCGCGATGACCGACATCGCGCGCGCCAACGGCATCGCCGTGGTGATCGGCAGCGTGCTGCCGACGAGCGGCGCGCCGTGGAAACCCGAATATCGCCCGGCGGCGCAGATCGAGGCGCTCAATCGCTGGCTGCGCGAATTTGCCAAGGCGCGCGGCTTCGGCTTTGCCGACTACTATGCGGCGATGGTGGGCGAAGGCGGGGCGATGAAGCCGGGCCTTGCATCGGACGGGGTGCACCCGACACCGGCGGGCTATGCCGTGATGGAGCCGATCGCAAAGGCCGCGATCGCCGAAGCGGTAAAGCGCGGCGGCGGCGAAAGCGCGCGGCGATGATCAGGATCGAGCCTGGCGCTTCGTTCAAGGACAACCTGCAGCAGTTGCCGCCGATCGCAGGCGTGGCGCGGATCGACCTGATCGATGCGCAAGGCGCCGTGGTGGCGACCATTCCCAATGCGCCGGGCAAGCAGGGATCGGTGGCCGTCTACCAGTACTTGCGCCGGGCGTTCGGCCGGCTGGATGCTGAGGCGGCAGCACACGGCCTTGCCGTGTTCGGCGAGATCACCGCCGATGCGCGCGCGCAGCCGGGCGCGCATCCCAACATCGACCGGCTGATCGACGTGGCCGACGGGGCACCGGCGCTGGAGATCGCGGTAATCGCCGGCTGATGCCTGCTCAATCCTCCGCCTTCTTCTGCGCGGCCATCGCGCGGGCGTAGGCGGGGCGGGCGGCGAGCCGTTCGAAATAGGCCTGCATCCCCGGCGTGACGAATTCGGCAAGGCCGATCGAGAGCGCGAGCTTGATCGCATAGCCCAGCGAGACGTCGGCCATGGTGAAGCGACCAGCCGCCGCGAAATCCCCGTCCATCATCGTTTCGGCGTTGCGCAGGCGCGAGCCGAACCATTCGGCGTAATCGCGCGCGATTTCCGGCCGGCGCGCCTCTGGCGGGGCGAACACGGCGTAGCGCAAGTGGATCGTCTGCGGGAAAGTCAGCGTCGCCTCCCCCATGACGAGGAAGTTGAGGTAGGCGCCATAGCCCGGCTCGTCGACCGCCACGGCGAGCGGGCTGGGGCCGTGGCGCGTGGCGAGATAGTGCGGGATCGCGCTGCTTTCGGTGAGCCGTTCGCCGCCATCGAACAGCACCGGGATGGTGCCGAGCGGATTGATGTCCTTCATCCCTTCGTGCCGCGCGCGCGGCGGAAACGGCAGGACGTGGAGTTCGTAGGGCAGCTCCATCTCCTCGAGCGCCCAGAGGGCACGGAACGAGCGGGCATCGCGGCAGTGGTAGAGTGTTATCATGGCTGTGAGTTCTACGGCCGACACGCGGCGTGGCAAGCGCGAAGAGCCGACCCGGACGCCTTCATGCTTTGACATGATCGAGCAAAGCGCCGTTGGCCGCGCTGTGGCAGGCGCCGAGGCACAGGTCCGCTGGGGGGCCGGAACAACCGCCGGGTCGCAAGCAAAGCCGGCGCAGACAAGGGAATGGATCTCATGCGGCGTCGCAGCGCTCTCGCATCCCGTTCGCTCGCGCTTATCGCGCTTCTGGCAGGGCAGACGGCCCTGGCGGAGGATCAGCCGTCCGGGCAGAGCGGGCCCGCAAGTCCGCCAGCCGCCGCGCTGCGCGGCACGCCGCCCGGAGCGCAAGCGCAAGGCTGGCGGCTTACCGTGGGGATCGCGCCGGTGCTGTCGCCGGCATGGCAGGGATCGAAGGACATGGCGCTCTCGATCTTTCCGGACATCCGCGTCAACAAGGGCGACACGCTGTTCCTGTCGGTGCGCGACGGCCTGGGCTGGAACGCGATCAACCGCGACGGCTGGAAGGCGGGGCCGCTTGTCAAGATCCGCTTCGGCCGCAACGAGCGCAACGGCGGGTCGCCATTCCAGATCGCGGGCGGAAGCGACGCCTTGCGCGGGATGGGCGACGTGGGCGTGGCGGGCGAAGCGGGCGGCTTCGTGGAAAAGCGCTTCGGGCCGCGCATGGCGTGGCGGGCGCGGGCCGAATTGCGACAGGGCTTCGGCGGGCACGAGGGCCTGGTCGGCGACGTGCAGATCGCGCGTACGGGACGCAGCGGGCGGCTGCTCTATTCGGTGGGGCCACGCGCGACTTTTGCGGGGCGGGACTACGTCCAGACGTACTTCGGCGTGGACGAGGCACAGGCGCAGCGCACCGGGCTTGCCGTGTCGCGCCCGGACGGCGGGCTGGTTTCCTATGGCTTTGGCGGCACGCTGACCCGCCCGCTGACGCGCCGCAGCGCGGTGACGGCGCTGGCGGGGATCGACCGGCTGGGCGGCGAGCCTGCCGGTTCCGCGCTGATCCGCGAGCGCGGGCGCCGCACGCAGGTTTCGCTCGGCCTCGCCTACGGCCTGCAGTTCGGGCTGTGAGGCGCGGGGTTCAGGCGCGCTAGTTGATCGTGATCACGCCGTCGACGGCGCGCCATTCCTGCGGGCCGATCAGGTGCTTGTGCGCGATGCGGATCGAATGGAGCGTCGCTTCGATTTCGCGCCGCCAGTGATCGAGGAAGCGTTCGAGGCGGGGGAAGCGCGGGGCGAGATCTTCCTGCTGGAAGGCGAACATCTGCAGCAGGCTGGGGTGATCGGGCATGTAGTAGTGGATCTGAATGGTGGTGAGCCCGAATCCTTCCAACTGCCGGCCAAAATCGCCTGAACCGAACTGGCTGCTTCCCATGCCCTCTGCTCCTTTCGCAAGCGAGGGGCCTGGCCGGGACACGCGGTCAGGCCCTGATGAACCTGGATGTCGCAGCACAGGATTGCACAAACCCGATTGGCGTCAAGATCGGACCATCGCCCTTGTTGCGCAAAGGAATTCTTGACGATTGGCAGCGCGCGAGGCAGCGCGGATCAGCCCCGGCTCAGGGCTGGATCGGCGCGGCGTGTTCGCACCTGGCGTCGGCCTGCTTGCTGCCGCCGCCGCCGAGCATCGAGGCGGCGATGAACCCACCCACCACCAGCACGACGAAGCCCACGGTGACGAGGCCGAGATACTTGTCGATGAACCGCTTGATCGGTGCACCGAACAGGCGGAACAGCACGCCCACGATCATGAAGCTGATCGAGCGCGAGACGAGGCTGGCGAGGATGAAGGGCACCAGCGGCATCGAAATGAAGCCGGCGGTGATCGTCAGCAGCTTGAACGGGATGGGCGTGGCGCCCTTGATGACGATGATTTCGACCCCGTATTCGCGCAAGTAGCACGCCGCCTTGGGGAAGCTTTCGGTGAGGTGCAGCAGCGCGAGGAGCTGCGTGCCGACGCTGTCGTAGAGAAAGTGGCCGATCGCATAGCCGAGCAGGCCGCCCAGCACCGACCCGATCGTGGCGATGGCAGCGAAGCGGACCGCCTTCTTCGGTTCGGCCAGGCACATCAGGCCGAGCAGCGGGTGCGGCGGCACCGGGAAGAAGCTGGCTTCGAGGAAGGCGACCAGCGCAAGCCAGAGTTCGGCCTGCGGATGCGCGGCCTTGGCAATGGTCCAGTCGTAAAGTCGGCGAAGCATTCGTGGCCCGTCCCGTCCGTGCTGCAATGCAGTGCGGCCTCCGCTTAGCCAACCTGCGGACAAAGCGCCAGCAAGCGGTTCGATTAACCGATATGGCACTTTGCTCTTGACTTCAGCAGGCCCAATGGGTACATAACAAGAACATCGACACAGGGTGAGTCGTCCTAGGCGACCGCCCCGCCCGCCCGATTTCACCCGCACCCGCAACACGAGGATGGTTCATGGCCGACCAGGATCGGCGTTCGACCGGCAATCGCCGGACGACGCCCCGTGCCCAAGCGAAACCCACGCCGGCCAAGCGCGCGAAGCGTGGCACGCGCTGGCAGCAGCCCTTCCTTGCGGCGCTGGCCGAAAGTTCGAACGTGACGGCCGCCGCCGCCGCCGCGAAGGTCGACACCAGCAAGGCGTACAAGGCGCGGCGGCAGGATGCGGACTTTGCCCGGGCGTGGCGCGCCGCCCTGCTCGAAGGGTACGAGCACCTGGAAATGGAGCTGCTGCGCCGGATGCGCTTCGGCGAAGGCAAGGACGACGACCGCAAGTTCGACAATGCCAACGCCATGCGGCTGCTGTCGCAACACCGCGAGACGGTGGCGCGCGAACGGGCGCAGCGCGACAACGACGACGTCGCCACGATCCGCGCCTCGCTCGATGCGCAGATCGCTTCGCTGCGCGACGTGGCGCAGAACCGGCGCAACGCCGAACTCGCCGCCGCAAGGGCCGAAGGCGCGGCGCAGGCGCAGGGCGACAAGGCATGACGGGCAACGCCGACATGGCCGGCGAACCGCTGGACCTGACCGGCCTGCTGAGCTGGGCACCCGACGAGACGCGCAAGACGCTCGGCCGGCTGAGCAAGGCGCAAGTGGCGGAACTGCCCTGGCACTGGGGTTTGCAGGCGCGGCCTTCGCAGCTGCCGCCGCCGGGCGACTGGCGGGTGTGGCTGCTGCTGGCCGGGCGCGGCTTTGGCAAGACGCGCACCGGCGCGGAATGGGTCAACGCCATTGCCGAACGCGATCCCGAGGCGCGGATTGCGCTGGTTTCGGCCAATCTGGGCGAAGCGCGCGCGGTGATGGTCGAGGGCGAAAGCGGGCTGATGCGGGTGAACGCGCCGCAGCGGCGGCCGGTGTTCGAATCCTCGCTGCGGCGGCTGGTCTGGCCGAACGGGGCCCAGGCGACGCTCTATTCGGCGGCGGAGCCGGAATCGCTGCGCGGGCCGCAGCACAGCCACGCCTGGTGCGACGAGATCGCCAAGTGGGACAATGCCTCCGCCCGCGCCGAAGCGGCGTGGGACAACCTGATGATGGGATTGCGGCTGGGCGATGATCCCCGCGTGGTGGCGACGACCACCCCGCGCGCGGCGGCGCTGCTGACGCGGCTGGTGCGCGAGGCCGACGACGGGCGCACCGCCATCACGCGGGGCAGCACGTACGAGAACGCGCAGAACCTGCCGGCGCGCTTCGTAGAGGCGATGCACCGCAACTATGACGACACGCTGATCGGACGGCAGGAGATCGAGGGCGAGCTGATCGACAACTTTCCCGGCGCGCTGTGGTCGCGCGCGACGATCGAGCGATCGCGCGAGATGGCGGCGCCGCCGGTGACGCGGGTGGTGGTGGGCGTCGACCCGCCGGCCAGCGCCGAGGGCGATGCGTGCGGCATCGTGGTCTGCGGGCTGGGCGCCGACGGCGTGGGCCGCGTGCTGGCCGATGCATCGGTGGAGAACGCGACGCCCGAGCGCTGGGCCCGCGCCACCGCCGAAGCCGCCCGCGCCTGGTCCGCCGACCGGGTGGTGGCCGAAGCCAACCAGGGCGGCGACATGGTGCGCGCGGTGCTGCACGCCGCCAGCCACACCCTGCCGCTGCGGCTGGTGCACGCGAGCCGGGGCAAGAGCGCCCGGGCCGAACCCGTCGCCGCGCTGTACGAGGCGGGCCGCGTGCGCCACGCCGGCATGTTCGCCCGGCTCGAGGACGAGCTGTGCGGGCTGATGCCGGGGGGTGACTACCAGGGGCCGGGCCGATCGCCCGACCGCGCCGACGCCTGTGTCTGGGCGCTGACCGAACTGATGCTCGGCCGGGCGGGCGAACCGAAGATCTGGTTCGACTGAACGACCTTTCCGCGAAAGGCTATCCATGTCCTTCTTCCAGAACCTGGCCGCCGCCTTCAAGGGCGCGGCGGTGACCCCACGCGCGCCGCTCGGCCGCAGCTTCATTTCGCCCTGGGCCGAGGCGTTCGACTGGCGCGGCGATGCGCGCGCTTCGCTGCCCTATCCCGAGGCGAGCCGCGAGGCATACTTGCGCAATCCGGTGGCGCAGCGCGCGGTGCGGCTGGTGGCCGAAGGGATCGGCGGCGCGCCGATCGCGGCGTCGGACCCCGACCTTGCCCGGCTGGTCGGCGCGACCAGCGCGGGGCAGGCGCTGATGGAAACGCTGGCCAGCCAGCTGCTGCTGCACGGCAATGCCTATGTCCAGATCCTGCGCGATGCGGAGGACGAGGTGGCCGAGCTTTATGCCCTGCGGCCCGACCGGGTGAACGTGGTGCCCGATGCCACGGGCTGGCCGTCCGCCTTTGCCTATCGCGTGGGCGAACAGGTGATGACGCTGCCCGCCAGCGACGACTTCGGCCGGCCCAACGTGATCCACATCCGCGGCTTCCACCCGACGGACGACCACTATGGCGCGGGCTGCCTGACCGCCGCCGAAGACGCGGTGGCGGTGCACAACGCGGCATCGCGCTGGAACATCGCGCTGCTGGAAAACGCGGCGCGGCCTTCGGGTGCGATGGTCTATGACCCCGGCGAGCCGGGGGCGACGCTGACCGCCGAGCAGTTCGACCGGATCAAGGCGGAACTGACCGCCGCCTATGCCGGCGGCGCCAATGCCGGGCGGCCGATGCTGCTGGAAGGCGGGCTGAAGTGGCAGCCGATGGCGATGACGCCGTCGGACATGGACTTTGCCACGCTGAAGGCATCGGCGGCGCGCGACATCGCGCTCGCGTTCGGGGTGCCGCCGATGCTGATCGGCCTGCCGGGCGACAGCACCTACGCCAACTATCGCGAGGCGAACCGCGCGCTGTGGCGGCTGACGCTGCTGCCGCTGGCGGGCAAGCTGCTGGCGGCGCTGTCCGAAGGGCTTTCGCCCTGGTTCGGGCAGGCGACGCTGGCGGTCGATCTCGACCGCGTGCCCGCGCTCGCCGATGACCGCGAGACGCTGTGGAGCATGGTTTCGGGCGCGGACTTCCTGTCGGGCGCGGAGAAGCGCCGGATCCTGGGTCTTGAAGCGGAGGCGGCACGATGAAGCGCGCGGACATGCTGGCGCGGCTGCTGGCGCAGGCCGAAGCCGAAGGTTCCGAACTGATCACGCTGCGCGCGATCGTGGAGGAATCGAGCGACCTTGGCGCGCTGCGCGTGCTCGAGCGGATGGGCCTTGCCGACAAGACCGCGCACGAGGACCTGGCCGAGCTGCGCGAGCTGCTGCAGGCCTGGCGGGACGCAAAGGCGAGCGCGTGGAAGGCGGCGATCGGCTGGCTGGTGCGCGGCGTGCTGGCGCTGCTGCTGTTCGCCATCGCGGTGCGCTTCGGCTTTGGCGAGATGGTGCAATGACCGCGCCCGCCCCGATCCGGTTCGCAGGCTATGCCGCGGTGTTCGGCAAGCGCGACAGCGGCGGCGACACCATCCTGCCCGGCGCCTTTGCGCAGACGCTGGCCGCACGCGCGGCGGCGGGCCAGCGGCTGCCGCTGTACTGGCAGCACCGCCCCGACCAGCAGATCGGCTGGGTGGAAAGCGCGCAGGAAGACGAGCGCGGCCTGCGGGTGATCGCGCAAGTGACGGCGGCGGATTCCCCCGCGGCCAAGGCGCTGGCGCGCGGCGCGGTGAACGGCCTGTCGTTCGGATACCGCGTCCGCGATGGCCGGTGGCGCCCCGAAGGCCGCGAGTTGCGCGCGATCGACCTGTTCGAAGTGAGCCTCGTCTCCCGCCCGATGCAGCCGCTGGCGCGGGTGCACATGGTCAGCCCGCAGCCAACGGCCGGGTGACCTTCACGAAATTACCGAAGGGCCGCCCGTGGGTGGCCACCCCCAGCAGAAAGGACGTTCAGCCCCATGGACATCGAGAACCACAAAGCGATCGCGGACCTGACCGCCATCGAGACCAAGGCCGACGCGCTGGAAAGCTCGTTCGACCTTGCCGCCCGCCAGGAAGCCCACGATGCGGCGCTGTCGCTGCTGCGCGGCGAAGTGGAGGAAGTGAAGAGCCGGCTGGAGCGCGTCTATCGCACCGGCGCCCGTCCGGCGCTGGCCGGTGGCGACGTGGCATCGGCCAGCCGCAACTTCATCGACGGCTACATTCGCACCGGCCGCGACACCGAATTGAAGTCCATCTCGGGCACGAACCCCGCCGATGGCGGCTATGCCGTGCCGCGCCAGATCGACGAGATGATCGCCAGCCGCCTGGTCAAGATCAGCCCGGTCCGTTCGGTCTCGTCGATCGTGCAGACCAGCACCAGCGGCTTCCGCCGGCTGATCTCGACCGGGGGCACCACCTCTGGCTGGGTCAGCGAAACCGCCTCGCGGCCGGAAACGGCCACGCCGAAGCTGGCCGAGATCGCGCCGCCGATGGGCGAGCTCTATGCCAACCCTTCGGCCACGCAGGCGATGCTCGACGATTCGGCCTTCGACGTCGAAAGCTGGCTTGCCGGTGAAATCGCGGGCGAGTTCGCGCGGGCCGAAGGCGCGGCCTTCATCAACGGCACCGGCACCAGCCAGCCCAAGGGCTTCCTGCAGACCGGATCGAGCACCGCGAACGATGCAACGCGCACCTATGGCACGCTGCAGCACCTGGTTTCGGGCAATGCGACCGGCTTCGACACATCGCCGGATTCGAAGCTGATCGACATGGTCTTCTCGCTGCGCGCGGGCCTGCGCCAGGGCGCGGTGTGGATGATGAATTCGACCACGCTGGCCGCCGTGCGCAAGTTCAAGGCGACCGACGGTTCGTTCCTGTGGCAGCCCGGCATGGTCGATGGCCAGCCGAACCGCCTGCTGGGCTATCCGGTGATCGAGGCCGAGGACATGCCCGACATCGGCGCGGGCGCCTTCCCGATCGCGTTCGGCAACTTCCAGGCCGGCTACCTGATCGCCGAGCGCAGCGCGACCCGCATCCTGCGCGATCCGTACAGCAACAAGCCCTATGTCCAGTTCTATGCGACCCGTCGCATCGGCGGGCAGGTGCTCGACAGCGATGCGATCAAGCTCCTGAAGATCTCCACCTGATCTCCCGACGGGGCGTTGCGTGTCCCCTTCGCAACGCCCCGACTTCGCCCGCGGCGGCTCCCCCCTTCCCCCTCCGCCGCGGGCGACTTTTCCCCATCCCCATTTCCGGAGACTGCCATGAAGCGGGCAATCGTCGCACCGCCCTCGCTGGCACCGGCCGCGCTGAGCGAACTGAAAGCGTGGCTGGGCATCACCACCGGCCGAGACGACGCGGAGCTGACCGCGCTGCTGATGGCGGCGCTCGACCTGTGCGAGGGCTTTACCGGCACCATGCCGCTTCAGGCGGGCTGCGAGGAAGTGCTGGCCGCCGCGGGCGACTGGCAGACGCTCGGAACCCGGCCCATCCAGGCGATGACCGGGGCCGCCCGGATCGCCCTTACCGGGCAGCGCACCGCGCTTTTGCCAGGCGACTACGAATTCGACATCGGCGCCGATGGCAACGGCCGGTTCCGGCTGAAGGTGCCGGTGGCCGAGACGCGCATCGCGGTGACCTTCACCGCAGGCCTTGCCGCCACATGGAGCGCGCTGCCCGATCCGCTGCGCCACGGGATCATGCGCCTTGCCGCGCACGAGCATCGCCAGCGTGACGCGCAGAACACCTCGCAACGCCTTGCCCCGCCCGCCGCGGTCGCGGCGCTGTGGCGGCCGTGGCGCAGCATGAGGCTGGCGTGAGTGACGCTTTCTACGCGCTGGAGCAGCGCCTGATCGCGAAGGCGCGGGCGCTAACCGAGGCGCAGGCGCTTGCCCGCACGTTGCGCCGCCCGGCCGAGCGCTGGCGCAAGGCGCGGCTGCTGTGGCCCCTGTTCGCAAAGGACTGACCGATGGAAATCGCCTTTCGCGCCGCCATGCTGGCCTGGCTTGCCGCCGATGCGACGCTTGCCGCCTCGCTCAACGCGATCACCGAGGAAGCGCCATTGCGCGCGGCGCTGCCCTGGCTTGCCCTGACCGCCAGCGCGAGCAGCGACTGGAGCACCAAGACCGAAGCCGGGCGCGAAGTGCGCGTAGCCTTCGAGTTGAACTATCGCGGGGACGATCCGCTGTCGGAAAGCGCGCTGATCGCCGCTGTCGAACGACGCGTCGAAAGCTTCCCAGCCGACCAGAGCGCCTACGGCTTTCGCGCGGTGAACCTGATGTTCCTGAAAGCGCGCGGCGAACAGCGCGGCGAGGCGCTGCGCGCGCTGGTGCTCGAATATCGTGCGCGGCTGATGGCCGCGTAACCCCTCAACCCAGGAGAACGGACATGGCAGCACAGAAAGGAAGCGCCTTCCTGCTGAAGATCAGCGATGGCGCGGCGACGCCCACCTACAACACCGTGGCGGGCCTGCGCACCACGCAGATGTCGATCAACGGCGAAGCGGTGGTGATCACCAGCAAGGATTCCGGCGGCTGGCGCGAGCTGCTGTCGGGCGCGGGCACGCGGTCGGTGAGCGTGAGCGCGGCCGGCATCTTCCTTGGCAGCGCGGCCGAGACGCAGATCCGCGGCAACGCACTGGCCGGCACGATCGCCGACTACGAGCTTTCGTTCGACGGGGGCGAGAAGATGCGCGGCCGGTTCCTTGTCCAGCGGCTCGACTATTCGGGCGATTTCAACGGCGAGCGCAACTACACGATGACGCTCGAAAGCTCGGGCGCGGTGGCGCAGGCATGAGCGCCGTGGCCAACCCGCATCGCGGCGAACTGTCGCTGGTGCTGCAGGGCGTGGAGCACGTGCTGCGCCCGACGTTCAGCGCGCTGGTCGCCGCCGAGCAGGAGCTGGGATCGCTGTTCCACCTCGTCGAACGGGCGAGCGGGGGCGAGCTCAAGCTGGCGGAGCTGGCGACGCTGTTCTGGCACTGTTTGCGCGAGCACGACACGCTCGACCGCGAGGCGTTCGGCGACGCGCTGGTGCAGGCCGGCCTGACCGCGTGCGCGCCGGTGCTGCGCGCGCTGCTGGCGCAAGTGCTGAAAGGCGCGGCGTGAGCGACACGGCCGCTGCCCGCGATTTCGGGGACAGCTTTGGCGGAGGCGCGGCGCGCATCGCCGGGCAGGTCGGCCTGCTGCTGGGCTGGTCGCCCGACCGGTTCTGGCAGGCGACACCCGAAGAACTGCGCGCCGTGCTTGGCGCGGCGGGCAGCGGCGGGGCGGGCGGCGATGGATCCGGCGCTATCGACCGGGCGACGATCAGCGCGATGATGGAGCGCGACCGACATGGATAATCTCGACACCCTCGTCGTCGACGTGCGCGCCAGCACCGACGGCTTTGCCAGCGACGTCGCCAAGATGCGCGACAGTTTCGACGGCATTCTCGTCGAAGGGTTCGCCAAGGGCAGCACCACGCTGGAACGATCGCTGGCGAGCGCGATCCGCAAGGGCAGCCTGGGGTTCGAAGACCTGGGCAAGGTGGCCAACCGCGTGCTCGACACGATCGCCAGCCAGGCGCTGCGCGCAGGCCTGTCCTCACTCGGCATCGGCGCGGGCGCCGACGGTGGCGGTGCGGGCGGAATGGCGGGCGGCCTGAACAGCCTGATCGGCGCGATCTTCGGCCTGCCGGGACGGGCAACGGGCGGCCCCGTGGCACCGGGTCGCCCCTATGTCGTGGGCGAGCGTGGACCTGAGATGTTCGTGCCGACCTCTGCCGGGCGCATCGAGACGGGCGGGACGATGGGCGGCGAGCGCAACGTCAACGTGTCGATCCGCGTGGTCTCGCCCGCCGGCACTTCCGGCCCGGAAAGCCTGCGCCGATCGAGCCGCCAGGTGGCGCAGGCGGTGCGCCGCGCGCTGAGCGACAACTGAGAAGGGACGCCCAAGCGATGAGCTTCTGGCTCGCCAAGCAGCGCTCGGTCCAGCAGACCGACGTGATCCAGCGCTTCGACCCGCGCTTCTGGACGGTGGACTTTCCGCGCCCGGCGATGGCGGCGGTGACGACCATCGCACCCGATGCGCTGCGGGTCGACGCGGTGTTCCAGCAAAAGGGCGACCTCGTCGGCCTGATCTGGGAAAGCGAGGACCGCTGGGATCACCCGCTGTTGTCCTATGACACCGACCGCGATTACAGCCGCACGACGCTGTCGTTCCGCTGGCGATCGGGCGGGCTGCTGGCGCTGGACGCGGTCAATGGCCCGACCCTGACGATCGAAGGGCGCGATGCGGCAGGTGTGGCGCGGACCTGGTACGTGCGGCTTTGGAACTATGCCACGGGTTCGACGACCGACGCGCGGATAGAGCTGCCGTTCTCGTCGCTCGCCGGCGGGTTCGTGCTGCCGGGCGAGGCCGATCCGGTCCACCCCGCCGATATCGACCGCATGTTCGTTTCGCTGGTGGCGCCGGGCTATGTTGCGGCGAGCACCACCGCGTTCGCGACGCCGCAGATCGGCTGGGCCGAACTGTCGGACATCCGCTGCGACGGGCACCGGCCGATGCTGACGATCGGCGACGTGATGGTGCCACCGCACAAGCTGGGCATCGCGACGGGTTACGACGACTGCTACAACCAGAGCCCTGCGCGGCTGGTGCGCGCGGTGCAGGGCCTCGGCTACCGTGGCAGCATCAATCACTACATCGGCATGAGCCACTTCTTCTCCCTGAAAGGCGATGGCGCTGGCGGGTTCGTGGTCGATCCGGCCGCAGCGGCGATGAACCCGGCGGCCGGCGCGTGGCACCGGGCGTTCCTGATCGAAGCCAAGAGCGCGGGATACACCGTGATCCTGTCGCAATCGTTCGAGGTTTTGGCGCAGCATTGCCCGGCCGCGTGGCAGCAGCGCACAGCAGCCGGTGATCCCGCGTTGACCGGGTGGAGCCCGCCATCGACGCTGCTTTCCCCCGCGAACACGAGCGCGACCGCCTGGCTGCGCAAGGTGGCGCTGGCGCTGGTGGCGTTGCAGCAGGGGGCGGCGCTTCCGGTACGCTACCAGATCGGTGAGCCGTGGTGGTGGGTGACGGCGGACAAGCAGATCTGCCTGTACGACGATGCGGCCAAGGCTGCGCTGGGCGGAAATCCGGTGGCGATCCCGTCGCTGTCGGGCACGCTGTCCGCCACGCAGCGCAGCCTGCTCGATGCGGCGGGCGTGATCCTGGCGGCGGCAACCAGCGACCTTGCCAACGCGGTGCGTACGGCGGCGGGAGGCGCGGGCGCGGAAGTGCTGCTGCTCGCCTTCCTGCCAACGGTGCTGGACCCGGCAACGCCCGAGGCGCACCGCGCCAACCTGCCGTCCGGCTGGGCCTATCCGGCGTTCGATGTCCTGCAGCTTGAGGACTACGACTGGCTGGTGGCCGGCAAGGAAGCTTTGCGCGCTGCGGCGCGGGCGGCGGCGGAGGCCAGGCTTGGCTACGCGCGCAGCCGCCAGCACTTCCTGTCGGGCTTCGTGTTGACGCCGGGTGACGACATCCCTTGGCGCCGGATCGACGCCGCGGCGGACGAGGCGATTGGCCTGGGCGTTGCCGAAACCTTCATCTGGGCCCTGCCGCAAGTTGCGCGCGACGGCTTCACCCGGTTGCCAGAGACAAGTGAGGATGCGCCCATGCAGGCCTTCGACGACGTGCTGTTTCCCATCGCGCTCGGACGGGCTGCGACGGTGACGCCCGAGTTTTCGACCAACGTGACGATCACCGCATCGGGCTTCGAGCGCCGCAACAGCCTGTGGTCGAACGCGCGGCTGCGCTTCGACGTCGGCCCTGGCGTGCGGTCGGAAGCGGAGCTGGGCGAACTGATCGCGTTCTTCCGGGCGAGGCGCGGGCAAGCGCGCGGCTTCCGCCTGCGCGATCCCTCCGACTACAGCTCCAACGGGATGACGGGCGTGCCCTCGTCCGCCGATCAGGTGATCGGCATCGGCGATGGCGCGAAATCGCGGTTCGCCCTGATCAAGTCGTATGGTGCGGGCGACGAAACGCAGACGCGGCGCATCACCCGGCCACGGCCCGAGAGCGTGATCGTCAGCGTCAACGGGACCGAACGGCACGACTGGACGCTGGCCGATGGCGGCACGATCGTGTTCGCATCGGCCCCCGCCGCCGCTGCGGTGGTCGCCGCCGGCTACCTGTTCGACGTGCCGGTGCGCTTTGCCGAAGACCAGCTCGAGATCAGCGGCGCGGCCTTTGCCGCCGGCGAAGCGCCGACGGTTCCGCTGGTCGAACTGCGCGAGGATGCCTGAGATGAGCGACCCTGCGCGCGTATGGTTTCGCGAAACGCTGGAAACGGTGGCGGTGTGGTGGCGCATCGAGCGGCTGGACGGGGTGACGCTGGGCTTCACCAGCCACGACCGCGACTTGTGGTTCGGCGCGCTGCTGCACCGCACCGCACCCGGCATGACCCCGTCAGCCATCCGCAAGACCGGCAGCCTGGAACCGGACAGCGCCGAGATCGCGGGCGCGCTGAGCCACGACGCGATCCGCGAAGAGGACCTTGCGGCCGGGCGGTTCGACGGGGCCGCGATCATCCTCGGACTGGTCGACTGGGAGACCTTCGAGCAGCAGGAACTCTATCGCGGCACGATCGGCGCGGTCGGCACCGAAGGCGATGGCTTTTCGGCCGAGCTGCTGTCGTTGAAGACCCTGCTCGACCGCGAACTGGTGCCGCGAACATCGCCGACGTGCCGGGCCGAGTTTTGCGGGACGGGTTGCACGCTTTCGGCCGCGCGGTTTTCCTCGCGCGGGACCATCGCGGGCGCTTCTGCCGATGGTACGGCGATCCGCGTGACCACGACGGCTCCGCTTGGGAACCTCGCCTTCGGGCGGGTGCGCATCCTGCACGGCGCTGCCAGTGGCCTGTGGCGCAGGATCGAAAGCGTGAGCGGCGACTGGCTGCTGCTCGACCGGCGGTTCGAGACCGACATCGCGGCTGGAACCGCGGTGCTGCTGCGCGAGGGGTGCGACCACACGATCGAGACCTGCGGCGCGCGATTCGACAATGCGCTGAACTTCCAGGGCGAGCCCTACCTGCCCGGCAACGACCTGCTGGCGCGCTACGCGGTGCCGGGATCATGAACGCGCGGCTGGAGCGCGCGGCGCTGGGCCTTGTCGGCACCCGCTACCGGCTGCACGGGCGCGATCGCGACAGCGGAGTCGATTGCGTGGGCCTCGTCGCACTGGCCATGCGCGAGGCCGGGTATAGCGCGGTCGCTCCGACGGGCTACTCGCTGCGCCATGCGGAGATTGCCGGGCTGGTAGGGATGGCCGGTGCCAACGGGCTCGTCGCGGTGGAAAGCGAGGGCGACCTCGTGCTTGCGATGGCGAACCCGGTCCAGCCGCACCTGCTGATCCGCACGGCGCAAGGCTTCGTCCACGCCCATGCGGGCCTGCGCCGCGTGACCTTGTTGCCCGGCGCCCTGCCCTGGCCAGTCGCGGGCGAATGGCAGCTTCCAGAAGAATAGGAACCACGGATGGCAACGCTGCTTCTCACCGCTGTCGGTACGATCCTTGGCGGCCCCATCGGCGGCGCGATCGGCGCGCTGGCGGGCCGGCAGATCGACAATGCGATCGTTGGCGGACGGACGGTCAAGGGGCCGCGCCTCAAGGAACTGAACGTCCAGTCCTCAAGCTATGGCGACGCCCTGCCGCTGCATTTCGGCACGGTGCGCACGGCGGGCACCGTGATCTGGTCCACCGAACTGGTGGAGCATGAGGAGACGAGCGGTGGCGGCAAGGGCAGGCCGAAGGTCAAGACCTATACGTATACTGTGTCGTTCGCCGTGGCGCTGTCGAGCCGCCCGATCGGATCGATCGGACGCGTCTGGGCGGACGGGAACTTGCTGCGAGGCAGCGCGGGCGACCTCAAGGTCGGCGGGACGATGCGCGTCCACACCGGCCACGGCGACCAGGCACCGGACCCGCTTATGGCGCAGGCCGAAGCCGCCGGCCGCTGCCCAGCCCATCGCGGCGTGGCCATCGCGGTCTTCGAGGACCTTGAACTCGCCAACTTCGGCAATCGCATTCCCTCGCTCTCCTTCGAAGTGCTTGCCGATGACGGCTGCACGGTGGCGAAGGTGCTGGAGACGATCCTTCCCGAAGCGGACTGTTCCCGGATCGACCAGGCGTTCGATGGCTTCAGCATCGACCAGGGTGCGGCCGGCGATACGATCACGGCGATTGGCGCCGCCATTCCCCTTTCCGCCTGGGTGGATCGGGGAACGCTGGTGCTGGCCCACGCCGATCGTCCGCCGTACACGCTGCCGGTTCTGGCGGAACCTTCCGCGACCGAAGAGGACGGCGGCAGGGCGCCGACCAGCGCCGGCTGGTCGAAGCGCCGCGAACCGCTACCCCAGATCGCCAATTGCGCGATCCGCTACTACGATCCCGCGCGCGACTTCCAGCCCGGTTTCCAGCGCGGCAAGGGCAGGAGCGAGCGCGGCGAGCTGCAGGTGATCGACCTGCCCGCCGCGATCGATTCCGACAGCGCGCGCGCCTTCGCCGATGCTGCCGCGCTGCGCCGTTCGCACGCCATGGAGCGGATCACCTATCGCACCGCAGAGATCGATCCGGCACTTCTGTCCGCCCCACTCGTCGAGGTGCCGGTTGCCAGAGGGATCTGGCGGATCGAGGACTGGGAATGGCAGAAGGACGGGGTCCTCCTGAACCTTGCCGCCGTGCCCGCGCTGCAGGGACAGACCACCGCGACGGCGTCGACCACGGATCCCGGCCGCTACAACGCGCCCGCCGACCTCGCCATCACGCCGACGCTGCTCAATGCCTTCGAACTGCCGTGGGATGGCAGCGGCGATGGCAACCAGACGCCATTGTACGTTGCCGCGTCGAGCAGCGGCGGCGGGTGGAGAGGCGCAGCGCTGTTCGGGCGCAAGACCGGCGGTGCGCCGGGTCTCGTGAGCCTGGGGCCGGCCGCTGCGCGCCGCGCGGTCATCGGCCAGACCATCGGGGCGCTGGCGGCGGGATCGCCGATGGTGTTCGACCAGATCAATTCTGTCGACATCCAGCTTGCTTCCACGGACTTCGCGCTGACCGATGCGGACGTGCCCGCCCTGCTCGCCAACGCAGCGAACCGCGCGCTGATCGGATCGGAGATCGTCCAGTTCGGCAAGGCTACGCCGCTCGGTGGCGGGCGCTGGCGGATATCCTCGCTGCTGCGCGGGCGCGGCGGCACGGAGTGGGCCATTGCCACCCACGGTGCGGCGGGCGAACCGTTCGTGCTGCTGGACGACCGCCTGACACAGATAGCCGATACGCAGGCCGGCGAGTTCGACGAGATCTTGGGCGTTGGTCTCAACGATACGACGCCCGCCGCTGCGACCATCATGGGCACGGGCAGCGCCTTGCAACCGCTCAACCCCGTACATGGGCAGGCCGAGGTTCTTCACGACGGCGCCGTGCGTCTTTCATGGGTGCGAAGGGCGCGCGGCGCGTGGCGATGGCTGGATCAGGTCGAGGTTCCGCTGAACGAGGAAAGCGAGAGCTGGGACATCGTGCTAGGCACGATCGAAACCCCGTTGGCGCGCTGGGCGGCATCGACATCGACGATCACCATTCCAGCCGCCCAGTTGCCGCCCGGCGGATCGGGATCGGCCACGTTCCTCGTCCGCCAGATCGGCAGGAACTCGATGTCGAGGCCGCTCGCCATCCCGCTTCCCTGAAGCCCATACCCTCCCCCCGGAGAAACCCTATGACCGACACGATCACCTATCCGACCGTCACGCCGCGGCTTGCCCTGCCACTGCTGTTTGCCGGGCAGAGCCAGAAGGAAACGACGGTCAACGAAGCGCTGGTCCTGACCGACCTGTTGCTGAATGCATCCGTCGAAGGCACGCTGGCGACCCCGCCGGCCACGCCCGTATCGGGCCAGGCGTGGATCGTGGGAGCGTCGCCAACCGGCGCGTTCGCCGGACATGCCCGCCAGATTGCCGCCTGGACTGACGGCGGCTGGCGCTTCGTCACGCCGTTCCAAGGGATGATCGTGCAGGACCGGGCGCGCAACTGCGCCGCACGATACACTACCGACTGGCAGTACGCCGTCGCTCCTGCACTTCCCACGGGCGGCACGGTCGTGGACAGCCAGGCTAGGTCGGCCATTTCCGCGTTGGTAACGCTGCTTGTATCTGCAGGGATTTTTTCGGCAGCCTAGCGGAACCAATCGATGCGTGTGGCATTTGGACGGCACATGAGGGCGTTTTCCACGATGCTTCGCTGCAGAAACAACCACTAGTAGTTGTTTTTGGGCAACAGATTGGATGCCTGCCCGCTTGCATGAATACAATAGAACCGGTAGACATCTGCCACGACGTGGCGTGATTTCGCTAAAAGGGGAAACGATAATGCGGAAACTGGTCCTTGGCTTTGCCTTGGCGTCGACAGCAATGGCGACTCCGGCGCTGGCCCGGAATGATTCCTGGTACGTCGAAGCCGATGGCGGCGCGATGCTGCTGGAGAATTCGGAAGTCAAAGTTGATGGCGTTGCCAACGCCGCAACTCTCGACACGAAGACGGGCTACGACTTCGGCGGGATCGTTGGTTACGACTTCGGCGGTTTCCGCCTTGAGTCGGAAGTGAGCTACCGTCACGCCAAGACGGACTCGCTGGAATACAACGGCACGACCTTCAACCGCGAAGACGGCAACCTGCGTGGCCACGCCCGTGCGCTGAGCTACATGGTCAACGGCCTGCTCGATTTCGGCGATGACGATGGCCTCCAGGGCTTCGTCGGCGGCGGTGTCGGCGTTGCCAACGTTAAGTATCACGTCATCACCCCGGTGAACGTCGGTACCGACGATTCGGACACCAACTTCGCCTGGCAGGTTCTGGCTGGCGTTCGCGCCCCGCTGAACAAGCACTGGGACGTGGGCCTGAAGTACCGTTTCTTCAACGTCAACAACGTGAAGCTGGCCGGCAACGGCCTGATCGCTGGCGTGCCGCTCGAAACCCGCTTCCGCTCGCACTCGCTGCTGGCGACCCTGGCCTACAACTTCGGTGGTGCAGAGCCGATGCCGGAGCCCGCTCCGCCGCCGCCGCCCCCGCCGCCGCCCCCGCCGCCCCCGCCGCCCCCGCCGCCGGCTCCGGTCTGCAACAAGGGTCCGTACATCGTGTTCTTCGACTGGGATAAGTCGGACATCACGCCTGAAGCGGCGACCATTCTCGACAACGCCGTCACGGCTTACGGCAACTGCGCCAACGTTCCGATCATGCTGGCCGGTTACACCGACCGTTCGGGTACGCCGAAGTACAACCTCGGCCTCTCGGCTCGTCGTAACGCTTCGGTCCAGTCGTACCTGACCTCGCACGGCGTGCCGCAGGCTGCGATCACCAGCCAGGCGTTCGGTGAAGCCAACCCGCGCGTTCCGACCGCCGACGGCGTTCGCGAACTGCAGAACCGCCGCGTCGAAATCACTTACGGTCCGGGCTCGGGCATGTAAGCGACCGACAGGTTGTTTTTTGGAAGGGGCCGGAGCAATCCGGCCCCTTCTTCGTTGGTGGCACGACACGACTTCTGCGGGAGGCTCGATTGAACCGGATTGCTCTGCTCACTACCACGGTGGCCGCCCTCGGCCTGTCCGCCTGCGCGACGACGGCGGACACTTCGCGCACGCTCGGCACCGCGGACATGTTCGACGCCAGTGGCAAGCCGGTCGGAACCGCCCGGCTGACCGAGCGCGGTGGATCCGTGATGTTGACGCTCGATGCCAGCAACCTTGCACCCGGTGAGCACGGCCTTCATCTGCATGCCGTCGGAAAGTGCGAGGCGCCGGGCTTCACCTCGGCCGGCCCGCACCTGAACCCGGCCTCACGCGCTCATGGAACGCACAATCCAGCAGGGGCGCATCTTGGCGACCTTCCCAACCTCATGGTGGGAAGCGCGGGCGCCGGAACCGCCACGGCTACGCTGCAGGGCGCTGCCGACACCCTCCTGCCCAGCATCTTCGACCAGGACGGCACGGCAATCGTGGTCCATGCGGGGCCGGACGACTACATGACCGACCCGGCAGGCAACAGCGGCAGCCGTATCGCCTGTGGCGTGTTCAAGCCCGCCTGATCAAGCGCCGCGCGCCTGCTCCTGGCGGTAGCAACTCCGCCAGGCAATCCCCAAGGCGACGAATGCGGGGATCAGCAGCAGAAGCATCGCGCCCAACCCAACCCGCAAGCTGGCGAATTCGGTCGAGATACGTCCCGCGCTATAGGGCCCCAGGGCCAGCCCCAGGATAGTCGCGCCGAGGAAGAAGGCTGCGGTGGCGGTGGCGCGCAGCGATGGTGGCACCAGGTTGACCATCGCGCCCGAGGCACCGCCCAGCCCGGCGCTCATCAGGAACCACATGGGGAAGACCGACAGAAGGAACACGGTCGAGGAGCCGGTCAGCAGCGACACGAGATTGGGCACCAGCGAAAGCGCCGAGGCCACGATCACGATCAGGATCCGTCGCGAATTGCTTCCATTCGCACCGACCCGGTCGCCCAGCGCCCCGCCGGTCACCACGCCCAGGGCGCCACCCGCAGCGGCCGACCCGCCGACGACCAACGCGACGGCCGTGGGCGAAATGGCGTGATACTGCATCGCGAACAGCGGTCCGAACGCGGCGCTTGCGTAGGACACCGCGCTCAGCAGGCCATAGCCGATGTTGAGACCGACAATCGTCGGCGACTTCCAGATGACCTGGTACGCTGCCGGATCCGACAGCCGCAATGAGCTCGCCCATGATATGATCGCGTAAACCCCGGTTCCGAGCGCGATCCATTGCAGGGGGTCGCCCAGCAGCAGGCTGGCCAAGGTGGCTGCCGCAGCGACGAGTGCCAGCGCGATCAGGTTCGACACCAGCGAGGCGCGGCCACGACGCGCCGCGGCAAAAAGCGTGAATGGTGGGACGATTGTGCCGAGATCGGCAACAAAGGCGCGAAGCGCTTGCCGTCCGGGCTGGTTAGGATGCGGGGTTCCTTCATATCGCCCGCGAACCGGCTCGCGCAGACTGCGCACCCAAGCCGACAGCAACAGCCCCGGAATGCCGACGGCAAGGAACGCCGCCTGCCAGCCAGCCAGGCCGAACGGTCGCTCGCTGATCGGAAAGGCATTGTTCCAGGCGCTGGCGATGGACGTGCCGAGGTAGAGTGACACCCCGCCGCCCAGATAAACGCCCGCCGAATAGATCGCGATGGCCGTCGCCCTGCGCCGCGGCGGAAAGTAGTCCGCAAGCAGCGAATAGGCACAGGGCCCTGCCGTTGCTTCGCCCACGCCGACGCCGATGCGGGCCGCGCCCAATTGAACGAACGAACGCGACAGCCCCGAAAGCGCGGTCATTCCCGACCACAGCGCGAGCCCGATCGCCAACAACCGGGTCCTGGCATAGCGATCCGCGAGCTTGCCCAGCGGGATCCCGAACAAGGCATAGAAGACACCGAACGCGGTGCCGTAGAGAAAGCCGAACTGCCCGTCATCAATGGCCAGATCGCGCTTAATGTCGACCGCGAGGATCGTCAGCAGCTGGCGATCGACGAAATTGAGCAGACAGACCAAGACCAGTACGCCCAACGCGTACCAGCTGTACCCTTCGACCCGCGCGCCAATGGCGCCCGGATCCCTAGCAACCTCATCCATATATCGTCCCGTCGTCCAGGCCCGCCTCTTGGAACCCGGCACGACGCAGACGGCAGCTGTCGCATTGACCGCATGCACGGCCATCGGGAAGCGGATCGTAACACGACCAGCTCTCCCCTGCATCAAGCTTAAGCCTTGCAGCTTCACGCGCGATGTCAGCCTTGCGCAAGTGCTGCAGCGGCGCATGCACGGTCACCTTGCCCCCCTTCGCGCCATAGCTCGTGGCGACGCGCGCAAGGCTCTCGAAGCCGGCGACGAATTCCGGGCGGCAGTCCGGATAGCCCGAATAGTCGAGCGCGTTGACGCCGATGAACAGGTCGGCCGATCCCGCCGCTTCGGCCCAGGCCAGCGCCAGCGAGAGGAACACGAGGTTGCGCGCCGGCACATAGGTGATCGGGATATCCGGGCCCACGCCGTCCTTGGGCACGTCGATGTCCGCGGTCAGCGCCGATCCGCCGAACTGCCGCAGATCGAGCGGAAGGATGACGTGCCGCTCCACGCCGACCCGGGTGGCGATGCGCTTGGCGGCATCGAGTTCAACGCGATGCCGCTGGTTGTAATCGATGGTGAGCGCCAGAACGCGGAAGCCCTGCTCCTTGGCAAGGCCTGCGCAGACCATGGAATCGAGCCCGCCCGACAGGAGGACTACCGCGAGAGGCGCGTCGGCGCCGAGGGAGTTTGCGACCATGCCTGATCGCTAGCCTTCGGGCCGGAACGACGCAATGCCGGGCCGCGCGCCAGCGGCGCCTGCGGCAAGATCAGGCGGTCGGCTTGATCACGAAATCCTTCGAACAAAACGCGCAGTCGACGACGATGTCGCCCGCCTCGTTCGCCATCTCCGCCTGTTCGTCGGCCGGGAAGCGCCCGATCAGTTCGCGGTAGTGTTCCAGCGTGCAGCGGCAGCCGCGCACGATCTTTGCCCCCGGTGCCACGCGCACCTCGCGCTCTTCGTGGAACAGGCGCCACAGCAGGTCTTCCAGGCCAAGCGATGCGTCGGACAGTTCAGCCGGGGTGATCGCCCCGCCCATGATCGAGACGTGTTCCCACTGCGGATGATCCAGCCGCACATGCAAGCGCTCGCGCCCCTCCTCGCCTTCGGGAAGGTGCTGCAGCAGCAGGCCACCGGCCGAGGCGTGACCGGGTTCGCAGTTGATGCCAAGCCGGATCAGCGTCGGCACCTGCTCCGACTGCCAGAAATATCGCTCGCAAGCTTCGCGCAGGCTGCCGCCTTCAAGTGGAACGATGCCCTGATAACGCTGGCCCGTCGCGGCAAGGTCGAAGGTGATCGCAAGATAGCCATCGCCGAACAGCGAATGGAGGCTGGGGCTCGGCCCCAGTTCGTCCAGACGGGCACGATCATGACGGACATAGCCGCGCAACTCGCCGTTGCGATAATCGCAGACGAGCAGGTCGACGACACCGTCCTGAGACTGCGCCTGCATGGTGAGCTGGCCTTCGCCATCCTTGAGCAGCGAGCCGAGCAGCGCCGTGACCACCAGCGCTTCGGCCAGCAGGTTGCGGATCGGCAGGGGATAGGCGTGCGCCGACAGGATCGTGTCGAGAACGGGGCCGAGCCGCACCATGCGACCGCGCGTGTCGCGGTCGGGGATCGTGAATTGCAGGATGCGATCGAACCCGGTCCGATCGTCACCCGTTTCCTGCTGCGCCATCGTCAGATCTGTCCAAACACCCAGCGCAGGATCGACTTCTGCGCGTGAATCCGATTTTCCGCTTCGTCCCAGACGGCCGAATGCGGTCCATCGATAACGGCGTCGGTCACTTCCTCGTTCCGGTGCGCCGGCAGGCAGTGCAGGAACACGGCATCCGGTCGCGCCTGCGCCATCAGGCGCTCATCGACCTGGTAGGGCGCCATGGCCGCCAGCTTCGCCTCGGCATGGGCCTGGCCCATCGAGATCCAGGTGTCGGTCACCACCACATCGGCCCCGCGTACCGCTTCGGCGGCATCGCGGTGCACGCTGATCCGCGCGCCCCCGGCTTCGGCCAACGCCATGAAGCCGCCGTCCGGCTCATACCCTTCGGGCACGC
Organism: Novosphingobium olei; assembly: GCF_012927405.1. GTDB lineage: Bacteria > Pseudomonadota > Alphaproteobacteria > Sphingomonadales > Sphingomonadaceae > Novosphingobium > Novosphingobium olei. The sequence continues at coordinate 114,832 of NZ_JABBGM010000009.1, read as the reverse complement.
CGATGCGGACGTTGAACTTCATCAGCCCCGCCGCCTCGACGATCGAGTTGAGCACGTTATTGCCATCGCCAAGCCACGCGACCTCAAGGCCGGGCAGCGCCTTGCCGCGCTCGATCACGGTCAGCAGGTCCGCCGCGATCTGGCAGGGGTGCGACAGGTCGGTCAGGCCGTTGATGACGGGGACGCTGGCATAATGCGCCAGCTCTTCGACCTTGGCATGATCGTCGGTGCGCAGCATGATCGCGTCGGCCATGCGACTCAGCACGCGCGCCGTGTCGGCGATGGTTTCGCCACGGCCGAGCTGGGTCGTCCCCGAATCGAGAATGACCGCGCTGCCACCCAACTGCCGGATGGCGATGTCGAACGACACGCGCGTGCGGGTCGAATTCTTCTCGAACACCATCGCCAGCACATGGTCGGCAAGCGGCGCGTCGGCGTCGACCCGGCCCTTCGGCTGGCCGACACGCGCGCGCTTGCGGTCGATCGCGTCCGCCAGGATCGCGGCAACGCCGTCCCCGCCCGCATCGGCGAGGTTGAGGAAGTCGCGCTTGCTCATGTCGCAGGGCTTTCGACGCTGTAGCTGGCGGCGGCGGCCGAAAGCTTGTCCATGAACTCGTCGATCTCGGCATCGCCGATCACCAGCGGAGGCAGGATGCGTACGGTCATGTCGCCCGCCGCCACGGTCAGCAGCTGGTGATTGTCGCGCATGTGCGCCACGAACGGACGCGGTTCGATCTTCATCTTCACACCGAGCATCAGCCCGCGCCCGCGCACGAGCTCGAACATGTCGGGGTAGTTGCCGATGAACTGTTCGAGCCGGCCGCGCAGGCGCTCGCCCGTGGCGTTGACCTGCGCCAGGAATTCCGGGTTGGCCACCACGTCGAGCACCGCTTCGCCGGCCGCCATCGCCAGCGGGTTGCCGCCATAGGTGCTGCCGTGCGTGCCGATCACCATGCCGCGCGCCGCCTTTTCGGTGGCGAGGCACGCGCCGACGGGGAAGCCGCCGCCGATGCCCTTGGCCGTCGCCATCACGTCCGGCGTCACGCCGTACTGTTCATAGGCGTAAAGCGTGCCGGTGCGCGCGACGCCGCACTGCACCTCGTCGAAGATCAGCACGAGATCATGCTCGTCGCACAAGGCGCGCAGGCCCTTGAGGAATTCCTCGGACGCATCGCGGATGCCGCCTTCGCCCTGGATCGGTTCGACCAGGAACCCGGCCGTGTTGGGGCCAATCGCTGCCTTGGCGCCTTCGAGATCGTCGAAATCGACGTACTTGAACCCTTCGAGCAGCGGCAGGAAGCCGTGGTGCATCTTTTCCTGGTTCGACGCGCTGATCGTTGCCAGCGTGCGGCCATGGAAGGCGTTCTTGAAGGTGATCAGTTCGTACTTGTCGGTGTTGCCGACGTGCTGGTGATAGGCGCGCGCCGTCTTGATCGCGCATTCCACCGCCTCTGCGCCCGAGTTGGTGAAGAACACCGTGTCGGCAAACGTCAGGTCGACCAGCCGCTGCGCAAGGTGTTCCCCCTGCGGGCTGCCATAGAGGTTGGAGACATGCATCAGCGTAGCGGCCTGGCGCTGGATGGCGCCGATCAGGTGCTCGTTCGAATGGCCGAGCAGGTTCACCGCGATGCCGCTGGCGAAGTCGAGATAGCGGGTGCCGTCCTCGGAAATCAGGTGGCAATGTTCGCCTCGCACCGGACGCACGCCGCACCGGGGGTAGACGGGCATCAGCGGGGTGATCGACATCGGCATCTCCTGTTCATTCACGAATCGGCTCCGCGCTCTGGGCGGGCCGCAGATGGAAGGTGGGAATCGCAAACGACAAATGGCGGCCCCGGAAGGGCCGCCATCTGGGCACGTTTAGGCTTTTGCAGGCCCCCGGTCAAACCGACCAAGGGGCGATGCGATCGGGATCAACCCTGGACCGGCACCAGGTTGACCGCCGAGTGCTTGCCTCGTCGATCGACCTCGAGATCGAACTCGAGCTTGTCGCCCTCGTTCAGCTCGCGCAGGCCCGAACGCTCAACCGCGCTGATATGCACGAATGCGTCCGGCTGGCCGTCGTCACGCGTGATGAAGCCAAAGCCCTTCATCGCGTTGAAGAACTTGACCGTGCCGGTGGCCTTCTCGCCCGTCAGCTGGCGCTGCGGGGCAGCCGGCTTGGCCGCCACCGGGATCACGTCGCCCACGACCTGAAGGTCGGCGGCCGAAATCTTCCCGCCGCGATCGACGAGGTTGAATTCGAGCTGCTGCCCTTCGGCCAGACCTTCAAGGCCCGCGCGCTCGACCGCGCTGATGTGCACGAACACATCTTCGCCGCCGTCTTCACGCTGGATGAAGCCGAAGCCCTTCTGGCCGTTGAAGAACTTTACGACACCCTTGCCGGTGCCGACCACCTGGGCGGGCATGCCGCCGCCGCGCGGACCGCCGAAGCCACCGCCGCCGCCGCCGCGCGGGCCACCGAAGCCGCCGCCACCGCCGCCGCCGAAGCCGCCGCGATCGCCGCCACCGAAGCCACCACGGTCACCGCCGCCGAAGCCACCACGGCCGCCGCCGCCGCCGAAACCGCCGCGGTCATAACCACCGCCGCCGAAACCGCCGCCACCGCCGTAGGGATCAAAACCTTCGTCGCCGAAACCGTCGCGCTTGTCGCGTCCGCGACCCCGCCGCCCTCTGTCAAAACCCATAAAAACCAATAAACCTTCGTTCGCCCTGCTTTCCCGGCACCGCTGGCCGGACTCGAATGCCGGCGGCACGACAAGGGATTCGCGCCGGATTTCAGCCGGCCCACTCCATTGCACTTTCCACTATAGCCTACAAAAACGCCCAGCGCGAACGGAATCCACCGTTTTCGCCGAAAACGGCGCGAAATACTTTGACATTTGCAACAACGCAGCTCCGCCTTGCCGACGCGGGCTGCATTGGGCACAAGCCCAAGCCATGGATATTCTCGCACTCCTGGCCGATCCCGCTGCGTGGGCCGCCTTCGTCACGCTCGTCCTGCTCGAGATCGTGCTGGGCATCGACAACCTGGTGTTCATCGCCATCCTGTCGAACAAGCTGCCGCCCGAACAGCAGCAGAAGGCGCGGCGCATCGGCCTCCTGCTCGCGCTTGGCCTGCGGCTGGGCCTGCTCACGCTGATCGGCTGGATCGTCACCCTGCAGGCACCGCTGATCGACCTCGGCATCGCCGGCAAGCCCGGCGCGCATGGCGAACCGACGTTCGAAACGGCGTTTTCGGGTCGCGACCTGATCCTGATCGCAGGCGGCCTGTTCCTGCTGTGGAAGGCGACCAAGGAAATTCACCACAACATCGATCCCGAGCCGAGCGGCGAGTTGCTCGACCACAAGGGGCACGGCGGAGCGGGACATGGGGGCAGCGCAGGACAGGCGGTCGTTGCCAACTTCGGCTCGACCATTGCGCAGATCATCGCGCTCGATCTGGTCTTCTCGATCGATTCGATCCTCACCGCCGTCGGCATGACCGACGAGATCCCGATCATGATCGCCGCGGTCGTCACCACCGTATCGCTGATGATGATCGCGGCCGATCCGCTGGCGAAGTTCATCGAAAAGAACCCCAGCCTCGTCATGCTGGCGCTCTCGTTCCTGGTGATGATCGGGCTCGTGCTGCTGGCAGACGGGTTCGGACTCCACATTCCCAAGGGATACATCTACGCGGCGATGGGCTTCTCGGTATTCGTCGAGCTGCTCAACATCGTCGGCCGCAACCGGCGCGAAAAGCGCCGGCTCGCGGACGCGGCGGCAAGAGGATAAGAATCATGTTCCGCAAGATCGACGACAAGACGTACGCCAGCCCGCAGATCACCGTGGACGACGTGGCACAGGCCAAGGCGCTCGGCATCGCCCTGATCGTCAACAACCGGCCCGAAGGCGAATCCGACGACCAGACCCCGGGCGCCGAAATCGAAGCCGCGGCCAAGGCTGCCGGCATCGCCTACGTTGCCATTCCGGTCAGCCATGCCGGCTTCTCGCTGCCGCAGGTCGAAGCGCTCGATGCCGCGCTCGCCAGCGCCGGGGATGCGCCCGTGCTTGCCTATTGCCGCTCCGGCACGCGCTCGACGCTGCTGTGGGCGTTGACCCAGGCCAAGCGCGGCATGGCGCCTGATCAGATCGCCGCCAGCGCGGCTGGCGCGGGCTACGACATCGGCCCGATCCGCGCGCAAGTCGACATGCTCGCCGCCAACGGCTGAGCTTAAGAAAGCCGGGGGCGATGTCGGGGGGCATCAATCTGCTGGGGCTTGCGGTGCAGGGCGTGCTTTCGCTCGCCGCGATCCTGGCCATCTGGTGGATCGCGCGGGCGATGAAGCTTGGCGGCGACGTGCGCCTGCGCGACGAGGACCATGCCCGCGAGCTCGCCGAAGAGGCGATCTGCGGATTCGGTCCGGTCGAGGTCGCGCTCGATCGCGCGCGGATCGGCGCTCTGGTACGCGGTGCCGACGGACGCGTCCTGCTGCTGCGCCGCCACGGCAGCCATTTCGCCGCACGGCTGATCGCGGATTATCAGGGCATCCGGCTCGATCGGCAGTTCCTCACCATCGCCACGCGCGAACGGCGGTTCGGCGCGGTCACGCTCGATCTCGGCCCGCAGGCGCAGGCCTGGGCCGCAAGCCTGCGCCGCCTTGGAGCCTCGGCATGAAGCCGCTCGACCACCCGATCGAGGTCGTCGTCTTCGCGATCCCGTTCTTCATCCTCGCCATCGTGCTCGAAATGCTCTGGGCGCAGCGCCGCCGCCCCGATGCCTACGAACCCGCTGATACGCTCACCAGCCTGGCGCTCGGGCTGGGCAGCACGATTGCCGGGGCCCTGACCGCCGCGGTCGTCTATGCGGCGGCGACCTGGCTTTATGCGCACCGCATCGCCACCGTGCCGTGGGCATGGTGGGCCTGGATCGCCTGCTTCCTGCTCGACGATTTCAATTACTACTGGGCACATCGCACCGGCCACCGCGTGCGCTGGTTCTGGGCGAGCCACGTCAATCACCATTCCAGCCAGCACTACAATCTGTCGACCGCGCTGCGGCAGACCTGGACCGGGTTCATCGCCTTGTCGTTCGTGTTCCGCATCTGGCCGGCGCTGCTCGGCTTTCCACCGGCGATGATTGTCACCGTCGGCGGGGTGAACCTGATCTATCAGTTCTGGATTCACACCGAAGCGGTCGGTCGGATGCCGCGCTGGTTCGAAGCGGTGTTCAACACACCGTCTCACCACCGGGTGCACCACGCGACCAATCCGCTCTATCTCGATCGCAACTATGCCGGCGTGCTGATCGTGTGGGATCGGCTGTTCGGCACGTATCAGCCACAGCGCGACGAAGGCGAAGTGCCGGGCCTAGGCCGCATCCGCTATGGCATCGTGCGCCAGTTGGGCAGCTTCCACCTGCTGCATGCCGCCTTCCACGAGTGGACCGCGATGCTACGCGATTTCCTCACCGCGCCGTTCCGGCACAAGCTGTCCTACCTCGTGCGCGAGCCCGGCTGGAGCCATGACGACAGCCGGGAAAGCTCGGATACGATCCGCGCCCGCTGGCGCGAGCGGTACGCCGAGGACAACTAACGCGCAGCCTTGCGCCGGCGGGTTTCCCAGCCCTTCTTCGCTGCGGCCGATCGCTTGGCATGGCTTTGCGAGGAGCCGGCCTTTTCGCCGCCGCGCTTCGACGGGCTGTGGTCGCTCTTGCGCCCTCGGCCCGAACCGGACTTCTTGCCGCCACCGTCCTGCTTGTTGACGGTGGCCCAAGCGCGACGCTCGGCCTCGTCCTTGCTCACGCCCCGATCTTCGTAGCCTTCCTCGATATGTTCGGCCTGGCGCTTCTGCTTGCCGGTATAGGCGTCCTTGTCTCCACGCGGCATGGCTCCTGCTCCTTCAGCTGGTCTGTCGAAAAAGCGCTTGGGGTTACCCGGCGGTTCCCGCCTCAGCCGCGCGAAAGGCCGGCAAAGCGCGCGGCGGCGATGAAGGCCCCGCGCCGTAGGTCGCGCCGTGCCATGGCTTCCTCGTCCTTGCCCCACAGCTCGGCCTGCCAATCCTCTTCAAGGTTGGCCGCATTCCACAGCGTGTCGAGATCGGCATCGGGCAGGATCGCCTCGATCCCGAGCACCAGCGATGCGGCAAGGCTGGTGGTGTTGCGCAAGGCAGCCAGCGCGAAGGCGTCCAGCCCTTCGAGCACCGCCTGCAACGCAGCCAGCGTTTCGCCGGCCTGCGGCTTGTGGATGATGCCGGCCACGCGCTGGAAGCGTACGCCGTGGCGCGCTTCGGCAGCGGCGAGCAGCGGCTCCCACACCTCGCGCTGGCGCGCGGCGAGCGGCTCGTCCGGTTCGGCGCGATAGCACAGCGTGTCGGTCTCGCCGTAAGGCAGCAATTCCATGATCGCTCGCGCGCGGTCCGGCGCCACGACATCGAGCGCGTAATCCGCCATGTCGCGGAACACGAAGCGCGCCGGCTCGATTTCTTCGCCTTGCCCGTCCCATTCGGCGGCCATCGCCCCGGCCAGGGCAGCGCTCGGCACGATCTGCGGCTGGCGGGCCACGGTGCGGATGCCGCGCCCATCGAGCGTGACGCGGTAGCCTTCGCCTTCCCGGGCGACGGCGACTTGCTTGTAGAAACGCTTCATCAGTCCTTGCTTTTCCAGCGGCGCGCCAGCAGCGGCGGCACGAAGAAGAAGTCGACCATGCCCACCAGCAGCAGTGGAAAGCCCGCAGCGGGCGGCACGGCCTTCAGCCAGGCGACATTGCCCGAAGACACCAGCACGCCGGCCAGCGCGATCAGCGCGCCTGACAGACGCACCGCCTGCAGCACGGCAAAGCGCGCGATGGCCGGATCTCGCCCGCTCATTCCATCCCCCGCAGCAGCGCGCGCAGCTCCGTCATCGATGTCGCGACCGCCTCGGCCCCTGCCTCGAACAGGTCTTCCGGCTCGTGGTAGCCCCAGTCGACGCCGAAGGCGCGGACGCGAGCGTTGACGGCCATCTCCATGTCGTAGGCAGTATCGCCGATCATCGCGGTCAGGGCGCGATCGGCGCCGGTATCGGCAAGGCAGGCCTCGATCATGCTCGGATCGGGCTTCGACGGGTGCCGGTCGGCGGTCTGCAGCGTCAGGAAATGGCCGGTCAGGCCATGCGTCTGCAAACAGTGCACCAGCCCCCGGTCGCTCTTGCCCGTGGCGACGCCCAGCAGCCAGCCATCCGCGACAAGCTCCTCGATCAGTGCGGCGATCCCTTCGTACAGCGGCTCGGCCAGCGATCCCGCCTCGCGCCGGGCACGGAACGCATTCTTGTACGCCTGCGTCAGCGCGGCGTGATCGTCGTGCGCGCCATTGGGGTGCAGCCGCCGCATCGCCTCGTGCAGCGAAAGGCCCACCACCCGGCGCGTCGCCTGCCGCGCCGGCGGCTCCAGCCCGTTCGCCAGGAAAGCGGCATCCATCGACGCGCAGATATCGGCCTGGCTGTCGACGAGCGTGCCGTCGCAATCGAAGATCGCCAGCCGCAGGCTCATGGCACCAGCCGCCGCATCAGCTGCGCGATGGCGGGCGAACCTTCCGCCTCGAGCCCGGCGGCCACCCGCTCGCGCTCCTCGGGCGCCTTGTTCTGCGAAAGCTTGAACGTCGGGCGCCAGGCCAGCACTTCCATCTCGAACCCGACGATCGCGTCCATCATTTGCGACAGCGCAGCCTCGGGCATCTTGTCCATCGTCCACGGCGCGCCATCGGTAAGCCGCGCCTCGTGCCGGGCCGACAGCGCCTCCAGCAGCGCGCGCAAGCCTTCGCGCTCCATCCGCCGCACCCGCCCTTCCAGTTCAAGCGCGACGTAGTTCCACGTCGGCACCTGCGCCGGGTCGGCATACCAGCGCGGGCTGACATAGCCGTCGGGGCCGTTGACCACGATCAGCGCGGTGGCGCTCTCGATCGCGCGCGTCAGAGCATTGCCGCGCGCCAGGTGGAACTGCACCGCTCCGTCCCCGGTCGAAAGCAGCGGGGTGTGTGCTACCCGCGGTCCATCGGGCGTGGCGGCGAAGATCATGCCGAAGCCGATCTCCTCCACCAGCGCCTCGTGCAGAGCACGATCGTCGTTCCGGAACGCGGGGTTGGGATGCATCAGCGCTTGGGACCTGCGGGCTTCCTTGGCGCGGGTGCCCTGCCCGCCGCAGGCTTGCCAGCCCCGGGCTTGCCGGCCACCGGCTTGCGCGCGGCCGGCTTGCCATCGGCCCCCTTCTTGCCCGCCGGAGCGCCGCCAGCGCGCTTGCCGGTCGGCTTGCGGGCGATGCCGCCGCCACCATCGGCGCGCTTGCGCCGCTCGCCCCGGCGTTCCTTGCGGTATTCCTTGGCATGCGCCTTGGCCGCGCGCTTGGCGACATCCTTCTCGCTCACCAGCTTGACCGGTTCGAGCGGGATGTCGCCCTCTTCCTCGTGGAAGCCCAGGCTCACCATGCTCGCCGCGAAGTGGTCGGGCAGCGGCGCGGTCACATCGATCAGGTCGCCTTCGGGATGCTCGATCCGCAGGCGACGCGCATGAAGGTGCATCTTGCGGCTGATCGTGCCGGTCAGGAACGCGCCCTGCCCGCCGTACTTGCCATCGCCCACGATCGGATGGCCGATCGCCGCCATGTGCACGCGCAGCTGGTGGGTGCGCCCGGTCAGCGGCTGCAGCTCGACCCAGGCGGCGCGGTTGCCCGCCCGGCTGATCACGCGATAGCGGCTGCGCGCGGCCTGACCTTCGCCGCTTTCGTCGACCATCATCTTCTCGCCGCCGGTGCCCGGCTGCTTGGCGAGCGGCAGTTCGATCAGCCCGTCCTTCACATCGGGCACGCCCATCACCAGCGCCCAGTAGATCTTGCGCGCGGACCGGCCCGAAAACCGCTTGGAGAAGAACGCCGCGCTACCTGGCGTGCGCGCGATCAGCAGCACGCCCGAGGTATCCTTGTCGAGCCGGTGGACGAGCCGCGGCCGCGGCTCGTCCTCGCCGACATAGGCATCGAGCAGGCCATCGACGTGCTCATAGGTGCCGCTGCCGCCTTGCGTGGCAAGGCCCGGCGGCTTGTTGAGCACGATCGCCGCGCGATCCTTTTCCAGCACCATCGATTCGGCGAGCGCGATCTGCTCCTCGGTCAAGGGCTTGCGCTTGCGCGGCCCCTTGCTCGCAGGTGTCGTCCCGCCCGGCGGCACGCGCAGCACCTGCCCCGCCTCGAGCCGGGTGTCGACATCGGCGCGCTTGCCGTCGAGCCGGATCTGCCCGGTGCGCGCCCAGCGCGAAACGGTGGCAAAGCCCACCTGCGGCAGGTGCCGCTTGAACCAGCGGTCGAGCCGGGCCCCGGCATCGTCCTTCTGGATGGTGAACTGGCGGACTTCGCTATCGTCCTTCTGGTTGTAGGACTTTGGCTCGTAAGGCTTGTTCATGCCACGCCCCCCCGCATCGCGATCAGGCCCAGGAACAGTCCGGCCAGCCCCGCGAGCACCGATCCCACGGCATACGTCGCGGCAAGGCCGATGGCCCCGCGCTCGATCAGCAGCGCGGTTTCCAGGCTGAACGAGGAAAACGTGGTGAAGCCGCCGAGCACGCCCACGGCCAGCAGCAGGCGCCACGCCTCGCCCCCGTTCGCCCGCGTCAGCCAGCCAGCCAGCAGGCCCATCGCGAGCGAGCCCGAAACGTTGATCAGGAAGGTACCCCAGGGAAAAGCCGCGGCCGGCCCGACAAGGGCGGTGACCAGACGGCCAACATGAAAGCGCAGGAGAGCACCGGTGCCGCCGCCCAAGGCGACAAGTCCGCTGGCCTGCCAGGAAGAAGTCGATATCATTGGCCCGCCCTTAGCCGCTCAAGCCGCCAAATGCACGACTTAGCTTGGCCCGTGGCACGACTTTGCTTGCCTTGAGCAAAGGGAATCGCTATCGGCGCGCCGGTTCGAGCCGCATCCGTTCGGATTCGGCCCGTTTTGTGTTTCCCGGATTCATGGGTGATTCCCGCGCTTGATGACCAGCGGGCTCTCGCTCGAAACTGATTGAGGTATAGCGGTTTATGCAGATTCTCGTTCGCGATAACAACGTCGACCAAGCCCTCCGCGCGCTCAAGAAGAAGCTGCAGCGGGAAGGCGTTTATCGCGAAATGAAGCTGCGTCGCCACTACGAGAAGCCCTCGGAAAAGCGCGCTCGTGAAAAGGCTGCCGCCGTTCGCCGCGCCCGCAAGCTCGAGCGCAAGCGCGCCGAGCGCGACGGCGCGAAGTAAGGCGGAACGGGGCGATCGCGGGGAGAGGCGAACCTCTCCCTTCTCGCCTCTTGCCGAGCGGCCCTTGCTGGGCCAAGAGGGCGCCGTCGAAAGCGGCGCCCTTCGCGTGTCCGGCCTGATGCGCCGGCGAATCGGAGCGGCTCGCCGCACCTGTTTCGGGGACACCCAGAGGGGAAGAAATGTCGGAAATCACCCGCGTTCCGCTGCAGCCCGTGGCCAAGGGCTCGGTCACCAAGATCTGGCTCGGCGTCATTCTCGCCGTGGTCGTTGCAGCCGCGCTGGCCTTTGCCGCGCGCTACCACGGTCTGGTTGTCGATACGCTCAAGGCCGGCCAGGGCGCCTCGCCGACCACCGCCGACGTCGTGCTGGTGAACTATGTCGGCCGCCTGGCGAACGGCAAGGAATTCGATCGCGGTGAAAAGGCGGTCATGCCGGTCGAAGGCGTGATCCCCGGCTTTGCCAAGGGGCTCCAGCAGATGCAGCGCGGTGGCAAGTACCGCCTCGAGATCCCTGCCTCGATGGCCTATGGCACCAACGAACAGAAGAGCCAGGCCACCGGCGAAGTGGTGATCCCGGCGAACAGCGACCTCGTGTTCGATGTCGAACTGCTCGATTTCAAGAGCGCTGCCGAAATCGAACGCCAGCGCCAGATGATCCAGCAGATGCAGCAGCAGATGGGCGGCCAGATGCCCGGTCAGGCTCCCGGCCAGGTTCCGGGCGCCGCGGCTCCCGGCGCTCCGCGCCCCTGATCGCCCCGGGCATGGCGGGCCGGTGCTTCGGCGTCGTCCGCCCACGGCCCGAAAGGCGGTTCTTGCCCGCTCGCTGAAGTTGCCCGCTTCTTGAAGATCGCCGCGCGCCTGTGCTAGCGCGCGGCGTTCTCGTTTTCCGGCTTTCGAAAGCTTTTTCCATGTCCGTAGACACCGCGACCGTGGCGAAGATCGCCTCGCTGGCCCGCATCAAGGTCGATGAAGCCGCGATCGAGGCGATGGTGCCCGAACTCAACGGCATCCTCGCCTGGGTCGAACAACTCGGCGAGGTCGATGTGACCGGCGTCGAACCGATGACCGCCGTCATCCCCAACACGCTGCGCCTGCGCGACGACGTGGTGAACGCCGACCCGCTGACCGGTGGCGACATCCGCGACAAGGTGCTCGCCAATGCCCCCGCCGCCGAACACGGCTTCTTCGGCGTGCCCAAGGTGATCGAATAATCATGACCGAACTGACCGATCTCGGCGTTGCCGCCATCCGCGACGGCGTCGCCGCCGGCACCTTCACCGCCACCGAAGTGGCGACCGCCTTCAACGCCGCCGTGGTGCAGGCGCAGGACGCGTTGAACGCTTTCATCGTCACCACGCCTGATGTCGCGCTCGCCGCCGCCGCGAAGGTCGATGCCGACCGCGCCGCCGGCAAGCCGCTCGGCAAGATGGCCGGCGTGCCGATCGGCATGAAGGATCTGTTCGCCACGCAGGGCGTGCAGACCACCGCCGCGTCGAAGATTCTCGAAGGCTTCAAGCCCGAATACGAATCGACCGTCAGCCAGAAGCTGTGGGACGCGGGCGCCGGCATGCTCGGCAAGCTCAACCTCGATCAGTTCGCCATGGGCTCGTCGAACGAGACCAGCGCCTTCGGCAACGTCGTGTCGCCGTGGCGTCGCCCGAACGACACCGCTCCGCTCGCACCCGGCGGCTCGTCGGGCGGGTCCTCGGCCGCGGTCGCCGCGCGCCTCGCGCCTGCCGCCACTGGCACCGATACCGGCGGCTCGATCCGCCAGCCCGCCGCCTTCACCGGCATTTCGGGCATCAAGCCCACTTACGGCCGCTGCTCGCGCTGGGGCGTGGTCGCTTTCGCTTCCTCGCTCGATCAGGCGGGGCCGATGGCGCGCGACGTGACAGACTGCGCGATCATGCTCGAAGCCATGGCCGGGTTCGATCCCAAGGATTCGACCAGCCTCGACCTGCCCGTGCCCGACTGGAGCGCCGCGCTCTCGTCGGACCTGCGCGGCAAGAAGGTGGGCATTCCGCGCGAATACCGCCTCGATGGCATGGACGCCGACGTCGCTCGCGTGTGGGACGAAGGCATCGCCTGGCTCAAGGATGCCGGCGCCGAGGTCATCGACATCTCGCTGCCGCACACCAAGTACGCGCTGCCCACCTACTACATCATCGCGCCTGCCGAAGCGTCGTCCAACCTCGCCCGCTATGATGGCGTGCGCTATGGCCTGCGCGATCTGCCGCAGGGCGCCGGTCTTCAGGACATGTACGCCGCCACCCGCGCCGCCGGCTTCGGTGACGAGGTCAAGCGCCGCATCCTGATCGGCACCTACGTGCTCTCGGCCGGCTTCTACGATGCCTACTACACCCAGGCGCAGAAGGTGCGCACACTGATCGCCCGCGATTTCTCGCAGGCGTTCGAACAGGTGGACGTGATCCTTGCGCCGACCGCGCCGACCGCCGCCTTCGCGCTCGGCGAAAACAGCGACGATCCGCTGGCGATGTACCTCAACGACGTGTTCTCGGTGCCCGCCAGCCTCGCCGGACTGCCCGCCATGTCGGTCCCCGCCGGGCTCGATCGCAATGGCCTGCCGCTTGGCCTGCAGGTCATCGGCAAGGCTTTCGACGAACAGGGCGTGCTCAACGCGGGCCTCGCGATCGAGCAGCGCGCGGCATTCACTGCTCGGCCTACCCGCTGGTGGTGATAAAAAATCCCCGGATTTGAAAGAGCTAATCAACCGATACGTCTGGAATAATAACTTAAGATATATATATTTCGCCCCAACTCGTAGATGGGGTGACCATGGTTGCGCACGAATGGATCGACCGGCCGGCCTTTGACCAGCCGGTCGCGGGATTGCCGCCTCCGATCCGCGCCAGCCATGTCGCTGGAGCAGAGCCGGGGCGCTTGGTCAGGCTGTGGCGCCGGCTCTGCGCATCGGTTGCGCTCAACCTCAAGGATGCCCGGCAGCTGGGACCGGCGGTCCTGCTGCGCCACCTCGCCCGCCTGTCCGGCACGCCGCAGCACGCGGTGCAGATCCGCGGGCACGGGCGCTTCGAGATCCGCCGCCACGAAAGCGACCTTTCGGTCCTGCGCGAAGTGTTCGGCGAAGGCGCCTATGCCCTCGACCGCCACCCCCACCTCGCCGCCCGGCTCGAGCGCCGCTACCGCACGATCCTTGCCGCCGGTCGTCGCCCGGTCGTGCTCGATTGCGGCGCCAACATCGGTGCGGCGACCGTCGCGCTGGCCGAGCTGTGGCCGCGCGCCGCGTTCGTGGCGGTCGAGCCCGATCCCGGCAACGCGGCGATGGCGCGCCGCAACCTGATCGGCACGCCCAACGCCCACGTGCTGGAAGCCGCCATCGGCAGCGTGCCCGGTCACGCCGCGCTGCTCAACGATGGCGATGGCTTCGCCTGGGGCGTGCGCACCACCCGCGCCGCCAGCGGGGTGCCGATCATCACCGTGCGGCAGGCGCTGGAAGCGGTGCAGGACGGCGAACCCTTCGTCTGCAAGATCGATATCGAAGGCTTCGAGGAAGACCTCTTCGCCCGCGACACCGGCTGGATCGACCAGTTCGAGATCATCATGGTCGAACCGCACGACTGGCTGTTCCCCGGCAGACGCAGCTCGCGCCACCTGCAGCGCGCGATGGCCGACCGGGGCATGGAGATGATCGTCCAGGGCCACAGCCTGTTCTACCTGCGCCCCTGAACGCCGCGTTGCGACTTGCCCCTTTTCAGCGGGCGCGCGGGGCCCTATCGGGCTAGCCATGAGCGAATATCGTATCCAGGGCGCCACCGGTGAATGGGAGGTCGTGATCGGCCTCGAAGTCCATGCGCAGGTCACTTCCAACGCCAAGCTCTTTTCGGGCGCGGCGACCGCGTTCGGGGCCGAGCCCAATGCGCAAGTGAGCCTGGTCGACGCGGCGATGCCGGGCATGCTGCCCGTGCCCAACCGCGAGTGCATCCGCCAGGCGGTGCGCACCGGCATGGCGATCGACGCGCAGATCAACAAGTGGTCGCGCTTCGACCGCAAGAACTACTTCTATGCGGACCTGCCGCAGGGCTACCAGATCAGCCAGCTCTACCATCCGCTGGTGGGCGAAGGCGCGCTGGAGATCCAACTCGATGAGAAGGACCCGACCTCGACCAAGACCATCGGCATCGAGCGCATCCACGTCGAACAGGATGCGGGCAAGCTGATGCACGACCAGCATCCGACGATGTCCTACGTCGATCTCAACCGGTCGGGCGTGGCGCTGATGGAGATCGTCAGCCGCCCCGACATGCGCAGCCCGGCCGAAGCGGGCGCGTACCTTGCCAAGCTGCGCCAGATCCTGCGCTATGTCGGATCGTGCGACGGCAACATGGACCAGGGCTCGATGCGCGCCGACGTCAACGTGTCGGTGCGCAAGCCCGGTGCCGAGTTCGGCACCCGGACCGAAACCAAGAACGTCAATTCGGTCCGCTTCGTGATGGCGGTGGTCGAACAGGAGGCCAAGCGCCAGGTCGCACTGATCGAGGATGGCGGGACAGTGGTGCAGGAAACCCGCCTCTACGATCCCGACCGGAACGAGACGCGTTCGATGCGCAGCAAGGAAGATGCGCACGATTACCGCTACTTCCCCGATCCTGACCTGCTGCCGCTGGTGCTGGACGATGCGTTCCTGGAAGAATGCCGCGCCAGCCTGCCCGAACTGCCCGACGCCAAGCGCCAGCGCTATGAAGCCGGGCTGGGCCTGTCACCCTACAACGCCGCGGCATTGACCGCCGACGTCGAGACCGCGCGCCAGTTCGAGGCGCTGCTGGCCTCGGTCGCCAAGGCTGCGGGCAAGGGCGAAGCCGACGTTGCCAAGCGCGTTGCCAACTGGCTGCTGTCCGAACGGCCGGGCATCCTCAACGCCCAGAACATCCCGACCGACAGCCCCAAGAATTCGATCGAGGCGAACACCGCGATCGTGGTGGCGACCGAAGCGGGCACGATTTCCGGCAGCAAGGCCAAGGAAATCTTCGAACGCCACCTGACCAGCGACATCGATCTTGCCGCCGAGATCGACAGCAACAAGCAGACCACCGACACCGGCGCGATCGAGGCCGCAGTCGATGCCGTGCTGGCCGCGAATGCCGACAAGGTGGAGCAGTACAAGGGCGGCAAGGAGGCGCTGTTCGGCTTCTTCGTCGGCCAGACGATGAAGGCGATGCAGGGCAAGGGCAACCCGCAGGCGGTCAACCAGGTGCTGAAGGCGAAGCTCGGCTGAGGCACTTCGGGAGGGCCCGAATGGGCTCTTCTAAATCGGCCAAGTTGACGAAGTTGACAGACTTCTAAAGCAAAACTCGTCCGGTGCGGCACCACGCCGCGCCGGCGCCGCCTGCGCGACGTGCAGAACAAGCCAGCGCGCTGGTTCTGTTCGATTTTTGCAAAGGGTGCCATCGGCCGGACCCTAGGCGAGGCAGGCCTTGTAGGAAAGTTTCGGAGTGTGCTGCCCGGTTGTGCACACATCTTGCGTGCACAATACCTCGACAATGGTCCATCTGCATAATCCCGATTGCGAGCGGATTCGCGATGTGCTTCACCGCGCGTCGGGAAGTTGCGGGGGCAATTCTATGCATCGATGGAAAGTCGCGCGGGCGCTGCTGGTGGCGTGTGCGCTGGGAACGGTCACGCTGGCGACGAGCGAAAGCGCAGGTGCGGCCGAGCCGCTGGCGATCCCTTCGCCCGAGGGGCTGACGATGCCCAAGCTGGAATTCACGCCGACACCGGTGGATGAAGGCGATTACGACAAGTACTTCTATTTCCACCGCGCGAACACGACGTTCGCGCAAGCTTATGCCGATATCAAGGAATGCGACGCGCTGGCCAGCGGCAGCAGCATCTATCTGGGCGGCAACGAAGGCGTGATGAACAACGCTGTGATGCAGTACGGCATGGCGGGGGCCATCGGAGGGGCGATCGGCAGCGCCATGGTCGACGCGATTTTCGGTTCGGCCGCGCGCCGCGCGCAACGCCGCGCCAACTTGCGCAACTGCATGCACTTCAAGGACTACCAGCGCTTCGGCCTTAGCCACGACCTGTGGTCGGAATTCAACTTCGAGGAAGGCAACGGCCGCAAGAAGGAGGGCGTGCGCAACGATGCGCTGGCGCTGCAGGCGCTGGTCGCGTCCGGCCCCGCACCCAAGACCAAGGAGCTGGGGCTGTGAAGATGCGCCACTTGATGACGACCGCCGTCGCCCTTTGCGCGCTGGCGCAAGCGCCAAGCGCCCTTGCCGCCGGTGACAAGAGCGGCCCATTCACCGGCCCCGCCGCCGCGATCGACGAGCGTGCCGTGCTGGCGGGCAAGGAGAAGCTTGACCCCACGGCCGGTTACATCCTGGTTTCGGGTCCCGCCCGGCAGTTCGGCATGTTCCTGCGCGTGCCCGACGATGCCGTGCGTGCCGAGTGGGAGGCCGATCGGCAAAAGGCCTTCGCCAAGGAGCACAAGCGGTACGAAAGCGCGCTGGCAACGTGGAAGGCCGACGTCGAGATCGCCAGGCAGACCAAGGCAACGCCGCCCGCCCAGCCGGTAGAACCGACGCTGGAGACATTCGAACATGCCCCGATCGAATTGCACGACGTGGCAACGTTCGGGCCAATGTTCATCTATTCCAAGGGCGCGACCTTCACCTATCTCGAGAAGGTCCGCCCGGGCACTTATGTCTGGTATGGCAACGTGATGGGCGGCAACGGCATCCCTGTGTCGGGCACCTGCATGTGCATGGGCACAGTGCGCTTCGAGGTGAAGCCCGGCGTGGTTACCGATCTTGGCAACGCCTTGCAGGTATTGCCGCAGTGGTCTGCCGAAATGGACGTGGCGCGGCTGGATCTGAAGGCTGCGAACGACAAGCGCGTGGCCGAGGGCAAGGAACCCTATCCGCAATTTGCCGCCGGAAATCTGCAGACCGGCCTGCCCGCGTCGCTGAAGGACTGGCCTTCGGTTCAGGCGGAGTTCCACGCCAGCCCCAAGATCAACAACTACTACGCCATCTTTATCTCGCGCCTGCCCCCGGTACCCGGCGTGCTGAGCTATCACCGCGACGTGGTGGTGGACGAGCGCACCGGGCTGGAAGTCGAAAGCCCGACGCTGGTCAGCCGGCAGAAGCCGAAGCTGTAGCGGTCCGCCGAACGGCGGCGCTGTCCCCACACGTGGGTTGAGTTGCCGCCGTTTTCGAAGTGTTTCGACACCCGGGAGAATTCAGCCCGTTGCGCTTCGGGCGCGGTGGTGGTGCCATCCCCGCTCGGGATGGGGGACCGGCAATGGGCAAGCGGGAACGGTTGGTGCTGGTCGGCGCAATGGCAGCGATCTGCATAGCCGGGGCAGCAGAGGCCAAGCCGGTGGCGCATCGGCCGAGGCCCGTTCCCTCGGCCGTGGCCGCCGTGCCTTCCACCAGCGTTGCGCCCACGCTGCCCCCGCTGGCGCATGTCTCGTTGCTGGTCGATCTACCGCGCAGCGCGAAAGCCGGGGCACGGGCGGCGGGGATGTTATGTTTGCCCAATGGCGCGGTGCGGGTGGTGGATCTGGTTGGCAGAGATCAGGCGCTGGAGGCAACGGTCAGGGCGGCGCTGGCGCGCGCGGGCGAGGCCCGGCTGCGGGGGCGGGGCGAGATCGAGATCCACCTGACGGACGTTTCGGTGAAGCTCTGCGCGCGCAATTGGGGCGCCTTCGGCATGGGCGGCGACCATGGCGCGCTATCGGGCGAGGCGCGCTATGCCTTTCGCTGGCGGCGCGGCGGCGCTGGCCCGGCGATGCCGGTGGAGATCGCGTTCGGGATCGACCGTCATGCGCCGATGACGGCCGGCGAGATCACCGGCCGCGCGCTGGACCTGCTGTTCGACCGGATCATTCCGGCAGCTTGAAATCCTCGATCGGCAGGCCGAGCCCGGCAAGCTGCGGGCGGATCGACCTGGCATCGCCGACCACGACCCAGGTGAGCGCGGCGGGATCGACCTTGCCCCGGATCGCCGCGTCGAGATCGGCGGCGGTCAACGTGCGGTAGCGTTCGGGCAGACGGGCGTAGAAATCGTCCGGGCGGCCGAGCGAGACGATCTTGGCCATCGCATCGAGCAGCGCGGGGCTGGTTTCGAGCATGCCGGGCAGCTTGCGCGCATTGCTGGCGCTCGCAAGGTCAAGCTCGGCCGGAGTGGTGCCGCGTTTCTGCAGGTAATCGGCAAGATCGCTGCGCATGGCCGCCAGCGCCGGGCCGGCCTTGTCCGCCTGAACCGGGGCGACGAGCAGGAAGGCGCGGCGGTCCAGCCGTTCGTTGAGCACGCTGTACACGCCGTAGGACCAGCCCTTGGTTTCGCGCAGATCGGTATTGAGGCGCGAGAGAAAATCGCCGCCGATGACGTCGTTGGCGGTTTCCAGCGGGACGGCATCGTCCTTGCCGGTAAGCGCGATGGGTTCGCCCGCCACGATCGTCGCCTGCGGCATGCCGGGGCGATCGATCAGCAGGATGCGCGGGCGCGCGGCGGGCAGCATTGCCGGAAACGCCTTGGCAGGCGCGGGATCGGCGGGCGCGGCCCAGTTGCCGAAGCTCGCTTCGAGCAGGCGGGTGACTTCGGCCAGCGTGGTATCGCCGACGACGTAGATCCGCGCGCGATCGGGGCGGAACCACTTGCGGTGGAAGGCGGCGAGATCGTCGCGCGTGAGCTTGCCGACCACGGCGCTGTCACCAAGGCCGGAAGGGGCGCGGCCATAGGGATGGTCAGCCCCGTAGATCGCGGGATAGAGCACGCGGGTGGCAAGCGCCTGCGGGTTGCTGCGTTCGGCGGCGATGGCCGCCAGCTGCTGGGCGCGGACGCGTTCCAGCTCCGCAGGGGCGAGCGCCGGGCGGCGGATGTAATCGGCCAGCAGATCGAGCGAAGGCGCGAGATTGGCAGCCATTGCATCGAGCTGGAACGAGGTGGCATCCGCGCTGGCCGAGGCGGCGATCTGCGCGCCCAGCCGTTCGCGCTGGCGGGCAAGTTCGGTCGAGGAACGGGTGGTGGTGCCTTCGTCCATCACCTGCAGCAGCAGCGCGCCGGTGCCGAGCGCTTCGACCGCATCGGCGGCATAACCCGCATCGAAGCTGACCCGGACCGAGACAGCGGGCACGGCGGCGCGGCGGGCGAAGATCACCTGCATCCCGTTCGACAGGGTGGTGCGTTCGAGCGCGGGGAACGCCAGCGCATCGACCGCGCCGGCAGGGGGCAGCCTGGTGCGATCGGACGGGTCGGCAAAGGCGGCGATCCTGGGTGCAGGCTCGCTCTTGCGGGCGGCCTTGGGCAGCGGCGGCAGGCCATCGCCGCCGCGCTGTTCGCCGCCGCCTTCGCGAGCGCCCGGCGCGACGGTCAGCGCGAAGGCCGGCCGCGTCAGCCAGCGGCGCATGGCATCGCGCACGTCGGCCGGGGTGAGCGCGGCGGCGCGCTTCAATTCGGCTTCGATATAGGCCGGGTCGTTGGAATAGAGCAGCCCTTCGGCGAGCGCCTGCGACTTGCCGCCTTCGCCGCCGACCGATTCGAGCGCACGGATCTGCCCGCTGGCGATGACGGTGAGCGCGCGCGTCATCTCGTCGGCCGTGGGACCTTCGCTGGCAAGCCGCGCCAGTTCGGCATCGAGCGCGGCGGCGGTGGCGGCGGCGTCTCCACCGGGCTTGACGTCTGCCTGGATGGAGAACTGGCCGCCCTGCGCGAAGATCTGCGCGCCCGCGCTGACCGCCACGGCGAGCTGCTTTTCGCGCACCAGCGCATCGTCGAGCCGCGAGCTGGACAGGCCGCCGAGGATCACGCCCGCAACCTGCAGCGGCAGGTAATCGGGCTGGTCATACCCGGGAATCGCCCACATGCGGTAGATGCGCGTGGTGGCGACCTGATCATGGATAGTGCGCGTGACCGGTGCAGGCAGCGTCGGCACCGGGGCATCGACGGCGCGCACCTTCGGCCCGGCCGGGATCGGGCCGAACCACTTGTCGGCCTTGGCCTTTGCGGTGGCGAGGTCGATGTCGCCCGACAGCACCAGCACGGCGTTGTTCGGCGCATAGTGATCGGCAAACCAGCCCTTCACGTCGGCGAGCGAGGCAGCGTCGAGATCGGCCATCGAGCCGATCGTGGAATGGCGATAGGGGTGCCCGGCGGGATAGAGCGTTTCGAGCATCTCGTAATCGACGAGGCCGTAGGGATCGTTGTCGCGCTGGCGCTTTTCGTTCTGGACGACGGCACGCTGGGCATCGACGCGCTTCTGCGTCATCGCCTGGAGCAGGTAGCCCATGCGATCGCTTTCCATCATCAGCGCGCGATCAAGTGCCGGCGTGGGCACGGTTTCGTAATAGTTGGTGCGATCGAACCAGGTGGTGCCGTTCATGTCGGTGGCGCCGGCCTGGCTCAACGGCTGGAAGAAATCGCCGGGCACGTGCTGGGTGCCATAGAACATCAGGTGTTCGAACAAGTGGGCAAAGCCGGTCTTGCCCTGCGGTTCGTGCTTGGAACCGACACCGTACCAAACCGCCACGCCGACGACGGGCGCCTTGCGGTCCGTATGGACCAGGACGGTGAGCCCGTTGGCGAGGGTGAAGCGGTCGTAAGGCAGCTTCACCGCGGAAACGAGATCGGCCAGCGGGGCGGGTTGTGGCGCGGGTGCAGCAGCGGGCGCGGGTACGGCTGCCGCCTGCGGCGGCGCGGAGGGCGCGGCGGCACAGGCGGTAAGCGACAGGGCGAGGAGCGAGACGGAGATGGGGGCAATACGCATGGGCGCCGATGCTAACGACGGCGCGCACGAAAACCAATGAACCATCGGCAATTTTCGACCGGCGACATTGCGCTGCGGGCGTGCTCGACCCATTTTTGATCCAGATCCTTGTGTTGCCAAAAAGACACACTACCTCTGGGCGGATCAGGAGGACAAGACCCCCATGAACCTCGAGAAGTTTACCGACCGCGCCAAGGGTTTCCTGCAGGCGGCACAGACCGTGGCGATCCGCATGAACCACCAGCGGATCACGCCCGACCATATCCTGAAGGCCCTGCTGGAAGACGGCGAGGGCATGGCGAGCGGGCTGATCGCCCGTGCCGGCGGCAATGCCGCGTTCGCGCAGAGCGAGGTCGACAAGGCGCTGGCGAAGATGCCGGCCGTCTCTGGCTCGGGCGCGCAACAAACGCCGGGGCTCGACAACGATGCCGTGCGCGTGCTGGACCAGGCCGAACAGGTCGCGACCAAGAGCGGCGACAGCTTCGTCACCGTCGAACGCATGCTCGTGGCGCTGGCGCTGGCCACCACCACGACCGCGGGACAGGCGCTGAAGGCCGCGAACGTCACGCCGCAGGCGCTGGAGGCAGCGATCACCGCGTTGCGCGGCGGGCGCACGGCGGCCAGCGCGAGCGCCGAAAACGCCTATGACGCGATGAAGAAGTACGCCCGCGACCTGACCGAGGCGGCGCGCGACGGCAAGCTCGACCCCGTGATCGGCCGCGACGAGGAAATCCGCCGCACCGTGCAGATCCTGGCCCGCCGCACCAAGAACAACCCGGCGCTGATCGGTGAACCCGGCGTGGGCAAGACCGCGATCGCGGAGGGCCTCGCGCTGCGCATCGCCAACGGCGACGTGCCCGATAGCCTGAAAGACCGCCGCCTGATGGCGCTCGACATGGGCGCGCTGATCGCGGGCGCGAAGTATCGCGGCGAGTTCGAGGAACGCCTGAAGGCCGTGCTCGACGAGGTGAAGGGCGCCGAGGGCGAGATCATCCTGTTCATCGACGAGATGCACACCCTGATCGGGGCGGGCAAGGGCGAAGGCGCGATGGACGCCGGCAACCTGCTGAAGCCCGCCCTCGCCCGTGGCGAACTGCACTGCATCGGCGCGACGACGCTGGATGAATACCAGAAGTACGTCGAAAAGGACCCCGCGCTGCAGCGGCGGTTCCAGCCGGTGTTCGTGGGTGAGCCGACCGTGGAGGACACGATCAGCATCCTGCGCGGGATCAAGGACAAGTACGAGTTGCACCACGGCGTGCGCATCGCCGATGGCGCGATCGTGGCGGCGGCGACGCTGTCCAACCGCTATATCTCGGACCGCTTCCTGCCCGACAAGGCGATCGACCTGATGGACGAGGCCGCCAGCCGCATCCGCATGGAAGTGGAAAGCAAGCCCGAGGAGATCGAGAAGCTCGACCGGCGCATCATCCAGATGAAGATCGAGGAGATGGCGCTGGGCAAGGAGACCGACACCGCATCCAAGGACCGCCTGACCGCGCTGCGCGAGGAACTGGCGAACCTTGAGCAGCAGTCGGCCGAACTGACCACCCGCTGGCAGAACGAGCGCGACAAGATCGCCGCCGAGGGCAAGGTGAAGGAACAGCTCGACGCCGCGCGCGTGGAGCTGGAGGTGGCGCAGCGCAATGGCGACCTGGCGAAGGCCGGTGAGCTTGCCTATGGCCGCATTCCCGAGCTGGAGCGCCAGCTGGCCGAGGCCCAGGGCGTGAGCCAGAACGCCATGCTGCGCGAGGAGGTGACCGCCGAGGACATCGCCGCCGTCGTCAGCAAGTGGACCGGCGTGCCCGTCGACCGGATGATGGAAGGCGAGCGCGAGAAGCTGCTCAAGATGGAAGAAGTGCTGGGCCAGCGCGTGATCGGGCAGAGGGACGCGGTGATCGCGGTGTCCAAGGCCGTTCGCCGTGCGCGCGCCGGCCTTCAGGACCCGAACCGGCCACTGGGCAGCTTCCTGTTCCTGGGCCCCACGGGCGTGGGCAAGACCGAACTGACCAAGGCTCTGGCAGGCTTCCTGTTCGACGACGACAACGCGATGGTGCGCATCGACATGAGCGAGTTCATGGAAAAGCACGCCGTGTCGCGCCTGATCGGCGCGCCTCCGGGCTATGTCGGCTATGACGAAGGCGGCGTGCTGACCGAGGCGGTGCGGCGCCGACCTTATCAGGTCGTGCTGTTCGATGAGGTGGAGAAGGCGCACCAGGACGTGTTCAACGTGCTGTTGCAGGTGCTCGACGATGGCCGCCTGACCGACGGGCAAGGCCGCGTGGTGGACTTTACCAACACGCTGATCATCCTGACCAGCAACCTTGGCAGTCAGTACCTTGCCAATCTGGAGGAAGGGCAGGACGTCGAGACGGTCGAGCCACAGGTGATGGACGTGGTCCGCGGGCATTTCCGCCCCGAATTCCTGAACCGGCTGGACGAGATCATCCTGTTCCACCGTCTGGGCCAGGACCACATGGCGCCGATCGTCGAGATCCAGGTGGCGCGCGTCGCCAAGCTGCTGAAGGATCGCAAGATCGTGCTCGACCTGACCGATGCCGCCAAGCGGTGGCTTGGCCGCGTCGGTTACGATCCGGTGTACGGTGCGCGTCCGTTGAAGCGGGCGGTGCAGCGTTACCTGCAGGATCCGCTGGCCGAAAAGCTGCTCGCCGGCGAGATCGCCGACGGCAGCACGGTGACGATCGACGAAGGCGATGGCGCGCTGACGTTCGTTGTCGGCTGACGCCGGCCGACAGGCCATGACGGGCGCTTCGGACCATGTCCGGGGCGCCCGTCTTTTTGCAGTGCAGCACGCATCCCATGGCGGGGTCTTGACGTAGCTCCCGCAACTGCGAAAAGCAGCGACATGTCAGAGCGCGCCGTTTCACCCGCCGTGGTGATCTACGACAACTATCCCGGAAACGACGGGCACCGGGGCGAATATTACGCGCTGATGGCGCGCCTGATCGGCAGCACGCGCACGTCGTCGCTGTGGCGCGCGCTGTGGGCACGCCAGCCGGTGCTGGACGGCGCGATCGAGGCATCGGTCGGATCGTACATCCTGCTTTGCGTGGTGCGGGCCGCGATGGGACGGCGCACCGCCGGCATCCTGTTCCGCCCGCTGCCTCTGCTGGAAGGCGGACTGCTGCGGCTGCGGGTCAAGCGGATGCTGCTGGGACTGGTCAAGCGCCTGCCGGGGGTTGCCACGCTGACCATCCTGCCTTTCGAGCTGGAGCCCGGATTCGCGCGCTTTGCCAGCGGCTGGATCTACGATCCGCAGTACTGGGACCTGCACTACCCCGACGCGGTCGATGCCGACCGGCCGATCGGGGCCTTTGCGCAGGAGATCCGCGCCGCCGCCGCGAAGCGCCGCGTGGTCGTGGCGGTGGGGCGTCAGGACGAGGCCAAGGGCTTCGACATGTTTTCGCAGCTGTTCGCGGCGCGTGCGGACTTGCGCGAGCGCTGGCTCTTCGCGTTCGGCGGGCGGGTGGTCGACCGGCTGGTCGCGCCGTGCCTCGATCCGTTCGTGGCCGCTGGCGGACAGGCGAAGTCCGAATACATCAGCCACGACGAACTGCTCGACCTTTATGCCGCCGCCGACGCGGTGTGGTGCTGCTATGCGCTAGACTACGACCAGGCCTCCGGCGTGTTCGGGCGGGCAATCCAGCTCGGACTGCCGGTAATCGTGCGCAAGGGCTCGTTGCTCGAACGCACGTGCCGGGCAGAGGGACTGGCTTACGTCGCCTATGACGGCGAGGTGGCGAGCTTCGATGGCGTTGCCGTGCCGGCGCCGACCGACCCGGTGCTGGCCGCCCGCCGCGCGCGCCAGTGGGGCGAGGAAAGCGTGACGAAGCTGCGCGGGTTCCTCGGCCTCGCATGATCGGCCGCACGCTTCTCGATCTTCTGGCAGTGGCAGGCGCTCTGGGCCTGATCGCACTGCTGGCGGTCGAGATCGGCCTGCGGGTGACGGGGATTGGCGGCTTCCCGCTGTTCGTGCGCGATCAACGTTCGGTCTATCGCATGGCATCGGACCAGCAGGGACGCTTTCGCCGCCGCGCGCGCTGGCGCTATGGCCGGTTCGGCATCCGCACCGACGTGGATGTCGACACGCTTGCCGGCAAAGTCGTGGTGCTGGGCGACAGCGTGGTCGAAGGCGGGCTGCACCTCGACCAGAGCGAAACGCTCGCCGCGGTGCTGGAGCGCGAGACGGGCCAGGCGATCTGCCCGGTCGCCTGCCACGGCTGGGCGCTCGACAACGAACTCGGCGCACTGACCGCGCTGCCCGGCTGGGCGCAGGCCGCCGCGCTGGTGTGGGTCGTCAACAGCGGCGATTTCGACACGGTGGGCCAGGGCGAAAGCGAGCTCTCGTTCCCCACGCGCCGACCGCTGTGGCTGGCGCTGTGGCTGGCGCGCCGGCACATCTATCGCACCCAGCCGCGCTGGTGGCCGGTGAAGGGCATGCTTTCGCGCCCCGGTCCCTACATGCCCGAGATGCGCGAGGCGGCGCTCGCCCGCTTTGCGCAGGTCGCGCCGCAGATCGCGGGGCCGATCGTGATCGTCGCCCATGCGCTGCGGGGCGAGGATGTGGACGGCGAGCCCTTCTTCCGCCGCCTGGCGCAAGTGCGGCCCGGCACCGGCTTCGTCGCGCCGAGCAGGCTGCCCGGCTGGGGCGATGACTGCTATCTCGACTTCATTCACCCCAATGCGCGTGGCGCGCGGCTGATCGCCGACGCCATCGCCCCGTTCCTGCCTGCGCGCGAGGAAGCCTGATGGACGCGTCTCCCGAACTGACCGCCCTGTTCGAGCGCAAGCTCGACGAACTGCAATTCGGCCCGGGCGACCGGCTGCTGGTGTTCCGCCCGGTCGCCTGCGGCCTGGGCGGGCAATTGAGCGGGCGGCTGCTGACGCTCGCCATGGCGCTGGCGCTGGGCCGCAAGGCGGTGTTCCTGGGCCTGACCGATCCGCCCTATGGCCAGACGCTGGCCGCGCTGCACGACGAAGGGCACGACCTGACCGGGCTTGATACCGCGCCGATCGTCGAGATCGCTGCCGACCAGCCGGACAGGATCGTGGTGCACGATCCCAAGCTGATGTCGGTGCACGGCCCGCATTTCAGCACGCCCTTGCTGCAAAAGGCTTCGGCCCGGCTTGGCGTCGAGATTGCCAGCCAGATCCTGCTCGAAGGTCTGGTTTTCAACTGGATGAAAGTCACCCCCAAGGTGGTGGCCTGGAACGAGGCGCAGCGTGTGCGGCTGGGGGTCGATGGCGATACGCTGGGCGTGCATTTCCGCCGCGGCGACAAGGCGGTCGAGACCGCGTTCGTGCCCGCGGCGGTGATCAATGCACGCATCGCCGAGATCCATGCCGCCTGGCCTTTCGCCAAGCTGTTCCTGGCAAGCGACAGCCCCAATGCACCGCAGGAGATCGTCTGCCCGGCCGGCGTCGAGCTGATCTTCGACACGCAGGAGCAGCGATTCAACAACGCCAACCACAAAATGCTGATGGAGCAGCCCGAACTGGTCGAGCAGGAGACGCTGGTGGCGTTCAAGAACATCCACCTGCTGTCGATCTGCGGCGGCGTGGTGGGGCAGGACAACGCCCACTTCGCGACGATCGCCGCGGCATCGATCCTGGCGCGCGGCACGCCGCCCGAACGGATTGCGCTGATCAGTGGGCGGATCGCGGAGGAGAACAACCCGATGCTGGCGCGCTACTTCCGCGTCAAGGCCATGGCGCGGGCCATTGCGCGGCGGCTGCTGCCGCACATGACGGCCAGCGCGCGGATGGAGCGGGCGATGCGCCGCGCGCGCTGACGCTGCTGTGGAGATTCAGCCACAGGTTGGCAGCAAGCGACGGAATGAGGACATTCCCGTGCTTGGGCGTACTGGAAATGTAACCACCATTTGCTTATGTCGAGGAACGAACCGGCGTCCCGACCATCTCGCTTAGACGAGTCGATCGGAAAACACCGGGCGAATGAGGGCCAAGGTAAGACAGATGCGCAAGCAGGCGGACAAGCGAGTGAAAGGGGCTGAAAAGTACCGCTTTCTTCGTGCGCCCCTGATCGGCGCGGGTCTTTTCGCGGTCGCGCTCTTCGCCGTTCCGGCCGTCGGCAGCACGCTGGTCAGCAAGATCGACTCGACGCCTGTCAGCCTGGCGGCCCGTGGTGGCCTCGGTTCGTTCACGCCGGCCTCGGTCGATCCACGGCTTGCCGCGCAGTTCGGCCTGCCCACGCATGGCAAGCTGTTCCGCTTCACCCCCGCCGGATCGGAAACCCGTCCGAACCGCGCGGTGACCGTCGCGATCCGCATCGATGGCGCGGATGCCCGTGCGATTTCGGTCCGCGGCACCCTGCCCGCTTCGGCAACCGTACCCGGCTTTGCCGCCGTGCGCATTGCGCCCACGGTCTACAACCTTGGCGCGGCGCGCGGGTACCAGAGCTTTGCAGCGGGCAGCGGCACGGTGCTGCCGCGCGAGATCCAGCGCCTCGACATTCCCGATCTGCGCAGCTTCACGCCGGCCGGCTCGACCACTTCGGTCAATCCCGGTCGCCTCGCGCCGCGCATCCAGATCGACGAGAAGGAACGCACCGGCCGCGCGCCGCGCACGCTGGAAACGCAGGGCGACTACCAGCTCGACCTGGGTGGCAGCTATCGCCTGACGCGCAACTTCAACGCGATCGCGGGCATCCGCTATTCGTCCGAGCGTGACCGCCTGCGCCCGCTGACCGACGGCAAGCAGGACAACCAGGCCGTCTACGTCGGAACCCAGTTCCGCTTCTGATCCGACGCCGCCACGCATGGCGCGGCGGCACCGAATTTCACCGCCGCAATTTATCGAGCAGCCGCATCGCGATGCGCCTTGCAGCGCTTGGCTTGCGCGGTGGCTTTGCCGAAACCGCGATCACATCATCCGTCATCGCCGCTGCCTGCAGCCCGACCAGCGCGGCGGAGCGGGCCAGATCGTCGAGCGAGAAGCGCCAGCGGGGCGACATGTCGTCGGATGCGACCCAGCCGAGCCCGACCCGGTCGACCAGCCACTGCCCATCGGGCTTGAGCACATCGGCATAGAACCGAAGCATCGCCATGTAGTGATCGAGGCAGCAGGCGAATGTGGTCGGGTTATTGTCGACGATGAAGTCGAACTGCCCCCATTCCAGGCCGTCTGCCCCCAGGTACTTGTTGTGCAGCCGAACGTCGTAGCGCGGTATCGCAAGGCTGCGGCCATGGGTCACTTCTTCGCGGGTGATGGTGGTGCCGACGACTTCGGCGCCGCGCGCGCAGAAGCGCTTGGCCAGAAGCGAATTGCCCGCGCCTACGTGGAGGATGCGCTTGCCGCGCATGGGAAAGCCATCGAGGTAGCGTTCGATGCGCAGCTGGTCCTCGGTCGTCGGGTGAAGCGACCAGACGTGCCATTCGTCCAGCACGACGACACCGGGTTGATCCGTCGCGCCGCAGGATGGGAGCAGGTCTTCGAACAAGTCTGCCGCGCGGCGGCCTGGCGGCTGATCCATGTCACTCCCCGCGATCCTGCAGACCGCAATTCCGAAGGCTAGACCATGCTGCAGCGCAGCGTCAATCGGGGCGGATACCCGGCACCTAACACTTGTCGCAGGACAGTCATGCTTCTACCCTAACCGCGAGAGGGCGACGGCGGGAGTATGTGGATGACAAGAGTAGCAATCGTTACGGGCGGGACACGTGGTATCGGCGAGGCGATCAGCCTAGCCCTGCAGGCCGAAGGCCGCACCGTGGTGGCCAACTACGCCGGCAACGAGGAAAAGGCGCGCGCCTTCACCGAAGCCACCGGGATCAAGACCTACAAGTGGGACGTGGGCGACCATGAAGCGACGCTGGAAGGCTGCGCGCGCGTGGCCGCCGAAGTCGGTCCGATCGACATCGTGGTGAACAACGCCGGCATCACCCGCGACGGCGTGCTGCACAAGATGAGCTTCGATGACTGGAACGAAGTGATGCGCATCAACCTTGGCGGCTGCTTCAACATGGCCAAGGCGACTTTCCCCGGCATGCGCGAGCGCGGATGGGGCCGCATCGTCAACATCGGTTCGATCAACGGACAGGCAGGCCAGTACGGCCAGGTCAACTACGCCGCAGCAAAGTCCGGCATCCACGGCTTCACCAAGGCGCTTGCGCAGGAAGGCGCGAAGTTCGGCGTCACCGTCAACGCCATCGCGCCGGGCTATATCGATACTGACATGGTCGCCGCCGTTCCGCCCCCGGTGCTCGAGAAGATCGTCGCCAAGATTCCGTGTGGCCGCCTGGGCCAGGCGAGCGAGATCGCGCGCGGCGTGTCGTTCCTGACATCGGAGGAAGGTGGCTTCGTGACGGGTTCGACCATGAGCATCAACGGCGGCCAGCACATGTACTGATCCGCCACCGGGACGACAGACAGGTCCGCCCCAAACATTGCGGCGGACCTGCCTTTCGGATCAGGCGATGTAGATCCCCGATACTTTCCAGACCCCATCCTCATGCACCAGCGTCAGCAGTTCGGAGCCTTCGGGCTTGTTGGCGTAGCGGGCGCGGAACTTCACCACCACATTGCCATCGGGCGGCGCCGGCGTTTCCTCTGCCGAGAGCAGCACGCGGCTGCTGGCCGGGCCGAACTTGCCGTGGACGCCAAGCGCGGCCTGCGTCCAGCCGTCGAGCGTGTTGCTGGTGCGGAAGGCCCGCGTGGTGAGATCGTAGCTTGCCTTCCAGTCGCGCGCATCGACCAGTTCGAGCCAGTGGCGCGCGGCGGCGACGGCTTCGGTTTCGGCGACGGTCAGCGGCGCTGCATCAGCCGCGGGCACCGACGACGGCGCAACCGGACTGGCACCGCCGGCGACCGCAAGAGCTGCGGCAAGGGTCAGGCTCAATAACATGGCAATGCCTCCTGCAATCCAGCCGGGCCGGCCCCGATGGCCGCTCTGTTGGGCTGGTAGACCAAAAGGTTGCTCCTGATCCTGCACGGCCGCATCCAGCAAAGCCTTGTCCCCAAGCGATTGGGGGGTCTGTCCTTCGATCTCGTGCAGCAGCCGCGCCGCTTCGCGACTGCTCGACACGGCGAGCTTGCGGCGCGCTTCGCGCAGGCGTTCGTTGACGGTGTGGACCGACAGGCCGAAATGGCGCGCCATCGACTTGGCATCGTGGCCGGCCAGCAGCAGCCGCAGCGTCTCCTTTTCCTTTTCGCTCAATGCAAGATGGTTGCCGGTCATGCCCCGGATGTACGATCGGCCCAACTTGCGGGCCACCCCGAATTTCTCGTACCCTGCCCCGATGAGCTCGCCCTATCACCCTCCGGTCAAGCGCTCGGTCGAGATCGCTGGGCACAAGACCTCGATCAGCCTCGAGCCGCTGTTCTGGGACATGCTGCGCAGCGCGGCAGAGGACGAGAGCGTGCCGATCAACGCACTGGTCGCGCGGATCGACGTCGAACGAATTCAAGCGGATACGCCGCCCGGCCTCGCCAGCGCGGTGCGGCTGTGGCTGGTGGCGCGGCTGCAGGGCGCGGCGCATGCCGAATGACGGCGCGCCGCTTGCCGAGCTGACGTTCACGGCGGTGCTGATCGCGTGGCGCGGCCCCGCCCCGTATGTGTTTGCGCCCATCCCGCCCGAATGCGTCGGCGAAGTAGCCCACGCCGCGCGCAGCGCAAGCTATGGCTGGGGCTGCGTTCCAGTGACGGCAACAATCGGGACGACGCAGTTCACGACATCCCTGATGCCGCGCGATGGTGGATACCTGGTGCCGATCAAGCGCGCGGTGCAGCTGTCGGAGGGCGCGACCGTGGGCGCACGCGTGCACGTGCGCCTGACGATCGCCTGAGCCTCAGTCCCCGCCGACGCGCTCGACATCGGCGCCGAGCAGGGCAAACTTCTCCTCCAGCCGTTCATAGCCACGGTCGAGGTGGTAAAGGCGGTGGACCTGCGTTTCGCCCTCTGCAGCAAGGCCGGCGATGACCAGGCTCATCGACGCGCGCAGGTCGGTCGCCATGACTTCGGCGCCGTGCATCCGATCCACGCCATGAACGATGGCGGTGCGGCCCTTGGTTTCGATCCGCGCGCCCATGCGATTCAGTTCGGGCACGTGCATGTAGCGGTTTTCGAAGATCGTCTCGGTCAGGACGCTCGAGCCCTTGGCAAGGCAGAGCATCGCCATGAGCTGGGCCTGCATGTCGGTCGCAAAGCCCGGATAGGGCGCGGTCGAGAGCGTAACTGGCCGCAGTTCGCCATCGGCGGCCACGTGGAGGCCGGCCTTGGTTTCCTCGACATGCACGCCGGCATCGCGCAGCGCCTGGATCGTGGCTTCCATCTCGCTGGCGCGGGCGCCGGCGAGGGTCACTTCGCCGCCGGTGATCGCCGCGGCGCAGGCATAGGAGCCGGCCTCGATGCGATCGGGCATGACCATATAGGTCGCGCCATGCAGGCGATTGACCCCGTGGATGGTGATGTCCGAAGTGCCGATGCCTTCGATCTGGGCACCCATGGCGACAAGCAGGTTGCACAAGTCAACGATCTCGGGCTCGCGCGCGGCGTTGTGGAGCGTGCTGGTGCCGTTGGCGAGCACGGCCGCCATCAGCGCGTTCTCGGTCGCGCCGACCGAGACCACCGGGAAGCTGTAGCGCCCGCCGGGAAGGCCGCCATCGGGCGCGACCGCGCGGACGTAACCGGCGGCAAGTTCGATCTTCGCGCCGAACGCTTCGAGCGCCTTGAGGTGGAGATCGATCGGGCGGTTGCCGATGGCGCATCCGCCGGGCAGCGACACGGTCGCTTCGCCCGCGCGTGCGAGGAGCGGGCCGAGCACGAGGATCGACGCGCGCATCTTGCGAACCAGATCGTAGGGCGCGACCGTCGAGGTGAGGCGCGTGGCCTGCAGCGTCATGACCCGGCCGAAGTCTTCGGGCCGCGCGCCGGCAATAGAGGTCGAGATGCCGAACTGGTTCATCAGGTGCTGGAAACCATCGATGTCGGCCAGCCGGGGCAAGTTGCGCAAAGTGACCGGCTCGTCGGTCAGAAGGGCACAGGGCAGCAGGGTCAGCGCCGCGTTCTTGGCACCAGAGACGGGAACAGTTCCGGAAAGGCGCTTGCCGCCGCGAATGATGATCTTGTCCATCGCAGCCCCTTAGCGAGTTTGCCGCAATCGCGCAAAAGGCGATGCGCTTGGCGCTGTGAATGGAAAAGCGGACTTGCCTGTCTGAAACGGACCGTCTTAACTGCACTGCAACATAAACAGGGAATTGAAGCCGGCATGACGAGCGCGACCACCCGCAAACCAATCCGCAAGGCCGTCTTCCCCGTTGCGGGCCTGGGCACCCGGTTCCTGCCCGCCACCAAGGCCATCCCGAAGGAGATGCTGCCGATCATCGATCGACCGCTTATCCAGTACGCGGTCGATGAAGCCAGGGAGGCGGGGATCGAGCAACTGATCTTCGTGACCGGGCGTGGCAAAACCGCGATCGTCGAACACTTCGACACCGCCTACGAGCTGGAAAGCACGATGTCGGGCCGGAACAAGGACTTGTCCGTGCTAGACCCCACCCGCATCCAGCCGGGCAACCTGGTCACCGTGCGCCAGCAGGTGCCGATGGGACTTGGCCACGCGGTGTGGTGCGCCCGCGCGGTGGTGGGTGACGAGCCTTTTGCGATCTTCCTGCCCGACGAGATGATGGTCGGCAGCCCCGGTTGCATGAAGCAGATGGTCGACGCCTACAACGAGGTCGGCGGCAACCTGATCTCGGTGCTCGAGGTGCCGGAAGAGGAAGTTTCGAGCTACGGGGTGATCGCACCGGGCGCGCGCAAGTCGGACACACTGACCGAAGTTACCGCTCTGGTGGAAAAGCCCAAGCGCGAGGATGCGCCGTCGAACCTGATCATCTCGGGCCGCTACATTCTCCAGCCCGAAGTTATGCGCACGCTCGAAAGCCAGGGCAAGGGCGCCGGCGGCGAAATCCAGCTGACCGACGCGATGGCGAAGATGATTGGCGAGCAGCCGTTCCACGCGGTGACGTTCGCCGGGCGCCGTTTCGATTGTGGCAGCAAGACCGGCTTTGTCGAGGCAACCATCGCGCTGGCGCTCGAACGCCCGGACATGGCCGACGACGTCCGCGCGATCATGCGCCGCTTGCTCGGGGACTAACGGTTCGGCCAGAGCGCCCGCACGGGTGCGTCAGGCGATGCCGCTGAGACTGCGATAGGCGTCTGCCCAGCGCTGGGCGACGGTCTCGGCCGAGAAATGGCTGCGGGCCAACCCGCTCGCCGCTTCGGACATTGCGTGCCATGCCCCTTCGTCAAGCGACAGCGCGTGCGACAGCGTACTGGCGATGCCGGCGGCATCGTATCCGCACGGCAGGGCAGCGCCCGCGGCAAAGCCTTCGGGCAGGTTGCATTCATCGGTCATGACGGTCGGAACGCCGGCGGCCCAGGCCTCGAGGATCGCCATCGGCAAGCCTTCGCTCAGCGATGGCAGCACGACGAATCGCGAGCGCGCCACCAGCGCGTCCTTTTCCGCGCCGAAAATGGAGCCGATAAAGGAAATGGTCGGGTCTGGCGCAATCGCGGCCTTCAGCGCCGCGACATCCGCGGCATCGCCCCAACCCGCCAGGGTCAGGCGCGCATCGACCTGCTTGGGAAGGTTGCGCCAGGCTTCAACCAGCGGAAGCAGGTTCTTCTTGGAATGGATGCGCCCGATATAGGTCACCTGCGGTGCGGAATACCCCTGCGACAGCGCCGTCGGAACAGGGCCCGCATTGGGAATGACGAGTGACCGCCGGCTTGCGGTTTCGCGCTCGATGTCACTGGCTTCGCGCGCCGTCAGCGCATGAAAGGCCGTCGCCGCACGCCAGCTTCGACGCTCGTAGCCCAGCCGCGCCAGCGCCTTTTTCCAGCGCCCGCGCCCTGTGATCCAGGGATCGAGCATGCCGTGCGGCGAGATCAGGTACGGTTTGCCGGTCGTCTTGGCCCAACGCGCGCCCGCCGAGGATGGGTACATCCAGATACCGTGAAGGTGCAGCAGGTCCAGGTTCGCATCGATCATGCTCTGCGCGAGATCCGGTGCAAAGCCCACTACGCCGGGCCCGACCGTCGGACTGAGCGACAGCCTTCCAGGCGAAAAGCGGGAACTGTCCTCGGTCACATGGCGATCGTCGAGCGCGAACACGCGCGCTTCCCCGCCGAGACCCTGGATCATGTCAGCCTGACGGACGACAGCCTCGAACACTCCGCCACCTGCACGTGATGCCCAGGGGGTGAGCAAACCGATCCGCATGCCCTTGAGCGGAAGGTTCATCGATTGGGCGAATGCTGCAACTGCGCAAGCGAGGCACGCCGCCGCGCAACCGCAGGTGGCACGTTTGGCCTCGACGCACCACGCGCCGGCTCGACCGGCCCCGGCGTGCTGACGACGTGGACCAATCCCATACCGAGCTCGCGCAGATATCGGGCGCGCGCGCCGATGAACAGTCCGGTCCCCACCCCGTACCAGAGCGACCAGCCCCGGCTATTGAAGATCGAAGAGAAGAAGTTTGCGACGATGCATCCGATGATGATCGAGCTGCCCCACGCCGCAAGGAACAGCAGGTCCGACCCGTCGAACTTGCTTCTCGCGAGCCGGATCAAAAGCATGATGGCGTTGAAGAATTGCCAGAATTGAACTGCCAGCAGCGTGCCGCCGCCCGCAATCCCGGCAATGAACAGCAGACTGAGATGCTGACTGTGCCCGAAGCCGATCGAGTTTTCCGAACCGCCGCCTACCTCGCGCGGGTAGTAATAGGTCGTCACGGCGGCAAAGCCATTCCCGGAAACCAACGTCTGGGTCGTTTCCTCGAAGTGCTTGATCATGAAATCCCACTCGGACTGGCGGGTGTAGAGCGTGTAATCCTCGCCGCTGCTGGTGCGCTGGGTATAGAGGCGATCTGTCCAGCGCGTGACGCCCTCGCCGCCGTAGACAAGGAAGCCTACGCCAAAGATACTGACAACGACGATTGCCGCAATCAGGCGCGGGCCAATCAGACGATTCGCGCCGGCAGCGAGCGGCGCCAGCTGCACTGCTGCCGACATAAGATATGTGCGCGTGATCGACAGAAAGAGCAGGACGAATGCCGATCCCATTGCGCCGATCTCGGTCAAGGTGAGCCCGAAGAGCGCCATGCATTCGAGATAGCCAATAGCCGGAATTGTCGCCCCGCCCAGGATCTGGAAACGGACAGTCTCGAAATCGATCGGTCCGTTGACCAATCGCTGAACCACAAAACCCGAGATCACATACGCGAGCGCGGCAACCGCCAGCAGCCGTCTCAGCGCTGCCGGGTCGCAGGTCATCACCACGCGGGTCGTTGCGTAGGCCGTCGCCATATAGAGCACGGCAGGCAGCGCAATCCTGCCCAAGTCGCTTGGCTGCTGACCGTTCAGCAGACCGCTGACGGATCCCACTGCCACGAAAACAGTTACTGCCAGTAGAAAGGGCATCAATCCGGGCATCGCATACCTTCTGGTGGTGTCGACCACAAAAAGGTACGCGAAC
Organism: Novosphingobium olei; assembly: GCF_012927405.1. Taxonomy (GTDB): domain Bacteria; phylum Pseudomonadota; class Alphaproteobacteria; order Sphingomonadales; family Sphingomonadaceae; genus Novosphingobium; species Novosphingobium olei. The sequence continues at coordinate 79,338 of NZ_JABBGM010000009.1, read as the reverse complement.
GCAGCCACGTAGATGCCAAAGAAGACCAGCGGAAGCGCGCCGAGACCCTTGCTCGAATCAGCCTTGAAATCGAAGACCATCGAGAAGACGAGCACGACGAACGCGGCAAAAAGCGCGGCTGCGTCTCTTTTGCGGGCTGCCAAACCGACAGGGATATAGGGTGTGCGCAGGCGCGCTTCGGAAGTCATGCGATCGCCCTAACCGGAGCAGCAACGCGAAGAACCACTTGGCCGGTCATATGCAAGAAACTCGTGAAGGGTCGATAAGGATTTCCGACGCGAAGCGCGCGGCTTGGCCCCCTCAGCCGGCACGCCCTTTTACGCGGCAATCAGATCGGCATGCACGCGACCGTGCTCTATGACGCCGCTCTTTTGCGAGCGGCTGGCGGCTTTGATCCTGGCCTTCGGCGCTGCGAGGACTACGAGCTCTACCTGCGGCTCAGCCGAACGCAGCGCATCGCCTGCCATCGCGGCATCGTCGCGCTCTACCGCATGCATGGTGCGAACATGTCGCTCGATGCCGTCGAAATGCTGGGATGGAACCGCAAAGTTCTTGAACGGCACAAGCCGGATGCGGCAGAAGTGGAAGCCCGGCGCGCCTGGAACGAAGGCATGCGCTCGCAACTGGGCGCCTTCGCCAACATCGTCTGGGCCAAGCAGAGGGCTCCGTCGAATTCCCGGTGGCGCCAGCGGAGACGAATGATGTCGCAAGCCCCGCTGACCACGTCGATGGCCGCGCTGCGACAGCTTGCCGTCCGGTGCCTTCCGCGCTCGCTCGCCGCTCGCCTGCGTGCCATCCGCCACCGTGCGCTTCTGGCAGACACCGGCCGCATCGATTTCGGCGATCTCGCCCGTGTCCGCCCCGTCAGCCAGGGTTACGGCTTCAGCCGCGGCACCCCGGTGGATCGCTTCTACATCGAACGGTTTCTCCAGCGCCACGCCGCCGAAATCCGGGGCCGCGCGCTCGAAGTGGCGGATCCCAAGTACTGCCGCCGCTTCGGAACGGGCGTGACGCAACAGGACGTGCTGAACGAGGCCCCCTCGCCCGAAGCGACGCTGGTTGGTGACCTGGGCACGCCCGGGGTCCTACCCGACAACGCATTCGATTGCATGGTGATCACCCAGACGCTGCAGTACGTCTTCGACCTGCGCTCAGCCCTTGCGCAGATCCACCGCGCCCTCAAGCCCGGTGGCACGATCCTGGCAACAGTCCCGGCGATCTCGCCGGTCGATCACGCCGACTGGCAATGGTATTGGCTGTTTACCGGCCATTCTGTGCGCAAGCTGTTCGAAGACGCATTCGGCACCGGCAATGTCGACATCGACATCTGCGGCAACGCCTTTGCCGCGACCTGCTTCGTGCAAGGCATCGCGCAAGAGGATATCGGCGCCGCCTGGCTTGAGCCGAACGACCCCATGTTCCCGGTCTGCATCACGGTGAAGGCCACGAAAGCCGCACGATGACCCCCCTCAATAGGGGGTAAAAAGGGTCAGGACTTCTTCGGCACGCTGAAGGTGCCGCTGACCCTTCCGCCGCTGCCCGAGCCCGAAACACCCGCGCCGCTGCGGCCATCCACGCTGGAGATGCCGGTGTTGAGGTCGATCACCAGACGTCCGCCGTTGAGCGTGTCGCCCGAACGACGCAGCGCCACATTGCCGACCATGGTGATGATCTTGCGGTTGAAGTCATAGACCGCCGCATCGCCGCTCGCGCGCTCGTCGCGACGCGTGACGACGACGCCGCCGGTGGCATCGATCCGCTGGATCTTGAGATCACCCGAATCGGTATAGGCGACCGTCGTCCGCGCGGCCTTCAAACGCAGTTCGTCCTGGGTGATGTCGACATTGCCGGTCAGCACCACGCGCTTCTGCTTGTCCTGCAACTCGATCCGGTCGGCCGCATAGTCCACCGGCGCGTTGCTGTTATGCGAGGCGATCGCCTGCGCCGACAGATGCTGCGCACCGGCGAAAACCAGCGACGCCCCGGCAAACCCGATCGCGCCGAGGCGGAGGGATCGAGGGGAGGCTATTTTCTCGAAGTTCGCGTTTGTGCTCATTGCGATGTTGGACTTTTCATCTTGCCCGGCTCCATCCGCAGCCGCGCATTGCCGTCGAGCGTGACGGTGCGCTCTTCGAGATCGGCGCTTATCCTGTCGGCGGTGAATGTGCCAGCCGGAATCCGGCCCTCGACCCGCCCGCGGCTGACCATGCGCTTGGTGTTGATGTCGATGTCGCTGCCTTCGGTGACCATGCGATAGCCGTCCGAGGTCTGGAAGTTCACGGGCCCATCGACGGCGATCGTCTGGCGGGCGAAGTTGTAGCCGCCATTGTTCGCGGTGAGGATGGCGGGGCCGTTGTCGAGCATGACCCGGGCGGTTACGTCGTGCATCTGGACGACGTTGTCGCGCGCCGAATGCTGCACTGCATTGCCCGCGGTGACCGAGAAATTGCGGCCCTTGTTGTCCTGCCCGCGATACATCGCGCTGATGACCTTCAGCCGGTCCTGCACCATCGCAACCTTGTTGCGATCGAGCAGGAAGCTGATTTCTCCACGCGGAGAGAGCGGGGCGAGGATCATCACCGCCAGCAGGGCACCGATCAGAATGGGCAGCCCGCGCGAAGCCAGCCGCACGAGCTTGTCGTGCAAGCCGCCCGGCGCCGCGAACAGGCGGCGGCGCGAACGGACCTGGTCAGCCTGAACGGTCATCGCCGGTCCCTGTCCACGATCACTCGTGGCTGAAGATGTCGCGGTCGGCCCACCCGGCGATATCGAGCAGCGCACGCGTCGGAAGAAAATCGAAGCACGCCTGGGCAATCGCGGTACGGCCTTCGCGTTCCAGACGTTCCACCAGGATCGCGTGCATCGCGTGGAGATAGCGCACGTCCGAGGCGGCATATTCCTGCTGCGGATCGCTCAGCACCGGCCCGCCCCAGTCGCTCGACTGCTGCTGCTTGGAAATCTCCTTGCCAAGCAGTTCGCGCACCAAGTCCTTGAGGCCATGCCGGTCGGTGTAGGTACGCACGAGCTTGCTGGCGATCTTGGTGCAGAACACTGGCGTGGCCATCACCCCCAGATAATGCTGGATCGCCGCGAGATCGAACCGCGCGAAATGGAACAGCTTGATGCGCGCGGGATCCGCCAGCACGGCCTTCAGGTTGGGGGCATCGTAGCTGCTGCCGACGCGGAAGCGGACGAGATGTTCGTCGCCCCGGCCGTCGGAAATCTGCACCACGCAAAGGCGATCACGCGTAGTGATCAGCCCCATCGTCTCGGTATCGACAGCGACCACGCCGGGGGCGAGGCAATCGGCGGGAAGGTCTTCTTCGTGGAGATAAACGGCCATCACCGGCACTTAAGCCGAAGCGTCCGCGTCGGCAAGGTATCCCGCGCCGACCTATCCCGCTTGCCGGACGAGGATCAGGGGCGGCCGACGCTCGAATAGGTAAACCCGGCTGCCCGCACTTCGGCCGGATTGAACACGTTGCGCAAGTCGACCAGCACCTTGCCCCGGGCAAGCTGGCCCACGCGATCGAGATCGATGCCGCGGAAAGCATCCCATTCGGTCACCAGCACCACCGCATCGGCGCCCGCGACGGCATCGTAGGTGCCCTTCGCCATGGTCACGTTGGGCAGCATGGGCGCGGCGATTTCCATGCCTTCCGGATCATACGCCACGACATCCGCGCCCGCGTCTTGCAGAGCCTGGACGATCGCGATCGAAGGCGCATCGCGCATGTCGTCGGTGTTCGGCTTGAAGGTCAGGCCCAGCAGCGCGATGCGCTTGCCGCGCGCATCCCCGCCCAAGGCCTCGATTACTTTGCGCCCCATCGCGCGCTTGCGCGAATCGTTCACGTGTACGACCGCTTCCACGATCCGCACCGGGCTGTTGTAGTCCTCGGCGGTCTTCAGCAGCGCCAGCGTGTCCTTGGGGAAGCACGAGCCGCCATACCCGGGGCCCGCGTGCAGGAACTTCGACCCGATGCGCCCGTCAAGGCCGATGCCGCGCGCCACGTCCTGCACATCGCCTCCGACCTTTTCGCACAGGTCAGCCATCTCGTTGATGAAGGTGATCTTCGTGGCCAGGAACGCGTTGGCGGCGTACTTGATCAGTTCCGAACTGCGGCGGCTGGTGAACAGGATCGGCGCCTTGTTGAGGAACAGGGGGCGATAGACTTCGCTCATCACGCTGCGCGCCCATTCGTCCTCGGCCCCGATGACGATGCGATCCGGCCGCTTGAAATCGCCGATGGCGGCGCCTTCGCGCAGGAATTCGGGGTTGGAAACGACCGCGAACTGCGTGGCTGTGCCCGAATCGCGAATGATCCGCTCCACTTCGTCCCCGGTGCCGACAGGCACCGTCGACTTGGTCACGACCACCGCCGGAGTCTTGAGATTTTCGGCGACTTCCTGCGCAACGGCGTAGACATAGGTCAGATCGGCATGGCCATCGCCACGCCGCGATGGCGTGCCCACGGCGATGAAGATCGCCTGCGCGCCGTCGATCGCACTCGACAGGTCGGTCGAAAAGGACAGGCGGCCGGCCTTGACGTTCGAGGCGACGAGCTCGGCAAGGCCCGGCTCGTAGATCGGCATGATGCCCAGATGGAGACGCTCGATCTTGCCCGCGTCCTTGTCGATGCAAACCACGTCGTGGCCGAAGTCGGCAAGGCAAGCCCCGGATACGAGGCCGACATAGCCCGACCCAACCATCGCGATCTTCATTCGCAGTTCCTCGGCAGATGCTGTGCGGCCCGGGGCCGCGACAAAGTCTCTTCGCAGTGCAGCATTAGGGATTGTTCCGGAGGGGAGCAACCCTGCAAGGTTGCGCCCTGGCGCTGAGGAGCGCTACCGCGGGGGCGATGGCTGCAACATCCCTTCCTGAAAGCTGGCGCGAAAGTCTCGCCCCGATCCTCGAAACGCCCGCGCTGCGCCGCCTGGGCGGGTTTCTCTCCGCCGAGGAAAAAGCCGGAAAGACAATCTTCCCCCCGCGTGGCGAACGGCTTTCAGCGCTGGAACTGACGCCGCTGGACGCGGTGAAGGTCGTCATCCTGGGGCAGGATCCCTACCACGGGCCGGGCCAGGCTCATGGTCTGGCCTTCTCCGTCCGTCCGGGGGTCAAAGTGCCGCCGAGCCTCGTCAATATCCACAAGGAACTGGAAACCGACCTCGGCCTGCCCCGCCCCAGCCACGGCAACCTGGAGGCATGGGCACGACAGGGCGTGCTGCTGCTCAACAATGCCCTGACGGTCGAAGCGGGCAATGCAGGATCGCACCAGCAGCGCGGCTGGGAGGAGTTTACCGACGCCGCGGTCGCCGCCGTGGCGCGACGCGACGTCCCCAGCGTGTTCATGCTTTGGGGCAGCCACGCGCAGAAAAAGGCGGCGCGGATCCCTGAACTTTCGCAAGGGTGCCATCTCGTGCTGAAGGCCCCGCACCCCAGCCCGCTGTCGGCGCATTCCGGCTGGTTCGGATCGCGCCACTTCAGCCAGGCGAACGCATTTCTGGAAGCGCACGGGCGCGGCGCGATCGACTGGCGCGCCTGACGGGCAATCAGCCCAACGAAGCGATCCACCCCGGAAGCTCCGACAGCGATTGCAGCCGCGCATAGCGCGGCGCCCCTTCGGGTTCTTCGCGATGTTCGTGGACCCAGGCGCCTTCCTGCGGAATGAAGGCGGCATAGGCACCAGCAGCGAGCGCAGGGAGAACGTCGGACCGCATCGAATCGCCGGCCATCACCGCCTGATCGGACTCCACCCCGTACTTTGCGAACAATCGAGAGAATGTCTCGCTGCGCTTGTCGCTGACGATCTCTACCCCGCTGAACAGATCCCCGAGACCCGAGGCCGCGAGCTTGCTTTCCTGGTGGAGCAGATCGCCTTTGGTCACCAGCACGAGCGGGGCGATGGCTGCGAGTTCGGCCAGCGTTTCGCGCACGCCGTCAAACAGTTCGACCGGGTGGGCCAGCAGGGCCCTGCCTGCCGCAAGGATTTCGGCGATCACGCCTTGCGGCACCGGATCGCCCACCAGTTCGAGCGCGGTTTCGATCATCGAAAGGGTGAAGCCCTTGGCACCATAGCCATAGAGCGGCAGGTTGCGCTCCTCGCACGCGACAAGGCGGGCGCTGGCGACGTGGGCATCGGCAAAGGGCTGAAGCATCTGCATCAGCGCCGTTTCAGCCACCCTGAAATGGCGCATGTTGTGCCAGAGCGTATCGTCGGCATCGAGGCAGATCAGGCGTATGGTCATGGCCGCCGCTTAGCGCGGACCGCTCGACCTGCGCCAGCCCCATGCAAAAAGGGCGCCCCGTGCGGGACGCCCTTTTGCTTGATCGACAGACGAGCGCTCAGCGCGGCAGTTCGCTCACGCCCATCAGCGCTTCGTCGACGGCGCGCGCGCACTGGCGGCCTTCGCGGATCGCCCAGACGACAAGGCTCTGGCCCCGGCGCATGTCGCCGCAGGCGAAGACGTTGTCGACGCTGGTCTTGTAGTCGACGACGTTGCCCTTGACGTTGCCACGCGGATCGAGCTCAACCCCCGCCTGTTCGAGCAGGCCCTGCTTGCGCGGGCCGACGAAGCCCATGGCGAGCAGGATCAGGTCCGCCTTGATGGTGAACTCGCTGCCTGCAACTTCCTGCATCTTGCCATCGATCCATTCGACGCGGACGCATTCGAGGCCGGAGACGTCGTTTTCGCCGACCACCCGCTTGGTCAGCACGGCGAATTCGCGTTCGCAGCCTTCCTCGTGGCTCGAGGAGGTGCGCAGCTTGAGCGGCCAGTTCGGCCAGCTGAGCGCCTTGTCTTCCTTTTCGGGCGGCTTGGGCATGATCTCGAGCTGGGTGACCGAGAGCGCGCCCTGGCGGTTCGAGGTGCCGACACAGTCCGAACCGGTGTCGCCACCGCCGATGACCACGACATGCTTGCCGGTGGCGAAGAGCGAGCCGCGCGGCGCGGCGCGCAGTTCGTCATCGCCCGCGTTGCGCTTGTTCTGCTGGGTCAGGAATTCCATCGCCATGCGCACGCTGGGAAGTTCTGCGCCGGGGATGGTGAGCCCGCGCGGATCTTCCGCACCGCCCGCCAGCACCACTGCATCGAAGTTTTCCTGCAACGAGGCGAACGAGACCGTGACGCCAACTTCTACGCTGGTGCGGAACTGGACGCCTTCGGCCTCCATCTGCATCGCGCGGCGGTTGATCAGCTGCTTTTCCATCTTGAAGTCGGGGATGCCGTAGCGCAGCAGTCCGCCGACGCGGTCGTTCTTTTCGAACACCGTCACCGAATGGCCGGCGCGCGCCAGTTGCTGCGCGGCGGCAAGGCCTGCCGGGCCCGAGCCGACCACGGCCACCGACTTCCCCGTCTTCTTCGCCGGAACCTGCGGCGCGATCCAGCCTTCCTTCCAGCCCTTGTCGACGATCGCGCATTCGATCGACTTGATGGTCACCGGCTGGTCGACGATGTTGAGCGTGCACGCCGCCTCGCACGGGGCGGGGCAGATGCGGCCGGTGAATTCCGGGAAGTTGTTGGTCGAATGGAGATTGTCCAGCGCCTCGCGCCAGTCGCTCTCATAGACCAGGTGGTTCCAATCGGGGATCTGGTTGTTCACCGGACAGCCGTTGTGGCAGTACGGAATGCCGCAGTTCATGCAGCGCGAGGCCTGGCCCTTGAGCCCTGCCTCATCGTGCGGAACGATGAACTCGCGGTAGTGCTTCAGACGCTCTGCTGGAGCGTCATAGGTGCGATCCTTGCGATCGATCTCGAGAAAGCCGGTTGCCTTGCCCATTGTAATCTAACCCTTATTCCGCCGCGACCGACGCGGCAGCGAGGCGCTCGGCCTCCATCTGGCGAAGCGCGCGCGCATAGTCGCGCGGCATGACCTTGACGAAACGCGGCAGTTCCTCGGCCCAGTTGTCGAGGATGGCGCGCGCCCGCTTGCTACCAGTGTGCAGCAGGTGGCGTTCCACCAGCACGCGCAGGCGCTCGGCATCGTGACGCAGCATGTCGCCCATGCCGTAGTCGTTGACGTCGACCCCGCGTTGCTGCGGACGGCCCGTGCCGTCGTCCTCGTCGCGCTCGGCCGAAATCGGCAGGAGGTCGACCATGGCGCCGTTGACGAGCTGCGCGAAGTTGCCGTCCACGTCGTAAACGTAGGCGACGCCGCCCGACATGCCGGCCGCGAAGTTGCGCCCGGTACGACCCAGAACGGCGACGACGCCGCCGGTCATGTACTCGCAGCCGTGGTCACCGGTGCCTTCGACCACCGCGATCGCGCCCGAATTACGCACCGCGAAGCGTTCGCCGGCAACGCCGTTGAAGTACGCCTCGCCCGCGATCGCGCCATAGAGCACGGTGTTGCCGACGATGATGTTGTCGGTCGCCTCGCGCTCAACGTGTGCCGGCGGGCGCACGATCACGCGGCCGCCCGACAGGCCCTTGCCGACATAATCGTTGGCATCACCAACCAGGTCCACCGTCACGCCGTGCGCCAGGAACGCGCCGAACGACTGGCCCGCCACGCCCTTGAACGAGATAGCGATGGTGTTGTCCGGCAGGCCGCGATGGCCATAGCGACGCGCGACCTCGCCCGAGAGCATGGCGCCGACGGTGCGGTTGACGTTGATGACGTTGCGCTCGATGCGCACCGCCTCGCCGTTTTCGAGCGCAGGCTTGGCCGCCGCGATCAAGTCGTTGTCCAGCGCCGCTTCGAGGCCGTGGTCCTGCTTGCCGCTCCAGTTGAGCGTCGTGCCGGCCACCGGCTCGACCTTGTGCAACAGCTTCGACAGATCGATGCCCTGCGCCTTCCAGTGCTTGACCGCCTTCTTGACGTCGAGCCGGTCAACCCGACCGACCATCTCGGCGATCGTGCGGAAGCCCATCTCGGCCATGATCGCCCGCAGCTCTTCGGCGACGAAGAAGAAGTAGTTGATCACGTGTTCAGGCTGGCCGGTGAAGCGGGCGCGCAGGACGGGGTCCTGGGTCGCGACGCCCACCGGGCAGGTGTTGAGATGGCACTTGCGCATCATGATGCAGCCGGCCGCGATGAGCGGCGCGGTGGCAAAGCCGAACTCGTCGGCGCCGAGCAGCGCGGCGACGGCGACGTCACGGCCCGTGCGCAGGCCGCCATCGGCCTGCACGCAGATGCGCGAACGCAGGTTGTTGAGCAGCAGGGTCTGCTGGGTTTCGGCAAGGCCGATTTCCCACGGGGAGCCCGCGTGCGTCAGCGAAGTCAGCGGCGATGCGCCGGTGCCGCCTTCGTAGCCCGAGATCGTGACGTGGTCGGCGCGCGCCTTGGAAACGCCCGCGGCCACGGTGCCCACGCCCACTTCGGACACAAGCTTGACCGAGATGCGCGCTGCCGTGTTCACGTTCTTGAGATCGTGAATGAGCTGCGCGAGGTCCTCGATCGAGTAGATGTCGTGGTGCGGCGGCGGGCTGATCAGGCCGACGCCAGGGGTCGAGTGACGGGTCTTGCCGATGGTCTTGTCGACCTTGTCACCCGGCAGCTGGCCGCCTTCGCCGGGCTTTGCGCCCTGCGCCATCTTGATCTGCACGTCGTCGGCATTGACGAGGTATTCCGCGGTGACGCCGAAGCGGCCCGAGGCGACCTGCTTGATGGCCGAGCGCATCGAATCGCCATTCGCCAGCGGCTTGAAGCGCGCCGGATCCTCGCCGCCTTCGCCGGTGTTCGACTTGCCGCCGATGCGGTTCATCGCCAGCGCCAGCGTGGTGTGCGCTTCCCAGCTGATAGAGCCGTAGCTCATCGCGCCGGTGGCGAAGCGCTTGACGATCTCGCTCGCCGGCTCGACCTCGTCAATCGAGATCGGCTGGTCAGCCTTCTTGAGCTCCATCAGCCCGCGGATGGTGAGCATCCGCTCCGACTGCTCGTTGATGCTTTCGGCGAATTCCTTGTACTTTTCAGGAATGTTGCCGCGCACCGCGTGCTGCAGGTTGGCGATGTTGCCGGCGGTCCAGGCGTGCTCCTCGCCGCGCAAGCGCAGCTGGTACATGCCGCCCACGTCGAGCATCTTCCGGTAGATCGGGTTGTCGCCATAAGCCGCCGCGTGGCGACGCACGGTCTCTTCCGCGATCTCGGCCAGGCCAACGCCCTCGATTGTTGTGGCCGTGCCGGTGAAGTACTTCTCGATGAAAGCGCTCGACAGGCCCACCGCGTCGAATATCTGCGCGCCGCAGTACGACTGGTAGGTCGAGATGCCCATCTTGGACATGACCTTGAGGATGCCCTTGCCGATCGCCTTGATGTAGTTCTTCTGCACATCCTTGGTCGAAAGCGGCAGCTCCTTGTCGACGCGGATCGCTTCGAGCGTTTCAAAGGCGAGGTAGGGGTTGATCGCTTCGGCGCCGTACCCTGCAAGCACGCAGAAGTGGTGCACTTCGCGCGCTTCGCCAGTTTCCACGACGAGGCCGGTCTGCATGCGCAGGCCCTGGCGGACGAGGTGGTGGTGCACCGCCGCCGTCGCCAGCAGCGCGGGCATCGGGATGCGGCTTTCGCACTGCGAACGATCGGACAGGATCAGGATGTTCTTGTCCGCCAGCACGGCTTCGGTCGCCGCCCAGCACATTTCCTTGACCGCCTGCTCGAGACCGGCGGCCCCGGTCGCGGCGTCCCAGGTCGTGTCGATCGTCGCCGTGCGGAACGCGCCATCCAGCGCGGCCTCGACCGAGCGGATCTTGGCGATGTCCTCGTTGGTCAGGATCGGCTGGTCGACTTCCAGGCGCTTGTGCGTGCCGGCATCGTGGCCAAGCAGGTTCGGGCGCGGCCCGATCATGCTGACCAGCGACATCACCAGCTCTTCGCGGATCGGGTCGATCGGCGGGTTGGTGACCTGTGCGAAATTCTGCTTGAAGTAATCGTAGAGCAGGCGCGAGCGCTTCGACAGCACCGCGATGGGCGTGTCGGTGCCCATCGAGCCGATCGGATCGTCGCCGTTGATCGCCATCGGTTCGAGGAACTTGGTGACGTCTTCCTGCGTGTAGCCGAAGGCCTGCTGGCGATCGAGCAGCGAGGTGCTTTCGACCGGCAGCGCAGCCAGTTCGGGCTCGACGACCTCAAGCTCCTTGAGCTTGTACTGCGCGGCTTCCAGCCATTCCTCGTATGGCTCGGCGTTCGCCAGCTCGGCCTTGATTTCCTCGTCCTCGACGATGCGGCCCTTTTCCATGTCGATCAGCAACATGCGACCCGGCTGGAGGCGCCACTTGCGGACGATATCCTCTTCGCGGAACGGCAGCACACCGCTTTCCGACGCCATGCAGATCAGGTCGTCGCGGGTGATCGAGAAGCGCGCGGGGCGCAGGCCGTTGCGATCGAGCGTGGCGCCGATCTGGCGCCCGTCGGTGAAGGCCACGGCGGCCGGGCCGTCCCAAGGCTCCATCAGCGCGGCGTGATATTCGTAGAACGCACGGCGCGACGGGGTCATCAGCGGGTTGCCGGCCCACGCTTCCGGGATCAGCATCATCACCGCGTGGGCGAGCGAGTAACCGCCCGCGAGGAGCAGTTCGAGCGCGTTGTCGAGGCTGGCGGTATCCGACTGGCCATGCGGGATCAGCGGCCACATCTTGTCGAGATCGGGGCCGAGCAGCTCCGATTCCATCGTGCGGCGGCGCGCGTTCATCCAGTTCACGTTGCCGCGAACAGTGTTGATCTCGCCATTGTGGGCAACGAAGCGGAACGGGTGCGCCAGCTTCCAGCTCGGGAAGGTGTTGGTCGAAAAGCGCTGATGGACAAGGCCCAGCGCCGACACGCAGTCCGGATCGCGCAAGTCGTCGTAGAAACCGCCGACCTGGGTCGCCAGCAGCAGGCCCTTGTAGACGATCGTGCGCGACGAGAAGCTCGGCATGTAGAGCTGGGTCACGCCCGGCAGGTCATACTTTTCGGCCATCGCCGCGAGCGGGTTCTGGGTCTGCTTGCGGATCGCCAGCAGCTTGCGTTCGAACGCATCCTGATCGGGCGTGCCCGCCCCGCGCTTGATCACGCACTGGCGGATCACCGGCATCTGTTCGATCACGGTCTTGCCGAGGCCGTCGATGGTGGTCGGCACATCGCGCCAGCCGATCAGTTCCTGGCCTTCCTTGGCGATGAACTTCTCGAAGAATTCGGTGACGAAGGTGCGGCTGGCCTCGTCCTGCGGCAGGAAGCACATGGCCACGGCATAGTCGCCCGGCGCCGGCAGATCCTTGCCTTCGGCTGCGGCCCACTTGCGGAACAGCGCATCGGGCAGCTGGATCAGGATGCCTGCGCCATCGCCCAGCAGCGGATCGGCGCCCACCGCACCTCGGTGGTCGAGATTTCGCAGAATCTCGAGAGCCTGATTAATGATCGCGTGGCTTTTGACGCCTTTGATATGGGCAATGAAACCCACACCACATGCATCATGCTCGTTACGCGGATCATAAAGGCCCTGAACCGGCGGAAATCCCATCTCGAAGGTGTTCCTACATCCATAAAGTGGAAACGGCGCGCGAATCACGCCCTTGCGAAAAGAGCGAAAGTTGCGCGAATTTCCCCCATGACTGCAGGAAAGTTATTTTGCAACCGCGAGAGGCAATTCCCGGCCTTAAGGGTGGCCGCAAATACGGATGCGGCGCTTCAGACGGTGGAAATCGGTATCCTTCGCCGGATCAGGGTCAGCCCCGGGCCGTCATCCGCTGGAGCGTGGCCAGCGCCGCGCGCAGGGCGCGCTCGGTCTCTTCGGCACCAGATGGGTCCGTGGGAGCTTGCGCAGCCACATGCGCTTCGTCCTCACCCGCTGTGCGCACGCCCTGACCCGGAAACACGACCACGGGCCGAGCTTCCGCTTCGTCAGCCGGTGCGGGCGCGACGATGAATTCCTGGCGCGGCGCGGCACTGCTACGGGTCGCGAGCGAAGATACGAAAGGCGGACGATCTAAGGGGGTGACGCTCGAAGCGTGCGACGAAGGTGCAGCGTTTACCGGGGGCACGGACAGGAAGCGCGGGACGACCACGTCGGCTTCGGCACTTTCGCCCGCTTCGTCCCAATCCGGTTCGAGCGCGCGCATCGCAGCGGGCTGGCGCACCATGGTCGTCTCGCGGTCGGATTCGCCAGGATCGCGCGGTCCGTGTTCGGGCGCACCGAACAGGCGCGGAGGCCGCATGGTGGACGCAGGCTGCGCCGGCGGTTGTACGGGGCCGCTTGCGTCCTCGGTGACGGCGGCGGATGGTTCTTCGGAAACCTGTTCTTCGAAAACCTGAGGAGCCTCGACGACGGTCTGAGCCGCTGCCTCGGCGGGAGCGGGATCCGGCGAGACGAACACCTGGCGCTCGGCAACCGGCTCGGGCGGCGTCTCATCGACGAGCGGCACCGGTGCCGTGACCTGAATGGGCGCAACCGGAGCGGGCGCAACGGCCATTGCGTGGGCATGGGGTCCCTTGCGCCGATCACCCTCGATGGCAAGGGCGAGGCGCTCGATCAGCTGGACCAGGCCGAGCGATTCGAGCGGAGCGACGGCCAGCGCGGGCGCGACCGGGCGCGGCGTGACGGGCGGCATCGCAAAGACCGACGCGCGGTGGCCAATGGGCTCGGGCGCGATCTGTGCGGCGGGTTCTTCAGCTTCCAGTACAGGCTGAGACACAGGTTCTGGCGCAACTTCAGGTGCGTGATCGAGCGGTTCGGCCGTCTCGGCAACCTCGGACCATTCGGGTACATCCGCCTCGACGGGCGCGTCCTCCGTCTGATCGACCGCTTCGAAAGGCTCGATCTCGGTCCAGTCGGCTTCGAGAATGTCATGATCGGCCGACGGAGCAGGGTGTTCGGCCATCCAGGGTTCCGGGTTACCGGCCACGTCCAGCACCTCGTCGGCCTCCGCTTCGGCGGCTTCGGCGTAAGGGGGCTCGAATGCGAGCGCCTCGCTGAGGTCGAAGGGCTTGCGCGGCGGTGCATCGGGGTGGGCGTCGAACGCGCGGACAGCCGGCGGTTCATTGCTTTCGAAGGCTTCGTCCTCGACGACTTCGGGCACGTCGTGGAAACTGGCGCTCGCGGTGCGGCGGCGGACCACAGGTTCACTGCGAGGACGCAGGCGCAGCCCGACGAACACGCCGACGATCAGCCCCCCCGCCGCCATCGCCATCGCGATCAGCAGGCGCGCCGTCAGGCCGAGCGGCGGTGCCGCGGCAGGAACGACCGACGCGACGTTGGCGGCAGTCAGAGCCCGCTCGAACAGCGAGGATGGCACCGCAAAACTGCCCAGCCCGAACAGGGCGGCCAGCCATAGCGCCACGAGCGCGGGAAACAGGCGGTGGGCCGTTACCGGCTGTCGGGCCGATCGGGAAGGCGCGCGGTCTGCTGGCTGGCTTCGGCTCATGATGTCCTGACGTCTCAACTCTGGATCGATTCGCGTGCGGCCGGATGGTGTCCTCAGGCGGACAATCCTGCAGCATCAGGCGTCTGGCCTAAAGCGTTTTGGTAAACGCGATGATAACGCGCCACGTTGGAACTCCAGTCGTGATCCTTGCGGACGAACGCGCGCGCCGTCTCGCGCCGGGCCGGCCAGATGTCGCGCCGCCCCAGCAGATCGATCAGCGCGGCCGCCAGCGCCTGCGGATCATCGGGCGCAAACAGCGTGCCAGTGACATCGTGCGCGATCAGTTCGCGGTGCCCGCCGACGTCGCTTGCGGCGACAAGCTTGCCCTGCGCCATCGCTTCCAGCGGCTTGAGAGGGGTTACCAGTTCGGTAAGGCGCATCGCCTTGCGCGGATAGCAGACCACGTCGACGAGCGCGTAGTAGCGCTCGACTTCGTGGTGGGGTACGCGATCGACGAAGCGGATGGCATGGGCGGCGCTCGATGCCGCAGCCTGTGCGCGAACCGCGGCCGCCGCCGGTCCGCCGCCGACCAACAGCAATCGCGCGGCGGGCAGCGCGGAAACGATGGCGGGCATGGCCGCCACCAGATCGTCGAGCCCCTCGTAGGGGTAGAAGCTGCCGAGAAAGCCGATCACCGGCCCCTCGCCCAGTCCCAGTTGTTCTGCCAGCGCGGGATCGCGCGGCGGGGGATCGCCGAACAGTTCGAGATCGACTCCGTTGGGCATGATCGACAGCTTGCCCGGCGCCACGCCGCGCGTGATCAGGTCGGCGCGCAGTCCTTCGCAGATCGTCACCACGGCGTCGGCGCGCGCGATCGCGCGATTCTCCAGCGCCCGCGTGAGGCGATATTTCGCCGACCCTTCGCGCCCCGTCAGGTTGCCGACGGCAGCATCCTCCCAGAACGCGCGGATTTCGTAGACCAGCGGAATGCCGAGGCGCCGCGCGGCCTGCGCGGCGGCGAGACCGCACAGCGCCGGCGAATGCGCATGGAGCACGTCCGGCCGGAAACCCTGCGCCACTTCGACGATCCGGGCTTCGAGCGCGCGCACCTCTCCCCATTCGCGCAGCAGCGGCAGTCCTTGCGGAAGGCCGGCCGTGCGGTGGAAACGGATGCCGTCGGCCGCTTCCACCGCGTCTGGCTGCGCCGCGCGCGTCTCGACATTGTGGCGTTGCCCGGTTACCCCTTCGACCTCGAACCCCAGGCGCTGCTGCGCCTTCAGGATCGCACGGGTGCGGAAGGTGTACCCGCTGTGCAGCGGCAGGCTGTGGTCGAGGACGTGGAGCACGCGGGTCATGCAGGATCCGATGCCAAGAAAAGCCTTAATAGGCCGTCAACCTCGTCGGCTTATGCGCAATCAGGCAACCAAGCCACAAGGGCCGAGACGATGATCGACATTTTCACGGTCCTGCTGCCCCACGCCCTGATGGCGCTGGCGGTATGGCGCCTGCTTCACCGCGATGACTTGGACGAAGACCCGGCATTGCCGCGCCAGACCATCGCATGGCGGCGTTCGCACCGGCCGGGCAAGAGCGAGCGCTGAGCGGGCGGTGCTCAACCTCTTCCTCACCGCGTTCGTCACCGCGTTCCTGCTCGCAGGGGTGCGCCGCCCGTTCCTGTTCGTGCTGGCCTACGCCTACATCGACATCGTGGCGCCGCAGAAGGTGACCTGGGGCTTCCTGCAAAGCGTCCCCGTATCGCTGATCGCGTTCTGCTGTGCCTTCGGTGCGTGGATGGTTGCCGAGGACAAGAACGGCATCCGCCTGTCACCGCGCCAGTTCGTGCTGTTGCTGCTGCTGATCTATTGCGGGCTCACCACGCGCACCGCCGACTTCCCGGTCGAGGCCGCCGAAAAGTGGGGCTGGGTGTGGAAGGCGCTGATCTTCGCGCTGTTCCTGCCGCTGACGCTGCGGACGCGCTTGCGGATCGAGGCGCTGGCGCTGGTCATGGTGCTGTCGGTGTCGGTGATCGTGATCGGCGGCGGCATCAAGACGCTCGCCTCGGGCGGCGGCTATGGCGAACTGAAGCTGCTGGTGAACGACAATACCGGCCTTTACGAAGGCTCGATCATTTCCACCGTGGCCATCTGCGTGATCCCGCTCGCGATCTGGCTGGCGCGGCACGGGACGATCTTCAGGCCCAACTGGATGGTCTGGGCCTATGCCATCGGCCTGTGCTTTGCCTGCGTGTTGATGCCCGTGGGAACGCAGGCGCGCACCGGCCTTGTCTGCTTCGGCGTGCTGCTGGTGATGATGCTGCGGAGCACCAAGCGGCGGCTGCTCTACGTCTCTCTGCTGGGTGCCGGCGCGATGATCGCGCTTCCGCTGCTGCCGTCGAGCTTCAACGAGCGGATGAGCACGATCAAGAACCACAAGGCGGACCAGTCGGCATCGACGCGCGTGGCGGTGTGGCAGTGGACGATCGAGTTCGCCAAGGATCACCCGTTCGGCGGCGGCTTCGATGCCTTCCGCCAGAACACGGTGTCCTACGATACCGAAAAGGCCGACTACGCCGGCGACAACAACGCGGTGATCGAGACCGAGCGGATCGAGGAACGCGGCCGCGCCTATCATTCCAGCTATTTCGAGATGCTGGGCGAACAGGGCTATCCGGGCTTGGCGCTGTGGCTGCTGCTGCACGTGATGGGCGTGATCCACATGGAGATCATCCGCCGCCAGTACGCCAAGAACCCGCCCGAAGGCTTCGCGTGGGTCACGCCGCTGGCCGATGCGCTGCAGCAGGCGCAGATCGTCTACCTTGTCGGCGGCGCCTTCGTCGGCATCGCGTTCCAGCCATTCTGCTACATGCTGGTGGGGCTGCAATGCGGCCTTTCGGCCTATATCGGCCGGATCCGCCGCTCGGCCCCATCGCCCTTCCGCTCGGCGCGCAAGCCGGAAATCGCCGCAACTTAACCAAGCAATTAAGCAAGGGCTTGCCCACGCTGCGCCGACCCGCCATTGTCGTCCGCAAACCAGAATTGATGGGAGAGCGAGATGACCAGGTTCATTCCGGCCGCAGAGATCAAGGGCCTTGTCGGGCAAGTGGTCGGCAGCTCCAGCTGGGTCGAAGTGACGCAGGAGCGGATCAACCAGTTCGCCGAAGCGACCGGTGACTTCCAGTTCATCCACATCGATCCGGAACGCGCAAAGGACACTCCCTTCGACGGCACGATCGCGCACGGCTTCCTGACACTGTCGCTGATCCCGCTGCTGACGATGGAAAGCGATTGCCCGCGCCCGGAGGGCGTGAAGATGGGCGTCAACTATGGTGGCAACAAGACGCGCTTCCTCTCCCCCGTCCGTTCGGGCAAGCGAATCCGCGGCGTCTTCAAGCTGCTGGAGCTGGACGAGAAGCGCCCCGGCCAGTGGCAGCAGACAATGGAAATCACGGTCGAGATCGAAGGGCAGGACAAGCCCGCCCTGATCTGCGAGTGGATCACCCAGTTCTTCGTTTGAGGCGATGCCAGCCGGGGCCGGCATCTGGCTCAACAGCGGGTCGCCACATCGGCGACCTGCCCGTCAGGCGACGACGGTCAGCTTGCGCGCCTTGGCCTTCTTTTCGAACTTGCCGATCCATTCGTCGACCACCGGCGCGATGCGGCTGCGCCAACGGGTGCCGTTGAAGATGCCGTAGTGCCCGACTTCGGGCGCGAGGTGATACTGCTTCATCGCCTCGGGCAGGTTGGGCGTGACCTTCAGCGCGGCCTTTGTCTGGCCGATGCCCGAAATGTCGTCCTTTTCGCCTTCGATGCACAGGATGGCGGTATCCTTGATCGCGCCGAGATCGACAGGCGTGCCGCGGTGAACAAACTCGCCCTTGGGCAGCAGGTGCTGCTGGAACACCACGTCGACCGTCTGGAGATAGAACTCGGCGGGAAGATCGCAGACGGCGCGGTACTCGTCGTAGAACGCCTTGGTCGCCTCGGCGCTTTCATCGGCGCCTTGCACCATGTGCTGGAACAGCTTGTAGTGGCTCATCATGTGGCTGCCGAGGTTCATCGACATGAAGCTGGTGAGCTGGACGAAGCCCGGATAGACGCGGCGCCCCTCGCCCGGGTAGTTGCTAGGCACTTCGGTGATGACGTTGTGCTTGAACCAGACGTAAGGCTTGGTGATCGCGTGATCGTTGACCGCGGTCGGGCTTTCACGCGTATCGATCGGGCCGCCCATCATCGTCAGCGTGACCGGGCGACAGGGATGCTCGGCTGCCGCCATGACAGCGGTTGCCGCGAACATCGGCACCGACGGCTGGCAAACGGCCATCGCATGCGCGCCAGGGCCGATGTGTTCGAGGAATTCGATCAGGTAGTCGATGTAGTCGTCGAGATCGAAGCTGCCGTCGGCCAGTGGCACGAACTTCGCATCGGCCCAATCGGTGATGTAGACCACGCAACGTTCGAGCATGCGCTCGACCGTGCCACGGAGCAGCGTGGCGAAGTGCCCGCTCATCGGCGCCACGATCAGCAGGCGGGGCGCATCGGCGGGCAGCCCGGCGTGGGTGAACTTCTTGAGCTTGCCGAACGGCTTCTGCAGTTCGGTGGATTCGCTGACGGCATGGATCCCGCCATCGACCTGAATGGTCTTGATCCCGAACGCGGGCTTGCCGCGCGGGGCGGTGGCATGGGCGAACACGTCCAGCGCGGATGCCATCATCTGCGTGGCGCCAAGGCCGGCAAACGGCGAGCGCGGATCGTTGAGCACGTCGGCAGTCATCGACGCCCAGGCGCTGCCTGCGTTGAGCAGCGAGCGCTGGATTTCATAGGCCTTGTAGAGCACCTGCGGCACCTTTCGTCTTCCGCCCTGCGGGGCGGACGGGATTCGATTGCCGCATAAATGCGCCCTTTTCGCGCATTGTGCAATGCAGCAGAAAGATGGGGGAGCCGGCTGCCTCTCGGTTCCCCTTTCCGCAGCGCACCGCATCGGCTAGTCGAGCGCGATGGACGAGGTTTTCCCTAGCGAACCGCAGGCGCCCGCGCGGCGCAGCCTGACTCCGTTGCGCATGGTGTGGCGCCAGGCGCTCAACTACCCGACGCAGGTCCTGCTCGCGCTGGCCGCGCTGCTGGTCACCTCGGGATCGACTATCGCCATCCCGGCAAGCTTCAAGGCGATCATCGACAGGGCCTTCGGCCCCGGTGCCAATGCGGCGACGATCAACAGTTCGTTCCGGCTGCTGATGCTGATCGTGGTCATGCTGGGGATCGGTACCGCCGTGCGCTTCTACTTCGTATCGTGGATCGGCGAGCGGGTGGTCGCGGACCTGCGGCTCAACGTCCAGAAGAACCTGCTGCGCCTGCCGCCGTCATTCTTCGAAACGAACAGCCCCAAGGAAATCTCGTCGCGGATGACATCGGACACCGCGATCATTGAACAGATCGTCGGCACCAGCGTGTCGGTCGCGCTGCGCAATATCCTGACCGCGATCGGCGGGGTGATCTACCTCTTCGCACTTGCACCGGGCCTGACCGCCGGCCTTTTGGTGGGCATTCCGGTTGTGATCGGGCCGATCGTGTTCTTCGGCGCGCGCCTGCGCAAGGCCTCGCGATCGAGCCAGGACCGCGTGGCGGACATCGGCGTGATGATTTCCGAAGTGCTGGGTGCCATGCGCGTGGTCCAGGCCTTTGGCCAGGAAGCGCGTGAAGCGCAGCGCTTCAGCGGCGCGGTCGAGCGCACCTTCGGCGCCGCGCAGCGGCGGATCCGCATCCGCGCGGTGATGACCGCCATCGTGATCTTCATGATCTTCGGCGCGCTGACGACGCTGATGTGGCGCGGCGCGCTTGCCGTCGCTGCGGGCCAGATCAGCGGCGGCACCATTGCCGCCTTCGTGCTGACCGGCGGGATCGTTGCCGGGGCGTTCGGCGCACTCACCGAAGTCTACGGCGACCTCGTGCGCGGGGCGGGCGCTGCGAGCCGTCTCAACGAACTGCTGCTCGAACAGCCCGACATCGCGCCGCCGGCACGCCCGATCACCCTGCCGCAGCCACCGCGCGGCCAGATCGCGTTCCAGAACGTGAGCTTCCGCTATCCCAGCCGGCCCGAGGTCTCGGCGCTCGAGGATTTCTCGCTGACCGTCGAACCGGGCGAGACCGTCGCCATCGTCGGGCCTTCCGGCGCCGGCAAATCGACCCTGTTTCAGCTCGCCGAGCGGTTCTACGATCCGCAGGGCGGCACGGTGCGCATCGATGGCGTGCCGCTGGCGCAGGCCGATCCTGCCGAAATCCGCGCCCGCATCGCGCTGGTGCCGCAGGAAGGCGTGCTGTTTGCCGCCTCGGCGCGCGACAACCTGCGCTATGGCAACTGGAATGCCAGCGACGACGAGATCTGGCGCGCGGCGCGCGATGCGAACGCCGAGGATTTCCTGCGCGCCTTGCCCGAGGGGCTCGACACGTTCCTTGGTGAAGACGGCGCGCGCCTGTCCGGCGGCCAGCGCCAGCGCATCGCCATCGCCCGCGCGCTTTTGCGCGACGCGCCGATCCTGCTGCTGGACGAGGCCACCAGCGCGCTGGATGCCGAAAGCGAGCGTTTGGTCCAGCAGGCGCTCGAACGCCTGATGCGCGAACGCACGACGCTGGTCATCGCCCACCGCTTCGCCACGGTGCGCCAAGCCGATCGGATCATCGTGATGGACCAGGGTCGGATCGCCGAACAGGGCACGCACGCCAGCCTGTCCGCTCTCGACGGCCTTTATGCTCGGCTGGCGCGGCTGCAGTTCGAAGGCGCGGACGCCTGATCGACCAACGGCATACACCGGCCGATCAACGACAGGGGGCGGTGGCCTTGCCTTTCAAGCAGGGGCTGTTCACTGCCTAGCAAGGCGTTAAGGACGATCCGGTCGCAGATGTAACCGGATGGAACGCATTCAGATGCCAAGGCAAACCGCATTTCTCGTCGCCGCGTCGGCGCTTTCGCTTTTCGCCCCCGCCCTCCATGCCCAACCCACGGCCGCCCCGGCTGCCAGTGCGACGGCTA
Organism: Novosphingobium olei; assembly: GCF_012927405.1. Lineage (GTDB taxonomy): Bacteria > Pseudomonadota > Alphaproteobacteria > Sphingomonadales > Sphingomonadaceae > Novosphingobium > Novosphingobium olei. Next base: position 58,044 of record NZ_JABBGM010000009.1, on the reverse strand, counting down.
CTCCGCCCGCGCCGATGACGGCGCCGCTGATGAGCCGGGATTTCCCGGGGGCTGGTATCCAGCTGCAATACGTCGACAAGAGCGTGAAGCCGGGCGACGACTTCAACGCCTATGTGAACGGCAAGTGGCAGAACGCCTTCGTGATGCCGGCGGACAAGACGCGTTACGGCTCGTTCAACGTGCTCGACGATCTTTCGCAGGAACGGCTCAAGGGCATTCTTGACGAGTTGGTCGCGAAGAAGCCAGACCCGGCGACGCCCGAAGGCAAGATCGCTGCGGCCTATTCGGCCTATCTCGACACTGCCGCGATCGATGCCGCCGGCCTCGCGCCGGCCAGGCCCTGGCTGGACAAGATCGCTGCTGCAAAGACGCCCGACGATCTCGCCAAACTGTTCGCGCAGCCCGGCCTTGCCTCGCCGATCAGCTTCAGCGTGACGGCCGACGAGAAGGACAGCGATCACTACATCCTCTACCTCGGCACCGGCAGCCTGGGCCTGCCGGACCGCGACTTCTACCTTGTCGACAATCCGCGCAACCTGGTCGTGCGACAGAAGTACATGGAATGGCTGCGCTTCGCGCTGGGCCAGGCGGGCTATGCCGATCCGGCCAAGACGGCCGACGCGGTCTATGCGCTCGAAAAAAAGATGGCGCTCGCCCACTGGGATCGCGCGCTTTCGCGCAATCCTTCGCTGACCTACACCAAGCTGTCTCGCGCCGACTTCGCCAAGGCGCTGCCGGGCCTGCCGGTTGACGCCATGCTCACCGAGATGGGACTCGACAAGGCGCAGGCCGCGGTCGTCGCCCAGATGCCGCCTTCGGCTGAAAAGCTCGCCGCCGCCAAGTACACGCCCGAAATGGCTGCCAAGCTGGGCGGCGGCGTTCCGGCGCTGGCCGAACTGGTCCGCAGCGAGCCGGTCGACGTGTGGAAGGCCTGGCTCGATACCCAGTTCTTCTCCTCCTACGCCGGGGTGCTGCCCAAGCCGATCGACGATGCCCGCTTCGCCTTCTACGGCACGGTGCTGGCCGGGCAGAAGGTACAGCTGCCGCGCTGGAAGCGTGCCATCCGCGCGGTTGAAGGTCAGGTCGGCGAACAGCTCGGCAAGCTCTACGCCGAACGCTACTTCCCGCCCGAGAACAAGGTCGCGATGGACCAGCTCGTTGCCAACTTGCGCAAGGCGATGGCGGCCAACCTGGTCGATCTCAAGTGGATGGGCCCCGACACGCGCAAGGAAGCCCAAGCCAAGCTCGATGCCTTTACCCCCAAGATCGGCATGCCGGCCAAGTACAAGGACTATGCCGGGCTGACGCTGTCGGGCGCGACGCCGCTCGCCAACGTGATCGCCGCGCAGGACTGGGAAAGCCGTTTCGAGGCGGCGCGCCTGGGCCAGGAAGTCGATCGCAGCGAGTGGGGCATGCTGCCCGAAACGATCAACGCCTATTACAACCCCACCTACAACGAGATCGTGTTCCCGGCCGCGATCCTGCAGCCGCCGTTCTTCAACCTCCACGCCGATCCCGCGGTCAACTACGGCGCGATCGGGGCGGTGATCGGGCACGAAATGGGCCACGGTTTCGACGACCAGGGCGCGGCCTATGATGGCAAGGGCAACATGCGCGACTGGTGGACCGACAAGGACCGCGCCGCGTTCGAGGCGCTGACCGCGCGCCTTGGCAAGCAGTACGATGCCTACTGCCCGTTCGACGAGAAGAGCCCCGGCGGCAAAGCCTGCGTTAACGGCCAGCTCACCATGGGCGAGAACATCGGCGACCTTGGCGGCCTGTCGGTCGCCTATCGCGCCTACAAGCTATCGCTCGGCGGCAAGCCCGCCCCGGTGATCGACGGGCTGACCGGCGACCAGCGCTTCTTCATGGCCTTCGCGCAGGTGTGGCGTCAGGCGATCCGCGACGAAACCGCGCGCCAGTACTTGGTGGTCGATCCGCACTCGCCGGCGCAGTACCGGATCAACGGCATCGTCCGGAACTTCGACGAATGGTACAAGGCCTTTGGCGTCAAGCCGGGCGACAAGCTGTACCTGCCGCCCGCCGAGCGCGTGCGCATCTGGTAAGGTGAAAGAAATTTAAGGGCGGCGGCCTGCGCTGCCGCCCTTGACACCTTGCTGCACTGCGGCAACTCCATGCCGCCATGGACAGCACCACCATCACCGCGGTTCTTCTCGGCATCGTCGAGGGCCTCACCGAGTTCCTGCCCGTCTCGTCGACCGGCCACCTGATCCTCGCGACCGAGCTGTTCGGATATGACGCGGCGCAATGGGCGCTGTTCAACGTGGTGATCCAGCTGGGCGCGATCCTGGCCGTGGTGGTGCAGTACTGGCGCACGTTCTGGGCCGTGGCCATGGGCCTTGTCCGGCTGGAGCCCCTGTCCCTGCGCTTCGTGCGCAACCTGCTTGCCGCGTTCATGCCGGCAGCGGTGATCGGCCTGATCTTCAAGCACCAGATCGAAGGCCTGCTCGGCAGCCCGCTTGTGGTCTGCGGCGCGCTGATCGTCGGCGGCATCGGCATCCTGATCGTCGAGCGCTTTGCCAAGGGCGGCGAGCCTTCGGGTATCGGCCAGCTGCCCTTGCGCCAGGCGATCGGCGTCGGTTTCGTTCAGTGCCTTGCCATGATCCCGGGCATGAGCCGTTCGGGCGCGACGATCATGGGCGCGCTCGCCATGGGCATCGAGCGCCGCACGGCGGCCGAGTTCTCGTTCTTCCTTGCCATCCCGACGATGCTGGGCGCGAGCACGATCGAGCTGCTGGGCCAGCGTCACGCGCTTGCCGCCAGCACCACCGGCGTTGGCTGGAACGAGATCGCGATCGGCGCCTTCGTGTCATTCGTCGTCGCACTGGGCGTGATCAAGCTGTTCGTCGCCTATGTCAGCCGCAAGGGGTTCACGCCATTTGCCTGGTACCGCATCTTGGTGGGTCTCGCCGCAGGTGCCTGGCTGCTCAACGCCTGAGTCCCGCCCAAGTAGACTTCAAGTAGCGACAAGCATCAATCACAACGGTTCGTCGCACCTTCGGAACCAAAGGCCGTCATCCCGGTTTTGCGGGAAAGACAGCATTTCGAAGGGATTATCACCATGGGCCTTATCATTCTTCTCGTCGTCGGCGGCATCCTCGGCTGGCTGGCCAGCATCGTCATGCGCACTGATGCGCAGCAGGGCATCTTCCTGAACATCGTCGTCGGCATTGTCGGCGCGCTGCTCGGCGGCTTCCTGCTTGCGCCGCTGATCGGTGGCGGTTCGATCACCGACGGCATCTCGGCCGGTAGCCTGATCGTTTCGTTCCTCGGCGCCGTGATCCTGCTCGCGATTGTCAACCTCGTCCGTCGCGGCGCGGTTCGCTGAGCCACCACTCCTGATCAACCACAAAAGGGCGGCCCTGAAGTGGCCGCCCTTCTTCAAGAAGGGGACAATGCCATGAAGAGCTTCATCAAGGGCGCGATGATCGCGTCGGTTGCCGCGATGGGCCTCAGCCTCGCCGCCTGCGATTCCAAGCAGGAAAACGCCGCAGAGGACAAGGCCGACGCCGTGCGCGAATCGGCTGACGCCACTGCCGATGCGATCGACGCGCAGGCTGATGCGACCACCGGCGCTGCCGAGGACGCGCTCGAGAACAAGGCCGACGCCGTCCGCAACGCGGGCGAAAAGAAGGCCGACAAGATGGAAGACCAGGCCGACAAGATGGACAAGACCCCGGGCTGATCCCGGGACAACTGTCTTTCGGCAAGCAGGCGGCGTCCGGGCAACCGGGCGCCGTTTTCGCGTTCAGACCGGACGCGCGCCCGACGCTCTCCCGCCGCGCAGGTGATATTCGAGCGTGCCGCGCGTGTGGACGTTGTCGATATCGATCACCGCCGTATTGGCATAGGTAAAGCCCGGGCCCAGTCCGCGATACAGCCGGTCGAAGTCGCGCTCGACGGTCTGGTGATACAGATCGGCAAGGCTTTCGATCACGAAATAGGTCGGCTGCAGATCGTCGATCACGTAATCAGTGCGCATCACGCGATCGACGTTGAGGTAGATGCGGTTGGGCGACTGAGCCTCGAGCGCGAAGACCACCTCGCTGGGGCCCGAAAGAATGCCCGCTCCATAGGCGCGAAGCCCGCCCGCTTCTTCCACCAGGCCGAATTCGACCGTGTACCAGTAGAGCGCGCCGAGCGCCTTCAGCCGGTTATGGCGCATCGCCTTCCACCCGGCGCGGCCGTAGGCCTGCATGTAGTCTGCAAAGGTCGGATCGGTCAGCATGGGCACGTGGCCGAACACGTCGTGGAACACGTCCGGCTCTTCGATGTAGTCGAAATTTTCGCGGCTGCGGATGAAGTTGCCCGCCGGAAAGCGACGGTTGGCAAGGTGCCAGAAGAACACGTGGTCGGGAATCAGCATCGGCACCGGCACCACGCTCCATCCGGTGAGCGCGCCCAGTTCCGCGGACAGGCGGCCGAAATCGGGCACGCCGCCGCGACCGAGGTCGAGCTTGTCCAAGCCGGCCATGAACGCGCTCGCCGCGCGTCCGGGCAGGACCTTCATCTGCCGCGCAAACAGATCGTCCCACACCGCGTTCTCGTCTGCGCCATAGGCATGCTGCGCAGGCTCGATCCAGTCCGCGGCGACATGGGCGGGCCGCTTGAGCGGCGCGGTGAACACATCGGGCGAAGGATCGGGCAACTGCGTGAAGCCCGCGTGGCGGCCAGCATCGTTGCCAGCTTCAGGGCCAGCATGGCGGGCGGAGTCGATGGCATCCAAACCGGTTTCCATCGCAACTTTTTACACCGGAACGCGATTGGTGCAAACAGGGCTTCCCGTATCACGAAGGGCTGCCATGACCGAACTGAAGCGCAAGGACTATGAGGACGTTCTCGAAAACCTTCAGGAGGAACTGTCCGCCATGGCGCGCTGGGCGCAAGGGACGGGCGCGCGGATTGCGATCCTGCTGGAAGGGCGCGATACCGCGGGCAAGACCGGCGTGATCAACGCGCTGTCGGCCAAGCTCAATCCACGGCAGGTGCGCACCGTCGCGCTCGCCAAGCCGACCGAGCGCGAACAGGGGCAATGGTATTTCCAGCGCTACGTTCCCCACCTGCCCGCCGCGGGCGAGATCGTGCTGTTCGACCGTTCCTGGTACAACCGCGCCGGGGTCGAGCGCGTGATGGGGTACGCAAGCGAGGAGCAGGTGCGCGCATTCCTGTCGCAGGCCCCGGTTTTCGAGAAGCTGCTGACCGAGGACGGCCTGCTGCTGTTCAAGTACTGGCTCTGCTGCGACCAGGAAGAGCAGGAGGAGCGCTTTGCCGAGCGGCGCGACGATCCGATGAAGCGCTGGAAGCTCTCCCCGGTCGACCTGGAAGCGCGCAAGCACTACGACGACTATACCAAGGCGCGCGAAGCGATGCTGGCGGCGACGCACACGCCCCATGCGCCGTGGACGCTGGTGGACTTCAACGACCAGCGGCGCGGCCGCCTGACGTTGATCCGCGACCTGCTGGATCGCCTGCCCGACACGCAGCTACCGATACAGCCGCTGGAGCTTGCGCCGCTGGAGGAGGCGCCAAGCAAGGAACGGTTCGGCCTGATCGAGCCGCTTTGCCCCTATCCCGCCCCTTGACTTTCCCCCGATTCTCCCCCAACGCCCGCGCCCTGTGAAGGCGGCGTGGCGACGCGCCGCCGCTTTCGTTTCAGGATTTCGAGCAATGGCAAAGCCCACCACCGTCAAGATCCGTCTGGTCTCGACCGCCGACACCGGCTTCTTCTACGTGACCAAGAAGAACCCGCGCAACACGACCGAGAAGATGACCTTCCGCAAGTACGACCCGGTCGTGCGCAAGCACGTCGAGTTCAAGGAAGCCAAGATCAAGTAAGGCGCGCCGGGGACAGCCGACTGCGCATTCACTGCGCGCGCGCCCCGCACCTTTCCCGCACGCCCCGGGGTCCACTGTTCAGGAACCTTGGGGTTAAGGGGGAGTTCAACGCCGGCACTGCAAGGAGCGGCGATGAACACGATCCTGAAATCCTTTCGCACGCTGGCGTTCGCCGGCACGGCCCTGGCCCTTTCGGCCACGGGCCTTTCTGCGTTGTCCACCCCTGCGCTGGCGCAAGCCGCGCGTAGCCCGCAGATCGACCAGGCGGTCGGCGCCTTGCGCGCGATTGGCACGATGCGTGCCGACTTCGTCCAGACCGACCGCGGCGGCCAGAGCATTTCGGGCACGATGACGCTCAAGCGTCCCGGCCGCATCCGCTTCCAGTACCAGAAGGGCGTGCCGTTCCTGATCGTGTCGGACGGCAGCGCGCTTACCATGATCGACTACGAGGTTCGGCAGGTGCAACGCTGGCCGATCCGCAACAGCCCGCTGGGCGCCCTGCTCGATCCGAACAAGGACGTGGCCCGGTTCGCCACGCTCAACCCCACGTCGCACCCCGATGTGCTGAGCGTGACGGTGAAGGACCCCAAGCATCCCGAATACGGCACGATCACGCTGGTGATGACCCGCAATGCGGGTGCGCCGGGCGGATGGCAGCTCGATTCGTGGATCGCGCTCGATTCACAGGCCAAGCGCACCACCGTGCGCCTGTCGAACCAGCAGTACGGCATCGCCGTGCCGGACAGCACTTTCCGCTGGAACGATCCCCGCCCGCAAGTTCGCCACTGATTCCGGCGATTCGTCGCCATCCCGGGTTGGGTTGCCGCTGATCTGCGACAACTTGCGAATTTCCTGACGTTTACGTTCATCCCCCAGCAAGCGGGGCCCGCCTAGAAGGGTCCTCGACAAGACGGTCGAGGCGGGTTTCCCCCCTGTTGCCTGGCCTCCATCCAGCCGCTTGTCACCGCGTGACGAACGCACATGGAACCCTCGTCCCAATGCCCCCGGGACGAGGGTTTTCCTTTTGGGGCGCGATACCGTTCCGATTTGACGCGCGCCGAGCATCCCCCCTAAAGCCGCGCGCATGATCTCCATCGCCACTTGGAACATCAATTCGGTCCGCCTTCGCGCCGATCAGGTCGAACGCTTCCTGACTCAGGAAGCGCCCGACGTCCTCTGCCTGCAGGAAATCAAGACCGCCGAATCGCTCTTCCCCCACGATGTGTTCGAAAGGCTCGGCTACACGCATCGCGCGGTGCACGGGCAGAAGGGCTACCACGGCGTCGCCACGGTCAGCCGCATCCCCTTTCGCGAGATCGGCCGGCACGACTGGCAGGACAATGGCGAGGCGCGCCACGTCGGCGTAGAGCTGATCGGGCCGGGCCAGGGCCTGATCCTCGAGAATGTCTACATCCCGGCGGGCGGCGACATCCCGGACCGCACGGTGAATGCCAAGTTCGGGCAGAAGCTCGATTTCCTCGAACGCATGACCCGCTGGGCGGACAAGCTCGACAAGCCGACGCTGATCGTCGGCGATTTCAACATCGCGCCGCTGGAAAGCGACGTCTACGACCACAAGGCGCTGCTCAAGGTCGTCAGCCACACTCCGCTGGAGGTAGAGACGTTGCAGCGCTTCGCCGATGCGCACGGCTGGGTCGATCTCGGCCGCAAGCATATCCCGGCGCCGGAGCGAAACTATTCGTGGTGGTCGTACCGTTCGTACTGGCGGCAGAAGGACCAGGGCCGGCGGCTGGACCACATGTGGGCCTCGCCGGACGTGGCGGCACAGTCGCTTTCGCACCGCTTCGTCGAGGAGACGCGCCGCTGGGACCAGCCTTCGGACCACGTGCCACTGGTGACGGAGCTGTCGCTTTGAACGAGGCGCGCGCCGTTGCCCGCGCGCTGGATGCGCTGCGCCACGGCTGGGCCATCCGCGTCCACGGCGATGGCGGCGCGCTCGATCTGCTGCCGGCCGAGACGGGATTTGCGCAACCCGGGCTTTACGCGGCACGGCTGCTGATCTCCGCCGCGCGCGCGGCGACGCTCAAGCTCGCCAACCAGCGTGACGCGGCCGTGCCCGAAGCACCGGTGATCATCCACGGCGCGGAACCCTTCAGCCTCAACACCGCGCGGGCGCTTGCCGATCCGGCGCGCGATCTGGCCAACCCCTTGCGCGGCCCCTTCCGTGCCGAGGCCATAGAGGCCCGCGAGGCCGCCGTCGCGGCGATGGAAATGGCGCGGCTTGCCGGCATCCTGCCCGCATTCCTACTTTCCAGCGGCGCGGAAATCGCGGCGGAAGTGTCCGCGTCCGATCTTGCCGGGTTCAAGGATCCGCTCAACCTTACCATCCAGGCTCGGGCACGGCTTCCGGTCGATGCCTGCGAAGAAGCACAGATCGTCGCCTTCCGCGCGCGTGACGACTTGCGCGAACACGTGGCGCTGGTGATCGGCGAACAGCGCGGCGATCGCGCGCCGCTGGTTCGGCTGCACAGCGAATGCCTGACCGGAGACATCCTTGGCAGCCTGAAGTGCGACTGCGGCCCGCAGCTCGATGCAGCGCTGCGCGCGATGGCCGCCGAAGCGCGCGACAACGAAGGCTGGGGCGTGCTGCTCTACCTGCGGCAGGAAGGGCGCGGGATCGGTCTGATCAACAAGCTGCGCGCCTATGAGCTGCAGGACCAGGGCTTCGACACGGTCGACGCCAACGAGCGGCTGGGCCTGCCGAGCGAAGCGCGCGACTTCCCGGTCGCGGCGCGCATGCTGGAACTGCTCGGCGTGGAGCGCGTCCGGCTGATGACCAACAACCCGGCCAAGGTGGCAGCCCTGCAGGCCGTCGGCGTCGACGTGATCGAGCGCGTGGCGCACCAGTTGCCCGCCAATCCCCATAACGCGCGCTATCTCGCGACCAAGCGCGACCGGACCGGCCACATCCTGAAGTGAGGGAGAGGCGCTAGGAAAGCGCCCCTCCCCAAGGCCCGCTCAGAACGCGCGGAACAGCATCAGTCCGCACAGCACGATCATCGCGCTGGCAAAGGCCAGGCCCTTGCCCAGGTCAGCCAGCGTGAAGCGGTCGACATGCTGCTGGCGGAACAGGCGATAGCCGCGCGCGATGTCCGGGTTGCTGGCAACCATTCCGATGTCCAGCGAGCTTGCCTCCTTGCGGAACCAGTTCACCAGCAGCGTGTGTTCCGTGGGGGTGACATCGGGGTAAGCGGCCAGCAACGCCTCGACATGGGCGCGCCGGGCAAGCGCGATCGCGCTCGAATTCAGTTCGTTCATCGGTCTCGTATCCTGAAAGACGTCCATGGGGCACCCCGCGAAGGGTGCAGTCGGGATCGTTCAGGGGCGAGGCGGTGCGCGGGGTTCGAGCCTTTGCGGAAAGGCTGGATCAAGACGCGGGGGCGCGGTCTGCCGGGGCTTGGGACGCCAGGTCGCGACGAGCATGAGAGAAAGCGGAATCACCAGTGCCGCGACAGTCGGCAGGGGCGCCGGCAACGGGGCTACGGCAGCCTCTGCCACCCGCCGCGCAGGCGCTACCGCAACCTCGACCGTGTCGGCACTGAAAGCAGAGCCCGACCGCAGCGACAGGCCACCACCCATCGGCGCCAGCGCCTGCAGCGCAACGACGAGGACCAGCAGAATGGCCCACAGGCGGAAGGGACGGCGACGGGTCACACGGTCAATCTAGGCACGATGCCGCAAAAGGCCAAGCCGATCAGCGCTTTTCGAAGGGCTTAAGGCCCGGCCCCAGCGTATTTGCGCCAAGCTTGGTGGCATCGCCGGTCCAGTCTGCGAAAAACACAGTGTTGCGATCTACACCGGGGGCGAGGCGCGCGACGTTGTCCTTGATCGTCAGCCCGGCGGCGGAATGGTTATGCCCTTCGGCGCCGTTGGCGATGAAGGCGCTGTAGTTTTCCTTGTCCTTGCCCTGCACGAACCAGTTGCCGGTAATGAGGCCGGTCGCGCCGACCGACAGGTCGATCATGTAGTTGGTCGTCTTGCCCCGGCTGTCGTCGAAGCTCGAATCGACCACCTCGATCCGCGCCGCATGGCTCTTGACGTAGTGGCCCCCGCGGCCCTCCTCGAAGCGGCTGCGGCGGATCACGACATTGCCGTAATTGGCGAAATAGACCGAGTGCGCGCACGACAGGCCCCGGTCGCAGCGGCCAAGGCGCGAAAACGTGGACTTTTCGATCAGCACGGTGCCCGTGGGGTCCTCGGCGGAGAGAATGCCCTCCTCGCTGTCGCGGAACCAGGCCTGCCGCACGGTAAGGTTGCCGTGTTCGAGCCGGATGCCCGCGCCATTGCCTTCGGGCACGCGCAGGTTCTGGAAGGTTACGCCTTCCACGCGCATCGAACGCCCGCGCATGACCAGCGCCGCCTTGCCTTCGCAGGTCTGCCCGTCGAAGGCGACCTTGCCCGGGACTTCGGCGATGTACGCAACGTCGCCGGTGGTCTGCACCGCGCAATCCCGCCAGGCGCCCGGCGCGATCGAGATGGTGCCCGACCCTTCGCCGACGGCATTGACCGCCTGCTGCAGCGTTCCAAAGCGCTGGCCGCTTTCGACGAGGGTGTAGGGCGTCATCCCGGCCTGCGCGAAGACCGCGCCCGCCGGGATCGCCAGAAGCATGGCGACACCAAGGAGCATCAGCTGCACGCGCGCGGCGCGGTGGCGGCTCATCCGGGATTCGATCTGGCTCAGCATGGCAAGTATCCGGTGCATTGCCCCGGGGTATCGCCAAATGGTCGAACCGTCATCCCGGTTCCCGCGCCCGACCGCGCGCTGCACCGTTACGGGACAACCTGCCGGCGTGGCTCAGAACTGGGCCTGGATGCCGTCGATCACGAATTGCGCTGCAAGCGCTGCCAGCAGAACGCCCAGCAGGCGCGTCACCACCGCCTCCACCTGCGCGCCGAGCACGCGGATGATCGGGCGCGCGGCCACCAGCGCCAGGAAGCTCAGCACCATGACCAGCGCCAGCGCGGCGAGGATCACGCCGGTTTCCTCGATGCCCTTGGCGCGCGCGGTCAGCAGCATGACCGAGGCGATGGAGCCGGGCCCGGCCAGCATCGGCATGGCCATCGGAAACACCGACACGTCCTCGACATGGGGCTGGGCGGTGCGCACCTTTTCGGCCCGCTCCTCACGGCGTTCGGTGCGCTTTTCGAACACCATGTCGAGCGCGATCAGGAATAGCATGATGCCGCCCGCGATGCGGAAGCTGTCGAGCTCGATATGCAGCGCGCCGAGCAGATCCTCTCCAAACAACGCGAACACGAGCAGGATGCCCGTGGCGATCAGGCAGGCGCGCAGGGCCATCGAGAACGCCTGGCGCGCGCTCGCATTGGCGGTGAGCCCGGCGTAGATCGGGGCGCAGCCGGGTGGATCGATCACCACGAACAGCGTGACGAAGGCCGAGACGAACAGCTGGAGCATCGCGTCAGCCCGCCGCCTTGGCCGCATCGGCATGGGTCTGGATGACCGGCGTCATCGCCCCATCCTTCCACAACCACACGGTAAAGTCGCGCGCGCCGTCCGGCAGCACGACGGACCGCCAGGCGAGCGTACCATCGCGCGACCGGCCGTCCTTGGCATCCGCGCCAGCAGCCGCCGACAGCGCGGGGATCGGGCCGGCCAGCGGCGGCAGGGGCACATCCTTGCCATCGCCCGGCGGCGGGCGCTTGCCGCGCGGCGGACCCTCGCCACCGGGGATGGCGCCGGCGCCCGGCGGAGCAGACCGCGCGGGGCAGTCGGCAATGCGGCCTTCAAGGAAATCGGGCGCCTCAACCGGCTTTGCGGTGGCGCTGCCCTGATCAAGCGCCCACTTGTAATCGCCCTTCTTCTGCTGCTGCCAGATGGTGGTGTACCAGCCACTGGCGGTGTTCGACTGCCACGCGCCGCGCGTCACCCCCGCGCTGCCGTCGCAGCTGATCCAGGCGCCGTGCGGCTGCCACTTGAGCGCGGCACCATCGTCGTTGCGCTTGAGCCATTCGGCGACAGGAACGCGCTGCGGCCCGAACATCTCGGCCTCCTTGGTCGCAGTCTCTGCGAAGGCCTTCGCCTTGCCCTTGTCCTGCGCAAGGCGCGAAAAGGCGATGTCCGCCGCGATCAGCGCGCTCGGATTGGCAAGCGGCCGCATCATCCCGCGCGGAGGGCGCTGCGCATCGGCGGGACCGGCAACGGCAAGGACGAGCAGGAGGGCCGGAATGGCGAGCGGGATCAGGCGCTTCATGGCCTGGAACCTAACCGAAAGGAACCGCGCTGCCCACCCCTGCTTCGCCGGCGCCAGCGCCCTTCTGCGGCTCAGATCGCGTCGGCGGCGAGTTCGATGCCTTCGTGGCGATAGGCCGCGACGAGCGCGTTGCGCAGCAGGACGGCGATGGTCATCGGCCCCACGCCGCCCGGCACCGGCGTGATCGCGCCGGCGACTTCGGCAACGCCGTGATAATCGACATCGCCGACCAGGCGGGTCTTGCCTTCCTCGGCCGCTGGAACGCGGTTGATGCCGACGTCGATTACGGTGGCGCCGGGCTTGATCCAGTCAGCCTTCACCATCTCGGGCCGGCCCACCGCCGCCACGACAATATCGGCGCGGCGCACAACGCTGGACAGGTCCTTGGTCCGGCTGTGCGCGATCGTCACCGTGCAGCTTTCGGCGAGCAGCAGCTGCGCCATCGGCTTGCCGACGATGTTCGAACGGCCGATGACCACGGCATCGAGCCCGGAGAGATCGCCCAGCTTGTCCTTGAGCAGCATCAGGCAGCCGAGCGGCGTGCACGGCACGTAGCCGGGCTGGCCCACCGCAAGGCGCCCGGCGTTGATCACGTGGAAGCCGTCGACATCCTTGTCCGGCGCGATCGCCGCGATCACCTTCTGCTCGTCGATGTGCGGCGGCAGCGGCAGCTGCACGAGAATGCCATCGACCGCGGCATCGGCATTGAGCTGTTCGACGAGCGCCAGCAGGTCGGCCTCGGCGGTGTCTGCCGGCAGCTTGTGCTCGAAGCTCGCCATGCCGGCCTCGAGCGCGCTCTTGCCCTTGGAACGGACATAGACCTGGCTTGCGGGATCCTCGCCCACCAGCACCACGGCGAGGCCTGCCTTGCGGCCGGCCTTCTGCTCGAACGCACGGGCAAGCTCGCCGACGCGGGCGCGCAGGGTGGCCGCAAAAGCCTTTCCGTCGATGACGGCAGCGGTCATGGATTTCGTTCCTGTATCAGTAGCCCGACGCGGCGATGCCACGGAGCAGGATCGACAGCAGGTTCAGCAGGACGATCAGCACCATCGGCGAAAAGTCGATCTGCCCGGTATCGGGCATCATGCGGCGGATGGGGGCGAGCAGCGGTTCTAGAATGGCGTTGAGCGCCTTCCAGATCGCCGCAACCGCGTTGTTCTGCATGTTGACGACATTGAAGGCGATCAGCAGGCCGAGCACGAACTGCACGATCACCACCATGCTGACGATGTTGACCAGATAATCGATCATCTGGACGAGAGTGTAGAGCAGCATGCGCAAGGCGTCCTTTCACGCAGGGCGAATGCCGCGCCCCTTAGAGCATTTTCGCACGTCGTGGAAACACCCGCCCTTTGGGAAAATACGGATGAGCTGAAATTCGGAAGCGCTCAGGGCGCCAGCGTGGTGCTTTCGATGTGCCAGCGCAGCTGTTCCTCGCTCGCCCCGTCGACATCGTTGACCCGGCGCAGCACGACATTGCCGCGCACGGTGCGGGGTCCGTCGATGATCCGCACGGGCGCGGTGTAGTAGAGCGATCCGGCCGCGCCTTCCTGCTCGCCCTTGCCGATCGTCACGCGCGGATCGAGCAAGCTGGCCCACTTGGCCGCGAAGGCCTTGTCGGAAAGGCCGCTGCCCTTGCCGTAATCGCCCCAGTAGGCGCGCGCCGTCGCCCAGTCGCGCGTCTCGACGGCCTTGGCCCAGGCCGAAAGCACTTCGGCCGGATCGCGCGAGGCCGAAGGCTGCCCCGGGGCGGCGATCTCGGCGGTGGGCGTGGCCGAAGGGACGGGCGCGGCCGCGTCGGCGGCGCTTGCCGGCATTGTCGGCGGGGCCGCCATGCTCGCCGCGATGTCAGGCGCATCGGTCGGCGACGGTTCGTGCACCGGGCGATCGCAGCCCGACAGGTTGATGGCGAGCGCGGACGCGAGGACGGCGGCTAGGGTTGCGCGGATCATGCGCCAGCGACGAGCAGCGCCGGGATTGGTTCCCGCCTGCCGCCGCGCCGCGATCACGCGCGGATCAGCGTGCCCGCGCCGCGCGAGGTGAAGATTTCGAGCAGCATCGCGTGCGGCACCCGGCCATCGAGCACCACGGCGGCTTCGCAGCCTGCTTCCACCGCGTGGACGCAGGTTTCCAGCTTGGGGATCATGCCGCCTTGGATCGTGCCGTCTTCGGCCAGCATGGCAATGTCGGCCGGGCTGAGGTCGGTGAGCAGATTCTTGTCCTTGTCGAGCACGCCGGGAACGTCGGTCAGCAGGAACAGGCGCGATGCCCCCAGCGCGGCGGCAATCGCGCCGGCCATCGTGTCGGCGTTGATGTTGTAGGTTTCGCCATCCGGGCCAACGCCGATCGGCGCGATCACCGGGATCATGCCCGCCGCGCAAACGGTGTCGATCACCGTGGTGTCGATCCGGTCCGGTTCGCCCACGAAGCCCAGGTCGACGACGAGTGGCTCGCCTTCTTCTTCGATCGCCTTGGGCGCCTTGGACTGGACCTTGCGCGCCAGCACCATGCCGCCGTCCTTGCCCGAAATGCCGATCGCCTTGCCGCCGGCCCGGCTGATCCAGCTGACCAGTTCCTTGTTGATCGCGCCGGCCAGGACCATCTCGGCCACTTCGGCGGTCTGCTTGTCGGTCACGCGCAGGCCGTTGACGAACTGCGATTCGATGCCGAGTGCCTTGAGCATCCGGCCGATCTGCGGCCCGCCACCGTGCACCACCACCGGATTGATGCCGCAGGCCTTCAGCAGGACGATGTCCTGCGCGAAGTCCTCGGCAAGCTCGGGATCGCCCATCGCGTGGCCGCCGTACTTCACCACGAAGGTGCGCCCGGCGTATCGCTGCAGGTAGGGCAGCGCTTCGATAAGCGTTTCCGCCTTGTCGAGCATGGACTGGCGATAGGCGTCGGTCTGGTCGATGTTCGTGGCCATAATGGCCCGCGCCCTTACGCCCTCTGCGGCGAAATCAAAGCGGAATCGTGATTCAGGATGCGCGGTCGAGCCGTCGGGCAAGGCGGACGAACAGCCAGATCAGCGGTGGCACCATCACCGTGGAAAGCACCAGCTTGGCGATGATCTGCCCCTCCATCATCGCCCCCAGTGGCAGCGGCTGGCCCGAGGCATCCGCCACGCCCCAGAACGAGATGGTGATGAAGATCAGCGTGTCGACGACCTGGCTCAACATGCTGGCGATCCAGGCGCGCACCATCAGCAGGTTCCCCTGCCCGCCGGCCAGCCGGGAAAAGACATAGACGTTGAGCGTCTGCGACGTTCCATAGGAGATGAGGCCCGCGAACTGCATCCGCGCGCCCTGCCCGAGCAGCCGGGCAAACGCGTCCTGATCGCTCCAGAACGGCGCCGGCGGAACGACGCGGATGACGAACGTCAGCAGGCACATCGACAGGATCAGCGGCACGAAGCCGAAGCGCACTAGCCGGTTGGCGGTATCCTGTCCGAACAGTTCGGCAACCGCGCTCGCCAGCACCACCAGCAGCAGGAACGCGAAGATACCCGATTCAACCGCGAGGTCTCCCAGCAGCGGCCAGTGGCCGAGCGAGGCGATCTTGGTGCCAAGCACGCCCGCCAGCACGACGAGCCCGCCGTAGAGCAGCGCGAACGCGAAAAGCGAGCGGGGCACGCCCGAAGCAACAGCGGGCGAAGCGGCAGCGAGGCCTGAAACGTTGTCCTTCATCGCTGCCCGATACCCATGTTTTGACCCTCTGCCAAATCCCGTTTAGGACCGGGTGAAACCAGTTTCCCTTTTTGCTTCGGAGCTTCCGTTCCGCCGATGCGCGTGATCCTCAGCCTCGCCGGGATGGTCCTCATCCTGCTCATCGCCGTTGTCCTGTCCTCCAACCGCCGCGCCATCCGGCTGCGGGTGGTGGCGCCCGCCTTTGCCCTGCAGGCAGGGCTTGCCGCGCTGGTGCTCTATTTCCCGCCGGGCAATGCCGCGTTGCAGGGTGCGGCGCACGGCGTCGAAAGCCTGCTCGGCTTCGCCCGCGCCGGGGTGCAGTTCCTGTTCGGCCCGCTCGCCGCGCCCGAAATCGGCGGTCACAGCTTCGCCATCTCGGCACTGCCGACGATCGTGTTCTTCGCGGCGCTGATCTCGATCCTCTACTACATCGGCGTGATGCAGCTGGTGATCCGCTGGATCGGCGGCGCGCTGGAGAAGATCACCGGGATCAGCAAGGTCGAAGCGCTGTGCGCGGCCTCGAACATCTTTGTCGGGCAAAGCGAAGCGCCGCTGGTGATCCGGCCCTATCTGGCAGGACTCGCCCCTTCGCAGCTGTTCTGCGTGATGACCGTGGGCATGGCCGGCGTCGCCGGAACGATCCTTGCCGCCTATGCCGCAATGGGCATCCGCATCGACTACCTCGTCGCGGCGGCCTTCATGTCCGCGCCGGGCGGCGTGCTGATGGCCAAGATCGTCATGCCCGACGAACCGCCCGCCCCCGCCGCCATCGCCGATGGCGACCTGCCCGATCCCCACCCGCTCGCCCCGCAAGCCCTTCCCGGCGCGGTCGAGCCCGAGGAAGAGCGCCCCGCCAACATCATCATGGCCGCCAGCCAGGGCGCGCAGACCGGCGTGCGGCTGGCCGTGGCGGTGGGCGCAATGGTGCTCGCCTTCGTCGCGCTGGTCGCGCTTGCCAACGGCATGTTCGGCTGGATCGGCGGCTGGTTCGGTCATCCGGAACTCTCGTTCCAGCAGGTGCTCGGCTATGTCTTCGCGCCGGTGTTCCTGCTGCTCGGCGCGCCCGACTGGTCGCAAGCGATGCAGGCGGGCGGCCTGTTCGGCAGCAAGCTGGTGCTCAACGAATTCGTCGCCTTCATCGATCTCGGCAATGCGCAAGGGCTGTCGCCGCATACCGTCGCCATCGTCACGTTCGCGCTGTGCGGCTTTGCCAACTTCAGCTCGATAGCGATCCAGATGGCGGTGACCGGCGGCCTTGCGCCGAACCAGCGCCCGGTGATCGCCCGCCTCGGCATGCGTGCGCTGATCGCGGGCGCGCTGTCCAACCTGATGAGCGCCGCGCTCGCCGGGATATTCCTCAGCGTCTAGCCTGCCTCAAGGCCCCGGGAATGCGGCGAGGATGGTGTCGGTGACGCCAAGCCACCAGTCGGTGAAGTAAAGCGGCGTGATGACGATCTCGGCCGCAACGATCACCGTGATGCCGATGGCGGTCACCGGCTGGAGCCTGCCCTTCACGCGCCAGTCCATGACCGCCAGCAGTACCAGCAGGACATCGGTCATCAGGAAGCGGCGGATGAAGAACCCCATGCCGTGATACGCCATGTACGGCTTGAGCAAGGGACCGGTCACTCGCGACTATGCCGCGCCGAACAGAAGGGCGGTGCCGAGAAAGATCAGACGGCGGTGCAGTTCGGCGTCGCGTCGCAGGACAAGGCCGGCGATCGTGAAGACGAGGAACAGGCCCAGCGAGAAGATCGGTATGATCAGGAACCGCTGTTGGCCGGGTGCGTGGATGGCAGCGAACTTCTCGCTATAGGTTTCGGCAAAGACGCTGCTGATCGCCATAGCCGGGATGAGTGCCGCGCCGAACGCGCCCAACCGCCGATGCAGCCCGATCTGGCCTTGCCGCACGAACAGCACCTGCGTGGTGATGAGCGCGACCCAGCCGAGGAACAGCCCGGCGTGGATTTGCAGCGCGAGCGGTGCGGGATAATCGGCTTGGCCTTGGAAACGCAGCCAGCTTGGCGGCGCAAATCCGAGCAGGACGCCGATCACCCCCAGAATGATGAAAGCCAGAAAGTAGTCGCGCTCGGCCCGAAGGGCACGGCGAGGCAGGATAGCGGTGTGCATGGCGATTCCCCCCGAAATCGCACGCGAGTGTCGGTCACATCGCCTGTGCCGTCAACCGCGGCGCAAAAAGGGCGTCAGGCGCGATCCGGCGTCGGCATCAGCAGCCGGGCCGCGACCGAACGGACCATCAGCGGCACGCCCCACAGCACGAACGGAGCAATCATGAAGCCCCAGTAGCCGTTGTCCTCGCGCCCGAAGACGGTCAGCGCAGCGATGAAGCCGGCGCTGCCGACAGCCGCGATGCGCTCGCGCGCTTCTCCCCAGCGCAGCATGGCGAGCAGCGAGGCGGCCACCACGCCGAGCAGCAGCCAGCCGGGCAGCGGATAGAGCGCAAGGTTGCGGCGCAGTGCGTCGATCACCAGCGTCAGCCCCTGGAACCGGACCCAGCCGGGCGAGGCGACGTCGGCGGCGGTCACCTGCGCTGCAGCGAAGTGGGCATGGACCAGCCACAGTCCGCCCGCTGCCGCGATCGCGCCGCTGGCAAGGCCGGCCAGCCGCCAGTCGCGCCGCCACAGCGCCACCAGCACCATCGCCGCAAGCCAGGCGAGCGCGGTTTCGCGAACCAGCACTGCGAGAAAGGCGAGGCCGACCATCAATACCGGCTTTCGCGACGCGCACAGCGACAGCAGCAGCAGCAACACGCTCCATTGTTCGTGGAGATAAGCGGCACCGGGGAAGAAGGCACCGAACAGCCCGGTCAGCGTCAGCGCGATCGTCGCCAGCGCATCGGGCGCCGGTCGATCCGCCAGGGTGCGGCGCAGGACGACGAGCGTCGCGAACAGCAGCAGCACGAGCGCCCCGGTGCGGGCCGGCGTCGAAGGCAGCAGCGCGAGCGCATAGGCCAGCGTCGGCGGCCGCACCGCCAGCGCCGGACGCACCGGGTAGCTGCGCGCCCGCTGTTCGGTGATCGTGGCGGGATAGAAGCCCTCGCCGTGGCGCACCCGTTCGGTGACGGCGCGATAGAGTTCCTGGTCGACCAGCACGCCGTTCGTGGCAGGGGGCGCCGCGCTGGCCGGAACCGCCAGGGCCGCAAACAGGGCCAGCAGGATCAGGCGCAGCGCACGCACGGTCAGATGTCCCGCTTCAGTTCGTACAGCAGATCGAGCGCCGCGCGAGGGGAAAGCGAATCGATATCGACAGCGTCGAGCTTCTCCCGCAGCGCATCGACCTTTTCCTCGGCCGCCTCGATCGCGGCGGCGAACAGGGGCAGCTCGCCCAGCCCTGCGGCCAGCCCGCCGGTCGCCGCGCGCCCTTTCTCCAGCTTGTCGAGCACCGCCTTCGCCCGCTTGACCACGGGCGCGGGCACCCCGGCCAGCCGCGCCACGGCAAGGCCGTAGCTCTTGTCGGCGGGCCCTTCGGCCAGTTCGTGCAGCAGGACGAGATCGCCCTTCCATTCGCGCGCCCGCACGTGGTGGAGCGAAAGCGCCGGGCAGGTTTCTGCGAGCCGCGCGAGTTCGTGGTAGTGCGTGGCGAACAGGCAGCGGCTGCGGTTCACCTCGTGCACCGCCTCGGCCACGGCCCAGGCGAGCGCGAGGCCGTCGTAGGTCGACGTGCCGCGCCCCACTTCATCGAGAATCACGAAGCTGCGCTCGGTCGCCTGCGCCAGAATCGCCGCCGTCTCGACCATCTCGACCATGAAGGTCGAGCGCCCACGCGCGAGGTTGTCGGCCGCGCCGACCCGGCTGAACAGGCGGTCGACCAGGCCCACCGTCGCGCTCGTCGCCGGGACGAAGCCGCCCGCCTGCGCCAGCAGTACGATCAGCGCGTTCTGGCGCAGGAAGGTGGACTTGCCGCCCATGTTGGGCCCGCCGATCAGCCACAGCCGGTCATGGCTGGACAACGCACAGTCGTTGGCCACGAAACGCTCGCCTTTGGCGGCCAGCGCGGCTTCCACCACCGGGTGCCGCCCACCGACGATATCGAGGCAGGGTTCATCGACCACCCGGGGCAGGCTCCAGCCCCCTTCGGCCGCGCGTTCCGCCTGTCCTGCGGCAACGTCGAGCCGGGCAAGCGCCGCAGCGGTCGCCGCAATCGCTTCACGCCGGGCGACGGCTTGGCCCACCAGATCCTCGAAATGCGCCTCTTCGGCGGCGAGCGCGTGGCCGCCCGATTCGGCGATGCGGCTCGCCTCCTCGTGCAGGGCGAGCGCGTTGAAGCGCACCGCCCCCGCCATCGTCTGGCGGTGGGTGAAGCCCGAATCGGGCTGCATCAGCCGGTCGGCGTGCTTGGCCGGCACTTCGATGAAATAGCCGAGCACGCCGTTATGCCGGATCTTGAGGGCCGCGACGCCGGTTTCGTCGCGGTACTTCGCCTCCAGCGCGGCGATCGCGCGGCGCGAATTGCCCGCCGAGCGGCGCAGTTCGTCCAGTGCGGCGTCATATCCTTCGGCGATGAAGCCGCCCTGCCCCCGCTCGGTCGGCGGCGCGGGAACGAGCGCGCGGGCGAACAGATCGACCAGCGCGCCGTGGCCGCCCAGCGATGGCAGCAGCCCATCGGCCAGGGCGGGGCGATCGGCGCGGGCGAACAGCAGGTCGCGCAGGCGCAGCGCTTCGGACAGGCCATCGCGCAACTGGCCGAGATCACGCGGGCTTCCGCGCCCCGCCACCACACGGCCGAGCGCGCGGCCAACATCGGGCGCCGCGCGCAGGATCGCGCGCACGTCGCCGCGCAGCAGCGGATCGTCATGGAACCAGCTCACCAGTTCCAGCCGTTCGCGAATCGCCGCAGGATCGGTCAGCGGCGCCGAAAGGTCCTCGGCCAGCAGGCGCGCGCCCGCCCCGGTAACGCAGCGGTCGATCGCCTCGACCAGACTGCCGCGCCGCCCGCCGGTGGTGCTCGACAGAATTTCGAGGCTCGCCCGCGTCGCCTCGTCCATCGCCATGTGGCCGCCCGCCTCGCGCACCACCGGCGGCAGCAGGAACGGCAGCTTGCCCCGCCCCGCATGGTCGAGATAGTCGACAAGACCACAGGCCGCGGCCAGCATGGCGCGGCTGAAGCGTCCGAAGCCATCGAGCGTGGCGACGGCGTGCAGGTCCTTCAGCCGGCTTTCACCGCGCGCGGAATCGAAGCTGCGGGCCGGGCGCGGCACCATCTCGAACGGCGCGTCCGCCCAGTCTTCGGGCGCCACCACTTCGCTGGCGCCAAGGCGGGCCAGCGCGGCACCCATCGCTTCGGGCGCGCACTCTTCCAGCTCCATGCGCCCGGTCGAGATATCGCAGGCGGCAATGCCGATGCCATCGCGCACCGGACAGATCGCGGCGAGCACGTTGGCGCGGCGCGGTTCGAGCAGCGCTTCTTCGGTCAGCGTGCCGGCGGTGACGAAGCGGACGATGTCACGCGCGACCAGCGCCTTCGATCCGCCGCGCTTCTTGGCTTCCTCGGGGCTTTCGGTCTGTTCGGCGATGGCGACGCGGCAGCCGGCCTTGATAAGCCGGGCGAGGTAGCCCTCGGCCGAATGGACCGGCACGCCGCACATCGGGATCGGCGCGCCGCCATGTTCGCCCCGGCTGGTCAACGCGATGTCGAGCACCTGCGCGGCGGTCTTCGCATCGTCGAAGAACAGCTCGAAGAAGTCGCCCATGCGGTAGAACAGCAGGCAGTCGGCAGCCTGCTCTTTAAGCGCAAGATATTGCGCCATCATCGGAGTTGGGGCATGAGGGGTCACGACGCTGGTGGCTAGACCAGACGCGCCCGTTTCTCAAACCACCGACGCCGGATATCGACAAGTTCCGGCCAGCGCACAGAGGCCCGCGCAAGCGTTGATGCAAGTCCGCGACAAATCCTTCTCGTCGGTGATACGTGCCCTGTGGGACCGCGCCGGCACCCTGCCCTGGCTCAGTGGTCCGGGAATCGTGTTGCTCGTGCTCGCGATCTGCCTGCCCTTCGCGCTGGTCGAAGTGCCGCCGCTGATCGACGTGCCCGGCCACATGGGCGCCGCCGCGATCGAGGCTGCCGGCCCCAACAGCCCGCTGGAAAAGTACTTCAGCTGGAAGTGGGTGTTCACGCTCAACATCGGCGGCGGTGTGCTGATGAAGGTGCTGGGCGCGCAGTTCGGCATTCTGGCCGCCGGCTGGTGGAGCACGGTGCTGGCAACCGGCCTGTTCGCGGGCGGCGGGCTCGCCACGATTCGCATGCTCAACCCCAAGGGCGGGCATGGCGCGGCCTGGGCGCTGATGTTCGTGTTCAGCTTCCCGCTGCTGACGGGCTTCCTCAATTACATCCTGGCCACCGGCCTTTCCCTCAGCGCCTTCGCCGCTGCGGTGTGGCTCGAAAAGCAGCCGCGCAACCGCGCGATCCTGCTGATCGTGGCGCAGCCGGTGGCGATGCTGTGCCACGCGATCGGCGGCATGCTGCTGGCGCTGCTGGTCGCCGCCAATGCCTTCGGGCGAGAGATCGACCGCCTGCCCGCCGGCTGGTGGAAGCCCGCCAACGCGCGCCAGCTTGCAAAAGAGCTGGACTGGAAGGCGATCGCCCTGCGCCTGTGGATCCTGTGCTGGCCGCTGCTCGCCACGGTCATCACCATCGTGCTGTGGAAGTACCTGTCGCCCGAGCCGGTGCGCAGTCTCAACCGCTGGCGCTGGGACCAGAAGGCCTGGTACCTCGTGCTCACGCTGCGCGACCAGTCGCTGCTGCTCGATGGCGCCACGACGTTCCTGTGCTTCGTCCTGATCGCGTTCGGCTGGGCCTTCGGCGCGCGCTGGAAGTGGCAGCTGGGCATGCCCGGCCTGCTGGTGTTCCTGCTGTTCATCGCCATCCCCAGCGACATCAACGGCAGCGCCTTCGTCGACGTGCGCCTGCTCCCGGTCGCGGCCATGCTCGCGCTCGGGCTGCAGGACTGGAGCCAGGCGGGCGACAAGCGCGCGCGCATCGTGGCCACCGCCGGCATGCTGCTGCTGGCCGTCCGCCTCGTGGTGACGGGCGCAAGCTTTGCCGACTACGCCGACGATTACCGCAAGCAGCTGGCCGCGCTGCACCATGTCGAACCGGGCAGCCGCGTGCTCGCCTTCGTCGAACATTCCTGCCTCGAGGAATCGTGGCGCAACACCCGGCGCGACCATCTCGCCAGCCTGTCGAGCCTCTATCGCCAGGCCTGGGTCAACGACAACTGGGCGGTGCCGGGCCTGCACATGGTGATCCCGCGCTTCCGCCCGGGCCGCAATTTCGCCGCAGATCCGTCGGAATTCGTCTGGTCGCCGCGCTGCGCCGGGCGGCGGATGCGCACGGTCGATTACGCGCTGAGCAAGGCGCCGATCGAGCGTGTGGACTATGTCTGGCTGATCGACACCGGCCTGCCCAGCAATCCCGACCCACGCCTCCAGCTCGTCTGGCAGGAAGGGCGCAGCCTGCTGTTTCAGGTCCGCCGCCTGAGCATCCCCAACTGGAAGCCGCAGGACTTCTGATTTTTCGAGTTGCAATTACCGCAACCCAGCTATCGATAAATGCGTAACGTCGCCGCCTTGACGTAGCGGTTCAGGTCGGACAGGGCGCGAGCGTTACGCCGCCAGACACCAAGGGGAGGACACATGTCCGAGGAAAGCAACGTCCGCTTCACCGAGCGCGAGGCGCTTTTCTACCACAACACGATCCGCCCCGGTAAGATCGAGATCATCGCCAGCAAGCCGATGGCGACGCAGCGCGATCTCAGCCTGGCCTATTCCCCCGGCGTCGCGGTTCCGGTCCGGGCCATCGCCGACGATCCGGCAACCGCCTATGACTACACCGCCAAGGGCAATCTCGTCGCGGTGATCTCGAACGGCACCGCCATCCTCGGCATGGGCAACCTCGGCGCGCTGGCCTCCAAGCCGGTGATGGAAGGCAAGGCGGTGCTGTTCAAGCGCTTCGCCGACGTCGATTCGATCGACATCGAACTCGCCACCGAAGATCCGCAGGCGTTCATCGACGCGGTGGCGCTGATGGAGCCGAGCTTCGGGGGCATCAACCTTGAAGACATCAAGGCGCCCGAATGCTTCATCATCGAACAGGCGCTCAAGGAACGCCTCAAGATTCCGGTGATGCACGATGACCAGCACGGCACCGCGATCATCTCGGCCGCCGGCCTGCTCAATGCCTGCCACCTGACCGGCCGCAAGCTGGAAGACGTCAAGGTCGTGGTCAATGGCGCGGGCGCCGCGGCCATCGCCTGCACTGCGCTGATCAAGGCAATGGGCGTGCGCCATGACAACGTGATCATGTGCGATACCAAGGGCGTGATCTATCGCGGCCGCGAAAACGTCGATCAGTTCAAGTCGGCCCATGCCGTCACCACCGACAAGCGCACGCTCGCCGAAGCGCTCGAAGGTGCCGACATCTTCCTCGGCCTGTCGGTCAAGGGCGCGGTGACGCAGGACATGGTGCGTTCGATGGCCCCGCAGCCGATCATCTTCGCGATGGCCAACCCCGATCCCGAAATCACCCCGCCCGAAGCCAAGGCGGTGCGTCCCGATGCGATCGTCGCCACGGGCCGTTCGGACTATCCCAACCAGGTCAACAACGTCCTGGGCTTCCCGTTCATCTTCCGCGGCGCGCTCGACGTGCAGGCGACCGCGATCAACGAAGAGATGAAGATCGCCGCCGCCACCGCGATCGCCGAACTGGCGCGCGAGCCGGTGCCCGAGGAAGTGGCCGCCGCCTATGGCCGCAACCACACTTTCGGGCTCGACTACATCATCCCCGCGCCGTTCGATCCGCGCCTGATGGAGATCGTGTCGTCCGCCGTCGCCCGCGCGGCGATGGAAACCGGCGTGGCGCAGAAGCCGATCGAGGACTTCGACGCCTATCGCCAGGGCCTCAAGGCGCGCCTCAACCCCACCACCGCCGCGCTCGCCAACGTCTACTCGCTGGTGCGCGAAAACCCCAAGCGGGTGGTGTTCGCCGAAGCCGAGAACGAAGTGGTGCTCCGCGCCGCGATCCAGTTCCGTGATTTCGGCTATGGCACGCCGGTGCTGGTCGGCCGCACCCAGCCGGTGCTCGACAAGCTCAACGAACTGGGCGTTGCCGATCCCGAAAGCTACGAGATCCACAACTCGAACGTTTCGCCGCTGGTGCCCGAAATGGTCGAGTTCCTCTACCAGCGCCTGCAGCGCCGTGGCTTCCTGGAACGTGACGTCAAGCGCATGGTCAACCAGGATCGCAACGTCTTCGCCTCGCTGCTCGTCGCGCTGGGCCATGGCGATGCGATGATCTCGGGCATGACGCGCACCTTCTCGCAGACGATGAAGGAAGTGCGCCAGGTGCTCGATCCCAAGCCGGGCCACCTGCCGTTCGGCATCCACATGATGGTGGCCAAGAACTACACCGTGTTCCTGGCCGACACGACCGTCAACGAACGCCCCTCGGCCGAAGACCTGGCCCATATCGCCACCGAAACCGCCGCGGTCGCCAAGCGCATGGGCCACGATCCGCGCGTTGCGTTCCTGTCGTTCTCCACTTTCGGCAACCCTTCGGGCCGCTGGCTCGACAGCATCCGCGGCGCGGTCTCCATCCTCGATGCGCAGAACCCCGGCTTCGAATACGAAGGCGAAATGGCGCCCGACGCCGCGCTCAACCCCAAGGTCATGGCCAACTACCCGTTCAGCCGCCTGTCGGGGCCGGCCAACGTGCTGATCATGCCCGGGCTGCAGTCGGCCAACATCTCGGCCAAGCTGCTGCGCGAACTCGCAGGCAACGCGGTGATCGGGCCGATGCTGCTGGGCATGGAAAAGCCGGTGCAGATCGCGCCGATGACCTCGATCGCGCCCGACATCCTGACGCTGGCCGTGCTCGCCGCGGCGGGCATCGCGGGCTGACGATGGATCGCGTGGGGACGAAAGGCCTTGTGCCCGTCCCCACGGCCTTGGCATAGCGGCCGGCATGCCCGCGCACGCCATGCCTGCCGCCGCCGGATGGACCGGCCTCGTGCTCTCCGCGCTGGCGATGACCGCGATCGTCGCGGTGCGCTACGTCATGACCAGCGGCCTGTTCGCCGCGATCACCGGCCGGGTGCGGCCGGGCCATTACCGGGGCCTCGACAAGCAGATGCGCAGCGAGATCGGCTGGAGCCTCGTCTCCTGCCTGATCTACGGCCTGCCCGCAGGCGTTGTCGCCTGGGGCTGGCAGCAGCACGGCTGGACGAAGATCTACACTGATCCGCGCGCCTATCCGTTGTGGTGGCTGCCGGTGTCGCTGCTCGTCTACCTGTTCCTGCACGATAGCTGGTTCTACTGGACGCACCGCTGGATGCATCGCCCGGCAGTGTTCCGCGCCATCCATTCGATCCACCACGCCAGCCGCCCGCCCACGGCCTGGGCGGCGATGAATTTCCACCCGGTCGAAGCGGCCATCGTCGGCCTGCTCATCCCCGCCCTCGTCTTCGTGATCCCGATCCACGCCGGCATGCTTGGCCTCGTGCTGCTGGTGATGACGGTGATGGGCGTGACCAATCACATGGGATGGGAGATGTTTCCGCACTGGCTCGTTCATTCCAGAGCAGGACAATGGCTGATAACGGCGAGCCACCATCACCGTCATCACGAACTCTATCGCTGCAATTACGGGCTGTACTTCCGCTTCTGGGATCGCCTGTGCGGCACCGACAAGGGGCTTAGCGCGCCATGAACCGAATGCCTTACGCGCCCGTCCTGCTGCTGGGCGCAGCGCTGCCCCTGCTGCTGGGCACGGCGCTGCCCACGCCCACCTCGGTGCTGGTCGAAGTCGACGGCCTGCGCTCGACCCGTGGGCTCGTCCAGGCCTGCCTTACCGCCGATCCCGTCACCTTCCCCGATTGCCAGAAGGACCCGGCCGCGCAGCATCTGACCGTGCCTGCGCACGACGGGGAAACCCTGACCTTCCACGACGTTATGCCGGGGCGCTATGCAGTCGCGCTGTTCCACGATGAAAACGGCAACGGACGGATGGACAAGATGATGATGGTCCCCAAGGAAGGCTACGGCTTTTCGCGCGATGCCCCGGTGCGCTTCGGCCCGCCGACCTTCCGTGCGGCCGCCTTCACCGTGGGGACGACGCAGCTGCGCACCGCGGTGAAGGTGCGTTACCTGCTGTGACCGCGCCAGCGGAACGCCGCGCAGGAAGTGCGCTTGCGCCGTTCCAGTATCCCGCCTTCCGGTCGATCTGGACGGCCAACCTGTTCTCCAACATCGGCTCGATGATCCAGTCGGTCGCCGCCGCATGGCTGATGACCGACCTGACGCAGAGCCACGTGCTCGTGGCGCTGATCCAGGCTTCGGCCACGATCCCGATCCTCCTGCTGGGCGTGCTCGCCGGCGCCATAGCCGACAACTTCGACCGGCGCCGCGTGATGCTGCTCGCGCAGACAGGCATGCTGCTGGTCTCGGCGGTGCTCGCCGCGCTGGCGTATGCGGGGTGGATCAATCCCTACGTCCTGCTGGCGCTGACGCTGATGGTCGGCATGGGCACCGCACTCAACGGCCCCGCCTGGCAGGCCTCGGTGCGGCTGCAGGTGGGGCGCGAGGATCTGCCGCAGGCGATTTCGCTCAATTCCATCTCGTTCAACCTGGCGCGCAGCGTGGGGCCTGCGCTCGGCGGAATGCTGCTGTCGATCTGGAGCGTCAGCCTGGCCTTCGCGCTCAACGCGATCAGCTACATCGGCATGATCGTGGTGCTGATGCGCTGGAAGCCGGGCGCGCCGCCGCCGCAGCGCCAGCCGATCCTTGCCTCGATCCGCGTCGGCGTGGTGTTCTGCTGGAGCTCGGCACCGATCCGCAAGGTGTTGTTGCGCGGGCTGTGCTTCGGCCTTGGCGTTGCCGGATTCCAGGCGCTGATGCCCACCGTGGTGCGCGGCATGCTGCACGGGACGGAGATCGACTATGGCCTGATGCTGGGCGCGTTCGGGATCGGCTCGATCGTCACCGCACTGTGGGTCAGCAAGGCGCGCCGCCGATTCGGCAGCGAAAACGTCGTCACCGTCGCCACGATCGCCTTTGCCCTAGCGCTGCTGTCGATTTCGGCCGCGCAGAACCTGCCGCACGCGATGGCATCGGCCTTCCTCGGCGGCGCGGGCTTCGTCTCGGCGATGACCAGCCTGAACGTCGCGATGCAGCTGCGCTCGCCCGAAGCGATCCTCGGCCGCTGCCTGTCGATCTATCAGGCCGTCACGTTCGGCGGCATGGCCTTCGGGGCGTGGCTGTGGGGCAGCCTGGCCGACATGGCGGGCCAGCCCTTCGCGCTGCGCACTGCTGCCGCCTGGACTGCGGCGACTCTTGCGCTGCGCATCCTCGCCCCTATGCCGACCCGCGAAGAAGGACGGATCGATTCGGTGGAGGAACCGCAAGGCCATGCCAAGCTCGCCAGCAACTGAAGCCGCCAGCGCCGATGCGCGCCCCTTGCGCTCGCTGCTCTACATGCCCGCCAGCAACCGCCGCGCCATCGACAAGGCGCGCGCGCTCGATTGCGACGCGGTCGCGCTCGATCTGGAAGACGCCGTCGCGCCCGAGATGAAGGAAGAGGCGCGCGCCATCCTGATCGAGGAGCTGGCGACGGGCGGCTTCGGCCACCGCCGCATGGTCGGCCGGATCAATGCGCTGGCAACGCCCTGGGGGCATGATGACCTCACGGCCCTCGCCGCCGCACCGCTCGATGCCCTGCTTGCGCCCAAGGTCGACGATGCGCAAGACGTGGCCGCGCTGTCGCAGGCGATGGATCAGGCGGGCTATGGCGCCAATGTCGCGTTGTGGGTGATGATCGAAACCCCGCGCGCGATCCTTGCGCTCGAACGAATCGCCGCCTGCGCCGCCACCACCCGGCTTGCGGGCTTCGTCCTCGGCCTCAACGATCTGGCCAAGGAAACCGGCATGGCGCAGGCACCGGGCCGCGCGGTGTTCGTGCCGGTGCTGAGCCAGGCGGTGATGGCCGCGCGCGCCAACGGGCTCGTCCTGCTCGATGGCGTGTGCAACGCGATCGACGATCCGGCGCGACTCGAAGCCGAATGCACCCAGGCGCGCGATTTCGGCATGGACGGCAAGACGCTGATCCACCCCAGCCAGATCGACACCGCCAACGCCGTGTTCGCCCCGTCCGAAGCCGAACTGGCCGAGGCGCGCGCCATCGTCGATGCCTTCGATGCGCCGGAAAACGCCGGGAAAGGCGCGCTTCGCGTCAACGGCAAGATGGCCGAACTGCTCCACCGCGACATCGCCAGCAAGCTGATCGCCAAGGCCGATGCGATCGCGGCGCGCTGAACCGGACTGTCCAAGCAGAAGTCGCGGCGCAACTTAAACACTCCTTTACCACGTTGCGCCACAAGAGTGCCTGACTGGATCAGGGACACCTTCGCATGGATACCTATCGCGGCTTCGACAGCGACCGCAGCGACCTAGACCTCGCGGACGACGATCACCCGATCGAGCCGCCGCCGCTTGCCGTGGGGCAGGACGAGCGCCGCATGCAGGTGCGCGCCTACAATTTCTGGGCGAGCCTGCTGGGCAGTGGTCCCTATCCGTCGGTGGCGACGCTGCTCGATGGCAAGCTGCCCGATTTTGCCGCCAATTCGGTGCTGTTGCGCTTCGATCGCGGCATGGACGATCCGGCGATCGCCTATCTCGGGCGCGCGCTGGCCGAAGAATGCGGCACCCACGCCTCGCTCAAGCGGCTGAGCGACGTCCCTGGCCGGTCGCTGCTCTCGCGCATTACCGATCACTATCTCCAGATCATCGCCAACCAGGCCCCGATCGGGTTCGAGGCCGAATTCGTCAACCAGCGCGGGTCGACCATCCTCTATCGCGGCATCCTGCTGCCCTTCACCTCGAACGGCACCTCGATCGATTACATCTACGGCGCGATCAACTGGAAGGAAGTGGCCGACCAGGCCACGACCGACGAACTCCTGCTCGAGATCGGACAGGCGCTCGAACCCACGCCCAAGCCTAAGCCCAAACGGGCGAGCCAGATGCTGGCCGACTGGGCCGATGGCCCCTCCATGCTCGATGCGATGGACGATGCCCCGGCCAACGGGTTGATCGATGCAGGCCCGCTCGACCTGGCCGATTTCGGCGCGGAGATCCTCGCCTTTCCAGACCCCGCCGATGCGCTGTCGCTGCCCGGCACGGATCTTCCCGGGCCGGCATTCGGCGCCGATGCGGCCGCGCCTGCGCCTGTCTCGCTCGCCGACTGGCTCGCCGTCGCGCGCGAAATGGCAACGCTTGCCAATTCGAGCGAGGATCGCACCCGCAACGCGCTCTACACCGCGATCGGGCGCGCGTGGGACTTCGCGCTCGCCGCGCAGGCAAGCCCTGCGGACTATCGCCGCATGGTCGAAGAAGCCGGCCTGACCATGCAGGAACGCGCGCCGCTGACCCCGCTGGTCAAGCTCGTGTTCGGCGCGGATTACGACAAGACGCGGATCACCGAATATGCCACCGCGCTCGGCCATGCCCAGCGCCTTGGCCTGGGGCGCGGCGAACTCGGGCGGTTCCTGTCCGAAGCGCCCGGCGGCCTCAAGGGCGTGGTCGCGCTCGAACGCCGCTTGCGGCGCGACGAGATCGGCCGCGACCGGCGCGACCCGCACGCCCTGCTCGCCGAGGAACTGCGCGCGCTGCCGACCGAAACGCTGGCCGACCTGCCCGG
The DNA here is from genome assembly GCF_012927405.1 of Novosphingobium olei. Taxonomy (GTDB): domain Bacteria; phylum Pseudomonadota; class Alphaproteobacteria; order Sphingomonadales; family Sphingomonadaceae; genus Novosphingobium; species Novosphingobium olei. The sequence goes on along the minus strand of NZ_JABBGM010000009.1, from coordinate 27,563 downwards.
CGACGGCGCTGAATTCGCACTGGTGATGGTGCGTCGCCTGCCCGACGGCTCAATCGCGCTGGTCGGCGAAGTGCCCGAAGACCACGCCCTGTTCGAAAGGGCAGCCCGCCGTCTCGTCGGCTGATCCGGACGGATAAGCGCCTGTTCCAACCGGCAATGGCCTGTCAGGCGGCGTGGACAAATTCCACAGCGCCACGGCTGGAGGCAAAAAGCGCCAGCGCGAGGAGGCGAGGTGGAGCAATATCGGGAATATTGCGAGCCGAGCCGACGCTGCGATGGCGCTTTTTGCCTCCAGCCCCTTCGGGGTTACCCTTTAAGAGGCCCCTGCGGCGTCGCTCAGCCTTGATGGAGGCTCACTCCACCTGCGGCCTCGCTCCTTGCCGGGGCCTCTTACAGGGTAACCGTGGCGTTGCGGAATTTGTCCACGCCGCCTAACTCCGCATCATGGCGGCAGGCAGCAGGCAGGAACGGCGGCGCGTGGGCATTTCGCAGGTCGGCTGGCTTCAGAACGGCTGGCCCCAGATCGGATGGCTGGGCTGGACGGCCGTGGCGCTGCTGGCGCTCGCGCTCACCGGCTTCGTCGCGCTGCGCCATGCGATGGAAACCAACGCGGTGGCGGTGCTCGACAGCGCCGACCGGCTGCTGCGCGGGGGGGACGGCGGCATCCGCCTGGTCGCGGCAGAGCGCTATGGCGCGCAAGACAACCAGAAGGTCGAAATGTTCGTGCCCACAGGCGCGCAGGGCCCGCTGCCGATCGTGGTGTTCATCCCGGGCGGCGCGTGGCGCACCGGCGATCCGCACGACTACCGCTTCATCGCCCGCGCGCTGGCACCCAAGGGCTATGCCGTCGTCCTCGCCGGATATCGCCTTGGCGCCAACGGCCGTTACCCCGCCATGCTGGAAGATGGCGCGGCGGCGCTGCGCTGGGTCAGCGACCATGCCCGCGCCCACGGCGGCGACCCGGCGCGAATCGTGCTGATGGGCCATTCCGCCGGGGCCTACAACGCCGCGATGCTCGCGCTCGACCGGCGCTGGCTGGCGCACCAGAGGCTTTCGGCCGATGCCCTGCGCGGCGTGGTGGGCCTGTCGGGCCCGTACGATTTCTACCCCTTCGACGATTCGGCCACGATCGATGCCTTCGGCCATGCCGCCAATCCGGAAGACACCCAGCCCATCGCCCATGTGCGCGGCGATGCGCCGCCGATGCTGCTGGTCCACGGCAGCGCCGACACGCGGGTGCGCCCGCGCAATTCGGTCGCGCTCGCCCGCGCGCTGACCGCAGCAGGGGCGCCGACCCATGCCGTGCTGCTCAAGGACGTCAGCCACGAAGGCATGATCATGGCCTTTGCCCGCCCCTTCACCCGCGATGCCCGCCCGCTCGATGCCGTCACCGCCTTTCTCGACAAGGTCACCGCACCTGCCGCTTCACCTGCGGTTCAGGCGGCGGGTCGATAGCGTGGCGGCCGTGAAGCCCTCGCTCCTGTCCCGCCTTGCCGCCGTGCTGGCGGCGGTCGCGCTGACGATCCAGCCGGTCGCCGCGCAATCGGTGCTGCGCGATGCCGAAACCGAAGCGCTGTTTCGCGACATGTCGGCCCCGATCATCGCCGCTGCCGGGCTCGATCCCAAGAATGTCGACATCGTCCTGCTCAACGATGGCACGATCAACGCCTTCGTCGCCGGCGGGCAGGCGGTCTATATCCATTCAGGGCTGATCGGCGCGGCCGACCATGTCAGCGAAGTGCAGGGCGTGATCGCGCACGAACTGGGCCACATCACCGGCGGCCACGTGATCAGCGATGCCGGGGTGAAGCCTGCCACCAACATCACCCTGCTCAGCCTGCTGCTGGGCGCGGCAGCCGCCGTGGCGGGCGCGGGCGATGCCGGCATGGGCATCTTCATGGCGGGGCAACAGGCCGCGCTCGGCAAGTACCTCGCCTTCAGCCGCTCGCAGGAATCGAGCGCGGACGCCGCCGGCGCGCAGTACCTGTCCAAGGCGGGCATTTCCGGCCGCGGCTCGCTCGATTTCTTCAAGAAGCTGCAGAACCAGGAATTCCGCTACGGCTTCAAGCGCGATGCCGACGCCGAATTCTACAGCACCCACCCGATGACGTCGGACCGCCTGACCACGCTGCAGGACACCTACGAAAAGGACCCGGCGTGGAACAAGCCCGAGGACGCCGCGCTGCAGGCGCGCTTCCTCAGGGTCAAGGCCAAGCTCTACGGCTACCTTGCCGAACCGGCCTCGACGCTTGCCGCCTATCCCGAATACCTGACCGACGGCCCCGCGCACTACGCCCGCGCCTATGCCTTCCACAAGGAGGCGTTCCTCGACAAGGCGCTGGCTGAAACCGACGCGCTGCTGCAGCAGACGCCGAACGATCCCTATGCGCTGGAACTCAAGGGCCAGATCCTGCTCGAATCGGGCAAGCCGGCCGATGCGCTCGATCCCCTGCGCCGCGCGACGCAGCTCAGCGACAATGCGCCGCTGATCGCCACGACCTTCGGCCACGCCCTGCTGGCGACCGAGGACAAGGCCAATTTTGCCGAGGCGGAGAAGGTGCTGCGCAACGCGGTCGCGCGCGATCGCGAAAATCCCTTCGCGTGGTACCAGCTGGGCGTCGTCTACGAAGCGCGCGGCGATACCGCCCGCGCCCGCCTTGCCAGCGCCGAACAGCAACTGATGGAACTGCAACTACCCGAAGCGGTGCGCAGCGCCGAAGCCGCGGAGATGGGCCTGCCCAAGGGATCGCCCGACTGGCTGCGCGCACAGGATATTGCCATGTCCGCCCGCGCGATGATTGAGCGGCAGCGCAAGAAGAAGTAGCGCTGGCAGCGATGACGTCCCCCGCCCTTCGCTCGACCCTGCTTTTCGCGCTCCCCGCGCTGCTCATCGGCCTTGGCGCCGGATGGTGGCTGCAAGGGCGCTCCGCGCTTGGCGCCGGCGACCGCGCGGCGATGGAAAGCGTCGTGCACGACTACATCCTCGATCACCCGGAAATCCTGCCGGAAGCGATGGACCGGCTGCAGGCGCGCGAGAACCAGGCGCGCATCGCGCCGATGCGCGGCGCGCTCGAAACCCCCTTCCCCGGCGCGGTGCTCGGCAATCCGCAGGGCAAGGTGACGCTGGTCGAATTCACCGATTTCGCCTGCACCTATTGCCGCAAGAGCGTGGCCGACGTCGCCGCGCTGATCCGCGCCAATCCGGACTTGCGCGTGGTGGTGCGCGAACTGCCGATCATCGCCCCCGAAAGCGAACCTGCCGCGCGCATGGGCCTCGCCGCCGCGGCGCAGGGCAAGTACGCCGCCTTCCACCAGGCCATGTTCTCTGGCGCCCGGCCGAGCAGCGAAAGCATCGCCGCCGCAGCCAGGGCCGCCGGCGTGGACCTTGCCGCCGCGCAGACCTTCGCCGCGCGCGGCGACGTGCAGCAGGAGCTTGAGCGCAATCTGGGCTTCGCGCGCCAGCTTGGCATCAACGGCACCCCGGCGTGGTTGATCGGCAAGGACATGATCGCCGGCGCGGTCGGGCCGGAACGGCTGCAGCAGGCGATCGATGCCGCGCGCAAGGGCTGAACGCGCGCCCAAAGCCATGCGAGCCACCTTGCTCGCCGCGCTGGCGCTGGCCGGTGGGCCGGCATTCGCCAAGCCGCTCGATGATCTGCAGCGCGCCGATGCGCTGGTGCAGACGGTGGGCTGGAAGCTTTCGCACGCCAACGCGCGTTTCTGCACCCGCGCCGCGCCGGGCATCGGGTTGATCCTGCAGGATGCGCAGACATTTGACGATCCTGCCGGCGCGCGCGCGGCCTATGGCCTGACCGGCGATATCGCCATCGCCGCGGTCGCCGCCAGTGGCCCCGCCGCACGGGCCGGGCTCGATGCGAACGACACAATCGTCGCCATCGCGGGCACGCCCGTCACCACCGTGCCGATGGCGCGCAAGGATCGCTGGGCGCGCGTCCTGGCGCTGCAGACCACGCTCGAAACCACCGTGGCAAACAAGGGCGAAGTGGCGCTGATGCTGGCCGGCGGGCGAACCGTCACCGTCCATGGCGAGCCCGCCTGCCGCGTGCGCTTCATGCTCGACGATGGTGGCGGCAACGCCAGTTCCGGGCGCGACGACGTGCGCATCGGGCGCGGCCTGTTCGACGATGCACATGGCGACGAAACGCTCGTGGCCGCGCTCGCCGCGCACGAACTCGCCCACGCCGCGCTCGATCACCAGAGCGTGCTCGAAGCCAACGATTCGGTCGCGGTGGTGCGCAAGACCGAGCGCGAGGCCGATCGCCTTGCCGTCTGGCTGCTCGCCAACGCGGGCTATCCGCCGGAAGCGGAGGCCCGTCTTGCCCGCACCGTGCTGTCGCGCAAGCAATTCATCTTCGTATCGGCCACGCACGGCGGCTGGCGCACCCGCGCGGCCGATATCGAACGCGAGATCGCCGTGCTGAACGCCGCGCCCGACCGCGACTGGCCGTTGCGCTTCCGCCGCGAGATCCAGCCCTAAAACGTCGCTTCAGGCGGCCACCGCCGAGGTCGGCTGGCGCTTCAGCGGCTTTGCCATCACCCGTCGCAGCATCGGTTCGAAGAACGACAGCGGCAGCGTGTCGTAGTCCGGATCGAACGCCGACTGGTCGTACTTCTCGCAGAATTCGGCGCAGGCGGCATAGTGCGGATCGTCGCGGAACCGGTCGCGCATGTTGCGGTCCATGCCCAGGAAGTGGAAGTAGTAATAACCCTGGAATGCCCCGTGATTCTGGCAGATCCAGTGCTCCTCCTCGGTCACGAAGGGCTTGACGATCGCCGCCGCCACCTCCGGGTGGTTGTAGGTGCCAAGCGTGTCGCCGATGTCGTGCAGCAGCGCCATGATCACATAGGTTTCGCCCCGGCCATCGCGGTGCGCGCGCGTCGCGCATTGCAGGCTGTGCGTCAGCCGGTCGACCGGAAATCCGCCGAAATCGCCATCGAGCAGCCGCAAGTGCGTCAGCACGCGGTCCGCCAGCGTGCTGGCAAAGGCGTTGTAATCGCGCGAAATGATCGCCCAGTCCTCGGCCGTGCCTTCCATCATCGAACGGAACACGGCGCGATCTTCCACCTCTGCGTGCGAATCGTGGCTCATGGCCCCTCTCCTCGATCGTTGTCGTTGTTGCGCAGAGCCTGACGCTTCCCAGGGCTTTGCGCAATGGCCCGCTTGGGGCTACAACCCTGCCGATGGCCGTGCTGCCGCTGACTCCCGCGCCGTTCTTCGGCAACAAGAACCGCGCTTTCTGGCGCCTTCAGTTCCTCGGCTGGGGCGGCGCGCTGGCGCTGCGCGCTTTGTCGAGCATCGCCAACGCCCAGCCATGGTCGTTCCTGATCATCGTGCTGATCGCCACGATCACCGGCTTTTCGATCTCGCTGATCCTGTCGGTGATCTATCGCGCGCTGATCAACCGGCGGCCGCTGATCACCTGGGGCGTCACCGCCTTCGTCCTCGCCATCGCGGTGGGCTTGTACGCCTTCATCGATTCGTGGGTGATCAGCCTCTATCGCACCAACAGCGATGCGGGGTTCGCGCAGCTGTTCCTGGGCGTGTTCTACCTTGACCTGACGCTGCTCGGCGCGTGGTCGGCGCTCTATTACGCGATCAACTTCTACATCCAGGTCGAAGAACAGAACGACCAGCTGATGCGGCTGGAAAACCAGGCGACCAGCGCGCAGCTCGCCATGCTGCGCTACCAGCTCAATCCGCACTTCCTGTTCAACACGCTCAATTCGATCTCCACGCTGGTGCTGCTCAAGCAGACCGAGCCCGCCAACGCGATGCTCAGCAGGCTGTCCTCGTTCCTGCGCTACACGCTGGTCAACGAACCCACCGCGCGGGTCACGGTCGCGCAGGAGATCGAGACGCTGAAGCTCTATCTCGATATTGAGCGGATGCGCTTCGAAGAACGGCTGCGCACCGAATTCCGCATCGACGACGATACCCGCGCCGGGCTGATGCCTTCGCTGCTGCTGCAGCCGCTGGTCGAAAACGCGATCAAGTATGCGGTCAGCCCGATGGAATATGGTGCTGAAATAACGATTTCGACGCAACTCGTCGGCTCGATGCTTCGCGTTACCGTGTCCGATACGGGGCCGGGGTTGCCAGCGGGCACCGACCCGTCGAAGTTGTTCGGCGTGACCAGCGACAGCAGCGACACAATCTCGTCGGGACATGTCTCGACCGGCGTCGGCCTTGCGAACATCCGCGACCGGCTGGCGCAGGCCTACGGGGAAAACCAGCGCTTCGACATCGGCAACCGGCCCGAGGGCGGTTTCGTGGTGACCATCGAACTCCCGTTCGAGGCCCGCGAACCCGCTCCCTTGCCGGTTGGCACGCGATCGGCTGCTTCGTCGGGCGCGCCGCGGCTCGCTGTAAATTGACCATGTTCGGGAACCTCGAGCCCGGCACGCATTTCTGTCGCGGTTGCTCTAGACATAACAAGGGTAGCGCATGACCATCCGTACGATCCTCGTCGATGACGAGAAGCTCGCCATCCAGGGCCTTCAGCTTCGGCTTCAGGCCTTCCCCGACGTGGAGGTGATCGACACCTGCTCGAACGGGCGCGAGGCCATTCGCAAGATCAAGACCGAAAAGCCCGACCTCGTGTTCTGCGACATCCAGATGCCCGGCTTCGACGGTTTCTCGGTGGTCAAGGGCGTGATGGAGATCGATCCGCCCCTGTTCGTGTTCGTGACCGCCTTTTCCGAACACGCGATCAAGGCGTTCGAAGCCAACGCCGTCGACTACCTGCTCAAGCCGGTGGAGGAGGACCGCCTCGCCGACGCGCTCGATCGCGCGCGCACCCGTCTTGCCGAAAAGCGCGGGCTGGAAGAGGCGGAAAAGCTCAAGAACGTGCTCGCCGAAGTGGCCCCCGATGCGATGCCCGAAATGGTCGATGATGGCGAACCTGCCGCCGGCCGCTTCGAAAAGCTGATCAACATCAAGGATCGCGGCCAGATCTTCCGGGTCGATGTCGATTCGATCGAACGGATCGAGGCGGCGGGCGACTACATGTGCATCTACACCGGCGACAATTCGCTGATCCTGCGCGAAACGATGAAGGATCTCGAACGGCGGCTCGATCCGCGCGTGTTCCAGCGGGTGCACCGTTCGAAGATCGTCAACCTGGATCAGGTCCGCCAGGTCCGCCCGCACACCAACGGCGAATGCTTCCTCGTGCTGGAAAGCGGCGCGGAAGTGAAGGTCAGCCGCTCCTACCGCGACGTGGTGGCGCGCTTCGTCCACTGATCGCTGAACCTTAAATCCCGCTCGTGTCGAGCGAAGTGGAGACACCGCGCACCGTGCGGCGACTCCCGCTCGACACGGTGCGCCGGGGTGGTATGGCGCAGGCCATGAGCAGCTTTACCCTCACCGGTTTCGATCTCGACGCCTTCGTCGCCGCCACGCTTGCCGAAGACCTCGGCCACGGGCTGCCCGGCGGCGGCGTCGACGTCACCAGCGACAGCGTGATCCCGGCCGACGCGCGCTTTTCGGGCGTGATGGACAGCCGCGATGCCATCGCGGTCTGCGGGCTGCCGATCGCGGCGGCCTTCTTCCGCGCGCTCGATCCCGACATGACAATCGACATCCTTGTCGAGGAAGGCGCGCAGGTTCCGGCGGGCAGCGAGCTGATGCGGCTCGAAGGCAATGCCCGCGCCATGCTCACCGCCGAACGCTCCGCGCTCAACACGGTGCAGCACCTCTCGGGCGTCGCCACGCTCACCCGCACCTATGTCACCGCCATGGGCGAAACCAAGGCGAAGCTGCTCGATACGCGCAAGACCATCCCCGGCCTGCGCCACCTCGAAAAGTATGCCGTGCGCACCGGCGGCGGCCACAACCACCGCATGGGGCTGTGGGACGCGGCGATGATCAAGGACAACCACGTCCTCGTTGCCGGCGGCGTGGCCGAAGCGGTGCGCCGGGCGCTGGCGGCGGGTGTGAAGGACGTGATCTGCGAGGTCGACCGCATCGACCAGATCGAACCCGCGCTCACCGCCGGGGCCACCCGCCTGCTGCTCGACAACATGGGCCCCGACCTCTTGCGCGAAGCGCTCGCCGTCGTCGCCGGGCGCGTGCCGTGCGAGGCGAGCGGCGGGGTCCGGCTCGACACCATCGCCGCCATCGCCGCCACCGGTGTCGACTACGTTTCGGTCGGCCGCCTCACCCAGTCGGCACCCGCCGCCGATATCGGGCTCGATTTCACCCCGCTTGGATCAACCGCAGGAGCAGCCGCATGAACCGCCCCGTTTCGGTCACATGGTTCGAGCGCCTGTTCCTTGCCGCGCAGGCGCTGCGCCTTGGCAACGTGGCCGCCTTCATGGGCGCGCTTGCCGCCTTCACCCAGGCCGCCCCGCCCACGATCATGACCGGTGCCTTTGCCAATGCCGCTGTCTCGACCGGGCTTGCCCTCGTCGTCTCGCGCGGGCGGATGGGGCTGGCACGCTGGTTCGTCGTCGCGCTCGCCGTGCTCGATCTGATCGGCATTGCCGGCATCCCCGCGCTGGCCAAGGCGATCAGCCCGGTCTTCGCGCTGCTGAGCCTTGCCGCGCTGTCGATCGAGGTGGCAGCGCTCGTCTTCCTGTTCCGGCGCGAAACCGGCGAATGGCTGGCCAAGCGCTGATGCCCGCGCGCCGCGCCCCGCTGGTGGCGCTGGCGCTCGCTGTCACCGCCACTTCGACCGCCGCTTGGGCCGATGCGCCCTCGTGCCGCCTGCCCCCGGCCTTTGCCCAACCGCCCGCGCCCGCGCCCGATGGCCCGATGCGGCGCACCGCCATCGCGGGCTATACCCTGGCGCTCAGCTGGTCGCCCGAATTCTGCCGCACGCGCCGCGCCGATGGCGGCGAATCGATGCAGTGCGGCACGATGGGGCGCTTCGGCTTCGTCCTCCACGGCCTGTGGCCCGAGGCGCGCGGCGGCGGCTGGCCTCAGTGGTGCCCCGCGCGCACGATGCCCGATGTCGCCACGCTGCGCCGCCATCTGTGCATGACGCCCAGCCTCGACCTGCTGACCCACGAATGGGCCAAGCACGGCGCCTGCATGAGCGCCACCCCGGCGGTCTATTTCGGCGAGGCGGAGAAGGCCTGGGCCCGCGTCCACCTGCCCGATATGGCCGGGCTGGCACGCCGGCCCGCGCTCAATGCCGGCACCTTGCGCCGCGCCTTCGTCGCCGCCAATCCGGGCCTGCCGATGCGCGGCATCCGCCTGTTGCTGGGGCGCGAGGGGCAGTTGAAGGAAGTCCACCTCTGCCTGGGCCGCAGCAAGGGCTACGTCGCGTGTCCCAGGGGCCGCGACGGACCGGGGAACGACGCGCCCGTTTCTATCGCCGCGCCCTGAAGAAATCCTGCAGCAGGGCCGCCGCCGCGCCCTCGCCCATGCCGGAATAGACTTCGGGCCGGTGCAGGCAGGTCGGCTGGTCGAAGATCCGCCCGCCGTGCTCCACCGCGCCGCCCTTCGGGTCTGACGCGGCGTAGTACACCCGCGCGATCCGCGCATGGACGATGGCGCCGGCACACATTGCGCACGGTTCCAGCGTCACCCACAGGTCGCAGCCTTCGAGCCGTTCCTGCCCCAGCGCGGCGGCGGCGGCGCGAATCGCCAGCACTTCGGCATGGGCGGTGGGATCGCACGTGCCGCGCGGCGCATTGCGGGCGCGGGCGATGATCGCGCCGTCCTTGACGATCACCGCGCCGATCGGCACTTCGCCTTCATCGGCGGCGCAGCGCGCCTGTTCCAGCGCGGCCTGCATGGGTTCGGGAAGCGGCCAGCGGGTCATGCTGCGGGGCTAGCGGCACCGCCTGCCCCGTGCAACGCAATCTGCGCCCGCGAATCCTTGACTTCGCGCCCTGAATCGATAAAGGCCGCGCCTTCCCGATAGGTTTATCGAACACACGAAGCGAGTTTTGACCATGTCGCGTATCTGCGAACTGACCGGTAAGGGCCGCCAAGTCGGTCACAACGTGAGCCACGCCAACAACAAGACCAAGCGTCTGTTCCTGCCCAACCTGCAGAACGTCACGCTGATGAGCGAGAAGCTGGACCGCAGCTTCAAGTTCCGCGTCTCGACCCACGGCCTGCGCTCGGTGGAGCACAACGGCGGCCTCGACAACTGGCTGCTCAAGCAGTCGGACACGAAGCTTTCCCCGCGCGCGCTCAAGGTGAAGCGCGAGCTGGTCAAGGCGGTCGCCACCGCCGCCTGATCCGGGACAACGGGCCGGCGCGCACGGGCGCAGCCGGCCTTTCCCGAACGGTCCCAGGGGTGGCTCAGCCCACCCGGGGATCGCTCCGACCGGCGGCTTCCCCCGCCTTTCGGACATGCAGCTTGAGCAGGATCGTTCGCTGCAGCCAGACCATCGTGTTGCTGTCCGAAACCAGCCAGATCGTGGCTGATCCATCGCGTTCGGGCCGCACCGCCATCCCTTCGTAGTTTTCCCGCACCCGCGAATCGCCGATCCGCGCGATTTCCTGCGTGCGCACTTCGGCCCCGGCGCGGATGTCCTTGGGTTCGGCGGTGACGATCACGCTGTAGAAGCCGGTGACGGTGAACTTGCGGCCCAGCACCAGCACCCGCCCATCGGGCAACTGCGCCAGCTCGGTCGGGCGGAAACCTTCGGGCATGTCGAGCACGAAGCGCCCCGGACGTTCGCCCGGCTGCGGAATGCCGCGGAAGACGAAGCCGGGATAGCGGCTGCGGTCGTACCAGTGCTGCCGCATCTCGGCGATCAGCACCAGCCGCCCGTCGGCGAGCTGGCGCATTGCTTCGGGCCCCTGGTTGAAGCCCCATTCGCGCAACTCGCGCGCCCGGATTTCATGGAAACGCGTCATGTCGGGATCGAACACCGCCAGGCGATCGGTGCCTTCGCGCCCCACCAGCAGCTGCCCCGTGCCGGCAATCGCGCTGACCGATTCGGCGTCGGTCGAAATGTGCAGGTCTGGCCAGGTCGCCGGGAACGGCATCCCCACGGCGACCGGCCCCGTACCGCGATCGGGCGTCTGCATCACCAGGTAGCTGTTGCGGTCTCCCAGCGCGAACAGGCGGCCATCGGGCAGGAAGGTCAGCGCCGAATAGTTGCCGAACAGGGGGAACCCGCCCCGCATCGCCCAGGCACCGACGATCTGCACGTCCGGGCCGACCGCGATCGGGCCCGATGCCCCCAGCAGATCGGTGAGCCCCAGCGCGCCCTGCGGCTCGAGCCGGAGCTGGCGCAGCGGATCGCGATCGCGGATGACGCCCGCCACCAGCAGGAGCACCAGCAGCGGCAACAGCAGGAACAGCTTGATGAGGCGCATCGCGAGGCGCCTCATGGCACGGCGCCGCGTGCGGCGATAGCGTTGCCGGCGGGCGGCAACCTAAAAGGGCTACGCCGCCCGACGATGCAGACCTGGCCGAAGCGTCAGCCCGGCCGGAACTTCATCGCATCGCCGTTCATGCAATACCGCAGCCCGGTCGGCTTCGGGCCATCGTCGAACACGTGGCCCAAGTGCCCGCCGCAGCGGGTGCAGTGCACTTCGGTTCGGTTCATGCCGAAGCTGCGATCGGTGGTCGTCGCCACCGCGCGGTCGAGCGGCTTCCAGAAGCTGGGCCAGCCGGTGCCGCTGTCGAACTTGGTGGCAGAGGCGAACAGCGCATTGCCGTCCGCCGCGCAGACGAACGTGCCCTTGCGGTGTTCGTTGAGCAGGGGCGAAGTGAACGGCCGCTCCGTGCCGGCCTGGCGCAGGATATAGTATTGTTCCGGGGTCAGCCGCTTCTTCCATTCGGCATCGCTGAAGCGCACCGGGAAGTTGCCCTGCGCCACCGGCGTCGCACCGCAGGCACTGGCCAGCGCCAGCGTCGAAACCGCGGCGATCCCGCCAAGGATCTGGCGGCGGCTGGCGGGAGCGGACAAGGGCGCGTGGGGCATCGCAGCTTTCCTGATGTTCGGCCTGAGGTCTGGCCTGGTGGCCCGGCCGGATATGGGAAGCGCTTGCCGGGAAGCAATGGAACCTTGCCGGAGACGGGCTAGGGGGGGCTGGGTGCCCGCCTCCGGCGGTTCGATCCGGCTGTGGTGGGGGAGGGATAAACCGCCGCCGGACACAGTCTGGCTAGCGATTCGTCCCTGAACGCGCGATGACCGGGATCACGCGCGCGTTCAGGGCCGCTTTTCTCAGTAGCGTTCGACTTCGACTTCCAGCTTGCGGAAGCCGTGGACGAAGTTCGCGCGCACCCGCTTGACCTCGCCCGTCACGTGCACGCGCATGCGGCGTTCGCGCATTTCCTCGAGCAGCACGCGCAGCTGCAGTTCGGCAAGGCGCGCGCCCACGCAGCGGTGGATGCCATAGCCGAACGACAGGTGCCGGCGGGCGTTCTCGCGCTCCACCAGCAGCTTGTCGGCAATGGGGAACACGGCTTCGTCGCGGTTGGCCGAAAGGTACCACATCACCAGCTTGTCGCCGGCCTTGATCTGGTTGCCGAACAGCTCGGTATCGGCGGTGGCGGTGCGGCGCATGTGGGCAAGCGGCGTCACGAAGCGGATGCATTCCTGCACCGCGTTGGGGATCACCGATGCATCGGCTTCCAGGATCGCGCGCTGGTCCGGGAAGGTGTGCAGCGCGTGGACGATGCCCGACATGGTGTTGCGCGTGGTATCGTTGCCGCCCACGATCAGCAGCACCAGGTTGCCCATGAACTCCTGCGGGCTCATGTGGCTCATCGCCTCGGAATGGATCATCATCGAGATGAGGTCGGGCGTCGGCGCCGCCCCCATCCGCTCCATCCACAGGCGCTGGAAATAGTGCGCCATCTCCATCAGGATCGCGTGGCGGTCGTCGGCCAGATCGCGCGCCAGCGTCAGCTCGACATCGCCCGCCCAGTCCGACCAGAACGTCAGCAGGCGGCGGTCTTCCCACGGGAAGCCGAACAGGATCGCGAGCATGCCCGTGGTCAGCTCGATCGAAACCTTGTCGACCCAGTCGAACTTTTCGCCGACCGGCAGCGAATCGAGCACGGTGGCGGTGCGGCGGCGGATTTCCGCCTCCATCTCCACGATCTTGGCGGGCGTGAAGGCGGGCGCCACGGTGCGGCGCTGGCCGGTGTGCTCGGGCCGGTCCATCGCGATGAACATCGGCAGCTGCCGTTCGGCGAGCACTTCGGGATCAATGTCGGCCGGCGGATCGCCGATGGTGATGCCGCCATGGCGCCACGACGAGGAGAACAGCTCGGGCAGCGCCTCGACATGGCTGATCGCCTGGTGGCTCGCCACGTTCCAGTAATCGCCATAGGGCGTGCCGGTCACCTTGTTGACGGGCGCCTTCTCGCGCATTTCGCGGAAGATCGGGCCCCAGGTGTCGTTGACGTAGATGTCGGAGCGGCTGACGTCCCACGGGTGGGTGTGCGTCGGCAGCGCCTGCGGATTGCTGCGCAGCCATTCCTCGAACGCTTCGTTGGCGGTGGGCGAACGGCGATAGGTGAAAGCAGGTGCCTCGGGCGCGAGTTGCGTGGCCATGCGGATCCTCTCATGCGCGGCGACTCGCCCGTCCGACGGCCGCCTTGTGCGCGTACTATCCGCGCAACCTACACGAGTGTCAATTAGGCCGGTTTTCGCAACATCGCGAAGATCGAACGCCGCGCCGGACGCCCACTCGCCCCCGATTTCAGCACGGTGCGGCGGAACAGCTGCGCGCCCATCCGCACGATCAGCAGCACCCACGTGGCCTGCCAGCCGAGCGCCAGCAGATGCGGCCACAGCGCCGGCTTCTGCGCGGCCTGCGCGATCATCGCGAAGGGCGAGCTGACCGGGAACAGGATGGCCGCCCATTCGATCCAGGTGCCCGGCCGAGCCAGCGCGAAGCTGGCGAAGAAGAACACCATCAGCTGCATCATCGTCACCGGCATCGACAGCGTCTGCACTTCGCGCACCGTCGTCGCCATGCCGCCGATCGACAGGAACAGCGACCCCAGCAGCAGGTAGGCCATGGCGAAGTAGAGGAAGCCCAGCACCAGGAACACCGGCCAGCCCACCGCCGGCGTCGCCAGTTCGGGCATCGATCGCATGCCGGCCATCACCAGCGCGCCATAGGCCGTGCCCCACACGGCGATGCCGACAAGGCTGACCGCCAGCATGGCGAACAGCTTGCCCAGGAACAGTGCGTCCATCGGGATGGCCGCGGCCAGCACCTCGATGATCTTGTTGCCCTTTTCCTCCACCAGGTTGGACAGCACCATGCCGGCGAGCAGCATGGTCAGCAGGAACAGCAGCACCTGCCCGCCCTGCGCGGTGGCGATGCGGCCGTTGCGCTGGCTGGCGGCGGTGGTCTGCACCACGTCGCCGCGCACTTCGGGAAAGGCGGTCGGGCTCGCCGTGCGGGCGCGGGCGGCGAAGGTCGAGATCATTCCCTGCCAATCGCCGATGCGCCCCTGCGGGCCGGTCAGCACCGGCGCATCGAGCGTGCCGGTGACCACGGCCGCAACGCCGCTGCCCTTGGCGAGTTCGGCGCGCGCATCGAACGTCTCGCCATCGCGCAGGCGGTCCAGCACGACGAAATCGGGCACTTGCCCGGCCATGCGGTCGGCCATGGCGTTGCGCGCACGAACCAGCCGGTCACCCTGGTGCGCGGGCATGGCAACGCCGATCGACGGATTGTCGAGATCGCGCTGCACTTGCGCACCGATCGACCCCGCCATCGCGCCGATCACCAGTGGGAACAGCGGCCCCAGCAGGAAGAAGATGAAGGTCTTGGAAAAGATCACCGCGACGAAATCGCGCCGGGCGACGACGAAGGCCGCGCGCAGTTTTTCAGGCAGCATCAGCGGCGCCCTCCTTTCGCTTGGCGTCCTTGCGCCGCTTCGGCCGCGCTTTCCTCCAGCGCCCTGGCCGCCGCTTCGCCCGCGATGGCGACGAAGGCATCGTGCAGGCCGGCCCGCTCGATCGACAGGCTGAGGATCCCCGCCTCCCCTTCGATCAGCGCGCGCAGCAGCGGCTCGATCCCGCTTTCGGGCAGGGTGAAGTACCAGAACGCGCCTTCGTGCCGCGCATCGGCGGGCAGTGCGGCGCGCCACGGCCCATCTGCAACACGTGTTTCCAGCCGCACCTGCGGGCGCAGCCGATCGCGCGCGGCGTCCACGGGCCCGGCAAACGGCACCTTGCCCCCGGCGATGATCGCCACCTGGTCGCACAGCCGCTCGGCGTGGGCGATCACGTGGGTCGAAAAGATCACCGTGGTGCCACGCGCCGCCAGATCGCGGATCGTGCGTTCGAGCTTGCCCTGGTTGAGCGCGTCGAGGCCCGAAAACGGTTCGTCGAACACCACCAGATCGGGCTGGTGGACCAGCGTGCCGAGCAGTTGCACCTGCTGCGCCATGCCCTTGGAAAGCTGGCGAATCTGGCGGTCGGCGGCATAGCCAAGGCCATGCGCTTCGAGCAGTTCGCGCCCCTTGCGCCGCCCTTCCGCCAGCGGCACCCCGCGCAGCGCGGCGAGGAAGGCGATGGCATCGGTCGCCTTCATCGCCGGGTACAGCCCGCGCTCTTCGGGCAGGTAGCCGATGCGCCGGGCAACCTCGGTCGGCCGGTCGGAGCCGAGCACGCGGCGGGTGCCCGAATCGGGATCGATGATGCCCAGCAGCATGCGCAGCGTGGTGGTCTTGCCCGCGCCGTTGGGGCCGAGAATGCCGTAGATCGCGCCCTTGGGAACGCTGATGTCGACCCCGTCGACCGCGGTGAAATCGTCGAACCGCTTGACCAGCGCGCGCGCTTCGATGGCCAGTTCCGCTCCGCAAGCGTCAACAGCGGCAGCATCGCCATGATTGCCCGACACCGCCCATTCCCCTAGCTGGATCTTCATGACTGCGAGGCGTTAACCCTAGGCGATGAACGAGCGGGACAGCAAGTTTGGTTAACGCGCACGCAGCACTTGCCCAAAAGATCAGGGCCGAGGCCGAGGCTTTGGGCTTTGCCGCCTGCGGCATTGCGCCCGCCGCCGACGATCCGTTGCGCGGCGAACGGCTGGAGCAGTGGCTGGGCGAAGGCGCGCACGGCACCATGGACTGGATGGAAACCCGCCTGCACCACCGGCGCGGGCCGCAGTCGCTCTGGCCCGAAGCGAAAAGCGTGATCGCGCTGGGCATGAGCTATGCCCCCGCGCACGATCCGCTGGCGCTGGCGGACGTGCCAGACCGGGGCCGCATCTCGGTCTATGCGCAAGGGGCCGACTATCACGACGTGGTGAAGCGCGCGCTCAAGGCGCTGGCACGCTGGCTGGTGGCGCAAGTGCCGGGGGCGGAGGTCAAGGTCTTCGTCGACACCGCCCCGGTGATGGAAAAGCCGCTGGGACAGGCGGCGGGGCTAGGCTGGCAGGGCAAGCACACCAACATGGTCAGCCGCACCCACGGCAGCTGGCTGTTCCTGGGCGCGGTGTTCACCACGATCGACCTGCCGTTCGACACCCCCCACGCGGACCGCTGCGGATCGTGCCGCGCCTGCCAGGATGCCTGCCCCACGCAGGCCTTCCCCGCGCCCTACCGCCTCGATGCGCGGCGCTGCGTCTCCTACCTCACCATCGAGCACAAGGGCCCGGTGCCCGAAACCTTACGCGCCGGGCTCGGCAACCGCATCTACGGCTGCGACGATTGCCTGGCGGTGTGCCCGTGGAACTCGTTCGCCAGGGCGGCGCAGGCCAACCGCGCCTACCTCCCCCGCGCCGAACTCGTGGCGCCCAAGCTGGCCGAACTGCTCGCGCTCGACGATGCGACCTTCCGCCGGGTGTTCGCCGGCTCCCCGATCAAGCGCATCGGCCGCGACCGGATGGTGCGCAACTGCCTCTACGCCGCCGGCAACAGCGGCGATGCGGCGCTGGCAGGCCCCGTTACCGCCCTGCTCAACGACCCCGACCCCGCGGTGGCCGAAGCCGCCCGCTGGGCGCTCGCGCGGCTCGCATCACCCCAACCCCGCCTGCCCTGAGCTTGTCGAAGGGCTGTCCTTCCCCTTGCAACGCAGCGCAACCCGCGAAGAACAAGAGCGGTACTTCGACAAGCTCAGGACGGACGGAACTGTGAGATCAGAGCGAGGATCTAGACAAGTTCCTTGAGCGGCACGGCGGCATCGGCGAGCTTTTCCGGCGCGATGGCGGCGCGCGTTTCGACCAGCTTCTTGCCCTGCACATAGTCCTTGACCATGTTCACGCAGTCGAGCGCGATCACCTTGCCGCCCTTGAGGTAGATCACCGAAAACGAGCGCGTTGCCGGATCGCCGCGCAGCACCGTGGCATCGTGCCCGGTCGACAGGCCCACGGTCTGCAGGCGCAGGTCATACTGGTTGGACCAGAACCACGGGGTTGCCTTGTACGGCACCGGATTGCCGCAGATCGCCTTGGCCGCGGTGGTCCCCTGGTCGTTGGCATTCTGCACCGATTCGAGGCGGATCACCGCGCCATCGGCGAAATCGTTGGCATGGGCCGCGCAATCGCCGATCGCGTAGACGTCGGGCAGCGAGGTGCGGCAGTATTCGTCGATGTCGACGCCATTGCCACCCGCCGCGCCCGCGCTCAGCAGCGGGCCGACCGAGGGGATGATGCCGATGCCGACGATCACGATCTCGGCCGGCAGGACGCTGCCATCGGCCAGCTTCACGCCGGTCACCTGGGCGCCGTCGCCCTCGATGCAGTCGACCGCGACCTCGGTGCGCAGGTCCACGCCGTGGGCGCGGTGTTCGTCCTGGTAGAAGGTCGACAGCGCTTCGCCCGCGACGCGCGCCAGCACGCGCGGCAGCGCTTCGAGCAGGGTCACGTGCACGCCGAACTTGGTCAGCACCGCTGCCGCTTCCAGCCCGATGTAGCCGCCGCCGATCACCACCGCGGTCTTCGCGCCGGCATCGAGCTGGCCCATCAGCGTATCGACATCGGCGCGCGTGCGCACGGCGTGGACGCCGGCAAGATCGGCCCCGGCGCACGACAGGCGGCGCGGATCGCCGCCCGCTGCCCAGATCAGCGAGCCGTATTCGACGCTCGATCCATCGGCCAGGGTCAGGACCTTGGCCACGGCATCGACCTTGGTCACTTCGCGGCCCAGGGCCATGGTGACCTTCTTGTCTTCCCAGAACTGCGCCGGGCGGATCAGGATGCGGTCGAAGGTCTTGTCGCGGGCCAGGTATTCCTTGGACAGCGGCGGGCGTTCATAGGGCAGCTCGGGTTCGCGTCCCAGCACCAGGATCGAGCCTTCGAACCCGTTCTGCCGCAAGGCGATCGCCGCCTGCGCCCCGCCGTGCCCGGCCCCGACAATGACAACGTCCGCCTTATCCATGCCACGATCCTCCACGTTTGGTGGCCGAATTGGCAGAAAAGACGGACGCGTCAACTAATCCCGGTCAAAAAGTCGGATTGGGCAAAAAGTCGGATCGGGCCAAACTCAGCGCATCAGCAGCGTGCGCGCCTGGCTGGCGATCTGGGCGAGCATGGCGGGCGCGGGCACCGGATTCGCCTGCGCCCGGGTGATCAGCGCGCGGAACTGGCGCACCGGCACTTCGTGCGCGGCGAACCAGCGCGCGACGCCGCCATCGGGATCGCCGCCGCCGTTGCGGGCAAGGAAGTCCAAGCGCATCTGCTGGAAATCGCGCGCAAGGCCCGAAACCAGCAGCCGTTCCCACGTGTCCGACGGGTTGGACCGGCTGGCCGCCTGCTGCGCCCAGTCGAGCCCCAGCCCCGCGCCCAGATCGGCGAACGCGCCCGTAAGCCGCGCCGCATCGACGTTCAGCTCGCCCGCAAGGTGGGCCAGGCCGATCGCACCGTCGAGATCGAACAAGTGCGCCACGCGATCGACGATCGCATCGGGCACGCCCTGGGCCGCAAGGTCCTGCCGCATCCGCGCCGCCTGCGCCTGCGCTTCGCCGCGCAGCAGTTCGGCCGCGGTGTGCGACAGCAGGCCGACACCGCCGGCCAGATCCTCGATCAGCGCATCGGGCGAAAGCGTGCCGCGCCCGGCGCGCAGCACATCGGCGACATGGCCGCGAAGGCCCCGCGCCACGCGTTCGAACATGGCGATGCGCTGGTCTTCGGCCATCGCCGTGTCATCGAGCAGCGCCCACGTTTCGGGCAGGTCGAGCAGCCGTTCGGCGGCGACGAAGGCGGCGGCGACTTGCGCCAGCGTGCAGCCTTCCTCTTCCATCAGTTCGAACGGATGGACCGGGCCCATGCGGTTGATGATGCGGTTGGCGAGCTTGGTCGCGATGATTTCGCGGCGCAGGCGGTGGTGGACGATCTCGGTTTCGAAGCGTTCCTGCATCTGCGGCGGGAACGCGGCGACAAGTTCGACTTCCATCACCGGATCGTCGACCACGGGGCTGTCTTCCAGCGCGCGCTGCAGCACCAGCTTGGCGCTCGACAGCAGCACGGCGAGTTCCGGGCGGGTGAGGCCCAGCCCGGCGCCCGCACGGCGGGCGTAGTCCTCGGCGCTGGCGAGGCCCTCGGTCTTGCGGTCGAGATCGCCGCCTTCTTCCAGCACGTCGATCACCCGCGACTGCGCCGGCACCGCACCGGCACCGCCGCGCTCGGCAATCGACAGGGCGAGCGCCTGCAGCCGGTTGTCTTCCAGCACCAGGTGCGCGACCGCGTCGGTCATCTCGGTCAGCAGCGCGACGCGGCCGTCCTCGTCGAGGTGGCCGGCGCGCTTGGCCGCAGCGAGCGCGATCTTGATGTTGACCTCGTTGTCCGAACAATCGACGCCGGCCGAATTGTCGATGAAGTCGGTGTTGATGCGCCCGCCGTGGAGAGCGAATTCAATGCGGGCGGCCTGCGTGGTGCCAAGGTTGGCGCCTTCGCCGATCACCTTGGCGCGCACTTCGTTGGCAGCGACGCGAACGGTGTCGTTGGCGGGATCGCCCACTTCGACGTTGTTCTGGTGGCTTGCCCGCACATACGTGCCGATGCCGCCGAACCACAGCAGGTCCACCGGGCTCTGCAGGATCAGCGAGATCAGCGTGTCGGGGTCGATCTCGTCGAGCGCAACGCCGAGCAGCGCCTGCACCTGCGGCGACAGCGGAATTGCCTTCATCGTGCGCGGGAAGACGCCGCCGCCTTCGGAAATCAGGCTCTTGTCGTAATCGTCCCAGCTCGACCGGGGCAGCGCGAACATGCGCGCGCGTTCCGTCCAGCTTGCCGCCGGATCGGGATCGGGATCGAGGAACACGTGACGGTGGTCGAACGCGGCGACCAGCTTGATCGACTGGCTGAGCAGCATGCCGTTGCCGAACACGTCGCCCGACATGTCGCCGCAGCCCGCCACGCGCACCGGTTCGGACTGCACGTCGACGCCCATTTCCAGGAAATGGCGCCGCACCGACAGCCACGCGCCCTTGGCGGTGATGCCCATCGCCTTGTGGTCATAGCCCTTCGAGCCGCCGCTGGCGAAAGCGTCGTCGAGCCAGAAATCGCGTTCGGCGGCGATGGCGTTGGCAACGTCGGAGAAGGTCGCGGTGCCCTTGTCGGCGGCGACCACGAAGTACGGATCCTCGCCATCGCGGATGACCACGCCGGCCGGATGGACCACCTTGTTTTCGACGATGTTGTCGGTGATCGACAGCAGCGTGCGGATGAACACCTGGTAGCTGGCCTTGCCTTCGGCCAGCCAGCCTTCGCGGTCGGTCGCAGGATCGGGCAGCTGCTTGGGATAGAACCCGCCCTTGGCCCCGGTCGGCACGATCACCGCGTTCTTCACGCGCTGCGCCTTCATCAGGCCAAGGATTTCGGTGCGGAAGTCGTCGCGCCGGTCCGACCAGCGCAGGCCGCCGCGCGCGACGGGCCCGGCGCGCAAGTGAATGCCTTCGACGCGCGGCGAATAGACGAAGATCTCGCGCCACGGCACCGGCCGGGGCAGGCCGGGTACGAGCGACGAATCGATCTTGAAGGCCAGCGCTTCCTCCGCCGCCGGGGCAAAGGCATTGGTGCGCAGCACCGCTTCGACCACGGCGCGGAAGGCGCGCAGCAGGCGGTCGTCGTTGATCGCGGCCACGCCCGCAAGCCCGGCGCGGATCGCCTCGGCCGCATCGCCTTCGGCCTTGGCACGGTCGCCGGCGAATTTCGGATCATGCCGGGCGGCGAACAGCGCGACGAGCCCGCGCGTGACCGCACCCGCATTGCGCAGCGCATCGACCACGGTCTGGATGGTGAAGGTGAGGCCCGTCTGGCGCAGGTAACGGAACCACGCGCGCAGCCAGTTCGCCTCGGGCGCGGACAGGCCCACCGCCACGATCAGGCGGTTGAACGCATCGTCCTCGGCCCCTCCGTTGAGCACGGCGGCAAGCGAGGCCTCGATCGCGCCTGCGCGCGCCAGCAGGTCGTCCGGGTTGCTGCCCACGGGCGTGCCGACGAGGAAATCGTGAATGAAGCCCAGTCGCCCCTTGTCGAGCGCGGTGGGCACTTCTTCCAGCACGCGGAAGCCGAAGTTTTCCAGCACCGGCACCGCGTCCGACAGGACGATGGCGCCTTCGCGCTGGTAGAGCTTGAGCCGCAGCCCTTCCTCACCCGCCAGACGGTGGAGGCGCGCGGCGCGGCGCGGGGCGTTGGTGCCGTTGAGGCCGCGCAGCACGCGGATGTCGTCCGCCGCCTCGCTTGCGCCTTGCGCGGCGCGATAGCCGACCGGGAACGCTTCGGCATAGCGGGTGGCGAGCGCGGCGGCGCGCGACGGCTCCTCGGTGCGGGCAAGCTCGGCCTCGACCGCGCCGGCCCATCCGCGCACCATCGCCTGCAGCGCCGCATCCAGCGCGGCTTCGTCGGGCACGTCCTGCCCGTCGCGAATGTCGAGCACGAAGCGCATCATGGCGAGCGTGCTGCCTTCGACCTGCAGGCTCCAGTCGAGCACTTGCGCGCCGGTCTCGGCCTCGAGCATCGCCTTCACCTGCAGGCGCACCTCGGTCGACTGCACGTCGCGCGGCAGCCACACGAAGGCGAAGAGATGGCGGGCGAGCGGGGCGCGGACCAGCGCGAGGCGCGGGCGCGGTCGGTCGACCAGGCTCATCATCGTGGTGGCGATGCGTTCCAGATCGTGGTCGTCGAAGCCGATCAGCAGGTCGTGCGGCAGCGCGGTCAGCGCATGGACCAGCGCCTTGCCGGCATGGCCCTGCGGCGCGAAGTCGAACTTGTCCATCAGGTCGGCAAGCTGGGTGCGCATGCGCGGGATGCGATCGGGCGCGGCGGCCAGCGCGGCGCTGGTCCACACCCCGGCGTGGATCGAGATCGCCACCACCTGCCCCTGTTCGATCACGGGCACGATGAACAAGTCTAGCGGCACGCGGCGGTGGACGCGCGCGATGCGGTTGGCCTTGACGATCAGCGGCGCACGGCCGGCTCCATCAGCACCCACGTGGTCGAACCAGGCGAAGGCGCGTTCGTACGAGGCAGCGGCGAGCAGCGGCTGGTCGCTGGCGCGGCAGATGCCGAGCTTTTCGCCTTCGCTGCCATCGCGGCGGCGGGTGACGTGGCCCAGCTGCGTCAGCATGCCATCGGCCAGCCAGCGCAGCAGCGCGGCGCCCTCCGGATCGGCCAGGCGGCGCGCATCTTCCTGCATCGCCGCCTGCATCCGCGGCCAGTCGGCCACGGCGGCGTGAACATCGTCGAGCGTGGCGGCGAGCGCGCTGGTCAGGTCACGCCGGGCCTTGGCATCGGCGCGTTCGGTTTCGAGATAGACGATCGATTCGCGGCTTTCGCCCGGCGCATCGCCATCGGGCAGCGCCACCAGGTGGCCATCGCCATCGCGCCGGACGGCCACCACCGGGTGGACCAGCCGGTCGATCGACAGGCCCTGCGCGGCAATCGTCGCGGTGATCGAATCGACCAGGAACGGCATGTCGTCGTTGACCACCGCGATGCGCAGGTACCGCGCGCTGGTTTCGCTGCCGCCCACGCTCTCGATCGCCATCGATGCTTCGCTGCCGCGCCGGCGGTGCGCGGCGATCATCGCAAAGCGCGCCGCCTCGGCCAGGCGCTGGCTGTCGAAATCGGCCTTTTCGGCGGGGAGGAGCGAAGCGGCGAAGCGGCTGGCAAGCGTGGTCGCCAGCGCGCCAGACGGATCGATGCCCGTGGCTGGGGCGGCGGTGGGGTCGATGGAACTCGTGGCCATGGCGTTCTTCCCGCTGGACCGGCGCGATGCGATGTCGCGTCGTTATAATTTTATGTCATTGCACTGTTGCAATCGTACGCGTGATATTCTTTTCGTTACGCAACTTCAAGATGCTCGTCGCCCGCGAATCCACGCTAGACTTGGCCGCGTTAACAGCGTGCGGGCGAGTCCGTTCCGCGCGAATGCTTAGTCGCGCAGCCAGGCCTTCAAGCGGGAACGGGGCCCGAGACCGCTTCCATCGTCAGTTCGAGCGAGCGGCGACGCAGCGCCGGATCGAAGGTCGATCCTGAAACGATCAGTTCGTCCGCGCCGGTGCGCGCCTGGAACGCTTCGAGCCGTTCGCGCACGGTGCGCGGGCTGCCGATCGCGGAAACCTGGCGCATGTGGGCCAGCATGGCTTCGGCCTGCGGCGGCAGCGTATCGCGATAGCCCGGCACCGGCGGCGGCAGCTTGCCCGGATTGCCGCTGCGCAGCCGCACGAAGCTCTGGTCCATCGACGAGGCGAGCAGCACCGCTTCCTCGTCGGTGGGCGCGGCGATCACGTTGATCGCGGCGGCGCAGTAAGGCTTGTCGAGGGTGGCCGACGGGGTGAACCGTTCGCGATACATCTTGAGCGCGGCATCGAGGTGATCGGGCGCGAAGTGCGAGGCGAAGGCATAGGGCAAGCCCAGCATCGCCGCGAGCTGCGCGCCGAACAGGCTCGATCCCAGGATCCACATCTGCGGCGCAGAGCCCAGCCCCGGCGTTGCCTGCAGATGCAGGCGGCTGTCGCCGGCGAACTGCAGCTGGAGTTCGAACACGTCGTCGGCGAAGTGCTCGGCCGCGCGGTTCACGTCCTTGCGCAGCGCCTGGACGATGCGCTGGTCAGCCCCGGGCGCGCGGCCCAGCCCCAGATCGATGCGGCCGGGAAACAGCGCGTCCAGCGTGCCGAACTGTTCGGCGATCACCAGCGGGTTGTGGTTGGGCAGCATGATGCCGCCCGCGCCGATGCGGATGGTCTTGGTGGCGTGCCCGACGTGCGCCAGCGTGACCGCGACCGCGGCGCTGGCGATGCCTTCCATGCCGTGATGTTCGGCCACCCAGTAGCGGTTGTAGCCGCAGGCCTCGGCGGTCTGCGCCAGCGCCGCCGCATCGGCGAGCGCCTGGCCGACCGTGCCGCCCTCGACCACGGGGACCAGATCGAGGACGGATAGCTTCATGGCGTGGCCTTCTTTTCCGCTGCGGGGCCACCCGGTGCGGGGGCCGATGCCGTTGCAGAGGATGTGGGAACAGGCCCGAGTTGTTCAAGATAGCCGCGCGCGGTCTTTGCCTCCGGGCTGTTCGGCGCGGCCTTGATCACCGAATCCCACGATTTCATCGCGGCGACGTCGCGCCCCGCCAGCACGGCGATGACCCCGGCTTCGAGCCCGATGGCGGGATCGCGCGGATCCTTGGCGGCGGCCACCTCGATATCGCGCTGGGCCCGGTCGAGATCGCCACCCCGGCGGGCGAGCGTTGCCGACAGCAGCCAGCCTTCGGCGTCCTCGGGTGCAAGGCGGTGCGCTTCATCGAGCGCGCCACCGGCTTCGGCCATCCGCCCGGCGGCCACCAGCGCGCGGGCGCGATCGGTCTGGAGCGAGGCGCGCGCGGCGTTGTCGCCCACGCCTTTCAACGCCAGCGCCTGGTCGAACCAGTCGACCGCCTTGTCGGCATGGCCGCCCGCCAGCGCGGCGTTCCCGGCCATGCCGAGCAGCTGGAACGACGATGCCGCCTGTTCGGGCGGGATCGTCGCCACGGCGGCGGCAAAGGCCCCTTCGGCCCCGGCATAGTCGCCGCTTTCGTTGAGCAGCAGCCCCAGGCACTGGTTGGCGCGGGTGCGCTCGAAATCGGTCTTGGCGCCATCGCGCCACAGCCGCGCCGAAGCGAGTCCGGCGGTCAGGTCCTGTCGCCCGGTGGCGAGGCAGGCGGCAAGACGGTCTGGCATCTGCTTCTTCTCCTCGGACGCGGCGCCATCGGTGCCCGGCGCGGTTTCGACCACGCGGCGGCGGCGCGGAATCGGCAGGGGCGATGCCTGCTGCGGCGAAGGATTGGGGCCGACCTGCAGATGGGCGGGCTGGGTCAGCGGAACAGGCATCGCCATCGCGGCGAGAAGGGGCAGGGTCAGGATCATCGGCGTGTCAGCATCCTTCATGCGCCGTGGGCGGGGAGCATCTCAGCCCCCGTCCGCGGGCAAGGCATCGAGGGTGCGCAGCAGCAGGGCGATGTCCTGCTCGCGCGACAGGCGGTGGTCGCCGTCCTTGATCAGGTGGACCTGCACATCGGCTGAACGCAGGGCGGCGGCATGGCGCAGCGAAACGTCCCACGGCACGTCCGGATCGGCCTGGCCGTGGATCAGGCGCACCGGGCCATCGAACGGGATCGTGCCCCCCAGCTGGCGCTGCGCCTCTCCATCCTGCCAGAACGTGGCGTGGGTCGGCGTGGGTTCGGGGCCATAGGGATTGTCTTCGAAGATGGTGCGCCCAGCGGCAAGCTGCGCCTTCTGCGCCTCGCTGAAGCCCCAGTCGGTGAAGTCGGGCGCGGCGGCGATGCCGACCAGCGCGGCGGTCCTGTCCGGAATGGCGCGGGCGACCAGCAGCATCAGCCAGCCGCCCATCGACGATCCGCACAGCACCGCGCGGGCAATGCCGCTGGCCGCGATCAGGTCGACCACCTCGTCGCGCCAGCGCGACAGCGTGCCATCGGCAAAATCGCCTTCGGACAGGCCGCAGCCCGAATAATCGAGCAGCAGGCAGGCGCGCCCTTGCGCCGCAGCATGGGCGAGCACCGCTTCGGCCTTCGATCCCGCCATGTCGGACATGTAGCCGGGCAGGAACACCAGCGCCGGCTCCGCGCCGGAAAGGAAGCGGTGGGCAAGGCGCAGGCCGTCAGGGCCGGTATGGTGGGCGACAGGGGCAATGGCATCGGCGGTCATGGCCGCTTGCCTATCGGCTTTGGCGGGACAACGCTATGTTTACGCCAAGCTGCGAGACACCACCCTTGTGAACCCTTCGCCCCCTGCCCTGCTCCAGCGCTTGCTGCTCCACCGGCGCTTCATCTTGGTGGCGTTCGCGCTGCTCGTGCTGCTGCGGCTGGGCGCGATCGCGCTGGCGGTGACGCCGACTTCGGACGCCGATTTCTACTATTCGCGCGCGGCGAGCCTTGCCGCCGGGCTCGGCTATCTTGCCAACGATGGCCATGCCACCGCCTATTGGCCGCCGGGCTGGCCGATGGCGCTGTCGGTCGCCTTCCGCCTGCTCGGCACCTCGATCTGGACGGTGGGGCTTGCCAACCTTGCCGCCGCGGCGCTGTCGGGCTGGCTGCTGCTCGATCTCTCACGGCAGGTGACCGGATCGGAAAGCGCCGCCAGCCTCGCGCTGCTCGGCTATGCGGTCTACCCCAACGCGGTGCTCTACACCCCGCTCGCGCTGACCGAGGTGTTCTACACCCTGCTGCTGCTGGCGAGCTGCTGGCTGCTGGCGCGGCCCGGGGCCTGGCGCACGCTGGCGGGCGGGCTGGTGCTGGGGATGGCCACGCTGGTCAAGGCGCAGACGCTGATCGTGGTGCCGCTGGTGCTGGGCATCGCGCTGCTGCGCGAACGGCCGATCCTGCCCCGCCTGCCCCGCACGCTGGGGCGCGGGCTTGCCGTGCTGGCTCTGGCGGGGGCGGTTGTGCTGCCCTGGTCGATGCGCAACGAGCGCGAGCTGGGGCGCTTCGTCGCGGTGTCGACCAACGGCGGGATCACCCTGCTGACCGGCAACAACGACAGCGCGCGCGGCGGCTTCACCCCCGAAGACCCGGTGGTGCGCGCGCTCGATGCGCAGCGCGACCTGACCGAACTGACCTACGACGACGAGGCGAAGCGGCTCGGCCTCGAATGGATCAGGGCCCACCCGATGCGCTTTGCCGTGCTGATGCCGCTGAAGCTCGCCAAGTTGTGGGTCAGCGACGGCGAAGGCGTCTGGGCCTATGAAACCGGCGCGAAGCACTACGACCCGCGCGCCTTCCTGCTGATCCGCGCCGTCAACCAGGCGCTCTACTGGGCGGTGCTGGCGCTGGCCCTGCTGGCGATTCCGCTGACCCTGCTGGCGCGGCTACGGGCCGGAGGGGGCGCGGGGCTGGGTGCGGTCGACTGGTGGTGCCTGCCCTATGCCATCGCCGCCTACCCGAGCGCGATCGCGATGGTCTTTTCGGGCCAGTCGCGCTTCCACTTCCCCGCCATGCCCTTCCTGTTCATGGCGGCGGCGAGCGCGATGGTGTTCTGGCTGGAGCGGCGACGCGCGGACTGACCGCAAGACATGGAAGCGCATCCGGCGGCGAGCCCGGACGATAACGCCGTGGGGAAGATACGGACCTGCGCGACCGGCGCGGGCGCCATGCGTGGCGCTTGCGCGTGGAGGGCAAGAGGAACGCTGTGGCGAGTGGCCGGCGGGGCGTTGGCTATCCCGGATCGGC
>NZ_JABBGM010000008.1 GCF_012927405.1 Novosphingobium olei | reverse complement strand
CGATCAGCCTCGACACCACCGGGAAGGTGGGCGGGAATTAATCGGAATGGGGGGGCGGGATCAGGTCGGAATCCCGGGCGGGAATTCCTCGGAATGGCGGGCGGTATCATTTCGGAATCCGCAAGCTGCGCGTCAATGCGCCAGGCGACGATTCGCACCAGCCCGACCAGCAGTTGATCCAGCTGCTCTCCGATGCCTTCGAGGCACGGCGCATGATACTCGCCTCGCCCGGGCAGTCGCTCAACCAGATTGCGGCTCGGGAAACCTGCTGCCGAACACGGCTGGCAAAACTGCTGCGCCTTTCCTGGCTCAGTCCTCGCCTGGTCGAGCTTGCTGTCGCTGGAACGCAGCCGAAGGGCATGACCAAGAAGAACCTGCTGGGTACCGATCTGCCGCTCGACTGGAGCGAACAGGAGCGCGTGTTCGGGCTGGAGCACTAGCGCTCTGCTCCGCCCGAAAATCGACCTGCAGTCAGGAAAGCGCGAGCGGAGAATCGGGACAGATTCGGCGGCCTTCTAGAGGCAAGATCTGTATTCTCTGCCCGCACGCCGCCAGCGCATATCCCACGACAGTCGCGGTTCTGCGCGCCATTACACCTAAAGGTGCCCGAAGGCGAAGATCAGTGTCTCATGCTGACTGTCTGGTGCTTTCGAGAAGACTCGAGAAAAAGTACAAAATCGCCACAAGTTTCGTCACTAAATTATCCACGCGGATAATGTTCACGCGAGTACGAGCGCATTCCGCGACCTGACGATTAACGGACGCCATTGGGTGACTTTGAGGAAATCCCTCCGCCAGTCCCCTCAGAGAGAATTTTCGTTTCCTCTGAAGAACTTAACACTGACTGGTGCGGTCGAGAAGACTCGAACTTCCACGGGCTTTCGCCCACAACGACCTCAACGTTGCGCGTCTACCAATTCCGCCACGACCGCATATCGTCCCGGGCGCGAAGGCTTCGAGCTGGCTCGAAAATCGGCGTCCCGTCGGGGTAGGAGGGCGCCCCTAGCAAAGGACTTTGGGGGGCGCAACAACCATCGCACGATTTTTTCATAGCCGCGCAGGCGGGCCCCCTTCCGGACGCGGTGCTACTCCGGTTTCCAGCCGATTTCGGCCACCTTGGCGGACTTCGGCACGTCGGTTACCGCCTCGTTGATCGTCACGCTCTCTCCCGGCTTCAGGCTCGCCTTGGGCGGGTTGACGTCCCAGGTGTAGACGACCTTGTCGCTGGCATCGCGCAGTACGATCAGGATAGGCGGAAGATCGCGCACATCCTTGCCGACATTGGTCACCGTGCCGCTGGCGCCGAAGTATTCGGTGCCGTTGGGCAGGGTGCGACGGTCCTGGCGCTCGGCCGGGAAGGACAGCTGCAGGTCAGCCTGATTGGGCCCGAACGTGGGCCGCGCCACCGGAAGCCAGTCGGGCAGGCCGAACCAGGCGACCGCGCCGATCAGCGCTGCCACGAGCAGCGCGAAGGCGACCGCTGCGGCTGTCCACAACTTCGCGGGGTTTCGGCGCGGGCGGAACGGCGGTTCGTGATCGAAGCTCGACGGGGCGGACTGGAAATCATCCGCGCCTTCGTCGCTGAAGCCATAGCGGCGCGGCACGCTGGGCGCGGCGGGTGCGGCATCCTCGACTGCAGCAACGGGGGGTGGAGAAACCGGGGCCGGGGCAGCGGGCGGCGGCGGAGCTGCGGGCGCCGGAGCGGCCTGCGGAGCGGCTGCGGCAGAAGGCTGCGGCACTGGCGCTGCGACCGGTTCGGCAGCCACCACCGGCGCGGCGGCGGGCGCCCGTTCAGGAAGCTCCGGCCCCTGCTGGAACCAGCTGTGGCGGCACTTGGCGCAGCGGACGGTGCGACCTTCTGCACCGATCGCACTGTCGGGAACGACATAGCGCGTCGAACAGGCGGGACAGGCGATAATCATGAACCAAGGTCTAAGCATGCCCGGCACAAGGGAAACAATAGCCGCGCGTGCTGCAAATTGCGTCCCCGGCCTTTTTTCCACATGGATTGACGCCTATAGCGCTGGAAACGACACAAAGTGCACAATGCCGGGCAGACCGGCGCAGCATCGTCACGGGATCCGCCGCAACAACATGACCACGACCGACGCCGAAATCGTCCAGTTCGACAACGTCGGGCTGCGTTACGGCGCCGAGCGTGAAGTGCTGACCGACGTTTCCTTCACGCTCTATCCCGGCTGCTTCTATTTCCTCACCGGCGCCAGCGGCGCGGGCAAGACCAGCCTGCTCAAGCTGCTGTACCTGGCCCAGCGCCCGTCGCGCGGGCTGATCCGCATGTTCGGTACCGATGCCATCACCCTGCCGCGCGAACGCCTGCCAGGCTTTCGCCGCCGCATCGGCGTTGTGTTCCAGGACTTCCGCCTCGTCCCCCATCTTTCGGCCTTCGACAACGTGGCCTTGCCCTTGCGCGTTGCCGGGGTGAGCGAGCGCGAGATCATCAGGCCGGTGACCGAAATGCTCGACTGGGTGGGCCTGGGCGATCGCCAGCATGCCCGCCCCGCCACGCTTTCGGGCGGGGAGCAGCAACGCGTTGCCATCGCCCGGGCGGTGATCGCCCGGCCCGACATCCTTGTGGCCGACGAACCGACCGGCAACGTCGATCCGGACATGGCGCTCAAGCTGATGCGCCTGTTCGAAAGCCTCAACCGGCTTGGCACTACCGTTGTCGTCGCCACCCACGACCTGCACCTGCTGGGCAAGGTCGATGGCAGCCTGCTGATGCGGCTTGACAAGGGACGGCTGGCCGATCCGACCGGCGCCTTGCGCTATCCCCCGCGGCGTGAAAGCGGCGGGATCGGCTTTGCCGACGCGCGGGGACCGGGCGCTCCCCGGCTGGGCGAGATGGACAGCGACGGGCTGGCATGAACTCCTGGCCCCTTCCCCTAGCCGGCGCGACGCGACGCGGCGATGCCCGGCTTCTGCCACAGGGCGCCCTTTCCGGCCCGATGCCGTGGGTGATCGCGATCATGATCGCGCTGACCGTGGTTGCCGCCGGCAGCGGCCTTGCCCTGCGCAACGCCGCGCGCGCCGCCAGCGCCGATCTGGAGGGCGGGGTCACCATCCAGATCGTTTCGGCCGCCCCCGCCGAACGCAATCGCCAAGCCGATGCCGCGCTTGCCGCGCTGAAAGGCATGCCGGGCCTCGCGTCGGCAGATCGCGTGGCGCAGGCCCGGCTCGAGGACCTGATGGAGCCCTGGCTCGGCACGCGCCCGGGAGACGACGTAGAAGCGCTGCCCATCCCCGCGCTGATCGACCTGCGGCTTGATGGCACGGCAACGCCCGAACGCCTCGCCGCCCTGCGCGCGCGTATCAAGCCAGTCGCGCCCGCTGCGCGGGTGGACGCGCAATCCGCCTGGCTCACGCCCGTGTTTCGGGCCATCGGGGCGCTGCAATGGCTGGCAGGCGGCCTGATCGCGCTGCTCGCGCTCGCCACGGTTGCGGCGGTGCTGCTGGCATCGCGCAATGCGCTGGGCAGCCATCGCGCCACGATCGAGATCGTCCACATGCTCGGCGGCACGGACCGGCAGATCGCGCGGGTGTTCCAGCGCGGCATGGCGGTCGATGCGGCGGTGGGCGGCCTCGCTGGCTTCCTGTTCGGCACGGCGGCGATGCTGGCGCTGGGCCGCGCCTTCGCACCACTCGGCTCCGGGCTGGCCAGCGGAGCGATGCTCGGCTGGATCGACTGGCTGGCGCTAGGCATCATCCCGCTCGCCGGCATCGCGCTCGCCGTCGTCACCGCGCGGCTGACAGTGCTCGCCGCCCTGCGCGAGATGCTGTAGGATCATCGGCGATGCGCAAGCCACCCGGCCTTTTCCGTCGTCTGCTGGCGAGCGTTCTGCTGGTCTGGACGCTCGGCTTCCTGTGGTTCGCGCTGTTCCTGCCGCAGCCGGCGGGCGACGTGCGCACCGATGGCATCGTGGTGCTGACGGGCAGCGGCGGCCGCATTCCCCGCGCGTTCGATATCCTGCGTCGGCATCAGGCGGACAAGCTGCTGATCTCCGGCGTCGATACCGAAGTGCGCCCGCGCGAATTCGCCGCCGAATACGACGTGCCCCCGCGCTTGTTCGCCTGCTGCGTCACGCTTGGCTACGAAAGCGTCGACACCCGGTCGAACGCACAGGAAGCCGCACGCTGGATAGCGGCGCGCCACATCTCCTCGGTCCGCCTCGTCACCACCGATTGGCATATGCGCCGCGCCGCCTTCGACTTGCGCATCGCCGGCCCGAAGGATCTGGTGATCGTGGAGGACGCGGTCCGGTCGCGTCCCAGCTTCAAGATCCTGTTTATGGAATACAACAAGTTGATCGCGCGCCTGATCGCGTGGGCGGCGGGCTGGTAGGCGCTGGCAGAAATGGCATCCACCGACGGTTCACGCGGAGCACGGCTCTCCGAAGTGCTGCGCAGCCTTGCGTTCTACGCCGTGTTCTATCCGGGAACGGCGCTGTTCGTGTTCGCCTGCGGGCTGTGCGTGCCGTTCTCGATGCCGGGGTTCCGGCGCGTGGTGCGCGCCTGGGCCGGGTTCCATCGCTGGTGCGCGCGCGCGCTGGTGGGCATCCGGCTTGAGGTTTCGGGCTATGCCCCCCGCGGACAGGTGCTCTACGCGATCAAGCACGAGGCCTTTTTCGAGGCGATCGATTTGCCCTGCCAGTTCGATCTGCCAGTGGTCTTCGCCAAGGCCGAGCTGATGCGCATTCCGCTGTGGGGCCGCACCGGGCGACGCTATGGCCTGATCTCTGTGGAACGCGATGCCGGCGCGCGCGCTTTGCGCACGATGATTTCCGAAGCGCGCCGCCTGACCGCCGACGGCCGCCCGCTGGTGATCTTTCCCGAAGGCACGCGTGTGCCGCACGGCACGCAGGCGCCGCTGCAATCGGGCTTTGCCGGAATCTACAAGCTGCTCGGCCTGCCGGTGATTCCGGTCGCAGTCGATACCGGCCCGCTTTACCATCGGCGCTGGAAGCGTGCGGGCATCGCCCATTACCGCTTCGGCGAGGAGATCCCACCTGGCCTCCCGCGCGAGGAAGTCGAAGCCCGCGTCCATGCCGCGATCAACGCGCTGAATCCCGTCCCATGACCGGCGAAGCGCCCCGGCAGGAGCAGTATTCTTCAGACGGGGACGACCATCGCGGGGCGCTCGAAGTGCTGGGCCCCGGCCTTGTCACCGGCGCGGCGGACGACGATCCGTCCGGCATCGGCACGTACAGCCAGGTAGGCGCGCAGTTCGGCTACAACCTTACCTGGGCACTGCTGTTCAGCCTGCCGCTGATGGCCGCGATCCAGGAAATCTGCGCGCGCATCGGCGCCAGCACCGGGCTCGGTATCGCGCAGAACCTCAAAGAGCACTATCCACGCAGCCTGCTGCGCATCGTCGTGCTGCTGCTGCTGGTAGCCAACGTGATAAACCTGGGCGCGGACCTGGGCGCGATGGGTGCGGCCTTTGCGCTGATTGTGCCCGGCCCGGTCCTGCCGGCGACGATCGCCTTCGGGTTGATCAGCATCCTGCTCGAGATCTTCGTTTCTTACGAACGCTACGCCAACGTGCTCAAGTGGGCGACGCTGTCGCTGTTCTCATACTTCGCGGTGGTCGTACTGGCGCAGGTCGACTGGCCCGCCGCGATCAAGGGCACGCTGGTGCCCGGCTTCGCCTTCGACAGCGATCACGTCATGGCGCTCGTCGCCGTGCTC
Source organism: Novosphingobium olei (assembly GCF_012927405.1). Lineage (GTDB taxonomy): Bacteria > Pseudomonadota > Alphaproteobacteria > Sphingomonadales > Sphingomonadaceae > Novosphingobium > Novosphingobium olei. The sequence goes on along the minus strand of NZ_JABBGM010000008.1, from coordinate 150,323 downwards.
GGCACGACGATCAGCCCCTACCTGTTCTTCTGGCAATCCGCGCAGGAAGTGGAGGAGCAGCATCGCCGCCACACCAAGCCGCTGATGGTCAGTCCGCGCAGCGCCGGCAAGGAGTTGCGGCGCATCCGCACCGATACGCTGATCGGCATGACCTTCTCGAACCTGACCGCGATCGTGATCGTCATCGCCACTGCCGCCACGCTGCATGTCGCCGGGGTGACCCAGATCAGCAGTTCGGTCGAAGCGGCAACGGCGCTGCGGCCGCTGGCAGGCGAGCTTGCGTTCGCGCTTTTCGCCATCGGCATCATCAGCACTGGCCTGCTTGCCGTGCCGATTCTGGCTGGCTCGGTCGCCTATGCCATCGCAGAGATGTTCGGCTGGCGCGAAGGGCTGAACCGCGCGCCGCGCGAGGCCAAGGCGTTCTATGCGGTGATTGCGCTGGCAACCTGCGCCGGGATCGCGATGAACTTTTCCGACATCAACCCGATGAGGGCGCTTTACTGGTCTGCCGTGGTCAACGGCCTGCTCGCCCCGCCGCTGATGGTGGTGACGATGCTGATCGCCAGCAACCGACGGATCATGGGCAACTTGGTGGTATCGCGCGGGCTGGCGTTCGGCGGGTGGCTGTCGACGGCGGTGATGACCGCCGTCGCCGTGCTGTTTCTGGTGATCTAGAGCCAGATAAGGTTAGGCCTTCAACCGCTGCCGTTGTGATCGCTGCGGCCGAAGTCGGGCCGCGCATCGTCCTGGCCCATTTCGATGATCCCTCGCCGGATCGCGCGGGTGCGGGCAAAGTGATCGAACAGCGCATCACCATCGCGCTTGCGGATCGCCTTCTGCAGCTCGGTCAGGTCCTCGGTAAAGCGCTGGAGCATTTCCAGCACCGCCTCGCGGTTCGAGAGGAACACGTCGCGCCACATCGTCGGATCGGACGCGGCGATGCGGGTGAAGTCGCGGAAGCCGCCGGCCGAATACTTGATGACCTCGCTTTGGGTCACTTCCTCAAGGTCCGAGGCGGTGCCGACGATAGTATAGGCGATCAGGTGCGGCAGGTGGCTGGTGACGGCCAGCACGCGATCGTGGTGTTCGGGGTCCATCGTTTCCACGCGTGCGCCCAGCGCTTCCCAGAAGGCATTGAGCGCCGCGACCTGCGCGGCATCGGCGTCCTCGGGCGGGGTGACGATGCACCAGCGGTTGCGGAACAGCGTAGCGAACCCTGCGTCCGGCCCGCTCTGCTCGGTACCGGCGACGGGGTGGGAGGGGATCACCGGATGGCCCGGCAACGCCTCGCCCAGCTGCGCCATCACGCTGGCCTTGCTCGACCCGACGTCGGTGACCAGCGTTTGCGGTGAAAGCCCTGACGCCATCGCCTTGGCCGCCGCGCCCATCGCGCCGACCGGCACGCACAGCACGACCAGATCGGCACCCGTCACGGCCTCGGAAGCGCTATCGGCAACCGTTCCGGCGAGCGCGATTTCGCGCGCGCGGGCGCGCACGCCCGCATCGGCGTCGTAACCGGTGGTCACCGAATCGGGCAGGTACTGCTGCACCGCCCGCAACACGGAACCGCCGAGCAAGCCCAGGCCGATCACCGCGACGTGGCGGAAAGGGGCGGCGCTCACTGTGCGGCCTCTGCCATGGTGCGCAGCGCGGTGGCGATATCGTCCATCTGTTCGGGCGTGCCGATGGTGATGCGCAGGCACTGCGGCAGCCCCTGCCCCGGAAGCCAGCGCGTGATGTAGCCGTGCTCCATCAACCCGTCGTAGGCGGCTTCGGCGGTCAGCTTGCCGGAAAACTCGATCAGCACGAAGTTGGCCTCGCTCGGCAGCGGACGAAGCCCGTGGTTGCCGAGTGCCTCGAGCGCGGCGACGAAGCGCGTCCGCTCGCGCAGGTTGTGCAGCCGGCTCGCCTCGACGAAGTCCTGGTCCGCCACCGCCGCGATGCCGGCCGCCTGCGCGGTGAGCGAGACGTTGAACGGGCCCCGGATGCGGTTGAGCATGTCGACGATCGCCGGCGCGCCGGTGCCCCAGCCGATGCGTTCGCCGGCAAGGCCGTAGATCTTCGAAAACGTGCGCGTGACCAGCACGTTGGCGCTCGACGCGGCAAGCTCGAGCGCGCCGTCTGCGTCTTCGGGCGCCACATATTCGGCATAGGCCTGGTCGAGCACCAGCAGGATGTCCGGGCGCAGCCCGGCGTGCAGCCGCGTGATTTCGCTGCGGCCGATGTAGCTGCCGGTGGGGTTGTTGGGATTGGCCAGGAACACCACCCGCGTCCGTTCGGTCACGCTGGCAAGCAGCGCATCCACATCAGTGCCATAGTCGCGATCGGGCGCGATGACAGGCGTGGCCCCGCAGCGCCGCGCAGCGATGTCGTAGACCGAGAAACCGAAGCGCACGTAGAGCACTTCGTCGCCAACGCCGGCATAGGCTTGCGCTGCAAGGTTAAGCAGTTCGTCCGATCCGGTGCCCATGACGATGCGTTCGGGCGCAATCCCGTGCAAATCGCCCAGCGCCTTGCGCAGGTCCTTGCTGTCAGGATCGGGATAGAGCGAGGGCGCAAGCGGGGCGGTGCGCGCGGCCAGCGCCTGCGCGCTGGTGCCTAGCGGGTTTTCGTTGGCCGAAAGCTTGATCAGCGGCCGGCCGTCCTTGCCCGCCGACTTGCCCGGCACATAGGCATGGATGCCCAGGATCCATTCCTTGGGGCGCGGGGCATCGGCCACTTCGCCCACTGGGGACATCGGGGCTGCGGAATTGTCGGAAACGTCTGCCATCACGGGAGCGGGCCTTAGCGACCTTGCGCGATCAAGGAAACAGCCCCTTTCAGCGCGTCTCGCGATAGAATTTCATCTCGCCTTCCGCGCGGCGCAGCACCAGCGCGGTGCCGACCAGATCGGCGCAAGTCTTGTCGAAGCGCGCCTTGTCCATGTCATTGGGCACCAGGGTCACCGCCAGCCGCCCGCTGGCACCGAAGGGGAAGCGTGGGCTGGCAAGGTTGTGGACGGGTTCGATCAGTTCGACCCAGCGCGGCGTGCGCTTTTCCCCCAACGGCAGTACCCAGCCATCCTCGAGCGTGTAGCCTCCGGCCAGATCGCCGGCATCAGCGGCATCGCCATCGCCGAAGCCGACCCGCACGCCGATCCCGGCGATCCCGGCGCCGCTGGGCCAGGTGACGCGCACCGTCGGTCCCTTGGTCACCGGCACCGCGCGCCATTCGGGTGCGACCGGCGCAGGTTCGGTGGTTAAGCAGGTGCGCGTGCCGATGAACTGCCACGATCCGGACGCATCCTCTGCCAGGGCGCCCGCGACGAGGTGATATTCGAAGCGGTGATCGGCGGTGATGACCAGAGAGCCGCGGATCTCCGGCCCAGCATCGAGGCGGTAGGAACCCGTCATTTCGACCGGCAGGGCCTCGGCTACCACGGGGCCAGGCTTGGCCTCGTCCTTGCCCTTCTCCTTGCGCGCCAGGGCATGGGCGGGCGCGATGAGCAGGGCGAGCGTGGCCAGCATGCCGAGGCGGAAGCTTGCGTCGAATCTCATGCCGCGAGTGTGACCCCCGCTGGCCATCGTGCAACAAAAAAGGGCCGGAAGCGGGCTAGCGCTTCCGGCCTTCAGTCTGTTCGCAGGAGGAACATCGTCTGGCGGTGCCGGGGGAAGAGAGGGAGAGGATCAGCTCCCCCGGCCCCGCCAAGCTGGTAGAAACTCAGTAATTGTAGGCGCGTTCGCCATGCTCGGTGATGTCGAGGCCTTCGCGCTCGGCTTCCTCGGTCGGACGCAGACCGATGGTCTTGTCGAGGACGAAGAAGAGGATCGCGGAGACGCCACCCGAGAGGACGAGGGTCAGGACAACCGCTTCGATTTGGGTCTTGAGCTGTCCGAGCATGTCGTAGGTGCCGGCCTTGGCGGGGAACACGGTGTAGTCCACCCAGCCCTGGCCGCCGAGCGACGGGTCCGCGACGATCGCGGTGCCGATCGCACCAACGATGCCGCCGATGCAGTGCACGCCGAACACGTCGAGCGTATCGTCGTACTTGAGCGCGTTCTTCACGGTCGAGACGAAGATGAAGCAGATCGGCGAGACGACGAGGCCGAGGACGATCGAGGTCATCGGAGCTGCAAAGCCCGAAGCCGGAGTGATCGCGACGAGGCCGGCGACGGCACCCGAGGCAGCGCCGAGCATGGACGGCTTGCCGTGCTTGATCTGCTCGACGATCGACCAGGAGACGGCCGCGGCGGCGGTGGCGACGAAAGTGTTGATGAAGGCGAGCGCGGCGAGGCCGTTGGCTTCGAGGTTGGAACCGGCGTTGAAGCCGAACCAGCCCACCCACAGCAGCGAGGCGCCGATCATGGTCATGGTCAGCGAGTGCGGCGGCGTGGCTTCCTTGCCGTGGCCAAGGCGCGGACCGATGATGAGGCAGCCGACCAGGCCGGCGATACCGGCGTTGATGTGGACGACGGTGCCGCCGGCGAAGTCCAGCGCGCCCCAGCCATAGAGCAGGCCGGCATCGGCGGTGTTGTCCGACAGGAAGTCCGGACCCGCGAAGTACCACACCATGTGCGCCATCGGGAAATAGACCAGCGTCAGCCACAGCACGGTGAAGATCATCAGCGGGGTGAACTTCACGCGTTCCGCGAAGGCACCCACGATCAGCGCCGGCGTGATGCAGGCGAAGGTCATCTGGAAGATGACGTAGGCATATTCGGGAATGTAGACGTTGTTCGAGAACGTGGCCGCATACGTCGAGGCCGAAACGCCGGCCAGGAACGCCTTCGACAGGCCGCCGAAGTACGGCGAACCGCCGGTGAAGGCGATCGAGTAGCCCCAGCTGACCCAGACGAGGGCCGCAACCGACACGATCATGAAGACCTGCATCAGCACCGAGAGCATGTTCTTGGTGCGGACGAGACCGCCGTAGAACAACGCCAGCGCCGGGATGCTCATCAGCAGGACGAGCGTGGAGGAGAGCAACATCCAGGTGGTGTCGCCCTTGTTGACCATGGTGGCCATCTGTTCGGCGGTCGGCGCCTTGATCGGCCCGGCCTGTGCAAACGCGGCGGACGCGGCGCCGAGCGTCAGCCCCAGCCCCGCTACGCCACTGATCATCTTGCGGATCATTTGGTTACCCCTCATGTCGGAAGTCAGAGAGCCGTGTCGCCGATCTCGCCCGTGCGGATGCGCGTGGCGGAGGCCAGGTCGAGCACGAAGATCTTGCCATCGCCGATGGCTTCGGTGCTTGCGGTCTGTTGGATGGTTTCGATGATCTGCGGCGCGAGCGCATCGCTCGCGGCGATCTCGATCTTCACCTTGGGCAGCATGTTGGTCGAATATTCGGCGCCGCGGTAGATCTCGGTCTGGCCCTTCTGACGGCCAAAACCCTTCACTTCCGACACCGTCATCCCGGCAACGCCCAGCCCGGACAGCGCTTCACGCACCTCGTCCAGCTTGAACGGCTTGATGATGGCGATGATGAACTTCATTCATGCCCCCTTTCGCGGCCTTCCCGCCGGGCGTCCCGCCGGCTAGAAAGTTAAAGCAAAGGGCATGCCAAACCGAAAAATGCCTAGAAAACATACGTAGGCAGGAACAAACCCAACCAAATTGGGTTAATGCGCGCCCGATTCTTGTGCAGCGCAACGTGGCTGCCTAATTTTTGGGCAACACTCCCTGCCGCAAATTTGGGCAGTGGACTGGTCGCTCACAGCGAGAGGCGCGCAAACACCGGCAAGTGGTCGGACGCGATCGCAGCCTGCGGGCTGTGATGCACCCCTGCCGCTTCCACCCCCCAATCCTTGCTCACCACGATCCGATCGAGCTGGGCGAGCGGCCGCCGGGCCGGAAAGCTGCGCCCCGGCGCGAGTACCGCGAGGCCGGAATCGAACGCCGCCAGCGCTCCGCCGCGCTGCGTCCATTCGTTGAAATCGCCCATCAGCACGGCGGGCAGAACACCGTCACGGGCCTTGAGATGATCGCAGACCGCGCGCACCTGCTGGCGGCGGCGCAGGCCCGACAGGTCGAGATGCATGCCGACGACGCGGAACGGCCGCCCATCGACGGCGAGTTCGGCGCAGACCGCACCCCGCGGCTCGAGCGTAGGTAATGCGACGGCGCAGACATCGCGCACCTCGATCCCGCGCCGCACCAGCAGCACGTTGCCATGCCAGCCAAGGCTGAGCGGCCGCATCCCGGGGGCAACCGGCACCCACGGGCTGTGATCGTCGAGGCTGGCGCGCGGGATCACGCTTTCGCGCGCCCCGAACCGACGATCGGCCTCTTGCAGGGCGATCACGTCGGCATCGATTTCGCGCAGCACGGCAAGGATACGGTCAGGATCGCGCCTGCGATCGAGGCCCACCCCCTTGTGGATGTTGTAGCTGGCGAAAGTCAGGCGCACCGGGTGACAATTCCTGCGCCGAGCGGCCGGTTCCCCGTCAGGCTCCCCGGCGGGTGCGTCTTCAGAGGAAGTCCTTCAGCGTCGCGATGAAGCGTTCGAACTGGTCGTGGTGCAGCCAGTGCCCGGCGTTTTCGAATTCGACCACTTCGGCATTGCGGAAGTGCTGGATGCGGCCATCGCGTTCGGGATTGCCAGCGGTCGAATCCGCACCGTTGAGCAGCAGCGTGGGACAGGTGATCGCGTTCCACAGCCCATGGAGCTGTTCAGGGCTGATATCGTAGGGCGCGGCGTCGACGTTCAGGTGCGGGTCGAACTTCCAGCTGAAGGTGCCGTCCTCGTTGCGGTTGATACCATGGAGCGTGAGGTGCCGCGCCTGAACGTCGGTCAGGTACGGGTTCTCGCTCTTCATGCGCGCATAGGCGTCTTCAAGGCTGGGATAACGGCGCGGCAGGCGGCCGGCGGCCTTGCGCTTTTCGCCGATGAATTCGCGCACGCGCCGTGCGAACGGCACGTTCTTCATCATCGCCTCGCGCTCGGGCGTCGGGAAGATGCCTTCGATGGCGACGAGCTTGCGCACGTTTTCGGGAAACAGCCCGGCATAGCGCAACGATGTGTTGGCACCCCACGAATGCGACACGATCGTCACCGGCGCCAGATCGAGCTGATGGATCAGCTGGGCCACGTCGTAGACCAGGTCCATCGTCCGGTAGTTGCCGTCCGAAGTCCATTCGCTGTCGCCATGGCCACGGTGGTCCATGGCGATGACGTGCCAGTCCTCGCGCAGCGCCTCGGCCGTCCAGTCCCAGCTGCGGCAATGGTCGCGGCCGCCGTGCACCAGCAGCAGCGGCGGCTTGTCGGTGTTGCCCCAGTCGACATAGTGCAGCCGCAGGCGTTGCGAGATGAAGGTGTTCGAAGTCGGGCCGAGCAGGTTCATGCCCGCTACCTGCAACGCGATGCCCCCTTGCGCAACCCCCGCAGGACTACCTTTCCTTGGTGGCAGAAAAGGTCAACTCGGGATTGCGCTCCTGCTGGTAGCTGACGTCCCAAGCCGATCGCGCCATGAACACCGGATCGCCATCGCGGTCCTTGGCAAGGTTCGACAGGTTGAAATCGGCAAAGCCCTTCAAGGCGGCGTCGCTGCCCTTGATCCAGCGCGCGGTGTCGAAGGGCGAGGCTTCAAGTACAGCTTCCACCTTGTATTCGGCTTCCAGCCGGCTGATCAGCACGTCCAGCTGCAGCTGGCCGACCACGCCGACGATCCACTGGCTGCCAATCTCGGGATAGAACACCTGGATGACGCCCTCTTCCGAAAGGTCGTCGAGCGCCTTGCGCAGCTGCTTGGTCTTGGTCGGGTCCTTGAGCGCCACGCGGCGCAAGATTTCGGGGGCGAAGTTGGGCAGACCGGTGAAGCGGACGTCATTCTTTTCCGACAGCGTATCGCCCACCCGCAGCGTGCCGTGGTTGGGAATGCCGATGATGTCGCCGGCTTCCGCCGTATCGGCAATCTCGCGGTCCTGCGCGAAGAACAGGATCGGCGAATGAACCGCGATCGGCTTGCCCAGGCCCGAAGGCGTCAGCTTCATGCCGCGCTTGAACGTGCCCGAAACCATGCGCATGAACGCGATGCGGTCGCGGTGCTGCGGGTCCATGTTGGCCTGCACCTTGAAGATGAACCCGGTCACGTCGCTCCGTTCCGGCAGGACGGTGCCTTGTTCCGACGTTTGCGGGCGCGGCGGCGGAGCGAAGCGGGCGATGGCGTCGATCAGTTCGGCCACGCCGAAGTTCTTGAGCGCGGAGCCGAAATAGACCGGGGTCAGGTCGCCATGGCGATAGGCTTCAAGATCGAATTCCGGATAGCCGGCCTGCGCCAGCTCGATCTCTTCGGCCACCTCGGCCGGGATCGGCGCGCCCTCGCCCTTGGCGTCGCGCTTGCCCAGGAACTCGCGGCTGTCGCCTTCGGGGCGTGCGATCGTGTCGGTGGCGAAGTCGAGCACGCCTTCGAAGATGCCGCCCATGCCGATCGGCCAGGACATCGGCACAACGTCGAGCGCCAGCGCATCGGCCACTTCGTCCAGCGTCTCGAACACGCTGCGCCCTTCGCGGTCGACCTTGTTGACGAAAGTGATGATCGGCACCGAGCGCATGCGGCAAACCTCGAACAGCTTGCGGGTCTGCGGCTCGATGCCCTTGGCCGCGTCGATCACCATGATCGCGGAATCGACGGCGGTGAGCGTGCGGTAGGTGTCTTCGGAGAAGTCTTCGTGGCCCGGCGTGTCGAGCAGGTTGAACACCACGCCGTCCTTCTGGAAGGTCATCACCGACGAGGTGACCGAGATGCCGCGCTGCTGTTCGATCTTCATCCAGTCGGACCGCGCGCGCCGCGCTTGCCCGCGCGCCTTCACCTCACCCGCAAGGTGGATCGCGCCGCCTTGCAGCAGCAGCTTTTCGGTCAGCGTGGTCTTGCCCGCGTCAGGGTGCGAAATGATGGCGAAGGTGCGGCGATTGGACATGGGAGCGCCCCCTAGCGAAGGGGCGCGCCGCTGTCACGCATCGGCCTCGTGCCGACATGGGTTCAACGCGCGGAAAGACACAGCCGCAGCGCTTCGGCCTCGGTCTTGTCAGGCAGGCGTCCGCCCCGACTGGAAAGCTCCAGGTGCGAGCCTGACCCGCGCGAGGTGACGACAACTTCCATGTCCTTCGCGGTCAATCCCTGACTTAGGCACGCACGCAAGCCGCCCGCCGCAAGCGCCGAGTTGGCGAACAGGACGTGGCGCATTTCCGCCTTGCGCTCGCGCTCGCCCACGGTCAGCGCAAGGACCACCAGCGCGCCGATCAGCGCGATCATCACCGCCATCCGCTTCATGCGGGCCGCACCGTGATCGCCAGCCGGAACCGCGCCGTTTCGCCCGGCGGCAGGGTGACAACGCCCGGCTTGTCGGAAAAATCACCGTCGAAGCCCACCGGATCGGCCACGCCAGTCCAGGGCTCCAAGCAGATGTAGCGCGCGCCGGGTACCTGCCATGCGCCGAACATCGGGCTGTCGGGAAAGGCAAGGTCGATCCACGCTCCGCCATCCGCGCCATAGGACAGCTTGCGGCTGGCAAGGTCGGTCCAGATCAGCGCGTCAGCCTCGAACAGGGCCGAACGCAGCGCAAGTTCGCGGCCCTTCACCGGCGTCGCCTCGCCTTGGGGCAGCAGCAGGCCGGTGCCCTTGGTGATGCGGCGCACGTCCTGCGGTTCGTCGCGTTCGAACACGATCCTGTGCGCGGCCTTGTCCGCCCCGCCGGGAAGCGGCCACGCGAAGGCGGGATGGAAGCCGAAGCTGAAGGGCAGCGGGCGGTCGTTGGGATTGAACACGCTCGCTTCGACCACCAGCGTGAAGTCTTCGACCGAGAAGGCGAGTTCGAGCACGAAGCCGAACGGGAACACGGCGCGGGTATCCGGCGAATCGGTCAGACGAAAGCGCGCGTTGGCTGGCCCGGTCTCAAGGGCGGCGAACTGGCTGCGACGGGCAAAGCCGTGCTTGGGCAGCATGTATTCCCGGCCATCGACGCGCAGTGTGTCACCGGCCAGCGCACCGACGATGGGAAACAGCAGCGGCGCATGGCCGGTCCAGAATGCCGGATCGGCATCGGTCATGTATTCGGTGCCCGCAGCATCGCGCAGCGACCAGAGTTCGGCGCCCAGCGGATTGATCGCGACCTTCAGATCGGGACTGGCAATGCGCACCAGGTCGTCGTCTTCGTCCATCGAGATCATGCGCTGTCCTTAACGTTTTCTTCGGCGGCCGCCGGTATCCTTCCACACGGCTTCAACCGGGGGGACCGAGCCGATGCGTGGCGATGCCGACTTGCCCGCCCTTCTGCGTGTTGCATCGCAACAGCGCGGAGGGCAACCATGATGATGGCGCGAAAGCTGGGACTGCTTGCGCTCGCAACTCTGGCGCTCGCCGGATGCAGCAAGGGCACGCACTACCCTGTCACGCCCGCGCAGGCGCACCAGATGCTGGTCAAGCGCGATCTGCCGCTGATGATGTTCGGCGCCGAGGCCACCGGTACACGGCTGGTGGCGGCGTCCAACAGCCAGGTTGTCTGGGCGGTGACCGATGCGAACGACACCGAGATGCTGCGCCTTGCCGCCAACATCGCCCCCGAGGCAGACGGCAGCCGCATCAGCACCGAAGTCCTGCCACCTGCCGGGCGTCGCCACGACAAGGTGGAACAGGGCCTCGCCGAAAACGAGGCTATTGCCGATCTCTATCGCGCAGTCGGCGAAGAGCAGGTCGCATCGACGATGGCCGACCGCAAGTTCCGATATGACGCGATCAACAGCGCGATGATCAAGGCGGCCTTCGCCACCCTGCCCAAGCTGCAGCAGCAGGCGATGGAACAGGCGTCCGAAGCGCAGCGGGCGCGGCGCGAGGCGGAGACGAACGCCCGCTCCGGCTATGCCTCGGGCGATGACTGGAACGCGCGCCGCCGCGAACGGGCCGGCGAGCCCGATCCGACCTTCGGCAAGCCGATGGACGACCACGGCAGCAGCACCAGCGACGACGAGGACTACTGAAGCCCTCGTCGCACAGGCTCATCCGCGCAGGGTGGCACCCTGCTTGGCCGCCGCTGCGACAATCCTGTCGGCGATCGCCTTCAGCGCGGCTTCGTCGTAGCTCTTCTCGACCGGTTGCAGCGTAACTTCCACGGCCACGCTCTTGTGGCCCTCGGGCACGCCAGCGCCCCGGAAATCGTCGAACACGCGCGCGGCCACGATGTTGGCCTTGTCCGCTCCGCGCACGCTGCGCAGCAGATCGCCCGCCGGCACGCCCAGCGGCAGCAGGAAGGCAAAGTCGCGCGTCACCGCCTGCAGCGCGGGTGGCGTGAAGGGCGCGCGGGCAAAGCCGCTCTGTGCCTTCTTCGCCGGGATGCGATCGAGGAACAGTTCGACCAGAGCCACCGGCCCGTCGATGTCGAAGGCCTTGGCCGTGCTGGGGTGGATCATGCCGAAGCGCGCCAGCACCTGCTTGGGGCCAAGCCGCAGGGTGGCCGACTGGCCGGGATGGAACTGCGGCCCCGCCTCACCCATGACCTGCAGGTTTTCGACCGGCGCGCCCGCCTCGCCGAGCAGGGCCAGCGCCTCGGCCTTGGCGTCGAACGCGTCAAACGCGCGGGCCTTGCCGGTTGCCCAACCGCGCGGTGTACGCTCACCAGCGAGCACGACGGCAAGGCTCAACTTTTCGTCGCTGGCCCCGCCTTCACCGCGCAGGTAGCGGCGGCCGACCTCGAACACGCGCACCGAGGTGGCGCCGCGATCGAGGTTGCGCTTGGCCGCACCGAGCAGGCCCGGCAGCAGCGACGGACGCATGGCCTTCAGGTCTTCCGAGATCGGATTGGCGAGCGTCCACACGCCCCCGTTTCCATCGGCGAAGTGTGCGGCCTCGCTCTCGGGCAGAAACGACCAAGTCACGGCTTCATTCAGCCCCCGCGCTGCCGCTGCCCGGCGCACGCGCCGCTCCAGCGTCTGCGCAGGCGTCGCGGTCGGCTTGGCCACGCCATCCGCGCGCGGCAAGGCAACGGACGGCACGGCATCGAGGCCATGAACGCGGATCACTTCCTCGACGATGTCGGGCGCGCCGTCGACGTCCGGACGCCAGCTCGGCACCGACACGGCCCAGTGATCACCCGTATCGACCACGCCGAAGCCCAGCGCTGCCAGAATGTCCTGCTGCCGCCCGCCCGACACGTCGACACCGCCGAGCTTGCCGACAAGCGCCGGATCGTAGGCGACGGTCTTCTGGCCCGAAGGCGGCGTGCCCGCGCGCACCACTTCGCTGGCTTCGCCGCCGCAGATCTCCACGATCAGCTTCGTCAGCAGGTCGAGCCCGGTATCGAGAAACCCCGGATCGACGCCACGCTCGAAGCGGGTGCGCGCGTCCGAGGACAGCGCGAGCGCCTGTCCGGTGCGGGCGATGCGCTGCGGATTGAAGTAGGCCACCTCAAGCAGCACGTCGGTCGTCGCGTCGCTGCAGCCCGAATGCTCACCGCCCATGATCCCGGCGATGTCGTGCACGCCGGCATCGTCGGCGATCACGGTCATGCCGGCATCGAGGATGTAGTGCTTGCCGTTGAGCGCGGTCACGCCTTCGCCGTCCACCGCGCGGCGTGCCACGACCGCGCCGGTCAGCTTGGCCAGGTCATAGGCATGGGCCGGGCGGCCATAGCCCAGCATGACGTAGTTGGTCGCATCGACCAGCGCCGAAATCGGCCGCTGGCCCGCGCCCTTCAGCGCATCCTGCAGCCACTTCGGGGAGGGTCCGTTCTTCACGCCACGGATCACGCGGCCATAGAACGCAGGGCAGCCCTCGGGGTCGTCGGTGCGGATCTCCACCGGGCAGGGATAGCTGCCGGCCACGCCGCCTGTCGCGATCGGCTTCAGCGTGCCGAGGCCTGCCGCCGCCAGATCGCGGGCAATGCCGTAAACGCCCATGCAGTCGGGGCGGTTGGGCGTGATCGCCACGTCGAACACCGGATCGCTGCCGAGGTAGTCGGCAAAGCTCGTGCCCACCGGCGCATCGGCAGGCAGCTCGATGATGCCGTCGTGTTCCTCGCCCAGCCCCAGTTCGCGGGTCGAGCACATCATGCCGTTGGATTCGACCCCGCGCACGGCGGCGACCTTCAACGTCATGCCGTTGGCGGGCACCACCGCGCCGGGGACGCCGAGAACGCCGACAAGGCCTGCGCGGGCGTTGGGCGCACCGCACACCACCTGCAACGGAGCGCCTTCCCCGGTATCGACGGTCAGCACCTGCAGCTTGTCCGCCTGCGGATGCTTCTCTGCGGTCAGCACGCGCGCCACCTTGAACTTGGCGAGCGCGGCCGAGGCATCCTCTACGCCCTCGATCTCAAGTCCGAGCGCGGTCAGCTTCTTGGCGATGGTATCGGCGTCGGCTTCCGTGTCGAGGAAGGTCTTGAGCCACGAAAGTGCGAACTTCACGGCCTAACTCCCACGCCGCCCGAAAGGGTGGGCACATCCAGCGCCCCGAAACCATAGTGCGACAGCCAGCGCGCATCGCCATCGAAGAAGGCGCGCAAGTCGTCCATGCCGTATTTCAGCATGGCAAGGCGATCGACGCCGGTGCCGAAGGCAAAGCCCTGCCATTCGTCGGGATCGAGTCCGCCGAATTCGATCACCTTGCGGTTGACCATGCCGCTGCCGAGCACTTCCATCCAGCCGCCGTTCTCCACGTCGCCGCCACCGCCGACCACGCGCTTGCCGTTGATCACCGTGTAGCCGACGTCGACCTCCACCGAAGGCTCGGTGAAAGGGAAGTAGCTGGGACGCAGACGCAGCACGATGTCGTCGCGTTCGAAGAACGCCTTGAGGAAGGTCTCCAGCGTCCACTTGAGGTGGCCGAGGTGAATGCCCTTGTCGATCACCAGCCCTTCGATCTGGTGGAACATCGGCGTGTGCGTCGCATCCGAATCAGAGCGATAGACGCGGCCCGGCGCAATGATGCGGATCGGCGCGCCTTGCGCGATCATCGAGCGGATCTGAACCGGGCTGGTGTGCGTGCGCAGCAGCATCGACCGGCCCTTGGCGTCGGTATCGGGGAAGTAGAACGTATCGTGCATCGCGCGCGCCGGGTGCGTCTCGGGCATGTTGAGCGCGGTGAAGTTGTGCCAGTCGTCCTCGATCTCCGGCCCGCTCGCCACGGCAAAGCCCAGGTCGGCGAAGATTTCGGCCAGTTCTTCCATCACCTGGCTGACCGGGTGGATCGAACCCCGCGGCACCTCGGGCGCGGGCAGCGACAGATCGACCGTTTCGGCCACCAGCCGCGCTTCGAGCGCCGCGCTTTCCAGCGCCGCCTTGCGATCGGCCAGCGCCGCGGTCACGCCTTCGCGCGCGGCGTGGATGGCCGGCCCCTGCACCTGCCGCTCTTCCGGGCTCATCTGCCCCAGCGTCTTGAGCAGGGCGGAGACCCAGCCCTGCTTGCCGAGCGCGGCCACGCGGATCGCTTCCACCGCTTCGGGCGTGTCGGCCGCGGCGATCGCGGCGAGAGTTTGATCGAGCTGTTCCATGGTGGCTCGCGCGCTAGCGCCAAACCGCAGCGAATCCAACCCCGCTACCCGCCCGCCCCTACCTATCTGCCGGATGCTTGAGCAGCGGGTGGTGCAGCGCCTGCACCGCAGCGCCCGCCGCCTCGAGCCGCGCGCGCATCACGCCCGACAGCACCGGGTGAGGCGCGGCGACATACTGGCTCGGGCTCATGCCCATGAAGCGGTGGAAGTCGCGCACGAACTGGGCCTGGTCGTGGTAGTGCCCGTCGATCGCGCCGATCCATTTCAGGCTGGGGTCGAGCATGTATTGCGCCAGGCTGCGCATGAAGCGCTGGCGGCGCAGCAGCAGGCGCGGCGGAAACCCGAAGTGCCGCCGGCAAAGACGCTCCAGCGTGTGCGCCGGCAGCCGCGCCGCTTCGGCAAAGTCGGCCACGGTCGCAAGGTCGGGATCGAGCAGCGCGGCATGGCAGGCGACGATCCGCTCCTCGTCCGGCAGTTCGACCGGCACGCGGGCGGCGAAGTGCGCGCCGATCCTTTCAAGTTCGCCCGCTTCGTCCGCCGTTTCCCCGAACAGGCCCTCGATCAGCGGACGAAAGGCGGCAAAGATCCGCTCTTTCCGCGGGTCCATCAGCCGATCAGCATAGACGTGCGCCGGGGCATCGACGAACCGCGCCCAGCCCAGCGGCAGGAAGCCGATCCCCCAGATCCGCGTGGTGCCGACGGAAAAGCGCACCGTGGTGCTGGTGGGTCCGGTAAAGGTCGCCTGCACCCCGCCCAGCGGTGCGCCGCCGCCGATGTCGCTATCGGGATAGCTGCCCTGAAACATGCGCAGGTTGGCCCATTCCGGATGGAGCCAGTCGAATGCGCTGGCGCCTTCGGGCACGTCGATCTCGGTCAGGTAGAAGCTGGTGAAATACGGCCGCAGCTCCGCTGGCGGCGGATGAAACCGAACCCGGACAACAATGCCCCCGGACACTTGTGCGATCCCCTGTCATGCCCTGTTGGCACACGGCATAGACCCAATCCGGTTTCAAAAGAAACACCGAGATGAGGATCGAGCGCCCGCCTCGCGCCGCGCAGACGAAAAAGGGCGCCAACCTTTGCAGGTGGCGCCCCAATCCGGTTGGCTTCGACCAGCAATTACGCCGGAAGAGCAGCCTTCGCCTGCGCGATGACGGCGGTGAACACGCCACCTTCGTTCATCGCCAGGTCGGCCATCGCCTTGCGATCGAGTTCGATCCCGGCGAGCTTCACGCCGTGGATGAACTGCGAATAGGTCAGGCCTTCGGCGCGGACAGCGGCGTTGATGCGCTGGATCCACAGGGCGCGGAACGTGCGCTTCTTAACCTTGCGGTCGCGATAAGCGTACTGGCCGGCCTTTTCGACGGCCTGACGGGCGACGCGGATGGTGTTCTTGCGACGGCCGCGATAGCCCTTCGCCTGATCCAGAATCCGCTTGTGCTTGGCACGGGTGGTAACACCACGCTTGATACGGCTCATAAGTCAGCGCTCCTCAGTTCAGCCCGTAGGGCGCCCACTTCTTGATCACCTTCGCATCGGCGTCGGAGATCACTTCAGTGCCGCGGTTCTGGCGGATGTACTTGGCGTTGTGGCTGATCAGGCGGTGGCGCTTGCCGGCAACGCCGTGCTTCACCTTGCCCGATGCGGTGATCTTGAAGCGCTTCTTCACACCGCTCTTGGTCTTGAGCTTGGGCATTTTCGTCTCCTTGACTGAAAGCGCGGCAGACCCGCCATGGCAGCCCTAGTTGGCCAGGCGAGTCCTCGAATCCGCGCTGCGGAAGCGGGGCCATTAGGGGAAGCGGGCCAGAAAGGCAAGCGCTACCCGGCGCGCGCTCACCTCTTCCCGATATCTCCCAGCTCGAACGGCGTGGTCTGATACGTCTCGTTGATCCAGTTGCCGAACAGGATGTGGCCGTTTCCACGCCAGGTGTTGACCGGGTGCGCCTTGGGATCGTCGCTCGGGAAATAGTGCTGCGGCAGATAGCCACCCTCGTCGCGCGCGTATTCGCCCGCCAGCGTCAGCGTATCGTATTCCAGATGGTTGAACATGTGCAGGGCGTTGTGCGCCGGATCGTCGATCAGGCACAGCCCGGTCTCGTCGCTTTCTGCCAGGACCTGAAGCCCGCGCCCTTCGGGCAGGTCCTCCCGGCGCATCTCGCTCCAGCGCGATACGGGCACGTCGAACACGTCGGGAAGCCCGCGCATCCACGGACTGGCGGGCGCGCGATTGTGGTGGCGGAACACGCCGGAGGCCTTGCCGGACAGGTTGTGCTTTTCCACCCCGTGGAAGTGGTGCAGCGCCGCCATCGCGCCCCAGCACACCGACAGCGTGCGGTGGACGTTGTCCTGGCTCCAGTCGAAGATCCGCCGCAGCTCGTCCCAGTAGGTGACGTCCTCGAACGGCATCGTTTCAACCGGCGCGCCGGTCACGATCAGCCCGTCGAACTTTTCCCCCTTCACCTCGCACCACGGGCGATAGAATTCAGCCAGGTGCCCGGCCGACGTGTTCTTGCTCACGTGGTCGGAGATGCGCAGCAGCTCCAGCTCCACCTGCAGCGGCGTTGCCCCCAGCACCCGGGCGATCTGCGTTTCGGTGGTGATCTTGTCGGGCATCAGGTTCAGCAGCGCGATGCGGATCGGTCGGATATCCTGCCGCGCGGCCTCGGTCTCGCCCATCACGATCACGCCCTCGGCTTCGAGCGTGCGGCGGGCGGGCAGGCTATCGGCAATGCGGATCGGCACGGGCAACTTCCTCTGCAACGGCAGGGACGGACGCTGACGGGCGCGTCGCACGGAAATGCAGCCTGGGCTCCGCTTGGTTGCCGGACCGGCCACATCCCTCCGTGCGAGGAGGCGCCACCTTGCCCGGAGAAGGCAGGTTGGCGTCGGGGCGTCTTCCCCAACTCTTGATGCTGGCGGCGATGTAGCGCGCGACTGCCGCAATTGCAACCAAGCGCGCGTACCGACCGTCCGGGCAACTTCTCGCAAACCATTCGCAACAAGCCTTGCTAATGCGAACGCCTCTCATTACAAGGAGTAGGTCAGCTTCGGAGATTCGGGCCCGATGTTCATCTGCATCTGCAATGCGATCCGCGAAAAGGATCTGCGCGCCACCGCTCGCTGCCATGGCGGCGATGCAGAGGCGCTTTACGGCCGGCTCGGCTGCCAGCCGCAGTGCCGCCAGTGCCTTGACGATGCAGAGGACGTGATCGCCGACGAACGCGCCTGCGTGGCGGCTTAACCTTTTAACCCGGCGCAGCCTCGCTTGGCGCTTGCCCACACGGCCCGGTGCGGGCACCATTCCCGTCCTGCCAGCCATTTTCCGGGAGAAGCGCCATGAAGGGCGATGCCAAGGTCATCGAATATCTCAACAAGGCGCTGCTCAACGAGCTGACCGCGATCAACCAGTACTGGCTGCATTACCGCCTGCTCGACAACTGGGGCGTCAAGAAACTCGCCGAATTCGAACGCCACGAATCGATCGACGAGATGAAGCACGCCGACAAGCTGGCCGATCGGATCCTGTTCCTGGACGGCCTGCCCAATTTCCAGGCGCTCGGCCGGCTGCGCGTGGGCGAAAGCGTGGAAGAGATCCTGAAGGCCGACCTGGCGCTGGAAATGGACGCGATCCCTCTGCTCAGGGACGGCATCGCCCATTGCGAAAGCGTGCGCGACTACGTGACCCGCGATCTGCTGCAGGACATCCTCGAAAGCGAGGAAGATCACGTCGACACGCTCGAAAAGCAGTTCGACATGATCGCTCGCATGGGAATCGAAAACTACATCCAGCTGAACAGCAAGCCGGCCGAAGACTGACGCAATCGCCGCGCGGCCACTGTATTTTTCCCGATGGCGCGCCGTCCGGAGTCCTAACCCGGCATCGTTAGCCGCATCGTGTTCAACGACGCGGACCGTAGCGATGACCGACCTGCCCATTTCCCGCAAGCTGATGCTGGCTATCAGCGCCTTTATCGCAACCCTTCTGATCATTGGCGCGACCGGCTTCTTTGCGGTCGGCTATCTTTCCAGTATCACGCAGGACCTTGGCGTAGCGCGGCGCGAAAAGCTGGAGGCCGCAGCTGACATCAACACAGCAGTCTCTGACATGCGCGGCGCCGAAGCCGGGCATATCCTGTCTGTCACGCCGGACGAAATCAACGCTGCGGCCGCGAAGATTCGCGCGTTGCGCTCGATCATCGACGCCAAGGTCGACTGGCTGAGACCGCGCTTGAACAAGCCGCAGACGAAGGCTGCGCTCGAAGCGTTCATCCCCTTGCGCGATGCCTACTATGTCAAATCGGATGCCCGCATCGCGCTCTCCGCACAGAACCGCAACCAAGAAGCTTTCGACAGCTTCAAAGCCTCTGAAGCCGATTTCAATCGGCTAAACGATGCCGCAGCAAGCATGCAGAACACGCAGGCCAAGCTGATGTCCGACTTGGCAGCCGACGCGGCGTCCGCGGCATGGACCGTGCGATTGATCGTGGTCGGTGTCACGGTCATCGCTTTCGGCGTGGCCGGCGTGCTGTTGGTCCTCCTGACGCGCCAGATCGCAAATCCGCTGGTTGAAGTGACCGAAACGATCTCGCTGCTCGCCGAAGGGCGCACCGACGTGATTGCCCGCGCCACCAACCGGCGCGATGAAGTGGGCGATCTTTCGCGCGCGACGCTCGCCCTGCGAGACCTGCTCGTTGCGGCCGAGCGTGCCAAGGACGACCAGGCCCAGCTCATCGTCCGCAGTATCGGCGCAGCCCTGTCCGAACTGTCGCGTGGCAATCTTTCCCACCGCATCGAGGCCGAGTTGCCCGGCGTGTTCGCCTCGCTAAAGGCCGATTACAATGGCGCGGTCACGACCATGTCGCAGACGATGGCCGAAATCGCCACGGTCTCGCACGGCGTCGACCGCGGCGCGGGCGAGATCCGCCACGCATCCCAGGACCTGTCATCTCGCACCGAGGAACAGGCCGCCAGCCTTGAGGAATCGGCTGCCGCGCTTGCCGAGGTAACGCGCACCGTGTCCGACAGCGCCAATGCCGCGCGCGAAGCCAACCAGGCCGTCAGCGGCGCAACCGGCGAAGCAACCGCGTCAGAGGACGTGGTGCGTCGCGCCATCGCCGCGATGGACGCGATCGAAGGCACCAGCCGCGAAATCGAACAGATCATCGGCCTGATCGACGGCATTGCGTTCCAGACCAACCTGCTCGCGCTCAACGCCGGCGTCGAAGCCGCGCGCGCAGGCGAAGCGGGCAAGGGCTTTGCCGTCGTCGCCACCGAAGTGCGCGCGCTTGCCCAGCGATCGGCGGAAGCGGCGAGCGAGATCAAGACCCGCATCAGCCAGGCCTCGCGCGAAGTGGCCAACGGCGTCTCGCTGGTCTCCGAAACGGGCAGCGCGCTCGCCCGCATTGTCGAACAGATCCACCGCGTCAGCGGCTTGATGACCCGCATCGCCGAAGCTTCGGAAACGCAGTCGGCCGGCCTGATCCAGGTCAACGCCGCAATCAACGAGATGGGCAAGATGACCCACCAGAACGCGGCGATGAGCGAGGAATCGACTGCCGCCGCGCGCAGCCTGGCTACCCAGTCAGCCGAACTGCTCGACAAGGTCGCGCGCTTCCACCTTGGCCAGCAAGGCGCGAACCTTGCCGCCTTCCCCGGCCCGACCACATCGGCCAAGGCTATGCCGGCCCCCGCCTACGAGCCGACGCCGGTGCGCGTGGCCGAGGCTGCCCCCCTGCGCGTTGCCAACGGCGGCTTCGCCCCGGCCGCATCCGGCGCGGACGACTGGTCGGAGTTCTAGGGCCGCAGCCTTCAGCGCGGCGGGGCGGCCTTGGCCACCTCGCCGCCCTTCATCACGAAGCTTACTTTCTCCAGCGCCCGCACATCGGCCAGCGGATCGCCGTCGACCGCGATCAGGTCGCCGTAGCGGCCTGCCTCGATCGCGCCGACATCGCCCGTCTTGTCGAGGAACTTCGCGGCCGTGAGCGTCGCTGCGCGGATCGCCTCGATCGGGGTCATCCCCCATTCGACCATCTTGGCGAACTGCAGCGCGTTGTTGCCGTTGGGATAGACGCCGCCATCGGTGCCGAACAGCAGCGTCACGCCCGCGGCATGGGCGGCGCGGAACGTCTCACGCTGCTTGCGCCCGATCATCCGCTCCTTTTCCAGGCTCTCGGCAAAGACGCCATTCTTCTCGCCTTCGGCCAGGATGTAGTCGTCGTTGTAGATATCCATGTCGAGCGCCGCGCCCTTTTCCTTGGCCAGGCGGAAGCTTTCCGCATCGGCGAGGCTCGCATGCTCGATCGTGTCGACGCCTGCTCGCAGCGCCGCATTGATGCCGGCCGTGCCGTGCGCGTGCGCCGCCACGCGCATGCCCAGCATGTGCGCCTCGTCCACCACCGCCTTCAGCTCGGCATCGTTCATCTGCTGCGCCCCGACCGAATCGGTCTTCGAGAACACGCCACCCGTCGCGCAGACCTTGATCACTTCGGCACCGTACTTGCGCACCTTGCGCACCAGCGCACGGAACGCATCGGCGGAATCGGCCACGCCCGGGGCATCGGCGTGGATCGAGGGCGGAAACTCGGTCGAATCGCAGTGCCCGCCAGTCGCGCCCAGCGCATAGGTCGCCGGTACGATGCGCGGGCCGGTGATGTACCCTTCGGCAATCGCCTGCTTCAGCGCGACGTCATCGTAATTGCCGGCACCGACGTTGCGCACCGTGGTAAACCCGGCATCCAGCGTCTTCTTCGCGTTCGCCACGCCCACCACGGTCCAGAACGCATCAGTGTATTCCAGCCCGCGATAGCCGGAATAACGCGGATCGCCGGTCAGGTGGACGTGCATGTCGATCAGGCCCGGCAGCAGAGTGCGCCCGCCAAGGTCGATCACCTCGGCGCCCTGCGGCACGGCATCGCCACGCTTGCCGACGGCAGTGATGCGGCCATCGGTAACGACGACCTGCGCATCGTCGACGCGCTTGCCCGCCACGACGTCGATCATGTGGCCCGCGCGCACCACCACCGTTCGCGCCTGCACCCCGGTCGCCGTGCCCGCCAGCAGCAGCGCGGCAACCGACGCCATCATCACCTTGTTCTTCATGGCAAACCCCTGTTGTACCCTTGTCCAACAGGTTGCACGCGCAACCGCCCGACTGCAAGCGCGGACGTTACTGCGCGTAGATCATCTTGCGCGTCATGCCCCCGTCGACAACGATCTGCTGCCCGGTGACGAAGCCGGCATCGGCCAGCCAGGCGATCGTTTCGGCGATGTCGCGCACTTCGCCAACGCGGCCGACTGGGTGCTGCGCCTTGTCCTGCTCGCTTTGCGCGGGCTCGCGACGGCGGTCGCCGCTCTGCCATGGCCCGGTCTCGATCCAGCCCGGCAGCACCGCGTTCACCCGCAGTTCCGGCCCAAGGCTGACCGCCATCGCATGGGTGAGCGAACACAGGCCACCCTTGGCCGCGGCATAGGCGAAGCTTTCTGGCTCCGACTGCAACGCCCGGGTGGAGGCGACGTGAACGATCGAGGCGCCGTCCCGCGCCCGGAGCAATCCCAGCGCCTCTCGGCTGCACAGGAACGCGGCGGTCAGGCTCGCATCGATCCAGCGCTGCCAGTCGGCCAGCGCCAGCTTGTCGAGCGGCCCGCAGTATGGATCGGCGATACCGGCATTGTTGACCAGGCAGTCAATCCCGTCGGTCCACGCCGCAATCCGGGCAAAGGCCCGCCGCACCTGCGATTCGCGGCCGACATCGCAAAGCACCGTCAGCGCATCGCTGCGCGGCAGCATCGCCGCAAGCTCGGCCAGCCCCTCGCCGTCGAGGTCCAGCCCGACGACGCGCCAGCCCAGCGCGGCAAAATGAAGCATCGTCCCCCGCCCTATGCCGGAGGCGGCTCCGGTAACGACAATGACGCGGCGGGGATCGGAAGAAGCGCTTGAGCGGGTCATGGCCGCTTCAACGCCGAGCCCCCTTCCCGGTGCCCGAAGCGAAGCTTTTTGCCCCGCACCGCGCAACAAAGGCGGAAAAATCGCCCGACGGCACCCGCTTCAGGCCCGGATGCAGCGCCCGCGCATGGATATAGGCTTCGGCCAGGACGCGGCGCACGCCGATCCGTACGTTCACGCGCTTGCGGCGATATTCCGGCCAGCGCCGGTCCGCCTCCTCGTACCGGTCGAACTGTGCCAGTATCCGCCGGTCGAAGCCTTGGCGCGGGCTGTAGAGCCAGCCTTGCACCCACCCGCCCTGGCGACGCGGCGTGAGCACCGGATACCAGCCAGCGCCGTGGGCCACCACGCGCAGTTCCCCGCGCACCGCCCCGTGCCCGATCGGCTCCAGCAGCCGCATCGCCGCTGCGCTTGTCGGATTGTCGTGTTCGTGGGTCAGCGTGCCATAGAAGAAGAACAGCCGCCCGCGCACGCCGGTCAATGCCCGCAGGCAAGCGCCTCGACCACGTCCTCCAGCCGCGCCGGATCGCCCAGCGCCAGGACATGGCCGTCAGATCCTGCGTGCAGCGGATCGCCGTTCCAGTCGGCCATCACCCCGCCCGCGCCTTCGACGATGGGCACCAGCGCCGCCCAGTCGTGCAGCTTGAGGTTGGCTTCGCAGACAAGGTCGATCTGCCCCGTCGCCAGCATCGCATAGTTGTAGCAGTCGCCACCCATCACCATGCGCTTGTGGTCGGTCTTGGCGGCCAGCGCCATGAAGTGCTCGCCCTGGTGATCGTCGAAATAGTGCGGCCCGGTCGTCGCCAGCGTGGCATCCGACAGCTGGCGGCAGGCGCGGACGCGCACTTCCTTGCCGTTGAGCGTGGTCGGGCGGCCCATCGCGCCCACCCAGCGTTCGCCGCTGATCGGCTGGTCCAGCACGCCCAGCACGGGAAAGCCTTCGACCACGAGCGCGATCAGCGTGCCGAACAGCGCGCGGCCGGCCAGGAACCCTGCGGTGCCGTCGATCGGGTCGAGTACCCAGCTGCGATTCGACTTGCCCGCGGTTGCACCGAATTCCTCGCCGATCACTGTGTCCTGCGCACGTTCGGCGGTCAGGATGCGGCGCATCGCTTCCTCGGCGGCACGGTCCGCCAGCGTAACCGGCGTTGCATCTCCCTTGCGTTCTGCCGTTACGCTGCGGAAATATGGGCGAATTGCATCGCCGGCCGCGTCGGCGAGGCGCAGGGCGAGAGCGATATCGTCGTCGAGGTTCATGGTACCCGGCATGGACACAGCCTCCGGGGACGGTCAACCCCGCGCGATGCTTCGCAACGAAATACCTCCATTCTGGTGCTTGGAGGACAGGTCATTTCATGATTATGGGCAAAATTGTCATGGCGTGACGCAGGTCACGGGTCGCGACGGCCACGCTGGCTATCAAGTCGGCATGGTAACGAAAACGGGGAGCATCATGACCGAACAGGCTCAGCCTGCCTTCGACCGCACGCTGGCGCCGAGCGGGCACGCGACGCGTGACGGGCAACCGCTGTCCTATAACCGCGCGCCGACGCCGGATCTGGCGCCATGGATCGCGCGGCTGTACGTCACCGATGTGCATGCGCCGGAAGATTATCGGCTCGAATGCGGACTTTTCTGCGACACCGGTTTCCTGCGTGTCCAGCTTCGCGGCACGTGGACGGCCCAGACCCTGGACGGAACGCGCGAACTGGGTCGTTCGGCCCTGTTCTTCGGCCCCAACACCCGGCGCATGCCGATCGGAGTGACGGGCAGCTTCACCAGCGTCGGTGTCGCTTTCCGCCCGGGATGCCTGACCACGCTTGGCCTGGGTCAGATCGCCAGCCACCTCGACCGCTTGATCGAGATCGACCAACTGGGATTCTCGTCACAGCGGTGGCTGGACCTGGTCAGCGGCGTGTCGAACCCGGAAAAGATCGTCCTTGCCATGGAGCAGGAACTGCGCGCGGTTATCCTCAACCGCAAGCCGGCTGAGCCCGACCCGGTTTCCACCCGGTTCGAAGCGGCCGCCTTCGACGATCCGACCGCCACCGTCGCGGCGCTCGCTGCCGACATGGGCGTCGACCAGCGGCGGCTCGAACGGATCGTCCGGCGCGATTTCGGCATTCCGCCCAAGCAGGTCCTTCGCCGGGCCCGCGCGCTCGACATGGCGAGCCATCTTCGCGGCGTGGCCGACCAGGCCGAAGCCGATTCCCTGGTCCTGCGCTATTACGATCAGAGCCACCTGATCCGCGATTTCTCCGCGCTGTTCGGGATGAGCCCGCGCCAGTTCATGGCGCGCCCCCAGCCGCTGATGACGCTCGCCCTCGAAACGCGTCAGGCGCGGCGGCTCGAAACGATCGAACGCATCGCGCCGGGCGGCATCCGCCCCTGGCAGTAGAGCAGATACGCGCTTTATTGCATATGCAATGAGAAGCTGATCGGCGGGTGGCTGTCCTACACGGCCCCTGCCGCGCTATGCCCGGGGCATGAGCAAAAATAAATCCAGCGATCGCAGATGCTTGACGCACCACCTCACGCGGCGCACGCTTGCCTTGCAGCCGGTACCGGCGAAGTTGACATTTCCCCTTTGTAGTCTGTCAACTTTGTCAACTTGGGGGTCCGAGGTACGCCTGCGGCAGCCTCAATCGAACAGGCTGGAGACCGAGCTTTCATCGGCGATGCGGCGAATCGCCTCGCCGATCAGCGGGGCGATCGTCAGCACGCGGATGCGGTCGCAATCGCGCGTTGCATCGGTGGCAAGGATGGTATCGGTGATCACCAGTTCCTTCAGCGCCGAATTGCCGACGCGCGAAACCGCCGCGCCCGAAAGCACGCCGTGGGTGATATAGGCGGCAACGCCCGCCGCACCCGCATCGAGCAGTGCCTGCGCGGCGTTGCACAGGGTGCCGCCCGAATCGATGATGTCGTCGATCAGGATGCACATCCGGCCCTTCACGTCGCCGATGATGTTCATCACTTCGGACTGGCCCGGCTTGTCGCGGCGCTTGTCGACGATCGCCAGCGGCGCGTTGTCGAGCCGCTTGGCCAGCGCGCGGGCGCGCACCACGCCGCCGACGTCCGGCGAAACGACCATCAGGTCCTGGCCCCCGTACCGCGTCTGGATGTCCGCGGCCATGACCGGCGCTGCGAACAGGTTGTCGGTCGGGATGTCGAAGAAGCCCTGGATCTGCCCGGCGTGGAGATCGACCGCCAGCACGCGGTCGGCGCCCGCCGTGGTGATCAGGTTGGCAACCAGCTTGGCAGAGATCGGCGTGCGCGGGCCGGGCTTGCGGTCCTGACGGGCATAGCCGAAGTAGGGCACCACCGCCGTGATCCGCTTGGCCGAAGCGCGGCGCAGCGCATCGATGCAGATCAGCAGTTCCATCAGGTTGTCGTTGGCCGGATAGCTGGTCGACTGGATCACGAACACGTCCTCGCCGCGGACGTTCTCGTGGATCTCGACGAACACTTCCTCGTCGGCGAAGCGGCGCACCGCCGCGTCGGTCAGCGGGAGCTCGAGATAGGCCGCGACGGCGCGCGCGAGCGGCAGGTTGCCGTTGCCGGACATGATCTTCATGGGCTTCCCTCGAATCCTTGGCTGATCCCTATTCGCGCGCCCTTAGCCCATGATGACAGCTTTGCAACGATTCACGGCGGATTACCCGCAACTCTTGCGCCCGCCCGCCATTGCCCCCTAGGAACCGAGCCATGGCCGAAAAACTGACGATCACCCTTGCCCAGCTCAACCAGTCGGTGGGCGATCTTGCGGCGAACGCCGCCGCGATGCTCGCCGTGCGGGAAAAGGCGCGCCATGCCGACCTGATCGTGTTCCCCGAAATGCAGCTGATCGGCTACCCGCCCGAAGACCTGATCCAGAAGCCTGCGCTGATCCAACGCGCGGCCGCCGAGCTTGAAAAGCTGGCCGCGGTTACCGCAGACGGCGGTCCGGCGATGCTGGTGGGCAGCGTGTTCGTTCGCGACGGCGCGCTGCACAATGGCGTTGCCCTTCTGGAGGGCGGCAGGATCGCCGCGACGCGCTTCAAGTACGAACTGCCAAACTACGGCACGTTCGATGAAAAGCGCCATTTCCTGCCCGGCCCCTTGCCCGAACCCGTGCTGTTCAAGGGCGCGATGCTCGGCCTGCCGATCTGCGAGGACATCTGGCACCCCGACGTGTGTCGCCACCTGGCCGAACTCGGCGCCGAGATCTTCATCTGCGTCAACGGCAGCCCGTACGAGATCGACAAGGACGTGCTGCGCATCGACGGCGTGGCCAAACGCCGGGCGATCGATACCGGCATCCCGCTGATCTACCTCAACCGCGTGGGCGGACAGGACGAGATCGCGTTCGATGGCGCCAGCTTCGTCGTAGGGCCTGAAGGCGCGCTGTGGGTACAGATGCCCGACTGGGAAGAAGCGGTGGTAGACACCGTGTGGAACAAGGTTGCTGTCGGCAGCGGGCATCGCTGGCGGTGCGAAGCGGGCGAAGTCCACGAACTCGCCGAACATCCCGAAGACATCTACTGCGCGATGGTCACCGCCTTGCGCGATTACGTCAACCGCAACCGCTTCCCCGGTGTGGTGCTGGGGCTTTCGGGGGGGATCGATTCGGCGATCTGCGCGGCGATTGCGGTCGATGCGCTGGGGGCGGAGCGGGTGTGGTGCGTGATGATGCCCAGCCGTTACACCAGCCAGGAAAGCCTCGATGACGCGGCCGGGTGCGCGCAGATGCTGGGCGTGCGGCTGGATACCGTGCCGATCATGCCCGCCGTCGATGCCTTTGCCGACATGCTCGCGCCGGTGTTCGAAGGCCGCAAGCCCGACCTGACGGAGGAAAACCTGCAGTCGCGCATTCGGGGCACCACGCTGATGGCGCTGTCGAACAAGTTCGGGCCCATGCTGGTGACCACCGGCAACAAGAGCGAGATGAGCGTCGGCTACGCCACGATCTATGGCGACATGAACGGCGGCTACAACCCGCTGAAGGATGCGTACAAGACCACCGTCTTCGCGATCTCGAAGTGGCGCAACACGGCGCGCCCGAAGATCGGGTTGGGCCCCGATGGGCCGGTCATGCCCGAACGGATCATCACCAAGCCGCCGAGCGCGGAACTGCGTCCGGACCAGAAGGATTCGGACAGCCTGCCCGATTACCCCGTGCTCGATGCGATCCTGACCGGCCTCGTCGAACACGAAAAGAGCGTCGACCAGATCGTTGCCGAAGGCTTCGATCGGGCCACGGTGGCGCGGGTCGAACGCCTGCTCAATGTCGCCGAATACAAGCGCCGGCAGGCGCCGCCGGGAGTAAAGCTTGGCGTGCGGAACTTCGGTCGCGATCGTCGGTATCCAATTACGCATGGATTCAGAACGGCTTAAGGGTGGCATGGACAGGGTTTCGCGACTGAAAGGTGGGGGATATCTGACGTCTGTTGCCAGCGTGATCCTCCTTGCTGTCCCGGCCTTCAAGTCCGTCATGGAAAGCGTGGGCATGACCATCAGCCTGATTGGCGGCATGCTGCTTTCGATCATCGGCATGGGTCTGCGCTGGCATTCGCACCGGACGGAGCAGCGCAGCAAAGTAGTTGCGAACGATTCTCATTGACAGGCTGAAGGCACGCTCTAACTTGCGAACCGTTCGCAAGAGGAGTCCGTTGCGTGAACGATCAGACCACCCCTGCCCCCTCCGCCACGATCACCGCGCTCCGCCGGCCGCACGACATCCGCGGCCTTTCGCTCAACGCACTGCATCTGGTCATGGCAATGCGCCTGTGCGCCCTGTTCGAACGTGCCGGGCGTGATCCGGTGCCCGATCTGGCGCAGCGCTATCGCAGCGTCGAAGCGGCCTGCGCGGTGCACGGTCTGGTCCGCACGATCGTGCACACATGGCCCGAACCGTTCATGGTCAACCGACCCTGCTGCCTGGCGATGACTCCGGACGAAGTGACGCTGGCGGGCATGACCCGCAGCGCCATCGCCGCCGATCGCGCGGGCTTTGCCGCCATGCTCGACGGGTTCGTGCGCACCGATCGGCACGAGGCCCTGCACGAAGCGACGCGGCATGCGGTGGCGAGCTTGTCCGCCGTCGCCTGACCCGTCCGGCAAGGCAGCGGTCGGGGGTGGCCAAAGCTGGCCTGAGTGCCTAATCGCGAACGCCATGTCCTCCGCCCCCACCGCCTCCACTGCTGCCGTCGTCACCCGCTTTGCGCCGTCGCCGACCGGCCGGCTCCACGTCGGCAACATCCGCACCGCGCTGCACAATTGGCTGATGGCGAAGAAGCACGACGGGCGCTTCCTGCTCCGCATCGACGACACCGACGCGGCACGCAGCCGGGAAGAGCATGTCGATGCGATCCGCGCCGACCTTGCCTGGCTGGGCCTCCACCCCGATGGCGAGGAGCGCCAGTCGGCCCGTTTTGCGATCTACGAGGAAGCCTTTGCCCGCCTTGCCGAACAGGGCCGGGTCTATCGCTGCTATGAAACGGCGCAGGAACTGGAGCTCAAGCGCAAGATCCTGCTGGGGCGCGGGTTGCCGCCGATCTATGACCGCGCCGCGCTGGCGCTGACCGAGGCGGACCACGCCGCGAAAGCCGCGGCGGGCGAGAAGCCGCACTGGCGCTTCAAGCTGGACCACGATGCCCCGATCGAATGGATCGACGGCGTGCGGGGGCCGCAACACTTCGATCCGCGGCAGATGTCCGACCCGGTCGTGCGCCGGGCCGACGGATCGTGGCTTTACATGCTGCCAAGCGCGATCGACGACGTGGCCATGGGCATCACCGACGTGCTGCGTGGCGAGGACCACGTGTCCAACACTGCCACGCAAGTGCAGATGTTCGCTGCGCTGGGCGCCAATCCCACGCGCTTTGCCCATGCCGCGCTGCTGACCGGCGCGGAGGGCAAGTTGTCGAAGCGCCTTGGTTCGCTGGGTGTCGAGGAACTGCGGGCCGAAGGAATCGAGCCGCAGGCGCTGGTCGCGCTCTTGGCGCGGTTGGGAACGGCCGATCCGGTCGACCCTGCGCTAGATGCCGCCGCGCTCGCCGCAAGCTTCGACCTGTCGCGCTTTGGCCGGGCGCCGGCGCGCTTCGATGAAGCCGAACTGGCGCGAGTCAACGCGGCGATCGTCCACGCCCTGCCGTTCGAGACGGTGCAAGACCGTCTGCCCGAGGGCATGGGCGCGGCGGCCTGGGAAGCGATCCGGCCGAACCTTGCACAGGTGGGGGAAGCGGCGGACTGGTGGCAGGTGATCACCGGGCCGATCGAGGCGCTGGACTTCGACGCCGAAACGCGCGCCTTCCTGGATCAGGCGGCAACGGTTGCAGCGCAGATAGACTGGAACGATGGCCCGTGGGCAGCGCTGACCGGCGCGCTGAAAGCGGCG
This sequence comes from Novosphingobium olei, assembly GCF_012927405.1. Taxonomy (GTDB): domain Bacteria; phylum Pseudomonadota; class Alphaproteobacteria; order Sphingomonadales; family Sphingomonadaceae; genus Novosphingobium; species Novosphingobium olei. The sequence continues at coordinate 120,543 of NZ_JABBGM010000008.1, read as the reverse complement.
ACGGGACGCAAGGGCAAGGCGCTGTTCCTGCCACTGCGACAGGCGCTGACCGGCATGGACCACGGCCCGGACATGAACACGTTGCTGCCGCTGATCGACCGGGACGAAGCCGTCAGGAGGCTCCAACGCTGACCGCTTGCCAAGCAAATCGGCGCAATCTAGCCCTGTAGGCATGAGCGCTGCGCCGCAACCCGATCTGATCTTCGATGTGGGTGCGCACCGGGGTGAAGACAGCGCATTTTACCTGAAGGCCGGATATCGGGTGGTTGCGGTCGAGGCCAATCCGCAATTGGCCGCCGCGCTTCGCAAGCGCTTTGCCGACGAGATCGAGCAAGGACACTATTGCCTCATCGAACAGGCCATCGCGGCGCGCAAGGGGACGGTGCGCTTCTTCATCAACGACACGGTGAGCGACTGGGGCACGGCCGATCCCGACTGGGCCGCACGCAACGCCCGCTTCGGCGCGCCATCCCGGCCGATCGACGTTGCAGCCGACCGTTTCTCGACCATGCTGGAAGCGCACGGCTGCCCGCATTATTGCAAGATCGACGTCGAAGGGGCAGACCACCTCTGCCTTCAGGCAATGGGCGAGACGGCATTCCGCCCGCGCTATCTTTCAATCGAAACGTCTGGCCGATCCTGGCGCGAACTGAAGGCGGAATTCGCGCTGCTGCAAGCGCTGGGCTACACCCGCTTCAAAATTGCCGACCAGAGCCGGCATCCGCGAGGGCCGTTCACCGGCAAGGATGGCCGGCGGTTCGAGCATGAGATGCCGATGGGTGCATCAGGCCCTTTCGGCGAGGACGTGCCTGGTGAGTGGCTGACCGCCCGGCAGGCTATCGGTCGGTACCGCCGGATCTATGTGGTCTATGCGCTCTATGGCAACCGCGCCCTGCTGCGGCGCGTAGTCATGGCGCTGCCGCTGCTGCGAAGGCTGGAACGGCTGGTGACATGGCACGACACGCACGCGAGGCACGGCACCGCAGGGGAATAGACCAAGCGAGGCCACGCTAGGGCAGGCGTAGCTGCTCTAGGCCCGGCCCGTGGCTGCGACGAGGTGCGAAGGATCGATGCCTTCGGCGCGCCAAGCGGCCTTCCAGCGGTTTTCGACCGGGGTATCGAACAGGATTTCGCGGCGGCCCTGCACCGCGTGCCAACCGTGCTGGCGCATCTCGCCTTCGATCTGTCCGGCCGACCAGCCGGCATAGCCGAGTGCCACCAGCCATTTGCTGGGGCCGCGCCCCTCCGCAATCGCCCGCAGCACGTCGAGCGAGGCCGACAGCGCGCAGAGCCCGGCGACGTGAACGGTGCCATCACCGCCCCAGTCGTCCGAATGGAGCACGAAGCCCCGGGCGGTCTCGACCGGGCCGCCGACCAGGATCGGCACGTCGGGCGCCACGCCGGGGTCGATGCCGACATCCCTGAGCAGGCCGTGGAACGAAATGCCTTCGCGCACCTGGCCAAGCCCGATGCCGAGTGCTCCGTGATCGTCGTGCACGCACATCGCGATCACCGCATGGTCGAAGCGCGCATCGCCCATCCCCGGCATCGCGAGGAGCAGGCGTCCGGACAGGTATTGCGCTTCGGTCATCGCGGATAGCCTACGCGGTCATGGCGAGAGGAGAAAGCGCCCATACGATCAGGCGGCGACCGCCTTGCGCCCCTTTTCCTCGGTCGCGGCTTCGAGCAGGCGCTTTTCGACGCTGCGGGTGCGCGTCTCGCCCTCGAGCTTTTCGCCGAGCAGGTCGGTGACGTAGAAGGTATCGACCGCGCGTTCGCCGTAGGTGGCGATATGCGCGGAGTGGACGATCAGCCGCGCTTCGAACAGCGCGCGCGCCAGGCGGGATAGCAATGCCGGGCGATCGAGCGCGCCGACCTCGATCACGGTGAAGCGGTTCGACGCCTTGTTGTCGAAGATCACGATCGGCTGCACTTCGAACGCATCGGCGCGGGCGCGGGCGGAAGGCCGCGCGGTGAGCTGGGGAAGGAGCTTGACCCGGTTGGCCAATGCATCGGCGATCGCGGTCTTGAGCCGGGCGATCTGCGAGGCTTCGTTGAGCGGGCGGCCCAAGGGATCCTGGACGAGGAAATTGTCGACCGCGGTGCCGTTGCGCGCCGTGTGGATGCGCGCATCGATGATGTTACCGCCAGCAAGGTGGATGCCGCCGGCGATGCGGTAGAACAGGCCCGGATGGTCGGCCGCGAGCACGGTAACGAGCGTGGCCCCGCGTGCGGGGTACCAGTGCGCCTCGACCGTGAGCGGTTCGCCAAGGCCAGCGTCCATCTGCTGCAGGTTGAGTGCAATGATGTCCTCGGGCTCGGCAATCCAGTAGGCATCGCCAAGCTGGCGTCCGACCGTGCCGATCAGCGCGTCGCGTTCCTTGAGCAAGGTGCCGACCGCCTTCTTCTTGGCAGCGATGCGTTCGGCGCGGCCGTGCTGCTTGTGGCCAAGGCGGAGCATTTCCTCGCCCGACAGGAACAGGTCGCCCAGAAGCTGCCGCTTCCAAGAATTCCAGATGCCGGGGCCCACTGCACGGATATCGACGATGGTGAGGACGAGAAGCAGGCGGAGCCGCTCGACGCTTTGCACCACATTCACGAAATCGGCGATGGTCTTGTAGTCGGCAAGGTCACGCTTGAACGCGGTGGCGCTCATCAAAAGGTGCTGGCGCACGAGCCAGGCGACGAGTTCTGTTTCGGCCGGCGAGAGGCCAAGGCGCGGGCACAGCTTCATCGCGACTTCGGCGCCGAGAATCGAATGATCGCCGCGTCGGCCCTTGGCGATATCGTGGAGCAGCGTTGCGACGTATAGCACGCGGCGCGAAGAGACTTTGGCGATCACCTCGCTCGCCAGCGGGTGCTGCTCCTTCTCTTCGCCCTTTTCGATACGGGCGAGCAGGCCGATGGCGCGGATGGTGTGCTCGTCGACCGTGTAGTGGTGGTACATGTCGAACTGCATCTGCGCGACGACGCGGCCGAAATCGGGCACGAAACGACCGAACACGCCTGCTTCGTTCATCCAGCGCAGCACCGTTTCGGGATCGTTGCGGCTGGTGAGCAGATCCATGAACAGCGCGTTGGCGCGGGGATCCTTGCGCACCGCCCCATCGATCAGGCCGGCATCGCGGCTGGCGAGGCGCATCGCCTCAGGGTGAATTTCCAGATTCTCGCGGTCGGCCAGCGTGAACAGTTCGACCAGCCGCACCGGGTCCTGCGCAAAAAAATCGTCGCCAGCCACGCCCAGCTTGTCGGCCACCAGCGGAAAGTCGCCGATCTTGCGTGTGCGCTTGGGCTTGAAGCGCGCAAGGAAGCCGGTGCGCGCCTTCTTCGCGAACTGTTCGTCCAGCTGCGCCAGGAACACCCCTGTGAGCGAGCCGACCTGCTTTGCCTGCAGGAAGAAGAACTGCATGAACCGCTCGACCGCGCTTTTGCCCGGGCGATCGGCGAAGTTCATCCGCATGGCGACTTCGCGCTGGAGATCGAACGTCAGACGGTCCTCGGCACGCTTGGTCAGCGTGTGGAGATGGCAGCGCACCGCCCAGAAGAAGTTTTCGGCACGGCGGAACTGCCGGTACTCGGAAGCCGTGAGCAGGCCTACGTCGACCAGCTCGGACGGATCGCGCACCTTGTGGATGTACTTGCCGATCCAGTAGAGCGTGTGCAGATCGCGCAGGCCGCCCTTGCCCTCCTTGACGTTCGGTTCGACGACATAGCGGCTATCGCCCAGGCGCTTGTGGCGTTCGTTGCGCTCGGCCAGCTTCTCGGCCACGAACTGGCGTTCGGTGCCGGCGGCCACCTCGTCCCAGAAACGACGCGAGCCTTCTTCGTAAAGCGGCTGGTCACCCCAGACGTAACGTCCTTCGAGCAGCGCGGTGCGGATGGTCAAGTCGCTTTTCGCCATGCGCACGAGATCGTCGAGCGAGCGGCTGGAATGGCCGACCTTCAGCCCCAGATCCCAGAGGAAATAGAGCATCGCCTCGATCACCTGCTCGCACCACGAGGTCGGCTTGATCGGGGTAACGAAGGCGATGTCGACGTCCGAGTGTGGCGCCATTTCGCCACGGCCATACCCGCCGACCGCCAGAATCGCGATGCGCTCTCCCGTCGAGCGGTTGCTGGCGCGATAGACCCGGCCGACGACATGATCGTAGATCACGCGGACGAGCTGATCGACGAGGAAAGCCTGTCCTTGCGCGCATTCATAGCCGGCCGAGGGCTTGGCTTCGAGCCGGCGGGCGAGTTCGTCACGCCCACGGGCCAGCGCATCGCGCAGAAGTTCGACGACGGCCGGCCGCGACTTTTCGCCCTGTTCGGCGGAAACGGTCGCGACCGCGTCGGCAAGGGCGCGGCGATCGACGATCGCGCGCTGATTGGCAATCCTGGGGAGCGTCATCCCACCCCCTTAGCGTGTCTTCACTTTACAGTCTCTGCCCATTCGGCCCGGTACTTCTCACGAAGCGAACGCCGATCGACCTTTTCGGTGCCAAGGCGCGGCAGGGGTTCGTGGACTTCCCAGAACTTCACCGGGATCTTGAAGGCGGCGATGTGTTCGGCAAGGAACGCGCGCAGTTCGTCGGGCGTGACCGAGCAACCCTCCTTGGCAAGGTAGACGGCCGCCGGAACCTCGCCATACAAATCGTCGGGCAGGCCGAAAACGCTGGCTTCGCCGACGCAAGGATGGGCGTAGATCGCGCTTTCGACCTCGATGCAGGCGATGTTTTCGCCGCCGCGAATGATGATGTCCTTCTTGCGATCGACGATGAACAGGTAGCCGTCCTCGTCCAGCGTGCCGAGGTCGCCGGTGCGGAAGTAGCCGTCAGGCATGATCGCCGCCGCAGTCGCTTCGGGGTTTTCCCAATAGCCGAGGAAGTTGGCGATCGAGCGGATCGCCACTTCGCCAACGGTGTTGGGCGGCAGCGGCTTGCCGTCATCATCGAGGATTGCCATGTCGACCAGCGGGCGCGAAGCGAGGCCGGTGCTGTTCGGCTTGTTGAGGTAGTTCTCGTTGAAGTTGCCGGCCCCGACGCCGTTGGTTTCGGTCAGGCCATAGCCGATGATCGGGAAAGCGTGCGGCATCGCCTTGCGCAGACGGTCGACGTGTTCGACCGGGCGCGGTGCACCGCCAGCGGCAAAGGTGACGCAGCTCGACAGGTCGTACTTGTCGCGATCGGGATGGGTGGCGATCTCGAAGCTCATCAGCGGCACGCCGACGAAGTAGCTGATCTGTTCGCGCTCGATCAGCTCCATCGCCTTGATCACGTCCCACTTGGCCATGAGGACGAGCTTGCGGCCCAGGGCGAAGGACTGGAGGAACACCGGCACTTCGCCCGTGACGTGGAACAGCGGCACATTGACCAGGGTCGAGGGCTGGCGTTCGGGCGGCGTTTCACCACGCGCCACGGCAACGCCCAGCGCCATCACGCTCTGCGCGAGGTAGTTGAAGGTGCCCTGCACGACACCGCGGTGATCCGAATAGGCGCCCTTCGACAGGCCGGTCGAGCCGGAGGTGAACAGCACCGTGGCAAGATCGTCGCCGGTTAGGTCGGGCAACGCCGTCGCCGCGCCACCCCCCTTGGCGAGCAGCGCCTTGAGCCCTTCGAGCGGCGGCACGTCATGTACCAGGGGCAGAATCTCTGCGCCGTGAGTGTGGCCTTCGAGCCGGGCCGCACGCGGACCGTCGGCGATGAGGTAGCGGCAATCGACCATGTCGATCCCGTGGACCATCTCCTCGCCTTGCCACCAGCCGTTGAGCAGGACGGCGCAGCCGCCGGCCATGAGCACCGCCATGTAGGCGACGACCCAGCTTGCCGAATTGCGCGCGGCAATGCCGATGCGGTCACCCTTGCGCACGCCGTGCCCATCGATCAGGCCGCCTGCCACTTCGCGCGCGGCGGCATAGATCTGACCGAATGTCAGCCGCTGGTCGCCATCGATGATGAACTCCTTGTCGGCATGTTCGGCGCAGAAATGTGCGAGATAGGCAACCAGGTGCGGCGGTGCCGCGGCGATCATCGGCAGGTCCTGCCCATACTTGCGGTAGGTCGTCAGTTCGAACATTCCGCCCGACGAAATCAGGCCGTCCATTACCGCTTTGAGCTCACGATCAAGCTGCGTCTGCATCGCGTTTTGTCTCTCTCCAGTGCATGGGCCGATCTCAGTCGGCTTTTGCGGTTTGCCCGCCGATTTTCCCTGTGCCACAAGCCGGTGCGACAGGCGCCCGGACGGCTGAACCCAAGCTGGCCGGAATAGTCCTGAAAAGCAACCTTGTCGGAGACGCGAAACTTGCTGTTACAATCGGTCGCCGCGGCAGCCGCGCTCGCACCGCACCAGCCTCTCCAGTGGACCGACCTCGGCCTGTCGCCGATCGCGCTCGATCTCGGCTTCTTTACCATCAAGTGGTATTCGCTCGCCTACCTTGCCGGCATCCTGCTGGGGTACTGGCACCTGTCGAAGATGATCCGCCAGCCCGGCGCGCCGTTGGCGCAGCGGCATGCCGACGATCTGTTCTTCTATGCAACGCTGGGCATCATCCTTGGCGGGCGACTGGGCTATGCGACGTTCTACGCGCCGGAGCTGTGGGCCCATCCGCAAAACCTGATCAAGCTGTGGGAAGGCGGGATGAGCTTTCACGGCGGCCTGATCGGCACGACGATCGCGATCGCCTATGTCGCGTGGCGCGGGGGCCTGAGCTTCGTTCGGGTGTGCGACTACATGGCCGTGTGCGTGCCGTTCGGCCTGTTCTTCGGCCGCTGCGCCAACTTCGTCAATGGCGAGCTGTGGGGCAGGATCACCACGCCCGACATCCCCTGGGCCATGGTTTTCCCCGGCGGCGGCCCGATGCCGCGCCACCCGAGCCAGCTTTACGAAGCCGTGCTCGAAGGCCTCGTTCTCGGCACCGTCCTGCTGCTGATGTTCTGGAAGACCCGCGCACGCTGGCGGCCGGGTCTGCTCGTCGGGGTGTTCGGCTTCGGCTATGCGCTTTCGCGCTTCACGGTGGAATTCTTCCGCGAACCCGACGCGCAGCTTGAAGACTTCGCGCATCGTTCGGGCCTGTCGATGGGCCAATGGCTGACGCTGCCGATGATGGCGCTGGGCCTGTTCCTGATCCTGCGCGCACTGAACCGTGCACCTGTCGCGGTGGCCTTTGCCGGCGCAGACCGCAACGCCGGAGCGAGCGTGACCGGTCCCGTCGTGGAAACGGGGGCGGGCAAGAGCGAAGCGGGCGGCGCGTGAGCGAACCGCTGCGCCGCATCTTCGAGCGGCTGATCGTCAATACGGGGCCAATCAGCGTGGCCCACTACATGGCCGAATCGAACGCGCGCTATTACGACAGCCGCGATCCGCTGGGCCGCGACGGCGATTTCGTGACCGCGCCCGAGATCAGCCAGATGTTCGGTGAACTGCTGGGGCTGTGGCTGGCGGACCTTTGGATCCGCGCCGGGCGCCCCTCGCCGGTCCACTATGTCGAACTGGGCCCAGGCCGGGGCACCCTGGCGCGCGATGCGCTCAAGGCCGCGCGGCGCTTCGGGCTCGAAACGAGGCCCCACTTCGTCGAGGCGAGCACGGCGCTGAAGGGCGCGCAGCTCGAGCTTCATCCCGACGCCTTCTGGCATTCGGACCTATCGACCCTGCCGACCAACGGCCCACTGCTGATCATCGCCAACGAATTCATCGACGCGCTGCCCGTGCGACAGATCGTGCGCGCGGCGAACGGCTGGCGCGAACGCATGGTCGGTCTGGTCGACGGAGCGCTGACGCCCGTGGTCGGGGATCGACCGATGGATTCGGCGGTGCCGAGCGAATTCGGCGACGCTCCGGAAGGCGCCATCATCGAAACGTGCCCTGCGGCTGCGGCCGTCATCTACGAGGTCGCCGGCCGGCTTGCGAACCAGGGCGGTGCGGCGCTGTTCATCGATTACGGGCATGCCGAGCCCACGCTTGGCAGTACGCTGCAGGCAGTGCGGGCACATCGCATGGTCGATCCCTTTGCCGCGCCGGGAGAGGCGGACCTTACCGCGCATGTCGACTTTGCAGCGCTTGCCGCGATCGCCCAGTCGCGCGGGGTGCGCTGGCTAGGCACGGTCGAACAGGGACGATTCCTGCGCCTGCTGGGCATCGAGGCGCGCGCCGATGCGCTGATCGCGTCGGCGCCAGAGCAGGCCGACGCGGTGATCGCGGCGCGCGATCGGCTGATCGGCGAAGGCCAGATGGGCGCGCTGTTCAAGGTGATGGGACTCGCCGCGGCGCACTGGCCCGATGGTGCGGGCTTCTGAAACAGGCAGACGGGCCCGCCGTGAGCCTTTGATACCACGGAATTACGCCGGAATCCGTGGTTTCCCCTTGCCCAAAAAGCCTGTTGGCAAAGCGACGGATTTGCGTCTATCAGGCGCGCCAAGTGGGGTAGGGCGTCGTGCGCTTGCGCACGCCTTTCCCCGCCAGAGCGGCAGCGCTCGCCTTTGGCCGCAAGGTTCATTTGGCGACGCTTCCGCGCGGTTCAAGAGGGGCAAGTTGGACCGCGCCCGGTCCGCGGGCGCGGCGGCAGCAGGCAGGGAATTTCAATGGCTGATGAGGCGAGCATCGATCCGGCGGAAGTGACCGGAGAGGGCGTGCGGCGGCGCGATTTCATCAATATCGCGGCGGTAAGTTTTGCGGGCGTGGGCGGTCTTGCCGTGCTTTATCCGCTCGTGTCGCAAATGAGTGCGTCGGCTGACGTCCTGGCCGAAAGCTCGACCGAGATCGACGTTTCGGCGATCCAGCCGGGTCAGGCGATCAAGGCGGTGTTCCGCAAGCAGCCCGTCTTCGTGCGCAACCTGACCAAGGCGGAAATCACCGAAGCCGAGAAGGTCGACACCTCCTCGCTGCGCGATCCGCAGACGCTGGAAGAGCGCACCAAGGAAGGCAAGACCAACTGGCTGATCACGATGGGTGTCTGCACCCACCTCGGCTGCGTTCCGCTGGGCGCCGGCGAAGGCGAAGTGAAGGGCGAGTTCGGCGGCTATTTCTGCCCGTGCCACGGTTCGGTCTACGACACCGCGGCGCGCATCCGCAAAGGCCCGGCACCGAAGAACCTCGAAGTGCCTCCCTATGAATTCACTTCCGACACTGTCGTGAAGATCGGCTGAGGACAGATCCGATGAGCTTTCCCTGGGCGAACGAGTACAAGCCTGCCAACCCGCTGACGCAGTGGCTCGACGAAAAGCTGCCGCTGCCGCGCTTCGTCTACAATGCCGTGGGCGCCGGTTACCCGGTTCCGCGCAACCTGAACTACATGTGGAACTTCGGCGTTCTCGCCGGCTTCTGCCTGATGCTCCAGATCGTGACGGGCGTCATCCTGGCGATGCATTATGCCGCCAACTCGGGCGTGGCCTTCGACAGCGTCGAACACATCATGCGCGACGTGAACTGGGGCTGGATGCTGCGCTACGCGCATGCCAATGGCGCCTCTGCGTTCTTCGTGGTGGTCTACATCCACATCTTCCGCGGCTTCTTCTACTCCTCGTACAAGGCCCCGCGCGAAATGATCTGGCTGCTGGGCGTGGTCATCTTCCTGCTGATGATGGCGACCGCGTTCATGGGCTACGTGCTTCCCTGGGGCCAGATGAGCTTCTGGGGTGCCAAGGTCATCACCGGCCTGTTCTCCGCGATCCCGCTGATCGGCGATCCGCTGCAGCAGTGGCTGCTGGGCGGCTTTGCGCCGGACAACGCCGCGCTGAACCGCTTCTTCTCGCTGCACTTCCTGCTGCCGTTCGTGATCGCGGGTGTCATCATCCTGCATATCTGGGCGCTGCACATCCCCGGCTCGTCGAACCCGACCGGCGTGGAAGTGAAGCAGGAATCGGACACCGTGCCGTTCCATCCGTACTACACCGCCAAGGACGGTTTCGGCCTGGGCGTGTTCCTGATCCTGTACTGCGCGGTGCTGTTCTTTGCGCCGAACATGCTGGGTCACCCGGACAACTACATCGCCGCCAACCCGCTTTCGACCCCGGCGCACATCGTTCCTGAATGGTACTTCTGGCCGTTCTACGCGATCCTGCGCGCCTTCACTGCGGACTTCTTCTTCATCCCGGCGAAGCTCATGGGCGTGCTGGCGATGTTCGCGGCCATCCTGGTGTGGTTCTTCCTGCCCTGGCTGGACACCTCGCCGGTGCGTTCGGGTCACTATCGTCCGCTGTTCCGCAAGTTCTTCTGGATCCTGCTGGTGGATGTGATCGTGCTTGGCTACTGCGGCGGTTCGCCGGCCGAAACCAAGTACGTGCTGATCTCGCAGATCGCTGCGACCTACTACTTCCTCCACTTCCTCGTCATCCTGCCGCTCGTCTCTTCGATCGAGAAGCCGGAGCCGCTGCCGTTCTCGATCACCGAGGCCGTGCTGGGCAAGGACGAGGGCGCAGTCCTCAACGCCAACCCCGCCGCTGCCTGAGCCAGCCGAAGCGTAAGAGAGAAAGAGAACCCTATGGTCCGTCTTTTTGGCCCCCTGGTTGGCCTCTTCTTCGCCGTGGCGCTGCTCTGGTCGTTCGGCGTGGGCGCCATTCAGGCGATCCGCGAGCCCGAGCCGGCCACCGCCGCGCACGAGTTCTACAAGCACCCGAAGGAAGTTGAATTCTCGTTCAGCGGCCCCTTCGGCAAGTTCGACCGGGCACAGCTCCAGCGCGGCTTCCAGGTCTACAAGGAAGTCTGCGCGAACTGCCACTCGCTCAAGCAGGTCGCGTTCCGCAACCTGACCGACCTCGGCTATTCCGAGCCGGAAGTTAAGGCGATCGCCAAGCAGTGGGGCACGAAGGCCAAGACCTTCGACGCCAAGACCGGCGATGCCGGTGAGCGTGACAACACGCCCGCCGACCACATCCCGGCCGTCTACTACGCCGGCACCGGCAACCCGCCGGACCTGTCGCTGATCACCAAGGCGCGCCACGAGGGCCCCGAGTACGTGTACTCGCTGCTGACCGGCTATGCCGAGCAGCCGGCCGAACTTCTCAAGAAGTTCCCCGATGCGAAGACGCCGGAAGGCCTGCACTACAACCCGTACTTCGCGAACCTGAACATCGCGATGCCGGCACCGCTGACCGACGGTCAGGTGACCTATGCCGACGGGACCAAGGCCACCGTGGACCAGGAAGCCAAGGACGTTGCCGCGTTCCTGACCTGGACCGCCGAGCCGAAGCTCGAGAAGCGCAAGCAGACCGGCTTTGCCGTGCTGGGCTTCCTTCTTGCCGCTACCGTGCTTGCGTACCTGTCGAAGAAGAACGTCTGGGCCAGCGCCCACTGATCTTCCTCGGCAAAGCCGCGAGACGAATAAAGGCCACCGGCGACGGTGGCCTTTTTCGTTTCCGGCGATATGACGCCCCCAGGCCTGAGGGCCGGCCCTATCCAGATGCGGAAGCGATGATGACCGTCGACGATCTCAAGCACCTTGTCCGCACTGTCCCGGACTTCCCGGCACCAGGCATCCTGTTCCGCGACGTGACCACCCTGATCGGACATGGGGCGGGTTTTGCCGCGAGTATCGCCCACCTTGCCGACCGCGCTCGCGCCGCCGGGGCAGAAGCGATCGCAGGGATGGAAGCGCGCGGCTTCATCTTCGGCGCTGCGGTCGCGGCGCACATGGGGCTGGGCTTCGTGCCAGTACGCAAGCCGGGCAAGCTGCCTGTTCCGACGATCGGTATCGACTACGCACTGGAATACGGGCGGGACCGGCTGGAGATCGATCCCGGCGCCGTATCCGCCGGTCAGCGCGTGGTGCTGGTCGACGACCTGATCGCCACCGGAGGGACTGCCCTGGCGGCGATGGAACTGCTGCGCAGCGCCGGAGCGAGCGTCACCCACGCGCTGTTCGTGATCGACCTGCCGGACCTGCACGGTGCAGCCCGTCTTCGCGATGCGGGATTGACGGTCGATGCGCTGATGCATTTTCCCGGTCACTGACAAGCCGCAAGGCCTTGATGCCCTCCCCCTTGCGTGCTGCAATGCCGCCGGGGAGAGACAGACATGATAGAGCTTTACACGGCGCCGACGCCGAACGGGTGGAAGGTGTCCATCCTTCTCGAGGAGTGCGGCCTGCCCTATCGCACCCATTGGGTCGATATCGGCAAGGGCGAACAGTTCGCACCCGACTTTCTGGCCATCAGCCCCAACAACCGTATCCCCGCGATCGTCGACACCGCGCCCGCCGATGGCGGCGCGCCGGTTCCGGTGTTCGAGACCGCGGCGATTCTTGTCTACCTGGCGGAGAAGGCCGGCCAGTTCCTGCCGACCGACTTGCGCGGCCGCAAGGAAGTGCTTGAATGGCTCTCCTGGCAGGTCGCGGGCCTGGGGCCCATGCTCGGCCAGCACGGCCACTTCGCGCTCTATGCGCCCGAGCGCCTGCCCTACCCCACCGAGCGCTATCGGCGTGAGACGCTGCGGCTTTATGGCGTGCTCGACCGGCGATTGGAGGGGCGCGACCATATCGCTGCGGACCAGTACACGATCGCCGACATGGCCTGCTGGCCATGGATCCGCACGTGGAAGGCGCAAGGCATCCCGCTCGAGGAATTTCCCAATGTGCGCCGCTGGTACGATACGCTCAAGCAGCGCGATGGGCTGCGCCGCGGGGTGGCACTTGGTGCTGAGCGGGTGCGGCGCAACCCGCAAGACGATGCACAAGCCGCGCGCACGCTGTTCGGCATAGCAGGAAAGGGCCTCGCATGAGTTCCGCGACGTTGGATTTCTTCTTCGACCTGTCTTCGCCGTGGACGTACCTTGCGTTCAACAACGTCCAGCCGATCCTTGCCGAAACGGGCGCGCAGGTGCGTTGGCGGCCGTTCCTGGTCGGCGGCGTGTTCAATGCGGTCAACCCGCGCGTTTACGAGATGCGCGCCGACCCTGAGCAGAAAGCAATGAAGCGCAGCTTTGCCTGGCTGCGCGAATGGGCCGAGATCGCCGGGTTGTCGATGAACTTCCCCTCGCCCTACCATCCGGTCAAGTCGGTGAATGCGATGCGTTGCTGCTGCGCACTCGAAGCCGAACAAGACACTCTGTTCCGCTTTGCAGGCGCCGTCTTCGATGCCTATTTTGGCGAAGCCCGCAATATCGACGATTCCGCCGAGCTGGCTGCCATAGCCGATGCAATCGGCATCGATGGCGCCGACCTGGTTCACCGTGCAAGCCAACAGCCCGTCAAGGACGCGCTGCGGACCAACACCGAGGAAGCCATCGCGCGCGGCGCGTTCGGGTCTCCCACGATGATTGCGCCCGACGGCAAGGGAGGCGAAACGCTTTATTTCGGCAACGACCAGTTGCCCCTCGTCCGCCAGCGGCTGCTGCGCCTGGCGACTGCGGCTTGAGGATTGCCATGGCCCCTGTCGTCTTCTGCGATCTCCAAATGGCATTGCCAAGAGGCGACCGGGATTGGCAGGGGGAAACGCCTGCTTTCCGTAGCGTCGCCGCCCATGCATTGCTTGACTGACTAATTTATCGGTTCTAATGCGGTCGGCTATCGACAGTGGGTCATGGTGTCCCACTGCGTTGCTACAGGCGTTTGATGACCCGCTCGACCACCGCTCGCCGCAAGGCACCGAACGCCAAGACCGCATCCGAAGCCCGCTCCACACGCGACCTGCTGCTCGACGCAACCGGCGCCCTGATGAGCGAGGGCAACACGACCAACGTCAGCTTTGCCGACATTTCGCAACGCTCGGGGATCAATTCCGCCCTGATCCGCTATCACTTCGGCAGCAAGCAGGGCTTGCTTGAGGCGCTGATCGAGCGGGATGCGGGAGCCAGTTACGAAGGGCTCGATCGACTGGTCGGCCTGGCGATCCCGCCGGAAGAGAAGATGCGCAAGCATGTCTACGGGATCATGCGGCTTTACCACCAGTTTCCCTATCTCAACCGTTTGCTGATCGAACTGCAGTCGCAAAGCGAGACCGAGATCGCACGGCACATTTCGGAAACCTACACACGCCGAGCAGTCAATGCCCAGAAGGCGATCCTCGAGGAAGGGTTTGCCTCGGGCGCATTCCGCAAGGTTGATCCGATGATCTTCCACTTCGCACTGGTCGGCGCCTGCGATGCGATCTTCCACTCGCGCTCCGCGCTCGACCACGTGTTCGGCGTTCGCCAGATCGACGAGACGCTGCGCGACAGGTTCGCGGAGCAGGTATCCGAGATCGTGCTTGCAGGATTGAAGCCCAAGGCTGCCTGAGCGACACGCTTGTAAGTTAATCGGTCAAGCAATAGCCTGTCTTTCGAACATCACGTTCGGGAGAGAGAAGCATGGATCTGGGCCTCAATGGCAAGGTCGTGGTCGTTGCCGGGGCAAGCCGCGGCATCGGCCTCGGTATCGTCGAAACACTGCTCGACGAGGGGGCCAAGGTCGCTATCGCCGCACGCGGTGCCGAGGCACTGGAGGAACAGCGTGCTCGCCTGGACGAGCGTTACGGCGCTGACCGTCTCTGGTCGATGGCAGGAGACTTGCGCGAAAGCGCAACGATCGATGCCCTTGTAAACGGTGCGGAAGCCAATCTCGGACCAGTCTGGGCCGGTGTGGCGAACGTGGGATTGCACCCGTGCCCGCCGGGATTCGAAGTCGACGACGCCACCTGGGATGCCGGGATCGGGCAGAATCTCGATTCAGCGTTCAAACTTGCCCGCGCGCTGATGCGGGTGATGACGCCGCGCAAGGAAGGATCGGTGCTGATGATCAGTTCGATCGCCGGGCTGGGCGCGTTGGGCACGCCGGTCACGTATGGCACGGCGAAGGCCGCCATGAACCACCTTGCGAAGGAACTGGCGCGGGTCGGCGGCAAGGACGGCATCCGGGTCAACGCCCTGGCGCCCGGCAACATCATCTTCCCCGGTGGCGACTGGGAAGCACGCTCGACGGGCGAACGTGGTGAGGCTTGGTGGGGGTGGATCCGCCGGGAAGTTCCCCTGCGTCGCTTCGGCACGCCGGAAGAGATCGGCAGCATGGCGGCCTTTCTGCTCAGCCCGAAAGCAAGCTTCGTGACCGGGGCAGTCGTGCCCGTGGACGGCGGCCAGACGCGTTAGCGCCTGACCGCCGCTCGATGGCTCAAGCGTACTGCGCTTCGCGCTTTTCGAGGCGGGCGTTGACCGCCTCCTTCTGGTTGGGCGAGCCGATCAGCGCGCCAATTTCGCGGCTTTCAGCCTCGAGAATTTCGGCCACGGTCGCATCGGTGCCCATGTTGAAGATGCGCTTGGCAGCCTTGATTGCGTCGGGATTCTTGCCCGCGATCTCGCGTGCGTAGGCCAAAGCCTCGGCGCGCGGATCGGCGCAGACGCGAGTTGCAAGTCCGATTGCGAGAGCCTCTTCCCCCTCGACCACGCGGGCCGAATAGACGAGGTCGCGCGCGACGTCGGCTCGCACCAGCTCGCGCAGGATGGGGAAAGCTCCCATGTCGGGAGTAAGGCCCCAGTTCATCTCGAAAGCGCTCATCTTCACATCGGGCGTTACGAAGCGGAAATCGCCGCCGAGCGCGAGCTGGAAGCCGGCACCCAGCGCAACGCCATGGACCGCCATGATCACCGGCACCGGCAAGTCGCGCCAGCCAAAGCTGACCTGCTGGCCCCGATTGGCCCCGGTCGGCGTGCGCGGCAGGGCGACGATGGATTCGCCGCTCTTGAAGTCGCCAGACGCCATCTTGCCGAAGTTCGACAGATCGAGCCCGGCGGAAAAGCACGGCCCTTCGCCAGATACCACCACCACGCGGACAGCAGGGTTGGCGGCGAGTTCGGCGATGGCAGCGTTGACCCCTTCGAACATCGCATCATCAAAGGCGTTGCGCTTTTCGGCGCGGGTCAGGCGGACGTCGGCAACGCCGCCCTCGACGGTAATGCTGACACGCTCGTTCGTGGTGATGGCATTCATGGTGTTGTCTCCCTCAATCCCTGGTTCAGCGCTGGTTGAAGCGCGCCGGTCGCTTCTGCAGGAAGGCGGTAACGCCCTCGGCAAAGTCAGCGCTCTTGCCGACCTGGCGCTGCAGATTGCGTTCGAGTGCAAGTTCGTCGCCGAAGCCGTTGTCGGCAGCATACCAGCCAGCCTTGCGGATCAGGCCGAGCGCGAGGCGCGGGCCGTTAGCCAACTGCTGTGCGATGGCGAGAGCAGTGGCATCAGCTTCCTCGGTAGGAACAACGCGGTTGATCATTCCCCATTCCAGCGCCTTGGCCGCGGGCAGGCGCTCGCCCAGCAACATCATCTCCATCGCGCGCGCGCGCCCCGCGGTGCGGGTCAGGAGCCACGGCGAGCCACCGTCAGGGACGAGACCGATGCGGCAGAACGCCTGGAGGAAATAGGCATCGTCGCCAGCGACGATCAGGTCGCCGACCAGCGCCAGAGAAGCACCGACGCCTGCCGCCGCCCCGCGCACCGAGGTGATGAACGGGATCGAGAGATCGCGGATCGTCATCATCAGCGGATTGACCGTGTCCTGCAGGACCAGACCGGCATCGATTTCGCCGCTTCCCATCTTCGGACCGGAAAGATTGGCGCCTGAACAGAACGCCTTGTCGCCACCCGCCAACAGCACCGCGCCGCAATCCGATTCGGCAGCGAGCAGCGCGTCACGCAGTTCGGCGGCCATGTCCATCGCAAGTGCATTGCGTGTCGCCGGGTCGTTGAAGCGGATGACGCAGACGTCGCCCTCGCGCTCGATCAGAAGCTTGCCGGATGCGGCCATGTCGCTGGTTCCTGTGCCTTTGGCCCTGCAGGTCATCGAACGCGCGCGGGCCTTGCCTTTCGCGTCCGATCCGGCATTCTCACTTTTCAATTAATCGCTCAAGTAAAATACTTCGAACTACCCGAGCGGGAAGAGGTGGACGAATTATCGACGGAAATCCAAGGGTTTGGTTACATGCTTGCGCAGGTTGCAGTCTGCTTCACGCGTGCTGCCACCCCTCTGCGGCGCGGGACTCGGGCGCAAGACCACTGGACATAGTTATAACGTGATATAAAAATATCCCTGCTGGCCGCATCGTGCGTCCGCTCGACCGACCGGCAAACGACACAATGAGGGACGCATCGCCCCTGCCCAAGCGGCGGCGAAACGATCCCACAGGAGAGGATTGAATTATGTCCAGAACAGCGACCGCCCGCGGCTTGTCCCTCGGCACAGCCGTCATTGCCCTGCTCGCCGCCCCCTCCATCGTTTACGCGCAGGAAGCGCCCCAGGCCGCCCAGGCCGACGACGACAACATGTACGGCGCGATTATCGTCACGGCGCAGAAGCGCGCGGCCAAGATCAACGACGTGCCGATGTCGATCACGGCTGCCAGCGGCGACCAACTGACCAAGCTCGGCGTCACCGATGCGACGCAGCTGACCAAGGTCGTGCCCGGCTTCACCTACAACGAATCCGCCTATGGCACGCCTGTCTTCACCATCCGCGGTGTCGGCTTCCAGGAAACCAGCCTCGGCGCGAGCCCGACGGTCAGCTCCTACATCGACGAAGTGCCGGTGCCTTTCCCCGCCGAGACGCTCGGCCTCGCGCTCGATCTTGAGCGGCTCGAAGTGCTCAAGGGGCCGCAGGGCACGCTGTTCGGCTCCAACTCGACCGGCGGCGCGCTCAACTATATCGCCGGCAAGCCCACGTCGAAGCTTTCGGCCGGCTTCGACGGCAGCTTCGGCAGCTTCAACACGCTTGACCTACAGGGCCATGTCGCCGCGCCGCTCGGCGAGACGCTCGGCATCCGCATCGCCGGCCGCTACACCCGTGGCGACGGCTGGCAGAAGAGCCAGACCCGCCCCGGCGACCGGCTCGGCTCGAAGGACTTCCTCCAGGGCCGCTTCCTGCTGGTGTGGGAGCCGACGTCCAACTGGCGCACAACGCTCAACCTCACCGCGCAGCGCGACCATTCGGAATCAGTCGCGCCGCAGTACTACCAGTTCGTCGCACTCAACGACGGTCCGCTGATCCCCGACGGTTTCCGCAATTTCCCTCGCGCGCCACAGGACAATCGCGTCTCCGACTGGGATCCGGGCGTCAGCTTCAGGCGCAACAACCGCTTCTACCTCGGTTCGCTCCGCAACGAGATCGACCTCGGCGAGGCAGCGCACATCACTTCGATCACCGCCTTCGAACGCTTCCGTCGCTTTCAGCCGGTCGAAGGTGACGGAACCCCGTTCAACGACTACCGCGCCGAAAGCTTCGGTAAGATCAACACCTTTTATCAGGAGCTGCGGCTCGACGGGAAGATCGGCGCACTAAGCTACATCGTCGGCGGCAACTACGAATACGATTACGTCGATGACAACACGGTTCAGTATTACACCCAATCGTCGAGCGCGAGCGTCTTCGGCATTCCCTTGGGCCCCACGCGCCCCAACACCCAGCAGCGCCTGCGCACCTACGGCGTCTTCGCCAACGTCGACTACGAGATCAACGACCAGTTCACCGCGCACGGCGCCGTGCGGTTCACTCAGGCGAACCGCCAGCTGCTCTACGGCTGCGGCCAGGACATCGACGGCAGCTGGGGGCTCGTGTCACAGGCGATCCAAGCCTACATACACACCCTGCGCGGCGAACCTGCCACCTCGACCCCGGTTCCGGTCGGCGGCTGCGGCACGATCAACCTCGCCAACGTCCAGCCCGAAGGTGCGCGCGACAAGCTCAACGAGAACAACATCTCGTGGCGCGCTGGCCTCGACTATAAGCCCAGCCGCGACGTGCTGCTCTATCTCAACGCCTCGCGCGGCTACAAGGCGGGCAGTTTCCCGACACTCGCCGCCGCGACCACCCGCCAGTTCGAGCCGGTGGTGCAGGAATCGGTGCTCGCCTTCGAGGCCGGCGCCAAGATCACCGCGGCGGGCGGCCGCGTCCAGGCCAACGGCGCGGTGTTCTACTACGACTACACCAACAAGCAGGTGCTGGGCCGCATTCCCGACATCGCCTTCGGTCCGCTGCCGGCGCTCGTCAACGTGCCCAAGTCGCGCATCTGGGGCGCCGAGCTCGACCTGACGCTCAACCCCGTCGACGGCCTACGCCTGCGCCCTGCGGTCACCTACATCAACTCGCGGATCGGCGACGGCTTCGTCAACTTCGATTCGTTCGGTGTGCAGGGCGACTTCGGCGGCGAGCCCTTCGCCTATACGCCGAAGTGGCAGGCTAACGTCGATGCCGAATACAGCTTCCCGGTGAATGAAGGCTTGGACGCCTTCATCGGCGGCAACATGCTCTACTACGGCAAGACCAATGGCGCGTTCGGCCAGTTCCCCAGCCTCGATATCGATGCCTATACCACGTTCGATGCGCGCGTCGGGGTCAATGCGCACGACGACAAGTGGCGGTTCCAGGTCTGGGCCCGCAACCTGACCGACAAGTATTACTGGACCTCGGCGTTCCGGGTGAACGACTCGATCAACCGCTACCCCGGCAACCCCCGCACCTTCGGGGCGACACTGAGCTTCCGGTACTGATCCCCGCGGATGGCGAACGACCACGCCCTTCGCCACCCCGAGGCAACCGGCCGGGCCTTCGCGCCCGGCCGGCGCTGCCGCGACAATGACCTGTAACGACGGAGAGACGTGATGGATTTCAGCCTGCCCCAGGATCTGCTCGATTACCTGAAGGAGCTCGACGCCTTCATCGAGAAGGAGATCAGGCCGCTCGAGGAGCAGGACGACAACGTCCGCTTCTTCGACCACCGCCGCGAATGGGCGCGCACCGATTTCGAGAACGACGGCCTACCCCGCGAAGAGTGGGAAGAGCTGATGCGCGAGGCCAAGCGCCGCGCTGACAAGGCGGGGCATCTGCGCTTCGCCATGGACCCCAAGTTCGGCGGCAAGGGCGGCAACAACCTGTGGATGACCGTCATCCGCGAATACCTCGCGGCAAAGGGCCTCGGGCTGCATTACGACCAGCAGACAGAGCATTCGATCGTCGCCAACAATCCCTTCGCCAAGATGTTCGACGATTTCGGCACGCCCGAACAGCGCGCCGAATTTATTCAGGGCATGTTCGACGGGACCCGCCGCGTCACCTTCGGCCTGACCGAGCCCTATCACGGCTCCGACGCCACCCACATGGAAACACGCGCCCTGCGCGAGACCCGCGACGGCGTCGAGGGCTGGCTGATCAACGGCGAGAAGATGTGGACCACCGGCATGCATGTGGCGACCCACTGTGCGCTGTTCGCCCGCACTTCGGGCGAAGATGGCGCGGCGCGCGGCATCACCTGCTTTCTCGTCCCCGCCGACGATCCGGGCGTGAAAGTCGAGCAGTACCTGTGGACCTTCAACATGCCGACCGATCACCCGCGCGTGTCGTTCACCAATGTCTGGGTGCCCGATAGCACGATCTTCGGCCCCATCGACAACGGCCTCCCGCTTGCGCAGTCGTTCGTGCACGAGAACCGCATCCGCCAGGCCGCGGGCTCGCTGGGTTCAGCCGTCTACTGCATCGAGGAATCGGTGCGCTATGCCCGGATGCGCCAGCCGTTCGGCGAGGATCTCGCGCGCAACCAGGCGATCCAGTTCCCGCTCGTGGAGCTCGCCACCCAGTGCGAGATGCTGCGCCTGCTGATCCGCAAGACCGCTTGGGAAATGGACCAGATGACCCATCCCGAAGTGGAGAAGCGGATTTCGGACAAGGTCTCGATGTGCAACTACTGGGCGAACCGGCTGTGCTGCGAAGCGGCTGACCGCGCGATCCAGGTGCACGGCGGCATCGGCTATTCGCGGCACAAGCCGTTCGAGCACATATATCGCCACCACCGCCGCTATCGCATCACCGAGGGCACCGAAGAAATCCAGATGCGCAAGGTCGCGGCCTTCCTGTTCGGCTATCTCGGCCCGAAGCGGAAGGAGTTCTCCGAACTCACCTACGACGACGTCGACTACCGCAAGCAGTCGCAGATCCGTCCGCGCAGCGGCTGGCAGGCGATCGACACGACGCGTCCGGAAGTTGTCTGAATGCCCATCGGAGGCATTCCCTCTTGCAGCGCGGGCGCCCGGCTCTTGCCGGCCGGCGCCCCCTGCTCCCTCGAGGGCGGTGATGCCTCCGTCCGAAGGACGGGAGGCTGCGTCGGTCTAGTCCGCGCGCGCCTTCCGTTCTTCGGCCTCTTCCAACATGCTGTGGCACTGCGTTACGCGCCGCTCGAAGCTGGCTCGCGCCGCCTCGCTCGCTGCGCCGCACAGGATCAGCGCGTAGCCAAGCTTGATGGTCGGCCCCAGCGAGATCGCGCACAGGTCACCCGCCACCCAGTCGAGCATGACCGAGCGGAACTGGTGGTCGAGTTGTTTGAGCAAGCGAAGGGGCTCGATGCCCTCGCGCAGCAGGCCGGCATCAGCGATGTCGCGCACCAGCCCCAACCAAAATTCGTCGCGCCGCGGGTTGTAGATCGCGCTGCGCACTTCGCCCGAGATGGCGAATACCTCGCGCCACAAGGTGGTGTAGAAAGCCGGGTCGGCGAGATAGTAGTCGACGCCGAGATCGACCACCGCAAGGATGTGGTCGACCGGGTCGCCGGTGCGCGCTTCGGCGAAGCGGGCCCGGAAATCGCGCACGTCGTCGAGCACCGCGAGCACCACCGCCCCGCGCGAGCCGAAGAGATTGTAGGGCGTGGCAAGGCTCACCCCGGCGCGCTCGGCCAGCGCGCGCATCGACAGGCCGGTGCTGCCGGTCTCGCGGATCATTTCCTTCGCGGCATGGATGATGCGGCGACGCCGCTCCTCCTTGCCCGCCTCGCGCCGGCTCTTCGGCAATTCCGCCGCGGTCTTGCGCAAGGTCTGTTCGCTCATTCGCACCACTCCACCGATCGCTGCGGCCAACCCCGCATAGCGCGAAAAAGGTTTGCTGAAACCCCGCAACCGGCCGGGCAATGCGGCCGATACCTCCAAGAAAGGATGACCTGATGGATTTTACTTATACTGATCGACAGCAATACTGGGTCGATCGTGTCTCGCGCTTCATGGAAGAGCATATCTATCCTGCTGTTCCGATCTACGAGCAGCAGCACGAGGAAGGCGAGCGCTGGAAGGTCATCCCGATCGTCGAGGAGCTGAAGGCCAAGGCCAAGGCTGCCGGCCTGTGGAACCTGTTCATGCCGCCGCATTCGGGCCAGCCGCAGCTTGACGAAACCTTCCAGTTCGAAGGCGAACAGCTCACCAACCTTGAATACGCGCCGGTCTGCGAACTGTTCGGCCGCGTCGGCTTCGCCTCGGAAGTGTTCAACTGCTCGGCGCCCGATACCGGCAACATGGAAGTGCTCTATCGCTACGGCACCCGCGAGCAGAAGGAACAGTGGCTGCGTCCGCTGATGAACGGCGACATCCGTTCGGCCTTCCTGATGACCGAGCCCGCCGTCGCTTCGTCGGACGCGACCAACATCGAGACCCGCATCGAGCGCGATGGCGACCATTACGTCATCAACGGCCGCAAGTGGTGGTCCTCGGGGGTCGGCGATCCGCGCTGCAAGGTCGCGATCCTGATGGGCAAGACCGATCCTTCGGCAGGCTCCTACACCCAGCAGAGCCAGGTGCTCGTGCCAATGGACACGCCGGGCATCAAGATCCTGCGCATGCTGCCGGTGTTCGGCTGGGACGATGCGCCGCACGGCCATGCCGAAGTGCTGCTCGAGAACGTCCGCGTGCCCGTCGAGAACGTGATCTGGGGCGAAGGCCGCGGCTTCGAGATCGCGCAAGGGCGCCTCGGGCCTGGCCGCATCCACCACTGCATGCGCACCATCGGCACGGCTGAAGTCGCGCTGGAAAAGATGGCGCGCCGCCTGCAGTCCCGCGTCGCCTTCGGCAAGACCATCTCGACCCACTCGATCTGGGAACAGCGCATCGCGCGCGCGCGCATCGACATCGAGATGACCCGCCTGCTCTGCCTCAAGGCGGCGGACATGATGGACCGCGCCGGCAACAAGTCGGCGCGGCTCGAGATCGCCATGATCAAGGTCCAGGCCCCGAACATGGCGCTGCAGATCATCGACGATGCGATCCAGGCCTTCGGCGGCGCCGGCGTCACCAGCGATCCGGGCCTCGCCCGCATGTGGGCGGGCCAGCGTAGCTTGCGCATCGCCGACGGTCCGGACGAAGTCCACGCCCGCACGATCGCGCGCATGGAGTTCGGCAAGTACGCCGACGACCTGACGCGCGCCAAGAACGCCGAAGCCGCCAGGCTTCACGTTCCGGGCATCCGCTGAGCAAGACCATGTGAAACGGCGGCGCGCTCCCTCGCGCGCCGCCACCCCCCGGGAGAGAGAACAATGGAATTCGAACTGATCACCGAAGGGCTGCAATTTCCCGAAGGCCCGATCGCCATGGCCGACGGCTCGGTCGTGCTGGTCGAGATTAAACGTCAGACCCTCACGCGCGTACATCCCGATGGCCGGCAGGAAGTGATCGCCGAGCTGGGCGGCGGCCCCAACGGCGCTGCGATCGGGCCCGACGGCGCGGTCTATGTCTGCAACAACGGCGGCTTCCAGTGGAACGAGGCGGGTGGCCTGACCCTGCCCCACGGCACCCCCGATTACTATGTCACCGGCTCGATCCAGCGCGTCGACCT
This sequence comes from Novosphingobium olei, assembly GCF_012927405.1. Lineage (GTDB taxonomy): Bacteria > Pseudomonadota > Alphaproteobacteria > Sphingomonadales > Sphingomonadaceae > Novosphingobium > Novosphingobium olei. The sequence continues at coordinate 97,039 of NZ_JABBGM010000008.1, read as the reverse complement.
CGCCACCGGCGAAGTCACCACGCTCTACAGCGAATGCGACGGCAAGCCGCTGCGCGGGCCCAACGACATCGTGTTCGACAAGGACGGCGGCTTCTGGTTCACCGACCTCGGCAAGAGCAATGGCGACGTCAGCCACGTCGGCCACCTCCACTACGCGACGATCGACGGCAAGAAGATCTTGCTCGCGCGCGATGGCATGACCACGCCCAACGGCGTCGGCCTCTCGCCTGATGGCAAACAGGTTTTCGTGGCCGAGACGCAAACCGGCCGCCTGTGGGAATTCGACGTGGCGGCGCCGGGCGAACTCGCCGCGCCTGCCGACATGTGGACCGCGGGCAAGGTCATGGGCCCGCTTCCCGGCTACCAGCTGTTCGACAGCCTTGCGGTAGAGGCCAATGGCCGGGTCTGCGTGGCGACGCTGGTCAACGGCGGGATCACCTCGTTCGATCCGGCGGACGGGAACTGGGAGCACTATGCCTTCCCCGATCCGATCACGACCAACATCTGCTTCGGCGGCGACGACATGCAGACTGTCTTCATCACCTGCTCGGGCACCGGCAAGCTCTACAAGGCCCGCTGGCCGCGGCCCGGCCTCAAGCTAAACTTCAACGCCTGAGGCGAGGAAAAGCAATGCAGTTCAGCGACATCCTCTATGCCGTCGACGGACCGGTGGCGACCATCACCCTAAACCGGCCCGACAAGCTCAACGCCTTCACCGCGACGATGGGCGCCGAACTTGCGCAAGCGGTGGGGCTCGCCAACGATGACGACGCCGTGCGCGTCATCATCATGACCGGCGCCGGTCGGGGCTTCTGCGCCGGGGCCGACATCTCGGCAGGCGCGGGCAGCTTCGACACCAAGTCGGGCGAAGGCGCGAAGAACTTCGGCGCCAGCCGCAGCGCCGATGGCGATGGTGGCCTCGGCGGCAACGGTGGCTTCGTCGGCGCGCTGTTCAATTCGAAGAAGGCAACGATTGCAGCGTTCAACGGACCGGCGGTGGGGGTCGGCGCGACGATGGCGCTGCCTACCGACATCAAGATCGCATCGGACCAGGCGCGCTTCGGCTTCGTCTTCGCGCGGCGGGGCCTCGTCCCCGAAGCTGGCAGCGCGTGGTTCCTGCCGCGCCTCGTCGGCACCGCGCAGGCGCTGCGCTGGGCGATCGAGGGCAATGTCTTCGATGCGGCAGAGGCGCTCAAGGGCGGCCTTGTCAGCGAAGTCGTGCCGCACGACCAGTTGCTGGCCCGTGCGCGGGAGATCGCGCTGGGCATCGCCGAAAACACCTCTGCCGTGTCGGTTGCGCTGACGCGGGCGATGATCTGGCGCTTCGGTTCTGCCGAACTGCCGTTCGACCTGCTGAAGATCGACGGGCCCTTCGCGCTGGAGCTGGGATCGGGCGGCGATGTGAAGGAAGGTGTTGCTTCGTTTATAGAAAAGCGGAAGCCCGCGTTCCCGAACAAGGTCTCTACCGACATGCCGAGCGGCTATCCGTGGTGGTGACCTGAACGACACCTAGATGGGGTAGAACTACACCTAGGCGTATCTGAGGGCCACCCCGTGGCCCTCAGACGTATCAGGGCCGCAGCAGTTCCAGCCGCCCGTCCCTGATCCATTCGCGCAGCTCGCGCTTCAGCACCTTGCCCGAGGCATTCTTGGGCAGTTCGTCGACGAAAGCGACGGCGCGGGGCTTTTTGTAGCTGGCGATGTGTTCGCGGCAGTGCGTGACGAGGTCCGCGCAGGTGGTGCTCTGACCGTTGCGGCAGGAGATCACCGCGACGACTTCCTCGCCCCACTTTTCGTCCTCGGCGCCGATGACGGCGGCTTCCAGGACGGCGGGGTGCTTGTAGAGCACTTCCTCGACTTCGCGCGGGTAGACGTTCTCGCCGCCGGTGACGATCATGTCCTTCTTGCGGTCGACGATCCAAAGGAAGCCCTGCTCGTTCCAGCGGCCGACGTCGCCGGTATGAAACCAGCCGTCGACAAACGACCTTTCGGTCGCTTCGGGATTGCGCCAATATCCCGACAGCACCTGGTCGCCCTTGACGAGGATTTCGCCCTCCTCGCCCGGCGCGACGTCGCGGCCTTCTCCATCGACCACACGGACCCGGCTGAGCAGCATCTGGTGGCCGACCGAATTGAGCGTCGGCAAGCCCTTATCGACCGCCTCGTCGTGCTCCTCGGCGGTGAGGACCATGACGTTGCCTGCCAGCTCGGTCATGCCGAAACCGGTGGCGAAGCGCACCTGCGGCCAGATCTCTCGCGCGCGTAGCAGCACGGCGGCGGGCATGGCCGAGGCGCCGTATCCGATGTTGCGCAGGCTCGAGAGGTCGTAGTTCGCCCGGCTCGGGTGGTTGAGCAGCATCGCGATCATTGTCGGCGCGAGCGAAAGCGCGGTCACCTTGTGCCGCTCGATCGTGGAGAAGAACACCTCGATGTCGAAGTTCTGCATCACCACGACCGGCGCTGCGCGCAAGTGGTTCACCAGCAGCGCATAGCCCGCGACGTGATACATCGGGAACGTCAGCATGAACACCGGATCGGGGCCGCCGGGCGGGTCCTTGTCCCAACTGACGAGGCTGTTCATCACCGCGGCGACGACGTTGCGGTGGCTGAGCATCGCGCCCTTGGGCAGGCCAGTCGTGCCCGAGGTATAGAGCAGCCAGGCAAGGTCGTCCTCGCGTACCTGCACCGGCGGCGGGCTCGCTTCACCGGTGGCGAGGAAGGCGTCGAACCCCAGCGTGCCGGGCTGGGTCTCGCCGATCGAGATCAGGTGCCTGACCGTCGGGATGTCGGCGCGGATCTGTTCGATCGCCCCCATGAACTTGTCCTCGACGATCAGCACCGAAGGTCCGGCATTGCCGATGATCCAAGCGAGTTCGCGCGGAGAGAGGCGATAGTTGAGGAACGTCAGCGCCATCCCCGCTGCCGGTACGCCATAATAGGCTAGCACGTATTCCGGGCAGTTTTCCGCGAGGATCGCGATACGGTCGCCCATGTCGGCGATTCGCATCAGCGCATTGCCGAGCTGCCACGCCTTGTCGCGCATCTGGGCGTAGGTCCAGGCACGACCCTGGAACTGTACCGCCAGCACATCGGGCGCACGGTGCGCCGCAAGCGCCGGAATATCTCCCACCAGCATAGGCTTTTCCTCTCGAGCAGCGCCGGAAGCTTTCCGGTCGCTGGACAAACTTAGAGTCTGTTATAAACTTTGCAATGTCGAGGCTTGCGGTCGCGAGATATCACGGCGCGAGCGTTTGACTAAGCGATTAACTAATGGCACCCAAGGACAAGGTCGAGGGTATCCGCGCGTGATCGACCTGCCGCGACGGAGCCCCGGGAGAGAAGACGATCATGGAAGCTGCAGCAAGTCCCGCCGAGACCACCCCGCACGTCCAGCCGGGACAGATTCCCCAAGGCTGGCCGGCCGTCAGCATCGCCGAAACCTATCGCGTCCTGACTGCGTCGGGCGCCCCGTTCGAGATGCAGGAAACCGAGATCCGCGGACGTACATACCGCACATACGTGAACGCGATGACCAGCCTGCGAGAGGTTTTCGAGATCGGGCGCGGCTGGGGGAATCGCGAGTTTGTGGTATTCGAGGACGAGCGCCTGACCTACGATCAGGCTTTCCGCGCCGCGGGAACGCTCGGCCGCATTCTGGCCGAGCGCTTTGGCGTGCAGAAGGGCGATCGCCTGGTCATCGCGATGCGCAACTTGCCCGAATGGATCATCGCCTTCTGGGCCGGAGCCTCGATCGGCGCGGTGCTGACGCCGCTCAATGCCTGGGGCACGGGCGAGGAGCTTGCCTACGGCATCGAGAACTCGGGCGCGAAGGTTGCAATCGTGGATGGCGAGCGACTGGACCGCCTCGCACCCGAAGTCGGCCGGCTCGATCTCGCCGGCCTGATCGTGACGCGCGGTGAGGCTGCGCAAGGCGCGGTGACGCTCGAAAGCCTGATCGGAAAGCCTGCCGACTACAGCAGCCTGCCCGACGACCCGATGCCCGATCCGCAGTGCGACACCGACGATCTCGCCACCATCCTCTACACTAGCGGCACCACCGGGCGACCCAAGGGCGCGATGGGGTCGCACCGCAACATCATGACCAACATGATCAGCCTCGGCTTCAACGGCGCGCGCGCCGCGATCCGCCGGGGCGAGGAATTGCCGCCGCCGCCCGAGCCGGACGCGCCGGCGCCCGAGCAGAAGACCCTGCTGATCCCGGTGCCGCTGTTCCACGTCACCGGCACCAATTCGATGATGGTCCCGGCGATCGTCGCAGGCTGGAAGATCGTGCTGATGTACAAGTGGAACCCCGAGCGTTTCCTCGAACTGATCGAACGCGAGAAGGTCAATTCCACGACCGGCGTGCCTGCGATGGTCTGGCAGGTGCTGGAATCGCCCGACTTTTCGAAGCGCGACCTGTCGAGCCTCGAAGGTTACGGCTATGGCGGCGCGGCCATCGCTCCGGAGCTGACGATCCGCTTCAGCCAGGTCTTCCCGTGGTTCCCGGTCGGCCAGGGCTATGGCGCGACCGAGACTTCGTCGGTTTCGGCAACGCACAGCGCCGAGGACTACCTGACCCACCCAGACAGCGTCGGCATCGCGGTCCCCTGCGTCGATCTCAAGGTCGTCGACGATGCCGGCAACGAAGTGCCGCAGGGCGCTTCGGGCGAACTGTGCATTCGCGGGCCGAACGTCGTCGCGGGCTACTGGAACAATCCCGAAGGCACCGCCGCCGCCTTTACCGACGGCTGGTACCACACCGGCGACGTCTGCCGGATTGACGAGGAAGGCTTCGTCTATCTGCTCGACCGCAAGAAGGACATGCTGATCCGCGGCGGCGAGAACGTCTACTGCGTTGAGGTCGAAAGCGTGCTGGTCGCGCACCCGGCGGTGATCGATGCCGCCGTCGTCGGCCTGCCCGACCGCGTGCTGGGCGAGGAGGTCGGCGCGCTGGTGCAGCTGAAGCCCGGCGAAAGCGTGACCGAGGCCGAGCTGAAGGCGCATGTCGCGCAGCACCTTGCGCCGTTCAAGGTGCCGGTCGCGATCGACGTGCGCACCGAGGAATTTCCCCGCAACGCGAGCGGCAAGACGCTGAAGCCGGTGCTGCGGACCGAGATGATTGCATGGATGGAAGGACGAAAGGGATGAGCGCCAGCACCGACGAAGTGAGGGAAGAAGGCGTCGGCCAGCGCATCGGCGCGGTGACCGACAAGCACCGCTTCGACGAGGCCGCGCTCGACCGCTGGATGGCCGCGAACGTCGACGGCTACGCCGGCAACCTCGAGGTCTGCCAGTTCGCAGGCGGTGCGTCGAACCCCACCTTCCTGCTGATCTCGGGCGGCAAGCGCTATGTCCTGCGCAAGAAACCACCCGGCCAGCTGCTGCAGAGCGCGCACCAGGTCGACCGCGAATACAAGGTGATGAAGGTGCTCGGCGCCACCGACGTGCCGGTGCCGGTGATGCGCGGGCTGTGCACCGACCCCGAAATAATCGGCACCACCTTCTACGTCATGGACTTCCTCGAAGGCCGCATCTTCCGCGATGCAACGCTCCCGGGGATGGGGTCAGCCGAGCGCGCGGCGATCTACGATGATCTCAACGCCACCCTCGCCAAGCTGCACAAGGTCGACTGGCAGGGCGTGGGCCTTGGCGACTATGGCAAGCCCGGCAACTACTTCGAGCGCCAGATCGCGCGCTGGACCCGCCAGTATCGCGACTGTCCGCTACCGCCGGTCCCGGCGATGGAGCAGCTGATCGAGGAACTTCCCGCGCGCATCCCGGCAGACGCGTCGGTCGCCATCGCGCATGGCGACTACCGACTCGAGAACGTGATGTACCACCCGACCGAACCCCGCATCGTCGCGGTGCTCGATTGGGAACTGTCGACCATCGGCCATCCGCTCGCCGACCTCGGCTATTCTGGCTTCCTGTGGCATTCGCACGGCGCGACCTGGGGCTCGCTCGACGGCGTGGACTTCGCGACCAGCGGCATCCCGACCGAGCAGCAGTGGGTCGATGCCTATTGCCAGCGGACGGGCCGCGAGAGCCTCGAAGACTGGAACTTCCTGCTGGCGTTCTCGGTCTTCCGCCTCGCCTCGATCAGCCACGGCGTCTACGCCCGCGCGCTCGCGGGGCAGACGCCGACCGCGCAAGTCGGCGAGAACGGCTGCCCGATGCTGGCCGAACAGGCGCTGGCGCTGCTGCATCGGTGACAGCGCGCCCGACACCCGAATTGGAGAGGATGCCATGAGCGAGGAAAACCCCGCCGAAGACGTGATCTATGCGGTCGAAAACCACATCGCAACGATCACCCTCAACCGCCCGCACCGGCGCAACGCGCTCAACTGGAACGCCTATGCCCAGCTCGAAGCCGCGCTGAAGTCCGCTTCCTCGGACGACGAGGTGCGGTGCGTGATCGTCACCGGCGCCGACCCCGCGTTCTGCTCGGGCGACGATGTCGCCGAGATCATGGCGGGGCCCAAGTCCTTCGCTGCGACGCGCTCGGCGCTGACGATCGTCAAGCACTCCCCCACCCCCGCCGCGATGGCCGCGCTCGAATGCGAAAAGCCGATGATCGCCGCGATCAACGGCGCGGCGATCGGCTGGGGGATGGAATTGGCGATCTATGCCGACATCCGCATCGCTTCGGAGAGGGCGAAGTTCTCAGAGATGTTCATCAAGCGCGGGCTCGTCCCCGACGTCGGCGGCTTCTACCGCCTGCCCGCGATCGTCGGACCGGCCAAGGCGGCCGAGCTGATGTTCACCGGCGACGTGATCGACGCCGCCGAGGCGCTGCGCATCGGTCTCGTCAGCGAGGTCACGCCGCACGAGGACCTGATGGCGCGGGCGCAGGCGCTTGCCGCGCGGATCGCGGTCAACCCGCCGCTCGCGCTGCGCTTCATCAAGGAAGGCCTTACGCGCCACTCCTATGGAAGCCCTCGCGAAATTGGCGCCTGGGCGATCGAGGCGATCCGCCGCCTGATGGAGACCGAGGACCACAAGGAAGGGGTCGCGAGCTTCCTCGAAAAGCGCGAACCGGTGTTCAGGGGCAAGTGAGCGCATGAGCGGAGAGCGCACGGCAGGCCCGGTAGAGGAGCGCCACAGGTTCGACGAAGCGGCGCTGGCGCGCTGGATGGAAGAGAACGTGGCGGGCTATGCCGGGCCGCTGACGGTGGAGAAGTTCGCAGGCGGGCAATCGAACCCCACGTTCCGCCTGTCCACTCCGACGCGCCAGTACGTGCTCCGCCGCAAGCCCGCGGGCCTGCTCCACGCCTCGGCCCATGCGGTGGACCGCGAGTTCCGCGTGATGCAGGCGCTGGGGGGGCAAGGCTTCCCCGTTCCGCGCGTGCTGGGTCTGTGCAGCGACGACGCCGTAATCGGCTCGATGTTCTACGTCATGGACCTCGTCCCCGGCCGCGTATTCTGGGACCCGCTGCTGCCCGACCTTTCGCCCGCCGAACGCGCTGCCGCGTACGATTCGATGAATTCAACGATCGCGCGGATGCACGCGTTCGACGTCGATGCGATCGGCCTTGGCGACTATGGCCGACCTGGCAACTACGTCGAGCGGCAGGTGGCGCGCTTCTCGAAGCAATATCGCGAGGATGAGCTTGCCGGGCGCAATGCCGACATGGACCGGCTGATCGAATGGCTCCCGGCGAACATGCCCAGAGACGCCGAAAGCCGCCGCCTCGTCCACGGCGACTACAAGATGGACAACGTGATGTTCGCGGCCGACCGGCCCGAAATCCGCGCGGTGCTCGACTGGGAACTGTCGACACTCGGCGATCCGCTGGCCGACTTCGCCTACAACGTGATGGTCTGGCGCACGCCGGGCGAGGCAGGCAACTCGCTCGCTACGGCGCGGCCCGAGGGCATCCCGAGCGAGGAGGACTACGTCGCCGCCTACTGCGCGCGCACCGGACGCGAGCGCATCCCGGCCCTGTCGTTCTACGTCTCGTTTAACATGTTCCGCCTCGCCGCGATCCTCCACGGCATCATCGGGCGCACGCTCCGTGGCAACGCCTCGAACGCGCAATCGCACGAAGTCGCCAGGCGCTTCGCCCCGCTTGCCGCCGCAGCATGGGAACAGGCGCAGCGCGCGGAGCGCGAGCGTTGAGCGAGAAGCGCGCCAGGACTTTCGCCATCCGCCCCGGCGGCATGGGCTACGACGATCCCCCCGCCGATACGCCGCCGCAGCGCCAGTGGCTCGAAGCCGCCTGGGCCGCGCCGTGCGAAGAGCGCGCGGTCGAGGTGGAAGGCGCGGTCATCCGCTATCGCGGCTGGGGCCTCGACCAGAGCGACAAGCCCGGCCTGATCTTCGTCCACGGCTTCATCGCCCACGCGGGATGGTGGGACCATATCGCGCCGTGGTTCGCCGACCGCTACCGCGTGGCCGCGATCAACCTGTCGGGCATGGGCGACAGCGACCGGCGCGAGACCTACAGCCGCAAGCAGTATGCGCGCGAAGTGCTGGCGGTGGCGCGCGACACGGCGCTGGAACCGCTGACGATCGTCGCGCACAGCTTCGGCGCGATTAGCGGGCTCTATGCCGCTTGGCTCGAGCCCGAGCTAGTAGAACGCGCGGTGGTCATCGACGCGCACCCATTCCGCGAGGGCGGCAGCAAGCTGGGCGAGGCCCCGGCGGAGAAGTTCTACGCCACGCGCGAGGACGCGCTCGCCCGCTACCGGTTGAGCCCGCCCGGCGCCTGGCCGGACAGGGATGTGCTCGATTATGTTGCGCAGCATTCGCTGCGGGAGAGCGCACAAGGCTGGGGCTGGAAATTCGATCCCAAGACTTTCGCGGCGAGCGACCGCGAGGAAATGACCACCGCGCTGCGCGGGCTTGCCGTGCCGGTCGACTACATCCACGCCGACCGCTCGGACTTCGCCGGGACGGACGCGGTCGATGCTTTCGTTGCGGCGATGCCGACGTGCGGCGCGCCCGTCTCGCTTCCGTTCTGCCACCACCACGCGATGATCGAGCAGCCGGTCGCGCTCGTCGCCGCGCTTAACGGGCTGCTCGCGCATCCGAGGCGGCGCGCGTGAGCTACGAGAACGAGCCGGGGACGCGCGGGCTCGACCTTGCCGGCGATCCGCTGCCGGTCTGGCCGCAGGCGCCGTCGCAGCCGATCGGCACTTCGCCCCTGCGCCGCGCGCATTCGGTCCGGCGGACGATGACGCTGGAAGCGACCTGGCCAGACGGATTGCGGGGAGGGACGATGATCCATGGCCGCTGCCGCGATGCATGGACGCACAATCTGGCCAAGCCACCGCAAGTGCTCGCGGAAGACGCGCTCGAAGTCGAAGCGCACGACCGCACGATCGTCGCCCTGACGTCGACACCGCCGCGCCCGGCCCTGGCAGCGCTCAAGGGCGCGCGGCCGGGGGGCAAGTTCCGCGGCATCCTCAACGAAGCGCTGCCGGGCGAGGGCGAGGCCGGAACGCCGCTCTATCTGATGCTCGACGACCTTGCCGGCACCACGCTCGTTTCGCGCTGGGCGTGGAGCCGCTGGTTTCCGGGCTGGGCCACCGCCCCCACCGAGGAAGGCCGCAAGGCCCATGCCGAGGCGATGCTCGGCAACTGTCTCGGCCTGCGCCCCGGTTCGCGCGGGATCGTCGACCAGGGCGCGCCGGTGCTGCAGCAGAACAGCAGCGACGTAGGCCCCATCCGCTCGCCGGACGATCCCGAAGGCTGGCACACCTTCGCCGACCTGACCGGCGAGATCCAGTTCCGCCGCGCGCGGCGCATCGATGCCTGGCGCGAGGGCGACATGGTGCGGATCGAAACGCATTTCCAGGACAGCTCGAATACCCGCGAAGGCGGTCGCCGCGCGCTCCACGAATACCTGCTCTGGGCGAGTGCCGATGCAGCAACCGGCCTCGTCACCGCCATCGACGCGCGTGCCGGCACGCTGCCTTATGGCGAATGCCCGGGCGCAATCGCCAACTTGCGCTTCCTCGTCGGCATGCCCTTGTCCGAGCTGCGCAGCACCGTGCTGCAGATGCTGCGGCGGACCAACGGCTGCACCCACCTCAACGACGTTGTCCGCTCGCTGGCCGAAGTGCCCGCGATGCTCTCACTCGCGCCCAAGGAAATCGCCCGACCATGACCGATGCCGACAAGGCGCCCGCCACCCCACGTCCCGCAGCCACCGTCCTGCTCGTTCGCGAGGATCCTTTCGAAGTGCTGATGGTGCGCCGCCATGCCGCCGCGACCTTTGCCTCAGCGCTGGTCTTTCCCGGCGGCGTGGTCGATCCCGAAGACTCGCACCCCGACTGGCTGCCGCTGCTGTGCGGTCACGAAGAGCTGAGCGACCACGAGCGCGCGCACCGCATCGCTGCGGCACGCGAGACGTGGGAAGAAGCGGCGATCCTGCTCGTCACCGGCGGCAACGGCGAGTGCCCGACTGCGCCCGACCGCCCGCACGGCAGTCTGTTCCGCGAGGTGGTGCAAGCCAGCGGCGGCCACCTCGACCTCGGCGCGATTGCACCGTTCGGCCACTGGATCACCCCGGTCGATGCGCCCAAGCGCTTCGACACGCGCTTCTACCTCGCGCACGTCGGCCGCGAGCAGGAAGCGCGCTGCGACGGTTCGGAAACGGTCGAGCTCGAATGGATCGCGCCGCACGAAGCGCTGGAGCGCGCGCGGCGTGGCGATGCGGGGATCATGTTCCCGACTAAGCTCAGCCTGCTCCGCCTGACCGAAACACCCTGCCCGCGCACCGCGTTCGAAGCCGCGCTGCAGCGCGCGATCGTGCCGCTGACCCCGGTGGTGAGCGCGCGCGACGGGGGCACCGTGGTCGCGATCCCGCAGGACGCCGGTTATGCCGAGTGGGAGGAATTCACGCCCCAACCGCGCCTCGGCTAGACACGCGGCGTGATGCCGCGCTCGCGCATGCGGCGCAGCAGGCGGACGAACATTTCCTCGGTATCCTCGCAATCGGCGAACCCCGCCTTGCGCAGCTTGATCGTCGATACCAGCACCGGCGCGCGCTCGGCATCGGCCGGCGCATGGACGCCGAACAGCAGGTCGGCGTAGTGGTGGCTTTCGCCCACCAGCGTTTCGAGATCGGGCTCGCGCAAGCTCTCGCGCGCCGCGATCCGCGCCCAGGTGTCGCGGTGCTCCATCAGGAAGTTGACCAGGCTGAAGGGCTGGCCGAACGACGGCGCAAGCCCCACCGCGTCGGCAATGGCCGGCCAGACATTGGCGAAAGCGAAGACATCGCCGTTGGTCAGGTTGAACGTCTCGTCGCGCGCGGTGGGTGCAGTCGTCGCCCACGCCAGCGCCCGCGCGACCAGCCCCGCATCGACCGCCTCTGACACGCCGCTTGGCCGTCCCGGATAGGCGAGCGGCATGCCGAGCTCCCGGCAGATCGTAGCATAGGCGCCCAATACCGGGATCATGTTCATGGCGACGCCGGTCGCCTCGCCGAACACGATCTGCGGGCGCCAGATCGTCAGCGCCCAGTCGGCGCCCTGCCGCTTTGCGCGCAGGTAGTCCTCCTGCAGCCAGTAGAAATTCTCGTGCGGATCGCGCGGGGCGCTCTCGCGCGCGGGGACCGCGATCTGGTGTATGTGCGCGCCATAGGCTTTGGTTCCTTGCAGCGCGCTGACGTGCTGAAGGCCGATGGCTCGGGCGAGCAGCGGCTCCATCAGGTTGCGCAACATGGCGAGGTTGCGCTCCATCTGGTCCCGCTCGAGCCAGCCGGCATAAAGCCCCGGCTTTTCGTAGAGCGCGGCGAAGACGAGATGCGTGACGCCGGCAAGCTTCGGCCCGAGAGCAGCGCAAGCGTCGGCATCGGTCAGATCGACGGCCAGATGATTATGCGGGGCTGCGCTGTCGGGCGCGCGGCGCGACAGCGCGAGCACGTTCCATTCGCCCGAACCGCCGAAATGGTCGACGCAAGCCTGTCCGATCACGCCGCTCGCGCCGGCGATAAGCACCGTGGGGCGCTGCTGCATCCACTTGTCTCCACTCGCCAGATCGTCTGCGTCCGCTTGACGGGAGCGTACGACAGCGTTAATTAGTTAGTCAATCAACTACTTCTGGCAGCGATCGCAGAAGAACGTCGATCGCCCTCCCTGCACGATCCGCTTGACCTTGCCGCCGCAGGGACAGGCCTCGCCCTCGCGGCCATAGACGCGCCAGTCCTTGGCGAAGTAGCCGAGCTCGCCGTCGGGCCGGGCATAATCGCGCAAGGTCGATCCGCCGGCCGCTATCGATTCCTCCAGCACCGTGCGGATTGCCGGCACCAGCCGCGCCAGCGCGGGTTTCGACACCTTGCCCGCCTCGCGCTCGGGATGGATGCGCGCGCGGTTCAGCGCTTCGCAAACGTAGATGTTGCCAAGTCCCGCCGCGATCCGCTGGTCGAGCAGCAGAAGCTTCACTGCCGCAAATCGGTTCTCGAAGGCGCGGTGAAGATGCGCGGCCGTCAGCCCCGGCCCCAACGGCTCGGGTCCAAGCGCCGCGAAGGCGGGAAACGCGTCGAGTTTGTCCGTATCGACCAGATCGACCGAGCCGAACCGGCGCGCATCGTTGAGCGCCAGAACGTGTCCATTGCCCGTCTTGATCACCAGGTGGTCATGCTTGCCCAATTCCTCGGGATCGATTCGCCACCGCCCCGACATGCCGAGATGGAACACCATCGTGCTGTCGCGATCGGTATGGATAAGCCCGTACTTCGCCCGCCGGCCCAGCCCCGTAACACGGGCGCCGGTCAGCGTCTGGACAAGGTCGGCGGGAAACGGCCGGCGCAAGTCGGCACGGTTGACCGCCACGCGCGCGACGGTCTGCCCTTCAAGCACGGTGGCAAGGCCGCGAACGGTGGTCTCTACTTCGGGGAGTTCAGGCATCGTGACGCAACCCGTAACAGTCTTTGCCGTCCGGGCAATTCCCCACTAAAGGCCCATTCCATGACCACATCCGAGACCGTGTCGTTCGGCTACGAGGAAATCCCCGCCGAGGAGAAGCAGGCCCGCGTCGGCGCGGTCTTTTCGAGCGTCGCCAAGAAGTACGACATCATGAACGATGCGATGTCGGGCGGCATGCACCGGCTGTGGAAGGATCGCTTCGTGCGCCGGGTCAAGCCGCGCGCCGGCGAATCGATCCTCGACATGGCCGGCGGCACGGGCGACATCGCCTTTCGCATGGCGCCTTCGGGGGCGGACATCACCGTTTCCGATATCAACCAGGATATGCTCGACGTCGGCATGGAGCGCGCAGAAAAGCGCGGAATCAGCGGTCTTTCATGGTCCTGCCAGAACGCCGAGGAACTGAGCTTCGACGATCGGACGTTCGATGCCTACACCATCGCCTTCGGCATCCGGAATGTCACCCACATCGACAAGGCGCTGGCCGAAGCCTTCCGCGTGCTGAAGCGCGGCGGACGGTTCTACTGCCTCGAATTCTCGACCACCGAGTGGCCCGGCTTCGCCCAGGCCTACGATGTCTATTCCCACAAGCTGGTGCCGCAGATCGGCAAGGCGATCGCGGGCGATGCCGATTCCTACCGCTACCTGATCGAATCGATCCGCCGCTTCCCCAAGATGCGCGAATTCGAAGGAATGATCCGCACCGCCGGTTTCCGCCACACGAAGGTGGAACCGATCATGGGCGGGCTTGTCGCGATACATTCGGGCTGGAAGGTCTGATCGGCGCCTTCGCATGACGCGGCCTTCCACGCATATCCGCCGCCTGCTTGGCTGGGGTCGCACCGTCGCGCGGCACGGCGCTTTGCGCCTGCTGGAAGAAAGCCCCAACACGCCCGCACAGGTCCGCACGCTCTGCCGGATTGCGCGTTTCGGTACGCGCCAGCCAGAGGTACCGGATTATGCCGGCGCCTTCCGCGCGATCGGCCCCGCTGCCATCAAGCTTGGCCAGACGCTGGCGACCCGCCCTGACCTCGTGGGCGAGGAAGCGGCGCGCAATCTGCTCTCGCTGCAGGACAGCCTGCCCGCCGTCGATTTCGCGCTTATCCGGCGCGAGATCGAAAGCACGTTCGAACGGCCGCTCGAATCACTCTATGCCGAATTCGATCCGGTGCCCGTCGGCGCCGCCTCGGTCGCGCAGGTGCACCGCGCTGTCACCACCGACGGCCGCCACGTTGCCGTCAAGGTGCTGCGCCCCGGCGTGCGTGAAAAGTTCGCGCGCGACATCGATACCTACGAATGGGCCGCCGCCCATCTTGAAGCGCTCGGTGGCGAAGCCAGCCGCCTGCGCCCTCGCATGGTCATCGCCAATTTCAAGCGCTGGACCGTGCGCGAACTGGACTTGCGCCGCGAAGCGGCGTCCGCGTCCGAACTGGCCGAAGCGATGCACGCCTTTGCCGGCTACCGCGTACCCTCGATCGATTGGGACCGCACCAATGGCCGGGTGATGACGCTCGACTGGATCGATGGCATCAAGATCAGCGACAATGCCGCGATCGATGCGGCCGGGCACGATCGCAAGGAACTGGCCTCGCGCCTGGTGCTCGCGTTCCTTACCCAGGCGATCAGTGGCGGATTCTTCCACGCTGACATGCACCAGGGCAATCTGTTCGTCGAACCCGACGGCACGATCACCGCGATCGACTTCGGCATCATGGGTCGCATCGATCGCCGCGCCCGCCAGTGGCTTGCAGAGATCCTCTATGGCCTGACCACCGGGAACTACCGTCGCGTCGCCGAGATCCATTTTGAAGCGCAGTACGTGCCCAGCTACCATTCGGTCGACGAATTCGCGACTGCGCTGCGCGCCGTGGGCGAGCCGATGCGCGGCAAGCCGGTAAGCGAGCTTTCGGTTGGGCAGATGCTCGATGGCCTGTTCGCCATCACCCGCGATTTCGACATGCAGACCCAGCCGCACCTGCTGCTGCTGCAGAAGACGATGGTCATGGTCGAAGGGATCGCCACCCAGCTCGATCCCGGCATCAATCTTTGGGACACCGCTGCACCCTTCGTGCGCAGCTGGATCCGCGACGAACTGGGCCCCGAGGCAGCCATCGCCGAACGGCTGCGCACCGATGCCGAAACGCTGCTGCGCGTGCCCGACCTCATCCGCCGCATCGAGGAACGCTTCCCGGCCAAGGGTGGCGCTCCCGAAGCGCCGCCGCTCCCAGAAATTCCGCTGATGTGGGATCGCGACCGCCGCCGCACTTTCCCTGTGTGGCTGGGTTATCTCTTCTCGGGCGCCGCCGGCGCTGCCGTGGTTGCCGCGGGGTTCACCCTCGGCTGGTGGGGCTGAAAGCCAAAGGATGGCGCGTTCCGAACCCTTGCCCGGCCTGCGGCTCGACAAGCGACACTTCAACGCGCTTGACCTGTCACGTCTTGTCGCTGCCTGTGCGGTGCTGTTCTGGCACTACCAGCACTTCTTCGTGCCGCCGGTGGATTATGGCTACCAGGTCGATCGCGTCGCGCTGACCCCGCTTTACCACCCGCTGCGCTGGCTGTTCGACTATGGCCATGTCGCCGTGCAGTACTTCTGGGCCGTGTCGGGCTTCGTTTTCGCGCACGTCTACCTTGCCGATGCCCAGGCGCGCGGACGCTTCTGGCTCGCCCGCTTTGCCCGCCTCTGGCCGCTGCACCTGCTAACGCTGGTGCTCGTGGCGGTGCTGCAGGCCACCTACACCGGGATCAACGGCACCGCGTTCATCTATCACCAGCAGGATCTGAAGCACTTCCTGCTGAGCTTGCCTCTGGCGCATTACTGGGGCTGGCAGACCAACCAGTCGTTCAATGGCCCCTCGTGGTCGCTCTCGACCGAGATCCTGGCCTACCTCGCCTTCTGGCTACTGCTTCCGGCCCTGCGCCGCCTGCCTGTGCTGCTGGCCCTGCCGGTCGCGGCGCTTGCGCTGGGTGCGTTCTTCCTGGGCGCGCCCAACGAGCCGGTGTTGACCTGCATCGGGTTCTTCTTCGGCGGCGTTGCCACTTACGGCCTCGTCCTGCGCCTGCGCCTCGGCCCGGTCGCGCTACTCGCCATGGCGGCGCTTGCCGTAGGCCTCGCGTTCTACGCGCAGCTCGCGTTCCACTCGCTCGATGCAACGACGCTCGCCGGCACGTTCGCCGCGCTCTTCGCCATGCTCGCTGTCGATCTTGCCGACCGGCGCGACGTGCTCAAGATCGGCCGCCAGCTGGGTGATGCCTCCTATGGCATCTACCTCTGGCACTTCCCGCTGCAGATCATGCTGGTGCTGGTGATCGATGCCACGCTGCGCAGCCGCGCCATCGCGAGCCAGCCGGCCTTCCTTGCCTTCTTCGTCGGTCTCGCAACGCTTGCGGGCTTTGCCTCGCATCGCTGGATCGAGCGTCCCGCACAGAAAGCGATCCAGCGCCTCGCCGGACGCATCCGCTCGCCGCGGGCGGCGGCTGCCTAGCCCGCGATCTCGTCGATGCGGTGATGCGGCAGCGTGCGCCAGCCGATCAGCAGCAATACCACGTGAAACGCCTCGACCGCGACGGGCACGGGCCACCCGTCATAGGGTCCAGCCACCACCACGTTGATCAGCCGCGCCACCATTGCCGTGCCGAACAGCAGGATGGGCACCAGCAGCAAGTCCGCATTGCGCCGCCATGCTCCCCACAACATGCAGAACGCGGCCACGCCGAAGAACGCGGTCATGTCCGCGCGCAAGGTGGATAGCCCGCCCGTTCCCGTGGGCGAAAGGCCGAAGCCCGCCGCCGCCTGTTGCGGCCCGGTCAGGAACGAAATCGCCAGGAACAGGTCGAACATCCCGGCCAGAAAGATCAGCGCGGTCAGAACCAGCCGCATCGTCGTATCCCCTCGTTTGTCTAGGCCAACCTTGCGCGCAACGCCCGGCCAACGCAAAGGGATTGCGCCTTGGCCCCGCGCATTGCACAAGCCGGGCCATGACTGCGAACCCGCGCATCCTGCTCATCGTCGGTGGCGGCATCGCTGCCTACAAATCATGCGAGCTCGTCCGCTTCATCCGCAAGAACGGCGGCGAAGTGACCTGCGTGCTGACCGAAGGCGGTTCGCATTTCGTCACCGCGATGACGCTCGCGGCGCTGAGCGAAAACCCGGTGCACACCACGCTGTGGGACCTCAAGAACGAGGTCGAGATGGGCCATATCCAGCTTTCGCGCCAGGCCGATATCGTCGTGGTCTGCCCCGCGACGGCTGACCTGATGGCCAAGATGGCCGCAGGAATCGCCGATGATCTTGCCACCACGCTGCTGCTGGCGACCGACAAGCCGGTGTTCGCCGCGCCTGCCATGAACGTGCGCATGTGGCAGCACGCCGCCACGCAGCGCAATGTCGCGACGCTGCGTGACAGCGGCGTCACCGTGCTCGATCCCGATGAAGGCGCGATGGCCTGCGGCGAGTTTGGCCCGGGCCGCCTGCCCGAACCCGAAGCGATTTGGGCTGCGATCAAGGCTGCCCTTGGCCCCGTTGCCGAAGCGCCGAGACCGCTTGCCGGACGCCACGTGCTGATCACCGCCGGCCCGACGCACGAGCCGATCGACCCTGTGCGCTACATCGCCAACCGGTCGAGCGGAAAGCAGGGCTTTGCCATTGCCGCCGCCGCCGCAAAGTCGGGCGCACGCGTCACGCTGGTCAGCGGCCCCGTGAACCTGCCAACACCGCCCGGCGTCACCCGCGTCGACGTCGAAACCGCGCGCCAGATGGCTGCAGCCGTGGATGCCGCGCTGCCCGCCGATATCGCGATCATGGTCGCCGCCGTGGCAGACTGGCGCAGCGCCGGGGAAGCCACCCAGAAGATCAAGAAAGACGGATCAGGCGCGCCGCCGCCGCTGCAACTGGTCGAAAACCCCGATATACTTGCCACGCTGTGCAAGTCGGACCGCCGCCCGCCGCTGGTGATCGGCTTCGCCGCCGAAACCAATGATGTGATCGCGCACGCCACGGCAAAACTCGCGCGCAAGGGCGCCGACTGGATCGTCGCCAACGACGTTGCCACCCACACGATGGGCGGCGACATCAACCGCCTGCACATCGTCAGCGCCGCCGGTGTGGAAAGCCTGCCCGAATTGCACAAGGACGCGGCCGCCGCCGCGCTCATCGAAAAGGTCGTCGATGTCCTCGCCCGTTAACGTCCCCGTCCTCGTAAAGCGCCTGCCTGGCAACGATGACCTGCCGCTTCCCGCCTATGCCACCTCAGGCGCAGCGGGAATGGACGTGGTCGCGGCCGAAGACGTCGATCTTGCACCCGGCGCGCGCCACGCGGTTGCCACCGGGCTGGCCATGGCCATCCCGCACGGCTTCGAAATCCAGGTTCGCCCGCGCTCGGGCCTCGCGCTCAAGCATGGCGTCACCGTGCCCAACACGCCCGGCACGATCGACAGCGACTATCGCGGCGAGCTCAAGGTGATCATGATCAACCTCGGCCAGGAAACCTTCGCCATCCGTCGCGGCGACCGCATCGCCCAGCTCGTCATCGCACCAGTGACCCGCGCCGGCTGGGTGGAGGTGAGCGAACTCGACGATACCGAACGCGGCACCGGTGGATTTGGCTCGACGGGAGGGCTCTCGGCACTGCCGGGATGACGCCTCAGTCCGGCAAGGCAGTCGGACGTGCTTGGTCGGTCCACGCGCGCTTGAGATAACCGCGATAGAATACGGCGCAAGTAACCCCGAACAATGCGCCGGGGCCGCGCGCAATGTCGCCCGGCGACCAGCCCACAGGGCCGGTGGCAATGATCGACAGGGCCAAGTGGCCCGCTAACCCGGCCCAGCCGATGACCAAAGGCAAGAATGGCCATGCCGTAGCCCTTCGCCCGAAAACAAGCGCGATGGGCATGCCGAACACGATCAGTCCAAAGGCGGCGAAGATCGAAGCAATGCCGCCATATATCAGCAGGATTATGGGCAGGGCCCAAAGCTCGGGCAAGAAATCTGGCCAGACACCTTCACGCAATTCAATCGAAGCTATCAATATCAGGCAGCCTGCATAGCTGCCAAATATGGCCCCCTTGACCAAAGGTCCGGGCTGAAGAGCAGGATTGGTGTCCATGACGACAGACTAGCGGCCGATCGCCAGCCCGCAATCTTCGTGCATCCCAAGAGGTCAGCCTTCGTAGACCAGCCGCACCTTGCTTGCAGCTTCTGCGGCAAGCTTGCGCGCTTCATCCGTCGTCGCCGCGCGGGCCAGCGCCACGGCCATGCGGCGGTAGGGACGGGTGACGGGCTTGGCGAAGATGCGCACGTCCATGGCCTCGGCCGGAACCGCCATGGCTTCGGCCAGCCCCTCGATACGGAAGGTGTCCGCGTGGCGATCGGCCAGCACCACGGCCGACGCACTGGCCCCGCGCAAGCCGATCTCTGCCGGGATCGGCAACCCGAGGATCGCGCGCGCGTGGAGGTCGAACTCGGTCAAGTCCTGCGACACGAGCGTGACCATGCCGGTGTCGTGCGGGCGCGGCGAAAGCTCGGAGAAGATCACTTCTTCACCGCGCACGAAGAATTCCACGCCGAACAGGCCATAGCCGCCAAGATTGTCGACCACCTTGGTCGCCATCGCCTGCGCGTCCGCAATCGCCTGCGCCGACATCGGCGTCGGCTGCCACGATTCCTGATAATCGCCGCGCTCCTGCCGGTGGCCGATGGCGGGGCAGAACGAAACGCCGCGGCGATGGCGGATGGTCAGCAGGGTGATCTCGTAGTCGAAGGCGATGAACTCCTCGACAATCACGCGCTTGCGGTCTCCGCGCATGTTGGCGACGGCATAGTCCCAAGCGGCCTCTAGCCCGGCCGCATCCTTCACCGTACTCTGGCCCTTGCCGCTCGACGACATCACCGGCTTGATCACGCACGGGAAACCGGTGTGCGCGGCGCCCTCACGTACTTCGTCGAGCGTTTCGGCATAGCGGTAGCGCGACGTGCGCAGGCCCAGCTCGACCGCCGCCACTTCGCGGATGCGATCCCGGTTCATCGTCATGATCGTCGCGCGGGACGATGGCACCACGTTGAAACCCTGCGCTTCGAAATCGGCGAGCACTTCGGTCCGGATCGCTTCGATCTCGGGCACGATGTAATCGGGCTTCACTTCGGCGATGGCCGCCCCAAGTGCCTCTGCATCCAGCATCGAGAACACGCGCCGATCATCCGCCAACTGCATCGCCGGGGCATCGTCATACGAATCGCACGCGGTGACGTGGCACCCCAGCCGCTTCGCCGAGATCACGAATTCGCGCCCCAGTTCACCCGAACCGAGCAGGAGGATGCGTGCGGTATATGCCATTGTCTGCGCCCCAAACCGATTTCAAGCCGAATATCGGGCGGCGATGCCCGCCACGCGGCGGTCGGTCAATGGGCAAGCAGAAGCAAGAAGGGCAGCCCTTCGACAAGCTCAGGGCAGGCGGAGAAGGAGGTTTAGTCCACCCGTCCGTGCCGAGCCTGTCGAAGCACTGCCCTTCCTTCTTTATGAGCGAAGTGCCGCGCCTCGCGCTTACTTCTTCTTTTCGGGCGCCACGCTGATGCGCACCGTCTCGCCGTTGTGCCCCGGGAAGTCGGTAAACATCGCCTCCACCAGGTTGGGCACCAGGTAGGGCAGGCGGTTGGAGGTCGAAGCCGCCTCTGCCTTGCCCTCGAACAGGCGCTTGCCATCTGCGCGGCGATCGATCTTCATGTCGATACCGCTGGTATAGACGGTGATCACGTCCACGCTGTTGTAACCCGGCCCTCCGAAGAAGAACGGATCGTACCAGCCATAGCCCCAGCCGCGGCGGCCCCAGCCACCCCAACCCGGACGGCCCCAGCCACCCCAGCCCGGCCCGTACCAGCCACCCCAGTAGGGATCCGAGAAGCCCGTGGTGCGCACCTTGTCGCGGCCCTTGTCGACGCCATAGTCGAACTTGACGAGCAGGTCGGCACTCTGCGGGTTGCCCGGCACATAACCGATCTTCTGCAGCTGCGCCGAAACCAGCGCGGCGTAGTTGGCGAATTCGAGCCCGCCTTCGTCGCGCGGATCCTCGGGGACCACGGCGAAGGTCTGGCCGGCCGGCGCCGGCAGCTCGCGCTGGTAGCGCGAGACGTTTGCGTTGAAGGGGGTGGCACAAGCCGACAGCGCCAGCAGCAGGGGCGCGACTGCCAGTGCAAAACGGTTACGGCCGGAAGAGGTCTTCATCCTAAGCGACTCCATCTGGTTCGGCCCGGGTCCCCCGGCTGACGGCGGGCGTGGCTCAGTCCTAGCATGGACAATCCCTAGGTGGGAGGTGCTGAATGCGCGTTGAATGCCCCCTGCAACAATTGTTGCAGGGCTGCGACATTCAGCAACGATTCAAGCGTGTTAGCGAACGAGCCCGAGTGCCTTGTAGGCTGCATCCAGCGTCGGCACGGCCAGCGCCCGCGCCTTTTCCGCACCCTTGGCCAGGATCGCGTCGAGCGCAGCATGGTCCTCGCGCAACTCGCGATAACGCGCCGCCATCGGCGAAAGCTTTTCCACCAGCAGGTCGCCCAGCGCCGGCTTGAACGCCCCGAAGCCCTGCCCGCCGAACTGGCCCAGCACCACCTCGACACTCGTTCCCGCCATCACCGCATAGATGCCGACAAGGTTGGCGGCTTCGGCACGACCTTCCAGCCCCGCCTTTTCCGAAGGCAGCGGTTCGGGATCGGTCTTGGCCTTCTTCACCTTGGCCATGATCGTGTCGGCATCGTCGGTCAGGTTGATGCGGCTCATGTCCGAAGGATCGGACTTGCTCATCTTCGCGGTACCTTCGCGCAGCGACATGATGCGCGCAGCTTCGGGCGGGATGATCGGTTCGGGCTGGATGAACAGCGGCGCGTCTTCGGGGCAGAAGTCGTTGTTGAACTTCTGCGCGATGTCGCGCGCCAGTTCCAGATGCTGCTTCTGGTCTTCGCCCACCGGCACGTGCGTGGCGTTGTACAACAGCACGTCCGCCGCCTGCAGCACGGGATAGGTGAACAGCGCAACGCTCGCGCCTTCGCGGTTCTTGCCCGCCTTGTCCTTCCACTGCGTCATGCGGTTGAGCCAGCCCATCCGCGCCGTGCCGTTGAGCAGCCACTGCAGCTCGGCATGCTGCGGCACCTGCGCCTGGTTGAACAGGATCGAACGGTCGGGATCGATACCGCAGGATACCAGCGCGGCGACCATTTCGCGCGTGTTCGCGGCAAGCTCTTCGGGCTTGTGCGGCATCGAGATGGCGTGAAGGTCGGCCAGGAAGTACAGGCAGGTCGCGCCCTTGGCGGTCCATTCGTCCTGCATCGCCACCCAGTTGCGGATCGCCCCCAGGTAATTGCCGAGGTGGAGATTGCCGGTGGGCTGGATGCCGGAAACGATACGCATCAGGATGGCCTTACGTGGTGGAGGTGGTGGTTGAGCGCCTGCGACGCAGCAGAAGCGCAAGGTCCGCCTTCGAGAAGGCGCCCAGCGCTACCGCGGCGAGGCCATAGACGAGCATGCCCGCACAGACCAGCACGGCAAGCGCGGCAAATCGGATCGCCCAGGTGCCGTGGACATAGGGCATCAGATAGCCCTGCGTCGCCCACAGCACCGCGCCCATCGCCACCGCCGCCAGTGCCAGCCGTGGCGCGCGCCGCTTCAATTGCGCATCGGCAACGAAATGCCCGCGCTTGTTCAGCGTGCGATAGAGCATGGCGACATTGACGGTGCTGGCGATCGCGGTGGCGAGCGGTGGGCCGACATGCTGCAGCGGCACGATCAGGATCAGGTTGCCGACAAGGTTCACCACCATCGACATCGTGGCATAGCGCACCGGCGTCTTCGTATCCTGTCGCGCATAGAACCCTGGTGTCAGCACCTTGACCAGGATGTAGCTTGGCAGGCCGATCGAGAACGCGGCCAGCGCCTGCGCGGTGAAGTGCGTGTCCTGCGCCGTATAGCGCCCATAGCCGAACAGCGCGGCCGCGATCGGTTCGCCCGCCAGCACGAGCGCGGTCGTCGCGGGCAAGGTCAACAGCAGCGCCAGCTCCAGCCCGCGGTTCTGCGTTTCCATCGCCGCCTTGTCCTCGCCGCCACCCAGCTGGCGCGAGATCGTGGGCAGCAGCACGGTGCCAAGGCCGATGCCGATCAGCCCCAGCGGCAGCTGGTTCAGCCGGTCGGCGATGTAGATGTAGGTAACCGAGCCATGCGGCAGCAGGCTGGCAGCGAGCGCGGTCGAGATTACCAGGTTGATCTGCACCGCACCGGCCCCTGCCGCCGCCGGCCAGATCAGCGCGAGCAGGCGCTTGACCTCTGGATTGAGCCGCGGCCGCCGCAGCTTGAGCGAAACGCCGTTGCGCTTGCAGGCCCAGGCCAGCCACGCCAGCTGCAGCGCGCCCGAAACCGAAACCGCGATCGCCTGGTTGCGTGCGGTCACCAACGGATCGGCATGATGGAAAAACAGCAGCGCGGCGATCAGCGTCAGATTGAGCAGGATCGGCGCGGCCGCATTGACCCAGAACTTGTGCAGCGAATTGAGAATGCCGCCGAACAGCGACACGAGGCTGATCAGCATCAGATAGGGGATCGTGATGCGCGAAAGCGTGACCGCGAACGCGAACTGGTCGTGCGAAACGCCGTTGAACTTGCCCGAAAGCAGGAACGTGACCGGCCAGGCGAGAACCTCGAGCAGAACCGTCATCGCCAGCAGGACCGGCAGCAGCACCGCCAGCGCCTGCTCGGCAAAGACCAGCCCGTCGTCCAGGCCCCGGCCTTCGGGGTTCGCGACCTTCTGGTTGAACATCGGGATGAAGGCCGAGGCGAACGCCCCTTCCGCGAACAGCGCGCGGAACATGTTGGGCAGGCGGAACGCCACGAGGAACGCATCCGAGGCGAAGCTCGCCCCGATGTAGCGCGCGAACAGGCTGTCGCGGACAAGCCCGAGCACGCGGCTGGCGAGCGTCAGCCCGCCGATGGTGCCGGTCGCCTTGAGGAGATTCATGCGATCACCTGTCGCGACCGGCTACCGAACGGTTTCGAACAGGCGCTGGTCAGGCCTGGCCCGCACCTGCGGCGAGCTCTTCCTGCTGGCGCTGCTGCAGCTGCGCGAAATAGAGCCCGTTGAAGTCGATCGGCTCGAGCATCAGCGGGGGATAGCCCGCATCGCGCACGGCGTCGGAAATAATACGGCGGGCGAACGGGAAGATCAGACGCGGACCTTCGGCGAACAGGAACGGGTGGGCCTGCTCGTCGGGCACGTTGCGCATGCCGATCAGCGCGGCATAAACCAGTTCCACCGCGAACGCCGTGCCCTGGCTGGTCTTGGACGTCGCGTTGATCTTCAGTTCGATCTCGTGAACGTCCTCGGCCAGCGAGCGCGCACCGATGTTGAAATCGATGTGCATCTCGGGCTGCTCGGTCCACTGATAGGATTCGGGCGCGTTGGGGTTCTCGACCGACAGGTCCTTCACGTACTGCGAGATCAGGCCGATGGCAGGCGCGGTGTCCTCGCCGTTGGGTGCGGCATCCAGGTTCAGGTCGGAAATGATGTTGCCTTCATCGGCCATGGTCGCAAACTTTCATGGGAAATGCGGGATGGATCGGTTGCGCGCCGCCTAGCATCCCGCACGCACAGGGGCAACGCCGGAGCACCGGCCGTTCAGCCAGTCCGTTCCCTTGTGGGCAAGCATGGGCAAACTGGCGCAACTCGCGCCCTTGTAAGGGCAACTAACCGCCGTCCACACGTTGTTCATTTGTAATCCGTACCTATTTGAGGCACGGTGAATCATTGCTCCGGGCAGAGCTTTCGCGAACAACTTTCGCGTTACCTCTCCCGGACCGAGTTCGGGACGTGTGCGCGTGATTGTTGAAATTGTCATCCTGGCGATGATCGCCGCTTTCCTCGGCCTGCGGCTCTACTCGGTGCTCGGACGTCGTCCTGAGCAGAACGAGGAACCGCTGCGCCGCCGCATCGAACAGCCCGATCCTTCATCGGCCAGCCCCCGGGCGCTCGCGCCGCGTCTGCCGGAAAAGGCGGCTGCCGGAACCCGTCCCGCCGCCCCGGCGCCTGAGGCGAATGCCTTCGAAACGCCCGCTGAAGCAGGGATTCGCGCCATTATCGCAGCCGATCGCCGCTTTGACGTCGCCCAGTTTCTGGCCGGCGCGAAGGGCGCCTACGGGATGACGCTTGCCGCCTTCTGGCGGGGTGACAAGGAAGAACTCGCCCAGCTGTGCGACCGCGACGTGTACGAAGGTTTCGCCGCCGCGGTCGATGCGCGGGTCGATGCCGGCGAGACGATCGACGCTCGGCTGATCCGCATCGAGGAAGCGCGGATCGTTGCTGCCGAGTACAGCGCCCCGATCGCCCGCATCACCGTCCGCTTTACCGCCGACGTTGCCTCGGTCACCCGCGACTCGGATGGCACGGTCATCGCCGGTTCGCTCCATGATGCGATCGAAAGCCGTGATCTGTGGACCTTCAGCCGCGATCTGACCGCGCGTGATCCCGACTGGCTGCTCGACGAAACCGACGAAGCCTGACGGACCGAGACGGGCGGCGCGCCGCCCGTTTTCGCCCGAAGCTGCTGAAGCGCCTTGCTTCTTTCGAAGGCCAGCTTGCTCCGCCGCTCCGCGCTGAATAGTCTCGCGGTGTGTCCGATCGCGCCCCTCCTTGCCGACAGCAGAGCACGATGAACGTCCGCACCGTCGCGCTGCTCGCGCTTTTCGCCCTTCTAGCCGCCTGTGGGCGGGTAATCCCGGAAGGCGGGCGGCCCTCGGTCGGCACCAGACCCCAACCTTCTTTTCCTCAGACCTCTTCCCCCTCCTCACGGCCACTCACCGCTGCGCTCATCGGCGTGCGCGCAGGTCCAGCCACCCCCGGCCTTGGCTTCACGGACGACAGCGCCCGTGCCGCGCTGGCCTCGTTCGTGACCAGTTGCCCCCGCCTTACCCGCAGACCGGATGCCAGTGGTCTTACCCAGCCGAGCGACTGGGCTGCCGCCTGCGCCGCAGCGGCGACCTGGCCCGCCAGCAACGCCGCCAGCTTCTTCGCCACCTGGTTCGAAACCGCGCAGGTCGGCGATGGAAGCACCTACGTCACCGGCTACTTCGAACCCGAAATCGCCGGCGTCCGCACGCGCCAGCCCGGCTTCGACGTTCCGGTCTACGCCGTCCCGCCAGACCTCGTCCGCGCTCGGCCGGGCGATGCTCCGCCGCTGCCCGACGGGCGCACGCCGCTGGGCCGCTACGACGAGACGGGTCGCTTTGTACCCTACTGGGATCGCGCCGCGATCGAGGACGGCGCGCTGGCCGGCAAGGGTCTTGAAATCGCCTGGGCGGCAGACCCGGCCGAGTTCTTCTTTCTGCAGATCCAGGGGTCCGGCCGCCTGCGCGCGCCCGACGGCACCGTCCTGCGCATCGGCTATGGCGCGGTGAACGGCTACGACTACACCGGTATCGGCACGATCATGGCCTCGCAGGGGCTGATCGGTACGGGTCCGGGGCAATATCCCGGATCGATGCAGGGCATCCTGCGCTACATCCGCGAACACCCGGTCGAAGGGCGTGCGCTGATGCGCCAGAACCGCTCCTACGTCTTCATCCGTGAAATCACTGGCGATGGACCGGTCGGCGCGCTCGGCGTGCCGGTCAAGGGGCGCACCACGCTTGCTGCCGACCCCCAGTTCGTGCCGCTCGGCGCACCGGTCTTCCTGTCGACCGATCGGCCCGAAGTCGGTGGCCTGTGGGTCGCGCAGGATACCGGCGGCGCAATCAAGGGTGCCAATCGCTTCGACAGCTTCTGGGGCGCGGGCGCCGAAGCGCGCCGCATCGCCGGCGGCATGAGCGCACGCGGGCGCGCGCTGATTCTGCTGCCCAAGGGCACACTCGCCCGCCTCGGTGCCCGGTGAGAAGCCCGCGCGGGCTCAGTCCCGAAGAAGCCGAACTGTGGCGCCGCGTGGCGCAGACGGTCACCCCGCTGCACCCCAAGCGACCGACGCCCACGCCAGCGCCCGTGACCGCCAGCGTGCCGGACGCCACTGCGCAACCCCAACCCCGGAAGGTCAAGGGCCGCGTGCCGCCGCCGCGCACGCTGGCGCCCACGCCGCCCCCGCCGACCCGCCCGCTCACCAGCCACGGCCTCGACTCCAGCTGGGACCGCAAGCTTTCACGTGGAGCGATCGAACCGGACGTCACCATCGACCTGCACGGGCTGAACCTCGATCAGGCGCATGGTCGCCTGATCAACGGCATTGGTCAGGCGCTGGCGATGGGCTATCGCGTGATCCTGCTCATCGCCGGCAAGCCCCGCCCGCACGGCGACCATGACCTGCGCGGAGAGCGGCGCGGCGCGATCCGCGCCAAGCTGCTCGACTGGCTGGCCCACAGCTCGCACGCCGGCAACATCGCCGCCGTCCGCCCGGCGCAGCAGCGCCACGGCGGTTCGGGCGCGGTCTACATCGTGCTCAGGAAGCGCTGACCGCCAGCGCCGCCCGCGCGATCCGGCGGTATATCCGCGCCAGCACCACGAGGTCATCCATCGCCACCGCCTCGTCGGTCTTGTGCATGGTCGCATTGCACAGGCCGAACTCGATCACCGGGCAGACGGCCCGCAGGAAGCGCGCATCGCTGGTCCCGCCGGTGGTCGAAAGCTCCGGCTTGAGCCCGGTCTCGGCCTCGACCGCTGCCGACACGAGGTCGGAGAACGCGCCCGGCAGCGTCACGAAGCTTTCGCCCGAGATCACCGCCTGCGCCGTGCCGCCATGGCGCTCGGCGATCTCGGTCACGCGCTCGACCAGCCCCTGCCCGGTATGCAGGTCGTTGAAACGGATCGACAGCCGCGCCTTCGCCTCCGCCGGGATCACGTTGGTCGCGCGGTTGCCCACTTCGAGGTCGGTGATCTCCAGATTGCTCGCCTGGAACCAGTCGCTCCCTTCGTCGAGCACCAGCGCGTCCAGTTCGGCGAGCATGGCGATCAGCCGCGGGATCGGGTTGTCGGCCAGATGCGGGTAGGCGACATGGCCCTGGCTGCCCTTGACCGACAGCCAGATATTGACCGAGCCGCGCCGCCCGATCTTGGCCATGTCACCGAGCCGGTGAACCGAAGTCGGTTCACCGACGAGGCAGAGGTCGGGAAGTTCGCCAACTTCACGCATGTGCGCGATTAAGGGTACCGTGCCGTACTTCGCCGGACCTTCCTCGTCGCCGGTGATGATCAGGCTCAGCGTCCCCGCCACGGCCGGGATATCCGCCACGGCCGCCACGAAGCTCGCGATCGAGCCCTTCATGTCGACCGCGCCGCGCCCGTAAAGCAGCTCGCCGCGCCGCTCGGCCTTGAACGGTCCGCTCGACCAGCCCTCGCCCGGCGGCACCACGTCGAGGTGGCCGGCAAAGGCGAAATGGCGCGATCCCGCAGGCCCCTTGCGCACCGCGAACAGGTTCTCGACCGGTCCCTCCGGCGGTTCGCCCGCCACGAAGCGGTGGACGGCAAAGCCCAGCGGCACGAGCATCGCTTCGAGGCAGGCAAAGACTTCGCCCGTGGCAGGCGTCACGCTTTCGCAATCGATCAGCCGCTCGGCCAGGACGACGGGATCGAGCGTCATGCCTGCTGCGCTCCCTCGAACTGCTCGATCGTCCATTCTTCCTCCTCGGCCGAAGCGATCCAGGCCTGCATCCAGGGATGTTCCCACATCGCTTCCATGTAGGCCTGGGCAAAGCCCGGCACGCCCACGCCGTAGGTCAGGAAGCGCGAGACAACCGGCGCATAGATGATATCGGCCGCGCAGAACGTGCCGAACAGGAACGGCCCGCCCTGGCCGAAGCGGGCACGCGCTTCAGCCCACAGCGTCAGGATGCGGACGATGTCGGCGCGCACGTCCTCGCTCACCGCCATGCCGGTCACACGTCGGCGCACGTTCATCGGCATCTGCCGGCGCAGCGGCAGGTAGCTGGAATGCATTTCCGCCACCATCGAGCGCGCCATGCCGCGTGCCGCCTCATCCTTGGGCCAGAAGCGATCGCGTCCGACCTTGTCGGCAAGGTATTCGATGATGGCGAGGCTGTCCCACACGACGGCAGCGTCCTCGCCCTCGCCATCCCACAGAATCGGCACCTTGCCCGAAGACGGCGCCAGCGCCCCGTCGCGGGTCTTCCGCTCATCCCAGTCCTCGCCATAAAGCGGAACGGTGATTTCCTCAAAGGCGAGGCCCGATTGCTTGCAAGCCAGCCAGCCGCGGAGCGACCAGCTCGAATAGTTCTTGTTGCCGATTACCAGCTTCATCGGGTCCCGCGCCTCGCTTTCGCCTTGGACTTTTCGCCTACCCATTCAGCAAATGCCTGTCGAGGCTGAACAGTACCGGCTTCTCACTGTCGGTCCCCGCAAAAATGCGTAGGGCCCCTGACTCCCAATCGGTAAGCGGTGGGCGCTTAGTCACCCGCCATGCGCGCGCCCGATCTCGTCTCCCCCGCCCCTGCGGCGACGGTCGGTGCCGATGCGCGCCGTCCGCTGATCGTCGCGCAGTTCCTTAACCTGCGCCGGCAGATCGCGCCGCTGTACCTGATGCTGTCGGTCAACGCGGCCGCGCTTGCCTTTACCCACCAGAACCTCGCCCCACCCCTGCTCACCCGGGCGATCCCGCTGATGCTCGTGCTCGCGAGTCTTGCGCGGCTCTTTCATTGGGTTCGCCCGATCGATTTGCAGGCGATAGACATTAACGCGGTCACGCGGCGCATGCACAGCACCACGGTGTTCGCGGTCGTGTTCAGCCTCGCCTTCGTGCTCTGGGCGCTGTGGCTTGATCGCTATGGCGGACCATACGAACACGGCCACGTCGCCATCTTCATCGCGGTTACGGTGATGGGAGTGGTGTTCTGCCTAGGCTACCTGCCCCGCTCGGCGCACGCCGTCACCTACAGCGTGCTCGGCATCTTCCTCGCCTACTGCCTCTATAACGGCACGCCGGTAATGATCGCCATCGCGATCAACATCGGCCTGGTCGGCATCGTCGTGTTGAAGGTCCTGCGCGATTCGTTCGCCTCGTTCGTCGAACTCGAAGCCTCGCGCCAGGCGCTGGAGATCGAGCGGGCCTCGGCCCATCGGCTCAGCGAGGAAAACGCCCGCCTGGCCCATTCCGATGCGCTGACGGGGCTGCCCAACCGGCGCTATTTCTTCGCCCGGCTCGACGCGATGCTGGCGCGCGATCGCGCCGATGCGCCGTTCTGCATCGGCGTGATCGATCTCGATCGCTTCAAGCCGGTCAACGATACGCTCGGCCATGCGCAAGGCGATCGCCTGCTCCAGGCCGTGGGCGACCGCCTGCGCGCGCTGTGCACCGCCGAAGTGACGATCGCGCGGCTTGGCGGGGACGAGTTCGGCCTGATCGTCGAAGGCGACATGGAAGCCGCGGCGCGGGTTGGCCAGCAGATCTGCGAAAAGATCCAGCATCCGATCCAGCTCGGCGATACGGCGGTGGCGGTCGGCTGCTCGGGCGGCCTTGCCTCGTGGCCGGAGGCGGGCAGCAGCGCGCACGATCTGTTCGACCGGGCCGACTTCGCGTTGTACCACGCCAAGAAGAAGCACCGCGGTACGTGCGTGCGCTTCTCGGGCACGCTGGAAAAGCTGATCCGATCGGAACAGGCGCTCGAAGCCGCGCTGCAGACCGCCGATCTCGACCGCGAACTCGACGTCGTGTTTCAGCCCGTCGTTTCCACCCGCACGATGGAGATCAGCGGGCTCGAAGCGCTTGCCCGCTGGTCCTCGCCCACCCTTGGCCCGGTCCCGGCGGAAATGCTGTTCACCACGGCCGAACGGCTCGGCATCGCGCGCACGATCACGTTGACCCTATTCGGCAAGGTGCTGGCGCAGATGGCGCGGATGCCGGCGGACATGCGCGTGTCCTTCAACCTTGCGCCGGCCGACATCGCCGATCCGGAAACCGTCTACGGCTTGCTGACGATGATCGACGTCTCGGGCAAATGTGCCGATCGGCTGATCTTCGAGATTACCGAGAACAGCCTGATCCACGATCCCGACGTGGCGCGCGGCGCGCTGGAACAGCTGCGCACCGCCGGCGCGCGGATCGCGCTCGATGATTTCGGCACCGGCTATTCCAGCCTCAGCACCCTGCACCAGCTTCCGCTCGATATCCTCAAGATCGACCGCAGCTTCGCGGCGCGGCTCGATGATCCGGTCGGTCGGCGGCTCGTCAGCGCGATCCGCACGCTGGCGCGCACGCTATCGCTGTCCTGCGTGTTCGAAGGGATCGAGACCGAGATCCAGCTGATGGAAGCGACGCTGGCCGGCTACGACTATGTCCAGGGCTACCTGCTGGCCAAGCCCGATACGCTGGACGCCGTGCTCAACATACAGTTGCCGGGCCGCAGTGCCGCCGCCTGAGCCTGTCGCAGGGCCGCTCTTCTTGGCAACAAAAGACGCGGCATTCGTGACGGCCTACTGTTCGGCGTCTTCCAGCACGGCGGCACGCAGTTCCTCGATACCCATGCGCTTTTCCGAGGAGGTGACGATCACCTGCGGATAGGCGGCGGTGCGCTTGCGCGCGGCCGCTTCGGTCGCGGCGGTCACCGCCGCCAGCTCGCTCGCCTTGATCTTGTCCGCCTTGGTCAACACCACCCGATAGCCGACACCCGCTTCATCGAGCATCTGCATCATGTCTTCGTCCACCGGCTTGATGCCGTGGCGGCTGTCGATCAGCAGCAGCGTGCGCTTTAGCACCACGCGCCCGCGCAGGAAGTCGCGCACCAGCCGCCGCCACTGCTCCACCACCTTGGGCGGCGCCTTGGCAAAGCCGTAGCCGGGCATGTCGACCAGCCGCAGCCGGGTCGGCTCGCCCACTTCGAAGTAGTTCAGCTCCTGCGTGCGGCCCGGCGTCACCGACGTGCGCGCCAGCGACTTGCGCCCGGTCAGGGCATTGAGCAGCGACGACTTGCCCACGTTCGAACGGCCCGCGAAGGCCACTTCCGGCACCGTCGGATCGGGCAGGAACTTCAGCGCCGGGGCCGACTTGAGGAAGTCGATCCGCCCCGCGAACAGCAGCCGGGCGCGCTCGATCAGCTCGGCGCGCGCGGCCTGTTCCTCCGGCGACAGGCTGGAAGATGCGACCTCTGCGGGCGAAGGGGTCAGGGGCTCGCTCAACGTGCCTTCGGCTTGTTCGAAGCCGACGCCTTCTTGTCGCGTGCCACGGCGCGGTCGATGTCCTGCTGGTCCTTCGCGCCTTGCGCCTTCAGCTGCGGATGGCGGCTGTAGAGATAGCGCTGCTGGCCGATGGTGAGCAGGTTCGAGGTGATCCAGTAGATCAGCAGCCCAGTGGCAAACGGTGCCATCACGAACATCATCATCCACGGCATGATGCTCATCACCTGCTGCTGCGCAGGGTCCATCGCCGAAGGCTGGAGCTTGAACTGCAGCCACATCGTGATGCCCAGCAGGATCGCCAGCGGGCCGATGGCAAGGAAGCTCGGCGGGGTGAACGGCAGCAGGCCGAACAGGTTGAGCACGTGCAGCGGATCGGGCGAGGAAAGATCGTGGATCCACAGGCCGAACGGCTGATGACGCATCTCGATCGTCAACACCAGCACCTTGTACAGCGCGAAGAACACCGGGATCTGCAGGAAGATCGGCAGGCAGCCGGCGAGCGGGTTGACGCCCTCCTGCTTGTACAGCGCCATGATTTCCTGCTGCTGCTTCTGCTTGTCGTCCTTGTAGCGTTCCTGCAGCGCCTTCATCTTCGGCTGGATCGCCTTCATCGCCGCCATGCTGGCGAACTGGCGCTGGGCGATCGGGAACATCATGCCGCGTACGATCAGCGTCAGCAGGATGATTGCCACGCCGAAGTTGCCCACCGTGCGGAACAGCGAATCGAGCAGCCAGAAGATCGGCTTTTCGAACCAGCGGAACCAGCCCCAGTCGATCGACAGCGACAGGTTGGTCACGCCCTGCTTTTCGTAAGCCTCAAGGATCTTGTTTTCCTTGGCCCCGGCGAACAGGCGCACGTTCTGCGTCTGGGTCTGCCCCGGCGCGACGGTGACCGGTTGGTACAGCAGATCGGCCAGGAACAGCCCGTTGCCCAGCGCGCGATAATCGCCATCCACCTTGGCGCCCGCATCGGGGACAAGGGCCGACAGCCAGTAGATGTCGGTAAAGCCGATCCAGTTAGGCTTGCCCGCGGCGGCCACGGTGCCGGCGGCAGTCACGTCCTTGTAGTTGGTGGCGAAGTTCACCGATCCGTCGAACGCGCCAATCGGGCCCGAATGGACCTGCCAGGTATCGACGCTCGCGGTGCGGTCGGTGCGGTTGATCTGCGCGATCGGCTGCACGACGACCGGCGCCGCACCGGCGTTGGTCACGCTCTGCGTCGCGGTGATCATGTAGTTTTCATCGATCGCATAGCGGATCGCGAAAGTCTGGCCGGTGGGGTTGGTCCACTTGAGCGTGACCGGGGTCGCCGGCGTCAGCTTCGCGCCCTCGACCGTCCACTGCGTGCGCTGATCGGGCACGGCAAAGCTGCCCTTGGCTGCCCAGCCAAGCTGCGCGAAATGCTGCGCCGGGGTGCCGGCGGGCGAAAACAGGCGGACCGGCGCGCTGGTCTTGTCGAGCGCTTCGCGATGGCGGGCCAGCGTCAGGTCGTCGATCGCGCCGCCGATCAGGTTGATCGAACCCTTCAGGCCCGGCGCATCGATGGCGACGCGGGTGGGCGCGGCCAGCGCCTGCGTCAGGTCCTGCTTTTCCAGCGCCTGGTCGGCGGGGTTCTGCAGGCCGCCTTCGCGGGTGGGCTTGGCGGGCGCGGCATCGCCGGCGGCAGCGGGCGCGGAGGCAACGGCCTTCGGCTTCTGCGCGCTCTGCGGGTAGAAATACCGCAGGCCGATATCCCAGCCGATCAGCAGCAGGCCCATCAGGACCACCGTGAGGATCAGGTTGCGCTGGTTTTCCACTATGCCTCGCGTTCGTTCAAATCGTCGTCAGGGGAATGTCTCTCGGCGCCGGTCCTGCGCCGCTCAGGGCACCGGATCATAGCCGTGGCCGCCCCATGGGTGGCAGCGCAATAGCCGCTTCACGGCAAGCCAGCCACCCTTAATCGCACCATGCTTTTCCAGCGCCTCGATCGCGTACTGCGAACACGAAGGCGCATAGCGGCACGATGGCGGCAGCACGCGCGATGGGCCAAGTTGCCAGCCCTTCGCCACCAGAATCAGCAGCCGTTTCACTTGCCGCGCCCGTGGAGGTTGGGTGCCGACTTGCCCGTCGCCTTGCCCCCCGGTCCACCCTTGCGCCCGCCCCGGCCGCGCGGCGGATCGCCCTTGCCCGCGGCGGCCCGCGCCAGTGCGCCGGCCAGTTCCTCGCGCAGCAGGGAAAAGTCGCGCTCGATGCCCGTCTCGCGGCCGATCAGCACGTGGTCGGCACCAGCGACGCCGCTGGTGGGAAGCAGTTCGCGCATTAGCGCGCGGAAACGGCGCTTCATGCGGTTGCGCACCACCGCATTGCCGATCTTCTTGGTCACCGTCACGCCGAAGCGCTGCGATCCGTCGACGCGTTCGAGCGGGTTCACCAACAGCACAAATCCGGGCCTTGCGACCCGGATTGCATGGTTTGCGGCAAGGAAGTCCGCCCGCTTCGCAATGGTCGCAAGCTTCGGCGTCATGGCAGACGCCCCGCCCGGACCTTGCGTCGGGTCGGCGATCAGGCCGAAAGCTTCTTGCGGCCGCGGGCGCGACGGGCGCGCAGCACCTTGCGACCGCCGACGGTGGCGGTGCGGGCGCGGAAGCCGTGGCGGCGGGCACGCACGAGGTTGCTGGGCTGGAAAGTGCGCTTCATCGGTCTGCTCTTTTCGTTCGAATCGGATGGCTGGTCGCCCCGGCAAGCGAGGTGACGCGGAATCAGGGGGCGGCGCATAGGCAAGAGCGCGCCCGGCGTCAAGCATTCGCGCCACGCGGATGCCCTCTGCATGCCCCCTGCTGTACCATTGCCGTTGCGCCTAACATAGGTTAGGCACGCCCGCCTATGGCCAGCGATCCATCCGCCGAGCCCCGGCTGCAGGCACGCTGGTGGCGCCGCGCTCCACGCGTGCCGACGCTGGCCCTGTTCACCGTCGTCGCGATGGCGCTGCTCGGCACCTTTACCCTGATCTTCGCGACCGTCGAGGCCGAACGCGTGCAGCGCGAGCAGGCGACACGCACGTCCGCCGTGCTGGCCGCGCTCAACGGGCTGGTCACCGCCGCGATCAACGGCGAAACGGCGCAGCGCGGCTACTTCATCACCAACGATCGCCGATACCTGACGCCTTACTTCCGCGGGCGTTCGGACTACGAGCGCGAGAGCGAGGCCCTGCGCCAGCGGCTCGGCAACGAAGTCAACGAGCAGCAGCTTGCCCTGCTCGAGGAGATCGACCGGCTGGGCGATGCCAAGTGGGCCGAGATGTCGGCCACGATCAAGCTGGTCGAACAGGGCCGCATCGTCGATGCGCAGACCCGCATCCTGTCCGACGAGGGCCAGATCGCGATGGACGGCCTGCGCTCTGCCGTGCGCCGGCTCGAGGTGTCCGAGCGCGCGCATCTCGACGATGCCACCCACCGCGCGGCGAAAGCCGAAGGACGCATCGTGCCCTCGCTCGCGCTGCTGTTCGTCGTCATCGTCTGCGCGCTGGTGCTGGGGCTGTGGCAGGCGATCCGCACCGCCCAGGCCGAAGCCGCCGCCGCCAATGCCGACGCCATTGCCGAAGCACGCGACCGGGCCGACCTTCTGGCCAAGGAGCTGAACCACCGCGTGAAGAACATCTTCGCGGTGGTGCTGGCCATCGTGAAGATGTCGGCGCGCCACGATCCAGAGGCCGCCCCCGCTGTCGACCGCATCGCCAAGCGCATCCATGCGCTGGTCACCGCGCACGACGTGACGCAAGGCTCGCCCGGCGAAACGCAGGTCGATATCGCCGATCTCGTCGGCAAGGCGCTCGCCCCTTACCGGTCGAGCAGCGAGAAGTGCGAAGTGACGGGCGGGCCGCTGGTGATTTCCGGCCGCCATGCCGTGCCGCTGGGCCTCGTGCTGCACGAGTTGGTCACCAACGCGGTCAAGTACGGCGCCTGGGCGCGCCCGGGCGGCGTGCTCAAGGTTGACTGGCGCCAAGAGGCCGGCCGCGTGCGGATGCGCTGGTCCGAACAGGGGCAGGATTTCGTGCCCCCGCAAGGCGGCAAGCCGGGGCGCGAAGGCTTCGGCTCGATGCTGATCCGCAGTTCCGAACGACAGCTCGGCGGCACCATCGTCCGCCGCTTCGAAGCCGAAGGCATCGTCGTGGAGCTGGATTTCCCCATCGAAAACTGAAGCGCGGGACACCCCGCGAGTTACAAGAAAAGGCGGCAGTTTCCCGCCGCCTTTCCGTTGGTTTCAGGCAAGCGCCCTGCGCTTACCCGTGCTTGGTTTCGCGGATCGGCTGGACCATGCCGGGGCTGAGGAACCCGATCGGGCTGGGCTCCATCGCGCGCTTCTTGAGCTCGCCCTTCATCCGGCCGTATTCGGCTTCCATGTCCTCGGTCACCGTGGCGCGCGAATCCTCGAGCGCCTCGGCAAAGTCTGCCCCGATCACCTGCTGCACTTCGCCGCCGGCGCGACGGATGGCGTTGAGGCCGGCCCGGCGCACCACGTCCTCCAGATCGGCGCCGGTGAAGCGCTCGGTCTTCTTCGCTACGTCCGCCAGGTTGACGTCCGCGCACAGCGGCATGTTCGCGGTGTGGATGCGCAGGATGTGCTCGCGACCTTCCGCGCTCGGCGTGCCGACATAGACCAGCTCGTCGAACCGGCCCGGGCGCAGCAGCGCCGGATCGACCAGGTTTGGCCGGTTGGTCGCACCGATCAGCACCACCGACTGCAGCTCTTCGAGGCCATCCATTTCGGCAAGGATGGTGTTGACCACGCGCGCCGTCACCTGCGGTTCGCCCACCCCGGTCCCGCGCGCGGGCACCAGGCTGTCGATCTCGTCGATGAACACCACGCAGGGCGCGACCTGCCGGGCGCGGGCGAACAGCCGCGCGATCTGCTGCTCGCTCTCGCCATACCACTTGGACAGCAAGTCGCTTGACTTGATCGCGATGAAGTTCGCCTCGGCCTCCTTGGCAACCGCCTTGGCCAGCAGCGTCTTGCCGGTTCCCGGCGGGCCATAGAGCAGGAAGCCCTTGGCCGGCCGGATGCCGAGCCGGTGGAACGCCTCGGGGTTCTTGAGCGGCAGCTCGACGCCTTCGCGCAACTTCTCCTGCGCGTCGTCCAGACCGCCGACATCGGACCAGCCGATCGTCGGCGCCTGCACCATGACTTCGCGCATCGCCGAAGGCTGCACGCGCTTCAACGCCTGCAGGAAGTCGTCGCGGTCAACGCGCAAGCTGTCCAAAACGTCCTGCGGGATCGTCTGCTGCTCGAAATCGAGCTTGGGCATGATCCGCCGAACGGCTTCGATCGCCGCCTCGCGGGCCAGCGCGGCAAGGTCGGCGCCGACGAAGCCGTGCGTCGTCCGGGCGAGTTCCTTGAGGTCGACATCCTCGTCCAGCGGCATGCCTCTGGTGTGGATGCCCAGGATCTCGCGCCGCCCGCTTTCGTCGGGCACGCCAACCACGATCTCGCGGTCGAACCGGCCCGGCCGGCGCAGCGCCTCGTCGATCGCGTCGGGCCGGTTGGTCGCGGCGATCACCACCAGGTTGGACCGCGCCTGCAGGCCGTCCATCAGCGTCAGCAACTGCGCGACGAGGCGCTTTTCCGCCTCGCCCTGCACCTGGCTGCGCTTGGGCGCGATCGAATCGATCTCATCGATGAAGATGATCGAAGGGGCGTTCTTGGTCGCCTCCTCGAACACCTCGCGCAGGTGCTTCTCGCTCTCGCCATAGGCCGAGCCCATGATCTCGGGCCCATTGATGGTGAAGAACGATGCATCGCTTTCGTTGGCGACAGCACGTGCCAGCCGCGTCTTGCCGGTTCCCGGCGGGCCATGCAGCAACACGCCCTTGGGCGGCTCTACGCCCAGGCGCGTGAACAGTTCGGGATAGCGCAGCGGCAGTTCGACCATCTCGCGCAGCTGGCGGATGGTGTCGGTCATGCCGCCCACGTCGTCGTAATTGACGTCGGCGCGGCTCGAACGCGGCTCTTCGTACTCGGGGCGCAGTTCGACTTCGGTGTTCTCGTCGATGTGGACCACGCCCTTGGGCACGGTCGACACCACCGTCAGGCGGATCTGGGTCAGCGCGAAGGCCGGCGCGTTCAGCATCTGGCGCAGCTGCGGCGGCATGTCGCCGCGATTGACCTGCTGCTGCCCGGCCGTGGCGACGAGATCGCCCGTCACCAGCGGACGGCCGGCAAAGTTGCGCTTCAGCGCCGCCGCCGGGCCTTGCAGGCGCAAGTCGCGCTGCGCCGGGGCGAACACCACGCGTTGCGCCGGTCGGCTGTCCGCCTTGCGCACTTCGACATGTTCGCCCGAACCGACATCGGCATTGGCGCGCTGCAACCCGTCGAGGCGGATCAGTTCGAGCCCTTCGTCCTCGGGATAGGGCAGCACCGCTCGCGCCGCCGTGCTGCGCTTGCCGACGATCTCGATCACGTCGCCCTCGGTCACGCCGAGCTGTCCCATAACCGCGCGGCTGATCCGCGCGATGCCGTGGCCGCTTTCTTCCTGCCGCGAGCCTGCGACCTGAAGCCGCACGACCCTGCTGTCGGGGATGGTTGCCGCGTCTGCCATGAAAAACCGCCTTCTTTCCGTCCAGCGAATGGGACCGGCATCCCAGCTAGGAACCGGCGCGCGGGTTTTCAAACGCCGCTCGCCCTCGAAGGTTGCGACAGCGCGCGTCAGTCCCCGATCATCGCCACCAGATTGCCTGCGGCTTCGGCGAATTCCTCGCGGAATTCCTGCACCACCGCCCGCGCCGAACGGACCTGCTCGACAAGGCCGACCCCCTGCCCGACGAAATAGCTGACCAGGTCGCGCGCGCCTTGGTTACCGCCTGCCGCCGCCTTTTCGATCTGGCGGAACGATGGTTCGGAAACGAGGCCCATCAGTGGCATAGGCAGCGTGCCGGGGCTGTCCGGTCCTTCCCACGCCTCGTGCCAGCCGGTCTTCAATTGCCGCGCGGGCTTGCCGGTGCGCGCCTTCGATCGCACCGTGTCGCGGCTGCGCGCGGCGACCATCTTGTCGCGGAAGGTCTCGCTGGTCTCGGCCTCGGTCGTCGCCAGCCACACCGATCCGCACCACGCCCCTTGCGCGCCCATCGCCATCATGCCCGCCATCTGGCTGCCGGTCATGATACCGCCGGCGGCCAGCACCGGCGTCTCGTATCCCGCAGATTTCAGCGCGCGGACCACTTCGGGGACCAGCACGATCGTCGCCACTTCGCCGCAGTGGCCGCCGGCTTCGCCGCCCTGCGCCACGATGATGTCGACGCCGGCCGCCGCCTGGCGCAGCGCGTGTTCCTTGGCGCCGACCAGCGCGCCTACCGGAATGCCGCGCTTGTGCGCCTCCTCGATCATGCTGGCAGGCGCGATGCCCAGCGCGTTGGCGATCATCCGGATGGGATGGCGAAAGGCGACCTCCATCAGCGCAAGGCCGATCTCGGGCGTGATGCCCGCGCCTTCGGGCACGCCCATGTCTTCGCCCACCGGAGGCACGCCGTAGCTGTTCAGCAGGTTGCTGGTGAACGCCTTGTGCTCCGGGCTGATCGCCGCTGCGCGCGCGGCGTTGGTCGAAAGCGCCAGCACGCGCGGATCGACCGTTTCGGGCACCAGCACGTCCACGCCATAGGGGGCGCCATCGATGTGCTCGTCGATCCAGGCCAGTTCACGCTCGAACTCTTCGGGAGAGAAGGCCGCCGCGCCCAGCACGCCGAAACCGCCCGCCTTGCTCACCGCAACCACCACGTCGCGACAATGGCTGAAGGCGAAGAGCGGGAATTCGCAACCGACCATGCGGCTCACGGCGTTGTTCATCGGGTCCATCCTCTCGTCCGCGGCGCACCTCATGCGGCGGCCTTGTCGGGCAGAGGATGTCCCACAGCGCGAAGGCAATTTCCAGTCGATTCTTAATCGATCAATTAACTCGTGACATGAAGTTGACACGCGTCTTGCATATGCAAGACATGTCCTACATCGCGGACGCCCATTATAAGACCGCGAAATTCAGCGGAGGACGAATAATGCCAAATTATATCAGCAGCTTGACCAAGCGTTGCGAGCAGCTGGCCTCCTGCTGCCCGCAAGTTGACATTTGCCCATTGTAGTCTGTCAACTTCGTCAACTTGGGGCCTTGCGATAGTCCGCGATGATCGCTCCGGCCTCGGCCAGTTCGGCCTCGTGGCTCTCTTCCCGCCAGCTCTCGATCAGCGCTTCGGCTTCCCACTGGCGCATCGGTTCGCAGGCAAGGATGTGATCGACCCAGGCCTGCCCTCGCCCGACGTCGAGCCCATAGGTTCGGACGCGGAAGGCGACCGGAGCATAGAAGGCATCGACCACGCTGAAGCGATCGCCCGCCAGCCACGGGCCGCCGAAGCGGTCTAAACCTTCCTCGAAGATCTCGCGGATGCGGCCCACGTCCTTCACCAGCGCCGGGCGCATCGGCTTGGGGCTGACCCGCACGCCCACGTTCATGGTGCAATCGTTGCGCAGGGCCGAAAAGCCCCCGTGCATTTCGGCCACGACGCAAGCCGCCCACGCCTTGGCCGCCGCATCGTCGGGCCACACGCCGCCGTGCCGGTCGGCAAGGTACAGCGCGATGCCGAGCGAGTCCCACACCGTCCGTTCGCCATCGATCAGCACCGGCACCTGCCCGGTCGGCGAAAAGGCGCGGAATTCGTCGTAGTTGACCGGCTTGGCAAACGGTTCGAGCCGGTCGGCGAAGGGGATGCCCAGCGCCTTCATCAGCACCCAGGGGCGCAGCGACCAGCTCGAATAGTTCCGGTTGGCGGTGATCAGGGTGTACATGCGGGGCCTCCTTCGCCGGCGACCCCGCCGCCTGCCAGATCAGGCCTCGAAGTGCGCGGTCGTCTTGGCCTTCACTTCGTCCGCCGTGACGCCGGGCGCAAGCTCGATCAGGCGGAAGGGCGAGGAATGATCGGGCCGCTGGAACACGGCAAGGTCGGTCACGATCATGTCGACAACGTTGCGCCCCGTCAGCGGCAGGGTGCAGGCCGGGATGAACTTGGGGCTCCCGTCCTTGGCACAGTGTTCCATCACCACGATGATCTTCTTGACGCCGGCGACAAGGTCCATCGCCCCGCCCATGCCCTTGATCATCTTGCCAGGCACCATCCAGTTGGCGATGTCTCCGTTCTCGGCCACTTCCATCGCACCCAGCACGGTCAGGTCGATGTGCCCGCCGCGGATCATCGCGAAGCTCTGCGCGCTGTCGAAATAGGCCGACTGCGGCAGCTCGCTGATCGTCTGCTTGCCGGCGTTGATCAGATCGGGATCTTCCTCTCCCGCGAACGGGAACGGCCCGATGCCCAGCATCCCGTTCTCGCTCTGCAGCGTCACGGTCATGCCGGCGGGGATATGGTTGGCCACCAGCGTAGGGATGCCGATGCCGAGGTTGACGTAGAAACCGTCCTCAAGCTCGCGTGCGGCCCGCGCCGCCATGTCGTCACGTGACCAGGGCATCAGGCGGTCTCCTTCTCGCGAACGGTGCGGAACTCGATCTTCTTGTCGTAGGGGCTGCCGACGATCAGCCGCTGGACGTAGACGCCTGGCAGGTGGATCGCGTCGGGATCAAGGCTGCCGGTGGGGACGATTTCCTCGACCTCGACCACGCAGACCTTGCCACAGGTGGCGGCAGGCACGTTGAAGTTGCGCGCGGTCTTGCGGAACACGACGTTGCCGGTTTCGTCCGCCTTCCACGCCTTGACGAGGGCGAGGTCGGCGAAGATGCCTTCCTCTAGGATGTAGTCTTCGCCCCGGAAGCTCTTCACTTCCTTGCCTTCGGCCACCAGCGTGCCGACGCCGGTCTTGGTGTAGAAGCCGGGGATGCCCGCGCCGCCTGCCCGCATCCGTTCGGCGAGCGTGCCCTGGGGGCAAAATTCGACCTCGAGCTCACCCGAAAGGTACTGGCGCTCGAACTCCTTGTTCTCGCCCACGTAGGACGAGATCATCTTCTTCACCTGCCGCGTGCGCAGCAGCTTGCCGATGCCTTCGTTGTCGATGCCGGCGTTGTTGCTGGCGAAGGTCAGGTCCTTCACCCTGCTGTCACGCACCGCATCGAGCAGGCGTTCGGGAATGCCGCAGAGGCCGAAGCCGCCACACGCGATCAGCAGCCCGTCGCGCAGCAGCCCGTCGAGCGCGGCGGCGGCATCGGGATAGAGCTTCTTTGCCATCAGATCCTCCGAATTGTCGGCAAAGCCTACCCCGGACAACCAATCGAAAATAGCGATACTTTTTTATCTTATCCGATAAACTGTGGTGATGCGTCGCCTGGCCCTCTTTCATCTCGAAACGCTGCTTTGGATTGCCCGGCTCGGCACCTTCCGCGCGGCCGCCGAACGGCTCAACACAACCCAGCCGGCGATATCGGCGCGAGTGCGCGAGATGGAGGAGCAACTTGGCGTCGCGCTGTTCCGCAAGGAAGGGCGCGGTGTGGTGCTGACAGCCAAGGGTCGCGAACTGGTGCGCGACTGCGAACCGCTGTTCGCCGGGTTCGAACGCGCCCTGCTGAAGGCGAGTGACTTTGCCGGCGCCACGGGCGTGGTGCGGGTGGGCGCGGGCGAGATCGCGGCGGCGACCTGCCTGCCCGGCTTCGTCAACGCGGTGGAGCAGGACCTGCCCGGCGTTTCGCTCGAGATCGAGATCGACCTGACCGCGCGGATGCTGCAGCAGGTGCAGACCGGCCGCAGCGACCTGGTGTTCCTGGCAGGCCCGGTGGCGAGCCCGGGCCTGGTCACCGCGCCGATCGGGGCGGTGGCGCTTGTCTGGGTGGCGAGTCCCGAGACCGCAAAGGCGGGGTTCGATGCGCCGTTACCGGTGTGGACGCTGCCGACCAACTCCCCAATCCACGGCGCGATGCGCGAAAGCCTTGCCGCGAACGGAATGGCGGCGCGGGGTATCGCCACCTGCAACAACGTGCGCCTGCTGATCGAGATCGTGCGCGGCGGACGCGGCGCAGCGGTGCTGCCAGAGCCGATGGTCCGCGCCGATCTTGCGAGCGGGGCGCTGGTCGAGGTGCTGCCCCGCCCGGCGCGCGAGGTCCGCTTCGAAGCCGCGATCCGCGCGCGCGAGGAAGACCCGCTGATCCTGGAACTGTTCCGCCGGGCCAGGACCCTGCGGATCTGACCTCAGGCGTTTGCCAGCAGATCGATGCCAACCGCCTGCGACAGGTCGGCGAGCGCCTGTTCACCGCTCGTCACCTTGATCGCGTGCATGCCGAGCGCGGCGGCCGGCTTGCAGTTGATGCCAAGGTCATCGAGGTAGACGCAGTCCGACGGGGCGAGGCCGAGGTGATCGCACATCATCTGGTAGATGCGCGGATCGGGCTTGCGCACGCCCGCCTTGCTGCTTTCGATCACGTGTTCGAAGCGCGCGAAGATCTGCTCCATCTCATCGGCCTTGTCACCGCTGCGGGCCATGCCCGCACCGTGTCCCGTCGGCACGTTGTTGGTGATGCAGCCGAGGCGGAAGCCCGCAGCCTTGAGCGTATCGAGCGCGCGCACCATCGCGGGGCGCACCGCGCCTGCCAGCACATCGAGCACCGCGCGGCCTTCCAGCGCGTGACCGAGCGCGGCGGCTTCTTCGCCGAACAGGCGGTCGAATTCGTCGCGGCCGATCTCGGCACGTTCGAACAGCGCCCAGGCGTTGGTGTCGGGATTGCGGGCATTGATCGAGCGGATGAAGTCCTTGGGCAATCCGCGCTCTGCCTCCAGCCGGTTGAACGCCTCGAACGGGGACGAGGTGATGACCCCGCCGAAATCGAAAATCACCGCCGCAAAGGCCATTCACCCGTTCCTCTCATGCCTGGTTTCGCGCCTTCCTTAACGGATCAACTAATCGCCGCAAGGCCCGCGCAGCGAACGCCGGCACCGCGCGCGGCCCGATGGCGCCAATTGCCTGAATTTTCGCAGATTTGACCTGGATCATGGGCGACTCGGCCCAGCGGCCCCATCGTGCCCTGGATCGAGACCAAGGAGGATCCCCATGCGCTCCATTCTCTGCCCAGCCGACAATGCCAAAACGCTCGACGATCGTGTCGAGACCGCGCTTGCCCTCGCCCGCGCCACCGATGGCCACGTGACCTTCCAGATCGCCACGCCGTTCGCGCAGATGGCGCTGTGGGAGCCGTTCGGCGGCGCCGCGCTTTCCGCCGTGGCGATCAACGAAGTGCGCGCCGAGGACGAACAGCTTGCCGCCACTCTGAACCAGCGGCTGGGCCGGCAGGACGTGCCCTTCGACGTGACCGTGGTGGACGATGGCCGCGTCGAAGGGCTGGCCGCCGCTTCGCGCTTTGCCGACGTGATCGTGGCCAGCCTCGACGATCCGGCGCTGGAGGAAGTGACGCTGGAAGTGCGCTGCCCTGTGCTGGCACTGCCACGCGGGGTGCCGATGCTGGCTTTCGATGCGCCGGTGGTGGTGGCCTGGGATGGGGGATACGAATCCGCCAACGCCCTGCGCGCCAGTCTGCCGCTGCTGCACCTTGCCCCGGCGGTCCACCTGCTGACGGTGCGCGAGAAGTCGGACGATTTTCCAGCGAGCGAGGCTG
Organism: Novosphingobium olei; assembly: GCF_012927405.1. Classification (GTDB taxonomy): domain Bacteria; phylum Pseudomonadota; class Alphaproteobacteria; order Sphingomonadales; family Sphingomonadaceae; genus Novosphingobium; species Novosphingobium olei. Next base: position 52,470 of record NZ_JABBGM010000008.1, on the reverse strand, counting down.
CCAGCTATCTTTCGCGGCATGGCATCCACGCCGACGTGCACGAGGTGGAGCCCAACGGGACGATCGCCTTCACCATCGAACAGACGGTGCTGCGGCTCGGCGCCGGACTGGTGGTAATGGGCCTGTTCGGCAAGAGCCGCTTGCGCGAACTGCTGCTTGGCGGGGTGTCCCGTTCGATGCTGGACCGCGCGCAAGTGCCGCTGCTGCTGGCGCATTGAGGCGGGCGCGGCTATCCTGCCCCTGACAATCCGGGGGCAGGAGATCGTTGAGCGTGAAAATCCGCCTCTCGCCCGTGATCGGGCTGGTCCTGCTGGCCGCCTGTTCCAGGCAATCCCCCTCTCCGCCGATCGATGCGACGGCGCCCGACGCTGCGGCAAGCGCAGACGTGCAGGCGCGGACGACGCCGCTGGCCGCCCCTTCTCCGGCATCAAGGGCGAGCGCGGAACCACTGGACCTGCCCCGAAAGCTGCGCGCGATCGGCACCGAACCGTTCTGGAGCGCGGACGTGGTGGGCACGACGCTGACGTACGGCACGCCCGATTTCCCCTCGGGCATGTCGATCACCGTGGCCCGGCGCGATGGTCCTGGCTTTGCCGAATGGAGCGGTGCGCTGGATGGCAAGCCGCTGACCCTACGCATCGAGAAAGGCCCTTGCAGCGATGGCATGTCCGACCGCATCTATCCCTATCGGGCCACGCGGACGATCGGTCCCGAGATCGAGCGGGGCTGCGCAAAGTCGCGCTGATCTTGTCCACGGCCTTTGAAAGGGGAGACGAGATGAAGCCGATTTCCATGCTTGCCGTGCTGGGCGCGCTGGCGCTGGCCCACTCCGCCGCAGCGGCGCCGAAAAAGGCGGCGAAGGCCGATCCGGTTGCCGCAGCAATTGCCGACAGCCACCGCAGCGATGCCAATCGCAAGCTCGATGAAAACCGGATGCCCGACAAGGTGCTGGCCTTCGCCGGGTTCAAGGCCGGAAGCGCGGTGGCGGACTGGGGCGCGGGCGGCGGGTATTACACCGAACTGCTGGCAGACGTGGTCGGGCCCAAGGGCCGGGTCTATGCCATCAACAGCCCCGCTTTTGCCAAGCCAGAAGTATGGGCAGCAATCACGCAGGCGCATCCCAACGTGCTCAGCCTGCTTGCACCGGCACAGGCGCAAGTGCTGGCGCCCGGAAGCCTCGACGGGATCTTCGCGCACCTCGAATACCACGATCTGTACTTCGTATCGGAGAAGTACCAGCACCCCGCGCTCGACGTGCCGGCCGTGCTGAAGAACTGGTTTGCGGCGGTCCGCCCCGGCGGCACCGTGGTCATCATCGACCACGTCGGCCCGGCGGGCGACCCGCGCGCGGTGGTCGACAAGTATCACCGCATCGATCCGGCACGGGTCAGAGCTGATCTGGAAGGGGCAGGCTTCGTGTTCGAAGGCAGCAGCGACGTGCTGCACCGCACTGACGATCCCCATGACGTTGGCGTCTTCGATCCTGCGGTTCGCGGCAAGACGGACCGGTTTATCCTGAAATTCCGCCGACCCTGACCTTTTTCACAGGGGTCAGTTGCATTAAATGCAACCGAATTGACCCATTTCGCACTTGCACAAAAGCCGAGTCGCGAGCATATAGGACAGGCCTTTCAGGCATCCTCTCCCAAAACTTCCAAGCCCGGCTGGCAACAGCCGGGCTTTTTTTCGGCCATCGTTTGCCGCAGCGCAGGTCGTCGCCGCCCCATCGGCACGGCGCGAACCCGTCAGTGTCTGGTGTCGTTGGGCGCGGTCCCGTTACGGGCTTCGCCCTCGCGCGCATTGAGCTTGGCCCACAGGCCTTCGGTACCCGCCTCGACCGCCTTGTTGACGTATTGCGAGGCGACCAGCCAGCCCTTGAACGGGCGCAGCGTGGCAAGGCAGCCGATGCCAAGGATCGGCACCGAGGTCAGCAGGTGGACCCACCACGGCGGATCGTAGGCAACCTGAACCCAGACCGCGATGAAGGTCAGCGGAAAGGCGGTAATGCACAGCGCGAAGAAGGCCGGACCATCGTCCGCGTTGGCAAAGCTGTAGTCGAGGCCGCAGGCCTCGCACTTGTCGGCGAGCTTGAGCCAGCCACGGAACATCGGGCCCTTGCCGCAACGCGGGCAGCGGCCCTTCCAGCCGCATTCGACGATCCAGCGGAACTTGGGATTGCTAAACAGGGCCATCGCGAGGATCCTTCCTGCCGCCGCCGATAGGCTTGCAGGGCTGCCCCTACAAGCGCTGATCGGGAACAATCGGCTTTGCCGGGAGTATACCGCGCCATGCTCAGACCGCTCAAAGCCTTCCGGGAGCGGTTCCTGGATGTCCTCGCCTCGATCTACATCTACAACGAACACCGCGGCTACACGTCGCTAGACCGCGTGCTCGAAGCAGTGCGCGCGCGATGCCCGGATGAAGCCGGGTTCATCGCCGCGGTCGAGAAGCACCGCGCGGACGAGCGCAAGCATTACGTCATGTTCCGCCGCTGGTTCGAACGGCAGGGCCGGATGCCGCTGGCGGTCGACCGGACCTGCGGGCACATCGACCATTTCATCGAGCGTGTGTTCGGCTGCCCGATCGAAGAGCTCGACACCGCGGAGATCGTCGCAAATCCAGCCCGCTTCGAACAGCTGTGCCGGGTGATCATGCTGACCGAACAGCGCGGCGTGACGCAAGTCGACGTGCTGCTGCGCAACCGGCACGTGAAGTCGGACGCGATCCTGTCGCGCATTTTCCGCATCGTGGAAAAGGACGAGCCCGACCATTGGCAGCCCTATGCACGCTGGCTGCTTAAGAACGGGCGGGCCAAGGCGCGCTGGCGCGAGGTCTGGGCCGACTGGTGCATTCACAAGTCGCTGATGCTGGTGAAGCTGCCGTCGCTGTTCCTGCGCCGGTCCACCCCGCGCATGGCCGCGTGGCCCGACGAGATCGCGCCCGCCGCGTGACCTGATGCCTAGTGGTCCGCGGCCATCTGGGGCATCGGCCCGGACGCGTTGCGGTTGACCTTGACCAGCGCGAGGACCGGGATCGTCGCCCAGCAAACCAGCGCCATCAGGAAGAAATCGTTGAGATAGGCGATCATCGCCGCCTGCTGGTTAACCATGCCATCGACCACGCGCGCGACGCTTTCCGCCGCGCCGCCATAAGCGGTGATGCGGTCGAGATCGGCAGGTACGCTCATCCGCGTGATGCGCTCGGTCAATTCGGCGTGGTTGCGCTGGATGCCCTGGCTCAGCAGCACGGTGACGACCGCGATGCCGATGGACGAACCGATCGAGCGGCACAGGTTGAGCAGGCCCGCCGCATCGGTGCGGTATTGCCCGGGCAGCGTCGAGAACGCGATCAGGTTCACCGGCATGTAGGTGAAGCTCATCCCGATGCCCTGGATCACGCCCGACACGATGATCGGCCCGGTCGGCATGTTGGGCGACCACCCCGCCATCATGTGCAACGACCATCCGGTCACCACCAGACCGATGCCCAGTGCAAGGCGCGGGTCCATCCTGCCCATGAGCTTGCCGAACACCATCATCGAGGCGAGCATGCCGATGCCGCGCGGGGCGAGCAGCAAGCCGGCGTCGATCACCGGATAGCCATAGAGGTTCTGCAGCAGCCCCGGCATCAGCGCCGAGACCGAGATCAGGATCGAGCCCATCAGGAACTGCAGGCCCATGCTGACGACGAAGTTGGGATCGGAAAAGATGCGCCGGGCGTAGATCGGACGGGGCGTGGTGGAAAGATGCACCACCGTCAACCACGCGCCCACCGCAGCGATGACCGCATAGGTGACGATTTCACCAGAGCCGAACCAGTCCTTGGTTTCGCCCCGGTCGAGCATCAGCTGGAAGGCGGACAGGGCGAGCGCGACGAACAGCCAGCCGAGGATATCCATGCGCTGCGGGCGGACCTGCGTGCGTGGAAGCAGCGCAACGAGCACGAGCGCGGCGAAGATCCCCACGGGCACGTTGATGAAGAACACCCAGCGCCAGTCCGAATTCTCGGTGATCCAGCCACCCAGCACCGGCCCGGCGATGGGGCCGAGCATGATGCCCTGGCTGAACAGGCTCATCATCTTGGGACGTTCTTCGGGTGTCGACACGTCAAGCATGACGGTCTGTGCGAACGGGCCGAGAAAGGCACCGAACAGACCTTGTGCGACGCGGAACAGCACCATCTGGGTAAGGCTCTGCGACAGGCCGCAAAGCACCGAGGCAGCCGTGAAGCCGATCACGCAGATGACGAAGACACGGCGCAAACCGAAGTTCGAGACGAGCCAGCCGCCCAGCGGCAGCGCCACCGCCGAGGCCAGCACGTAGCTGGTCAGCACCCAGGTGATCGTCTCCTGCGTGGCTGAAAGGGACGCGCGCATGTGGGGCAGCGCCACGTTGGCGATCGTGGTGTCGAGGATCTGCATGACCATCGCGGCCATCACCGCGACGATCAGCAGCGGCCGGTTCGCCGTCTGCAATGGCGCCGCCGGCGCGGCGGCAGCGGGCGATTCAGTCCTTGCCGACATGGACCTTGACCAGCGCGCTGAGCCCCGCGATCAGCGGACGGTCGGTCTTTTCGTCGATGGCGATGCGCACGGGCACGCGCTGGATCACCTTGACCCAGTTGCCGGTGGCGTTCTGTGCCGGGAGCACGGCGAATTCGGAACCGGTTCCCACGCCGATCGAATCGACATGGCCCTTGAGCCTGAGGCCTGGATAGGCATCGAGCCGGATTTCCGCCGGCTGGCCCGCGCGCATCCGGGCAAGGTCGGTTTCCTTGAAGTTCGCTTCGACCCGCGCGCCTTCGTCGCGCACGATCGAGAGCATCGGCACGCCGGCAAAGACCATCTGGCCGATCTGCAGGCGATTGATCTGGGTGACGCGGCCATCGGCCGGCGCGCGCACGACGGTGCGCGTCATGTCGAGCGCGGCCTTGGCGCGGACTGCCTGGGCGGCGGCGATGGCGGGATTGACGCCCGGCACCTGCGCGCCGTTGGCAAGCTGGGCCTGCGACTTGGCGACCTCGGCCTCGAGCGCGCGAAGCTTGTCGCGCGCGCTGGCGACGGCAAAATCGGCCTGGTCCATGCTGGCGCGGGTGTTGAAGCCGCGATCCATCAGCGCCTTTCCGCGCGCATAGTTGGCTTCTGCGAGCCGCACTTCATCGCGCGCGGCGGCAAGATCGGCAGCGCTGGCGCCGACGTCGGCCTGCAGCGCCGTGACCTTGGCCTGTGCCGAGGCGATCTGCGCATCGGCCTGCTGCATCGCCACGCGGAACGAGGAGGGATCGATGGTGAACAGCACGTCGCCCGCCTTGACGTGCTGATTGTCGCGCACCGCCACCTTGACGATGAGCCCATTCACTTCAGCGGCGATCGAGACGATGTCCTGCTTGACATAGGCATTGTCGGTTTCGACCTCGCCCGGGCTGCCGAACCAGTACCACAAGCCCCCGCCGATGATCAGCGCGGGGACAACGGTCATCAGCACGAGGCGAACGCGCTTGCGGCGCGTGGCGGCGGCATGCTCCTTCGCCGCCTGGGCAGCGTCCTGGTGGATAGGGAACGGGTCGGCTTCGGCCATCGCTGTCACTCGGCTGCAATTCTGGAAGTTAAGGGAGAGGAAGCGCCAGGCGTTTCGCCCGGCGCATCGTCGAGAAGGTTGGCGCGCACCCGTCCGAGGAGGGTGAGCAGCATTTCGTGTTCGTCTTCGGAGAGGCCCTGCAGCGCTTCGGCAAAGACATCGTCGGCGCATTCGCGCAAATGCGCCATTTGCGGATCGGCGGCCTCGGTCAGGAACAGGCGCCAGGCGCGACGGTCGGCAGGATCTGGTCGCCGTTCGACGAGGCCCGCCTTTTCGAGCCGGTCGATCATCCGTCCGGCGGTGATCGCCTCCACTTCAAGCCAGGTGGCGAGCGCGCACTGGTTCATGCCCGGCGAGCGCTGAAGCGCGGCGAGCACGCGCCATTGCGGGCCGGTGACGCCGAGCGTGCGCGCCGCGACATCGAACCGCTTGCGGATCAGGCGACTGACATCCGCGGACAGGAAGGCAACGTTGTTCTGCATTTTCCATGGCGATAATAACCATGCTTATTACCGTCAAGGAAGCTCGAACTAGTCATAGCCCTTATGAGGCCGGTGCGGCCTTGGGTCAGAGCGCCCGCATCAGCCCCGGAACATGCGCGAGCAGTTCGCGGGCGAGGAAGCCCAGCGGGCCAGTCTGTTCGGCGCAGCGCCGCCCCGCCTCCCCATGGAGCCACACCGCCCATGCCGCTGCGATCCGCGGCGATGCGCCGCGCGCGGCAAGCCCGGCAACGATGCCGGCCATGACATCGCCCGATCCGCCGGTCGCCAGCCCCACACCGCCGCCGGCATAGGCGAGCGCTTCGGCCCCCGGCGCCGCGACGAGGCTGGTTGCGCCCTTCAGCACACAGACCGCGCCGAAGCGTTCAGCGGCGCGGCGCACGGCAGCGGGGCGGTCCGCCTCTATCGCTTCGGCCGGTTCGCCAAGCAGCGCGGCCATTTCCCCGATGTGCGGCGTGAGCACGGCGGGTCGCGCGCGCCGGGCAACCTTTGCGCCGTGTTCTGCCAGAACCATGAGCGCGCCCGCATCGAGCACCAGTTCGGCATCGCCATCGTGGGACAGCAGATCGCCGACCAGACGACGCGCCGCATCGTGGCAAGCAACGGCGGGGCCGGCGATCACCGCATCGGCCCTGCCCGCAAGCGTATCCAGCAACGCCCCGCAGGCGCCCAGCTCACCGTTCTCTGCCTCTGGCATGGCGTGGACGGCGATTTCGGGCATGGCGACGCCCAGCGCCATCGCCGCGCTGGCGATCGTGGCGACCTGCACCTTCCCCGCGCCCGCGCGCAACGCGGCTTCGGCGGTGAGGCGAATGCCGCCAGGAACGGTAACGCAACCGCCGACGACAAGCACCCTGCCCCGGCCGTTCTTGTCCGCATCCGAAGCGGGTTGCGGCAGCGGGTGCGCGCGCAGCCAGTCGCTATCGAGCGGTTCGAGCCGTTCACCCACGCGCGGCGACCATCTTGTCAGGCGCGGCGGTGACGGGGGTGTCATCAGCAACCATCGGCGCGGTGACGTTGTAGCGGGCGAGCACCAGCGCGCCGTGGTGGCCCGCTTCCGGATCGAACCGATATTCGGTGATGCCGCAGTTGGCGACATCGCCTTCGCGGTCGATCGCCAGCACCTGCGCTTCGTCCAGCCCTTCGATGATGTAGCGCAGACACAGCACCACCACCTGATGGGCGACGATCATCACCCGGCGACCGGCATGGTGGAGCGAAACCGTGTCCATCAACGCGCGCAGGCGGAAGATCACGTCGACCCACGATTCCCCGCCGGGCGGGCGGTGGTAGAACTTGCCGAGCAGGCGGCGCAGTTCGGCCTGTTCGGGCTGGAGTTCGTGAATGCCGCTGGTGGTCAGGCCATCGAGGATGCCGAACTCCTTCTCGCGCAGGCGTTCGTCGATGCACACCGGCTCATCGGGGGTGCAGCCGCCATTGGCGCGGAAAAGCTGCGCAGTTTCCACCGCGCGGACATAGGGCGAGGCCAGCAGAACTTCGGGCCGGCCATCCTCGTGCGCTTCGGCGAACCAGCGCCCGAGCGCCGTTGCCTGCTGCCGGCCGAGATCGGACAAGGGCACGTCCACATCACGGTGGGTGAGCGGGATGCGCGCAAGGCCCTGTTCGGTGGCGGCATCGCGCGCCAGGTTGCCGGCGCTTTGCCCGTGGCGCACGATCCACAGCACCGCCGGCCAGCGCGAAGCGCCAAGTGGCGGATAAGGCGAGGGAATTTCCGATGCTCTGTCCATCTGCGGGCAACGGCACCAAGGGGCGGCTTGTTCCCTTCGACAATCCGGCCGGGCTGCGATAATCTCGACCGCGGGAGATGGGGATGACCGATACCGTTGCGCCACAAGCGCGGCCGAGCCTGCTGTCGCGGCTGATGCGGCGGGCGCTGCTGTGGTTCTATCGCCGGCAGGGCTGGACCGCGGTGGGGACGCCCCCGCCGGACGGACGCTACGTGATCATCGCCGCGCCGCACACCTCGAACTGGGACTTCGTCTATTTCCTCGGCCTGGTGAACGCGCTCGGGCTCGATGCGCGGTTCATGGCCAAGGACAGTCTGTTCCGCTGGCCACTGGGGCGCTTCATGCGCGACATGGGCGGCATCGCGATCGACCGCAAGCAGCGGCGCAACGTGGTGCAGGCGATGGTCGAGGAGTTCCGCAACCGTGACCGCTTCGTCCTGACGATAGCGCCCGAAGGCACGCGCAGTGCGGTGACCGAATGGCGCACGGGCTTCTACCAGATCGCGCTGGCCGCTGGCGTGCCGATGGTGGTGGGGCTGATGGATTATGGCACCAAGACCGGCGGGCTGGGCCCCACCATCATGCCGAGCGGCGATTACAAGGCCGACATGCGCAAGATCGCCGCGATCTACCAGACGGTCACCCCCCGCCACCCGGAGCGCGGCATCCGCAATTTCGAGGATCTCCTGTCATGATGCACGTGCTTGTGATCAATGCCGCTGTCCTTGCGCTGGCAATGCTGGTGCTGTGGCGGATCGCGGTGCGGATCGGCGACGTCAGCTTCGTCGACGCGGTGTGGGCGGGCGGGATGGCCGGCCTTGCGCTGCTGACGCTGGCGCAGGTCGGCGCGGATGCGCCCTTGCGCGCGGTGCTGATAGCGGCGGCAACGACGATCTGGGGCGTCCGGCTGGCGCTCCACCTCTACCGCCGCTGGCGCGCGAACGGAGAGGATCCGCGTTATGCCCGCATTCTGGGCAAGGCCAAGGCCGAGGGGCGCTTTGCCATCGCCGCGCTGACCATCGTGTTCGCGATGCAGGGCGTGCTGCTCTACCTGACCTGCCTGCCCGCCCAACTCGGTATCCTGGCGCCGGGGCAAGGCGCGCCCGGAGCGCTGGTGGCGGCGGGCGCGCTGCTGTGGCTGGTGGGCTTCGTGTTCGAAAGCGTGGGCGATGCGCAACTGGCGCGTTTCCGCGCCGATCCGGCGAACAAGGGCAAGGTGCTCGACACGGGCCTGTGGCGCTACACCCGCCACCCCAATTATTTCGGCGACACCTGCGTGTGGTGGGGCATCTGGCTGATGGCGGCCGATGCCGGGCTGCCGGTCGCGCTGGCCGGCCTGATCGGGCCGGTATTCCTGACCTTCACGCTGACGAAGTGGTCGGGCAAGCCGATGCTCGAACGCGGCATGGCCAAGCGCCGACCGGACTACGCCGAATACGTGCGCCGGACCTCGGGCTTCATCCCGCTGCCCCCGCGAAAGTGACGCGCTGTTCGGCCGGCACGGTGCGCATCGGCGCAGCGCGCAGCCAGCTTTCGAGCGCATCGATGTCGGTCGGGCCGGTCACCGCCTCGGGCTTGTTGGCAAGGATGGTGAAGCCATCGCCGCCTTGCGAAAGGAAGCCGTTGATCGTCACGCGATAGCGCGCGGTCATGTCGAGCGGCTTGCCGTTGAAGGTGATCGAGGCGATCCGGCTGCCCACCGGCCTGCTGCGATCGACCACATAGGCAAAGCCAGACGAGGGCGCGAGCGCCTGGTCGGGCCCGTTGTCGTCGAAGCCCTGTTCGAGCACTGCCTTGATCTCGGCGCCGGTGAGCGTTTCGGTCACCACCTGGTTGCCGAAGGGCTGGACCTGATAGATGTCGCCGAAAGTCAGCGAACCGTCGGCGGCGGGGACCAGCGAAGCGCGGATGCCGAAGGGGTTCATAAACGCGATCTGCGCGCCGGCGCTGGCCGTCGCGTCACGCTGGGCATCGGCGATGACGTTGCCGAGCGTGCCGCCCACGCCGCTTTCGGCGCCCTCGCCCTTGGTCGCCGGGCCCGACAGCTTGCCCACGCCGCGCGCGGTATAGGCCTTGGACGCGTCGACATAGCGCTGCACATAGGCGGCAATGTCCGGGCGCGGGGCGAACTGCGGATAGATGTCGGTATTGCCGAGCGGCCCACGCGACGAGGTGTAGGGCACCGACTGGACGATGACGTTGTGCGCGCTCTTCGCAACGACCTTGTGCGCGACGGGGTCGATCTCGAGCCGGATGTCGGTGATTTCCTTGCCATAGACCCCGGCGCTGGTCAGCAGCACGGGGTGGGCCGGATCCTGCTGGCTCCAGTCGCAGACATAGTCCCAGTGGGTGTGGCCGGAAACGACCAGATCGACCCGCGGGTCAAGCCGCGCGAGGATCGGCTTGATGTCGCCCACCAGCTGGTTGCAGCCGTTGGGATCGGGCGCCCCTTGCGTCTTGCCGCCCTGGTGGATCAGCACGACGATGGCATCGGCCCCTTGCGCCTTGAGCTGGGGGACGGCGGCGTTGATCGTGTCCGCCTCGTCGGCGAAGGTCAGGCCCTTGATCCCCGCCGGGCTGACGAGATCGGTCGTGCCCTTGAGCGTCAGGCCGATGACGCCGATCGATACCTTGCGCTTTCCGGTGCCGAAGCTGCGGATGCCGGTGGCGGGGAAAAGCGGGCTGCCGTTCTCGGTCAGCGTGCTGGCGGCCAGGTAGCGGAAGCTGGCGCCGGGGAACTTCTCCAGCTGGCAGGGTTCCTTGGCGGTGAACTTCGCACAGCCGCCGTTCTGCATCCGCAGCAGCTCGTCCCGCCCACGGTCGAATTCGTGGTTGCCGACGGCGTTGAAATCGACGCCGAGGCGGTTCATCACGCCGACGGTCGGCTCGTCGAGGTAGAGCGAGGAGGCGAGCTGCGAGGCGCTGATCATGTCACCCGCTGAAACCGTCAGGTGATTGGGATACTTCGACCGCAGCGATTCGAGCGCCGAGGCGAACCACGCCGCGCCCCCCGCGGGCACCTGCACCTGCCCACCCTTGCCGTCGGGCGCGATGACCGACTGGCGCGGGGGCTCCAGGCTGCCGTGGAAATCGTTGAACGCGATGATCCCCACTTCGACCGGCGCCGCGGCCTGATGCACCGACGGCGTGGCGCAACCGGCCAGCAGGGCGGCGGCAAGGAGCGGCGCGGTGCGAAACGATCGGGGCATGCGATTTCCTGTTTTTTGTTTCGGTTGCAACGTGATGGCATCCCTAGCCGGTGCGCGTGACGGTTGGAAGGCACCGCTCTTCATTGAAACGGCCGCATGCACTCCCTACAATCGCCGATAGGCCCATCTGCCGGGGAACAGGAAGCAGCGATGAACCGCGCCCAGACTGATATCGAGGCGACCCGCGAACGTCTCGTCGAGATCGCGACAGCGCTGCTGGAAGAGCGGGGCAGCCCAGCCTTGACGATGCAGGAACTGGCGATCCGCGCCGGGATGTCGCCCGCAACCGTCTACCGCTATTTCGAGGACAAGGACGCGCTGCTCGAAGCGCTGGCCGAATACTGGTTCCGCCCCAAGGTTGCGGCGATGGAGGAAGTGGTCGCCAGCGACCTGCCCGCACGGCGCAAGATGTACGAGTTCTTCGCGCGGCGCTTCACCATGATGCGCAAGGTCTATCAGGCCGATCCGGTAGCCTTCCAGAGCTATATCGACATCGGCAACGAACACTTCGAACAAGTGCGCAGCTACGTCGACCTGGCAGATCACTACCTTGGCGTGATCATCGGCGAGGCGATGGGCGAGGGCTTTTTCGCAGGGCTGGGCGTTGATGAGACGATCAGCCTGGTCAACCAGATGGTGGCGCCATACTGCGCCATCGGCACCATGACGATGTTCATGGAGCGGCTGACCGAGGAAAAGCTCGCCCGGATCATCGACGCGGTGTTCGATGGCCTGTCCGCCGCCGATCGGGGTGCCAAGGGCGTGACCGACCTGCGCGCGGCCTGACTGCGCGCGATCAGGCTGCGGCGCACCAGTTGCCGCGCCGCCCCTTCCAGCGTTCCGCCAACCCTTCGCGCTCAAGCCTGCCGCCCAGGCTTTGGCCGTCGCGCAGCACCACGCGCAGCGCCCGGCCATAGCGATCGGTCGTGCGCGCGCCTTCGACGGCCAGCGAGAACGGCCCGTCGTTGAGCAACTGGATCAGGCGCTGGGTGGCTGCAGCGCCAAGCTCCGCCTCATAAGGGCAGGAAGGGTGGCCGACTTCGGGCGCATTGATGTCGGCGATGCGGATCTTGGTGCCACGATACCAGAAGGTGTCGCCATCGACGACGCACGTGACGCGGCGCGCGGCGCCGCAGGATGCGAAGCTGGCGGTTTCGGTATCACGGCTCCGTGCCGGCACCGCGCAGGCGGCGAAGAGGGCAAGCAGGGCGAACGACAAAGGCACAAGGCGCAGGGCAGGAATGGGCATGGGTGGGCCGTGCAATGCGCGCATAGCCCCGTCTGTTCCGGAAGAAACCCCATCCGTACGGCACCTTAGGGCTGGTTCTGCGCCCAGCCGCACCGATCAGGAAATGATTAACCTCGCCTGCGGTAATCTTGTCCCATGTTCGGTTATCGCATGATCTTTCGCAGCCGCTGGGGCGCGCTGCTTTGGGCGGCAGGCATCCTGATCACCGCTTGGCGCCTGACGCCATCGGCCGATGAGACGCCCAGCGATGACGCTTCGGCCCATGCCCACGTCAATCCCTGGGCCAAGGATCCTCCCAAGGAAGGCTGATCGGCAGGATCGGTCAGCGCCCGACGAACAGAAAGCCGACCGCGCCCATCAGGCAGGCAAAGGCCGCGAAGTGCCGCCAGTGCAGCGGCTCGCCCAGCACGAACACCATGAACGCGCCGAACACCACGAGCGCGATCGCCTCCTGCACGACCTTGAGCTGCCCCGCGCTCCAGCCGGCGGCAAAGCCGATGCGGTTGGCGGGCACCGCAAAGCAGTATTCGACGAAGGCGAGTCCCCAGCTGACCAGGATCACCATCACGATCGGCCGGCTTTCGGCGACCTGTGGGCCGCCTTTGAGATGCCAGTACCAGGCGGTGGTCATAAACATGTTGGAGAAGATCAGCAGCAGGATCGTGGGCAAGGCGATGCGCTCCGGATGGGTCCAGCCTGCCGCTCTGCGCCCCATGCGCACGCGCTGCAAGCCGCGATGTTTTGCAAGTTGTTAATGTTGGATCGGTAATCTCTGCCAGGCCGGAAAACTGCGACGGATCGACGAGAAATGGACTTCCTGTTTCGCAACCGCTGGGCCGCGATGCTGCTTTGCGTCCTGTTCGTGGCGGGCCTATTCGGCTTCGCATCGCGTTCGATCACCGCACCGCCTGCCCCCAAGGCCGCTCCCAGCGAAGATGCCCATGCAAGCTTCGCCCGCTGGGCTGCGGAAGACCAGCCGCCGGCCAGCGAAGATCCCGATCAGTCCGGACAGAAGCGGTACGAGGTCAGAGTCTACGATCACGGTCGCGACGTCACCTCGCAAGTCGGCGATCTGCCGAACGGGGCGGAACAGACCGCCCCGATCGACGCTCCCCCTCAATAGCAGGACTTCACTCGGCGCCACGCGGAGTGTCGTCGTCGATGCCTTGTTCGCCGTACATCGCCTCCTCGTCATCGTCGCTCCGCTCTCCGCGGAAGGCGTCCATGTCGATGCGGCCCGACGTGACCATCTGCTTCATGTGATCGACCAGATCGGGGGTGTCCGATCCCGGTTCGTCACCCAGGCCGCCACGGGCGCGGTCGGATTCGTCGTTTTCGCCGAACACGCTCGTCGCGCGGCCGATCGCCTCGTCAGCCAGGGTCTGCGCCTGTGCCTGTTCGTCGTCCTGCTCGGCGTTGTGCGCCTCGGGCGCAAGGTCGCGCTCGTCGAAGTTCTCGCCCGCATCGTTGCTGGCGGTGTCGATCGGTTTGTTGCCGGACATGGGGTGTGTCTCCTTTGTGCGGAGACTACGCCTGCCCGGGCGCGCCGTTCCCTTGTGCCCCGCACTCAGCGGGTGGGGACCGGCGTTTCGCCCGAATAATCGTAGAAGCCCTTGCCACTCTTGCGCCCCAGCCAGCCCGCCTCGACATACTTGGCGAGCAGCGGGGCCGGGCGATACTTCGAATCCCCGGTGCTGGCGTGGATCACGCGCATGATCTCGAGACAGGTGTCGAGCCCGATGAAGTCGGCGAGTTCGAGCGGCCCCATCGGGTGGTTGAGGCCGAGCCTGCAGCCCTTGTCGATATCGGCCACGCTGGCCGTGCCGGAACCCAGCACGAAGCAGGCTTCGTTGAGCATGGGCACGAGGATGCGGTTGACGATGAACCCCGCCTCGTCCTCGGACTGCACCGCTTCCTTGCCCAGCCGCGCGACGAACCCCTTCACCGCCGCGACAGTTTCGCGCGACGTCGCAAGGCCGGGAATGACTTCGACCAGTTTCATCACCGGCACCGGGTTGAAGAAATGCACCCCGATGAAGCGCGCCGGATCGGGCGAGGACACCGCCATGCGGGTGATCGGAATCGAGCTGGTGTTCGATGCCATGATCGCACCGGGGGCCAGCACCTTGCCCGCGGCTTCGAAAATGCGGTGCTTGATCTCCTCGCGCTCGGTCGCGGCCTCGATGATGAGGTCGGCCTCCGCCATCGGTGCGTAGTCGCCCACCGGCACGATCAGTGAGAGCGCCTCGGCGACGGCACTTTCGGTGATCTTGTCCTTTTGAACCAGCCTCAGCAGGCCCTTGGCGATCTTCGCCTTGGCATTTTCGGCAAGTTCGACGCTGACGTCGGACAGGAGCACCTTGAGCCCCGCCTGCGCCACCACTTGCGCAATGCCCGAACCCATCTGGCCCGCACCGATCACCGCTACCGTCTGCATCGCACTGCCCTCCACTGAAACGGAGCGCGGATTAGCTTTCGGCGCCAGCGATAGCAATCAGGAGCAAGGTTCAGCCGCGCGAGGCGCCTGGAACCCACAGCGGGTCGTTGCCGGCATTCGTCGCGCGGGCGAGCACGAACAGGTAGTCGGACAGTCGGTTGAGGTAGCCGAGCGCCGCCGGATTGACCGGCTCGGCCTGCGCAAGCGCCACGCCGGCGCGCTCTGCGCGACGGGCGATCGAGCGCGCAAGGTGGACACGGGCGGCCGCTTCGCTGCCACCGGGCAGGATGAAGCTGGTGAGCGGCGGCAGGTTTTCGTTGAGCAGGTCGATCGCGCGCTCGAGCCATTCGACCTGCGCCGGGATCACCCGCAGCACCATTTCGGACGGGGTGAAGTCCTCACCCGGCGTGGCGAGGTCCGCACCGAGGTCGAACAGGTCGTTCTGGATACGGTGCAGGTCCTTCGCAGTCGCTGCTTCCGCTACAACGGCGGCAAGGCCGATGGCGCTGTTCAGTTCATCGACTTCGCCGATCGCGTGCATGCGCGCATCGCACTTGGCCCGGCGCGAGCCGTCGACGAGGCCCGTCGTGCCGTTGTCCCCGGTGCGCGTGTAAATCTTGTTGAGCTTGACCATGACGCAGCGCCTAGCGCCGTTCGTGTCAGCGCGCCACCGCAAGAAGGATGGCAACCACGGCGACGGCAAGGCCTTGGTACTTGATGCGGTTGAACATCATCTTGTTCTGCAGCATCTGCATTTCCTTGATGCCCTCGTCACCGCGTTCGAGCCCCTCGCGGGTCGTGTTGAGGAACGCCACGATCCCCCGCACCAGCGAGTAGACGGCAAGGCCCATGAAGATGAGCAGGAGCGGGACAAGGACGTAGGTCATGCGTCAAGAAGTAGGGTGTCGGCAAAGGAAATGCCAGTGTCCAAAAGACCATGGCGCAGTTCCGCTGCTACCGACCGCCCGTCTTCGCCGGCAAGCCGCCGTTCGGCCAGCGCCGGGGCATCGCGCCGCTTGGCAAGCTTGCGCCCGTCTGCCTCGACCAGCAGCGCGTGATGGTGCCACACCGGTGGTTCGATCCCGAGCAAGGCCTGCAGCAGCCGGTGGATGTGGGTGGCGTGGAACAGGTCCAGGCCACGGGTTACGCAGGTGATACCGTCCGCCGCATCGTCGATCGTGGCGGCAAGGTGATAGCTTGCCGGCGCATCCTTGCGCCAGAGCACGACGTCGCCGAACAATTCGGGCCGCGCCACCTGTTCTCCGCGCCGCTCGTCGGTCCAGGTCAGCTGGCCGCACAGGTCCGCCGCCTGTTCCACATCGAGCCGCCAGACCACGCCGGGACCCGGTGCGATCGGACGATGCAGGCACGTCTGGGGGTAGACCGGCCCATCGGGGCCCATGCGCGTTGCCGCAGCGGCGATTTCGGCCCGGGTGCAGCGGCAGGGATAGAGCAGGCCCATCGCCCGCAGCGAATCGGCCGCGTCGCGGTAAGTGGCTACGCGCTGCGATTGGGGAGCGACTTCACGATAATCGAGTCGCAGCCATTCGAGATCGCGGCGGAATTCGTCGGCCAGGTCCGCCCGGCTGCGCGCGCCGTCGATATCCTCGATTCGCAGCAGGAATTCACCTCCATCGGCCTTGGCGCGATCATGCCCCACGATCGCGGACCAGGCATGGCCGAGATGGAGCGGCCCGTTGGGGCTGGGGGCAAAGCGGGTGACGGTCACGCAAGCCAAGCTAGTCACAGGTGCGGCACAAAGCAAAACGGCTGCCCCAAGGTTCAGGGCAGCCGTTTTGATTGTTCAGTGCCGGGCACCGCGACAAGCTCAGACGAGCGTCGCGGTGAACATCATGCCGCTGACACCAGCGGCAACGATGATCGGCAGCACGTAAGAAGCGATGCTGCGCATAGTGTCCTCCTGTTGAAGGCACTCCCAGGCAGTCTCCCAGTTCGTCGGCGCCGGCAGGGTGGTGGATTGCAGGAGCGTTCGGAACGAGGCCGCAAATACGCTTTTTGGCGTATGCTGCAAATGCGAACAAAGCGGGGTGAGTTGCAGGATTTGCAACCGCACAAATGCAACCGTATGCGCAAAACCGGCGGTGCAACGCCGCTCTCGTCTCTGGACAGCCGCAACCGCTCTCATTATCGGCCAGCCATGAGCATCCAGCCTTCAGAATCGATCCTGATCGTCGACTTCGGCAGCCAGGTCACGCAGCTGATCGCCCGCCGCGTGCGCGAAGCGGGCGTCTATTCCGAGATCGCCCCCTTCACGCAGGCCGAGGCTGCGTTCCACCGGATGAAGCCGAAGGGCATCATCCTGTCGGGATCGCCCGCCAGCGTGCCCGCCGATGGCAGCCCCCGCGCCCCGCAGGTGCTGTTCGACAGCGGCCTGCCGATCCTGGGCATCTGCTATGGCCAGCAGGTGATGAGCCACCAGTTGGGTGGCACGGTCGAACCCGGCGATTCGGGCGAGTTCGGCCGGACGTTCCTGACCGTGACGGAGCCGTGCGTACTGTTCGACGGGCTTTGGGCCGTGGGCGAGCGCCACCAGGTGTGGATGAGCCACGAGGACAAGGTGACCCAGTTCGCGCCAGGCTTCCGCACGGTCGCGATGTCGGACGGCGCGCACTTCGCCGTCGTGGCCAACGACGAGAAGCGCTACTACGGCACGCAGTTCCACCCCGAAGTGGTTCACACGCCCGATGGGGGCAGGCTGATCGCCAACTTCGTGCGCCACGTCTGCGGCTGCACCGGCGAATGGACCATGGCCGAGTTCCGCAAGACCAAGATCGCCGAAATCCGCGAGCAGGTGGGCGACAGCCGCGTGATCTGCGGCCTTTCGGGTGGTGTCGATTCGGCCGTTGCCGCCGTGCTGATCCACGAAGCGATCGGCGACCAGCTGACCTGCGTGTTCGTCGACCACGGCCTGATGCGCATGGGCGAGGCCGAGCAGGTCGTCAGCCTGTTCCGCAACCACTACAACATCCCGCTGGTGCACAAGGACGTCTCGCCGCTGTTCCTCGGCGGCCTTGCCGGTGTCACCGACCCGGAAGCCAAGCGCAAGTTCATCGGCAAGACCTTCATCGACGTGTTCGAGGCAGAAGCCCGTCAGGTCGGCGGCGCGGACTTCCTTGCGCAGGGCACGCTCTATCCCGACGTGATCGAATCGGTCAGCTTCACCGGCGGGCCTTCGGTCACGATCAAGAGCCACCACAACGTCGGCGGGCTGCCCGAACGCATGAACATGAAGCTGGTCGAACCGCTTCGCGAGCTGTTCAAGGACGAAGTGCGCGCGCTGGGCCGCGAGTTGGGTCTGCCCGACGTGTTCGTCGGCCGCCACCCCTTCCCCGGGCCGGGCCTCGCCATCCGCATTCCCGGCGAGGTGACGCGCGAACGCTGCGACATCCTGCGCAAGGCCGACGCGATCTACCTCGAGGAGATCCGCAACGCCGGGCTCTACGATGCCATCTGGCAGGCCTTCGCCGTGCTGCTGCCGGTCAAGACCGTGGGCGTGATGGGCGATTTCCGCACTTATGACAGCGTTTGCGCGCTGCGCGCCGTCACCAGCACCGACGGCATGACCGCCGACATCTACCCGTTCGATGCCGCCTTCCTCAGCCGCGTGGCGACTCGCATCGTCAACGAGGTCAAGGGCATCAACCGCGTGGTCTACGACTACACCAGCAAGCCGCCCGGCACGATCGAGTGGGAGTAAGGACACACCCATGAAGCCCCCCGCCTGGCGGCTCGATCCCGCGATCTACCCGCACGTCTGCCAGATCCAGACGCGTTATACCGACGAAGACATGCTGCGGCATGTCAACAACATCGCGGTCGCCGGATACTACGACGAAGCGCGCTCGCGCTTTTCGCGCGCGATCTTCAACGCGACGAACGCCGCCAGCGGCGAATCGCTGGGCGCCGCGCACGGCCGCGGCCGCATCGTCACCGCCGACAGCCGGGTGAGTTACCTCGCCGAAGTCTTCCACCGCGATGACGAGACGGTCGAGATCCGCACCGGCATCCTGCGCATCGGCACTTCGTCATACGAGATCGGCCAGGCGTTGATCCAGGGCGGACGCTGCGCCGGACTGTGCACGACGGTTTTCGTGCAGGCCGATGCCAGCGGCTCTTCGCCGCTTTCGCCAGCCCTTCGCGCCGTGCTCGAAGCCCAGATGATCAAGGCGCCTCCGCAGGACTGAACCCCGAGCCGAGGCCCCCTCACCCCGCCAGCAGATCCGTTATGTCCCCCGCCGCCGGCTGCCAATCGATTGCCCGCGCAGCGAGCCAGGCATCGTCGTAGTAGGTCGTGGCATAGCGATCGCCGCCATCGCACAGCAGCGTCACCACGCTGCCGGTTTCCCCACGCGCCGCCATTTCCCGCACGATCTGCGCACAGGCGACGATGTTGGTGCCGGTCGAGCCGCCGACCCTGCGCCCCAGCGCCTGCGACAGCGCGCGCATCGCACCGATGCTGTCGGCGTCGGCCACGGCGATCATCCGGTCGATCACTTCGGGCACGAAGCTCGGTTCGACGCGCGGCCGGCCGATGCCTTCGATGCAGCACGCTTCGCCCGGCGGAAGGCCGGTCACGCTGCGATCGGCGAAGTGGCGGTGGAACACCGAGGCTTGCGGATCGGCCACGCACAGCCGTGTGGCGTGCGCGCGGTAGCGGATGAAGCGCCCGATCGTCGCCGAAGTGCCGCCCGTCCCCGCACCACACACGATCCATGCCGGAATTGCGTGCGCTTCCTGCGCCATCTGCGCGAAGATGCTTTCGGCGATGTTGTTGTTGCCGCGCCAATCGGTGGCGCGCTCGGCATTGGTGAACTGGTCGAGATAGATGCCCCGGGTTTCGACCGCGAGCCGCTCGGCCTCTGCATAGACGGTCCGCGCATCGTCGACCTTGTGGATCTCGCCGCCCTGGAAGCGGATCGCCTCGAGCTTGGCCTCGGCCGTCGTCGCGGGCACGACCGCGATGTAGCGCAGGCCCAGCATCCGCGCGAAATAGGCTTCCGACACTGCGGTCGATCCCGAAGACGCCTCGATCACGCAGGTGTCCGGCCCGATCCTGGCATTGCACAGCGCATAGAGGAACAGCGAACGCGCCAGCCGGTGCTTGAGGCTGCCGGTCGGATGCGAGCTCTCGTCCTTGAGATAGAGGTCGATCCCCGGATAGCGCGGGAGTTCGACACGGATCAGGTGCGTATCGGCCGAACGGTTGTAGTCGGCCGCGATGCGGCGGATCGCCTCGTCTAGCCAGGCACGATCGGAATGGGTGGACATGCCGCCCCTTACAAGGCGCGGCGCAGGGTTGCAAAGGCGCAGCCTTTGCGCTTCCTCATCGGCTTTGGCGAAAGAGCACGAGACGCATGACCATCCGCACCGCCCTTCCCGGCGACGAAGCGCCCACCGTCGCACTGTGGCAGGCCGCTGGCCTGACCCGCCCGTGGAACGATGCCAACGCCGATTTCCGCCTCGCCCTTGCCAACGAGACGAGCGATGTCTTGCTTGCCGAAACCGACGGCGCGCTCGCAGGCGCCGTGATGGTGGGCTTCGATGGCCATCGAGGCTGGGTCTACTATCTCGGCGTCGATCCCGCGCAGCGTCGCGCCGGGATCGGCGCGGCACTGATGGCCGCCGCCGAACAGTGGCTCAAGGCACGCCGCTGCCCCAAGATCATGTTCATGGTCCGGCACGACAACATCGCGACCAAGGCATTCTATGCCGCGCTTGGCTATGAAGAAAATGCCGTGGTCACGATGGGGCGCAGGCTCGACGATGACTAGGCCGTAAACTCATAAACCGCACCGTCGAGGTTTGAGGCAAAACGGCCAGGTGCAAGGAAGAAGGGCGCAGGAATATGTCGATATTTCCAGCCCGACTGACGCGGCAGATGGCCGTTTTGGTCAAATCCGAAGGACGTCGAAATGACTTCCGTCTCGAACCAAGCCGCCCTTGGAAGGGCAACCAGCCCTCCCGGCGGGCGCCTTGGCCCGATGCGTTCGTCATTTCGACGCCTCGACGGAGTGGTTTATGAGTTTACGGCCTAGAGGGCGTGGTGGGCCTTGCGCAGCAGGTCGTGCACGCTCGGCGTCGTGTCCTGCGAAAAGCGGTACGATGACGCGGTGATCCCGCCGCGCAGATCGTCCTGCGCATAGATGCAGGTGCCCGGATCGGCGCCCGCCGCGCCAACCGCCACCATCAGCGGTATCAGGTGATCCTCGCGTGCGTGGGCTTCGCGGGCGCACGGCGCGCTTTCCCAGGCCTGCAACTGCTGCTCGCGCTCCTCTGGCGAGACTTCGGTCAGCACGTGACGCAGCCAGCCATCGAATGCGGCCGATGGGCGGCGCCCCTCGGGGTTGAACAGCCGGAGGTTGTGGAAGGTGAACCCCGATCCGACGACGACCACGCCTTCATCGCGCAGCGGGGCAAGCGCGCGGCCGAGCGCGAGGTGCGCATCGACATCGTAGTCCGCACGCATCGCCAGGCTGACGACGGGCACCTGCGCATCGGGATAGATCGGCTGGAGCATCGAGAACGTGCCATGATCGAACCCGCGGGTCGGATCGACACCGATCGGAATGCCCGCGGCCATGCCCAGTTCGACAACGCGGGCCGCAACTTCGGGTGATCCCGGCGCAGGATAGGAGATGTGGTAGGTGTGTTCGGGAAAGCCGAAATAGTCATAGACCATGCCCGGCCGCGGCGCGCTCGACACCGCAAAGCCCGGCTCCTCCCAGTGGCCGGATATGACCAGCACCGCCTTGGGTGGTTCGGGCAGCATGGCAGGCAGCGCCCGAAGCGAGGCTTCCAGCAGCGCGAAACCTTCGCGGAATGGCCCATCCAGCCAGGGCCAGGGACCGCCCCCGTGCGAAAGGAAGAATACCGGCTGGGTCGCCATGGCTGAAATCCTGTCTGTGGAGCCTGCGACTTAGCCCAGCGCGATGCAGGCCAGCACCATGAAAATGTCGATCGCGCCATTCGATGGCGTCGAACGATCGGGTCCATGGCCAAACCGTAATGTTCCGCTCACGCAGGTGAATGAGTTCGTTGCCTATTTCGGTCCTCGACGGTGAGCAGCCGGCACGAATCGCAACGAGACGGTCCCCTGTTCCGATTCACTTTCGCCGGATGCCCACCGTCACCCCCTCCCGACGTTCACGATCACCAACGGGCAGCGCTTCGCTGCTGTCCGCCGGCGCCGCGCCATCGGGCGGGCCCATCGCGTCGAAATCGATCATGCCTCGTTCTACACGACCTGGAGGATCCTCCCTCTGGCCGAAGGTGGGTCAAGACGGGCCATGAAAATCCATTTTTGGCAATAGGTTGAGATCATCCCGATCAACTGTGTCGTGATCGAACGCGGCTTTGATGACCAAAATTTCAGATCGCGGACACCGCCCCGACCGGCGCGGGATGGCAATCGGGACGCAACAGTGGGCCAGCCTTCCTCCGCTTTGATTCGCTGAGCGTCGGCAACCCTTGCCTTTGTCATGTTGGATTGCGGAATCAGGCACCGGCCTGGTCCCGCCGGGAAATCGCCGATGCCACGCCCTATCTTCTTCGATCCCACCGGACGCCGCCGGCGACTGACGCGCCGCACGGCCTTTGGCGTGCTAGCGCTGTTGGTAGTGCTGGCGTTCGTCTTCGCGACCACGGTCGTCACCGTTCCGGCGGCGCGGCCCTTGCCGCTGGGTTTCGAACGCATGGCGCCGCTGCCGCTCAAGACGCAGGTGAGCCGCATCTCGCGCAAGCTTGCCGATCTGCTTGGCGGGCATCGCACCCACGCGGCCGCGACGAAGGGATCGGCGCTGACGGTCGGCTTCTACACATCGTGGACCGATAACAGCGCGCCCGTGCTTGCCCGCCACGTCGGCCAGCTCGACTGGCTTGCCCCAACGCTGATGTCGATCGATCACCAGGGCCGCCTCAACGTCACGGACGATGCGCCGATGCGCCGCGTGCTGGCAAGCGCGCTGCACCATCCGCTGGTGGTGCCGGTGCTGCAGAACGTGGTCGATGGCACGTGGGACGGCACCGGCACCGCCGCGCTGCTGGCCAATCCGGCCCGCCGACACGCGCTGGCCGACCAGGTTGCGCAGGCGCTCGACAAGTCGGGCGATGGCGGCGTGATGATCGACTTCGAAAACCTTCCCTACACGGGCGTTGCCGGCGTGCGCAATCTCGCGGCCGATCTTCACGCGCGCCTTGCACCGGCGCACCGTGTCGTCGCGGTGACGATGCCGATCGACAGCCCGGAATGGTCGGCACGCGCGCTGGCGCAAGTGGCCGACAAGGTCGTGCTGATGGCCTATGACGAACACTGGCAGGGCGGGCAGAGCGGCCCGATCGCCTCGCAGGGCTGGTTCGCCTCGCACTTGGCAGCGCAGCTCCAGGGCGTCGATCGCTCGAAGCTGATCGTTGCGCTGGGCAACTATGGCTATGACTGGCACGACGGCAAGGCCGACAGCCTGACGGTCGAGGAAGCGTGGCTTTCGGCGCACGACAGCGGCGCGGTCCCGATGTGGGACAAGGCCAGCGGCAACACCGGCTTTGCCTATACCGACGATGCCGACAACAACGCCGGTACGCCGCCCATCCGCCATGACGTGTGGATGCTCGATGCCGCGGCAAGCTGGAACCAGATGCAGATGCTTTCGCGTCTCGGCCTCGGCAACGTCGCGCTGTGGCGCCTGGGATCGGAAGACCCCGGCTTCTGGACGGCGCTCAGCTCCTGGCGCAGCCATTCGCCCGTCCGCCCCGATTTCGGCGCGATCGCGCAGACCAACAACGTCGACGTCGAAGGCGATGGAGAGATCCTGCGTGTCGATGCCGTGCCCCAGGGCGGCAGCCGCGAAGTGGCGTTCGATCCCAAGTCCGGCCTCGTCTCGAACGAACGCTACGTCAGCCTGCCCACCCCTTACGTGGTGCGCCGCACCGGCAGCCGGCCAAAGCTCGTCGCACTGACCTTCGACGATGGTCCGGATCCGACCTGGACGCCGAAGATCCTGTCGGTGCTGGAACACTACAACGTGCCCGCCACGTTCTTCATCGTCGGCGAAAACGGCGTCGGCAACCGCGGCCTGCTCGAACGGATCAACGCCGACGGCGACGAGATCGGCAACCACAGCTACACCCACCCCAACATGGCGGACGAAACGCCGGCGGGCGTGAAGCTGGAACTCAACGCCACGCAGCGCCTGATCGAAGCCTACACCGGCCGGTCCACCCGCCTGTTCCGCGCGCCCTACTTCGGCGATGCCGAGCCGACCACGCCGGATGAACTGGGCCCGGCACTGCTCGCGCAGGAACAGGGCTACACCATCGTCGGGCTCCACGCCGACACCAACGACTGGAAGGTCAAGAACGCGCAGGACATCGCCGATGCCGCCGTGTCCGGCATCGAGAATGCGACGGCGGATCGCACCGCCAACGTCGTGCTGCTCCACGATGGCGGCGGCAATCGCGCCGAGACGGTCAAGGCCCTGCCCCAGATCATCCAGCGGCTCGAGGCCGATGGCTACCGCCTCGTTCCCGTCTCAACGCTCGCCGGGCTCGATCGCGATGCGGTCATGCCCAAGGTCGGCGGCTGGGACCTCACTGCGGTGCGCGCCGACGTGGCGATCTTCTCGATGCTCGCGCTGGTGCTCGCCGGCCTCAACTGGACGTTCTTCTTCGCCATCGCGCTGGGCGTGATCCGCGCAGTCGGGCTGGCCGGGCTTGCCCTGCTGCCCAACCGCCGCCAGCCGCCCGAGGCGGAGGAAAACCCCGCCGCCTGGGGCGAGGAGCCGCTCGTCACCGTCATCATCCCAGCGTTCAACGAAGAGCGCGTGATCGAAGCCTCGGTCCGCCGCATCCTCGGCAGCGACTATGGCCGGCTCGAGGTGATCGTCGCCGACGACGGTTCGAAGGACCGTACCAGCGAGATCGTGGCCCAGGCCTTCGGCGACGAACCGCGCGTGCGGCTGATGACGATGGTCAACGGCGGCAAGGCCAAGGCGCTCAACCGCGCGCTGGCCGCCGCCAGCGGGGAGATCGTCGTCGCGCTCGATGCCGATACCCAGTTCGAACCGGCCACGATCGCGCGGCTGGTGCGCTGGTTCGTCGATCCCAGGATCGGCGCGGTTGCCGGCAACGCCAAGGTGGGCAACCGGGTCAACCTCGTCACCCGCTGGCAGGGCGTCGAATATGTCACCGCGCAGAACATCGAACGCCGCGCATTGACCCGCTTCGATGCGATCATGGTCGTCCCCGGTGCCGTCGGCGCCTGGCGCCGTGCCGCGCTCGATGCGGTCGGCGGCTATCCCGAGGACACGCTGGCCGAGGACCAGGACCTGACCATCGCGATCCAGCGCAAGGGCTGGCGCATCGCCTATGACGAAGATGCGGTCGCCTGGACCGAAGCGCCCGAAACCCTGCGCGCGCTTGGCAAGCAGCGCTTCCGCTGGGCCTTCGGCACGCTGCAGTGCCTGTGGAAGCACCGCTCGATCCTGCTCGAGCGGCGTCCCTCGGGTCTCGCCTTCGTCGGCATGCCGCAGGCCTGGTTGTTCCAGATCGTGTTCGCGATGATCTCGCCGCTGATCGATCTGGCGCTCGGGATCTCGATCGTCGGCACCATCGTCCGCGTGATGCAGCACGGCTGGGCCCAGACGCAGACCGACGTGCTGCGCATGGGGCTGTACTGGGCGGTGTTCACCGCGATCGACCTTGCCTGCGGCTGGGTCGCCATCCGGCTCGACCGGCGCGAGGAACGCTTCCATCCGCTGCTGCTGCTGACCCAGCGCTTCGTCTACCGCCAGCTGATGTATGGCGTCGTCATCCGCGCGATCGGCGCGGCGCTGTCGGGCCTCGGTATTGGCTGGGGCAAGCTCGAACGCACTGGCCGCGTCGCGGCGCCAGCAGCTTCAGCGGGGTAGGCTGAGAGTAGCTGAAAGGCCGTGTGCGCCGTCCTCGCCCGCCACGTCGCCTTCGCCCAGCAGCAGTTCGCCGCCGTGCAGCCGCGCCACGGCGGCGACCATGGCAAGGCCGAGCCCGCCGCCCGGCCTTGTCCGCGCGTTGTCGAGCCGCACGAACCGCTCGACCACCCGCGCGCGGTCTTCGGTCGCAATGCCCGGGCCATCGTCGATCACTGCGATCTCGCCCCGCGCCCCGTCGCGGCGCGTGCGCACCACGATGTGGCGCCCGCCGTACTTCATCGCATTGTCGATCAGGTTGGACAGCGCGCGCGACACCATCTCGCGGTCGGCCACCACACTCGCTGGCTGCAACTGCGCAACCAGAGTCACGCCCTCCTGCTCGGCCAGCGGCTCGTACAGCTCGACGAGATCCTCGGCGACCTGCGCAAGGTCCAGCGGTACGCGCCGATCGGTCACCGCGCCGCCCTCGAGCCGGCTCAACTCCAGCGCCGTTTCCAGCATCGTGCGCAGGCCATCTGCATCGGCACGCGCGGCCTCCAGCGCTTCGATCGCCTGCGGCTCGTCGACCAGAGTGCCGGCCCGCTCGATCGCGGCGGTCAGCCGCGTGACGGGCGATCGCAGATCGTGGGCCAGTGCGCCCGAAACCGCGGCAAGCTGCGAAACCAGCTGGTCGATGCGTTCGGCCATCAGGTTGATCTGCCCGCGCAGGTGATCGAACCCGTCGCCCGCCTCCCCGCTCGGCAGGCGCGCGCCGAAATTGCCCGAGGCGAGCTCGGCTGCCGTCTCGGCGATCTCGTGCGTGCGGTGGCTGATGACCAGGCCGAGCAGTGCCGCGCTCAGCGTCGCGAGCGCGATCGCCACCGCCGTCGTCACTCCGATCGCAGTGGCGAAGGCAAGGTCGAAGCGCCGGTCGCTGTTGCTGCCGACGCCGACGATCAGCGTCTCGCCATCGGGCAGCTTTCCGGCCAGCGCAACGCCGTCGGTCGGGGGCAGGCCCACGCCGTGGATCACCTTCACCCGCACTGGCCTTGGCCCGACAGGCACCTTGGGCAACGCGCCCAGGTTCGACAGCACCGGTGCGCCCTGCCCACCGGTCAACGCGACGAACACCGTCGGATCGGCCGCGCTGCCGCGCCGGGCCAGGATGAAGTCGGCAAGCTCGCCCCGCCCGCCGTCGTAATAAGCCGCCAGCAGGTCGTCGCGCACGTCGACCACCTGCCGCACGCGGTCGGCCTGGATGACTTCAACCAGCTGGGTCCGCAGGAAGAAGATCGCCGCCGCGTTCGAAAACAGCTGCAACACGAAGACCGCGCCGACCAACCGCACCATCGTGGGCGAAAATCGACGGCGCAGGGCCTTCCTGATCACCACCGGTTCAATCCGCGGCGAGGCGATAGCCGGCGCCGCGCACCGTATGGAACAGGCCAACTTCCTCGCCATCGTCGATCTTGCGGCGCAGGCGGCTGATGTGCACGTCGATGACGTTGGTGCCTGGATCGAAGTGATAGTCCCACACCGATTCGAGCAGCATCGTGCGCGTCACCACCTCGCCTTGGTGGAGCATGAGGTATTCGAGCAAGCGGAACTCGCGCGGCTGCAGCGCGATCTTGCGCGTGCCACGCTTGACCTGCCGGGTCAGCCGGTCGAGTTCGAGGTCGCCGCAGCGCAGCGCGGTTTCCTGCACCTTCTGCTGGTGCGCGCCACGCCGCATCAGCGCCTGCACCCGGGCGAGCAGCTCGGCGAACGAGAACGGCTTGCCCAGATAATCGTCGGCGCCGGCGTTCAACCCGGCGATGCGATCATCGGTGCTGCCTTGTGCCGATAGCATCAGCACCGGTGTCGCGACCTCTGCCGCCCGCAGCGCGCGCAGCACCGCAAGGCCGTCCATCGCCGGAAGCATCTTGTCGAGCACGATCACGTCGAACTGGCTGTCGGTGGCCAAGAACAGGCCATCGCGGCCGTTGTCCGCGCGATCCACCGCGAAACCCTGTTCGGAAAACCCTTGAGCAACGTAGTCGCTGATCTTCGGATCATCCTCGACCAGCAATATTCGTCCGCTCATGAATCATCCCTTGTCGATCGTTGCGATCGGGGGACTTTATCGCGGAACGCGCAGATCGCCAGCCCGGTCCTTCAGAACGGATGCGCTCCGCCCCCGGGGCCACCGGGACCGCCCGGACCTGCGGGCGCGCTTCCAGGGCCACCCGACATGGTGACCGGCGCGCCCGAAGGAATGCTGCCCGGCGCACCGCCGGTATAGCCATAGCCCTGCGGCAGGGCCGGGCCCATCTGGCCACGGCTGCCAAGCGCCGGCGCGGCGCCTTCGGCGCTGGGTCCGGCAACCGGGCCGACCGGCTTGGCCGGGTCTGCCGAAGCAAGCGCCGATGGCTGGGCTGGTTCCTTGAGCGGCGCCAGCGGGGTCTCCGGCGTCGCGGCGTCGTTGCCGGGCGCGCTGCTGGTGCCGGCCGGCGTTGCAGCCTGACGGTTGGTGCCACGCGCCGTCGGGACAGGAGCGGCTGCCCCCAGGGTAACCTGCTGCGCCGGGGCGACCGTAACCGGCGCACCCGCGATCGGCGCGGCCGCGACCTGCGATGAATCGGCGACGTCAACGTCTGCATTGACGCCTGCGTCTGCCTGCGGATTGGGCAGCCCGACCAGCGCGATCGCGGCAAGGCTTGCGGCCAGCGCGGCGCCCACGCCGATCTGCCAACGCGCCACGCGTCGCGCCGGGGCGCGCCTTGGCGTCACCTCGGCCGACGGGCGCAGCGGCGGCAGCGCTTCGCGTGGCCGCAGCACGGCAACGGGTTCAGCGGGCAGCTGCGGCAAGCGCACGACTTCGGCAGTGATCCGCGCGGCAAGTCCGGCTGGCACGGCGGGTGTTCCAAGCAAGTCAAGCGCCCGGTCCAGTCCGGCTTCGGCAAGCTGTGGTGAAGATGGCGGGGTGCGCTTCACGCGGCGTGGCCCGCCGAAACGAGATCGACGCAACGCACGTCGCGCTTCTCGAGAAGGTCGCGCATGTGCCGACGCGCACGGAAAAGCAGCGACTCCATGGCCTTGATATTCAGCTCCAGGACTTCGGCGGCAAGCGCGTTCGACATGCCTTCGTAATAACACAGAACCAGCGCCGCGCGATAGCGTTCGGGCAGGCCCGCCAGAATCTGCGCGACCTCGCTGCGCGCCTGCTGGGCAACCATCGCCTCGTCGGCGAGCGGGCTGGTGTCGACCTGTTCGGGAAGCTCGGGCGTCAGCACCACGCGGAAGCGGCGCTTCCGATCGAAGCACAGGTTCATCGTCACCCGATGAAGCCAGCCGACCAACCCAGCCCCGCTCGGCTGCCAGCGCGGCGCCTGCTGCCACACCCGGGCGAAGGCCTCCTGGACGACATCCTCGGATTCCTGCGGATCGCCCAGCATGCGGATCGCGACACGATAGAGCGTGCTCGCGTGCCGATCGACGATCAGCGCGAAGGCGGCGGCATCGCCATCGGCCACGCGGGTCATCAGCGCGGTATCGTCAAGCTCGGCTCGCGGGCCAGCCGGCCGCTGTTCGTTCTTGGGCGAAGCGCCGGTGGGTGGCGGCGCCGGGCCATCAGTCGGGAACAGGCCTTCGCCGACCAGGTCAGCGTGGCGCTGGATATCGCCGTGAAGCATCATGCAGCGGTTCTCTGGCAGTGGCGCATGAGGGAATCTCCGTAGCAGTCCCCTTGCTTGAAGGCTTGCTGGCCCTTGGCGCCTGAACCGAAAATTTACGAAGCAGTCAGGCCCCCGCAATTTTTTTGCAGGGTCGTCGAAGGGGGCCATGTGGCCGCCACGTTGTGGCATGCGGAAGTCGTGCGGCACCGCCCCCGGACCAGCCGTGCGGCTTCCACCTCTTGTTTTGCGCACTTCGCAAAGTCCCCGCGGGGTGCGCTGACGAAACAACTGGGCCTGCGCACCCGTCTCCAGACCAGTGCGCAGGCTCTTCTTCGGATGGATAAATGATGCAGCGCCTTCGTCACGACTGTTTCCTCTCCTCGACCGCCGCGCGCGCGATGATCGCCGCCGCGCTGGTTCCTGCAGGCCTGGCGGCAGCCGCCCCGGCGATGGCCGACACCACTGTTTCGAGCACCTCCACCACCCCGCTGGCCACCTCCACCGCCGGCAACATCACGGTCGCCAGCGGTGGCAACCTGAAGGTTGCGAGCGGCGCTGCGGCCACGGTCGATTCGGCCAACACCGTCACCGTCTCCAGCGGCGGCACGATCACCGCCGGCACCGTCGACAACGCCACCGGCATCTTCATCGCGCCGGTTTCGACCACGATCGACAACAGCGGCACGATCACCGTCACCCAGACCTATTCGGTGCCAGATGCGGACAGCAACAGCATCGCCGACGGGCCGCTGGCCACCGTCTCGAACCGCTATGGCATCCACGTCGCCTCGGGCGGCACGCTCACCGGCTCAATCAGCAGCAGCGGCACGATCACGGTCGATGGCCTCGATTCGGCGGGCATCGCCGTGGATTCGACGCTGAACGGCAGCCTGACCCACACCGGCACCATCACCATCGTCGGCGACGACAGCGTCGGCATTCGCACTGCGGCGGTCACCGGCAACCTGTCGGTCGGCGGCACGATCTCGGTCGTGGGCCAGGGCGCGCAAGTGCTCGATGTTGCCGGCGACGTCGGCGGCTTGCTCAAGATCAACGGCACGCTGCGCCAGTCGACCAGCCTGACCACCGACGGCGGCTCCACGCTCACCCTGTCGCGCAGCGCGCTGCAGAGCGGCGTCGCGGCGGTGGAAGTCAGCGGCAACGTCGCGGGCGGCATCTGGGTCTATGCGCCGGCCAGCACCTCGTCGACCGACCAGACCAGCGGCTCGATCATCTCCTATGGCAACAGCCCGGCCCTGCTGATCGGCGGCACCAGCGACACGACCATCGGCGGCGTCGCAGCGAACCTTGGCACGTTCTCGCTCGCCATCGACGGGTCGGTCGCGGCGTCCTCGTACTATTCCTCGACCAACGCGCGCGGCGTGGTCATCGGCGGCCAGGGTGGCAACGTGACCCTGACCAACGGCATCGGCGTCAGCGGCTCGATCACCGCGACCACGGTCGATTCCTCGGCCATCGCGCTGCTGATCAATTCGGGCTCGACGGTCACCAGCCTGACCAACGACGGCACGATCAAGGCGGTGATCAGCTCACCGGGCATCGGCGAATCCTACGCCATCCGCGATCTGTCGGGCACGCTGTCGACGATCAAGAACACCGGCGACATCACCGTCACCGGATCGAGCGAGGACAAGCTCGCCGCGATCGACCTTTCGGCCAACACCTCGGGCGTGACGATCACCCAGTCGCTCAACTCGACGGATGCCGCCAGCCAGACCACGGACAAGGCTGCGAGCGGCTACAACGTCGACACCGCGACCGTCTACACCACGATCACCGGCAACATCTATACCGGCTCCGGCAACGACACGCTGGACATCGAAAGTGGCAAGGTGACGGGCAACGCCTACCTCGGCGCAGGCAACGACACGGTAAAGCTGGCTGACGATTCCAAGTGGATCGGCAACATCGACTTCGGCACCGGCACCGGCACGCTGACGATGGTCGGCAATTCACGCTTTACCGGCAACCTCGTTGCCAACGACCAGCTCGTCACCGCCACTTTGTCGGACGGCGCGCGCTGGCTGGGTTCGGTCACCGGCGGTTCGCAGCTGACGGTGAACGTCAACAGCGGCACGTTCGGCGCCAACGCCACCGGCACCACCACGATCCACGCGCTGAACGTCGGCGCGAACGGCATTCTGCGCGTCTATGTCGATGGCGATACCGGCACCAGCTCGAAGCTCGTGACCGACACCGCGACGTTTGCCAGCGGCGCCAAGGTTTCGGCCACGGTCTCCTCGCTTGCCGAGGCTGAAGGCACTTACACCGTGCTCAGCGCAGGCACGCTTACCGGGGCCAGTAACATCGCCAGCTCGGCACTTGATCTGCCCGTGCTCTACAACGGCACGTTGACGCAGCAGAACAATGACCTGCTGCTGACCATCTCGCGCAAGACCGCAGACCAGCTCGGCCTCAATGCCGCGCAGGCCTCCGCCTATGGCGCGATCCTCAATACTGCCGTGGAATACTCCGCATTGCAGGCAAGCCTGCTCGAAGTGTCCGACGTCGATGCGCTCAAGAGCCAGTTCGCGCAGCTGCTGCCGGTGTTCAACGGCGGTGCCTTCGATCTCGTCACCCGCGCCTCGCGCCTTGGCGCGCAGCACGTCACCGATGATTCCTCGATCTTCACGATCAGCGACTTCGGCGGCTGGCTCGAACCGATCTACTACCGCGGCACCCGCCAGGCAGACGCCACCGGATCGGGCTTCAAGACCGACGGCTTCGGCATCTCGCTCGGTCTCGAACGCCATCTGGGCTTCGGCAATGTCGGTGCATCGTTCCTGTATTTCTCGGGGAATGCCAAGACCGGCGATTACCAGACGGTCAAGGGCACCAGCTACGAACTCGGCCTGTTCTGGCGCCTCGCCAAGGGCCCGTTCTACGCCTTTGCCCGCGGCAGCATCGCCAAGAACAGCTTCAAGGCCACCCGCGACTTCACCGGCACGACCTCGGGCACCGATTTCAGCTACAGCACCAGCGGCGACTGGAAGGGCTGGCTCGCCTCGGCCAGCGGCGGCGCATCGTACAAGTTCGACGTCGGCAGCGGCTTCGCGCTCAAGCCCAAGGCGACGATCGAGTACTACCGCCTGCACGAAAACAATTACACCGAGACCGGCAGCGAAGCGATGGCGCTCATCGTCGCGGGCCGCAATTCGAGTGTGGTCAACGCCAACACCACGCTGGTCGCATCGTGGAGCGCGGGTGCGTCGAGCTATGAAGGTCGCCCGTTCACTGTCGAGCTGGAAGGCGGCCGCCGCAGCCACCTCGCTGGCGAACTGGGCAAGCTCACCGCCGAAACCGTCACCGGCGACAGCTACACGCTGACGCCCGAAAACCTGAAGTCGGCCTGGGTCGGCTCGCTCAGCATCCTCCAGGGTGGGCTCGACTACACCTGGAAGCTGTCGGGCGGCGCCGAGAAGATCCAGGGCGGCGGCATGGCCTATTCGGCCCGCGCCTCGTTCAGCATCGCGATGTAACCGAAAAGCCCCCAAGGGTCGCGTCAAGGGCGGTACCTCCCCCGGGAGGCGCCGCCCTTTTCGCGTCAGGCGTAAGGCTGCAGCAGGTCGCGATACTGCCGGGGCTGGCTGCGCAGGTACTGGCTGGGCGCCGAAACCTGCGCGCCCAGCTCTGCCGCCACGTGCCATGGCCAGTGCGGATCGTAGAGGATCGTCCGCGCCACCGCGACGAGATCGGCATCGCCCGTCGCGACGATCGCTTCGGCCTGCTGCGCTTCGGTGATCAGGCCCACGGCGACGACCGGGATCGAGACCGCCTGCTTCACCGCCCGCGCCAGCGGCACCTGGTAACTGGGGCCTACCGGGATCGCCTGCGCCGGATCGAGCCCCCCGCTCGAAACGTGGATCGCCGAAGCGCCACGTTCTTCCAGTGCGCGGGCGAAGGCCACCGTCTGCGCTTCGTCCCATCCGCCATCGACCCAGTCGCTGCCCGATACGCGCACGCTGACCGGGCGCTCCTTGGGAAAGGCTGCCCGCACCGCATCGAACACTTCCAGCGGGAAGCGCATGCGGTTTTCCAGGCTGCCGCCATATTCGTCGGTCCGCTGGTTCGAAATGGGCGAGAGGAACTGGTGGAGCAGATAGCCGTGCGCGGCATGGATCTGGATCGCATCGATCCCCAGCCGCGCCGCGCGACGGGCCGAGGCGGCAAAGGCATCGCGGATTTCGGCGAGCCCGGCCGAATCGAGCGCCACCGGTGCATGGTCGCCCGGCGTATACGGGACGCCCGAGGGGGCCACCGTCTGCCAGCCATTGGGGGCATCGGGCGCGATCTGCTTGCCGCCGTCCCATGGCCGCGCGGTGGAAGCCTTGCGCCCGGCGTGGGCCAGCTGGATGGCGATCGGCATGGGCGAATGGCGGCGCACCGTTTCCAGCACGCGGGCCATCGCGGCCTCGGTATCGTCGTCCCACAACCCGACGTCGGCATTGCTGATGCGCCCTTCGGGCAGCACGGCCGTCGCCTCGATGGTCAGCAGCCCCGCGCCGGACAGGGCAAGGCTGCCAAGGTGAATCGCGTGCCAGTCGGTCATCCGCCCGTCTTCGGCCGAATACTGGCACATGGGCGCAATGACGATACGGTTGGCGAGCGTCAGCCCGTCAATGGTGATGGGCTCGAACAGCTTGGGCTTGGACATTCGCGGCAAACTCCCGGAAAGGGCCGAACGTTCCACCACATGGGGTGCATCCCGCGCGTTACAGCACCCCGGCCGGATCAATCCTTCTTGAAGGCGGCAAACCAGGGCTTCATCCGCGCGATGGCCTCCTCGATCAGCGGGGTCGAAACGGCAAAGCTCATCCGGAAGAAGCGGCGGCCTTCCACGGGATCGAAGTCGATCCCCGGCGCGGTGCACACGCCGGTATCGCGCAGCAGCTTCTCGCAGAAGGCCAGGCTGTCGTCGGTCAGGTGGCCGATGTCCGCCCAGATGTAGAACGCCCCGTCCGGCGGCGCGATGCGCTTGAGGCCAAGCTCGGGCAGCGCCGCCAGCAGCAGGTCGCGATTGCGCGCATAGGTCGCCACGTGGCCTTCCAGCTCGTCGCGGCAGTCGAATGCCACCAGCCCGGCGTGCTGTGCCAGCGATGGCGGCGTCAGGAACAGGTTGCCCATCCGCGCCATGGCCTGCGTGATCAATGCCGGCGGCACGATCAGCCAGCCCAGCCGCCAGCCCGCCATGCTGAAATACTTGGAGAAGCTGTTGACGATCAGCGCCTCGGGATCGAGCGCGGCCACCGACAGCGCCGGCTCGCCATAGGTGATGCCGTGATAGATCTCGTCCGATACCACGCGGATGCCCCGCGCCTTGCACACGGCCAGGATGCGGCCAAGCTCGTCGGCCTCGATCACCGTGCCGGTCGGGTTGGCGGGGCTCGCCAGGATCACCCCGTCGGGCGCCGGATCCAGCGCTTCGAGCGCGGCGGCGGTGATCTGGTAGCGTTCGTCCGGGCCGCAAGGCAGCTCCACCGGCTCCATGAACAGCGCGTGCAGGTTGTTGCGATAGGCAACATAGCCCGGCCGCGCGATGGCCACCCGCGCCCCCGGATCGAACAGCAGCGACAGCGCCATGACCAGCGCGGGCGATGCGCCATTGGTCAGGATCACCTGTTCAGGGGCGACCGTCGCGCCGCACGTCTCGGCATAGTGCCGCGCGATCCGCGCCTTCAGCGCATCGCTCTGCCAATAGCCCATCGGATCGACGTCGAGCACGCGGTGCGCGGCAGCAATGGCCGCCGCCGGTGCGCCGGTCGAAGGCTGGCCGAATTCCATGTGAATCACCTCGCGCCCTTCGGCCTTCAGCCGGTGGGCGATGGTGGAGATCGAAATGGCGTGAAACGGTTCGAGTATCGCGGGCATGCGCGCTCCTAGCATCTGGGCGGCAAGGTTCAAATCCGCGACGGATGGCGCTGGTTTACTTACTCAAGTGATTGACAGGCAGGCGCGACCGTGTCCCAATGCCGCACAGACGCCGGCTCGAACCAGGCGCATCAAGGAGAGGTCCATGTCTGCTGATTCCCACCCGGCGACGCCACCACCGTCGACCGCCATCGCTGCCGCCATCACCTTTGCCGCGGTCGTCCTGCTCGCCGGCTTCATCGCGCTGGGCACCGCGCTGCACCTGCAGCCGCTCTATGCCGGCTTCACCCTGCTGTGGTTCTGGTCGAGCGTCGACATGAGCGATCTCAAGAAGCTGCCCGCCGCCGTGATCGGTGCGCTGTGCGGCACCGCCACCAGCTACCTCGTCCAGTTCGGCACCGTCACCGGCAACACCGGCCTCGTGCTGCTGGCGCTCGGCATCATCATCGTCGCGCTGTTCATGGTCATCGCCCAGCGCCTGCCGTTATTCTTCAACGCCAGCTACATGCTGTTCGTCACGGTGATGAACGCCCCGCTCATCCAGGCGGGCGAGAATTTCGCCAACGTCTTCGCCTCGATCGCGCTTTCGGCGCTCTATTTCGGCGGCATCTTCTTCATCGGTGCCCGGATCATGGCGAGCCGCGCCGCACGCGTCGCCGCCGCCGCCTGATCATATCTGCCATCCGGACCGGGCGGGAGCGCTGCTTCCGCCCGGTCTTTTACGACGAAAGACCACCTGCCCCATGCTGCTCTACGATCATCCCTTTTCCCCCTATGGCCAGAAGGTGCGCATCATGCTGCGCGAAAAGGGACTGGCCTTCACGCAGAGCCTGCCGACCGGCATCGGTGCGGGCAACAACGACGATTACGCCCGCCACAACCCGCGGATGGAAGTGCCCGCGCTCGTCGTCGACGATGCGCACACACTCTACGATTCAAGCGTGATCCTCGAATATCTCGAAGACGCGCACCCCTCGCCCGCGCTGCGCCCGGCCGATCCGCTCGAACGCGCACGCTGCCGGATGATCGAGGAAGTCTGCGACACGCATTACGAAGCGATCAACTGGGGCCTTGGCGAAGTGCGCTTCTTCGGTCGCGGGGCCGACCGGGTCGACGATTTCCGCGCCGTGGCGCAGAAGGAGACCGCGCAGTTGCAGGCCTGGCTGTCGGGCCACCTGAGCGCCAGCGGCTGGCTGTCGGGCTCGGACTTCGGCTGGGCCGATCTCTGTGCCGCACCCTACGTGATGATGTCGGGCATCTTCGGCTTCGCGCCCGAACGCGGCACGCCGCTGTCCGACTGGCTCGAACGCGTCCGCCAGCGCCCTTCGGTGGAAGCGACTTTTGCCGAGGCGAAGACCCAGGTCGAACCGATGGGCCAAGTCGCCGCCCTGCTCGATGCCGGCCTGTTCAAGCGCCAGTACCGCGATCACCGGCTCGAATGGATGATCCGCGCCGGCGGCATCGACGTGGTGACGCAGGGCCTTGCCAAGGACAACATCCGCTTCACCGATCTCGCCCGCTTCGCCAGCTAGCGATCAGCCTCCCAGCGCGCGGTGGCATCCCAGCACCGCGCGCGCCACTTCGACTTGCGCATCGCGCACGGCATCTACCCCGTCCAGCCGCACCGCTTGCGCCGCGCGCAGCTGGTCGCGGCTGATCTCGCCCACCTTGAACGCCTTGCCCGCGCGCTCCGCCGCCCGCGCCAGCGCCGCCGCCTGATCTTCGCGCGCGGCCAACGCGGCGCGTGCGGTGGCAAGGCGCGCAAAGGCGCTTTCGACCTGCTCCCCTGCGCGCAGCACCGATCCGCGATAGGTCGCCAGCGCTTCCTTCTCCGCCCCCTTGGCGCGCCTGATCTCGGCATCCACCCTGCCGAAGTCGAACAAGCGCCAGCGCAGGCCGACCGCGCCTTGTGCCGTCGCCGAATCGCCCGTGCCGAAGCTCGCCAGCGAATTGGTCGCAAAGCCAAGCAGGCCCGACAGGCTGATCTTGGGCCAGTATTCACCCAGCGCCTGGCCCACTCTCGCATGGCTCGCGCGCAGCTTGGCTTCGGCCACCACCAGATCCGGCCTTCGCCGCAACAGGTCGGACGGCACGCCCGCCGCAGGGTCCGCCGCCGTGGGGATCGCGCCCGCCTGCGCCAGCTCGGGAAGATCCGCCGAAGCAGGCTTGCCGACGAGAATCGCCAGCCGTCCCTTGGCCACGGCCACCCCGCCGCGCACCTGCGGCACCAGCGCGTCGATCACCGCCAGCGTCGCGGTGGGCTCTTCCAGCGCATTCGCCGCCGCCTCGCCCGTCGCCACGCGCCTGCGCATGATCTCGAGCCGCTCGGCCAGGATCGCGCGCCGCGCCTCCAGCGCTGAAAGCTGCGCCTCGCTGCCCCGCAGGCCGAGGTAGGTGTCGACCACATCGCCCACCACCGCCAGCCGGGCCGCATCCGTTCCTGCCTGCGCCGCGACGAGATCGGCCAACGCCGCCTCGCGCCCGCGCCGCAACTCGCCGGCAAAGTCCACGTCCCAGCCCGCCTCGATCGCCGCCGCCGCGCGGTCCTGCGTCCGCCCGAACCCCGGCACATAGCGCGCCAGCCGCCCCAGCCCGTCCTCGAGCGACTGCTGCGAGCGCGCGAGCGATCCGGTCACGTTGGCCGATGGCAGCTGGCTCGCCTTGGCCATCCCCGCCGCCGCGCGCGCCTGCTCCACCCGCGCCAGCGCCACGTCGATGTCCGGGTTGGCGACGAGCGCCTGCTCCACCAGCGCATCGAGCGCGGAGTCGCCGAAGCTCTTCCACCACGCCCCCGGCGCCGGGCGAGGCGTTGCCGCCGCCGCCTTCCACGCATCGGCCACCGGCAGGCTCGGCGCGCGATAGGCGCTGCCTGCCGCACAACCCGCCAGCAGCAGCGGCGCCACGAACACCAGCTGCTTCATGCCAGGGCCTCCTTCGTGCTGATCACCGGCTTTCGCCTGCGCTCCGCCCGTTCGGCCAGCAGCAGGTACATCACCGGCGTGGCGATGCGCGCCAGCAGGGTAGAGGTGATCAGGCCGCCGATCATCGCGATGGCCATCGGCGCGTTGAGCCCGTTGCCTTCCACCGCCAGCGGCAGCAGCCCGCCGATCGCGGTGATGGATGTCAGCAGCACCGGCAGGAAGCGCAGCTCGCCCGCCTTCTCCACCGCCGCGCGGATCTGCATGCCGTCGCGCCGCAGCTGTTCGGTGAAATCGACCAGCAGGATCGAATTCTTGATCTCGATCCCCACCAGCGCGATCAGCCCGATCGAGGCGGTGAACGACAGGCTGTGCCCGGTCAGCCACAGCGCCGCCACCGCGCCGAAGAAGCCCAGCGGCACCACGCCCGCGATCACCACCACGTTGCGGAACGTCCCGAATTCCAGCACCAGCACGGCCAGAATACCCACCGTCGCCACCACTACCGCCGGCAGCAGCCCGCCAAAGCTGCGCGCCTGCGCCTCGGCCTCGCCCGCCACCTTGAACGCATAGCCCGGCGGCAGCACCAGCTTGCGCTTGAGCGTGTCGATCGTCGCAGTCGAAGCCCGGCTCGAAAGCACGCCGTCCCTAACATAGGCGGTCAGCGTCACCGCGCGTTCGCGCTGCACCCGCTCGATCTGCGCCACGCCCGATTGCAACCGCACGGTGGCGAGTGCGGACAAGGGAATGCTTCCGCCGCTGGCCCCCGTCACGAACACGTGATCGAGCGCCGAAATCTCGTTGCGGCCCTGCATCGGCAGGCGCACCGTCACCGGATAATCGTCGCCGTCCCGGTCGCGCAGCACCGCCGGATTGGCGCCGCCCAGCGCCACCTGCACCGCCTGGCGCAGCGCACCCGCCGCCACGCCGAGCGACCTTGCCCGCGCTTCGTCCACGTCGAGCACCACGTCGGTCCGGGCTGCGCGCACCGGGTTGGCCACGTCGCGCAGCTCGGGCATCGCGCGCATCAGCTCTTCACCCCGGTCGGCCAGCCGCCGCAGCGTGTCGATGTCGGGGCCGACGATGCGCACTGCGATCGGCGCTTCGATCGGTGGCCCCTGCTGGAAGTTGACCAGCTTGATCCGTGCGCCCGCCATCTGCGCAAACTTCGCGCGCAGCCGGTCCTGCAACGCCGGGCTGGTGCGCGGATCCCATTCCTTCAGCGCCACCTGCACTTCGGCGGTTGCCGGGTCCTCCGGCGTCGGCAGCGCGTTGTAGTAAAGCCGCGGCCCTCCGCGCCCCACGCTCGCCACGGTCCAGGCGACGTCACGCTCGGCGCGCACCGCATGTTCGACCTGGCGCACCAGCGCGTCGGTCGTCGCCAGCGCGGTGCCGCGCGGCATCTCGATCTTGATCGAAAACTGCGGCAGCTCGGCCGGCGGGAACAGGCTGGTGCCGATGCCCATCACCAGCGGCACCGACAGCAGCGAAACGCCCAGCACGATCGCCAGTGCCATCCTCGGCGCTTCGAGCGCGCGGTGCAGCACCGGGGCATAGACCCGCTCGATCCCCGTGGTCATCGCCCGCAGCATCGGATTGCCGTGCGCATCGCCATTGCGTGGCAACAGCCGGCTCGCGGCAAAGGGCATCAGCGTCATCGCCACGATCAGCGATCCGAGCACGGTTCCCAGCACTGCGATGGGCAGCGAACGGATGAACGATCCCGCCGCCTCTGGCAGCGCCACGAGCGGCAGGAACGCGAACATCAGGCAAGCGGTGCAACCCAGCACCGCCAGCGCGATCTGCTGCGTCGCCGCAATCGCCGCGGTCATCCGGTCGGCGCCATCGCGCAGCCAGCGCGCCACGTTCTCGATCACCACGATGGCATCGTCGACCAGCAGGCCAAGCGAGATGACGAAGCCCGAAATCGCCATCTGGTTCAGCCCCACCCCGGTCATGGCGAGGATGCCCATGCCGATCAGCAGCGACACGGGGATGGAGATCATCACCACCCCCGCCGCGCGCCACCCCAGCGGCAGCAGCGTGAACGCCACGATCACGAAGGCGAGCAGGAAGTCCCGCGTCAACGCACCCAGCCGGTGGCGCACGTTGTCCGCCTGGACGAAGCCGATCTGCATCCGGACGCTGCCGGGCAAGGTCATGCGGAAGCGGTCGACTTCGCCGCGCACGGCATCCGTCAGCCGGCGCACGTCCTGCCCGTCGGCCTGCTCGGCGGTGACCAGCAGCGCACGCTGCCCATTGAAGCGTACGATCTGCGTGGGTTCGCGCTGCGCCCATTCGACTTGCGCCACATCGCCCACCAGCACCGGCCGCCCGCCATCGACCCGCACCGGCTGCGCGCGCACGGCGGCAAGGTCGGGATAAGTCCCGGCATAGCGCACGTTGAACCGCCGGTTTCCGGCATTGACCGTACCGATGGGCGTGTCCGCCCCGCCCGCGCCCAATGCCTCGACCACCTGGCCCGGCGCGATGCCCAGCGCGGCCATCCGCGCGGTATCGAGTGCCACGCGCAGTTCGCTGGTCGGCGCGCCCAGCACTTCGGCCTTGCGAATGCCGGGAATGCGCGCCAGCGCATCGCGCAGATCCTGCCCCTGCTTTTCCAGCGCGCGCATCGGCAGGATGCGGCTGAGCAGGGCAACCTGCACGATCGGCACGCCCGTCGGCCGCGCCCGCTGCACCTCGAAGCGCACGATCCCGGCCGGCAACGTCGCGCGCAGCGCATTCGCTTCGCGCACCACTTCATCGTACTTGCGCTCGGGATCGGTGCCCCAGACGTATTCGGCGTGGACCTGCACCACGCCGTCGCCGCTGGTCGAACGCACCTCGCGCAGGCCGTCCAGCCCCGCCAGCGCGTCCTCGATCGGCTTGGTCACCTGCTGCTCGATGTCCGCCGGGGTTGCGCCCGGCAGCACGGCGATCACCGAATAGTTCGGAAAGTTGAGCTGCGGGTCCTCGGTCCGGGGAATCGAGAAGAACGCGTTCAGCCCCAGCGCGATCACCATCGCAAAGGCCAGCAGCGAAAACTGCCAGCGTTTGACCGCGAATTCGATGATCCGGTTCATTCGCCCGTCACCTGCACCGCCTCGCCATCGCCGACGAAGCCCGCGCCTGCGGTGATGACCCGCGCCCCCGGGGCCAGGCCACCGATCCGCGCCATGCGGTCGTCGAACCCGGCAAAGCGCACTTCCACGCGATGCGCGCGGTTGCGCTGGTCGATCACATAGACGAAGGCGCGCGTCCCCGCGGCATCGAGGATCGCCTCGGCCGGAACCAGTGCTTCGCTTGCCGCCGTCGGGGACTGCGCCGAGACCGGCGCCTCGAACCGTACCGAAGCGGACAGTCCGCTCGGCAAAGCACCCGCGCCATTCAGCGCCAGGTCGACCGCGACCGTGCCCGAGCGCGCATCGCTGGCAGCGCCGACGCGGATGACCCGCGCCGCGATCGCCCGCGCCAGCCCCGGCACCGTGACCTGCGCCATCGCGCCGGGCCGCAGCCCAGCCGCACGCGCCGCCGGCAACTGGGCGGTGGCGATGATCGGCGAGGAGAGGTCCGCCACTATCGCCACCGCCTGGCCGCCCGCCACCGTCTCGCCGATCTCGGCGCGGCGGGTCAGGACGACGCCGGCAAACGGCATCGTCAGGGTTGCACTCGAAAGATCGTAGCGGGCCGCGGCCACGCCGGCGCGGGCCGCCGCCAGCGCATCGCGCGCGTCCCTGGCCTGCGCATCGGACACCGCACCATCGGGAGCCAGCGTGGCATAGCGGGCCGCCGCGCGCGACAGGCGGTCTTCCTCGGCCTGCGCGCGCACCAGCGCCGCGCGCCACGGCGTCGCCTCGATCGCGGCGACAACCGCGCCCGCACCCAGCCGGGCGCCTTCGCGCGGCGGGCTCGAAATCAGGCGCCCGGGCAGGCGGAAGGACAGCGTCGCCTCGCGCTCGCGGTGGATCGTCGCCGCAAAGCTCTCGCCCGGACTGCCGGTCGAAGCGGACCCGCCGCTGCCGGCTTCACCGACGGCCACGGCGCGGACCGGGATCGGGGCGGCCGCGGTCGGCGCGGGCACATCGGCCTTGCCCCGATTCACCCCGATGACCAGAACGCCAACTGTCGCAAGTCCTGCGACTATGGCTATGACCTGCCCCCTCCGCATTTCCCGAATCCCCCTATCCGTGATAGGCTATCTATGATAGGTTGCAATTTGCAATGTCAATCAGGTTCTGCCCCGCTCACGAAATAGAAGCATGACGATCACCACCAATCCGACTGGCACCGCCGCCAACGATCGTCGCAGCCGCGGCGGCGATCGGCGCGAACAGATTCTCGACGTGGCGCTGCAATTGTTCGCCCAGCACGGCATGGCGCAGGTCTCC
Organism: Novosphingobium olei; assembly: GCF_012927405.1. Taxonomy (GTDB): domain Bacteria; phylum Pseudomonadota; class Alphaproteobacteria; order Sphingomonadales; family Sphingomonadaceae; genus Novosphingobium; species Novosphingobium olei. Next base: position 10,002 of record NZ_JABBGM010000008.1, on the reverse strand, counting down.
ACGCGCCAGATCGCGCAGGCGGTCGGCATTTCGCAGCCCTCGCTCTATGCCCACTTTGCCAGCGCGCATGAAATCTCGGCCGAACTGTGCCTGCGCGCCTTCGCCGGCCTTGCCGAAGCTTCACGCCGGGTGCTTGCCGAACCGGCCTCCCCGCGCGAACACTTCTACCGGCTGGGCCGTGCCTACATCGATTTCGGCCTGACCCACCCGGACATGTACCGCCTCGCCTTCATGCAGGAAACCGACCCGGCGGTGGCCAAACTGGTCCAGCAGGGCAACGATCCGGTCCTCGCCGCCGGCCAGGGCGCGTTCGACATGCTGCGCGAAGTGCTGGCGCGCGTGCTCGGCCGAAGCACCGAAGAGATCGAGATCCAGGCCCAGTCGATCTGGGCCTCGGTCCACGGCCTCACTTCGTTGCTGATCGCCCGGCCGATGTTCCCCTGGGCCGATCGCGAAGCGCTGATCGCGCACCATCTCGAAGCGGTCTGCGCGCTCTACCAGCCGGACGCCGATCCCCGCTGACCGGACTTCCGCTCACCCGATCCCGCTCACCAAACGCCGGTTGACGCACTTGTTGCATACGCAAGGATGGCCGCCCTGTCCTACATGCCCGTCGTGGGTGTATCAGAGCGGCCATGATCGTCCGTAACATCAAGTGAAATCAATTCCATGGTGCCTTCCGGCGCCTTGGTGGCGACGTGCCGCCCGGACAAGCACACTTTGCCCATTGTAGTCTGTCAACTTTGTCAACTTGGGGTGCCCGCCCCCTTCGGCCAGCCTACCACCACAGGCCCTTTTTCTTGCCGCGCTTGCGCATCGTCCACCACGTCTCCAGCCCGGTGATTCTCAGCACGATCAGGCTGATGCCGCGCAGGATGCTGATGATCCGCCCGGTCCAGCCCGCGATGTAGCCGGCATGGATGTCCTGCAGCACGTTGTGGAAGTCCGGCTCGACCGGCGGCTGGGGTATCAGCTTGCCGCTCGCGGCGTCGATCTTCAGCATCGGGCTTCCCGGAGCCCCCCCGGCCCCGGCCTCGACGGTAACGGCAGGACCCGTCAGGTTGAGCGTGACCTGCGTCACCGGAATTTCGGGATGCGCCGCGATCACCGCGTTGATGCGGGCCATGATCGGACCGATCTCGCCGGCGGCAGGCATCGGCTGGACCGGCGGCGGGGCCTGGTCCTCGTGCCCCGGCGGGCTGTGTCCCACGCGGATCATGTCGAGGTGAAGCAAAACGCCCGTCAGCGCGATGATGAACATGAAGATGCCGGCCGGTATCGCCGCCCAGCGGTGCCATTTGCGCATGAACGCATCTCTCCCAGGATCGAATACGCCGCACGCCAGCGGCTTCCGGCCAAGGTACCCAGCCCCGCGGTGACGCGGGCATGGATTGATTGGATAGGTCTTGATGGATCAACCAGATGGCTCGCCGGCAGCGGCGATGCGCAGCGTCAACGCCCGTCCTCCGCCGTTGCGGGTCCTGGATCGACATCATCACGACCTAGGCAAGTGCTCCAATCTGGTCGAGCGAAGGGTTGCCCCCCGTTTGGAGCGTTGGCGTAGAGATGGGTCGGCGTTGCGCCCCAGGTGGGCTGGCTTGTTGTTAAGCGCCATGTCTGCGATCGTTCGCGGCAAGGGCTCGTACACGCCGGCTAATGCCGCCCGTTCGAGAGCAGGGCGGCGCTCAATTGGGCCGGTGCCGACGGCGTGGAAGACCGGCTGGACTGACTTGTTCGCGCTTTTCCGAACAAAACACCCGCGACCGATGTCGACGGGTGTTTCGTCCAGTGTGTCGTTACTTGAAGCGCACGCCCAGGCCCATCATCACGCGCTGGCGCGAGGAATGGCCGTGATAGTTCGAATAGACGTACTGCACGTTGGCGTAGAGGGGGCTTTCGCTGCCCATCGAATATTCGAGGCCACCACCGACCTGGTAACCGTCGGCGCGGTAGTGGTCATAGACTAGCTGATTTCCTGCCGGGCCATCGATGCGGCGACGCTGTTCGCCATTCACGTAGCCGCCCTTGCCGAACACCATCAGGTTCGGGGTAACCATGTATCCAGCGCGAACCGCGGCACCCCACTCCTCGAACGCCTTGTGGCAGATGCTGTTGCCATCGCTCAGCGCGGTGCAGTTTTCGTTCCAGTTGTTGGCCCGCCAGTAGCTGCCTTCGGCGCCGATCACGATGCGATCGCCATAGGTGCCGTCGAACCCGATCGTTCCGCCATAGCCGAACTTGTCGTTGTGGTTGCCTTCCGACTGGAAGCGATCGCCGCCGACGTTGGCTTCAACGCGAATTCCGCGAAAGGTCGTGCCGTTGCCAGAGGAAGTCGCATCCCCCTGTGCGAAGGCTGGCTGCGCGGCAATGGCGGTCGCCGCGACGGCCAGGCTGACAAGTGTTTTTGAGACCATGTTCCGTTCCTCGTTAGACATTCCTGCTCCCAATCAGGAACTTACCTGTCCGTTCCGAGGATCTCGATCGAAACAGCAAGAGCGAATACGCCCGTTGCAGATTCGCAACACTACAAAGAGACCACGGTTATAGTGGCGGGCAGACGATCCGCGCCCCGCGACCCGACCTTGAGGTCCATCCCGTTCGAAAAAGCCTAATGTGCGCCGTGGTGAGCCCTGCTGGATTCGAACCAGCGACCTACTGATTAAAAGTTAGCCGGTCGCCTTCCGGGACACCCTCGCGACTCGCCAGCTTTTGAGCCGCATCCCGTTTCGTTCTATTCCCGGTGTTTCATTGATGTTCCCGCTCGTTCCTGCTAGCGTGCTTACTGGAAAGGGCTCCAGTAAGCACCATGGCAAAAGGCAGGATCAACAAGAGCAGCGTCGATGCCACCAAGCCCGGTGCGGGCGAGGTTCTGCTTTGGGATGACAAGCTCGCGGGCTTCGGCCTGAAGGTCACGCCCACCGGCGTTAAAACCTACCTCTTTCAGTATCGGCTTGGCGGCCGCTCCGGGAAGACGCGACGCTTCACCATCGGCAAGCATGGCAAGCTCACACCAGACGCGGCGCGCAAGGAAGCCGAGCGGCTCGCAGTCTTAGTGTCCCAAGGAGTAGATCCGCAGCAACAGAAGCAGGACAACGCCCGCAAGGCCGTCGATCTCGCTTTCAAGGGCTACGCGCAGACCTTCGTGGACGATTGCCTCAAGGTTCGCTGGAAGACATCGCACAAAGACGGCGAGTCTCTCTTGAGACTCTACGCGACGCCCGTGCTGGGGACCAAGCCGCTGCACGACATCACGCGTGCGGACATCCGGGCGGTACTGCAGAAGGCCAAGGGCAAGGTGGCCACTAGCCGCAACTTGTTCGCAGTGTTGCGCCGCCTCTTCCGCTGGGCAGTCAGTCAGGGCGACATCGATGTTTCACCGATCGCGGGAATGGAGCCCCCTCCCCTGCCGGTAAGGCGCGACCGGGTTCTTTCTGATCAGGAATTAAAGCTCGCGTGGAATGCATCGGCGGAGCTTGGCTATCCGTTCGGCCCGCTCATCCGCCTTTTGATCATCACCGGTCAGCGCGTGGAGGAAGTGTCCGGGCTCGAATGGTCCGAGCTTGAGAAGGGCAAAGCCATGTGGACCCTTCCTGCAGAGAGGGCAAAGAATGGCAGCGCGTCCATGGTGCCGCTTTCGACGCTTGCTGTTGCCGAGCTGAACGCCCTCGCCAAGCGGAGCAAGCGCAAGGATGGCTGGCCGCGCACCGGGTTTGTGTTCAGCACTACTGGAAAGACAAGCGTCAGCGGACATTCGCGCGCCAAGCGCCGCCTTGATCGTGAGATCGCAATCCTGGCTAAGAAGGAAGAGGATGCGATCACGGTTGCGCCATGGCGGATCCACGATTTGCGCAGGACATTGGCCACCGGGATGCAACGCCTCGGGGTTCGCTTCGAAGTGACGGAGGCGATCCTCAATCATGTGAGCGGTTCGAAGTCTGGCGTTGCCGGTGTGTACCAGCTCCACGATTGGGGGCCGGAAAAGAAGGCCGCGCTCGAGGCGTGGTCGGAACATATTGAAAGCATCCTGGGCAATACCGCAGCCGGGAATGTCATACGGCTTTCGAGTAAGCGTGCATGAACCCGCCCCCTCGTAGTGGCCGTGGTGGCGCAAGGTCGGGAGCTGGCCGAAAGTCGACCCTGACTGAATTGGCTCGGCTCTGGATCGGTTCTGAATGCGAGCGAGTATTCCGGGAGATCGCTGCAAAGCAGGCCAAAATTCAGCATGACGACGATTTGGCGCGGACAGCGCTTCCTGAATTTTGGGCTTGGATCAACGCAAAGCCGGTCGCCGAACGCGAAGCATTTTTACAGTCCGACGATTTTCGCGAACATCAAGAAAGCATTGCTGACGAACGCCCACTGTTAAAGCTCACACCGGTCAAGCGGCCGTACGGGCTACGGGCCCGCGTAATCAAGCAAGTAGCTACAGCGGCCTCTGAACGTTACGGCGTACTAGTGAAAAATAGCCTCGTGAACGACTGCTGGGAAGAATGGCGGACGTTACAAAGCCGCCTTTGATTTTCGGGTAGATCTGTCCGAGCGGCAGATTCCCCCACGTTAATTCTCCATCCCGCAGGGCCGCTAGCAATCCCGCTTTGGCCTGAAGGGAGCGAAGATGCTGCTCACCGAAGTTGAACAGGCGGCCCGCTGGGGTATCGCGCCTAAGACCCTCGCCAATCAGCGTTGCCGTGGTGACGGCCCGCCATTCATCAAGCTTGGTCGTCTGGTTCGGTACGATCCGGCCCAAACCGACGCATGGCTTGCTGAGCGTGTGCGCGTTTCTACGAGCGAAGCTGCGTAACCATGCGCGAACGCCTCGCGCTGAAAGAGCGCGGGGACCGGAAAACGCTTACGGCGCTGTCCGATCCCCGATTTGAAAGCTGGCTGGCAGGCCTCAGTCTTCCTCTCGATCAGATAAACGATTTGCGACGCTTCTACAAGAAGTTGGTCGCTGATCGGAACGCCTTCGACATCAATCGCCGTCGTGGTGGACTGTTCGTTCCAGAGGGACATCGCGTGGATCGTGCGCGGGCCGAGCGCCTGCTGGCCAATGCCATTTCCGAACTTTCTGGAGCCCTTCATGTTTGACAGCCTTCCTTTCGAGAAGCGTCGCGAACTGGCGCTTGAAATCCTCACGCGTGGCGTTCGCCTGACGCGCAAGAGCGGTTCCTTTCTGGGCCAGCTCATCACTGATCCCACGCCCATGTCTGATGCCCAGGTCGAGTGGTTCGAGCAACTTGCCGAACGCGCGGGCCTCATCGCGAAGGAGGCCTGACCATGGCCGACCGTTATCCGCATATCCCAGGTGCCCGCTCCGGTTCGCCGCGCACCTCGTTCGCCGCAGCCGAGTCTATGAAGGAGATTGCAAACTCGATCCGCAACCGCGTTCACAACGTCGTGATTGCTGCGGGGGAACGTGGAGTGATCGGCGATGATGTCGCCGAAGCCCTCGGGCTTCATGTCACGCAGGTTCGTAGTCGTCTTTCCGAACTGCACGCGGACGGCAAGATCGTGGACTCGGGGCGCGAACGCACGGGGGCATCCGGGCGCAAGGGGGCAGTGTGGGTTCTTCCCCGCTATGCACCGCCGCCGCCGGCTGATCCGCAAGGCGATCTACTGGTGGTGCCTCATGGCAAGTGCGCCTGACCCCCGCTCGATAGCAGCAGTGCTGGGTGGGGAGGTGCGCGGCAATCGCGTCCTCGTTCCCACGCCGGGGCACTCGCGAAGGGATCGGGGGACGGTGCTCACTATCGCCTCCGACGCCCCAGACGGCGTGCTGGTGCACAGCTTCAACGGTGGCGACGCCCTTGAAATAAAGGACGAGCTTCGTCGCCATGGTGTTCTGCCGGAACGGCAAGAAGGGGCCCTTATGTCCAAGCCACAATGGCGAGTGACGGGCTGTTACGAATACGACGATGGCTGCGGCAATGTGGTCTATCGGACGAAGCGCCTGGAGGCGTCTGGCCACGGCAAGCGGTTTGTCGCGGAGCGGTTTGAGGGTGGCCGGTGGGTCAATGGGCTCGGGGACACCCCACGTGTGCTTTATCGCCTGACCGAACTTCGTGAGGTCGTAGCGTCTGCAAAGGCCGCAAGCTTAGATCAGCCAATCGTGTACTTCGTCGAGGGCGAGAGAAAGGCTGACAAGCTGGCCGCGATGGGGTTCGTTGCGACAGCGATCGCATTCGGGGCCAATGGCTGGCGTCCTGAATATGGCGACGCATTGGCAGGCCTCTCGGTAATCGTGCTGCCTGACAATGACGAGCCCGGCCGCAAGTTTGCCGATGTTGTCAAGGCTGCGGTTGAACAGGTGGGCGGGACACCCTGCATCCTCGATCTACCGGGGTTGCCACCCAAAGGCGACGTTATGGATTGGGAGGGCACGGCGGACGATCTGCGCGCCCTGACAACCAAGGCTTTGTCCGGCGCTCTCATGCCTCTACCGACGCTGGATCTGGCCACGCTGGCGAACGTTCAGCCTCAACCCAAAGCCTTCGCCGTCGAGCGGTTGGCTCCACTTGCGGAGGTGACGCTGTTCACCGGGCCGGGAAGCGCGGGCAAGTCGCTGTTTGGGCAGCAGCTTGCCACCTGCGCGGCGGCGGGGATGCCGTGTCTCGGTCTTGAGGTGCGCCCTGGCGCTGCACTCTATCTCACCTGTGAAGATGACGCGGAGCAACTTCACTGGCGACAAGCGTCGATCTGTAAGGCGTTGCGGGTGGGCATGGCATCGCTTGCCGGTAAGCTGCACTTAGCAAGCCTCAGGGGCGCTCTCGACAATGAGTTGGGCACAATCGACCACGACGGTACGCTAAAGCCTGCAGCCGCCTTCCAGCGCCTTGTGCAGATGCTTCAGGTGACGGGGGCACAGTTGGCGATCCTCGACAACGTCGCGCACCTGTTCACTGGCAACGAGAACGACCGTGGAGAGGTGACGAGGTTCGTGAACCTGCTGAACCGGCTTGCGGGAGAGACGGGCGCGGCGATCCTGCTGCTGGGGCATCCCAACAAGTCAGGGGATGACTACTCGGGTTCGACGGCTTGGCTCAACGCGGTGCGCTCTCAGGCCACCTTGGCGCATGATCTCGAAACCGATGTTCGCACGATCACGGTCGGCAAGGCGAACTATGCGCGAAAGGGTGAGGCGATCCGCTTCATCTGGTTTGAAGGTGCTTTCGTCCGGGAGGAAGATCTGCCCGACGATGACGCGCGGTACCTACGTGAAACGGTTCAGGCCTCATCGGACAACCTGCTGTTTCTATCCTGTCTGCAAGAGCGGACGCGCCAGCGTCGCGCGGTGTCAGACAAGCTCTCCGCCACTTACGCGCCGAAAGTGTTTGCCGGGATGCCTGAAAGCAAGGGCGTGGGCAAAGACCGGATGGAGAAGGCCATGGATCGCCTGTTCCGGACGGGTGCGATTGAGCGTGCGGAAGTCTGGAAGGGTGACGATCGCAAGCCGGTTTTTGGACTGCGGGAGACTGCAAAAGCGGGTGCGGCAGACCGTTTCCCGCAAACTTCGGAGGGCCGCTAAGTGATTGATTTATATGCGGGCAACACACTGTGCGGGAGACGCAGGAGACCACCCCGTAAGTCATTGATTTTGCGCGGGAGAAGTGCGGTCAACACACACTCTATACTACGTATACCGGACGCGGCCCTTGGCGGTCGCCGCGCCCGACTAGGAGAAGAGACATGACCAAGCAGAAGAGGGCCAAGGAGCCCACGAAGAAACTGGTGGCTACCTTCGTTCGCGGCAACGGCACCGACGATGAAATTCGGGCTCGCTGCGAGGCAGAGATCAGTGGCTGGATCGATCTTAGCCCAAAAGCACAGTCGGATATGATCAGGATCATGCGGGAGGTTGAAAACCGACCGGTAAGCCCCGCAGTGTCGCTCCGGACGGATGGCGAGGCCCAAAGTGTGGGGCCCGATGAGACGACGAACCTCAGCCTGTATGCCGCACGGATGACAGACACCTTCGCATCAGGCTCCAATGACTATTGCGATCAACGTCTGAGTGAAATTGCGCGGTACAGCCAGTTAGCTAACAAGCGCGTCGATCCCAGGTTTATCAATGCCAGCCTTGCGTTCGTGAACGAGGCCGCTGCCGAAGATGCAGTGCAATCAACCTTGGCGGTACAGATGGCCGCGACGCACGACGCGGCTTTGTGGGCGCTGGCACGGGTGAGGATCGCCGACATGGCCCCTCAGGTGCAGTTATTCGGCAATCTCGCGACTAAGCTGCTCAACGCCTACACGAAGCAGGCAGAGACGCTCGCGAAGCTTCAGCGTGGCGGCGAACAGGTCGTAAAGCACATCCACATCGACAACAGAGGCGGACAGGCCGTCGTTACCGATCAAGTGGTGACAGGGGGGGCAAATGCAGAAAGTCGAGAACAACCTTTTGGAGGCGTCAGCCCCGCGCTGCTTGGCTCGCACCCGTTCGGGGAGCCTCTGCCAGCGTTTCCCGATCAAGGGCAAGAAACGGTGCCGATTGCACGGGGGCCTATCTCCGGGAGCGCCGAAGGGTAACCAGAATGCGCTCAAGCATGGGCGCTATCGGCGGGCCGTCTTGGAAGAGGAGGCCTACCTCCGAGAAGTTCTTCGTCAAGTTTCACGGGTGGTGCCCTGAGATGTGGACCGTTGCGTCACATTGACTGCCGCCAGTATCAGGCTTCCAACTCGGCCGGGAAGGGCTCATAGCAATTTGGCTCGCTCCCTAGGAACGAGAGATAACGTGATGTCTATCCGCTCTGCAATAAGAAGGGCTGCCATGACAGAACAAGAGAAGTCACAGGAACACCTGCGGCACGCATTTGACGGCCTGAGTTGCGGCTTGCGCCTCTTGGAAACAGGCGCCGCTAACGCGATCGCAGAATCGATGGTGGAAATATCGGCCTTCCGGCTTTCCTGGGAATTTGCTCGGAGCGCTGAAAACATCGGTGCTTCACGCCGAAATGAGTTTTGAGCGCAAGGTAGTCTGCCCCGGCGGCGCAGCTCAGTAGAATGGCTCCGGTTGCGGATCTCACTTTGGCTAACCGCCTCGGCATCACCTTCGGTACCTAGTAGTGAACGCGGCTTCTGCTCTCGGTGACCCGTGTTAAACAAGTGTATGACAACGGCGAAACGCACTCCGCGCCAACTGGCTCTCCTGCACCTGCAACAGGCGCTGTTGTTGCTCGATTCGAGCGGCGACGGGATCCTCGCTGCACACGTCTGCTTTGGCGTGGAGCTCCTCGCCGCGCAGTTGAAGGCCGATCCTCAGCCCTATGACGTTATGGCTTGGGAGACTGGATCTGCTCACCACGTACACTGATTGTTTACCATCGTTCCCTACAGATTGTGCCCGTAAGGGGTAGCCCTCCAGCGAACCTTACGTCGGTATCCCTTAGAGCCGAACCCTCCTTGTCCGGGGTTCGGCTCTATTGGTATGCAAGCGAAACTGCATGCGTCCTCGGAAAACCTAGTTTAACAGAGGCTTATGAGTCTCCACGATCGCGCTAAGGCGCATTACGACCGCTTCGCCAACTTTCCGGAGGCCTGGCGATGCGAACATGGCACAGACATGAAGCAGGACGCATTTGTAGCTTTCCTCGACTTTCGCAAACTATTCGAAACCGAGATTCTCGGTGCGCTGTATCAGCTGGAACAGATGGGAAAGTCACAGTCTGTGAAGGCGCAATGCCCACTTATGCCGCAAGCAGAGATCGCGCTTGGCCCTTGCCGCCGCTGCGGCGGCGAGCCGCTACCAGGGTTTTACGAAGGCCTTATCAAATCTGGCTTCGTCGTGGAGTGCGCGACTGACCGCGCATCGGGCGATGGCTCGCATGCTACGGTGGTGCATTCCACGGTCAGCGATGCTTCTCGTGAGTGGAATGGCTTGGCCTAGGTGTTTGATCCCACGGTTTGATGGTGCGATCCTTTCGTTGGAATGGAAGGAAGCCGTATGGGACAGATACGTCATGGGTGCGCCACGACCACGCACGCCGTCCGAGCAGCAATACAGCG
>NZ_JABBGM010000007.1 GCF_012927405.1 Novosphingobium olei | reverse complement strand
TTGGTTCCTTCGACTTGTTGAGGTCGAGGGAACCGTAATTATCTGGAGTGAAATCATGGAAAACCGAAGGAAACCTGCGCCTCCCGCCACCACGCTCGACATAAACTGCGACTGCAAAGAATATGTGTAATGTTGAGCTCAACATTAGATGGCCTCGCGGGGCGACAAGTCCAATTCCAGCGCCTCGCGCTCCTCGGGATCGAGCTCATTAAGCCGCCGATTGAGGATCGATTCCGCCGTGCTGACCAGCTGCACCACCACGCTTTCATCCTGGGCGAGGTGTTCGTCGATCGCCGGGAAGATCGAAGGCAGCTTCAGTGAGAGCAGCACCTGCGCGAAGAAGCGCTGCTTGGTGCCTTCGAACCGACTGCGCGCCGCCGCCTTGGCGCCGCTGTTGAGCGTGCGGTTCTCGAGGCCGTCGACCACGCCCGTCAGTTCAAGCGCGGCTTCAAGGTTCTGGTGGATGATCGTCCAGGCCTCGCAATAGGTGTCATAGATCGCGATCTGGTCGATGCTGAGGTCGTGGCGCAGGATGTCGTACTCGATCCCGGCGAAGCTGAGCGCGCGGGCGAGATAGAGCCCCGACGCCTTGAGGTCGCGCGCCACCAGTTCCATCGCCGCAATGCCGCCGTCGCGGATTTCGGAGATGAACTGCTCGCGGTTCGCAAAGGCCGTGCCCGGTCCCCACAGGCCAAGCCGCACCGCATAGGCGAGGTTGTTGACGTCCGAAGCACCGGTGGCCGAGGCGTAAAGCACGCGGGCGCGCGGCAGGGTGTTCTGCAGCAGCACTCCAGCGATCCCCTGGAGCGAACCCTGTTTCTGACCGAGAGCCCCCTCCCCGCCAGCGACACCGCCCATTTCATGGGCTTCGTCGAACACGATCACGCCTTCGAATGCGGGACTGGCCCAGCGCACAATCTGGTCGAGCCGGGTATCCTCGACACGGGCAGAGCGAAGGGTTCCATAGGGGACGAACAGGATGCCCTCGGGCGCGGTGATTTCCTCGCCGATCTTCCAGCGCGCGAGATCAATGATGTCCGATGGCAGCCCGCCGATCGCGGTCCAGTCGCGCTGCGCATCCTCGAGCAACGGTGCGTTCTTCGAGATCCAGATGTGCCGACGATTGCCCTTCAGCCATTGGTCGAGAATGCAGGCCGCCGCCTGCCTCCCCTTCCCCGCTCCGGTCCCGTCGCCTAGGAAGAAGCCGGTGCGGTAGAGCTGACCCTCGGGGTCTTCCTTGAGCGCCACCTCGCCAGCGGTTTGGCTGAAGCGGCCGTGGAGATCGCGGCTCCAGGCTTCGCCCGCGTAGATCACGGTCTCGAGCTGGGCCGCCGAGAGCAACCGCGCGGTCACCGTCCGCTCGGGCAGGCACGGAATGTAGCCGGGCTTGGGCGCGGCGATTGACGCCATGGCGGCGGATTCGACCAGATGGGACGGATGCTCACCTGCTTCGGGGATGACGACGCGCGAGGGGCGATAGTCGGCATAGACCCCGCGTTGTTCGCCCATTGCCGCGGCCTCCTCGAGCACTTGGTAGGCGACAGGCCTGACCTCGTTGGTCTGCGGTGCCCGCACGATCACCGGACGCGCCGGGCCGCTTTTCACCGATCGGAACAAGCTGAGTTTGGGCCGAACCACGGCAGCCGGACTGGCCACGCGCAGCGCAGCGCGTGGAGGAATAGGTCCTAGCGCCGCGAACAGCTCGCTTACGGACGCTCGATTGATCGTCGAAACCGAGGTCTCGCCCGGAACCTTGTCGATTACCAGCAACCGCACCGCAATGCCGGTGCCGTGCTTGGCGTAGCCGCCCTTGTCGAGCCGCAGCGACATGACGACCCGTGCGCCTTCCAGAGTACGGCGATAGACTTCGCCACCTCGTGCGGATTCAGCAAACCAGTCCGGCATGATCGCCACCACCCGTCCGCCGGGCAACAGATGGTCGAGTGCTGCGCGCAGGTGCCGTGCCGCTGTGTTCTGATCTTCGCCGCGCGACTGCGACACCGAGAACGGAGGGTTCATCACGATCACGCTCGGCCGAGCGGTCCCGGCGAGCAGCGCGGCAATCTTGGCGCCGTCGTGGCGATAGACTGAAGAGCCCGGAAATAGGCCTTCGAGCAGCTCAGCGCGGGTAGGTTCGAGTTCGTTGAGAAGGAACTGCTTCACCGCGCCTCTTGCCAGCGCAGCGATGATCCCGGTGCCGGCGCTCGGTTCGAGGAAGATATCTTCGGACCCGAGGCGCGCGAGATGGACGGCAAGGCACGCCAGCGCCGGCGGGGTAGAAAACTGCTGGAAAGCGATCTGGTCTTCGCTGCGCACCGTGTGGGTCGGTAATTCCCGAGCAAGCGCCTCGAGCGTGCCGATGGCAGCACCGGCGTCCATTCGGCCGACCAGTTCCGGAATTGCCATGGCCAGCGCCACCTCAAGCGCCTCGAAACTCTCGCGCTGGGTCCAGGCTCCCGCAGCATCGTTGCCGCCCGAGCTCTCGGTCATGGCCTCCGTGAGAGCCGCTCGATCGATGGGAATGGCGAGCAGGAGCTTGGCAGCAAGCGTTCGCGCAGCGCCGAGAATGGCGCTGCTGCCTGAGATCGTAGCGGTCATGGAGGTCTCCGGGAGAATTGTGAGGTCTGCTGCCGACCGGCGGCACATCCCCTGCAGCCCCCCTCCCCTCAGCGCTTCAGGAGCTGCGCCCAGTCGTTCATGCGTCCCGGTGGCCACTCGGTGTTGATCGCAAGGCCCGGTCGGGCCAATGCTTGCCGCGCACGGGCTTCGGCGCGGCGGCCTTCAGGGTCGTTGTCAGCAAGCAGGAACACGCGCTCAACGCTGGCCGGGATCTCGACCTGGTGGAAGCGCTTGGCGCCCATGGTGGCCCATGCCTGGATGCCGGTCAGTGAGGTGTATGCCGCGGCAGTCTCGAAGCCCTCGCAGAGGCCAATCGTTTTGCCCGGTGGTCCGTTGGTCCAGGCAGCGCCGATCGCTCGCCCGAGGACGAGCTTCTCGGTGTAGTGGGCCGTCGTTGGATCGAGGAATATCCGCTGGATCGCGACGATCTCGCCCGCCTTGCGCATCGCGACCAGCAAGGCTGGCTCAAACTGAACGAGCCTCCCCTGCCCTTTCGGACAGCGCGGATGAAATCGCAGGTCTTCAAGCGGTGCCCAGACGTTGCGGACTTCGCGGACATAGCGCTCGGCCAGCGTGCCCTCGATCTGACGAGCTGCCTGCCAAATCGCAAGAAAGGCTGATGGCTGGTGAGCCTGTCTGCCAACTACCTCAGCGGGGCCAACGCTTGGCAGGTCGGCGATCCTGCGAAGCGCTCGAAGAACATCGGTAGCATCACAACCGGCATGGCAGGTCACGAGGATGCTGCGATCGCCTTGCCTGATCGCCAGTGACGGCGTTCGGTCTGCATGGGACGGGCAACGACACATCGCGGTGTTGCCCGTCCACTTGCCACCTAGGCGGGCGACGAGGGTTCGGAGATCCGATGTAGGGTGATTGCTGATGAGGGGCATAACCGCCCAGCTCAGCCCTACTCCCCTCCCCCGACGCGAATCAGCCGTCGGCGATGTGCTCGGAAATCATCGGTCAGTTTGCGCCTGCCTGAGCGCGCCGGTCAGCATATTTGATAACGAAGGCCTCCCAGACCCTGAGCCACTCGGCATCAGTGCGCGCTTGCTTGATGCCAGGGAAGCCCGCACGAAAAGCGTTTGCCATGGTATCAACACACCACGGCTTACCTTTATCGAGACCGATCGCCCGAAACTTCGTCTCTCGGTCGCCGTATGTCAGGCTACCGCCCGGAAAATGCTGCAGAGGTTCGGTGGTCTTCGTTTCGCGAAGGGGCGTGCGAGCCATCTTCGGGACCGATGATCTCGGTGCGGTTTCCAACGCTGGTGCACCAATGACACGCAGGTGCGGACCGACGAGCTTTCGCTCCAATGGGGCTGGCGAAGGTCGCAACACCACCTTGCGACCGCTGAAATCGACATCTGCGTTGGGATACACCGCCGAAACCAACTGCATGGTCTCTCGCACGGTTTGCCGGAAACGCTTGCTGTCGGCGTCATTGCCCAAGTGCTTGGCCAGTTGATCCCAGGAGATTACTTGCCCCCGGTCACTGCCGATCCGTGGCAGTCGATACGCAAGGTAGGTATAGAGGTCGAGCGCAGTTGGGGTGCCCTTGAGCTCTCGAATAGCGACCTCGTTAAGCGGTACGGCATGATCAAGCAGGTGGCTGTAGAATGCCTCTGACATCCGAATTTCACGCGCAAATGCGCCGTTTTTCTCAAGCGATCCGGCGTACTCGTTGGAAATCTTCACATCCCGAACAGCGAATGCGTTGTCCCCACCCTCGTTACCCTCCCAGCGGATTTGCCATTCGCAGGCAAGCAGCCGGTCCACCTGCTCCCTCATCAAATTGGCGGTACCGCGAGGTCCATAGGAAACTGTCTGATAGCCAAGACGGCGCATCCACTCAGTGAAATTGCGACCCAAGTAGACGTCGCGCGAACGCTTCGTGACTGCTTGCGACAGCAGATAGATCAGCGCGACGCGCGGATAGGCCCCATACGGTACTCCGAGGCTTCGAAGTGTCGGCTTGCCATCGACGGTTTGCAATATGGGCCTGGGGTTGATCGCCAGCGCATACTTTCCGTCTTCGCGAAGGATGGGTTGCGTATCATCCTTCGGCCGCTTCGTGGGCAGGGACATCGCGCAAAGCGCTGAATGCAGAAATGCCGGTACGGGCTCTTCATCCTGAACCCTGAGAAACGCATCCATGGTCAGCTGAGTGCCGGCAGACTGCGCTAGTGACCTGACTCGCTCTTCACCACCGCCTAGCATTGCTAGAGCGTATTGATGTCCGATTGGACGCAGTGTGTCTCCGCTCATTGAACCGTCCCTTCCCGACTCATTGGAGCCCCGGGTTGGTCGTTAATCAACAGGTTTGATCTTCGAAAGCAAGGCCATTGGCAGTTTTGACGGATTTCCGGGCCTGAAACCTCCAAACACGCCGATGATCTCGGAGCGGTTTGTCGGCGCACAACAAAATCCAATGACCAAAATTCAAAAACGATTCGCGAATCGGATTTTCTTAGGAGATTCCTTTAGTAGGTATGGGCTCCGAGATCATCGGTCTCAAGAGAACCGAGATCATCGCTTAAATGCACTGAATTCATCGGTTTGCACCGAGATCATCGGTGATTGTCCACAGGGGGCCAAACTAGGCACACACGTCCTTGTGCGACCGCCGATGCGCGTCACAAGATTGAACTCCCTGCTCCCTGGCGACCAGTGACTTTTCGATCCGTCCTACCCCTCTGATTCGGCGCTAGCCTGAAAAGAGCACGGAGATCATCGGTCACTTTGTAAGATTGGTGGCCAAAGTTTGCTCAAAACTGCCAAGAGTGCTAATTCGCCCGCTCAATCTCACAAAGCGGTGACCATGGCCAGCGAAGCAGCGCTCGACGCACAAACCGATGAACTCCTGGAAGACGGCTTGGGGACCTTACATCGAAAGGCCCTCACCATCCTTAAGCGTATTCGCGATGGAGCCCTGGATCCGGAGACCGGCCAAAAGGTCGGGCCGTGCTACTCAATCTCGAAGGCGGCCGCGCTCGTCGGCCGAACTGCCTCTGCAATCCGTGAGGCCGAGCGCGATGGGCGACTGCCGCAACGCGATCGAACTGCGTCCGGCCATCGGGTCCAGTACACCTTGGAAGAGCTCGATCAAATGCGCGCCGTTTTCGGAACTCGCCCCTGGCGAGAACCAACCGACACGCCCGCGGTTATCTCCGTGTCCAATTTCAAAGGTGGTGTTGGGAAATCGACAGTCGCGCTGCATCTCGCTCAGCATTTCGCCATTCACGGTTACCGCGTTCTGTTCATCGACTGCGACAGCCAAGCCAGCTCGACGATGATGTTCGGATATCGGCCCGACGTGGATCTGACCGAAGACGACACTCTCTACGGGCATTTTCATAATCCCGAACTCCTCGGGGTGCGGTCCATCATCCGCAAGACTCACTTCTTTGGCCTCGACCTGATCCCAGCCAACCTCAAACTCTACAATCTCGAATACGAGATCGCGGGCTACCTGGCGCAGAATCAGAACTTCGACATCATCGATCTGATCGCCGAAGCTATCGATACGGTGGTCGACGACTATGACGTCGTTGTCATGGATCCGCCGCCGGCTCTCGGCATGGTCTCCATGGCGGTACTTCAAGCAGCCAATGCGATGGTCATTCCCGTACCGCCGAGTGTGATCGACTTCGCGTCTACCGTGTCCTTTATCGACATGGCTCGCACCACGATGAAGCAGCTTGAGCAAATCGCGGGCAGGGTGAAGCCAGCTTACAACTTCATCCGCCTGGTTGGGAGCAGAGTGGATGAAAGCAAGTCTATGCACCGGGAAATCCTGTCGATGATGCGGCAGGTCTTTGGCGGTTCAATGGCGACATCTGTTCTGAAAACCAGCGCGGAAATCGACAACGCCAGCTCACGCATGAAGACCGTTTTTGAGCTCGACAGGCCAGTGACCTCGCATGAAGTTCACAACCGTTGCATGAAGCATCTGAGCGACGTCTGCAGAGAGATTGAGACTGACGTCCTGCGCACTTGGGCGAGCAGGGCAGGGGAGGCGGTTTAGTCAAAGTTGCCACGTGGCAACTCGGGCATAAAACCGCATATTATCAACGTCATGTCAGTGAAATTTGATTGGTTGGTATGAGGCTTGAGGCGTGGGATTGAGGCAGTTTCTTGGGAATGTTGCCACGTGGCAACTTACCAAATCTGGCGGCCTCACAGCGGCTCATGGAGGGCAGTTGCCACGTGGCAACTATGCCTCCGGCGAATAAAGAAGAGAGGTTCGGGATACGATATGGCCAAGGGAAATCGGGGCTTCGGAAGCAGCCTGACGGAAGGGCTGGATGACGATATCGAGGTTGGCGCGCCGGCTCCCTCCGAAAGCATTATGGCAAGCCGCAGTCAGAGTTTGGCAAGGATCGCGGCAGGCAAAGTCGTGACCGACCGGACGGAGTGGGTTGATCCCGCGCGCTGCCGACCTTGGCGCCTTCATAACCGCGACCTCGACCATCTTTCCGAAGATAGCTGCCGCGATCTAATCGACGCATTTCTCTCCGCTAAGAAGCAGCGAATCCCGGCAATCGTCCGTCGCCTCAAGGACGACCCTGATCACGACTTCGAGATCATTGCGGGCGTTCGTCGTTGGTGGACGGTTCAGTGGCTGCGTACCCACCA
Organism: Novosphingobium olei; assembly: GCF_012927405.1. Taxonomy (GTDB): domain Bacteria; phylum Pseudomonadota; class Alphaproteobacteria; order Sphingomonadales; family Sphingomonadaceae; genus Novosphingobium; species Novosphingobium olei. Next base: position 161,131 of record NZ_JABBGM010000007.1, on the reverse strand, counting down.
CCATCCCGAATTCGAATATCTCGTAACGATCCAGAACGTCTCCGACGAAGAGGCATTTCGGGTTTCCGACATTGAGAATAGGTCTCGGAAGGATATCTCCGACTGGGAGCGCGCGAAGGAATATTCCCGCGCGCTCGACGAGTTTTACAACTCAAACCAAAGTGAGATGGCCGAGCATCTGAAGATATCGAAGTCGTGGCTCAGCCGCCTGCTGGACGTGGCGCGGCTACCATCAGAGATCGTTGCTGCTTTCCCGGACACCCATGGCATTACCGTGCGGGTGGCGCGAGACATCAAGCCACTGACTTCTGACAGGCGCGCACTGGATCTCATGATCGCCGAAAGCCGTGCGATCGTGGCTGAGCGCGATGATCTTGGAACTGCGCTTCCCGCTCCAGAGATTGCGAAGCGCCTCATCCGCGCAACGGTCGCTCCAGTGAAGTCATCGAACTCCGATGCCGAAGTGAGGGGGGCGAATGGCAAGGTGATCTTGCGCTATGCGCATTCGGCGAGGGGAGGGCACACGTTCAAGGTTCCTGCTCGAAGCGGTGCATCAACGGCTGAGGTTCTGAAGGCGATCGAGTCCGTCTTGCAGAAAAGCTGATCCAAATGCCCATCCTGACCGCTTGGGGGCGGTGCCCGAGATAAATCGCCTGCGTGAATCACTGAGACTCGACTGATTCAAAATTCCCGTTGGATTGCATGAATCCTCGTGCGGCATTTATGCGCGCATGGACACCCCGACCCACGGCAGCTTCATTTGGCTCGAAGCCGTCTGCGCAGAGCGCAATGTCGCCCGGCGCTATACCGTCGCGGTGAGCCGCGACCTGTTCGGGGCCTCGATCGTCGAGTTCGCCTGGGGGCGGATCGGCACTAAAGGGCAGGGGAGGGCGGTCTCGTTTGCCGACGAAAACGAAGCCGCACGCTTTGCCCGCCAGTTGCTCAAGCGCCGGGCGTCAGCCCCCAAAAGGATTGGCGTGCCCTACCGCGAGGTGTCGTTGGCGCCGTAACGCGCCTCAGGAGGCCCTGGGAGCCGCAATGGGGGCCAGGGCATGGTCACCGGGGCGCAGGGTGGCCAGATCGGCCCTGTCGAGCGCTGCGGCGGCCTGCGAGGCCGTTCGGCGGGTCACATCAAGCGCGCGGGCCAGTTCGGCGCGGGTGAGGGGTCCCAGGCTCAGGATCAGCTGCCACACCGCCGGCGCCTGCGATGAGGCGTAGAGCCCCGCCAATCGTTCGTCGCCCAGCGCAAGCGCTGTACGCACTGCGGCCAGGTCGGTTGCCACATCGGTCGCGGCCGCATCGATCGCGGAGGTCAGCAAGGCGGAAAGGGGCCTTTCCAGGTCCGCCTTGAACAGGCTGCGCGGGGCGAGCCCGGCCAACGCGAGCGGCGCCGCACCGAGCGAGAACACATGCGGGCGCATCGCCGCGGCGAGCGAGGCGGCCCAGGCGCTGCCCCGCGCGGCAAACCGTTGGTGTTAGCTGCCAAAGTTAGCGGCAACATAATTTATGCACCTAATATCAATCAATTAGATCGACTTCGATGCCATCAATTCGAGCAAGCCGATTTATTGTGTCGGGCGCTCTGCCAAAGTTGATGTCATCGGCATGGCCTAATTTCGGTCAGGGGACGGCGGTTGATCGAGCGCAAACCACATCGGCCAAAGGTCAAGTCAACCGAAGCCCTGGCCGCAGGCGCGGAGCTCTACGCTGCCTTCCGACAGCACGTGCCGCTGGTCGGTAAGCTGACGGCATCCATGGTGGCGGCGGTTTCTGCGGCCACGGGCCTTGGTGACCGTCAGGTGCGTCGCCTTGCCGTAAGGTTCCGGGCCGATCCGGTCGCCGCCTCGCTGGCCCCCACGCCGAGGGGGCCCAAGGTGGGTAATCATCGCCTATCGCCGGCGATGCGACAGGCGCTGGAAGGCCTGATCAGTGAGATATATCTCACCAAGACGCCTCCTTCAGCAGCCTTGGCCGCGCGCGAAATCCGCGGCCTGCTCATCGCCGAAACCGGCGATTTCCGGTTCGCGCCAGCGGAAGTTCCCAGCGAGCGGACGATCGTTCGGCTGATCGGTGAGATATCGGCGCCGCAGCGGGCGCGCGCGAGCATGGGGTCGAAGCAGCGCAGCGCCCACGAGCCGCATCCCGGCGCTTATGAGAGCAGCGGCCTGCTCGACCTCGTGCAGATGGATCATACCCGCGCGGATGTGATCCTCGTCGACAGTGTGCATCGCGCGGAACTGGGTCGTCCCTGGCTCACGCTGCTGATCGAGATCTCGACGCGCAGTATTTTGGGCTTTTACGTGAGTTTCGGCGACCCCTCGATCTTCCGCTGCGGTCGGGCCGTGGCCAACGCTTTGCTGCCCAAGGAGCCGCTTCTCCGCCAGCTCGGCGTTGAGGTCGACTATCCGATGCATGGCCAGTTCAAGCGACTTCATGCCGATCATGCCGCCCCGCACCGGGCCGAAAGCTTTCGCCGCGCGTGCCTGGCCAACGGCATCGACCCCGATATTCGCCCGCGCGGACCGGCGCATTTTGGCGGGCATATCGAGCGGCTGATCGGCACCATGGTGGGCAAGATGCGGCTGCTGCCGGGGGCGACAGGATCGAACGTGACGCAGCGCGACGGCTACGATGCCGGGCAGGCCGCAGCCATGACGATCGACGAGTTCGAACGCTGGCTGCTGTTCCAGATCGGCATCTACCACAACACGCCGCACCGGGGGCTGAGCGGTCGCTGTCCGGCGCAGGTCTGGGCGCAAGAAACATCCGGCGGGGCGCCGTTGCTGTCGGCAGGCCTCGATATCGGCCATCTGACCCGCCAATTCCTGCCGGCGAGCGAGCTGACCGTGCATTCCTATGGCCTGCAGCTGCGCCATCGCCGGTATTGGCATCCACTGCTGGCGCCGCGCATCGGCCAGAAAATCACGGTGCACCGCGACGAACGCACCTTGCAGGAAGTCTACGCCGACCTCGATGGGGCGTTCTTGTCCGTGCCGGTTGTCGGGCGCTACCCGCACGTGACCGAGCCCGAGTGGGAAGCCGCGCGGCGACGGCAGCGCGAAGAGGGGGCGGCCTACCAGGCCGATGGCGCCCGCGCTGCGACGGCACGCTATATCCAGGCGGCACGGCAGGAAGCCCTGACGGCCAGGCAGCGCACGCGAAGCACCCGGCAGGAGCGCAAGCGGCAGGAGCGCGAAGGGGTGTCGCATGCCGAATCGGCAAGGCCCGCCGCGGACACGGCGGCGGCGAACTGGATCCCCGCGGCGCAGCTGCCCGATGACGGATGGCTCCAATGGCGGGATTAAATCCCGCGCAGCCTGGCTTGGCCTTCTGGATCGACTTCGTCGAGGCCCGCCGCGCGGTCGATACGCTGGTCGATCTGGCGCACGACGAGCCCGATGAACGGCCCACCTGCGTGATCCTTGTCGGCCAATCGGGCATGGGCAAGACCTCGATCCTGCGCGAGGCTCAGCGCAGGATCTTGCTTGATTTCCCGGAGCCGTATGACTGGGACGAGGCGCGTCATGCCCCCGTGCTCAGGACGGTGATCCCGTCCAGTCCGACCTCGCTCAAAATCAACCTGACCTTGCTGTGGAAGCAGGGCTGGCCGATTACGCGCAGCATCCACCGGGTTGCCGATCTCAAGGTGGTGGACCTGCTGCAGCAGCAGCGCACCAGGCTGGTGGCCATCGACAATGTCCACGCGATCCTCACCGCGGGTGGCAAGGCCCGGCGCGACACGCTCGACGCCTTCCGGTTCCTGATGAGCGAAGGCAAGGTGCCGATGGTGGTGGCAGGGCTGGAGGTGGCGGCAGACATCTTTGCCGAGGACGTCGAGCTCGCCTATCGCTCGATCGTGCTGCGGCTGCAGCCCTGGGCGCCGGGAGAAGCCTCGCAGCGGCTGATTCTCGCGCTGGCGCAGGGGATGCGGCTTGTCGAGCCCGAACGCCTGGCAGAGCCCGATATGGCCGAGTTCATCTGGCGGCACAGCCACGGCGTCACCGGCAATTTCAAGCGGCTGCTCCACTGGGCGCTCAAGGTCGCGCACCGCGACGGGCGCGAGCGGGTCGCGTTCGCCGATCTGCGGGCCGCGGCGGACTTGCTCCCCGCTCATGTCCCCGCCTGATGTTGGGCGCAGATCCGCCCGAACCGCTGGCCTTCCGGGTGCGGCCGCGGCCCAACGAGGCGTGGGATTCGTGGATGGACCGCCTGGCGGCCCGGCACGAGGTGACGCGCGCCGAGCTGTTTCGGCATCTCGACTGCGAGCCTTGGCTCGCTTCGCGCGATCTCGCGCGAGGCTGGCCCGGCGTTGCGGCGGCCGACTATGCGGCGTTCCACCAGCTCATCGAAACCCTGGCCTGGGCGGTTCAGGCACCGACCCGCGCCATCGCAGCCACCTTTATCCCCGCGCCGGAAAGCGCGCTGCTGCCGCCGGCGCTGCGGGTCTTCGGCTGCGCGCTGTGCTGGCGAGATGCGGTGATCGCCGGCGAGCCGATGGTGCTCGAACGCGATTGGATTCTGCGCGCGAGCTGGCGCTGCCAGCGCCATAATCTGCCGCTGGCCCCGGTGCGCCGGCTCATCGGCGATCGGGCTCCGCGGTCCGCCGTGCGGATCCTCGAAGCGCAGGTGGTCGCGCTCGACCGCCTGCGTCGCCGCTTGCCGCCGACCGCGGCGATGGCCGCGTTCAATCACAACGTTCTGGGCCAGCTCATGGGCCAGCAGAATAGGGGCATGCGCCGCGGCGAAACCGCTTACCGCACCCGGTTCGTCGCTAACCGCTTCCATCTGGCGCCGACGCGGATCGCGCTGCTGGCGGCGGCGCACAGCGCGCGACCGCAGGCGCCCGATCGCTTCGAACGTCTTGTCGCCTTGTCGGCACCGGCCTTGCTGCGATCGAGCGCGAACCTGCTCGACCCGAAAGGCCGCCGCCCCGATGCCCCCGCACCATGGTCTGTGCCCGAGGGCCTGATCACGCGGCGGGTCGTTCGCTGGGAGGCCGGGCTTGCCGACCTGATCGGGGCCTATGCGCTGGTGCTTCGGGCGAGAATGCCGACCGCGCCGGGAATGGGGCGCCCTCGCGAGCCCCAAAGGGCAATTTCGCCGGATTTTGCCCTCAGAATCGCGTAGAGCGCGTTGCAGGGGTCTCCGCACCCTTACCCTATCCGAGGCGCCGTTTTCGCGCTGTAAGGGGCTTTTCCGGACACTTGAAAATTCTTAATCTAAATCATGCACTTATGATGATTTACGCAAGATTTCACCGATAAGCAGCGATTTGGAGCGCAAGCGCTGTCACGGGGCTCGCGATCAGTCGTCTTCCTCGGCATCGTCCAGACTCACGCCGCTTCGGGCCAGCAGCGCGTCGATGTCGGCCATCGCCGCGTTGTACTCGCCGAGCGCCGCAGACGAGAAGGCAAAGCCGGCAGCTGGCTCGCTGGTATCGGGCGCCGGGCGAGCGCTGAGGTCGGCCGCATAGAGGCGCACGCCCGCGACCGTGGTGCGCTCGAGCACACCGATGTCACCCAGCGCGGCGAGCATTGCGCGGACGCCAAGTCGGGTGGCGCCGAGCAGCGTTTCGATCTGCGCCGAGCGCAGCGGGCCAAAGCCTGCCAGCAGTTCGAGCAGCGCCGGCGCGCGCGAGGTGCGGCGGCGGCCGGGCTGGAGGTCCGCGATGCGCCGGGCCCGCTGATCCGCTTCGCCTAGCTGGTCGAACAGGCTTTGCGCGACCTCGCGCAGCGCGCGCGTCACGAGGATGCGCGCATCGCCCGGCTCGGCCGCGCCCGGCACGGCGTCGAGGCGGATAAGGCCGGGGAAGGGGAGGGCGTGGGCGACAAGCCCGGCGGCGCGCCAATGTTCGCCCCACAGCATTTCGAGCGACCAGCGTGGGCTCGGCAGCGCGGCGCGCTCGACGGTCAGCCGCATCGGGCCCAGGCTGATCGGCATGGGGGCGCGTTCGGGCGGGGCGAAGCGGATATGGCCGTTCAGCGCGCGGTGAAGCTGCGCCAGCGCGGGCAGCGGTAGCGGGGAGGGCTCGAGCGCTGCGATCAGATCGCGCGCCGCGGTGACGAGGCTGTGGGCGGCCGCGTGCCCGGTCTCTGCGTCTGGCGCGCCGCCCTCATGATCCTGCGGCGCCAGCAGCGCCGCGGAGAACCGCGCGGCGAGCGCGGCGAGCGGCTCCCAGCTGCTGTGCGCGAGCTCGGTGAGGATCGCCTCGCACACAGCCCGGGGCGCGCGAAGGTCGCGCGGTGGGGCATCGGACAGCGTCACGAGGCCGGCGCACCAGGCGTGGAAGCGCGGATCGGTGAAGCTATGTCCCTCCTGACGCAGCGCGGCGATCAGCAGGGTCCGCAGCTGCTGGCCGGCGAGCAGGCGCAGCGTGCGCGGCCGAGCCACGCTGAGCGCGCCATCGAGGCGGCCGAGCGCGAGCAGGGCCTGCGTCTCGAGCGCGGGAACGTCGCTGGGGTGCGCCATGGCGGTCCTGTCCGATAAAATGCTGGAAAATCAACGCATCGTTATTGATGTATAGCGACTATTAGATAACTATACAACTACAGGGGCGGGCGAATTGATACACTATCGCTAATGGGATATTATCGATAGTGACGTAGCTGCCGAGGACGTGTATCAGGCGTCCATGCCCGCAAAATCCCCCTCGGCTCGATCTGTCACCGCCATGCCGCCCGCCCTCGGCGAGCTGGTGATGGTCCGCACCGCCGCTGAAGCGCCGCTGCCGCGCCGGCGCGGGGATCGGGCTGCGAACCGCGTCGCGCAGCTGACCGCGCTGTTAGTTGCTCTTATTGGCCAAGGCGGTGCGATTGACCGCCTCGCCTTCCGCAAGATCCTCGAGGCGCGCGCACCGGCGAGCGTCAAGGCGCTTGCCAATGACCTGGCCTGCTATGCGGCGTTTTGTACGCGCGCGCGCGGGATCGGCCTGCCCGCGGACGAAGCGCGGATCGTCGCCTACCTCGAAGATTGCGAACGACGGCAGCTCAAGCCGGCCACGGTCGGTCGGCGTCTGGCGAGCCTCGCCGTGGTGCACGGCCTGCTCGGCGCGCCAAGCCCGACGCGCGGGGCGATCGTGCGTGATGCGCTGCGCGGGTTTCGGCGCCGGGTGGGAGTAGCGCAGCGGCAGGCTGGGCCCTTGCGCTTTGGCGCGGGCATCGGCACCGAACCCGCCAAGGGGTTCACCTTGAGCGCACTGCTGCAGGCGTGTCCCAGAACGCTACCCGGATTGCGCGATGCGGCGCTGCTCAGTCTCGCTTACGACACGGGCCTCCGTGTCTCCGAACTGGTGAAGGTTATGTGCCACCATGTCGCCAGCCAAAGCGACGGCTCCGCGGTGCTCACCGTGCCCCGCTCGAAGACCGACCAGGAAGGACAGGGGGCCTACGCCTGGCTGTCGCCCGATACGATGCGGCGGGTTTCGGCATGGCGCAATGCCAGCGCGAATTCTGAAGGGCCGCTGTTCCGTCGCATCGGCGTGATACGGACCAAAGCGCGCGAGGCCGAGCCACCCCGGTCGTTGCCGGCGCCTCCAGGATTCCAGTGGCGGCTGCCTGCAGGGGCGAAAGTGCCTACTGAAGCGAAGCCTGTGCTGGCTTCGACGACCTACGTCATCGGCGAGGCCCCGTTGACGCCTGCAGCGGTGCGACTGATCATCAAGCGCACCGCCATGCGCGCGGCCGACGAGCATCTGGTCAATCTCGTCGGTAAGGATCTCGACGCGGCGATTGCGGCGCTCAGCACCCATTCGCTCAGGGTCGGGCTCACGCAAGATCTCTTCGCCAGCGGCGAGGATGCTGGCCCCATCGCCCAGGCACTGCGGTGGACATCGACGTCCACCGCGCTGCGATACGGCCGCAAGCTTGCACCAGCTTCCAATGCGACCGCGCGGATGCTGCGCGAGGTTAGAGGATGACGGCCACCATTCCGGCCGAGACTGCCCTAGGAAAGGGCGATGTGCTGCCATCAATTATGGCAGAGCGGCTGCCCAAAAAGCCTTCAGCAATGACCTAAACTTAGGCAGCCGACACCTGGGGCGGGTCGAAGCTGAAGGGCAGGTCCTCGCGCCAGTGGCGGCCGTGGGGTTCGGCGAGGCGCGCCTCCCACGGGGCGAAAGCGGCAAAAGGATCCGCCGCTGTTTCGAGGCGGGGCCTTCCGGCCAGCTGGAGACCGCAGGCGTGAGCAATACTATCGATTTCGTCGACCGCGAAGGCCTGCAGACGCAGCGCGGCGGCATACCCTGCCCAGCTTGCCCGCAAGCGCCACGCCGGAGCCCAGGAACTCGCGCAAATCCGCGCGTCGAGACGTGCCACGGCCGCCGCCGTCTCGGCCAGCGCGTTTGCCAGATCGGGGCTCCAGGCGAGTGTGCAGAGGGGCAGGGGAGGGGGGCTCATGAACCAATTATAGACCGATGAGCGCATTTGCGTCCACGTGCTTGTCGCTCTAGTGGTGATAATGGCTGCTTATCACGACTCTATACAGCGGCGCCGGCTCCCGCTACCCTCTCCCCCATGCCGAAATCCCGCGCCTCGACCGCCGTTGTTCGCCTCAGCACCGAGCCCGCCGACCTCGTTGGCGAGGTGCGCGCGCTGGTCGGGCCGGCGGTGCGGATCGACGAGGCGCTGCTCGAAGCCGCGATGCGCGGGTGGTCGGCGAACACGCGCCGTGCGTTCCGCAGCGATCTGGGGCTGTGGGGGCGGTGGTGCATCGCGCGGCGGATCGCGCCGGCCGATGCCGCGCCCGCCGATGTCGCGGCGTGGATCCGCGCGCTCGCCGGGATCGACGACGCGCATGTGAAACCCCGCGCGAGCGCGACGATCGAACGCTATCTCGTGCACCTCGGGTGGGCGTATCGCATGGCAGGGTTGGCCGATCTGACCGCCGATCCGCTGGTCCGGTTCGAGCGCAAGGCGATGCGCAAGCACCTGGGCACGCGCCAGCGCCAGGCGAAGGCGATCCGCTTCAAGGGCGACATCGCCGATCTCGACAGCCCGGCGACGGGGGTGTGCCTGGCGCACCTGCTCAAGGCCTGCCGCCGCGATGCGCTGGGCTTGCGCGACGCGGCGCTGTTGCGCATCGCCTATGACACGGCGGCGCGGCGGTCGGAGCTGGTGGCGATCGACGTGGCGCACATCGAGGGGCCGGACCGGGAAGGGGCAGGGCTGCTGCATATTCCGTCGAGCAAGGCCGATCAGACCGGCGAAGGGGCGCTTGGCTATCTGTCGCCGGCGACGATGCAGGCGATCGACCGCTGGCGCGCGGCCGGGGCCATTGTCCGGGGGCCGTTGCTGCGCCGGGTGGTCACGCATTTCGACGGGTCGATCGACCGGATCGGGAGCGAACGGCTGCACTCGGGGAGCATCGCCCTGATCTATCGGCGTCTGGTCCGGCAGGCGTGGGAGCAGGGGTTGCTCGGGGCGATGGGCGAAGCCGAGCGCGATCGCTGGCTGGCGGCGGTGTCGTCGCACTCGATCCGCGTCGGCGTGGCGCAGGACAACTTCGTCGCGGGCGAGGGGCTGCCCGCGATCATGCAGGCGTATCGCTGGAAGGATGCGCGCACCGTCCTGCGCTATGGGTCGCGGGTGTCTGCGAAAAGCGGCGCGAGTGCGCGACTGGCGAAGCGGTTCAGCGAAGATAGCTGATCAAGCGGGTTGCTCGCCCGAGGTGCCGGACTGACCGGAAAGGCAGCTTCCATGCGGCGGTGCCGGCATACCGGTTATTCGGATGCTCGGTGCCAACGGGAACTTCCCACCCAAGGCCGGTCGTCTGAAGGGGGGCAATAACGGCTGCCTATGCCGAAATGCGCCATTCCATGGCGACGAGAGAAGCGGCCCGTTGGGGACATTCAGACCGTCCTCGTTGGAGTCGCAATCGGTCCACGGATAGCCCCATCATGTGACCGAGGGCATCGCTTCCTACTAAACTCTAGCGATGTATAGCAAAAATCCGTAGATTTTGATATGTTTCACTAGAATGATCATTCCGGAGCCGACATGGACCCCTATCGCAACCCCTTTGCACCTGGCGCTGGAAGCCGCCCACCAGAATTGGCGGGTCGGGACTCAACTCTGGACGCGGCGCGAATTTCGTGCGGTCGAGCAATGATGGGGAAAAGTGCACGCTCCATTATGTTGCTGGGCCTGCGGGGCACCGGCAAGACGGTCCTGCTCAATGAGATTGGCCGGAATGCAGAAGAAGCCGGTCTCCTCGTTTCCCGGGTTGAATCACCTGAAGGCGAGAGACTGGCCCGGCTACTTTACCCCGAAATGCGCAAAGTGATGCGGGCTCTTTCAGGCGTCGAGGCGGCGAAGAGCGTGGCGATGCGGGGTCTCAAAGGATTGAGAAACTTTGCTTCGGCGTTCAACATCGAGGTGGCTGGCGTCAACATAGGCGTCGAAGCCGAAAGTGAGCCTGGATTGGCCGACTCGGGTGATCTCCAATACGATCTCCCTGATTTGTTCATACTGATCGGCAAGGCAGCTCAAGCAGCCGGCCGTGGCTGGCTGCTGCTGATCGATGAAGTGCAATACTTGTCTGAGGCCGATCTGAGAGCTTTGATCGTCTCGCTTCATCGTATGGCACAGGAAGGAATGCCGGTGCTCATGGTAGGCGCTGGTTTGCCGCAAATCGCACGCATGGCCGGAGAGGCGAAGTCCTACGCTGAGCGGCTTTTCCTGTTTCCTGCGGTGGGGCCGCTTGACCCATCATCGGCGGCACAGGCGGTTGAAAAGCCGATTGTCGAGGAAGACGCTGAAATCGCGGCTGACGCACTGGCGGCCGTTGTGGAACGGACGAAGGGGTATCCGTTCTTCCTGCAGGAATGGGCTTCTGTGGTCTGGAACAATGCCGAGGGGCCCCTGATCACCTTGCCCGATGTCGAACAGTCCTACGCCGAAACGCTCGCCATCCTCGATGATGGGTTCTTCAAGGTTCGAATTGACCGGCTCACGAAAGCCGAAGTGCAGTTCGTGAAAGCCATGGCGAACCTTGGGGAAGGGCCATACGCGATGGCGGATATCGCAAAGGCCATGGGGCGAACGTTGAACTCCCTCGGCCCTGCGCGTGCTAACATCATATCCAAGGGCATGATTTACAGCACCGACCATGGATACCTGGACTTCAGCGTGCCGCTCTTCGCTGAGTTCATGCGCCGGCAAAACTGAGCGCATGCGGGGGCTTTTGCGGAAGGGCCTCTACGATCTGCCAAAGCGCCGTCTAATCCGGCAAAATCTGAACGAGTATGACCGAATTATCCCCAGAAATCGGCCATTTAAACCGGCATGGATATCACCACAGTGGAGCCCCTATTACCAGAGGAAGCTGTCGGAGCACTGGACTTGCCCGCTTGCAAACCGACTATAAGGCGCTGCTGGAGCCTGCGGAGATGCTCATTCGGGCACGGGCTTTGTTGCGAGCACCGCCTGCAGGGGAAAGGCCCGCCACACGCCCGAGGCCGAAAGCAGGCATATTGCCGTAGACCGTCTCGAAACGGCCCGGGTCCACGCAATAGGTCTCGTGGAAAATTCCAACAGCTTCGCCGCTGTTGGCCTTTCGATAAAAGGCTTTCCAGGCCGGCAAGTGGCTTGCGCTGCGGTCTGTGGCGAACCTCTCCAGGTCGTCGAAGCTGCGCCAATATTGCAGGAAAACGAGGGTCCGAAGACCGCTCCGCATGACCTCCGCGCCGAGAAACCCGCTGTCTGGCTGCCCTGACAGTTCCGCGATCATGGGTCTCATCGCCCTTGCGACCGGCCACCATTTGTCGATGCGGTGAAGCTTGTTGATCCGCATCCCGATCATGAAGACCGTCAGGGGTGACCTGTGATTGGCGGTGAAACGCCCAGGGTGAATTGTGTTCGGCAACTGAATTCTCCTGGCGCCCCCAAGCCGCCCCTGGGTTGCGTTTCGCGCCGGCTCGGTCGGCGGGCACATGCTCCCATGCCGCACCGTCATTCCACCGGCCCGGCTTACGGCGGGGGAGCTTGCCATGATGGGCTACGGATCGATCACGTGGTTGCATGCGTGCCTGACAAATCAGCTCATGCAGCGGTGCCAAGCTGACGAGAAGCAGGTCAATTCCACCACCGCGCGAGGCCTGCACGGACAAGATAACCGCCCGCATCCCGGCCGTTTACCGAAATCCGGGCAAGGGTGCGGCCGTACCTGTCAGTTCCCAGTCTCGCGATGTGGACGGTGTGGCCTGATAGAAACGCCTGCAAGGCGTCGCGCGCCTTGTATCCCTGCTCATAATCGCACCACGCGTAGGATCTGCGGGCATCTTTGCATTTGGGGCTGTCGGGCAGTTCTGGGGCATCGATGTTGGCGATACGGATCCGTTCGGCACCGCAACGTATGGTGTCCCCATCGTGCACCGAAGGCGCAGCACACAGCGCCGTTGCAGCCGCAAGAAACAACAGGCTCATTGGATACAACTCCCTAAACGCGACTGCCTGGACGACGACATGGCTCGACCCCGGGGGGCCTGTGATCTTCGGCCAAAGTCGGACGATGCATGCATCCGACGCTTACTCGCATGCGATCCCGTCATCGTCGCGATCCAGCCCTGCCCGGTATCCCGGATCACCTCGCCGAAGCGGTGCCGCCCCTGCAGCACGTGCAGCCGCGCAATTGGGATAATAACCCCCGTCATTGCGACTTCTCAACGACCGCGGCGATGCGAGGCGCGAACTGGAAGCGCCGCTCCCGCCGCTGCGATGGCAATGATACCCGCCGTTTCGGCGATCGTTGTGGCATCCCTCGGCATTCAGTCCACCAGGGTGTGCCAGCGCACCCGCCGACGAGGCCGCCATGGCGAGCAAGGTGCTGGTGTGGCGAAGTGCACGATGCAGCATCAGGTTGTCCCTCCGCGGGTGAAGTGCCTGAGGATGCTTTGCCTGAAACGCCCGGCAGCTGATTGTTGGCTCACATCAGTCGATTGATGTCGAGCGTAAAATGGGGGGCCATATGGCCCCCCAAGTCCAGCCCGGAGACTGTTGGGCTGATCAGAACCCGTAGGCGAGCGAGAGCGACACCTGGTTGTTGATGACGTCCTGCTCGTAATTGAACTGGCTCAGTTCCGCGCGCAGCGAAACCTTGCTCGAAAGGCTGGTCTCGATGCCGGCGCCATAGCGCACGCCATCGGCCCATTCGTGGAAACCGCCGGCGCTTGCGCGGGCGCGGGCATAGCCGAGGCGGCCATAAAGCGCGGTGCCTTCGTTGAGCTTGTAGCCAACGCGGCCGCCGATGCCCCAGCCCCAGTCGGCCTTGGCCGTGGCGCCGCCGAGGTCGACATCGGCCGAGTAGATATCGGCATTGGCTTCGAGGCCGGCGAACGTCTTGCCCATCGCGATATCATAGCCGGCGAACACGGTGCCGCCGACGCCATTGGCGCCAAGACCCTCGGCCGGGCCCGAACCCTGCACGTTGTCCAGCGTCGCGCCGGCGCCGACGTAGGGGCCATTGAACTCACGCGCGGCGACGGGGCTAGCGACGACAAGAGCGGCGCTGGCGGCAAGAAAAATCGACTTCATTTCTATTCCTCATAAATTTCATCAGGTCATTTATTTCTGTTCTTGGCGACCTGCGGCGGCGTTTAGGGACGATCATCTTTTGGGGGCAATGCATTTGTTTGATTACAGCGGGCTGTACTGCGTTTATGTTGCGATGAAGCCACAGGATATCGATTGCGGAGGCTATGGAATTGCTCTGCAAGGATTTTATGCCTCGCTGTGCAGATGCGATGGCCTTCCCTTGCCGTGGCGCCGACCGGGGCGGCGTCCGTCCGTCTTGTCGGAGTTGCGCGGAAGTGCGCCGGGTAACTGTTTCGTCCGAAGTATTGGCCCGGATCTTCCGACTGGCCTCGAACCCACGGAAATCTTCGCCGTTCGCCACGCGGTTTGATGATCGTCAAACAGGGTTTTGCCTACATCAAGCGGATTTGATGCTCATAGGCGATCATCAAGCTCCTGAGGTGCCATGCCGTTGCGGGCCCTCTGCAGCTTCTCGCTGAACACTGATGTCTTCTGCTGCGGTTGCGATATGGCGCTAGCTAGCGAGAACGAGATCGCCGCCAAATCGCCATAAAAGGCAACGTGCGCGTTGGTAGCGAAAAACCGGATCGGTCGTCCTACAGGATCGGGGTCACTTGCCTTCGATCGTTGCCATGTGACGCGCGAAAGCCGCACGTAACTTCTCGCCGGGTCCTGCCGGGTGGTCGAGAGCTGCAAAGAACGTCTCATGATCCCTTTGTTCGAGCATTGTACGCTCGCGTCCCGAGATCGTTTCTATCGCCGCCCTGTAAGCAGCGTTCATCGTGAAGGCGGAAGCATCGACGCCCGAAAGCGCAGCGGCCCTCTGAATGGCTTCTTTGATAGCCGGCTTGGTTCGAAACGACATGCGTTCGGAGCTGGGCTCATCGATTGCGCCGATTGTATCGCGATGGAGTAACATAGCTCGCTCTATTCAACTGCCTTCATGAACGTTTACTGGCGCGCCTGCATATATGGCGAGCCACCATGCCGCTTGAGAGGCAAGAGGTCTGCTAAGTCCTGTCGCACCAAGCCTGAGCTAAAGAGCCTTGCCCTCGCCAGAGCACTTTGCAAGGCTGGTCCTGCGATAACCGGAACACGTGCCCCACCGAAGGGTGCGTTTGCATGACAAGATGTGGAAGATCGGTGGCGATTTTGGCTTTGGCCCTGATCGTCCAGGATGCGCAAGCGCGCGGTGTCCAGATTCAATCCTTTGGTACAGAAAAGGCGATAGGATTTCCGTTTACCGTCGTCGGCGGCGCAGATCGCCCGGCGAGCGATACCCCGTTTGGGCCGCAAATGGCGGCGAGGCTGCGTGACCGGGCCTTCGCCGTGCCGACTATGGAATGGTCGACGGCACTGAACGCTGAAGAACCCTGCTCTACGAGCCTCCCGACACCGCCGACGTTTCTGTCTCGCGTGGCCCGAATGCGGCGTGCGAGCTTGTCCTCGATCCTGGCCTCGATCGCGTGTGAGGAAGGTATCGCTCCTGCGCTACTCGATGCGCTCGTCGCGCAGGAAAGCCGCTATAACCCTGTCGCGCTGAGTGGCCGTGGCGCCATAGGTCTGACCCAGCTGATGCCCGGCACCGTCAGGGCGCTCGGTATCGCCAATCCCTGGGACTTCGCGCAGAACCTGAGGGGAGGGGCACGCTACCTGCGCCGCCAGCTTGATGCCTTCGGGCGCTATGACCTCGCACTGGCGGCCTACAATGCCGGGCCCGGGCAGGTCACCCGCCACAACGGCGTGCCGCCATTTGTCGAGACGCGTGCCTATGTCGACAATGTACTGGGAATGATGCTGGGGAGTGGAACAAAGTCGTCCCCGCCGCTTGCATATCGCCCCAAACGCCCCGGTAAGCTTGGCACCCATGCCGCGCTCGTCCAGCAATTTCTCGCGGATGGATCGGTGCGTTAGAGGAAGCGTGGTTACTACAGCAGAGCCGAACGCGCTTGCTCAATCCGGGCATGATGCTGGACCAGCGCCTGGCAGATCCGGTCGGCGACCGCGTCGCACAGGGCAGGGCGCATCGGTTCGAACGCGCAATCGAGGGCATCGCCCTGGCGCTCGACCGCACCTCTCAAGGCGCGGCAGACATTGCCGAGGTTATGCGTGAGCGCGTCCGGATAGGACTCGGCATCGCCGAACACTTCGAGCGCGATGGTCACGCGGACGATGTCGATCTCGAGATAACGGACCAGGGCGTCTATTTCGGAAGGGAGCAGTTGCGCCGAGGCGAGCCGTTCGCGAAACCCCTGCCGTCGGCGGATGACGCACATGTCAGCAAGATGCCGTGAACTGATCCCCCGGCGATCGAGCTCGCGCAAAATGATCGCGCACAGTCCTGACATCAGCGAGTTGGAGCAAACCGCTCCGGGATCATCGGTGTCGTTGCTGGCCAGCATGTCAGCCCCCTTGCACCCGGCCTCGATCAGGCGGCACGGGTTTTTGCCTGCCGCGAACCTGCCAGTCGCAGTCCACGGCGACATTCCCGGAAAAGAGGTATTGCTGGCGTGAGGGGTGGGCGGTCGGCGCCTTGGCGCGCCGCTCGGCAGACAATGCGATTCGTCGCGCAGGTGGCCCACGCCGATGCCAGTCGGGCCCACCCCGGACGGCATTATCGACCAGGGTGGTGCGGCCTGCGTCCCGGCGTGGCCATCATGGTGCCCAAGGCTGGACAACAGGGCAAACCAACCCGGTACCGTCCCTGAACCAGACACCATGCCGCAGCGCATTTTTGGCCGACGACGCCTCCGGTGCGCTGTGCAATCAGCGGCGCGCAAGGCTTCCTGAGCGTGCGGATCGCTTCGGCCGCACACGCAATCAGGGGTTCTCGACATGGAGATCAAGACAGTGGGCGACACGTTGCCGCCCTGGGCACAATCGCTGGCGCTCGCCACCGCGCTCGTTGCGGCGGGCACGGTGCTCGGCGCGGATGCTGCGTTTGCCGGTACGGACGCGACGTTCAACACCGCGCTCACCAAGTTCACCAACTTCCTGCAAGGCTCGGGCGGCAAGATCATCACCGTGCTGAGCCTTGCCGGCGGCATCGTCGGGCTTGCCTCGGGTCGCTTCAGCCTGGGACAGGTCGCCATTCCGGTGGGTGTTGGCGTTGGTGCCGGCACCGGCATCCCGATCGTCACATCGACCGTCACGGCAACGATCTGAGACGGCAACCGGCGAGCCTCGCCCCCATCCCCCAAGGGCTCGCCAACTGACGGTGGACAAACTCATGGACCGCTTTTCGATCCCGAGGCATCTCGACGATCCCGAACTGATCGGGTTTTGGACGCTCGACGAGTTTCTCGTCATGTTCATCCCGTTCGTCTGGGGCGTCCTTACGCAGCACGTTGTCATCGGCCTTATTTGTGCGGTCGGAACGTGGTTCGGTTATCGCAAGGCAAGAGCCGGACGATCGATGGCGTGGATCCTCCACGCGGGCTACTGGCACCTGCCGGGTTCGTTTTTCGGTCTGAGGGTCTGTCCACCGTCCCACTTGCGCGTGATGGCAGGCTGAGGATGGACACTGCTCTCGCCCACCTCGCGGCCCAACGCGTGCTGCGCCAGCGTAATGCGCTCGCGCTCGCATCGCTGACGCTCGGCCTGCTGGCGATCGGCGCGGCAAGCGCGGCGCTCACCCGCGACCGCGAAGTCATCCTGGAGCCGATCGCGCATTCCCGGCTGACCGTGAGTAGCGCAGGCGTCTCCAAGGAATACCTCGAACTGGTGACGCGCGATGCGGCGCAGCTCGTGCTCAACCGCTCCCCGGAAACGCTCGACTACTGGATGAACGCAATCCTCGCGCTGGCCGACGAACCGGTACGGGGGAGCCTCAAGCGCGATCTCCTCAAAGTCGTCGACGAGCAGCAGGGATCGCAGATCACCCAGTTCTTCACGATCGACTGGCTCCGGACCGATCCCGAGGCGCTGACCAGCGAGGTCGGCGGTGTGCTCCACACCGTGGCGGGCTCGAAGGAGGTCACGGCCGAGCACCGCGTATTCCGCTTCACCTGGCGCTACACCGGCGTGTCGCTGCGGCTTGCCGGCTTCGGCATGGTCGAGAAGCAGGAAACGCCGGTATGATCGCACCCGCTCTCTCGTTCACGGGATCGGCCGGGATGGCCGCCATTGGCATGACGCTGGCAAGCGATCTGCGATGCCTTGGGCGCCGGTGCCTCGGTTTCAGCTTGATTGGTCTCGCGCTTGCAGGCTTTGCGAGTCCGGCCCTGGCCGACCAGTCGCTGCTGGTGGCCGACAACGGCGAGGTCCGCTGCGAAGCTTCGCTCAAGGACCTGACGCGGATATCCCTGAAGGACGATCAGTTCGCCTCAGTGTCGAAGGTCGCCGCCGGCAATGCGTCCGAGGACTTCCAGGTGGTGAATGAGCCGGTGCGCGGGGACATCTACCTCTCGGTTCCCGAAGGCTTTGCCCGGCACACGCTCACCTTCTTCGGCACGACGCGGCGGGGCTATGTCTACAAGTTTGCCTGCACGGTCGCGGGCGACGAACCGCGCCAGGTGTTCATCGCCAATGCCGATATCGAGCACCCGCCGGTGACGGTCGACGGCGGCGGTGGCGCCACGCTCAGCGACGAGGAGGCCGCGACACGTCTCGTCCATGCGATGGCGGAGCAACTGCCATTGGACGGCTTCGATGTCCGCTGGAAGCCGCTGACCCCGGTCATGGTGGGTACGCTTCGGCTCCAGGCTCTCGGCACCTACAGCGGCGTAACGCTGACCGGCAGGATCTTGCGTCTCGAGAACCGGGGCAGCGCGAGTGTGACGCTGCGGGAGGATCAGGTCGCGCCGCGAGACGCGCTCGCAGTCAGCATCGCCAGTCCGGTGTTGGCACCGCGCCAAGTGACCACGGCCTGGGTCGTCGAACCCGTGCGCCAGACGGGAGGTAACCCGTGATCCGCAATCCCTTCCGCCGTGGGCAGGAACTGTCGTCCAGCGAGGCGTCTGACAACGGCGACCTGATGCGCAACGAGCGCGCCGCGCGACGGCAGAAGCTGCTGCTATACGGCTGTGGCGGGGTGCTGGCGGTCGCAGCGATGGCGTGGATCCTCCAACCATCGGCGAGTGGACTCGGGTCAACCGACAAGGTCAGGGACGGTGAGGTCAAGGTTTCGACCGACGACATGGTCAACCGCAACATGTCCGAGCGCGAATGGATGGCGCTCTCCGAAGGCCAGATGGAGCAGTACGGCAACCAGATCAAAGGCCTCGAAGGCAATGCCGAGCGCATCCAGCAGCTCGAGGAGCAGATCCAGGCGCTGCAGGGCCAGAAGTCGGCGATGGCCGAAGACGGCACGCGGGTGATGTCGGCCTACGAGGCGGAAAACCAGCAGTTGCGCTCGCAGCTCCAGGCCGTGCAAAGCACGCCGCAACGTGCAGCCGGGGCGGGGCCGACCGCGCTCTACGGTCCGGGCGCGCCGGGCACCTACCGGTCGGTCGGGGCAGCGCCCGTCGCCAGCACATCCGCTGCCGCTGGCGACGGCCCAACGGTTGCGATCGATGCTGGACCGGCGCGCAGCAACGCGATCGCGCTCGTCTCGTTCGGCGGTGCGACCGGGACCGCCGAGCGGATCACGCCGGGCAAGACGACCAGCTTTACCGACAGCGCCAATTACCTGCCTCCCAATTCGATCGCGCGGGCGCGCGTGGTGGTGGGCGTTGATGCGACGACCTCGGTGCGCAGCCAGTCAGACCCGCTGCCGGTGGTGTTGCGGATCACGGGGCCGGCGCGCTCGGTCTATGCCGAGGGCCGCCTGCTCAAGACCCAGATCGAGGGCTGCATGGTCAACGGTGCGGCGAGCGGCGATCTCTCCTCGGAAAAGGTCTACGTGCGCCTGCAGCGCATGACCTGCCCGCAGCCGGGCGGCCGCTTCGCGGTGAGCGAGGTCAAGGGCTTCATCGCCTTTGGCGGCAAGACCGGCGTCCGCGGTCGCGTCGTCAGCCGCGAGGGCGGCCTGATCGGCCAGGCATTCCTGGCGGGCCTTGCCGGCGGGATCGGGCGCGGGTTCTCGCTCAATTCGGAGAGCGCCTTCAACGGAACCAGCGTCAGCGTCAATGGCGAGCGGCAGAAGCTCTCGCCAAGCGAGATCGCGCAAGGCGGCTTCGGGTCGGGGATCGCGGGCTCTGCCGACCAGGTCTCCAAATACCTGATCGAGCGGGCCGAGCAGTACCAGCCCGTGATCGAGATGCCGACCGGGATCGATGTGGAAATCGTCTTTCTCGACGGGGTGTTCATTCGCAACTGAGGAGGTGTGCGGCCATGCGACGACGGTTCGCAATCATCGGGATCACTGCCCTGGGCCTGCTTGGCGCGGGCACGTTGGCGGCGACTGGCGCACTGGCCGCGGGTGGCGGGCCCCATGCTTCAGAAGCGCGCCTGGCGCGCGCGCTCGCCAAGCGTCTGCCGCGCACCAGGGCGACCAGGATCGACTGCGGCGTGGTCGCGGGGCTCTGCGAGGTGCAGGCCGGCGCCAATCTCTTCTATACCGACCGCAGCGGGCGCTACCTGGTGGTCGGTCGTGTCTACGACATGGATACGCGCCAGGACCTGACGGCGGCGCGACTGCTCCGGATCAATCCCGATATGCTCGCGGGCACCGGGGCGATGGCCGCACGTGAGGACGAGGCGGGACCGGGCGTCGGCGCCGGGGCTGCCGCCCCCGATGCGGCAGCGGCAGCCACCGTCGCGGGGACGAAGCAGCCGGCAGCGCAGACGGCCGCCATGGCGCCGGCCGCTGCAGTGTCGCTGGCGGGCCTTGCCGACAATGGCGCGATTGCCTGGGGCAGGGGCGGACCCCGCGTCACCGTGTTCAGCGATTTTCACTGCGGGTACTGCAAGCTGCTGCACCAGCAGCTGAAGGCGATGGACGTGCGCGTGATTGAGCGCCCGATTTCGCTGCTCGGCACGCGCATGGTGTCGAACGCGGTGATTTGCGCGGCCGAACCCGCTCGCGCGCTTGAGCAGGCCTATGATGGCGCGGACCTTCCAGCCCGCGCCTGCGACACGAGCGGGCTCGATGCCAACGAGCGCTTTGCGCGGGCGCACGGATTCGACGGGACCCCGGTGATCGTTCGCGAGGATGGGGCGGTGCTCCATGGCTACCGGCCCAGGGAAGTGCTCGAAGCCTGGCTGGCGGCGGGGCGAGCGGGAGGCAAAGCGTCATGACAGTGCGGGCGTTCGCCGTCGCGGGCATGCTGCTTCTGTCAGGTTGCGCGATGCTGCGTGACAACGTGAAGGGCAGCTTTGCCTGTCAGGCACCGCAGGGCACTTGCGCGCCCTCGAGCACGATCGACGATGCTGCGCTTCAGGCGATCGCAAGCGAGGACTCAGGGCCGCCGAGCGGAGGCATGATCGATCGGGGCCGCGCCGAGGCGTCAGCCAGACCTGCGTCCAAGCCACGCTGGGCGGCGCGGACGCAGATGGGCGCACCCCACGGATCGCGCGTGCTGCGTATCGTGTTCCCGGCGCATGTCGATCGCTATGGCCAGTTGCACGAAGCCGCCGCAGTGCAAGTGCCGCTGTCCGATCTCGAACCTGTGCCGACCCTGGTCGAGCGTGAGGGCGTGGCGGCGTCGGGCACGACCCGTGACTTGCTGGGCCTTGCCGCAGACGCGCCCGAACTGGCGCTGGATGGGGCCGCACCGCCAGCGCCCGGGGTGCCTCCTGCGGCCACGGCGCAGGCTGCTGCGGTCACCACGTCTACGATGCCGACCGCCTCGCCGGTCGAGGCGATCAAAGCCGAAGTCGCGGCTGCCCTGGCACCTGCGCGCAAGGCGCCCGATTTGCCCGTCGCCACGGTGCAGACGCCATGATGCTCGCGCGCCTTCTCGAACTTATCACAGGCGACGCGGTTCGACCTGAGCCGATCCCAGCCGCGCGCGAGGTGCCGATGCTGGCGAGCCTGCTCGGCTACCGCTCGTACAGCGCGCAGCATGCGCTGTTCTACCAGACCCGCTCGAAAGGTTTCGTGCTCGAACTCGCGCCGCTGATCGGCGCCGACGAACGCGTCGCCGATATCGTCGAGACGGTGTTCGCGGACGTGCTGCTGCCGGGCGCGCAATTCCAGATCGTCAACTATGCGAGCCCGCGCGTCGCCGAGAAGATCCAGGAATGGGTGCTGCCGCGCGTGCGCGCTGGCGCAGTGTTTGAACGCCTCGCGCGCTATAGGCTCGATTTGCTGCGCACCGGAGCGTGGGGCTCGCTCGCCAGCGACGGCCCCTTTTGCCTGCGCCAGTTCCGCGTGCTGCTGAGCGTTGGCGCGCCCGATGGTTCGGGGCTCTCGGTCGAGGATCTCGTGACGATGCGCGAGGGCATCGTCGCGGCATTAGACTCGATAGCTGTTCCGAGCCGGGTGCTGGATCCACTCGATCTGATCCGGTTCATCGACGATGTGCTTTGCCCTTCGACCGGCGCGGGCGACGATGCCGCGCTCTACAGCGCGCTCGATCCGATCAACGAGCAATGCGTGCGTCGCGATCTGGTGACCCAGGTCGAGCCACAGTGCATCGTGCTCCATGCGCCCTCGCTGCGCCCGACAGGAGCCATGGTCGGTGAAGTGCCCGAGTTCGCGGAATACAGCCCGGACACCTTCGATGTGCGCACAATGGCGGTGCGGCATTTCCCCGAGCGCTGGGCGCCGTGGGACACGCAGAAGATCATCGGCGATGTCTTCAATCCCAAGCTCTGCCTGCCGTGCCCGGTGCTCCAGACCATCTGCGGTGTGGTGCCGGCAACCGAGACCTCGGAAACGCGCGCCGGATTCAAGTTCGCGCGCACGACGCAACTCGCCGATGGCAAGGCTGCGCGCCTCGTGCCGACCTTGAAGCGCCAGTCGCGCGAATGGGAGCACGTCCAGGAGGAAGTCAGCCATGGTCAAAAGCTGACGCGCGTCTACTACGCGGTGACGATGATTTCGCCGGCAGGGCGCGGCGAGATCAACCAGCGCACCTTGAAGGCGATCTACAAGGCAGCAGGCTGGGACCTGATCGATGAGACCTATCTCCAGGTTATGGGTCTGCTGGCTTCGTTCCCGCTGCTGCTCGCCGACGGGCTTGCCGCAGATCTTGGCCGGATGAAGCGGCTGCGCACGGTGCTTTCGGCCAACGTCGCCTCGATGGCGCCGCTCCAGGGCGAATATGTCGGCGGCACAATTCCGCATCTGCTCTTCGTCGGGCGGCGCGGCCAGCCCCAGTTCTGGTCGCCGTTCCAGAATACGGCGGGCAACCACAATGTCGCGATCGCGGGCAAGTCCGGCTCGGGCAAATCGGTGCTGCTCCAGGACCTGACCGCAAGCCTCGCCGGTGTCGGCGCGCGCACCATCGTCATCGACGATGGTCGCTCGTTCGAGCACATGGCCAAGGCACTGGGCGGAACCTTCACCGAGTTCCGCCTGTCGTCGGGGATTTCGCTCAATCCGTTCCGGATGATCGATCCCGAGCTTGCGGCAAGCGACGAGGACTACCGCGTCGACTGCCTCGCGATGCTCAAGGCGATCATTGCGCAGATGGCGCGGTTCGAGACGCGCCTCAGCGACACCGAGCGTGGCCTGATCGATGCGGCAGTCAACCATGCCTGGGACACGCAGGCCTGCGAGGGCACCATCGACGCGGTGATCGAGGCATTGCGTGGCTCTGGCAATCTCTTTGCCGAGGACCTGGCGACCGCGCTGCTGCCGTTCGCGTCCACTGGAACGTTCGGGCGCTTCTTTACAGGCGAGGCGGCGCTCGACCTTTCGGCGGACCTCACCGTGTTCGAGCTGTCGGATCTTGCGTCGCGCGAGGAGCTGCGCAGTGTCGTGCTCACCTCGATCATGTTCGTCGCCTCGCAGACGATGCGCAAGCTCGACCGCGCCATTCCGAAGGCGCTGATCGTCGATGAAGCCTGGCAGATGCTCAAAGGCGGCGCGATGGCGGATTTTATCGAGACCTATTCGCGCACGTGCCGCAAATATGGTGCTTCGCTCATCACCGCGACGCAGTCGATCAATGACTACTACAAGTCCGATGGCTCGCGCGCCGCGCTCGAGAATTCCGACTGGTTCCTCGTGCTGCAGCAGAAGGCCGAGACAATCGCGGATTTCCGCAAGTCCGACCGCTTCGAGATGGATAACCACACCGATGCGCTGTTGCGTTCGCTGAAGCGCCAGGGGACCGAGTATTCGGACCTGCTGATCCGTGGACCCGATACGCAAACCGTGTGCCGGCTCGTGCTCGATCCATTTTCGGCGACGCTTTATTCCTCGAGCCCGGCGACCTTCGCCCGGATCGAGCAGGCGTTGCACGAAGGCCGCGCGATGGCCGATGCGATCGAGGCTGTGGCGTTTGCGGGCAAGGATGGTCGTGCATCACAGGCAAACCGGGCGGGAGGCGGGCGATGAGCGTGACGGTCCCCGCGCGCCTCTACGTGGGACGCCACCTCGCCAATGGCTTGCGCCTTGTCGGATGGCTTGCGGTCAATGCGCTGGTGGCGCTTGGCGCAATCGCATCGGGGGTGTTGGCGCTCGGCAACTTCTGCCTGGGCGACGCGATGGCGCAGCTGGGCAATCTCGCCATGCGGTTCGCCGCCGCGCCCGCCGAGGCGCGGCACAGCTTCACCGTGCTGCTTAGCCTTACCTGGAGCTGGGGCTTCTGCGCAGCTGCATTCTTCCGTCGCGGGACGATTGCGCGTGCGTGGGAGCGGGGAAGGGGGGCGGTATGAGCGACGATCCCGATATCCAGGGCGCGATGGATGCGCCTCGCGGTGCGCAGCCGGCACCTGTGCCCGGCTGCAAGCGGAGCCAGGGATCGCGCGACATCGCGCGCGGGCAGGTCTTGCTGGTGGTGGCACTGATCGGAGCGTTGTGCTGGGGCGCGTGGATGACGCGCGCGATCCTCGATGTGCGCGCCGCGCCCGCGCGCGTGGTCAAGGTCCAGCTTGGCAGTCTCGTGGGAAACTATGTGCGGGCCGAAGCGCGCGGGGACACACCGCCCGATCAGATCGGCCCGCGCACGGCGCAGTTCATGAAGGTGCTCGATGCGACGATCGCGCACCATGCGCGCGACGGTCAGATCGTGTTGGTCAGTGAGGCGGTGGTTGGCGGCAGCGTGCCCGATATTACGGGTGATATCGCCCGCGAGGTTCGGGCGACCCTGCCCGCATCGCAGCCCGCGCCTGCATCGCCCCGTTTAGCGGATCCGGCCGGACAGCGCCGCGAGGCGGGCGATGTGGAAACCCGCATGCGCGGTTACCTGCTCCACGAAGGCGCGCCGCAATGATGGCGCTCGCACAGCCTGACTCGACTGCACCCGCGTCAACTGGCGGCGGCATATTCACACGCAAGCGCGTCGCGACAGGTGCGCTTTTGGCCATGGTTGGGCTGGGGTTGGGGGAGCTCTCCGATTGGCGCGCGCATCATGCCCTCCTGATCAATGCGTCGCAGTCGCTGCCCGACTGGGCCTTCCTCGTCGAGCGCGGACGATTTCCCTCGCGTGGCGACTTTGTCGTGTTCGCGCCGGGGTACGATCCCCTGGTGCGGCGTCATTTTGGGGCTCGGCCTCCTGCCTTCGTCAAGATCGCCTATGGCGTGCCCGGCGACCGGGTAGACCGCGCCGGGCACGAAGTACGCGTCAACGGGCGGACGGTTGCGCGGCTGAAACCCCGCACACGGCAGGGCGAAGTCCTGGTGCCGGGGCCGCTGGGTACGGTGCCGAAGGGCTGCGTTTTCACCGCCTCGCCGCACAAGGATGGCTTCGACAGTCGCTATGCCGCGATCGGCTTTGTCTGCCGTGACCGCTTGATCGGTAGCGCGGAGGCGATCCTGTGACAGGGCTCGTCCAGCGCACCACGAGCCTCGGGCTGGCTGTCGGTCTTGCACTGCTGACCGGTGCGGCCGGCCCCGTGGACGCGTCTGGGTCACAAGCCGGCGGGGAGGAGCATGACCTCGGCCACTTCGGCGAGACCTGGCCCGTGATTGAACCCGACTTGCTTACGACGATCGAGGAACGGCTCAGAGCGGCCCAAGGTTCGGGTGAGCTTGACCGGCTCAACCGCGCCTTTGCCGCGCGCGCCGAGGCGCGCGTGTTGAACCCGGCGCCGGTCGCGGGACTTACCCCGGCGAGCGAAAGCCGCAGCTGGACCTACGATCCGGCGATGATGCTGTCCGCCGATATCCGGGATGCCAGAGGCACGCTGATTGCGGCGCGCGGCACGCGGGTCAATCCGCTCGATCTCGTCACGCTGCCGCGCAAGCTGCTCTTCGTCGATGGCACCAGCGACCAGCAGATCGCCTGGGCGCAGGCGCAGGGCGACGATGCCCATGTCTCGATCATCCTCGTCGCCGGGTCCCCGTTCGCGCGGATGCGGGCGCTCCAACGCCGGGTGTGGTTCGACCAGGGCGGCGTCCTCACCGCGCGTTTCGGCATCGCCCATACGCCCGCGCTGGTGCGCCAGCAGGGTAAAGTGCTGCAGGTCGGCGAAGTGGCGCTGCCCCCCGAAACGCACAAAGATGGGGAGCGGACATGAGCCAGGCGCGCCGGAGGTTCCTGGAATTGCTTCCTGCACCGCTGGCAGCGCCAGAGGTGCCCGCCTTGCGCTGGGCGCGTCTGTCCTTGCTCGCGGCGCTGACCCTGCTCGGCGCGATCACGCTGTTCTGGGACGACCTTGTGGTTGTCGCTGGCATCGTCGCTGCTGGCCTCGCCGCAGCGCTGATCGCCTACATCGTCGTGCTCCTGCCCTTCTGGCTCATCGCCAAGCACAAGGCGGATGCCGCCTGGCTCGACCGCGTCACCCGCAAGGATGATGTGTCGAGCGATCGGGAAACACGATGACCCGCGTGCTTGGCCTCGTGCTCGCCGTGCTGGCGCTGGTTCTTGGCACACCTGCCGAGGCGAAAGCGCCCTCGCGCTGCACGGGCAACTTCATCAATCCGGTGACCGACGTGTGCTGGGGATGCCTGTTCCCGCTGTCGGTGGGGTCGATGACAATCTGGGGCTCGAACCGTGCCGACACCGAGAATCCTGGCTTTCCGGTCTGCGCCTGCGGTTCGCCGATCCCGCGCATCGGCGTTGCCCTGGGCTTTTGGGAACCCGTCCGCCTGATCGATGTGACGACCAAGCCGTTCTGCTTTCCGAACCTTGGCGGGATCAGGCTCAACCCGGGGTTCAATGTCGGCAATGGCTATGTGAGCCAAGGCTCGCAGATCGGCGGGCGCGGGCAGAACACGGCGAAGTACCACGTCCACTACTACGTCTATCCGCTGCTCTACTGGCTCGAGATACTCACCGATTTCCTGTGCTTCGAGAAGGCGAGCTTCGACATCGCCTATGTGACCGAGCTTGATCCGACCTGGCAGGACGATGCGCTGACGACGATCCTCAATCCCGAGGCGGCGCTGTTCTCGAGCGTGCCGGCACAGGCTGCCTGCGCGGCCGATTGCGTCGCAGCGACGACGAGGCTGCCGCTCGATCCGCTGTTCTGGTGCTCGGGCTGCAATGGGCCGATGTATCCGATGAACGGCAATATCGGCGCCAATGTCGGGATGGAGCAGTCATCGCGGCTCGCCGCCGAGCACATGCTCTACAAGATGCATCGCGAGGGGCTCGCCTGGGGAACGATGGGCTCCAAGGGGCTGTGCGGCAAATACCTGATGCCGATCCTCAGGAAGCAGCAGTACCGGCTGCAGATGGTCAACCCCGCGCCGATGGTCTCGGGGCGCGAGGCCTGTTCGCCCGTCGGGGCGAGCACGATCCTGCCTCACTCGGGCCGGGTCTATCCGGTCACCGGCGAGGACGTGGGCTTCCTCGTCTGGCGCAAGCGCTCGTGTTGCGTGTTGTGAGGACGGCCAACCCCTGGCAGCGCCTGACGCTCTTCGCCGTGCTGTTGGCCACGCTTGGAGGCATCGGCGTTGCGCTGGGTCAGGGCGCCAACTCCATCGACCTTGATGCCATCGCGGCGCGCGGTCGAACCCAACAGGGCAATGCCGAGGATCTGGTTGCCGGCGCGCTGGCACGGGCAGGTACGGCCCGCGAGGAGGCGGTTGATGTCGCCGCAGCCGGGGAAGCGGCGTTGCGCCGGGGGCCCGAAGGGGCCGGCGCCAGTGCCAGTATCAGTGCGACGGGCGCAGCAGGACCGGTCGATCTCGATGCAATGGTCGCCGGCGCGCGCGACACGCTGACGTCCCCACGCAGCGGTCCGATGCTCGTGGCCTTCGCCAGCCTGTCGATGCCCGAAGCCTCGCTGCGGCGGTTGATCGGCGATGTCACGGCGGCGGGCGGGGTGGTGGTGTTCCGCGGCTTTCCGGCGGGCAACCCGGCGCGCTTTGCGCTCGCGATGCAGAAGCTGGTGGCGCGCGACCAGGCAGCGAGTGTCCTGATCGATCCGCGGCTGTTTCGCGCCTTCAGGGTTCAATCTGTGCCGACCTGGATTGCGACCACCAGTGACTATGTCCCGTGCGACAGCCTGACCTGCGTTTCAACCGTGCCACCCTACGATCGGATCGCGGGGAATATCACCACGCGCTATGCGCTCGATGCGATTGCCGATGGAGGTGGCGC
This sequence comes from Novosphingobium olei, assembly GCF_012927405.1. Lineage (GTDB taxonomy): Bacteria > Pseudomonadota > Alphaproteobacteria > Sphingomonadales > Sphingomonadaceae > Novosphingobium > Novosphingobium olei. The sequence goes on along the minus strand of NZ_JABBGM010000007.1, from coordinate 133,062 downwards.
GGGCGCCCCAGTCGCTCGCATGGGCCTGGCCCACCTGGGTGCGCCACGATGACTCGATGTTGCTTGCCTTTTCTCGGCATCGCTGTGCTGGCAGTCTGCACTCTAGGCGGTCCAGCGCCGCGCTCTGCGCAAGCGCAGGCCGCCGCGCAAGCCGGCGAAGCGCTCGGGCGGCAGGTCCAGGCAACGGCCGCTGCCACCGTCACCGATACGACCGCGGCCACGGGCGTGCCCGGTTATGCGGGCAGCGATTTTGCAACCGGACGGCTTGTTGAGGACCCCGAAGCTTTGGCAAGCGAAGGCGCGGCGGCGGCGAGCGGTTCGACGGCTACCAAGGTTGTGCTCGATCCGCGCCGTCCGGCGATTGATCCCAGAACGATCGACCTCACCGCAGCGCAGAAGGTCGAGGCCGCGCCCGACAGCTACCTGGGGGCCGGCGACGGCATCGACGGGACGAAGGGCAAGTGCCGACCCCTGCCGGGCGGCAGCGCGGGCAGCGTCACCTATTACGAGAGCTGCAACGACGGGGCCAAAGTGAGCCAGGATTCCCGCAGTTGCGAGGTGCCGCTGGTTGCGACCACGCAGCCCCGGACGGTCTACGACTATACCTGCGTCGACTGGCCGACCAACCAGTGCGCGCCGTTTGCGCCGTATCTGGATGATGGCCGTTGCCGCCTGATCGTCGCCAGCCAGAAGCAGATCTGCCTCCAGGGCGATCCTGCGCACTGTGCCGAACCCGAGACCGTTACCACCTGGACGTCCCAATGCAGCGAGCCGGTCTCGGGGCTACCCATACCGACCTCGCGCACCGTGACCGATGTCGTCACGACGCGGGACGAGAGTGCCTGTAGCGCGGCGACCGCCGACCGCACCTGCACGCTTGATGCCGAGACCTGCATCGATCCCGATCCTGCCACGCGCACGATCGACGGTGCCACCCTGACGCAGGCCTGCTGGAAATGGCGGCGCGACTATACGTGCACCGGCGTGACCCAAGCCAACGACTGCGGCCCGCTCAAGGCGAACCCGGCCTGCAGCTTCGATCACGAGGAATGCCTCGATGATTCCCCCAATGGACCTGCAGATGGGCCCTGCAAGGTGCGCGACGAAGTCTATCGCTGCACGATCGGCGCCGCTGCGACGAGCGCACCCGCGTCCCTGTGCGGATCCGACCTTTACTGCCTCCACGGCGAATGCACGACCATCACCCGCGAGGCCTCGACCGAATTCCAGGATGCGCTGGTTGCGGTTCACGCCATGGGCGATGTGCGCGACCAGTTCGACCCGGCCGATCTTTCGCTGTTCAAGGGCGAGGCGACGGGCTGCCATCGCCCGATCTTCGGCCTGGTCAATTGCTGCGCCGGCAAAAGTTCGGGGTTGCTCTCGGCCGCCGCGGGCGGTGCCGCCCTGGCGGGCGGGCCCGCCGCGATCGCGGCGCTCGCCACGCCGTTTCTCACCCAGTTCCTCTGTTCGGCTGAAGAGAAGCAGCTCGACATCAAGGACCGCATGGGGCTGTGCCACTATGTCGGGACATACTGCTCGCAAAAGGTGCTGTTCGTCTGCACGACCAAACGCAAGAGCTACTGCTGTTTCCCGAGCAAGCTGTCGCGCATCCTTCAGGAGCAGGGCCGCACACAGCTGGGCCTGGGCTGGGGCGATGCCAGGCACCCCGAATGCCGCGGCTTCACCGTCGCGGAATTCCAGCAGCTCGATCTTGGCAAGATGGATTTTCGCGAGGTCTACGCCGACTTCACCGAGGCGGTGAAGCTGCCCGACGAAGTCTCGGCGAGCGCCGCGATCCAGACGAAAATCCGCGACTATTACCAGCTCCATGCCACGAGCGGCCCATGAACCGGCGAGGAGGATCCCCGATGTCCAGACGGTGTCTATCCATCTTGGCCCTGGCGGCCCTGACATGGGGGACGACGGACGCCCCGGCCCAGGCGAGCGCCGCGCCGCCTGAGCCCACCACTGCTCCCGAGCCCGTCGCCGGGCCCATGCCAAAAGGCGATGCCTTCTATTGCGAGGAACGCAAGCTCGGCACCTGGTTCTACTGCGATCCGCCGCGCGCACCCGACAGTCCATCGGCTCTGGCGACGACCGAACCGCAGGCGGCCGAAAGGCTGGCCGCGATCGGGCGCCAGCTCGACGAACTGAAGGCGCGCGCGATCCTTGAGCCGACCACCGCCAATGTCAGCGCTTATGCCGCCTTCCAGCGCGAGCAGATGAACCGCGCTTCGCTGTTTGCCGATGTCTGGTCCCGCGCGGTCTGGCAGAATCCGTCGCTCGACTACACGCTGCAGCGCCCGGTGGGCACGCTCGGCAAGCGCGAGTGGCTGGCAGAGCGCAAGGCCGACCGCGGCGCGACAATGGCTGCGCTCGCGAAGCGCTACGGGGTCTATTATTTCTACGCATCGACCTGCGGCGCCTGCGATGTCTTCGCGCCGATCCTCAAAAGCCTGTCCGACCAGTACGACCTCTCGGTCCTCCCGGTGTCGATGGATGGCGGGCGCTCGGGCGCGTTCCCGACTTTCGTCGTCAACACTGGCCAGTACGAAAAGATGGGCCTTTCCGGAAATCAGGTGCCTGCGCTGGTCCTGTTCGACACAGTCACCCATCGCCCGGTGCCGATCGGCTACGGGATCATGTCGGCGGACGAAGTCATCGAGCGGATCTTCACGCTGACCCGCGTCGAACCCGGGAGCGATTACTGATGCGCGCGCAAATCCGGGTTTGCGCGCGCACGCTTATGCTGTGCCTCGCGCTCAATCTGGCGCTTGCCGCACCTGCCCGCGCAGGCGTCAACGCCGAGCTCAACAGCTTCTTCAACTATATGGGCGGGGCGGCCAATGTGACCGGGCCGTCAGCGTATCAGGGCCAGGCGGCCGGGTATTACACCGGCGGCAGCTTGTGGACGCGCTTTCCGCAGGAGAGCGTAAACCCCGTCAATCTCCAACTCCCCAACGTCAAAGCCGGCTGCGGCGGGATCGACCTGTTCGGCGGCAGCTTCTCCTTTATCAATTCGGACGAGCTGATCGCGCTGCTCAAGGCGACCGCCAGCAATGCGCTGGGCTTTGCCTTCATGCTCGCGATCAAGTCGATCAGCCCGCAGATTGCCTCGACGCTCGAAGACCTGTCGCAGAAGGTCCAGCAATTGAACCAGTTCAACATGAACTCGTGCGAGATGGCGCAGAACCTGGTGGCGGGGCTCTGGGGCAAGCAGGCGGGCCGCGAGGCCGAAATCTGCAAGTACATCGGAAACAGCCAGGGGATCTTCTCCGACTGGGCCAAGTCGCGCCACGAATGCAACGAGGGCGGGGAGCGCGCCTCGACGCTGGCGGCCAACGGCGACCCTACGATTCCGGCTGATTCCTACAACTACACCTGGGATATGCTCAAACGTAGCTATCCGGCGTTCGACCAGGATTTTCGCGAGTACCTGATGACGCTGGTGGGCACCGTCATCTATGTGAAGGCTGATAGCGATGCCGGGCACCCCTCCTATCGCTATCTGGGGCAGGGTGATCGCGCGCTCCTGACCGCGCTGCTCGACGGGGGCAGCGGCGCCAAAGTGCTGCGCTGCGACGATACCGACAAGTGCCTGAATCCGACGATGGGCACGCTGACGATCGGTTCGGCACAGGCGCTCAAGCCCCGCATCCGCGCGCTGATCGAAAGCATGAATGCCAAGGTGCGCTCGAATGACGCGCTCACTGCCCAGGAAATCGGGTTGCTCGGTTCGACCAGCATTCCGCTCTACAAGATCGTCACGGTCAATGCCGCCGCGCAGCTGGGCGGGATGTCGCCCTCGGACATGGACAACCTCGCCGAAATCGTCGGGGTCGACATGCTCGAGACACTGGTGCGCCAGTTCTACAATCTCGTGAACCAGGGCCAGGCGAGCTTCCACAACGCCGATGCTGAAACGCTCGGCCAATGGCGCGAGCAGTTGCGTTCGGTTTCTCTGGCGATGGACGGCGAGAGCAACGGCCTCAACGCGCGCCTGACGCGCATGCAGGTCGTGCTCGACCGGACGGTGTTCCTCGAGCGCACCTTGCGCAACAGCCTCTCGCCGCAGGTGTCGGCAGCGCTCGACTTCTCGCGTGGGCTGTCCGCGCAAGGCCTCCAGTAGGGAAGGGACGGGGCCGTGCTCGAGATCTTCACGATCGGGGGCGGCGAGCCGATCGTCAACGTGCTCAACGCGGTTGCCGCCTGGTGCGGCGGCGGCGGGTTCCGCTCGTTCATCCAGGTCGTGATGGTGATGGGCCTGGGCTATGTGCTGCTTGTCGTTGCCTTCACGCTCAACTGGCGCGCCTGGTTCAACTGGTTCGTCTCCTCAACGCTGATCTATCTGTGCATGATCGTGCCCACGACGAGCGTGAAGGTCACCGATCGCGTGAACTCCAGCCTGGCGCCTGCCACCGTCGACAATGTGCCGATCGGCCTCGCGGCAATTGCCTCGTTTTCGAGCCAGATCGGCGACTGGTTGACGCGCCGGGCCGAGACCGTGTTCGTGATGCCGAGCCAGCTGCGCCTGTCGACCAACGGTATGCTCTATGGCGCTCGGCTCTATGACCGCACCCGCGGCTTTGTCTTCCACGATCCGCGCGTGCGCGCCAATGTCGAGGAGTATTTCCGGCAGTGCCTGTTCTACGACATCCTGCTGGGCTTCAAGACCACCGACCAGGTGGCGAACTCTACCAACATCCTTGTCGACATGGGGCCTGGGTCGCCTGCGCGCGCAATGAAGTGGCTGAAAGCGCCGGCTGACGGCGGCGGTAGCGAGATCCGCACGTGTGCGGCCGCCTACACCGCGTTGCACAATGTCGATATTCCGGGCGCGACCGACAATGAACTGACACGGGCTTCGCCAAGCGCTTTCCCCAATCTTGCCGCCAGCGCAGCGAGGGCCAAGCTCGTTGCTGACCTGCCGGTCGTGTCGCAGGCGTTCCATGGGACAGCGCAGAACGCGAATACGATCTTCCAGCAGCGCTCGCTGGTCGACGCCTTCCTCGAAGCGCGCGCCAATCTCGATGTGTCCGATGGCGACACCTTCGCGATGCTGCGGGCTGATGCGCAGGCGCGCAACACCTACACCTCGATCGCCCAGCAGGCGATGACCTGGGTGCCGCTGCTCAATATCGTGCTCACCGTCGTGTTCTACGCAATGTTCCCGGTAATCTTCCCCTTGTTCCTTATGCCCCAGACCGGACCGCTCGCGTTGCGCGGCTACCTCACCGGCTTCTTCTATCTTGCGGCCTGGGGCCCGCTCTACGTCGTGCTGCACATGTTCGTGATGGATCGCACGATTGGCGCGATGAAGGCGGCTGCGCCGACAGGCATGACCATGGCGGGGATGGAGGGGATCGATGCCGTCAGCGCCGACACCGCGACGATCGCCGGGTTCCTGATGATGTCTGTGCCGTTCCTCGCGGCCGGCATGGCTCGCGGAGCGATGGCGATCGCCACCAATGCGACCTCGATGCTGGCGCCCGCGCAGAACGCCGCCGAGCAGGCCGCGACCGAGCGCACCACTGGCAACTACGCCTACGGCAATCTCAGCTACCAGAACCTGACGGCCAATACCGTCCAGCGCGACCAATGGAACGAGGCGCCGAATTTCACCGGAGGCTTCGGCTACACCACTTTCGTCAACGACAACGGGACGACCAGTGCATCGACTGCAGATGGCACGCGCGTCGAAAATGTCGCGCGCGGGATCAGCGCTTATGGCTTCAAGCCGACCGTCAGCGAAGGTTTCGTCGGGGAACTGCGCAAGTCGGCCTCGGAATACCACAGTCGGGCAAATCAGCTGCGCGAGGCGGCAAACGAGAACTGGCGGCAGGGTGAGCGGTTAAGCCACAGCGTCGCCAGTGGGAGCCGTGCCGGTTCGGGTAGCGAAACCTCGAACGGTAGCCAGTCTGGGACTTCGACGTCCCAGTATGACCGCCGCTCCAGGTCGGAAGGCAACCAGACCGCAAGTAATCGCACGATTAGCGATACGACGTCTGCGAGCGAAGGGGCGCGGGACACCTATTCGTCGGGAACGGCGGCAACGTGGAGTTTGGGTGGAAGTCTGTCAGCGGGGCCAAAACTCGGACGCTCTTCAATTGCACCTGGTGGAGTTGGTCCGGCAAGCCTTACAGGGAGTTACAGCCTTAGCACTCGTGAAGGTGTTGCATTCGACAAAGGTACCAATCGGTCACGTGCCGATGGTTCGTTTCAGACGCAAGGCGAGCACTATCGTGAGGATCATAGCGGTGGGCGTGATGTGTCCAGCAGTGACGGCACATATGCGCGTGAGGGTGACTTCAGCCGGAATGAAGCGTTCTCTGAAAAGCGCTCCGCATCGGAAAAGTATTTCGAGCATGCGCGGTCGCTGGAGCGGCAGGCGGCCCATATGGACGAGGTCGGTAAGCGCCTCGAGCAGATTGCCTCGTACAGCGAGACGCATGGTTATCAGCTGAGCGAGGACATGTCGCAGTATGTCGCCAGTCGTTACTACGAGATGGCAAACGGTCCGTATCGTGGCCTTGGCGCGCCTTCGCTGCTCGATATCAATCCCACTGGTGCACAGCGTGCCGCGCGTGATCTTGTCGTCGGGCGAATTCTCGATGATTATGTGCGGGGGGATCTTGAGCAGGTTGAAGGGAGATTAGGCGATCCCGCGAAGGGCGCGCAGCCGATCCCGGCTCCGCCAATCTGGTCGCCGGAGCAATTGCAGGGCGGCTTGCCCGGTCATGCCGGCAGTGTGGGGCATTCGGCTGCTAGGTCGGGAAATACGGGCATCCGACAAGAACTGACGCAAGGAGCGGGCGAACTCGATCGGACCAAGGTGCGTCAGGAAGGCACATTTGCCGAAGGCGTTCGCGGAACCCAAGGCCTGCAGGATGAACATGCACACCGGACGGATAAGGCGTGGTTCGACGGCGAGTAGGGTTAGCCTTTGAAAGGGAGTCCCATTGCGACCGCGAGAAACAGCACAACGCCGACGGCGAACAGCAGGAGTTGAGGCCAACTCGCACGCGTAGATCCAGTGCCCGCTTGGTGCTGCTCTTCCAATTCGTCGTGAAATTTGCGGGCAAACACTTCGACGTCGTTCACGCCGTCATCGAGGCCGAGTTCCGCTTCCCACATTGGCGCGTGCTTGCGCATCGGTACCTTCCTTTCGTGGGGAAGATACCATGTGTTTCAGGAGGTTGTTAGGGATGATTGGATTGTTGGATCGATCACTGTCCGATAACGGCCCTTCACGGACAACAGGAAATCCGCTACCAAACCGCAAGACCGGCGTTGGTTAGCGCCAGAGTGCGGGAGCCTTGCGATAATATGAATGCTGTTGAGGATGCCGCCGCCGCTACGGGTCGGGTCGCTGGAACCACAGCGGCGGCGACAACCTCGACCGCGCTCGTCCAACCGGGAGGACTGGTCGACGAAATCGCGGCAGCGCGGTCCTACCGGCAAAAGGCCAAGGCTGCCAATACGCTGCGCGCCTATGCCAGCGACTGGAACCAGTTCGAAGCGTGGTGCAACGAGCGCAGTCTCGAGCCGCTCCCGGCGCGGCCCGAGGCGGTAGCAACTTGGCTCGCAGCGCTCGCCATGGCCGGCAAGGCCGACAGCACGATAACCCGCCATGCCGCCGCGATCGCCTGGTACCATCGCCGGGCCGGAGAGGTCGCGCCGCAACACCGCGATCCGCGCGGGGTGATTGCCGACACGCTCGCCGGGATTCGCCGTGAGCAACGCTCCCGGCCGTCGGCCAGGAAGGCCGCGATCACTGCTGCCCAGCTCAAGGCCATGATCGCAGAAGCCGAGGGGGAGGGGACACGCGCGATTCGCGACCGGGCGATCCTGGCACTAGGTCTCGCCGCAGCGCTGCGGCGCTCTGAGCTGGTCGCGTTGCAGGTGGCTGACGTTGCCGAGGTCAACGAGGGCCTCAAACTGACCATCCGGCATTCCAAGACTGACCAGGAGGGCGCGGGGCAGGTGATCGCGGTGCCGACGGGTAAGGAACTCAGGCCGGTCAAGCGGCTCGAGGACTGGCTCGCGGTGCGGGGCAGGGCGGCGGGACCGTTGTTCTTGCAGATCGACCCCCAGGGACAGCTGACCAGAAACGCGATGTCCGATCGCTCGGTGGCGCGGTTGATTCAGCGCTATGGCGCCAAGATCGGACTCGATCCCGAGACGGTAGGGGGGCATTCGTTGCGGGCGGGGTTCCTCACTGAGGCGGCGCGCTCCAAGGCATCGCTGGCCAAGATGCAGGAGGTGTCGCGCCAGAAGAAGCTCGAGGTTCTGCTCGGCTATGTGCGTTCGGTCGCGCTGTTCGAAGACCATGCGGGTGAGGGGTTTCTTTGATCGTACGGCGGCAACCGTTCTGATGGGACCATTAAATGGAATGTGACAAATAGCATTGATCGGCTACGCCCGCGTTTCCACGGATGAGCAGGATACGGTCGCCCAGCAGGATGCCTTGCGCGTGCAAGGTTGCGTGGAGATCTTCGAGGACAAGGCGAGCGGTGCCAGCAAGGAACGTCCAAACTTAGCACGTGCACTCGGACGGGCGGGGCAGGGCGATACCCTGCTGGTCGTAAGGATTGACCGCTTGGCTCGTTCGCTGTCGCATCTGCTGGAGATCGTCGAGACCCTGCGAGGAAAGGGCGCATACTTCCGTTCGATCCACGACCCGATCGACACGTCGAGCGCGCAGGGCATGCTTATGACCCAGATGCTTGGTGCGTTTGCCGAGTTTGAACGAGCCCTTATCCGGGAACGGACGCGGGCAGGCATCAAGGCTGCCGTCGCCAGGGGAGCGAAGCCTGGCAACCCGAGAATGCGGGAACGTGATCCCGTGGCGATCTCGAATATTCGCGTCAGCCACAACGAGCGACATCTGAACGAACTGCTTGATGGCAGGCATCGCTGGCTGCCGACAGTCGAACGCCTCCGCCCACATTTGCCATGGGCATTGGTTCTGCGTCAGGTGCTGGCGATCACGCCACCGGTCCGTTCGTTCAGCGAGCGAACTCTGGTTAAGGCGTGCCGTAATTTGGTGCGTGCAAGCGTTGCCAACCCCGCGATTCTGCAGAAGTCACCGCGATTGCCGCCCGATACACGGGTGGCCCGCCTTGTTGCCGACCGTCTCAACACACATCCCGATGCAACTCTGCGCGACATCGCCACTTGGCTTTCTCGGGACTTGAGGGAACCGACACCCCGAGATGGCCTTTGCTGGACACCCGAGAGCGTTCGTCGAGTCATCTCGCAAGCGCGAGCCTTGCATCTCGTTGCTTAATCCTTGCCATACTACCGGGCGATTCAAGAGTGGCCTGTGTCGCGCAAAACCGAGAGTTCGAGCCGGTGGAGCTGTGCGAGCATCCTGTTCACGTGGATGACGGGCCAGAGCGCGAGCTTGATCATCAAGGACATGATGAGGAGCACCGCGGCAGGGATTCCCCACTTCACAGCAGTAAGGGCATCGGCAGCGGCGAAGAAACCAATTGCGGCCCAGACACCGGCACCGAAGAGGACGAGTTGCGCGGTCATCATCATCATGCTTACCCAACCGGTGCGGCCCGAGAAGATTCCGATAAGTTGAGACAATTACGGAGGTTCTTGCTCGGTGCCTGCGCACGTGACCGCATCATCCCGCAGATTGGAGGCAAGAGCGCGGTCCGTTTGATTGCTCGCGATGAGACTGGCGCAGCGTCGCGTCACGATCCGATACGACCACGCCGGGAACGCACGCGCATCGCGCAGGGTTCGGATACCTTTTGCGATCTTGACCCACGCGGATTGTGCTGCGTCCCTGGCTTGTTCACGGTGGCCAAGCAGACGGCAGGCGTGCGCAACCAGTTTGGGGTGCCACTGCCGCGCCAGTTTTTCGAAGGACGTGTGGCAGCCGTCAATCGCGCGTTGCGCGATGCGAACTTCCTCTTCGCGATCAGGCCTGTTCTCGTGCGAACCATGCATCATGCAGGTAAGGTGGTCTGGATCACGCATTTGGTTCAATTGTCAGAGGTCCGACATTTTTGGCGATCGATCGATGGTATCAACGGCGGCAGGGCCGCCCCTCATATTGTCGGCGATGAATTACGTATTCGCGCCCATTCCAGCGCTCGACTGGGAAACACATGCCGGGGCCACCAATTTCGACGTCAGGCCAGCCTCCGGCGCCTTTGGTTGCCAGGAATGTCGCGATACCGGTGCGCGATGCGACCAGCCTCCAGGACCCATTGGCTTGCTTGCTGACGATATTGAAAACGACCCCCGTGATCCCGAAACAGAAGGTGCTTCCCTCGGTGATGACTGCCTCCGGGCGTCCGTCGCCGTTGAGGTCCTTCATCTGCTCGATCGCTCCCGGCGTATAGCCTGCCGTGCTGGGGTCTTCGCCTTTGCGCCATTGCCCGCCTGACTTCTGGCCGACCCCAAGGGCCCACTCCAGCGCATGGTCAATTCTCCCCGGGGGTGTTGTCCATCCAGACCAAAGTTCGATGGTCGGCCGCCACTCGCTGAAGGGATCCGGGGAGACTAAGGCCGACCATCGAATTGAGTTGATCGTTGCTTCGGCAGGGTGGCAACGAGTCCGGGACGATTTTCTCCGTGAGCATGTATTGTTTACCGCAGCTCGGCGCCAGCGGCACCTAAAAAGGTCATAATAGAGATCACGCGACACTGTCGGTGGCCTGATTATGCATCGTTACGAGATTGGTGATCGGCTTGCCTGAGGAGGAGGCGAGACCGCCATTGGCGCGCCAGCGGCGGCCGCCATGCGAGGTGAACCGCGCCAAAGCCGACAGCGGCCGAAACGGTCGCAAACAGGAGGAGACCGGCGATTATGGGCAGCGTGGTCCCCATCACCATGCTGAGCATCGATGTCGACAGGTCATTCACCGCTGCAGGCATTGCGCCGGTCCCGCCAGATGAGCCAAGGAAATGGTTGCCTACGCGAAACGCGGCATAGTAGATCGGCGGAAAGGTGAACGGATTTATGACCAGCGTCGCCAGCGCTGCAACGAGGGGTTCCCGCGAGCAGAAGCAGCGAGAAGGTCCGCGACGACAATCTGCCCGATCGGCAGGACAAATCCCACGAAAAGCCCCAAGGCAACAGGGAAGGGCAAATCCTCTGTTCGGTTGACAATCGATGGCTGATCACTGTCTCGCGAGTTGTGATAGACGCGATCGGTGCCAAGACTACAGATTGGCGGACATACTGGCCAGGAGTCGCTTGAAGGTGGCAATGTCATTAGCCGATATGCCAGCGAGCAACCGTTCGTAGACCACATCGGCTTCCGCCCTAAGCGCGGGCAGGATACCGATAGCTTTTGGGCGCAGATGCAAGGTCCACACCCGGCGATTGCCTTCGACAGCGCGGCGCTCGACGTAGTCCGCCTTTTCGAGCTGGTCTATGACATGGCCAACGCTTGCACGCTCCAGCTCCAGGCATTTGGCGAGTTCGGTCTGGGTCAGACCGGGCGTCCTGAAGATATAGGCGAGTGCGCGCCATTGGGTGCGGGTTAGCCCGAACTTCGCGGTCGATGCATCGAACACGCGGCGGAGCTTGCGCGGCACCTCCTCGATCAGGAACACGAGCCCATCGGCTTCGGAAAGGTAGCTTTGCTCGTCGGACGTCTTCGCCATGGTCGTCGCTCATAGCTTTCGATTGCTCAAAAGGACAGTCTTTACTGTAAAATATCTTACAGTAAGATATGAGCATGTCGAATCCGCACGTCACACTCTCCGGCCATTCCGGTCATGCCATCGCCGCACTTACCGAAGGACCTGAGCAAGGATTTCCGGTACTTCTCGCCCACGGTGGAGGGCAGACCAAGCGGGCGTGGAAGCAGGTGACGGCGATGCTGGCCAGACATGGGTTCCGCGCCATCGCGCTGGACCTGCGCGGTCATGGCGACAGCGCCTGGGCCGATGACGGTGCCTATGACATCGTGGATTTCGCTGGCGATCTGGTCGCCATCGCCGGGTCGCTCGACCGCAAGCCCGCGCTGATCGGAGCATCGCTTGGCGGGCTGGCCGGGATCATGGCCGAAGGTGAGGTCGCCCCCGGCAGCTTCGCCTCGCTGACCCTTGTGGACATCACCCCGCAAATGGAGGCGGGCGGCGTAACGCGCGTGGTTGGTTTCATGGCGGCGCACGCGCGCGAAGGCTTTGCCTCGCCCGACGAGGCGGCGCGGGTGATCTCCGAATATCTCCCCCATCGCCCAAGCCGCAAGGCGTCGTCCGGTCTCGCCCATTATCTGCGGCAGAAGAGCGATGGGCGCTATTACTGGCATTGGGACCCGGCCTTCATCGATGGTATCATGCGTCGCAACGCCGAGCGCGGTGATGGCAGCGACTATGGACGCGGCGAACTGGGCGAAGCCGCTGCGCGGCTTGCGCTGCCGGTCCACCTGATCCGGGGCGGATCGAGCGATCTGGTCTCGCCCGAAGCCGTCGCGCATTTCCGCGCGCTGGTTCCCCACGCCGCTTACAGCGACATCGCCGATGCGACGCATATGGTGGTCGGCGACCAGAACGACGCCTTTGGCGATGCGATCCTCGACTTCCTGATGCGGACACACGGAACGGAGATCGCGGCATGAGTGAACCTGCAGCGAAGGTCGACCTCGAACAGCTCCGTGCGATGCTGCTCATCGCGCCGTTCCACCAATGGCTGGGGCTGGATATCGCCGAACTGACAGACGAGGCGCTGATCCTCGAGATGCCGTGGCGCGAGGAAATCGTCTCCAACCCGATGATCGGATCGGCCCATGGCGGTGTCCTCTCGGCGCTGATCGACCTGACCGGGCTTTACACCATCAACGCGCTCGGCGGATCGGCGCGTGCGACGGCTGACATGCGGGTCGATTTCCACCGACCCGCCACTTCGGGGCCGCTGCGCGCGATCGGGCGGGTGGTCAAGCTGGGCAAGCAATTGAGCGTTGCCGAAACCCGGATCGAAGATGCCGAGGGCAGGCTGCTGGCCAGCGGACGGGGTGCCTATGTCGGCTAAGCCCTTAGCTGCTCCGGGAGCCTTGGCAGTGCTTGCGCTGGCGGGTTGCGTTGCGGTCCCCGACGCCGGAGTTCGTCCGGTCATGGAAACCGCCGCCACAATCGAGGCTGCGCAGACCTTGGCCGCGCGCGGCAATACGGCCTGGCCGCCAGACCAATGGTGGCGCCTGGCGGGCGATCCGCAACTGACCGCGCTGATCGAGGAGGGCCTTTCCAATTCGCCGCAGGTGGCGGTGGCGGTGGCGCGGGTCAGGCGCGCCGAAGCCGAGGCGCAGCGCGTCGGAGCCGCACGGCTCCCCTCGATCGGTGCCGAGGCCGAAGGCGGTCTGCGCCGCCAGAGCGGCAACAACGGTATCCCCGCGCAGTTCCTGCCCGATGGGTGGAAGGATTACGGGCAGACCTCGCTCAGCTTCGGCTTCGACCTCGACCTGTGGGGGCGCAATCGAGCCGCCTATGCTGCCGCAACGTCGGAAGCCCGCGCGGCGGTTGTCGATGCGGCGCAGGCTCGCCTCGTGCTCTCGGTCGCGATAACCGCCGCCTACGCAGAGCTCGGGCGCCATTACCGCGAGCGCGACAATGCAGCGGCCACGCTCGCCAACCGCCGCTCGATGCGCGATCTTGTCGCCCAGCGCCAGCGCAACGGGCTCGACAACCTCGCCAGCCTGCGCAGCGCCGATGCCGAAGTGGCCCTGGCGGAGCAGGATCTGGCAGCCGTCTATGAGAACATCGGCATCCGCCGCAACCAGCTCGCCGCGCTCCTGGGTGCTGGCCCGGATCGGGGAACGTCGATTACCCGTCCGCCGCTTGCACCCTCGACACCCGGCGGGGTTCCCGCCGGTGTCACCACCGACCTGCTTGGCAGGCGGCCCGATATCGTCGCCGCGCGCGAGCGCGTGGAAGCGGCGGCGAGCCGCGTCAAAGTGACGCGGGCCGGGTTCTTCCCGTCGATCAACCTCAGGGCGCTGATTGGCCTTCAGGCGCTCGGTCTCGGCAATCTCGTCGCTTCCGGCTCCTTGTTCGGAAGCGTCGGTCCGGCCATCAGCCTGCCGATCTTTCAGGGCGGCGCGCTCAAAGCGCAATATGGCAGTGCCGAGGCCGCCTATGACGAGGCCGTCGCAAACTACAACCAGACCGTTGTCACCGCGTACCAGCAGGCTGCCGACGCGGTGACCCAGCGCGACGCAGCGGACAAGCGGCTTGGCGCAACCCGCACGGCGCTGGCCGCAAGCGAGGAAGCGCTAGGTCTGGTGCGCACACGCTACGAGGCCGGGCTTGCCAGTTACCTCGACGTCCTCGCCAGCGAACGCGGTGTGCAGGACCTACGCGTCGCGGTCATCGGCCTTGAGACATACGAACGCGGCGCGACGCTGGCGATGATCCGTGCACTGGGCGGCGGGTTCGACGCGGGCACTACCCAACCATCAGGACAGACCGAGCAATGAGCGATACTGCGACACAAGCTGCCGAAGTCGATCCGGAACTGTCCGCCTTTCGCAAGGCACGCCGGACGATGTGGCTCAAGCGCCTGGCCATCGTGCTCGCAGTGGTGGCTCTCGCATGGGGTGCCTGGTACGTGCTGGTCGCCCGCAACTATGTCAGCACCGACAACGCCTACGTAAATGCGCGAATGGCGCAGGTCACGCCGCTGATTGCCGGATCGGCCATCGAGGTGCTGGTCGAAGATACGCAGCAGGTGAAGGCGGGTGATGTCCTGGTCCGGCTCGACCAGGCCAACGCCAAAATCGCCGTCGCGCAGGCCGAAGCCGATCTTGCCGCCGCCCGCCGCAAATTCGGGCAGGCTGTCGCGACCAACAGCGCGCTGTCGGCCCAGATCGACACCTCAAGCGCCGGTCTCGTACAGGCCCGGGCGCGACTTCGCACTGCAGAGTCCGAGTTCGACAAGGCGCGGATCGACTTGCGGCGCCGTGAGGCCGTCATTGCCAGCGGCGCGATCTCGGGTGAGGAACTGACCCAGGCGCGCAAGGCCTACGCCTCCGCCAACGCGGCGCTCGAGGCGGCCCGCGGGGGCATCTCCGAAGTCACTTCGGCCCGACGGGTCGCGCAAGGGCAACTTGCCGCCAACGACGCCCTGGTGCGCGGCTCCAGCGTAGATACCGACCCAGCGGTTCAGGCGGCCAAGGCCCGGCTCGATGCCGCCTTGCTCGACCTCCAGCGTACCGAAATTCGCGCGCCGGTTTCCGGGGTGGTGAGCCGCCTGCAGATTCAGGTGGGACAGCGCCTGAGCCCCGGTCAGACTATCATGACCATCGTCCCGATCGACAAGCTCTACGTCGATGCCAACTTCAAGGAAGGCCAACTCGGCCGTGTCCGTCCTGGCATGGCTGTAACCCTCAAGTCGGATCTTTATGGCGGCGATGTCGTCTACCACGGCAAGGTCACCGGGCTGGCCGGCGGTACGGGATCGTCGATGGCAATCATCCCCGCCCAGAACGCCACCGGCAACTGGATCAAGACTGTCCAGCGCCTGCCGGTGCGGATCGAGCTTGATCCTGCCGAACTGCGCAAGCACCCGTTGCGCGTCGGGCTGTCGATGGAAGTCGAGATCGATGTTTCCGGTGAGTGAAACCAGATGAGCGAGACCGCTTCATCAGGCGCAGGAATAGCCCCGTCCCGGCAGCTTGTTGCCGGGCTCGTGCTTGCCCTTGCCAATTTCATGGTCATTCTCGACCTGAGCATCGCCAATGTCTCGATCCCGCATATCGCGGGCAATCTGGGCATCACGCTTGAACAAGGCGCATGGGTCATCACCTCCTACGCGGTCGCCGAGGCGATCTGCGTTCCCTTGACCGGATGGGTCGCCGGACGCTTCGGATCGGTACGCACCTTCCTGTTCAGCATGGTCGGGTTCGGGATCTGCTCATTCCTGTGCGGGATCTCAGTCACGATGGGCATGCTGGTCGCCAGTCGTATCGGACAGGGAATTTTCGGCGCCTTCCTGATGCCCATGTCGCAAACCTTGCTGCTCAGCGTGTTCCCGCCCGAGAAGCGCAATATGGCGATGGGACTATGGGCTGTTACACTGCTGATGGGACCTGCTCTTGGTCCGATGATCGGTGGCTATCTCACAGAAAATTATTCCTGGCATTGGATATTCCTGATCAATGTGCCCGTCGCCATCCTGTGCATCGTGGTTGGTTTCGCGCTGCTCAGGCCGATCGAGACCGAGCGGCAGATCCTGCCGATCGACTATGTCGGCCTTGCCTTGCTGGTGCTTTGGGTCGGCTGCCTCCAGATCGTGCTTGACCTTGGCCGTAACCACGACTGGTTCGCCGACCCGATGATCGTGGCGCTAACGATCACCTCTGCTGTGGGTTTTATCGTTTTCATTATCTGGGAGTTGGGCGAGGATCACCCGATCGTCGATTTGCGAGTTCTGCGGCACCGTGGCTTCAGCGTCAGCCTGACTGTTCTGTCGCTCGCATTTGCCGGATACTTCGCGGCGTTTGTCGTTGTCCCCCAGTGGCAGCAAGCCTGGCTCGGATTTCCTGCGACAGCAGCCGGCTTGTCCTCTTCGTTTTCGGCCATGGGCGGACTGATCACCGTTCCGCTGGTGGCTTTCCTGATGAGCCGCCTCGACCTGCGTTTCCTTGTTTCGTGCGGCGTTACCTGGATTGCGGCGATGACGCTCGTGCGCACAACCTGGACAACAGACTCCGATTTCTGGACCCTCAGCATTCCGCAGTTCGTTCAGGGGCTGGGCACTCCCTTCATGATGCTTCCTCTCATGACCCTGACGCTCAATACGGTTAAGGAAAACGAGGTGGCATCGGCCGCCGGCCTGCAAAGCTTCATGCGAACCATCGCCACCGCCGTAGCGACTTCCATCACTCTGTCTTATTGGGGTGATACTCAGCGCATCGCGCGCAGCGATGCGGTGGCGGTCCTGCAGCCGGAAGCGGCGCAGGCAAGCCTTTCCAGCCTCGGCTTCCCTTCTGAACAGATAAGGCAAGTGCTCAGCAACATGGTTGAGCTGGAGGCGACAACGCTGGCGCTTATTCATACCTTCTGGGCGACCACAGCCGTTCTGCTTTTTGCCGCCGCCCTGATCTGGCTTGCCCCACGACCGTCGAAATCAGGCGGCATTACGATGGGCCACTAAAGAAGACTGACCGGCAACCAGGAGGCAGATCTGGCTCTGTCGGCTCCAGAACTTCATTGGCCTTATGTCTTGACCCGACGCGACAACAGGATTGATGCAACCACCAACAGCGAACCGATCAGGTGGTATTTTGCGAACCGTTCTCCAAGCAGTGGTACGGCCATCAGGACCCCGAACACTGATGGCAGGTTCATGTAGACCCCCGCACGGCCCGAGCCGACCAAGGCGACCGCGCGATTGAACAGCGCGTAGGACAGCAGCGAAGGAAATATCCCGACATAGAGCAGGGATGCGAGCGCCGCGGGTGAAGCCACGGTCAGGCCAGCCCACCAGAGGTGCCAGGCATAGGGCACACTCAAAGCCGCGATCCCTACCCCGAACAGGACAACCAGCAAACTGAGGTGGTGCATCGCCGGTGCGCGGCGCAGGAAGGTAGCATAGGCGGAATAGAGAAAAACCGCAATGATGGCGAGCAGATCGCCTCGGTTCAGCGCATCCCAGCGCAGATAGTCGGGATGCCCCTTGGTCATGATCCACGCGATTCCGGTGATCGAAAGGAGTGCGCAAACGAGAAGGATCGGGTGCACCCTCTCCCGAAACAGCACAACTGGCATGAGCAGGGTCATCACCGGCATGGTCGATTGCAATAGAAGATTGTTGGTCGCGGTGGTGAACTGCAAGCTTTGATAGACGAGAAAGGAAAACAGCCCCACTCCTAAGGCCCCGAGGAGCCCAAGGAACCGCCAGCCGCCGACAATGGCGGACAGGTCGTCGCGGAGGTGTCGCCAAGCGAACGGGAGCACGAAGACCAGCGCCACCACCCACCGCCAGAACGCCAGCGTCACGGGTGAGAGCAAGTCCTTGGCCGCCCGCCCGACGATCGGATTCAGGGCCCAAAAGAACGAGGCCAGACACAGCAACAGGGCTGGTGATTGCCAGAGCCTGGACACAAGACCCAGGATGCTGGACGTGTTGCGGTCGGCATCTTGCAACCTAAAATTCTCCCCAGAAACGCGGCTTGAGAATCGTCCTTGCGCCAACGGTAGGTTTTGCATATGGTGCATCGCGTTGCATGTATAGCACGAATCGACTATGCAGCACTCGGAACAAAAAGCATGGGAGCGATGCGATGAATGGATCGGCGGCACTCGTCGATAATGCCAACGCGAGCCAGTCTCGCCGGGTGTTCTGGGATCAGGACGTCTATCAGCTGGAGCTGGAGCGGATATTCTCGCGATGCTGGCTCATGCTCGGACATGATTCGCTAGTTCCCAAACCGGGCGACTTCATTACGACGTACATGGCAGAAGACCGTGTCATCTTGTCGCGGCAGCCGGACGGTTCGCTGAAGGCGTTCATCAATTCCTGCACTCACCGCGGCAACCAGATCTGTCATGCCGACAGCGGCAGCGCCAAGGCGTTCGTGTGCAATTATCATGGTTGGGTTTTCGGTCAGGATGGTTCGCTCGTCGATGTTCCGATGGAAGAGCGGTGCTATCACAGCGATCTCGACAAATCCAAGCTGGGGCTCGCGCCGATCCGGGTCGAAACTTACAAGGGCTTCATCTTCGGCTGCCATGATCCCGAAGCGCCCTCGCTTGAGGACTATTTGGGGGACTTCTGCTGGTACCTCGATACGATCTGGGACGGTCCGGACGGTGGTCTGGAACTGCTCGGGCCGCCGTTGAAGAGCACCCTCGCCTGCAATTGGAAAGTCCCGACCGAGAACTTCGTCGGCGATGGGTATCACGTGGGCTGGACGCATGCCGCCGCTCTCCAGATGATCGGGGGCGAGCTGGCTGGCCTGTCGGGCAATCGCGCCGACATGCCGTTTGACGACCTTGGTCTGCAATTCACCATGCGGCATGGCCACGGGTTTGGCCTGATCGATAACGCGGCGACTGCGATCCACGTCAAGCGCGACGGGTACGTCAAATATCTCGAGGAGACGCGGGGCGGAATTCGCGAAAAATTCGGGCCGGAGCGCGAACGGCTCTATGTCGGTCACTGGAATACGTCGATCTTCCCAAACTGTTCGTTCCTCTACGGAACCAACACCTTCAAGATCTGGCATCCGCGCGGGCCGCATGAAATCGAGGTCTGGACCTATACCATGGTACCGAAGAATGCCGACACCGAAACTAAGCGGTCGATCCAGCGCGAAGCGATCCGTTCATTTGGTACGGCGGGAACGCTCGAAAGCGACGATGGCGAAAACATGTCGTCGGCCACCTACAACAACAACGGTATCATCACCCGCAAGGGGCGGATGAATTCGAGCATGGGCAAGGACCGCGAAGGGCCGCACCCCGTCTATCCAGGAATTGTCGGGGTCAGCTTCATCGGCGAAACCTCGTATCGAGGCTTTTATCGTTTCTGGCAAGAAATGCTCGATGCGCCAGATTGGGCCGCCATCCGGGCCAATGACGATACCTGGGATGCAATGTGGACCAACCGTAATTTCTGGCCTGAACGTCTGTCGGCGAAGCAAGCCGAGCCGCAAGACTGATCCCGACAGCAATCTGGACCGCAAGATGACCGAAACACGCAAGCCCGTAGGCATGGAACTGCATCATGCCATCGTCAGTCACTATTCCGCCGAGGTGCGGATGTTGCAAAACCAGCAATATCGCGAATGGTTCGATACTGTAATCGCCGAAGATATCCATTACTGGATGCCAGTTTACGAACAGCGGTTCGCACGTGACCGCCGCCCGGATCCAACCCCGGGGGATGCCGCAATCTACAACGATGACTATGCCGAGCTGCAGCAGCGGGTCGACCGGTTGCTGACGGGTCAGGTATGGATGGAAGATCCGCCATCACGTATCCGCTATTTCGTCACCAATGTCGAAGCATTCGAAATTGCACCGTTTGAATTCGAGGTCTTCTCTAATGTTCTGGTGCACCGCAATCGCCGACAGAGCGAAGTTTACGTGCACACGCTGGGACGCGAAGACAAGCTGCGGAAAACAGGCAGCGGCTTCAAGGTATTCAGCAGGAAGCTGAATATCGACGCGCGCGTCGTGCAGGACAAGAATCTCTATTTCTTTGTATAAGCAAATTCAATCAACTGGAAATCAGGAAAGGGGAGAGCAAAAATGGACGCATACGCGGCAATTATCGAGCGTCAAGGCGGCGAATTCGTTCTGGATAACGTCTCTATCGAGGATCCGCGCGACGGCGAAGTGCTGGTCAAGGTTGCCGCAGCTGGCATGTGTCATACCGACCTGACGGTTCGCGATCAATATTACCCGACGCCGCTGCCGGCGGTGCTGGGCCATGAAGGTTCGGGCGTTGTCGAAAAGGTCGGACGTGGCGTCACCACTGTCAAGCCAGGCGACAAGGTCGTGCTCTCCTTCAGCTATTGCGGCACCTGTCCATCGTGCCTCAAGGGGCATCAGGCCTATTGTCCGAGCCTGTTCCCGCTCAATTTCATGGGCCGCCGCCTGGATGGTTCGACGCCGATTACCCGCAACGGCCAAGAGGTCAACGCCTGCTTCTTCGGGCAATCCTCGTTCGCGACCTATTCGATCGCGTCGGAAAACAACTGCGTCAAGGTTGCCGACGACGCACAGATCGAACTTTTGGGCCCACTGGGCTGCGGCATCCAGACCGGGGCGGGCAGCATCCTCAATGCGCTTTGTCCCGAACCTGGCTCCTCGATCGCGATCTTCGGGGTCGGGTCGGTCGGCCTCAGCGCCGTGATGGCCGCCAAGGCCTCGGGCTGCCTCAAGATCATCGCGGTTGACCGCAACGCAGGCCGCTTGGAACTGGCGCGTGAACTGGGCGCCACCGATGTGATCGACGCCAACACGGTCAACGCTCAGGAAGCGATCGTCGCGATGACCGGTGGCGGCGCCGACTATGCCATGGATACCACCGCCATTCCAGCGGTGCTGCGCTCGGCGGTGGACAGCACGCACAACATGGGTGAAACCGCAGTGGTCGGCGGGGCGAAGCTGGGCACCGAATTTTCGCTAGACATGAACAACATGCTGTTTGGCCGCAAGTTGCGCGGCGTAGTCGAAGGATCGAGCACCCCGCAGGTCTTCATCCCGCAACTGATTGCGATGCAGAAGGCCGGGCTGTTCCCGTTCGAGAAGCTCTGCACCTTCTATGATCTCGACCAGATCAACCAGGCCGTCGAGGATACCGAAAAGACCGGCAAGGCGATCAAGGCCATTCTCAAAATGTAGATCGCTTCTGGGGCGGCGCACCAATCGAATTGCGCCGCCTTGGACCTGCACTTGGACCTCAGGAATTTAACAATGTCGAGTGTGTTTTCCTTCGGTTCCGGCGTTCTGGTCGCAGGTCAGATTGGTCTCGACAAGCGCGTCTTGGGCGGGAAAGGGGCCAACCTCGCCGAGATGGCGCGGATCGGGCTGCCCGTCCCGCCTGGATTCACGATTTCCGCCGGCGAATGCCTCGCTTATCTTGACCACGGCAGAGCTTCACTTGATCGCATCCGCGATGAGGTTTCGGCTGCTTTGGGGCTGGTCGAACGGGCGACGGGCAAGACGTTCGGCAATCCTCGCGATCCCCTGCTGGTCTCGGTGCGTTCGGGCGCGCGGGTATCCATGCCGGGGATGATGGACACGATCCTCAACCTTGGCATCAATGATGCTACCGTCACCGGCCTGGGCCAGTCCTCCGGGGATGAGCGGTTCGCGCTCGACAGTTATCGCCGCTTCATCCAGATGTATTCCAGTGTCGTGCTCGAAATCGAGCATGGCGTATTCGAGGCAGCCCTTGACCGCATCAAGGAAGATCGCGGCGTCGATGAGGATATCGATCTTCGAGTGGAGGATCTGCGCGGCGTGATCGCGACCTTCAAGGATCTCGTGCTTGCCCATCACGGCGCGGCCTTTCCTCAGGATGTACAGGAACAACTCTGGACGGCAATCGAGGCGGTGTTCCGCTCATGGGACTCACCGCGAGCCAAGGTCTACCGGCGCCTGAACGATATCCCCGGAGATTGGGGCACGGCGGTTAACGTCCAAGCCATGGTGTTCGGAAATCTTGGCGAGACCAGCGCTACCGGCGTCGCCTTTACCCGCAACCCTGCAACCGGCGAGAAGGCCTACTACGGCGAATGGCTGGCCAACGCCCAGGGTGAGGATGTTGTCGCCGGCATCCGCACGCCCCAGTATCTGACCAGGGCTGCCCGCGAAGCCGCAGGTGCGCGGCTTCCCTCAATGCAGGAAGCGATGCCGAAGGCCTATGCCCAACTTGCTGAGGTGTTCGAACTGCTGGAGCGCCACTATCGCGACATGCAGGACATCGAATTCACAGTCGAACGCGGCAGGCTCTACCTCCTTCAGACCCGTTCGGGCAAGCGCACCGCCAAGGCCGCGCTCAAGATTGCCGTCGACATGGTCGAAGAGAGCCTGGTCGACGAAGTGACCGCGCTGCTCCGCCTCGACCCGGCCTCGCTCGACCAGTTGCTTCACCCCTCGCTCGATCCGAATGCCCCACGGGTGCTGCTCGGAAAGGGTTTGCCTGCCTCGCCCGGGGCAGCCTCGGGAGGTGTGGTATTCGATGCGGAAACAGCGGCACGGTGGGCCGAATTGGGAGAGAAGGTCATCCTCGTCAGGCATGAGACGTCGCCTGACGACATCCATGGCATGCACGTCGCAACCGGCATCCTGACGGCGCGCGGCGGCATGACCAGCCACGCGGCCGTGGTCGCGCGGGGTATGGGCCGGCCATGCGTGGCGGGCACCGCGAGTCTCAAGATCGACCCGGTCGCGCGGGTCGCCGAGATCGGCGGCCAGCGGCTCGAAGAGGGCGCATTCATCACGATCGACGGTTCGACCGGCGAAGTGTTCCTGGGCGAACTGCCGACGATCCTGCCCAAACTTTCGGGCGATTTCGCAACGGTGATGGCATGGGCTGACAAGCATCGCCGCCTGAAGATTCGGACCAACGCGGAAACCCCGCTCGATTGCGAAATGGCCCGCCGGTTCGGGGCCGAAGGGGTCGGGCTTTGCCGAACCGAGCACATGTTCTTCGATGAAAGCCGGATCCTCGCCATGCGGCAGATGATCCTGGCCGACAGCGAAAAGGAACGACGCTCCGCGCTCGACCAGCTATTGCCCGAACAGCGCACCGACTTCCGCCGGATCTTCGAAATCATGGAAGGCTTGCCAGTCACCATCCGCCTCCTCGATCCGCCGCTGCACGAGTTTCTGCCGCATACGGATAGCGAGTTCACCGAGCTTTCGCGGGCGATGGGTATTGACGTGGAGCAGGTTCGGCATCGCGCAATCGAATTGGCGGAAACCAACCCCATGCTGGGGCATCGAGGCTGCCGACTGGGCGTGGTCTACCCCGAAATTTATGAGATGCAGGCTCGAGCGATTTTCGAAGCCGCGCTGGCTGTCACCGCTGAGGCAGGCAAGGCGGTCTTTCCCGAGATCATGATCCCACTGGTGGGGATGCCGCGCGAACTGGAGACGCTGAAGGACGCGCTGCACAAGGTCGCCGAGATCGTGTTCACGGAGCAGGGCAGGCGGATCGGCTTCAGCGTGGGCACGATGATCGAGTTGCCGCGGGCAGCACTGGTCGCCGACGAATTAGCCGTCAGCGGCGAATTCTTCTCGTTCGGGACCAACGATCTTACCCAGACCACGCTGGGGATCAGCCGCGATGATGCGGCGCGCTTCCTTGGGGCCTATGTCGACAAGGGCATCATCGCCAAGGATCCGTTTGTCAGCCTCGACATCGACGGTGTCGGGAGGCTGATCGAGATGGCCTCGCGCAAGGGCCGGGAAGCCCGCCCCGATCTGAAACTGGGGATCTGCGGCGAGCATGGCGGCGATCCGGCATCGATTGCCTTCTGCGAGGAAATAGGGCTGGACTATGTCAGTGCCTCGCCGTTCCGCGTGCCGATCGCCCGACTGGCTGCCGCCCAAGCGGCGCTCACGGCGGCCTAGACCTGCACGGCAAACAACACTGTACCCGAACATCACCAAGACAAGGGAAAGCTGGACATGGACTACACTCGCAACGAAGCCAAGGCGTGGGCTACCAAGACGGTCAAAGGATTCTATCAGTGTCCGATCACGCCGATGACCGCCGATTACAAGTTCGACGTGGACGGCATCCGTTACAACATCGACAAATATGTTGAAATGGGCGTAGATGGCCTGGCCGTGGGCGGGTTCATCGCCGAATGCTGGAACGTCTCCCCCTCCGACTGGTTTCGCTATCACGAGATCGTTGCGGAAGCGAACGCCGGGCGGCTCGACCTGTGGACCATCGTGCTCGATCCTAGCGTCTATACCGCGATCGAGAAGATGCAGTTCGTCGAGAAGCTGGGCTACAACGGGGCCGAGGTGATCAACCCGGTGGTCCAGCTCAAGCGCGACGATGAAATCTACGCCTGGTTCAAGTACCTGACCGACCACACCGATCTGGCGGTCTGCCTCTACCGCACTCCGGTTTCGGGCACGGTGCTGAGCTGGGACCTGATGCGCCGCCTGGCTGATATCGATACCGTGATCGGGGTCAAGCAGGGCGCGATGAGCCGCGCGGAGACCATCAAGATCCGCCAGCTGATGCCCGAAGGCTTCAACACGATGGAGCCGTTCGAATACTTCTTCCTCGACGATCTTCGTCTCGGCGGCACGGTCTGCTGGGGCGAGTTGTCCTACATGCTTTACGGCAAGAAGCGGCACTTCGCCAAGGAATACATCCGTCTGGCGCACGAAGGAAAATGGGAGGAAGCACGTGCCGCCTCCGATCAGCTCAGCGAAGTCCGCGAATTCTATCACGACAACTTCCTGTGGGATATTGCCCGCACCGCGACCTATGCCAGCGCACTTGCCAATGTGAAGGCCTGGTACGAGGCGATCGGCCTCAAGGCTGGTCCGATCCTGCCGCCGGTGGCCGATGTGACCCCGGAAAAGAAAGAGCAGATCAGGGCCAAGCTGATCGAACTGGGCATTGCCTGAACCGAACGAACGGGAATCCCAAAGCATGTCCAAGCAATTGCATTTCTGTTTCCACGGTGCCGGCGGGCTGGGCTCGGTCATCGGCGGATTCCTGGCGCGCGGTGGCCACAAGGTCACGCTGATCGCGCGCAAGCCCCATGTCGAGGCGATCCGCCAGGATGGCCTGCAGATTTCCGGGGTGCGCGCCCAGTTCGTGCAGAGCGACAACCTCTTCGCGGTGGAGACACCCGAAGAGGTTGAAGGCGAGATCGACTATTACATCCTGCTGACCAAGGCCAAAGGCACCGATCAGGCTCTGGCCGATGCGCAGGTGCTGGTCGATCGCACCGCCTGTGCGCTGACCTTGCAGAACGGCGTGGGCAAGGAAGACAAGCTCCAGGCTGTGTTCGGCAAGGACAAGGTGATCGGCGGCTCGATCATGGACGGAGCGACCCTGCTCGAGCCGGGCAAGGCGCTCAATCACATGGCGGTTCCGGTCACCGCCTATTTCGGCGAGCTGGAAGGCGGGGAGAGCGAGCGCACGCGGATCATGGCCGGAGCGCTCGACAAAGCGGGCATGGGTTCGCGCTCGACCGCCGACATTGTTCATGTCCATTGGGAAAAAGTGGTCCAGGTCGGCAGCGCCTCCTCGTGGAGCGCGAGCACATTGGGTGCGATTCCACAGCTGGATTTTGTGAATGGCCTGGCGGTTCGCGAAGGCGCCGAACACTACGTCCATGTCGTCAAGGATCTGCTGGCGATCTACAAGGCGCTTGGTTACCAACCGCAAAATTACTTCGCGCCGGTATCCCGGTTGGTCGAGATCGACCGTGAAGGCTTTGAAGAAGCCGTTGCGGGGGTTATGGCCATGGGCACCCGGTTCAAACCGGAAAACCGCCCGGTTCGCACCTCGATGCACGACGATCTGGTGGCAGGTCGGCGGATGGAAGTGGACGAAGTCCTCGGCCCGCTTGCCGCCGCTGCTGAGCGTTTGGAGGTGTCCGCGCCGACCTTCCTCAGCGCTTATCGGGTTCTCAAGACCCTGAACAGTTACCTGTGATCGGTGCTTGAGCGTGAAGCGCTATTCCATCGCCAGCATTCCAGGGGACGGGATTGGTCGCGAGGTAGTGCCTGCCGCAATCGAGGTACTGACCGCGACGGCCGACAAGTGCGGTTTCGCGCTCGATTTCCGGCACTTCGACTGGAGCTGCCAGACCTACCTCGAAACCGGCAAGATGATGCCCGATGATGGGCTTGACCAGTTGCGGGATCATGAGGCGGTGTTTCTGGGGGCGGTCGGTTATCCAGGTGTTCCGGACCATATTTCGCTTTGGGGTCTGTTGCTGCCGATCCGGCGTGAGTTCGAGCAATATGTTAATCTGCGTCCGGTGCGGCTGCTACCGGGGATCGCTTCGCCCCTGCGCGACAAAGCCCCCGGGGACATCGATTTCTGGGTGGTGCGCGAAAATTCGGAGGGTGAATATTCGCAGATCGGCGGCCGCACCGGCACCGGCGAGGACGAGATTGTCGTCCAGCAGGCGATCTTCACCCGTCGCGGCACCGACCGGATCCTGCGCTTCGCCTTCGATTTCGCGCGCCGGCTTGGCCGCAAGCATGTCACTTCCGCCACCAAGTCGAACGGCCTGTACCATTCGATGCCGTTCTGGGATGAACGCTTTGCCGCGATCGGCGGCGAATATCCCGATGTCGCCGCCGATCAGTATCACGTCGATATCCTCGCCGCGCGTTTTGTGATGTCGCCGGATCGGTTTGACGTGGTGGTCGGTTCGAACTTGTTCGGCGACATCCTGTCGGATTTGGGGCCGGGCATAACTGGCACCATCGCAGTGGCGCCGTCCGCCAACCTCAACCCTGAGCGGCGGTATCCTTCGATGTTCGAGCCTGTCCACGGTTCAGCACCGGACATTGCTGGCAAGGGCATCGCCAATCCGATCGGCCAGATCTGGTCGGGTGCAATGATGTTGGAGCACTTGGGCGAAGACGAAGCCGCCGCGCTGGTGATGCGCGCGCTCGAAGCCTCGCTCATTGCTCCTGATATTGCCAGGACCCCCGATCTTGGCGGCAATGGGACAACCGCCGGATTTGCAGAGGCAGTCCGCACCAAGTTGCTGGGATTCTAGCCTGAAGGCTGGCGATCCTGGCCATGACGAAAGGAAACAGGTTGATGGCTGCCTATTTCATCGGATCGATCAAGTCGCACGACGAAGCCTGGGTGGCAGACTATATGGCCGCGGTTCCGGCGCTGGTCGGACGGCACGGCGGGGAATTGGTCTGCCGCTCGAACCAGTTTGTCCGTTACGAGGGCGAAGGAACCGAGCCGGACTATGTCGTCGTGATCGAGTTCCCCTCGATGGAGGCGATCGACGCCTTCATGAACGATCCCGACTACGCGCCGCACAAGGATGCGCGCATCGCCTGCGCCACATCGGATATCTTCGCGATCGCCTGAGGAGGCCGCCATGAAGGTTCTGCGCACTTACCTGATCGCCGTGGGGATCTGGTATCTCTGCAATCTCGTGCTGCTCTGGCCGCCGGTCTATGCGGGGGCCCTGCGGCTGATCTACCCCGGTATTGCGCTGGGGCAGGGGACGCCGTCTTTCGGCCTGCTGCTTGATGCCTGGTTGATCGTTGGCATCCAACTGGCGGCAATCGGCCTTGTGGCGTTGTGGGGCGCGCGCGATCCGTTGCGCTACTGGGCGCTGGTTCCGGTGATCGTGCTGACCGAGTTGGTCGGTTCGGCCTGGGACATCTATAGCATTGTCTGGAGCGGTGAGGCTTGGTGGGTCGGGTTGACGACCTTGGCAGCGCACGCAGTGATTGTCGCGGGCGCTTGGTTTGCCGTGCGCGCGGTTGAGCGGGAAACCGCCGGATCAGTCAAGGCGTAGTCCACGGGCGCGCAACCGCGCAATAACATCGTCTGCCGCAGGGCAGGGCAGCCCTGCCTGCCGGGCGAAACGAGGAATCGCGCCGGTGAGGTGAGCGAATTCCGAAGGTCTGCCGCTTTCGAGATCGCGTTGCAGCGAACTGGTGACGCCTGGCGGAAAGCGGGCGATGAACTCCAGCTTCTCCGCGATGCAACCAGACGGGAGATCGATGGCGAGCGCCGCCGCAACTTGTACCACCTCAGTCATGGCATCCCGAAGCAAGGCGCTGGCTTGCGGATGGGCCAGCACCTCACCGACATTCAGTCCGAATGCGGGGGCCACGCCGCCGATCGTCGCCGCCATCATAAACTTGTCCCACAGCGCCGGGCGCATGTCTGGAACCAGCTTGGTCGGGATTGAAGCGACGCGAAGATCGCCAGCGAGAGACGCCGCGCCGGCAGCTGAAGCCGGTGCTGTTGCGCGATCCGCGACCTGGCCGGCAATCAGGGTGGCGGGAACGCCGGTATGACGCACGATTCCCTCTTCCAGCTCGAAGAATCCATGCATGCGAGCGCCAAGGACTTCGGTGCGGGGGAGGGCAGCCTGGGCGATTTTGGGGGCCTCGACCCCGTTCTGG
The DNA here is from genome assembly GCF_012927405.1 of Novosphingobium olei. Classification (GTDB taxonomy): domain Bacteria; phylum Pseudomonadota; class Alphaproteobacteria; order Sphingomonadales; family Sphingomonadaceae; genus Novosphingobium; species Novosphingobium olei. Next base: position 104,481 of record NZ_JABBGM010000007.1, on the reverse strand, counting down.
ACCGTCAGCAGCGTGAAGCGGGCTTCATTCAGCGGTTCGAGCAGTTCCAGCGCCGATTCGAGCTGGAAGGTCTTGGTAGCGAGGATGACATGATCCGGTGACGCCCCAGGATCGCAGGCGCCGGATACCGGCACGCGCACTTGCCGATCGGTCTTGCCTTCGAGCAGGCGGACGCCTTCGGCCTGCAGCATCTCAAGCCGCTCGCCCCGGGCGACCAGCAAGATATCGTGTCCCGCTTCATGAAGCCGCGCGCTCAGGAAACTGCCGATTGCCCCGGCGCCGATGATGACAAACCGGCTCACCGCATCAGGCGAAGAAGCGGTTGTCCGGGCGCGGCAAGCCGAGATGATCGCGCAGCGTGTCACCTTCGTATTCGGTGCGGAAGAGGCCGCGAGCCTGCAGTTCCGGCATGACCTTGCCGGTGAAGTCTTCCAGACCTTCGGGCAGATAAGGGAACATGGTGGTGAAGCCGTCGCAGGCGCCCTGCTCAAGCCAGTGCTGCATTTCATCGGCGATGGTCTTGGCGGTGCCGACAAAGGCCAGCCCGCCATAGCTGCCGGCCTTGGCGGCGAGTTGCCGGATCGTCAGATTCTCCGCCTGAGCCAGTTCGATCATGAAGCGGCGCGAGCTTTTGCTGGCGTTGGATTCGGGGATGTCGGGCAAGGGGCCGTCGGGGTCATAGCCCGATACGTCGTGGCCAAGCATGCCGGACAGTGAATGGATGCCGCTGTCGTAGTGAACCAGGCTGTCAAGCTGCGCGCGCTTTGCGCGGGCTTCCTCGACAGTGTCGCCGACCACCAGAAAGACTGCCGGCATAATCTTGATGTGGTCGGGATTGCGTCCTGCCGCAACAGCGCGGCCTTTGACATCGTCGTAGTAAGTCTTGCTGCCTTCGAGCGTCGATTCCGCGGCGAAGATGGCTTCGGCGGTTTCCGCCGCCAGTTGCCGACCCGGCCCCGAAGCGCCGGCCTGGAAGATCACCGGCCATCCCTGAACCGGGCGGGCGATGTTGAGCGGCCCGCTGACCGAAAAATGTTCGCCCTTATGGTTGAGCGCGTGCATCCGTTCGGGGTCGAAGTAGATACCTGAAGCGGCGTCCATCACGAAGGCGTCGTCGGCGAAGCTGTCCCACAACCCGCTCACAACATCAAAGAATTCGCGGGCGCGATGATAGCGCGCGGCGTGATCTGGCTGGGTCTCCAGGCCGAAGTTGCGGCTGCTGTCCGGATTCGAAGTGGTCACCACGTTCCAGCCGGTCCGCCCGCCGCTGATGTGATCGAGAGAGGCAAAGCGGCGCGCGACATGGAACGGCTCGTCGTAAGTGGTCGAGGCCGTTGCGACGAGGCCGATTCGCTCAGTCACCCCGGCCAGTGCGGAAAGCAACGTGAATGGCTCGAACGAGGTCACCGTGTGGCTGCGCATCAGCGCCTGGCGTGGCAGGTTGAGCACGCCGAGGTGATCGGCCATGAAGAAATAATCGAACTTGGCAGCTTCAAGGCTGCGGATGAAGCGCTGGATCGCTGCCAGGCTGAAGTTCGCGTCGGGTAAGGCACCTGGATACCGCCAAGCTCCGGTGTGGATGCTGACCGGGCGCATGAACGCGCCAAGGTGAAGTTGCTTGGCCATCAGTGCGTTTTCCGATCTGGAGGTACGGCCGGACCATACCGAACGGTCCGGCCGTTATTTCGTTAGGCAGGCATGGCCTTGCCTTGCGCCTGGTCGAGTTCCCGGCGAACCGCAAAGTGGTCGTCATAGTTCTCGGGCTTCAGGGCGAAGGCTTTCTGGCGCGGGATGCGGTTGGCGTTGATTTCATCGTACTTGAGGTAATAGGCCTTGTGCATCCGGTAGAACGGGATTTCCGGCCAGAGGTGGTGGATCAGGTGGTAGTTCTGATAAACCAGTAGCGGGTTGAGCAACCATTCCCAGCCGAACCGCATGGTTGTCGCCATGTAAGGGTCTTCGTCTTGCGCGATGATCGCGGGATGATGTGGCAGGATGACGAAGACGATGGCGATGATGAACAGCGTGATCCGTGACGGCACGAACCACAGCATAAACAGTTCCCAGCCGAAGCCGAAGTAAATTGCCGCAACGAACAGCAGCACGAGGAGCGAATAGAAGACAAGCAGTTCGGTGCCATGTTTCTTGCGCACGTTCTGACCATATTTGACGAAATACCAGATGTAGGCACCATCGAAGAAGGTCCAGCGGAATGGAACCTGCCACCAGGGCGATTCATGCTCGAACCGGTCGGGATCTTTGGGTCCATTGGTATGCGTGTGGTGCTTGTTGTGGACCCAGCGGAGCAGGACCATCGGGGCATAGGGAAAGAGGAAGAACAAGCCGATCGCGCCGATCGATTCGTTGATCCAGCCAACGCTCGACAACGACTTGTGCGAGGCGTCGTGGATCACGCTGAAAAGGAGATATGTCACGAGGCCGTTTGAGATTGCACCGACCCAAAGCGGAAGCATTGAGTTCAGCGCCAAGTACCAGGTCGTTGCGATCCCTGCCATGGAAACGACAAACAAGAGAGCTGTCGGCAGGGCGAGAACGGGCGCCTTTCGCAACTGTTCGAAATGCTCTTCGGACGATCTGGGAAACGCAATTGCAGCCATTACCCGACTTCCTTTCCTCTCACTGGTTTCTAAGCGCCTAGTTGGGTTGACGCTCGGCCTCTTTGTCGCAATTGACTCAGATCATGCTCTTGCACGCGTTTGGGCCTTACACTATTCGTTGGACAATATGCAATGCTTTCCCATCATGCAAGGGGCTTTTGGGCCGGGGAGTGGCTGGTGAAGGGGAATACCGATGAACGCACGCAAGGCTAGCCAGCTGGCAGCTAAAGGTGATGAAATGGAACATCAGGCTACCGAGCGCTTGCCTCCCGAAGATTTGAGCGCGAATGATTCGCCGCGCAAGGCTATCCAGTCCGTGGAAATTGGTGTTCGCGTCCTCAGGGCCTTGATGGATTGCCCAAGGGATGGCGCACATCTGCGTGAAGTTGCCGAGAAATCGGGTCTGTCACGCAGCCAGGCACACCGTTACCTGCTGGCTTTTGTCAATACAGGCGTGGTCGAGCAGAATGTCCAGAATGGCCGCTATGCACTAGGTGAGTTTTCAGTTCGTATTGGCATGGCCGCGCTGGCGCGGGTGGAGCCGGTACGGATCGCTGGCGATAATCTGGCGAGCGTGCTGGAAGAACTGCAAACGACAGGGTTGCTGTCGGTCTGGGGCGATTATGGGCCAACGGTGATTCGCTGGATCGATGGCGGTCTGCCCCTGTTTACCAGTTTGCACGTCGGCTCTGTTTTGCCCTTGCAGGCTTCGTCCACCGGCATCCTGTATTTGACCCATTGTTCACGAGCTTTGACTCGGCCCGTCATCGCTCAGGAGCGCGCCAGCGGGCTGGTGGTTTCCGACGACGAACTGGAAAGGCAGATAGTCCAAGCGCGCGAGATGGGATACGCGACCACACAGGGTACGGTTGTGCCTGGTCTCTCTGCCTTGAGTGTACCTGTGCTTGATTCCGGGAACAGGCTTGTTGCAACGATGAGCGTTCTCTCGCGAGTTCAGGACAAGCATTTTTATTCGAAGCCGAAGATCGAAAAGATCCGTTCGGCGGCCATGGCAGCGAGTCGTGCGATCGGCTGGCAAGGATAGCTCCTGCGGTTTTCCATCAGAAGTGGACTGGCCTCCATATTGGTGGACCGGCTTCATGGCGGGGGCGCTGCCAGGCCCGACCATCCGGAAGGTATGAACGTTGTCGCTGACCCATAAAGAGCCAATCGGCAAACGGGAGTTCATCGCCATGATGGCGATGATCCAGGCATTGCAGTCACTTGGGTTTACAACTTTGCTTCCGGCCTTGGGTGTCATGGCAAACGATCTGGGGGCAAGCGGTTCAAACCAGCGGCAATGGGTCATCGGCACCTTCCTGATCTGCTCCGGCCTGTTTTCGCTCGTCCCGGGGACGATCTCCGACCGGCTTGGGAGGAAGCCGGTCCTGCTGGTTTGCATGGGCCTGTTCGCCCTGATCAATCTGCTTTGTGCTTTCGTGGCTGACTTTTCCGTCCTGCTGGCGGCCCGCGCGCTGCTTGGCTGTGCCTCGTCCGCCCTGACCGTCCTTCCTCTGGCGATCATTCGCGACCGCTATCAAGGCGAAGACATGGCCAAGCTGCAAGCCTTTGTCGCGATGCTGTTTATGGCAGTCCCGACCCTTGCCCCAAGTTTGGGTTATGTGATCTTTACTACGCTCGGCTGGCGTGCCGTCTTCATTGTCATCGGGGTGCTGTCGATGGGAGTGTCAGCATGGTATTTCTACCGCATGGAAGAAACGCTGCCGCTTTCCCGGCGGCAGTCCCATGGTGCCAGTGAATTGTTCGGCAACATCCGCCTCGTTCTGACAAACCGCCGGTCGATCGGTTACGTCATTGGCATGGCCCTGATTTTCGGCGCTCACTTCGGCTTTATCAACAGCTCGCAGCAATTGATCGGCGAACATTTCGGGGCCGGCGGGGCCTATTCGGTAATCTTTGGCTTGATGGCGGGCTCGATGATGCTGGCCAGCATTGCCAATTCTGCGATCGTACACCGTTTCGGCATCCGGGGGATCGGCCATGCCGCCATCCTGTGCCATTTCCTTGTGTCGATCGGCCAGATCTATTTGGCATCCCGACCGGGCGAAACCCTGCTTCAGTTTGTGCTTCTGACATCCGCGAACATGTGCTTGCTGATCACGGTCTTCATCAATTTCACCGCGATTTCCCTGCAGCCATTCGGCAAGGTGGCCGGGGCCGCGGCCTCTGTTCAGACGTTCTTCCGTTTGGTGCTTGGCGCGGGGCTGGGCGCACTGATCGGGCAGGCCTACAATGGTTCCCCGCTGCCTCTGGCCTATTCGTTCTTCGGGGTGGCGAGCGTGACCATCGTGCTTGTACTGTTCAGCGAAGGCTGGCGATTGTTCGGGGGACCTATACCGGTTCAGGCTGCGAACTGACTGTGCCGCCTATTCATCTTCGACCGGCTCGGGACTTCCCGGCGCGGCCAGATTCGAAACCATTCGCACCCCGTCGATCACGATCGGGCTCGCGACGCCTTTGCGCCCTCCGGCCATTGCGGCGAGGCCTCTGGCGACGACCTGCGGATCGGCGAACACTTCGTCGAGTTCGTTGATCGGTCCGGCTGGCACGCCAACCTCTTCAAGCGCGTCGAACAGCGCTTGTCGGTTCCACTGGGCCGTGCGCCCCTCGACCGTTGTGACCAGTTCCGCCCGGTTCGAGAGACGGGCAGGATTTGTGGCGAAGCGTGGGTCTTCATGCAGTGAACACCGCAAAACGCGGCACAAGCTGGCGAACTGGCCGTCGTTGCCGGCCGCAATCACCAAGGGTCCGTCAAGCGTGGGGAAGGCTTGATAGGGTGCCAGATTGGCATGACCGTTGCCGAACCGGCGCGGGACTTTGCCCGAAGTCATCCAGTTCATCGCCTGATTGGCCATGACCGCCACCTGGGTATCGAGCAGCGCCATGTCGATATGGGCGCCGCTGCCGGTGCGGTCCCGGCGGTTGAGCGCGGCGAGAATCGCCACAGTGCTGTACATGCCCGTGAACAGGTCGGCCACCGCGATGCCCGCCTTCTGCGGCTCGCGATCGGGTTCGCCGGTCATCGACATCATGCCGCCCATGGCCTGGGCGATGAAATCGTAGCCCGCGCGGTGGGCATAAGGCCCGGTCTGCCCGAACCCGGTGATCGAACACGTGATCAGGCGCGGGTTCAGTTCGGACAGCGCGGCATGGTCAAGCCCGTATTTCGCCAGCCCGCCGACCTTGTAGTTTTCGATCACGATGTCGGCCCCGTTCGCCAGCTCGCGGATGATGGCCTGGCCTTCCGCGCTGGCGATGTCGATCGCGAAGGAGCGCTTGCCGCGATTGGTCGAATGGAAATAGGCCGCGCCCAGACTCGTACCGTCTTCTGCGGTCACGAACGGCGGCCCCCAATGCCGCGTGTCGTCGCCCGCACCGGGCCGCTCGATCTTGATCACTTCGGCGCCCAGGTCCGCCAGCAATTGCCCGCACCAAGGTCCGGCCAGAATGCGGGCGAGCTCAAGCACCCGTACCCCATCGAGCGGTTTGGACGGATCGCCGGTTACTGCGGCCCGCCAGGCCGGTTTCGCCATGGTCAGACTCCGCCCTGCGCGGCGATGCGTTCGCGCCAGCGGCGAAGCCCGTCGCCTGCACCTTTTGCAAAGGTGAAGCTGTCGATGCCGTTGGCGATGAAGCGGGCGCCGCCATCGAGGAACTGCTGGACGAGCCGCTCGTCGCGCGAAAGGATCCCGGCCGGTTTGCCGGTTGCCACGATACGCGCCAGCGCCTCGCCGGTCAGCTTGAACAGGGCATCGAAGCTGCTTGCGCCCAGCAAACCTTCGGTCGCGGCCAGGTCCGCAGGTCCAAGAAACAGCGCGTCGATCCCATCCACCGCAGCGATCGCCTCAATGTTGTCGACGGCAGTCGCGGTCTCGATCTGGGCGATGATGCAAACCTGCGCATTGGCCTCTGCGACATAGGCAGGATAGCCACCCCAGCGTGAGGCGCGGGCACCGCCGAGGCCGCGTTCCCCAGCTGGCGGATAGCGCGATGCGGTCACGATCGCTTTGGCTTGTTCGGCGGTTTCGACCATCGGAACCATCAGGGTCTGCGCACCAAGATCCAGAACCTGTTTGATCGTCACCGAATCATGGCCGGGAACCCGTACAATCGCAGAACAAGGTGGAGTGGCTTCCACCGCACGCAGCTGCGCGACGATGCCGGGCAAGGTCTGCGGGCCGTGTTCACCGTCGATCAACAGCCAGTCATAACCCTGGCCCGCACAGATTTCGGCAATGTCTGGATGGGCCAGCGCCAGCCAGAAACCAAGCTGGACCGGACCTTCGCGCAAGGCCGCCTTGAAGCTGTTGACGGGTGTTTGCATTGTCGCCCTCTATACGAACCGGAACCCGATTGAACCAAACTCGCCGAAATCGGCGTTGAAGACATCGCCCGGCGCCGCTTCGACCGGACGCGTGAACGATCCGCCGAGCACGACTTCTCCGGCTTCGAGCGCTTGCCCCCAGGGCGCGAGCCGCCGTACCAGCCAGGCGACGCCGTTGGCGGGATGGTTGAGCACCCCTGCCGCAAGGCCGGTTTCCTCGATCACCCCGTTGCGGCTGAGCAGGGCGCCGATGCGGCGCAGGTCGAGCCCGTCGGGTTTCGCCGGCAGACCGCCGACGATGATTCCGGCATTGGCGGCATTGTCGCTGATCGTGTCCAGGACCTTGCGCGCGGCCCCGGTTTCGGCATCCTTGGGATGCACCCGTGTGTCGATGATTTCGATTGCCGGAACCACATAGTCGGTGGCGCTCAGGACATCGAAAATCGTCGTCTGTGCTCCTTCCAGGCGGCGCCCGAGCACAAAGGCCAGCTCGACCTCGACCTTGGGCGTGATGAACCGCGCGGCTGGAACGTCGCTGCCCTGTTCGAACACCATGTCATCCAGCAAGGTGCCGTAATCGGGTTCGGTGATCCCGGCTGCCTGTTGCATCGCGCGCGAGGTCAGGCCGATCTTGTGGCCACAAACGGTGCGCCCTCGCGCCAATTTGAGATCGACCCAGGCCTGGTTGATGCGGTAGGCATCCTCGATCCGCATGGCGGGATAGCGCGCCGAGAACGGCCGGACCCGTTCGCGGGTCTGCTCGGCGCCGTCGAGTTCAAGCGCCAGCTCGTTGACCAGTATGTCGCTGAATGCCTCCACTGCCATCTTGCAATCTCCCGTGGCATATCGTTTGGGAAAACTCATTGCACAATGTCAAACGATATCTTAGGCTCCGGTAAAAATGACCGTGAACTCCGGCAAAGAGTCTCGCGGATATTTCGTCAAGATCGCATGGGAGAATGTCATGGCTGCTGAAGGGGTTATCAGGGAAGAAAAGATCACGGGCCGGGGCTTGACCTCGCACACCCTCTTGGCGGGCGATCCGTCCAAGCCGGCAATTCTGCTGCTTCACGGTGCGGGTCCGGGCGCACATGCCGCATCCAACTGGTATCACCTGATGCCGGACCTCGCCGAAAACTTCTTCGTGATCGCGCCCGACCTGATCGGTTTCGGCCAGTCAGTGATTCCCGATCCGTGGCCTGACAGCGTGATGGGCTGGATCGGCACCCGGGTCGACCAGTGCTTTGGCCTGCTTGAGGCGCTCGGTGTGAAGAAGGCCCACGTTGTCGGTAATTCGATGGGCGGCGCGCTGACCCTGCAGATGATGAGCGAGGAGCCCGACGCGATCGACAAGGTGGTGCTGATGGGTTCGATCGGAGCCCCCGGCCCGCGCACCCCGGAACTGATCCGCCTGCTCTCGTTCTATTCCGATCCACGATATGCCCGCTATCGCCAGGTGATGCACAGCTTCGCCTACGATGCCGAGAAGTTCGAAGGCATGGAGGAAATCGTCGAGAACCGTTACAAGATCGCCACCGATCCGGGAATCATGAAGACCGCGGTCAAGATGATCGATTCGATGAAGAACGGCATTGAGACGCTCAACATGCCGCCCGAACTGCTGGGCAAAATGCCGCACGAAGTGCTGATCTTCCATGGCCGCCAGGACCGGGTGGTGCCGCTCGACACCAGCCTCTACCTGATCCAGCATCTCAAGCATGCCGAACTCTACGTGCTCGACCGTTCGGGCCACTGGTCGCAGCTGGAGCGCTGGGACGTGATGCGCCCGATGATGGAAATCCACTTCGGCGCCCGCTCGTTCTGAGCAAAACGACTGCTGCGCGGCCCGCTGGGGCAGCGCCCGGATTGGCAGGCGGCAGCTTTGTGCTGTCGCCTGTCGCTGTTTGAGCTATGATCGGCCCAATGGCGGACCTTGAAGCTCTAACGGAGGACTTCTGGCGGTTCTCACTGGAAACCTACGCCAAGCCTGGCGTGCAGGCCCTGTCACTCGCGCTGCAGGACGATCACGGATGCGACGTGAACCTGATGCTGTTCTGCCTATGGCTGGCGGATTCGCAGGGCATCGCGCTTGAATCGTCCGGCGTCGGCGAATTGGCCCTTGCGGCAGGCGAACTCAACAACGAGTTGGTTTCACCCGTCCGGTCAGCTCGCCGCTGGTTGAAGTCGTATGGCGAGACAGCGCGCGAGGGATTGTCGATCAAGCCCGAATACGATGCCCTTAAATCCGTCGAACTCAAGTGCGAACGCCTGGTCCAGCGCGCCTTGGTTGTGCGATATCGAGACGGTGTTTTGCACAGCTCGATGGCATCGCCGGTCTCAGCCGCCCGAGCCAGTTTCACGGCCTATGCAGAAGCGCACAAGGCAAATCCCGATGCGGTCAAACGCCTTGGCGAGCTTGCCGATCGGGCGCTCGAACGCGATCCGTTCTAGGATTTGGGCAGCGCGGGTTCCTGCTTCGGCGGCTCTGCGGTCTTGATGTATTCGTAGACCTCCTTGATCTGGGGGTCGCTCAGCTCGGTGGCGCGGAATGGCGGCATTTCGATCAGGCCCTGACGAACCACCGAATGGAGGTAATCGTAGTCCAGATCCTTGCGGCCGATCAGCGCCGGAACCGGACGGCCCTTTTCCGCCAGCAGCATGGTCGCTCCGTGTCCGGGGCCGGGGTTATGGCAACCGGCGCAGTAGCGCTCATAGTTCTCCGCACCATCCGCGACCACTTCGCCTTGCTTGGACGAACAGGCGCCAAGAGTGGCGAGGAGCGAAAGGACGAGGAGCTTGTTCATTGTACCTCCGCAGGCATGGCGACGCATCGGCTCAGACCGAGGCAAAGATCGAGTTGGGATCGAGCGCCTGCTTGACCCGCGCATGCAGGGCCGAGCGGCCACCCTTTTCATAGGTCTTGGCAACCGCCGCTCCCAGCCCGGGGTCGGTCAGGATCTGGCCGAAGCCGGCCTCTGCCTGCGCGGCGATCAGGGCTTCGGCGCAGGCCTTCGCCCGTGCCGCGTCCTCGGCCTTCCCGGCGGCATGGGACAGCACCTGGCGATGGTTCGCCGAACGCCAGATCGCGGTGGTTTCGCCGACGAAATCGAAGCCGTTCTTGGCGCAGATGTCGCGCGACAGTTCATAAAGCTTGACCGCTTCTTCGCCATCCACAGGGCTGACCGGATTGACCGTCAACGCCGTGTCGCCGCCCCAGCCCGAGGTTCGGGCCGGGGGATCGAGCACCACGCCGGTCATCGTGCCCATCCGCCAGGCCCACAACTTGGGATCGATGCCCTTGCCATCGGTAATCACCCGTGCGCCGCTGATCGACGAGAACGCACCCTTGACCATGTCCCACAGGATCGCGACGTTGCCGGGCAAGCCATAGAGCGAGCCGTAAAGGTTCCAGTAGCCAAGGCCGAGCGCTTCGCCGGCCGCCTTGACCGCGCTTGCCGCCATCGGCCCCTGGCCTTCGAAGTCGGCGCGGCGCTTGCCGAGCAGGGCCGCTTCGTGGAGCGCATTGCCCACGGCGACGCCATTGGCCACCACCATGTTAAGCTTGAGCGGCCCGAGCACGTCCAGCAACGCGCCCAGATCGTCCTCCTGGGGGACCGAGACCATGAAGGTCTGATGCGCCGGGGGCTGCGGCATCATCCACATGCCCACCTTGGTCACCACCCCGAAATCGGATTGGGTGAACAGACCATCGACCCACGGGCCATAGCCGAACTTGAACAGCTGCCAGCAGGTGCTCTTGGGCATGGCGCCCATGCCGGTTCGCACCATCTTGCCATCAGCCAGCATGACCTCGAGCCCGCACTGCATCAGGAAGTGATCGGAATAGGGGGTGTAGCCGGGGCGGCGGTTGATGAAACTGGCGGCCACGCTTTCATCGGGATTGCCGGGGAAGTCCACCCACAGCTTGATGCCCTTTTCCTTAATATGGGCATCGAGCTGGCGGAAGGTGACGCCCGGTTCGACCAGGCAGGTGGCCAGCTGCTCGTTTACTTCGATTACCTTGTTCATCTTCTGGAGGTCGAGGACGATCACCTTGTCCTGCACCGCCTTTTCCAGCCCATGTGCGCCGTTGCAGACCGTCTGGACCACGCCGCCGCTGGTGCGCGCCGCTTCGAGCACCTTGGCGAGCTGGGCTTCATCGGTCGGAAGCACCACGCCTGCCGGGGCCATCCCCGGAACGGCATAGCGGGCCAGGGTTTGCGGGCTGGTATCGACGGCGGCCTTGCCCAGTGCCTCGGCGAGGGTACCGAGCGTGGCCGTCTGGCGGGCTTGATCGATCATGGCGTCTGGAGCCTTATTGCTGGAGAATCTTGGGATAACGCTGGAGATCGCCGGCATCGACGGCGAAATCGGCCGAGCGCGCAGCCGGGTCGATCGCGCGGGCCGGTTCGCTGTCGCGCCAGGAAAAGTTGCAGGTCGCGCAGCGCAGGATTGTCCACACGACCGCGCCGTCCTGCCTGCCCTGGTAATCGGTGACAGCGCCGCTCGATTTGCAGCGCCCGCAGACGGTGGTGGTCATGACAGGGCTCCCAGCTGCATTTCGCGGATTCGTTTGCTCAGGGCGTCGATCTCGTCCCCCGTCGGCGGGGTGACAAGGTGCGCTTCACCCACCGGATCGGGCGGGAGATAGCTGGTCGCGTCGATGATCAGGCGGTGGCCCTTGCCCGGAACGACTGCCGATGGATCGATCGGCACGGCGGGCATGTTGGGCAGCACGATGACGTCATCCGCGCGGGTGCGGGTCGAAAGCGCCCACATCACCTGGTTGAGATCGAACGGATCGACATCGGCGTCGACCATGATCAGGTTCTTGAGGTACATCACGCCGTGTGGCGTGCTCAGCGCGCGCAGCGCGACCGTCTTGGCAAAGCCGGCCATGCGGTTCTTGACCGAGATGATCCCGGTCAGCCCGTGCTGGTAAAGCGCGTTGACCGCGGTGACTTCGGGGAAGCTCTGGCGCAGCTGGGCATAGATCGGGGCGGAGGTGTGCAGGCCGATCAGGGTATCGTGCTCGGTCCAGCCGCGCCCGATGTAGATGTTCTCGAAGATCGGATCGCGCCGGTGCGACACCGCCGTGACCTTGAAGATCGGCGCCTTGCGCACGCCGCTGTAGGAACCGGGGAATTCGCCGAACGGCCCTTCCAGCTCGCGTTCGCCCAGTTGCAGTTCGGCCTCGATCACGATTTCGCTGTCGGCCAGGATGTCGATCCCGTTGCCCGATTTGGTCAGCCGGATCGGCGCGCCCATCATTGCCGAGGCATAGGAATATTCCGATTCCTCGTAACCGATCGGGGTGGCGGCGAAAACCGCCAGCCCAGGATGGTTGCCCAGCATCACCGCGATCTTGAGTGGCACTTTCTCACGCTCGGCGGCGAGGATCTGGCGGCCCATGTCATGCGCCGGAATCGTCATCAGGGTAAAGCTGTCCGGTCCCTGGATCTGTAGGCGGTAGATCCCGACATTCTGCTTGCCGAAATTGTCCGGATCGAGCGGATCGCGCGAGGCAACCGAAGCCTTGCCGATGTAGAACCCGCCATCGTATTCGTTGATCCGGTAGACGGGCAGGATATCATAGAGGTTGATGTCCTGCTCGAGCCGACATTCGTGAACCGGGGCCTGGGCTTCGGGGACATAACTGATCTGCGCTTCCTGATCGCCCCAGCGCCCGGCGATCTCGAAGAACAGTTCGCGGATGGTCGTGCCCTTGGGCCGACCCAGCAGCAGGGCGATGTTGTCCCACGAACCATGGACACCAACCGCCAGGCGCTTGCCGGGATAGCCGGTGATGTTGTCGAACACGATCGCCGGTGCGCCGTTGGCATCGCGCGAGGCGGCAACGGCAATGTTGCGCACGCCCGGCTCGGGCATCACCGGATCGCTCCAGGTGATCGCTTGGCCCGAATCCTCAAGCAGTTCGAGGAAATCGCGCAGCGAGGAGATCGAGCGGGCGCGGTTGGGAAGATCGTTCATTGCCGTTGCATCCCGCCGATCAGTGTCCGCCAGTGCCAGCAGTTGCCGATTGGATCGTGACCCATTTCCATTCGGTCATGATTTCGAGATCGGCTTCGGTCCCTTCGCGGCCAAAACCCGATGCCTTGGTGCCGCCGAACGGAACGTGTGGTTCGTCGTGCAGGGTCGGGGCATTGATATGGACCATGCCCGCTTCCGCCCGCTGGGCGAAAGCCAGGGCCTTGTCGATGTCGCTGGTGAAGATCGAGGCGCTAAGGCCATATTCGGTGTTGTTGGCAAGTTCGAGCGCTTCTTCGAGCGTGTCGAACGGATAGAGCGAGGTCACCGGGCCGAAGGTTTCTTCTTCGAACACGGTCATTTCAGCGGTGACGCCGCGCAAGACTGTGGCCGAACAGCAGTTCCCAGTCCATTCGCCGCCCGCGAGAACCTCGGCACCTTTGGTTCGGGCATCATCGATATGGCGGCGGACCCGGTCGCGCTGGCGCTCCGAAATTATCGGGCCGAGCATGGTGGTCGGCTCGCGCAGGTCGCCGCTCTTCGCCCGGCTGGTCGCGGCGGCGAAGGCCTTGGCGAACTGGTCGAAGATCGGCCGTTCGACATAGATCCGCGAGGCCCCCATGCAGACCTGGCCCTGGTACATGAAGATGCTGAACAGCGCGGCGTTGACCGCCTTGTCCAGATCGGCATCGGCGCAGATCACCAGAGGGCTCTTGCCGCCCAGCTCCAGCGTATACTTCTTGAGGTTGCGGGCCGCAATTTCGGCGATGTGCTTGCCGACGCGCGAGGACCCGGTGAAGGTGATCGATGCGACCTTGGGATGGCCGGTCAGCACGTCGCCGATCTCCGCGCCATTGCCGTAGACCACGTTGAACAAGCCGTCGGGAACGCCGGCCTCCTTCCACAATTTAGCGAGCAGATCGGCGATCATTGGCGCGGCTTCCGAGGGTAGCAGCACGAAGGCGTTGCCTGTGGCCAGGGCCATGGCCGACTGTTTGATCCCCTTGATCAGCGGCACGTTGAACGGGGTAATCCCGGCGACCACACCGACCGGCTGACGCAGGCTCATGCTGAACCGCCCGGGGGTGTCCGAAGGGATCGTTTCCCCCCGAATCCGGCGCGGCACGCCGATCGCCGCGCGCAGGAAGCTGACCGCGAAGCGGGTTTCGAACCCGGCCTTGGCGATCGGCGAACCGATTTCGTCGACCAGCACGTCGGCGAATTTGGCGGTATCGCGCTCCATGATTTCGGCGGCTTTCGCGATCCACCCTTCGCGCACTGCGGCGGGCAGATCGCAATGCTGGAGATAGGCCTGATGCGCGTTCTCCACTGCGCGGTTCACGTCTTCCGCGGTGCCGGCGGGCACCCGGCAATAGACCGAATCATCGACCGGGTTAAGATCGTCGAAATAGGCCCCGCCCGTTGCAGCCACGGCGGTGCCGCCAATCCAGTGCTCAATTTGTGTCATGGTCGTCAATCCTTGAAGTCTTTGTTCAGCCGGCCGGGTGATTACGCTTGGTTGCGCATCGCCTGGGGCCATATCCCCTGCTTGCCGGGGGAGAGGATGCCGTTGGGGTCGAGCACGTCCTTGAGACGGTGGTGCAGGTCCCACAGCGCCCCATCGTTGTGCTTATAGGTCTTGGCGATCTGGTCCATGAAGGCGAGGTGGGTGCGGTATTCGCCGAAGCCCGCACCGGCTGCCTCGTCGACCAGCTTGCCGAACAGGTCATAGGCGCTTTTGCGCATGCCCTCGTCGGCGCGATCGTACATGATCATCAGGATGTGGTGCATGTCGCGCCAGCCGACCAGGAACTCGCCGATATAGTCGAACCCGAAATCGTGGCAGCGCTGCTTGATCAGGTTGTACTGGCTCAGCGCTTCCTTGCCGTCGGGTGCAGAGATTGGCGAGAAGTTGATATGCCCGCCGCCGCCGATCCAGTTCATGATGCTGAATTCGGTCATGTTCGGCTCGCCGCGCATCAGCCGCACGCGATAGTCCCAGGCGGGATCGTTTTCGCGGTTAAGGTGCATCTTGGCGCCCGGGATGCTCATCATCGCTTCCTCGACGAGCTTCCAGTTGTTCTCGATGATCGGCGGCGGACCATAGAGCGCGGCGTAGAAGTTCCACATGCCCAGGCCATGATCCGAAGCGATCTTCTTGCGGATCGAATCCGGGACAGGGCCCTTGCCGTCGAAGTAATGGCGGCGCGTGGTTTTGGCGGACACTTCCCACAAGAGATCGACCGCCACCGCCGCGTTGGGGATCACCTGGTTGACCTTGAGTGGTTTGACCGCGTCGAAGATCGCGGCGAGGTCTTCCTCACGCTCGTAAGTGATCATGAACGGCTTGTAGCCGGGCGGCTCGGGCATCAGCCAGATGCCCATCTTGGTCACCACGCCAAAGTTGGACTGGGTGAACATGCCGTCGAAATGCGGGCCGGCGGCGTGCTTGGTCGATTGCCAGTGCTGCGAACCCTCGATCGCGCCCTGACCGGTCCGGACCACCTGACCGTCGGCGAGGACCACTTCCATGCCGCACTGCATCACGAAGTGATCGCCGTAAGGCGTGTAGCCCGCACCGTGTTCAAGCGCATTGCCCATCACGCCGCCCCAGCCCGGTGCCGCCGGATCGATCCACAGCTTGCTGCCGATCTGGCGCAGATGCCGGTAGAGCTGGAAATAGGAGACCCCGGGTTCGACCAGCGCGTAGCCGTACTTTTCATTGACCTCGAGGATGCGGTTCATCCGCTTGAGATCGAACATGACATAGCCCGACTGGCGCGGGGCGGGGCCGCCATAGGCGAAATTGCGGCCGTTGCCGAAGGTCCAGATCGGCAGCTTGTAGGCGTTGAAGACCTTCAACGCCTGCTGGATCTGTTCCATGTTTGCCGGTGCGACGGCAGCCGAAGGCAGCATTTCGCCATCGGCCAGCGGCGAATAGGCATCGCGATAGGCCGACAGCGGCAGTTCGTCGACAAAGACCCATTCCTTGCCGACGATCGCGGCCAGTTCGTCCAGCGCCTTGCGAAAGGTTGCAGCGTCGACGCCATGGGGCATGCGCGTGCTCACGACTGTTGTACTCCTACTTCGAATGCCCACGAAACCAGCATGCCGGGGCTCTTTCCATCGAGCCCGCAATGGCCCGATTCGCACCGCAGATCGGGAGCCTGTCGGCTCCCGCCAAGCGCATCCTGCATGTGGTTGGCCAGAACGGTCGGCCAGCCGGTGCTGGCCCGCGCGAGCAGCGCCGGAGCGCCGTCGGTCCGGTGTTCCCACCGCATTTTGCGGTAATGATGCGCCCATTTCAGCAACGGGCGCGCGCCGTCGGCTAGCAGAACCTGTTCGGCAATCATGGCTGCCGGGTCGGAAGTCAGGCCGACGAGCACACCTTCGCCAATTGCGAGTTCATGGAGCAGGCCATTGAGCGTCCGGTCGATCCGGATCACCTTTGCCGCACGTCCCGAATTGACGAAGGTTTCGGCAAAGAGCCGACTTTCGGGGACTTCTGCTTCCTCAATGACAATGATCTTCAGTGGTCGCTTCGCCAAGGCGCTGCGACCGATCCCCAGACCGGCCACTGCCGCTCCCACGGCACCCCCGCTCATGACGGTGCGACGGCTGACATCCCACGCCATTCTCTAGTTCCCTTCTTCTTGCGCCAAGGCCGGAACGAGGTTTGCCGCCTCTTTGCTCAGGCCTTGCCAGCGTTTCTCCGACTTCGCGTGAAGCCCGAACAGATCCAGCACCCGCATACAGCTGTGATCGACCACCTCGGCCAGCGAGGTAGGCCGCGAATAAAAGGCCGGCACCGGCGGGAAGATCACCGCACCCATTTCGGTGCAGGCCGTCATGTTGCGCAGGTGCGCGAGGTTGAGCGGCGTTTCGCGGGTGATCATCACCAGGCGACGGCGCTCCTTCAGCATCACGTCGGCGGCGCGAGTGATCAGATTATCGGACAGCGCGTGGGCGACCGCGCCCAGCGTGCGCATCGAACAGGGTGCAATCACCATGCCTTCGCACACGAACGAACCGCTGGCGATCGAGGCGCCGACATTGCGGACGTTATGCACGACATCGGCCAGCGCTTCGAGCCTGGCCTTGCCATCGGGCAATTCCTCGCGAATGTTGAGCAGGGCGGCCGGAGACAACACGAGATGGGTTTCCCAGCCCCCGGCATCGCGCAGCAGTTCAAGCAGTCGCAGGCCATAGACCGATCCGGTTGCGCCGGTGATGCCGACGACCATGCGTTTCACCGCAGAAATCCCGCCTGCGAGCGCATCGCGATCAAGGTCGCGCAAGGCCGGTCCTTGCTGGGCATGCTGTAATCCGTCTCCCGATCTTTGCCAACACTATACAACGCGTTCCGCATTGCGCAACGCTTTTCGTATTTCCATAAGCGTGGTGCGACTCACGACCGGACCCCCAGATTGATCGTCTTCATCTCGAGAAATTCATCGATGCCGTGGCGGGAACCTTCGCGGCCCAGACCCGATTCCTTGATGCCGCCAAACGGGGCAGTTTCGGTCGAGACGATGCCGTTGTTCATCCCGACCATGCCGGTTTCGAGGCCCTCCGCGACCCGCCAGGCCCGGTCGATATCTCGGGTAAAGGCATAGGCAGCCAGCCCGGAACGGGTGGCATTGGCCAGGGCCAGCGCCTCGGCCTCGGTATCGAAGCGGAACACGGGCGCGACCGGGCCAAAGGTCTCCTCGTCCGCCAGGCGCATGGTGGGGTTCGCCCCGGTCAGCACGGTCGGCTGGAAGAACAGCTCCCCCGCGTCGTGCCGCTTGCCCCCGGTGACGATGCCGCCGCCTTGCGCAAGCGCGTCGGCGACATGGCCCTGAACCTTGTCGAAGGCAGCCCGGGTAATGAGCGGCCCTTGATCGGTCGCGCCTTCAAGCCCGTTGCCGACCGTGAACGCGCTGACCCTGGCGGCCAGCGCTTCGACGAAGCGGTCGTGAATGCCGCCCTGAACCAGGATGCGGTTGGCGCAGACGCAGGTCTGCCCGGTGTTGCGGAATTTCGAGGCGATCGCCCCCTCGACCGCCTGATCGAGATCGGCGTCGTCGAAAACCAGCAGCGGGGCATTGCCGCCCAGTTCCATCGAAACCCGCTTGAGTGTGGCAGCGCATTGCGCGGTCAACAGCTTGCCCACCGCGGTCGAACCGGTGAAGGTGAACTTGGTGACATCGGGATGGCTGGTCAGGACCGATCCGATCGCTGGAGCATCGCCGCAGACCACGTTGAACACGCCGGGCGGAAAGCCCGCTTCGAGGGCGAGCTTCGCCAGAGCGAAAGCGGTCAGCGGGGTGAGTTCGGACGGTTTGAGGGTGACGGTGCAGCCCGCCGCCAGTGCAGGCGCGACCTTGCGGGTAATCATCGCGGCGGGAAAGTTCCACGGCGTGATGGCGCCAGCCACGCCGACCGGTTGACGGATCACGATAATCCGCCGGTCGGAACTGGCCGGAATGACCTCGCCGTAGAGGCGGCGCGCCTCTTCGGCGAACCACTGGATGAAGCTGGCTGCGTAATCGACTTCGCCCAGCGCCTCGGCCAGCGGCTTGCCCTGCTCGGCGGTCATCAGCAGGCCCAGATCCTGGCGGTGCAGCCGGACCAGCGCCAGCCAATCCTGCAGCAGGCGTGCGCGCTCCTGCGCGGAGCGCTTGCGCCAATCGGCATAGGCGCGGGAATTGCTTTCGATCGATCGGCGTGTTTCGGCTTCGCCCAGCAGTGCGACCGTCGCAAGGGTGCCGCCCGTTGCGGGATTTGCGACCGTGAATGTGCTGGCCGCTTCGACTTCGGTGCCGTCGATGATCGGCTGGCTGGTCAGAAAGTCGTTACGCCCGAGCGGGGGAATCGTGACGGCCACGGTTGAGTCTCCTGTGGTCGTGCGACCATCTGCCAATATGACGTGTGAAAGAAGTACCAGAATTAGACATTCGCCATGTTAGTTGCCGGCTGCTAAAAAGGTGCGGGCGGACGCGAACGTCCGCCCGCGGGTATTGGGTCTTAGTACTTGTAGGCGAGCTTCAGGAACCATTCGCGTGGACGCGAGTAGTTGGCCAGGGCGGCGCCCGCGACATTCAGGTCAGAGTAGCCGCCCTGAATATAGCGCTTGTCGGTCAGGTTGGTCACGCCGCCGGTGAGAGTGAAGTGCTCGCTCTTGTCGGTGAAGGAAGCGCTCGCGCCGAACACGCTGTAGGCCGGCTGGAACAGTTCGGGACTGTTCACGGCGTCCTTGAACGTGCTGCTCTGATAGGACCAGTCGCCGCGCAGGGTCAGCTTGCCGATCTCTCCCTTGTAGACATCGGCGTTGAACGCGGCGGATGCGGTCCATTCCGGGACGAACGCGAACTTCGAGTTCTTGCTGACGGGAGCCGCCGACAAATCGATCCGGGTATAGTAGGCGTCAAGGTAACCCACGCCGAAAGTTACGCGAACGGGATCGATCGGTGCGGCTTCGCCTTCGATCTCGAAGCCTTTGATCCGTCCGGCACCGGCATTTCGAACCTTCGGGGCGATTCCTTCGTTCACCACGATCTGCATGTCGGAA
Source organism: Novosphingobium olei (assembly GCF_012927405.1). GTDB lineage: Bacteria > Pseudomonadota > Alphaproteobacteria > Sphingomonadales > Sphingomonadaceae > Novosphingobium > Novosphingobium olei. Next base: position 84,977 of record NZ_JABBGM010000007.1, on the reverse strand, counting down.
TAATCGGACAGGAATGCGGCAAAGTTCAGCCGCAGCCGGCGGTCGAAGAACTCGTTCTTGAGGCCGACCTCATAGGATTCGACGAACTCCGGTGAAAACGACGGGGCGGCGAATTCCGCGGGGAAGATGCGCTGGCTGAAGCCGCCGTTCTTGAAGCCCTTGGAATAGGATGCATAGATCAGCGTGTCGTCGGTGATCTTGTAATCCGCCGAAATTGCCGGGGTCCATTCCTTGGCCTTGGCCTGAACCTGGACGGCCGGCATCGTGTGGTTGCCGCCCGGATTTGTCGCCGAAGGCGAGCAACCGCCCGGAAGCGGGAAGCCGGCGAAGGCTTCAAGGCCCGGAGTACCCGGCTGGATCACACCGGGTACGGCTTGCCCGACAATGCACTGGCTGAACGCGATGAACGCGCCATTGGGATAGAGTGACGCCAAGACGGGGTCGAGCGCGGACCGGTCATTGTAGATTGTCTGGAAAGACGGATCGAAGCGCTTCGTTTCATTGGTATAGCGAATGCCCGGGGTGATCGAGAAACGCTCTGTTACCTTGAAAGTAGCCTGCAGATACGAAGCGTAGCTGTCGTTGTCGATCTTTCCTCCAGAATAGAACTGAGCGAAACTGAACTCAAGAGGCTCCTTGTCCTCGCCCTTTTCCTTCAGGTAGTATCCGCCGAGAACGAATTTCAGGCGACCATCCATCAAGCTTCCGGTCAGCTGCAGTTCCTGCGAAGCTTGCCAGATTTTGATGTTGTTGGTGAAGCCCGTCACAGGAAGCGGAGTACCGTCGAAATCAAAGTCGATGGTTGCCTTCTGGTGGCGATAGGCACTGATCGATTTCAGGCTGATGTTGCCGAAATCGTAGTCGAGGGTCAGGTTCGTGCCCCACAGGTCGAAATTCGAGCGGTTGTTGCCGCCGCTCCAGGTCGTGTCGGGATTGCCGGTGATCCATTGGGTCGTCGCGCATTGAGGATTATTCGGCGATACCCCACCGGGGATCGGTCCGGTCGGCCCGAAACCGCCCCAGGGCGCACCGCAGTTTCCGGCGCCGCCGCGGATCTTGTTCCAGAAATACATTGAACTTGGCGCGGTGATGACGCGATCGGTTCCGCCTGGGGGAGCGCTGTCCGGAATGGGAACGAAACGAAGCGGAACGGTCTGATCCTGCAGCGCGATGAGCGAGATCGCCGACATCTGCTCGCGGCGGATGTTCAAGTCGCCGCTCAGGTTGACGGTCAGCTTGTCGGTCGGTTCCCACTTGAAGGCAAGCCGACCGCCGAAGCTGTTCTTGTTGCCCTGGTGTCCGCCGTCGAACAGGCGTTTCTGATAGCCGTCCCGCGTTTCGTATGAGGCGACGGCGCGCATCGCGAGATTGTCACTCAACGGAACGTTGATCATGCCCTTGAAATCGGCGCGGTTGAAGCTGCCTGTCGCGGCCTCAAGCTTGAGGTCGAAAGTGTTCTGGGGCTGGACCGAATTGACCACGATCGCGCCGCCGATAGTGTTCTTGCCGAACAGCGTGCCCTGCGGTCCGCGCAGGATCTGTACGTCGGCGATGTCGGACATGTCGAGAAGTGCACCAACCGAACGGGCGACATAGACGCCATCGACATAGACGCCCACGCCGGGATCGACGGTAATGTTGAAGTCGGTCTGGCCGACGCCGCGGATGAAGGCGGTGATCGATGCGCTCGAACCGGAGATGTTCGCCACCGGCTGGATATTCACGTTGGGCGCGAATTTCGCAACCTGCGCCACGTTGTTGATCTGTCGCGATTCCAGCATTTCTGCGTTCATCGCGGTGATCGCAACCGGCGTTTCCTGCAGGTTCTCGGACCGCTTGCGCGCGGTGACAGTGATCTCTTCAAGGCCGCCGGAAGCTTGTTCTTCGGCCTGCGGCTCACTGGCGGCGACCTGCTGTGCATAGGCTGACACTGGGGCAAAGCAGGCAAGCCCGATTATGACCGATGCGCTGGAACGAAGCGCAAGCCTGCGAATGTTCAGGCTACTCGTGACCATTACAATTCTCCCTATGACTATGTTTTAATTAGAATTTTGTCTCGATCGTGACCCCAATCTTGCGGGGTTGTTCGTAGAACCCATCGGTGCCCAAAGTGCCCGGGCGCACGGTTTGCAGCACTTTCGCGTTGGTCAGGTTGGTCACCCACAGACCGATCTTGAAGGCTTCGCTTTCGGGCTGCCAATTCACCGAAAGGTTGGACAGGGTGTAGGGCCGCTGCGAGAACCTGTTGGCGAAGTCGTAATAGACCCTGGAGCTCCACAGCAGGTTTCCGGCCAGGGTAACGCGGCCGTTACCGACATCACGCCCCCAATCAAACCCGACATTGCCTGACCATTCCGGTGCGCGGGTCATGACCTTGCCCGAGGCATCGAACGGCGCCGCAACGTTGCCGGCAAAGTCGCCATTGCCGTTGACGATCGGCGTAAAGCCCTGGGCGTTCGGGAAATCCTTGTAGCGGGCATGGGTATAGGCAACCGCCGCGCGGAGCCGGAGGTCGCGGACCGGGCTGATGATGGTCTCGAATTCGCCACCATAGATTTCGGCATTGGCGGCGTTCTGCAGGATATATCCGGGGCCGGCCGGGGCCTTCGACTGCAGCTGCAGGCCCTTATAATCATAATAATAGGCAGCAAGGTTGGTGCGCAGCCAATCCAGCGGATCGGACTTGATTCCGAATTCAGCCGCCTTGATGTTCTCCGGATTGACTGGGGTGCCGCCGGTACTCGCCATGTTGTACACACCGCTCTTGAACGCGGTGCTGTAGGTGGCATATACGTTGGTCTTTTCAGTCACTTCATAGCGGACGCCAACCTTGTAGTTGAACTTGTTGAACGTCTTCGAAACGTGATTGACCAGCAACACGCCATTGTTGCTTTGGCTGAACCACCGCGTTTCGGTAGTATAGCGCCCGCCGAGCGTGATGAATAGGTCCGGCTGAACCTCGTAGGTGCCTTCGGCGAAGCCCGCGAAAGAGCGCCCATCCAGCTTGGGTGTCAACGAAGGTCCGGTCAAAGGCAAAGCGGGGTTGGTGGTGGTCCAAGGCTGAAGCACCGGCGCGCCGCCGCCGAACTGGTAGAAATAGCCGCCGACCAGCCACTGGAAGGGGCCGGGCTTGGCCGAACTCAGCTTGATTTCCTGGCTGCCCGATTCCGATTCGAACACTGCCGGAAAGTTCGAAAGCTTGATGTTCGAGGCATCGCCATCGGTGGTCTGCTGCCAACGCAGGTTGAGGAACCCACTGGTGGTTTCAAGCAGCACACTGCCCAAATCGAGCCGGGTGTGGAGCGCAAAGCTCCACCGTGTGAGATTGAGCAGAGGCACGTCGGTCAACGATGCCTGCCAGGCGTCGGTCGGAATGATCACGCCCGGCCAGTTTCGGCCCGCGGTGTTGCCGTCCAACGGTTGTGGCGAATTGGTGGTGCTTTCCTGGTTGAAGTACTCGCCGGTCAGGACCACCTTAAAATTTGCGGACGGCTTGAACAGCAACTTGCTGCGCAGGTCGATGACGCGCTGGTTGCCAAGTGTGCCCCCGCGCACGAGATCGTCGATATAACCATCGTTCTTGCGGAACAGCGCAGCGAAGTCCGCTGCGACTTTGTCGCCCATCGGACCGGTGAAATAGAGCCGGGCATCATAGTCGCCAGCATCGCGGCGCATCCGCCCGACGCGCAGCGAGGCCTTGCCTCGGAAATCGAAGCTGGGATCGGGGGTGATGACGTTGATCAGGCCGCCGGTCGCATTGCGGCCGAAGGTGGTGCCCTGCGGCCCGCGCAGCACCTCGACCCGCTCCACCTCGACCAGATCGATCCAGTTTGCGGCGGATTCCGGCTGATAGACGCCGTCGACATAGGTTGCGATATTGGGTTCGTCACCGACTGAAATGCCGGTCGAACCGACCCCGCGGACCACCGGCTGGAACACCCCCATGTTGCGGCTGCCGATGAAGCCCGGAACCACCTGGGTGAGCGAACGCACAGTCGAAACGTCGGCCGAGGCCAAAGCGTCACCGGTAACCGCGGTGACCGCGACCGGTACGTCCTGCAGCTTGGCTTCGCGCCGGGTGGCGGTGACGACGATATCACCCAGACCGGTTTGATCTTCGGCCTTTGTTTCTTGCGCTTCAGGGGTGTCGGCATTCTGCGCCAGGGCCAGGTGCGGCGTCAGCGCGGTTGCCGTGAACAAGGCGATAGAGTACGCTTTTCTGCCTTTCATTTTAGCCTCCCAAGGTTTGATTAATTTTGAAACTACTTATTTTTTGTTCAAGTATTCGGCAAGAAAACCCAACCTGTCATTTCCCCAGAAAATCTGGTCGTCGACAAACATCAGCGGTGCGCCAAACACGCCGCGCTGGATCGCCTGGATTCGCGCCTTGCGATATTCGGTCTGGCCGACCGGGGATTCGACAAAAGCGATGAGCGCGTCGGCATCGAGGCCCGCTGCCGTGGCGCAGGCCGCAAGTTCGTTGCGATCACGTGGATCGATACCAAGGCCCCAGATCCGGCGGTAGGCGTCGGTCACGAAGGGCTCTGCCTTGCCATGCTGGCTGGCGAACAGCACCGCACAGTTCCAGTCCGCGCAGTCGAAGCTCGCGGGGAACGCGAGGGGGACGCCATAGCGTTCGGCCCAGCGATCGAGGTCGGCCTTCATGACCTTGATCTTGGGCAACACTTCGCGGTTCGAGGGTCCATAGTTGCCGGCGGCAATCTTGGCCTCAGGGATGTCGATCGGCCAATAGGCGACTTCGCAACCCGCCTTGCGAGCGATTTCCGGCAGTTTCAGCTGCGCGAGGTAGCTGAACGGGCTTATGAAATCGAAGTAGAAGTCGATCGTGCGGGTCATGTCGGCTCCAGGTCGAAGCCGACCATTTCGCGATAGTTGTCCCAAAACCCGATGATCGCGCCTTCGGTGACGAGATGGTCGGCATCCTCGGCGCGGCCCCCGCCCATCGCAATGTAGGAGGTGGCGCGTTCTTCGCCGACGATGGCGTTCTGCACGATTTCCACCGCCTCGCCGTCTTCCATCGAAATCAGTCCGGCTGGTCCGATCAGGTTGGTCTGCTTGAGCCGGATCGCCTGCATCTCCTCGTCATCGTCCTGGTAGCCGAAGTGGGTCCAGACCAACTCGAATTCATCCGGCCCGTAGGTCACCGTCTGGCGGACCGCGAGAGTGTTCTGGATCTGCTGCAGGACCAGGTTGGGGTAGACCGCCAGGATGACCAGCGTGATATTGTCATCGAATTCCTGGCGGCCCTTCAGTAGTGACATGTCCTGAAGCTTGAATTCGGTATCGAAGGTGCGCGAATCGCCGTAGGCCTGCTTGTCGGCGGCATCGTCATTGCTGGCGGCGATCGAATAGAGCAGCGAATGGCGCTTGCTCGCATCCATCAGCGCCTTGCCGGTCTGGGTCGAACGGTAGAGACCGAATGTGTTGTGGAACAGGTGCAGCAAGCTCGCGTGGTAGGGATCGCGGGTATTCTCGGCGTAGAGCTTCCAGTTGCCGTGGATCCGTTGGCGCTGGTCGCCCAGCACGGTGATCGGCTTGCACATGATCCGCTCGATCTGCTCGACCACTATCGGGCCGAGGAAATCGCGGCAGGATTCGACAGTTTCTGAGAACGAGGCAAACACCAGGCCGCCAACGGATTCGGTGCGCAGCTGGCGAAGATTGTGCTGGGACATGTCGAAATCGCCCGGCATCCCTCCTTGCCCCTTGAGGCCGCGGCGGAAGGGAACCCCGATCAGGTTCCCTTTCAGATCGTAGGCCCACTGGTGGTAGACGCATTCCAGGCTTGCGCGGTTGCCGCGCATCTCGCGGCAGACCAGGGCGCCGCGATGGGCGCAGCGATTGACCACGACATGGACCCCACCATCGCTGTCGCGCGTCAGGATGACCGGCGTTTCGCCCACAAATGTCGACTTGAAGTCGCCAGCCTGCGGAACTTCGGCCTCAAGCCCAACGAAGGACCAGCATTCGCCCTTGAAGATGTTTTCCTGCTCGCGTTCGTAGTATTGGCGATCGGTGAAAACCCGGTACGGCACCCGGCATCCGGCAGCCGACGTATCTTGCTTCACATTGTCTGTTTGCTGGGCAGTGGCCATCGTTCGATGCTTTCAATTTTTCAGTTAGATCGGCCGGACCATCATCGTATCGATGAGGTGCGTGTCGAATATCGCGGTCTTGGAAACGAAGCGCGGCACATCACCGGAAAAGTCGATTTCATCGATGTATTTTCCGGAATTGTAGATCGAGGTCTGGCCATCATTGCGTGTCATCAGGACGACGTAGTTCGTCTGCGCGGAGACGATTTGCTCGTTCGACGAAACCACGCGGGTCGGACCAAGAATGTGCCGATAGGCGTGGGCCGGGAAAATGTTGGCGCGGCGCAGTGAAACGATGCGGTCAACCAGCATCCCTCGGCTGTCGCAGAACACGGCGGCAAGGTTGAGAGAACGATTGTGGTTCTCCGCCGAGATCACGCTGTAACGGCACTTTTCCTCGAACAGATCGGGCCATTCCTCAAGGCGGTCATCGTCGATCAGCTCGGCGTGCAGCGCATTGAGCTGCGCCGCGACATGCTGGAGTTGCATCTGTTCGAGGGAGGGAAGCCCCATCAGGCTGCTCCTTCCGGTTTCGTGATGCACACCCAGCCATCATCGATCTCGACCGGATAGGAGACGATCGCCACCTGGCAGGGGAAAGCCTTGGCTGCGCCGGTCTTGATGTCGAACGAGCCGCCATGGAACGGACACTCGATGATGTCGCCATCCTGATATCCGTCGGTCAGCATGGCATTGCCGTGGGTGCAAAGATTGTCGGTAACGAAAATCTCGCCATCGACATTGTAGACGGCCAGCGCGGGCATTCCCTCGGCGAATGCCGCAACCGGCTCGCCGTCCTTCACGCCGGAAGCTTCACAAAGTCGCAACTTGTTTGACATGATTAACCTGTTTTCCTGTCAAGAATCGAGCAAAATGGACGATTGTCAGAGCAGCGGAATGTCCATCCCGTAGCCAGCCGCCTCGTTGCCATGGCCGAAGATGTCGCGGGTGTAGTATTCCTGCTGGCCGGTCGAGTGGCGGGCGCCCCAGCCGAACTCCCACAACCAACCCGACGGATTGGCGCAATAGAAGGTCAGGGCCTGATCGTTGGCGTGCTTGCCAAGCTGCAGCGCTACATCGATCTTCTTCCCGCGCACAATGTCGTGCGCCATGCCGAGATCGTCGAGATCGGTGTATTCGAACATCAGGTGGTTGATGCGCTTTTCCATCGGCCCAAGGCCGAAGGCGACCGAGTGCTGACGGTCATTGCAATGCATGAAATAGGGCTGGGCGACCATGCCGTTGGGCAGGTGGAGATGGTATTCGACCGACCCGCGAAGGCCGAGCAGTTCATAGAACCGGGCCGCCGCCTCGACATCGTCCTGGCGCAGGATGCAGTGCCCGATCCCTTGCGAGCCGGTCAGGAACTTGCCGAACATCGGACGGCCAGGATGAAACGGCTTGTGCGTATCGACCTGGGGGCCGAAGAAGATCTCGGTCGGATTGCCGCCCGGATCGGCCAGCTTGAGTAGCCCAAGAACCCGGCGTTCGCACGCCTCGGCCTCGCTGCCTACGGTGAAGGGGATTCCCGCCGCGCTCAGCTTCTCCTGCATCGCGGCGAATTCCTGCGGCCCGGCCACGCGCCAGCCCATGTAGGCCAGGTCATCGCTGCCATCAGCGTGCAGAACGATGCGGTGATGCCAAAGGTCCATCCGCAGATAGAGCCGATCCCCTTCGCCTTCATCAACGACTTCCATGCCGGCGACTTCGGCGGCGTAAGCGCGCCAGGCAGCGAGATCGGAAACGGAAAGACCAAGATAGCCGAGTTCGGTGACGACCGACATAGTTCAAACTCTCCCAACTCACCCCAAAGCGGGGTCATTTTGCGATTTGCTGGCCACCTTGCTTCGGATTCGAGCCGCCGGTTTCAGCCATTTCTGCCCCATCACCTATCAGAACGTTTTTCATTGTGCAATACGTTGCACGAAATGATGGGATGAGGTAATGTATATGATCTGCGGTTGATTCGCGGAGGCATTGGGTGCCCGACGCACAGAACGGGAGAGGATCGATGGAACTCGCTGAGAAAATCGGCGGCAGGATTGCCGACTTGCAGGGCTTGAAAGGACGCATGCGCGCTTGGCTCAAGAAGGATCATGAACGCGGGATCTTCCAGCTGGACCGCGCCGCTTTCACCGAAGCTGCGCTGTTTGAGCTCGAGATGAAGTACATCTTCGAGCGGAACTGGGTCTACCTCGCGCACGAGAGCCAGATTCCCAACCCTAACGATTTCATCACTACGAAAATCGGCCGCGTCCCCATCCTAGTCACCCGCGACAAGTCCGGCGATGTCCGCGCCTTCGTGAACGCCTGTTCGCACCGCGGCGCGCGCCTCTGCCGCGAACGGGCGGGCAACAAGCGCAATCACATGTGCCCCTTCCATGGCTGGACATTCTCTTCCGGCGGCGACCTGCTGGACGTCACCGATGAAAGCATCGGCGGCTATCCGGAGGCATTCAATCGAGCCGATTTCGCGCTCAACCCCGTGGCAAAGGTGGAAAGCTACCGCGGCTTCATCTTCGCCAGTCTTTCCGCCGATGTCGTCCCGCTGGTCGATCACCTCGCCGGCGCGCGGGATTTCATCGATATCCTGGTGGACCAGTCGAAGTCCGGCGCAATGGAAGTTTTGCCCGGAACCAACCGCTACCGCTATCACGGCAACTGGAAGATGCAGGTCGAGAACGGGCTCGACGGCTATCATGTCATGACGACCCATGCCAACTACTTCATGACCGTCCAGCGCCGCGTTGAAGGGATTTCGAGCAACGATACCAAGGCGATCAGCTTCGACGGTTTCACCGCACGCGATGGCGGCTCGTTCTCGTTCCACAACGGCCATACGGTGCTGTGGGCAGACTATGCCAATTTCGCCGATCGGCCCAATTTCGAGATCGTCGACTGGCTGGAAGAAACCCACGGTGCCGAAAAGGCCAAGTGGATGAACAAGCGCATCCGTAACCTGCAGTTGTTTCCCAACGTCTTCCTGATGGACCAGACCAGCACGCAGATCCGCATCATCCAGCCGCTGGCCGTGGATGAGACCGAAGTCAGCACGGTGTGCATCGCCCCGGTCGGCGAGAGCGCCGAGGCGCGGGCCCTGCGGTTGCGCCAGTACGAGGACTTCTTCAATTCGACCGGCATGGCCACGCCGGACGATCTGACCGAATTCAACAACTGCCAGACCGGCTATGGTGCGGGCGAAGGCCGCTACAACGAGATGTCGCGCGGCTCGACGCGGTGGGATACCGGCCCCGGCCAGTTCGGTGAACCGCTCGATCTCAACGTGGTGCTGAGCAGCCCGGCGGTTGCCGACGAAGGACTTTACGTGGCGATCCATGACGAATGGGTATCGCTGATGGAGAAGGCCATCGACAGCGAGTGCAGCGAGCTTGCCGCCTTCCTTGAGCGTTCGCTGGAGAAGGCACGATGACCGCATTCCATTCGCGCTGGCTGGCGGTTTCGCGGTTCATTGGCCAAGAGGCCATGGCGCTAGATGACAAGGACTGGGATGCCTGGCTGGCGCTCTATCACGACGAGGCGGAATACTGGGTTCCAGCCTGGGACGATCACGAACGGCCGACTGCGGATCCGCAGAACGAAGTCTCGCTGATCTACTATCCCAACCGGGGCGGGCTTGAAGATCGGGTGTTCCGCATCAGGACCCGGCGCTCGGCGGCGAGCACGCCGCAGCCACGCACGGTTCACCGGTTCTCCCTGCTGTCTGCTGACGAGAGCGATGGCCAGGTGCATGCACGGACGTCGTGGACCACGGTTTCGGTGCTGGAAGGCAAAGTCGCCACGCTCAGCGGGTGGGCCTTCTATGACCTCGAACCCCAGGATGATTCGTTCGTGATCCGCCGCAAGAAGACGATTGTCGTCACCGACCTGTTCCACGAGATCGCCGATGTCTATAGCATCTAGCCAGGCGCGCCCGGTTGTCGGCACCATGATCGGCGATCCCGCCGGCATCGGACCCGAAGTCGCGGTCAGGGCGCTGGCCGGCGGTGCCGTCCACGCGGATTCGATCCCCGTGCTGGTCGGGTCTGCCGCGGCGGTAGAGCGGGCACTCGATTTCACTGGCACCAAGGCACGGCTGCGGGTGATGCGCAGCTTCGAAAAGCCCAGCGACGATCCCGCGATCATCGACGTCATCGATACCGGCGCGCTGCCCGATGGCGTTCTGCCCCTGGGCGAGGACACCGAGGCCGCCGGGCACGCCACCGCGCAATGGCTGGACGAGCTTGACGCGCTTGCCCGCGACGGTTCCTTCGCGGCCACGATCATGGGGCCGATCAGCACCGGTTCGCTGAAGCTCGCCAAGAAGATCGACAAGGTCATCAGCCCGACACCCGGCGAAAGCTATCTGGTGCTGCTCACTGGGCCGCTCCGGGTTGCGCACTTGACCGATCACATGTCTTTGCGGCAAGTGATCGATGTCATTTCAGCCGATCTTGTCGCCATGGCGGTGGGGCAACTGCACGAGGCCATGCAATCCTGGGGCATCGCCCAACCTCGGATCGCGGTTGCCGGTCTCAACCCACATGCCATGGGCGACGAGGATCGCCTTGAAATTGCGCCCGGGGTTGAAGCCGCGCGGGCCAGGGGCATCGATGTCGAAGGGCCGATCGCGCCCGATTCGGTCTTCCGCCACTGCATCGAGGGCCGCTACGACATGGTCCTGGCGATGTTCCACGATCAGGGTCATATCGCGGTCAAGACCTGGGGTTTTTCGGGCAACAGCGTGATCATCATGGGGCCTCCGTACCTGCACATGTCGGTGGCCCATGGCACCGCCTACGACATCGTCGGTACCGGCAAAGCCGATGCCGCGATGATGCTGAGCGCGATGCGCACTTGCGGACGGCTCGCTTCGGGCCGCGGCTTCGAACAACCTTAGGGAGAAAAGCATGAACGCCGAAAGCATGCCGATCGCCACCGAATCGGTGCCGACTGCGGTCGATTACGCGGTCTACCACAGCCCGGCGATCTTCAGCGCCGAGCAGGAAAACATCTTCCGCGGGCAGACCTGGTGCTATCTGGGCCTCGAAGCCGAACTGACCAACAGCGGCGATTTCCGTTCGACCCATGTCGGCAACACCCCCGTGGTGGTAACGCGGGCGGCGGACGGTTCGATCCACGCCTGGGTCAACCGCTGCGCCCACAAGGGCGCGACCGTGTGCCGCTCGCTGCGCGGCAACCAGGCCGACGGGGCGTTCGTCTGCGTCTATCACCAGTGGGCCTACGACGCGACCGGTGCGCTTGTCGGCGTGCCGTTCCGGCGGGGGCTGAAAGGCGTGGGCGGCTATTCGACGGAATTCAATATGGCCGAGCATTCGCTGGAGCGGTTGCGGGTCGAGACATTTGGTGGTCTCGTCTTCGGCACCTTCAACCCGTCCATCGCCCCGCTCGAGGACTTTCTGGGTCCAGTGATGCGCAAATACATTCAGCGCGTCTTCCAGCGCCCGGTCAAGGTGCTGGGCTATGCGCGGCAGTTCATGGCCGGCAACTGGAAGCTCTATTCGGAAAACAGTCGTGACAGCTACCACGGCGGTCTCTTGCACCTGTTCTATCCGACTTTCGGCATCTACCGCCAGAGCCAGGAAAGCGCAGGTCTGGTTTCGGACGAGGGCTACCACACCGTCTTTACCGTGTCGAAGCCCAAGGGCGATGTCGACTACGGCTCGTTCGGTGACGAGGCCAACCGCGAGATGCAGGGTGAGGCCAAGCTGCAGGACGAGCGCCTGCTGGCATTCCGCCCTGAGATCGCTGACGATGTCGGGCTGCACATCCAGTCGATCTTCCCGTCGGTCGTCGTCCAGCAGATTCAGAACACCCTCGCGACAAGGCAGATCGTGCCCCACGGGACCGACAAGACCGAGCTGGTCTGGACCTATTTCGGCTATGCCGACGATGACGAGGAAACGACCCGCCACCGCCTTCGCAACCTTAATCTGGTGGGACCGTCCGGGCTGATTTCGATGGAAGACGGCGAAGCGGTCGAGCTGTGCCAGCAGGGCACGATCGGTGCCGAAGGCAAGCGCAGTTTCGTCGAGATGGGCGGGCACGATGTCCGACCCTCCTACGCGCCGATGGGCATGGATGAAAATTCCGTGCGTGGGTTCTGGAAGGGCTATCTCGGGCTGATGGGCAATGCCCTGGCCGATCTCGCGGCGGAGGGCCGGGCATGAGCGTCGCAGCCGGAGTAGCACAAGGTGCGATCGACGATTTCAACGCGGCTTACGGGCTTTGCCTTGATGATGACCGGCTCGAGCAATGGCCCAACCTGTTCGTGGACGATTGCCTGTACCAGGTTATTGCGCGCGAAAATGTCGACAACGGCTTGCCCGCAGCAGTCATGTATTGCGACAGCAAGGGGATGCTGGTCGACCGCGTGGTCGCGCTGCGCAAGGCCAACGTATTTCCCGAACATTTCAACCGCCATCTGATCGGGCGCGCGGTGATCACCGGTGTAGAAGGCGACGAGGTCTCCGCGGAAGCCAGTTACGTCGTTTTCCAGACCCGTAACGATGGTGAAACCCGCATCTACAATGCCGGCAAATACGTCGACCGGTTCGATCTGGGCGGCGGACAGGTCCGTCTGAAAAGCCGGACCTGCATCTACGACACGCTGCGCATAGCGACCCTGCTCGCAACCCCGATCTGACCAGGTCCCGATTCACTGCATCCCTGAAGGAGACTATCCATGAAGCTGTTCATTAGCCCCGGTGCCTGCTCGCTCGCCCCGCACATCGCGCTTCGCGAAGCCGGCGCCAATTTCGTTGCGGTGAAGGTCGATCTGGCGACCCGAAAGGTCGAGACCGGCGAGGACTTCCTGGCGGTCAATCCGTCGGGCAAGGTTCCAGCCTTGACCCTCGACAGCGGCGAAACGCTGACCGAAAACCCCGCGATCCTCCTCTACATCGCCGACCAGAAGCCGGACGCGGGTCTGGCACCGCGCGACGGCACCATGGAGCGATACCGTCTGCTCAGCCGCCTGAGCTTCCTGGGTTCGGAATTCCACAAGGCCTTCGTGCCCCTGTTTACGCCCGGCACCAGCGACGAAGCCAAGGCCGCCGCTTCGACAGCGGTCAAGAACCATCTGGCTGCGCTGGACAAGGAACTTGCAGGCAAGGATCATTACGCCGGTGCCGATTTCAGCGTTGCCGATATCTACCTTTTCGTGATGCTGGGCTGGCCTGCCCATGTCGGGATCGACATGAGCGCCTATCCCGCGCTTGGCGCCTATTGCGGCCGGATTGCACAGCGGCCCGCAGTTGGGGCGGCACTCAAGGCTGAAGGACTCATCTGACCAGATCAAGGGGCGGCGGCAGACCCCGCCGCCCCATTGGCGTTCTTCATTTGCAAATGCGTTTGAAATAGTGCAACGAACGACATCGTTGGCAATGAACTCGTCGATTCGGGTTCCACCGCCGCACGAAATTAAGATCAAGAAGCGGGAAAGGATCGGTTGGCTATCATGGCAAACGCGACTTTGGACACGACGCGTCCGGAAATCGGCCAGTCGCTTGTTGTGAGCGGAAGCTCGACCAATTACCACGACGTCGGCGAAGGCGCCCCGGTGCTGCTGGTCCACGGATCGGGCCCCGGTGTGACAGCCTGGGCGAACTGGCGGCTGAATATGCCGGTCCTCGCCGAGGATTTCCGGGTCATCGCGCCCGACATGTTCGGCTTCGGCTATTCGGACAGCAAGGGCCGGATCGAGGACAAGCAGATCTGGGTCGATCAGCTCGCCGGATTTCTCGACGGTCTGGGCATCGACAAGGTATCGATGGTCGGCAATTCGTTCGGTGGTGGGATCACGCTGGCGTTCATGATCGCCCATCCCGACCGGGTCGAGCGGGCGGTGCTGATGGGTCCGGCCGGGCTTAATTTCCCGATCACTCCGGCGCTTGACAAGGTCTGGGGCTATGAACCCTCGGTCGAGGCGATGCGCGAATCGCTCAAGTACCTTGCCTGGGATCACAGCCGCCTGACCGAGGATCTGATCCAGTCGCGCTATGTCGCCAGCGCCCGGCCCGAAGCACATGAACCCTATCATGCAACGTTCGGCGGCGCCGACCGCCAGGCCAACGTGGCGATGCTCGCCAGCCGTGAGGAGGACATCGCCGCAATCGCGCACGAAACCCTGATCCTGCACGGGATTGCCGATCAGGTGATCCCGTTGGATTCAACCGTGAAACTTGCCGGTTTGATGAAGCGGGCGGATTTGCACCTCTTCGCCGAATGCGGCCACTGGGTGCAGATCGAACGCATGGCAAGCTTCAACCGCATGGTTGCCGAGTTCTTTAAGAATGGCCTCAAGGCCCGATCGGAGAGGTGAATCGTCATGGCTCTAACTGGTGTAATTCGTCCTGGTTACGTGCAACTCAGGGTCCTCGACCTTGATGAGGCCATTACCCATTATCGCGACCGGATTGGCCTGAACTTCGTCAATCGCGACGGCGACCGCGCCTTCTTCCAGGCGTTCGACGAATTTGATCGTCACAGCATCATCCTGCGCGAGGCCGATCAGGCCGGCATGGACGTGATGGGCTTCAAGGTCGCCAAGGACGCCGATCTCGATCATTTCGCCGAGCGCCTGCTCGATATCGGCGTGCATGTCGATGTGATCCCGGCCGGATCGGACCCCGGAGTGGGTCGCAAGATCCGCTTCAACACGCCGACCCAGCACGTGTTCGAACTCTACGCCGAAATGGAACTGTCGGCCACCGGCCCGGCGGTCAAGAACCCCGATGTCTGGGTGGTTGAACCGCGCGGCATGCGCGCCACCCGCTTCGATCACTGCGCGCTGAATGGCGTGGACATCTCCGCATCCGCAAAGATCTTCGTCGACGCGCTCGATTTTGCGGTCACCGAGGAGCTGGTCGATGAAGGCAGCGGCACCCGCCTCGGCATCTTCCTGAGCTGCAGCAACAAGGCGCACGATGTTGCCTTCCTCGGCTATCCCGAAGACGGCAAGATCCACCACACCTCGTTCAATCTCGAATCCTGGCACGATGTCGGCCATGCTGCCGACATCATCAGCCGCTACGACATCTCGCTCGATATCGGACCGACGCGTCACGGAATCACCCGCGGCCAGACGATCTATTTCTTCGATCCGTCGGGCAACCGCAACGAGACTTTCAGCGGCGGTTACATCTACTACCCGGACAATCCGCAGCGGATTTGGCAGGCAGAGAGCGCCGGCAAGGCGATCTTCTACTACGAGAAAGCGCTCAACGACCGCTTCATGACGGTGAACACCTGATCATGGACGGGGTGGTTACGATCCGGACAGTCGGTCACGAACTGGCGCTCAAGGCAGCGGCTGCGGCCGTTGCCAAGGGTGCCACTGTGGGCTGTCCGGTTGTCGCCGCCGTGGTCGGTGCCGGGGGGGATCTGGTTGCGCTTCTGTGCGCCAGCGGCGCCCCTTCACCGTCTGCGAAGATCGCGCAGGACAAGGCCTACAGCGCCGCCAGCTTCCGCGTCCCGACGCCGGAACTCTACGCGATGGTCTCGGGCAATCCCGCCTTGCGCGACGGGATCGTCGCGCAGCCGGGCATTGCGATGTTCGGCGGGGGTTTGCCGATCGAAATCGCCGGTGAATTCGTCGGTGCGATCGGTGTTTCCGGCGGAAGCGAAGCGATGGACGTCGAATTCGCCAATGCCGGTCTGGCCGCAGTCGGCGCAAAGAAATTTTGATCCAACATGGCCCTCTGGCCAACTTAGGTAATCCTGCACCAATGACCTCTCCTGCCTCGCTTTCTGTCACGGATACCATCCTGAACTTCATTGACGGTTCCTATCGCCAGGGAAGCGATGGCAAGTCGTTTCCCAATGTCGATCCGGCCACCGGCTTGCAGATCGGACTTGTTCACGAAGCGAGCGAAGCTGACGTCGCCGACGCTGTTGCGGCGGCCAAGGCCGCGCTCAAGGGGCCGTGGGGCAAGATGACCACGGCCGAACGGGTCAAGCTGATCGCCGCCGTCGCGACCGAGATCGAACGCCGCGCCGACGATTTCCTGGCGGCCGAAGTGGCCGACACCGGCAAGCCGCGACATGTCGCCTCGCATATCGACATCCCGCGCGGCGCCGCCAACTTCCGCATGTTCGCCGATGTCATCTCGACCATGCCGGGCGAGAGCTTCAACACCCCTACGCCCGATGGCGGGCAGGCGCTCAACTATACCGTTCGCAAGCCGAAGGGTGTCGTCGCGGTCGTCTGCCCGTGGAACTTTCCGCTGCTGCTGATGACCTGGAAGGTCGGCCCCGCCCTCGCCTGCGGCAATACCGTGGTGGTCAAGCCTTCGGAGGAAACCCCGCGCACCGCCGCCCTGCTGGGCGAAGTGATGAACGCCGTAGGCATGCCCAAGGGCGTCTACAATGTGGTCCATGGTTTCGGCCCCGGATCGGCGGGCGAATTCCTCACGTCCAGCCCCGATGTCGATGCTATCACCTTCACCGGCGAGACCGGGACCGGCCAGGCGATCATGCAGAAGGCCGCGGTTGGCGTGCGCGACATTTCGTTTGAGCTTGGCGGCAAGAACCCCGCGATCGTGTTTGCCGATGCCGATCTCGACAAGGCGGTCGAAGGCTTGTCGCGCTCGGTCTTCCTCAACACCGGCCAGGTCTGTCTCGGAACCGAGCGGGTCTATGTCGAACGTCCGATCTTCGATGCGTTCGTGGCGCGGATGAAAGAAGCGGCCGAGGGGTTCAAGCCCGGGGATACCGGCAACCATGCCTATCTCGGCCCGCTGATCAGCGCCGAGCACCGCGACAAGGTGCTGGGCTATTATCGCCGCGCGGTCGAGGACGGGGCCACCGTGGTAACAGGTGGCGGCGTTCCTGAAGTTTCTGGCGAGGGAGCGGGCGGCTTCTTCGTGGAACCCACGCTGTGGATCGGGCTGGCACATGATGACACCGTGATGCGCGAGGAAATCTTCGGGCCCTGCTGCGGGATAGTGCCGTTCGACAGCGAGGACGAGGTCGTCGCGCTCGCGAACGACACGCCCTACGGTCTGTGCGCCTCGGTCTGGACCGAAAACATGTCGCGCGGACACCGCGTGGCGGCGGCAATGGATGTAGGGGTGTGCTGGGTCAATTCCTGGTTCTTGCGCGACCTCCGCACCGCCTTCGGCGGGTCGGGCCATTCCGGGATCGGTCGCGAGGGCGGGGTGCACAGCCTCGAATTCTACACCGAGATCACCAACATTTGCGTGAAGCTGTAAGACGATGACAATCGACCCCAAGACTATCGAACAAGCGGCCCTGGCGCTGCGCGGCGCGGCCGAAACGGGGAAGCCGGTCAGCCCGATCCGCGACCTGATTTCGGCTGGTGGCGTTGAAGCAGCCTATGCCGTGCAGGAAGCCAACACCAAGCACTACCTCGCCAATGGACGGCGCCTGGTCGGCCGCAAGATCGGCCTGACCTCACTCGCGGTGCAGCGCCAGCTCGGGGTGGACCAGCCAGACTACGGGATGCTGTTCGCGGACATGGACGTGCCCGAAGGCATTCCGGTGTCGCTCGACCAGGTGATCCAGCCCAAGGTCGAGGCCGAGATCGCGATCGTGGTCGGGCGCGATCTGCCGCATCCCGATCTGACGACCGCCGAGATGATCCGGGCGGTCGAATATGTCGTTCCCGCGATCGAGATCGTCGACAGCCGCGTCGCCAACTGGGACATCAAGATCTGGGACACGATTGCCGACAATGCCTCGAGCGGGCTGTTCGTGCTGGGCGCGGTGCCGCGCAAGCTCGACGGGCTTGATCTGCGCAGCTGCGGCATGGTCATGGAAGTCAAGGGTGAGCCGATTTCGGTCGGCGCCGGGATCGCCTGCCTGGGCAGCCCGATCACCGCCTCGCTGTGGCTGGCGCGGGTGATGGCCAAGGCCGGACGCCCCTTGCTCGAAGGCGATGTGATCCTGTCGGGCGCGCTCGGGCCGATGGCCGGGGTTGCGCGCGGCGATGTAGTCGAAGCCCGGATCAACGGACTCGGAACGGTCCGCGCCGCGTTCGCCGCTGACTGAATTCAAATTGGAGGCTGGTCAAATGGCCAAGATGAAGTGCGCAATTATCGGCTCCGGCAATATCGGGACCGACCTGATGATCAAGCTGCTCAAGGGTTCGGATACGCTGGAGCTAGCGGCCGTGGTCGGGATCGATCCGGCCTCCGAAGGGCTGGCGATGGCCCGCGAACGCGGCGTCCCGACGACCCACGAAGGGATCGATGGCCTGTGCCGGATGCCGCAATATGCCGAAATCGGCATCGCCTTCGATGCGACCTCGGCCTATGCGCACAAGGCGCACGACGAAATCCTCGCCCGTGACGGCAAGCTGATGGTCGACCTTACCCCGGCCGCGATCGGCCCGGCGACCATTCCCCCGGTCAACCCGGCGGTTGATGCCGCGGTGCGCAACATCAACATGGTGACCTGTGGCGGTCAGGCGACGATCCCGATCGTCGCGGCGGTCTCGCAGGTCGCCAAGGTGCACTATGCCGAAATCGTCGCGTCGGTTTCGTCGCGCTCGGCAGGGCCCGGTACCCGCGCCAACATCGACGAGTTCACCCGCACCACCGCCCGGGCGATCGAAACCGTCGGCGGCGCGGCCAAGGGCCGGGCGGTGATCATCCTCAATCCCGCCGAACCGCCGATGATCATGCGAGATACGATCTTCACGCTGTCCGAAATGGTCGATGAGGAAAAGGTTCGCGATTCGGTTCTGGCGATGATCGCCAAAGTCCAGTCCTATGTGCCGGGCTACCGGCTCAAGCAGGACGTCCAGTTCGAACGCTTCGGTTCGAACCGCCCGCTCAAGATCCCGGGCTACGGCGAATTCGAAGGTCTCAAGACCAGCGTGTTCCTCGAGGTCGAGGGCGCGGGCGATTATCTGCCCAACTATTCCGGCAATCTCGACATCATGACCGCCGCCGCCAAGGCCGCGGGCGAGAGCCTTGCCAAGACTCATATGGAAAAGATCCCGGCATGACCTTCAATCCCGAATCCAATCGGCTCTACATCCAGGACGTCACCCTGCGCGACGGGATGCACGCCATCCTGCACATGTATGGCACCGACAGTGTCCGCACCATCGCCAAGGCGCTGGATGACGCGGGCGTCGATGCAATCGAAGTCTCGCACGGCGACGGCCTCAATGGCTCCACCTTTAACTATGGCTTCGGCGCCCACACCGACTGGGACTGGATCGAAGCCGCTTCCGACGTGATCAAGAACGCGGTGCTGACCACTTTGCTGGTGCCCGGCATCGGCACCGCAGAAGAACTCAAGCGCGCCTACTCGATGGGTGTTCGCTCGGTCCGGGTCGCGACCCATTGCACCGAGGCCGATGTCGGCAAGCAGCACATTGGCATTGCTCGCGATTTGGGCATGGACGTTTCGGGCTTCCTGATGATGAGCCACATGATCGAACCCGAAGCGCTTGCCCAGCAGGCCTTGCTGATGGAAAGCTATGGCGCGCAGTGCGTCTATGTCACCGACAGCGGCGGCGCGCTCGATATGGACGGCGTGACCGCGCGGCTCCAGGCCTATGACCGGGTGCTCAAGCCCGAAACCCAGCGCGGTATCCACGCGCACCACAATCTGTCGCTCGGCGTGGCCAATTCGATCGTCGCGGCGCAGGCCGGGGCGGTGCGGATCGACGCCAGTCTCGCGGGCATGGGGGCGGGCGCGGGGAACGCCCCGCTCGAGGTGTTTATCGCGGCGGCCAACCGCAAGGGCTGGAAGCACGGCTGCGACGTGATGGCGCTGATGGATGCGGCCGACGACATCATCCGACCGCTCCAGGACCGCCCGGTTCGGGTCGATCGCGAAACGCTGAGCCTGGGCTATGCCGGGGTCTATTCGAGCTTCCTGCGACACGCAGAGAAGGCTTCCGAGCAGTACGGTATCGATACCCGCGAGATCCTGGTCGAACTCGGCAACCGCAGGATGGTCGGCGGCCAGGAAGACATGATCATCGACGTGGCGCTCGATTTGATCAAAGCCAAGGCGAACTGACATGGGCCGGCTTGCAGACTACGCCAAAACGCTCGACACTGCTGCTCGCGAGGCCAGGGCGACCCAGCAGATCACCCCGGTTGATGCGGCTTTCACCGTTGCCGACGCCTACCAGGTGCAGAAGCTGTCGGTCGATCGCCGGCTGGCGCGCGGCGAGCGGCGCATCGGCGTGAAGATGGGGCTGACCAGCCGGGCCAAGATGCTGCAGGTCGGCGTCGAGGAAGTGGCCTGGGGCAGGCTGACCGACGCCATGCTGGTCGAGGAAGGCGCTGCCCTTTCGCGCGCGCGCTATGTTCACCCCCGGGTCGAACCCGAAGTCGCCTTCCTGATGAAGGCGCCGCTCGTCGGCAAGGTTACTGCTGCCGCAGCGCTGGCCGCGGTCGAAGCGATCGCGCCTGCCATGGAGATCATCGATAGTCGTTTCGAGAACTTCAAGTTCGCGCTCGAAGACGTGATCTCCGACAACACCTCCTCGTCCGGGCTGGTGATCGGATCCTGGTGCGATCCCCGGATCGATTTTTCGAATCTGGGCGTGATCCTCGAGATCGACGGCGAGGTGGTGCAAGTGGGATCGACTGCGGCAATCCTCGGTCACCCGATCCGCTCGCTGGTTGCTGCAGCCCGGCTGGTTGCCGAGGCAGGTGAACAGATCAACGCCGGCGACATCGTCATGGCCGGCGGGATCACCGCCGCGCCCAACCTGGCGCCCGGCCAGACCGTACGGACCACGGTGCAGAGCCTTGGCGCGGTCATGTTTCAGGTGGAAGCCTGACATGCCGATCATCGAGGTCAACCTGCTCGAAGGGCGCGCTCCGGAAGCCAAGGAACGATTGATCCAGGCGCTGACCGATGCGGCTATCGATGCAATCGGCGCGCCGCGGGAATCCGTCCGCGTCATCTTGCGCGAGATAGCCCCGGCGCATTTCGCAGTCGGAGGACAGAGTTTTGCGGCAAAAGCCGCAGCAACAGCGCAATCGAAAATTGAAGAAGATTGGTCGGATGGAAGATGAAGCGCATCAAATCCGCATTGTCGGTGGCGCAAAGTTCGCCTGTTCCGAAGAGGAGCGCGTGCTGCTCGCGATGGAGCGGTGCGGAGCGGACGGTATCGGCGTAGGCTGTCGCGGCGGCGGTTGCGGATTCTGCCGGGTCAGGGTCATCGAAGGCAAGTATCGAACCGGCAAGATGAGCGCCGCCAAGGTTTCGCTTGCCGCCCAGGCCAAAGGCTACGTCCTAGCCTGCCGCCTATACCCCATGACTGACTTGTTGATTGAAGTCGAATGAGTTTCAAAGGAGATATGCCATGGCTACGCAGTTGAAGGGTGTCGACAACGAATACGGGATCAAGTCCGAATACGGCCACTACATTGGTGGCGAATGGATCTCCGGAGACAGCGGCAAGACCATCGATCTGGTCAATCCCTCGACGGGCAAGGTGCTGACCAAGATTCAGGCGGGCAACGCCAAGGACATCGAACGCGCGATTGCCGCCGCCAAGGCTGCGTTTCCCAAGTGGTCGCAGAGCCTGCCGGGTGAGCGACAGGACATTCTGATTGAGATCGCGCGCCGCCTGAAGGCCCGCCATTCGCATTATGCCACCCTCGAAACGCTCAACAACGGCAAGCCGATGCGCGAATCGATGTATTTCGATATGCCGCAGACGATCGGGCAGTTTGAACTGTTCGCTGGTGCGGCCTATGGTCTGCACGGCCAGACGCTCGATTATCCCGACGCGATCGGCATCGTTCACCGCGAACCGCTCGGCGTCTGCGCGCAGATCATCCCCTGGAACGTGCCGATGCTGATGATGGCATGCAAGATCGCGCCGGCGCTGGCTTCGGGCAACACCGTGGTGCTCAAGCCGGCCGAGACGGTCTGCCTCTCGGTGATCGAATTCTTCATGGAAATGGCCGATCTGCTGCCGCCGGGCGTGATCAACGTGGTCACCGGTTATGGCGCCGACGTGGGCGAGGCGCTGGTCACCAGCCCCGATGTTGCCAAGGTCGCCTTCACCGGTTCGATCGCCACCGCGCGCCGGATCATCCAGTACGCCTCGGCCAACATCATTCCGCAGACGCTCGAACTCGGCGGCAAGTCGGCGCACATCGTGTGCGGCGATGCCGACATCGACGCGGCGGTGGAAAGCGCGACCATGTCGACCGTCCTCAACAAGGGCGAAGTCTGCCTGGCCGGTTCGCGCCTGTTCCTGCACCAGTCGATCCAGGACGAGTTCCTCGCCAAGTTCAAGACCGCGCTTGAAGGCATCCGCCAGGGCGATCCGCTCGACATGGCCACCCAGCTTGGCGCCCAGGCATCGAAGATGCAGTTCGACAAGGTTGAAAGCTATCTTCGCCTCGCGGCTGAGGAAGGAGCGGAAGTCCTGACAGGTGGTACCCGCTCGGATGCCGCCAACCTGGCGGATGGCAACTTCATCAAGCCGACGATCTTCACCAATGTGAAGAACACCATGCGCATCGCGCAGGAGGAGATCTTCGGGCCGGTGACCAGTGTCATCACCTGGAACGACGAAGCCGACATGATGCAGCAGGCCAATGCCACCACCTATGGCCTGGCCGGCGGCGTATGGACGAAGGATCTCGCCCGGGCCCACCGGATCGCGCGCCAGCTTGAAACAGGCACGGTCTGGATTAACCGCTACTACAACCTCAAGGCCAACATGCCGCTGGGCGGCTACAAGCAGAGCGGTTTCGGGCGCGAATTCAGCCATGAGGTGCTGAATCACTACACCCAGACGAAGTCGGTGGTGGTCAACCTTCAGGAAGGTCGCACCGGAATGTTCGATCAGTGATCGGCGAGCAACGATCATTGGGAGAAGCGATGTGACAGCAAGACTTGAAGGACAGGTGGCACTGCTGACCGGCGGTGCCACCGGAATCGGCGCGGCGGTTGTCGCGCGCTTTATCGAAGAAGGTGCAAGGGTCGGCGTCCTGGTCAGGGACGCCGACCAGGCCGCCATGGTGCGCTCGCGGTACGGTGACGCGGTGTCCGTGGTTGAAGGCGATGTCCGCAACTATGCTGACAACGAAGCGGCGGTCGCCGCAACCGTAGCCGCTTTCGGCAAGCTCGACGTGTTTGTCGGCAATGCCGGGATATGGGACTACATGACGCCTTTGGCGGACATGGAGCCCGAGAAAATTTCGGAAACGCTGGATGAAATCTTTGGCGTCAACGTCAAAGGCTATTTCCTTGGTGCCCGGGCCGCCATTCCGGAACTGAGGAAAACCAAAGGCAGCATTATCTTCACGGCCTCGACTTCGAGCTTCTACACAGGCGGCGGCGGCACGCCCTATGTGGCGTCGAAGCACGCGGTTCTGGGTCTGATCCGCCAGCTAGCCTGGGAATTGACCCCGGACATCCGCGTTAACGGCGTCGCGCCGGGAGGCACCCGCACACCGCTGGGCGGCACCAAGGCGGGCGGCACGGCTGATGTCCACATGGAGGACATGGAAGGTCTCGATGCGATGATTGCCGGAATGACACCGCTCGCACGGATCGCTGAAGCGGATGATCATTCGGGACTCTATGCCTTGCTCGCCTCGCGCCGGGACTCGGCCTACATGACCGGGACAGTGCTGCTCAGTGATGGCGGCATCGGCATCGGCAAGCGCCCTGAAGGCTGAGCCGAAAACCAATCTCTCCACCCTTGGCGGGTGCCCGTTTCGGCGGGCGCCCGTCTTTTTTATCTCTTGCTTCCGCGGTCGAGAAAACGGTCGGCGGATATGGCCGCGCGTTCAACACTGGCGGCAAGCAGCCGTGCTTCGGCCAGATCGATCATCGCCGGCGGGCCGCACAGATAGGCTTCGTGGGCGGGCAGGTTCGCGATGCCGGCGATCTGTTCGGTAATCAGCCCACGCGCTCCGGCCCAGTCACTGCCGGGGTCTTCGTCGGACAACGCGGGGGTGAAGGTGAACGGGGCTTGCCAGCGATTGCGCAAGGTCTCGATTTGGTCGAGCGCATAAAGATTGGCCTGTTGGCGCGCACCATAGAGCAGGTGGACCGGGCGGGTCCCGCCAGCTGCCAGCGCCTGTTGCAGGATCGAGACGATCGGAGCGAGCCCGCTGCCGCCGGCGATGCACAGGATCGGTGCCTGGCCGTCCTTGAGGGCGAACTGGCCGAAGGGCGCGGCAACCGTCAGCTCGGTGCCGGTGCGATCGGCACCGAACAGCCAGTCGGTGAATGCGCCGCCCGGCACATGGCGGATGTGGAAGTGAAGCTGCCGCACCGGCCCGGCCAGCGCCGCGAATGCAAAGGAATAGCTGCGCGCGCCGTCGACGCCAGGCGCGATCAGATCGGCATATTGCCCCGGCGCGAAGGCCAGCGGGCGATCGAGCTCGATCGTCAGGCCGATGATATCCTTGCACAGGCGCGGTGCGGCAATGATGGTGCCGCGATAGTCTTCCACGGCAAGGCCCTGCACCAGCGGCGCATCGACCGCGATCGTCAGGTCGGAACGCGGGATGGCCTGGCAAGCCAGCCGGTAGCCGCCCCGCACTTCTTCCCCTTCCAGCGCCAGGGCCGAGGGACTCAATTCGCCGATCTTGCCGGTTACAAGTTTGAACTTGCAGGTCCCGCAGGAACCCACCTTGCAATCGTGCGGCATGGCCAGGCCTTGGCCCAGCATCGCTTCGAGCAGCGTCTTGCCTGCCGGGACCGTGATCGTGGTTGGCCAACCCTCCACGGACACGGTGTTCACCTTGGATTTGCGCAGGAAGGAAAACATGGGCTGGTTGGTCCAGATTGGGCGGGCGGCACCCGCTGCCGAATGCCGCTCGAGTGGGGGTTAATTCGTGCTTGCGCTATCTGGCGCTGGCCAGCCAGCGCGGCCAGCCGGCATGCGCGTTGGCCTCGTCTGCCAGCTTGCGTTCGCCTGGGGTGGCGAAGCGCTCGTCCCAGTCCTTGAGGCGTGGCTGCGCGATGAAGCGAAACCAGACCGGCGGGATCAGACCAGTGGCGAAGCACAGGAACAGCGAGGGCATCTGCGGTGCCTGCGGTTCGGGCTTCAGCGCATAGAAGGGAATGTGGCCATCGAGGTGGTGGTTGATATGGTTGGTGATTTCCGCACCGATCGGCCGGACGATCGCGCCAAGGTGGTTCCACGCGTGGTGGAGTTCGATCGGCGCGCCTTCGACCCGGATCAGGCCATAGTGCTGGAAGTAGTTGAACCCCTCCACGAACATCTTGGCCATTACCATCGCGGCGACAGCGGTCAGCGTCGCGCCAAGGCCTGCCGTCAAGCCCACAAAGACGATGATACTGCCCGATAAGAGCGGCATTAGCCACACCGGATTGCGCCATCCCAGCGAAGCATGGCCCAGCTTGCGGAGGATTTCGGCCGACTTTTCCCAAGTATCCTTGTAGGAACCCCAAGTCGCCTGGAACACGAAGCTGTAGATGGTCTGCCCGCGCCGAGGGGTATCGCTATCCTTGGCCGTATCGAGATGGACGTGGTGGGTGACGATATGGGCGATATCGCGATTGGGGTCGCCGTAGAAAGCGCTCAGACACTTGGCGACATAGCGTGGAAACCAGTGGCGGCGGTGCATCAGCTCGTGCGCTACCGGCAGGGTCGGCACCGCCGAGAGCCAGCCCAGGCTGAGCAGCGATCCGGCCAGTTGCCAGCTTGAATTGTCGGCGCCGGTGATCGGGTTGATCGCGGTCGCAACCGATCGGGCAAAGGCCCAGACCAGCAGAATCATGCACGGGAGCTGGAGGTACATGGCGAAATCGCCAAGCAGTGCCGTGCCCTGCGCGCGCATCTTGTGGTCCGCCGGCAGCAGGATATCCAGCGTCATCAATACCGGAAAGGTCGCCGCGCCCAGCCAGACGTAGCTACCGCCGAGCATGAATCCGATAACGCCCGCCAAGGTCATGACTGGGATGAGAAAATAGCGTAGGCCGTCCATCGGATTTCTCCCGAGTTATTTTGCTCTGGCCTTGACCGTCGAGGCAAGGGTGAGGGCGGCGGCGGTGCGCCGCCCTCGGGTATAGGGTCTTAGTATTTGTAGGCGAGCTTCAGGAACCATTCGCGCGGACGCGAGAAGCTTGCGGTGGCGGCGCCGCCGATGTCGAGATCGACGTACCCGCCTTGGATGTATCGTTTATCGGTCAAGTTGGTGACGCCGCCAGTCACGGTGAAGTGTTCGCTTTTGTCAGTGAATGACGCGCTCGCACCGAACACGCTATATGCTGGCTGAAACAATTGCGGGCTATTTACCGCATCCTTGAAGGTGCCGCTTTGATAGGACCAGTCACCACGAAGCGTCAGTTTGCCGGCTTGCCCTTCATAGACATCCGCATTGATAGCTGCCGAAGCTGTCCACTTGGGTACGAAAGCAAATTTCGAATCCTTGGTGACGGGGGCGGCTGATAAGTCGATGTTGGTGTAATAGGCATCCAGATAACCTACACCAAAGGTCAACTGAACCTGATCGATTGGAGCCGCTTCGCCCTCGACCTCAAATCCCTTGATCCGGCCGGTGCCCGCATTTCGTACCTTCGGTGCGATTCCCTCATTAACAACGATCTGCATATCGCTGTAGTCGGACAGGAACGCCGCGATGTTGAGGCGCAGTCGTCGGTTGAAGAATTCGTTTTTGAGGCCAATTTCGTAGGATTCGACGAACTCCGGCGTGAATGACGGTGTCGTAATCTCTGCGGGAAAGATGCGCTGGCTGAACCCGCCGTTCTTGAAGCCTTTCGAGTAGGATGCATAGATCAAGGTGTCGTCAGTGATCTTGTAGTCCGCCGAAATCGCTGGTGTCCATTCCTTCGCCTTGGCCTGGACTTGCACAGCTGGCATCGTGTGGTTGCCTCCCGGGTTCGTTGCCGAAGGCGTGCATCCGCCTGGAAGCGGGAAACCGGCGAAGGCTTCGAAGCCGGGGACGCCTGGTGGGATCACGCCCGGCACGGCCTGCCCGACGAGGCACTGGCTGAAGGCAATGAAAGCGCCATTGGGATAAAGTGAGGCCAGCACTGGATCGAACCGCGACCTATCATTGTAAATGACCTGTAGCGACGGATCGAACCGCTTGGTTTCGTTGGTGTAACGAATGCCCGGCGTGATCGAGAACCGGTCGGTTACCTTGAAGGTGGCCTGCAGGTATGACGCATAGCTATCGTTGTCGATTTTGCCACCGGAGAAGAATTGGGCGAACCCGAATTCCAACGGTTCCTTATCCTGGCCTTTTTCCTTTAGATAGTATCCGCCCAGAACAAACTTCAGTCGATCATCCAGAACACTACCGGTTAGCTGGAGCTCTTGTGATGCCTGCCACAGATCGATATTGTTGGTGAGCTGCAATATGTTGTGCGGAGTGCCGTCGAAATCATATTCGAACCTCGATTTCTGATCACGATAGGAACTGATCGACTTCAGGCTGATATCACCGAAGTCATAGTCGAGCGTCAGGTTAACTCCCCATAGATCGAAATCCGAGCGGTTGTTGCCGCCGGCCCAAGTCGTATCAGGATCCCCGGTAATCCAGCGCGTGCTGGCGCAATTAGGGTTGCTGGTCGGGGCCAGCGTTCCAGGAATCGGACCGGTGGGCCCAAACCCGCCCCAAGCCGCGCCGCAGGCGCCCGTAGCGGCCCCGACCGCGGAGATCTTGTTCCAAAAATACATCGAGCTCGGCGCGGCGATCAGACGATTGGTGCCCCCAGGGGGGGCGCTGTTGGGAATCTCCACAAAACGCAACGGAACCGGCTGGTCTCGCAGTTCGATGAGTGAGATTGCTGTCTGCTCTTCACGACGGATATTGATATCGCCGCTGAGGTTGACCGTCAGCTTGTCGGTCGGCTCCCACTTGAACGCCAGCCGGGCGCCAAAGCTATCCTTGTTGCCTTGGCGACCGCCATCGAACAGGCGTCTCTGAAAACCGTCGCGGGTTTCGTAGGATGCAACCGCGCGCATCGCGAGATTGTCACTCAGCGGCACGTTGATCATGCCCTTGAAATCTGCGCGATTGTAGCGTCCGGTAACGGCTTCGAGCTTTAGGTCGAAATCTTTCTGTGGCTGCATCGAGTTAACAACAATGGCGCCACCAATCGTGTTCTTGCCAAACAGGGTTCCTTGTGGCCCGCGCAAAATCTGAACGTCGGAAATGTCGGCCATATCAAGCAGCGCGCCAACGGAGCGAGCGACGTAGACGCCATCGACGTAAACCCCGACACCTGGATCGACCGTGATGTTGAAGTCGGTCTGCCCAACGCCACGGATGAACGCTGTCAGCGAAGCACTTGATCCGGAAATATTCGCGACCGGCTGGATGTTCACATTAGGAGCAAATTTAGCGACCTGTGCGACATTGTTAATCTGCCGTGCTTCGAGCATTCCTGCGTTCATTGCCGTGATTGCAACGGGAGTTTCCTGCAGATTCTCGGCTCGCTTGCGAGCGGTCACGATGATTTCTTCAAGGCCACCCGATGCCGGGGCGTCGGCCTGAGGTTCGCTTGCCGCAGCATCCTGGGCATGCGCCGTCATCGGTGCAAGGCAAGTCAGCCCAATGATGGCTGAAGTGCTGGCGCGCAGGAAGACCTTCCTGAAATTCATCAATTGCTTTGTCACTTGGCATTCTCCCTCTTGTTGATGTATTTTTATTTATAAGCGTGGATAGACTAAACGTAGATGTTGAGGTTCTTGCTCAACATCACATTGTGCTTGAGGATCGCTCGGCGTTTGACCAGTTGAAAGCTGTTGCCGACCTGGCGCCAGATATCGATACGGTTGCCGATCAGCGAATCCTCGTCGCGTTCGTTGCGATTGCGATAGGCATAGAAGTTCGAATAGACCCGGAACTCGTCGGTGTTTTCGGTAAGCTCCACCTCGACGTTGGTGATGATATGGGTGTAGCGCGTCGCCGGATCCTCCGACCAGGCCGTTCCGGTCTCGAGCCGCGAAAGCCGCTTGAGGATTTCGGGCTTGCTGTCGTTGTAATAGGCCATCCGGGTCAGGTCGGTCACCTGCTCGGTCTTGTCGCGGCGATAGCGGGTTTCGATCCCCGGCATGTGGTAATGCAGGTCTTCCGCCAGCATGCTGGTCCAGGCCTTGTAGTGTTCATCGTCGAGCAGCCGTGCTTCGCGATACAGCGTCTGGGTCAGCGCGTGGGTCAGTTCGAGCGATGCGGTAGTCCCTTCGCGCGTGCGCTCGATCGTTGCGGTGTCGGTCATAGCTGTAGTTCCTCTCAGAGCGCGAACAGGCCGGGAAGGTCGCGGGTTTCGGCCACATTGCCCAGCTGCGGTTCGGGCCGTGCCGGCATCTTGCCGAATTCGTCATGGGTCATCATGTCGAGCCAGCGCTGGTAGAAGCCGCGCTGGTTGGCGTCGTTGTACTGGCCGCGATAGACGATGCCCGGCAGGGTATCATGTTCGATCTGGCGGCCGATCCCGCAGCGATAGTGCAGGCGCTCGTGCCGGGTGACGACGCCGCGGTTGACGGTGGTGCAGTTCTCCCAGTTTTCCCCGTCATCCATCTCGAAGGTGCCACCGGGGCCGAAGGTCTGCATCACGCCCTTGGTCACTTCCTCCTTGATGTCGTCGGGCATGTTCTTGTTGACGATCACCCAGGTCTTCAATTCGAACTGCATCGGCCCCTTGGGTTGCCACTGGCGGAAGGTGGAAATGCCCGGCAGGAACGAGACGTTGGGGAAGATCGATGCCGAGGCGACCGAACCGAAGATCTTCGAGCGCATCTCGCCCAGGCGTTCCGCCATCTTCGGGCGGATCTTGTTGTAATAGTCCATCACCTTGGGGCGCCCGAGCAGGAAGAGGTCGCCCACGCCTTCGGTGCCGAATTCCCAGCCGTGGCCGTTCACGCTGGCGTGATAGGAATTATCCATGTCGATCGGCGGGAACGGCTGGCCGTTGTTCATCGACCGAGTGCCCGAATCATGCGTCCAGCCGGCGTGGTAAGCGTCGCCGATGAAGTTCTCGACCCCGAACTTCCAGTTCGCGCTGATCACCGACTTGATGCAGCCGCCAATGAATTCGGTGCCGCCTTCCTCGTTGTCGAGGATCATGTCGAGATACCACCGGAAATCGCCTAGCCAGGCTTCCAGGCTCGGCGCATCGCTGTTGAAGGTGGCGAACACCAGGCCCTTGTAGTTGCCGACCTTGGCGACGTTCTTGAGGCCATGGTTCTTGAAGTCGATATCGCCCGCGTCGTAGCAATATTCCTCGTGCATGCCCTTGAGGTCGCCGGCGGTGTCAAACGCCCAGCCGTGGTAATTGCAGACGAACCGACGGGTGTTCCCGGCATCGGCGAAGCACACCTTATTGCCGCGGTGCGGGCAGGAATTGAGCATGACCCGGATCGATCCGTCGGGCTGGCGGGCGACGATCACCGCATCTTCGCCCATGTGGGTCGTCAGGAAGTCTCCGGAACTGGGGATCTGGCTTTCGTGGGCAACGAACAGCCACGACCGCGCGAAAATGCGGTACAGCTCCTCCTCGTAGATGTCGGCATCCGAAAAGATCCGGCGGTCAAGCCAGCCTTCCTTGAGGTCCATGTAGCGTGAATAATCCGGTTCGCGACCGATACGTTCGAAGCGCATGATTGTTCTCTCCCGTCAGGATTGTTCAGAAAAAGGCGTTGAGGTTGCTGTCCGGCAGCACGGAATGGTCCAGCACGATCTCGCGCGCGGTGAGCAGCCACGCGCCGCCTTCGCTGCGCCAGAGGTCGGTGCGTCCGGCGGTGAGCAGGCGGGTAGTGCCGTCGATCCGGTTCCGGTGCATCACCAGCACAGAATGGACCCGCACCTCGTTATCGGCCTGGGTGGCCAGAACCTCCACGTTGGAGACAGCGCGGCGGATGTAGTTGGGAGGATCCTCGGCCCAGACGAAGCCGGATTTCAGGCGATCCACCCGCATTTTGAGCCGACCCAGATCCTCGTTGAAGATTACCCCTGGGCCAAGTGGTAAAGGCGGCGAACGGTCAGCGCGGAACCTTCGGCTCTTCAGTTCAAGGCGATAGCTGACGTCTTTGCCGAGCATGGCCAGCCAGCCTTCGAAATCTTCGTTGTCGAGCAGCCGGGCTTCGCGGTGGAGTGCCTGGGTGACAGCAACGATCACCTCCACCGGTGGAGGGGCAAGCGGCCGGTCAAGCATGCTCGGCTTCCTGTTCGGTCAACGAGTTGATGTTGTACGTGGGCACTTCGGCCCAAGTTTCCGCCATCATGTGCTCTTGCCAGCGGCGGTAGAAATAGCGCTGGTTGTGTTCGCTTACCAAGCCGGCGGCGATATCGCCGGGGAAGCCCTCGCGCTTGCCCGAGCGGCCCAGCGCCATGTTGGTGTAGACATCCATCTGCGCCGTGCGCCAGCCGCGCGACTGTTCGGTGCAGGCGGTCAGATTGTCGCCATCGTCGTTGTCGAACAGGCCTGCCAGGCCGAAGGTCAGGCACTGGTTTTCGAGGATCTGCGCTTTCACCGCCTCGGGCATGTCGTTTTCGGCCATGGCCCAGGTCCACTGCTCGATCTGGCCGGGACCCTTGGGATGATAGACCCGGAACCAGTTGAGCCCGGGCAGCAGCTGCAGGTTGGGGAAAATGGTGATGTTGACCTGCGCACCCCACACCTGCCTGCCGCGCACTTCGCCCAGACGGTCGATCACCGTCTGGCGGTTGGCCTCCAGGTATTCGAGGATCGGCTTGGGATCGGGATAGAAGGCATAGCCGGAAACGCCGTCGAGCGCGCTCAGGACCATGTGCCCGTTCATGCCGGCGACCGACAGCCCGCCATCGAGATCGACCCCGGAATTGCCGACGCTGAGCCCGGTGAGGTCCATCGACTGGACCGCCGCCATAGCGCCGGCATGGGCCCAGCCCAGGTGATAGCCATCGCCGCAGACGTTCTCGACTGGCAGCTTCCAGTTGGTGCCCAGCACCATCTTCTGCGTCTCGCCGAGCAGTGCCGATCCGCCTGGCATGGCATCCAGCCAGACATCGAGGAAAAACTTGGCATCGCCCAGATAGTCATCGAGGCTGGGCGAATTGGCATCCCAGCAGCCGAACACCAGGCCCTTATACTCGGCCACTTTCGTCACCGGGATCAGGCCGAACTTGGTGCGGTCGAGTTCGCCGAAATAGGCCTCGTTTTCCAGCGGCACCCCGGAGAGCGCGCCGTCCGGGGAAAAAGACCAGCCGTGATAGTTGCAGGTGAAAGCGCGCGCATTGCCGCGATCGGCGCGGCAGATCCGGTTGCCGCGATGGGTACAGCTGTTGAGGAACGCCTTGATCGACCCGTCCTTCTGGCGGATCACGATCACATCGTCTTCGCCCATGAAGGTGCGGAAATAGTCGCCCGGCTTCGGAATCTGGCTGGTGTGGACCAGAAACAGCCAGCAGCGCCCGAAGATCCGCTCAAGTTCCTGCCGATAAATGTCTTCGCTCGCGTAGATCGAGCGCGATTGGCGCCCGGTGCGGGAATCAACCAGATCGGCAATGCTGTCGTTCATTTGATCCTCTCCCGCACAGTATGGCTAAAGTCGGCATCGATTTTTCGTGTCGCGAAAGTTCTAAGCACGAGTCGTGCCAATATCGGTTTCTTACCGGTTTACAGCAGTCCGGGTTGGTCAATCCCACTGCGAGGCAGCTTGCAGATCGACGTAAATGTAAATGTCGAGGCTTGAGTCTGGCCCGAAAGTTACGAATCTGATAGCCTGACCGGATGAAGACACTTCCAGGCTACGCCGACATTGCCAGCAAGCTGCAGTTCTCACCGGAAATGGGCCGGATCTGGCACGATGGTGAACGCTGCGTACTGCTCAGCCAAGCGGCTCTGGCCAGCTGGCGCAGCCGCCTAGTTGCCGAATTGGGGCACGAAGCGGCCAGCCGGTTCTTCTGGGGTGTCGGTTTTGCCGAAGGCGCACGGTGCGCGATCGGCGCGAAAAAATTACGCCCGGATGGTGATTATCTTGAAGCATTCGCGGTCGGACCGCAGGCGCACGCCTTGACCGGGTTTGGCTGGACCCAGATCGAAATCCTGGAAAATGATTCCTCGCGAGGGCATTTCGAAGGCCGGTTCAGGGTCCACGATTCGATCGAGGCGGCGATCCATCTCAGCGCGACCGGGTACAGCACTGACCCGGTGTGCTGGATGCAGACTGGCTTTGCCAGCGGCTTTGCCACAACCTTCGCGGGACAACCGATCATCATGCGCGAAGTGGAATGTGCGGGGCGAGGCGATGCCGCCTGCGTACTTCACGCCAAACCAAAACCCGAATGGGATCAGTTGGACAACCTCGAATTGGCCGCGACGCCGCTGGTCCTGCCCGAAACGCGGCATGATGGGGGCCAAACGGTGATTGGGATCTCGGCAGGGTTCCTCTCAGCCAAGACCATGATCGAACGCACCGCGTCGAGCAATGCGACGCTGCTGTTAATGGGCGAGACCGGGGTCGGCAAGGAAGTGCTGGCCAAGCTCGCTCATCGGCTGAGCATGCGCGAGGCGGAGCCGTTCATCGCGCTCAACTGCGCGGCGATCCCCGAGGGGTTGATCGAATCGGAGCTGTTCGGCGTGGCCAAGGGGGCCTATACTGGCGCGGTTGCGGCCCGGCCCGGCCGGTTCGAACTGGCCAATGGCGGAACGCTATTCCTCGACGAGATCGCCACCCTTTCGCCGCTGGCGCAGTCCAAGATTCTGCGCGCGATCCAGGAAGGCGAGTTCGAGCGGGTTGGAGATACCCGGACAACACGTGTCGATATCCGGCTGATCGCGGCGTCGAACATCGAACTCACCGGAGCGGTGCGCGCGGGCACGTTTCGCGCCGACCTGTTCTACCGGATATCGACCTTGCCGGTCCGTGTGCCGCCGCTGCGCCAGCGCCGCGAGGACATTCCCGTGCTGCTCGAACATTTCCGCATGCGCTACGCCCAGCGTTATGGCCGCACCGTACCCGGCTTTACCGCGCGGGCGATCAACGCGTTGCTGGTTTACGATTTCCCCGGCAACGTGCGCGAACTTGAGCGCATGGTGGAACGTTCGGTGCTGCTCGCCGACGACGGGCGGGCGATCGACTTGCGGCACCTGTTCCTGGAAACCGACAACCTGGAGCTCAATCCGGCGATGGGGGTGACCAGCGACGGCCGGATCGGCACTGTCGACATGGCCGGCGATCGTAATGGCCTCATGCGTCAGGTGCTGGATCTGATCGTTGATGGCGGCGGAAGCCTGCTGGAGATGGAGCAATTGGTAATCCGCGAGGCGCTGAAGGCCAGCGGCGGCAATGTGGCGCGCGCCGCGCGCACGCTTGGCATGACCCGCCGCCAGTTGGCCCTGCGTCTCGAGAAGATGGAGCCGCAGGTACCAGCGCTGTAGCAGCTCAAGTGTCAACGCATTGCATATTGTGCAAAGTTCAGTTAGCTACAAGTATACTTGGCCCCGGCCCGCTCGGAAGGCCTGCAAAGTTGGGAGAATCGCATGAAGTCGGTAGCCGTGATCGGAGCAAATCTTGCAGGCGGCCGCGCGGTGGAGGCCTTGCGCCAGGCTGGCTTCGATGGCCGCATCACGCTGATCGGCGAGGAACCCTGGCGGCCTTATGAGCGCCCTCCCCTGTCCAAGGAAGTGCTATGGGATCCGGCAAACGTTCCGGACAACTTCTTCCTCCATGACGAGGCTTGGTATGCGGCCAACCGCATCGACATGCGACTGGGCGTGCGCGCCGAAGCGCTCGATCTGGCAGCAAGCGGCGTGCGCCTGGCCGGGGGCGAGCTGATCATGGCCGATCGCATCCTGCTGGCGACTGGCGGTTCTGCGCGCAAGCTCAACATGGAAGGCGCCGATGCCGCCAACGTGCACTATCTGCGCACCCGCGACGATGCCACCCGGATGGCGGCGGACCTCAAGGACGGGGCGCGGATCGTGATTGTCGGCATGGGCGTGATCGGGGCGGAAGTGGCGGCGAGCGCTGTCAAGCTGGGCTGCCGGGTGACGGCGATCGAGCCGCTTGCGGCGCCGATGATCCGCGCGCTTGGCCCGCAATTCGGGCAATGGCTGGGCGAGGAGCATCGCCGGCGCGGGGTCGATACCCGCTTCGGGCGCGGCGTCAACGCGATGAAGGTGACTGGCGGGCGGGTGACGCAGGTCGAACTCGATGACGGCTCGCTGATCGATTGCGATGCCGTGGTGGTGGGCGTCGGGATCGTGCCGGAAATCAGCCTGGCCCGTGACGCAGGCATTGTCACCAACAACGGCATCATCGTCGATCGCCAGTGCCGCACCGGCAACGCGAATGTCTTTGCGGCCGGCGACGTGGCCGAACAGGACAGCTTCTTTGGCGGCCATATCCGTCAGGAAACCTACCAGAACGCGGCCGACCAGGCCCAGGCCGCAGCGCTCGCCATGCTTGGGCAAGAAGTCGATTACTGCAAGCCGATATGGTATTGGAGCGACCAGTTCGATCTCAACATCCAGTTCTGCGGCCATATCCCGGTGCAGGCCGAGGTAACCCTACGCGGCGACCCGGCCAGCAATCAGTTTGCCGCCTTCTTCCAGTCGGGCGAGACGATCGAGGGTGTGCTGACAGTCAACCGCGCACCGGACATGGGCATCGGCAAGCGGCTGGTCGAGCGCCGGGCCAAGGCCCAGGCCGCGCAGCTGGCCGATGCCGATGTGTCGCTGCGCGACATCCTCAAGCAGGCCAGCTAAGCCAAGCAGTGGCGGGAATCAGCCGATCCCGCCACCAGCAACATAGAGCGTCTGGCCGGTGATGTAGGAGGCCTCGTCGGCCGCGAAGAAACAGATCGCGGCGGCAAGTTCCTCAGGCTCGCCGAAGCGGCCCAATGGGGTGTCGCGCAGGGTCTGTTCCATCACTTCGCCAAAGCCCTTGCGGTCTGCGTCCGAAGGCGGGGCGGTGTTGCGCGGGGTAACCCGGGTCACGTTGACCCCGCCCGGGGCCACGCAGTTGACCCGGATGCCGCAGTCCCCCAGCTCCAGCGAAAGTGCCGCGGTCAGCGCCGCCACACCGCCCTTGGCCGCCGCATAGGGCACCCGGTTTACCCCGCGGGTCGCTACCGATCCGATGTTGACGATCGAACCTCTGCCAGCCGCGCGCATGTACGGCAGCACGGCATGGCAGCACCACAGCGTCGGCCACAACGAACGGTTGATTTCGGCGACGATTTCGTCCGGAGTGTACTCCCAATAGGGCTTGGCCCAGATCGTGCCGCCGACATTGTGGACGGCGATGTCGATCCGTCCGAAGTTTTCGCTGACCGCCTGATAAAGGTCAACGGCTCCGGCCTGTTGCTCAAGGTCGTGGATGGCAGGGTGTGCGTCGACAGCTTCGGCCCTTAGTCGCGAAACCGCTTCCCGAGTCGCTTGCTCGGCCCGGTCGGCAACCACCACCGTCGCCCCTTCGCGACCCAAGCGCTGCGCGGCCGCAAGACCAATCCCCTGGGCTGCGCCCGTGACAACCGCGATCTTGCCTGCGAATCTGTCGCTTGCAACAGTCATTCTGAACTTCTCCCAGCCAAGTCCGCATTCCTGCGATACATTTGATCCTGCTCCCGCCGCACACCTTAATTCCGTATTCCGCACTTGCCAAGACCACGGGCAATGCATTACACAATGGCTAACAGTTGAATTCTGATTGGGAGATGGGTCGTGGCGCGTGCATTGCTGACTGCTGCTGATGTGAAGGGTGCCTGGGCGATTGTCCCGACCCCATCCAAGGAAGGCGCCTCCGATTGGCGCGCCACCGACACTGTCAATGTCGATGAGGCAGCCCGGATGGTCAACGGCCTGATCGAGGCCGGGGTCGATGGGATTCTCAGCATGGGTACACTGGGTGAGGCAGCGACCATGACGCTCGACGAAAAGCTGGTCTTCATGAAGACCATCGTCGATGCCGCCGCAGGCCGGGTTCCGGTGTTTGTCGGCACGACCTGCATCAACACCCGCGACACCATTGCGCTGACCCGCCAAGCGGTGGACATCGGTGCGACCGGGACCATGCTCGGCGTACCGATGTGGTGCGCCCCCAGTGTCGATACCGCGGTCCAGTTCTACAAGGATGTTGCCGAAGCGGTGCCCGATATCAACATCGCGATCTACGCCAACCCGGAAGCGTTCAAGTTCGATTTCCCGCGCACGTTCTGGGGCCAGGTCGCCGAAATTCCGCAGGTTGTCACCGCCAAGTACATCGGCGTCGGCACCCTGCTGCCCGATCTCGCGGCGATCAAGGGGCGGATCAAGCTGCTGCCGATCGACTTCGACTACTACGGCGCGGCGCGGATGGACGATTCGATCGATGCCTTCTGGACCAGCGGCGCTGTCTGCCACCCGCTGGTCAGCACCACCTTGCGCGACCTAGTCGTCCAGGCCCGCGCCAGCGGTGACTGGAGCAAGGCCAAGGCCTTCATGGGCCGTCTCGCGCCGACCGCAGCGCCACTATTCCCCAATGGCAGCTTCAAGGAATTTTCCACCTACAACATCCCGCTGGAAAAGGCGCGGATGACCGCCGGCGGCTGGATGAATGCCGGGCCGTGCCGTCCGCCCTATCACCTGTGCCCCGAAACCTATCTCGAAGGCGCGCGCACTTCGGGCCGGATGTGGGCCGAACTGGGCAAGGCGCTCGAGGCAGAGCGTTGAAATGAGCTGAATTGCCGCAATCAAACCCGTGGGAAAACGAGGATGGCTGAAACAACACTGACCTGGCCCAAGAACTATAATGAAGTTCCCAAGGCGGCCTTTACGCGGGCGGATCTCTACGCTGACGAGATCAAGCGGATTTTTCACGGCCCGGAATGGCACCCGATCGCGCATGAGAGCGAATTGCCCAATCCCGGTGATTTCAAGACGATGCGGATGGCCGGAATCCCGCTTTTGATCTCACGCGACGAGGCAGGCGTGGTGCGGGTGTTTTACAACGCCTGCTCGCACCGCAGCAATCAGCTCGAAACCGCGGTAATGGGCAACAAAACCGAGTTTGAGTGCCCCTATCACCGCTGGCTGTTCAACGCCAAGGGCGACCTGGTCGGCTGCCCCAACCCGCGCGAATTCCTGCCCGGCTTCGACAAGGCCGATTACCCCTTGGGGCAGCCGCGTTTCGAGCTCTTCTATGGCCTGATCTTCGTCACGTTTTCGGCCGAGACTGAGCCACTTGACGAGTTCCTCGGTGAAGCCGGTGAAACCCTGCGCGAACTGATGGCCGGCGACGGACGGCTGAAGCTGCTCGGCTATCAGAAGGTTCGCTACGACAGCAACTGGAAGGGCTACAACGACAACGACGGCTATCATGCCCCGTTGCTGCACGCGGCGTTCAAGATGCTCAACTGGCAGGGCGGCAAAGGGCGGCAATACACCTGCACTAAGCGTGGGCACGTGTGCTTCGAATCGGCGCTCTCGGTGGCCAGTGGCCCCAGTGTTCTCAAGGACAAGGAACTGATCGCGTTCAAGGGGCAGGACCCTTCGGTGGGGTCGCGGATCGTCCAGCTGTTCCCCACCTTCGTCTCGACTAAGCACCTCGATGTCATCAATCTGCGCTTCGCCACCCCGGTCGATGCAGAGACTACAGAAGTTCACTATGCCTATTTCGCCCACCAGGACGACGATGCGGACATGGTTCGCCACCGCTTGCGGCAAAGTTCTAACCTGCTGGGGCCTTGCGGGCTGATCAGCATGGAAGACGCCTCGATCTTCCACCGGATCCACATCGGCAGTCACACGCCAGGCCACGCTATCTTCCAGAAAGGCGTGCGCGATCCGGGCAAGCTGGAATCGGAGTTTCTGCAGAACGATGAAAGCGGCAATCTGCCCCGCTGGGAATATTACCGCTCGGCGATGGGTTTCGAGAGGGCAGAAGCATGACGGCCACCATTCCCGAGTTGGAAACAGCGATCGACCGATTGCTGCTGGCCGATGCCAACGCGCTTGACAGCAAGGACATGCCGGGCTGGCTCGAAAACTATGCCGAGGAAGACCAAGCATCCTATTATTGCCGCGCGGCTGAAAATACCGAGCACAACCTCGAGCTCGGATTCATGTTCGACGATTGCCGGGCACGGCTCGAAGATCGCGTCACCTATGTGAACGAGATCTGGGCCGGCACCTTTCAGGACTACCGCACCCGTCATTTCGTCCAGCGCGTCAGCCATCGCCAGGTCGATGCCCGAACGGTGGAAGTGGTTTCGAATTTCTCGGTGTTCATGACGCCGATGGATGTCGGCGTCACCCAAGTCCTAGCCGCCGGCCGCTATCTCGATACAATGCGACTGTCAGACGATGGTGGCGCCAAGTTGCTGTCCCGCCGCGCCGAACTCGATACTTCGGTTCTGCCGCGTTATCTGGTCTACCCGATCTGAGCTTCGCATGTCGGGCTTCGGATTCGACCGTGCGCTGGAGCCAAAAAAGGTAAGAAGACATGATAATCGACGCGCACGCACACCTGGTAGCTCCGTCATCGTTATACGCACACAGAAGCAATCTGATTGTTTCCGGGGGGCAGTACGGAAAGAACTATAGAGCGAAAGTAAGCGACGGCGATTTGCAGGAAAGCGCCGAACAGAACGTCAAGATCATGGATGCCGTGGGTACCGACGTCCAGCTGCTGTCGCCTCGGCCTTTCCTCACTCTGAACGGCACCGCCCGGTGGGAAGATATCGTCGATTGGACTTGCGACACCAACGACATGATCGCCCGCACCGTGAAAATGTTTCCCAATCGTTTTCGGGGGGTGGGAGCCCTGCCCCAACAGGCGGGCCGACCCGTCGAATCCCTGTTTGACGAAATCGAGCGGGTTGTTGATGACTTGGGCTTCGTCGGGATTTTGCTCAACCCTGATCCGAGCGAAGGCATGAACGGATCGCCCCCGCTGGGCGATCCCTATTGGTATCCGCTCTACCGGCGTCTGTGCGAACTGGATCTCCCGGCCCACATCCATTCCGGGCAATGTTGCAACGGTCGGGAATCCTACGATGAGCACTTCATCGCCGAGGAGGGGCTTGCGATTACCTCGGTCTACCGGGCTAACGTGTTTGATCGCTTCCCCGATCTGAAACTCATGATCAGCCATGGTGGCGGCCCGATCCCCTACCAGATCGGACGCTGGCGTTCGCATCGCGAGATGGCACGGGCGCAGGGACGGATTGCTGCGGATGCCCCGTCGTTTGACGAAATTCTACGAAAATTCTGGTTCGACACCGTCTTGCACAATCCCGATTCGCTCGATCTGTTGGTGAAAACAGTGGGATATGACCGTTGCTGTTTCGGCACCGAAAGGCCTGGCTCGGGCGACGGAATCGACCCTCTCACCAGGCGGCACTACGACGATCTCAAGCCGGTGATCGAAGGTCTCACTTCACTCGACGACGAAGCGCGGGCATGCATTTTTGAACACAATGCCCGGAAGCTGTTCACACGTCTCGATGTTTAATCCCGGGCGAACCGGCGCGGACCGGTCCGATCGGCCATCGCGATGGCCCAACCTGGTTCACGAAGGAGTGGCGAACAGTGCGACACAGCATTCAAGTAGATGGCTTCCACCATTCCGGTAATCCGATCCCGGCCGCAAGTCGGGTCGGCAGCCTCGTCGCCACCGGAGGCGTTTATGGGCTGGATCCCGAAACAGGGATCGTCGCGGAGACCGCGGAGGACCAGGTACGGCTTACATTCTGGCAATTGGGCCGCATTCTGGAAAAGGCGGGCGGCAGCTTCGACGATGTCGCGAAGATGACCTTCTATGTTGCCTCGGCCGATCTCAAGCCCCTGATCAACAAGTACTGGCTGATGGAATTCACGGACGAGCAATCAAGGCCAGCCAGACACACACTGATGTACAATTCATTGCCTGGAGATATCGTGATCCAGTGCGATGCACTGGCGTTTGTTTCCAGCTATGAGTGAAGACGATGCACCAACCGACGATCAGTCGATTGCGGATCGCCTCGGTTCGTTCGACACTTGCACGATATCCGATGCACTCGATACTCTTGGGCTAACGGGCGCCGTAATCGGTCTGGCTCCGCTCACCATCCCTGGTCGTCGGATTGCCGGAGAGGCCGTAACCGTCAAGCTCGGGCCGCCGCTTGCCGGATTGCCCAAACGCCACCTGTGCGCGGCCGCCGTGATGTCGGCCCGCAATGGCGAAGTCATCGTGATAGAACACCGTGGCCGGGCCGATGTTTCCGGATGGGGCGGACTGCTCAGCAGAGGCGCGATCAAGTACGGCCTGGCCGGGGTGATAATCGATGGTGCCTGCCGCGACGTCGACGAGAGCAGGGAACTGGGGCTGCCCATTTTCGGGCGCAATGCGGTTCCGGTAACTGCACGAGGCCGGATTGCGGAGCACGCCTGGGATTGCCCGGTCACGATCGGGACCGTGGTCGTCAAACCGGGTGACTGGGTTGTCGCGGATGGCAGCGGAGTGGTTTTCGTCGATCCGAACCGTCTGAATGACGTCCTGCGGGAAGCTGAGAGGATCAGCGCACGCGAAGCGGCGATGGCGCTGGCGATCGAAGCGGGTTCGCCACTCGATCAAGTCCTTGGGGCTAATTACGAAGACTTGCTGAACGGTGCGGAGAGCAATCATGGATGAAGCGAAGGTTGTGGAACGTCTGAACACCGTCGGGGTCACGGCGCTCTCCGACGCGCTGGACAGGCTGGAAATTGCAGGCCAGTTGATCGGCCTTGCTCCGGTTGCTCGCGGCATGAAATTTTCCGGACGGGCTTTTACGATCCGGATGTTGCCGGTCGGCCTTACCGGTGGGAGCGTCGGCGACTATATCGACGAAGTGCCACCTGGCGCGGTGGTCGCCATCGACAATGGCGGCATCTTGAACCAGACCGTCTGGGGCGACATTCTGACCTATGTGGCTCATACCAAAGGTATTGCGGCGACCGTGATCGACGGCGCATGCCGCGACAGCGACCGCTGCGTCGCGCTTAACTATCCCGTTTTCTCGCGCTGCGTGACAATGCGCACCGCCAAGGATCGCGCCACCGCGGTTGCCAACAACGATCCAATCCAGCTGGCAGGAGTGCGTGTCGAACCCGGTGACTGGCTGGTAGGAGATTCAGATGGCGTGGTTGCCATCCCTGCCCCCCATCTAGAGGAGGTTCTTGCAATCGCAGAGCAAATAGAGGTCGCCGAGAAAGCAATATTGGCTGCCGTGGATAGCGGAAAGCGCCTGGAAGAGGCACGTAAGGCATTTGGCTATCATAGTTTGCAAACCGGTATGGGTAGGACCTGCGCATGAACCGTTCTCGAAAACGGCATCTGGCCTATGGAATGCGATAAGGCACCCATTAGCGCGAATGACACCAGGTTATAGGCAACGGGGGCGCTTCCAGATCATCAATTGACAAGAATGCAGCGATTAGGTTGAATCCACGTGCGCATTCCCAACTAGACTGCACGCCACCCGGAAAGGCGTGTCGTGATTTTGACTTACGCAAAAATAGTCGCAGTCGCTGCGATGGTCTTCGTTGCCCCTGCGAAGGCAAGGGAAGTGGATTTGTCTCGCTTCGCTCCTTCTGCCATTGCGGCCAGTGGCGGAGATGGTCCTGTCGAGGTTGCGCTACGCGCTCATTTGCAAGGTATCAGCCAACCTGTCTATATAATTGATAAAATTGGCAAAGGAGCCAGCGCAAGCCAGAACCCGCTGTCTTGTCCTGGGAATGGTTACCTCCAGACATGGTGGTTGCCGGCCGAGGTGGAGAAACGCCGAGCAACGTACTTTGAAGCGATGTCGCAAATCGCCTGCGAGAATGGCCTGCCCGCCAGCTTGCTGGATGCAGTTGTTGCCCAAGAGTCAGGATACAAGGCTTGGGCAATCAGCAGGGCCGGCGCAATGGGAATGATGCAGGTTATGCCCGGAACCGCCAGGCATCTGGAGCTATGGAACCCTTGGGACGCCTTGGCGAACATGCGCGCGGGCGCGCGATATCTTCGCCAGCAACTTGATCGTTTTGAACGCGTCGATCTCGCCCTGGCCGCCTACAATGCCGGACCAGAGCGCCGCTCCCTCACGCTGGGCTATATCCCAGCGATCCCCGAAACCCGCAATTACGTGCGAACCATCACAACCAACTGGCTCCGCCTTACCCAGCTCAATCGTCCAGATTCCAGCTCTCTTGCGCGAGCGACAGCAGCCAGCACAGCCGTCTGGGCATCAGGCTACCGCGAGGTTTCATTGGTCACCTACGACGGGACGAATTCCGCAAACCCGATATAGTGCGCATAGAGGATCGCAATGGCCAGAATGCACGGAAATCCGCAGAGGTAGCTGAGCTGAAAATGCAGCCATACCTTCGGGAACCACAGCCACCACCGCAGCCCCGAACCGGACGGCGGCGCGATCGTGCCCGCGCGGATATCGAAGATCGTTTTCAGCAGAGCGCAGCCTGAGCAAATCCCGGCCAAGAGGCCGACGGCCGCATAGAGCTGGGTCCACGCGGCGATGGTGTCGGGCCGCATGGAGGGCCGATCAAGCCTGTAGCGTCTGGTTGTTCTGCATGACCCGCTCCTGATGCGAGAGCAGCAGATCGTAGGCTCGCCGCGCCGCTTCGTGGATCACGGCCGGGCGCAGATCGACCTCGATCGAGCCGCGCC
Organism: Novosphingobium olei; assembly: GCF_012927405.1. Lineage (GTDB taxonomy): Bacteria > Pseudomonadota > Alphaproteobacteria > Sphingomonadales > Sphingomonadaceae > Novosphingobium > Novosphingobium olei. The sequence continues at coordinate 41,285 of NZ_JABBGM010000007.1, read as the reverse complement.
GACAGGTCAGGACCTCGAGATAGAAGCTCTTGAGGCTCTCGGTCGCCAGAAAGACCGATTGCTCGATGTAGGCCCGCGGATCGTGAAGCAGTGCCACGCAGAATTTCGCGCGAACATGATCCATCCCAAGCTCGCTGAAGATGCGATCTCGCAAGTCGTCGGAGAGCGGGTTGGTTTGCTTGAGGATCTTGTGCAGCTTCGGCCGCGAAATCTGCATCCGGTCAGCAAGGTGAGCCGGCAGAATGCCTTGTCGTACCAGCTCGTCGTTTATGAGTTGCTTGTACTGTTCCTGCTCGCCCTCGCGCGGTCCAGGACTGGCAAAAGCGAAGACGGGTTCACTGCCCGGTGGACTGCTCGGCTTGAAGACCGTCTCGGGCGTCAAGTTCCTGTGAGGCATTATCCATCCCTCCCAAGGCAAAAGGTCTATGGGATGGCATAACCTGTCAAGAGTCTTAAGAAGCGCGCAACTTGCCGCGTGGAAAATACCTAGAGCAGATTGTATTTTACCGCGAGGTATACCGCGAACGGCACGAGGATCTTGTCCAATCCCGGCTTTTCGCTGATTTCCTTCACCTTGGCGCGGACCGCATCGTAATCTCCGGACCACTCCGGGCCGACCTCGAGAAAGATCCGGATGTCCCCGCCGATCGCGTAATCCGCGAGGAAATCTTCGAGTTCCTGCTTCGATATCCCGTGGGATTTGAGGCGCAAGCAGGCGGCTTGGACAGTCATCCGCATCGTCTGAAACCGGCGGGATTCCTTGGAATAGGCCGCCATCGCATCGACCAGCAGGTCGAAGCACTGCTCGCTTACGAAGATGCGGACGTTGCGCGTTCCTGCGGCCATGGGTGGATATTCCGGTGCATGTGTCGGCAGGCACAATGGCTCCAAATTGTAAATTTGGCGAATCCGGGCCGGTGGAAGTGATTCGGGAAGGCCAATTCCTTGTTCGGCAATCACAATTCCCGATGCAGCAAACCGGATTGCGGAAAACGGAAACTTCAGTTCCCGATCCGGCAATTCCCATTCCCAAATTCGGAAACATAAGGTGCCTCCAAGTCCGCCTTGAGGAAATCATCCGATTCGTTTCCGGGCCGTAACGGACCTTTAATTGCTCCAGGCAGCGCCCCTCTGTTCATTCTGAAGGCCGTGACAATCACGGCGTTTGGAAAGGACATGGCAACATGAAACTCACGATGAAAGGGAAGGGGGCAAGCCTCCTCCAGGGGGCCGCAGTGGTCGCGGTCGCTGGCCTCTTCGGCAGCGAAGTGGCGATGGCGGGCGCCGACACCACGTTCAACACCGCGCTCACCAGCTTCACCGGCTTCCTTGAAGGTTCGGGCGGCAAGATCATCACCGTGCTGAGCCTCGCCGGCGGCATCGTCGGTCTCGCCTCGGGCCGGTTCAGCCTCGGCCAGGTCGCCATTCCCGTGGGGGTCGGCGTCGGAGCCGGCACGGGCGTGCCCATCGTCACCGCCGCGGTCACCGCGACGATCTGATCCAACCAGTCGTCCGCGCATGGCCGCAGGGCTTTGCGTGGGCGGACAAGAGGGTGGTGTCGTTCATGAATCGCTACACGGTTCCCGCGCATCTCGATGATCCGGAGCTGATCGGGTTTTGGACACTCGATGAGTTTCTCGCGATGATCGTTCCCTTCGCCTGGGGCATCCTGTCTCAACATATTTTCATCGGTCTATGTTCAAGCGTGCTGGCCTGGTGGGGATTGCGCAAGTTGAAGGCGGGACGAGCCGTCTCGTGGATCATTCATTCGGCCTACTGGTACCTGCCGGGTGCCTTTATGGGGCTGAGAGCGACGCCGCCCTCCCATCTTCGCCTGATGGCGGGCTGAGGACGGCACCGACATGGACCTCTCGATTTCTCACGGCCAGGCGCAGCGGCTCTTAAAGCAGCGCAACCTCCTCGCGATCACCGCGACCGGGCTGTTTGCCCTGAGCGTGGTGTTGACGTTCACCGCCGCGCACCGCGACCGCGAAGTGGTGCTGCAGCCGGTGCTGGCGAAGCCGCTGACGCTGTCCTCGAGCCACATCGACAAGGATTACCTTGAGCTCGTCACGCGCGATGCCGCGCTGCTGACACTCAACCGCTCGCCGTCCAACCTGCAGTACTGGATGGATTCGATCCTGGCGATCACCGATCCCAGAACCCACGGCCGGATGAAGGCCGAACTGATGAAGATCTTCAACGAGCAGAACGGCTCGAATGTCTCGCAGTTCTTCACGATCGAGAACCTCTCTGTCGATCCCGAGGCACTGACCAGCGAGGTCAACGGCGTGCTGCACACGGTGGTCGGCTCCAAGGAGGTGACCTCCGAAGCCCGGACCTTCCGCTACGTGTGGAGCTACTCGGGCGTCAGCCTCAAGCTCGCCGGGTTCGGGCGCGTGACCAAGGATCCGTCGGGCAAGGTCATCGACGCCAAGGGCGCGGGCAGCGCGCAATCAGACAATAGCGACGGGGGAGAGGCGTGATGGCCGAACTGGGTTGGGGCGCGATCGGGGTGGGCAGCGTGCTCGCCGGACGGCCCTATGCAATCAATGGCCGCCCGGTTGGCGCCGCGCTCATCTGCTTCGGTGCGCTGTGCCTTGCCGCACCCGCCATGGCCGACCAGAGCATTCCCGCTGCTGACAATGGTACGGTCGCCTGTGTCGCCTCGGCGAAGGACCTCACCCGGATCAGCCTTGCGGGAGACCAGTTCGCCTCGGTCTCGAAGATCAGCACCGGCAACCCGGCCGAGGACTTCAAGATCGTCAACGAGCCCGTGCGCGGGGACATCTACATTTCGGTGCCCGATGGCTTCACCAAGCCCAACCTCTCGTTCTTCGGCACGACCCGAAAGGGCTACGTCTACAAGTTCCTCTGCCAGGTCCGCGGCAACGACGCCGAGCAGGTCTTCGTCACCAACACGGCGATCAAGACCGAGGCCGCGCGCGATTGGGAAGTGCGCTCTTCGCCCGAGGATGCCGCCGTGCGCCTCGCGCAAGCCATGTATCGCAGCGAGACCATCGAAGGCTTCGAGATCAGGCAAAGCGTGCTCGAGCCGGTCGCGGTCGGCAAGCTCGAGGTCCAGCAGGTCGGCGAATACCGCGGCGCTGACCTCAAGGGACTGATCCTCAAGGTCCGCAACACCGGCGCAAAGCCGCTCACTCTCGATGAGAACCTGCTCGCCGCGCGCGGCAGCGTCGCCTTCATGACCCCGGTGAGCGAGCTCGCGCCCGGCCAGGCGGCCGCTGTCTACCTCATCCAATCGAATGGAGGCCAGTGATGGACTGGAAGAACCCGTTCCGCAAAGGCCCCAAGGCGCTCGACGGTCCCGCAACCCACCCTGGAAGTGGTGACGCCTCGCCGCTCGGCGATGCAATCGTGGCCAATGAGGCGGTCAGGAAGAAGCAGATGCTGCTGCTCGGCGCTGGCGGTCTTGCCGCGCTTGTCATCGGCTCCTCGTGGATCTTCGCCGGCGATCACAAGAGCAGCGACGCCAGCGTCAAGCGGCAGGTCGCCGACGTCTCGGTCGACGAGATGGTCAACAAGAACATGGCCGAGAAGGAGTGGCGTGCCCAGTCCGAGGCGCAGATGATGTCGATGGACACCAACATGCGCGCGCTCGCTGCCCGTGCGCAGCGGGCCGACCAGTTGGAAGCGCAGCTGGCCCAGGGTCAGGCAGCGCAGAGCACGTCAGGCGGCGGGATATCTCCCGACACCGAGCGGGTGCTTTCCGCCTACCAGAACGAGAATGAGCAGTTGAAGGCAGCGCTCGCAGCCGCGCGCCAGTCGCCGGTCATGGGTGCCGGCGCGACACCGGTCGGACCCAACGCGCTTTACGGGCGGACCAGCCCACCGAGCTACCAGACCGCGCCCAGCACGCCTGCCGGGCAAGCCGCAATGGCCGCGGCGGGACTCCCGGCAGGGCGCGGGAGCGAGGTCAGCCTGGTCTCGTTCAACGAGGGCGCAAGCGGAACCGGAAGCCCGGTCCCCAAGGGCAACACTGTCTTCACCGACAGCGCCAATTACCTGCCGCCGAACTCGATCGCGGTCGCCAAGGTCATAGTCGGGGTCGATGCGGCCGCCGGCGTCCAGAGTCAGACCGATCCCCTGCCGGTCGTGCTGCGCATCACCGGCCCTGCGCGCTCGGTCTACGACAACGGGCGGCTGCTCACGACCAATATCGCCGGATGCCTGGTCAACGGCGCGGCGCGCGGCGACCTCTCGAGCGAGAAGGTCTACGTCAAGCTGCAGCGCATGACCTGCCCGCAGCCCAATGGCCGTTACGCGGTCTCGGACGTCAAGGGCTTCATCGCCTTCGGCGGCAAGACCGGGGTCAGGGGGAGGGTGGTCAGCCGGGAAGGTTCGCTGATCGGCCAGGCCTTCCTTGCCGGTCTCGCCGGCGGCTTTGGCCGCGGCTTTGCCGCCAACACCAATTCGACGCTCACCGGAACAAACGTCAACGTCAATGGGCAGCGCCAGAAGCTCGGCACCGGCGACATCCTCGAGGGCGGGCTCGGCGAAGGCATCGCCACCTCGGGCGACATGGTCAGCAAGTACCTGATCGAGCGGGCCGAACAGTACCAGCCCGTGATCGAGATGCCGACCGGGATCGATGTCGAAATCGTGTTTCTCGAAGGCGTGTTCATCAACGGGTGAGGAGGGTGCAATGAAGCTGAAGTCCTTGAAGTCATTCCATCTGGCGCGGCCCCGCCTTGGCCAGGTCCTGATGCCGCTCGCCGCGATCGCGCTCGGTAGTGGCGGCTCGCTGGTCTGGGCGAACGCCGGCACCGGTGATGCCGCAACTGCCCAACATGCCCCAAGCGAGGCGGACCAGGCGGTGACCGCGCTCCTGAAGCAGCGCCTGCCGCGCACCCAGGTCTCCCGCGTCAATTGCCAGGTGGTCGATGGGGTCTGCGAAGTGACCGCAGGCTCGCAGCTGTTCTACGTCGACAAGACCGCGCGATATCTCCTGATCGGGCGGGTCTACGACATGCAGACCCGCCAGGACCTGACTGCGGTCCGGCTGCTCGAGGTCAACCCCGATCTCCTCGTCGGCGGCGCTGCGGGGAGCAAGCAGGAAGCCCAGGAAGTCGAGACCCCACGCCGCGGCGTCAGCACGCCGGCGGCGAGCGGTGCCCCCCGGATGATGTCGCTCGCCGCACTGCCCGAGGCGGGCGGCATTGTCTGGGGAGCAAACTCGGGGCCGACCGTGACCGTGTTCAGCGATTTTCGCTGCGGCTACTGCCGGGCGCTCTCGGGCGTCCTCGAAAACATGAACGTGCGGGTGATCGAGCGGCCGATCTCGGTGCTCGGCAGCCGCGATCTTGCCAACCAGGTGTTCTGCGCGCGCGATCGCCGCAAGGCGGTCAAAGCCGCCTATGCCGGGGCGCCGATAACAGACACGCGCGCCTGCGACACCTCGCCGCTCGATGCCAACGAGGCCTTCGCGCGCCAGCAGGGCCTTGCCGGAACCCCGGTCATCGTCCGCTCGGACGGCGCGGTGATCGAAGGCTTCCGCCCGCGCGAAGTGCTCGAGCAGTGGCTGAAGGGCGCCAAGTCGTGACCGCGCTCAGCTCCAAGCATCTTGCGAGCCTCACGCGCGCAGTCGCGCGGCGCTCTTGTGGGCGAGTCTCGCTGCCGCGGGTGGAGCTCAGCCGCGCCGAAGCAATCCAGCTGTGGCAGGATCTCGTCCTTGCCACTGCGGTTCCGCGAGGCGTGCTGCTCACGCCTCGCGAACAGGCATTGCTGGGCAAGCGCGCGTGGGCGCGCTCGGCGGGCCATGTCGCGCTTGGTGAGGCTCCGCTGTCGCGCCAATCGGGCCTCGCCATCTGGCGGCTCGCGATCCGGCTTGGGGATCTTGCGGCGCGGCGATCGCCAAACCCCGTCACCCGGGCTGCAAGCATCGCGGCCATCGGACTCGCGGCTACCCAGCTCGCCGCCTGCACCTCGCTGTTCGGCGGCAACATCAAGGGCAGCTTTGCCTGCAGCGCACCAGGCGGGACCTGCGCGCCTTCGACGGTGATCGACGACCAGGCGCTGTCGGTGATCCAGAATGCCCGGCCGATGACCCCGGCAGGGCCGTACATCCGCCAGCCCGCCGCCGCCAAGCCGGTTACTGCGTCGTACACGCCGTCGGGTTCGGGCCGCATCACCTCGGCCGGCGGCGGCATGGTCCACCGCGAGCGCCGCGTGCTCAAGGTGGTGTTCCCCTCTTTCGTCGATGGTGGTGGCAATCTCCACGAACCGCGGATCATCCACGCAGTGGTCGACAACGGCGCCTGGATGGAGCTGTCCTCGGGCGAGCCCAATATCGGCGAGCAGGTCGAGGGCAGGGCAGTTAGCCTCGCGAGCGCGGCATTCGTGCCGGCACCGGTACCCGTCGCCCCGATCGCCCAGGACGCTGGGTCACCCACTCCCAAAGCAATAGATGCCGCGCCTTCCGGGCCGCCGCGCCCCGAGGCCGTTGCGGCGGCGCGCGCCAAGGGTGCCGCGCTCCAGTCGGGCAATGCGATCGAGGCGATTCAGGCTCAGGTGCAGGCGCGTCTCGCGCCCACTGCGAAAGCGCACGTCCCGGCAGCAGCGGTACGTGCGGCGCCCAGTAGTGCGGTGCCGACCCCAGCTCCGGCTTCCGCCTCGGCGGTCAGCGCCGCTCCGGCGGCGACCAAGCCCGCCAATGGCCCCGCCGCCTTTCCGGCCAAGGTCGAGGAGTAAGCGACGATGGCCTCGCACGGGTTCTGGGACCGGTTCCTCGATATGCTGTTCGGCGAAAGCGCGCATCCGGAGGCGGAGCGCCCGGTGCTCGGCGCGCCGATGCTGTCGAACTGGCTGCCCTATCGAAGCTACGACAAGAAGCACGGCCTGTTCATCAACACGGACTCGCTCGGGTTCATTCTCGAGCTGGCCCCGATGATGGGCGCAGACGAGCGCAGCGGCGAGCTGCTGACCCAGTTTCTGTCGGACGCCGTGCCCTCGGGCTGCGAGATCCAGCTGATCCACTGGCAGAGTCCCTCGGTTGGCGAACGCATCGCTGATTGGGTGATGCCGCGCGTGGTCGCCAAGGGGGTCTATGGCCGCGCGGCGATGCACCGGGCGCGCTGGCTGCGCCGCGCCGCCTGGATGTCGATCTCGCGCGACGCACCGTTTTACCTGCGCAACACCCGGGTGATCCTCTCGGTCGGTGCCCGGCTCAGTGGCCCGATCGGGGCCGACACGCTCGCCTCGGTGCGCGACAGTCTTCACGGGACGCTGCAGTCGCTCTCGATCCCGGCCCGCGACATGGGACCGGTCGAACTGATCGCCTTCCTCGACGATTTTCTCTGCCCGGCGGTCGATAACGCCGACAAGCCCGAACACTATTCCGAGCTCGATCCGATCAACGTCCAGTGCGTGCGGCGCGATCTCGAAACCCAGGTCACCCCTGACCGGATCGTGCTCCAGACCGAGCGCTTCCGCCCCACTGGCGAGCGCCAGGACGGCGCGCCGGTGATCGGCGAGGTCGTGCCCGACAAGTTCGACTGGCGCTTCTTCTCGGTGCGCAACCTCCCCAAACAATGGGCGCCGTGGGACGTCCAGAAAATCATCGGCGACGTCATCAACGACAAGCTGCGCTTCGGCTGCAACGTCATGACCGTGCTCGGGCTCGTCTACCAGGACGAGGAAGCGGTCGCCTCGCGCGCGGGCCTCAAGGTCATGCGCACCACCAGCCTTGCCGACAGCCGCTCGGCGCGCTTCCTGCCCCAGCTCTCCGAGCAGCGCGACGAATGGCAATACGTTCAGGCCGAGATCCGCCAGGGCCGCAAGCTCGCGCAGGTCTACTACGGCGTCGGCGCGCTCTCGCCCTTGGGCAAGGGCGACATCAACGAGCGCATGGTGAAGTCGGTCTACAAGGCCTGCGGGTGGGACCTCATCGACGAGCGCTACCTCCAGGTGATGGGGCTGCTCGCAGCGATGCCGCTGTCGCTCCCCAATGGGCTCTCGGCTGACCTGAAGCGCATGAAGCGCTTCAAGACCATGCTCACCACCACCGCGGCCTCGATCGCGCCGCTCCAGGGCGAGCACACCGGCGGGCACATCCCGCACGTTCTGCTCATCGGCCGGCGCGGGCAGCCGTTCTTCTGGTCGCCGTTCCAGAACGCGGCGGGCAATCACAACGTCGCCGTTTTCGGCAAGTCGGGCTCGGGCAAGTCGGTATTCCTGCAGGACGTCTGTGCCGCGATGTCCGGCGCGGGGGCCAAGGTCATCGTGATCGATGACGGCCGCTCGTTCGAGCACATGGTCAAAGCCTTCGGCGGCGCTTTCGTCGAGTTCAAGCTATCCTCTGGCTTCTCGCTCAATCCCTTCGACATGATCGACGGCGAGGCGCTAGCGAGCGACGAGGACGGCGAGGACTATGAGGTCGAATGCCTCGCGATGCTCAAATCGATCGTCGGCCAGATGGCGCGCCAGCAGGACCGCTTGTCCGACACCGAGCGCGGGCTGATCGATTCCGCGGTGAGCACGGTCTGGCGCGAGAAACAGCGCCATGGGACGATTGACGATGTTGCCGCGGCGCTGCGCGCGCTGCCTTCGCCCTATGCCGGCGATCTTGCCGATGCGATGTCGCCGTTCCTAAAAGGCGGCACCTATGGCCGCTTTTTCGAAGGCGCCTGCTCGATCGACCTCTCGGCCGGGCTCACCGTGTTCGAGCTCTCCGACCTCTCCTCGAAGCCCGAACTGCGCTCGGTCGCGCTGACCGCGCTCATGTTCCTGACACTTCGGGTGATGCGCGATCTCGACCGCTCGGTGCCCAAGCTGACGATGATCGACGAAGCCTGGCAACTCCTTGGCGGCGGGCAGATGGGCCAGGCGATCGAGACCTATGCCCGCACCTGCCGCAAATATGGCGGCTCGCTGATCACAGCGACCCAGTCGCTCAACGACTTCTACAAGTCGGAAGGTTCGCTCGCCGCACTCGAAAACTCGGACTGGTCGATCGTCCTCCAGCAGAAGGAAGAGACGATCAACGATCTCGCCAAGCACCAGCGCTTCGAGATGGACCATTACACGGAAAGCCTGCTCCGCTCGCTGAAGCGCAACGGGACCGAGTATTCCGACGTCCTGATCAAAGGCCCCGAGACGCTTGCTGTAGGGCGCCTTGTGCTCGATCCCTATTCGGCGACGCTCTATTCCTCGAGCCCCCGGGTCTTTTCCGAGATCGAGGACAAGGTGCGCGGCGGCCTGGCGCTCCCCGATGCGATCGAGCGGGTGGCCTTCCCCGATTTCGTGCCGCCCGAGCCCGGCGCGCCCGACTTTGCCGAGGGCGAGCTTGCGGAGGCGGCCGAATGACGCCCACCTTGGCCCCAACCGCGCCATCGCGCGCTCCATCCCGCCTGGCGGACGGCTGCTACGTCGCGCTGCGCTTGACAGGCTGGCTCGCAGTCACGCTCGGCTGTGTTGCTGCCCTCTGGCTGCTGTTCTTCGCCGCGCTCGGGAACTTCAGCTTTTCCGGGACCGTGCTCCAGCTCGACAATTTCGCCTCGCGCTACGTCGCGGCCGATGCCGCACGGCAGGACAGATTCCGCCTGTTCTTCTGGCTGGCGAGCGCCGTGCTGTTCGCCGCGCTCGCCTTCTTCCGCCGCCATTCGCTTGGCGATCTGAGCCCGGCGGCAAACCCCACTTGCAAGGAGAGAGATCATGGCAGGTAAGCCCCGTGTCGCCGCAACAGGCGGCGAGAACGCAGCGCCCGGTCCGCTGTTCGAGGCCGATGTGGCAGCGGCGCCCGCGAGCCCGCCGCAGCGTGCGCGCCTCGGTGCGGCCCCGGTCGCGCTCGTGGCCGCCCTTGTTGCGGCGGGCCTGTGGGGCGCATGGGTGACCAAGAGCGTGCTCGGCGGGCCTAAGACACCGGCGATCGCCAAGGTCCAGCTTTCTGGGATCGTCGGCGAATATGTCCAGGCGCAGGCGCGCTCGGCGACCCCGCCCGAGCAGGTCACCACCGAGACCCGCGCGTTCATGAGCGAGATCCAGCGTAATCTCGAACGGCGCGGCGCGGCAGGCCAGATCGTGCTGGTCGGCGAAGCGGTCGTCGCCGGCAATGTCCCCGACATCACTGCCGACGTGCGCCGCGAGGTCTATGCCCGCGTGCGGATGCCGCAGCAGGCGGCGGCGAGCAGCACCGATGTCATGGGCGCGATGCGTGCCGCTATGTCGGGTTCGGGGCCGGGACCGGCGCCGCAGGCTGGAGTTCTCGGGGGTCAGGGCAATGCCCCCGCAAAATGAAACACACCCTGAGCCCCCGGCGGCGAGCGGCAGTCATGCCAAGCGCTGGCTGGCGATTGGCGCGCTTGCGGCGTGCCTCGCGGCGAGTTCCTTGCTCGCGAGCTGGCGCGATGAACATGCGATCCTGATCAACACCACCCAGTCGCTCCCCAACTGGGCGTTCTGGATTGACAAGCACCGCGTGCCTGAGCGCGGCGACTTCGTGGTCTTCAAGGCGCCGCAGACCCCGCTCATCACCGCGCATTTCGGCAAGGTGGCCCCGCCCTTTGCCAAGCGGGTCTATGGCATGCCGGGCGACGTGGTCAGCCGCGAGGGCGCCGTCGTGCGGATCAATGGCGCCGAGGTTGCGCGCCTCAAGCCGGCGAGCTCGCGCGGTGAAAAGCTCGAGCCTGGTCCGACCGGGCGGATCCCCGAACACTGCTACTATCTCGGCACCGCGCACAAGGACGGGCTCGACAGCCGCTATGCCGATATCGGGTTCGTCTGTTCCGGGACGATCATCGGCACCGGGGACTCGTTGCTGTGAGGCCCTTCGCCGCCCTGATCGCCGCAAGCGGCCTTGCCCTGCTGGTCGGTTGGCCGGGCATCTCGGGCCTGCGTGCTGCCGACTATGGGCAGATGGGTCAGACCTTTCCGATCATCGAGACCGATCTTCTCACCACGATCGAGACGCGGCTGAGGACGCTCGAGGCCAATGGCGGGATCGAGCGCATGCAGCGCCAGATGCAGGAACAAGCGGTCGCCAGCGTGCGCCGTCCCAAGCCGGTCGATGGCATGACCCCCGCAAGCGTCAAGCGCGAATGGCTGTTCGATCCCTCGATCGTCACGGAAGACGACATCGTCGATGCCAAGGGCAACCTGATCGCCGCGCGCGGCACCCGGGTCAATCCGCTCGACATGGTGCAATTGAGCCAGGCGCTGGTCTTCGTCGATGGTGACAATGCGGCCGAGCTGGCCTGGGCGGTGAAAACCTGGAGCGATGCGCGGGCCAAGATCATCTTTGTCTCGGGCTCGCCGTTCGATGCGATGAAGCCTTGGCAGCGGCGCTTCTACTTCGACCAGGGCGGCACGCTCACCGCCAAGTTCGGCATCCGCCACACCCCCGCCGTGGTCTCGGCAGCGGGCGCAAATCTCAAGATCAGCGAAGTGCCGCTACCGCCCGCGGCAGCCGCGCCCGCACGCGCACCCGTTCTCTCTGGCGGAGGCAAGGTGTCATGACCCACTCGCTCATCGACTTCCTCAAGACACCGATGGCCGCTCCCGAAACGGCGCGCCTTCGTCACATGCGGCGCTGGTGGATGGCCCTGTGCTGGGCGCTGGCGCTCGCCGTCTTGCTGCTCCCGCTCCTCAAAGCGCTGTTCGGGCTCTGGGGTGCAGGTCCTGCGCTGACCCTCGCCCTCGCCGCGCCGGTCCACGGCGTCGCCTACTTCCGCGCCAAACTGCGGGCGGATGAGGCCTTCGCCCAAGGAGCTCGGCCATGACGCGGCTCGGCCGGAAATTCGCCGCCTTGCTCGCGGCGCTGGCGCTCGCCTTTGCGGTATCGGCGCCCGCGCGCGCCGATACCGCCACCTGCCACGGCAAGTTCATCAACCCGATCACCGACGTGTGCTGGTCGTGCCTGTTCCCACTGTCGATCGGCGGGCTCTCGATCTGGAAGGGCTCGCGCCCCGACCCCAAGAATCCCTCGTTTCCCTTGTGCGCCTGCGGTTCGCCGATCCCGCGCATTGGTATCTCGGTGGGCTTTTGGGAGCCGGTGCGGCTTGTCGACGTCACCAACAAGGCCTGGTGCTTTCCCAACCTTGGCGGAATCCGCCTCAACCCCGGCTTCGCCATCGGCAATGGCCATGTCCAGGGCCGCAGCCAGATCGGCGGCAAGGCGCAGAACAGCTCGCAGTGGCAGTCGCACTACTACGTCTACCCGCTGCTCTACTGGATGGAGATCCTGACCGACTTCCTTTGCTTCGAGCAGACCACCTTCGATGTTGCCTATGTCACCGAGATTGACCCGCTCTGGCAGGATTCCGCGCTCACCTCGATCATCAATCCGGAAGTCGCGCTGTTCTCGAACCCGATCGCGACCGCGGCGTGTGCGGCCGACTGTGTCGCGGCGACCGCCAAGCTGCCGATCGACCAGATGTTCTGGTGCGCGGGCTGCAACGGCGGGATGTACCCGCTGAACGGCCACGTCGCCGCGCATGTCACCCCGATCCAGGCCTCGCGGCTCGTCGCCGAACGCATGCTCTACAAGATGCACCGCGAGGCGCTCGCCTGGGGGACGATGGGTTCGAAGGCGCTGTGCCACAAGTACCTGATGCCGGTGATGAGGAAGCAGCAATACCGGCTGCAGATGACCAACCCGATCTCGACAGTGAAGGGCCGCTACGCCTGCGCGCCGATCGGCGCGACCACCATCATTCCCCAGACCGGCAAGGGCTACCCCGTCAAGGGTGAGGACTTTGGCTACCTCGTCTGGCGCAAGCGCAACTGCTGCATGCTGTGAGGACGCCCATGACCTTCGCGCGCACCTTGCTTAAACCCCACCTCGCAGGAATCGCTGGCTTCCTCGCGCTTACGGCTGTCTCGGCAGCGCTCGCGCAAACGCTAGACGGCATCGACCTCAAGGCCATCAAGGACCGGGCAACCGAGGCGACAGCCGATGCCCAGACCTTGGTCGATGCGGTTGCCGGCAAGGGCGAGGCGCACCGCGCCGAGGCCGAGACCTTGCGCGAACAAGGCCTCGCTTCCGTCGCTTCGATCGATCCCGCGAGCCTTCCCAAGGGCCCGGATGGCGCGGTCGACTTCGACGAACTGCTCGCCGGCGCCGCGGCCAATACCCGCGCGCCGATGGGCGAGGGGCCGATGTTCATGGTCTTTGCCAGCTTGTCGATGCCTGGGGCCTCGCTCACCCGGCTGATCGCCGACACGACCAAGGCCGGCGGCGTGGTGGTGTTCCGCGGCTTTCCCGGAGGCAGCACAAAAGCCTTTGCCGAGGGCCTCAAGCGCGTTGTGACCGACGAGGGCCAAGAAGCCCATCTCGCGATCGACCCGCGCCTGTTCCGCGCCTTCAAGGTCGAGGCTGCGCCGACCTTCGTCGCCGCGGGCCGCGAGTACGAGCTCTGCGACGGGCTCGACTGCACCAGCGCCACTCCCGACCACGACCGGCTCACCGGCAATGTCACAGTCGAGTTCGCGCTCGAGAGTTTTGCAGGTGGCCGCGGGCCCGGCGCCGGCGTCGCGCGCATCGCGCTCGCCCAGCTCAACAAGGGTCATTGAGATGCGCGCGCCGCGCCTTGCTGGATTTGCGCTTGCCGGGATGGTGCTGCTCGCCGCGGCCGGCGCACAAGGACAGGTCTACATCCCCCCGCCCGACGATCTGGTCGAGCCGCAACCGCCGCTCCCGCCCGCGATTGATCCCGGCGTGCCCGCTCCCGCCCCGCCGCCTCCTTCCGCGCCTGCCACCATGACCGTGGACGAGGCCAAGGCCGAGGCTCGGGCGACCGGATCGAGCGTGCGCGGCGCCTACCAGGGGATCACCGATGCCCCGGGTGCGGCCGGGCAGATACCGGGGTATCAGGCGGAATATCCCGGACTCACCCAGTATTACGACAATCCCGGCAACATGTACGCCGATGGGGCGGCGGCCGGCGTGAATAGCAATGCCTACCGCACCGCCAATTCGACCACGCGGCCGACCGTCGATGTCACCCGCGCCGACCTGTCCCGCGCCAACACCGTGACCGACGATCCCAATGCCTACTTGTCTGGCATGAGCGCGGACGGGTCGACCGGCAATTGCGTCCCGCTGCCGCCGAGTCCGGGGACCACCAACACTGCCGAATGGACCTGCAATGTCGGCTCGAGCGTGGTCGAACAGCCCAAGACCTGCACCCGCAGTCTCACCGTCGCGCCATGGAACGAGACGCTCTACCAGTACCTCTGCGTCACGGCCCCTGGCTTTCCGGGCTGCGCCTCGCTTGAGGGCAACGCCCTGTGCCGCAAGACCGGGACCTTCCCTGTTCCCGACTATAACCTCACGGTCGACTACTACGACTGCGACGCAGGCGTCAGTGATCCCAACGTCTACCTCATGGGCACGGTGGCCAAACCGCCGCCGGCGGACGCCTTCCAGGTCGTGAGCAACGTCTATCGCTGCAACAACGAAGGGATCACCGATGCGCTGACCTTTGATCCCGTGACGGGTTTTCCCGTCCAATATGTGAGCGGGCTTCAGCAGTGCGGGGCGATATCGGCGGAGCCGAGCTGTACCCAAACCACCGCCTCCGCGGCAGGCCTCACCGACCGCCAGCTCTGCAAGACCTGGGATTTCATCGGCGATCCGTTCGGGGGAGGGGGCTACCTCACTTGCCTTGAGCCCGCTTCGCTAGAAGCGGTCTATTCGTGCAGCACCAATGTCGCCGGCATCGTGCCCGAAAGCTCGGTATCGAAGTGGTTCACCCAAGTCTGGACCGACAATGCCTGCTCGGTCGATCTTGGCACCTGCACCCTCGCTGCCGAGACCTGCACTGCCCCCAATGAAACCCGCCTGATCGATGGCGTGCCGGTCACGCGGGCCTGCTGGGAGACGGCGAAGACCTACCAGTGCCAGACCGTGGTGGGCGGCGGCAACGACTGCGGCAAGCTCGATGCAACCCCCGGCTGCATGTTCGACCACGAGACCTGTCTCGACGATCCGCCCAGCGGAGATGGTTCGTGCAAGGTCGCCGAGCGTGTCTACAAGTGCCCGATCCCGGGATCGACGAGCCAGCCTGCGCAGTACATCTGCGGGGACGACGTCTACTGCGTCAATGGCGACTGCGAGCCGATCGTTCGCGAGGCCTCCGACGAGTTCAAGGACGCGGTCGTGGCGCTGAACGCGCTCGGACAGGCCAATTCCGAGTTCGACGAAAGCACGCTGACGCTGTTCAAGGGCACCGCCGAGAGTTGTGCGCACAAGGTCTTCGGTCTCGCCAACTGCTGCTCGGGGAAGGGCGTCCCGCTCCTCGTTCCGCTGCTGTGCAGCCCGGCCGAGGTGCTGCTCGATCAGAAGGACGATGCAGGGCTCTGCCACAAGATTGGCACTTACTGCTCGTCGAGCTTCCTTGGCATCTGTCTTTCCAAGCGCGATGTCTATTGCTGCTTCCTCTCGAAGATCAGTCGGATCCTCCAGGAGCAGGGCCGGCCCCAGATCGGCAAGACATGGGGAACGCCGAAGAAGCCCGTCTGCGACGGCTTCACCATTTTCGAGTTCCAGCAGCTCGACCTCTCGGTGATGGATTTTTCCGAAATCTACGCGGAGTTCGTCGATGCGGCGAAGCTCCCCGACGAAGCCGCCACGCTCATCGAAATCCAGGCAAAGATCGAGGCCTATTATGCCGCGCACAAGCCCTGAGCCCGCCACGAATCCTGTGCCCGAAAGCGGCGCGCGCGTGGTCGCGTTCGGGGCCTACGCCGCAGCCCCCGATCTGACCGTGCTGGAGTTCTGCGTCGGCATGGCGCTCGCTCGCAAGGGGCCGCTGACCGCGCGCGGGATCGCTGCCGAAATCTCGGCCTGGTTCGACCACCCGGTTCGCGCGCGCAGCCTCAGCGCGCAGCTCGATGCCATCGTCCGGCGGGGATGGGCGCGACTTGAGGCCGGAACCTACACGATCGCCGATGCCGGGAGCGAGGCGCTGTCCGGCTTCTACTGCGCGCTTGTACGCCTGCTCGATGGCGGCCGCCGGCTGCTCGACCTCGGCGTCTTCATGTCACTGATCAAGGAATTCGAGAGGAGCGGATCATGAACCACCGCCAATGCATTGCCCTGCTTGCCGCCTCCAGCGTCGCGCTTACCGGGACCGCACCGCTGCGCGCCTCCGAGGGCGACGGTGTCGAGGTGCGGCAGTCCGAGGACGCGCTCTACTGCAAGGAGAGGAAGCTCGGCACCTGGTTCTACTGCGAGAAGCCCAAGGAGGAGCCGCGCAAAGCTGCTGCTGCGCAGCCACCAGCGCGCGAGCGACTGGCCGCAATCGGGACCCAGCTTGAAGAACTGAAGGCGCGCGCGATCCTCGAGCCGAGCCCGGAGAACGTCACCGCCTATGTCCGCTTCCAGCGCGAACAGCTCGACCGCTCCTCGATGTTCGCCGACGTCTGGCAGCGCGCGCTGTGGCAGGATCCCGGGCTCGACTACACGCTGCAGCGCCCGGTCTCGACGCTCGGCAAGCGCGCCTGGATCGACGAGCGCAAGACCGACCGCGACCGGGTCATGGCCAATCTCTCGCAGCGCTACGGGGTGTTCTACTTCTTCGCCTCGAGCTGCGGCGCCTGCGACATCTTCTCGCCGATCCTCAAAGCCGTCTCGGACAAGTACGGCCTCGCGGTGCTCGCGGTCTCCACCGATGGCGGACCTTCCTCGACCTTCCCCGGCTACATGGTCGACAGCGGGCAATACGAGAAGCTCGGGCTTGGCACCGACCGCCAGGTGCCCGCGCTGGTGCTGTTCGATTCAGTCACCAAGCAGCCGATGCCGATCGGCTACGGAATCCTCAGCCAGGACGAGATCATGGACCGCGTCTTCCAGCTGACGCAGGTCAAGGTGGGGAGCGACTACTGATGCGCGCCCGTCGCTTCGCCCGCCGCCTCCATGGAGCCTCGCGCCGCGCACTTGGCACAGTCCTCGGTGCCGCGGTTCTGCTCGCTTCGCCCACACCCGCCTCGGCCGGGGTCGAAGGCGAGATGCAGAGCTTCATGTCCGACATGGGCGTCCAGGCCAATGTCACCGGTCCCAGCGCCTACCAGGGCCAGTCGGCGGGCTATTATTCGATGGGCTCGGTCTGGTCGCGCTTCCCGCAAAAGAACATCCAGCCCTTCAACCTCCAGTTGCCCCACGCGCGCGCCGGGTGCGGCGGCATCGACCTCTTTGCCGGGTCGTTCTCGTTCATCAACACCGCCGAACTTGTCGCCATGCTGAAAGCGACCGCGAACAACGCGCTCGGCTTTGCCTTCAAACTCGCGATCGACACGATCTCGCCCGAGATCGGCAAGGTCATGGATGAGCTGGCGCAGAAGGTTCAGCAGATGAACCAGATGAACATCTCGTCCTGCGAGACCGCGCAGGCGCTGGTCGGCGGCCTCTGGCCGAAGAGCGATACGGCGAGTTCGGTCATCTGCGAGGCGATCGCCAACAGTCAGGGCGCGGTCTCCGACTGGGCCCGCGCGCGCCAGCAGTGCAACAACGGCGGCCAGCGCGAAGCCTTGAAAAGCGCCAATTCCGACCCGGACATGAAGGAACAGGCCGGGATGCCCAACAATTACACCTGGGCGGCATTGGGCAAGAAATACGGTGGGTTCGACACCCAGTTCCGCGAGTTCCTGATGACCCTCGTCGGGACCGTGATCTACGATCCGGCCGGTAATGGCGGCAAGCCGAGGGTCCAGTT
Organism: Novosphingobium olei; assembly: GCF_012927405.1. Lineage (GTDB taxonomy): Bacteria > Pseudomonadota > Alphaproteobacteria > Sphingomonadales > Sphingomonadaceae > Novosphingobium > Novosphingobium olei. The sequence goes on along the minus strand of NZ_JABBGM010000007.1, from coordinate 23,616 downwards.
CATCGGCCCGGCCGACCCGGCGCTGATCAGCGCCATGCTCGACGGCACCTCTTCCACCCCGCACAAATACTGGAGCTGCGGCGGCGATAGCGCCAAGTGCATGGCGCCGAGCGAGATCGACATGGTGATCGGGCCTAATGCAGCGATCAAGGCGCGGGTGCGCACGCTGATCGAGAGCATGGCCTTGAAAGTGCGCGATCCCGGCGCCTCGTTGACCCCGGCCGAGATCCAGCTCCTCGGCATGGCGAGCGTGCCGGTCTACAAGATCATCACCGTGAGCGCAGCGGCCGAGTTCGGCATCTCCGCGCAGGAGATCAACGACCTTTCCGAAATAGTCGCGGTCGATCTCGTCACCACCATGACCATGCGGTTCATCGACATGGCAGTGAACGCGCGTTCGGACTTCAACGGGGCTGATGCGGATAGCTTACGCGAATGGCGCGAGGGGCTTTACGAGACCCGGCGCAATTTCCTCGGGATCGCGGCGCGCACCTCGCAGCGCTTCGACCAGACCTTTGCGCTGATCCAGCGCACGCAGATGCTCGAAAAGACCCTGCGTACCCAGCTCTCGCCCCAGATGTCGGCCGCGCTGCGCTTTTCGCGCACGCTCGGCAGCCAGGTCCAGTAAGGGGCGGCGGAGATGCTCGAGGTCTTCACGGTCGGGGGCGGCGACTACCTCGTCAACACCTTCAACGCGATCGCCGCCTGGACCGGCTCGGGCGGGTTCAAGTCGCTGATCCGCGTCGTCATGGTGATGGGGCTGATCTACGCGCTCCTCATTACCGCGATGGACCTCGACTGGCGCGCGTGGTTTCGCTGGTTCATCCAGTCGACGCTGATCTACACCGTGTTGATGGTCCCGACGGTGACGGTGAAGGTCACCGACCGTGTCAATCCCGGGCTTGCGCCCGCCACGGTCGCCAACGTGCCGATCGGGCTCGCAGCCATGGCCTCGTTCACCAGCCAGATCAGCGACTACCTGACCCGCACGGCCGAGACAGTCTTCGTCATGCCTGCTGCGCTCAATTACTCGACCGGCGGCTTCGTTTACGGCGCGCGGATGTGGGACAAGGCGCGCGGGTTCGAGATCCGTGATCCCGTGTTCAAGGCCAACCTCGACGGCTACCTCAAGCAGTGCGCCTATTACGACATCCTGCTTGGCACCAAGAGCCTCAAGCTGCTGAGCGAAGCGCCCGACCTCTGGGCCGAACTCGGGGTCAATGCCGCAACCAACCGCGGCATGAAGTACCTGACCGATACCGGCACCGGCACGGTCGATATCGAGGGCAAGACCTGTGCGCAGGCCTGGACGCTGATCAACAACCAGTGGGACAACCAGATCAACGCCTATGCGCTGCCATTTGCGCATACGATGTACCCCAAGCTCACCGAGGCCGCGGCAGGGGCAAAGCTCGCCGCCGACGTGCCGGCGGTCTCGCAATTGCTCACCGGCACCGCGATGACGCGTAACCAGTTCTTCAAGCAGAAGAGCATGGTCGACGCTTTCGAGGCCGCCCAGCTCGACTTCGGCAATGCCGATGCCGATTCCTTCGCGCTCCAGCGCGCGGACACCCAGACCCGCAACGCGATGACGACGGCAGCCGAGCAGGGGCTCATCTGGATTCCGGTGCTTGGCGTGGTCCTGACCGTGGTCTTTTACGCTCTGTTCCCGATCGTCTTCCCGCTGCTGTTGTTCCCGCGCACCGGCATCGCGACCCTGAAGGGCTACTTCTCGGGCTTCTTCTACCTCTCGGCCTGGGGACCGATCTACGTTCTCATCCACTCGTTCATCATGGACCGCCTGGCCTCCCAGACCGCAGCGGTTTCAGCAGGCAGCGTGAACCTCGCCAACTGGGCGGGAATCGATGCGGTTAATCAGGACATCGCCACGATGGCGGGGTTCCTGATGCTCTCCGTGCCGATGCTCGCGCTGATGGTCATGCGCGGCACCATGTCGGTCGCCAACAACCTTGGCTCGATGCTCGCCCCGGTCCAGGCTGGCTCGGATGCCGCGGCGATCGAGCGGACCACCGGCAACTATGCCTATGGCGATGTCAGCTATGGCAATCTCAACGCGGACAATCGGCAGATGTCGCAGTGGAATCAGGCCCCCAACCTCCTGGCAGGCGCGGGCCACTCGGGCTTCCGCGAAGCGGACGGGCGCATGTTCAACGAATATGGCTCGGGCCATTCGGTGATCGACACCAATGCGGCGATGTCCCAGTTGCCCTTCAAGCCCACCATGACGCGGGGCTATGCGACGGACCTCAGATCCCAGGGCCAATGGTATCTCAACGAGGCCGACAAGATCGAGAACGGCACCTCGAGCAGCTGGACCAGCTCGAAGGGCCAGTTCGGCAGCGCGGTCACCGCGACCAGCGACGTGACAGGAGCCCGGCGCGAAAGCGGATCGCGCGCATCGGACACTCACAATGTCGGCGGCAACGTCGTCGTCGAACAGGCCAAGGGCAGCTCGACCCGTGATGTCACGAACAATGATCTTATCCTGCGCGAGGGCAATTCACGTTCGTCCGGTGATTTTGCGAGCCGCACTTTTGGCTCGTCCGCGAGCCTTACTGGATCTGGAACGCTGGGAACGCCTGGCAAAGACATTGCGGGAAGTGGCGCCTCAGCAACGCTGCAGGGCTCCATTTTCGGTCGGAAAGAGGTGGGCGACGATGCTCGTGCCGGCACCGAGCGTTCAGCAACGAACCAGACCACGCGCGGCACCGACAAATCCGACGAGACGAGCGATCGCATGGTGGTCAGCGGGTCGAGCGGCGATATCCAGTCTTCGGGCACCTACAGCCAGAGCTCGGACTACACTGACCATAGCCGCTCGCACACCACCACCGATGGAAGTGATTGGCGTGTCGCTGAGGCCGAGGAACGGCGCGCCGCTGCTGCTCGCTATCGCGAGATAGGCAGCCGAATGATGTCCGAAGCGAGCTACGCCGAAAGCCACGGCTTCCAGATTTCGAGCGATATGTCGAACCTGATCCAGGACCGCTATGAGGCCCTGCAGCGCGAACACCCCGAGTGGCACTTGCCCGATCTTTCCAATCCGCGGCTCGACTATCGGGATGTGACGCGGCGCGACCAGGCCATCACATATATCATGGACGACCTGATGGGCGACTTGCGCGCTCACCGGATCGACGAGCTCAGCGACATCGCCGGGATCGCAGGCAATGGATCGCTGGGGACCAATACCGATCTCGGCATGCCGCAAACCCCTTCGCTTCCATCCCCCCGCGCAGAGGGGCTGGTGCCTTCGCCGCTCGAAGGCGGCACACTGCTTGCGGTGCCCAATGGTCCGGTCGATGGCGCCGCGCTAGAGCGATTTTCGATCAGTCTGGATCATATCCGCATGAACTGAAGTAGTTGGCGCATTCGGCGGGCCGGAAGATGTCGACGAGCTTGCCGATGAGGTCCCACAGGCCGCTGACGGTTCGTTCGCCTGCTTTTCGGAGCATGGCCTTGAGCCGGGAGAAGGCCTTCTCGATCGGGTTGAAGTCGGGGCTGTAGGGCGGGAGGAAGCGCAGTGTTGCTCCTGCCGCCTCGATCCGGTCGCGGACTGCGGGGCGCTTGTGGCTCGACAGGTTGTCCATGATGACGACGTCACCGGGCCGCAGTTCGGGCACGAGAACCTGCGCCACGTAGGCTTCGAACCAGTCACCGTTGATCGGCCCGTCCAGCACCATCGGCGCGACCATGCCGGTCATCCGCAGGCCTGCAACCAGCGTGGTGGTCTTGCGATGACCATGTGGGTAGCCCATCCGCAGCCGCTCACCCTTGGCGCAACGGCCATGGCTGCGGGTCATGTTGGTGGCGGTCCACGTCTCGTCGATAAAGACCAGGCGCTCGGGTTCCAGATCGATCTGGCCGTCGAACCAGTGGTGACGCTGCTTCAGGACGTCGGGACGGTCCTGCTCGACAGCATGGCCAGTCTTTTTTTGCGCGTCATGCCCCGGCGCACGAAGAAGCGATGCAGCCCGGCAACCGAGACGGTCAGGCCAACCTCAGCCAAGGCGATGCGCAACTCCTCCAGCGAGATGTCCTTGCGCGCCTCCCAAAGTGCCAGAATGTCGGCAGATCGCTCCTCCACCCGGCGCGAGCGCATGTCGCCACCTTGAGGCCTGGGAGCAAAGTCACCGGTGGCACGCCGCTGCGCATGCCACCGGATCGCCGTCGAAGGGGCGACGCCAAACCGCGCTGCCGCCGCTCGGCAACTCAGCCCACCGTCAACCGCAGCCAGAAGCCGGACCCGCAAATCCATCGAAAGACCGTGACCCATCCATGCCGGCCTCCTTCACCAGCATGGATTCTGAATCAGAAATCTCAGCCGACGGGAATCCCATGCCGACTCAAAGCGGTCGAAAACCGCTCTAGCGCGCGACCTTGGCATCAAGGTCAAGCCGGGGGCAAGGCTTGGGCATATGGATGGGGACCTGGTTGCCGCGATGGGGGCGGTGGCTGAGGAAGCCCGCTCGCTCGGTCTGCCAACCCCGGTGGTGACCTCGGGAAATGACAGCACCCAGCACATGGCCGGGTCGGCACATTATGACGACCGCGCCCTGGATTTTAGAGGCAACAACATCTCCGACGAGCAGGGCGAACGCTTGGCATCACAGGTCCGGTCACGGCTTGGCGACGGATATGCTGTTCAGTTCGAACGCTTCCCGGACAAGCCCGAGCGCGACCACCTGCATGTCGCTCGGAGGCGGACTTGATCGCTTAGCCAAGCATATGGGTCTGCCATGCGAAGAAGCCGACAAACGCGATCATCATCAAAGCCAAGATAACTCTGAGATGCGGAATGCCGCCATTCTCAGACGTTGGAGTCTTGGGAAAAGCAATGCCTGTCACAGGGTCGCAGTCGGCCCCGCGACAAGAGATTGGCATTCCATCCAGTCCGTAGCGATCATGGTCCATCGAGGGTCTCCTCGCCCTGGCCATGATTACCCCAAACAGACTGGATTTTCAATCATGTGCCAGCAACAGGTCGAGCCCTCCGCACAAGCCTAGAACCCCCTTTCCTCGCAGCGCTGCGGCGCTGGAGGTCAGGTCCCTTTGCTCGGATAGCTCTCAATCCTTGCCGTGCCGGCGCGACGGATCTGCGTGGCGGCTTCCTCGACATGGAACGAGACCGCATCACGCGCGCGCAGGGTATCGCCCGCCTTCATGTAGGCGACCAGACGGTCGTGCTCGACCAAGGAACTGCGCGCTTCGTCGAGCTGGAAGTAGTTGGCGCCTGCAATCCACACCGCCGGCGGAACCGCCTTGCCATAAGCCGCAAGCGCCGCCCGATTACCGCTCAGACGGACGAGTTCGAGGTGCCACTGATAATCGATGTAGGCCCCTTGGAGCAGGTTTGCCGCATCCATGTCGTCATAGGCCTTGAGCGCCGAATTCAGCGCCTCGAGATGGCTGAAATCCGTCTTTCCGTGACAAGCGGCTACCTCGGCTGCCGCCAAGGCCTGGATCGCACCGGCCAGAGCCAGGTGCTCGGAGATCCGGTCAACGCTCCAGTCGATGATGGTGTAGCGGCCATGGTCACGCGCAATGAGGCCAAGATCGGTGAGTTCAAGTGCCAGGCGCTCTGCCTCGGCGGGATCGCGACCCTGAAGGCCGGGAATATCGACCGCGCTGTCATAGCGCCGCCGCTTGCGGGGCTCGCGCAGCACGGCAAAGATCATCTGCGCCGGGCAGGCAATCGTTGTCATGACTGGCAATTTTGCTTTGGCCACTGCTGCCCCAAAAACCCGAACGACGACCAAATGGGGATAATGCGAAGCTCCCGGATTCGGAAATCAAAACGATGTTGTGCTAGGAAGTACGAAACAATGCGGTGAGCCAGAACTCACCCATGAGGGAGGTCGATTGACCAGAGCACAGTCCCTTTCTGAACTCATGTTCCTCGAATTGAGGTTCGGGGTGCTGTCTGCGCGCTACCTTCCGGGGCAGTCGATCAGCAAGGCCGAGGTTGGCGAAGTCTACGATTGCCGCCCGGCCGGGGTCGCCGAAGTGCTGAGTGCTCTAGCTCACGAAGGCTACCTGACCCGCCAGGGCCGGAGCGAATTTACCGTGCGCACCTGGGGCCGCGAAGAGGTCGAGGACCTGTTCGAGATGCGCGCCAATTTCGAAGGCCTCGCTGCGTTTCGCGCGGCTGAGCGGGCCAGCGATGCCGAGATCTCTCTGCTTGCCGCGCTCGCCGCCGAAGCCCGGGAAGCGACGCCCGAGGGTCCGGATTCACTCGAGCGCGTGGTCATCGAGAACCTCAGGTTCCACGTCGAGATCATGCGCATGTCGCGCATCCCGCAAATGCCGGAGATGGCGCGCATGGTGCTTCCCAATGCGCTTCACCGCCGGATCGTCTGGTCACAGCGCGCCGAAGATGCCGAACAGTCGTTCCGCATGCACCAGAAGATCGCGTCCGCCATCGCCGAGCGATCGGGCTCGATGGCGCGGCTGCTGATGCGCGAGGACATCTACTCGTCGCGCGAGGCGGTGTTGGCGGCGATTGAAGACCTGGCCGGGCGCGAAGCGGGCGAGGCGGCGACGATTGTCCGGTTCGCGCCGACCTTCGAGTTCGAGGGCAGGCTCTTTGGTCAGGGCACACGTGAGCCGGGCGCCGATGGCCGGACGATCCCGTTCGGAGTTCCGGCCGCCAACCTCAGATAGCCCTAGTTTGTACCTGTCTTGTCACTGTCTTCGGGCAGGCGATTTCTGTCCGACGCGAGCTGTTCGAGGACGCCCTGCATCAGGGCCGATGCCTTCAATAGCCCGGCGGCGTTCAGCACATTGAGGAAGTCCCGGGCATCTGAGGTGATCAGGTCAAGCGTGCTTCGATCGATCAGCAGTCGCTGCATTCGCATCAAGCCGCCCCCGAGCCAAAATCCAAGCAAACGATTGTTGAAACTTGGGAATCTGTCAATATTGCGCCAAGTTAAATTTGCCGAATAATGTCTCTGAAATGGTGCAATTTAGGTAGGCACCCTTATCACGCAGCGCTTCGACTACTCGAGATCACATCGGCTGCTAATTCCGCTCCCGGCCCGTCATGACGATGGATACCTGTAGAGTACAGTTTGCACGTGCGCGCCGAGCCGAGAATTCAATCAATCGCGGCGCAGAACTCGACGTCGATCCGGTCGGGCTGTACGATCTTGCCGCGCACGCTGACCTGTCCCTCCAGTCCTTCTGGCACCGATTCCTCGCCAAAATGCAGCCGCCAGGCAAGGCCGTCGGCATCGCGCAGGATCGGTCCGCGCGGTCCCGCCTCGATCGTTCCGGTTATGGTGTTGGCCGTGCGGCGGGCAGGGAGGTTCATGTGCTGGATCGGGTTCGAATTGGGTAGATTGCGTGCCGGAGCACTTGTGCGGACACGTCGGTGTCCATAGCAAACGGCCGGACAAATTCCAGCGTTGCATGTGCGTCATCGCGGCATCGCGGCCGAATGCTGGGCGACAGGCGATATTGCCGAGCGTGTCCCGCTCCTGGCCAAGGGCTTCCTAGCCTTGCGCTTTCGGTTTGTCCGAGGCTTGAGTTTGACGTCGATCTTTCCCGGGCGCGCAGCATTTTTTAGTTCCTTCAGAAATGCGGCAAGGAATGAGGGATTCCTCTGGACCCAGGCCTTCAAAATTTTGCCGAGGCCGCTGCTTGCAGGGGGAAGGGCCTTGTGTTGTGTCACCCATGCAATCATCTCTAGCTGCCGTTGTCGGCGCGAGGCGTCCCGTTCGACATAGGAAATCCCCTTCGGAATCAGGTCGGGACGGACCCGCTCGATCCGCTCCCGCACATCGGGACGGGTCTTTGAACCAAAAGGCGAGAGCCAGCCACTCAGCCGATTTCGGTCGGCCGTGCCTTGCGCAGGTGGCTCTTCGCCGCGTTCGATTAGTCCGACTATCCGCTCGATGTTCAAGTCGGTTTCATGCTTCAGCCGCATGCGCCTGTCCTGCTGCGGCTCATATTGTCCCAAGACGGCCAAGCGTGCCGCGAGATCAGGCCGAAAGTAGGGGCCAGTTGCAATCAAAGCGCGAGAAAACTGCTGCCCTTCAAAGGTCCTTTGCGACGGACGCGGTTTGCCTGCCTCGATCGCTGCGACAATGGCATCGTCCCGGTCCATCCGGTCGAGTACAACATCCGACAGAACACAGCCCCACCTGGTCGCAAGAGCAGGCGTGGCCCGGTTGAGACGGCGATGAAACATCAAATCATGGAGAGAATCCAGTTTGGTGCAGCAGCGCCGCAGAGCGTTGACCACGGCAGGCGGATAGTCTTCTGCGCGCTGGCCCTGCTCAAGCCCTTCCAGGAAACGCTCCGCGAGTTCGGCTACAACAGACTCGTCCAGTTGTTCGTCCGGCTTGAGGAAAGCGGCATCGAGCGTTGCTCGGCTGACTTCGGCATATCCGGCAACCTGGTCGAACTCGAAAAGCGGCACATGTGCGCGGGTGATTGCTTCGCCCGTCCAGGAGCCCTGCGACCAGAAGCTGCGCGGCCCGCCGCCGACGCTGCCGCTCATCGCGTTGGCAATCGCACCTGCCTCGATAATTGCCTCAGCTGTGAACTGCGCACTGGGTATGTCCGCACGAAGCGCGGCCTGTACCCCCCCGAGAAAGGCCTCGGATAACTGGCTCGCTCGGGCCCCGGCGACTGTCTTAACGTCGACCGCATAGTAATACTGACTGCGCGGCTTGCCTGGGGCCTTGCGCGTTAGCCGACCGATCTTCTGAACCGTTGCGCGCAAATTGCGCGGCGACCACGAACAATCGAAACCCAGACGCAGCCCCGGTGAATCGAACCCTTCGCGGAGCCGGAATACGACGCAAGCAACCCTGACCGAGCCGTCCTCCCTGGCAAACGCCTCTCGCGCCGCAATACCGTATTCCATTTCGGCGACGCTATTGCCGGGATCATGGATGATGGCTTCGGCGCGTTCCCCGCTCGGGAGCCGGTCGGCGATGTATTGCGCACATTCACGAGCATAGGTCTGATTGGGCAGCCAGAACATCGCGCGTTCGGACATATGTCGCTGCAGATAGACGTCGGCGAGAAGGCGGATGCGATGGCGCACAATGGTCGAAACGTCAGATGGACGCAACGAGCGGTCGAGCAACTTTTCGACCTGACCAGAAAGGTCATCATAGGCGAGCTCGGCACAATCCTGCTCAACTACGAAGCTTTGCCTCGCAAGCGACGAAAAGGCGGCCCCCGAGCTCTTTTCCAACTGTGCGACCGCGGCTCGCAATCTGAGACCGCAGTCGATCCGGACAATGTCCGTCGCATTGAGCAGTTCGAGATTGAACGCCTCCTGCATTCGCAGGACCGCAGAGCAACCCTCCCGAACTCCAAGTACCGCCTCGTTGACGTCCCAGGGAGTTGCCGAAACCCAGACGACTTTCCTTGCTGTCGCGCGGATTGCCTGAAAGGAGACATTGCTGTCCGGCCCATCGCCGCCTCCGATGTGGCATTCATCGACAAAAACCAGATCGGGCGAAGCCGTGCCCACGAGTTCCTGGAGCCGGCCTCGCCGGACTGCTTCGCGATAGGATTGCCACGTTGTGCAACGCCATGACGCGCGGTTGGAGATCACGCCAGCGGCAGCGAAGGCATCAAACTGACGGGAAGTCTGGTCAACGATATCAACGCTATGCGCAAGGTAGACCTTGGTCTCCTCTGCGCGGAGCTCGCCGATAAGCGCCATAGTAAGGGTCTTGCCCGATCCGGTGGGGGCCTCAAGATAGGCATGGCTCGAGGTTCTGAGGATCTCGGCGACCCGTGCTGCAAGGCGCGTCTGGTCAGCGCGTGGCTGCCATAACGCCTTGCGCCGCCTATTGCGGGCGACGGAGGTAGGCGGGGCATCGGCAGTAGCGAGCATTGGATCTCTCCTGGTTTGTGCGTGGCGAAGGCAGCGCCCAACCGGTCGACAATGAATGAGCGGGTCGGCGCGGCCCGGTGGGAGGTGACCCGGACCGCGCCTTCCCGATCAGGCGTAGACTGCGCGGTCGACACACTCGATGCAGTCGACTTCGCTCCCTTCGCTGACGGAATGATGATGGGCGTGCGTGTCCTCGTCCGGGCAATCCGAACAGAGGCCTTGCACTTCATGCTGGGCGCGCGGCACGCCGGCCTTGGCATCCCCTTTGCGCGCTTCGAGCGCTTCGCGCAGGCGCGCGAGCTTCTGCCGGACCTGCTCGGTCATGGCCTCCCTGTCGGTTGCCCGCTGCGCGGCGGCGGGGGTCGCTGCGGTCGCCGCCGGCTCCTGCGAGCTCGGATTCGCCGCGAGGGCAGGGGTGGCCGTTACCGCAAGCAACGGCAGGACGAGATAGAGAGTACACTTCATCATCATTCTCCTTGGGTTTTCAGAAAAAGCCGGTCCGCCGACCGAACGAGAGGTCGGCTTGCGATGAATCCCCGAGCGCCGACCGGCGCACGCTCAGGGTGACACCCCGCTTGCCGCGGGCGCGGAAGTGGAGATCTGATGGATCGATGTTGTTGCGCTCGGCCCAGTCCTGCGCGTCGCGCTCGCTGGCAAAGTCGCCGATTTCGTCATGCTCGTAGGCCATGGTCAGTCTCCAGGATGGGCAGCCGGGGGAGGGGTTGGCGATTGAGGAAGGGACGGGGCGGCCTCAGCGAGGAGCGCGACCACCGTTGCCGCGAGCGCGACGGCGAGCATCGCGGCGATCGCCAGGCCGCGCACCGCCGGCTCGGAAGACAAGAAAACCAGCACCGCCAGCCAGACCAGAGTTGCCTGCGCGCGATCGAACACGCGGCCCGCGGCGTCGGGAGAAAAGGCAAACCGAGCCCTCACAGGTCGAGCCCCAGCGTCTTTTCCGGGCGCATCTGCTTCACCGGCGCCTCCGCCACCTTGCCGAGCACTGCGTCGAGCTTGGCCTTGAGCTCGGGGCTCATGCGGAGTTCGGGCACCTGCCGGGTATCGATCGGGTTCACATGGCGCGGCTCAACCTCGACCTTACCGGTGACTTCGAGCGCTGAGGTCTTGTTGCCGGGCGTGCGGTCGAGTTGCTGTTTCAGGCCTTCGAGGTTGTTGGTGACGACGGTCATGTCGTCAGTGGCGCGGGTATTGAGGACGTTCTGCGTGCGCTGGGTGGCAAGGTTGCGCTGGGTCGAAGAGATGACCTCGATCGCCTGTGGCTTGGTCATGCCCTGCGCCATGTGAGCGTTGAGCGCATAGCCAAGGTCGAGACGGCGCAGCATCGGATCGCCGGGGACCAGGACAAGCTGCCGCTTGTCCGCAAGTTCGACCCGGATGCCTTCTGCTCGCGCCTCGAGCACGGTGGCGTAGGTCGACTTGGCAATGTCTCGGGACCCGTCCTTGTCACGCCAAAACACGGTTTCGCCGTCGTGGAGGCGGATCTGCTTCTCTTCATGAAGCCCGAGCCGGTCGAAGCGGTGATCGGGATTGATCCGGTCAGGATCGATGACCTTGCGCTTGCCATCGCGCTCGAGCACGACCTTGCCGTCCTTGCGCACCTCGCTCACCCGGTATTCGCCGGCCTTGAGGCCGATCTCGCGCACCTCCATCCGCGCCTCAAGCACCTGACCCACCCGGTAGGTCGAGGCGAACCGCAGCTCCTCGCGGGTGGCGTTGACGCTCTGGAGGGTCGCCAGCGGCACGCCCGCGCCGCTCAATGTCCCTTCCTTGAGCAACCCCGCCTGGACCCGAGCGTTGATCTCGGCGCGATCGTCACGCCCGGCGGTGAAGATCGCGGTCGCTTCGCGCTTGTCGGGTTCGAGCGAGAGCCACAGCTCGGCGGCGCGGGCGACATGGTCGGGCCCTGCTTCGATTACGCGGCCGTGCGCGGCAAGCAGGTCAAGTGCGAGGCCGGCATGGCCCTCGTTCGAGAGCCCCGCAACTGCGAGGAGAAGCGGCGAGTTCTTCTGGCGTATGTTCTCATCCATCCGCACGGTCGCCTGACCAGAGGCCTGCGAGACCGCGAACATCTTGCCCTGCTCGATCGCCGACAATTGCTGGCGGTCGCCCATGAACGGCGCCTTGGCGAGGTCGAGCTGCTCGGCGAGCGTCACCAGGCGCAGCATGTCGCGCGAGGAAACCATCGAGCTTTCGTCGGTGATGATGACGGTATTGGCGAGCGCAGCCTTCGCTGCCTCGTAGCGCTCGCCGCTGCCTGCAGCGGCCGCCGAGCTGTAGGTATTGAGGAACCGGGCGATGGTATAGGCTTCGATCCCCGCCTCGCGCATCTGGTCGGCCGACATGCCCTGACCGCCGCCACCGCGCAGATCAGCGACCATCTTGTTCTGGAAAGCGAGCCCGACAAGCTTCACGCCTTCCGCGTCCAGCACCTTGTCGAGTGCGCCTAGCAGGGTGGATTTGCCCGCACCGGCGACGCCCTGGACGTTGAGGAAGCGATCGCCGCCTGAGAGGATCGCCACGCCCGCCGCGAGTTGGCCTTCGTTGAGTTGCCAGGTGTCCACCCCGGCACGCTCGCGCCCAAGTTCACGCGCGGCCTCCTGCAGCCGGGTCATCGCCGCCTCGGGCGGCATGAAGGCGCGGCCCTCGCCATGACCCCGCTCGATGGTGTCAAGGATGCGTTGCTCCATGGCCAGTGCGGCCGGCGTGGTCACGAGATCGGAGTGCCCGTCGAGCCGGTCCGACTTGCCGGGGATCAGGTGCCCGTCGCGAATGAGCTCGCCAATTCGCTGGACCACTGCGCCGCCCTCGAGGCCCTTGATATGGAACCCCAGCGCGCTCGCCAGGATTGCCTGCGGCGAGAACGCTGCCTCGCGCTCGGAGAGATGACGGATCGCCGAAGCGGTGGCGTGCTGAGCCTTGATGGTGGCGGCCGACAGGAACAATGCTGCGGCCCCGCTCACGGCAAGCGGACTTGGGGTGCGCAGCGCGGCGTTGATCCGGGTCGAAACTTCGCCGATCGCGGCCGTGGCCGTCTCGCGGAAGCTCGGCCGCGCCTCGACTTCGGCGCGCGCCTTGGCTGCGGCAACAAGAGCCTTGCCGTCGAACCCGAGCTCGGCCGCGCGCTGCTGCCAGCCCTCGACCAGTGCGCCGCGATCCTCGACCGCCAGCTTGGGATCGCGGGTATAAAGCGTGATCTGCTTCTTGGTTTCGAGGCGGGTTGCCCCGACCTCGGCGATCTTCGCCTCGATCTCGGTGGTGCGGGTCGAGAAGGCCTTGATCACCTCGGCGGGCACGCCCTTGATCTCGAACGACCCGTGTTTGCCGGCAGCCTCGGTTTCGTAGCCGAGCTTCTGCAACTGGGCGCGGAAGGCGGCGTGGTAGAACTGGCCGATCGTGGTGTTGTTCTTCCAGATCTCGCCGTTCCACAGCGCCTTCCAGGTGCCCTTGGGATCGCGAGTCAGATTGGCGACGACGGCGTGGATATGCCCCTGCGGATCGAGCGCGCGGCTCGTATCGTGGGCGAACAGGGCATAGACGAGGTTACCGGTCTTCTGGGGTTCGCCGCTGCGGCTGCGCTCATAGTTGCGGCTCTCGGCGAACTGCTTTTCGACAAGCTGCGACATGGTCGATTTGACCGCCGCCAGGTGCGCATCGATGATCCGCCGGTCGCCGCTGACCAGCGCCAGGATCGAGGCAGACTTGGGCATCGAGAAGGTGAGATCGAGACCCAGGCGCCGACCTTCGACCTGCCCGACCATCTCGCCGTCGGGCAGCCGCCCATTGAGCACGCCCTCGAACGCATCGCGCTCGACCTGCCCCTCAAGCCCCAGCGCGCGCGCACCTTCGCCGCCCCAGACCCCCGCTTCCGCGTGCTCATCGGCCGAGTAGTAGTTGTCGTTGGCGAAGTAGTCGGCAGCGCCGCTCGACGACCGGACGGAGGCGATCGAGTGCATGGCCTAGAGCTCCGGTCCGTCGTCACGGGAATGCGATTGGTCCTCGATCCCCTTGGCGGTCTTCGCGCCGCGCTCAGATTCCTTGTCGGGGATGGCGGGGTCATTGAGTTCGCGGGACCCGACGGTGCGCTGCGCGGCAGGCTTGGACGCGGAACTCTTTTCAGCCTTCTGACTCGGGTCCTGCTCGCGGCTATTGGTGCGTTCGTTCTGAGGCGCTTGCTCCAGACGAAATGCCATCTGCTTGCCGACACTGGGATCAGGATTTGGTCCATCGGGCATGATTTCCGGCGCATTGGCGTCGGGCTCGAGCGCCGGTGACAACGGCACTGCGGGGTCGCGCCCAAGGTCTTCGCCGCGCGGCTCCAGTTCCGGTTCGCCGCTGCGGTCCCGGCCGCCGGTCTCGGCGACTTCATCGTCACCCTTGGGCATGGAGATGAACTCGATAGGCTCGACGTTCTCGCGCAGAATGTAGCCCTCTGCGACCTTGGGGTAGTCCTTGTAGGTGAGCCTGATCCGCGCCGCATCGAACCCTTCCGGAAAGACCAGGAACCCGCGCAGCGAAGGCAGGCGCATGATGTCATCGGGGATCACCAGCGGCTGCACTTCCGAGCGCGGGGTAATGGTCGCGGCGTCGCGGATGTTGGAATAGCCGTAGCTGTAGGCCTCATCCATCATCCGCACTTCGCGGTGACCAATGTAGTCCGAGCAGTGCTCGGCGGTGTCGCGATCGGCCGCTGCCAGGATCAGCTTGGTGCGGGCCAGCGAGGCAAGGTTCTGCGCGCCTTCCTTGCCATAGGTCTCGGCTAGCTTGGCGAAGGAATGGATGCCGAGCACGAAGGCGCCGCCAAAGCCGCGCGCAGTCTGCAAGCCGTCTTCGATCGCTGGCAGGCGGTGCAGCGCATGGACTTCGTCGAAGAAGAACCAGGTGCGCAATGACCGGGTGCGCGGCAGCCGCATCAGGGTATGCACCGCAAGGTTCATCCACAGCGACAAGAGCGCCCGGTTGAGCACCAGTTCGTTATGCGAAGAGGTAATGAACAGGATCGAGCCCGGCTTGTCCTGGTGGCGAATCCAGTCGCAAATCGAGAAGGGTTCCTTGCCTTCGGGAATAAACAACAAGGCCTGGGCATTGGTGTTGAGAACTGCACGGACAGACTCGGCCATGCGCGCCGCGACTGGCGCGGTCAGCGGCTCGGCAATGGTATTGCGAAGCAGTTCGTGGACCTCTTCAAGGTCGGCCATCATCAGCCGGTAGGCGAGTGCGGCGTTGGTCGCCTGGCCGAGCTTCATGAGCTGGACGCAGGTCTGCACAAACAATGTCCTTGCTCCCAGCATCCAGAAGGGGTCCGAGCCGCCGCCGTCGGTCGGCAAGATGGCTGATGCGATCGCGGTGAAGTCGGCGTAGTTCTTGCCCTCGTCGAACAGCGACCAGCTCGGGCAGCGCTCGTCCATCGGGTTGAGGATCGTGTCGGTCTCGGGGTTATAGAACGCCTCGACGTAGGCCCCGGTAAGATCGAACACGACCGCCCGATCCTGGCGCACGCGCATCTGCGCGATCATGTCCCGCATCTGCGTGGTCTTGCCGGTCCCGGTCGACCCGATCATGATCGTGTGAGCCTGTTCGCTCCGCCACGGAAACGATACGCCGGCGATGTTGTAGACGTGGTGGATGCCGGCGGCCTTGCGCTCGGCAAAGCTCATTTTCATGACGTCGTCCATGGTCTTGCCGGGCATCCGTTCGGCAATCTCCTGGGCAAGCGCGGCGCTGTTGTGCTGGTTGATCACGGCGGCAAGCTCCTTGGCGTCGACCAGCATCGCGCCGCGCTGGTGGCGTTCTTCGAGGATCGCCTTGCCGCGCTTGCGCGAGAGGTCGATGAACCAGACCGAAAGCGGCACCGCGACGAACAGCGAGATGAACAGCGAACCCCAAATTGCGCGCATCAGCTTGTTCCAGGCGATGACGACATCAGGGTGGCTGGCGATCATCGAAACGGGGGCAGGGATCACGCGGCCGGAGGGCAAGGTTAGGTTGAGGATCTTGCGCGGGCTGAACTCCATGAAGCTCCATCCCTCCGCATAGATCCGCATCAGGATCATCTGCACTTCATGCTCGTGAAGCAGCAGCGCGAGGACGATCGAGAGCGCGATCAGGAACGTGAAGAACCACACCAGCAGCGGCATCTTCGCCGAGGAAAACCACATCAGGAATTCGTGCGTGATGAGCTGCGAGCCGCGAGTGAAATTGCCCGCGTTGCGCGGCATGTTCCCGCGCGCCGAATGGTGCTTGAGCTGGCCGGGGCGGGCCTGATCGGACCAGGTGTCAGGACGACGCATAGAGCGCCTCCACGCGGCGGTCGGCTTCCGCCATCAGGGCTTCATGCGCATCGGGAAACTGGCGCTGGATCAGGAGATCGATGCCGAGGAACAGATACTCGGATGAGAACTGCCGACGCCGCTCGGTTTCGGTGCTGCCGGCGAAGGCTTCGAGGTACAGGGTGAGCGCGTCGCGCAGAATGATCGAGGGCGTCAGGCCGCGCGCAGCCTGAACCTTCTCGACGCCATTTGCGAGGTCGCGCGGTATCCGAACCGTGAGCCGGACTTCATCTGCCATAACCAGACCCTCATCAGGGCCTGGTGGGAATTGCGCAGCGCCGTTTTAGGCTATGCGGGTCTCATTGGCAATGCCGAGGGTGTCAGCGGGCCATGTCAGACAGGGTCTGACGCAGGAATGACGGTATTCTGCGGGGTTTGGAGGATGTCAGACCCCGTCGGACATTTGCTCTTGGCCCAAACCCACGCATTTCCGTCATTTTCCAGACGGTCCTGCCGTGTACGGTCTGCACCTCTTCCCCTTGATCCTGTAGCGTTGATGGCTCGCGGGTTTTGGTGATTTTGCCCGAATCCGGGTGGGCCTTTCACGGCCTGCCAACGGTAGCCTGGGCCGCAGGATTGCACGCAGTCTGCAGATCCGACCGGGGCGATACAGGGCAGGGGGCTTGCCAAGCTGGCCAGGATGACGATCCTCGCGCGCGGGAGGTTTCAGCACCAACCCAAGAGGTACAATCATGGCCAGGAAAGGAAGTCTCGAAGCGGAACGAGCAGCGATCGCGAAGGAGCGTCAAGCGTTGGAAACGCGCGAGGCGAAACTGCGTGACAGCGAGCGGGCGGCAAGCGTTGAACTGATGCAGAAATCGGTTCTCGGCAAGGCGCCGTTCGAGAGGGTCGAAGGCTTCTTCGCCGCTCTCGCAAAGCTCGGTCTGGACGAAGCCGAGAAACGCCTTCGGGCAAGCTGAAACCGGCCTTGCAAAAGGCCAGCGCAGCCGGGGTTCGATGCCCCGGCTGCGCTTTATCTGGACACGCAAAAAAGGGGGGCCGGAGAGCCCCTCAGCGGAGCCCTCCGGCGCTGCGAACTTTGGTCATTTCAGAACGGGCAATCCGCGTCCCATTCGGGATCCATCACCACGCTCATGAAGCTTGCGGCGCGGGCGATGTTCGCCTCGTCGAAGTCGTCAGCCATCATGCCGGGGACGGAATGGACGATCCGGTCGATCAGGTCCTGGGGCAGGGCGTTGTAATCGCCTTCGTCGATGGCGAGGAAGCAGCCGAACTCGTCCTCGATGACGTGCTGGTCGAAGAAGCTGTGCTGGGCCCTGATGCTGGCGGCGCGTACTGCGGCGTCATAGCTGATGGGGTCGAAAGCCGGGATGTCGAGGGTCTTGGTAAGAGCGTTCATGTGAGCCTCCTGTCAAAGGAATTGAAGAGGTCTCCTCGGGGATGGCCGAGCTTGGTCCGGGTCAGGAACGGGTCGCCCGCGGCCCGCCGCGCAGCGGGGGTGGGGGTGCCGATTTTTTCGCCTTCTTCAGGCGTAAAAATTGGGGGAACTGCCCTTCTTGACGCGGGCCAATGGCGGCCATCATGCTTGGCAAGTCTGCGAGAGTGTTTAACCCTGTTGGTCAGCGCCCCGGTCGCCCCAAACACGGGTGTTGCCTGCCCGGCCGATGCGAAGGCTTCGCGCCCCTGCCAGCAGGCCGCAAGGCCGTTACAGGCGGGGGCAAGAAGCGAGCGAGCCGGGCCATTATTTCGTGCGTCCCGATCGACAAAAAAGAAGGGCATCCGGCGGTGAGACCGGACACCCTTCTGGTTGATTGGGAAGGTGGCGCCCCCGCTCAGAACGGCGGGAGATCGTCGCCATTGGCAACCCGCTTCATCGCTAGGCGTTCAGCCTGCGCCGGGTCCTTGGCGCGCTGCGCCGGAGGCTCGTGCTGGGCCGATGCGTCGCGCACGATATGCAGGGGGATGCGGGCCTCACGCAGCCGGTCGGCAAGGTTCGCCTGAATGCCGCCGCCGCTACACACCACCGCCTCGACCGGCTTGAAGGCCAGCATGCGCGCATTGCGCTGATAGGGCGCCGAAGGTCCCCGCGAGGTATCGGGCTTGCACAGGATCACCGGCACATTGTGGCGCGATGCCCAGGCGGCTGCGATCACGTCCGCGCCCTTGTTCTGGGCGGTGGTTGCCAGCGCCATCGACGGCACCCGTGCGTGGATCGCATCGAGGTAGTCTTCAACGAGGGCAATGTCGGTGAACTGCTGCCCGCCCGAGAACACCACGACTGGTTCTGAGGGGGCGAACTGCTCGCGCCGCTGTGCCTTCTGCGCCGCGAGATAGTCGCGCGCCTCGATCATCGAGGCGTTGGTCTTGGACGAGACCCGCGAGCCGCGCACCGGCGAGAAGGGCCGGCCGGTCTCGACGAGGTAGATGCGGGCGGCATGGTCGCGCATGCATTCCATCGCGTCGCGGCATTCGGCGAGGCTGCGGGCCTGCATGGTCAGGTCTTCAAGGTCGGTCGCATAGACCTCGCTTGGATCGTATTCGCGCAGCTTCTCCTGCAGCCGGTTGGCCATCGCATCCTCGCGGTCATCGAGGCGTTTGGCGACGACGTGGAAGCTGTTGGCGATCCCCCAGGCGACCTCGCTGGCGAAATCCTCCATCCGGGTGTCGCGGAACAGGTCGAAGACCGTTGCCAGCATCATCTCGATGGCTGATTGCGCGGTCTCGGGATCGGGCATTTCGCTGCTGCTCGGTTCGTGCTCGATCGAGAGCTTGGCAAACTCGGTCTGCTCCATGAATGCCCGGGCGTAGTCGGGTGTGGCGATTTCACGCGCATAGTGTTCGGCAAGGTCGGCGAAGTTCGAGAAACGGTCCGTCATGATAACCTCCAAAAGGAATTTTCTCTCATCACACTGATGAAAGATGCCCATCGGAGGGACGCCGGAGTCAGGCAGTCAGGGACGGCGGCGCGAACGCGCTGCCGCCGCGAACAGCGGGCGCGGGGGGAGCCGATTTTTGCTCGCAAGGCGGTTAGCCGCCGCAGGCCAAAATCGGGGGGCACCCGCGATCCTTGACGGCCGCCAATCTCCCAGGCGTCATGCTATGGCGATGCTGATTTCGCTCAGCCACCGAGATGAGAGAGAGATTACGGTTTTGCCCCCGCACCCCTCTGGGCGTTCGGGGTTAACCGCAAAACGCCACTCCTCTACGCCCCGCCTGACCATCCTGAACGAGGACGGTCATGGGCGCGCGGCGGGGCGCTCTGGCTGCGCCAATTCTGGCGCGGCCCAACACAAAGCGGACCCCTTGCCGGAGACAGTCAGTCGGCCCGTGGCCCGGTGCATCGCACGGGCGCGGGGCGGCGACGAAGGCGGAGTGCAAGAGTGCCGGCGGCCCAACGCGAGGAACTTCGCACCCGCAGGAGCGCAGCCCGCAAGGGCGCGCGGGACCGAGTGCGGCAATCTTGACGGGGCCGCTCATTCGTTAGCGCGCTGGGGGAAGGGGAATTGCTTTGAGGATAAGATGCACAGGCTCGCCAAATCTGTTTGGAATGTTAGGATACGAGGCATGTCCAAGGCGAGCCTTGCCCCCCATGATGAACTGGCCCGGCGAAACCGGGACAGGCAGCGCCTTCGTGCAATCTTGCGGGAAGGGGCACAATCTGCGCCGGGATGTCCTGCTGATCAGCGATATTTCGCGGCGCTCCGTGCGCGGGTGGCGCAGTGTGCAGATGGGCCATATCCCGGGGCCAGTGCGTAATTCGCGAAAATTCGCTCATATTGCGTCTTAAGTATCATTTTGTCGCATAAAGCGCTTCTTAAATCTCGAATCTTCAGGTATGAGGCTCCGCAAGGAGCAAACAATGTCCAGAAATTCGCTCGCGGCGCTCCCTGAAGTTTTCGTTTCGGACGCAGCGATCTCCAAAGCTGTCTATCAGGCGGTGGAGCGCGGGGAATTGCGCAAACTTGGCTCGCGCCTCTACACTCGCAATCTCGGCGAGGAACCTGAACGACTGGTGCGGCGCAACTGGTACAACCTCGTCGCCGCATATTATCCTGATGCGATCATTGCCGATCGCACAGCGCTGGAAGGAAAGCCGGCCGAGGATGGTTCGGTATTCCTGATCTCGTCGAAGCGACGCGAAACCGAGTTGCCAGGCCTTGTCTTGCGACCGAGGTCGGGCCCTGCAGCTCTCGACAGTGATCGCCCGTTCAGTGGGGTCCGGCTAGCTTCGACGGCCAGGGCCTATCTCGAAAACATGCGGCCGACGCGCGGGCGCGGTGGCCGGATATCGAGAACTGTATCCCGCGCCGAACTGGAAGAGCGGCTCGACCGGATGCTGCGCAGCCAGGGTGAGGGGGCCATCAATCGGCTGCGTGACGATGCGCGGGCGCTTGCATCGGCACTCGACTACGAGGCCGAGGCCGCCGAGCTCGACGGCCTGATCGGCTCGCTACTCGGGACTCGCGAAGCGGTGATGCAGAGCGAAATCGGCAAGGCTCGTCTGGCGGGGCATCCGTTCGACCCGGCGCGCGTCGAAATGTTCGAAGAGCTGTTCTCGGCATTGCGCGAGACCGTACCGGAGCGCCGGCCCGTACCCGCGCGTAGCGCAGAGGCGACCTCGACCCTGGCGTTTTACGAAGCCTATTTTTCGAACTTCATCGAGGGCACCGAGTTCAGCGTCGAAGAAGCCGCCGATATTGTCTTCGAGGGTGTCATACCGACCGAACGGCCCGCGGACGCGCATGACGTACTTGGCACCTTCCGAGTGGTTTCGGACCTGGTCCGCATGAAGGTTCTGCCAAGCGATTATGCGTCCTTGCGCGAATTGCTCATGGACCGACATGCCGCCGTTATGGAAGCGCGCCCTGACAAGCTGCCGGGAGCCTTCAAGCAACGCGGCAATCAAGCGGGCGCGACAGTGTTCGTCGCGCCCGATCTGGTCGAAGGTACGCTCGATCGAGGCTTCGGCTTCTTGCAGGCCCTAGGCGAACCCTTCCAACGGGCCATTTTCATGATGACGCTGGTCAGCGAAGTTCATCCCTTCGCTGACGGCAATGGCCGGATCGCGCGGATCATGATGAACGCCGAGCTGCTGGCGCATGGCGAAGAGCGCATCATCATCCCGACGGCCTATCGCACCGACTACCTGAGCGCCCTCAAGGCATTCTCGCACAATCGCCAGACAGCGCCGCTGATCCGCATGCTCGATGTCGCGCAAGCATTCACGCACGCCGTTGACTGGAGCACCCTGGAATCGGCGCGGGCCATGCTGATGGCCAGCAACGCCTTCGATCAGGGTGAGGACGCAAAGCTTCGGCCCGTAGCCATCGGACTTGGCCGCACATGATCAGGCAGGAAGGTTGAACATGGAATTCGACGACCAGATGCGGCGCTTCTTTGGGACCGATGATCTCGGAGCGGTTTCACCCGCAGCAATGGCCAGCGGCGTCGAACGGATGCAGGTCGAGTTCGGGCTCGAGCCCGACAAGGGCCGCAGATTCGCGATGTGGTCCCTGCTCTACATGCTGGGCTCGGCACCCGACCTCGATGTTGCCTTCAAGGACGATCGCGACCGCGATGCGGCACGCACGTTCATGGACCTGCTGGACCAGGCGAATGAGGACGCAAGCGGACCGCGCTAAGGCGCTAACCGTTCAATGGAGCGTTTCGCCATCGCGATTGCGGACGGGTTCCCTGTCCGTGCAGTGAGCAAGCCACTCTATGGCACCATGGGTGCAGAACCAGTCGATCCCGAGTTCCTGAGCATACCATGCAGCTTCGCTCTCGCGGCCGGGCGAATAGGTGCCGGATCCCTCGTGCCAAAGCCCTGAGTTGGCGAGATAGTGCGGGATGTGGCGATTGGCGAGGTAGGCCTTCGCCGCCATGTCGCGCGTGTGCTCGCAGTCGCCTTGCATCCGGTAGGCAAGCAGCACGCGGGTGAATTCCATGAAGGCCGAGATTTCATCACGGTGCTTGTCGAGCAAGTCTTCCGCTGCCTGATAGGCATCCGACCGGATTAGCCATATCAGAAGGACGTAGCGCAGACCTTGATTGTCGTTCGGATTTAGGTCGAGCATCTCGTGCAAGTGGGCGATTGCGGCGATCCGCTCACCCTTGTCACAAGAATACCAGAGATCCTGAGCCAGCGCGAAACGCGCGCGCATATAAGGGCGGGTATCGAGAACCAGCCAGAAATCGCCCTTGACCTCGGCAAATCGTCGTTCGCCGACCGCGAGTTCACCGGCGCAAACCGCACGCAAAAGATATTCGCGGCGCTGCGAGTCCGAGAGATTGCGAAGCTCGGAGAGTTGCAGCCAGGCATCAGCACAAAGCGGCGACCGGGCGAGGGCCTTGCGGGCCAGCAAATTGCGACGCGTCCGGTCAGGCTCGTCCCAAGCGTCATAGGCAAACTGCTGCGCTTCGTTGATATCGTCGGAACTGCCGCCGCCGCCGCTGCTGGAAAGCTTGCGCAGTCCATCGCAATCCGGGAAGCGCTCGAGGTCGGAGCCGGATTGCTTGGACGTCATCTCAATTGCCTTCCCTCAGCGAATGACTGCGACGCTAACCCCGGCGGCGGCGGCAACGGTCCGCCACTGCTTGTCCGCAGTCAGGGCTGGGAGGCCATCGCGGCGGGCCAGTGCAAGGCAGAACCGGTCGCCGAGCGACAGGCCGGCTTCGGCCGTCGCGGCGCGCAAGCGTCCGGCGATCGTGGCAAGGCCGTGGTCCGCATCGACGATGGCCATCGGCAAGGGTTTCAGCATCGCATCGACTTCGCCCGCTGGCATGCCGGCGTGAATGAAGTGGCTGACGACTTCGGCAAAGTTGACGCTGGACATGCGAGCATCCGCGATGGCGTCGGCAACCTTGTCGGCTCCGGGCTCGTCCCGGAGCAAGGCAAGGAGCGCTGAGGCATCGAGCACCACTTCGCTCATTCGCCGGATTCCTCACGGCGGCGGGCAAGGAAGGCATCGACCGAGGCCTCGGACTTGCCGCCCGTGTACTTTTTCGCGAGCGCCTGCGCGTGAGCGATGGACTGCGCGACCGTTCGCAAGATGACGCCGTCCTCGGTTTCCTCGACCAGCAAGGCGCCGCCACCAGCGAGGCCGAGCCGCTTGCGGATATCGGCAGGCAGGCTCATCCGGCCGTTTGGCGTGATCGTCACTTGAACCGTCATGGCAGTGCTCCAGGTCGCTTGGCATGCCCCTACACGAGGCAATGTTCGGACATGAATTGCATCTTATGCCATAAAACAGAAAACGTGTCACATGCACCGCATTATGGCACGATCGTCCGGATTGATAATATATCTTATGTTAATACCGATACCATAACTGTCCATGTAAACTGTGTCCAGTGTGATGGCGAAAGGCTTGCAGTCACGGGGGTCTTTCAACAGTATCAGCGACCGTGTCCACTCCGTTCGCTACGACG
>NZ_JABBGM010000006.1 GCF_012927405.1 Novosphingobium olei | reverse complement strand
GAGGCGGTCACCAGCCCGGAAATCTATTTCGGCTCGGACTACAAGGTCGGCGTGAATCCCTGCTCACCTGACCAGATGTATCTGTTCGCGAACGTGAAAATGCCCGGCAATCCCCATATTCCCTATGACGAGTTGCTGCCCCGGATGCGCGAACTGCTTCCTCCGCTCGCCGGCACGATCAGGACCGTGCACGACGAGCTGAGCGTGCGCTCCTTGCGTTCTCCTGCTTAAGGCCCCCCCCCCGATTGCGGCCGGTTCAGGCAACGGTGAAATACGCGCCAATTTTAAGCCCGATCACACGCACCGCTTCCAAGCCACCTTCTGTAGAAGGTACCGCGGTTGAGCGGACTGGCCCGCATCTCTCACCACCTTTCGAAAGTGCGCGCACCGGTATCACAGTTCGATTGTCCAGTGGAATTTGGGCGTCCTCGAAACTTTCCTTTATTTTCAAAGCGTAGCGTACTCAAAAACAAAATTTTACCTGACATTTCCTGACAAAATTGGACAAAATTGGACATTCTCTGCTCCGGAGACACGCGCCGAGGCCCGCGGAATCGCACGGTTGGTAGCCGTGTTTCTCTGGTTCGCTGAAATTCCAGGACTGCTTGGCGGAGCGGGAGTCCGCCTAACTAGCGTCCAGCCGCATCCGAATACCTCCACGATAACGGCTAAAATAGGCGAATTTGGTGGGGCCTGCACGTTCGCTTGTCCGAATGCGTCCCGTTGCGTTCCCATAAAACCGCGCTATTATCGGGGAACAGTTTTGGGAACGCGGTGCCGCGACGCCATTGGGGCAGTCTAGGGGCAGGTTCGGTTCCCTGACAGGGAGCTATAATGCCCAAGAAGCTCAGCAACGTGCTCACGCCCTTGGCGGTGAAGAATGCAAAGCCCGGTCGCCATGCCGATGGTGGCGGGCTGCATTTGCTGGTGAAGGAAAGCGGTGCCCGATCATGGGTCTATCGATTCATGCTCAGCGGCAAGTCGCGGGACATTGGTCTTGGCGCGGCTGGACCGGACGGCATTCCCTTGTCGCAAGCCCGCGATGCCCGAGACGCGCTGCGCCTCAAGGTCAAGGCGGGGATTGATCCCCTTGAGGAACGCCAGCGGGAGGCCGCTGAGGCCCTTGCAGCGGCTCAGGCGGCACAAGTCGCCGGAATGACGTTCAAGGCCGTGGCGGAAACCTACATCGGCGCGAATGAGGGAAGCTGGCGCAATGACAAGCATCGCCAGCAATGGAAGAACACGCTCGCCACTTACGTCTATCCCGTGATCGGGGAGTTGCCCGTTGCCGAGGTCGGAACTGCGCACGTCCTGAAAATCCTTGAGCCGATCTGGAAAACAAAGGCCGAGACTGCCAGCCGCGTGCGCGGTCGCATGGAAACCATCCTCGATGCCGCCAAGGCGCGGGGATACCGGGAGGGCGAAAATCCTGCCCGGTGGCGCGGCCATATCGCGCAAATCCTGCCTGTCCGGTCCCGGCTCACACGTGGCCACCACAGGGCCATGCCCTATGAAGCGATCCCGGTATTCGTCGGCGCGCTGCACAAGCGGGAGGCCATCGCGGCGCTGGCGCTGGAATTTACGATCCTGACCGCTGCCCGCACCGGGGAGGTGATCGGCGCGAAGTGGGATGAGGTCGATTTGGAGAAGGCAATCTGGACGATCCCTGCCAGCCGCATGAAGGCGGGCAAGGAACATCGCGTGCCCCTGTCGCCGCGCGCGGTGGAGATTTTGAAGGCCACGCAAGGGCTGCGCAAGGAATGGCTGTTCCCGGCGACCAAGGGCGGGAAAATGTCCGGCATGGCCATGGCCATGCTGCTTCGCCGGATGAAAGTTGACGTGACTGTGCACGGCTTCCGCTCGGGCTTCCGCGACTGGTCCGCCGAATGCACCGGCTATGCCCACGAGGTTGCGGAAATGGCCTTGGCGCACACTATCGAGAACAAGGTGGAGCGGGCCTATCGGCGCGGCGACCTGTTCGACAAGCGGCGGCGGCTCATGGATGATTGGGCCACCTATTGCGCCACGATCCCGGCGGCTGGTGCTAACGTCACGCCTATACGAACTGCGGTCTAGCCAGCGGTGGCAATTTCCTCCCTGAGTCTTTCTGCCCCAACGTCGGCATCATCTTGTTGTATAAATCCACGCTCAACCATCATTCGCTGCGCTTCGTGAAAAAGCGCCTTTCGAGCGGTGCCGCGTCCGCTCAAAACCCCGCGATAGGTGTGGAAGTGGCCGCTCCCCAAATCTCGACCACAGAGATTCACGATCAGGTTTAGCGCAACATGCAACGGCGGCAACCCATCAACGATAACCTGCCGCTTGACCGTTTCGGCATTGGAATAAAGCGCATCAATTGCAGCTTGGGCAATCTCCGAAAACGAGAGATTGTTGCCAAGCGGGCCGTCATTCAAACTGCTGATGGCATACGCAACGTCGCGGACTTCTTTTGCAGAAAACAAACTGCGGAGTATCGACATTTCGCCGCCTTTCAATTGATCCAGGGTCGGTGCAGAGGATTCACAATAGCGTCCATCACTCTGCTTGAGGACTTTGCGCTTCGCTACCATATTTCGGCGGGGATAGGACGGCCATCCGACAAGCGCGCTTCCCACGTGCTTCCCCGCCCACCTTTGGGGAGCCGCTAGGGAGGCGGTTGTATGGCAACGCATGGGGGCAGTGTCCGCCCCAATTCAATATCTTGCCGGGATGCGATCCGCGAATTGCACCAGCGCGTCAAAGCTGCGGTGCCTGATGCCGATCCCGCGCCATGGCTCGATGTTTCGCCCGTCCTTATCGAAATGTTTTCCGAGGACGATGAAGTCGCATTTGTCCGCCGAAAGAAGATGGAAGATCGTTCCATGCTTGTGTTGCAGCGAGGCCTGCTCGCGGGCGCGGTGCGGGCGCATTTCAGCGACGGATTGGAATCCCGCGATGTTCCGGGCTGGGCATGGGTAGGGGCAGAGCGGAATGAGCATGTCTGGTTTGAGGGGCGTTTGCCCTTGGACGTGTTCCTGCCGGACGAATGGCAGCGCTGGTCATGTCACTCGGTATATCTGGACCGCGACGCTTTCACGAAGTGGATGGATAGCCAACCCTTGCATGATCCCGCCGACTTGCCCGCACTCCCGCTCCCGTATGATGCCCAATCGAAGCCGGAGCCGGTCAAGAAACGGCTTCCCTCGGATGCGCCGTTTGTCACGCTGTCCGAGGCATTGACGTGGATCGCATTCGGCTTTGCGCTGGACCGTGACAGCCTCGACCGCGCAATTTCCGGAAACGCCTTCGATGCAACCGATCCTCAGGCAGCGCTTTCCGATGCCATTGCTAGGCTGGCAATCCGGGCAAGCGGTGGCCAAATCGCGGCGCGCGGCAAGTATGTGGAAAGCAATTCGACTGACGAAAGCAAGGTGCTCACTGCTCCGATTGACCCGGTGCGATTTGAGGATTTTGCTCAATTCGACATTCTCTATGACGGCTTGCGATACGGCACGGGCGTGACTTGGAACAAGGAAGGTAGCGCCCTTGAACGAGTGTTGCAGGATCGCAGGGACGCGTTCCGCTCGGTCAAGGTTAGCCGCGCCGACCTATTGAAGCTGTTTCCCGATCAGGACGATACGGCGCGGGCGTTCTTTGTCCCGTTACCAGCGGCATTGCCTGAGATTGGCACCGTCATGCCGCTGGACGAAGCGTTGTCATGGCTGGCGCATGGCAAGCCGTCACACGACATTGAGATTTGGCAGAATGCTGCTGGCGATTTGATTTTTCGCGATCCAAGTGGCGCAGTAATCGAGCCGCGCGTGGATGGCTCTCCCCCGCCGTTCATGGAGACGTATCGCCAAGCCAGCCGCACCCTCCACGGCGCGCTACGGGAGGGCAGTTTGCCAGCCTATGTTGCGCCGACGAATGGCGGTCCGCTGCTTGTGCCTCGGTTCTATTGGAATGGCGTAAACCCGGAAAGCCTGCACCACGTCTATCGCGGGATGGCACCTGCGGATCATGGCGCGGGATGCCCCATTCTACTGTCGCGACTGGCATTTGGTGACTGGCGAGCGGCAATGGCAGCTTCCCCAAGTGCATTTGTTGATCGTGCGCCATCTGTGAAGGCGGGCCGTCCGCCGAGCGATGACGAGATTCTGGCCAAGGCGGATGAAATGAAAGCTCGCGGTTTGGATGGACGGACAATTGCCAAAAGGATGCGGCTTGAGCCGGGCTTTGCTAACGTAGCGACTACGACAGTGAGGTACTTAATAAAGGGACGGTGGAAGCCTGCCGGGAGGCCCAAAAAGGACGCATGAAAACCGGCATACCCTTCCGCACATGGGCAATTTGCTGCGGATTTTTCAGTGTCGCTTGATTGCCTCGGTTCAAACCAAACCGAGGTAATCCAATGCAATCCGTCAAGCACGATCCCCCGAAGATCGGTTACAGCATTCGGGAAGCCTGTCAGGCGTCCAGCCTTGGCAGGACCACGCTCTACAATCACATTTCGGCTGGTCGCCTTCGCGCTGTTCGCGTCGGTGGCAGGACGATTATTCCGGCAGAGGCTTTGCACGCCCTGATTGCGGGGGAGGCTTGAGCCATGCCCCTGAAAAGCAAAACCCCGGCTGGCACCGGGGCTTCGCGCAATCAACTTGGTGGCTGGTTGCGTACCCCCTCTACCGCATCGGATTGGCAGGCTCAAACGCTTTCCTCCCGTTTCTGCCTCTCGCCATGGATGGCGCGGGATATGGCGCGGCTCTGCTTTGGGGAGGGCCGTTGCAATGACTAATCGCCCCTTCCCCGATCACCGCGCAGCGGCCCTTGCCCTGCTTAACGGCAATTATCGGCTCAGCCGTAAGGCCGGGCAATTCCTTGGCCAGCTTGCCGTCGATTCCACGCCCATGAGCAAAGCGCAGGCCGATTGGCTTGCGAAACTGCTGGACCGCGCGGGCTTACCGCCGTTGGCAGAGGAGGGCGCGGCATGAGCACCTATCCCAATGCACCGGGGCACCGGAATGTGGAAACCTCGATTGCCGCTGCCGATGCCCTTGCGCCTAAGCTGGGGCGGCTCCAGCGCATGGCAGAGGGCGCAATCCGCGATGCTGGCGCGCGTGGTCTGACTGCAGATGAACTGGCGGCACGGCTCGATATGGACCGCTGGTCTATCCAGCCGCGCACCAGCGAATTGAGACGCAAGGGACTTATCCGTGACAGCGGGCAGCGCAGGCCGAATAGCACCGGCAAGCTGGCCATTGTCTGGATTGCCGCGTGATGGCCACTGCCGTTGCTTCGCGCATTCCGCGCGCGCGCGACGGCAGCGCTTTGAAACTCCACCGGGATTGCGGTTTCGGTGGAGTTTCAATTGCACCGCTCCATCCGCAGTCACCAGCAAATCCGCCGGTTGCTCGAACTGGCACGGCGCTTGCGATTAATTACCTTACCTCTGGTGTGGCAGCCCTTTCCGCTAGCACCAATGGCAGAGGTGGCGCGCGCAACCGTGCCGACCGGGAGAG
Organism: Novosphingobium olei; assembly: GCF_012927405.1. Lineage (GTDB taxonomy): Bacteria > Pseudomonadota > Alphaproteobacteria > Sphingomonadales > Sphingomonadaceae > Novosphingobium > Novosphingobium olei. The sequence continues at coordinate 263,398 of NZ_JABBGM010000006.1, read as the reverse complement.
CCATGCACTGACAGCCGCTCAGATTGGCAATCTCAAGGCCGCTGAGCGCCACGCCGAAAAAATCGGGCTGCCCTTTACCCGCATGATCTCGATTCACTGGCAGGCCGCTGGAGTGCCCTTGGCGGGCATGGCGAAGGCCACCTACCGCTTTACCGATCTGCTGACGAAGGCGCTGGCCCGGCATGGCAGCCGCACGGCGTGGCTCTGGACGCATGAAAACGTCCCCGGCAACACCCATGACAAGGGCGGGCACTGTCACTTGCTCATACATGTACCTGCCGATCTCGTGCCCATTGTTACGGCGCTACAGCGGGGCTGGCTTCGCCGGATCACCGGGCAGCCTTATCGGGCGCGCGTGATCCACAGCAAACCGATAGGCGGGCGGCTGGGGCTGGAGACGGGCAATCCCGATCTCCACGCCATCAATCTGGGGGCGGCGCTTACCTATGTCCTGAAGGGGGCAAGCCATGATGCCGCGCAACAATTCAACCTGGAGCGGCTGGAGCCGGGCGGGCGCGTTATCGGCAAGCGTTGCGGAACCTCTCAAAACATTGGCGCGAAGGCGCGCAAGACAAAGGGATGATTATGGCAAAGGGCAAGAAAGCCGATGATGGCATGAAACCTGAAAACGTCCTGACCGTGGAGCAAACACCCACGGAAACCGGCGCGAGAGCGATGGCACGCAAGCTGCTACAGCCTCAACTGCGCAACGCGGCGACTGCCTCAACATTCGCCATGAAGGTGCTGGGCGATGACGTCGAAAAGCCCGGTATCATGGACTTCCTCGACCACGTGCAAAAGGCGACGGTGAAAGCAGAGAGCGGCGATCTGGCGATTGCCAGCGCGATGCTTGCCTCACAAGCGGTCACGCTCGACGCGATGTTTACTGAACTGGCCCGGCGCGCGGCGGTCAATATGGGCGAATACATCAACGCTGCCGAGCGGTACGGGCGCTTGGCGCTGAAGGCTCAGAGTAATTGCCGGGCAACCTTGGAGGCATTGGCGAAGCTACACCAGCCGCGCGAGCAAACCGTGCGCCACGTGCATGTGAATGAGGGCGGGAAGGCCGTCATTGCCGATCAATTCCACCATCACGCCGGGGGAGCGGAAAATGGAAAAGTCGCCGATCAATCCCATGCAGCCGGAGCGGCTGGCACAAGCCCCTCGCTGTCTTGCCCGGACGCGTTTGGGAACGGAGTGCCAATCCCCAGCCGTGAAAGGGCGGAAGCGGTGCCGTATGCACGGGGGCACGAATCCGGGTGCGCCTGAGGGGAATTGCAACGCACGGAAGCATGGCGGGCGGTCTGCCGAGGCGATGGCGGCGGCTCGATACCTGAGGGAGATTGCGCGGCTGGTGCAGGAAACCGGCAAGGTGTTCAATCAATAGGGACAGGGCAATTGGCAGATTGGCGGCAGCGCGTTAGGCGTCGTTCAATATGGCGTTACCCTATCATCCCCGCCCCGGAACTATCGTCGTTTGTGATTACGCCAAAGGCGGTTTTCGACCGCCGGAAATGGCCAAACGCAGGCTTGCGGTAACAGTGTCGCCAAAACTGAAGCGCCGGAATGACCTTGTAACTGTTGTTCCGCTTTCGGCCACCCCACCGTCGCCCGTGGAGGCGTGGCACGTTGCCCTAGAACTGGCTGTGCCGGACCCTTGGGGCGACGTGCCTCGATGGGCAAAATGCGACATGGTGGCGACCGTTGGATATGATCGGCTGGATTTGCCTCACTTCCGACACCACGTTACCGGCTCTAGGCAGTATTGGCAGCATGAACTTTCCGCCGAGCTTGTCGCCGAATTGCGGCGTGCCGTCGCCAGCGCGCTCGGCATCGTCATTGCAGGTTAAGCATTATCGGATTATATGCACAGTGTTCCTGCGCTGCCGAAAGGCATCAGGCTTAAGTCCAAGGAAACTTGGCATGACCCTCGGCGATAACAAGCAGGGGGTCCGTTCCGGCCCCGAGACCCTTTGGTTTCGGGGCCGTTTTCGTTTTGGCGCACTCCGCCCGCGCCTATCTGCGTTGCCTCGACACCTGAGCGGGATTCTGCGGCTGGTTCGGGAAGTGCCCCGCGCCTAACCTTTGTGTTTCGCTAGCGTCGCTTGGAAGGTGTGAACCTCATCCCCGGTTCGCACCTCTATGGTGATCGGCACCGGTGCCTTGCTGGACCGAACCGTCGATGGAATCATATACTGGACGATGCCCCCAAAGGCCTGCCCAGGATCAACGGTGGTCATTTTCATTATCTGAGCCAAGTCCTCGCGCCTTGCGGCTTGGCCCAATTGCATCGCCTGTAGGTCGCGCTGGTTTTGCTCATTGGCGACCGACTGCGCAGCAAAGGCAGCGCCAGCATTGTAGCCCGAATAGGTCGCCGTCCCGTAGCTGTTGGCGGTGTATGGCGTGGACCCGAAAGACCCGTAGGTATTTCCGGAGTAGGTCGCTGAGCCATAGCTATAACCGGCTTGGCTGGCCTGCATGTTCCGGCCAGCGGCGGCCAGTCCGACCGCGAGCGCTTGCCACGCTTCCCGACGCTTCTCTTGCTTGAGCAAGTCCTGATAGGTGAGCATCGCAATGGTCGTGCCGTCCTGCATTTTGACCGTGATGCTTTCGGGTCCGAAATTGAACGGCTTTCCGCTGTTGTTCACGACATAGACGCGGAAGCCGCCTTGCTTGGGAGTCTGCTGCCGAGGTTCCAATATGCGGACGGAACTTGTCGGCGTTGCATCGTCCACGGCTTCCCGGCCATCTTCAAATCGTGAAGTTTGCTCAGGCTTGGCGGTCACGTCCAAAACGTATTCCGCCGCCATTGCCGGTGCGCTGATAGACGCGACGGCGAATATCGACGTTGCAAGAATGCCCCGTTCCATGTGATTCCCCCTGTAGCGTCCACGATACTATGGCGGGGGCAATCCATCGGCAACATTTGTAGCCAGTCGATATTGATTGGTCTGCATTGCCCGGTTTTCCGCGCTTTCAGTCATATCCAAATCACAAGTCACTTTTGACTGAGAAGCTGCCACCGCTCGAAACCCGCACAATCCAGCCATTTCCAGCCGCGATTTGTCGCGTTCGGTGTGTGTGTGTATGGGTTTCCAGCTTCCACGGCTGGCACCGGCATGGCTGCCCGATTAGCATGACGGACGCTAGCCCCGCCCCTGTTAAAAAGTGTTGAGGCCCGTGCCGAATGAGCGAATCCAGCCGCTGGCGTTCGCCTCAAGCGCAGCGCCTATCGGGGAGCGGTTATGGGAACCGGCGGCATAGCTTGAATTTAATCCAGGAAAATCAATGGCCGGTGGCGGAGCGGGAGGGATTCGAACCCTCGATACGCTTTTGACGTATACTCACTTTCCAGGCGAGCGCCTTCGACCACTCGGCCACCGCTCCGCACGAGCCTGATCGGTTCGTGACCTGCACGGACCGTGAATCAGGCGACCATCCAATCGCACTGGAACGGCGCCCCTAGCCGCACGGCGGCGCTTTCGCAAGGGCGCGAAGGCTGGCACAAGCGTTTCATGCACAAGCCGCTTCTTGCCGCCGCCCTGCCCCTGCTGGCCGCCCTCGCCCCGACCCTCGCCGCCGCCGCGCCCGCTAGCGAGCCCAAGCCGCTCGCCCCGCTCGAAATCGTTGGCCAGGCGCCCGTCGCAGACTGGAGCGCGATCGCGCCGGCCGACCTGCTCGTCATGGACCTCGCCCCCGATGCGGCGGGCAAGCCCCGGCGGGTGGTGATCCAGCTGCTGCCGGCGCCCTTCTCGCAAGGGTGGATCGGCAACATCCGCACGCTCGCCGCCGCGCGCTGGTGGGACGGCACCAGCATCAACCGCGTGCAGGACAACTACGTCGTGCAATGGGGCGATGCCGATGGCGAGGATGCCGCGAAGGCGAAGGCGTTGCCGCAGGGGCTGCTGGTGGTGCCGCAGGACCAGTACACCGCCAAGGCCGCCCCGGAGGGCTGGGCCAACGCCCAGCGTGACGCCTATGCTGCCGGGACTGGCGTCGTACTGGGATGGCCGGTTTCCTATGCACCGGGTGGCGTCGCGCCCGTCCACTGCTACGGCACCGTCGGCGTCGGCCGCAACATGCCGCCAGACACCGGTACCGGCGCCGAACTCTACGCCGTGATCGGGCACGCGCCGCGCCAGCTCGATCGCAACATCGCCGTCGTCGGCCGGGTGATCGAAGGGATCGAGCACCTCTCCAGCCTGCCGCGCGGCACGGGCGATCTCGGCTTCTACAAGACCGCCGCCGAACGCACCCCCATCCGCGCCATCCGCCTCGGCACCGACGTGCCCGATCTGCCGCGCTATCAGTACCTCTCTACGGAAAGCGCCAGTTTCGCCCGCTATGCCGATGCGCGCGCCAACCGGCGCGATCCGTTCTACATCCGCCCGGCGGGCGGCGCCGACATCTGCAATATCCCCGTCCCCGTCCGCCGCGTGCCGTGAACCTGCCTGCCATGGACGAACTGCATGCATTGTCGCCGCCGCTGTGGCGCTGGACCGGCGGCAACGGCGGTGACTGGTTCTTCGTCACCATCGACGGCGCGGCGGGTGAAGCGCTCAGCGCCACCGCGCTGATGCGCCGGCTCGAAACCGGCCGCCGCGCCGGCTGGGGCTCGGTCAAGGTCGCAATCGAGGTGGGCGAAAGCCGCTGGTCGACTTCGGCCTTCCCGTCGAAGGACACCGGCTGGATCGTGCCGATCAAGGCCGCCGTGCGCCGCGCCGAAGCGCTTGCCGAAGGCGCGCCCGTGCCTTTGACGCTGCGGATCTAAGCCGCAGCGCGCCGCGTCAAATTCGCTCGGCCTGCGCCACGGCGTCGCTGGCGCGCAGCGCGCTGATGATCCGCGTCAGGTGCGCCAGATCGCGAACTTCCAGGTCTACCTCATAGGTATGAAACGGATTTTCGCGCTGCGTCATCTCCAGGTTGACGACGTTAGCGTGGTTCTTGGCGAAGATGCCGGCCATTTCGGCCAGCGTGCCCGGGCGGTTGTACAGCTCGGCGCGCAGGCGGCCGATCGCGCCGTCGGTGCGCGCATCCCAGCTAAGGTCGATCCAGTCGGCATCGACCCCGTCGGCCAGGCTCATGCAGTCGATCGCATGGACCTCCACGCCGCGCCCCGGCCGGCGCAGGCCGACGATGCGGTCGCCCGGCACCGGGTGGCAGCATTCGGCCAGCTGGAACGCCATGCCCGGGGTCAGCCCGCGCACGGCGATGGCGCGCTGCTGCTTGGGCCATTCCTCGCTCGCCGGCAGGTTCGCCGCGCTGCCCGGCACCAGCGCTTCCATCACCGCGCGGTCATCCAGCTTGGCCGAACCGATGGCGACCATCAGGTCCTCTTCCGAAGCCAGCTTCAGCCGCTTCACCGCATCGGCCAGCGCCTTCTTGCCGATCTTCGAAGGCAGCCGCTCGGCAATCTCCTCATAGAGCTTGCGCCCGATCGCGGCGATCTCGGCGCGCTCCTTCTGGCGCACGAAGCGGCGGATCGCGGCGCGCGCCTTCCCCGTGACGACGAAGCCCAGCCACGACAATTGCGGCTCGGAATTGCGGCTCTTGATGATCTCGACCACGTCGCCATTGGCGATCGCGGTGCGCAATGGCACGTGGCGGCCGTTGATCTTCGCCCCCACCGCCTGCGCGCCCAGGTTGGTGTGCACGGCAAAGGCGAAGTCGATCGGCGTCGCGCCCTTGGGCAGCTGGAACAGCGCGCCCTTGGGGGTGAAGGCGAAGATGCGATCCTGGTAGATCGCCATCTTGGTATTCTCGAGCAGTTCCTCGGCATCGTGGCTCGCATCGAGGATCTCGACCAGGTCGCGCAGCCAGCCCACCTGCCCATCGGGCCGCCCGCCCTGCTTGTAGGCCCAGTGCGCGGCGAGCCCGTACTCGTTGAGCCGGTGCATCTCCTTCGTCTTTATCTGAACTTCCACGCGCATCGCATTGCTGTAGATCAGCGCGGTGTGCAGCGAACGGTAGCCGTTCATCTTCGGCGTGGAGATATAGTCCTTGAACCGCCCGGGGATCATCTGCCAGGCCCGGTGGAGCACGCCCAGCGCCTTGTAGCAATCGTCCTCGCTGTCGGTCAGCACCCGGAACGCCATGATGTCGGTGATCTGTTCGAAGCTGACGTGCCGTTCGGCCATCTTCTTCCAGATCGAATAGGGGTGCTTTTCGCGTCCCGAAACTTCAACCTTCATGCCAGCTTCGGCCAGCACCTGCTTGATCTGCAGGGCAATGGCGTCAACCTGCGCGCCTTCCTCACTGCGGATCGCGGCGAGCCGGCCAGTGATCGTGGCATAGGCTTCGGGCTCCAGCTGCTCGAACGCCAGCAGCTGCATCTCGCGCATGTATTCGTACATGCCCACGCGCTCGGCCAGCGGCGCGTAGATATCCATAGTCTCGCGCGCGATGCGCCGGCGCTTGTCCTCGCTCTTGATGAAGTGCAGCGTGCGCATGTTGTGCAGCCGGTCGGCCAGCTTGACCAGCAGCACGCGCAAGTCCTCGCTCATCGCCAGCAGGAACTTGCGCAGGTTCTCGGCCGCGCGCTCGTTCTCCGTCATCGTCTCGATCTTGGAGAGCTTGGTCACCCCGTCGACCAGTCGCGCGACATCGCCGCCGAACAGCCGCTCGATCTCGTCGGTGGTCGCGAGCGTGTCTTCGACGGTGTCGTGAAGCAGCGCGGTTACAATGGTTTCCTGGTCAAGCTTCAGCTCGGTCATGAGGCCCGCGACCTCGACCGGATGCGAGAAGTAGGGGTCCCCCGAAGCGCGCTTCTGGGTGCCGTGCTTCTGCACGGTGTAGACATAGGCGCGGTTCAGCATCGCCTCGTCCGCATCGGGAGCATAGGCGAGCACACGTTCGACAAGTTCGTACTGACGGAGCATCTGGCCCTTAAAATGGAGGCAAAGCCCCCGCTTCCGCAAGGGAAAAGGCGGGCAAAAGGCTTTGTTTACCCCTTGTTTGCCATAAACGCCGGCAACCAGCGGCAATCCAGAGCGATCCTTGACGTCACCCCGTGCCATCCCTGCCCAGCCCGCCGCGCCGTCCGCCGCACCCCTGGCCGCGCTGCGCTCGCTTGCGTTCCTGAACCTTGGCCGGGTGCGCGCCTATGGCCTGATGATCGCGCTCGCCTACCTGCCGATGCTCGCCAAGGTCTATGTCGAGGCGACCGGCCATATCGGCAGCGATTTCCTCGCCTTCTGGGGCGCGGGCAAACTCGTTGTGGCGGGCACGCCTGCCCGGGTTTACGATATCGCCGCCGAACAGGCGGTGCAGGCGCTTTCGGGCACCGGGCAGCTCGTCGTCTTCGTCAATCCGCCGCCCTACCTGTTCGTCGCCGCGCCGCTCGGCCTGCTGCCCTATGCCAGCGCCTGGGTGGCATGGGTGATCGCGGGCTGGGCCGCCTGGTTCCTGCTCTGCCGACGCCTGCTGCCCGAAGCGCCCATCGCCGTGCTCGCCTTTCCCGGCGCCTATCTCGCGGCGAGCCATGCGCAGAACGGCTTCCTCACCGCGCTGCTGCTGATCGGCGGCTGCCTCGCCCTGCCGCGCCGTCCGCTGCTGGCGGGCGCGCTGCTGGGCGCACTTATCGTCAAGCCGCACCTTGCGCTGCTGGTGCCGTTCTGGCTCGCCGCCGGGCGCAAATGGAGCGCCTTTGCCGCTGCCGCCGCGAGCGCCATCGCGCTGTGCCTGGCCAGCTGGCTGGTATTCGGCAGCGTCACCTGGCTCGCCTATCCCGAAAGCTTCAAGGCCAGCGCCACGCTGATGGCCGATGACAGCGGCCCGTTCTTCCTGCGCATGGCGACCGTCTATGCCGGCCTTCGCTACCATTTCGACGCCACCACCGCGCTTGTCGGGCAGGGCTTCGTCACCATTGCGACCGGCGCGCTCACCTGCCTGTACTGGCGTCACGCCAGGGACGATCGCGCCGCCGGGGCCATGCTGCTCGCCGCCACCGCGCTAGCCTCGCCTTACCTCTTCTCCTACGATCTCGCCTTCCTCGCCCTGCCGGTGTTCTGGCTGGTGGGCGAAGCACGGCGCGAAGGCTGGCGGCCGTGGGAAAAGCTCGCGCTCGTCGCGCTATGGCTCGCCCCTCTCGCCACGCGCGCGGCGGCGCTGCCACTGCACCTCAACCTGATGCCGCTCGCCTCTGCGGCGCTGGTCTGGATGGTCTGGCGGCGCGGCGTCAGGCCACCGGCACGGGCCTGAGCACCGGCTGCTGCGGCGCGCTGTCTTCGGGCAGCACGCCGGCAAGGCGCGGATCGGGGAAGATCTCGACATAGCGGGCGAAGGGCACGAACCCCTGCCCCATGTAGAACGGCAGCGCCTGCGGCCCGTCGAGCGTGCAGGTGTGCACCCACACCCGTTCCACGCCCGATGCCCAGGCCAGCTGCAGCGCGCGGCGCATCAGCCACTTGCCCAGCCCCTTGCCCGTCGCACCCTTGACCAGCCCGAAGAAAGCGATCTCGCATTCGCCCGCCACCCGGAAATCAAGCTCGAGCATGCCGACCTCGACACCCGCGCGGTCGGCCACGGCAAAGACCTGCACCTGCGGATCGTGAATGATCGCGGTCAGCTCCTCGTCGCTTTTCGCCAGGCGCGACCACCAGATCCACGGCGACCCGACCCGGGCATAGAGCATCCGGTACTTCGCCGGCGCCGCCGCTTTCCACCGCACGAGTTGCAACGGCACCTCCGGCTCGGGCACCAGACGCCGCAATCCCTCGGGCGGCGCCCGCATCTCGAGCGCGGTCACCACGCAGGCAAGATCTCCCGGCGCCACGGCGTGATAGCCGGACGCCAGCGGTTGAGTATGGTCAGGCACGATCATGTGCAGCGCCATGCAACATTTGCCCAGCGGAGGGTAGAGGACCTGTCCAAAGAAGAGAGCGATCCTTCGACAAGCTCAGGATGGGCGGGGGTAAGCGTGGCGCCGACCTCCGCCCATAGTGTCATCCCAGCGAAGGCTGGGATCGCTGGCCGCCAAGCGCTTCCCAACCGTTCCGCAAACCGCCAGCGATGCCAGCCTACGCTGGCATGACGAGCCCGGAAGCAGACCACACCCCCTCCCCCCACACCGCCTGCCCTGAGCCTGTCGAAGGGCCGCCCTTGTTCTTTCAGGCGCAACAGCGAGACAGCACCCAACACCCCCCCAAAGCGCTGGCCTAGCGTCGGAAGACCTCCCGGGAGCGCGAGGGGGTGACCCCCTCGCATCTGTCTCTTCCTACCCAACCTTGACAAAACGTACCATATAGGTTATATGCCCGCCCACGGACCGGGAGCGGCATGGCCGGCTTGCTCTTCGCTCCTTCGGGCCAATCTCCACGCAGGGAAAGGCCCGACGCGACCGGCGCGGGTCGGCGCTGCGGGAGCCGCATTCCTCTCGGGGGATACGGCAGAGAGGGCGTTAAGCCCCAAGTCCCTCAGGGCAACCCAATGCCACTGCAACGGACGGGCGGATGTGGTGCGGTAGTTCAACCGCGTGTATGCGCTCTTGCGAGTCCGGTTCCAGTCCGGTCCGGCCCTTCATGCGGCCGCGACCAATCCCGGAACTTATCCTCGCGGGACTTATCGCTACGGACCGGGCCGCCTTGCGAGCCGCCGCCCGGGTTTCGAGCCCCCGTCCGAATTCAGGCTGAGCCGATCCGGGATAGCCAACGCCCCGCCGGCCACTCGCCACAGCGTTCCTCTTGCCCTCCACGCGCAGCGCCACGCATGGCGCCCGCGCCGGTCGCGCAGGTCCGTACACTTCCCAAAGGCGTTATCGTCCGGGCTCGCCGCCGGATGCTTTCTCATGCGCAGGCAGCGCGCGCTTCAGACCGGCCGCTTGCCCTCGTGCGACTTGCACAGCACGGTCGAGGCGATGAATTCGTCGAGCAGCCACTGCGCGGCGGGTCCGGGCGGCAGGTCGCGCCGCCAGATGCCCCAAAACCCGTAGAGCCCTTCGGTGCTGTCAGGCATGATCAGCCGGACCAGCGCGCCCGATTGCAAATCGCCTTCCACCATGTGCATCGGCATGTTGCCCCAACCGATCCCTTCCTTCAGCAGCGCGTGTTTTGCCGAAAGATCGGCCAGACGCCAGGTCTTGGGGCTGACCACCGAAAAGTCGCGCCCTTCGGTAAAGCGCGACCGGTCGGACAGGACGAGCTGCGTGTAATCGCGGGCGGCACCGGCCGGGATCGGATCCATCCGGGCGAGCGGGTGGTCCGGCGCCGCCACCGGCACCATCAGCGCCTGCCCTGCGGCGATCCGTTCGACCCCTTCGGTGATCGGGCCGGAAATGCCCACCGTCGCCTTGCCGTCGAGCACCATGGCGGTCACCGCGCCGAGCGCTTCGACATGGAGGCGCAGCTGCACGGTGGGGAAGGCCCGGGCGAATTCGCGCAGCACTTTGCCCAGGCGATCGGACGGCACCATCACGTCGACCGCCACGTCGATCTCGGCCTCCAGCCCGTCGAGCAGGCCCTTCACTTTCGCGCGCAGGCCATCGAACCCCGCCGCGATCGCCCGCGCCTCGGCCAGCAGCGATCGTCCCGCCGTGGTCAGCGTCGGCTTGCGCGTGCCTTCGCGGTCGAACAGCATGACGCCAAGCTGCGCTTCGAGGTTGGCGATGCCGTAGCTGATCACCGATACCGCGCGGTTGAGCTTGCGCCCCGCCGCGGCAAAGCTGCCGGTATCGACGATGGCCAGGAAGATGCGGAGCTGGTCAAAGGTCGGCGTGCCGGGATTGGCCATCAGATCGTTCCACTTTATCGAACATTTCGCATCATTTTATCCCCCTGATCAGAAATGCGCGCAAGGCCTATCTGGGGTTCAACGAAGCAAGGCGCTTCCGCCCGCTTCCCGCCGGAGACCACCGATGATCGAACTTCGACCCTTTGACAGCCTTGGCGGCGAAAACCACGGCTGGCTCGATGCCAAGCACCACTTCTCGTTCGCGGGCTATCACGATCCGGCCCGCGTCCACTGGGGCAACCTGCGCGTGTGGAACGACGATACCATTGCGCCCAAGACCGGCTTCCCGCCGCACCCCCACCGCGACATGGAGATCGTCACCTACGTCCGCGAAGGCGCGATCACCCACCAGGACAACCTGGGCAACCAGGGCCGCACCGAAGCGGGCGACGTCCAGGTGATGAGCGCAGGCACCGGCATCCGCCATTCGGAATACAACATGGAGGATGTGATCACGAAGATCTTCCAGATCTGGATCATCCCGACGCGCCAGGGCGAACAGCCGAGCTGGGGTTCGCGCCCCTTCCCCAAGGGCGATCGCACCGGGCAGTTCGTCACGCTGGCCTCGGGCTATGAAGGCGATGGCGATGCCCTGCCGATCCGCACCGACGCGCGGGTCGTCGCCGCTTCGCTGAAGGCGGGCGATACCGCTGAATATCCGCTCGGCGCGGCGCGCAAGGGCTACCTCGTCCCCGCCACCGGCAAGGTGCGGATCGACGAAGTGACCGTGAACGCCCGCGACGGCGCGGCGATCAGCGATCTCGAAGTGCTGCGCGTCACAGCGCTCGAAGACAGCGAGATCGTATTGGTCGACGCGGCCTGATCCCGTCTGGCCGACACATCCGGGGGGCGTCCCAACAGGCGCCCTCCACCCTCCTGCACGCGGATCCATGCCATGACGCCTGCCTCACCCCAATGGCCGCACCTCGCCCAGCCCGAATGGCACCGTGTCCGCCAGGCGATGCTGGCGATGGGCGAGGCCGACTGCCGCACGCGACCGGGATTTCTCTCGCGCGTACTAGGCCGGAAAGCACACGCCGATGAACGCGACGCGGCGGCCCCGCTCGACGTCTTCGTCTGTCGCTCGCGCCGTGGCCGGCCGACCCCACAATCGGTGGTCGATGCGCTGATGGCCGATGGCTTCAGCAAGGACCAGCTGGCGGCGATTGCCCTGCTGGCGCTTTAGGCGCGCGTTCAGGCCGGTTCGACCAGCGCGCCATCCTTGGTGAGCTTGAGCACCGGCGCGCGCCGCGCTTCCTTCAGCGCGTCCTCGAGCAGAGAGACGATGCCGCCGGGACTGCAATCACGATCGCAAGCAAAGTCGATCGAGCGACGCAGCCAGTCCCGCACATGCCCTTCATCGTCAAGTTCCACCTCATGGAGCACGAAATGCTCTCCGTGATCTACGATGCGGTATGTCCATGGCATTGGTACTAGTTCCTGGAATTCGATCCTTACTGCGCAATCCACAGCGATTACGATCGTTCCCACTGAGGGTTGCAACGTAACGTCAAATCTATGGTTTCTAAAGATTATTTAAGGAAACAGCACTGTTGATTGTCCCGACGTTCTGATAAGCCCCGGCAACACGCCAGCCCTTTGGACATGTCGCATGAGCTTTGATCTTCCGTCCGAAATGCACGATCGCGTCGGTCGCGAACACCGTCGTGCGCGGATCGTCCGCGCAACGCTCGTGACCGATACGGGGGAGGAGCGCGACGTCATCATCCGCAACCTGTCCGAATTCGGCCTTGGCGGAACCTGCCGCAGCATCGCCCCGGTCAAGGGCGAATCCGTGCTGGTCCGCCTGCCCGGAGACGTCGCGGTCCACGGCACCGTGCGCTGGGTGAAGGGACAGGCGTTTGGCGTGGCGCTGGACGACAAGCTGGCGGCGACCGATGTCGAGGAGGCGATCCATCGCAAGGCGAGCGAGCCCGCGCCGGGATCGACCTGGCAGATCGAGGACCGCCACCGCGTCTACACCCCGCGGGTCGACCCGACGCGCCTGCGCCGGGTCTGACCCACGATCAGGCCTTCAGCCGCTCGGCGTGCCAGGCGACGTGGTCGGCCATGAAGGTCGAGATGAAATAGTACGAGTGGTCGTAGCCGGCCTGCATGCGGATCGTGGCGGGTTGCCCGGCGCTGGCGCAGGCTTCTTCGAGCAGGTGGGTCTTGAGCTGATCGGCCAGGAAGCCGTCGGCATCGCCCTGATCGACCAGCAGGTCGGGCACCCGCGCCCCGTCCGCGATCAGCGCGCAAGCATCGTATTCGCGCCAGGCCGCCTTGTCGGGGCCGAGGTAGCCGCCCAGCGCCTTTTCGCCCCAGGGGCAATTGAGCGGGCTGACGATCGGTGAGAACGCGCTGACCGAACGGAAACGGCCGGCGTTGCGCAGGCCGATGGTGAGCGCGCCGTGCCCGCCCATCGAATGGCCGGTGATCCCCTGCCGCGCCATGTCGACCGGGAAATGCGCGGCGACAAGCGCGGGCAATTCCTGTTCGATGTAATCGCGCATGCGGAAGTTCGCCGCCCAGGGGGCTTGCGTTGCGTTGACGTAGAAGCCCGCGCCCTTGCCGAAATCGTATCCCTCGTCATCGGGCACGTCATCGCCGCGCGGCGATGTGTCGGGGCAGACGAAGACGATCCCGTGCTGCGCACAGGCCGCACGGAATTCGCCCTTTTCGGTGACGTTGGCGTGGGTGCAGGTCAGCCCCGAGAGATACCACAGCACCGGCAGCTTTTCGCCTTCGGCATGATCGGGGACGAACACCGAAAAGGTCATCGGCGTGCCCGTCGCCGTGCTGTGATGGGTGTGGACGCTCTGGATACCGCCGTGGCTGCGGTTGGCGCTGACCTGCTCGATCGTCATCTCGCTATCCGGCCGATCAGAACACGACGACCGAACGGATCGACTTGCCCGCGTGCATCAGGTCGAAGGCGGTGTTGATTTCCTCCAGCCCCATCACGTGGGTGATCATCGGGTCGATCTCGATCTTGCCGGTCATGTACATGTCGACGATCTTGGGCACGTCGGTGCGGCCCTTGGCGCCGCCGAACGCCGTGCCGCGCCAGTTGCGGCCGGTGACGAGCTGGAACGGGCGGGTCTCGATGGTCTTGCCCGCTTCGGCCACGCCGATGATGATGCTGGTGCCCCAGCCCCGGTGGCAGGCTTCGAGCGCGGTGCGCATCACTTCGGTGTTGCCGGTGGCATCGAAGGTGTAGTCCGCGCCGCCGTCGGTCATCGCCACGACCTTGGCGACGACGTCCTCACGGCTCATGCCCTTGCTGTTAAGGAACTCGGTCATGCCGAACTTGCGGCCCCACTCCTCGCGGTCGGGGTTGATGTCGACGCCGATGATCTTGCCCGCCCCGGCAAGCCGCGCGCCCTGGATCACGTTGAGACCGATGCCGCCGAGGCCGAACACCACGACATTGTCGCCCACCTGCACCTTGGCGGTGTTGATCACCGCGCCGACGCCCGTGGTCACGCCGCAGCCGATGTAGCAGCTGGTCTTGAACGGCGCGTCCTCGCGGATCTTCGCCACTGCGATTTCGGGCAGGACGGTGAAGTTGCTGAAAGTGCTGCAGCCCATGTAGTGGAACACGGTCTGCCCCTTGTAGCTGAAGCGCGACGTACCGTCGGGCATCAGCCCCTGTCCCTGCGTGGCGCGGATCGCGGTGCACAGGTTGGTCTTGCCCGAAAGGCAGCTTTTGCACTGGCGGCATTCGGGCGTGTAGAGCGGGATCACGTGATCGCCGGGCTTCACGCTGGTGACGCCCGCACCGACTTCGCGCACGATCCCCGCCCCTTCGTGGCCCAGCACCGAGGGGAAGATCCCTTCGCTGTCGAAGCCATCGAGCGTGTAGGCATCGGTGTGGCACACGCCGGTCGCCATGATTTCGACCAGCACTTCGCCGGCCTTCGGCCCTTCCAGATCGAGCTCGACGATCTCGAGAGGCTGCTTGGGAGCAAAGGCAACTGCGGCGCGTGTCTTCATGGAGAACCCTTTCGAGTGGATGCGCGCCGCTTAACATTGCTGCGGCCCTGCGATAAACCGTGAAATCCGATTTTCACTTTTGCAATCTGGGGACAATGCGGTGTCGCGATGGGACGGGCTCGACGAAGTGGTGGCGATTGCCGACACGGGGAGCTTCGTTTCGGCCGCACGGCGCCTGGGCGAATCCACCTCGATGATCAGCCGGGCGGTCGCGCGGCTCGAGGAACGGCTTGGCCTGCGCCTGTTCGAGCGCACCACGCGTTCGGTGGCTCTGACCGATGCGGGCCGCTCGATCGTCGAACAGTTCCGCCGGATCATCGAGGAGCGCGACGAGGCGCTGCGCCAGCTGCGCGCGCAGGGCGAGATGCGCGGCGAAGTGCGGCTGACGTCGTCCGTCGCCATCGGGGAGCGTTTCGTGGCGCCCGTGGTGGAGGAATTCCTGCACGACCATCCCGGGCTTTCGGTGACGCTGGAGACCACCAACCGCATCGTCGATCTGGTCAGCGAAGGCTTCGACATCGCGATCCGCACCGGCAGCCCGCTCGATGCGCGTCTCGCCGCGCGGCAGGTGGCCGAACGCACGCTGGTGACCTGCGCCGCGCCCGCGTACCTGGCGCAAGCCGGCCATCCTGCGCATCCTTCGGACCTGGCGGCGCACCAGTGCCTGGTGGGCACCAACACCAACTGGCACTTTCGCGTCGACGGGCAGCGGCTCAGCATCGTGCCCACCGGGCGGCTGCGCTGCAACAGCGGGGTGGCGGTGATGCGCGCGGCGCAGGGCGGGATGGGCCTGTGCCAGCTGCCCGCGTTCTATGTGCAGGATGCCATCGCGGCGGGTTCGCTGATCCCGGTGCTCGATGCCTTCGACGATCTGCCCGAACCGATCTGGGCGGTCTATCCCCAGCGCCGCTTCGCCGTGCCCAAGGTGCGCGCGCTGATCGACTTGCTGGAACGGCGGCTGCCCGCGCTGATCGCCTGAAGGATCAGCCCGGCAGCACCAGCGGTCGCCCGCGATAGGCGTGGGTCCAGCTGTCGAGATCGTCGGTCAGGAGCGCGGTGACCCGGCGCACGCGCAGCAGCAGCCGGTCGAATTCGACCGGTTCGGCCAGGATCGCCTGTTCGAGCCGGGCAAGATCGCGCTCCGTCGTGTGGCTGCGATCGGCCACCCCGGCGAAATCGCCCTGCATGCGGATGCCGTGGAGCGCCGCACCCAGCGCCGGGAACGCGGCGGTCGCCACGGTGACCCACACCGCCGCATGATGCAGCGCCTCTTCGTCCATCTGCACAAGATGGAGGCCGAGCAGCGCCTCCCACCCGAGGAACGCGGCGCAGACCAGCGCGGTGGCGGCAAACAGCAGCAGTCCGACGCGATGGAGACGATGATCGAGCCGGTGCATCGTGCGGCTTTCCCGCGCGAAATAAGCGCGCTGGCTTGCCATCAAAGACAGGAGATCGCCCCGCACTCCTTCCAGCCAGGGGCGATCGACGCGGACATCGGGCAGGCCGACCGCACGCGCGACGGCTCTGGCGCTGGCCTGCACATCGGCGGCGGTCCTTGCTCCGTGCGCACGCAGCCCAAGTTCGCCGAGCCGCGCCGCGAGGCCAAGGCAGCGCAGCCGCTCTGCCAGTTGCCGGCTTTCCATCCAGCGGCGGTGCCAGTCTTCGCGCGTGCCGATCCGCGTGATGGCGAGGATGCAGCCGATCAGCGCCAACTCGCTGGCGAGCAGCACCGGCTTGAACCCCACCGGGAACAGCAGCCCCGACAGCGCGACCAGCACCGCTGCGGCAGCGAGCGTGAAGTTCGCGACATAGGCCCCGCGAAACGCCGATCCCGCTGCGCTGGCAGTCCGGTCGGCGCGGCTGAAGGCCTCGGCAATTTCGGGGGCGAGCGGCAGTTCGGCATGGGCCGCCCCGGCCGCGCCGGGATCACGCGCGCCGGTCAGGCTTAGCATCAGGCGATAGGGCACGGCGAGGAGGCGCGCCCGCAAGCCCATCGCATCACTGCCTTGCGGCGCTGGCGCCGACGCGACGCCCGGCAGCGCACGCAGCACATCGCCGATCCTTTCGAGCGGAAGGCGCGCCACGGTCTGCAGGGTATCGCCGCCCGCATCGCTTTCCCCGCCGCTTCCCCACAGCAGGACCGGCGCGGCGGCGGCCGTGGTCGGCAGATGGACGACGGGGATGCCGTCGCCCACCGCTTCGGCAACGATCTGCCCGGTGCCGCCGATCCCGGCCGCGGGCCCGCCGTTCCATATAGCGATGACGATGTCCGACTGCGCCAGCATGACCCGGCCCGCGCGCTCGTACGCCTGCGCCGCGGCATCCGCATCGGTGCGCGCGCCATCTAGCGCGAAGGTGTGGGCTGCGCCTGCCAGCGTTGCGTCGAACTGCGCGCGCTCCGCCCCTTCCGCAAAGTCGAGCGCGAAGTCGGCGGGTGCGAACGGAATCACCAGCTCGTGCCGCCAGCCCAGATCGAGCGCGCAGCGCGCGGCCAGCTGGTCCGCCCCGGCAGCGCCGCACGAAACCACCGTGATGGCGGCATCGGGGCCCAGCTGCGCGGCGATGGCGCGCATCGTGGCGGTGATGCGGGTGCGCAGGTCGGCGGGATCGCACTGGTCCAGCAGCCGGGGGCGATGACCCGTGACGCCAATCCGGACAAGCGCAGCGCCGGCCATCTCCAACCTTTCGCAACGGGTTCGTGAACCTTCACTCCTTAACCCAGCGGCGGGCGAGATAAAGCCTGCTCGCTGCGTATCGGGCGTGGAAAAAACGATCGCCGGCAAAAGCGTGACCACCGTCACGCGCAGCGCGAATCGCACCGGCGTAGACGTCTCCTTGTCGAGGGAAACAACCCCGGCCCCAAGGACCCAGGAGACGCACGATGACCAAGACCTTCTTCCGCCCCGCCCTGATCGCCGCGCTGATCGTCGCCGCCCCGGCAGGCGCTTTCGCCCAGGCTTACGAAGCAACCGGCAGCCAGGCGATCAACATCGAACGGCTCACCCTTGCGCAGGCACAGGCGCAGATCGAGATCGCCGCGCGCAAGGTGTGCAAGCCCGCCGACCTCAGCATGGCCGAAGTGCGCGCTGCCCGCGATTGCTACCGCCGCGCCAAGGCAGGGGCCCAGGCCCAGCTCGCCAGGCTCGAAGCGCAGAAGAACGCCAATGGCCAGGCGCTCGCCGCCGCCACGCCGCGCACCCTGCCGGTCGGCAACTGACGGCCAGACCGATTGCCGGACCGGGCGGTCCGGCAACTGGACGGGAAAGCACCAGCCCGCTTTCCCGTCCAGCACGATTCCGGGCTGCTCAACCCAGGCGTGTTTGCACAATGGTGCTTCTTCCGGCATACCGCGCGCTCATGAAAATCGCGCAGCGAGCGCCGACCCTGGCGCAGGTGGTTACCGCAGCGAGAGCGGGTGCGCTGGGCCATGCGACCGCGCTTTTCGAGGCTGGCGGCTTCGGCTCTGCCACCGATGATGCCGCTGCGCTGGCGGTTGCCGGACGGCTTGCCCGCGACCGCGCGCTGCAGGCCCCCCAGGACCGCAAGCCGCGCCTGTTTGCCGAGGCGGCCGCCGCTTTCGCCGCCGCCAACGCGCTCGATCCGCAGGCCTATAGCCAGATCAACCAGGCCACGATGACCTGGCTTGCCGGAGAGCGCGAGCGCGCGCAGGAGCTGGCCCGCGCGCTGCTCGCCGCGCTCGATGGCGGCGGGCCATTGCAGGAAACGCCGAGCTGGCTCGCGGCAGCGCGGGCCGAGGCGCTGCTGCTGCTGGGCGACACTGCCGGAGCGAAGGTGCAGCTGGCCAAGGCCGCCGCGCTATCGCGCGACGATCCCGAAGATCACGCCGCGACGATGCGGCGCCTTTCGCTTATCCTTGCCGCCGCGGGCGAGGATGCCGCCTGGCTCGATGCCTATCGCCCCACCCGCGCGCTGCATTTTGCCGGCCATCTCGGCGTGGCGCAAAGCGCGGCTGCGGTGCTGGGAGAACGCGTGGCTGCCGTCATCGGCGATGAAAACATCGGCGCGGGGTTCGGCGCGCTGGCGGCCGGGGCGGACCTCGTCGTCGCCGAAGTGCTGCTCGAACAGGGGGCCGACCTGCACGTGGTGCTGCCGACGCCCCCCGATACCTTTCGCGCGCAATCCGTCACGCCTTATGGCCCGGCCTGGGAACGGCGCTTTGCCGACGCGATCGAGCGCGCGACGAGCCTGCGCTGGGTGACCACGATCGATGGCGGCTACCAACCGCTGGCGACACGGCTTGCCGCCGATGTGGCGATGGGCGCCGCCCGCGTCCATGCCCGCCGTCTGCAGACCGAGGCACACCAGCTGCTGGTGATCGACGATGGCGAAGGGCCCTTCGGCCTGGGGCTCAACACCCGCTACATGGGCGAGCGCTGGAATGCCGGGCGCGGCACCGGCGGTTCCGGCCAGGTGTGCCTGCGCGTGCCCCGCTCCGCCCCGGTCACCGCATCGGGCGCGAAGGCCCCCGAAGGGCGCGGCGACCTGCAGCTGATCGCGATGCTGCAGATCGGGTTCGAAGGGCTGGACCAGCTGGACGACAACGCCTTTGCCGATGCGCTCGATCTCGTGGTCGAACCCTTCCGCGCCCGCGCCGCGCGGATCGAGCCGCGCCCCGACCTGCTGCTGCCGGCCGGCAACGCGCGCATCGTCGCCTTTGCCGATCCCGACGCTGCCTGGCACCACGCCGCCCGCCTGCTCGATGCCGCGGGCGCTGCCGAAAGCTTGCGCATCGTTGGCCACTATGGCCTTGCCCACCGGCTGCGCGATCCCGATGCGCTGGTCGGCAATGCGGTGGCGCAACTCGACGCGCTGTCGCGCCGGGCGCTGCCGGGGGTGCTGGTCGCGACCGAAGCCTTTGCCGCCGCCGCCAGCGTCAATTGCGCCGAACAGATGGAAATCGAGGAAGTGGGCATGCTGGACGAAGCGCCGCTGTTCGCGGTGCGCGCGGCTCAATAGACCAGTTCTTCGAGCCGGCGCACCGAAACGATGCTGAGCGCACCCTCGTCGCGCCGGATCAGGCCCTTCTTTTCCAGCTGCGAGATCGTGCGCGAAACCGTCTCGCGCGTGCTGTCCACGCTCAACGCCAGCTGCGCGAGCACGGGCGCCGGAGCGATCTTCACGCCATCGCCGCTGCGGGCAAGGCGCAGGATTTCGGAACAGACCCGGCCGCGCACCGACAGCGTCGATCCTTCGGCAAGCCGCCGCTGCGCCTGATCGAGCCGCGCCACCAGCAGGCGCGAAACGGCAAGGGCCACGGCCGAGTAGGTGTTCATCAGCGACAGGAAATCGCCGTTGGCAAAGGCGCCGATCTGCGAATGGCGCACGGCCACAACATCGTGCGCCGAACGCGCTTCACCGAACAGGCCGCGTTCGCCGAACAGGTCGCCGTCGACGTAGTCCTCGATCACGCTGGAGCGCCCTTCCATCGCGATGGCGATCATCCGGGCGTGGCCATCGACGACGAGGTGGACGTGATCGGCCTCGCTTTCGCCAGCGACGATGGTGCTGCGCGGCCGATGCGCGCGAACGCGGGCGCGACCGGCGATGACGCCGGCAAGGTCTTCGGAACATCCGAACGTGCGGCGGACAATGGCGTGCAGGCCGTCGGTAGGGACGTTGTTCGCCGCTGTGGTGTGCTGCATTGTCCCGCCCCCCTTCGAGGGCGAAGGCTATCGCGTTGCGAAGGGGCGGACAAGTGGTGCGGTCGGGCCCTAGGCGGCGTTGACACGCCGCCTAGCAATTACGCTATTTCCCCGGTGTTCAGAGGAAGGCTATGCGGTCATGAAGCTGCCGGAAAACAGGCCATAAAAATCGGAGAGAAAATGCCAAGCGACGTTGCGGAATGGCTGGAATCGTTTTCGGGCGCGCTGGATTCGGCCGATGATGCGGCGGTTGCCGCCCATTTCGCACCGCACGGCCTGTGGCGCGATTTCCTGGCCTTCGACTGGACGCTGGCAACGCACGAAGGGCGCGAGGCGATTGCGGCCTTCGCCGCCCGCCGCGCCAAGATCACGCAGGCCCGCAACTGGACCAGCGAGGCAGCCCAGGGTGCGAGCGAGGGCTTCTTTTCATTCGAGACCGCGAGCGGGCAGGCCAGGGGCTATCTGCGCCTGGTCGATGGCGTAGCGCTGACCTTCCTGACCGTGCTGCGCGATCTGCGCGGGCACGAGTTCCCGTTCGGCCATCGCCGGCCGAGCGGCGCGGAGCATGATCCGACCGGACCCAACTGGCAGGACCGGTTGCGCGCCGAACAGGCCGCCATCGGGCGCGAGGTGCAACCCTACGTCCTCGTCGTGGGCGCAGGGCAGGCCGGGCTGGCGATCGGGGCCACGCTGCGCCTGCTGGGCGTGCCGCACCTGCTGATCGACAAGCATCCGCGGGTGGGCGACCAATGGCGATCGCGCTACAAGTCGCTGACCCTGCACGATCCGGTGTGGTACGACCACATGCCGTACCTGCCCTTTCCCGAACACTGGCCGGCCTACACGCCCAAGGACAAGATGGGCGACTGGCTGGAG
Organism: Novosphingobium olei; assembly: GCF_012927405.1. Lineage (GTDB taxonomy): Bacteria > Pseudomonadota > Alphaproteobacteria > Sphingomonadales > Sphingomonadaceae > Novosphingobium > Novosphingobium olei. The sequence goes on along the minus strand of NZ_JABBGM010000006.1, from coordinate 242,138 downwards.
CACTATGCCGCGATCATGGAAGTCAACGTCTGGACCGAGACCGAACTCGTCCGGGCGGAACGCAACGAGGCCGACGGCACCTGGATCGCGAAGATCCGGCGCGAGGGCGAGGAGATCGAGCTGCGCCCGGCGCATCTGGTGATGGCGGTGGGCAATGCCGGGTTCCCCGTGGTACCCACGATCGAGGGACAGGAAAGCTTCCGCGGGGCCCAGTACCATTCGAGCGCGCACAAGGGCGGCGAAGGCCTTGCCGGCAAGCGCGTGGTGGTGATCGGGGCCAACAACAGCGCTCACGACATCTGCGCCGACCTGGTCGATCACGGCGCGCTGCCGACGATGGTGCAGCGATCCTCCACCCACATCATCCGCCAGTCGACGATGAGCGAAGTGATGATGCGGCCGCTGTTCTCGCAGGAAGCCGTCGACGAAGGCGTGACGACCGAGACGGCGGACATGATGGTCGCCTCGCTGCCGCTGCGGCTGATGGAAGCGGGCAACCGCGAGGCGTGGAAGATGATGCGCGAGCGCGACAAGGACTTCTACGCCGGGCTGGAACGGGCGGGATTCCGGCTCGATTTCGCCGAAGACGGAGCGGGGATCGCCGCCAAGTACCTGCGGTCGGCGTCGGGCTATTACATCGACGTGGGCGCCAGCGCGATGATCGCGGACGGCCGCATCGCGCTCAAGACCGGGACCGAGATCAGCCGCATTACCGAAACCGGCGTCGAATTCGCCGACGGCACGCACCTTGATGCCGACATCATCATCTATGCCACCGGCTTCGGCGCGATGGAGCAGTGGGTGGCCCGGCTGATCGGCGAGGACGTGGCGGAAAAGGTCGGCCGGTGCTGGGGCTATGGCTCTGGCTTCAAGGGCGACCCCGGCCCGTGGGAGGGCGAGCTGCGCAACATGTGGAAGCCCACCGCGCAGGACGGTCTGTGGTTCATGGGCGGGAACCTGTCGCAGGTGCGCTTCTATTGCCGCCTGCTGGGCATGCAGCTGAAGGCCCACTACGAAGGGCTGCTGCCCGAACGCGCCTGACCCCGCCAGCGTCGCTGCCCCCGCAGGCAGGACGCGCGCGCCCTTTTCCGCAAACGATTGCCAAACGCTTGGAGCTGTGCCAGTTATCCTGCAAAACGGGATAAGGCTGGGAGAGAGCAATGAGCACGGGTCGACCGCACCTGCCATGGTGGCGCATCCTCGAGATGAACCTGGGGTTCCTGGGGCTGCAGTTCAGTTTCGGCCTGCAGCAGGGCAACATGGGGCCGATTTACAGCTACCTCGGCGCGGACGAGGCGGCGCTGCCGATCCTGAGCCTTGCCGGTCCGGTCACCGGCCTGCTGATCCAGCCCCTGATCGGCGCGATGTCCGACCGGACGCAGAGCCGCTGGGGCCGGCGTACCCCCTACTTCGTGGCGGGCGCGGTGCTGTGCGCGGCGGGGCTGCTGGCCATGCCGTTCTCCTCGTCGCTGCTGATGGCGGTGTCGCTGCTCTGGCTGCTCGATGCCGGCAACAACATCACGATGGAACCCTATCGCGCCTATGTCTCGGACCGGCTCGATCCCGACCAGCGCCAGTTCGGGTTCCTGTCGCAGAGCGCGTTCACCGGGCTGGCCCAGATGCTCGCCTACCTCACCCCGTCGCTGCTCGTCGCGCTGGGCATGAGCAAGGACTGGGTCGACGATCACAACATCCCCTATACCGTGCACGTCGTCTTCATCTTCGGCGCTGTGCTGTCGCTCTCGACGATCCTGTGGTCGGTGCTGCGCGTGCCCGAACTGCCGCTGGGGACTGAGGAACAGGCGCGGATCGCGGCCGCCCCGCGCGGCGCGGCTGCGACGCTTGCCGAAATCGGCGAGGCCATCGTGGAAATGCCGCGCGCGATGCGCAAGCTGGGGGTGATGAGCCTGTTCCAGTGGTTCGGCATGTACGGATACTGGACTTACGTCACCTACTCGATCGGCCGCACCGTCTATGCCACGGCCGATGCGCAGTCGCCCGCGTTCCACAGCGCCGTGCTGACCAATGGCGAAGTGGCGGCGTTCTACAACGCGGTGGCGTTCGTGGTGGCCTTTGCCATGGTGCCGCTGGTGCGCCGGCTTGGCCCGGGCATCGTCCACGCGCTGTGCCTGACGCTGGGCGGCATCGGCATGATCGCCCTGCCCCACATCGCCGACAAGGCGCTGCTGTTCCTGCCCGCCGCCGGGGTCGGCTTTGCCTGGGGCAGCATCATGGGCAACCCTTACGCCATCCTCGCCAGCTCGATCCCGGCCGAGCGGACCGGCGTGTACATGGGCATCTTCAACATGATGATCGTTATCCCGATGATGCTCTTCTCGATCCTGATGAGCTCGCTCGACCTCGGCTTCGTGACGCTGGGAATCGGGCTATATGGCAAGCTGCTGGGCGGCGATCCCGGACAGATGCTGACGCTATGCGGCGTTGCGCTGATCCTCGCCGCCTTGTCGGTGCTGTGGGTCAAGGAAGGGCGGCGCGCCTGATCGGGGCCGCCGGAAGGCTCGGCCGCCCGGAGCGTCAGTCGCCGAGCCAGCGGATCCACGCGCCATAGGGGTGGGCATGGGCCAGCACCTCGCGCGTGCCGGTGGGCCAGGTGGTGAGGACAAGCTCCACCACGCTGCGCGATGGCGTCCATTCGAGCGAAATGCGGGCCAGCGGCGCGGCCTCGGTCGCTGCTGCCCCCGCCTCTGCGAAGATCGCCTCGACGTCTGCCTTGTCCTCGTCGCCGAGATACTGGTGGAACATGGTGTGGACGATGCACTGGACGACGCCGCCGGTGCGCGGTGCGGCCAGCTTGTCGCGCAGCCATTCCACCGCGCTGCCGGCCTGAAGATCGACGGTGCGATGCCGGGCGAGCTGGATCGCCAGGCGCAGCCGGCGCAACCGCTCCGCGCGATCGGGCCAGACATAGGAAAACAGTCGTTCGCAATCGCCGGGATCGCGGAAATCGAGCGGCGTGCGATCGACCCCGCAGGCCTGCACGATGGTGGGCTGCGCACCGCGCGGGGCCTGCCCGGACCAGCGCGGGCGGATCACCAGGGGGCTCGCCGGATCGCCCGCGCGCACGCCGCCCAGATCGAACGCATAGCCATCGAGCAGCAGGTTGAGCCCCGCGCTCGCGCCCATTTCATGCAGGTGGATGGGCAGCCGGAAGCGCCCCGCCACGACCCGCAGCGCCGCCATCGTCGCGGCACTGCGCGCCACCTCGTTGGTCTGCGTCGGGCGCATCAGCCATGGCGCGATCATGGCATCGCCTGTCGCCAGAGCCAGGGCGACCGCCTGTTCGCAATCGGGATCGAGCGTGGCGAACGCGGCGGACAGTTCGGGGACGACGCCCCGGCGCGCCAGGTTGTGCAAGCCGGCGAGCAGCCGCAGCGGCAGCGCGGCGGAGCGGCGATCGCCGGACCAGCCTTCGAACATCGACAGGCAGAATGGAGCCTGGGGCAGATGGATCGCCGCTGCATCCATGACGCGGGCCGAGAACGGCGCGTGCTGCTGGCGCATGAAATCGGCTTGCCGCCGAAGATCGATCCCTGTCCACTCCTGCGCGGTCGCCGAGGTCAGATTTGCAAGTATACCCATGGCGTCCCACTGAAATTCAACGGAAAGCTATCGGTGCCGCGGTGCATATTTGAATAACCGGCGCTACGCAGAAGCCCCGCTTGCGCGGTAATCACCCGTTTCCCATCACGAATACTAAGATAAAATGCATACTTGCCGATATCCGCCGGCTTTAATCTGCGCCCTTATGCATGACGGCCAATCTCCAGCGAGGATGCAGATGGCAGCATGGCACTATCCACCGGCGACAGGGTGAGCGATCCGGCCCGCGGACCCGGCATTCGCCGACCCGGCACTCGCCTGCCCTGAAGGATCCGCGCTCCGATCCCGGACCCCTGACCCCGATCCTGCCCACGCGCTCTCGTGCGGATACTCTAGAAAACAAAGGTGCATCGTGTTCGATCGCATGAACATTCCCCGCCGGCTTGGCATGTCGTTCGTGGCCGTGATCATCTCCGCGGTGGCGATGATGCTGGTCTTCGGCATCAGCCTGGCGATGATTTCGCGCATCGCGGTCCGCAACACGGAAAGCCAGTCGATCCTGGCCGATGCGCTGACGCTGGAGACCGCGCTGCTGCGCCAGAACAGCCAGATGCGCGGCTATCTGGTCACGGCGGATGAGAGCTACCTCAAGTCGTACTACGAAGGCCGTGACGACTACGACAAGACGTCGCAGCAGCTGGAGGCGCGGCTGACCGATCCCGCGCGCCAGGCGCTGGTCCGCACCTCGCGCGAGGAAACCGCCAAGTGGCGCCAGGCCTGGGGCGACCGCTCGATCGAAACCGTCAAGGCCGGCCATCTTGACGACGCCGTCGCCGCGATCCGCGCCGGGGGCAAGGCCGTGCTGGTGAGCGATGCCGTCACCCCGCTGCGCGACCTGCGCAAGGCGCAGCAGGCCGAGATCGATTCCGACACCGCATCGCAGGAACGCGCCGTGTTCTTCGCGTGGATCGCGCTGGTGCTGGGCGGTGCGACGATGATCGCGCTGGCCGTGCTGCTGTCACGCAAGCTGGCGCAATCGCTGGCGACCCCGATCGGGCAGCTAACCCAGACGATGACTGCGCTTGCCGACGGCAACAACGCGGTGGTCGTGCCGGGCACCGAGCGCACCGACGAACTGGGCGACATGGCCCGCACGGTGGAATACTTCCGCGATGCCGCCATCGACCGGCAACGGGCCGTGGCCGATCGCGAAGCGGCGATGGCCAAGATCGGCGACAACCTGCACGCGGTGGCGATGGCGGATCTTTCGGTGCGCGTCACCGATGTGCCGCCGGCGTTCGAACCCGTGGCCCGCGATTTCAACGACGCCATGTCGCGCCTGTGCGAAGCGATGGGCCAGGTGCAGGAAAGCATCGGCAACATCGACCTGACTTCCAACGAAATCCGCCAGGCAACCACGGACCTCGCCAGCCGGAGCGAGATGCAGGCCGCCAGCCTGCAGGCATCGTCGAACGAGATGGACTCGCTCACCCGCCAGATCGAGGACTACGCCAAGATCGCCGCCGACGTCAGCACCTCGATGGTCGAAGCGCGCGGCCATGCCCAGACCGGCGGCGCGGTGGTGACCAAGGCGATCGACGCGATGGACAAGGTCGACCGCGCCAGCGCCGAGATTTCCGACATCACCGCGATGATCGACGGGATTGCGTTCCAGACCAACCTGCTGGCGCTCAACGCCGGTGTAGAAGCAGCGCGAGCAGGTGAAGCCGGCAAGGGCTTCGCCGTCGTCGCCTCGGAAGTCCGCGCACTTGCTCTGCGGGCGACCGAAGCTGCCAGCGCGATCAAGCAGCGGGTGGAAGCAGTGACGCAGCACGTTCGCGCGGGCGTTGCGCTCGTCAACGAAACGGGCGAGGCGCTCGAGACGATCATCGGCCAGGTCGGCACGGTGACGATGTCGATCTCCACGATCGCGGACACGGCGGGCCAACAGTCGGTTGCGCTGCGCAAGATCAGCGAATCGATCAGCGCAATGGACCAGATGACGCAGCAGAACGCCGCGATGGTCGAGGAAACGAATGCCGCGACCAAGAACCTGACGCAGGAAGCATCGCACCTGTCGAAGACGTTCGCGAGCTTCCGCATCGGCGACAGCGCGCCCAAGCCGGGCGCCCTGCCCGGCCGCGCGATCGGCGATCGCGCACCCGCAGTCGTCGCGTTCACGCCCCCGCCCCCCGTCTCTCCGGTGGCTCGCCCCGCGGTCAGCCGCAGCAGCCAGGCGCTCGCCGAGGACTGGTCGGAGTTCTGACGTCAGGCGACCGAGGTCGATTTCTCCTGGGCCGGGGCGGCGACCGAGTCGCGCTGGACCAGATGAAATTGCAAAGTGCGCAACGCCGGCTGGGAATCACGTCGATCGAGCAGGAAGGTCGCCGCCGCGTGCCCCATTTCCTCGATCGGTTGTGAAATCGTGGTGAGGTATGGCCACACCGATTTGGCGATCCAGCTGTCGTCGAACCCGCACAGCGACAAGTCGGCTGGAACCGCCACGCCCGCCTGGCTGCAAGCCACCATCACGCCCGCGGCCGAATCGTCGTTGGTCGCGAAGATGGCCGTCGGCTTGTGCTGCGCGGCGAGCAGCTGCTGACCGGCCGTGATCCCGCCTTCGAACGAGAAACCACCGGCGGCTTCGGCCACCGGTTCGGTTAGGCCGAGTCCCGACAGCATGTCGAGAAAACCGGCGCGTCGCTTTGCCGCGGCACCGTGCTCGACCGGGCCAGTGACCAGCCCGAAACGCCTGTGTCCCAGGTCCCACAGGTATCTGGCAACGCTGCCTGCGGCAGCCTCATCGTCGATCAGCACGCCGGGCGATCTGTCCACCTCGACCGAGGGTGCAATGCGAACGTAACGAACGCCACGTGCGTCGAAGAAATCGAGGACCTGCGGATTGTCCGTCAGCGGCGGCGTGAGGACGAAGCCGTCGCAACGGCTGTTGCGCACGATGGCATCCAGCCGCGATTCGAGCACCGCCGGCGAACACGACGAATCCACGTTGTCGATCCGCAGATGATAGCCATGCTCGGTGCAGGCGCGGTAAACCCCGGCCTGCAGCTTCATGGTGTAGTTCGGACTGGGATTGTCGAACAGCAGGCCGATGATGAACGTGCGCGATCCTGCGAGCGAGCGCGCAGCGATATCAGGAATATAGTTGAGGTCCGCGATCGCGGCTTCGACCTTCATGCGGAGCTTTTCGGAAACGTGTGGTTCCCGATTTACCACGCGACTCACGCTCTTGAGCGAAACCCCCGCATGACGCGCGACATCCTGCATGGTTGCATGCCCGGCACCCGCCAAATCGGATTCGATTTTAGCCTTCATGATCCTCTTCATGGTTCATCTTATGGCCGCTTGTGGGGCCGCCGTCACCCACCCTGCGAAAAAGGACAGCAATTGACAGCGCAATCTTGACAGCGTTGCCAATCGGCATCAAGACCCTCGCTCGAAGCGGACGAGACAGTCCGTCGATGGAGAGGACAGCCCCTATCCCGGCATGGCGATGCGACCGCATCTCGCCACGTCCGGACCTCCGCCGACGAGCTGCCTGACCGTTTCGATCGCTCGTGGGGAGCGATGGTTTGGCGGCTTGCGAGCCGTCGACAGCCAAGGGAGGAACAACCAATGAAGCTTATCAAGACCGCCTGCCTGGTCTCGGCGATCGCGCTTTCCGCGCCGGCCTACGCCCAGGATGCAGCGCAGACCACCGCGCAGCAGAGCGCCGATGCCGTGCCGACCGGCGACATCGTGGTGACGGCGACCCGCCAGTCGACCCTGTTGTCCAAGACCCCGATCACGCTTTCGGCCATTACCGGCGACGGCCTGAAGAGCTCGGGCATCACGGACGCGCGCGCACTGACCACCGCCATTCCGAACCTTGCGCTGACCGAAAGCGGCGATGCCGTTCGCATCTCGATCCGTGGCGTGACCAGCACCGACACCACCGAAAAGGGTGACCCTTCGGCCGCCTTCCTGCTTGACGGCATCTACATCGCCCGCCCCGCCGACACGCTGGGCAGCTTCTACGACGTCGAGCGCGTCGAAGTCCTGCGCGGGCCGCAGGGCACGCTCTATGGCCGCAACACCACGGCGGGCGTGATCAACGTCATCGCCAACCGGCCGGTCGATGCCTTCCACGCCTCGGTCGATGCAAGCTACGGCAACCTGAACACCGTCGATGCATCCGCCATGGTCAACGTCGGGCTCGGCAACGGCCTCGGCATCCGTGCTGCCGCCAACTATCAGCGCCAGGACCCGTACTACACCGTCGAAGGCGCGTCTTCGCGACTGAACCCGTTCCGCGACGTGCTGTCGGGCCGTCTCTCGTTCGGTGGCGAGACCGGCAATCTCAAGTTCGTCATTCGCGGCGACTACACGCAGACCCGTGGCACCGGCACGAACGGCAATCTCGTCACGCTTGATCGTTTCTTCGATCCCGCGACGGTGACCCCAACCAACAACCCGGTCTATGTCAATCGCAGCAGCGATGAACAGCGCCTGCTCACCGTCAACCCCACCTATCGGAACTGGCGCAACAACAAGGCCTACGGCATCATGGGTGAGTTCACCTATGATTTCGGTCCGGTCCAGCTGACCTACCTCGGTTCGTATCGCAAGACCGACCGTGACGACACGCGCAACCTGCTGCTGTTCAGCGCGCTCAACAATCCCGCGTTCTTCTTCGGCCATTTCAAGCAGGACAGCCACGAACTGCGTCTGGCGTTCGGTCAGGGCTCGCCGCTGCACGGTCAGGTCGGTGGCTATTACTTCCACGAAAAGTCCGACCTTGAATTCAACCTGGGTGCCCCGCTGTCGAGCCTCGTCGTCGCCGGCGCGACTGGCTTCGCCTTCCCGCAGGGCCCGACCGTTTCGCGTTCGAAGGCCGTGTTCGGCCAGGTCACCTATGACCTGACGTCGGACCTGCACGTGACGGGTGGCGTGCGCTACACCAACGACTTCAAGTCGCGGAACGGTGCCACGGTCGTTGACTTCCCAACGGTGGCATCGTCGTTCTGCGGCGCGCTGCGCTGCACGCTCAACGAAAACATTGCCAAGAAGACCTGGAACAAGACCATCTGGAAGGTGGGCGTCGACTACGATGCGCCGGGCCTCGGCCTGTTCTATGCCAACGTTTCCACCGGCTACAAGGCGGGCGGCTTCAACGACGGCTGCGTGACCGGAAGCGGCGTGGGCTGTTCGCTGACCGCCGATGCGCTGTACTACAACCCCGAGAACCTGACCTCGTACGAAGTCGGTGCAAAGCTGCGCTTCTCGAACGCGTTCCGGCTCAACGCTTCGTTGTTCCACTACGACTACGACAAGCTGCAGGTCAGCCAGGTCGTGACCGTGCCGATCCCGGCCACGCTCATCAGCAACGCCGCAAAGGCCAAGGTCGATGGGCTTGAGCTTGAAGCCACCCTGCAGCCGGGCGACAACGACCGCTTCGATCTGGGCTACACCTACACCAATTCGCGTTACACCAACTTCACGCCCAACCCGGTTGCTTACCCGAGCTTCAACTTCAATGGCGCCCTGCTCGACCATGCTCCCAAGCATGTCGCGACGGCCGCCTGGACCCACACGATCGTCCTCGGAGACGCGGGCAAGCTGGACCTCGGCGTGCGCAGCCGCCTCAGCTCGGAATACTTTATTCTCGATCTGAACAACCTGTCGCAGTTCCGTCAGCCGGCCTTCACCAAGACCGACGCGACGATCACCTACACCGCCCCGAACGACCGTTTCTATGTTCAGGGCTTCGTGAAGAACATCGAAGACAACATCACGATCGCGCATGCCGCGTCGGGTCTTGGCGCCGGTGTGACGATCGAAGCACCGCGAACCTACGGCGTGCGCGCCGGGGTCAAGTTCTAAGCAGATCCACCCTGAACTGGGCCGCAGTCTTCGGATTGCGGCCCAATTATTTGGGGTTCCCCCCGATTCCAGATTTCATCCAAGGAGTTCGCATGACCCTCTCCCGGATTCTTGCCGCCGGCGTCGCCCTTGCCGCGCTTTCGCACGGTGCGGCAAACGCCCAGCAGGCGCCTGCTGTCGATCTGAAGGCGGCCGAGGCCCGCGCTGCTGCGACCGTCAAGCAGATGACGGCCGAAGAGAAGGTCATCCTGACGCACGGCCCGATGCCCCTGCCCTTCTTCCCGGGCACAGTCATGCCCAAGGAAGCGATCCCCGGCGCTGGCTATATCGCTGGCGTGCCCCGGCTGGGGGTACCCGCGCTCACCGAAACGGACGCCAGCCTTGGCGTCGCCTGGGTTGGCGGGTTGCGCAAAGACGGGGCGACCGCCCTCCCCTCAGGCCTCGCTCAGGCCGCGTCGTGGAACCCGCAGCTGCTTTATCAGGGCGGCGCGATGATCGGCTCGGAAGCGCGGGCCAAGGGTTTCAACGTCCTTCTCGCCGGTGGTGTCAACCTGATGCGCGATCCGCGCAACGGCCGCACTTTCGAATACCTTGCAGAAGACCCGCTGCTTTCGGGCATGCTCGTCGGCGCGGCCATCCGCGGGGTCCAGTCCAATCACATCATCTCGACCATCAAGCACTTCGCGCTCAACGGCCAGGAAACCGGGCGAAAGTACGTCGACATCAAGATCAACGAAGGCGCCGCGCGCGAAAGCGACCTGCTCGCCTTCCAGATCGGCATCGAGCAGGGCCAGCCCGGCTCGGTCATGTGCGCCTATAACCGCGTGCATGGAGACCAGGCCTGCGCCAGCGACTGGCTGCTGAACAAGGTGCTCAAGCAGTCCTGGGGCTGGAAGGGCTTCGTCATGTCGGACTGGGGCGCCGTCCCCGGTCTGGACGCGGCGATCAAGGGCCTAGACCAGCAGTCGGGCGAGCAGCTCGACAAGGGCGTGTTCTTTGCAGACCAGCTCAAGGCGAAGGCTGCCGCCGATCCGGCCTGGAGCGCGCGGCTCGACGACATGAACAAGCGCGTCCTGACCGCGATCTACGCCGCGGGGCTGGACAAGAACCCCGCCAAGCCGGGCGGCGCGATCGACTTTGCGAAGAACGCGCAGGTGGCAGAAGAAACCGCCAAGCAGGGTATCGTTCTGCTCAAGAACCGCGAAGGCTTGCTGCCGCTGGCCAAGACCGCCAAATCGATTGCGGTGATCGGCGGCTACGCCGACAGCGGCGTGGTTGCAGGCTCGGGATCGAGCCTTGTCCACGACGAAAAAGGCCCTGCGGCCACGCGTTCGCTGGGCGGCGATGGCCCGTTTGCCGCGCTGATGCAGCAGTCCTACCACCGGTCTGCCCCTTTGAAGGCGATCAAGGCGCTTGCACCGCAAGCCACCGTCACCTTCCGCGATGGCCGCTACATTGCCGATGCGGTCGAAAAGGCAAAGCAGGCGGAAGTCGCCATCGTGTTCGCCACCGAATGGCGCACCGAAGGTCTCGACCAGCCCGACCTGTCGCTGCCGGACGGCCAGGATGCGCTGATCGCTGCCGTTGCCGCCGCCAACCCGAACACCATCGTCGTCCTCGAAACTGGTGGTCCCGTCGCGATGCCCTGGCTCGACAAGGCCGGCGCCGTGGTCGAAGCCTGGTATCCCGGTGCGCGCGGTGGCGAAGCGATCGCGTCGGTGCTGTTCGGCGATACCAACCCGGGTGGCCGCCTGCCGGTCACGTTCCCGGCCAGCGTCAACCAGCTGCCCCGGCCCAAGCTTGACGGCAGCGACTGGGTCGAGCCCAATTTCTCGGGCGATCCGGAGCCGGGCAAGGACAAGCTCGTCGCGGATTACGACGTCGAAGGTTCGGACGTCGGATACCGCTGGTTCGCGCGGAACGGGGCCAAGCCGCTGTTCCCGTTCGGTTACGGCCTCAGCTACACGACCTTCTCGCGCAATGCGCTGAAGGTTGCGGGGCTTTCCGCAAGCTTCACCCTGACCAACACGGGCAAGGTTGCCGGCGATGACGTCGGGCAGGTCTATCTCGTGTCGCGCCCGGACGGCGCCAAGCAGCGTCTCGTCGGGTTCCAGCGGGTGAGCCTTGCGCCGGGCGCGTCGCAGAAGGTTACCGTGAAGATCGATCCGCGCCTGCTGGCCGACTGGAAGGATGGCGGCTGGACGATGCCGGCGGGCGAATACGGGTTTGCGCTCGGCGCCAACGCACAGGACCTCGGCCCCGTGGTCAAGGTGAAGATGGCCGCGCGCAGCTGGAAGGACTGACCATGGCGGGCCCGGGCGTCAGTCGCAGGGAAGCATTCGGTCTCGTTGGTGCAGGTGCACTGGCGAGCGCGGTTCCGGGTCTCGCAGGAGCGGCCACCGGATCGCCCCCGCATGAACGTTCGGGCCCGCTCTGGTTTTCGACCCGGGCAGGGCAACCCTGGCGCTCCGTTGCAGTGCCCGAACTGACTGCGGCAGCGGCCAATCCGTTTGCGATGAGCGCGCAGATCCGGCTCGATGCGCCCAAGCAGACGATCGCCGGCTTCGGCGGTGCCTTCAGTGAAAAGGGCTGGGAAGCGCTCTCGGCCTTGCCAGCACCGGCCCGCGCCACGGCGCTCGAGCGGTTGTTCGGCGATGATGGCTGCGCCTTCAGCCAATGCCGCACGCCGATCGGGGCGAACGACATCTCGCGCAAGTGGTACAGCTACGACGAAACGCCCGGCGATTTCGCGCTGTCCCACTTCTCGGTCGCCAACGATCGCGAAACGCTGATCCCCTACATCAAGGCAGCAAAGGACTTGCGCCCCGACCTGAAGGTCTGGGCCTCGCCCTGGTCCCCTCCGACGTGGATGAAGAAGGGGGGCCACTATGCGCAGGCCCCGGCATGGCCCAACAATCCCGACAACGGCATCCGGCCAGACCAGCTGGGCAGGGAAGGAACCGATTCCTTCATCCAGGAAGATCGCTACTTCGAAACCTACGCGCGCTATTTCGCGCGATATGTCGAGGAATACGCCAAGGCCGGCATCCGCATCGACACGGTGATGCCGCAGAACGAATTCAACTCGGCACAACCGTTCCCGAGCTGCACATGGACGCCCGAAGGGCTCGCCAGGTTCATCCCGTTTGTGGGGCGAGAGATGGACAAGCTGGGCGTGCGCGTGTTCTTCGGAACGCTCGAGCGCGGCAACGCCGATCTGGTCTCGGCGGTGATGGCGCATCCGGAAGCGGCGGCGGTCATCAAGGGCCTGGGCGTGCAGTGGGCCGGAAAGGCGGCACTTCCCGCCCTCGCCGAACGCTTCCCCAAGCTTGAGCTCTGGGGTTCGGAGCAGGAATGTGGCGTCGGCACCAACGACTGGCACTATGCGCGCTATGGCTGGGCAACGATCAAGCGCTATTTCCAGTACGGGGCGAGTGCATGGACATACTGGAACATGGCCATGCCCAAGGGCGGCATGAGCGGGTGGGGTTGGCCGCAGAACAGCCTTGTCGAAGTGGACACCGCTGCGGGCACGTATCGGCTGACCGAAGACTATTGGCTTATTCGACACCTTGCCGCGTTCGTGCGCCCGGGCGCCCGCTTCGTGCCGGTCGACAGCTTCCTGGGCTTCGATGACCAGCTGGCCTTCCGCAATCCCGACGGTTCGCTCGTGCTGGTGACCAACAACGCCATCGCGCAGCCGTTGACCGTGCGCAACATGATCGGCGGCAGGATGCTGTCCCTTGAACTCGCGCCCGATTCCCTCAACACGATCGTCCTGCCGGCGAGCATGATCGGCTGAAGCCCAAGGAGTTGCGCGTGGATCGACGGTCATTTCTCGGCACGTCCGGCGCCCTGCTTGCCGGCCTCGCCGCAATGCCGGCATTCGGTGAACGGCCCGCGATTGCCCGCCTTGTCGTCGACAACGACTTCGGTGGCGATCCGGACGGGCTGTTCCAGCTTGCCCATCAACTGCTGTGCCCGGCAACCCGGACCACGCTCATCGTCGGCACGCATCTTCAGCCCGGATCGCCTTTTGATCCGAGCAGTCGGCAGGCCCGCAATGCTGCCGACAAGGCCAAAGACCTGCTTGCCCTGCTTGGCATGCAGACGCCGGTGATCGCTGGCGGAGAGACCGCCCTCGCCTCGCTGCAGGATCGCACGAGCAGCCCGGCCACCAGCGCAATTGTACACGAAGCGCTGCGCGAGGATACCGGCGAACCGCTGATCTATGCCGCCGGCGCCGGACTCACCGAGATCGCCCGCGCCTGGCGCGCCGATCCGCGCATCGGCAAACGGTTGAAGCTGATCTGGATCGGCGGCAACGAGCACGCAGGGCTTGGCCCCGTGCTGCCGGGACCGCCCGAAGTCGAATACAATCTGACGATCGATCCCTTGGCCGCGCAGGTCATCTTCAACGAAAGCGACATCGAAATCTGGCAGGTGCCGCGCAACGCCTATCGGCAGATGCTGGTCGATATCGCCGAAATTCGCGCGCTCGCCAGCAACGGCCCACTGGGCGCCTACCTCCATGGCGAGCTTGAAGCATTGCTGGGGAAACTGGACACCATGCCCCCGGCGATCGCCGCAACGCTTCCTCGAACCGAGACTTACGTGCTCGGCGACAGCCCGCTGGTCACGCTGACGGCGCTGCAAACGCCGTTCCAGCCCGACGCGGCATCCAGCGACTATGTCACCATGCCCACCCCCCGGCTCGGACCTTCGGGCGAATATCGGGCCAATCCCGGCGGCAGGCCGATGCGCATCTATACGCGGATCGATGCGGGGCTGACGTTCCGCAGCATGTTCGCCCGCATCCGCGCCCAGGATGGGCGCTCTCGGTCCGCCTCCGGGGCCTAGCGCACGGCAGGCAGTCTTGCGCCGGGATCGGCCTTGGGAAACGCCTGCCCATACGCCGCCTTGACCTCGGAGATAGCACCGGCTGCGGCCTGCTGCGCGGTGCGACCGGATTTGTCCGCGATGTCGGTGCGCGCGCGATGGTCTGCCAGCAGCTTCAGCATCGCGCCCTGCTGCGGGTGGTAGCCTCCATCCAGAACGCGGTGCAGCGCCGTCTTACCGCTCGCATCCTGCACGTCGACATTGCCGACAAGTTCGATGGCCAGCGCCACAGCCTCAGGGCTCTGGCTGGAAGCTGCGGCCAGCAGCACGTTGGTCCCGTCCGCGGCGACGAAGGTCTTGTCGGCGCCGCCTGCGACAAGTCGCCGCATGACCGCGGCCTGTCCCGACTGCGCCGCCCGCAGCAACGGCGGCGTCGGCGGAACGGGCGGCGGCGGCACGCCGAAGTTCGCCTCGGTCACCCAGGTGATCCGAGAGGGTCCGGTCAGGCCATTGGCATCGGCCCCGTGTGCCAGCATCGCGGCGACGAGCGCGTCCGCCCCTGCGGCAGCGGCGACGTGGAGCGGGCGGTTGCCGTTGCGGTCGATCTCGGCCAGATCGCCGCCGCGTTCGATCAGCTTCTGCGCCACGGCCCAGTTCTTCTGGTAGAGCGCCATCTGCAGCGCGCTGGTGTTTTCCGGCCCACGGCGAGAAAGGTCGGCACCGGCCGCGACGATCGCATCGAACACCGCCGGGTTGCCGCCGGCGATGGCGAAGAACAGCGGGGTGAAGCCGCCCTTCGCTTCCCGTTCGACCTTCGCGCCGGCCTTCAGCAGGAGCGCCACCGCTTCAGCCTGTCCGGCAGAGGCAGCCCACATCAGCGGGGTCTGCCCGCGCGGGTCAAGGCTTTCGACCGGGGCGCCGCGATCTAGGAGCGCCCGGACCGTGGCGGGGGTCGAAAAGCGCGCGCACAGCGCCAGCGGCGAGGCGCCCTCCGCCGAGGCCCGGTGCACATCGGCGCCGGCGTCGACAAGCGCCAGCACGATCGCCGGATCGCCGCGTTCGCAGGCAAGCCCCAGCGGCGTAAGCCCCGAGGCATCGGCCACGCTGGCTTTCGCGCCATGGGCCAGCAGCATGCGGACAAGGTCTGCGTCCTGCACCTCCACCGCGCGCGCCAGCGGGGTTTCGCCATAGGCGAGCCGCTGGTTCGCATCCGCGCCCCCGGCGAGTGCCGCCCCGAGCGCGGCCACATCGTCGCGCCCAATCGCATCGGCCACGCGATCGTCCTGCGCATGCGCGGCACCGGCCGTCACGCTCGCCGACAAGGCCACCGCCAGCAGCAGCCTACGCATCGGTCAGTTCTCGCAAGGGGCCAGTGCTGTCGCCGAACCTGTCGGTCTGGACGCCCAGCAGGTTGAGCCCGGCGAGCATCAGGTTCGACATCGAAGTGCCCTTGGCCACTTCGACATGGCGCCCGCCCTTCACCAGCCCGCCCGCGACGATCACCGGCAGATCCATGAAGTCGTGATCGTTGGAATCGCCGAACGCCGATCCCCGGATCACCAGCGTGCTGTCGAGCAGCGAGCCCGCGCCATCGCGCGTGTCCTTCATCCGCTGCAGCGCGTAGGCGAAGAATTCCATGTGATAACGGTTGATCTGCGCCAGCTTGGCCATCTTGTCCGGGTTCTTGCCGTGATGGCTCAGCATGTGGTGCGAATCCGGCACGCCGATCTCGGGGTAGGTGCGGTTGGAAATCTCGCGCCCGATCATGAACGTGCCCACGCGCGTCAGGTCGGCCTGCATCGCCAGCACCTGCAGGTCGATCATCAGGCGCACGTGGTCGGCAAAGGTGGCGGGGATGCCCGCCGGCTGCTGGAGGCCGGTCTGCACCACGGCGGGCCCGGCTTCGGCCCGCTGGATGCGGCGTTCGATCGCGCGCGAGGCTTCGAGATATTCGTCGAGCTTGTGCCGGTCCTCAACACCGAGCGCGCCCGAAAGCCGCGCCGCATCCTCGCGCACGAAGTCCAGGATCGAGGTCTGCCGCCGCGCCTGCGCGGTGCGGCTTTTCGCATCCAGCGCCTCGCCATCGCCGAACAGGCGCTCGAACACGTCGCGCGGGTTGGCGGTGACCGGCAGCGGCACGGTGGGCGTCAGCCAGGAAATGCCGTTGGTATAGGCACAGGAATAGTTGATGTCGCAGCTGCCCAGCAGGCTCGCCTGGTCGATCCCCAGTTCGAGCGAGGGGATCTGCGTCGCATCGCCCAGATGCGCGGCGAACACCTGGTCCATCGACACGCCGCAGCGGATATCGGGCCCTTCGGTCTGCTTGGCGTGCGCGCCGGTCAGGAACGCGGGGCAGGACCGGCCGTGACCCGCCGGACGATCGCCCATCGCCGCCGCCTGCGGATGGCCCAGCCCGGACACCACGACCATGCTGTCGCGATGCGGGGCGAGCGGCGCCAGCGTGGGTGGCAGCGCATAGTCGCGCCCCGTCGACGCCGGGCGATACGCGTCCATCGTCATGCCGTTGGGGGTATAGAACACCTGCAGCCGCTTCGGCCGCTGCGCCGTATCCGCCATGGCACTGTTCGGCAGCATCGCTTCGAGCAGCGGCAGCGCCATGGCCGTGCCGGCGCCGCGCAGGACGGTGCGGCGTGACAGGGGCTTGCGGATGATCCTCACTTCGCTCTCCTGCCCGATGCTGCACCCGGAGTGACGGCGACGACGCTCATCGCGGCCTTGCGCATGGTGAACCCCGGACTCGTCACGATCCCGCGCACGATGGTCTGCGCGCGATAGTCGTCGCGCGCCGCCTGCCGGGCGATGGCGCGCACCGCCGGCATGTCCTGCGGCCCCAGCCCGCGTGCCAGGGCATAGGTCATCAGCCGCTCGGTAAAAGCCTGCGCGAATTCGTCGCGCCGAGCCATCAGCACGTCGCGCAGGCCGCCGACGCCCGCGATGTTCGCGCCGGTCGGCAGCGTGGCGGTGTTGTCGATCGCCTGGCCGGCGTCGCTGGTGCGCCAGGCGCCCACCGCGTCGAAGTTTTCGAGCGCGAAGCCCAGCGGGTCCATCTTCATGTGGCAAGCGGCGCACGATGCGTTGGCGCGATGCAGTTCGAGCTGCTGGCGCGCGGTAAGCAAGCGGCCGTCATGCTCGGTCTTGAGCGCGGGAACGTCCGGCGGCGGCGGCGGCGGGGGCGATGCCAGCATGTTGTCGAGTATCCACTTGCCACGCTTCACCACAGAAGTGTGGTTGCCATACGACGTCACCGTCAGGATGCTCGCCTGCCCCAGCAGTCCGCCGCGCGGCGATGCCGGATCGAGCGCCACCTTGCGGAAGGCAGGGCCGCGCACGCCCGCAATCCCGTAGTGTTCGGCAAGCCGCTGGTTGAGGAACGTGTAGTCCGAGCGGATGAAATCGGTCACCGGCCGGTTGGCCGACAGCACGTTGGCGAAGAACATCCGCGTCTCCGTCGCCATCGCCTCGCGCAGGCGGTGATCGAATTGCGGGAACACCGTGATGTCGGGGCGCTGCTGGTCGAGATTGCGCAAGTAGAGCCACTGACCGGCGAAGTTGTCTGTCAGCGCGCCTGCCCTGGGATCGGCCAGCATCCGCGCGATCTCGCCATCGAGCACCGCGGGCGTGCGCAACCTGCCCTGCTCGGCGAGCGCAAGCAGGCGTTCATCGGGGATCGAGCTCCACAGGAACAGCGAAAGCCGCGTGGCAAGGTCTAAGTCCGAAACCGGGTAGGCCGCGCCCGCTGGCGTGCCCGGCGGCGGGCTTTCCACCACGAACAGGAAGCGCGGCGAGACCAGCAGCGCCTCGATCGCGGCCTCGATCCCGTGCCCGAAGTCCGACTGCTTGCGCTCTCCGTTATAGATGGCCAGCAGCGGCGCGACATCGGCCGGGCTGACCGGGCGTCGCCATGCGCGCCGCGCCAGCGTTGCGAGGATCTGCCGCGCGCACGGCTCTTCCTGCGCCACGGAGCGGGGCGTGCAGATGAAAATCGCCCGGCGCGAAGGCGTTTCGGCAAGGCCCTTGGCCTCGAAGGGACCGGCGACGTCCAGTTGCAGCAGATCGCGCGGGAAGTTGCGCTGCGAATAGCGCGAATGCATCCGCCACGATGGCACCATCAGCGTGCTCGCCCGCACGCCATCGACCCACACGTCGAGCGGCAGCAGCGCCGGCTTGTCGATCGGCAGCGGCACGTAGGACGTGTCGTTGCGCAGCGTCTGCACCGTCTCGTCGGGCCAGGTCTGGCGGCGGAACGCCATGCTGACCGTGTGCGGCCCGGCCTTCATCGGCACCCGCGCCACATAGCGGTCCTCGATCAGCCGGTCGCTTTCGTTGTTGGTGTTCGAATTGAGCCAGGCGGCGATGTCGTACTTGCCGTCGTAGCGCGCGTTATAGCGCACCGCGATCCCCCCGCGCGACGCGAGCGGCAGGTCCGCGCCCGCGCGCTCGTTGTAGGCGGGAATGCCCGAATTCATTACCGACCCGTCCTTCGCCACCTGGAACGTGGTGACGTAGTCGCGCTTGGCGGTCAGCCCGGTCGCCTGCCGCGCGACCTTTCCGGCAACGGCGACGTATCGCTCCATCAGCGTCGGCGAAACGCTCAACACATCGGCGATGTTGTCGAAGCCGAAGCCCGAATTGTCCGCCGGCAGCTCGCGCGCGAAATCGCCCTCTACGCCCAGCAGATCGCGCACCGCGTTGGCGTATTCGGCACGGTTGAGCCGCCGCAGCACGCTGCGCCCGGGATCGGGGTTCGCCGCGACGAAGCTTGCTCGGCTCGCATTGAGGAAATCGACGAAGGCGGCGCGCATTTGCGGATCGGGCTGGGGCTTGGAATGCGGCGGCATCTCGCCCGAGGCGACGCGGCGCAGGATCTTCTCCCACGCCTCGGCATTGCGGCCGGTGCGCAAGTCCTCGACCTTCAGATCGGCAACCGACAGCCCGGCGACATTGTCGACGTCGTTATGGCAGCGCGAACAGTATGTATCGAGCATGGGTTCGATCCGCGCGGCGGCGGCGGCCAGCATCGTGCCGTCGGTCTCTACCGCGCCCGCGCCGCGCGTGGCGACGAGGGCGGACGTCGCGGCGGTCAGCGCGCTTGCGAAAAGCAGCGCGCGACCAATAACTGCGCGGCGGACTGGCTTGATCAAAGAACTGCCCCGAACGGAAAGCCGGCGCGCATCCGCGCCTGTTACGACCCGGGTTCGGGGACTAGGACGGGGCAGCAGGAGCGTCCATTGCCATTAACACCACGTCGCGTCGCGATAATGTGCGCACTTGCAGCAAGACGCTCTCTAGAGCGCAGGCGCGCGCGGATCAGGCCGCTGCGCGCCGGTTCCCGGCCGTTGCCGCATAGACGATCAGCGACAGCAGGATGAAGATCCCGCCGCTGGAACACAGCGCGGCATCGACCGACCAGCGATCCACCAGCAGCGCCGCCGCCGAGGGAAGGAACGCCGCACCGCCCAGCTGGAACGCGGTGAGATAGAGCACGGCGCGGCGGGCTGGATCGATCTCGATCAGCCAGCCTGCGAAGAAGGGGGGCACGAACAGCCAGACGAAGCCGAAGCACACGCCCACCAGCACCAGCCCCGCGCTGCTTTCGCGCGCCAGGAAAAACCCGGCGATCAGCAACCCGGCGACAAGCGCGCCGCCGGCAATCGCCGTCCGGTAATGGACCCGCTCGCCCCAGCGCGCGGCAATGCTTGCCCCCGCGATCTGCGCGACCAGCGAAGAGGCGACGATCAGCCCCTCGAACTTTGCCGAATGCCCATACTTGGCGAGCCAAATGCCAAGATAGCTCCAGGTCGTGACGATTGCTCCCAGGAAGAGCCCCGAACAGCACAGCGCCACAAGGCTTGCAGGTGAAAGCGCGCCGCCGCTCTCGTCGGAAGCAACCGGCCGCATCGTCGATGGCACCGCCAGGGCCAGAAGCGCCGCGAGCACCGCCGCGCCGGCCAGCGCTGCGAACACATGATCCGCAGCAGACCCCGCGCCTTCGACATACGGCAGGGTAAAGGCGACAATAGCCTGCAGCAGCGTCTGCCCCGCCAGAAACAGCGCGCTTGCGCGCTCTACATGCGCGGACAGGGCAATCGCCACCAGCGCCGCCGCCACGAGCACGCCTTCGCACAGGCCGGCCGCGCCGCGCAGCAGCAGCAGCCAGGCGTCATGACCGCCCCCGATGCAGAGCAGGTCCACTGCGGCGAGACCGATTGCCGCAAGGATCGCCACGGCACGCGGATTAGCCCGCCGGAACAGCCAGACGCCGGCCAGTGAGCCGAGCGCGATCGCCAGCATCTCCACGGTGACGAGGTTGCCGATCTCCGCTTCGGAAATGCGGCGTTCGAGCACCAGCCCGCCGAGCAGCAGCGGCTGCAGCCCCAGCACCAGCAGCCCGACCGAGCCGATGGTCAGCGCCACGGTCAGCACGCCGCCGCCGATGCCGCGGACCGCACCCCTCATTCGGCGGCGTCCACCGGCGCGCGCCGCGTCAGGTATTCGGGCAGGAACGTGCGGGAATAGGCGATGCGCGCGCGTCGCGCCTGTTCCTCCATCGCGTCGGTAATCTGGCCATGGCGATGGACCGAAAGCGACCAGATAGCGTCGCTGATGACGATGACTTCCACCAGCCTGTCGCGCAGATCGGGGATTTCCGGCAGCACGAACAGCGCATCGAGCAGCTCGAGCATCCGGCCAGCGGTGACGTAATTGCTGTCGTGATCCTGGATGCCGATGTCGGGCGACCAGGCCGGCCCGCCCAACAGCACCTGCCGCGCCGCAGGATGGGCGTTGAACCAGCGCTGCGCCGATCGGAACTGCCGCGTCTGCAGGTCCTGCCAGCTTTCCACCTCGGTTGGCGGATCGGCCAGCACGGACTGCTCGAAGCGCGTCAGGTAGCGTTCGGCCAGCGCGCTGAAGACGAGCTGGGGTTCGGGAAAGAAGTGATAGATCGACGGCGGCGAGATGCCGACTTCGGCGGCAATCGCGTGAATGCTGAGCGCCGCGGTCGGCACCTTTTCCAGCAGGCGCTCGGCCCCGTCGAGGATCGCCTCGAAACGCGCCTTGCTGCGCTTCTGCGCCGGGCGGCGGATGTCGGCGCGGGTCGATCCCCGCTCTGCGGTGCGTCCTTCGGTCATGGTGCCACGATCTTACGGGACCGCGCGAAAATCAATCATCTGTCCGAAAAAATTATCTCGCCAATTTTCAAACTTGACACATTTCGAGATTCGGTCACTCCTAATGCGACAAATGTCGAAAACGGCAATGAGGGAATGACGATGATGCGCGTTGCTGCCCTGCTATCGGTTTCGTTGCTGGCTCTAACCCCTCTCGCCGCACAGGCGCAGGAAGCCGCTCCCCCTGAAGGCGCCCCCAAAAAAAGCGAGGGCCTCGGCGAAATCGTCGTCACCGCCCAGCGGCGTGCCCAGAACGTGCAGGATGTGCCGATCAGCATCGCGGCCATCAGCGGCGAGGCCCTGTCGCAGGCCGGCATCCGCGATCCGCGCGACCTGTCGCTGCTGGTTCCCGGGCTTTCCTCGCAGGCGGGCACGGCGGCCACCACCACATCGCTGTTCCTGCGCGGTGTCGGCATCGGCGATTTCAACTCGAACACCACCGGCGCGGTCGGCGTCTATGTTGACGACGTGTTCCTCGGCGCGAATGCCGGCAAGCTGTTCAACGTCTTCGACAGCGATGGCATCGAAGTGCTGAAAGGGCCGCAGGGCACGCTCTATGGCCGCAACACCACCGCAGGCGCGATCCGCTTCACATCGCGCAAGCCGACCGACACCTTCACCGCCAACGGTTCGGCCTCCTATGGCCGCTACAACGAGATCCAGCTCGAAGGCGGCATGGGCGGCCCGATCGCGGGCGATGTGCTCAAGGCCCGCGTTTCGGGCACCTATCTCAAACGTGATGGCTGGCTGCTCAACCGCGTGACCGGTCACAAGCTCAACGATCTCGACATGTGGGCGGGCCGCGCCATCGTCGATTTCACCCCGAACAGCGACGTGCTGGTCCGCGCCATCGTGCATGGCGGCCAGAACCGGGGCGGCGCGCGGCAATTCCAGCATCGCGGCCAGGGCGTCGATTTCGCCGGCAACCCCAACTTCAGCGCCAGCGGCGTGCCGCTCGACGGGCTCGGCTATGCCGATACCGACAACAACCTGAACGCAGGCGACTACGACGTCGAGGGCAAGGAACGGGTGGACGTGTTCGGTGCCTCGCTCACCGCCAGCGTCCAGTTCGACAAGGTCTCGCTCACGTCGATCAGCGCCTATGAACAAGTCCGCCGCAAGACGCTGGAGGATACCGACGCCAGCCCCAACAATGTCCTGACCGCCACGTACATCGACCGGCCGGACCAGTTCAGCCAGGAAATCCGCCTGCAATCGCGCGACAGCACCAAGGTCAACTGGATTGTCGGCGGCTACTACTTCCACGACAACCTCGTGACGAAAAGCTCGTACGACATCCTGCGCGTGTTCCGCGATCCCAACGACCTGCTGGGCACGTTCGATCCAGTCAACTCGATCGGCAACTTCGCCTTCCCCTACACGCAGAAGACCGAGAGCTGGGCTGCCTTCGCGCAGGCCGACGTCAAGCTCACCGACAAGCTGACCGTCACCGGCGGCTTGCGCTATTCAACCGACAAGATCGACTTCGATTTCCATTCGGCGTTCGACGACGTGATCTTCGTCCCCGTGCTCGATTTCACGGGGTCGAAGACGTTTCACGACCTGTCGTGGCGCGGTGCGGTGTCCTACCAGGCGAGCCGCGACGTGCTGCTCTATGCCAGCGCATCGAAGGGCTACAACAGCGGCGGTTTCGCGGGCGGGTCCTCGTCCGATCCGGCCCAGTTGAAGCCGTTCCGTTCGGAAAAGCTCTATGCCTACGAAGCCGGCTTCAAGAGCGAGCTGCTCGGCCGCACGCTGCGCTTCAACGCTGCCGGGTTCTACTATAATTACAAGGACCTGCAGGTCTTCGTGTTCGATACTTCGGGCACCATCCCGGTGCAGCGCAAGCTGAATGCCGGCAATGCCGAGATCTATGGCGTGGAAGCCGAACTGCAGGCGCAGCCGAGCCGCAACTTCAACGCCTTCGTCAACCTCAGCCTGCTGCACGCGCGCTACAAGACGTTCACCGCGTTGAGCGCGGCCGACTATTCGGGCAACCAGCTGGTCAACGCGCCGTCGGTCGCCGTGTCGGCCGGGTTCACCGTCACCCAACCCCTGCCCGGCGACAGTGCGCTGCGCCTGCGCATGGACGGCAGCTTCCAGTCCGAAACGTTCCTCGCGCCCGACAACCTCGCCAGCAACCGCGTCGCGCCCTATGCGCTCGCCAACGCGCGCCTCTCGTGGCTTTCCCGCGACGAGAAGCTGGAGCTGGCGCTGTGGGCCAAGAACATCACCAACACGCGCTTCACCACTTATGTCTCGCCGGTGATCACGATGGACGAGGTCAACTACAACGATCCGGCCACCTACGGCGTGCAGGTCTCGTTCAAGTTCTGATGTCCCCCTTCAACGATCGAAGAGCACCCCATCCATGAACCGCTCCGCTGACGAGGCGCTACGCGCCCGCGCCCTCAAGGTCATCCCCAACGGGATGTACGGCCACGAATCCACCCGCCTGCTGCCCGCGCTCTATCCGCAATTCTTCAGCAAGGCCGAAGGCGCCTATATCTGGGACGCGGATGGCAACCGCTATCTCGATTTCATGTGCGCCTACGGCCCCAGCCTGCTCGGCTATCGCGACGAACGCGTCGAAGCCGCCGCCCGCGCGCAAACGGCGCTGGGCGATACGCTGACCGGTCCCTCCCCCCTGCTGGTCGATCTGGCCGAAACGCTGGTCGAAATGGTCGATCACGCCGACTGGGCGATCTTCTGCAAGAACGGCACCGATGCCACGACCATGGCGATGAGCGTCGCCCGTGCGCAGACCGGGCGCAAGGTCGTGCTGCTCGCCGCCGGCGCCTACCACGGCGCGGCGCCGTGGTGCACCCCGATCCCGGCCGGCGTGGTGCCCGAAGATCGCGCGCACCTGCGCTATTACACCTACAACGACGTCGAAAGCCTGGAAAAGGCCGTGACCGAAGCGGGTGACGACCTTGCCGCGATCTTTGCCTCGCCCTTCAAGCACGATGCCTTCATCGATCAGGAACTGCCCGATCCGGCCTATGCCCGCCGCGCGCGCGAACTGTGCGATGCTGCCGGCGCCAAGCTGATCGTCGATGAAGTGCGTGCGGGCTTCCGCCTTGCGCGCGGCAGCAGCTGGACAAGCCTTGGCGTGCAGCCAGACCTGTCCGCCTGGGGCAAGTGCTTTGCCAACGGGCACCCGATTTCGGCCCTGCTGGGCAACGATTCCTGCCGCGATGGTGCGGGCCAGATCTACGCCACTGGATCGTTCTGGCTGTCCGCCGTGCCGATGGCGGCGGCCATCGAAACGCTGCGGATCATCCGCGAAACCGACTACCTCGAACACACCGTCCACCTCGGCAATCGCTGGCGCGAAGGGCTCGATGCGGCCGCAGCCCGCCACGGCTATGCCTTGCGCCAGAGCGGCCCGGTGCAGATGCCGCAGATCCTGTTCGCCGAAGATCCGGATTTCCGCACCGGTTATGCCTGGGGCGAGGAGATGCTCAAGCGCGGGGTCTATGTGCACCCTTGGCACAACATGTTCCTGTGCGCGGCGATGACCGATGCCGACATCGACTTCGCGCTCGAAGCGGCAGAGGCGGCGTTCGCCGCGCTCAAGGCCCGGCAGCCTTCGCTCGAACCACATCCGGTGCTCGTCGCCATGTTCGGCGCGCACTGAGAGGCGCATTGTGATCCCTGCCGCTTCGCGCCCGATCGACCTGATGGCGGTCGGCCTCACCACGCTCGATATCGCCGTTCATCCGGTCGCGTCGCTGCCGGGAGAGGAAGGCCAGATCGTCGAGCGCATCGCGCTGTCTCCAGCGGGGACGGCGGCGGGCACCGCCTATGTCGCGCAGCGTCTCGGGCTGCAGGCGGCCGTGGGCTCGGCCATCGGAATCGACCCGCAGGGCCAGCTGGTGCGCTCGATGCTCGAAGCCGAAGGGGTCGATACCACGCTGCTCGTCGATGACGTCGCGATGCCCACGTCGACGACCGTGCTGCCGATCAGGCCCAACGGCGACCGGCCGAACTGGCACATGCTCGGCGCCAGTCTGTTCGCACCGGTCACGCCCGCCGTGCTCGAAGCGCTCGACCGCACCGCGGCGGTGCACTGGGCGGCGGTGGGCTTTCCCGGTACCGCAGGGCAAGGCGCCGGGTTCCTGGCCGCGGCAAAGGCCAGGGGTGCGTTCGTCACCTGCGACCTGATCGCACCATCCCCCGCTGCCGCGCAGGACCTCGACGCGCTGCTGCCGCACGTCGACATCTTCATGCCCAGCCTGGCCGAAGTGGCGGTCCTGTTCGGCAAGACCGATGATCTGCGCGCCGCGGCCGATCACTTCATCGCCAAGGGAGCCGGCGCCTGCCTGTTCAAGCTCGGCGCGCGGGGTGCCGCGCTATTGACGCACGACAGCGTGATCGAAGTGCCGCCTTGGCGGATCGATCCGGTCGATACCACCAGCTGCGGCGATTCCGTCTGCGCGGGATTTCACGCCGCGCGGCATCGCGGGCTTTCGGATCGCGATGCGATGGCGTTCGCCTGCGCGACGGCCGCGCAGGTCGCCTCGGGCATCGGCACAACCGGAACACTTGCCAGCTATCAGGGCGTGGTCGATTTCATGGCCACCCACCAGACGGCCACGGACGCTTCCCATGGGTAACGAACAGGCGCTGCGGCAATCGATGGTCGATGTCATGCAGCAGATGGATGCGCGCGGCCTCAATCGCGGCACCTCGGGCAACGTTTCCATCCGCGTCGATGGCGGCATGCTGGTTACGCCCTCGGGCGTCGTCCCCGGCCGGCTGACGGCGGAGCAGATGGTCTTCGTCGACAATGCAGGCAACTGGGACGATCAGGGGCCGCGCCCCTCATCCGAGTGGCGGATGCATCTCGGCCTCTATCTCGCGCGCGGCGAGGTTGGCGCGGTGGTCCACTGCCATTCGCGCCACGCCACCATCCTGGCCTGCGCGGGGCGAGAGATACCCTCGGTCCACTACATGGTCGCGGTCGCGGGCGGGGCAAAAGTGCCGCTTGCCCCCTATGCCACCTTCGGTTCCGAAGAGCTCGCCCATGCAATTGCCGCCACGCTCGATGGCTATCGCGCCTGCCTGATGACCAACCACGGCCAGATCGCCGTCGGCCGCACGATCCACCAGGCGCTCGCCGTGGCTGACGAGGTGGAGGAACAGGCCGCCGTCTATTGCGGCACACTCGCCATCGGCGGGCCGCTGTTGCTGGATGACGCCGAAATGGCGCGGATCGGCCAGGCTTTCATGCGATACGGACAGCAGAAACAAGGCTGATCCGCTTAACCGGATACGCGCGGCCAATCGAACGGGAGCTCTCGATGATCGCCTTCTATACCGACCGTCTCAGTGCCTGCCCGGGCGAACCGGTGCAGATCTTCGCCAGCGACGACAGTGGCGGGCCATGCACGCTCGAAATCGCCCGCGTCGGTGCGGATCGCCGGGTGTTCGACACGGTCGCGGGCATCGCACCGGGCCATCATCCGACGCCCGACAATGCCGATACCGCCGGCTGCGACTGGCCGCTGGCGCATACTTTCACCATCGGCAGCGACTGGCCGACCGGTTACTACGATCTGGCGCTGACCAATGCCGCGGGCGAACGCTGGCACCATTTCGTCTGTGTCCGCCCGGCGCGGGGCGAAAAGACGGCGAAGGCCCTGCTCGTCCTCGCCACCAACACCTACCACGCCTACAACTACTGGGGCGGGCGCTCTGCCTATTGCGACGTCGGCGCGCTGATGAGCGGGCGCAAGCGCCTGCCCGATGCGATGGCGGGGGCGATCGGCGTGCTTTCGACCCGACGCCCCTTCCCCCAGGCGATCATCGCTGCGCCGGACGATGTGCCCCGCCTTGCCAACCTTCGCCCCCGGGGTTTCGGCGAACGTCCCTGGGCTTCCGACCCGACATGGCGGCTGCGAGCGCAAATGACGCCCTACGATGGCTCGGCGGGCTTCCTCAACAAGTGGGAGCACCGCTTCGTTGAGTGGGCCGAGAGCGAAGGCATCGCGCTGGATTACGCCACCGATCGCGACATCGAATGCGAACCGGCAATGCTGGATGGCTACGCCGCCGTCATGGTCGTCGGGCACAGCGAATACTGGACCGCCGGCCAGCGCGACGCGATCGAGGCTTACGTCGATGGCGGCGGCAACTTCGCCATATTTTCGGGCAACACCGCTTTCTGGAAGGTCCGCTTCGACGACGGCGGCGCCAGCTTCATCTGCCACAAGTGGCGCGGTTTCGAAGACGATCCCGCCGCCAGCGCCGATGCAGCGCAAGGCACGCACCTGTGGTCGCACAACGCCTTCGCACGGCCCGAAGCGGCCATCACCGGGCTCACTTTCCTGTTCGGCGGCTACCATCGGCTGGGCCTGTGCGCGGCGCGCGGCCAGGGCGGATACACGGTCTACGACAGCTTACACTGGTCGCTTGCGGGCACCGATCTCTACTATGGGGACCTGATCGCGCCGGAACTGCCGCTGCTGGGCTACGAGAACGACGGGTGCCGCTTCACCTTCGGCAGCGACGGGGTGCCACGCGCGGTTCCGACGCTGGGCGTGCCGGAAAACCTGGAGATCGTCGCCATCGCGCCCTGTGCCTTCGGGGAGGAGCCGGGCAGCCCCTACCCCCCGATCATTCCGCCCGAAAACCTCGACATCATCGCCCGCGACGTATTCGGCGATCCCGCCTATGCCACCAGTCCCGGGATCATTCGCGGCCACGCGGTGATGGCCTCGTTCA
Organism: Novosphingobium olei; assembly: GCF_012927405.1. Classification (GTDB taxonomy): domain Bacteria; phylum Pseudomonadota; class Alphaproteobacteria; order Sphingomonadales; family Sphingomonadaceae; genus Novosphingobium; species Novosphingobium olei. Next base: position 213,939 of record NZ_JABBGM010000006.1, on the reverse strand, counting down.
GGCGGGGGCGCGGCGAAGTGTTCAACTGCGGCACCACCGAATGGGCCCATGCCCTCGCCGCCCGCGACCCGTTCGTCACCCGCATCACCCGCAATGTGCTGAGCCGCTTCGGCATCGACTGACGGCCCGGGGATTCGCGGCGCCTTCCCGTCACGGATCGACATTGCGCCGGCGGCTGCTCTGTGCAGGTGCAAAACCAGTCAAGGCAAAGGGTTAATACGAATTTAAGAAGATGTCCCATTCTCCTTTTGGGACCCCCAAAGATCTCGAATTTCAATACTTTGACTGCTGCTCAGCGCCTTTTCATCATGAACAGGTTGTAAAAAGGCGCTTGCATTTGCCACCATAGTGGTGGGAGATGAGAACTGCGAGGCAGCGTTACGTTGCGCTGCATCAGAAAAACATGGGGACTTATTCGATGATCACAAAGGCTCTTCGCCATGGCCTGTCGGCCGTGCTCGCCGCCACGCTCGTTCTTCCGGGCGTTGCCTCCGCTGCCGAGACCCGTTCGGGCAACGCTCTCCCGGCGAAGACGGCACTGACCCGCACCAAGGCTCCGGTGCGCGGCGTGCGCAGCAACGCGCTGCAGCTGATCCCGATCATCGCGATCGTGGCCGGCATCGCCACGGTGACCTGGGTGGTCGTCGACAACTGCAACAACGACAGCCCGGGCTGATCCAGCTTTCATCCAGTCCCGCGAGGAAGGCCCCCCGACAGCAGTCGAGGGGCCTTTTTCTTGGTGTCCGGCCAGCCTGCGGGCTTAGCGGCAGCGTACGTTCGACCGGCCGCTATCGGCCGCAGCACCCACGGCCGCGCCACCGATCGCGCCGATGATCGCGCCGAGCGGCTTGCTGTCGCCCTGGGCGATCAACGCGCCCGCCGTGGCGCCAGCCAAACCACCGACGATCAGGCCGGTCGACCCGTCCGAACGGCGGCAATAGTAACGGCCATCGTTGCCGCGGTACACGCGATCGTTGTAGCTGAGATAGCGTTCGCGATAGCGCGGGCTCTGGCGGTAGTAACGGTCAGCGTAATAACCGCCGTAGTTCGGATCGGGATTGTTGTAGTCGTACCGGCCGTAGCGGTCGTAGTAGCCGCGATCGTAATAGCCCCAATCGCCGGCGTAGCCGTCGCTGGCGTAGCCGGGGCGATCACCGTAGCCATAGGTATCGGTGCAGGCCGACGTCAGCGACGCGGCGGCGAGGGCGGAAAGCAAGAGGGCCTTCTTCATGGCGCCTGCTCCTTCTTTTCAGGGTTAGGGCGCAACGCCGCGCCCGGTGCGTCACGGCAATGGTTGTGCGCGCACGCGGTTCCCGAAAACGATACTAACGCAAGGTCACGAAGATTTCGGCGATCAGCCGCCAGGCGCCGTCCGTCTGCCGCCACTTGGCACTGTAGACCCCGCCCGCGACAAGCGTCCCCTGCCCTTCGATCGTGCCTTCCCAGATCCCCTGTTCCAGCGCGATCGGTTCGATAGTGGAGGCCGTGACCGATTGCGTGGTGCGGACATAGACGGTGCGCGGCCGCGCGGAAAATTCGCGTTTCCAGGCTATCAGCTGTGCCTGCCGCCCGGCAACGACGCCGCTGTCGCTGCCGGTGATGAGCACCACGTCGCGGGCGAGCAGAGGACCGATCGCGCCTAGATCGGCTTCGGCAAGGGCACGGTTGAAAGCGGCCCGGGCGGAGCGGACGGCGAATTCGGCAGCGGGATTCGATGGGGTCATGCGGCTCTTCCTAAATCGGCCAAGTTGACGAAGTTGACAGACTTCAGAGATGAAATGCACGAACCGGCCCATGCGGCCTCCCTCGCCAAACAAAAGTGCGCGATTTCAGGGAGAAGCGACGCGTTCATAGCGTGCTCTTACCCGAAAGGGGCACTGTAGGACAGGGCGGGACGCGTTGTGGATACAGGTTGCATATGCATGCCGTGTCAAACGGGGATCGGGATGGTGCAACGCGTCTTGCATAGCCCGCGTGCGCTACCAAATTGTCGGGCAAAGTTGCATAGCCGAAGCGGCTGCTAAATCGGTCAGGCCCCGGTCATAGCGATGTCACGCCGATGCCGCGCTACGGGGCACGCGCCGGCCGGCCTCCACGCTTCGCAACGAGACGCAGGACAGCGCAACGTAGCGCGACGGCAGGCCAAAAAAGAGGCGGCCGCTTCACCTTTGGAAGCGGCCGCCTGGATTTCAGACAATCGGGGCGGTGGCCGGTCAGTCGTGCTCGCGCCCGCCGGCGCCGATGTAGAGTTCGCGGCCCATCTCGTCGTACTTCGCGCTCATCGCCTTCATGCCCTCTTCGGCCTCGGCCTCGCTGGCGACGAAGCTTTCGACGGGTGCGTTCTGCTTGGCGGCGAATTCGCGGACTTCCTGGCTGATCTTCATCGAGCAGAACTTCGGCCCGCACATCGAGCAGAAGTGCGCAGACTTGGCGCCTTCAGCGGGAAGCGTCTGGTCGTGGTACTGTTCGGCGGTGTCGGGATCGAGCGACAGGTTGAACTGGTCGCGCCAGCGGAATTCGAAGCGCGCCTTGCTCAGCGCATCGTCGCGCACCTGCGCCGCAGGGTGCCCCTTGGCGAGGTCCGCCGCGTGGGCGGCCAGCTTGTAGGTGACCACGCCGACCTTCACGTCATCGCGATCGGGCAGGCCGAGGTGTTCCTTGGGCGTGACGTAGCAGAGCATCGCCGTGCCGTACCAACCGATCTGTGCCGCGCCGATGCCGCTGGTGATGTGGTCGTAGCCCGGTGCGATGTCGGTGACGAGCGGCCCGAGCGTGTAGAACGGCGCTTCGCCGCACGCTTCGAGCTGCTTGGTCATGTTCTCGCGGATCTTGTGCATCGGCACGTGGCCGGGGCCTTCGATCATCACCTGAACGTCTTCCTTCCAGGCGCGCTTGGTCAGTTCACCCAAGGTGTAGAGCTCGGCGAACTGGGCTTCGTCGTTGGCGTCGTAGATCGATCCGGGGCGCAGCCCGTCGCCCAGCGAATAGGCGACGTCGTAGGCCTTCATGATCTCGGTGATTTCGTCGAAACGTTCGTAGAGGAACGATTCCTTGTGATGCGCCAGGCACCACTTGGCCATGATCGAGCCGCCACGGCTGACGATGCCAGTCATGCGCTTTGCGGCGAGCGGGATGTAGGGCAGGCGCACGCCGGCGTGGATGGTGAAGTAATCGACGCCCTGTTCGGCCTGTTCGATCAGCGTATCGCGGAAGATTTCCCAGGTGAGATCCTCGGCGATGCCGCCGACCTTTTCGAGCGCCTGGTAGATAGGGACGGTGCCGATCGGCACGGGGCTGTTGCGCAGGATCCATTCGCGCGTGTCGTGGATGTTGCGTCCAGTAGACAGGTCCATCACGGTGTCCGCACCCCAGCGGATCGACCACACCATCTTGTCGACTTCGGATGCGACGTCTGACGCGACGGCCGAGTTGCCGATGTTGGCGTTGATCTTCACGAGGAAGTTGCGGCCGATCGCCATCGGTTCGGATTCGGGGTGGTTGATGTTGCTGGGAATGATCGCCCGGCCGCGCGCCACTTCGTCCCGCACGAATTCGGCAGTGACGTAGTCGGGGATCGAAGCGCCCCAATCCTGGCCATCGCGGACCAGCGCCTCCTTGAGCTGCTTGCGGCCGAGATTTTCACGGATGGCGACGTATTCCATCTCGGGTGTGATGATGCTCTGGCGCGCGTAGTGCATCTGGCTGACGTTGCCGCCCGCCTTTGCCCGCAGCGGGCGCTTCACGACGTTCGGGAACGCCGGCACGCCGGCCGAGCGATCCGGGCCTTTCAGCCCGTTGTCTTCGGGCTTCACCGCGCGGCCGTCGTAATCTTCGACGTCACCGCGTGCGAGGATCCAGTCGCGGCGGAGTTGCGGCAGGCCGGCGGAGATGTCGATGGTCGCGTTCGTGTCGGTGTAGGGACCCGACGTATCGTAGACGCGCACGGGCGGTTCGCCGCTCGACGGTTCGAGCGAGATTTCGCGCATGGCGACGGTGAGGCCGGGGAAGCGCGCGCTTTCCACGTGGATCTTGCGGCTGCCGCGGATCGGCCCGGTGGTAACGCCGATTTCCAGCCTGGAGTTGATGTCGGCCATGCGCGTGTCCTCTCAAGAGGCGGACGGACCGAGCGCGGGTTGAAGCCGGCCCTTCCCTCCGCCCGTGCTAACGGGTTCAGGTTCGACGGGTCGGGCTGCGTGACCAGCCCCTCTCAGCCGTTCGTTCCGCGCGATCGCTCAACGATGAGCGCCCGCCCGGACCCCACTGGCTCCCCGGGGTATGACGCCTTTTAGGCTTGTGAGCGGGCGGGAGCAACCGCCTAGAAAGGTGAGGTATGAATAGAGTTAATGCGAATGATTCCTAATTGCATTGACTCTTGAGAATCGCTCGCATTAAAGGCGGCCCATCATCGACGGGAGTTCAAACGTGCAGTTTCGCCAAAGCCTTCTTGCCACCGCCGCCGCCTCTGCCCTGGCCCTGGGATCTGCCAGCGCCCACGCCGAAGAGGCGAGCGAGGCCGAGCGCATCACCGTGATCGGAAGGGCTGGCGAGCAGGTTCCGTCGGGGGCAACGGGGCTTCCGCTTTCGGTGTTTGATACGCCGCAGGCGGTCACGGTAGTGGACCGCGCGGCGCTCGACACCTTCGGCCTCGATGAGACCAACGAGGTGCTCCGCTATGTCACCGGCGTGAACGTCGAGCAGGCCGAGACCGACCGGACGTATTACAACGCGCGCGGCTTCGATATCAGCGAGGCGATGGTCGACGGCATCGCGATCCCGAATTTCTGGGGCCCAACGATCGGCGCGGTCGATACGGTGGCGTGGGATTCGATCGAGGTGATCCGCGGCGCGAACGCGATGATGGCGGGCGTCGGCAACCCTTCGGGCACGATCAACTATCACCGCCGCCATCCGACCGGCGAGCGCCATGTCTCCACTGAGCTCTCCGCAGGATCGTGGGGCAAGGTGCGCGGCGAGTTCGATCTCGACACGCCGATCACCAAAGACGGGCGCTGGGCGATCCGGGTGACCGGCGCAGTGCAGAACGCGGATTCGTACCTGCGCGATTATCGCTCGAAGCGGTCGGTGGTACAGGCCGTGCTCGACGGGCAGATCACCGATACGCTCAAGCTCTCGGCCGGTTATACCCGCCAGACCGGCACGTCGCGCGGGGTGCTGTGGGGGGCGCTGCCGCTGCAGGATGCCGCTGGCAACCAGCTGGAGTGGGACACCGGCGCTTCCACGACGCAGGACTGGACCTACTGGAAGCGGACCGACCAGACCGCCTATGGCGAGCTTTCGTGGGAATTCGCGCCGGGCTGGACCGCGCGCCAGCACGTGACCCGGCGCGTATCCGACGAACCTTCGCGGTTGTTCTATGTCTATGGCGCGCCCGATGCGGAGACCGGCGCGGGGCTCTATGGCTATCCCGGCGGCTACCTTTCGACCGCGCGAGGCTGGATCTCGGACAGTTCGGTACGCGGCACGTTCCGCCTGCTGGGGCGCGAGCAGGCGATCAGCCTCGGCGCGCAGTATACCGAGGCGACGTTCGGCTACCTCAGCTATCCCGTGCCGACGACCGATCCGGCCTGGGGTGCGCTGCCGGGCGACGTCAACAGCTGGAACGGCACCGAAGTCCCCCACCCCGCGTTCGGCGATGCCGTGGTCAGCGCGCGGATCAAGGACCGCCAGTGGCGCCTGCGCGCAGCGACCGACCTGTCGCTGGCCGAGCGGCTCAACCTGGTGCTGGGGGTCAATTACCTGAACGTGCGGACCGACGGGTTCACTTTCGGCGTGAGCGCGCAGCGGCGCGAAAGCGGGGCCAATCCGTTCGTGGGGGTGACCTGGGGCGTGGTGCCGGGCGTGAACCTCTATGCCAGCTATAGCGGGATCTTCTCGCCGCAGAAGGAAATCTCGACCGCGCTCACTCCGCTGGGATCGGCGAAGGGCAAGAGCTGGGAGGGCGGCGTGAAGGCGCAGACCGCGGACAAGGCGCTGTTCGGCTCGATCGCGGTGTTCCGCTCGGAGCAGTCGAACCTTGCCGAAGCGGCCGGGTTCGACACCACGCTCGGCCAGACGCTCTATCGCGGGATCGACGTGCGCAGTACTGGCGTGGAAGCGGAAATCGGCGGCAACATCACCTCGAACCTCAGCGTGCAGGGCGGCGTGACCCACCTTTCGATCAAGGACAAGACAGGCAATGCCGCGCGGACTTATGTGCCGCGCACCACGGCGAACCTTCTGGTGCGCTGGAGCCCGGTGGAGAAGGTGCACCTGGGCGCAGGGCTGCGCTGGCAGGACGACGTCTATATCACCAACGCGCTCGGCACGATCCGGCAGCCGTCCTATGCCACGGTGCAGCTGCAGGCAGGCTATGACCTGACCGAGAACGTGGCGTTCAACGTCAACGTGGCCAATGCGACCAACCACAAGCATCTGACCAGCCTGTACTGGGACCAGGCGTTCTACGCCGCGCCGCGTAGCGTGCTGGGTTCGGTGCGGCTGTCGTTCTGATGGCCGGGCTGCCGGGGCGCCCGTTCTGGGTCATCGCGCATCGCTGGGCCGGGCTGTCGCTGGCGCTGTTCCTGGCCGTGGCGGGCCTTACGGGCGCTCTGATGCCGTGGATCGAGGAGCTGGAGGCGCTGACTGCGCCCGAGCTGCACCTGTCGCAGACACCTGGCGCCCCCGATCCGCTGGCGATCCGGGCGCAGGTGCTGCAGCGCTATCCCGGAGCGGCGGTCGATTTCCTGCCGTTGACGGTGGAGCCGGGGCATTCGTTGCGGCTGCACCTGCACTGGATGGACCCCGCGAGCGGGCTGGAGCGCGAACATGGGCCAGGCGTGCCCGATTGGGACGACCTGTTTCTCGACCCGGTGACGGGCAAGGAACTGGGTCGGCGCGAATGGGGCGATATCGGCCAGGGCGCAAAGAACCTGATGCCGTTCGTCTATCGCCTGCACTACACGCTGGCAGCGGGCACGGCCGGGCTGCTGGTGATGGGCGTTGCGGCGATCGTGTGGACGATCGACTGCTTCGTCGGGTTCTTCCTCACCCTGCCGCCCCGCGCACCGGGGGCGCCGTTCTGGAAGCGCTGGCGGCCGAGCTGGCAGGTGCGGCGGGGCAAAAGCGCCTACAAGCTGAACTTCGACCTGCACCGCGCGAGCGGGCTGTGGCTCTGGCCGCTGCTGCTGGTGTTCGCGTGGTCGAGCGTGTCTTTCAACCTGCCGCAGGTGCACGCGCCGGTGATGAAGCTGTTCGGCGCCGAGGACGCGCGCGAGGTGTTCGTGCGCAACGCCCTGCCCGCGCCGCGCAACGCACCGAGGCTGGACTTCACGGCCGCGACGGCGCGGGGCGAAGCACTGGCGCGTGATCTGGCGAAAGAGCATGGCCTCGCCCTGCGCAGCGAAGGGGAGCGGTGGATCTGGCACGTGCCGACGAGCGGGCTCTACGTCTATGGCTTCACCACCAGCGCCGACATCGGCGAGCACGGCGGCGGCACCCGCATCGCCTTCGACAGCGACAGCGGCGCGGTGCACGGCGTCGAACTGCCGAGCGGGGCCAATGGTGCCAACACCTTCACCAACTGGCTGACCGCGCTGCACATGGCGCAAGTGTTCGGCCTGCCTTATCGCGTGTTCGTGAGCGTGCTGGGGCTGGCTGTGACGATGCTGTCGGTAACGGGCGTGGTGATCTGGATGAAGAAGCGATCGGCACGGGCCGGACGGCGCCTGAAGACGGAGGCGCGGCCCCGGCTCTCCCCAAAGCGCGCTGGACTTTAATTGCTTGATTAACGATACTCCCGGTCAAGGCCGACCAGAATCGATCCGGCCACGGGAGAATTTGTCATGGCATCCGCTCCGTCCGCGCGGGACAAGGCGCTCAATCCGTATGACGTCAGCGTCAACGCGTTGTATACCGAGGACAAATGGCGCGAGCCCTTCGCCTGGCTGCGCGCCAACATGCCGGTCAGCCTGCGCGAGGAGAGCCCGTTTGGCGCCTACTGGTCGGTCGTGACCCACGACCTGATCCAGAAGGTCGAACTCGATACCGAGACTTATTCCTCGTCGTGGGATCGCGGCAACATCACGATTGCCGACAACGTCAACGACAACCCCTTTCCCAACTTCATCGCCATGGACCCGCCGGTCCACACCGCCCAGCGCAAGGTCATCGCGCCGGCCTTCGGCCCCAGCCAGATGGTTAAGCTGGAAAAGCTGGTGCGCGAACGCGTGACGCAGCTGCTCGACGCGTTGCCGGTGGGCGAGACGTTCGACTGGGTCGACAGCGTATCGATCCCGATGACGCTGGGCATGCTGCTGATCCTGTTCGACATGCCGTTCGAGGAATGGCCCGACATCAAGCGCTGGTCCGACTGGGGCAGCGGCGTTTCGGAAGACAACCTCAACGACGATTATCGCGCCGAATTCCTGGTCCAGATGGGCCAGATGCTGGAACGCTTCGACCGCGAGTTGGAAGCGCGCCGCAAGGAAGCGCCGCGCGACGACCTGCTGAGCCGGATGGTCCATTCCGAGGCGATGGGCAACCTGACCCCGCCCGAACGCATCGCCAACATCGCCCTGCTGATCGTAGGCGGCAACGACACCACCCGCAATTCGATGAGCGGGCTGGTCGAAGCGCTGCACAAGTATCCCGACCAGCTCGAAAAGCTGCGCGCCGACCCGAAGCTTGCGGTCAATGCCGCGCAGGAGATCATCCGCTGGCAATCGCCGGTGACCCACATGCGCCGGACCACCACGCGCGACACCGAACTTGCCGGGCAGCTGATCCCGGAAGGTTCGAAGGTGGTGCTGTGGTACATTTCGGGCAACCGTGACGAGACGGTCTTCAAAGACGCCGAACGCTTCGACGTGACCCGCGAAAATGCTCGCCGCCATGTCGCCTTCGGGCACGGCATCCACCGCTGCGTGGGCGCGCGCCTGGCCGAAGTGCAGATCACCGCGCTGATCGAGGAGATCGTCGCGCGGCGCTGGCGGATCGTGCCGCAGGCCGCGCCAACGCGCTTGGCCAGCCCCTTCCTCCACGGCTTCACCGCCATGCCGGTGAAGATCGAGATCGACTGACAACCAGCCATAACGTTACGGGAGATTTGCGGCCATGAGCCTGCCGAAAGTGTGCATCATCGGCGCCGGGTGTTCCGGCTTCACCACCGCCAAGCGGCTCAAGGACTATGGCATTCCGTTCGACATCTACGAAGCGTCTGACGACATCGGCGGCAACTGGTACTACAACAACCCCAACGGGGTTTCGTCCTGCTACCAGAGCCTGCACATCGACACCTCGAAGTGGCGGCTGGCGTTCGAGGACTATCCCGTGCCCGCCGACTGGCCGGACTATCCCCATCACGCGCAGCTGCTGCAGTACTTCCACGACTACGTGGACCATTTCGGCCTGCGCCCGTCGATCCGCTTCAATACCAGGGTGGAGAAGGCAAAGCGGCTTTCGGGCGGCGGTTGGGAGGTAACCCTGTCGACCGGAGAGACGTTACGTTACGACGCGCTGGTGGTGGCGAATGGCCATCACTGGGCGGCGCGCATTCCCGAATATCCCGGCCAATTCGACGGCGCGCAGATCCATTCGCACCATTACCGCACCCCGTTCGAGCCGGTGAACTGCATCGGCAAGAAGGTGCTGGTCGTCGGCCTTGGCAACAGCGCGATGGATATCGCGAGCGAACTTTCGCAGCGGCCGATGGCGAAGCGCCTCTACGTTTCGGCGCGGCGCGGCGTGTGGATCTTCCCCAAGTACTATCGCGGGCAGCCGCTCGACAAGAACCCCGCTCCGGCGTGGATGCCCAAGGGCCTTCGCCAGTGGCTGGGTTCGCGGATGATCAAGAAGCTCGTCGGCCGGATGAGCGACTATGGCCTGCCCGAGCCAGAGATCGAACCGTTCGAAAGCCACGGCACCGTTTCCGGTGAATTCCTGCTCCGCGCGGGATCGGGCGACATCGTGATGCGCCCCGGCATCGAGCGGCTGGATGGCAATGGGGTGGTATTCACCGACGGCACGCGCGAAGAGATCGACGTAATCGTCTGGGCCACGGGCTATGACATCAAATTCCCGTTCTTCGACGAGCCTTCGTTCTGCGCCGATTCCGACAACCGACCGCCCGCGCTGTACAAGCGGATCATGAAGCCCGAGGTGCCGGACCTGTTCTACATGGGGCTGGCACAGCCGCTGCCGACGCTGGTCAACTTTGCGGAGCAGCAGTCAAAGCTGGTCGCAGCCTACCTCGCGGGGCAATACGCGCCGCCGCCCGCCGACGAGATGCACCAGGTGATCAAGGCGGACGAGGAATTCTACACCGGCAGCTATTACCAGGCGCGCCGGCACACCATCCAGCTGGACTTCGATCACTACGTCCGCGCGCTCAAGAAGGAACTGGAACGCGGCGCGAAGCGGGCGGCGGCCAAGGGCAATGCCCTGCCCGTCCCCGCAAGGGCTACGCTGGCGGAAGCGGCCTGACGAGCGCAGCCCCTTCCCGCAGCGGAAGGGGCCAGGCGCCACGAAAAAGGGGGCGAGCCTTGCGGCCCGCCCCCTTTTCAGCGTCGTAACGTGACGGTTATTCGGCTGCTTCGAGCACCTCGGCCGCGGCGGGCTGGTTGTCGTACCAGAATTCGGGTCCATCGAGGTCGATCGCCGGAATCGCGTCCTTTTCGGCCCAGTAGTTCTGGTTGTGGCGCCATACTTCGTTGTCGCCGCGCTTGGGCAGCTTGTCGAGATCGCGGATCAGGTAGTTCGGGTTGAAGTTCTCGGTCTCGATCCAGGGGAGGATTTCCATGTCCTTGTCCTCTGGCCGCAGTTTCACCTCGATCTTGCGGGCGCCGCGTTCGTCCATGTGCTTGAGCATGCGGCACACGAAATCGCCCAGCATGTCGACGCGCAGGGTCCACGAGGCGCGGAAGTAGCCGAACACCCACAGCATGTTGGGCACGCCGGTGAACATCATGCCGCGATACGTAACGGTATCGCCCCAGTTGACCTTCTGGCCATCGACCTCGAACGGGATGTCGCCCAGGACCTTCAGGTTGAAGCCGGTGCAGGCGACGATGATGTCGCCATCCACCGCCTCGCCCGAGCTGACGACAAGGCCGGTTTCGGTGAAGTGGTCGATCGTGTCCGTGACCATCGACACCTTGCCCTGCGCGGCTAGCTGGAACAGGTCGGCATCGGGGCAGAACGCCAGGCGCTGCTGCCACGGGCGGTACTTGGGCGTGAAGTGCGGTTCGAACTGGAAATCCTCGCCGACATAGGCGCGGACCAGCGCGCGCAGTTCCTCGACGACGACGTCGGGCTCCTCGACGCAACGCTTATCCATCACCGCCTGGTCATGCATCACCTGCATGCGGACGATGCGGTGGATGGTCGGTTCGTCCACCCCGATCTCGCGCAGCCGGTCGGCCAGCTCGTTCTGGTTGGGATGGCAGAAGAAGTAGGTGGGCGAACGCTGCACCACGGTGACCTGCGCCGCCTTTTCCGCAAAGGCGGGGACGACGGTAGCGGCCGTGGCGCCCGAGCCGATCACGACGATGCGCTTGCCCGTGTAATCGATGTTCGGGTCCCACAGCTGGGCGTGGATGAACTGGCCCTTGTAGGCACCGAGGTTCTTCGCCGTCCATTCGGGCGGAATGTACGGCGTTTCATGGTCGTAATAGCCCTGACACATCCACAGCAGCGTGGCGGTGAAGACGTGGGTCTTGCCGTCTTCGGTCCGTGCCGTAACGGTCCACAGGTTGCGCTCGCTCGACCAGGAACAGCCGGTAATCGTGTGGCCATAGCGGATGTGCTGGTCGATGCCGTTTTCCTCGATCACTTCGCCCATGTAGTCGAGGATCGCCTGTGCGCTGGCGATCGGCGCGTCGGTCCACGGCTTGAAGCGGTAACCGAAAGTGTAGAGATCGGAGTCGGAACGGACGCCCGGGTACTTGTGGGTTTCCCACGTGCCACCGAAGGTGTGCATCCTTTCGAGCACGGCGTAGGTCTTGCCGGGGCACTGATCCTGCAGGTGGTAGGCCGAACCGATCCCGGAAATGCCGGCGCCGACGATCAGCACGTCGAAATGCTGGGCCCTTTCACCTGATGCGTCCGCTTGTGCCATGTCGCTCTCTCCACTCGATTATCGCTTGATAGCGTCGTTCTGCCGTCTTCCGCGGCTAGGACGCCTTGACCAATATCAAATCGAAACCGGATTCGGCAGGGCTTTTCGTTGATCGACTAAAAAAGGCCGGATGAACCGTTTCAGGCCGCCGCCTGCCAGTGGCGCACCGCTTCGATCGGCCAGGCCAGCATCAGCACGTTGAGCGTAAGATTGTCGCGGATCATGGCGAGCGTGAACAGCTCGAAGGCAAGCGCGACTGCCACGGTGACGCGGGCGGGCACCTGGGCGGCGAACAGGAAGCCCAGCACCATGCAGGCGATGTCGGACGCCGAATTGAGCACGCTGTCGCCGCTGTAGCCGTAGCTCACCGTTACGGCACGGTAGCGATCGATGACGATCGGCGAGTTTTCCAGCAGTTCCCACCCACCTTCGATGGCGACGGCACAGGCCAGCACCCAGCGCGGGCTGATGAAGCGGCCAAGGCCGCTCCGGCGCCAGAGCAGGTGCGCCGCGCCGTAGAAAAGCATGCCGTGGATCAGGTGGCTGAAGCTGTACCAATCGGATAGTTGCTGGCTGTTCTCGGCCGATTGCACCTGCCCTGCCCACAGATGGATCCTGCCGCAGGGGCAGATCGGCGGGCGATGCATCGCGAGCAGGATCGCGACGACCAGCAGAGCGACCACCAAAGCGGCGATCGCGCCCCGCCGGTCGGGTCGTAACGTTGCGGTGCTCCCGGCGATCATGCGCGTGCCTCCCCCAGATCGCGGGGAGGTTTGCCTTGCCCGGCGCCCCGCTGCAAGCACGCGCCCTGCCCTTTGGTGTCCGCGCGGGGCCTTGCGACAACGCTGCGGTTGCGCGTGGATCGGCTTGCCCCTAACGCCGGAAGCATGAGTGCGCGGCATTGTGACATCGCCATCCTCGGCGGAGGCCTTGCCGGCGGCCTGATCGCGCTGGCGCTGGCCCGCCATCGGCCGGACCTTTCGCTGTTGCTGGTCGAGCAGGACGCGCGGCTTGGCGGCAATCACGTGTGGTCGTTCTTCGGCAGCGACGTCGGCAAGGCGGGGCGCGAGCTGCTCGGCCCCGCGGTGGCGGCAGCCTGGGCGGGGTACGAGGTGCGCTTTCCGGCTTTCGAGCGCACGCTCGGCACGAGCTATTACGCGATGACCTCGGACCGGTTCGACCGGACCATCCGCGCCGCCCTGCCGGCGCAAGCGATCCTGTCGGAAGCGCGGGTGCTGGCAACGAGCGCAACGAGCGCGACGCTGACAGATGGGCAGCGGATCGAGGCACGCGCGGTGATCGACGCGCGTGGTATCCGCAATCTTGGCCATCTGACAGGTGGTTGGCAGAAGTTTCTGGGACAACGCCTGAAGTTGAAAGCGCCGCACGGGATCGAACGGCCGGTGATCATGGACGCGACGGTCGAGCAGCTCGATGGCTACCGGTTCGTCTATGTCCTGCCGTTCAGCGAGGACGAAGTCTTCGTCGAAGACACCTACTATTCCGACAGCGCGACGATCGACCGGGACGCACTTGCCGGGCGCATCGCCGAATATGCCCGGCGGCGCGGCTGGAGTGTGGACAGCGTGGTGCACGAAGAACAGGGCGTGCTGCCCGTGGTCTCGGGCGGCGATTTCGACGCATTCTGGCGATCGACCGGCAAGGATACCGCCCGCGCCGGCACCCGCGCGGGACTGTTCCATGCCGTGACCAGCTATTCGGTGCCCGATGCCGTGCGCTATGCCATGGCGATCGCACGGCGCGCCGACTGCAGCGGGGATGAACTCGCCAAGTATTCCGAGCAATATGCTCGAAAGCACTGGAAGAAGTCGATTTTCCTGCGGCAGCTGACCGCCATGCTGTTCGGCGCTGCCGCACCGATGGATCGCTACAGGGTGCTGGAACGCTTCTACCGGCTGGACGAGCGGCTGGTCGAACGGTTCTACGCCGGGCGCACCACGCTGCGCGACAAGATCCGCATTCTTTCCGGCAAGCCCCCCGTCCCCGTCCTTGCCGCGATGCGCGTGCTCGGCGGGTTCGGGGAAAAGCCCCAGGCGCTCTCGCTCGCCGGTACACGGACCAAATGAAGGGACCAACGATGAAGAAGGCCTGCGTGATCGGTGCAGGGTTCGGCGGGCTTGCGCTCGCCATCCGGCTGCAGTCCGCCGGGATCGAGACCACGGTGGTCGAAGCCCGCGACAAGCCGGGCGGACGCGCCTATTTCTGGGAACGCGACGGCTTCACCTTCGATGCCGGCCCCACCGTCATCACCGATCCGCCGTGCCTGCAGGAGCTGTGGGCGCTCAAGGGCCACAGGATGGAGGACGACATCGAACTGATGCCGGTGATGCCGTTCTACCGGCTGAACTGGGCGGACGGGACGAACTTCGACTACTCGAACGACGAAACCGGCCTGCGCAACGAGATTGCCAAAATTAATCCACGCGACGTAGCAGGTTACGACGCGTTCCTCGATTATTCGGCAGGAGTCTTCGAGGAAGGGTACGTCAAGCTCGGCTCGGTGCCGTTCCTCGATTTCGCCAGCATGATCAAGGCCGCCCCCGCGCTCGCCAAGTACCAGGCGTGGCGCTCGGTCTATTCGATGGTGTCCAAGTACATCGAGAGCGAAAAGCTTCGCGAGGCGTTCAGCTTCCACACGCTGCTGGTCGGCGGCAACCCGATGAAGACAAGTTCGATCTACGCGCTGATCCACAAGCTGGAAAAGGATGGCGGGGTGTGGTGGGCCAAGGGCGGCACCAACCGCTTGATCGATGCGATGGTTCGCCACTTCGAGCGGCTCGGCGGTACGGTGCGGCTCGGCGATGCGGTGACGAAGATCCATTCGCTGGGTAACCGCGTGACGGGCCTCGAGACCAGGAGCGGCTGGCAGGGCAGCTTCGACGCGATCGCATCAAACGGCGATCTGATGCACACCTATCGCGACCTGCTCGAAGGCAACACGCATGCGGCACGACAGGCGAAGTCTCTGAAGCGCAAGAAGTTTTCGCCCAGCCTGTTCGTCGTGCACTTCGGTATCGAGGGCACCTGGCCGGGCATCCCGCACCACATGATCCTGTTCGGCCCGCGCTACAAGGGCCTGCTCGACGACATCTACAGCCACGGCGTGCTGCCCGAGGACTTCTCGATCTACCTGCACCATCCAACGGTGACCGATCCGTCGATGGCGCCCGAAGGCATGAGCACGTTCTATGCGCTGGTGCCCGTTGCCAACATGGGCAAGCTGCCGGTGGATTGGGACGAAATCGGCCCGATGCTGGAAAAGCGCATCCTGGACGAGGTGGGCCGCCGGCTGATCCCAGACATCCACAGCCGTATCGTAACGAAGTTCCACTACGCACCCAGCGACTTCGCCACCGACCTTTCGGCGCACCTGGGCAGCGCTTTCAGCCTTGAGCCACTGCTGACGCAGAGCGCGTGGTTCCGGGCGCACAACCGCGACGACCAGATCCCGAACCTGTACCTGGTGGGTGCGGGAACCCATCCGGGCGCCGGGATTCCTGGTGTCGTCGGCAGCGCCAAGGCGACAGCCAAGATCATGCTAGAGGACCTCTTGTGAAACGCATCGCCGTCTATTGCGGCTCCGCCTCGCCCGCCGATCCGCGTTACGTTGCGCTGGCGCGCGAGGTGGGCCAGACGCTCGCCACGCGCGGGATCGGCGTGGTTTATGGCGGCGGCAGGCTGGGATTGATGGGCGCTGTCGCCGCTGGCGCGCTGGAAGCCGGTGGCGAGGTTATCGGGGTGATCCCCGAAGCGCTGGCCAATGCCGAAGTCGCCAACCACGATTGCACCGAACTGCACGTGGTGGCCAACATGCACCAGCGCAAGCAGGCGTTCACCGACCTTTCGGACGGATTCCTGACCCTGCCCGGCGGGGTCGGTACGATGGACGAGTTGTGGGAGGCAGTCAGCTGGGCGCAGCTCGGCTATCACGCCAAGCCGGTTGGTCTGCTGAACGCCTTCGGCTTCTATGACGATTTGCTGGCATTCAACCGCCGGATGATCGACGTGGGCTTCGTGCGCGAGGCCCATGTGGGCATCCTGATCGCCGAGCCCGAGATCGACGTGCTGCTTGCCCGCATGGCGGCGCACAAGCCGCACCGGCCGATCTTTGCGATGACGCCAGACGACCTGTAACGTCGGCGCAGATGGAAGATCGAAGTACCCTTGTCGCCGCAGCGCGCGATTCGATCCGCAAGGGCTCGAAAAGCTTCGCCGCGGCCAGCGCGCTGTTCGACCGGGAGACGCGCGAGCGGGTCTGGCTGCTCTACGCCTGGTGCCGGCGCTGCGACGACCTGATCGACGATCAGGATCATGGCGGCGCGCTGGGAAGCGCCGTCGGCGTTACGGAACGGCTGGCAGCGGTGCGCGACAGGACCGCGCTGGCCTTTGCCGGCAAGCCCAGCGGGGACCCGGCGTTCGATGCACTCGGCCTCGTCGCGCGCGAGACCGGGCTGACGCTCGAAATGGCGGGTGCGGTGATCGACGGCTTTGCTCTCGACGCCGCCGACTGGCAGCCGCGCAGCGAAGCCGACCTGATGCGATACTGCTGGCACGTCGCCGGCGCGGTGGGCGTGATGATGGCGGTGGTGATGGGCGTATCGCCCGCGGACGAGGACACGCTCGACCGCGCCTGCGACCTTGGGCTTGCCTTCCAGCTGGCCAACATTTCGCGCGATCTGGCCGAGGACGATGCGGCCCAGCGCTGTTACGTACCGCTGGAATGGCTTGCCGAAGTGGACATTCCGCCCGGCGAACAGATGAAGCCGATGCACCGTAGGGCGATGGCCAAGTTGGCCCAGCGGATGTGCCGCATGGCCCACGCGCACGAGTGTTCGGCCCGGATCGGCGCCGGGCGCCTGCAGCCGCGCCAGCGCTGGGCGATCCTTGCCGCGGCGGGCATTTATGGCGAGATCGCGCGCGAGGTGGAGCGACGCGGCACGAGCGCGTGGGACAGCCGCACCGTCGTGAGTAACGGCCGCAAGCTGCAGTGGATCGCGCGGGCCGGCTTGCGGGCGCTGCGCCCGGTTCCGCGATCGTGCCACAAGGGTGCCGATGCCCGGCGCCACACCCGGAGCGACCTGATTGCCTATGCCAGCAAACAGGGCGTGCCGCTTCCTTGACCCACCCTCGCCCATTGGTTACATTGGAAACCAACTGGAGAGATGCGATGGCTGACCTGTTCGACAATCCGCTGGGGCTCGACGGTTTCGAGTTCGTGGAATTCTGCGCACCGCAGCCCGGCATGCTTGAACCGGTCTTTGCCGCCATGGGCTTCACGCTGGTTGCCCGTCATCGCTCCAAGGCCGTCACGTTATGGCGGCAGGGCGGCATCAACCTGATTGCCAACTACGAACCGAAAAGCCCGGCAGCCTGGTTCGCCGCCGAGCATGGCGCTTCGGCCTGCGGCATGGGATTTCGGGTCCGCGATGCCCGCGCCGCCTATGAACAGGCGCTGGAACGCGGGGCCGAACCGGTCGAGGTCCGTACCGGACCGATGGAACTGCGTCTCCCCGCGATCCGGGGCATCGGCGGCTCGATCATCTACCTGATCGACCGTTACGATACGGGCGCGGGCGAACTGTCGATCTATGACATCGACTTCGTGTGGGAGCCGGGCGTGGACCGCCACCCCGTTGGCGCGGGCCTGCAGATCATCGACCATCTGACCCACAACCTTTACGGTGGGCGCATGGCGCACTGGGCGGCATTCTACGAGCGGATCTTCAACTTCCGCGAGATCCGCTATTTCGACATCAAGGGCGAATATACCGGGCTTACCAGTCGCGCGATGACGGCGCCCGACGGCAAGATCCGGATTCCGCTGAACGAAGAAGGAAAAGCGGGCGGCGGGCAAATCGAGGAATACCTGCGCGCCTATAACGGCGAGGGTATCCAGCACATTGCCTTTGCCTGCGACGATCTTCTCGCCACCTGGGACAAACTCGCCGCGTCTGGCGCGCCGTTCGCGCCCGCGCCGCCCGCAACTTATTACGAGATGCTGGAAGAGCGACTGCCGGGCCATGGCGAGCCGGTCGACGAACTGCAGAAGCGCGGCATCCTGCTCGACGGATCGACCGAGGCAGGCGATCCCCGGCTGCTGCTGCAGATCTTCTCGCAGACGATGATCGGCCCGGTCTTCTTCGAGTTCATTCAGAGGAAACGCGACGAAGGCTTTGGCGAAGGTAACTTTACTGCGCTGTTCAAGTCGATGGAAGCCGACCAGATTCGCCGCGGCGCGCTCAATGTAGAGGAGCCGGCATCGTGACGGCAGACCATCCCGTGCAGCTCGGCGGCATCCATCACGCCGCCTATCGCTGCCGCGACGCGAAGGAGACGGTCGAGTGGTACGAGCGCATGCTGGGCATGCGCTACGTGACGGCATTCGCCGAGGACCACGTACCCTCGACCGGGGCCTATGATCCCTACATGCACGTGTTCCTCGACGCCGGGAACGGCAACGTGCTCGCCTTCTTCGAACTCCCGCAGCAGCCCGAGATGGGGCGCGATCCGAACACGCCCGCCTGGGTGCAGCACCTTGCCTTCCGCGTGGCGGACATGGATGCTCTGCTGGCGGCCAAGGCGCATCTCGAGGCGCATGGCGTCGACGTGCTGGGACCGACGCACCACGGGGTGTTCCAGTCGATCTACTTTTTCGATCCCAACGGCCACCGGGTGGAGCTGGCCACGGATATCGGCACCGAGGAACAGTATGCCGAGTTGGCGCGCGTCGCCGGGCCGATGCTGGACGAATGGTCGCAGACCAAGAAGGCGCCGCGCCACGCGGACTGGCTGCACGCACACGCCGGCAAGGCCTGAGCTTTCGGGCTAGGCCGCTCGGCCGTTACGTGGCATCTTCCGCCCCGGACGACGGGAGACAGGCGATGGACGGCAAGCTGGTCTATCGAACGAATCTGCCGGTGCGGATCTGGCACTGGTTCAATGCCTTGAGCGTGTTCGTCATGCTGATGAGCGGGATGATGATCCTCAACGCCCATCCGCGACTCTACTGGGGCAAGTATGGCGCGAACCCGGACAAGGCCTGGCTCGAACTGCCGAAATTCCCCGGCTACGACGATCCATTCCCGCCGTTAGTCACGATCCCCAGCAGCTATGACCTCGCCGCGGCGCGGCAGTGGCACTTCTTCTTCGCGTGGGTGCTGGCGATCGGCATCGTGCTGTTTCTGGTCTATGCGCTGCTATCGCGCCACCTGACGCGGGACTTGTGGCTCAAGCGCGAGGAACGTTCGTTTGGCCACTTGTGGCACGACATCAAGGAACACGCCCGGCTGCGCTTTCCCACCGGCGAGGCGGCGCGCGGCTATAACCCGCTGCAGAAGATCGCCTACCTCGGTGTCGTGCTGGTGTTGATCCCGCTGGTGATCCTGACCGGCCTGACCATGAGCCCGGCGATGAATGCCGCCTTCCCCTTCCTGCTCGACCTGTTCGGCGGGCGGCAGTCTGCGCGCTCGATCCACTTCCTTTGCGCCGCAGGCCTTGCGCTGTTCATCGCGGTGCACCTGCTGATGGTCCTGCTCGCCGGGCCGATCAACGAACTGCGCTCGATGTTGACGGGCTGGTATCGCCTGCCAGAGGAGAAGCGGCCATGACGATCGTCACCCGCCGCAATGCGCTGGTCGGCGGCGCCGGGCTGATGCTGGCGGGGTGCGATCGCATCGTCGCCTCGCCCACGGTCAGGAAGGTGCTGACGCTGGGCGAAAAGGCCACGATGAGCGGGCAGCGTCTCGTAACGGACCGCACCGCGCTGGCGCCCGAGTTCTCCGCAACCGATCTTTCGCCCAACTTCTGCGTTAACGGCACCACCGCCCCCGGCGACGCGGCCTATCAGGCGCACGTGGCACGCGGCTTTGCCGACTGGCGCCTCGTCGTGGATGGAATGGTGGCGCGCCCGCTTTCGCTCAGCCTGGCGCAACTGCAGGCGATGCCGGCGCGCACGCAGATCACCCGCCACGATTGCGTCGAGGGCTGGAGCGCGATCGGCGAATGGACCGGGGTGCCGCTGATGCTGCTGCTCAAGGCGGCGGCGTTATCGTCGAACGCCCGTTACGTGGTGTTCCACTGCGCCGACGATTACCACGGCACGCCCTATTACGAGAGCATCGACCTGGTCGAGGCGTTCCATCCCCAGACGATCCTGGCGCACCACATGAACCGACAACCGCTGTCGGTCGGCCACGGCGCGCCGTTGCGGCTGCGGGTCGAGCGGCAGCTGGGCTACAAGCAGGCGAAGTACGTCATGCGCGTGCAGGCGGTGGCCAGCCTTGCCGGCATCCACGGCGGTGGTGGCGGCTACTGGGAAGACCGTAAGGGCTACCAGTGGTATGCCGGGATCTGAAGTCCCGGCGTAACGTCACACCTTCACGATCTTGAGGTCGATCAGGCTGCGCGCCGTGTCGACGATGGTCTCCTCGACCGGGTGCAGCGTCCAGCCGACGCGCTGCTGGGCATGCGCGGACGTGCCTGCGCGGACTTTGCCGAGTTCGCCGGCGATCTGCTTGAGCGATGGGCTGAACAGAGCCCCGATCTTGACCACGAAGTCCGGCAACCGCCGGGTGGGCACCTTGCGCGCCTCGTGCCCCAAGCGGCGTTTCAGGACCGCGGCGATCTCCGCAAAGGTCAGAAACGGGCCGGTGGCGAGGAAGCGTTCGCCGTTGAGGCCCGGCTGGTTCAGCGCGCGCACGTGCAGGTCCGCAACGTCACGCACGTCGACGATGCCGAAACCGACGTCGGGAAGCGCGGGGATCGCGCCTTCGAGCAGCTGCTTGACCAGTTCGATCGAGGTCGAAAGGTCGCCGTTGGTCACCGGCCCCAGTACGGCGACCGGATTGACCGAAACGTACTCCATCCCTTCGCCCTCCGCGGCGATCCAGTCGCGCGCGGCGCGTTCGGCGACGGTCTTGCTGCGCATGTAGGGGGCGACATTGGGGTTCGAGAGGTCGGTCCAGTCAGCCTCGGTGAAGACCTGGCCCGCAACGTAACGCCCGGCCGGGTGCCCGTAGCCGACTGCGGCGAACGAGGACGTCTGGACGAAGCGCTTCACGCCCGCCTTCTTCGCCGCGCACAGGGCCCGCAGGGCACCATCACGGGCCGGGCCGACGAGTTCCTCGGGATCCTTCGGGACATGCAGCGGGAACGGCGAGGCGACATGTGCAACATGCGTACACCCGGCGGCCGCATCGTCCCACCCGGCGTCCGAAGTCAGGTCCGCGGCGAAAAACCGCAGCGTTTCCTTGGTTCCGCCCAGGACCAGCCGCAATTCGGCTTCGCGCGACAGGCTGCGCACGGTGGTGTGGACGGTCCAGCCGGCATCGAGCAGCTGGCGGATCAGGAAGCCGGCGATGTAGCCGCTGCCTCCGGTGACGAGCACGGTCTGGGTCATTGTCGGACTCCCTTCAGAAGGCGAGCATGATGCGGCGTGCGAGCGCCGGCGAGAGCGAATAGACGCGGCGCAGGAACTTCACCTGCCCGACGTTGGCTTCATCGGCGTTACGTTCCATCGCCCGCACGATCTCGGCAGCGCAGGCCTCGGGCGCGAGCTTCTTCATGGCGAGGTCCGCGGTCATCGCCGTTTCGACCACCGGTGGCAGGACCTCGAGCACGTGAATGCGTGTGGCCTCAAGTTGCTTGCGCAAGGACATGGTGTAGCTGCGCAAGGCGGCTTTGGTGGCGCAATAGATCGCGCTGGCGGTGTTGGGTGCGATGGCGAGGCCAGAGGTAACATTGACGATCATCGCTTCGGGACGGGCCTTGAGCGGTTCGATCAGCCCAGCGATCAGCCGGATCGGGGCATGGACGTTGAGCTGCAGCGTGCGTTCGTCAGCCTGCGCATCGGGTGTCGCGACCCGATAGTCGTGCGGCGTGCCCATACCGGCGTTGTTGACGAGGACGTCGATAGGGCGTCCGGCCACCGCAGCGAGCAGGCCAGTGACGCCTTCGGAGGTGGCGAGATCGGCGGCAAGGACCTCGAAGCCCTCGGCCTGCGCCGCCGCGATCCGTTCGGGCGTGCGTCCCGTAACGACAACCTGCGCGCCTTTTTCGCGCAATTGCCGCGCGAGGCGCAGCCCAATTCCGTCGGTGCCGCCAGTCAGCAGCACGAGTTTTCCGTTGAGATCCAAGCGACCGTCTCCCCCACAAGTGTCGTTGCGAGGGAGACTAACATATAGGTTGCAATGCGCAACCTTATTTGAGGAGGACCAGTTCCTCGGCCATGGAAGGATGCAGGGCGACCGTATCGTCAAACGCGGCCTTGGTCAGCCCGGCCTTTACCGCCACGGCGGCCGCCTGGAGGATTTCGGGCGCCTCAGGACCGATCATGTGGATGCCGAGCACCTTGTCGGTGTTGGCATCGACGACCATCTTGTACAGGCCGCGCTCAGGCCGGTGCCCGAAGACGTTCTTCATCGGGCGGAAGTCCGAGGAATAGACCTTCACGTTGCCGTACCGATTGCGGGCCTGGCCCTCAGTAAGCCCTACGGCCGCAAGTGGCGGCTGCGAGAACACTGCGCTCGGGATGCAGTCGTAGTCGACCTTGCGCTCGATCCCGCCGAACACGCGGTCGGCAAACGCCTGGCCTTCGCGGATGGCGACGGGGGTGAGCTGGACGCGGTCCGTTACGTCACCCACCGCATAGATGCTGTCGCAGCTGGTGCGGTTGTGCTCGTCGACCTTGATCTCGCCGCGCTCGCCAAGCTCCACCCCGGCGTTTTCCAGGCCCAGCCCTTCGACCTTGGGCTTGCGGCCGGTGGCAACGAGGATCACGTCCGCGACGATCGGATCGGGCTGGTTCTTCAGGTAGGCTTCCATGCAGCCGTCCTCGCGCTTCACAACCTTTTCGAACGGGCAGTTGAACTTGTATTCGATGCCGCGTGCCATGGTGATCTGGAGCAGGCGGTCGCGCAGCGTTTCGTCATAGCCGCGCAGGAGCGTCTCGCTTCGGTTGACGACCGTTACGTGACTGCCGAGCGCATTGAAAATCCCCGCGAATTCGAGCGCGATGTAGCCAGCGCCGGCAATAATGACCTTGCGCGGCAGTTCGGGCAGATGGAACACCTCGTTCGACGTGATGCAGTGCTCGGCACCCTCGAAGGTGGGGGTGACGGGCCAGGCGCCGGTGGCGACAAGGATGTATTTCGCCGTGATCTCGCGCCCGCTGTCGGCCAGTTTCACCGAATGCGGGCCGGTGATAGTCGCGCGTTCGAGGAAGCGTTCGACCTTGTTGTTCTCGAGCGTGGAGGTGTACGCGGCGTTGAGCCGGTCGACGTCCTTATTCACCGCATCGCGCAGCGTGGGCCAGTCGAAGTTCATCTTATCGACCGTCCAGCCATAGTTGGCCGCGTCCTGCAGTTCTTCGGCGAAGTGCGAGCCGTAGACCAGCAGCTTCTTGGGCACGCAGCCACGGATCACGCAGGTGCCGCCGACGCGATACTCCTCCGCCACCGCCACGCGTGCGCCGTGCGAGGAAGCGATGCGGCTTGCCCGTACCCCGCCCGAACCCGCGCCGATGACGAAAAGATCGTAGTCGTATTCCTGCTCGGCCATGCAATCCTCCAGTACGTGCGCATATTGTGGGCGCACGTTGCGTTGCCAAGAGCCCCAAAGGCCGATGGCGCCCTGATTCAGCGCTTCTTCTTGGCGATCGTCGCGGTGAAATCGGGGTCCTTGTTCGCCACCCAGTCGACGAACTTGCGCACCGTCGGGTTGGCGAGCAGCTGATCGACGTCCAATCCGGCGCGCTGCAGCTCGGAATTGGTGAAGTTGGCGATCAGGGTCTGCTGGCAGATCCCGTGCATCGGCACGACATCGCGCCCGCCCCGGCTTTTGGGTACGGGGTGGTGCCAGACGATCGTGCTTCCCGTCGGCCGGCCACAGAGCCAGCAGGGCACCGGCGGCGGCGCTTCCTGCTCGGGCTCGTCGTCCGCGTAAGGATCGTATTTGTTCTTGCGGGCCATAACGTTACGCGCCGATGCCGGCTGCGGCGAGCAGCGCCTCGGTCGAAGGATCGAAGCCCTCGCCTCCGCCCGCATCGATCTGCTTGGCGATCGCCTTGCCCAGTTCGACGCCGAACTGGTCGAACGGATTGATTCCCAGCAGCATCGCCGAAACGAAGGTGCGATGCTCGTGGAACGCGATCAGCGCCCCCAGCGTGCCCGGCGTGAGGTCGTCGCACAGGATCGTGGCCGAAGGACGGTTCCCCGGATAGGCCCGCGCGCCATCGTCCGAAGCCTTGCCCGCCATCAGCGCGGCCCCTTGGGCGAAGCAGTTCGACAGCAAAATCTGGTGGTGGAGCGGGTCGAGATCGTGGCCGGGCACCTTCACCGCGAGGAAATCGACCGGGATCAGGTGCGTGCCCTGATGCAGCAGCTGGAACACCGCGTGCTGGGCATCGGTGCCGACGCCGCCCCAGGTGATCGGCGCGGACGGCCGGGTGAGCGGTTCACCTTGTGCCGTAACGCGCTTGCCGTTCGATTCCATCTCGAGCTGCTGGAGATAGTCGGGCAGCAGTGCAAGCCGTTCGTCATAAGCGAAGACCGCGCGGGTCTGGCGACCCTTGGCCTGCGTGTAATAGAGATCAGCAAAGGCCGCGCGCACGACGACGTTGGCATCGTACGGCGCCTCGATGAAGTGCGTGTCGATCGCCGCGGCGCCATCGAGGAATTCGGCGAAGGCATCCCAGCCCAGCGCCAGTGCGACCGGAAATCCTATCGACGACCACAGGGAGTAGCGACCGCCCACCGTCTCGCTGAAGGGCAGGACACGGGTCTCGTCGACGCCCCATTCAACCGCCTTGTCCGGGCTGGCCGTCAGCGCGACGACGCGGCCGTAGGGATCGGAGACTCCACCTTGGCGCAGCCAGTCGAGCGCCGAGTTCGCGTTGGTCATGGTTTCGGTGGTGGTGAAGGTCTTCGACGCCACCGCCACCATGGTCGTGGCGGGATCGCACTGCTTCATCGCCGCTTCAAGCGCGCAGCCGTCGATGTTGGAGACGACGTGGATGGCGACTTTCGCCTCGTCACGGGCAAGCGCGTCGATCGCGAGCGCCGGGCCAAGCGCCGATCCGCCGATGCCGATGTGGATCAGGCTCTTGACCTCTCCCAGCAGGCCTTCGTGGATCGCTTCGACAAGGCCCTTCATCCGGGCGTGAAGCGCCTCGGCCTCGACCACCGCAGTGGGCGCGCCAATGCCGCGCTCGGCGCTGTGCTGGGCGGCTCGGCCTTCGGTGTTGTTGATCGCCTCGCCCGCGAACAGCGCATCGCGCTTGCCATCGAGGTCCATTGCACCCGCGATACGGCCGAGGACATCCTCAACGGCCGGGGTCAGGTGGGTCTTGCTCCAATCGAAGCGAATCGGGCCGCCGGGAATTTCCAGCTCCGAACAGTAGCGGGCAAGCCGGTCCTGCCCCTCGAAGAGCGCGGAAAGGCTTGGCGTTTCGAGGCTTTCGAGCTCGCTCCAGAGCGCTTGTGCCGGGTCCGCCATTCGTCTGATCCTTTCGCAACTGCGATATGCACCGCCTCAATGCCCGCTTGAGCTTCGTCCGCCAAGCACTGCTGTTGGTCGATCGTCCCTGTGCGAAATCGTATTTTGCCAGCACTCGAAGCGCGAAATCCCGCTTGACGTAGGCAAGGCCCCTCCACATGACCGCGACGATGACCGATCAGCCCGAAAATGCCCCCGTCGAAGGGATCGCCGCACCGGCACAGCCGCAAGGCGGCTCAAAAACCCCGAAAACGCGGAACGAGAAGAAGGAGGACAGCTTTCCCGTCTTCCTGATCAAGCTGGTGCTGGTGGTCGCGATCTTCCGCAGCTTCATCTTCTCGCCGTTCAACATCCCGTCCGAATCGATGTTGCCACGGCTTGAGAACGGGGATTATCTGCTCGCTGCCAAGTGGCCATTTGGCTATTCGAGCTACTCCCTGCCGTTCAGCGCGCCGCTGCTGCCCAAGCGCATCTTCGCCAGCCAGCCCAATCGCGGCGACGTGGTGATCTTCAAGGCGCCTCCCGGCAACGACGTCGACTACATCAAGCGCGTGATCGGCCTGCCGGGCGACACGATCCAGATGATCGGCGGCGTGCTCAACATCAACGGCAAGCCGGTGAAGAAGGAAAAGATCGCGGACTTCGTGATCCCGGTTTCGGCCAACACCAACTGCGTCGCCCCCGAATTCGAGGCGCTGGAGCAGGACGGTTCGGCCAGTTGCCACTATCCGCAGTTCCGCGAGACGCTGCCCGAGGGCAAGAGCTACAACGTGCTCGACCTCGGCTATCGCCCGCAGGACGATACGCCGCCCGTCGTGGTGCCTGCAGGCCACCTGTTCCTGATGGGCGATAACCGCGACAATTCGATGGACAGCCGTTTTCCGGCGGTCGAAGGCGCAGGGATCGGCATGGTGCCGCAGGACAACCTGGTCGGTCGTGCAACGATCGTGATGTGGTCGACCGACGGCAGTGCCAACTGGTTCCTGCCGTGGACCTGGTTCACCGCCGCGCGCTGGAACCGGATCGGGGGCACATTCTGAGCAAGGCCCCTGCCCCCGTCCTGACCGACGAGACGGCGCAATTCCTAACCGACCTGACCGGCGCGCCGCTGCAGAACGGTGCGCTGTGGCATGCCGCGCTAACGCACGGTTCGCTGGGCGAAGCTTCGGATTACCAGCGGCTCGAATTCCTGGGCGATCGCGTCCTCGGCCTTGTCATCGCGGATTGGCTTTATGAGACCACCGGGGCTGCCGAGGGCAAGCTGTCGCAGCGGCTCAACGCGCTGGTGGCCCGCGAAACCTGCGCCGACGTAGCGCGCGCCCTTTCCGTCCCGCCCCACATCCGCATGGGCAAGCAGGCGCGTGACGATGGCGGCGCCAACAGCGACAATATCCTTGGCGACGTGATGGAAGCGCTGATCGGCGCGCTCTTCCTCGAACGCGGGTTCGATGCGGCGCGGGCGTTCGTGCGCAAGGCCTGGACCAAGCCGATGGCCGGCGGCACGGGGCAGCGCAAGCACCCCAAGGCGGCGCTGCAGGAATGGGCCGCAGGCAATCGGCGCAAGCCGCCGGTCTACACGCTGGCGAGCCGGGATGGCCCGGACCATGCCGCCGTGTTCACCGTCCGCGTCAGCGTCGGCGGCGTTGGCGAAGCGGAAGCCCGCGGTTCGAGCAAGCAGGAGGCCGAGACGGCCGCCGCGCGGATGTTCATGGAGCGCTTCGGCTGATATAGTCGGGCGCACAGCAAGTCCTCTAAAAGAACGGAATACACGTAACGTGACGGAAAAGTGCGGCCTCGTCGCCGTGATCGGTGCCCCGAATGCGGGCAAGTCGACGCTCGTGAACGCGCTCGTCGGCCAGAAGGTCGCGATCGTCTCGGCCAAGGCCCAGACCACGCGTGCCCGCCTGATGGGCATCGCGCTCGAAGGTGAAACCCAGATCATCCTTGCCGACACGCCCGGCCTGTTCGAGCCCAAGAGGCGGCTCGACCGGGCCATGGTCAACGCGGTTTGGGAAGGCGCGGCCGAGGCCGACGCGATCCTGCTGGTGGTCGATGCCCGAAAGAAGAAGCGCGATTATCTCGAACCGATCCTGTCGAGCCTGAAAGACCGCCCCGAGCGCAAGATCCTCGTGCTCAACAAGGTGGATGCAACGCCCAAGGAACCGTTGCTGGTTGCGGCGGAAGAGCTGGTGCCGCTGGGCAATTTCGACGAAGTGTTCTTCGTTTCGGCGCTGACCAACGACGGCGTGGCGGAACTCAAGACGCGGCTCGCTTCGCTGATGCCGGAAGGTGCCTGGCATTACCCCGAAGACCAGGTGTCCGACGCTTCCGAACGCCTGCTGGCGGCCGAGATCACGCGCGAGCAGATCTATCGCCAGTTGCACGACGAACTGCCCTACGACAGCGCGGTGCGGCCCGAGAGCTATACCCATCGCAACGACGGGTCGGTCGAGATCCACCAGCAGATCGTGATCGCCCGCGACAGCCAGCGCGGGATCGTGCTCGGCAAGGGTGGTTCAAAGCTCAAGTCGATCGGTGAGGCCGCGCGCAAGGAACTGGCTGACCTGCTGGGCCAGAAGGTGCATCTCTTCCTTCACGTGAAGGTCGAGGAAAACTGGGCCGAGAGCAAGGAAATCTACGAAGAGATCGGGCTGGATTGGGTCAAGTGATGCGCAGGGCTCTGTTGCTAGCGAGCTTGCTCGTTACCTCCACGGCCATGGCACGTCCTTCGCCCCTGCATTCCGGTGACCGTTATGTGGCGCTCGGCAGTTCCTACGCGGCAGGGCCAGGCCTTGGCGCGGTGGAAGACGGTGCGCCGCAACGCTGCGGGCACGGGGCAGCGAGCTATTCGCGCGTGCTTGCGAGGATGCTGTCGCTCAACCTGGTCGATGCCAGTTGCAGTGGTTCGACCACCGAACACATCCTTGGGCCGTGGAACGAGATCCCTCCACAGATCGATGCCGTGACTGCGGACACCAAGCTCGTCACGATCACCTCCGGCGGCAATGATGTGGCTTTCGTGACCAATCTTGGCGCAGCGGCCTGTGCGACCATGCCCGTGGACACGCGCCCCACTCGGTGTCCAACCCGCCACACCGTGTCGGAGGCAGACTGGCAGGGCGTGGAGGCACGTTTGCACAAGATTGCACAAGAAGTCCGTCGTCGCGCGCCCGAGGCAAAGCTCGTGTTCGTCGATTACGTTACGGTCGTGGGACGCAAGGCAGGCTGCGCCAGCCTTCCCGGTAGCGCGGACGAGCTTGCCGCCAGCAAGGCGACAGCGCAGCGGCTCGCCGCGTTGACCGCCAAGGTGGCCCGGCGTGAGCACGCGGTATTGATCAGAGCCTCGAAGCTGACTGCCTATCATGCGCCATGCGATGCGCAGCCGTGGAGCGCGGGATTGACGCCGCCTCCAACCGATCAAGGCGTGCCGCTGCACCCCGGTCCGCTGGCACACACCGCCATCGCCCGGGCCATCGCAGCCACTCTTTCCCGGGGGAATTGACGCTCGCGGCGGGGTGCCGCATTTCCTCTGTCGGGAGGCATGGGGAAATGATGGACGATGCGCCTTTGATGCTGGTCGGATCTGGCCTGCTGCTCGCCATGATCGGCAGCTATGGCCTGGGCTCCGTGCTTCATGGCGTGCTGTTGCGGGGGCGTCCGGACACGTCGACGAACGACGAAAGCTACGTCCTGTCAGGCGTTTTCGGGCTGCTGGCGTTGCTGATGGCCTTCGGTTTCAGCCTCGCCATTGGCCGTTACGAAACGCGCCGCGAGTTGGTGACCAGCGAAGCCAACGCGATCAGCACGATGGCAAGCCGGCTGAGCCTGCTCGATGAAGCACAGCGAGCCGCACTGCTGACACCGCTGGCGACCTATGCCCGGGCGCGCGCGCAATCGGGGCTGATCGACGACGATACGCGGTGGGAAAAGGCGGCGCGTGAGGCTGCCCTGCAGTGCGACGGGTTCGGCAAGCGACTGTTCGCGACGCTGCGATCAATGCCACCCGACACGCGCGGGCCATCGCTGACGCAGGCCTACAATGATATGTGCGACGTCGCCACGGCGCGCCATGCGGCGCGCAAGGCGCGGCTTCCCGCCGAAGTGCTGCTCCTTCTGGCGCTCTACTGCTGTGCCGGCGCGACGATGCTCGGCTACACTCTTGCCGGCACCGGCAAGCGGCATCTGCTGGCCTCCGCGATCTTCTTCGCGCTGCTGTCGAGCGCCTTCGTGACCATCCTCGATCTCGACCGACCGCGCGGTGGCGCCATCCTCGTGCCGCAGGAGGAGCTCGAGACTGTCGCACGTTCCATCGCATAGCCGCGAAGGGATAAGCCAGATCCGACGTTAGTTGTCCCGGAAGCCGCGTACGACGGCCGATGGAGCGACTTGATGTCAGATCACCACCGCAGCGCTGCTGCGGTTCTGCGCCTTGCCCCTGCGGAAAGCGTTACCCCTCCCCTTTCGCTGCCATCCTCGATCCGGACGGGCGCGGTGCCCTGGACGCTCGTTTCGGCGGCCCTTTATCTCGGCGTCGCACTGGCCGTCCACTTCGTCCAGCTCGGCAACCCTGTCCTGCATGTAGACGAAGAATTCTACCTGCTGGTCGCGCACCACATGCGCGAGGGCGCGGTGCCGTTCATCGACATCTGGGATCGCAAGCCGCCAGGCCTGTTTCTGCTCTACCGCCTGTTCCTCCTGTTCCCCGGCGACGGGGTGCTGACATACCAGCTGTGCGGGATAGCCGCCTGTTCCGGCACCGCTTTGGTGATCGAGCGTCTGGCGCAGCAGATCGCAGGTCCCGCTTCGGCAAGGCTCGCCGGGCTTGCCTACGTGCTGTTCATGCCGGTTTTCTGCTACGGCATCGGGCAGGCGCCGGTTTTCTACAACCTGCTCGTCGCGCTGGCGGCCGTCTACACATTGCAGGCCTGGCGATCGCAGTCTTCAACGCCGCTGCTGATCAACGGCGCCAAGGCCATGGCGCTGATCGGCCTTGCCATCCAGATCAAGTACACGGTCGTGTTCGAAGGCGCTGGGTTCGGTTTGGCGCTGCTTCTGCGCGGCCATGCGATGCGGATGCCCACCGAGCGCCTGCTGCGGCACGGGCTTGCTTGGTGCAGCCTTGCCCTTGCGCCAACGCTCGCCGTCTTTGCCGCCTATGCCGCCTTCGGCCATGCCGAGCTGTTCCTGCAGAGCAACGTGTTCTCGATCATGCTGCGGCGCGCCGACGGCATGGCTTCGTGGAACCGCCTGGCAAGCGAGATGCTTGCGCTGACGCCATTCTGGATCGCACTCGGCATAGCGGCCCGGACGCAAGTGGCCGACAGCGATGCGCTGAAGCTGCTGCGCTGGTGGGGGGCCTTATCCTTCGCTGCGTTCCTGGCGTTCGGATCGTGGTACGATCATTACTTAACGCCGGTTTTGGTCCCGCTCTGCGTGCTGGCGGCGCCCTCCTTGTCGCTGGCGAGCGTGCGCGGACGCCGCTGGTCGATCGCGATGCTGGGCTTCGGCCTGATCGCCTGCGTCGTGGTGATCGTGGACAACATCCGCCGCCATGGCACGCGCGAACAGGCCGAAACCATCGCCACCGCGATCGATGGCGAGCTTCGTGGCGGCTGCGCATTCGTGTTTGACGGGGAGCCGGCCTTCTACCGCATGGCCAACAGCTGCCTGCCGAGCCGCTACGCTTTCCCTAACCATCTCAACACCTGGACCGAAGCCAAGGCGCTCGACGTCGACCCCAATCTGGAGGTTGCACGGATCATGATGACGCAGCCCGACGTGGTGGTCACGGCGGAATGGTGGCCTTTCTACCTGCCGAACTGGGAGACGCGGGCCATCGTCACCGATTTCCTGCAGCGTGGCTACGAGCGCTACGCCAGCGTCAGGATGGGGACCCATCAATATGGATTGTGGCGGCGCCGGCGGACGTAACGTGACGCCCGCCGCGCTCTAACACGCCCCTAGTCTTCCTTGCTCTTCGTCTTTGCCGGAGCCTTTGCTTTCGCTGCCGCCTTCTTCTTGGGCGCAGCCTTCTTTTCGGCGCCATCCTTGGCCACAGCCTTCTTGGCGGGCGCTTTCTTCTTGCCCTTCGCAGGTCCCTTGGCGGCGCGCGCGTCGATCAGCGCAATCGCTTCTTCGGGCGTGAGTGCCTCGGGCTGCTTGTCGCGCGGCAGGGTCGCATTGGTCGTGCCGTCGGTCACGTAAGGCCCATAGCGCCCCGCCATCAGCTTGATTTCGCCGCCGGAAGTGGGATGCGGGCCGAAAAGCTTGAGCGGCTCGGCTGCGGCACCGCGGGCCGGGCGACCGCCCGCCGCCGCCTCGGCCAGCTTGACGACGGCGGCATTCATGCCCGTTTCGAACACCTCGGCGGTCGATTTCAGCCGCGCATACTTGCCATCATGGGCGAGGTAAGGCCCGTAACGCCCGATGCTGGCGGTGATCGGCTTTCCGCTTTCAGGATGCGGACCAATCTCGCGCGGCAACGACAGAAGCTTCAGCGCCCATTCCAGGTCCAGTTCACCGATGTCCTTGGGAATGGAGGCGCGCTTGGCCTCCTTGCCTTCGCCAAGCTGGATGTAAGGGCCAAAACGTCCGGCGCGCCGCGTGACCTCGAGCCCGCTTTCCGGATCCTTGCCAAGGCCCGCGTCTTCTCCCCCGTCCTCGGCGCCGCCGGGCTGGGCAAACTTGCGCGTGAACTTGCATTCCGGATAGTTCGAACAGGCGACAAAAGCGCCATATTTTCCGCCACGGAGTGCAAGGCGCCCCTCCTGGCACTTGGGGCACAGGCGCGGATCGCTGCCGTCGGCCTTGGGCGGGAACAGATAGTCTTCGAGGAACGTGTCGAGTTCGGCGGTCACCTCGCTCGGCTTCTTCTCCATCACTTCGTCGGACTTCGGCTTGAAGTCGCGCCAGAACGCTTCGAGCACCTTCTTCCAGGCGGCACGCCCGCCCGAAACGTCGTCCAGTTCGTCCTCCATCCCGGCGGTGAACTGGTAGGCGACGTAGCGATCGAAGAAGCGTTCGAGGAAGGCCGTCAGCAGCCGCCCGCTCTCTTCGGCGAAGAAGCGGTTCTTCTCGGTGCGGACATAGTTCCGGTCCTTGAGCACCTGCAGCGTAGCGGCGTAAGTCGACGGGCGACCGATGCCGAGCTCTTCGAGCCGCTTGACGAGGCTTGCTTCCGAATAGCGCGGCGGCGGCTGGGTGAAGTGCTGGCTCGCCTCGACACCGCGCTTCGCCGGCGTGTCACCTGCGGCCATCGCAGGCAGCAGGCCGCTCTCGTCATCATCGGCATCCGCCTTCTGGTCACGCCCTTCCTCGTAGACTGCGAGGAAGCCGGGAAACTTGACGACCTGGCCGGTGGCGCGCAGCTCGTGCTTGCCGGTGCCCTCGCGCAAAGTGACGGTGGTCCGCTCGAGGCTGGCCGAAGCCATCTGGCTCGCCATGGCGCGCTTGTAGATCAGGTCATAGAGCCGTGCCTCGTCCCCCGCACCGTGCCGGTCCTTGCCGAAATCGGTCGGGCGGATAGCTTCATGTGCTTCCTGAGCATTTTTGGCCTTCGTCTCGTAATGACGGGGCTTTTCGGGGAGGTAATGCCCGTCATAGCGATCGCTGATCGCCTTGCGCGCGGCCGAGATCGCGCTCGGGTCCATCTGCACGCCGTCGGTTCGCATGTAGGTGATGGCGCCAGCTTCATACAGCGTCTGAGCCACGCGCATGGTATGGCTGGCGGAAAAACCGAGCTTGCGCGCCGCCTCCTGCTGGAGAGTCGAGGTGGTGAACGGCGGCGACGGATTGCGGCGGGTCGGACGGGTCTCGACATCCTCGACTCGGAACGTCGCGGCCTCGACCACCGCCTTGGCGCGCAAGGCGATGCCTTCTTCACCAAGCGAAAGCCTTTCCAGCTTTTGCCCCTCGAACTTCACAAGCCGTGCGAGGAACTCGGTCCCTCCCTTCTCCATCTTTGCGACGACCGACCAGTACTCCTGCGCGGTGAAGGCCTCGATCTCTCGCTCGCGCTCGACGATCAGGCGCAGCGCCACCGACTGCACACGTCCGGCCGACTTGGCGCCAGGCAGCTTGCGCCACAGCACGGGCGAAAGCGTGAAGCCGAAAAGGTAATCGAGCGCGCGCCGTGCGAGATAGGCATCGATCAGATCCTGATCGAGCTCACGCGGCTTCTTCATCGCATCTGTCACCGCCTGCTTGGTGATCGCGTTGAACGTGACCCGCTCGACTTCTTTCGGGAGTGCGCGACGTTTTCCAAGCAACTCCTTGACGTGCCAAGAAATAGCCTCGCCTTCACGATCAGGGTCGGTGGCGAGGATCAGGCGGTCTGCCTGCTTGGCCGCATCGGTGATCGCCTTCACCCGGGCCTGCTTGTCGCCATAGAGTTCCCAGTCCATCGCGAAGTCCTCGTCCGGGCGGACCGAGCCGTCCTTGACGGGAAGATCACGGATATGACCGTAGGATGCGAGGACCTGGAAACCGGGGCCGAGATACTTCTCGATGGTCTTGGCCTTGGCCGGGGATTCAACGATGACAAGCTGCATGGCGATGAAACTATAACCCTTACACGTATGCGTACGCGCGAGGGTGGGGACCGTGAGCCCTTCCCGTCAACCCGTCTCGTCGATACCCGGCAATGCCGGCGTCACCCGACGGGCGACCACGAACAGGATGGCAAGCAACAGATCGACTGACGCAAAGAAGGCGACAATCGGCAGCACGCGACCTTGCGCGAACAGAACAAGCGCAGGCACGCCGAACACCAGCTTCTCGAAGATCGCCGGGAGCATGAGCGCGCGGTAGCGAACCGGATTTCCGCCAATGATCCAGAACACGGCCTGGAACACGAGCGCGCATCCCACGAAGCCGAGATAAGTTTCAGCCCCCAGCACGGGGAGCGGCACGAGATAGAGTGGCGGCAGGACGATGAAGCCCCAGATCGCCGCACCCCGGAAGATTCTGCGCGCCAGTCGCGTCTGCCCCGCCGCTGCTTCCATGCTGCCTCCCCTCGATATGCGCATCAAGTCACGAAACCGATACGCGGCCACCCGCGTGCCGAACCAACCGGCCAGCCAGTTCCAGCTCGATCAGCGCCATCTGAACCGCACCAGCGCTTGCCCCGCTTTGCCGGACGACTTCGTCCACCGCGACGGGGGCCGCACTCAAGAGGCCGGCGATATCGGCGCTTTCGATCTCCTCGACCTCGGCAAACGGCAAGGATGCCTCTTCGCGGAAGGTCGAGCGTGGCTTGCCGGTGAAGCCGAGCAGCAGTTCCACCACGTCTTCGGGCGTCTGCACAAGCACCGCACCTTCGCGGATCAACTGGTTGCAGCCCTGCGAACGGCTGTCGAGCGGCGAGCCTGGGATGGCCATGACCTCCCGCCCAGCTTCGGCGGCGAGCCGCGCTGTGATCAGCGAGCCTGACTTCGGGGCCGCTTCGACCACCAGCGTACCTGTGGCCAAACCCGCGATGATCCGGTTGCGCCATGGGAAGTGCCGAGCGAGCGGCTCGGTGCCGGGCGGCATTTCGGCTATGAGCAGGCCACGCGTCGCCACCTCTTCCTGCAAGGCCGTGTTCTCGGGCGGATAGGTGATGTCGAGCCCGCTCGCGATCACGCCCACCGTTCCGCCCCCTTGCGCCATTCCGGCAAGGGCACCGGTATGGGCGGCGCTGTCGATGCCGCGGGCAAGACCGGAAACCACCGCATAGCCCGCCTCGGCAAGGGCGGTCGCAAACTGGCGGGCAAGCTTTACGGCGCCGGCAGTGGCATTGCGGGCCCCGACGATCGCAACCGAGGGCCGATCCAACAAGGCACCATCGCCCCGCACGGTCAGGATCGGCGGCGGGCTTTCGAGTTCGCACAGCGCCGCGGGGTAGCCCGGCATGTCGTGGAACAGATAGCGCGCGCCGAGCCTGCGGACCGCGGCAATCTCGTCCTCAATCTTGGTGACGGCCGCCGGCTGATAGGGCTTACCGCCGCGACCGATCAGGTCAGGCAATGCCGCAAGGGCTTCGGCCGCTGTGCCGAAGCGGCGAAGCAGCTGGGCGTAGCTGACAGGGCCTACGTTGGGCGAGCGGAGCAGGCGGATGCGGGCGAAGGCTTCGTCGCGCGTCAAGACCGCTCCCTCACCGCTCATCCGCGATCGGCCGACTTGCTGCCGCCGATCTTCGGCTCGGTTCCTGCCCTCAGACGGGCGATGTTGGCGCGGTGGAGGAAAACCACGAGCAGGGCGATCGCCGCAAGCACCAGCGCATACTCCTGGTATCCCAACACTGCCGCGGCGATCGGCGCTGCAATCGCCGCGCTGAGCCCGCCCACCGAGGAAATGCGCGTGATGGCGAGCATCCCGAGCCAGACGACCGCATAGGCGAGCCCGATCGGCCATGCGAGGCCGAGGGAGACGCCCATCGTCGTCGCAACGCCCTTGCCGCCCTTGAACTTCAGCCATAGCGGGAAGCAATGCCCCAGCACCGCGCCAAGCGCGGCCAAAGCCTCGTCCCCGGGCCAGAAGCGGCGCGCCAGTTCCACGGCAAGAAGCCCCTTGCCCATGTCGAGCAGCAAGGTCGCCGCAGCAATGCCCTTGCGCCCGGTACGCAGCACGTTTGTTGCGCCGATATTGCCCGAGCCGATGGCGCGAAGATCGCCTGCTCCGGTAAGGCCGGTGAGGATGAGGCCGAACGGCACAGAGCCGAGGAAGTAGCCGAGAGCGAGAGCAAAAACCTGTTCCACCCCGGCCTCATATCGTCGCTGATCAACAAAAGGGAGAGGGCGCCTTTCCTTTTTGCCGACAGTGCCGATAGAACGACGCGATGAGCGCAGGAATCATGGATCGAGTTGCATCCGAAATGGCGGTTGCCGCCCCGCCGGGCGTCGATCCGACGGCCCCGCTGCTGCTGTTCGATTCGGGTGTCGGCGGGCTTAGCGTCCTTGCCAAGGTGCGCGCGCTGCTGCCCGATGCACCGGTGATCTACGTCGCCGACAACGCCGGCCTGCCCTATGGGGACAAGAACGAAGCGCAGATCGCAGCGCGGGTTTCGGGCCTGCTAGGCAGGATGACGGAGCGGTTTCGTCCGCGTCTGGTCTGCATCGCCTGCAACACGGCCTCAACAATCGCGCTCGCTTCTGTGCGCGAAGTTTTGGAAGTTCCGATCGTCGGCACCGTCCCCGCGATCAAGCCCGCAGCGGCGATGACACAAACCGGCGTGATCGGGCTGCTCGGCACGGCAGCAACCATCCGCCAAGGCTATGTCGACAGGCTGGAGGCAGAATTTGCGGCAGACAAGGTGCTGCTTCGGCACGGCGCGCCCGAATTGGTCGCAGCAGCCGAGCGAAAGCTGCGCGGCGAACATGTCGACAAGGATGTCTACCGACGGGCCGCCGCCGCGTTACGCACCATGCCCGGCGGCGATCGGATCGATACCGTTGTGCTTGCATGCACGCATTTCCCGCTCGTCGCCGAGGAGCTGGGTGAGGCATTCGGCAGCGACGTTCGCTTTATTGACGGATCGGACGGCATCGCTCGCCGGATCGCTTTCCTGACCCAGGGCCAGGGGTGGCAGAGGCAGGGCGACGATATTGCCATGTTCACCCGCGACGAACCGGAACTGGCGCGGCTGAAACCGGCGCTCGAAGCGCAACGGCTTTTGCGCAGCGCGATCTTCTGAAGCACGGGCGAGGTGGGATTGTTCTCCCGGATTTTCATCGCGATCATCGTAATCGTGGCGGTTCCTTATTACTGGCTCCTGCTCGACGCGCGGACGGGAAGCGTTCCGGCGAGGCCAATCGACATTGCCGCAATACGCAAGCTGGCCGACCAGATTCCTGGGCAACGACCAGTTTCGATCGAGTACGCGCCACTGGCGGTGCGGCGCATGCCGGGAACTTTGCTTGTGGCAGGCGGTGGTCTGCAGACGCACACGGTGGCGAAGGATGCCTACCGCCTCGTCACCCCGGGGGGCGACACGGTGATCGACGTCGGACCGACGCGGGCCCAGGCGGCTGACGTCAACTTCGACCAGTTCGACGACCGTGCAAGGAGCGCCGTCGATCGTTGGATGCGCGATGCCAAGCGGATCTTGTTCACGCACGAACATCCGGATTTCGTGGGGGCGTTCATTGCATCCGATGCGTTCGATTCCCTCGCTCCGAAGGTCATCGTCAGTCGCCGTCAGGCCGACGTTATGGAACACATGCGCTCAGGCGTGGCGAGCGGCGGAACGCAGATCGTGTCCTCAGACCAGGCAGAGGCAATCGCGCCCGGCATCGTCTTCATCCCGGCGCCCGGCCATTCAGTGGGCTCGCAGTTCATCTACGTGAAGCTTGCGAGTGGCCGCGAATACCTGTTTGTCGGCGATACCGCGACCATGCAGCGCAACGTCAGCTGGATACGCCCCCGTTCGCGACTCGCTTCGAGCTGGCAGGGCGGCGAAGATCGCGATGCGGTGATCGGGCATCTCAAGGGCCTTGCACAACTGGCGACCGCAGCGCCCGGCGTAACGATCGTCTACGGCGGTGATGTCTCTTGGCTTCAGACGCGCAGGGGCGGTCCCGGCTTCACTTCGGCGTTCCGCTACGGTTCGCAGGATTCATCGGAAAGTAACGAGGAAACCGAACAATCTTCCCTCAAATGACGCTGGCATTGAGTTTTCAACAGGCGTAAGAGCCCCGGCATACGCCGAGGGAGGGCCTCAGGGATCAGGCGCCTTCTTTGGAGACAGCAGTCTCCATGCAGCAGAGGAGCGGCGGGGTGAATTACGATCAGGTTTTTGATTCCGCCATCGAGCGTCTGCATTCCGAGGGCCGGTACCGCGTCTTTATCGACATTTTGCGAAACAAGGGCGCCTATCCAAACGCCCGCTGCTTTGCAGGCCACAACGGTCCCAAGCCGATCACCGTGTGGTGTTCGAACGACTACCTCGCGATGGGCCAACACCCCAAGGTGATTGCCGCCATGGAAGAGGCGCTGCACGATGTCGGCGCAGGCTCTGGCGGCACGCGCAACATCGGCGGCAACACGCACTACCATATCCAGCTCGAACAGGAGCTGGCCGACCTGCATGGCAAGGACGGCGCGTTGCTGTTCACTTCGGGCTATGTGTCGAACGATGCCACGCTCTCAACACTCGCCAAGATCCTGCCGGGCTGCGTGATCTTTTCGGACGAGCTGAACCATGCCTCGATGATTGCGGGGATCCGCAATTCGGGTGCCGAAAAGCGCGTGTTCCGTCACAACGATGTCGAACATCTTGAGCAGCTGCTGGCCGAAACCGACCCTGCGCTGCCCAAGCTGATTGCTTTCGAGAGCGTCTATTCGATGGACGGCGACGTCGCCCCGATCCACGCGATCTGCGACCTTGCCGAAAAGTACAACGCGCTAACCTACATCGATGAGGTTCATGCGGTCGGCATGTATGGTCCGCGCGGTGGGGGCATTACCGACCGCGACGAAGCCGCGCACCGCATCGATATCATCGAAGGGACGCTTGGCAAGGCATTCGGCGTGATGGGCGGCTACATCGCAGCCGACACCCGCATCATTGACGTAATCCGCTCCTATGCGCCGGGCTTCATCTTCACCACCTCGCTTTCGCCAGTGCTCGTCGCAGGCGTCCTTGCGAGCGTCCGTCACCTCAAGGCGTCGAGCGTCGAGCGCGAAGGCCAGCAGGCTGCCGCAGCGCGTCTCAAGGAGCTATTCCGTGACGCAGGTCTGCCGGTGATGCCATCGACGACGCACATCGTCCCGCTGATGGTCGGCGATCCGGTGCGCGCCAAGAAAGTCAGCGACATCCTGCTCGCGGAATATGGCGTCTATGTTCAGCCGATCAATTTCCCGACGGTGCCGCGCGGGACCGAGCGTCTGCGTTTTACACCGGGACCGCAGCACACCGAAGCGATGATGGTCGAACTGACCAAGGCGCTGCTCGAAATCTGGGAGCGGCTCGAACTGGAAATGAAGAAGGCTGCCTGAGCCACTGATCCCAAGCGATTTCTAAAGGGCCTCTCCTGACGGAGGGGCCCTTTTTCATGGCGCGACAGGCTGGCCGGCCTGCCTCAGGATCAAGTTGCCCGGCAAAGAAAAAGGCCCGACCTTTCGGCCGGGCCTTCGATCTTGTTCCCAGCAGCCTCGCTCAGCGCAGCGAGACAACATTGTCCGATACGCGAGGATCGCGGCGGTCGCCACGATACTGGCTGGCCATCGGCTCGTCCGACACGGTGTAGACCTGCGTTGCATCGAAGCCGTTGAACGCGGTCTTCATTGCAGCGCCATAGGCGCCGAGCATGCCGATCTCGATGTAGTCGCCCGACTTGATGTCGGACGGCAGTTCGAACGGGCCATCCATATGGTCCATGTCGTCGCAGGTCGGGCCCCAGAACGAGAAGCCTTCGACTTCGTCCGACACGCCATCGCGCAGCAGGCGGACCGGGAAGCGCCAACCCACATGCGCTGCGTCGAACAGCGCGCCATAAGCGCCGTCGTTGATGTACAGCTCTTCACCGCGGCGCTTTTCCACGCGCACGATCATCGAGTTGTACTCGGCGCACAGCGCGCGGCCCGGCTCGCACCACAGCTCTGCCGAATAGGACACCGGCAGCGATTCGTAGGTGCGGTCGATCACGCCGAAGTAATCTTCGAGTGGCGGCGGCTCCATGCCCGGATAGATCGACGGGAACCCACCGCCGACGTCGATGATGTCGACGGTGACCGAGGCATCGACGATCGCGGCGCGAACGCGTTCAAGGGCCTGCACATAGGCATGCGGCGTCATCGCCTGGCTGCCGACGTGGAAGCAGATGCCCAGCGAGTCCGCCACCTGTCGCGTGGCCTGAAGCAATTCGGCGGCTTGCGTCAGGTCGCAACCGAACTTGCTGGCAAGGCTGAGCTCGGAATACTCCGACGAAACGCGCAGACGCACGCACAGCGTCAGATCCTCGGGCGGGACGCCATCGTTCGCTTCAGTCGTCGCCGCCGTGATCTTCTCAAGCTCTTCAAGCGAATCCAGGCTGAAAACGCGCACGCCGTGCACGCCATAGGCTTCACGGATTGCGCTGGGCGTCTTGACCGGATGCATGAAGCACAGCGTCGCCTGCGGCAGCGTGCCGCGCACCAGGCGCACCTCGGCGATCGACGCGACGTCGTAATGCGTCACGCCTGCGTCCCACAGGACCTTGAGCAGATCTGCCGACGGATTCGCCTTTACCGCATAGAGCGAGCGGCCCGGAAAGTTCTCGACAAAGAACTTCGCGGCCCGCGCCGCGGCATGCGGGCGGTTGAGAATGGCGGGTTGGTCGGGCGCGAAGGTGCGCGCTACAGCCAGTGCGTCAGGATGGATGTGCAACTCAAGGGACCCCCAAACGGACTTGTTGAACGAAGCTGCCTTGCGGTTTGGAAGTCCCCATGGGGCAGCGAGAGCGGGCTAAATAGGACCCTCGCGCTGAACATCAAGTGAAAAAAAGGGCGACTCAGAATTCGGTCACAAAAATGAAACACCGCAACGCCGAGCCGCGGATTTCTCAGGGTTTGAGGTGCGCGGCAAGCGCAGCCCAAGCAGGCAGCGACCAGGGATCATTCGCCCCGTTCGCGGCCGTCGGGTGCGAGGCGAATCGTGCGACGACCATTTCGGCCGCTGGATCGATCCACAGGGTCTGTCCATGGATGCCGCGCGCACTGAACGCGCCATTACGATTGTGGCTATGCCACCACTGGCTTCCATAGCTCCAGCCACCGAGCTGCGGATATCGAACCGGGTCGAACTTCGCAGGATCACCGCCGCCACGGATCGCATCGATCGCGCCCTGGGGCAGCTTTCCCGTGCGGATCGCCTCGCCGAACTTGGCAAGATCCTCCAGCCGCAGATTGAGTCCTCCACCGGCAAAAGGCGTGCCGATCTCATCGACGATCAGATCGCCATCGCCCAGCATGCCGCACGGTTGCCAAATCCGCTCGGAAAGCACGGTCGCGAAGGGCTTGTCCTCCACCCGGGCGATGATCCATGCCAGCACCTCGGTATTGATCGTGCGATAAGTGAACTTCGCGCCATGAGCCGAGCCGTCGCCGCGTATGCCGGCAAGGAAGCTGCAAAGGTCGCGAGGACCGGCATAGCCTTCCGGCCGAGGCGTCAGCCCGAGCGCAGCGCTGTAGGCGCCTATGCCTGAAGACGGGTCGCCATAATCCTCGGAAAAATCGAGCGCGGTGGTCATGTCGAGCACGTGCGCGACGGTGGCATTGCCATAGCCGCTTTGCGCAAGCTCCGGCAGGATCGACGACACCGAATTCGAAGGATCGAGCCGCCCTTCGTCGATCAGCAGCCTTGCGATCGTGCCGACAAAGCTCTTGGTCACCGAGAAAGCGATATGCCGGGTTTCAGGGCCGGTTACACCGAACCAGCGTTCGAAGACCACCTCGCCGCGATGGACGACCATTATGCCGTCGGTGAAGCCCTCGACGAGCGACTCTTCGAAGCGGATCGGGTCGGCCTGTCCGGTCGGGACGAAGCGCACTTCGGCGACATCCGCCCGTGTGGCACGCGGAAGCGGGCTCCCCTTCCCGGAAGCCGCGATGCGCACGGTGGGCAGGAATTGCCGCATGTTCGAATAGGACCACCGGATCATCGGAAAGCGCATGTGATCCGCCCTCGATGGCACTATCCGGCGCTCAGGCGGCGGTGGATTGCCTTTCATCCAGCCCATCAGCGCCGGATCGCTGCTGCGTCCGTCGAGCAGTTCCTGCGGCATCCTTGCTCTCCTGTCCTTATCGTTCTCGGACAGGAGGATGCCTCAGGAAAGCCGATCGCGGAAGTCCTGATAGGAGAAGCTGCGCACGCGTTCCAACGCATCGGCCTCGCTGTCCCACAGCCAGATCGACGGCAGCGGGACGCCGTTGAAGGTGGTCGTCTTGACCATCGAGTAGTGCGCCTGGTCGAGGAAGGCGAAGCGCGCACCGGGCTCACAAGGCACAGGCAGGCGGTAGTCACCGATCACGTCGCCTGCGAGGCAGGAGGGTCCGCCGAGGCGCACCGGCGCATCGCCCTGACCGTCCTCGTATTCATCGATGGGCAGTTCGCCGAGCATCGCCGGGCGATAGGGCGCCTCGATCACGTCGGGCATGTGGCATGTGGCCGAGATGTCGGTGATGGCGAGCGGCATACCGTTCCAGTGCGTGTCGAGCACGGTGCCGACAAGAATCCCGGCATCAAGCGCGACAGCTTCGCCAGGCTCAAGATAGATCTGGCAGCCGGTCTCTTCCTTGACCCTCTTCAGAAACTCGATGAGGTCTTCGCGCTGGTAGTCGGCGCGGGTGACATGATGCCCGCCACCGAAGTTCAACCATTCAAGTTGGGGAAAGAACCGCTCGATCCGCGGCCTTAGTGATTCCCAGGTTCGCTGGAGCGGTTCGAAGTCCTGCTCACACAGCGTATGAAAATGGAGGCCAGTGACCCCTTCCAGATGCTCATCTCGAAGTTGGTCGACCGGGAAACCCAAGCGCGAATGCGGCGCACAAGGATCGTAACGCGGCACTTCACCTTCCGCATGCAACGGATTGATCCGCAGAGCGATATCGAACAATTCACCTTGCGCCCGCGCCGCCTCGATCTGCGGCCGGAAACGGGCGTGCTGCCCGGGCGAATTGAAAATTACGTGATCGGACAGGCGCAGGATCTCGGGCAAATCCTCCGCCTTGTAGGCTGCGCAATAGGTCGCAATCTCACCTTGGTAGTGTTCTGCGGCGAGCAACGCTTCCCACAGGCCCGACGTACACACCCCGTCCAGGTATTCAGCTACGACCGGTGCCACGCGCCACATGCTGAAGGCCTTGAGCGCGGCCAATACCTTTATGCCGGCAGAGTCAC
Organism: Novosphingobium olei; assembly: GCF_012927405.1. Lineage (GTDB taxonomy): Bacteria > Pseudomonadota > Alphaproteobacteria > Sphingomonadales > Sphingomonadaceae > Novosphingobium > Novosphingobium olei. The sequence goes on along the minus strand of NZ_JABBGM010000006.1, from coordinate 170,461 downwards.
GGATGTCGGCCAGCACCTTGAGATTTGACCTGAGCTTCTGGACGTCGACGACGAAGGCCGGGCTATCCACCCGCGACAAGTCGAACTGCGCAAACGCGCCCGGATCGCCGGCCCTCGTTTCCATCGGATCAGAACTCCAGCGGCCCGGCAAGTTCCTTCACCTGCCAAGGCAGGCCATGCTTGTTGAGCATGTCCATGTAGGGATCGGGATCGAACTGTTCGATGTTGAACACGCCCTCACCCTTCCAGATGCCCTGCACCATCAGCGCCGCGCCGATCATCGCGGGGACGCCAGTGGTGTAGCTCACCGCCTGGTTGCCAGTCTCGCGATAGGCATCCTCGTGGTCGCAGATATTGTAGATGTAGAAGGTCTTTTCTTCACCATCCTTCAGACCGGTGGCGATGTCGCCGATGTTTGTCTTGCCCTTGGTAGTCGGGCCGAGCGAGGCCGGTTCGGGCAGCACGGCCTTGAGGAACTGGAGCGGGATGATCTCCTTGCCCTCGTAGATCACCGGGTCGATCCGCGTCATACCCACGTTCTGCAGCACGGTCAGGTGCGTGATGTAGGCATCGCCGAAGGTCATCCAGAAGCGGATGCGCTCGATCTCGGGCAAGTGATGCGCGAGGCTTTCCAATTCCTCGTGGTACATCAGGTACATGTTCTTGGGGCCCACCGCCTCGAAATCAAACTGGTGGCGAATCGTCAGCGCCGGGGTTTCCACCCATTCGCCATTCAGCCAGTGCCGCGCCGGCGCGGTTACTTCGCGAATGTTGATCTCCGGGTTGAAGTTGGTGGCGAAATGCTGGCCATGGTCGCCGCCGTTGCAATCGAGGATGTCGAGCGTGCGGATCGTGTCGAGCTTGTGCTTCTTCAGCCAGGTAGCGAAAACACTGGTAACACCCGGATCGAACCCAGATCCCAGCAGGGCCATGAGGCCCGCTTCCTTGAACTTGTCCTGATAGGCCCACTGCCACTTGTATTCGAACTTGGCCTCGTCGATCGGCTCGTAGTTCGCGGTGTCCATGTAGTTGACGCCAGCGGCAAGGCAGGCGTCCATGATGTGGAGGTCCTGATATGGCAGCGCCAGATTCACGACCAGCACCGGCTTGACCTCGTTGAGCAGCGCGGTGGTCGCGGCGACGTCGTCCGCGTCGATCTGGTAAGTCGCGACGTCGCGTCCGGTACGTTCCTTTACAGAAACAGCGATGGCGTCGCACTTTGACTTGGTGCGGCTGGCGAGCGCGATTTCGCTGAAGATGTCCGGGTTCATCGCCATCTTGTGAACGGCAACCGAGCCGACGCCGCCGGCGCCGATGACGAGGACCTTGGCCATGAGAAACTCCTGGTCGAAACATGAAAGGTGGTCGCGCATATCCACATCGGGGCGCGACAGGCATGGCGTGCGCCTTTAGGCTAAAGGCATGACAAACCCAAGTCCCCACGAACCGACAGACCAACTGCCGCTGCCAGAACGCGAGCCGACCCGTGAAGGCGTTCTTCGGGCAGACGCAAAGATCGGCCAACTCCTTCCTGAAACTCCCTTGGTAGAGCTTGATCTGCCAGCAGGTGGATCGGTGCTGTGCAAGGTTGAAAGCCTGCAGCCGGTCGGCGCTTTCAAGATCCGCGGCGCCTGGCACCGTCTTTCGGACCTGAGCGAGAGAGAGCGGGCGCGGGGTGTGATCGCCGTATCGAGCGGAAACCACGCACAAGGCGTCGCATGGGCAGCGGCCAGGCTGGGAATTGCTGCCACGATCGTGATGCCCTCCAATGCACCGGAGGTGAAGCTTGCTGCGACACGCGCGTTGGGAGCGGACATCGTGCTTTACGATCGCATGCGCGAATCGCGGGACGCCATTGCGCGCGATATCTGCAATGAGCGGGGCGCGGTTCTGGTCCACGCCTACGGCGATCCATGGGTCATCGAGGGACAAGGCACGGCAGGCATCGAGATTGCTCGCCAAATGTCCGCTCGCGGGCTGGGGTCACCGACGCGCATCGTTTGCCCTTGCGGGGGCGGTGGACTCGCATCCGGTCTCGCATTGGCGTGCCCGGATGCGCAGATCGTGCCGGTCGAACCCGAAGGTTGGGACGACGTCACCCGCAGCCTTGCAGCCGGTCGAATCCTGGCGCTCGGCTCCGCTCCTCCGCCAACGGCATGCGATGCCTTGCAGACGCCCTACACATTTCCCGTCAACTTCGCGGTCATGGCGGCGCATGGCATGGTTGGCGTGACCGTCAGCGAGGCCGAAATTCGCCGGGCACAGCGCCTTGCCTTCGCACGGCTGAGACTGGTCATCGAACCGGGTGGAGCCGCCGCACTCGCCGCCATCTTGGCCGGAAAGGTGCCGCACGATCACGGTACGGTGGTCGTGCTTTCAGGCGGGAACGTCGACCCTGCCGCCTTTGCACAAGTGCTGGTGGGGTCTGACTGAAACGAAGACTTGCCACAATATCGCAACGCGACGGTCGTAGCCGGCGCGGCGGAAGGGTGTTCCCGCCCGACGCTCGTGCAAGACCGGAGCCACGCCTATGCAGATCAGCACGCCCCAATTTGCCGCCGAAACGCAGAAAAAGGTTGAAAGTGCCGTCGTGCGCAAGGGCGCCGGCATGGGCACGCGCCTTCTGGACCAGGCTTTCACCTTTGCGTTCCGCGGCTTGGTCTATGCCCAGATCTGGGAAGATCCGGCCGTGGACATGGAGGCGCTGCAGATTGGGCCTGACAGCCGCGTCGTCGCCATCGCCAGCGGCGGATGCAACGTGCTGTCCTATCTCGTCGCCGATCCGGACAGGATCACTGCCATCGACCTCAACACGGCGCATGTCGCGCTCAACAAATTGAAGCTCGCATCGGCGCGCCATCTGCCCGATTATGCGTTGTTTCGCCGCTTCTTCGCAGAAGCAGACAGCAAGGCGAATATCGAAGCCTACAAGACTTTCGTCGCCCGACACCTCGACGAAACGACGCGCCGTTACTGGGAAGGTCGCGATCTGACCGGGCGCCGTCGCATCAATGCCTTCGGGAAGAACATATACAAGCGAGGTTTGCTGGGTAACTTCATAGGGATAGCTCACCTTCTTGCAAAGATTTATCGCATCGATCTGTCGCGCATCCTCGCCGCGAATTCGGTCGAGGAACAGCGCGCCGTGTTCGAGGCCGAGATGGCCCCCGTATTCGATCGAAAGTTCGTCCGCTGGCTGACCGAGCAGCCGGCTTCGCTGTTCGGCCTTGGCATCCCGCCTGCGCAGTTCGATGCGCTTGCTGGCGATCAACCCATGGCGGAGGTGCTGCGCAGGCGCCTGGCCAAGCTCGCCTGTGACTTCGAAGTAAGCGACAACTACTTCGCATGGCAGGCTTTTTCGCGTGGATATGGCCGCACGCCCGATTGCCCACTTCCACCCTACCTCCAAGCCGAAAACTGGCAGACGGTCCGCAGCCGTATTGATCGGGTAGAAGTGCTCCACGCCAATATGACTGAATGGCTCTCGAGCCAGGCCGACGCCTCTCTCGATCGCTATGTGCTGCTCGATGCGCAGGACTGGATGACCGACGCGCAGCTCGATGACTTGTGGCGCCAGATCACCCGGACCGCGCGCAGCGGTGCTCGCGTGCTGTTCCGCACCGCGGCCGAGCCGAGCCTGCTGCCGGGCCGCGTGGACGATGCGCTGCTGTCACGATGGACATATCACGCGGAGGCAAGCCTCGATTACACCCGCCGCGATCGCTCATCGATCTATGGCGGCGTCCATCTCTACGAGTTGAAGTGATGGCAAGCGTCGCAACGCCAAGCACGGGACATGGAGCCCTGATGGACGCGGTCTACCGCAGACAGAAGCACATCTATGACGTCACGCGGAAATACTACCTGTTCGGGCGCGACAGCCTGGTGGCAGAGCTTAACGCGGCGCCAGGAACCTCGGTGCTGGAAATGGGGTGCGGGACTGGCCGCAACCTCGCCCTGATCGGCCGGCGCTGGCCAAGGGCGGAGCTGCACGGCATCGATATCTCGAGCGAAATGCTTTCGGTAGCGCGAGAGCGGGTTGGCAAGACTGCCGTGCTCGCCTTGGCTGACGCCACGAGCATCGATGCACAAGCGCTGTTCGGCCGAGACCAGTTCGACCGGGTGGTCATTTCCTACACCTTGTCGATGATCCCCGTGTGGCGGGAAGCGATCCATCATGCGGCGTCGCTGCTTGCGCCGGGAGGTTCGCTGCATGTCGTCGATTTCGGCGATTGCGATGGCCTTCCAGCGCCGCTCCGCGCTGGCTTGCGCGCTTGGCTGAAGAATTTCCATGTCACCCCTCGCACCGATCTTGGAGCTGCACTAGCCGCGGTCTGCGAGGACGGCCCCTTCACTGCCACGACACGCCGCGGTCCTTTGGGATATTTCCAGATCGGGAGACTGACCCGCAGCATTTGACAACTATCTGAGCGTTCCGCACTCTCCCGGGCAAAAGACGGGGAGGAAGATATGCAGAAAGAGATGCTCGCGCCGGCAAGCGTGCTCGTCCTGTGGTCGCTGGTCATGCTGGTATGGATGGCCCTCGCCCGCCTTCCCGCGCTTGCGAAGCTCGGTGGCCTGGCCAATGCAAAGCCTGGTGGCCGGGGGCAGGATCTCGAAGGCGTTCTCCCCGACGCAATAAATTGGAAATCGCATAATTACAGCCATTTGATGGAGCAACCTACGTTGTTCTATGCGGTTTCGGCGATCCTTGCGCTGACCGGGGCGAGTGCCGTGGATGTGGCGCTCGCATGGACGTATGTCGGAATCCGGATCGTCCATTCCTTGTGGCAGGCGCTCGTCAACCGGGTGCCGATCCGCTTCGCGTTGTTCATGGCCTCGACGCTTGTGCTGGCAACTCTTGCCATACGGGCAGTCGCGATTACGCTGACCTGAGACAAAGGTTGAAGAAGGGGGAGAATGACAATGATTGGAATGACCATCCTTAAACCAGTCGTCGCATTGGCGGCGTGGACGATGATCATGTGGATCTGGATGTATGCCACGCGCATCCCGGCAATCTCCAAATTGCCAAAGCCGACCGAACCCGGCGCAGATCAGGGATGGACAGGGGCCATGCTGGAATCGCTGATCCCGCGCGAGATCCAGTGGAAGGCCCACAATTACAATCACCTGCACGAAGCACCGACGGTGTTCTATGCGGTGTGCATTGTACTGGCGATGATCGGGCAGGGCGATGGCCTGAACACAACGATTGCGTGGGTCTATGTTGCCCTGCGCATCGTTCATTCGATCTGGCAGTCGACCGTCAACAAGGTCGGCATCCGCTTCCTGTTGTTCGCGCTCTCCAGCCTGGCGCTGATGGCGCTCACTCTGCACGCCGCGCTAGCGGTGTTCTGAGCACGCATCTGCAGAAATTAGAAATTGGAGTGGATAACGAGGACTGCCCGACCTGAGTCCGGCGGTCCTCAGCCGGCGCGAACGAACAGGCTGGCCAGCTCGACATGCGTGGTCCACCTAAACTGTCCGACCGCGCGCAGGGCCGCGAGCCGATAACCTCCAGCTATGAGGCTCGCGGCGTCCTTCGCCCAGCTTGCCGGATTGCAGCTGACGTAAATAACCCTTGGCACCTTGCTGGCGGCGATCTGACCGACTTGCTCCTTGGCTCCTGCCCGCGGTGGATCGAGCACGACCCCGGCAAAGCGATCAAGCTCGTCGGTTCGCAACGGATTGCGGAACAGGTCGCGGTGCAGCGCATGGACCTGCCGCCCATTTGCGCGGGCGGCCGCCTGGCAGGCCAGGTGAGCATCGCGCGCCGCCTCGACCGCGAGAACCTTTGTCTGCCCTTCGGCCAACGCAAAGGCGAAGGTGCCGAGCCCCGCAAACAGATCCGCAATCGTCGCGCTACCCGCGAGCCACTCGCGCGCCGCGGCAGTCAATGCAGCTTCCCCATCGCGCGTGGCTTGAAGGAAGGCCCCGGGCGGAAGGCTCACCGGCGTTTCGCCGAGCGTCACGGTGACCGGATCCGGCTCCCACGTTGATTCCGGCCCGAAGCCGCTATCGAGCGTGAGGCGGGCCAGATCATGATCCCGGGCAAAGTCGAGCAGTGCTTCGGTTCGCGCAAGATTGTCAGCGCTCAGACCATTCAGCCCAAGCGCGACGCCTTGGTCAGCGAGGGTCATTTCGACGTCGACGACCAACTTGCGCTCGCCCCAGCCTTCCAGCAGTCGCCGGATCGGCGCCACCAGTGCGAACAGTTCGGGCGCGAGAACATGGCATTCGCGCATGTCGACGATCTTGTGGCTTCCCTGCTCGCGAAAGCCGAGAACGACGCGCTTGCCGATGGCCTGCGCGTGAAGTGTCGCGCGCCGGCGAGAGTTGGCCGGCGACAGATGGGCAGGTTCAGCTGGAGGTGGGTCGATCCCCTGCCCCAGCGCCGCCCCTTCGACGCGACCGAACACGTATTCCTCGAGCGCACGGTCCGACAAGTGCTGCAACTGGCAACCACCGCAGGCCGGAAAGTGGCGGCAGGGTGGATCGACATGATCGGGCCCTCGTGTCAGCGTTCCGTCGGTCTCAACGACGTCACCCGGAGCGGCAAACGCGAAGTACCGCCCATCGGCAGTCTGCCCCTCGCCCTTTGCGGCAATGCGGATGATCCGGCTGCCGCTCATGCGAGCGCTCCGGCAAGAGCACGTCCCGCTGCCTGAGCAAGCTCATTCGAGGTAAAGGCCGGGCCACACAGCCGCGCAGCTTCGCCATGAAGCCAAACCCCCTCGCAGGCCGCCCGCAGCGTTTCGCCATGGACGGCAAGCCGGCTTGCAATCAGGCCGGCAAGCACATCCCCCGTCCCGGCGGAAGAGAGCCAGCTCGAAGCTCGTGGGGCGACGACCACGCGACCCGAGGCATCGACAACGATACTGTCCGGCCCCTTCAGCACCACCGTCGCGCGCGCTTGCTTCGCCAGAGCTTTGGCGCGGTGGAGCCGGGTGCCATTAGCAGGCAGCAGGAACGCGCGTTCGAGCGCTGCCATTTCGCCTTCATGAGGTGTCAGGATTGTGGGGGCTTTCAAAGGAATGTCTGGACCAAGCAGCATCAGTGCGTCTGCGTCAAGGACGGTGGGGACGCCGCGCGTGACGACGGTCTCCAGATGGCGGCGCGCCGTGTCGTCCCGCCCGAGGCCAGGCCCCAGCAGCAGCGCAGCCAGGCGCGGATCTGAAACCAGATCGTCGATGGCACCCGCCGTCGTCACCAGTTCTGGCAAGGGCGCTACACACGCCGCGAGCCGTGAATCAGGATGCAGCAGCTTGACGTACCCTGCCCCGACCCTGAGCGCGGCCGTTGCAGACAATATCGACGCCCCCGGCATAGCTCCAGAAACGATACCGAGCAGTCCGCGACGGTATTTGTGCGCGTCAGGCGCTGGCGCTTGAAACCGTGGGCGGAGCAGAAGGCGGGGAGCGTTCTGCCGCAACGTAACGCCGATATCAACGAGGCGGAGCACGCCCATATTGGCGCAAGCGGGCATGGTCCAGTGGGCCTGCTTCCAGGCGCCAAGTGCAATCGTCACATCGTTCTGAGGCAGATCGTGGTTGAGCGGCGCACCGCTGTCGCTTTCGATTCCACTCGGCAAGTCCACCGCTACGGTCAGGTGGTGAGCGGCGGACAATCCCTTGACCAAGGCCAGGAGGTCTTCCGGCAAGGCCCGGCTCAGGCCGCTTCCGAACAGGCAGTCGACAAAAACATCACCCGAAACAATCACATGGCCGTCCGTTACGTTACCCTCAAACAAGTGTCGCGCATTGATCGCAGCGGCTGTCGCAGGCTCTCGCGCCGCCACAACCGTCACCGGATTGCCGTGCTCCATCAAATGGCGCGCAATGACGTAGCCATCGCCTCCGTTGTTGCCAGGGCCACAAAGGACGGTGACGGATCTCCCTGCGGCAAGACGGCGAACATATTCGCCCGCGCCACGTCCCGCCACTTCCATGAGTGCTTCTACGGACAGCCCGCCCGCAACCAGTTCATCTTCCGCCGCACGCATTTGTGCGACAGTGAGGATCTGAGACAGCGTTACGTCACGGGGTTGCGTCATCGGATGGACTGGTATCCGGCTTGAGAGTGGCGGGGAAGCGATATCGATCCCGCCCGACGCTGACTTCAAGCACGCGATCACCGACCCAATGGGCCATCGATTCTTCGACGCCATCGGCGGCGATTACACCACGCCCGTCAGCAACTTTTTCAAACCGGCGGAACATCCCGTCGGGGGCGGCAACGACGAGCACCGTCCGGCCGTTCTGCTGCGTTTCTTCGACCGTGCAGTCGGGCATAAAGTCGCTTGCGCCGGCCAGTGCGCAATCGATGTGGCGCAAGGGTGGCCCCGCCTCACCCCCGCGCCCGCAGGCAGCGAGGGCGAGCAACGGAAGAAGTGCCTCAGTTCTTCGCATCGAGCTGCGAGAGATCGCGCACCGCGCCGCGGGCCGCGCTGGTCGTCATGGCAGCATAGGCCTTGAGCGCGGTCGAGACCTTGCGCGGCCGTTCCTTGACCGGCTTCCAGCCTTTGGCATCCTGCGCTGCGCGACGGCGAGCGAGCTCATCCTCGGACACCTGGAGCACGATGGAGCGGCCCGGAATGTCGATGGCGATCACATCACCGTTTTCGACAAGGCCGATTGCCCCGCCTTCCGCTGCTTCGGGAGAGACGTGACCGATCGACAGGCCCGAGGTGCCGCCCGAGAAGCGCCCGTCGGTCAGCAGCGCACACGCCGCGCCCAAGCCTTTCGACTTGAGATAGCTCGTCGGGTAGAGCATCTCCTGCATGCCAGGGCCGCCCTTGGGCCCTTCATAGCGGATCACCACAACGTCTCCTGCAACCACCTGTCCGGTGAGGATGGCGGTAACTGCGGCGTCCTGACTTTCGAATACCTTGGCAGGGCCCGTGAACTTCAGGATTTTCTCGTCGACGCCGGCAGTCTTCACGATGCAGCCATCGAGCGCGATGTTGCCGGTCAGCACGGCGAGGCCGCCGTCCTTCGAGAAAGCATGCTCTGCCGAACGGATCACGCCGTTCTCGCGATCGACATCGAGCGCCTTCCAGCGGCGATCCTGGCTGAACGCGACTTGCGTCGGCACGCCACCCGGCGCGGCGCGGAAAAATTCTTGGACGGAGGCGGAGTTTGTGCGGGTAACGTCCCACTGATTGAGCGCATCGCCCAGCGTGCGGCTGTGCACCGTCGGAAGGTCGGTATTGAGCAGTCCGGCCCGGTCGAGCTCGCCGAGGATCGCCATGATCCCGCCGGCGCGGTGCACATCCTCCATGTGGACGTCGGCCTTGGCCGGGGCGACCTTCGAAAGGCACGGAACCTTGCGGCTCAACCGGTCGATATCTGCCATTGTGAAATCGACCCCTGCCTCGTGCGCCGCTGCAAGCAGATGAAGCACAGTATTGGTCGACCCGCCCATGGCGATGTCGAGGCTCATTGCGTTCTCGAACGCCTCGAAGCTGGCGATGGCGCGCGGCAGGACGCTTTCGTCGTCCTGCTCGTAATAGCGCTTGCACAGATCGACAGCCAGCCGCCCAGCTTCCAGGAACAGGCGCTTTCGATCTGCATGGGTGGCAAGCGTCGAGCCATTGCCAGGCAGCGAAAGACCGAGTGCTTCAGTCAGGCAGTTCATCGAATTTGCAGTGAACATGCCCGAGCACGAACCGCAGGTCGGGCAGGCCGAACGCTCGATCGTCTGCACTTCTTCATCGGTGTATGCTTCGTCGGCGGCGGCAACCATGGCATCGACGAGGTCGAGCGCGACTTCCTTGCCGCGCAGGACGACCTTGCCCGCTTCCATCGGGCCGCCGGACACGAACACCACCGGTATGTTGATCCGCAGCGCAGCCATCAGCATGCCGGGCGTGATCTTGTCGCAGTTGGAGATGCAGACCATGGCGTCGGCACAGTGCGCGTTGACCATGTATTCGACGCTGTCGGCAATCAGGTCACGGCTCGGCAGCGAATAGAGCATGCCGTCGTGCCCCATTGCGATCCCGTCATCGACCGCAATGGTGTTGAATTCCTTGGCAACACCGCCCGCTTCCTCGATCTCGCGCGCAACCATCTGGCCAAGGTCCTTGAGGTGGACGTGGCCCGGAACGAACTGCGTGAACGAATTGACCACCGCGATGATCGGCTTGCCGAAGTCGCTGTCCTTCATGCCCGTTGCGCGCCAGAGGCCCCGCGCGCCGGCCATGTTGCGGCCATGAGTCGTGGTTCGGGAACGATAAGGGGGCATGCGAAGGGCTCCGGCTTTCAGTGCGTTGTTTGCTTTTTGCGACCTTCGCTTCCCCTAACGCAGCAAACGTCACCCGTCGAAAGTTAATTTTGTGACGATTGTCCCCCTCGTCACCCCTCGAGAGCGATCGCGACAAAGTTTGCGATGCGGACCAGACGATCGGCCCACACCCGCTGCGCCGAAGGATCGGCAATGAGATCCTGCCGGATCTCGATGCCGAGATAGGGCCGTCCATCGGCCTCGGCGTGCCGGTTCATGGTCGCGTTCAGCAGGCGACCGGAATACGGCTGCTGATCGCCGACATTCAGGCCCTCTGCCTCCAACATCGGAATTGCCCGGCGGGCGGCGCGATCGTCCTCGTTATAGAGTATGCCGACATGCCACGGCCGCGGTTCGTCGCTGCTGGCAAGCTGCGGCGTGAAGCTGTGCAGCGAAAGGATCAGCGCGGGCGGCGCTGCCTCGATCGTCGCTGCCAGTGCAGCGTGATAGGGCCTGAAAAAGCGGGCGAGCCGCGCTTCATGGCCGGCGTGATCAAGCGCATTGCCGGGAATGGCATGGCCATCGCTGGCGATCGGAACCACGCTCGGAAGGTGTTCGTCGCGATTGAAGTCGCACACAAGCCGGCTGACGTTGCCCTGGAACGCGGAGATCCCGGGATTGCCTGCCATGATCTCGCCGATTGCGCCGACACCGATGTCGATGGCGACGTGCTGCTCCAGCAGCGAGGTCGCGATGCCGAGGTCAATATCTTCGGGAACGCGGTTGGACGCGTGATCGGACACAACGAGGATGCCGCCAAAACGTGGCGTTCCGACGATCCGGAAGGCTTCGTGCTCCATCAGCGCAGCGCTCCTGCAAGGCTCCACCATCCGGTCGGCAGGGCGCTATGTGCCGCGTCCCGTTGCTCTGCAGTGTCGTACAGCGCGAAACAGGTCGCTCCCGAACCGCTCATCCGCGTGAGCCACGCGCCGCTCGCGGACAAGCGGGACAAGACATCTGCAATCTGCGGGACGAGCGCGAGCGCCGGAGCCTCGAGATCATTGCGTCCTCCGCTTGCGATCTCGCGAACGCTGCCCTCGGGCATAGGGCCACGATCGACACCATCCCACCCCTTGAACACAGGGCCCGTCGAAAGCGGGATGCGCGGATTGACGAGCAACACGGGCGATCCTGAGAGGTCGTTCGCGACAGGCTCCAGTTCCGTGCCCGTGCCCCGCCCGATGCAGGTCCGGCTTTCGACGCAGGCAGGAACATCCGCGCCAAGCCGCGCTGCACGGGCATGCCAGTCTTCGGGCAAGCCATATTCGTCCCGTACCATCCGGAACACGGCTCCCGCATCGGCCGAGCCCCCGCCCAACCCGGCGGCAACCGGCAGCCGCTTGTCGAGCGTCACGTCCCACCCGCTCCCATGGGGCAAGGCACCAAGCGCCTTGGCCACGATGTTGCCGAACGGGTTGTCGAGCGTTCCGGCAAATTCCCCGACAACATGCAAGCGGTCCTGCCCAGAAGCCTGGGCGGTCAGGCGGTCGCCCGCATCGACGAAGGCGAACAGGGTCTCAAGCTCGTGGTAGCCATCGTCACGCCTTCTGCGGACGTGCAGCGCTAAGTTGATCTTGGCGTAAGCGGTTTCGGAATGGGCCATGCCGATGCTCTGAAACCAAACGAGGCGCCGGAGCAAGCCCCCGGCGCCTCGCATTTCGAACCGCGCGATCGATTGCGTTACCGATCACATGTTCGGATAGTTCGGGCCGCCGCCGCCCTCAGGCGTGACCCATTCGATGTTCTGGGTCATGTCCTTGATGTCGCAGGTCTTGCAGTGCACGCAGTTCTGCGCGTTGATCTGCAGTCTCGGCGCCCCTTCCTCGACGCCGACATACTCGTACACGCCCGCCGGGCAGTAGCGCTGTTCCGGACCGGCATAGATCGGCAGGTTGACCCGCGTCGGGATGGTCGGATCCTTCAGCTTGAGATGGCTCGGCTGGTCTTCCTCGTGATTGGTGCCCGAAAGAAACACGCTCGACAGCCGGTCAAAGCTGATCACGCCATCGGGCTTGGGATACTGGATCGGCTTGAACAGATCGGCCCGCTGCGTCGCCTCGCTATCGCGGTGGTGCTTTAGCGGCTTGGCAATGCCGAACTTGAACAGCTGGCGTAGCCACATGTCCGCGCCGGCGAGCACGGTGCCGAGTTCGCCGCCGAACTTGGCGATCAGCGGCTGTGCGTTCTGAACCTTCTTGAGCTCGGTTGCGATCCAGCTTTCCCGGACGGCGGTGTCGTATTCCACCATGTCGTCCTTTTCGCGGCCTGCGGCGATGGCGGCACTGATCGCCTCGGCGGCGAGCATCCCGCTCTTCATCGCGGTGTGGCTGCCCTTGATTCGCGGCACATTGACGAAGCCTGCCGAGCACCCAATCAGCGCACCGCCCGGGAAGGACAGGCGCGGCACCGACTGCCAGCCGCCTTCGTTGATCGCGCGCGCGCCATAGGAAACCCGGCGACCGCCTTCGAGGATCTTGCGGATTTCCGGATGCTGCTTCCAGCGCTGGAATTCCTCGAACGGGTAGACGTAGGGGTTGGCGTAATCGAGCGCCGTCACGAAGCCCAAGGCAACCTGGTTGTTGGCCTGGTGGTAAAGAAACCCGCCGCCCCAGGTGTTGCTTTCCGACAGCGGCCAGCCCTGCGTGTGGATCACGCGGCCTGGAACATGCTTTTCGGGATCGATGTCCCACAGTTCCTTGATGCCGATGCCATAGACCTGCGGCTGGCAATCGCGCTCCAGATCGAAGTGCGCCTTCAGTCGCTTGGTCAGGTGCCCGCGCGCGCCTTCGGCGAACAGCGTGTACTTGGCGTGGAGCTCCATCCCCGGCTGGTAGTCCGGCCTCTTCTCGCCATCCTTGCCGATGCCCATGTCGCCCGTGGCCACGCCCATGACTGCGCCATTTTCGTCGAACAGCACTTCAGCGGCAGGGAACCCCGGGAAGATCTCGACCCCCAGCTCCATTGCCTGTTCAGCCAGCCAGCGACACAGGCTGCCCAGCGAGCCGGTATAGTTGCCGTGGTTCGACATGAAGGGCGGCATCGGCCAGTGCGGGATGCTCATCTTGCCCTTGCGGCTCAACACCCAGTGCCAATTGTCGGTCACCGGCGTTTCGGCCATCGGGCAGTCCATCGAGCGCCATTCCGGCAACAGTTCGTCCAGCGCCTTCGGATCGACGACTGCGCCAGACAGGATGTGCGCGCCGACCTCGGACCCCTTCTCGAGAAGGCAGACCGAGATATCGGGGTTGACCTGCTTGAGGCGGATGGAAGCCGCCAGACCGGCCGGACCGCCCCCGACGATCACGACGTCGTACGGCATCGATTCCCGTTCACTCATTCCCCAAGCTCCGCTTAAACGCTCGATTGAATTATTCCACTGCCTTGAAAGCTGCGGCGACCAAGGTCAATACCGCCTTCGTGACTGGACATAGAGACAGGTGAGCGGCGCGACGGAATCCGATGGCGCTTGGCTGGGCGAAGCGGTCAGCGGCGCGCTGGACTGGTGGCGTGATGCTGGGCTCGACTTCGCCTTTGTCGATACGCCGCAGGATTGGCTTGCAGCTGCCGCTCCCACGCCAGCTGACGGCAGGATTGCCCCTGCCCGGGCCAAAACCGAACCGGAACAATCCGTAGCGACGATCCCGCTGGCAGGTGGAGCTCGCGATAGCTGGCCCGCCGTGCTGGAGGCATTTGCACCGTGGTGGCTGGAAGAGCCCTCGCTCGCTCCGGCCGGGTTGCAACGTGTTTCACCTTGCGGCCCTGCCGGGGCGGCGCTGATGGTACTGGTTGCCATGCCAGAGGCCGAAGATTCGGATACGCTTCTTTCCGGCCGTGGTGGCAAATTGATCGATGCGATGCTTGGTGCAATCGGCACAGATCGGAGCAAGACCTACCTTGCCTCGGTACTACCGGCGCGAATCACGGCCCCCGATTGGGCCGATTGGAAGGCGCGTCGGATGGGCGACGTCCTGCAACATCACATCGCGCTCGTAAGGCCGCAGCGACTTCTTGTGCTCGGCAGATCCCTCGTCTCGGCGCTGATCGACAACGATTCGCCGCATAGTCTTTCGAATTTACCGTCGTTTAACCATGAAGGGGGCAGCACGCCTGCAATGGCGACATACGACTTGGATGCGTTGCTCGCGCGCCCGGCCTTCAAGGCAAGTCTATGGAACCGCTGGCTGGAATGGACGGGGAACCAAGAAGCGTGATCAAGGGACGACAATCCCGGGCGGGCCTTGCGGCCTTGGCCACATGCGTTTCGCTCGCCGCAGCGATGCCCGCACAGGCCAACAGCGCCGCGGTGGATTACTTCCGCAGCCGCGCCGATCGCACGGCTGTTCCCACTTTGCTCAGCCAGGACGATCGCACTTATTACAAGAACCTGTTTGGCGCGATCGAGCGGGAAGACTGGAACGCCGTGCAGCAGATGCTTGCCCAGCGTGCTGATGGTCCGCTCCATGCCGTGGCCAAGGCGCAGTACTACCTCGCCGCAAATTCGCCCAAGGCGGAGCTTCAGCCGTTGACCGACCTGCTGTCGCAGGCGCCCGACATGCCGTGGTCGGACCAGATCGGTCGCCTGGCGCTCAAGCGGGGCGCAACTGCGCTGCCCATCACGCCCCCTGCCACGCAGGCCATGTTCAACGTGCCGACGCTGTCCAAGCGGCTGAAGCCGCGCTCGATTGCCGACGGCACAATGCCTGACAGCATCGCAGCGGCAATTACCGACCGCATCAAGAATGATGACCCGCTGGGCGCTCGTCTGCTGCTCGACGGGGTGGATGCCACGCTGTCGAACGAAGCGCGCGCTGAATGGCGCCAGAAGGTGGGCTGGGCTTTCTACATCGAAAACGACGATGCAAATGCTCGGCTGATTTCGCTCTCGGCGTTCGAATCGGGCAGCGGCGCCTGGGTTCCCGAAGCGCTGTGGACCGCAGGGCTTGCCGCCTGGCGCATGGACGATTGCATGGCGGCGGGCGAAACGTTTGAACGTGCCGCTGGCATGGCTTCGAACCCGGAGCTTGCGGCCGCAGCAAATTATTGGGCAAGCCGTGCCTGGCTGCGGTGTCGCAAGCCTGAAAAGGTATCAGCCTCACTACGCGCCGCCGCCCGGAACCGGGATTCGCTGTACGGCATGATGGCTGCCGAGGCGCTCGGGCTGCGCGAAGCAGTCCCCGCCGCCGCACCGGATTTCTCGGATCAGGACTGGCAGCAGCTACGCACGGTCAACAACGTGCGCCTTGCCGTCCAGTTGGCGGAAATCGGCGAAGATGGCCTCGCTGACGAAGTCTTGCGCTATCAGGCCCGCATCGGTGCGCCCGGCCAATATGCGCCGCTTTCCCGCCTTGCTCGTGATCTTGGTCTGCCCTCCACCCAGCTGTGGATGGCTTACAACGCGCCAGCCGGCGCCCGGGCGGATGAAGCTGCTCGCTTCCCCGCGCCGAAGTGGACCCCGGCAAACGGGTGGAAGGTCGATCCGGCACTTCTTTTCGCCCACTCCCTGCAGGAATCCAACTTTCGCACCGCGGTCACGAGCCCGGCAGGCGCCAAAGGCCTGATGCAGGTTCTTCCCGGCACGGCGCGCGATCTGACGAAGATCGATCCGCTGATGATGGGGCGTGAAAAGCAGCTGGACCTTCCCGACGTGAACCTCGCGTTCGGCCAGACCTATCTCTCCCAGCTGAAAGCCCGGCCGGAAACCCAAGGCCTGCTGCCCAAGGTAATCGCTGCCTACAATGCGGGGCCGATGCCCATCGGGCGCTGGAACGTGGAAGTGCGCGACAAGGGCGATCCCCTTCTCTGGATGGAATCTATCCCTTACTGGGAAACGCGCGGCTACGTTGCGACGGTCATGCGCAATTACTGGATGTACGAAAAGCAGGCGGGCGGACCTTCGGAAAGCCGCGTCGGACTCGTCCAGGGCATGTGGCCGAAGTTTCCCGGCCTCGATGGTGCGCAGAACGTGCGGATGGCCTCGCGTGGCAATTGACCAGACCCGCACTTTCAAGCCGATCAACATAGCTGTCCTCACCGTCTCCGATACCCGGGGACCGGCAGAGGACACTTCTGGCGACATCCTTTGCGAGCGCATCAAGGGCGCCGGTCACAAGCTCGCAGCGCGCGCGCTGGAAAAGGACGATGCCGACCGCATTGTCAGCCGCCTCAACAACTGGATTGACGATCGGGCCGTGGACGCCGTGGTGATCACCGGCGGAACCGGACTCACCGGCCGCGATGTTACGCCCGAGGCGCTGGAGCGGATCAAGACCCGCGACATTCCCGGATTTGGCGAATTGTTCCGGTGGCTCAGCTTCAAGACCATCGGCACGAGTACCATCCAGTCGCGGGCCTGCGCAGTCGTCGCTCGCGGAACCTACATCTTCGCGCTTCCCGGGTCCAACGGGGCGGTGAAGGACGGGTGGGACGGCATCCTTGCCGAACAACTCGATAGCCGCAATCGGCCCTGCAACTTCGTCGAATTGATGCCGAGGCTGCTCGAGAGCTAAGTGCGCGGTCGGCGCTTGCGCCACTGTTCTCTTTATGTTCTAATCGCCGCATGTCCCAGCCTGCGCCTCGCGGGCGCGGCGCAGTGAGCGGCGCCGTGCCAACCCGCTTCGGTCTCGCCACGCGCGAGGCCGATGGTGACTGGCGCGATATGCAAGCAGACATCGATGGACCGGGACCAAAGCTGCGCACCACGGTCGTCGAAGAATTCCCCAAGACGATCGTCAGCTTCAATCGCTCGCCGGACATCCCGTTCGATCGTTCGCTCAACGCTTATCGGGGATGCGAGCATGGCTGCATTTACTGCTACGCCCGGCCAACCCATGCATTTCACGACCTTTCGCCGGGGCTCGACTTCGAAACCAAGCTTTTTGCCAAGCCGAACGCGGTCGAAATCTTGCGCAAGACCTTTGCCGGCCGCGGCTACAAGCCCAAGCCCTTGGCCATGGGTACGAATACCGACCCCTACCAGCCGATAGAGCGTGACTATCGCATTACCCGCGCCGTGCTCCAATTGTGCCTCGAGGTGCGCCATCCGGTCACCATCACCACCAAATCCGCGCGCGTGCTCGACGATATCGACGTTCTTGAAAAGCTTGCCCGTGAACGGCTGGTCGCCGTTGGCATCTCGGTCACCAGTCTTGACCCGAAGCTGTCCGGCTTGCTCGAACCGCGCGCCTCGGCTCCGGCCAAGCGTTTGGCGGCGCTCGGCAAGCTGGTTGAAGCAGGAATACCGGCGCACGTCTCGGTCGCCCCGGTCATCCCATCGATCACCGATTCGTTTCTGGAAGCCATTCTCGAACGGGCCGGCGCGATGGGCGTGCAATCAGCAAGCTGGATCATGGTCCGCCTACCTCACGAAGTGGCACCCCTGTTTCGCGAATGGCTGGAAACCCACTTTCCCGACCGGGCGGGCAAGGTGATGGCGATCATCCGCGACGTGCGCGGGGGCAAGGACAACGACGCGAATTTCTTCACTCGGATGAAGCCGCAGGGTGTCTGGGCCGACCTCATCCGCAGTCGCTTCCAGCTCGCCTGCCGCCGCGCCGGGATCGGGCAAGTGAAGATCGATCTCGATTGCAGCCAGTTCCGGCCCCCTGCCGCCGATGGGCAACTGGCCCTTTTCTGACAGCTAAACGCGCTTGCGACCGAAACCACGGATAGATGGCGGAGCAACTTGCCCACCAGCGGGACGCTCGACGGCGTCGGGTACCCGCGTCTCACGCTGTGGTGGCGGCGGTGTGTAATCGACCACGCCGAACAAGCGCCGCAACGTCCTGGGAGAAAAGATCGCCATCCCCACCAGCGAAAACATCAATAGCGGCATCAGGAACGCAGCACTGCCGAAACCGGTGTCAGGCGGACCGTCGGAACCATCGGACCCGCGCGTGCCGGAGTGGGCGAAGGGATCCGGCGGAATGGGAGGCGGTGCGTTTTGGCCGACGTTCGCATGGGCATTCAGCGCGCGGATAGTCTGCCCGCAATGGCTATCGGTACTGGCACTCGATGAAGAGCAGAATACGGGCTCTTCACGCATCTGGCTTGCCATGGACACGATACTGGACGGGCTGAATACCTGCAGGAACTTGGCCGGATCATTGTCGCGCGGCCAGTGAAACACTGCGAGAAATGCAATTAGCGCCGCCATTGGAATCAACAGTTGCGGTCGCATGCCGAACGCGTTGCGTTTATCGTTGGCACGCCATTCGTACCAGGCGATCGTCGCTTCGCGCCACCGGCGGTATGCCGCCGGGTCGGTGAGCATCATCGCATGGATCTTGAGCGTATGCGTCGGCGGCTGGTTGAGCGGCCTGCCATCGGCATCGTATGCAAACTGCATTGGTGCGTCGGCCGTCAGGACGTCGCCGCGAAGCCCGGGTACTGCACGCGCCGCCACGCCAAAGCGACGGACTGGACCCCCGCTGCGGGTGTCGCGACGCGAACGCCCCGGCGCTAGCAGCTCTTTCCCGAGCGAGCTGATCGCCGCGATCCGTTCCTCCACCGGAGGGTGGGTCCCGCCGTCGTGATCATTCGGTCCATCGAACAACATGCCTTCGACGCGGAGACTGCCTGGAAACGAACCCCGGCCCGCAACCTTGCGCAGCGCGTCGACCAGGGCTTCGGGAAAATGGGTCATCCTGATCGCATCACCGTCGGCGATATGATCGCGCGACAGCCGCACGCCGCGGCGGGCATGGAATGAAAGCTGCATCGCCACCATCGTGGCCGCCCCACCTGCCAGCAAAAGGATCAGGAAAGGCGGCAGAAACAGCGGGACGATCAGTTGTCGCCAGTCTTCGATACGGAATGGATTGTCACATTGGAGCAGTACCGCCGTGCGCTGCAGCGCATGGTTGGCCGCCAGCACGCGCGTGTCGCCATTGCGGATATGCGCCGCCTCGTGCGCCAAAACGGCGGCGAGCTCGTCGTCGTCGAGCGCGTCGAGCAAACCCCTGGTGACCGCGATCAGCCCATGATCTGGTCCCTCGCCCACCGTCAGGCAGTTGCGCGCATCGACCTCGATGACGGCGAATGCGGGAAAGCGCACGCCGAGTGCGGTGCACTGTTGTTCGCCGATTGCCACGAAGCGCGGCTCCTCCGCGCGGCCTACCTTGCGGATCGCCAGCGTGCGCATGACAGCCTTGGCATGTCCCCGGTATATGTGCCGGAAGATCAGCCCGCTCACCACCGCAAGCGGCAGCATGTAGCGAACGGCATAGCCCGCAGGATCGCTCAGGATCGTATGCTGCGGATCGAACATCAGCAGCGGGAGGATCAGGACAAAGGCGCCGATCAGCTCGTACGCCATGACGTAAGCGATCAGATAGCCCCAGACATGGCGACGGTTCGCAGCAGCATGCGCAAGATATCCGGAAGGTTCCAGTTTGCTTCGGGCCATGGGGCGCCCCCTTGCGTCAAAGCGCGATTTGCGGAGCTTCGCTGAGCTCGGCCCGGCGCTGCTCTCCCAGCGAGAACTTGTCGCGAGGCGCGGTTGCACCACGCATCAGGTTGGCCGGAAACGCGCGCAGCGCGGCGTTGTGTTCTTCTACCGCAAGGTTGTAGAACTTGCGCGCCGCGGTGATCTTCTCGTCGATGCGGATGAGATCGCTCCGTAGCGTCACGAACTGGCCGTACGTCGCAAGCTCGGGGAAGCTTTCGCTGAGATCGGTCACGTTCTGCAGGATACCTGCGGACTGATCCTGCGCGATCATCGCGCCTTGTCCCAGCGCAGCAATCGCGTCGATCCGGGCCTTGAGCACATCGCGGATCATGACCTGTTCGCGATCGGCAAAACCCCGCACCACTTCGACCAGATTGCCGACGAGCGTCCGCCGTTCGAGCAGCAAGGCATCGACATCGGCCATCGCCGCATCGGCGCGCTCATCGAGACGTGCAAGCATTGCATGTTGCGAGCGGAGCCGCCGGTAGAGCCAGAGCGCCAGCGCCAGCACGACCCAGAGCCACCAATTGTCGAGCGCGAAATTGCTCGCGCGCACCATGCGACCCTGCAGGTCGATCTGCTCGAAAAAACTGCCGGTTTGTGCCATCTGCATCGAACCTGTGCCCCCGTACGAGATGCGATGGGGCTAGGATCTAGGCGAAATTACTTAATTTATCCTACAGAAGGGACCAGAGCCGCCATCACGCTGGTTCAGCGACGAAGCCCTTCCAGTTCTTCATGTAATGCACAAAGGTGGGGCTGAGCGCTTCATCGATCAGATGCTGTTCGGTGACAGGCAATGGCGGTGATGTATATTCTGCATCGGCCAGCACGCGTTTGGGGAAATCGTGGCGCAGGATCGCACCGCGCCCGATGGCCACGAAATTACAGCCTTTCTCGAGAGCCCAGGCGCAATCGTCGGCCCCAAATATCTTGCCGGCCACGCCCAACTGGGTGCCGCCGCGCGGCAGATCCATGAACCAGTCGATCAGCGGCCGCCCCTCGCCTTCGGGATCATTGGCAACCTTCCGAACGTCCCATAGCGAAAGGTCAACGTAGTCGAGCTTTCCGCCCGCCATGACGTCCGCGATGAGACTGCGAATTTCGAGCAGCTTCTGGCCAAAGCGCTCGGGCGACACGCGCAGGCCCAGCTGGAACTGGGCGCCGCAGCTTGCACGGATGCCGTCGATGATCTCCAGCACCAGTCGCGCCCTGTTTTCAGGGCTTCCGCCATAGCGATCCTCGCGCCGGTTGATCTCGGGCGAAAGGAATTCGGCGAGGATGTATCCGTGCGCGCCGTGCACTTCGACCCCGTCGAAGCCCGCTTTCTCCGCCCGGACCGCCGCCGCGACAAAATCGTCGCGCAGTCGCTGAACCTCGTCGGTCGAAAGGCCGCGAGCCCCTGCGGCTTCCACATCAGACGCGCTAACAGGATGAGCGACCACCGCCTTGTCAGAACGCGATCCGGCATGGTGCAACTGCACGGACGAAACGGCCCCATTTTCGCGGATTCCATCAGCCAGGCGTGAAAGCCCATCGAGATGTTCGTCCGCAAACGCCCCGATCTGCCCGACAAAGCCCTGCCCAACCCGCTGGACGTGCGCGGCTGCAGTCATGACCATGCCAAAACCGCCCTTCGCACGCGCGACCAGCCAATTGTACTCGTCGTCCGAAAGCGTTCCGTCG
The DNA here is from genome assembly GCF_012927405.1 of Novosphingobium olei. Classification (GTDB taxonomy): domain Bacteria; phylum Pseudomonadota; class Alphaproteobacteria; order Sphingomonadales; family Sphingomonadaceae; genus Novosphingobium; species Novosphingobium olei. Next base: position 149,043 of record NZ_JABBGM010000006.1, on the reverse strand, counting down.
TCGTGGCTCTGCTGATTGGTCAGCGGCGCCAGCATGAAGCGGTTCTTCCACGAAGGACCGCGTGTCAGGGTCAGCGGCTGCGCCAGCTTCTCGTATGCCACCTGTTTATCCTTCGACCGGAGCGAAGCGGACCAGCCGGCTGTCTTCGACCGCCGCCTGGCGATGCACGACGACCGGCGCATAGTCGGGATCCTTGACCATGCCCATGAACGCGGCCGCACTGGGATAGGCCATGACGAAGGTTTCGTCCCATTCCCATTCGGACGGCCCCGTCACCATGGCCTCGAAGCCGCCCTTCCACACGATCCTGCCCCCTGCCCGCTCGAGCACTGGCTGGATCGTGCCAAAATACTCCGCATAGGCTTCGGCTCCGGTCAGCCCCTTGCCGGCAAGCTCGTGCCCTTCGGGATAGTCGGCCAGCGCCTTGAACCGCACCAGGTTGAGCATGTGCACCGGCGTATCGCGTGGCAGGCTCTTGAAATGATCGAAATTCTCGCGGCTCGGATCGATGTAGTTGGTCATCGCGACATCCTAAAATCTGTTCAGGCAACGCCGGTCAGAGACGGCCAGGTGTAGTCCCTGAACTGCTCGCGCAGGTCCTTCTTGCTGATCTTGCCGGTTCCGGTGTGCGGGATCGCGTCTACGAATGCGACCGCATCGGGCACCCACCACTTCGCGACGTGCGCCGCAAGGAAAGCGCGGATTTCGTCGCCGTTACAAGACGCACCGGGCTTGCACACCACCACCAACAGCGGGCGTTCGTCCCACTTGGGATGATAGACCCCGATCGCAGCCGCTTCGGCAACCGCCGGGTGCCCGATCGCCGCGTTCTCCAGTTCGACCGAGCTGATCCACTCGCCGCCGGATTTGATGACGTCCTTGGTCCGGTCGGTCAGTTGCAAGGTGCCGTCGGGATGGATCACGGCGACATCGCCCGTGTCAAACCACTGCTCCGCGTCCGTCGCATCCTTCTCTGCCTTGAAGTAGCGTTTGACCACCCACGGCCCGCGAACCTGCAGGGCTCCCGATGTTTCCCCATCGCGCGGAAGCACCTTCGTCGGATCGCCGAGATCGACGCAGCGCAGTTCAACCCCGAACGGCACCCGCCCCTGCTTGGCCTTGAGATCGACCTGCTCCTCGAAGCTCAGCTCGTCCCAGTCCGCCGGCTCGGCGCCGGTCGTACCGATCGGCGACGTTTCGGTCATGCCCCAGGCGTGGGCGATGCGGATGCCCTTTTTCATGAAGCGCTCGATCATCGCCCTAGGCATCGCAGAGCCACCGCAGACCACCTGCCGCAGGCTTGCCGGAATATCCCGGCCGTTCGCATCGATGTACTGCAGCAGGCTCAGCCATACGGTCGGCACGCCGGCCGATGCCGTGACCTTCTCGTTCTCGAACAGGTCGCACAGCGTCGCTGCATCGTTGGTCGCGCAATAGACGAACTTGGCCCCGGCTGCCGCACCGGCCCAGGGAATGCCCCAGCTGGCCGCATGGAACATGGGCACGATCGGCATCATCACCATGCGCGTGTCGATCCCGAAAACCCCCGGGGATTGGCAGGTGATCGCGTGGAGCATCGTCGAGCGGTGCTCGTAAAGCACGCCCTTGGGGTTGCCCGTCGTTCCGCTGGTATAGCAGAGCATGCAGGGGTCGCGCTCGTCTCCGTCAGCCCACTCGGCATTGCCGTCCTCAGCGGCGATCCAGTCCTCGAAGCTTTGTGCCGGTTCGTCGCTGTCGAAGCAGATATAGTGCTCGATCGTCGGCCAGCGCGGCTTCATCCGCTCGACCACCGGTGCCCAGACCTTGTCGAACAGCAGGACTTTGTCCTCGGCGTGGTTGGCGATGTATTCAAGCTGGTCGTCGAACAGGCGCGGATTGATTGTGTGGAGAATGCCGCCCACGCCGACCGCCCCATACCAGGTGACGAGATGGCGGTGATGGTTCATCGCCAGCGTGGCGATCCGGTCGCCCGGGCCGATGCCGACGCGACGCAGCGCCTGCACCATTCTCAACGCATCATGGCGGATCCCGGCCCAGTTGGTGCGGCTCTCGGTGCCATCGGCCCAGCGCGTCACGATCTCGCGCCCACCGTGTTCGCGCGCGGCGTGGTCTATCAGATGAGTGACCCGCAGCTTCCAGTCCTGCATTGCACCCAGCTGAAACATCGCTCTCTCCCTATTCGACGAGCCGCAGATGCCGTTCCGGTCTTGCGGTCAGCGCCACATTGGCAAGCCCCTCGATGGGAATCAATCGTTCGATCAAGTCGCTGTCGAGGCGGAAGTCGTTGCCGAGCCGGACCAAGGGTTCACGCCCCCTGCCCGTCTTGAGCCGCGCCACCACCTCGCCCTTGGCATCGTTGCCACGCGGCAGCAGCAGGGCGAGCTCTGCCATCGCCTCGGGTGTCGTAACGTCCAGCTTCAGCATCATGCGCGCCGCGCTGGTCACAGAGGCCAACGGTCGGGCATTGCGAACAGTGACGCGCGGCGGCTCATCGGGGTTCGGCCTGTCGAGTTCGACATTCAGAAGCACGCAAGTGCCCTCGCGCGCCCAGGTCACGAAATCGTCGACCAGAGCCTCCTCGAAGCACGATGCGGAGAACAGTCCCGACGAATCGGAGAAGTCCGCCATGACGAAGTCCTTGCCCTTCTTCGTCTTGCGCTTCTGCACATTCTCCACCAGCGCCGCCATCACCGCACCCGACCGGCCGCCGCCGCCCTCGCCGCCGCCGGTCATCAGGCTTCCGTACGATCGCGCGCCATTGGCCGACGCGACCGCGCGATATTCCTCGACCGGATGCGCCGCGAAATAGAAGCCGAAGTTCTCGCGCTCGGCCGCCATCTGCTCGGCCCGGCTCCATGGCTTCGTCTCGGCGAGCCGCGTTGCCGGCGCTGCATGGTCATCACCACCGAACAGGCCGCCCTGGCCCGACGTGCGCGACCGCGCCGCCTCGTCGGCCACCGCCATCAGCAGTTCGGCATTGGCGATCAGCTTGGCGCGGTTGGGCTCGAGACAATCCAGCGCCCCGCCCGCGGCCAGCGCTTCCAGCTGCCGCCGGTTCATCGATCCTGCCGGAACCCGCTTGAACAGGTCGTCCAGGCTCACGAACTCACCGTTCGCTTCGCGCTCGGCGACGATCGCTTCCATCGCCTTTTCGCCCACGTTGCGCAGGCCTGCCAGCGCATAGCGCACGGCAAAGCCGTCGTCCGTCCGCTCGACGGTGAACTCCGCTTCGGAATGATTGATGTCCGGCCCGGCGAGCGACACGCCGTTGCGCCGCATGTCATCCACAAACACCGCAAGCTTTTCCGACTGGTGCATGTCGAAGCACATCGACGCAGCGTAGAATTCGTGCGGGTAATGCGTCTTGAGCCACGCCGTCTGGTAGGCGAGCAGCGCGTAGGCGGCGGCGTGGCTCTTGTTGAAGCCGTAGCCTGCGAACTTGTCGATCAAGTCGAACAGCTCGTTGGCCTTCGCCGCCGGGATGTCGGACACCGTCTTGCACCCGTCGACGAACCGCTGGCGCTGCGCGTCCATCTCTGCCTGGACCTTCTTGCCCATGGCGCGGCGCAGAAGATCGGCATCGCCCAGCGAATAGCCCGCGAGGATCTGCGCGGCCTGCATGACCTGTTCCTGGTAGACGAAGATGCCGTAGGTCTCGGACAGGATCCCGGCGAGCTTCTCGTGCGGGTACTCGATGCTCTCGAGCCCGTTCTTGCGCCGCCCGAACAGCGGAATGTTGTCCATCGGCCCCGGGCGGTAGAGCGAGACCAGCGCAATGATGTCACCGAAGTTGGTCGGCTTCACCGCCGCCAGCGTGCGCCGCATGCCTTCGGATTCCAGCTGGAACACGCCGACCGTGTCGCCAGACTGCAGCAGCTTGTAGGTATCGACATCGTCCCAGGCGAGTGTCGACAGATCGATCTCGATCCCGCGCTTCGTCATCAGGTCGACCGCCTTGCGCAGCACCGACAGCGTCTTCAGGCCGAGGAAGTCAAACTTCACCAGCCCCGCATCCTCGACGAACTTCATGTCGAACTGCGTCACGGGCATGTCGGAACGCGGATCGCGATAGAGCGGCACCAGCTGCGCCAGCGGCCGGTCGCCAATCACCACGCCCGCCGCGTGCGTAGAACTGTTGCGCGGCAGGCCTTCGAGCTGCATCGCCAGGTCTATCAGTCGCCTGACCTCGGGATCACGGTCGTATTCGCGCTTCAATTCCAGCACGCCGTTGAGCGCGCGCGGCAGGGGCCAGGGGTCGGTCGGATGGTTGGGCACCATCTTGCACAGCCGGTCGACCTGGCCATAGCTCATCTGCAGGATGCGCCCAGTATCGCGCAGCACCGCGCGCGCCTTCAGCTTGCCGAAGGTGATGATCTGCGCAACGTGATCGTCGCCGTACTTGCGCTGGACGTAGCGGATCACCTCGCCGCGCCGGGTTTCGCAGAAGTCGATATCGAAGTCGGGCATCGACACGCGTTCCGGATTGAGAAAGCGTTCGAACAGCAGCCCGAGCTTGATGGGATCGAGATCGGTGATCGTCAGCGCCCACGCAACGAGCGACCCCGCGCCCGAACCACGGCCCGGCCCCACCGGAATGCCGTTCTCCTTGGCCCACTTGATGAAGTCGGCCACGATCAGGAAGTAGCCGCCAAAGCCCATGCGGTTGATGATCGAGATCTCGAACTCGAGCCGCTCTCGATATCCTAGCACTTCCTCGAGCACGCCCGCGACCAGCAATTGCGGGTAGTCGGCATGGTCGGGCTCGGCGTCGGGCCCCAGCGTCAGCAGCGCCGCCAGTTCGGCGTGCGCGGCTTCGGGGTAATAGGGCTTCAGCCGCGTGACGAGGCCGGTCCGGCTGTCGGCGGCGCAGGCCTTGGCCTCGCCCTCTTTGTCACCGGCAAGGCTTGGCAGGATCGGCTTGCGCTTGGGCGGCGTGCAAGCCGTTCGCTGCGCCACGACCAGCGAATTGGCCAGCGCTTCGGGACAATCCGCGAAGAGCTGTTCCATCATCTCGGCGGGCTTGATCCACCACTCCTGCGAGGAACGCGGCCGGTCGGCACTGTCGACATGGGTGGAACTGGCGATGCACAGCATGGCATCGTGCGCGGCATAGAAACCGGCTTCGGCAAAGCAGGCCGGATTTGTCGCGACGAGCGGAATATCGCGGGCATAGGCGAGGTCGAACAGCCCGTCCTCGCCCCCGCTTTCGACCGGATCGCCCGTGCGGGTAAGTTCAATGTAGAGCCTGTCCCCGAACAGCTCCTGCAGCCGGTCGCAATATGCCTCGGCCGCCGCCCTCTGGCCTCCGGCGAACAGCCGCGTCAGCGCCCCTTCGCCACCGCCCGTCAGGCAGATCAGGCTGTCGGTATGGCCAACCAGATCGGCCAGCACGACATGCGGCGCGAATTCGAGGGGGCGGTCGAGGTGCGCCCGGCTGACGAGGTGGCAGAGGTTGTCGTACCCCTTCGAATCCTGCGCATAGAGCCCCAGCCAGTCGATCGTAGGCGCTACCGGTCCGAAACCCGTCGCCGCACCTTCGCGCTCCGGCCGCGCGACGGCGAGCATGACGCCGATGACCGGCTGCACCCCCACGTCCTTGCAAGCCTTGGCAAAAGCCGCGCTTCCATAAAGCCCGTTGCGGTCAGTGATCGCGATCGCGGGAAACCCGCGCTCCGCCGCCGTCTTGGCAATGATCTTCGGGTCCACCGCGCCATCGAGCATGGTGTAGGACGAAAACACGCGCAGCGGCACGAAGGGAGCGTAAGGCATTTTCCGAATGTAGGTAACGCTGGCCGCTTTGGCGAGCGACCGACGTCACGTTTTCAACCGATCACAGCAGCGCTTCGATATCCTTCTGGATGCTCTCCGGCTTGTCGGTCGGGGCGTAGCGCTTCACGACCTTGCCATCGCGGCCGATGAGGAACTTGGTGAAGTTCCATTTGATCGCCTTCGTCCCCAGCACGCCCGGCGCTTCCGCCTTGAGCCAGTCGTAAAGCGGATCGGCGTTGGGGCCGTTGACCTCGATCTTGGCCATCAACGGGAAGCTGACGCCGAAGTTCACCTTGCAGAAGCTGTCGATCTCTTCCGCCGTGCCCGGCTCCTGCCCGCCGAACTGGTTACAAGGGAAGGCAAGCACCTCGAACCCCTTGTCGCCGTAGCTCTTCCAAAGCTTCTCAAGCCCGTCGTACTGCGGGGTGAAGCCGCACTTCGATGCCGTATTCACCACCAGCAGGACCTTGCCCGCCTTGTCGGCAAGATCGATCGTATCGCCATTGGGAAGCTTCGCCTTGAAATCGGCGATGGTGTGCGGACCGGACATGAGAGGCTCACCCTATTTGGTTGCGTACAATCAAATAGGGTGGTGTCACAGCCCGCCGGCGCGTTCAACCCGGAAAGTCGTTGCGGCGCGACATCGCCATGATCTCGCCGGGACCATATTGGCGATCCCCCGCTTTTTCGATCACCAGGCTGTTGCGTTCGGCTTCGGGCATGCGCGAAACCAGCCGCACCATGGCGGCAAAGGTGCCAGAATGCAGCGTCGCAAAGTTGTGGAACACGCCGTCGGCGGCATCCCGGCGCAGGACCGTTGCATGGTCCTTCCAGAAATCTGCGCTGGCGTTTGACGATTCCCCACGGATCGTTGTGTTCATGACGGTACGATCTCCTTTCGCCGCTGCAACGCGCGAACCGGGTTCCCGTATCCCGTCCCGCTATACGAGCACGCCTTCATGCAGCCGGACGACCCGGTCCATGCGCAAGGCGAGGCGTTCGTTGTGCGTCGCGATGAGCGCCGCACTGCCCTCCCCGCGCACCAGCTTCAGAAACTCCTCAAGCACGCGGTCAGCCGTCGCTTCGTCAAGATTGCCCGTCGGCTCGTCCGCCAGCACCAGCGCTGGCCGGTTGGCAAGCGCTCTCGCCACCGCCACGCGCTGCTGCTCGCCGCCGGAAAGCTGGTTGGGACGATGGTCGAGCCGATGCCCGAGCCCCAGCGCCGCCAGCAGTTCCTCCGCGCGCGCCTTTGCATCTGCTGCAGTCCTGCCTGCCACCATCTGCGGCAAAACGACGTTCTCGGTCGCATTGAAATCGGGCAGCAAGTGATGGAATTGATAGACGAAGCCAAGGTGATCGCGCCGCAATGTGGTGCGCGCATCGCCCGACAGTGCCGAAGCGTTGATGCCGGCGATCTCGATCAGCCCCTCGAACCCGCCTTCGAGCAGTCCAACCGCCTGGAGCATGGTCGACTTGCCCGAACCCGATGGTCCCAGCAGGGCGACGATTTCACCCGGACGGATTTCAAGGTTCACGCCGCGCAGGACGTCGATGGTCACGCCGCCTTGCGTGAAGCTGCGGCGCAGATTGTCAAGCCGGACCACCGGAGCGGAATTGGCCGCGTCACTCATAGCGCAGCACCTGAACGGGATCAGTGCTTGCTGCCTTCAGCGCCGGATAGAGCGTGGCAAGAAAGCTCAGCACAAGCGCCATAATGCAAATCACCGTGATTTCGACCGGATCGCTGCGGCTTGGCAGGTCGGTCAGGAAGCGGATGGACGGGTCCCACAGGTTCTGTCCTGTCAGGTACTCCACCGCGTGGACCACCGGCTGGCGGAAAAACAGGAAGACGAAGCCCAGAATCAGGCCACCCAGCGTTCCGCACGCACCGATCACGAAACCGATGGTGACGAAGATCTTGAGCAGGCTTCTGCGTGTCGCCCCCATGGTCCGCAAGATTGCGATGTCGCGCGTCTTGGCGCGCACCAGCATGATCAGCGACGAAAGGATGTTGAACACGGCGACCAACACGATGATCGACAGAACCACGAACATCGCCACGCGCTCCACCGCAAGCGCCTCGAACAGGCTGGCGTTCATCGTCTTCCAGTCCGTCACGACCGCGCGCCCCGCCAGCGCCTGCTTGATTGGCGCCATCGTCTGCATCGCGGTGTCGGCATTGGTCGTGGTCACCTCGATCATGCCGATAGTATCGCCGGTCAGCAGCAGGGTCTGGGCGTCGGGTATCGGCATCACGACATAGGCGTTATCGTAGTCGTAGACCCCGATCTCGAAGATTGCCGACACCGTATAGCCGACCTGGCGCGGCACCGTGCCGAATGGGGTCGAGCGCCCCGCCGGATTGATGATCGTGATCGTATCGCCGATCCGCACGCCCAGATTTTCGGCCAGCCGCGATCCGATCGCGACGTTGCCCGAATTCTCGGTCAGCGAAGCGAAATTGCCTGCGACGACCTTCTCAGACAGCCGCTTGAGATCGGGCTTGGTATTGCCGCGCACAAGAATTGCCTCGACCCGGCCATTGAAGGTCGCAAGCAGTGGCTGTTCGATCAATGGCGAGGCGCGGGTGACGCCGGGCGTCGCCTCGACCTTCTTGAGGATGTCCTGCCAATCGTCGAGCCGGCCGCCATAGGCCTGGATGATGGCATGGCCGTTCAGCCCCACGATCTTTTCGAGCAGTTCCGCGCGGAAACCGTTCATCACGCTCATCACGATGACCAGCGCAGCGACACCGAGCGTCACCGCAACAAAGCTGATGCCGGCAACTAGAGCGATGAACGCCTCCCCTCGCCCCGGCAGCATGTAGCGCTTGGCGATGGTCCATTCGAACGGCGAGAGGATCAAGCAGCGGGTCTTTCGCTTAGGCCGAATGATGGCCTGATGGAATGCGCGGTGGGGGACTTAAGGGGACTCGCCCAAACTGGCAATGCCTCCCCACCAGCCCACTCGGCGCGCTCAACCGCGCGAGGGCGCTATCGGTTCCCGCTCAGTCGAGCGCCATTACCAGCGTAGCCCGGCGGCGATGGCGCGCGGCACGCTCACATACCAGCGGGAGCACGCACAGCGTCGCGGCAGCGGCATAGAGTGCAAAGAGCTGCATCCTGTCGCCCAGCGGCAGATCGAGAAGCTGGAACGGGCCGTATCCCGCGCGCGTCAACCGGCCACCGATCATGGCGAGCACGACCGGCAGCGAGGTTGCAATCAAAGCGTTGCCAAACCAGGCAACGCAGATCGCCAATCCCATCGGCAGGAGCAAGAAGACCGGCATGGTCTGGGTAAACACCGCGTAGGTCAAAAGCGCCATCACCGCGAATTGCAGCACGCCCGAAACGACCTCCTCGTGCTCGAACCGCTCGCGCCCTCCCGCCAGGCGCGATAGCGTCAGCGAGACCGGGATAGCCATGATCAGGCCGACCGCGTGGCCGATGAACCAGTGAAAGAAACTGTGCGCGCCATGGAACGGCACGATCAGCGGCAATACCAGCGTGCCCAGAGCCGCGCCGCCAAGCGGCACGAGCAGGCCGATGCCGAGGTAGTACCCCGCCACCAGCTCCAGCGCATCTTCGGGCCAACACGATCGGAGCAGGACACGCAATATCAGGGCCGCACCCGTCGCCTCGGCCACGTTGACCACCGCGAGTGGAACCGCCGGCCGCCAGCCGAGCCCGATGCAACCGGTGATCACGACATTGACCAGCATGCACCACAATAGGGTCCGCAGCCACAGCGGGCGGGGCGTTTCGACCAGCCGCGCAGCCAATACCGGCCCACCGACCCAGATCATCGCGATTCCGCCTTCGAAGCGGCTGACCAGGATCGAATAGCTGACCGCCATCGCATAAACGATGACGGTGACCGTGCACGAACGGGACTCGCGGGCGCGTTGCATCGTCCGTTACATGACGGCCAATGATTAAGGCGGACCTAACCCCGGCATGAGCCTGCTCGGCGGCTCAAAGCACCACGTGCGTTGCGTAGGACAGCGTGAGCAGCCCGACGAACAGCGCAACGACGACAATGATCGCGTTGCGGATGAGATCGGTCGACATTGCTCTTCAGCTCCTTGAAAAATCTGACATCGATACGATTGGATAGCGCCCCCGGTTCCGGGCGGGACAGCGCACCTGCAGCAATCCCCTTGCGTTCTGTGACAAAGGTCGCCACATGGGCGCCGACCCTGGCCGGCGGCCCAGCGCGCCCCAGTAAGTCCAGCGCGTGAGTCCACCAAAACCATGAATATCACCGATCCCTTTCACGACCGCGACGGCGACAAGCTGCGCGAGGAATGCGGCATTTTCGGCGTGCTCGGCGCGCGCGATGCCGCCGCCATGGCCGCCCTCGGGCTGCACGCGCTGCAGCATCGCGGCCAGGAAGCCGTGGGCATCACCAGCTTTGATGGGCGCGAGTTCTATTCGCGCCGTGGCATCGGCCATGTCGCCGCCAACTTCTCTTCGGGCCAGGCAATTGCCGAGCTGCCGGGGATGATGGCCGCCGGCCACGTCCGCTATTCCACGACTGGTGGATCGGGCCTGCGCAACGTGCAGCCGCTGTTCGCGGATCTCGCTTCGGGCGGCTTTGCCATCGCGCACAACGGCAACATCTCGAATGCGATGTTCCTCAAGCGCGACCTCGTCCAGAAGGGTGCGATCTTCCAGTCGACGTCCGACACCGAAGTCATCATTCATCTCGTGGCGACGAGCCGCTACCCCACGCTGCTCGACCGCTTCGTCGATGCGCTGCGCCTGGTCGAAGGCGCCTATTCGCTGATCTGCATGACGCCCGAAGGCATGATCGCCTGCCGCGATCCGCTCGGCATCCGTCCGCTGGTGATGGGCAAGCTCGGCGATGCGGTGGTCTTTGCCAGCGAAACCGTCGCGCTCGATGTCGTCGGTGCCGAACTGCTGCGCGAAGTCGAACCGGGCGAACTGATCCAGGTCAGCCTCGATGGCGAGATCAGCAGCCACCGCCCGTTCGGCGATCAGGCCGGCCGCCCCTGCATTTTCGAACACGTCTACTTCAGCCGCCCCGACTCCATCATGGGCGGACGTTCGGTTTACCAGGTGCGCAAGGCGATCGGCGCCGAACTCGCCGTGGAAGCCCCGGCCGATGCCGATCTCGTCATCCCGGTGCCCGACAGTGGCGTGCCCGCAGCGCTTGGCTACGCCCAGCAGTCGGGCCTGCCGTTCGAACTCGGCATCATCCGCTCGCACTACGTCGGTCGCACCTTCATCCAGCCGTCGGACGGCGCGCGCAATCTGGACGTCAAGCGCAAGCACAACGCCAACCGCGCCCTTGTCGAAGGCAAGCGCATCGTGCTGATCGACGATTCGATCGTGCGCGGCACCACCAGCCTCAAGATCGTGCAGATGATGCGCGATGCCGGCGCCAGCGAAGTGCACATGCGCATCGCCAGTCCGCCGACCGAGCATTCCTGCTTCTATGGCGTCGACACGCCCGAACGCTCCAAGCTGCTCGCCGCGCGCATGGATGTGGAGGCGATGGCCAAGTTCATCCAGGCCGACAGCCTCGCCTTCGTCTCGATCGAAGGGCTGTACCGCGCCGTCGGCGAGGCGCAGCGCAACAAGGCCTGCCCGCAGTACTGCGACGCCTGCTTCTCCGGCGAATACCCCACGCGCCTTACCGACATGGCTGAGCGCGAGGATCAGGGCCAGCTCGCGCTGCCGGTGGGCAAGGTTGCCTGATGAGCGCTGATTCACGGCCGTTCGAAGGGCAGGTTGCCCTTGTCACCGGTGCCAGCCGGGGCATCGGCGCGGCCACGGCCAAGGCGCTCGCGGCGGCGGGCGCGCATGTCATCCTCGTCGCGCGCACCGCCAAGGATCTCGAGGCGATCGAGGAAGCGATCTTCGCCGCCGGCGGCACCGCCACGATTGCCCCTGTCGATCTCGCCGAGCCCGAAGGCATCGCCCGCCTGGCGACGGCCATCGGCACGCGCTGGGATGCGCTCGACATTCTCGTCATCAACGCCGCCGTGCTTCCGGTGCTGACGCCCGTGTGGCAGATCGAACAGCGCGACTTCATGCGCGCGCTGACGCTCAACATCCTTGCCACGCAAGCGCTGATCATGGGCTTCGACCGCATGCTCAAGAAAAGCGCCGACCCGCGCGTTGTCGGCGTCACCAGCAGCGTCGGCGCCTCGCCCCGCGCCTACTGGGGCGCCTATGGCTCTTCCAAGGCCGCGTTCGACAACCTGCTCGAAAGCTATGCGCTCGAAACGCGGGGCACGTCGAAGATCCGCGTTGCCGTTGTCGATCCAGGCGCCACCCGCACCGCCATGCGCGCCAAGGCCTACCCCGGCGAAGATCCGCTGACGATCAAGGAGCCTGAAGTGGTGGCCGACCGTATCGTCGCGATGCTGGGCGAACCCTTCGCCAGCCCGCACCGGGAGCGCGTTAACCCTCCCGCGTAAGCCCGCGTTAACGTCGTCACGTCACACTCAGCCCATCCTGCCGACCGTTACGGGAATGCGGATTGGGTCGATGAGCACGACATGGCGAGATTCCCGGTTCGGACCGGGCAGCTACGAATACTCGGCGCAAGAGGACCGCTGCGCCCCGCGCAACCGCGTGGCCATCCCGTCGACCTTGCGCGCATCTGCCGCCAAGAGCTTCCCGACCACGGTTCAGGACTTGTCGCTCGGCGGCTTCTCGGCCGTGGCGCTCCACCGCATGCACGTGGGCACGATGTGCTGGCTGACGCTTCCGGGGCTGGAATCGATGCAGGCCGAAGTCGTCTGGTGGCAGGACGGCATGGTCGGCTGCGCCTTCGCCAACCTGCTCAGCGTCGTCGTGCTCGACGATCTGTTGGCGCGCTACGGGGCGACGCCGCTGCAACCGCCGCTTTAGGAGCTACGGCAAGGTCGAGCGAAGGGAGGGCCTTAAGTTCCTTTGCGCAGCTCCGCCAACCTCTCGGCGCTGTGATCGTTGTTCGGGTTCAGCTCTAGGGCTCTCCCGTACGCCGCCATGGCACCGGCCTTGTCCCCTATAGCAGACAAGGCATCGGCATAGCTGTCATGCGCGTTTGCACTGAGCGGATTGGCGGCGACATTGTAGGCAAAGATCGCAACGGCGGCTCGGGCGCGCTTGCCGAACAATAGGCGATAGCCCCACTCGTTCACCCGATCCTCGTTCAAATGCAATTCGGGGTGCCGCTGCCGCACCGCGGCAATGCTGTCTGGCACATCGGCATAGTCGGTGGCTTCGAGCGCACGTCGCAGTTGCGCCAGGCCCACTGGGGCACCGCACACGATATCGTGGATCTCGCCTGCAAGCTGCTCCAGCTGATACTGCACGTCTCCATTGCCGCGATTGGTCAGCAAGACGATCCCGTAACGCTGCGAAGGATAGAATTCGCAGTAGCTTGAGCAGCCAAAGCTGCCGCCGCTGTGCCGATAATACAGGCGGCTGTCGGCTGCCTTGGCGATGATCCAGTGAAAACCGATGGCTTGATGGTCTGGCGTTCCCCACAACGGCTGCTGAGTCTGAAGGATTGCCGGATCGTCTGCTGCAATCTGCGCATTGATGTAGCGGGCCATGTCCGCCGTGCCATACCGCAAACCGCCAGCGGGCATTATCAGGGGCACTGCGAGCGGCGGCATCGCTTTTTCGTCATAGCCGATTGCCAAGCGCTCAATCGGGATATCGCCCGTTCCTTCGCGCATGCGCAGGGGCCTTTCGATAAAGCGCGCGACCAGTGCCGCGTACGGCTGTCCATAGATCCGCGAAAGCACGATACCGAGCAATTGCGACGCGGTGTTGGAATGGCGCGGCTCCCTGCCCGGTGTGTCTGTCAGGCTGGCTTTGGCAAGATCGCGAAGAAAGTCCCCCTGCGTATAGTCCTTGTAAAACTCCACGACGCGCTGCGGTAATTCAGCGGGGCTGGGATTGCCGAGCCCTGCCTTCCAATCGGGAACGTTGTCCGGCAAGGCCGACGATGTAGTGACGATATCTGCAAAGGTGACGGCACGCCCATCCTTAGACAGATTGTCGAAACCGGCGGGCAGATAGCGCCGTACGTCGTCGGTCAGCGCGACGCGCCTTTCCCTGATGGCGTGCGCGAGGATCAGCCCCGTGAAAGTCTTGGTGATCGAGCCAATCTCGTAGACTGTACCCTTGCTTGCGCGGGCACCGCCACGCACCGCGAACCCAGCATCATGGTATCGCGTCAATCCATCGCGCACGATAGCAATCGAAATGCCATCAGCCTTGGCATCATTCAGGAACGCATCGAGCCGAGCGGCGATTGGATCGCCTGGAACACCGGCGCGTAATGCAAACGGCACTGCGCCAAGGGCCAAAGCGGGTGCCGCCTTCAACAGATCTCGCCGCAGCCACCCACTCTTCATCGCCATTCCTTCTCCGGAAGGCGAGGCTTAACGATGGCTCTTTGCAGCGTCGAGGTTCCGGGAAGAAATGCTGAACAGACCCGTGGATAGAAGGCAACCACAATAGTTGACTATGCGGGCTCCGCTTTACGCCTCAGTGGAACGTGGCCGCCGCTAAGCTTCTTCCTTCATCGCCGCATGCGCCGCCAGTGCCCTCGCCCGCGCCTCGGCATGGCCAATGATCTTCTCAGGATACCCCTTCGGCGCTCGCTTCGGATCGTGAATGTCCTCGTCCGAAAGGTGCTTAAGTTCGGGCACCCATTGCCGGATGTAGCCCGCCGCATCGAACTTGGGCGATTGGGTCAGCGGCGCCATGATCCGCACGAACATGTTGGAATCGATGCCCGTGCCGGCAATCCACTGCCAGTTGACTGCATTCGAGCCATAGTCCGCATCGACCAGCGTATCCCAGAACCAGCGCTCGCCTTCGCGCCAGTCGATCAGCAGGTGCTTCACCAGAAAGCTCGCGGCGATCATCCGCACGCGGTTGTGCATCCATCCCGTGTGCCACAACTCGCGCATCCCTGCATCGACGATGGGATAGCCGGTCTGCCCCCGCTGCCACGCCTTCAGTTCGGTTGTCGCGTGCCGCCACTTGATCGCATCGAACGCATCGCGCGCATTGCGCGAACCATATTCGGGATACTGCAGGATCACGTTCTGCGCATAGTCGCGCCAGCCAAGCTCACCCAGAAACGTGCGCACCGAACCGCCCGCATCGGCCACGGCATGCCACACCGTCGCGGGCGATATCTCGCCGAAGTGGAGGTGGGGCGAAAGCCGCGAGGTCCCCTCGATCGAGGGCAGGTTTCGGCTCTCTTCGTACTTGCGCGCCTTTTCGACGAAGGCCCTCAGCCGCTTGCGCGCACCCGCTTCGCCCGGCGTCCATTCCTCGCGCATGCCGCCCGCCCAATCGGGCTTGCTCGGCAGCAGGTCCCAGTCGGCCAGGTCGTCGCTCGCCGGCCAGTGCGCTGGCGCTTCCAGCTTGTGCGGCTTTGCCAGCGGATCGTGCGGCGGCATCCGTTCGGACAGCGCGCGCCAGAATGGGGTGTAGATCTTGTACATGCCCCCGCTGCCCGTGGTTACCGATCCGGGCGGTGCAAGATAGTTGCCGTCGTGGCATTCGAGCGACAGCACCTTTGCCACCGCCTTTTCGGCATTGCGCCACCACGGCTCGTAATGACGGACCGCATGGACCGTACGCGCACCGGTATCGCGGCGGATCTTCGCCAGTTCCTCGTGCACCTTGCCCCGGCGCAGGATCAGGCGCGATCCGAGCTTGCGCAGGTCTGCGTCGAGGCTGGCAAGGCTATGGTGCAACCACCAGCGCGAAGCGCCGCCCATCGCATATTTCTTGGCGACATCGTCATCGAGCACATAGACCGGGATGACGGGCGCGCCGCTTTCCGCAGCGGCGGCGAAGGCAGGTTGATCGGCCAGGCGCAAATCACGCCGCAGCCAGACGATGGTGGGGGCGGTCCCCGAAGATGTCACGATTGCTCTTTCCTGTTGCGCCGAAGGCAATTGGGCGGGAACACCCCGCGATACTTCTGTGTTCCGACCTGCCATGAGCGAACGAACCTCCCAAGGCCGATTGCCCCAAAGGACGTACAGTTGGCGCATAGCGCCGCGCCATGCGCTGGCCGCATCCGCCCTGTGCTGGGCAGGGTTTGCGTTCGTTGCGTGGGCGGTCGCGACCGGACGCAGCGGCCCGATCGACGATGCCGGCTTGCTGTTCTGGCGGCGCGGCGCGGAACTTGTGCCTGCCGGGCCGACCTGGCTGCTTGAGGCGGTGCGCGATCTGACATCGCTCGGCGGTGTGCTCCTGCGCAACCTGGTGCTCGTGGGCGTGCTCGCTGCGCTGCTGTTCCTGCGCCTGCGCCGCGAAGCCGTGCTCCTTGCAGGAACCGTCGCCGGCGGCTGGATCGTCAACTCGCTGGTCAAGGCGGCTGTCGGCCGACCGCGCCCGCTAATCGTGCCGCACCTGACCGAAGCGGGCGGGCAGAGCTTTCCCAGCGGCCACAGTTTCAACTCGGCCGTGGTATACATCGCCATCGCCTTGGCCTTTGCCGCGATGAGCCCGCGCCGCTCTGTGCGCTGGACGCTGATCGTCACCGCTGTGATCCTGAGTCTGGCCATCGCCTTCACCCGCGTCTGGCTGGGCGTCCATTTCCCCAGCGACGTTGCGGCGGGGTGGCTCGGTGGCGCAGGCTGGGCCTTCCTGGCTTCGGCCCTGCTGCACCGTCCGGCCAAGGCCGTGGCCGAAAAGGCCGAAACCACACTCGATGCGCTCACCCCGGCGGGCGACACATCTCCAAATCGACCGAGCGCGTGAACGAACCCTTGATCGGCGTCGATGCGAAGCGCGCATCGGCGAAGGTCACCGTGGCCGTGCAGCCCGACCGCTCGACCCTGGCCATCGGCATCTGCGACCAGTCCAGGAATCGCTGCGCATCAGCCGATGCGCCCACCGCCTGCCGCACCAACGGAAGCGCCATGTTGTCGGGCACTAGGGCGGTCGACGTCGTGAGCTTGCGCAATGACATGAACGGATCATAGCTGCCGCGTCCAATCGCGCCATCCTGCCGCCAGACCACCTCGCGCCGCCAGAACGCCAGCGGCTCAGGCGACGCGAACACGCGGTCCGGACGGCCCGGGGCCGCCTGCCACGCGAAGGCAGAAATGGCGACGTTGGCGACAATGAACGCTACCGATGCCACCAGCGCCGCCACGGCCGCGCCGCCCGTGCCAGCCTCGCGGCTGCGCCAGATCCCGACACCGAGCATGGCCAGCAGCCAGGGCGAAACGATGAACAGCCCATCGCTGTGGAACCACCGCTGGCTGGCCGGGGAGAGCAGCTGGATGGCATAGACGTTCTGCAGATCGAGCAGCGGATGCGTCAGCGCCGCCAGCCAGCACAGCGCCAGCAGCCAGCCCAGGCGCAACGGCGGCGCATCCGCCGCGATCCGCCCGCGCGCCACCTGCCAGCGATCGAGCAGCCACAGCAGCCCCGCGAGCACCGGCGGTAGCAGCAGCACGCCACCCACCAGCCCATGCGTGAACCCGCGATGCATCGCGAGCGGAGGCCAAGGCGCCCACCCGAAGAAAACGTCGATGTCGGGAAGATTGGTCGCCAACACGCAGGCGGCAAGACCCTTGCGGGTCCGGTGCTTGAGCCCGGTTTCCGCCAAGGCCCAGCCGACCAGACTGTGGGTCAGGTTGTCCAACCGGGCCCCCTACCCACAGTCCTTCGTCTGGTCCGGTGTCAGACCGGGTCCGCCGCCGTACCCGAAACGGTCCAGGTCTGCCCCTTGCCCAGCAGCTTGGCGAGATTGGCGTCCTTGCCGGCGCGGGCCTGTTCGTCCTGGGCCAGCGCGGTCGCCTCGTAGGTCGGGCGCGGATCGTCGTAGATCACGCCCAGCGCCATCGGGAACGGGCCGAACGGCATCTCCACCAGCATGTGCGCGATCGCGCGGTTCTTCACGTTGTGGACGATCACGCCCGCCGACTGCCAGTCGCCATCGACCACGTCGACGACCTTCAGGCTCAGCGTCTCAAGATCGAGCGCAATGCCCTTCACGCCGCCCGACTTGACGCTGCCGAACAGCATCGGCTCGCCATCCTTCACCCACAGCTGGTTCTGGTCGGCCACACCCTTGGCGGTGAAGTCGTCGAAGCGGTCCTTGTTGTAGACGATGCAGTTCTGGAAGATCTCCACGAACGCCGCGCCCTGGTGCGCGTGCGCCGCCTTGAGCACGCCGCCCAGATCCTTCGACACGTCGTAGGCCCGCGCGATGAAGCGCGCCCCGGCGCCCAGCGCGAACGCACACGGCAGTGCCGGCCGATCGACCGAGCCCAGCGGCGACGTCGGCGAATTGGTGCCTTCGCGGCTGGTCGGCGAATACTGGCCCTTGGTCAGGCCGTAGATCTCGTTGTTGAACAACAGAATCTGCGTGTTCACGTTGCGCCGCAGGATGTGCATCGTGTGGTTGCCGCCGATCGACATGCCGTCGCCGTCGCCGGTCACCAGCCACACGTCGAGTTCCGGATTGGCCAGCTTGATGCCGGTCGCAAAGGCCGGGGCACGACCATGGATCGTGTGGAAGCCATAGCTTTCGACGTAATAGGGGAACCGGCTCGAACAGCCGATGCCCGATACGAACACGGTCTTCGAAGGGTCCGCGCCGATTTCGGGCAGCGTGCGCTGCACCGCCTTCAGGATCGCGTAGTCGCCGCAACCCGGGCACCAGCGCACTTCCTGGTCGGTTTCCCAGTCCTTGATTGTCGTCTCGAACTTGGTGATCGGGGTCATGTCGTTCATGGATTGACACTCTTGATGCTGGGCAGCTGGGTACCGTCGGCGTCCACTTCACCACCGATATCGCCACCGAGCGCGTCCGTGATCGCGGCTTCGATTTCCGCGATGGTGAAGGGCTGGCCGCTGGTCTTGTTAAGCGGCTTGGCATCGACCAGATACTGGTCGCGCAGCACGGTCTTGAACTGGCCGGTGTTCATTTCGGGCACGAGGATCTTGGCGTAACCCTTGAGCAGCTCGCCCAGGTTCAGCGGCAGCGGCCACACGTGGCGCACGTGAATGTGGCTGACCTTCAGGCCCCTGCGACGCGCACGGCGCACGGCCTGGTGGATCGGGCCATAAGTGCTGCCCCAGCCAACCACGGCCAGCGTATCGCCTTCCTCGCCCAGCGTGATGTCCTGCGCAGGGATACCCTTGGCCACGCCGTCGACCTTGTCCTTGCGGGCGTCGGTCATCGCCTGGTGGCTTGCCGGGCTATAGTCGATGTTGCCGGTGCCGGGGTTCTTCTCGATGCCGCCGATGCGGTGCATCAGACCAGGCGTGCCCGGCTTGATCCACGGACGCGCACCCTTTTCATTGCGCGAGAACGGCAGCAACTCGCCATTGGGCCCGTTCTTTTCGGTCAGGAACTTGGCCGGGAACGGCTTGAAGCTCTCCGGATCCGGCACCTTCCACGGTTCGGCCGCATTGGCGATGTAGCCATCGGTCAGCAGCATCACCGGGGTCATGTACTCCACCGCGATGCGGCAGGCCTCGATGGCCACTTCGAAGCAGTCGGCCGGGCTGCGCGCGGCGATCACCGGCATCGGCGCATCGCCGTTGCGGCCATAGATCGCCTGGTACAGGTCCGACTGCTCGGTTTTGGTCGGCAGGCCGGTCGAAGGGCCGCCGCGCTGCGAATTGACGATCACCAGCGGCAGCTCGGTCATGATGGCAAGGCCCATCGCCTCGCCCTTCAATGCGATGCCCGGCCCCGACGAGGAGGTCACGCCCAGCTGGCCCGCATAGCTCGCCCCGATGGCCGAGGCGATCGCGGCGATCTCGTCTTCCGCCTGGAAGGTGGTGACGCCGTATTCCTTCAGCTTGGCAAGGTTGTGCAGGATCGCCGAAGCCGGCGTGATCGGATATCCGCCGAAGAACATCGGCAGGTCGGCCAACTGCGCGCCCGCCACCAGGCCAAGGCTCACCGCCTCCGCGCCAGTCACCGTGCGATAGAGGCCCGGTTCGCTCTCCACCGGAGCGATGTGATACTGCTTCAGCGGCCCGGCCAGCTCGGCCGTCTCGCCATAAGCATGGCCTGCATTCAGCGCGGCGATGTTGGCCTCGGCCAGCACCGGGCTCTTCTTGAACTTGGCGTTAAGCCAGTCGATCAGCGGCTGCCGGTCGCGGTCGAACATCCACAGCGCAAGGCCGAGCGTCCACATGTTCTTGCAGCGCAGCGCTTCCTTGTTGCCAAGGCCGAAGGGCTTCACCGCCTCGAGCGTCAGCGCCGAAATGTCGAATGCCAGCAGCTGCCACTTCTCGAGGCTGCCGTCTTCCAGCGGATTGACCTCGTACTTGGCCTTCTCGAGGTTGCGCTTGTTGAACTCGCCGGTGTCGGCGATGATCAGGCCGCCGGCCTTCAGCGCGCCGACATTGGTCTTCAGCGCCGCCGGGTTCATCGCCACCAGCACATCGGGCTGGTCGCCCGCGGTCTCGATGTCGGTCGATCCGAAATTGATCTGGAAGGCCGAAACGCCGAACAGCGTGCCCTGCGGCGCGCGGATTTCCGCCGGAAAGTCGGGGAACGTCGCCAGGTCATTGCCGGCAAGGGCGGTCGAAAGCGTGAACTGACCACCGGTCAGCTGCATCCCGTCACCCGAATCGCCGGCAAATCGCACCACGACCGCCTCGGGAGCGGCGGGGATTTCCTTGCCGCCTGTCAGGGCGTCCGGTCCATCTGCAAGTGTAGCCATACTATCCTCTGCTGCGCGCCGGAGAGTCGCCCTCCGCCGATGCTCGTGTCGCGCCTATTCCCCCAAGCGCTCCGGGGCAAAGAAGAAAATCTGCCATGCCTCAAAACGTGAAGCAGACTTGATTCTGTTAGCCGGGACTAGTCAAGTTGCAAAAAGCAGACTCAATATGGTCCTGCGGGCCAGCTACCCATCAAGGGCGGGCCTGCGAAACGAGAGGAAAGCCGATGTCCGAAAGCGATACGATCGAAAAGCCGCAGCACTACGTCCGCCCGGACGTGCAGGCCTTCCTGGCGATGATGAACGCGGTCGAGGCCCCGCCGATGAGCGCGGTCGGCCCCGAAATGGCCCGTGCAGGGTACGTCGCCATGGGCCAGATGGCCGAAGCCGATCCGCGCCCGCTCGCCGTCATCCGCGATCTTTCGTGCCCCGGCCCCGCCGGCGACATCGCCCTGCGCTTCTACGACAAGCGCGAAACGCGCGAAGCCAGCCCGGTCGTCGTGTTCTATCACGGGGGCGGCTTCGTCATCGGCGATCTCGAAACGCACCACAGCCTGTGCACCGCGATTGCCGACGAGCTCGACCTGCCGGTCGTCGCGGTCGACTATCGCCTCGCGCCCGAACACCCCTTCCCCGCCGCGCCCGACGATTGCGAGGCAGCCACCCGCTGGATCGCCAGCAGCCCGGCTGAGCTCGGCCGCACCGTCACCGGCCTTGTCACCACAGGCGATTCCGCCGGCGGCAACCTCACCATCGTGGTCAGCCAGGCGCTCGCTGCCGATCCTGCTGCCGTGCCGGTGCTGGTGCAGGCGCCGCTCTACCCCGTGGCCGACGACAATCTCGATGACTGGTCCTATCATGCTTTCGCCGAAGGCTTCCTGCTGACGCGCGAAACGATGATCTGGTTCGGCGAATGCTACGCGCCCGAAGCCGGCCATCCCCGCTCGGCCCCGATCAAGGGCGATCTGTCGAAGACCCCGCCAACGGTGCTGGTCACCGCCGGCCTCGATCCGCTACGCGACGGCGGACGCGCCTATGGCGCCGCGCTGATCCAGGCGGGAGTTGACGTCAGCTATCTCGAGTTGAAAGGCACGATCCACGGCTTCGCGCAGACCCGTAAGGCGCTGCCTTCGGCCAACGATGACCTTTCGGCAATCCTCGGCGAAGTAAGGCTGAAACTGGCGCGCGCTGGCGCCTGATTCGAAAAGGAATGAAGACACAATGACGGGTGATTTTGCCGGGCTGCCTTATCGTCCCTGCGTGGGCGTGATGCTCGTCAATGCACAGGGCCGCGTGTTCGTGGGCCAGCGCATTGACAGCAAGGAAGGCGATGCCTGGCAGATGCCGCAAGGCGGGATCGACGATGGCGAGGAACTCCATGCCGCGGCGATGCGCGAACTGCACGAGGAAACCGGTGTCACGCCGGACCTCGTCACCGTCATTGCGGAAAGCCGGGAAGAATTCTTCTACGATCTTCCCGGCGACCTTCTGGGAAAGCTGTGGGGCGGAAAGTACCGCGGCCAGCGCCAGAAGTGGCTCCTGCTGCGCTTCAATGGCGAAGATGCGCAGATCGATCTCGAAGCGCATCACCCCGCCGAGTTCCTGGCGTGGAAATGGGTCGAGCCCGAACTGCTGCCCGACCTGATCGTGCCGTTCAAGCGGCGCGTCTACCGCCAGGTTCTCGACGAATTCCGCGCGCTGATCTGACCGAGACGGTGCCGGTCGGCGTGCGCTGCCCGGCTCCGTTACGCTCGCTTAATTTGCGCTGGTCCTAGTTGCGCTCCACGGTCGGCTCGGGCTTGACCGCTTCGGCCGTCACCACCTTGGGCGTAGCACCCTTGGCAATCGCCGCGCTCAGCGCCTGCGTTTCGGCGCAGCCCTTGCCACACAGCCCTTCGAGCCGCGACAGGTTGGTTCGTGCCTTTTCCAGCGCGCCCTTTTCGGCGAGCGCCCCGCCTTCGCCGGAAATGGCCGACAGGTTGTTGGGGTCGCGCTCCAGCGCCTCGCGGTAATAATGGATCGCCTTGCCCTGCAGGCCCGCCTTTCGCGCCGCTTCGCCCAGCGCGATGTAGGTGCCGGTATAGCCCGGATCCACCGCCAAAGCCGCCTCGAAGCTGTCGGTCGCGGCATCGACCATCCCCTTGGACAGCTGTGCGCGCCCATCCTCGAGCAGGATCTGCGCCCGCGGATCAATCGTCTCGCTCACCTTTGCCGCGCCCATGCTTCCGGTGACGAGGACCAGCAGGGAAAGTGCAGCAGCAGCAGGCGTGTAGCGCATCAACAACTCCTTCAGCCGGTTATCCGGCTTGCGAGACCCCCGAACGATCATGCCCCCGGCCATCCGCATGGCCTATCACAGACGCCGCAGGCTTGCGAAGAAAAACCCGTCCGTACGGTCTGCCCCGGGGGTCAGGCGCCAGCCCTTTCCGCGCGGTTTCCCGATGGGACAAGCAGGCCCTTCCGCTCGCCAGTCACGATGCCGTCCGAGGAACGCATCGATCCGTTCCGCACCTTCGGCGTCAAGTAGTGAGCAAACGATGAACAGCATGCGCCCGCCCGGCCGCACCAGGTCTGCCGCAACGTCCAGCACGCCGGCCTGCATCTGCGCATAGCGCGCAATGGCCTTGGGACTAAGCCGCCAGCGCGCCTCCGGATTGCGCCGCCAGGTGCCCGTGCCCGAACACGGCGCGTCCACCAGCACGCCGTCGCATGCGCTGATCAGGTCGGACAGGCCGACGCGCTCCTTGCCCGGATCGAGCAGCCGCGTCTCGGCGCGCACCCCGGCCCGCGTTGCGCGCTCGGGCAGGCGGGATAGCCGCGCCCGGTCGATGTCGCAGGCGATCAGCCGCCCGCTGTTGGCCATGGCCGCGCCCAGCGCCAGCGTCTTGCCCCCCGCCCCGGCGCACAGGTCGACGATCGTCTCGCCCGGCTTCGCGGCAAAGGCTTCGCAGGTCAGCTGGCTACCGGCATCCTGCACCTCGAACAGGCCCTCGGCATATTCGGGCCAGGTTTCCGCCGCCGCCCCGGTGTCGAGCCGCAGCCCCTGTGGCGCCACCACCTCGCTCGAAGGCGCCGGCAGGCGCAGCCGCAGCGCGTCGCGGGATGTCTTGAGCGTGTTGGCGCGGATATCCAGTGGCGCGCGGGTCAGCAGCGCCTTGCGCTCCGCCTCGTCGATGCCCGATGCGTCGAGCGCCTCGACCAGCCAGCCCGGCGCGACGCCGCCATCCGCCACCGGCTCGCCCGGCGCGATCCCGGCCGGGCCATAGCGTGAACCATCGAACAGTGCGGCAAGTGCGGCATCGCCCTGCGCCAGCCGCAGCATCGCCGCGCGGCCCGTGTTCGGCACCTCTCCGCACGCGCGGATAGCCGCCCAGACCAGGTCGCGGATCGCGCGTCGGTCCTTCGATCCGATGAAACGCCGCGCGCGCAGCCATTCGCTCGCCACGCGGTCGGCCGAAGCCCCGCCAGAACGCGCTGCGGCGATCACGGCATCGAGCAGGTCGATCGCCGACTGGACGCGCGCCGCCGGCGTCATTGTCCTGCTGAGCCGAGCTTGATCGACCGCCCCCGCTCAACCGACCTTGTAGTTCGGCGCCTCGCGGGTGATCGTCACGTCGTGCACGTGGCTTTCGCGCAGACCGGCGTTGGTGATGCGCACGAACTGCGCCTTGTGCCGCAGGTCGTCGATCGTTGCCGAGCCGGTGTAGCCCATCGCCGCCTTGATGCCGCCGACAAGCTGGTGGATCACGTCCTTGGCCGGGCCCTTGTAGGGTACCTGGCCCTCGATGCCTTCGGGCACCAGCTTCATCTGGTCCTTGATGTCCTGCTGGAAGTAGCGGTCGGCGCTGCCCCGCGCCATCGCACCCACCGAGCCCATGCCGCGATACGACTTGTAGGCGCGGCCCTGGTACAGGAACGTCTCGCCCGGCGCTTCCTCGGTGCCGGCCAGCATTGAGCCGATCATCACCACCGAAGCCCCGGCGGCCAGCGCCTTGGCCGCATCGCCCGACGTGCGCAGGCCGCCGTCGCCGATCACCGGAACGCCCATCTTGTCGGCCGCTTCGGCCGCTTCCATGATCGCGGTCAGCTGCGGCACGCCGACGCCCGCCACGATGCGCGTGGTGCAGATCGAGCCTGGCCCGATGCCCACCTTCACGCCATCCGCGCCCGCATCGCACAGCGCGCGCGCCGCTTCCGCCGTCGCCACGTTGCCGGCGATGACCTGAGCCGAATTGGACAGCTTCTTCACCCGTTCGACCGCGCGGCTGACGTCGCGGTTGTGGCCGTGCGCGGTATCGATCACGATGACGTCGCATTCTGCGGCGAGCAGCGCCTCGGTGCGCTCGAAGCCCTTGTCGCCCACCGTCGTGGCGGCGGCAACGCGCAGGCGCCCGGCCTCGTCCTTGGTCGCAGAGGGGTAGGTGACGGCTTTTTCGATGTCCTTCACCGTGATCAGGCCGACGCAGCGATAGGCATCGTCCACCACCAGCAGCTTCTCGATCCGGCGCTGGTGCAGCAGGCGGCGCGCGTCTTCCTGGTTCACGCCCACTTTCACCGTGGCAAGGTTCTGGTGCGTCATCAGCTCGCGCACGGGCTGCGCCGGATTGTCGGCAAAGCGCACGTCGCGGTTGGTCAGGATGCCCACCAGCGTGCCCCCCGCCTCGACCACCGGGATGCCGCTGATCTTGTTGGCGAGCATGATCGCCTGCGCTTCGCCCAGCGTCGCGTCGGGCGCGATGGTGATCGGGTTGACCACCATGCCGCTTTCGAAGCGCTTCACCGCGCGCACCGCGGCGCACTGTTCCTCGACCGTCAGGTTGCGGTGGAGCACGCCGATCCCGCCCAGCTGCGCCATCACGATCGCCATGTCTGCTTCGGTCACGGTGTCCATGGCCGAAGAGATGACCGGGATGTTCAGCGCGATGCTCTTGGTCAGGCGCGTGCGGGTGTCGGCCATCGAAGGCAGGATGTCGGACTCGGCAGGACGCAGCAGCACGTCGTCGAATGTAAGGCCGAGAGGGATATCCATGCTGGTCGCCACTTCCTGTCCGGGGAGATTCGTGGCGGCCCATGTAATCAAGCCGGGCGCATTGCGCTAGGGGGTACGGACCCCGCCCCGCACCGGGCTGGAATAGCGCCTTGCATCGGCGAAATAGCGCGCCAGTTCCACCTGCATCAACACGTCGTCGGCCATGCCGCCGTACTGCACCTTGCGCGCCTCGTCCGATGGGCGGTGGTAATCCTCGTCCATGAACTTCTCGAGCCGCGCTTCGTCCGAATAGCTCGTGCTGACCATCACCGCGGGCACGTCGTGCTGGCGGAACACCCAGCTGTCCTGCCGCTTGATGTAGGCGTTGGCATTTTCACTGCTTGTCAGCTTGCGCCGCATCGCCCGCGCCACTTGGGCAATGCCGGGATCGAGCGGCGTCGCCCCCTTGCCGATCACGCTGAACGGCTGGCCTGCGGGCGCAAGGCCCGTCCCATCGACATTCAGCACCGCGACGATCTTGTCGAGCGGCAGCGGCGGGTTCTCGGCAAAGGCCAGTGCCCCCAGCAGGCCCAATTCCTCGCCCGTCGTCGCCAGGAAATAGACGTCGCGATCGAGCGGCCTTCCACGCGACAGGATGCGCGCCGTCTCGGTAATCACGGCAAGGCCGCTGGCATTGTCCACCGCGCCGTTGCAGATCAGGTCCTCGGCCGGCGGCTCGGCGCAGCGGCCGAAATGGTCCCAGTGCGCCATGAACACCACCGCCCCCGCCGCAGGATTGCGCCCTTCCAACTTGCCGATCAGGTTGTGCGTGCTGATCCGCGTCTCGCGACTGGTCGCCTCCAGCGTGCCGACGATACCCAGCAGACGCGGTGAAAAATCCGCCCCGTCCGCCTCGCGCCGCAGGTCGGCCATCGTCGCGGTCGATCCCAGGCCGGCCAGCAGCGATTGCGCCGCCGCCGGGCTTACGAAAGCCTCGATCTCGTCGCCAAGCCGCTCGCCGGAAAGGGCGTAGCCGGCCCGCTTGCGCCGCGCGATCACGTCGTCGATCGAACGCTTGCCATCGAGCACGGTGACCACCGCGGCCGCGCCCGCATCCAGCAACCGGTCGGCGCGCGGATCGCCCTGCGCCCCATTGCCGCCACTGTCGAGCATCAGCGCAATTCGGCCAGCGAGATCGGTGCGCGGGGGGACGCGGTCGATGGCATGGCCCACGAACAGCACCGGTGCATCTTCGACCAGGCTGCGGATGCCCGATGTGACCACCAGACCTGCATCCTGCGGCAGGATCACGCGCTTGCGCCCTTTGGCAAAGCTCGCGCGGAAGGAAAGCGGCTCGCGCTCGACCAGCTCCACCGGGGCGAACCAGCCATGCGCGGGGTCGTTGGTGCCCGATTCCATGCCGATGTCGAACCACTGCCGCGCCAGATAGCGCAGAGTCTTGGTTTCGCCCGGCGTACCGGGTTCGCGGCCCTCGAAATCGTCGCTGGCAAGTGTTTCGACATGCTGGCGCAACGCGGCTTCCAACGGGGTTTCGCGACGCGTGGGCGCTGCGGCAACGCACAGCACAGCGGCAATGGCGAGAAGCGCGCCCCGCCCTGTCGTCCGCCGCAATCCCCAACGACTCATCGACGCCCCCAAACGGCCTGCCGCACGATCCTGACTGTCAAAACCGCATGTTTCCCGCAAGTTCCCGATCTTGCATCGCGCATGAACGATTTATGAGCGTTGTGCCGCTGCATCAGTGTTCTTCGCCAGACATCGCGGCAAAGCTTGCGGAACCATATGCCTCGCGTGCATTTTGGCTTTCACAGGCAAGGCATGTGCCGCGCACTGGGGCCGCGCACAGGGAAGGACCGACCATGCGTCTCGATGATTATGATGACTCCATCCGCGTGGAGGATCAGCGCGGCAGCGGTGGCGGCGGCTTCGGCGGTGGCGGTGGTGGGCTGCCGCTCGGCATTCTGGCGATGGTCGGCAGTCGCTTCGGCATCGTCGGGGTCGTGATCGTGCTGATCGGCTTTGCGCTGTTCGGGGGCCTCGGCAACATTCTCGGCGGTGGCGGGCAATCCGCGCTTCAGGCTCCGACCGAGCAACAGGGCGGTTCGAATCTCGCCGAAAGCTGCAGCGTCAACGCCTTCAGCAAGGAAAGCTGCAACGCCCTGTCCTCGCTCAACAAGACCTGGCGCCCGCTGCTGACCCAGGCCGGGATCCAGCCCGTCGCGCCAAAGCTCGTGTTCTATTCGCAGGCGGGTCAATCGGGCTGCGGCGCCGCGCAGAGCGCGATGGGGCCGTTCTACTGCCCGACCGACCAGGGCATCTACATCGACACCGACTTCTATACCGAGATGGACAAGAAGATGGGGGCCGGCGGCGATTTCGCCCGCGATTATGTGATGGCCCACGAATACGGCCACCATATCCAGAACCTCACGGGCCTGTCCGAACAGGTGCAGCAGGCGCAGCGCCGCAATCCTTCGGCCGCCAACCAGCTTTCGGTGCGCCTCGAACTCCAAGCCGATTGCTACGCCGGCGTGTGGGCGGCGAACAACCGCGACCGGATCGAACCCGGCGATCTTCAGGAAGGGCTCACCGCCGCGCACCAGATTGGCGATGACACGCTGATGAAGGCCGCCGGTCGCCGTCCGGTGGAAGCCGCCTTCACCCATGGCAGTTCGGCCCAGCGCATGCAGTGGCTCAAGAAGGGGCTCGACACCGGTGACGTGAAGGCCTGCGATACTTTCGCCGACATCGCCTCGTAATCAGGAACCGCGCCAAGGGTCCAGCGTAGTGCAGCCAAACCGGGGAGTACCGCATGACCAAGACCATCTCGACCCGCGCTGGCATCAGCGCTGCGCTGGCTTTCGCCCTTCTTTCTACCGGCGCTTCGGCCCAGACGGTCGTTGCGCCCAAGGACGTGACTGCAGGCGATGTCCTGACCAAGCCGCTGTCGGACGTGAACCTCAAGAAGGACTCCATCCCGCCGATCCTGATCGCCGCGCGGGAAAACGCCTACACCACCGCCGGCCTGCGCACCTGCCCGGCAATCCAGGCCGAAGTGCGCCGGCTCGATGCGGTGCTGGGCGATGACATCGACATCGCCCAGGACAAGTCGCTCGGCGAAAAGCGCGGCAACACCGTTGGCAACATCGCCAAGTCGGTCGTCGGTTCACTGATCCCGTTCGGGGGCATCATCCGCGAAATCAGCGGTGCCAACGAAAACGAACGCCAGTGGGCCGTCGCGCTCTACGCCGGCTCGGTCCGCCGCGCTTACCTCAAGGGCATGGGCGCGGCGAAGGGTTGCCGCTACCCGGCACGCGCCGCCACTGCCAGCGACATCGCGCAGGTGAAGGCAACCCGCGCACGGGAAGGAGCGGCTGAGGAGGCCGCGAAAAAGGCCGCCAAGGCAAAGGACGATGGGGCCGGCAAGCCCCAGCGCCGCTGACCCCTTCCGGCTTCGCTGATCAGCGTCTGGCGCGCTGACCAGCACCGGCCTTACCGATCAATCGCGGTCGCGCGCAAAATCGCGTTCGACTCTCCGGACTGCCGCGTCGAGTTCGGCCAGCACCTTGGCCCGTATCTCGCGCGGCATGTTCGGCTCGCGCGCCACTTCGCGCCGCGCGTCGCGGATCGCGTTCAGCGCCTCGCGCTGGCTGTCTGCCATGATCCTGGCCACGTCACGCTCCTTGATACCGTAAAACTCAAGCGCATCGGCGGCCTCGGGTGGCTCCGGCGGCTCGGGCGCTTCGGGTGGTTCCGGCGCGGCGGGTGGTGATGGCATTGCCGGTGGTGCGGACGGTGCTGGCGGCGTAGGAGGGGCGGGTGGCACAGGCGGGGTCGGGCAATCGCGGCCGCTGCCATGCGCGCTCGCGGCAACAACGGGCACGCCCATGGCCAGCGCCGCTGCGATCGCGATCAACGCGGGTTTTTTCGGAAACTCCATGCCGGCTCCTTTTGGCAAGGTTCCCCCGAACCTGCAGCCGGTGGTTACCAGCCCGCCTCGCCAGCGCCCGCGCGCATCGACGAAGGCCCGCGCTGGTCTGACAAACGGCAAGGAAGGCGGGGCGTGAAGGTTTCTGACACATGCGTCAGGTATTCGTCACTTTCCTACAACCGACCATTTGCGGCAAACCGGGCGGATGATCGCCACAATTCCTCTTGTTTCAACACCTTGCTCGCCGTCGATGGCACCTGCCAGGGCCTCCAAACTTTCTCTCAGAACACTGTCAACTTCGTCAACTTGGGGCCCGTTTCGGCCCGACCCGGTCCACGACTCGCAAAGAAAAGGGGCCGCAGATCTTGCGACCTGCAGCCCCTTGCCCGTGCCTTGCGGCACCGATCTTTCCAGCGTCAGTACACGCGCTTCTTCGGCTTGATGTACTCGACGTCGTCGGTCAGCGTGAACTCGTGCACCGGGCGGTAGTCCAGCTTGACCGCGCCGCCCTTGCCACCCCAGCCTTCGAACCAGGCGGCGGTGTGCTTCATCCATTCGCCGTCGTTGCGGTCAGGGAAGTCCTCGTGGGCGTGGGCGCCACGACTTTCCTTGCGGTTGAACGCCGAATGCATCGTCACCGAAGCCTGCGCGATCAGGTTGTCGAGCTCGAGCGTTTCGACGAGGTCCGAGTTCCAGATCAGCGACCGGTCGGAAACGTGGACGTCTTCCATCCGCTTGTAGGTGTCGGCAAGCTTCACCTTGCCTTCGGCCATCAGTTCGTCCGTGCGGAACACGGCGGCGTGGCCCGACATCGTCCGCTGCATTTCGGTGCGGATCTGCGCCGTGGGCGAACCGCCCTTGGCATGGCGGAAGTGGTCGAGGCGGGTCAGCGACAGGTCGGCGCTGTCCTTGGGCAGCGAATTGTGCGCCGTGCCCGGCTTGATCAGTTCCTTGAGGCGCAGGCCGGTCGCGCGGCCGAACACCACGAGGTCGATCAGCGAGTTGGAGCCGAGGCGGTTGGCGCCGTGGACCGAAACGCAGGCCGCCTCGCCCACCGCGAACAGGCCGGGGACAACCGTTTCCGGATTGCCGTCCGCGCCGATCGTCACGACCTCACCGTGATAGTTCGTGGGAATGCCGCCCATGTTGTAGTGCACGGTCGGAACCACCGGCAGCGGCTGGCGGGTCAGGTCGACACCGGCAAAGATCTTGCCGCTTTCGGTGATGCCCGGCAGGCGCTCGGCCAGCACCTTGGCGTCGATGTGGTCAAGGTGAAGGTAGATGTGGTCCTTGTGCGGGCCGACACCGCGCCCTTCGCGGATTTCCATGGCCATCGAACGCGAAACGACGTCGCGCGACGCAAGGTCCTTCGCCGAAGGAGCATAGCGCTCCATGAAGCGCTCGCCCTCGGAGTTGGTCAGATAGCCACCCTCTCCGCGCGCGCCTTCGGTGATCAGCACGCCCGCGCCGTAGATCCCGGTGGGGTGGAACTGCACGAACTCCATGTCCTGCAGCGGCAGGCCAGCGCGCAGCACCATGCCGCCGCCGTCGCCGGTGCAGGTATGGGCCGAGGTGGCGGTGAAGTAGCAGCGGCCATAGCCACCCGTCGCAAGCACGACAGCATGGCTACGGAAGCGGTGGATCGAGCCGTCGTCCATGCACAGCGCGATCACGCCGCGGCATTCGCCGTTCTCCATGATCAGATCGATCGCGAAGTATTCGATGAAGAAGTCGGCGTCGTACTTCAGGCTCTGCTGGTACAGCGCGTGCAGCATGGCGTGGCCGGTGCGGTCGGCAGCGGCGCAGGTGCGCTGCACCGGCGGGCCTTCGCCCATGTTCTGCATGTGGCCACCGAACGGACGCTGGTAGATCGTGCCTTCGGGGTTGCGCGAAAACGGCACGCCCGCGTGCTCGAGTTCGTAGACCGCAGCCGGGGCTTCGCGGACCATGTATTCGATCGCGTCCTGGTCACCCAGCCAGTCCGACCCCTTGACGGTGTCGTACATGTGCCAGGTCCAGTGGTCGGGCGAATTGTTGCCGAGCGAGGCGGCGATGCCGCCCTGCGCCGCCACGGTGTGCGAGCGGGTGGGGAAGACCTTGGTGATGCACGCGGTGCGCAGGCCGGCCTGGGCCGAACCCATGGTGGCGCGCAGGCCCGAACCGCCCGCACCAACGACGACGGTGTCGTAGGTGTGGTCGATGATCTTGTAGGCAGGCTGTGTCGAAGTCATGGCTCAGGCGCCCCCGAGAGCGATACGGATAACCGAGATGATGCCGAAGGCGGCAGCGGCGAAAGGCACGATGTTGACCAGCAGCCAGGCAGTGATCTTGCCGCCTTCCTCGTGGATGTAGTCTTCCAGCATCACCTGCACGCCAAGGCGGGCATGGGTGATGGTGTTGATCATGATCAGGATCAGCGCGGTCGACGGGATCGGCTTGGCCACCCACGCATGGACCGTGGCATAGTCATGCGACGGCAGCAGCACGAGGCTGATCATCAGGAAGGGGATGAGGACGAGATTGCCGACCGCGGTCAGGCGCTGCACCAGCCAGTGGTGAGTGCCCTGGTGGCTGGAGCCGAGCCCGCGGACGCGGCCGATGGAGGTACCGTTACCCATGGAAACCCTCTGCTATGTGAGGTTCGGATCGTGCCGGCGCGTCAGCGCAGCAGCACGAAGGCCCAGAACAGGATGGTGGCAAGCACCGAGAACACGATGGTGAGCGTCGACCACCGGGCATTGGCTTCGAGTTCGTACCCCGCACCGACGTCGAGAACCAGGTGGCGAACGCCGCTTGCCGCATGCTGGAAGAAGGCCCAGGTCAGGCCGATCAGCACGACCTTGCCGAGCAGCGCGGTCACAACGGCGAGGCCGCCCGAAGCGCCCGTCCAGGCGTAGTCGATGAACGTCTGGTATGCTTCCGGCCCGCTCGCGATCGCGCCGACCCACCACAACAGCAGGCCGATACCCGCAAATGCCAGGCCGTTGCCGGTGACGCGATGCAGGATCGATACCAGCATGGCCGGACCCCACCGCCAGATTTGCAAGTGCGGTGAAAGCGGCCGATTGCTGCGCGCCTGCGCCATGGTAACCCCCTCGATAAGAATATGCGCCACGCCATAAGCGCGGCCGGGACGCGATTCGTATTAGTCGAAATGTCCGGTCGTGCAACCGCACCAAAAGTGCAAGGCCCAAAGCACGGTTGCGGCCCGGCAAAGCGATGGCCTAGAGAGCGCCATGACCAGCAGCCCCCCAGCCCCGACCATACTTGTTACGGGTTCGACCCGCGGCATCGGTGCGGCCATCGCCGCCCACCTCGAAGCGCGAGGCGCCCGCGTCATCCGCCACGGCAGCCGCGCAGCGCCCGGAGTGATCGGCGCGGACCTGTCCGATCCGCAGGCCCCGCAGGCGCTGTGGCAGCAGGCGCTCGACATGGCGGGCGGCACGATCGACGTGCTGATCAACAACGCCGGGCTGTTCGAGGCAAACCCGATCGACCGCTCCGACATCGCGTGGCTCGATGCATTCGAGGATACCTTGCGCATCAACCTCACTTCCGCAGCGCAGCTGTCGCGCTTCGCGCTGCGCCACTGGCTGGAACGCGGTTTCGCGGGGCGTTGCGTTCACGTTGCGAGCCGGGCCGGTTTCCGGGGCGATTCCCCGGCGCACTGGCACTATGCCGCCGCCAAGGGCGGGATGATCGCCATGCACAAGACCATCGCCCGGGGCTATGCCGCGCAAGGCATCCTTAGCTTTGCCATCACCCCCGGCTTCACCGATACCGACATGGCGGGCGATTATCTTGCGAGCCGGGGCGGGCCCGGCCTGCTTGCCGACATCCCCCTTGGCCGGGTGGCCACACCCGACGAAATCGCCACCATCGCCACCTTCTGCGCGCTCGACGCGCCGCCGAGCATGACCGGCACCACCATCGACGCCAATGGAGCCAGCTATGTCCGCTGATGAAAGCTGGAAGATCACCGTATTTGGCCCGCGCGACCTGGTGCAGGCGGCGCTCGTGGCGCACGAGGACGCGTTCGACTGGGACGCCGACATCGTCATCGCCGGCAGCGAGATCGCCGAGGACAAGCCCGAGGACTGGCAGCTCGAAGCCTGGATGGGCCGCAAGCCCACCAAGGCGGACAAGGCCGCCGTCACGGCTCTTTTCGGCGCCGCGAAAGTTGACCTCCAGATAGAAAAGCTGCCCGACGAGGACTGGGTGACGCTGAGCCAGCACGGCGTCGAGCCGATCCGCGAGGGCGTGTTCCACGTCCACACGCCGGAATATCCCGATCTCGACGAGCCCGGCGTCCGCAACTTTCTGATCCCGACCAGCCAGGCCTTCGGCACCGGCCAGCACGCGACGACCGCGGGATGCCTCGCCATGCTTGACCACATGAAGCGCGAAGGCGTCTTGGTGCGCAACCTTGCCGACATCGGCACGGGCACCGGCCTGCTCGCCTTTGCCGCGATGCACCTGTGGCCGCATGCCCGCGCCGTCGCCAGCGACATCGACGCGGTGTGCGGGCCGGTCGTGGCCGACAATGCCGACGCGAACGGCGTGACGCTGGGCGATGGCCCCGGCCGCCTCGCCATGGTGATCTCCGCGGGCATCGACCACCCGCTGCTGGTGGCCGCTGCCCCTTACGACCTGCTGATCGCCAACATCCTGGCAGGGCCGTTGGTCGAACTGGCGCCAGAATTCGCCGCCGCCGTTGCACCGGGGGGCAGCGTGCTGCTCGCCGGGCTGCTCGAAACGCAGGAGGCCGCAGTGCGTGCCGCCTATCGCAAGGCGGGCCTGCGCCTTGCGGCGCGCATGGTGCGCGGCGACTGGTCGATCCTGTGGTTGCGGCGGCGCCGGGCCGGCAGTGTGCGGTCTACGCGAGTTGGCACCCTTCCGGAGTGGTCGCGCCACTGGTAGCGCCTTGCGCAGCGCGTTCGGCTCGTTTATCCGCCTGACTTAATCAAGCGGTTAACAAAGAGGACGGCGGAGATGGGCTACAACACGATTGCGATCGAAAAGCGCGGGGACGCGGACTGGCTCACGCTCAATCGTCCCGATGCGCTCAATTCGATCTCGTCCGAGATGGTGGCCGAGCTCAACGACTATTTCGGCAAGCTCTATCATGACCGTTCGGTTCGCGTGGTCGTGATGCGCGGTGCCGGGCGCGGGTTCTGCGCCGGACTCGACATCAAGGAGCGCAGCGAGGAGCGCGGCGAAATTCCCTTCGGCGGCGGCTTCGGCTTTCAGGGCTGGCTGGCCGACGTCTACATCAAGATGCGCCGTTGCCCGCAGCCGATCGTCAGCCTGATCCATGGGCCGGCCTGCGGCGGCGGGTTCGCCTTTGCGCTTGCTTCAGACATTCGCATCGCGGGAGAAAGCGCGCGGATGAATGCGGCCTTCATCAAGCTCGGCCTGTCGAGCTGCGACATGGGCGTGAGCTACTTCCTGCCGCGCATAGTCGGCGCAGGCATCGCTTCGGAACTAATGCTGACCGGCCGCTTCATCCACGCCCAGCGTGCGCTGGCGGTGGGGCTGGTGTCGGAAGTCGTGCCCGACGACCAGTTGGAAAAGGCGGGCGAAAGCTGGGTCGAAGACCTGCTCGCCGCCTCGCCGATGGGGCTGCGCATGACCAAGGAAGGCATCAACGTCTCGGTCGACGGGTCGAGCCTGGAACACGTGATGGCGCTGGAAAATCGCAACCAGCTGATGACCGCGGGCAGCAAGAACTTCGCCGAAGGGATGCGGGCCTTCCTCGAGAAGCGCAAGCCGAACTACGTTCCCGAGTAAGGCGGCTTCAAAGCCCCTGCAGCGTATCCCGGAGCAGCGTCAGCGCCGCTCCGGCGAACGCCTGCATGTTGCCGAGGCGATCCTCGCTGCCGGTTTCGACCAGGATCGACGCGGTCAGGCCCCCTGGCCCCACGAGGCCGATCGCGCTGGTGCCTGAAGCGACGCCCAGCGGATGCTTGCCCGGCCCGGCCGCCCCCGTTTCGGCAAGGCCCCAGTCGGTTTCGAACCGGGCGCGAATCAGCTCTGCCTGACGCAGGGCATAAGGTTCGGTGGCCGAGCGATACTGGCGCAAACTGCCGGGCTCGTGCCCCAGCAGGATGCGCCGGCCTTTCAAAGTGTAGACGATGCCCGCGCCCGAGAAATAGGCCGATGCGCCCGGCATGGCGAGCAGGCCCGCCGAGATCAGGCCGCCTGTGGCGCCGTCGACCACGGCAATCTTTTCGCCCCGCGCCTTGAGCACGGCACCAGCCTCGGCCCCGGTTGCAGCCAGTTGTTCCAGCATCCCCATCCCTCTCGTCGCTTTTGCCGCCTTATCAGGCGCGCGAGCCGAGCATGGCAAGGCCGAACGCGACGAACACGGCAGCGGTGGTGCGGTTGAACGCCTTCTTCAGTGCGGGACGCGTGAGTGCAGTGGCGATCGAGCGGCCGCCGATCGCATAGATGAAGTACCACGAGATTTCGATCACGCCGAACGTCAGCACCATGATGCCAAACTGTGGGGCTTCAGGCTTCGAGGCATCGATGAACTGCGGCAGGAAGGCGGCCGCGAACAGCAGGGCCTTGGGGTTGGAGATGCCGATGGTGAACGCGGTACGGAATACCCTGGCGGCCGATAGCCGGGGCGCGATCTCGCCTTCGCCGATATCGACCGGGGCATCGTTCGATACCCATGCCTTGTAGCCGAGCCATATGAGGTAGCCCGCGCCGACGAGGCGCAGCACCAGGAACGCGCCGGGAATGGCCACGAGCAGCGCGGTCAGGCCCAGCGCCGAGGCGGTCAGCAAGCTGAGCACCGCGACGAAGCAGCCCGCCATCGCCAGCGTCGAACGGGCAAGGCCCAGCTCGACGCTGCGCGCCATCACGTGGAGCATGTTGGGTCCGGGCGAGGCCGAGACGAAGAATACGGTGACGACGAACAGCCACCAGGTGTGCAGAGCCATGATGCGCGTTTTTCCCTTGGCCACCCGGTCAGGGCAGCGTGTCCCAGTGCTCCGCCTCTGCCAGAAGGCGGCGCACCGATGAGTTCCCGGCATAGCGCCTTTTCAGCGCGCGCGCATCGGCCTCTACCGAGCGGCAGCGCAGCTTGCGCACCTGCGCATCGATGTAGGCGGCGCGCTCCTTGTCATAGGGCTCTTCGCCGGCGAAGTGATTGCAGCCGGCCTGCCGCACCAGCAGCGCGCGCACCGGGGGCGGTGCAACCTTGACGGCATGGCGCGCCTGCGCCGGAGTCATCGCCAGCAGCAGCAGTGCGGTCAGCATTTCGAGCCCCCTTGTCTGCCGGTCAGCCGGCGCTGCGGACGATTTCCGCCCATGCCGCTTCGTCTATCACCTCGATGCCGAGTTCGGCAGCCTTCTTGAGCTTCGAGCCCGCGCCGGGCCCTGCGACGATCAGGTCGGTCTTGGGCGAAACCGAGCCTGCCGCGCGGGCGCCAAGGGATTCGGCCTGCGCCTTGGCTTCGTCGCGGCTCATGGTTTCGAGCTTGCCGGTGAACACGACCGTCTTTCCGGCAACCGCGCTAGCCCTGGTCTCGACGACATAGTCCGGGGGCGAGACTTCCGAGAGCAGGTCATCCCAGACTTCGATGTTGTGATGTTCGTGGAAGAAATCGCCCAGCGCCTCGACCACCACCGGGCCGACGCCGTCAATCGAGAGCAGATCTGCCACCGCGTCGCTGTCCCCTTCCCGCGCCTTTTGCGCTGCTTCGCGCAAGACAGGCAGAGTGACGAAACGCTTCAACAGGTCGCGCGCGGTGACCGCACCGACGTGGCGGATGCCGAGGCCGAACAGGAGGCGCGCCGCATCGGGCGTGCGCTTCGCCTCGATCGCTGCCAACAGGTTACCCACAGACTTGTCCTTCCAGCCCTCGCGCCCGACGATGTCGCTGCGGCGCTTGCGCAGACGGAAGATGTCGGCAGGGCTTTCGAGCCAGCCGAGCCCGAAGAATTCGACGATGGTCTTCTCGCCCAGCCCTTCGATATCGAGCGCTGCGCGGCTGACGAAGTGCTTGAGGCGCTCGACACGCTGGGCCGGGCAGATCAGGCCGCCGGTGCAGCGCACATCGACCTCGCCCTCTTCGTTCACGGCTTCGGACTGGCATTCGGGGCAGTGGTCGGGAAAGTGGTAAGCCTCACGCGGTTCGTCGCGGGTGAGGTTCTCGACCACTTGCGGGATCACGTCACCCGCGCGCTGCAGCACGACGCGGTCGCCGACGCGCAAGCCGAGGCGGGCGATCTCGTCGCGATTGTGCAGCGTGACGTTGGTGACAGTGACGCCGCCGACCAGCACCGGCTTCAATCGGCCAACGGGGGTGAGCTTACCGGTGCGGCCGACCTGGATGTCGATGGCTTCCAGCGTGGTCTCGGCGCGTTCGGCCGGGAACTTGTGCGCCATGCCCCAGCGCGGCGCCTTGGCGACGAAGCCGAGACGTTCCTGCCAGTCGAGCCGGTCGACCTTGTAGACGACGCCGTCGATATCATAGGGCAGGTCCGCGCGCGCCTGCTGGATGGCGCGGTAATGCGCGATCATGTCTACGCTGGACGAGCAGCGCACCAGCAGCGGCGAGACGGGCACGCCCCACGCTGCGATCTTGCGCATCATCTCGAACTGCGTCGCCGCCGGCACTTCGCTCGCCGCGCCCCAGCCGTGGGCTAGGAAGCGCAAGGGACGGGCGGCGGTCACGCTGGCGTCCTTCTGGCGCAGCGATCCGGCGGCGGCGTTGCGCGGGTTGGCGAAGACCTTGTCGCCCGCCTCCGCCTGCCGTTCGTTGAGGCTGAGGAAATCGGCCTTGGCCATGTAGACCTCGCCGCGAATCTCGAACATGGCGGGCACGTCGAACAGCCCTTCGCCCTTCAGCTCCTGCGGGATGTCAGCAATGTGCGCGACGTTGGCGGTCACATCCTCGCCCACCTGCCCGTCGCCGCGCGTGGCGGCGCGCACCAGCTTGCCGTTCTCATAGCGCAGCGAGCAGGACAGGCCGTCGATCTTGTCCTCGGCGGTCATCGCCACTTCCGCATCGGCCGGCAGGTTGAGGAAGCGACGGACGCGGGCGACGAACTCCTCTACCTCTTCATCGCTGAACGCGTTGTCGAGGCTCATCATGCGAACCTCGTGACGCACCTTGCTCAGCGGCGAGGCGGCGACTTCGTGTCCGACGAGCGCGCTCGGGGAATCGGGCCGGATCAGGTGAGGGAACGCGGCTTCGAGTTCGGCATTCCGACGCACCAGCGCGTCGTATTCGGCGTCCGGGATCTCGGGCGCGTCCTCGGCGTGGTAGAGCCGGTTGTGCTTCGCGATCGTCCTTGCCAGCCGCATCAGTTCGTTGGCGGCATCGGCTTCGGACATTCCCTCGACGCTCATTCGGCCTTCCCGAGTATGGTGGCAACCATCGCCCGACGCGCCCGGAAACCAAGGTTTTCGTAAAGGCGGATGGCGCCGGCGTTGCCGGCATAGCTGTGAAGATAGGGCACATCGCCCCGCGCGCGCTGTTCGGCCATGACGCGGCGGATCAGGCGGGCGGCAAGGCCCCGCCCGCGAAATTCCGGCCAGGTGCACACGCCGCTGACTTCGGCAAGGCCCGGGGCGGGCCGCATCCGCTCGCCCGCCATCGCGGCAAGGCGGCCGTCGATGCGGATGCCGTAGAACTGGCCATAGCGCCACGTCGACGGGCCCCAAGGGCCCGGTTCGGTGGCGAGCGCCAGCTCTGTCATTTCAGCGACATTGGCTTCGCCCAACGGCAGGATGTCGGCCTCTAGCGCGTAAGGTTCAGGCTCGCCGTCCGCGATCATCTGCAACAGCGGCGCGCTGCGGACAAGGCGCATGCCGGATGGCGGCGCGACCTCGTCCGGTTCGACCAGCCAGACTTCGCCGCCATCGGCAACAAGCCTGGCGAGGGCTTGTTCATGCCCCGGAGCGCATCCGGCGAAAGGGCCGTACGCGGGATCGATACGGCGCAAGGGCCCCTGCCCCACGTCGAGCGCAGCCTGCGGACCGCCGAGGGCATGCCACATCGGCCGGTCGAGCGGGTTCTCGGGCAAATGTTGCCAGGTCATGCCTGTTCCAGCAACCGGTCTGCCTGCGCGCGCGCTTCTGCGGTGATTTCTGCACCCGACAGCATCCGGGCGATCTCTTCCTGGCGACCCGCGGCATCCAGAAGGGTGACCGAGGTGCGGGTGACGGTGCCTTCGGACGACTTGGCGATCAGGTAGTGCGCATTACCACGCGCGGCGACCTGCGGGCTGTGCGTGACCGCGAGCAGCTGCCCACCCGCCGCGAGCCGGGCGAGCCGTTCACCGATGGCACTCGCAACCGCGCCGCCGACACCGCGGTCGATCTCGTCGAAGATGATCGTCGCCGCGCCGCCTTCTTCGGCAAGCGCAACCTTGAGCGCGAGGATAAATCGCGAAAGTTCGCCGCCGGACGCGATCTTGGCAAGCGGGGCGAAGTCGGCGCCGGGGTTCGTGGAAATGAGGAATTCGACCGCATCGACGCCCTGCCCGCTCCAGCGATCTTCGGGCAGACGGATCACGGCGGTGTGGAACTTCGCCGCGTCGAGCTTGAGCGGGGCGAGTTCGGCGGCAACCGCCTGGTCGAGCCGGCGGGCGGCTTCAGCCCGCACCACCGAAAGCGCCTCGGCCTTGGCGCGGTAATCGAGCCCCGCCTCCTGCGCCGCGCGCTGCAGCGCCGCGATCTGGGCGCCACCACCTTCGATCGCGTCGAGCGCTTCGCGCATCAGTCGCATCTTTTCGGGCAGTTCGTCGACCGTGCAATGGTGCTTGCGCGCGGCGGCCCGCAAGTCAAACAGGCGGGTTTCGATGCGGTCGAGCAGGGCAGGATCGTGCGCCAGTACGTCAGCCGCCGCGACCAGCTTGTCCTCCGCCTCGCCCGCCTCGATCACCGCGCGATCGATCGCGGCCAGCGCTTCGGCAAGCAGCGGATGTTCGTGCGCGATGCGGTCG
Organism: Novosphingobium olei; assembly: GCF_012927405.1. Lineage (GTDB taxonomy): Bacteria > Pseudomonadota > Alphaproteobacteria > Sphingomonadales > Sphingomonadaceae > Novosphingobium > Novosphingobium olei. The sequence goes on along the minus strand of NZ_JABBGM010000006.1, from coordinate 108,699 downwards.
AGCCGGCGCGCGGCGCCGCGCAAGGAGGCGAGCGCGGAATCCGAGCCGCTCCACAAGTGCTGCAGTTCGGCAAGGTCGCCCGAAAGGCGTTCGCCCTTCTGCATGTCCGCACGGGTGGAGGCGAGCTCCTCCTCCTCGCCCTCCACGGGTTCCAGCGTTGTCAGCTCGGCCAGGTGCGCCAGCAGCAGGTCCTGTTCGGCCGCGGCTTGTTCGACATGCGCCTTCGCCTGAGCCAGCGCCGTTTCCGCTTCGCGCCACTTGTCCCATGCGGCTGCGACGCCGGCGGTATCGGCGCGGGCGTAGCGATCGAGCAGAGCGCGGTGGCCGCGCGCGTTGACCAGGCCGCGATCATCGTGCTGGCCGTGCAGTTCGACGAGGCTTCGCGCCATTTCGCGCAACAGGGCAACGCCCACCGGCTGATCGTTGACGAAAGCCTTGCTGCCGCCATCGGCGCGCACGCGGCGGCGCACGATCAGCGGTTCGCCGGGTTCTACGTCGACTTCCGCTTCGGCAAGCGCGGCGCGGATCGGTTCGGGCAGCTCCGAAAACTCGAACGTCGCAGTCACGTTCGCCTGATCCTCGCCCGCGCGGACCAGTCCGCTATCGGCGCGATCGCCCAGAATCAGCCCGAGCGAATCCAGCAGGATCGACTTGCCCGCTCCGGTTTCGCCGGTGAGCACGCCGAGACCACGCGGAAACGCGAGATCGAGTGCCTCGATCAACACGACGTTGCGGATGGAAAGCCCGGTCAGCATCTGAAGCCGGTCTTAGCGCGCGGATTTGCCCGCGTCACCATCCGTTCTTGCCTTGTTCGCATGCCTTGGAGGGCCGCAAAAAGACACGTTGCAGTCGCGTGACAGGGTGCCACGGACACGAAACGTGATTGTGACATAGGATTCGGGCAGGACCACCAAGGAGAAGGCATCGTCATGCCGACCCAAGCCGCCCCTCGCGCCAAGGCCGCCCGCAAAGGCCTTCCCTCCGTTGCGCAGCTCGCCACCTCCATCCCCGCGTGGCTCGATCATCCAGAACCGGTGAGCTTCCGCCCCAAGCGCAAGCTGCGCACGGTGTGGATTTCCGACCTTCACCTGGGCACGCGCGGCTGCAACGCGCCGATGCTGCTCGACTTCCTCAGCCAGATCGAGTCCGAAACGCTCTATCTGGTGGGAGACATCGTCGACGGCTGGCGCCTGTCCAAGGGCTGGTACTGGCCCGATGCGCACAACGAAGTGGTTCGCCGGGTGCTGAAGATGGCACATCGCGGCACGCGCGTGGTCCTGATCGCGGGCAACCACGACGAAATGCTGCGCCCTTATGCCGGCATGAGCTTCGGCGGTGTGGAACTGGCGCTCGACACCATCCACGAAACCGCCGACGGCCGCCGCTTGCTGGTGACGCACGGCGACGGGTTCGATGGCGTGGTGCTCTATGCCCGCTGGCTCGCGTTCCTGGGCGACAAGGCCTACGAAGTGCTGCTGCGGTCGAACCGCTGGGTCAACGCGGTGCGCCGCCAGTTCAAGCTGCCGTACTGGTCGCTGTCGGCCTACATGAAGAAGCGCGTCAAGAACGCCGTCCAGTTCGTCTGCGATTTCGAGGAAGCCGTGGCGCACGCCGCGCGCGATCTCGGCGTCGACGGCGTGGTGTGCGGCCATATCCACTGCGCCGAAATCCGCGAGATCGGCGGTGTGACCTACTACAACGACGGTGATTGGGTCGAAAGCTGCACCGCGCTGGTCGAAGATTTTACGGGCGCGATGAGCATCGTCGATTGGGCGGAAGAAACCCGCAAGGCCCACGCCTCGCGCGCGGCCATGCCCGCTGTCGCCACGGTTCCACAGGACCTGCAGGAAAGGCAGCCGGCATGAGGATCGCGATCTGTACCGACGCGTGGGCGCCGCAAGTCAACGGCGTGGTTCGCACGCTGGCGACGACCGTCGACCGGCTGATCCGGCGCGGGCACGAAGTCGAGCTGGTTACCCCGAGCCAGTTCTTCACCCTGCCCCTGCCCGGCTACAGCGAGATCCGCCTGGCCATGGCGCCGCGCTTCGGCACGCGTCGGACGCTGGGCGATTTCGCGCCCGACATTGTCCACATCGCCACCGAAGGCCCGATCGGCTGGAGCGCGCGCGGCTGGTGCAAGGCGAACCAGGTGCCGTTCACCTCGGCCTTTCACACCCGTTTCCCCGATTACGCCGCCGTGCGCACCGGGATCGATGCCGCGCATTTCTGGCCGCTGATGCGCCGGTTCCACAGCGCGAGCCATGCCGTGCTGGTGTCGACGCCGACGCTGGCGGCCGAGCTTGCCACCCACGGCATCGGCCATGCCCAACTGTGGACGCGCGGGATCGACGGGGATCTGTTTCGCCCCGATCATGAAGCCTTGCCCGAATACGCCGACCTGCCACGCCCGATCATGCTCAATGTGGGTCGCGTGGCAGTAGAGAAGAACCTGGCAGCGTTCCTCGAAGCGCCGGTGGAAGGAACGAAGGTGGTCGTGGGCGACGGCCCTGACCTTGCCATGCTGCGCGCGCGCTATCCGCATGTGCGGTTCCTCGGCTCGCTGTCGGGCGAACGGCTGGCGCAGGCCTATGCCGGTGCCGACGTGTTCGTGTTCCCGAGCCGGACGGATACCTTCGGCCTCGTGATGATCGAGGCGCTGGCCTGCGGCGTGCCGGTGGCCGGCTTCCCGGTCGCCGGGCCGCTCGACATCGTTGGCGCTACCGGCCGGGGCGCGGCAGGCGATCTGCCGATGACGGTCGGCGCGCTCGATGAGGATCTGGCCATCGCCATCGCCAAGGCGCTGCGTTGCGACCGCAGGGGCGCAGCGGTCCATGGGGCAAGCTACAACTGGGATCGCGCGACCGACCAGTTCCTGACCGCGCTGACCGCCGCCGCCACGCGGACCCTGGCCGAGCCCGTCGCGGCATAGCTCCACACCACTTTACCTGCCCGTCCGACCCCCGAGAGCCGATCCGGGACGGGCACACTGAAAAGGGGCCGCGCCATTCCGGCCCGGCCCCTTTCTTTTTGTTCCCGGCCCCGCGACTGCGACAGCCGCTGTAGCCGCATGCAGCCGATCAGGACGCGGTCGTGCCGGGTGCCTTGTCGTTCATCAGCTTGTACGCCCGCGCATACCATTCGCTGCCCGGGTAGTTGTTCGCCAGCACGGCGGCCGCCTTCTGCGCTTCTTCCGGTATGCCGAGCGCGAGGTAGGTTTCGACCAGGCGATACAGCGCCTCGGGCGTGTGGCTGGTGGGCTGGTACTTGTCGACCACGGTGCGGAAGCGCAGCGAACCGGCGAGCCACTTGCCGCTGCGTTCGTAGAAGCGGCCGATCTCCATTTCCTTGCCCGCGAGGTGATCGTTGACGAGGTCGATCTTGAGGCGGGCGTCGGTTGCGTACTGCGTGGACGGATAACGGCGGACCACTTCGTTGAGCGCGGTCAGCGCCTGGCTGGTGATCTTCTGGTCGCGCGTCACGTCGCTGATCTGCTCGTAGTAGCACAGCGCGATCAGGTAATAGGCGTAAGGCGCGTCCTTGTTGCCCGGATGGATCGAGAGGAAGCGCTGCGCCGACTGCACCGCCTTGGGATAATCACGCCCGGCGTAATAGCTGAACGCGCTCATCAGCTGGGCGCGGCGGGCCCACGGCGAATAGGGATGCTGGCGTTCGACTTCGTCGAACAGCGCGGCAGCCTGCTTCGGGTTGCCGCGATCCAGGCGATCCTTGGCGGCGGCGTAGAGCGTGTCGACGTCGCGCGCGACATAGGCAACGTCCTTCTTCGCCTTGGCTCCCCCGGCGCACCCCGCGGTCAGGCCGATAGCGGCGGTGGCAGTCGCAAGAAGGGCGAGCCGCACGGGCGTGCGGAGCGAAGCAGCAAGGGTCATGGCCCAGCGCTATAACCAGCCGCCAGATGAACGCCAAGTGAAGTTAAGCGAACTATCCGGCAAAAGCGCGCCGTCGCTCAGGCGGTTGCTTCGGCGTCCTCGAACGGGGGCACCACAGGGATCGCGTCGGCCAGCGTCATGCGGTCGAGCATGGCCGCCATCTCGTCGCGCAGCTGCAGCATCAGCCCGCGCAAACGGCATTCGGATTCGGGCAGGCAGTTGGCGCAGGTTTCGTGCGCGTTGCGGCTCGCGCACGGGACCAGCGCGAGGCTGCCCCGGGTCAGGCGGATGATGTCGCCATAACGGATGTCGACCGGCGGCAAGGCCAGTTCATAACCGCCGTCGCGACCGCGCTGGGAGATGACCACGCCTTCGCGCGCCATCTCCGACAGGATCACCGTCAGGAACTTGCGCGGAATGTTCTGCGCTTCCGCAATGGCGTCCAGCCGCACCGGCCCCTGTCCGAAACTGTCGGCGAGGTGTTGCAGCGCGCGGATGGTGTATCGCGTCTTCTGCGAAAGCATGGGACGAAATTGGCCACCCGCGCCCGAAAGTCAACGCTTACGGTAGATTTATACGCTGCTCATACGAAAATGGATCGGTCCTCAGGCCTCCGCACCAGCCGGACGGCGGGCGTAAAGGCCAAATCCGGCGATGACGGCATAACAGATCGCCGGCAACACGAGCGCCGTGGTCAGGTGGCCCGAAACGTCGGCAATAGTTCCGGTCAGCAGCGGCACGACCGCGCCGCCGAAGATCGCGATGTTGATCAGGCCCGATCCGTCCGCGGCGCGGCGGCCAAGGCCTTCGCTGGCAAGGGTGAAGATCGTGGGGAACATGATCGAATTGGCAAGGCCGACCAGCAGCAGGCTCCAGGCCGCGACATGGCCGCCACTCGCAGCCGAGATCGCGATCAGCGCGATCGCGGCGACGGCGTTGAAGGCCAGCACCTTGCCGGGATTGATCTTGGCGAGGATGGCGGAGCCGAAGAACCGGCCCACGAGCGCACCGCCCCAGTAATAGGGAATGTAATGCCCGGCAGCCTCTGCCGTGATCGCAAGGACGTGCGGCTGCTGGAAGTAGTTGACGATCAATGAGCCGATCGAGACCTCCGCACCGACATAGAGGAAGATGCACGCGGCGCCGAAGGCAAAGCGCGGGCGGCGCAGCAGATCGAAGCTGGCGAGCAGCGATCCCGCCTCATGCTTTTCCCCCTTGAGCCGATTGCGGTTCATCCACACCACCCCGGCAACGAGCGCCAGCGCCACGGCGAGCGCGATGTAGGTGCGCACCACGGTCTGCGTTTCGGCGACACGGTAGGCATCGAGCGCCGGGCCGGAAAGGTCCGCCGCGCTGACCTTGGCAAGGCTGCCGAGGATCAGGCTGGCGCCGACCGCAGGAAAGACCACGGTGCCGAGCGAGTTGAACGCCTGCGCGAAAGTAAGCCGGCTGCTGGCCGTCTTCGCCGGCCCGAGCAGCGTGATCAGCGGGTTGGTGACAACCTGCACCACCACCACGCCGCTGGCCAGCACGAACAGGGCGAACAGGAACAAGGGATATGTCGCGCTCTGCGATGCGGGGATGAACAGCAGACATCCCGCCATCATCGTCAGCAGGCCGACCGTTGCCCCCCGCATGTATCCCACGCGCTTGACCAGCGCCGCCCCGGGGATGCCGATCAGGAGGTAGGCGGTAAAGAAGCAGAACTGAACCAGCATCGCCTGGGTGTAATTGAGCGTGAACAGTTCCTTCAGCTTCGGAATGATCACGTCATTGAGCGAGGTGATGCCGCCGAAGATGAAGAACAATGCCATCACGAACAGGCGCAGTTCGGGTGCGTCGACGTGATCGGAATCGCCGTTCCCGGCATTCGGCTGCGCGGCAGGGGCTAGCGCCATGGCTTCAGTTCTCTCCTTGATCGCGAAGGCTGGCCCCCCGCAAATTGTACCACGCTGTCATGCCGCATTCCTGCGGTTTGTCCATGGCGAAACTTCGGCTCACGGCGCGATTTCCACGCTTTTCGCGTCGGACGGATCGCGCAGTAGCCAGCGCAGCACCTCGGGCAGGCGCGACGCCCAGGCGTTCTCGTCGTGTGCCTCGCCTGGGAAGACTTCACTTCGAAAGTCCACGTTTCGACGCCAGCCTGCGCCGGTGAAGGCTTCGTCGATGCGCTGCTGGTAGGGGGCGTAGTATGCATCAAGCGTGGCATCGCCATGATCCATCCAGATCCGCCGCCCATCCGGGGCGCCGAGATGCGCGCCGAAATACTGCGTCCAGACCGAGGCAGCCTGTGGATCATGGCCGGAGACCGTCGAAGGGTCTGCAGCCGGCCAGTGCGAACTCATGCACGCCGCACGACCGAAGGTTTCGGGATGTTCGACGATGGCATAGCAGCTCATCAGTCCACCCATGCTCGAGCCGATCGCTGCCGTGTGATCACGGTCGGCAAGCGTGCGGAACCGGGAATCGACCCAAGGCTTGAGCACGCCAACGATCCAGCCGAGGTAGCGGTCCGACACGACCGGCCCCCGCGCCATCGCGTCCATCCTTGTCCGTAGCGCTGGTGGAGCCGCATCGTAGGCGGGCCTAGGCAAGTATTCGCGGAAGCGGTCGGCGCCGGGTGCCCAGATGCCGACGATGATATAGGGCGCAATGCCTTGGCGCGTCACCTGCTCCATCGCGCGGTCGGCCGCCCAGATCTTGTTGAAATTCGAGTTGGCAAGATCGAACAGGTTGTGCCCGTCCTGCATGTAGATCACCCCGAACCGGCGGCCGCGCATCGCCGGCGCATCGTAGCCCGGTGGCAACCAGATCGTAAGGCGCTGGGGCGGAAGGCCTTGCGCCGCGATCTCGCGATACTCGAGCTTGCGGCCCGCACTGGCCCGCGCCTCGGTGAACGCGGGTGCCGCGAGCGCGGCGAGCGTTGCGAGAATACCGAGGAACGCGCGCACGGAATGGATCACTTGCCGGGGTGAAGCCGGATGGCCGCACCGCCGCCGGGGGCGAGCCACAGCTTGACGACGTCGCCCTTGCGCAGCGTGCGCGTTTCATAGGCAATGCGATGGCGGGCGTCGGTTTCGTAGGTGGCCCCTTCCCCATCCTTGTAGATCGTGGCGGTGTAGGTCTTGCCCGGATCGAGGAAATCCATCGCCAGCGTCACGTCGCGCGCCGTCGCGTCGTTGACACCGCCGACGTACCAGTCCGCGCTGTTGCGATCCTTGCGAGCAAAGATGGCGTGGGTGCCGACTTCACCGGCGATGAGGTGGCTTTCCGACCAATCGGCCGGCACCTTGGAGATGAAATCCAGCTCCTTGGGGTACTTCGCCAGATTCTCGATGAAGTCGGCCGCCATCTGGATCGGCGAATAGATCGCCAGGTACAGCCCGAGCTGCTTGGCGAGCGTGGACGCAAGCGGCACGTGGTTCGCGCCTTCGAGGCTGAGCACCCCGGGGGTGAAGTCCATCGGTCCCGACAGCATGCGCGTGTAGACGAGCGTCGGTTCATGGCTCGGCCCGTTCGCGAACTGCCCCCAGGCGTTGTATTCCATGCCGCGCGCGCCTTCGCGGTCGATCCAGTTGGGATAAGTGCGGCGCAGGCCCGTGTCCTTGACGGGTTCGTGCGCATCGATGGCGACCTGGTACCTTGCTGCCGTTTCCACGACCTTGAGGTGATGCTGCACCTGGCGCTGGCCATCGTGGTATTCCATGCGCGTTTCACCCGGCGCATCGCCAGGTGCGATGATGCCGCCGGCATCGGCGACGTATCCGGTCTTGACCGAATGCATGCCGAGCGACTGGTACAGCTTCATCGCATCGTCGAGCTGGGCTTCGTAATTGGCGATGTTGCCGCCAGTCTCGTTGTGGCCGATCAGCTGGACACCCTTCTTCGCGCCATAGGCGGTGACGGCCTTCAGGTCGAAATCGGGGACCGCCTCGGTAAAGCTGAAGTCCTGCCCGTGGCCGAACCAGTTGCCATTCCACCCCTTGTCCCAGCCTTCGACGAGCACCCCGCCGAAGCCGTGCTTCGCGGCAAAGTCCATGTACTGCTTGGTCCGGGCGGTGGTGGCGCCGTGCCTTGGACCTTCGGCCCAAGTCCAGTCCCCGCGGATCATGCCCCACCAGATGCCGATGTACTTCATCGGCTTGAACCACGACACGTCGCCGATCTTGTTCGGCTCGTTGAGATTGAGCTCGAGATCGTTTTCCACCAGCCCGGCGGCGTTGTCGGCGATGCGGATCGTGCGCCAGGGCGTGTTGAACGGCAGATCGCGGGTAACGCGCGCACCGTGTGACGAGGGCGATAGCGTGGCGCGGAAGGTGGTGCCGGTGATCCGCTTCAACCACATGCCCGAATAATCGACCAGCGCCGCTTCGTGCAGCGCAAGGTGCGTGCCATCGTCGAGCTTCATGGTGATCGGCGTGTGCGCGGTAGAGACCCCGTCGATCGGCGTCTTCTGGTAGACCTGCTCGTAGCGGTTCCATTCGCCGCCGGGGATCCACCATGCGGTACCGTTCTGCGCGACGGCGAACTCGGTGATCTCGTCAGCGATGCGCATGGTGTTCAAGCCCGCCTGTTCGGGCATCTCGTAGCGGAAGCCGAAACCGTTATCGAACAGGCGGAAGCGCACGTTCATGTCGCGCCCGCCCCAGTCGGCGCTCTGATGGAAGCGCACGAGCAGTTCGGTGTGGTTGTCGGTCACGAACCGGCGTTCGCCCCACGGCTGCTCCCAAGTCTCCTTGGTTGCCCCCGGCGTGCTGCCGACCAGGGCGAAGCCCCGCTGCAGCGATGTCGCATCGGTCAGGATGAAACCGAGCTTCGAAGCGCCCACCAGCAGCTTGCCCTTGCGCGTCAGGCTGTAGGTCGGGCGTCCATCGTTGTCGGTGGTGACGGTCAGCACGATCGAGCCGTCGGGCGATGCGGCGGTCGCGCTCGCCGGCTCGGCTTGCGCCGCGGCGTTGCCCGTCGACAGGGCGCAGGACATCGCCAGCGCCAGCGGCGCTGCAAGGGCAGCAGTGATGCGCATTTTAGATCCTCTCTTCGACCAGCAGCGCGGCAAATGCCGGCAACTGCTCCAGCGTTGCGCCATTGACCGACGCCAATTCGTTTCCGCCCCCGGTCAACCCGGCAGGAACGGCGCGGGGCTGCGCGCCCATGTTGAACACGCCGACAAGCGACTGCTCGCCATATTTGCGCCGCACCGCAAGCACCGCGTCGTCTGCATGGACCACGGTGAAATCGCCCCAGCGCAGCGCCGGGTTCGCGCGCCGCAGATGCAGCAGCCGCGTCGTCAAATTGAGCAGCGAGGCAGGGTCGGCCTCCTGCCGATCGACCGCGCGCGACAAGTTGCCACTGCCCACCGGAAGCCACGGCGTGGCGGTGGTGAAGCCGCCATGTTCGTCCTGGCTCATCCACGGCATCGGCGTGCGGGCTCCGTCGCGCGACAGGGTCAGCGGCCAGTTGGCGATCGCTTCGGGATCCTGCAGCAGCTCGAACGGGATCTCGACCTGATCGAGGCCCAGCTCTTCGCCCTGGTAGACGATGATGTTGCCGCGCAACGTGGCGAACAGCAGAGCTTTCATGCGGGCAAAGGCATCGACCGTTTCTTGGTTCGCCCAGCGGGAGACAGCGCGCGGTGCATCGTGGTTCTCGAACGCCCAGCTCGGCCAGCCAAGGCCCGGCTCGTCGGGCCACTTGGCCAGCGCGTTCTTGACGAATTGCGGCGTGATCTTGTCGGCATAGAGGAAGTCGAAGCCGTAGGCGCTGTTGAGATGCGTTTCACCCGCGGTGAAGGCCTTCATCTCGGTTTCGGCAAGATCGCCGCCGACTTCAGCGACGGTGAACACCGCGCCATAGCTGTCGCACAGTTGGCGGATACGCTCGATGAAACCGACGATGCCCGGGTGCGACTGGTTGTAGATCTTGAGCTGGTAATCGAACGGCCGGGTGCGGCGGCGGCCGTCCTCGGGCGCGGGCGGATTGTCGCGCAGAGCCGGATCGTGCATCAGGAAATTGAGCGCATCGATGCGGAAGCCATCGACGCCGCGATCCAGCCAGAACTTCATCACGTCGAGCAGCGCCTGCTGCACATCGGGATTGTGCGCATTCATCTGTGGCTGGCTGGCGAGGAAATTGTGCAGGTAATACTGGCACCGCCGCGCATCCCAGCGCCAGGCAGGTCCGCCGAACACCGACTGCCAGTTCGATGGCGCCGAACCATCGGGCTTGGGATCGGCCCAGACATACCAGTCGGCCTTGGGATTGTCCTTCGACTGGCGGCTTTCGACAAACCACGGGTGCTGGTCGGACGTGTGCGCGTAGACCTGGTCGATCGTGACCTTCAGGCCCAGTTCGTGCGCACGCGCAACCAGTGCATCGAAGTCCGCCAGCGTGCCGAAGATCGGATCGACATCGCAGTAATCCGCCACGTCATAGCCGAAATCGTCCATCGGCGACTTGAAGAATGGCGAGATCCAGATGGCATCCGCGCCGAGCCGGGCGACATGTTCGAGGCGCGCGGTGATGCCGGGAAGGTCGCCGATGCCGTCGCCGTTGGAATCCGCGAAGCTGCGGGGATAGATCTGGTAGATCGCCGCGCCGCGCCACCACGGCTGCTCGAAGGGCGGCTGGTCGGTCACGGCGATGAAATCCTGGGATGCGGGCTGCTTCATGTACCTGGCTTGTCCGGGGAGGGATCGGAATGGGCACGGCAGACGACGCTGCCGAAAGCGGGGAGTTCGAGCACGACCGATCCGGGCGCGGCGACGTGCGCCGGGCACTGGCCAAACAGGCTCTCGAGGCCTGTTGCCGCGGTTCCGATCGTCGTTGCCACGTGGATCGGCTGGTCGCTGGTGTTGAAGGCGACGAGATATTCGGCGCCCGAGACGGGGTCGAAGCGGGACACCGCGAACAGCCCCGGCGTCTCGCTGTAACTGCGGGTTTCCTGCCTGCCGCTGACGAGCGCGGGATGCGCGGCGCGAAGCCGGCCCAGCTCACCGATCAGCTTGTAGAGCGGATGATCGGGCGCGAAGCTTTCCTGCGTGGTCGTGCGCGTGCTGCCAAGCAGGTGATTGTCGTTGTAGCTTGCGACCTTCGAGGCAAACATGTCCTCGCGCGCGTCCTGATCGTTGCCATCGCCGACGAAGCCCTGCTCGTCGCCGTAGTAGATCACCGGGGAGCCACGCAGCGTCATCAGCATCACGTGCCCCAGGGCGACGCGGTCAAGCAACTCCTTATCCGCGATGCCGGGACGATCGGCACGGACCAGCGTCGAAAAGCGGCCCATGTCGTGGTTGCCAAGGAAGGTCGGCATGGCCAGCGCGGCTTTCTCGCCGCCTTCGTAAAGCACATCGCCATCGAACATCTCGGCAAGGACCTTGGTCCCCTTGCCTTGACCGAGCACCGCGCGAACCGCCCCCTGGAAGGCGAAGTCGAGCACGGCCGGATAGCCATCGCGCCGGGTATATTGGGCGATGTAGCCGTTGTCCGGACTTTCATGCGCCACTTCGCCGAAGATGTGGAAGTTCGGTATGCCGCGCTTGCGCGCAACGTCCTGCATTGCGGGGATAAAGGCCCGCCAGAAGCCGGGATCGACATGGCGTGCGGTATCGATACGGAAGCCGTCGACCCCGAAGTCCTCGATCCACTTCGCGTAGATCGCGATCATCCCGTCGCGCACGACCGGGCTTTCGGTGAACAGGTCGTCCAGCCCGACGAAATCGCCGAAGCGGCTGCTTTCGCCGGTGAAAGTCGAATTGCCGCGGTTGTGGTAGTGGATCGGGCTGTTGAGCCAGTCGGGAACCTTGGCGTGTTCCTCGCCCTTGGGCACATAGGGCGTGTAGGCGAACGACGGATCGGTCAGCTTCGCGAAGTTGGCCGTCGTGGAATCTCCGTCGCCCGCAAAACCCGGGTTGATCGCAGCGCCCGCCAGTCCACCGCGGCGCGAATAAGGATAATCCGCGCGCGAGCGGTACGGATAGCCCTCCGTCGTCGCTTCGCGGTACTGGATCACGTCCGCCGTGTGGTTGGCGATGATGTCCATGTAGACCTTCATGCCGCGCGCATGCGCCGCATCGACCAACGCCTTGAAATCGGCATTTGTGCCAAAGTGGGGATCCACGCGGGTAAAATCGGTGATCCAGTAGCCATGATAGCCTGCGCTTTCCTGGCCTTTCGGCCCCTGCACCGGCTTGTTCTTGAAGATCGGCCCCACCCACAGCGCCGTCGCGCCAAGGCCCTGGATATAGTCCAGCCGCTTGACGAGGCCCTTAAGATCGCCCCCGTGGTAGAAGCCCTTCGCTGCGGGATCGAACCCGGTGACGAGCCTGTCGCCTTTCAGCCCGCCGCGATCGTTCTTCGGATCGGCGTTCTCGAACCGGTCTGGCAACACGAAGTAGACGGTCTCGCCCGCCGGGGTGCGCTCCCGGTAACCTTGCGCCTGAGCGGAGGGAGGAGCCGCCGCAAGGAGAACCGGGAGCGCGAGGGAAAACAGATGCTTCATGCCGCAGCCATCGTCATGGCAGGTGCCGCGCAATTACGGGCGATATAGTCGGCATGACTTGGATAGCGGCTCGCCTCGCGCTGGTAGAGCGCGTTGATCGTGTCGAGCCAGGCCTTCAGGTCATTGACATCGAGCGCCTCGGCCATGCCGTGGCTGCGCGCAGGCAAGATGCCCTGCCCCGCCATCACCTGGAACCAGGCGACTTCGCTGAACAGTTCGTCGGCATCGCGGAAGATGTGCCCGCCTTCGCGGAACAACGCGATGCGATCGGCCAGCGTGCCGGGCAATTCCATCTCGCGGCAGGCGCGCCAGAACGGCTCGTCGCGCTCGTTCAAGGTATAGTGGAGCACGATGAAATCGCGAATGCGTTCCATCTCGAAAGCGAACTGGCGATTGTATTCATCGCGCTCGGCCTGAGCGGAGACCTTGCCCGGCATGAATTTGAGAATGCGCGAAATCGCCGACTGGATCAGGTGGATCGAGGTCGATTCCAGCGGCTCGAGGAAACCGCTCGACAGCCCCACGGCAATCACGTTGTTCTTCCAGACCTCGCGCCTGCGGCCCGTGACGAAACGGATCGGGCGCGGATCGTCGAGCGCCGGCGCATCGAGGTGCGCGAGCAGGCTTTCTGCCGCCGCGTCGTCGCTGATGAATGCGCTGCAATAGACCCGGCCGTTGCCGGTGCGGTGCTGCAGCGGAATGCGCCATTGCCAGCCCGCATCGTGCGCCGTGGAACGGGTGTAAGGCGTGAAATGCTCTACCCGCGCGCTGGGCACGGCAAGCGCCCGGTCGCACGGCAGCCAGTGGCTCCAGTCCTCGTAGGGCGAACCAAGCGCCTGTCCGATCAGCAGCGCGCGCATGCCCGAGCAATCGATGAACAGATCGCCCGAAACCGTTTCCCCCGAAGCGAGCCGCAACGCCGTGACGTCGCCGCTTTCGCCATCGCGCAGAACTTGGTCGATCATGCCCTCGATGCGCTGCACGCCACGCGCTTCGGCAAAATCGCGCAGGAAGCGGGCATACAGGCCGGCATCGAAGTGGAAGGCGTGCGGCATCTCCGGCACCGTCGGCGCGGTCATCGCCCTGCCCCGGTGCATCCGGTCCTGCTTCGCCACGATATCGTTGAGGCAGTAATCGTGCGTCGGCCCGGCTAGGCCCAGGCGGACCCCGCGCGACCAGACGTGGTGAAAGGCGCAAAGGCCCACGGCGCGGCCAACGTCGCCGAACGCGTGCATGTAGCTGTGACCCGGCTTTTTCCAGCCGGCGAATTCAATGCCGAGCTTGAAGGTAGCCTGCGTTGCCCGGATGAAGGCGTTCTCGTCGATCCCGAGCGCCTGGTTGAACATCCGGATCTGCGGGATGGTCGCCTCGCCGACACCGATCGTCCCGATGGCTTCGGATTCGACAAGGCGGATCTTGTACCCTTGCCCGGTGCTTCCTTCGTCGAGGAAATGGCCGAAAGCCGCCGCCGTCATCCATCCGGCGGTCCCGCCGCCGACGATGACTACTTCAACGGGCTGAACTTCGGCCACGGCAAATCTCCCCGGAACTTCGCTGCGTGTGGCCGGGCGGCGGTGTGCGGACACACCCCCCGCCCGGCCGTGCGACCCGATCCTCAGAACTTGTAGCTGAGGCCGATGTAGTAGTCGCGTCCATAGCGCTGGTAGTCGATCACCTGGCGCGGATCGTCGTTCTGGTAGGTGATGAACGGACGGTCGGTCAGGTTCTTCGCCTGCACCAGGATCGACAGGCCGGCGAGCGGCGAGCCTTCTTGGAACTCATACCCGATCTGGGCATCGAGAATGCCTTCCGCCTTTGCCGTGCGGTAGGTCGGGTTGGCCGAAAGACCAGCGACTTCGGCGAGGAACTTCGAACGGTAACGGTACGAGGCGCGGACCTGGAAACCGTTCTTTTCGTAGTAGACCGAAGCGTTGGCGACCCAGTCCGACAGACCCGGCAGGGTGATCGGGTTGCCTGGGTTGCTGGCAAGCGTGATCTTGCTGCTGGTGTACGATCCCGAACCGAAGAAGCCGAAGCCATCCAGCGACGGGGTCAGCAGCGAGAAGGGCAGCGACAGCGTTGCTTCGAAGCCCTTGATGTTGCCCTTGCCGCCGTTGTTCGGCGCCTTGACCAGACCCAGCGTCGTGCCGAGCGCGGCCTGCTGTGCCGGCGAAAGCGACGAAGCAGCAGCAGCGAAGTCATAGACGAAGCTGGCGCTCGGATCGACGTAGTCGGTCAGACGCTTGTAGTAGCCTGCCAGCGAGACGTAGCCGCCCTTCGGGAAGTAGTGCTCGAGCGAGGCATCGACGTTGAAGGACTTGTACGGGCGCAGGCGCGAGTTGCCGCCGTTCGAGCTGAACACGCTGTTGGCCGGGTCGGTCGAGCCGAGCTTCGACGGATCGATCCCGAATTCCTGATTCACGCGCTCCTGGTCGAGTCGCGGGCGCACCATGGTGAGCGAGGTCGCGAGCTTGAGGTAGCTGGCATCGGCCACTTCCACCGCCAGGTTCGCGCTGGGCAGGACGCGCCAGTACTTGTCGCCGCCCGAAGCCGGGATCACCGTGACCACGCCATTCGAGAAGTTCGAGATCGAGCCGTCCGAGCTCTGGTCGGTGTGGACGACCTGGACGCCGAAGCCGCCGGTCACCTTCTTGCCGCCGACATCACCGTCAAGCTTGATCATGGCATAGCCGGTCCAGACCTTCTCGGTGACCGAGTTGTCGCGAACCAGCGAGACCGGGCGGTTGTCGTAAACGCCCTGCAGGCTGTTGTTGTACAGGTACAGCGGATCGAGCGCGAGCATCGACGGCACGCCGAGGTAACCCAGCGGAACCGAGCCGACGATCGCCTGCTGCGGGATTGCGGCGAACTGGGTGGTGCCGCTGGCGACGGTGCAGTCGGTGCCGGCGCCCGTCGGGCACAGGAAGTACGACTTGAACGCCGAGGTCTTCTTGCGACGGCTGTAGTTCGCGCCGACTTCCCAGCCGCTGATCACGCTGCTGCCTTCGAATTCGCCGTCGAGGCTAGCGCGAAGGGCGAACAGGTCGTCCTTGAAGCTCGGGCGGTTGAGGAAGCCGGCCTGGACCACGGCCGTGGTGCCGTTGTAGCCCCAGCCACGCGGATCGGTGATGCCGAACAGCGAGGAATCGGCGTAGTTCAGCGTCGGGACGATGTCGAACGTACCGTTCTTGTTCGCCGAAATATGCAGCGTGTCCGAAGCGCCGGTCGCGCCGTAGCCGGTGCCGGTGTAGGTTTCGAGCAGGAAGTCGGTGCGCTTGGCGTGGCTGTAGCTGGCGTCCACGGTCAGGTGGGTCTTTTCACCGATCCCGATGACGTTGTTCCAGCCCACCGAGAAGTTGTCGGCATCACGCTTGTTGTAATCGTTGCGCTGAACCGCGTGGACGCCCGTGATCGTGGCGTCGGTGACGAGGCCATTGTCGACGGTGTAGCCCGGCTGCACGGTCGCACCCGAACCCCAGTCCGGCGCGATCGGGAATTCGATACCGCGCAGGCGCTGCGTTTCCTTGAACTTCGAGTACAGCACGTCGAGCGTCGAGTGGAAGTTGTCGCTCGGCTGGTATTCCAGCGTCGCCACCGCGCCATAGCGCTGCAACTTGTTGGTCTGCACGTAAGGCTTCGCACCGCCAAGCAGCAGCGCACCGCCGGTCGCGGTCGAGTTGGGGAAGCCCCAAGCGTTGTAGCGCTCGTTCTGCGAAGGGGCGTCGGTCGCCGAAACGCCGATGGCGATGCCGAACGTGTCGTCGGCAAACTTGTCGACATAGGCCGCCGAGGCGCGGTAGCCATAGCGGCTGCCATCGGGGTTCAGCTTCTTGATGCCGTTCATCTGGCCGCGCAGCTGCAGCGCGACGATGCGGTCCTGCTGTGCCAGCGGGCGCAGCATGCGAAGGTCGACGGTGCCGGCGATGCCAGCAGCGATCAGCGAAGGATCGGCAGCCTTGTGGACGACGACGTTCTTGAAGAACTCGCTCGGATACTGGTCGTATTCGACGCCGCGGTTGTCGCCGACGGTGACCTGTTCGCGCCCGTTGAGCAGCGTGGTCGAGAAATCGGGACCGAGGCCGCGGATCGACAGGCGCTGGTCGCGACCTTCGAGGCGCTGCGAAGTGACGCCGGGCAGACGCGCCAGCGAGTCGGCGATCGACACGTCGGGCAGCTTGCCGATGTCTTCGGCGGACACCGCTTCGACGATGGCGGGGCTGGTGCGCTTGATCGCGGCCGCCGCGTTGAGCGAGGCGCGGATGCCGGTGACGACGATGGCGCCGTCATCGGCCGGTGCGGCCGCGTCGGCCTGCGGTGCGGCCTGCGCGAAAGCCGGCGCGGCGACGAGCGCGACGCTAAGTGCAAGCAGCGATCCGCCGATGCGACCTGCAGTAATTGCGTGCTTATTCATGGTGCTGGTCTACTCCCCCAACCGGACTCCGCCGGCCTGAACCCTGTCGGCGCATGGCGCCATAGCGAAGGGGATGCGGCCATCGTGCCGCAGCGTTTCAGGTTCGCATCCTCTCCGAAATGCCAACTACGCCTGCAGGCTCGCGCCGCGAACATGGCATACGTATACCATTGAGCAATGGTTTGCTGCCGATCAACGTTGCAAGGTCCGAAACGGAGGTCTAATCTTTTGATCCATAAGGGGAGAGACGCAGATGGGGCGCCGTCCGTCTAACAAGCCGACAAGCTTCGACATCGCATACCTTGCGGGCGTCTCCCAGCCCACGGTCAGCCGTGCCCTGCGCGGCAGCAAGGCGGTCAGCCTCGCCACGCGGCAGAAGATCGAGGCGATCGCGCGCCAGCTCAACTACACCGTCGACAAGAACGCGTCCTCGTTGCGCTCGCAACGATCGAACACCTTGGCGCTGCTGTTCTTCGAAGACCCGACGCCCGATGAATCGAACATCAATCCGTTCTTCCTGTCGATGCTTGGCTCGATCACCCGCCATTGCGCCGCGCGCGGGCTCGATCTGCTGATCTCGTTCCAGAAACTCGATGACGATTGGCACAAGAAATACCAGGAAAGCCACCGCGCCGACGGCCTGATCCTGCTCGGCTACGGCGACTACACGCTTTACGAAGCGCGCCTGCGTCAACTGATGCGCAGCGGTACGCATTTCGTACGCTGGGGGTCGGTCGACCAGGCGACGATCGGCGCAACCATCGGCAGCGACAACTTCGGTGCCGGCCGGCTGGTGGGCGAACATCTGCTCGCGCGCGGGCGCCGCGCCATCGCTTTCCTCGGCCAGGCGGATTCGCACTATCCCGAATTCGAACAGCGCTACGCCGGCCTTTTGCGCGCGATGCAGACTGCCGGGGTCAAGCCGGACCCGCAACTGGCCGTCGATGTCATCTCGTCCGAGGAGCTGGGCTACGAAGCGGCCAAAAAGCTGATCGCGCGCGGAAAACCGTTCGATGCGATCTTTGCGGCGAGCGATCTGATCGCGATCGGCGCCTTGCGCGCGCTGGGCGAAGCGGGCCTTTCGGTGCCGGGCGATGTCGCGCTGGTCGGTTTCGACGATCTGCCCGCAGCCAGCCACACCAGCCCCCCGCTCACCACCGTGATGCAGGACATGCGCCACGCCGGCGAAGCGCTGGTTGAAACCGTCCTGGCGCAGATCGAGGACCGTCCGCCGCCGCCTGCGGTGTTGCCTACCCGCCTTGTGGTTCGCGCCAGCAGCGGGGGCTAAACCTTTCTAAAATCCGCGGATTTCCGCCATGCATCGGAATGGTATTCGTATGCAATGCGATTGCCGCCCGGTCCTGATCGTGCAATCCCCGCGTCAGAAAACGGGCACGCCGCGCTTGCTGCGCGCGATGTCCGGCCGGGAGACGCCATGACCACCGCCAGCGCCATCGTTCCTACCGCCAAGCCGCGCCAGAGCTTTGCGGGGCTGTGGAACATCAGCTTCGGCTTCTTCGGCATCCAGATCGCGTTCGGCCTGCAGAACGCCAACGTCAGCCGCATTTTCCAGTCGCTGGGCAGCAATGTTGACGACCTTGCGTTCCTGTGGATCGCGGGCCCGGTCACCGGCCTCTTGGTCCAGCCGCTGATCGGCCACTTCTCGGACCGGACCTGGGGCCGGTTCGGACGGCGCCGGCCCTATTTCATGGCGGGCGCGCTGCTGGCCGGGCTTGCGCTCGTCGGCCTGCCCTATGCAGGAGCGCTGCTGCTGGCTGCTGCATTCCTCTGGCTGCTCGATGCCTCGCTCAACGTCTCGATGGAACCTTTTCGCGCATTCGTCGGTGACATGACGCCGCCCGAACAGCGCGCACAAGGGTTCGCAATCCAGACCTGTTTCATCGGAGCGGGCGCGGTCATCGGCAGCCTCGCTCCAGCACTCTTCACCGCGATGGGCATCGCCAATACTGCGCCCGAAGGGGTGATCCCGCCGTCAGTCCGCGCGAGCTTCCTGCTCGGCGCGGCATCAATCGTGCTCGCCGTGGCGTGGACAGCGTTCACCACCCGCGAATACAGCCCTGACCAGATGGCCGCCTTCGAGGGCCGCGCGGCCGATGCCGACCATGCCGCCGAACCGTTGGTCTATCCGGCTCGCGGTGCGCTTTGGGCACTGGCCGGCGTCGCCCTGCTGGCGTTGGTGATCGCCGCTGGGCTCGACAAGCAGCTGCTCGTGCTGGGTGGCGGGATGGTCGCGTTCGGCCTCGCTCAGGTAATTTCCCGCGTGCGTCGCTCCACCGGGGCGGTCGCCCATATCATGAGCGACCTGGCCCAGATGCCGGCGCAGATGAAGCAGCTGGCGCTGGCGCAATTCTTCACATGGACCGCGCTGTTCGTGCTGTGGATCTACACCACGCCGGTGGTCACGCAGTATGTGTTCCATTCGACCGACACCACCAGCGCCGCATACAACGCGGGCGCGGACTGGGTTGGCGTGATGTTCGCCTTCTACAACGGCGTTGCCGCGCTTGCCGCGTTCCTGCTGCCAGTGATGGCCCGACGCATCGGCAACGTGAAAACGCACATGGTCTGCCTGACCGCAGGCGCCGTAGCTTTTGCGCTGATGCTGGTGATCCGCGACAAGACGCTGCTGCTCGTACCGATGGCGTTGGTGGGACTTGCCTGGGCCTCGATCCTCGGCATGCCCTACGTCATCCTCACCAGCGTGCTGCCGCCGCGCAAGTTCGGCATCTACATCGGGGTGTTCAACTTCTTCATCGTGCTGCCGCAGCTGCTGGTCGCGACGGTGATGGGTGAAGTGATCCGCAGCTTCTTCCCGACCGAGCCGGTCTGGACAATGCTGGTCGCCGCACTGGTCATGCTTGCCGCAGCACTCGCAACCCTGCGCATTCGCGAAGCGACCTGACCTCACTTCCGCCGCGCCGTCGGCGCATGAAAATCGGGGGGCTTGGAGGCGATCCAGCGCAGGAAAGGCTGGAGCTCCACCCTTCCCCTCAGCGCCAGCGCGTCAGCGCCGAACCGCGCGAGTTCGGCATTGGTAAACGTTGCATGCAGCGTGCGATGGCAAATCGGGTGAACCGGTGCGGTCATCTTCCCGCCGCGGGACTTGGGCACCGGGTGGTGCCATTCCACCCTGCGGCCCAGCGGTCGCGTGCAAAGCCAGCAACTCTGCGCCCCACCCGCCGCGCTTCGTCCGTTTTGCTCGCTCGCCACCATCGAATCCGTCCCGGTTAGGGAATCCTGAACCTTTCCAGCGTATTCACCATGTCACGATACCGACTGCTGACCAAAGGGCTGGCATGTCGGTCAAAGGGTACGGGAAACGGTTCTGATGAGCGCATTTGGTCGCAAGCCTGGCATCGGCGGCTCCGCAGCGGGGCGTCCCGCCTTCGGCGTCGCACGCCCGATGAAGGGTGGTGAAACGGCCTCGTCGCCGCAAAGCCTGCAGACGCCGGCGCCCCAGCAGGTGCCCCTGGGCGGCGGCGATCAGTTCCCGCCCCTTCCGCCGATGGATTTCGCCGACCAGCCGATGAGCGCCGCCGCGCTCAAGGCCGACGCGATGACGCGCCTCGCCGATCGGGCCAACGCGGTCGTCGACAACCAGTACCAGGCCGAAGGCTTCGAAGCCTCGGTCCACAAGATCAAGGAACAGGTGCTGCCGCGCCTGCTCGAACGCGTCGATCCCGAAGCCGCCGCCACGCTCACCAAGGAAGAACTGTCGGAAGAATTCCGCCCGATTATCATGGAAGTGCTGGCCGAGCTGAAGGTCACCCTGAACCGGCGCGAACAGTTCGCGCTGGAAAAGGTGCTGATCGACGAACTGCTCGGCTTCGGTCCGCTCGAAGAGCTGCTGAACGACCCCGACGTGTCGGATATCATGGTCAACGGGCCCGAGCAGACCTACATCGAAAAGAAGGGTAAGCTCCAGCTCGCGCCGATCCGCTTCCGCGACGAAAGCCACCTGTTCCAGATCGCGCAGCGCATCGTCAACCAGGTCGGCCGCCGCGTCGACCAGACCACGCCGCTGGCCGACGCCCGCCTCAAGGACGGCAGCCGCGTCAACGTGATCGTGCCGCCGCTCTCGCTTCGCGGCACCGCCATCTCCATTCGTAAGTTCTCCGAAAAGCCGATCACGATCGACATGCTGCGTGATTTCGGTTCGATGAGCGACAAGATGGCGACGGCGCTGAAAATCGCCGGTGCGTGCCGCATGAACATCGTCATCTCGGGTGGTACCGGTTCGGGCAAGACCACGATGCTCAACGCCCTTTCGAAGATGATCGATCCGGGCGAGCGCGTGCTGACCATCGAAGACGCCGCCGAACTTCGCTTGCAGCAGCCGCACTGGCTGCCGCTCGAAACCCGCCCGCCGAACCTTGAAGGCCAAGGCGCGATCACCATCGGCGACCTCGTGAAGAACGCGCTGCGTATGCGCCCCGACCGCATCATCCTGGGCGAAATTCGTGGCGCGGAGTGCTTCGACCTGCTCGCCGCAATGAACACCGGCCACGACGGTTCGATGTGTACGCTCCACGCCAACAGCCCACGTGAATGCCTCGGCCGTATGGAGAACATGATCCTGATGGGCGACATCAAGATCCCCAAGGAAGCCATCAGCCGCCAGATCGCGGAATCGGTCGACCTGATCGTGCAGGTCAAGCGCCTGCGCGACGGTTCGCGCCGCACCACCAACATCACCGAGGTGATCGGGATGGAAGGCGATGTTATCGTGACACAGGAACTGTTCAAGTTCGAATACCTCGACGAAACCGACGACGGTAAGATCATCGGCGAATTCCGCCCGTCGGGCCTGCGCCCGTACACGCTTGAAAAGGCGCGGCAGTTCGGGTTCGACCAGGCCTATCTCGAAGCCTGCCTCTGATACCGGTGCATTAGGGCCTTGCGCACGGTCGCGCGGGGCCTAAGGCCTGCCGCCATGCCCGTTGCCCAACGCCCGATGCTCGCGCTTGCGCTGCGCCTGGCAGCCATGCTGATGCTCTCGGTGATGCTGCTTCTCGTCAAGATGACCGGGGAGCGCGGCGTATCCCTGCCCGAAACGATGTTCTGGCGCCAGGCGATACCGGCGCTCCTCCTCGCGATTTGGCTTGCCGGGAAAGGCCAGCTCGGTCGCCTGGCGACCAAGCGCCCCTGGATTCACGCCCGCCGCGCGGCGATCGGCACGACCGGCATGTTCATGACGCTGGGCGTGGTGCAGATCCTGCCGCTGGCCGAATCCACCGTGCTCGGCTTCACCGCGCCGATCTTCGCCGTGATCCTGTCAGCAGTGATGCTCAAGGAGCATGTCGGCCCATGGCGCTGGACCGCCGTCGCGCTCGGGCTGACCGGCGTGATCGTCATTGCCGGGCCTGACCGCGGCCATCTGCCCCTGTTCGGCCTTGCCGTCGGCATCGGCGCGGCCTTCTTCGTCGCGCTCGTCTCGATCCAGCTGCGCGATCTGGGGCGGACGGAGGAGCCGCTGACCGTGGTGTTCTGGTTCTCGGCGATGAGCGCGCCGGTGCTCGCGCTGTTCCTGCTGCGCACCGGCGTGCACCACGATGCGGTGCAATGGGCCATGCTCGCCGGGATTGGCGTTACCGGCCTCTTCGCGCAAATCCTGATGACCGCCGCACTGCGCCTCGGCGCCGTGTCGAGCGTGATCGTGATGGATTACTCGCAATTCGGCTGGGCAACGCTGTGGGGCGCGGTGTTCTTCGGCAACCTGCCCCCCGCCACGACCTGGACCGGCGCGCCGCTGATCTGTGCCGCGGGCCTGATCATCGCCTGGCGCGAACATGCCCTGTCCAAGGAACGCGCCGCCCTGCTCAACGCGTGAGCCCCGCCCTCGGCGCTGGCGCGCGCCAGGGCGGGCACGGCGATCAGTTCACGCGGCGATCCATGCCGTCCCAATACGGCTCGCGCAGGTTGCGTCGCAGGATCTTGCCCGACGGATTGCGCGGCAGTGCGTCGATGATGTCGACCGACTTGGGCACCTTGAACCCGGCCAGCCGCTCGCGCGTCCATTCGATGATGCTTGCAGGATCGATCGTGTGGCCGGGCTTTGGCGCGCAGACCGCCTTGACGGCTTCGCCCCACTTCGGATCCGGCACCCCGATGACCGCGACTTCCGCCACGTCCGGGTGGCCGTAGATCGCGCTTTCCACTTGTGCCGGATAGACGTTCTCGCCGCCCGAGATGATCATGTCCTTGATGCGGTCCTGGATATAGATGTAGCCCTCTTCATCCATGTAAGCGGCATCGCCCGTGCGCACCCAGCCGTCCTCGGACAGCGTCTTGGCGGTCGCTTCGGGCAGGTTCCAGTAGCCGAGCATGTTGTTGGCCGACCGCGTTTCGATCTCGCCCACCGTCCCGCGCGGCACTTCGTTGCCATCCGGATCGACGATGCGCACTTCGACGCCGGGATTGGCCCGCCCCGCCGAACGCATCTTGGGGCTGCCGTTCAGGTCATGGTCGTCGGGCACCAGCGAAACCACCGTGCCGGTCGTCTCGGTCATGCCATAGCACTGCATGAATCCCGCGTTGGGGATCGTCTGGCAGGCTTCCCGCAGCAGTTCGAGCGGGATCGGAGCCGCGCCGTACATCACGTACTTGAGCTTGCTGAAATCGGTCTGAGCGGCCAGCGGGTGCTGGATCAGCATCTGCAGCGCGGCGGGAACGATGAAGAAGCGGGTGATCCCCTGCCCGATTGCGGTCAGCGCGCCTTCGGCGGTGAACTCGGCGTGGATGATCCCGCGCACGCCTGCGCCGAACGCCATCGTGCCCAGGCCGGTGCCCCCGATGTGGGCGCACGGCATGCACACCAGGATCGCTTCGTCCTTGTCCCACTCGGCCCAGGGCAGGCCTGCCTCGAGGCTCGCCTTGCGCAGCCCGAACATGTTACGCTGGCAGAGCACCGCACCCTTGGGATTGCCCGTCGTGCCCGAGGTATAGAGCTGCAGGAACGCATCTTCCGGCCCTGCCGGGACGACGGTGTCGGCGGGCGGTGTCGCCATGATCGCGGCGCGCGCTTCGGATTCGCCCAGAACATGCTCAAGCGCCGGGCACTTTTCCTTCAGCTGATCGGCAAGCCCAACAAACTCCTCGCCCAGCACCGCCAGCTTCGTGCCGGTGTCGTTGAGGATGTAGATCATTTCCAGCGGAGCGAGGCGCCACCCGATCGGCGCCATCACCACGCCGATGCGGCCCGCGCTCAGCAGCAGCTGGAAGTACAGGTCATCGTTCTTGCCGATCCAGGCGATGCGGTCGCCCTTCTTCACGCCCTTCGATTCGAGGAACGCAGCGATCCGGCGCGAGATGACCTCCAGTTCGGCGTAAGTGGTCAGGCGATCGCCCTGCTCCATCGCCACGGCATCCGGGCGGTCGCCGGCCCAGTGCTTGAAATGCTCGTCGAACGTCAGGAAATCTGCGGTTTCACGCATCGGCTCATCCTCTCCGTACCCGTCATCGGAACCCGCGCGGGCTGCAATCGTTCTTGCCCCGTCTAACCAACGGAACAAGCAGCGACGGACCGGACCGCTCCCTCAAGCGCCCCGATCCATCGCCTGTTAATTATCCGATTAAAGGAGCAAACGCGATGGTTCGCAAGATGCTTTTTGCCGCCGCGCTGGGCGGTCTGGTGCTTTCGGCTTCGGCCTGCAACACCGTCAAGGGTGCGGGCAAGGATCTCCAGTCGGCGAGCCAGTCGACCGAGGATGCTATCAACGGCAAGTAACGTCCGGGTTCCAGCCCAAGGGAAAAGCCCCCGCGTCGCAACCGGCGCGGGGGCTTTCTCGTTTCAGGTCTTCCACACCAGCTTGGGCTTGCGCGCCGCCAGCGTTTCATCCAGTCGCCGTCGCGGCGCAAGGTGCGGTGCGGACTTCAGCGCCTCGTCCCCTGCCCGCGCCCGTTCGGCCAGCGAACGCATCGCGCCGATGAACTGGTCAAGACTGCGCTTGCTTTCGGTCTCGGTCGGTTCGACCAGCATCGCGCCATGGACCACCAGCGGGAAGTACACCGTCATCGGGTGGAATCCCTCGTCGATCAGCCCCTTGGCAAGGTCCAGCGTCGAAAAGCCTTCGGCAAAGCCATCGTCGCTGAACAGCGCCTCGTGCATGCAGGGCCCCGCCGCGCCGAACGGCGCATCGAGCACGTCGTCGAGACTGCGCAGCACATAGTTGGCATTGAGCACCGCATCGCCCGAAACCTGCCGCAGGCCATCGGCGCCATGGCTCAGGATGTAGGCGAGCGCGCGGGTGTACATGCCCATCTGCCCATGGAACGCGCACATGCGCCCGAACGCCTGCCCGTGGCCTTCCTCGGCCGCAGTTTCTTCCTCGACAAGGTGAACCGTGCCATCCGCCTGGCGCGCGGTGAACGGCAGCGGCCCGTACGGCGCCAGCGCTTCGGACAGCACCACCGGTCCCGAACCCGGCCCGCCCCCGCCGTGCGGCGTTGAGAAGGTCTTGTGCAGGTTGATGTGCATCGCATCGACGCCCAGGTCGCCCGGACGCACGCGCCCGACGATGGCGTTGAAGTTGGCGCCGTCGCAATAGACAAAGCCGCCCGCCGCGTGCACCGCGTCCGAGATCGTCTTGAGATCGCGTTCGAACAGGCCGCAAGTGTTGGGATTGGTGATCATCACCCCCGCTACGTCCGGGCCCAGCCTTGCGGTCAGCGCCGCGACATCGACGCGGCCGTCAGCGGTCGCGGGGATGTTCTCGACGCGGTAACCGGCGAAGGCCGCCGTCGCCGGGTTGGTCCCGTGCGCGCTCTCGGGCACCAGGATCACCTCGCGCGCATCGCCCCGCGCTTCCAGCGCGGCACGGATGCACAGCAGCCCGCACAGCTCGCCATGCGCGCCGGCCTTGGGCGTCATCGCCACGCCGTGCATGCCGGTCAGGGTGATTAGCCACTGCGCCAGCTCGTTCATCACCTTGAGCGCGCCCTGCACCGTCGATTGCGGCTGCAGCGGATGCACATCGGCAAAGCCCGGCATCCGCGCGACCTTTTCGTCAAGGCGCGGATTGTGCTTCATCGTGCACGACCCCAGCGGGAACAGGCCGAGGTCGATCGCATAGTTCTGGCGCGACAACCGCGTGTAGTGGCGCACGGCTTCCGGCTCGGTCAGCCCGGGCAGATCGACCGGCGCGCTGCGGCGCGATGGCAGGCCGCCCAGCAGCGTCTCGTCGAAGTCGTCCTCATCGAAGTCGACGCCGCAATGCTCCAGATTGCCGATTTCGAAGATCAGCGCTTCTTCCAGCTGCAGCGCGCGGTTGCCGGTGAACGTCTCGATTGCCGAGGCCGGAACGCCGGATTCGCGCATCGCCGGGCGCCAGCCCGAGGGGTTGATCTCGTTCATGCCAGCACCTCCTCGAGTGCGGAGACAAGCGCCGCGATATCGTCCGCCGTCGTGCATTCGGTCGCCGTCACCAGCAACCCGCCCGAAAGCGCCTCGGCTCCTGGGTAAAGCCTGCCCAGCGACACGCCGCCAAGCACGCCCTTGTCGGCAAGCGCGCGCACCACGGTCCGCGCATCCTTGGGAAGAACGACTGCGAACTCATTGAAATAGCTGTCGTTCACGATCTTCACGCCGGGCACCTTGGCCAAGGCTTGCGCCGTCTGCGCCGCACGGATGCGGCTCAGCTTGGCCATCTTTTCAAGACCCTTGCCGCCGAGCAGCGTCATGTGGATCGAGAAGGCCAGCGCGCAAAGGCCGGAATTCGTGCAGATGTTGCTCGTCGCCTTCTCGCGCCGGATGTGCTGCTCACGCGTCGACAGCGTCAGCACGAAGCCGCGCTTGCCATCGGCGTCGAGCGTTTCGCCGCAGAGGCGGCCCGGCATCTGGCGCACATACTTCTCGCGGCACCCGAACAGGCCCAGGTACGGTCCGCCGAACTGCAGGCCGACGCCGAGCGACTGGCCTTCGCCCACCACGATATCGGCACCCAGCGCACCGGGGCTTTCGAGCAGGCCCAGCGCGACCGGCTCGGTCACCACCACGATCAGCAGCGCGCCTTTTGCCTGCGCCGCCTGCGCGATCCTGGCGACATCGGGAATGCGCCCGAGAACGTCTGGATACTGCACCACCACGCACGCGGTCTCGCCATCGATGTCGGCGATCACCGCATCGTCATCGCTCGCCGCGACCAGCTCGGGCTGCCGCGTCACCAGCGTGTCGCCGGTGAACTTTGCCATCGTGCGCGCCGTCTCGACATAATGCGGGTGCACCCCGCCCGAAAGCACCGCCTTCTTCCGCTTGGTCACGCGGCCGGCCATCGTTATCGCTTCCCAGCACGCGGTCGACCCGTCGTAGAGCGATGCGTTGGCAACGTCGGTACCGAACAGGCGCGCCACCTGCGTCTGGAATTCGAACAGAACCTGCAGCGTGCCCTGCGCGATTTCGGGCTGGTACGGCGTGTAGGCGGTCAGGAACTCGCCGCGCTGGATCAGATGATCCACGCTCGCCGGCACGTGGTGACGGTAAGCGCCCGCGCCAAGGAAGAACGGCGCCTCGCCCGCAGTCAGGCTCTCACCCGAAAGCCGCGCCATGTGGCGCTCGACCGCCATTTCGCTGGCGTGCATCGGCAGGCCCGGCACCGGCCCTGCCAGCCGCGCCTCCGCCGGCACGTCGACGAACAGGTCCTCTATCGAACCTGCGCCGACGCTCTCGAGCATCGCCGCGCGGTCAGCATCGTTGAGGGGAAGATAGCGCATCGGCTCAAAGCTCCGCGATGTAGGCCTTGTAGGCGTCTTCATCCATCAATTCGGCCAGTTCGCCGGTGTCCGACAGCGTCATGCGCCACAGCCAGCCCGCGCCTTCGGCATCCGAATTGACCAGCTCGGGCTGGTCTTCCAGCGCCGCATTGCCTTCGGTCACGCTGCCCGAAACCGGCGCATAGACATCGCTTGCCGCCTTGACCGAATCCACCACCGAGCAGCTGTCACCCTTGCCCACGCTGGCGCCCGCCTCGGGCAGCTCGACGAAGGTGATGTCGCCCAGCTGGCTCTGCGCGTACTCGGTGATGCCAACGGTGGCAGCATCGCCCGAAACCTCGATCCACTCATGGTCCTTGGTGAAATAGCGGGACATCAGGCGGCTCCTTTGCGGTAATATCGGTGGGGAACGAAGGGCATGGGAACGACGCTGGCGGAAAGCTTGCGCCCGCGCACGTCGATGGAAAGCTGGGTACCCGGCGCGGCGTGTTCGCTGGCGACGTATGCCATGGCGATCGGCCGCTCGAGGCTCGGCGAAAACCCGCCCGATGTGACCACGCCCACCGGCGCATCGCCGGCAAGCACGACGGCGCCCTCGCGCGCGGCCATCCGGCCCTCGATCGAAAGGCCGACGCGGCGGCGCGCCGGACCATCGTTCAGCGCGGCGATCACGCGATCAGCCCCCGGAAAGCCGCCTTCGCTGCGGCGGCGCTTGTTGATGCCGAAGGCAAGGCCCGCCTCGATCGGCTCATGCTCGGGCGTCATGTCATGGCCATAGAGCGGCAGCCCCGCTTCCAGCCGCAGGCTGTCGCGCGCACCCAGCCCGATCGGCCTGACCTGCGCCTGACCGGCGATCAGCTCGGCGATCGCGGCCGCGCTTTCCGCCGGGATCGAGATTTCGAAGCCGTCTTCGCCGGTGTAGCCGGAGCGGCTGATCCACGCATCCACGCCGCCAAGCTTGAAGGCCGCGCCGCGCATGAAGCTCAGGTCGCCCAGCGCCTGTTCGCCCGCCACCAGCGGCGCCAGCGCCTCGGCCGCCTTGGGCCCCTGCAGCGCCAGCAGCGCGCTGTCGTCGAGGTGGTTGATCGTCACGTCATCGGGCAGGATCTCGCGCAAGTGCGCGATGTCGTCCCACTTGGTCGCGCCGTTGACCACCAGGTAGAACCCCGTGCCCCAGCGCGTGACCATCAGGTCGTCGAGGATGCCACCGGTTTCGTCCAGCAGCAGCGAATAGCGCACGCCGCCCAGCGGCAGCGTCGACAGGTCGATCGGCAGCGCGGCTTCAAGCGCGGCTTCCACGCCCTCCCCCGAAATGTACAGCTGGCCCATGTGGCTGACGTCGAACAGCCCGGCGCTCTCCCGCGTCCAGAGGTGCTCGGCGATGATGCCTTCGTATTGCACCGGCATCGAATAGCCGGCGAACTCGACCATGCGGCCGCCGCGCGCGCGATGCCAGGCGTCGAGCGGCAGTTCAAGCGGGCCCGAAGGAACGTCCGGATCTTCGAAATCGTTCGCAGGAATGTCGTTCAAGTCGCTCACAAACAGGGACTCCGCACGCAAGGATGGCACCATTTCCGGTGCCCCCTCTGTCACGGAAACCTGAGAGCTTTCCCCCGGCGCCATCGGATGGCGGCAAGGTTACCCCTTCGGCGGCCCCCGACACGCGGGGACACTTTCCAGAGCGACGCTATCGACCCACGCGGTCCTTTTGCCTGAGAGATTCCGGGGCGGTTGCTCCTTCGGCGCCCTGCGAACCCGGCCTCCGTCACCGGAAGCCCGAATCGCAGGACCTCTCCCGCGCGATCAGCGACTTTGGTGCTTTCGCGCATGCAGCACGCCCAAGTCAATGCAGGGCCGCCGCCTTTTCGGTGGAACGGCCCCTCAGCGCGCCAGCAACCGCCGGAATTCGGGGTTGTGGTGCACGTACCGCCCATCGGGACGCGCGCCGATCAGCGCCACGATCACCCGCGCCAGGTCCCGCGCCCGCACCGAACGATAGCGCGCAAGGCTTCCGCGCAGGAACCGGTCGACCAGCGGGCTCAGGATCATGCCCAGCCGCTCGGCCGGGCGCACTGGCCCTTCGCGCGTCCCGCGCAGCAGGCCGGGGCGCAGGATATCGAGCCGGGCGAAGTGCAGCTTGGCCAGCCGATCCTCCACCTCTCCCTTCACCGAAAGGTAGAAGTTGCGCGAAGAAAGCTCGGCACCCACGGACGAGACGAGGATAAGTTGCCGCGCCCCGGCGGACTTGGCGGCTTCCGCGCAAGTCAGCACAAGATCGTGGTCCACCGCACGGAACTTCGCCTTGTCGCCACCCACTGCCTTGATCGTGGTCCCCAGCGCCACCACCACCGTATCGGGTCGCGCATCGGCAATCGCCTGCGGCCAGTGCGCGGTGTCGGCCAGCAGCAGCTCGATCCGCGCGCCTTGCGGCAGCGGTATCTCCCGCCGGGCAAGCCCCGACAGCGTGATGTCCGCCCGCGTCGCGCAGGCCGCGATTACCTCGCGTCCGACAAGGCCTGTCGCTCCGACCAGCAGCACGCGTCTCGGCTCAGACATTGCGCAACCCCTCCGGCACTTCCCCGAACAGCCTGGCATAGCAGTCTGCCGCATAGCGGTCGGTCATGCCAGAGATGAAGTCGGCGATGTGCCGGCTTCGGGCAGGCTCGCTCTCGGGCAATCGCGCGGCCCAATCTTCGGACATCGCCGCCGGATCTGCGCGATAGGCTTCGAACAACCGCGACACCACGTGCCGCGCCCGCTCCGCCGCGGCGATCTGTTCGGGGTGGTAGTAGAGCCGGTCGTACATGAACTTCTTGAGCGTGCGCTCTTCCTCGCGCATCGACGGCGAGAAGCGGCACAGCGTCTGCCCGGCGGCCCGCACGTCCTCGACCGACTGCACGCCGCTCGCCGCGATCCGCACCTGCGTTTCGGCGATCACGTCGTTGACCATCCGGCCGATCTGCCCGCGCACCAGCTCGCGCTGCATCCGCTCGCGCGGGGCGCCCGGAAAGCGCTGTTCGATCGTGCGCCACTGTGCCTCCACCGAAGGCAACTCCATCAGGTCATCGATCGTCAGGAACCCGGCGCGCAGGCCATCGTCGATGTCGTGATTGTCGTAGGCGATGTCGTCCGAGATCGCCGCCACCTGCGCCTCGAGCGAGGCATGGCTGGCAAGGTTCAGGGGAAACGCCGCGTCCAGCTCGGCCAGGGCCCAGGTCGGTTCGTGGATCGGCCCGTTGTGCTTGGCGATGCCTTCCAGCGTCTCCCACGAAAGGTTCAGCCCCTCGTGCCCGCAGTACGGGCTTTCAAGGCGCATCAGCACGCGCAGGCAATTGGCGTTGTGGTCGAACCCGCCGGCGCCGACCAGCGCCTCTTCCAGCGCGTCCTCGCCCGCGTGGCCGAACGGCGGATGGCCGATGTCGTGCGCCAGGCACAACGCCTCGGTCAGGTCCTCGTCCAGCCCCAGCGTCCGCGCGATCACCCGGCCGATCTGCGCGACTTCCAGGCTGTGCGTCAGCCGCACGCGATAGTGGTCGCCATCGGGCGCGATGAACACCTGTGTCTTGTGGCGAAGTCGCCGGAACGCGATCGAATGGACGATGCGGTCGCGGTCGCGCTGGAACGCGGAACGGGGCCCGCGCGCCGTTTCCGGCTCGAGCCCGTATTCCCGCCCGCGCGAGCGCGCCGGGTCCGAAGCGTAAGGCGCGCGTTGGCTCACCCGCCCAGGATCCACTCCACTGCGGCCTCGGCATGGATGCGCGTGCCGTCGTAGATCGGCAGCACGTTGGCATCGACGTCGATCACCATGTCGAGCTCGGTGCAGCCCAGCACCACGCCTTGCGCGCCGGCCTGCCCCATGTTGGTCAGGATCGTGCGGAAGGTGCGTTCTGCGCTGCGCGTGGCGCGGCCCTGCATCAGCTCCTCGTAGATGATGCGGTCGATTTCCTCGACGTTGTCCATCACCGGCGGCAGCAGCGTGATGCCGTGCTCGACCAGCCGCTTGCGATAGAAGCTTTCGACCATCACGTTGCGCGATCCGATCAGCGCGGCGGTCTTCACGCCGGCCGCCTGCATCTTCCGCCCCACCGCATCGGCGATGTGCAGCACCGGCACGCCGACCCCCGCAGCGATCCGGTCGTAGACCTTGTGCATCGAATTGGCGCCGATCAGGATTGCGGTGGCGCCCGCCTGTTCCAGACGTTTCGCGCTCGCCTCCAGCACGTCGCCTGCGCGCGCCCATTCCTCAGGCGTCGAAAGGCGGACAAGGTCGGTAAAGTCCAGGTTCTCGATCAGCATCGGCGCGCTGGCGAGCTTGGTGGTGCGCGCCTGCACCAGCTTGTTGATGTGTTCGTAATAGGTCCGGGTCGAAACCCAGCTCATGCCTCCGATCAGGCCAATCTTGCGCAACGTGAATTCTCCCCGCGGGATGACGGTCCCCCTGTCCCGCCGGGGCTTACGCAACCGCCGCGCGAGCGGCAAGCGGCCCCCGGGCCGCTGTCACCGCTTCATCGCGGCTATCCACCGCTTCGCGTGGCGCACCACGCCGACAGACGTGAACCGGAGGCGCACCTTGTCGCCCCCGGTTCATGCTATCCCAAATCAAAGCGCGAAGATCAGTGCGCCAGCGCCTTGACGATGTCTTCGACCATCTTCTTGGCGTCGGCCAGAAGCATCATGGTCTGGTCCATGTAGAACACGTCGTTGTCCACGCCGGCATAGCCCACGCCGCCCATGGAGCGCTTGACGAAGAAGATCGTCTTGGCCTTGTCCACGTCGAACACCGGCATGCCGTAGATGGGTGAGGACTTGTCGGTTTTGGCCGCCGGATTGACCACGTCGTTGGCGCCGATGATGAAAGCAACGTCCGCCTGCGAAAATTCGCTCTGGATGTCCTCCAGCTCGAACACTTCGTCATAGGGCACGTTGGCTTCGGCCAGCAGCACGTTCATGTGGCCGGGCATGCGGCCTGCCACCGGGTGGATGGCGTACTTCACGTTGACGCCTTCCTTCTTCAGAACGTCGCCCATTTCGCGCAGCGCGTGCTGCGCCTGGGAAACCGCCATGCCGTAGCCCGGAATGATGATGACGTTTTCGGCTTCCTTCATCATGTAGGCGGCGTCTTCGGCGCTGCCGCGCTTCCACGGACGCTGCTCCTTGGCCGCGCCGCCGCCGGCAGCCGCTTCCGCGCCGAAGCCGCCTGCGATCACCGAGAGGAACCCGCGGTTCATCGCCTTGCACATGATGTACGAAAGGATCGCACCCGAAGAGCCCACCAGCGCGCCGGTGATGATCATCGCGGTGTTGTGGAGCGTGAAGCCCATCGCCGCCGCGGCCCAGCCCGAATACGAGTTGAGCATCGAGACGACCACCGGCATGTCCGCGCCGCCGATCGGGATGATCAGCAGGAAGCCGATAAGGAACGAGAGCACGGTGATCGTGGCGATCACCCACTGGCTCTGGTCCTGCGTGAAATAGGCGACAAGGCCGAGGATCGCGATCAGCGTGCCGAGGTTCAGCACGTGGCGACCCGGCAGCAGGATCGGCGAACCGCTCATCTTGCCGGCAAGCTTGAGGAACGCAATGATCGAGCCGGAGAACGTGATCGCGCCGATCGCGATGCCAAGGCCCATCTCGACGCGGCTCTGCGGCTCGATCAGGCCGTCGGCGCCAAGGATACCGAACGCGCCGGGGTTGAGGTAGGCGGCAAGGCCCACCAGCACGGCAGCAAGGCCCACCAGCGAGTGGAACGCTGCCACCAGCTGCGGCATGTCGGTCATCTTGATCTTGCGCGCGGTCACGAAGCCCACGCCGCCGCCGATGGCGATGGCGCCTGCGATTTCCGGCAGGCTGGCGATGCCATGGGTGACCAGCGTGGTGACCATCGCGATGGTCATCCCGATCATGCCATAGCGGTTGCCCGCGCGGCTCGTCGCCGGGCTGGAAAGCCCGCGCAGCGCCAGGATGAACAGCACGCCCGAGATGAGGTAGGCGAGCATCGCCCACGAAGGAACCGAAGCGACGTGTTCCATCACTTCTTCTCCTTCTTCTTGTACATCGCAAGCATGCGCTCGGTCACGGCAAAGCCGCCGAAGATGTTGACCGAAGCCAGCACTACGGCGCCAAGGCCCAGCCACTTCGAAACGGCAGACCCTTCCGCCGCCGAAGCGACCAGCGCGCCGACCACGATCACCGAGGAGATCGCATTGGTCACCGCCATCAGCGGCGTATGCAGCGCCGGGGTAACCGACCAGACCACGTAATAGCCCACGAAGCAGGCCATCACGAAGATGCTAAGGATTGAAATGAAGTCCATTGGTCCGGCCCCCTCAGCCAAGCAGACGTTCGTTGACCACCTTGCCGCCGTGCGTCAGGCGGATGGCGTTGCCGATTTCCTCGTCGAGCACGGGCTTGCCCTGCTCCTTGTCCCAGAAGGCGGAGAGGAAGTTGTAGAGGTTGCGGCTGAACAGCGCCGAAGCGTCAGCCGGCAGGTGCGCCGGCGTGTTCGAATAACCGACGATCTTGACGCCGTGCTTCACGACCACCTGGTCCGCCACCGAGCCTTCGACATTGCCGCCCTGCGCCACGGCGAGGTCGAAGATGACCGAACCGGGCTTCATGCTGGCGATCTGCGCGTCCGAAATCAGCCGCGGCGCAGGCCGGCCCGGGATCAGCGCGGTGGTGATCACGATGTCCTGCTTGGCGATGTGGCTCGAAACCAGTTCGGCCTGCGCCTTCTGGTACTCCTCGCTCATCTCGGTGGCATAGCCGCCGGCGCCCTCGCCCTCGATCCCGGCGACGTTCTCGACGAAGATCGGCTTGGCGCCCAGCGACTGGATCTGTTCCCTGGTGGCCGAACGCACGTCGGTCGCAGAGACCTGCGCGCCAAGACGGCGGGCGGTGGCGATCGCCTGAAGCCCGGCAACGCCGACGCCCATGACGAAAGCCTTCGCCGCCGAAACGGTGCCGGCGGCGGTCATCATCATCGGGAAGGCGCGGCCATAATGGTCGGCCGCCACCAGCACGGCCTTGTAACCCGCAAGGTTCGATTGCGACGAGAGGATGTCCATGCTCTGCGCACGGGTGATGCGCGGCATGAATTCCATCGCCAGCGCCTCGAACCCGGCGGCGGCATAGGCATCCACCCGGTCGCGGCGGCGGAAGGGGTCTAGCCCCGCCGCAACCCACGCACCGGGCTTTGCCCCGGCGAGAAGCTCCACCTCGGGCC
This sequence comes from Novosphingobium olei, assembly GCF_012927405.1. Taxonomy (GTDB): domain Bacteria; phylum Pseudomonadota; class Alphaproteobacteria; order Sphingomonadales; family Sphingomonadaceae; genus Novosphingobium; species Novosphingobium olei. The sequence goes on along the minus strand of NZ_JABBGM010000006.1, from coordinate 73,951 downwards.
CTTGCACGCCGAGCACGATGTCCGCGCCCTGCGCCGCGCCTTCGGCCACGACTTCGGCGCCCGCGGCACGATAGTCGTCGTCCCCGATCGAAGCCGTGGCGCCTGCGCCGCTCTCGATCCGCACGGCTGCGCCCAGCGCGATGAATTTCTTCACCGTCTCGGGCGTTGCCGCGACGCGCGTTTCGCCTTCCGCCCGCTCGCGCAGGACGGCGATGGTGGTTCCCCCCGCCATGATGAGCTTACTGGATGATCAGGATGACGAACGCGACGATCGCGATGATCACCGGGGTCGAATACTTGATCATGTTGATGAAGCCTTCGTAGGTCGCGTTCGCGGCCTTCATGTCGTTTGCAGGAGCCATTCGTCGTTTCCCTCAAAATACTGCGCTGCAGCGCGGCGCATGCTCTAACCACAGGACCCAGCACGACTCAAGCACAGGCTTGCCCTGCGCGATAACCGAAAGGGCGCGGCGGTTTCGCTTAATCGCGTCTTTACCCGATCCGGTTATCAGTGCGCCTGTCCAAATGAGGGGCTCTCCAAAAGAAGGGGGCGCCGGCGCGGACAGGATTGCGAGAGACGTTTCCACGATGGCCGAGCCCGAAGATCGCCTGCTGCTGCTGATCGACAGCGACCCCGCGCAGTGCCGCCTTGTCACAGCGCTTGCCGGCCGTGAAGGCTGGCGCACGATCGTGGCGCGCGATGCCGAAACCGGGATCGCCACGCTCGGCACGCGGCAGGGCATGCAGCTGGGCGCGATCATGCTCCAGCAGAGCGCGGTGGGCGACGAAGCCTGCGCGCTGATCGCCGAATTGAAGGCGCGCCGCCCGGCGCTGCCGATCCTGATGGTCACCAACAGCGCCTCGCCGCTGCTTGCGGTGGAAGCCATGCGGGCGGGCGCCACCGACTACCTGATCAAGCCCGTCTCGCCCGACCGGCTGCTGCTGGCGCTGCGCAGCGCGACGACGCGCGAACAGCCGAGCGCCGAGCTGCAGCCGCTGACCGAAAAGTTCGACACCGCGCTCGATTTCGATTCGATGATCGGCGCCGCCCCCGCCTTCCGCGCCGCGCTGGCGGTGGCCGCCAAGGCCGCGCGGACGCAGAATACCGTGCTGATCGAAGGCGAGAGCGGGACCGGCAAGGAAATGCTGGTCCGCGCGATGCACGCCGCGAGCCCGCGTTCGAAGGCGCCGCTGCGCATCGTCAATGCCGGCGGCATCCCCGCCAACCAGATCGAATCCGTGCTGTTCGGCCACGAAAAGGGCGCCTTCCCCGGAGCGTTCGACCGGCAGGCCGGCGCGCTGCAGCAGGCCGACGGCGGCACGCTGGTGATCGACGAGATCGACCGCCTGCCCGAAAGCGTGCAGGACCGCTTCGCCCAGTTCCTGGAACGCGGCGACGTCCAGCCGATCGGCGCGCGCCATTCGTTCCGGGTCGACGTACGCCTGCTGCTGTGCGCCAACGCATCGCTGCGCGACCTGGCCGACGCCAGCATGTTCAGCCCCGCGCTGGCCGATGCGCTGTCGGGTCACGTGGTGCTGCTGCCCCCGCTGCGCCAGCGCGTGGCCGATATTCCAGCGCTGGCCCGTCACTTCCTGGCCCGCATCGGCGAGCAGCCCGGTTTGCGCCCGCTGGGCGTGACCGACGGCGCGCTGGCGCTGCTGTCGGCCTATGACTGGCCGGGCAACGTGCGCCAGCTGCAGGCGACGCTGTTCCGCGCTGCCGTATTCTGCGACGGCGAGATGCTGACCGCGCAGGATTTCCCCCAATTGTCCAGCGTGGTGGGCGATGCCCCCCGCCCGGCCCCGCAGTTCGGCGACGGCGCGGGCGTCACCCTGTTCGCCCCCGACGGCAACTTGCGTCCGCTGGAGGACATCGAGGCCGACGTCATCCGCCTGGCCATCGGCCACTATCGCGGGCGGATGACCGAAGTCGCCCGAAGGCTCGGGATCGGTCGGTCCACGCTGTACCGCAAGCTGTCCGAACTCGGCATTGATTCGGCCCCCGACCGCGCGGCCTGAGGTGGCGTGAAAGGCAGGGGGGTTGACGGGGTTGACACGGTCCTGGAGCAATAATCCGGGTCCCGGCTCGGACCCTGCCTCTTCAAGACAAGATACTGAGTAAAGAGGATTTTCTTCCATAACACGGCGATTGTGCGCATGCCGGTGGGTGTAGGAAAGCGCAAAATACCTGACGCACACGTCAGCTAAGGATCAATCGCCGCCGAGATGCGAAAAGTCGGTCAGCGCGGCATCGCGCAAGCCCCGCCAAACGTGGAGCGCCTGGACCGTTTCGGCGACATCGTGGACCCGCACGACCTGGCAAGCGGCATCGAACGCCCTTTGCGCCAGCGCGAGCGATCCGCCGAGGCGCTGGTGCGCCGGCGCTTCGTTCGACAGCGCGCCGATCAGCCGCTTGCGGCTGGCGCCGAACAGCACCGGCTGGCCGAGCGTATGGAAAAGCGGCAGCGCGTTGATCAACGCCAGGTTTTCGCCCAGCGACTTGCCGAAGCCGATGCCGGGATCGAGCACGATCCGATCGCGCGCGATGCCCGCGGCGACGGCGGCGTCGCGCCGTTCGGCGAGCCAGTCGAACACGTCGAGCACGACATCGGCGTAGTCGCCATCGGCGTGCAGGTCCCCTTCCCCGCCCGGCGCGTGCATCAGCACGACCGGCGCGCCCGAACGGGCGACGACGTCGAGCGTGCGCGGATCGTGGCGCATGGCCGAAACATCGTTGACGATCTGCGCGCCCGCGGCGAGCGCCGCTTCGATCACGCTGGAGCGGCGGCTGTCGATCGAGATCGCCGCGCCGCTGGCGGCCAGGCGCTCGATCACCGGAACCACGCGCTTGACTTCGTCCCCCTCCCACACGGCAGCGGCGCCGGGGCGGGTGGATTCCCCGCCGACATCGATCAAAGAGGCGCCCGCTTCGAGCATGGCGTGGGCGTGTTCCAATGCAGCGGATGGATCGTCGAGAAACTTGCCGCCGTCCGAAAAGCTGTCGGGCGTGACGTTGAGGATGCCCATGACCTGCGGCTGATCGAGCCGCAGGGTGCGCGCGCCGCACTGCAGCGGCGGATGGACCATGCGCAGGGCGGACCATTGCGCTTCGCCCTGCACCCCCAGCGCATCGGGCAGCCGCGACAGTGCGCCGGGCACATCGGGCGCGGCGACGATGGTGCGCGAGGCAACCTTCCCGCCCTCTCTAACGATCAGCGCGAACCGGCTGGCATAGACGAGGCCGCCGGCAAGACGGACGGCGGCGCCATGTTCGCTTTGCGGGCTATCGGCAAAGGCGATCGGGCGGAGGTAAAGACGCTGGGTCATGGCGCGGCTTGGTATCGCGGGGCGTGCGGTAGGGGAAGGTATCGGGGGGCGATCCAGCGTTCGCGTCGGGGGAAAAAGGCAGCCCTTCGACAAGCTCAGGGCGGACGGTTGCGGGCGGGAGCGCCGGTTAGGGGCTATTCCGCGCGTCATCGGGTCCTTATTGATCCGCGCCTCACCGTCCATCCTGAGCTTGTCAAAGGATTGTCCTTCGTTCGGCAGGGCATCCTTGGCGAAGGGACAGCAGCCGACGGGCTCAAGCCATACGGGTTGGGAGGTTGGCGCGCGACGGCCGCAGCCCTGCCCTTACCGCACCAGCCATTCGGCCTTGAGCGTGCCCTTGTGGCCTTCGGGCGCGAGGGCGGTGCGCAGGGCTTCGAGCAAGGGCAGCAGGTCCTGCGTAAAGGCGTAGGGCGGGTTGACAATGAACAGGCCGGCGCCGTTGTAGATACCGGGCTGGTCGGCATCGTAAAGCCAGTGCTCCACGTTCAGGAATTTGGGGATGCCGAGCCGGCGCAGCTTTTCCTTCCAGCGTGCGTGGGCGGCGCGGTCCTTGAGCGGATACCAGATCACGGTGACGCCATGTGCCCACTTGCGATGGGCGGCGGCGAGCGTCGTGGCGATGCGGTCGCGCTCGTCGGTCTGTTCGTAGGGCGGATCGACCACGACCACGCCGCGCGGGGTCTTGGGCGGCACCATCGCCAGCCAGAGCTCATAGGCGTCGCGCTGGTGGACGGCGGCGGGAATCCCGCGCATCGCATCGCGCAGGGCCAGCGCGTCCTCGGGATGCTTTTCGTTGAGAATCAGCGCATCCTGCGCGCGCAGCAGCTGGGACAGGAACCGGGGCGAGCCGGGATAGAGCAGCGGTTCTTCGCCCGCATTCACTGATCGCACCGCCGTGCGATAGTCGGCGAGCAGGGGATTGGCGGCGGCAAAGGCGCGCACCACGCCCTGCGCCGACTCGCCCGTGCGCTGCGCCGCATCGCCGTGGAGGTCGTAGATGCCGCAGCCGGCGTGGGTGTCGATCAGGGTGAGCGCGCTTTCTTTGATCTGCAGCGCGCGCACCAGCGCGATCAGCAGGGCGTGCTTGACGACATCGGCGCTGTTGCCGGCGTGGAAGGAGTGGCGGTAGTTCATGTGTGACTGCGTTTGTGCGCGCAGCGGTAACGCCTGGCGCGGGAGGATGAGTTGCCCCGGTAAACGCCCGGCGGAAAGCTTGAAAGCACTTCTGCGTTTGAGTTGCGGAAGCCTGGGGCGTTTGGCCAGGAAGCGGGACCCCTGGTCAAGCCCGGGGTGACGGGTATCGGGTGATTGGCAGTTGAGCGATCGAGCCCACTATCCGTCGCCCCGTGCTCGACACGGGGCTTGGCTTTCAGTTCAGTTTTTCCGGTTAGGAAATGGTGCCGCTAATGGCACTTCGCGCCGATCGAGGACGACGTTTGCATCGGCTGGAGCATCGGGAGCACGGATATCCGTAAGCGGCGGCGCAAGGCGAGAGCGCGAAGTAGCCAAGCCCCGTGTCAAGCACGGGGCGACGACGGACAGCGGTGAGAACCAGTTACCGCGCGATTGCAGCGAGGCAGCCAAGCGACGACACGATGGCGGTCATCGTTGCAATGATGTTGCAGGTATAACGAGAGACCGAGCCGACGCGCGTTCGTGGCCGAATAATGAATACAGCCACGATGAAGACGAGTGCGAACCAAATTGAAAAAATCGCGACCTCTATTGGCGACAGGGGTGTCCCAATAAGGATAATCGGACATCCAATCAGGGCCAAGGTCAGATAAGCGAAGAACGTGGCTTTAGTCAGGTTCCTGCTACGGCGCTTGTTTTCATTCTGCACGCGCAGCCATTCGGGTTGCTCGGTTTCCATTGCTCCGTTCTCGCATCGCCCCTCAACGTCCGCAAGGGGGCGTGACCCGACGTTTGCCTGTGCGTCCCCCTCCCCGTCAGTCCTCCACCGCCAGCAGGTAGCGTTGGCGCAGCGCGTCGATGGGCTTGATCTCGCCTTCGTGCTCGAGGTGCCAGAAGGTCCAGCCGTTGCACGACGGCGCACCTTGCAGTTTGGCGCCGACGCCGTGGATCGAGCCGCTCTCGATGCCGTCGGCGGCGAGCGAGCCGTCGGCGCGGACGGTGGCGGAGAGGCGGTGCTTCTTGTCGAACAGGCGGGTGCCGGGCGCGATCCAGCCGGCTTCGACGAGCTGGCCGAAGGCGACCTTGGGCGCGGTGCGCTTGGACTGCATCGTGGTGAGCGCGCTTTCATCCAGGGGCAGCGCGGCGGCGATGCGTTCCTCGGCCACTTCGATGTAGGCGTCCTCGCGCTCGCAGCCGATGAACGAACGGCCGAGGCGCTTCGCGACGGCGCCGGTGGTGCCGGTGCCGAAGAAGGGATCGAGCACCACGTCGCCCTTGTTGGTGGTCGAAAGCAGCACGCGGTAAAGCAGCGCTTCGGGCTTCTGCGTGGGGTGGGCCTTGGCGCCGTTGCGCTTCAGGCGTTCCTGCCCGCTGCAGATCGGCAGGACCCAGTCAGAGCGCATCTGCAGTTCATCGTTCAGCGTCTTCATCGCGCGGTAGTTGAAGGTGTACTTCGCCTTCTCGCTCTTCGCCGCCCAGATCAGCGTCTCGTGCGCATTGGTGAAGCGCGTGCCCTTGAAGTTGGGCATCGGGTTCGCCTTGCGCCAGACGATGTCGTTAAGGATCCAGAAGCCGAGGTCCTGCAGGATGGCGCCGACGCGGAAGATGTTGTGGTAGCTGCCGATCACCCAGATCGAGCCGTTGGGCTTGAGCAGGCGGCGCGCTTCGGCCAGCCATTCGCGGGTGAACGCGTCATAGGCGGCGAAGCTGTCGAACTTGTCCCAATCGTCGGTGACGGCTTCGACGTGGCTGCCGTCCGGCCGGGCAAGGTCTCCGCCCAGCTGCAGGTTATAGGGCGGATCGGCGAAGATCATGTCGATCGAGCCCGAAGGCAGCGCGCGCATCTCGGCGATGCAGTCGCCGCGCAGGATGCGGTTCAACGGCAGCACCGGCGCGGCGACGATCGCTTCGTCCCTGGTCCGGAGCGCGCGGGCGCGCGGCTTCACCGCAATCGTCATGGTCTGGGTCTCTTTCCTTGAGGGAGGAGCCGGAATCTGACCGAAGCGGGGACTCGCGTCAAGCGGCGACTCGGCGGATTCCCGCGAGTCGCGCTGGCCAATCGATGAGAACGGAACGAGTCCGAAGCTAGATGTTGAGTCCGGCGATGCGGTGCGGACTCAAGATGTGGTGGTGTGGCGCGAAGGACTCTTGGATCGAAAAGTTTCGCGGCTCACAGCAGCACGAGCTGCGCCACGGGGGCAAAGCTGCGGCGGTGCAGCGGGGTCGGGCCGTGGGTGCGCAGCGCGGCGAGGTGTTCGGGCGTGCCGTAGCCGGCGTTGCGGTCCCAGCCATAGTGCGGGTGTTCGCGCGCGGCTTCGCGCATCAGGCGGTCGCGGTGTTCCTTGGCGATGATCGAGGCGGCCGAGATGCACGGTTCGATCGCATCGCCGCCGACGATCGGGCGGGCGGGCCAGCACCATTCGGGGCGGCGGCCGTGTGGGGTGAGGTTGCCGTCGATCAGCACCTCTCCCACCGGTTCATCGGCCAGCTGTTCGCACAGCGCCTGCACCGCGAGCGTCATGGCGAGCATCGTGGCGCCGAAGATGTTGAGGCGGTCGATATCCGCGACGTCCACCACGCCCACCGCCCAGCGGCAGCGGCGCTTGATGCGTTCTTCCAGTTCGGCGCGGCGGGCGGCGGACAGCTTCTTGGAATCATCGAGGCCCGATGGGCGCGGCTTGCACAGAACGACGGCGGCGGCGACCACGGGACCTGCCAGCGGGCCGCGGCCGGCTTCGTCCACGCCGATGGTGACCCCGTTGGGGAGCATGACACTTTCGCGCGCGTCGGGCATTGTGGAAACCATGCGATTCAATCCGATCCTGTCCGCCCTATCGCCGCTGGCGCTGCTGCTCGCAAGCTGCAGCGCGCCAACATCGGCGCAGAACGACCCCCAGCCACAGGCGCCCTCGCCCGAGCCCGCGCACTTACGCATCGAGGACAAGGGCACTTTCAAGGAGCCGTGGGCGATGGCGTTCCTGCCCGATGGCAGCGCGCTGATCACGGAAAAGGCGGGGCGGCTGAAATGGTGGCGTGAAGGCGGCCCGGTGGTGGAAGTCGGCGGCGTGCCGCCGGTCGACTATGGTGGACAGGGGGGCTTGGGCGACGTGATGCCGGCGCCCGACTATGCGACAAGCCACAAGGTCTACCTCACCTGGGTGGAAGCGGGCAGCAGCGATACGCGCGGCGCGGTGCTGGGCACGGCGGTGCTGAAGCCCGCCGACGCGCCGAAGCTGGAGGACCTGAAGATGATCTGGCGGCAGGTGCCCAAGGTGACCGGGCGGGGCCACTTTTCGCACCGCATCGCCATTTCGCCCGACGGCAAGTACCTGTTCCTGACATCGGGCGAGCGGCAGAAGTTCACCCCCGCGCAGGACCTGTCGAACAACCTGGGCAAGGTGCTGCGGCTCAATCTCGACGGGACGCCCGCCGCGGGCAATCCGTTCGCGGCCAAGGGCGGCGTTGCGCGCGAGATATGGTCCTATGGCCACCGCAACCTGCTGGGCATCAAGTTCGACGACCAGGGCCGGCTGTGGGAGTTGGAGCACGGGCCGGCGGGTGGCGACGAGCTGAACCTGATCGAGCCGGGCAGGAACTATGGCTGGCCGCTGGTTTCGGATGGCGACCACTATGACGGCAAGGCGATCCCGCGCCACAGGACGCGGCCCGACCTTGCCGCGCCGGCGATCAGCTGGAACCCGGTGATCGCGCCCGGCGACTTCATCATCTACGACGGCGACCTGTTCAAGGACTGGAAGGGCGAGGTGCTGATCGCTTCGTTCGCGGCGGCGGGCATCGTGCGGGTGAAGATCGAAGGGGAGAAAGCGAAGGAGGTCGAGCGGATCGGGCTGGACAATCGCATCCGCGAGATCGAACAGGGGCCCGATGGCGCGATCTGGGTGCTCGAGGACGGGGACCCGGGGCGCCTGCGCAAGCTGACCCCCCGATGAAAGCCGAGTGATGCCCTTCGACCCCACGCGCGTGAATTGCTGGATCTTCGATCTCGACAACACGCTTTATCCGCCCGCGCTCAACATGTTCGACCGGATCGACGTGCGGATGGGCAAGTTCATCGCCGACCTGCTGGGCTGCGACGCGACCGAGGCCCGGCGGGTGCAGAAGCTGTACTTCCACGACCACGGCACGACGCTTTCGGGGCTGATGCATTATCACGGCGTAAACCCGCACGAATGGCTGGAATACGTCCACGACATCGATCTGGACCTGCTGGAGCAGGCCCCGCGGCTGGAAGCGCAGCTGATGGCGCTGCCGGGCCGCAGGGTGATCTTCACCAACGGGGATGCGCCCTACGCGGGCCGCGTGCTCGACGTGCTGGGCATTGCGCACTGCTTCGACGGGATGTGGGACATCCACGCGATGGAATACCGGCCCAAGCCCGAGCCGAGCGCGTATAGCGGGATCGTCGACGCGCTGGGCATCGATCCCGAACGCGCGGTGTTCGTGGAGGATTCGGCGCGCAACCTGGCCCCGGCGAAGGCGCTGGGGATGCAGACGGTGTGGCTGGACGCCGCCACCGAATGGGGCGGTCAGGCCAAGGACGACGCAGCGATCGATCTGGTGATCGACGATCTGGGCCTGTGGCTCGACGCGGTGCTGGCGGAGCTTGCCGTTACGCGCCCCCTCGGCTAACCGCCGCGCCGAAATCAGAAACGCCAAGGACCCTGCCATGACCGCACAGCTCGAAGCCGCCATCGAAGCCGCCTGGGAAGCACGCGCCGACGTCACCCCCGCCAGTGCGGATGTGCGCAAGGTGGTCGAGGAAGCGCTCGAACTGCTCGATGCCGGCAAGGTGCGCGTGGCCGAGAAGGTGGACGGCGAATGGCACGTCAACCAGTGGCTGAAGAAGGCGGTGCTGCTGTCGTTCCGCCTGAACGACAACGCCGTGATCGAGCATGGCGCGGGCGGCGCGCCGGCGTTCGACAAGGTGCCTTCGAAGTTCGAAGGCTGGGGCGAGAACCGCTTCCGCGACGCAGGCTTCCGCGTGGTGCCCGGCGCCGTGGCGCGCAAGGGCGCGCACATCGCCAAGGGCGTGGTGCTGATGCCGAGCTTCGTCAACATCGGCGCCTTCGTCGATGAAGGCACGATGGTCGACACCTGGGCGACGGTCGGTTCGTGCGCGCAGATCGGCAAGAACGTGCACATTTCGGGCGGCGCGGGCATCGGCGGCGTGCTGGAGCCGCTGCAGGCCGGGCCGGTGATCATCGAGGATGGCGCGTTCATCGGCGCGCGTTCGGAAGTGGCCGAAGGCGTGATCGTGGGCGAAGGCGCGGTGCTTTCGATGGGCGTGTTCCTGGGCGCTTCGACCAAGATCGTCGACCGCGCGACCGGCGAAGTGCACATCGGCCGCGTGCCGCCCTATGCCGTGGTCGTGCCGGGTTCGCTGCCCGGCAAGCCGCTGCCCGACGGCACGCCCGGACCGTCGCTGTACTGCGCCGTGATCGTGAAGACGGTGGATGCGCAGACCCGCAGCAAGACCGGCATCAACGAGCTGCTGCGCGACTGACGCAGAGCCTTGCGCAGCGGGTTCCCGCCCATATGGGACAGGAACCCGATGCGGCTACGGGCGTAGGTTCGGCAACATGGGGCGCATCATCGCCCCGCCGAACAGGAGAAGCCCGTCATGGAACGTCAGGGCGCAGAAACGCACCTCACCACCGAGGAAGCCCGCAGCGGCGAAACGCGCAACATCATGCGCTGGGTGCTGCTGATCGGGGTAACGCTCGCCGTGCTGGCGCTGTCGGCGATCTGGATCACCGGAGCGCTGACCTCGGCCCAGCCCGACAAGAACGGCCCGATCAGCGGGCAGGCCACGCCGGCGGCATAATCCGAAGATGAGTGGCAAGACATTTCGCAAGGGAGCCCCGGTGACCTGGCACTGGGGCTCCGGCACCGCAAAGGGCAAGGTTGCCGAGGTTTTCGAACGGCGCGTATCGCGCACGATCGAAGGCAAGCGCATCAGCCGCAATGGCACGGCAGACAACCCCGCCGTGCTGGTGGAGCAGGAAGACGGCGGCAAGGCATTGAAACGCGCCTCCGAACTTTCACACCACTAGGCTCGACACATTCAGATTCGTCGCATTGCGCGCTTCGGGCTGGAACCCGGGGCGCGCAATGCGTTGTAATTGCAGGAGGACATGATTTCTGCACCGGGGAGTGCGCCGCGATGGCCGTGGGCTGGATTGTCGAAGAAGATTGCCGCGCACAGCTGCTTGAGCGCTTTCCGCCGCGCTATGCGCGCACCGTGGCCCACCATGTGACCCGCCATGTCGAGGGTTCGACTGAAAGTCCCCTGCCGCCGCGCATCGGAAACGCCCGGGTGGTCGGCCGCAGCGACGACGGGCAAGGGTGCGAAGCGCTGGTCGTGGCGCTGGATGGCAGTACCACGCGCACCGATGGCGGAACCTGGCACATCACATGGTCGCTTGCCGAAGGGCGCAGCGCGCGCGAAGCCAATGATGTGATCGCTCGGCTTGGCTGGGAATCGCTCGACGGTGGGCCGCTACGGCTTGCCCCTGCAGCCTGGTGAAGCGCCAATCCCCTGCGTTGACAGGCAGCAAGCGCGTGGCAAGGTTCGTGCGATGACGACGGCGCGCAACCTGATCGAGAAGCTCAAACTTCAACCCCATCCCGAAGGGGGCTGGTATGGCCAGACCTGGCGTGGCCCCGCCAATGAAAGCGGGCGTCCAACAGCGACGCTGATCCACTTCCTGCTCGAAGCCGGGCAAGCCTCGCACTGGCACACGGTGGATGCTAGCGAGATCTGGCTTTGGCATGCCGGCGATCCGGTGCAACTGCGCATCGCGCCGGGCGATGCCGTCCCGGTGACGACGACCGTGCTGGGGCCCGACGTGCTGGCTGGACACGCGGTGCAGCTGGTCGTGCCGACGGGGCACTGGCAGGCGGCGGCCACGGCACCCGATGGCACGCACGGATATGCGCTGGTGTCGTGCGTGGTGGCACCGGGGTTCGATTTTGCCGGCTTCGCGCTCGCCCCGGCAGGCTGGGAGCCCGGAGCATGACGGCGCGCACGGTGCTGCGCTGGGTGCTGGTGCTGTTCTACGCGCTGGCGGGCGTGCTGCACGTGATGATCCCGAAGCCGTTCCTGACGATCACGCCAGACTGGGTGCCCTTCCCCGCCACCGTCATCCTGCTGACCGGCCTTGCCGAACTGGCGGGTGCGACGGCGCTGGCGCAGGGGTGGTCGCTACGACTGCGGGCGTGGGGCGGAATCGGCCTTGCCGCCTATGCCGTCTGCGTGTTTCCCGCAAACATCCATCACTTCGCCATGGACATGGGCCGCTCCGACCACGGGCTTGGCCTTGCCTACCACGTGCCGCGCATGTTCGCGCAGCCTCTGCTGGTGTGGCTGGCGCTATGGTGCAGCGGGGCGATCGACTGGCCGTTCGGTGGCCGATCGATCAGGGCCGGATCGATCACGGGTTCGCGTTCGTCATCGTCCAGAAGTGCGGACCGCGCGCGCTGACGTCCCATTCGCTGAGCAGCGTGTAGCCGAGCCGCATGTAGAGCCCGACGTTGCTTTCGGTCGCAGTCTCGAGGACGGCCGGCAGCCCGCGCTCGGCCGCCATGGCGTGCCCCGCGCGGATGGCAAGGCCGCCAAGGCCCTGCCCCTGGTAATCGGGATGGACCCCGGCCATGCGGAGGTAGAACCAGTTCTCGCCCTTGGGCAGGTGCTTGCCGATCGTGCGGTCGAGCTTCTCGCCGCGCAGCACGGCGGTGCCGAGAATCGAGACGAAGTTGACGATGGCGCCCGGCGTCAGCGGGGCGTGGACATGGATCAGGCCCGGCGGGCGCCACAGCGTGACCGCCTCGGCACCGGGCGTGCCCAGCACGGTGGCGTTGGCAAGGTGATCGTCGAAGATCCAGCCCATCAGTCGCGGCAGGCGGCGCGCGCGGTTGGCGGTATCGGGAAGCATCCAGCACATGGCGGGATCGTTCTGGAACGCGGCGGCAAGCGTGGCCACGGCGCGTTCACGGTGTTCGGCGCCGAGGCGGATGATGGTGCGATCCACGAACTTCCCTTCCCTTTTGCCGGGAACATGCCATGGGCGCTGCGGGGCGCAACGGGAAACTGCAGGGGGATCACGCGATGAGCGACGACGATTACGTTTATGACGAAGACAGCGGCGAATGGCTGCCGGCGAGCGAGCTTGCCGTCAGGCGTGCGTCGGAAGGCGCGGTGGAAGTGCGCGATGCGGTGGGCAACCTGCTGGCCGATGGCGACCAGGTGACGCTGATCAAGGACCTGGACGTCAAGGGCGCGGGCCAGACGCTCAAGCGCGGCACGTTGATCAAGTCGATCCGCCTGACCGGCGATGCGCAGGAAATCGACTGCAAGTTCGACGGGATCAAGGGGCTGGTCCTGCGCGCGGAGTTCGTGCGCAAGCGCTGATCCGCGATCCGCACGCGGCGCGGAACGGCGAGTGCGGAACGGGGAGAGACGCGCTGCGTTTGCTGGCGACGGCGTGTCTGCCACGACGTTTCCAGACGAAAGGAATTCCCCAATGCCCACCAGCACCGCTTCGGCGCGCTATGACGGTTTCGGCAAGGACGGCAAGGGCGCGATCAGCACGCGTTCGGGCGTGCTGTCCGACCAGCCCTATGGCTTTGGCACCCGCTTCGAGGGCAAGCCCGGCACCAATCCCGAAGAGCTGATTGCTGCAGCGCACGCAGCCTGCTTCACGATGGCGACGAGCTTTGCCCTGGACCGCGCGGGCCACAAGGACGGCACGCTGGAGACGACCTGCAAGGTAACGCTCGACCAGCAGGATGGCGGGTTTGCGGTGACCAAGTCAGCGCTGTCGCTCAGCGCGAACATCCCCGGCATCGATCAGGCGGAATTCGAACGGATTGCCGACGAAGCAAAGGCAAACTGCCCGATCTCGAAGCTTCTTTCGTGCGAGATCACGCTCGAAAAGACGCTCTCGGCATAACGTCGCTCGCGGTCGGACCTGTTCCTTAGTGCAGGTCCGGCCACTTGCAGGCGACGGCGATTGCCTGATTTTTCGCGCAAATCTTCGCATTCAGTACCAAAACGCAACCCAATTGCATTTGTCGCAACCGGAGCAGCGACGATTGCAATTGCTCGCACCTGCAGCATCCCTATATCGCACTGCAACCAGAACAAAGTGATGGGTGCTCGAAGGCAAGATCCAGCCTCGCCGCGGCATCCCCGCGACGCAGAAAAAGGGATATTGCCATGATCAAGACTTTCGCACTGACCGCCGCCGCTCTCCTCGTTGCCGCTCCGGCTGTCGCCAACGCCGACACCTTCAAGCACAAGGGCGTCGAGTACAGCTACACCACCGAAACCAAGGACGGCGAGCAGGTTGTCCGCGGCACCGCCTATTCGGGCAAGGTTCCGTTCGAACTGCACGTGCGCAAGAAGGTCGTCGAAGGCACCTTCAACAACAAGCCGGTGACCTTCTCGCTGGCCGAAGCGAAGAAGGCCGGCATCATCGTCGACGCCCAGTAAGGCTGTCGCGATCGCGCCGGGTGCAACAGCGCCCGGTGTCGCCACAATTCCGGAAGCCCCCCGCCCGAACAAGGCGGGGGGCTTTCGCGTTCTGGAGTTCCGCCACCGCGTCGGGCGGGAACATCGCTGCGCTTTCGCGGATTGATGCCGCGGGCGGGGCGATGGAGACGATCTGTGGCGAAGAACCTGCGCTATCGCCTGCCGATGATGCTGGTGGCTGGTGGCCTTGCCTTCGGTGGCGTTCTGGCAGCGACAACGCCGACGCGGATGCTCGATGCACCCGAACCGTCATGGCGGCTGCCGACGGCACAGCGGCTCACCGTGCCCGGCGAGGACCAGGCGGCAGGCGCGCCCTATTTCTCGGCCTCGACCTACGAAGTCTATCCGGCGCAGCGCTGGCTGCACGGCTATAACGAAGAGGCGCTGCCGCCCGCGAGCGCGCGGTTTGCCGACGATGACGACTGGCGCATGGATGATGTGCGCAGCGATTCATCACACAACGATCGCGCAGTCGATCCATCGTATGACGACACGATAGCGGTCGATGACGGAGACGATGGTGGCGACGACCGGAGAGAGGCGCGCGATGTGTCCCCCTATGACGACGATGTCGGGGAAGCGCCGGCCGACGACGGCACGCAAGGCGACGTCGCCCCTGCCTGAGCGATCAGCCTGGAACGGTTTCGAACCCAGGCAAGGCGCCAAGATCGACCCAGTCCTGCCGGCTCTTGGTCCAGAACTGCGCCGAGGGCTTGAACCCGGTTGTATCATCGAGCGTACCTGCCTTGACGAAGACCAGCCCCGGCGCGCTTTCGACAAGCGAGAACAGCGGCGAGCCGCAGGTGCCGCAGAATTGGCGGGTAACCGACGCGCCGCTGTCGCCCTTGTCCATGTAGACCTTGGGCTCACCGGTGATGGCGATCGCTGACTCGGGCACGCCGACAAGCATCGAATAGGCGCTGCCCGCCTGCTTCTGGCAGTTCTTGCAATGGCAGACGGCCTGGATCGGCGGATCGATCGCGATGGTGTAGCGGATCGCGCCGCAGAGGCAGCCGCCGGTGTGTTCGCCCATGACCGTTTTCCTTTTTCGAATTACGTGGAGACGCTGATTGCACCAGCGTTCGCCAGGCGGCAACCCGAATTAACCGGGCGATTAAGCCGTCAGTCGCCCAGCAGGAAGGCGTCGGGCACCTCGTAGTGTTCGGGGCCGGCATCGATGATCGTCGTGTCACCATCCTTGCGCGACGACACCTTGAATCCGGCCGAACCATCCGCTTGCGCCGAATTGATGCTGAGGAACTTGCCGTCCCTGGCGAAGAACAGCGTGCGAGGGCGCCCGTCGGGCTTGGTCACGTCGATGTAGGGCCCGGTTTCGGCCTGACGGTTGACGCCGGCCTTACAGGTCTTGCCACCGCCGCAGGGAATTTCCGCAGTGGCGTTGTAATCCGTGCCGGCAACCTTGGCGTCCCCCTGTCCATCACCATCGCCCGCCGTCGCAACGGGGGCCGGCGTCGCTGAAGGAGCAGCATCGATCGAGGCAAGTGCGCTTGGCTCTGCGCTTGGCGCAACTTCTGGCGAACCGCCCGAGCAGCCAGCCAGCATGGTTCCGGCGAGAAGAACAGCAACAGATGTTTGCAGCAAAGAGGTACGCAGGACAGGCATCGCCAATCACCCTTGATCGATTGATCCGGTGTCGCGTCCAGGATGAAGCCTAGACCAAGTGGCAGCCCTTGTCGCCGCTCAATTGGCGCATTGGGCGATGATCAGCCGAGCGCGGCGCGGCTGGCAGCCTCAATCTTCGCGTTGGACATGAGGCGGATGGTCGAGGTGCCCTTCGCCAGAACCTTGCCCAAAGTATCGAGCAAGTGGCCTTCGGCAAAGCAGGTCGAACGCCCGCCCTGCTCTATCCAGCCCTCCGCGACCAGGAGACCGGGACGAGCGGGAGCGAAGAAGCTGATCTTGAGTTCGAGCGAGATCGGCGAGACATCGAAATCCCCCCTTTCATGGTGGAGCCCCAGAATGGCGTGGGCCATCGCCGCGTCTATCCAGCCGCTGACGAACCCGCCCTGCACCACGCCCCCGGAATGACACATGTGCATGCCGGCGAGGAATTCCATGCGCGAACGCCCACCTGTCATCGACACGATCCGCTGCAGGCCAAGCGTTGCGAGCATTTCGTTTGGCGGCGTGATGGTTTGCGCCATGATCGTCATTTTCCTGCAATGCGTGTCGGTGGCTGCAGTGGGTGGGCTGCGCTGCGCCATTCTGTCAAGTAATCGGTTAAGCAATTTGTTGCACCGCGGGCATTGCGACTTTTTGTCAGCGGACGGGAACCGGGAACCGTATTCATGCGTAGTGGCGGTCTGGCGCGCTGAACGAAGGCAAGATGACCCCAGATTTCGTAAGAAGGTTGTCACGGTCGGACGGAGTCCGACGGAATCCTTCGCGTGGGTGAGATCCGGGCGTGGCTGCGCGATAGCACCCGTGACGATCATGCGCGCGTTGATGACGCGTTTGCGTCGTTTCGCCTGAGCGACCGCTCCTCCTACGCTGACTTCCTTGCCGCCCACGGCCGGGCGCTCCTGCCGCTTGAACGCTGGATCGGCGCGGGCGCGCTGTTGCCTGGCTGGCGCGGGCGCAGCGAGGCCGTGGTAGAAGACCTGCACGCGCTTGCCGAACCGGTGCCCGCGGCGCCCGCGCTGGAATGGCCCCGCGACGAGGCGGCACGGCTTGGCGCGCTTTACGTTCTCGAAGGATCGCGGATGGGTGCTGCTGTGCTGGCCCGCGATGTTTCGGACGATCTTCCGAATGGCTATCTCACCTCGCGCGCGGCGCCGGGACAGTGGCAGGCGCTGCTGACCCTGCTCGAGAGCAAGGGAAGCGAGGGCGGCACGCCTTGGCGGCAGCGCGCCCTCGAAGGCGCAAGTCGTGCCTTTGCCCTGTTCCAAGCCGCAGCGCAGGAGGTTCAAGCTGCATACCGTTGATCGCCTTGACGACCCCGTCGACCTGACCAACTGCGATCGCGAGCCGATCCACATCCTTGGAACGATCCAGCCGTTCGGCGTGCTGGTCTCGCTCGATGCCGAATCCCGCGTGCGCCGTGCCTCTGCCAACCTCGGCGATTTCGCGACGTTGTCAGCCGAGGACGCGCTGGGACGCGAGGCGGAAGAGATCTTCGACGCCGGCGCGCTGGTGGCGCTGCGCGAGCGGATGCAGTTGCTGCGTGGCGGCGATGCGGTGGAGCGGCTGTTTGGCGTGAAGCTGTTCGACCGGCGCACCGCATATGACGTGGCGGTGCACTTTTCGGGCGAGGAGTTCGTCGTCGAGGCAGAGCCTGCGTCGAGCAATGCCGCCGAAGCCGGCAACCTGATGCGCACCTTCACCGGGCGGCTGCGGCAGGCGGAAACGACGCAGTCGTTCCTGCGCGAAGCGGCGCGGCAGGTTAAATCGCTGACCGGGTTCGACCGGGTGATGGTCTACCGCTTCGACGAAAGCGGATCGGGCGAAGTCGTGGCCGAAGCGCTTTCGCCCGGCATCGACAGCTTCTACGGCCTGCACTACCCGGCGTCCGACATTCCGGCGCAGGCCCGGCGGCTGTATCTGCGCAACATCTTCCGCGTGATCGCCGACGTCACCGCCCAGCCGGTGCCGCTGCTTTCGGCCGAAAGCGCACGGGGCACCGCGCTCGACCAGTCGATCGGCCTGCTGCGCGCGGTTTCGCCGATCCACGTCGAATACCTGCGCAACATGGGCGTTGGTGCGTCGCTTTCCATCTCGATCATCGTCGAAGGCAGGCTGTGGGGACTGTTTGCGTGCCACCACTACGGTCCGCGGCTGCCCAATCTTGGCATGCGGACGACCGCCGAGCTGTTCGGCCAGCTGTTTTCGTTCATGCTCGAAAGCCGGCTGCGCAGCGAGACGAGTGAATACGAGCTGCGCGCAAGGCGGGCGAGCGACCGGATCATGGCGACGGTGGCGCAGAACCCCTCGCTGCTGAACGATCCGGCCTGGCTGGGCGAAGTGACGTTCGAGCTGATCCCTGCCGATGGCGTGGCGGTCTTCCTGGAAGGCGACGTATCGCTGAGCGGCCTGACCCCGACGATCGAGCAGTGCGGCGAAATCCTCGACTATCTCAACGCCGAGGCGGCGGGAAACGTGGTGGCGACCGATTCCATCGCCAGCCTGGTGCCGGCGGCGCGGGTCCACGCGGATATCGCTGCGGGCATGCTGGCGATCCCGCTGTCGCGCGCGCCGCGCAACCACATCGTGCTGTTCCGCGCCGAGCAGCTGCGCACTGTGCGTTGGGCCGGCAATCCGGAAAAGTCGGTCGAGCATGGGCCCAACGGCGACCGGCTGACCCCGCGCAAGAGCTTCGAGGCGTGGACACGGCTGGTGCAGGGGACCAGCCTGCCTTTTACCAAAGCCGAGCGGCAAGTGGCCGAAACGTTGCGCAACGGCATGCTCGAAGTGCTTCTGCGGCTGGCCGACGATGCCGCGCTCGAGCGTGAGCGGGCGCACGACCGGCAGGAAGTGCTGATCGCCGAGCTGAACCACCGCGTGCGCAACATCCTGTCGCTGATCCGCGGGTTGATCTCGCAGACCGAGCGATCGAGCGCGACCATCGAGCAGTTCGTGTTCAACCTCGATGGCCGCGTTCAGGCGCTGGCGCGCGCACACGATCAGGTGACGCGCGACCACTGGGGCCCGGCCAGCCTGATCGAACTGCTTGACGTGGAAGCGAGCGCCTATCTCGACGAACGGCGCGAGGCGCTGGTGATGAAGGGGCCCGACATGCTGGTCGAGCCGGTCGCCTTCACCGCGCTGGCGCTGGTGTTCCACGAGCTGATGACCAACGCTGCCAAGTATGGCGCGCTTTCGGGCGAGCACACGGGCACGGTATTGATCTCGTGGCGGCGCGATGCAGAGGGCGACTTGCTGCTCGACTGGGTCGAAAGCGGTGGACCGCCGGTCGCTCCGCCGACGCGGCGCGGGTTCGGATCGGTGATCATCGAGACCTCGATCCCCCACGACCTTGGGGGCGAGGCCTCGATCGAATATCGCCGTCACGGCTTCGAAGGCCACTTCCGCATTCCGGCCCGGCACGTGATCGGAACCGGTGGCACGCCTGCAGCCGAACGCCCGCGCCCTGCCCCGCCGCAGCCCGACGCCGCTCCGCTCAAGGGGCTGAAGGTGTTGCTGGCCGAAGACAACATGATCATCGCGCTCGATGCCGAAAGCCACCTTTTCGACCTCGGCGCCGCCGACGTGCTTGTGGCGCCGACGACCGAGGAAGCGCTGGCGCTGGTCGAGCAGGCGGCGCCCGATTTCGCCGCGCTCGATTACAACCTGGGCGACACCACGAGCCTGCCCGTGGCCGAGCGGCTGCGCGAGCGTGGCATCCCGTTCGCGTTCATGACCGGACTGGGCGACACGCTGGAAATCGAAGGGTTCGACGACGTGCCGATGGTGCAGAAGCCCTACAGCGCGAGCCAGATTGCGGCTGCGGCGGCACGTGCGCTCGCCGCCGCCGGAGCGGGCGACGGCAAGCGCTGAGCCGGATCGGGCAGGCGATCAGGCGGCGGCGGCCAGTTCGGTCGCCTGCTTGATCGCCGCCTTGGCATCGAGCTCTGCGGATTCGTAAGCACCGCCGACGAGCTCCGACTTGATGCCTTCGGCCGCGAGCGCATCGTGCAAGTCACGCAATGGATCCTGCCCGGCGCAGACGATGATCGTGTCGACATCGAACAGCACCGGCTCGCCCCCGACGGTGGCGTGAAGGCCGGCATCGTCGATCCGGTCGTAGGTGACGCCCGCGATCATCTTCACACCGCGACGCTGCAACGCGATGCGGTGAGTCCAGCCGGTGGTACGGCCGAGCCCTGCGCCGACGGCGGTTTCCTTGCGCTGAAGCAGCGTGACTTCGCGGCCGCTGGTGGCGACCTGCGGCGTAACGCCGGTGACACCGCCGCGCGGATGGTTCTTGAAGTCGATCCCCCATTCGCGCGCGAAGACATCGACATCGAGCGCGCTGCTGGTGCCGGCGTGGGTGATCAGTTCGGCAACGTCGAAGCCGATCCCGCCTGCGCCGATGATCGCAACCTTCTGCCCGACTTCGGCGCGGCCGGTGATGACGTCTACATAGCTGACGACCTTGGCATGGTCGATGCCGGGGATCGGCGGGGTGCGCGGTGAGATGCCGGTGGCGATGATGACTTCGTCGAAGTTGCCCGCCTTGATCGTCGCGACGTCGGCGCGGGTGTTGAGGCGGACGTCGACGCCAAGCTTGTCGAGCATGCGGCCGTAGTAGCGCAGGGTTTCGTAGAACTCTTCCTTGCCCGGAATGCGCTTGGCGTAGTTGAACTGCCCGCCGATCTCGCTCGCCGCGTCGAACAGGGTGACCGCGTGGCCTCGCTCGGCAGCGGTTACGGCATAGGCGAGACCTGCTGGCCCGGCCCCGACGACGGCGACCTTGCGCTGCGTCGCCGACGGAACGATCGATAGTTCGGTTTCACGGCAGGCGCGCGGGTTGACCAGGCAAGTGGTCAGGCGGCCGGTGAAGGTGTGGTCGAGACAGGCCTGGTTGCAGCCGATGCAGGTGTTGATCTCGTCCTCGCGGCCCTGCGCGGCCTTGTTGACGAGTTCCGGGTCGGCCAGCATCGGCCGCGCCATCGACACGATGTCGGCATCGCCACGTGCCAGCACTTCTTCGGCAACCGACGGCATGTTGATGCGGTTGGAGGTGATCAGCGGGATCGACAGCTCCTTGCGCAGGCGGCCGGTGACTTGCGTGAACGCCGCGCGCGGGACCATCGTGGCGATGGTCGGCACGAAGCTTTCATGCCAGCAAAAGTGAGTGGAGATGACGTCGACGCCTTCGGCCTCGAGCGCCTTGGCAAGGCTGACGACTTCGTCCCAGGCGAGCCCTTCCTGCAGCATGTCCATCGCCGAGATGCGGAAGATGAGGATGAAGTCCTCGCCCACCGCCGCGCGGGTGCGGCGCACGATCTCGACCGGGAAGCGCATGCGGTTGGTCCATTCGCCGCCCCAGCGGTCGGTGCGCTGGTTGGTCTTGGAGACGAGGAAGGTGGAGATGAGGTAGCCGGCCGAACCGATGATCTCGACACCGTCGTAGCCCGCTTCCTTGGCAAGCGCGGCGCAGCGAGCGAATGCCTCGATCTGTTCCTCGATGCCTTCCTCGGTCAGTTCGTTGGGCTGGTAGCGGCCGATGCGCGACTTGACCGGCGACGGGGCGACGCAATCGGGCGTGCCGGCGAGCGGTCCGGTGTGAAGCACCTGCATCACGATCTTCACGTCGGGCGCCGCATCGTGGACGGCACGCGTGACCTGGCTGTGCAACGCGACGCCTTCGGCATCGATCAGCTTGGCGCCGTGGCCAGCCGTGGGATGCGGGCCGATGCCGCCGGTGATGATCATGCCGACGCCGCCTCTGGCCCGCTCGACGAAATAGGCCGACAGGCGCTCGGCCGCGTTCGGCACGTCTTCCAGACCCGTATGCATCGAACCCATCAGGATGCGGTTCTTGATCGTGGTGTGGCCGACCTTCAGCGGCGAGAACACGTGCGGGTACTTGGTGCTCACGGCGAATCCCCTCATGCTAAACACTGTTTGGCGTGGACGTAACGAACAGTGTTCACTATGGCAAGCGCATGGCCGTGCTGCTCACCAAAGAACAGGTCGCCGACGTTCGGCAGAAAATCCGTGAAGTGGCGGAACGGCACATCGCGCGCGACGGGCCGCAGGGCGCATCGATGCGCGCGATCGCGGCGGAAATCGGTTGGACGGCTGCGTCGCTGTACCGGTATTACGCGAGCAAGGCTGAACTGCTGGATGCGACGCGCGCTGCCGCGTACGAGCGGTTCTCGAACTGCATCGAGGCGGCCGGACAGAGCGGCGCGGACTTGTGGGACAAGTCGCGCGCGATCGGCGATGCCTATGCCGACTTCGCGTTTCGCGAGCCAGCCGCCTACCAGCTGATCTTCGCCTTCGAGCAGGACGAGAAGGACAAGAGCCCGGAACTGCGCGCGGCGCAGGCCCGGGCGGCCGACCTGATGACGCGCTACGTGCGCGAAATGGTCGAGGCCGGACTGCTCGACGGCGATGCCAGCGAGATCGCGCATGCCTATTGGGCGGTGCTGCACGGCCTGGTCGTGCTGCAGATGGCTGGCAAGCTCGACCCGGCGCTGCCGTTCGACACGCTGCGCCACAGCGCGGCGCGGCTGATCACGCGCGGCGCGCGCGCCGACGGCGCCAGCGGTCACGCAGCGCGGCGACCATCGCCTTCCTGAATGATCATGTCGGCCTGCCAATCGAGGCCGAGGAGTTGCATCATTTCGACGCGCTCGGGCCCGGGCGATGGGGGATAGGCAGCGGCGTTGCGCGCCTTGCCGCGCGCCCAGTACCACAGCACGCCCGCCAGATTGCGCGGCCGCTTGAGCCAGGCGTCGGGGTGTTCGAGCATGTGGAAGCCGCGCATCGCTTCACGCAGCAACCGCGTGTCGGAGCGCAGCGCGATGCGCACGCCGTCCTCGACAAAGCCGGTGGCAAGGCGCGCCTTCAGCTTCGGCACATGGCCCGGGATGAGCGCCCGCCGCGCACGCTTGATCGCGGAGCGGTCCTGCTTTCGCTGATTGAGGTAGTAGGGCAGCAGTTCGGCGTGGATCGCCTTGTGAAAGGCGCGCGAGCGTTCTGTCGGATCGGTTGTTGCGTCGAGCACCTGGCGTAGCGCCTGCGCGCTGACCGCGGCGAAGGAGCAGCCGCGACCGTAGAGCGGATTGGTTCGCACCAGTGTATCGCCAAGGGCAAAGTAGCCGCGCGTTACGGGCTTGTCGTCGATGACAAGGTCGCGCCACCGGCTGACGAGATCGCCCATGCCGATGACCTTGCTGGTCGGTTCGGCGCGGGTGGCGTTCGTCCAGGGCTGCAGCCCCGGCAGCGCCAGCGTTGCGGCGTGGAATATGTCGGGATCGACGATGCCCTGGCGCAGCACGGTCTCGACTTCGGGTATCGCGACCGTGACCGAGAAATTGCCGTTGTCGCCGGGGAAGATGCCGAACTTGAGATAGCCGAGATCGCCCGAGGCGGGCGGATGTGCGCTGCGTTCGGGTTCGACCTGCCCCGGCAGCAACCGATAATGGCGGGTGAAGTACAGGATGCCCGCGCTTTCGTTCTCCTCGCGGATCGGTGCGCCTTCGTCGATCAGTTGCTTGATCGTGGTGCCGCCCTTGCCCGACGCATCGACGACGATGTCGGCTTCAAGCCGCACGTCGTCACCGTTCCATTCGCCCGCAACGCCACGCACTTCGATGACACCGTCCCCGGCCTTGCGCGTGATCAGGCGGCGCACCTTGAAGCCGCAGCGAAGTTCAACATTGGGCAGGGTTTCGACGTAGCGACGCATGGTCATCTCGAGCGTGGTGCGCCTGCTGGTGACGATGGTCAGTTCCTCGTCACCGGGCGCCGGCTGGTATGCCTGCTGCTGCGCCTCGGTCAGCATCAGCTCGAACGGCAATTCGCGCACGCCGTTGGCCAGAAGCTGGTCGAGCAGCGCGGGATGCTCGGTCTTCATGATCGTGCGCAAACGCGCGAGGAACGCGTGGCTTTGCCGTACGTGGGCAACGCCGTTGCGCTTCCAGGTGCGGAACAGCTCGTCCGGGTCCGCCGTTTCGAGCGGGCCATCGCGTTCGAGCAAGACGATATCGCGGCCCGAGGGCGCGAGCATGAGCGCGGTGCAGAGACCGCCGATCCCTGCACCGATTACCAGAACCTTTTCAGGCATGATTGGTCGTCCCTTCCCTAGCCGTCGACCATCTTCAGAAATTCGAGGATTGCCGCGTTCACCGCTTCGGGCGCTTCCTGCTGCGTCCAGTGGCCGATACCCGGGATCATGCGATTGATCCTGAGATCGGTGACCGTCTGCGGCAAAGCCTCGATCGCGGCGGCGGCCATCATCACGACCCCGTCCGCCGTACCGGCAACGAACATCGCCGGCTGGTGGATCTGGGTCGGCGCGCCATGGGTCAGCCGCCAGGTCAGGTCGTGGTTGCGGTAGTAGTTCAGCGGTCCGCGCATCCCCGAACGCGTGAATTCCCCCGCATAGAAATCGAGGTCCGCTTCGCTGAGCCAGGGCGGGAGCACCTCAGGATCGGGCAAGCTCGTCAGCATGTCGTCATGCTCGCTCTTGGGCGCCAGCTTGGTCAGATCGGTCTCGCCCCCCGCCATGACCAGGAACTTGCGCAGCGCGGTCCTGATGTCCTTTTCGAACTCTGCCTCGGCCACGCCCGGCTCCTGGAAATAGAGCTGGTAGAAGAACTGCCCCTTGAACATCTCGCGCATCGCCGGCATCGGCTGGACCGGCGAGCGCGGCATGAACGGCACCGACAACCCGCCGACCGCGCGCACCTTGTCCGGATGGAACAGCGCGGTGGCCCACGCGGTGGGCGCGCCCCAGTCGTGCCCGATCACGATCGCCTGTTCGTAGCCCAGCGCCGGGATCAGGCCGATGATATCGTTGACGACTTCCACCTGATTGTAGGCGTCGATGGCCTCGGGCTTGTCGCTCTTGCCGTAGCCGCGCATGTCGGGCGCGACGACATGGTAGCCGGCGGCCGCCAGCGGTGCGAACTGATGGCGCCACGAATACCAGCTTTCGGGAAAGCCGTGGAGGAGCAGCACCAGCGGCCCTTCCCCGGCTTCGGCGATGTTAAGCGCGATCCCGTTCGTTTCGATACGACGCTCGGTAACCCCCTCCCAGCTCATGCGGCTTCGAGCTCCGCCGAGGCGGCGATGGCGGGCGGCACGATCGCACCACGCGCGTCATCGGTGTAGCCTTCGGCCGCGCTCCAGGCGACACCTCCCGCGACGATCACGGTGTCGACGCCATGGGCATCGCGAACGTAGCGGCTGCCCTCGCCCGGCACATCCTGAACGTAGACTTCCTCGCCCCGATCGATCGCAGCGGGATCGAACACGACGATGTCGGCGATCAGGCCCTTGGCGATCAGGCCGCGCTCAGGAATTGCCCAGATCGCGGCGGTGTCCGAGGTGATCTTCTTCACCGCTTCCTCAAGGCTCAGCAGCTTGGCATCCCGGACGAAGTGGCCGAACAGGTAGCCGGTATCGCCATAGGTAGAGAACGAGAGGATGTGCGCACCACCGTCGCTCGCGCCGATGTGGACGCGCGGATGGCGCAGCAGCGAGCCGACCTTGCCGTCCTCGTTGTGGCCCATGTTCTCGGCCATGAAGTGCGCATCGAGGTTTTCTTCGACCGACAGATCGATCATCGCCTCGAGCGCGGTGACGCCGCGCAGCTTGCCGATTTCGGCAAGCGTCTTGCCGACATACTGCTGGTTCGCCTCGCTGGCGACCTGGCGCAGCTTGAGGAATGACCACAGGTCCATCATCGGCGTCGCTTCGGCAATCAGGCGCTCACGGCTTTCACCGCCGGCGAAGGCTGCAACGATTTCCTCGGGGGTGCCGAAGCGCATGATGTTGTACCAGCCGGGCAGACGGATGAAGATCAGGCTCGGCACCGCGAAGCTGAAGCTGATGTCGATCGGACGGGTCTGCACCTGCGGCCAGACGCGCGCGCCGCGGGCAAACTGTTCGTCCACGCGGGCCATGACCCGGTCCACCGCGGCAATGTTGTCGGCATTGACGAACAGTGGCGAGAACGTGGTCGAAATACCGTACTTGAGCGAAATCTCTGCCAACTGGTCCAGCCGGGCGATGGTGAGGTCCGGATCGTAGAATTCGGGCACGATCTGAAGGATGCGTCCGTATTCCGAAAGGACGGCGGCAAGCGCCTCCACCTCACCCGCATCGGCATAGCGGCTCGGCACGGGCTTGAGCGTTTCATCCATGTCGACATAGCTGGTCGACAGGCCGATCGCCCCGGCGTCGAGGCATTCGCGCAGCAGCGCCTGCATTTCGGCGATCTCCGCGTCTGTCGCGGTGCGCTCCATCGCGGCTTCGCCCATCACCCACAGGCGCAGGACGCTGTGACCGACGAGCTGGCCCACGTTGATCGACAGGCCCTTGCGGATGCGGGCGAGGTATTCGGGGAACGTCTCCCAATCCCACACGACGCCTTCCTTGAAGGCCTTGAGCGGCATTTCCTCGATCTGGTTGAACATGCCGACCAGCTTCATGCGGTGCTCGGCCTTGAGCGGGGCGAGCGAAAGCGAGCAATTGCCCGAAACGATCGTGGTGACCCCGTGCGAGAGCGCGGGCTTGGCAGCGCCATCCCACAGCAGCTGCGCATCGAAGTGGGTGTGCGGATCGATGAAGCCGGGCGCCACAACCTTGCCGCTGGCGTCGATCTCACGCGCGCCGGCCTGCTCGACGCGGCCGATCCTGACGATGCGATCGCCCTTGACGGCGACATCGGCAGTGAAGGCCGGCATGCCCGAGCCGTCGACGACGCGCCCGTTGCGGATAACCAGATCGTACATGTCCATTCTCCCGGTGTTCTTGTTCATTCGGCCGCGTCGGCGAAGCGGTTGGAGGATGCGATCAGGGCATCGCGCACCCGGTCCCACCCCAATCCGATCAACTGGTCGGCGTGTGTTGCGTTGGCGGACGCCATCAGGCTGCGCGCCGCGAATTCATCGAGCGTGACGAGTGACTTGCCGCCGTTTGGAAAAGTCAGCGTGACGACCAGCTCGGCGTCGCCGTCATGCGCGGCGGCAATGCGGACGTCACTGATCGCAGCGGCACCCATCGCTCAGGCGCGCGGTGCTTCGACGAAGATGACGTCGCTCGGCAGGATCGGGTTGTCGCCACGCATCCGGCCGACGCCACCAGCGGCGCGCATGAACACGTGCAGGTTCCAGCTCTGCAGCATGCCAACAGCATCGGCTTCGGCCACGCCGGGCAGTTCGCGCGCGGCGATGCTGGTCCAGGTATCACCGCCCTTGGGCAGAATCGATTTGCGGACGGGCGACAGCTCTGCGGTCATCGAGGTCACGATCTTCTCTCCACCATTTGTGTCGATCAGCCGCGTGCAGGGCACGGCGACTCTCGCACACTTATCAGGTGATATAGGACCATGATTCGCCGGCGAGGGCAAATCGAAATCGCACATGGTCGAAGCAATGCCCGGAACTACCGGCGAGGACCGATGTCAGAATATACGGAATGACGCTGCCTTCCCTGGCAAATCTTCCGCAGGATTGGACGTATGCGATTGGGAGAGGACCTCCGGCAATTTGCCAAGTCACCTCAACACGTTTGCGCGCAGGGTCGCTGACCATTGTCGTCAGAAAAGATCGATCAATGCTCGCTCCATACCCCGGAGTGATTGCGCATCGCACGCTATCGATGTCTCAGCCACGACGCTGGGCAGCCACGATGCGCCGTTTTGAGCGGACGCTGACGCTCAGTCGAAGCAGTCGCTGGCTTCGATGCTGACGCTTGGCTGGGTCTGGCGTACGCGGCTGCCGGCCGGCACGGAGCGGGTCAACCAGACGTTGCCGCCGATAACCGAGCCCCGGCCGATGGTGATCCTGCCAAGGATCGTCGCTCCGGCATAGATCGTGACGTCATCCTCGATGATCGGATGGCGCGGCTCGTCCTTCACCAGGCGGCCTTCCTCGTCGGTGCTGAAGCTTCGCGCACCAAGCGTGACCGCCTGATAGATGCGCACGCGATTGCCGATGATGGCTGTCTGCCCGATCACCACCCCGGTGCCATGATCAATGAAGAAGCTGTCGCCGATCTGCGCGCCGGGGTGAATGTCGATCCCGGTCCGCGAATGCGCGATCTCTGCAATGATGCGCGCCACCAGCGGCGCACCGAGCGTGTAAAGCTCATGCGCGATGCGATGGTGGATGATCGCAGTGACACAGGGATAGCATAGCAGCACCTCGTCGACGCTGCGGGCAGCCGGATCGCCGTCGAACGCCGCCTCAAGGTCGCTGTCGAGCATGCGTCGGATGTCCGGCAGGCGCCGCGCCAGTTCCTCGACGATCGCCATAACGGCACGCTCGATCGCTTCGGAACCGCGCTCGTGACGGCTGTAGTGCAGCTCCATGCGGACCTGGGCGGCCAGCAGGGGCAACGCGGTTTCAAGGCTGGCCTGGACGAACTCGTCCTCGCTCTCGACATGCAGGTCGGGCGGCCCCAGCCGTAGCGGAAACAGCGCTGCCGACAGAACGTCGATCACACGGGACATTGCCTGGCGCGAAGGGAATCCCAGCGCACCAAACTCGGCATGGCGATCCTGGGCGCTGCGCCAGTCGTCGCGCACCTGGCGCAATCCGCTGATCACCGGTCCCAGATCGAATGGCGCGGCTTCATTAGCCGGACATGCCTGACCCATAAGAAATCCCTCACTTCAGGGCCGTGCCATGCACGGAATTTGCGAAAAGTCGCTTGAGGAATACAAATAGTTAGTCAAGCAGAACTCAAGGGAAGCGCAGCGGATCCGATCGACTTCTCATTATCGGAATGAGGTTGCCGAATGACGTGCCAGCCATACCCCATTTGCGGATCGAACCACGTCGAGGTCCATCACGTGAACTCGCCCTGTCGGTTGCCTCAATGGGGGCAAGCTTGCCCATCAAGCTCCCTTGCCAAGTTTCGATATTCAAACACTTCGGCCCGACAGAGCAGTCGATGAGGCCGCTGATTCAATCGCGTTCAAATATAAAAACGCACACAGCGCTTATCTCAGGGAATTAAGATGACGAATTTCATCTTGCATATTGGAGACGGCAAGTGTGGCAGCACTGCCATCCAGAATTCCTTGTACGCTTCGCGCGCTCACTTGGCGGATGCCGGAATCCATTATGACACACTTGCGCCGAATTCCGGACATACAGTACTCGCTCTTCTCGCTGGACAGCGCAGCAGGGCCGCGAGCCCTTCAAGAGAGGCTGTAGCTGCGAGAACTCTGCAATTGCTTCAGGACGAATGCCAACGATACGAATGGGTTGTCCTGTCCGCGGAAAACTTCATCAACCTTTCCCCGGAAGCCGCAATCAATCTGGTATCGCGAGTCAGTTCGGAGATCGGATTGATCCATGTCGTTGCGTACGTTCGCAATCCATCGGAAATGTATGCTTCCAGCGTTCAGCAACTGCTGAAAGGAAGCCATCTGTTTCCCGCGCCGGAAACATATCATCGCCGTGTCGACCAAAAGTTGAAGGCGTGGAAAGATCGGGTTGGTCAAGACCGTCTGCACGTCCGCCAATTCAGCAGGAAATTCCTTCCACGGGGCGACGTCGTAACTGATTTCTCGCAGATACTCGGTACCATCGTCGGCACTGAGATATCGTTGTCACCCGCTTCTTCAAACCGCTCGCTTTCTGCGGAGCAAACCCGTGTCCTGCAAATGTTCAGGAAAGCAGTCTATCCGAACGACGCAGGAAGCCTGCTGCCCCGTAGCACGGAGCTGGTGCGATTTTTCACGGCGCTCAACGAAATCAAACTGGTCGGCAACCAAATTTCTCTCTCGGGGCTAGCACGCGAGGTTGTCGCTAGCCGCAACGCTGACGTCGCGCGCGGCCTCATGGATTGCTTCCCCGAACTCGACCTTCTCGAGGCCTGCGAAGGCCGCCTCCCTGTGCCGACTGGCCCCTTCCCATGGACTGACAACGACAGCGTCGAATCAATTCTGGCAGTCTGCGACCGCGAGCTCGTCGAGCACATCGCAGCGATCCTACCCGAGTTGAACGGCGAAAATTGCGCAGATGGTCACATCATCGTGACGGCCATGGATCGACTGGGCTTCCATACCGATAGTGAAAGGCAAGCGTTCCTTGGGGCGCATGAAGCCTACCAGAAAGCGCGGCTCAGGTGCCGCCGATAGGTCACCCACAGGGGCAGGCCAAGCAGGCCACCAAAGAGAAGGTTTTGCGCGGAATGGCTGGCGGAGAGGGTGGGATTCGAACCCACGGTACGGTTGCCCGTACACCGCATTTCGAGTGCGGCGCATTCGACCACTCTGCCACCTCTCCGTGAAGTGCCAAGGGAGCGGCGGGTGCCTGCTCCCGGTCGGGAAGCGCGCCGTTAGCGCATGGATTCCACCCTTTCAAGCGAAAAGGGCATTCCATCCACAGCCGCTCGCTTGTTTAGCATCCGCCGAAAACCTATATCGGTTGCATGAACCGCACGAGCTTCTTTTCGCCCCAGGCCGGTCGCGAGATTTCCGCTCCTCCTGTCGCAGAGGCCCGCTTCGATATCGGCGAGGTTGTACGCCACAGGTTGTTCGGATTCCGTGGCGTGGTGTTCGATATCGACCCCGTCTTCGCCAACAGCGAAGAATGGTACGAATCGATTCCGAAGGATATCCGTCCGCGACGCGATCAGCCGTTCTACCATTTGCTCGCCGAAAACGACGAAAGCAGCTATGTTGCTTACGTCAGCCAGCAGAACCTGCTTGCTGACGCCGAGGCTGGCCCGGTGGACCACCCTTCGCTCGAGCAGATCTTTGAAGACTTCCGCGACGGCCGCTACCGCCTTCGTCGCGCCCTGTCGCACTGAGCCGAAAGGGGCTATCAAGCCCCTCGGTCAAGCACCAAGCTCAGTTCTTGAGCTTCCAGCCCGAGCGCAGCAGCAGGTAGATGATCACCGCCAGCACAGCGTTGAGGACGCCGAGGCCAATGGCCCCGTGCAGCACCGCCAGGTTGGTATCGCCGATGTCGCTCTGCCCAAGAAATCCGAAGCGGAAGCCCGAGATCACGTAAAAGATCGGGTTCACGCGGCTAACAGCCTGAAACGCGGGGGCAAGGTTGCTGATAACGTAGAACGTCCCCGACAGCATCGACATAGGGGTGATGACGAAGTTGGTCACGGCGGCCAGGTGATCGAACTTTTCAGACCACATCGAGGTCGCCACGCCGATCAGCGACAGCAGGATCGATCCCATCAGGCCAAACCAGACGATCGCCCAGGGGTGGCGAATTTCCATATTCACGCCCGGCCACAGCAGCATCGCGCCGTAGACGACGAGCCCCACCAATATCGCGCGCGTCACGGCTGCGCCGACCAGCGCGGCGAGCAGTTCTCCTTCGGAAATCGGCGGCATCAGGTAGTCAATGATCGTGCCCTGGATCTTGCCGCCCAGCAGGCCGAAGCTCGCATTGGCGAAGGCATTGTTGATCATCCCCATCGCGATGAGGCCCGGGGCGACGAAGCTTGCAAACGGCACGCCGAGCACTTCGCGACCGCCCCGGCCAAGCGCCAGGGTGAAGATCATCAGATAGAGCAGGGTGGTGACCGCAGGCGCCCAGATCGTCTGGGTCTGCACCTTGAAGAAACGGCGGACCTCCTTCATATAGAGGGTCCACAGCCCCAACCTGTTGATGCTGCGGAACAGCGGCTCCCCGGGGTTTGGAAAACCTCCGGTCGCACGGATGTTCACGGTCGGGGTTTCACCCCCGGTCAGGGGTAGAGATTGATCGGCCATGCCCGGTGCGGTATCGCGCGGGCGGCCCTATGGCAAGGCAAGGGATGCACGCGTTCGCGCTTGCAACTCCACGAAGGAAAACTGACGGCATGAGTTGGACGGACGAGCGCATCGAGAAGCTGACCAAGATGTGGGAGGGCGGTGCAACTGCCAGCCAGATCGCCGACGAACTCGGCGGAGTCAGCCGCAACGCCGTAATCGGCAAGGCGCATCGCCTCGGGCTGAAGGCACGACCTTCCCCGGTCAAGCCGAACGACAAGGCCGACGCGCCCGCAGCGGCGCCGAAGGCTGCCAAGCCAGCGCCAGCGCCCGAACCGCGTCCCGCTCCTGCACCAAAGGCAGCCGCGCCGGTTGCCGCCGCTCCCGTCGCGCCGCCGCCCCCGCCCGCCCCGCGCCCTGCCCCGCAGGCACCTGCGGCCCCAGCCGTCGCCGCTACGAACGACGCACCGGCCGCGCCGCAGCCGCGCATCGTCTCGGTCGGTCCGGGCGGCTTCCTGCGCCAGGGCCCTGGCGATCAGCAGGCACCGATCCCGCCGGCGCCGCCGCGTCGCCTCGTTCCGGCCCGCCCGAGCCCCGAGATTGCCGACAAGACGAGCCTGCTTGACCTGAACGATCGCATCTGCCGCTGGCCGATGGGTCACCCGGGCGAACCGGACTTCCACTTCTGCGGGGAAAAGGTGAACCCCGGCTTCCCATACTGCGTCGATCACTGCGGCCGCGCCTATCAGGCGCAGCTGCCGCGCGGTCATCGCCGCCCGCCCCCGCCGATGCCGTTCGGCGGCCCCCGGGTGCGTTAAGGTCCGATTTCCGGGGCTTCTGGCGGTGAAGTTGGCGTTACTTAAAGTCTACGCAACCGACCGGGATTAAGGGAAGCGCCGCCAGCCCGTTCTCCTTGCGCATGAGCGAAGAGGACTCCGCGGAGAATGGGCGGCGCAGCCGCTGGCGCCAATGGTTTGGCCTTGGTCAGGATGACGATGACGACGAAGGCAACGCTGGTGCCTCCGTCGCATCGGCAGTACCTGCCGCGTCCGGCAGCTATCGCGATCCGACAGCCCGGGAGATCTGGCTTCCTGCCAAGCGCCGGATGCTCGGCAAAGTTGCCGATTTCCTGATCGACCACGATCTCGAGATCCTGCCCTATACGCTCGGCATCGCCTATGATTGCGTGACGGGGGCAAGCCCTCGCCTTGTCCAGATGATCCTGGAGCGGACAGAGCGAGGATTGCCCGTGACGTTGCGCTGGCTGGATGAGGCCGTGCGCGATGCCGGCACCGCGAAGGCCGAGGATACGCTTCACGCGCTGATGGAGCAGCTGGAAGGCGACATTGCTTCGTTCGGCGACACCATGAAGGGCGCGCAGGACGCAACGAGCGAATACAACACCGCGCTGACGAGACACGTGGATAGCTTGCATGCCGCATCGTCCACCCAGGCGACGATCGCCGAGCTGACGGCCCTCACCCGGGCGATGATCGAACATACGCGCACGATGCAGGGTGATCTTGCCCGCAGCGAGAAGCGCGCCCAGGAACTGCAGGCGACGCTGGAAGAAACCCGGCGCGCTGCCGATCAGGATCACCTGACCGGCCTGCCCAACCGTCGCGCCTTCGATCACCTGTTCGACCGCGAACTCCGCGAAGCACAGGCCAGAAAGGAACCGCTATCGGTTGCCTTTGTCGACATCGACCATTTCAAGCGCATCAACGACACCCACGGGCATCCCGCCGGAGACAGGGTGCTGCGTGTCGTGGCCGAAACGCTCGACCGGATTTCCGACGCGCGCTGCCATGTCGCCCGGCACGGCGGCGAGGAATTTGCGGTCTTGTTCCGGGGGCTGACGTTGCAGCAGGCCTGGAAACGACTGGATGGCGCAAGGGCAGAGATTGCGGAAAGACGGCTGGTGAACCGGGCAACCGACATGCCGTTCGGGCAGGTCACATTCTCGGGCGGCCTCG
Source organism: Novosphingobium olei (assembly GCF_012927405.1). Taxonomy (GTDB): domain Bacteria; phylum Pseudomonadota; class Alphaproteobacteria; order Sphingomonadales; family Sphingomonadaceae; genus Novosphingobium; species Novosphingobium olei. The sequence goes on along the minus strand of NZ_JABBGM010000006.1, from coordinate 40,593 downwards.
CCGATGTATTCGCCTATCCAGGCAAGAGCGCTGCCATGAAGGCCGCCGATGAAGCCCTGTATACGGCGAAGGAGAGCGGTCGAAACCAGATCGTGATGGCAAGTGCCCCGCCGGGTGAACCGGTGCGCAAGGCTGCCTGACAGCGGCTTTCGGCCCTTCGGCAGGTGCAAAAGCAAAAGGACCCGCGATTGCTCGCGGGTCCTTTCGTTTTCAGCCCTTCGTCGGGACGATCAATCGTCCGACTTGAGGAACGCCGGCATGTGATCCGGGGCCGGACCGTCTTCGCGGTCACGGCGCGGGCCGCGATCGCCACGGCCTTCGCTGCCGTCACGACGCGGACCACGATCACCGCGACCGCCGCGGTCGCCACCGCGGCCGCCCGGACCACGACGGTCACCGCCACGATCACCACGGTCGCCGCGCGGTTCACGCGGTTCGCGGGGCGGACGGGTGTCTTCCAGTTCGGCGCCGGTTTCCTGGTCGACGACGCGCATCGACAGGCGAACCTTGCCGCGGTTGTCGATCTCAAGGACCTTGACCTTCACGGCCTGGCCTTCCTTGACGACATCCGTCGGCTTTTCCACGCGCTCGTTCTTCATTTCGCTGACGTGGACGAGACCGTCCTTGCCACCCATGAAGTTCACGAAAGCGCCGAAGTCGACGATGTTGACGACCTTGCCGTCGTAGATCTTGCCGACTTCCGCTTCCTCGACGATGCCGAGGATCCAGTTCTTGGCCGCTTCGATCTGACCGAGATCGGACGAGCTGATCTTGATCAGGCCTTCGTCGTCGATGTCGACCTTCGCGCCGGTGGTGGCGACGATCTCGCGGATCACCTTGCCGCCGGTGCCGATCACGTCGCGGATCTTCGACTTGTCGATCTGCAGCGTCTCGATGCGCGGAGCGTGCGCCGAAAGTTCGGTGCGCGCTTCACCCAGCGCCTTGGTCATCTCGCCCAGGATGTGCGCACGGCCTTCCGAAGCCTGACGCAGGGCGACTTCGAAGATCTCGCGCGTGATGCCCGCGACCTTGATGTCCATCTGCATCGTGGTGATGCCTTCGGAGGTACCAGCCACCTTGAAGTCCATGTCGCCGAGGTGATCCTCGTCGCCCAGGATGTCCGAGAGAACGGCGAACTTATCACCTTCCAGGATCAGGCCCATGGCGATGCCCGAAACCGGACGCTTCACCGGAACGCCCGCGTCCATCATCGAGAGGCAGCCGCCGCAGACGGTCGCCATCGAGGACGAACCGTTCGACTCGGTGATGTCCGAGAGGATGCGGATCGTATAGGGGAACTCTTCCTTGGTCGGCAGCACCGGGTGCAGCGCGCGCCATGCCAGCTTGCCATGGCCCACTTCGCGACGGCCCGGAGCACCGAAGCGACCGACTTCGCCCACCGAGTACGGCGGGAAGTTGTAGTGGAGCATGAAGTTTTCGTAGCGCAGGCCTTCAAGGCCGTCGATCATCTGCTCGGCATCCTTGGTGCCCAGCGTGGTGGTGCAGATCGCCTGCGTTTCGCCACGCGTGAACAGAGCCGAACCATGGGTGCGCGGCAGGAAGCCGACGATCGCTTCGATCGGGCGGACCTGCGTGGTGGTGCGGCCGTCGATGCGCTGGCCGTCCTTCAGGATCGCGCCACGGACGATGTCGGCTTCCACCTTCTTCATCGTCTTGATCGCGACCATCTGGGTCTGCGCGCCGTCCTCGGCGAACGCGGCCTTGGCCTTCGCGCGGGCTTCGTTCAGAGCATTGGAGCGCGCCGACTTGTCGGTCAGCTTGTAGGCGGCGGCGACGTCGGCACCGACGAGGTCCTTGAGCTTCTTCTTGATGTCGGCCGTGTTGTCCGACAGGTCGATTTCCCAAGGATCCTTGGCGGCCTTCTCGGCCAGCTGGATGATCGCGCCGATGACCTTGCGGATCTCGTCATGCGCGAACATCACGGCGCCGAGCATCTCGTCTTCGCTCAGTTCCTTGGCTTCCGATTCCACCATCATCACGGCGGTGTCGGTTGCGGCAACGACGAGGTCGAGACGACCGTCGGCCAGAGCCACGTCCTGCTTCGGGTTCAGGACATATTCGCCATCGACGAAGCCGACGCGCGCAGCGCCGATCGGGCCCATGAACGGCACGCCCGAGATGGTCAGCGCGGCCGAAGCGGCAATCATCGCGACGATATCGGGTTCGGTCTCGCCATCATAGCTCAGCACCTGGGCGATGACGTTGATTTCGTTGTAGAAGCCTTCCGGGAACAGCGGACGGACCGGACGGTCGATCAGGCGGGAAACCAGCGTTTCCTTTTCCGTGGCACCGCGTTCGCGCTTGAAGAAGCCGCCGGGGATGCGGCCGGCTGCCGAATACTTTTCCTGGTAGTGGACGGTCAGGGGGAAGAAGTCCTGGCCTTCCTTGACCGACTTGGCGGCCGTGACCGCGCAGAGCACCACGGTTTCACCGTAGGTGGCGATGACCGCGCCGTCAGCCTGACGGGCAATGCGGCCGGTTTCGAGGGTGAGGGTCTTTCCGCCCCACTCCAGCGATACGGTTTTGACGTCGAACATTTCGTTTCCTTCAGCCCGCGCGCCCTATTGCGAGCGGGGTTTGCTGCCGGGGAATGCCGTCCCGGTCCGGTGTGGGGCCTTTCACCTGGCCCCGAAGGCGCTTCGCCGGATTGCGTGGGCGCCTAAAAGCAAAAGCGGCCCGCTAGGGGCCGCTCCGCTTGGTTACTTGCGAAGACCGAGCTTCTGGATCAGCGCGTTGTAGCGCTCGACGTCCTTCTTCTTGAGGTAGTCGAGCAGCGAGCGGCGCTTGTTGACCATCATCAGGAGGCCACGACGCGAATGGTTGTCCTTGTGGTGGGCCTTGAAGTGCTCGGTCAGCGTCTGGATGCGGCTGGTCAGGATCGCGACCTGGACTTCCGGCGAACCGGTGTCGTTGGCAGCGCGAGCGTTGCTCTGGATGACTTCCTGCTTCTTTTCCGCGGTAATCGACATGTCATTCACTCCGCGACATCGGGTAGGTTGAAACCCCTTGCAACGGTCAGGCTTCCGCCCGAAAGCTCAACCAGCGCGACGGGCACCCTGCCCAGTCTTGCCCAGAAAAGCCCGTCGTTGCAGGGCAATCCCGTCAGAACGCGGCCCTGGCGGACCGCCCTTGCCTGCTCGGGATCGAGGTCTAGAGCCGGGATGTCGACCAGCCCTGCCTCCAGCGGCAAGAGTATGTGTTCAAGGGGCGCGCCTTTACCGACCTCGTTCAGTTTGTCCAGCGAAATCGCCTCTGACAAGCCGAACGGACCGGCCCGCAGGCGGCGCAGCATCGTGACGTGGCCTACCGTGCCCAGCGCATGCGCGATGTCGCGTGCAAGGCTGCGGATATAGGTGCCCTTCGAAACATAAGCGACAAGCGTTGCGGATTCGACGGAGTGATCGGGTCCTTCTTGCGTTTCCAGCGTCAGCGCACCGATCGTCACCGTGCGCGTTGGCATTGCGACGTCTTCGCCGGCACGCGCGCGATCATAGGCCCGCTGCCCGTCGATCATCAGCGCCGAATAGGCCGGGGGGACCTGCTCGATGGGGCCTTGGAAGCGAACAAGAGCAGCCGTCAGGGCATCCAGCGTAGGCCGCGCATCGCTTTCCGCGATGACCTTTCCTTCAAGGTCGAGCGTGTCGGTTTCCCGCCCGAACTCGATCGTGAACGCGTACTCCTTGGTCGCATCCAGCATTCGCCCGCACAGCTTGGTCGCCTCCCCCACCGCGATCGGCAGAACGCCGGTCGCCAGCGGATCGAGCGTGCCGCCGTGACCAACCTTTACCTTGCCATGCCCCGCCTGCCGCAGGTTGCGCTTCACCGCAGCCACGCCCTGCGTCGAGCCAAGCTCGAGCGGCTTGTCGAGAATGATCCAGCCATCAACCATCGGCGTTACATCGGCTCCGGCCCGGCGGCCCAGGCGGCGACATGCTGGTACTGTTCGACCAGCCACTGCACCGGCGGCAGCACGATCCGATCGACGAGGTGCAAGCCGGGGACAAGATAGGGCAGTACAAGGAAAATCCCCATGAACACCAGGATTCCGTAAGGCTCGATCCGGTCCATCATTCGCGCGCCAGACATCGGCAGGATGCCGCGCAGGATGCGCGAACCATCGAACGGGGGCAGCGGAATCAGGTTGAACATGCCCAAGAAGGTGTTGATCAGGATGAAGTTCTGGAGGTTGTCGGCGGTGAAGCGCAGCCAGAACGCAGGCTCTGCCTGGGTATCGGCCACCCGCACCAGCAGCCCCAGCGCGATCGCGGCCAACAGCGCCAGAATGAAGTTGGTCACCGGCCCTGCCGCGCCGACAAAGGCCATGTCCCGCTTGGGATTGTTCAGCCGGCGATAGTTTACCGGCACCGGCTTTGCCCAGCCAAACACCGGAAGGCCCATCAGCTTGAGTGCGCCCGGCAGGATGATCGTGCCGACCGGATCGACATGGCGCAGCGGGTTGAGGCTCAGCCGGCGCCGCTCCCACGCCGTCGGATCGCCCAACGCGCGTGCCATCCAGCCGTGTGCCACTTCATGGAACACGATGGCGAAGACCAGCGGCACGACCAGCGTGGCGATGGAATAGAGCGTGGCATTCATCGGTTGATCCATTCGTCGCGCAGGATGCTGAAGGACACGGTGTCGCGCACATGGCCGGTCCAGGTTTTGCGTTCATGGCGCAGCACGCCTTCGCGTACCGCGCCGAGCTTGAGCACGGCTGCCTGGCTGCGCTTGTTGCGTTCGTCCACCTTGAAGCCGACCCGTTCCAGCCCGCAGGCGAAAGCATGGTCGATCATCAGCTTCTTGAGCCGGGTGTTGAAGCCTGTGCCACGCACCTCCGGCACGATATAGCTGTTGCCGATCTCTATCGACCAGCCTGGCTGTCCTTGCTCGATCCAGGCGGTCATGCCGACGATGTCGTCACCGCGAAGTATCGCATAGGCACGGCGCCGCGGCCCTCCGTCCAGCAGGCTATCGAACTGCGGATCGAAGGCCGCACCTTCATACGTGAATGGATAGATCCGCCAGATCTCGCCGTCACGCGCGCAAGCCTCGCGAAGGCCCTCGCGGTGCGCCTCGGCAATCGGTTCAAGCCGCAGATCACCGTCGGCCAGTGGCACATATAGGCTTTCGTCGCTCATCGTTCGTCCCCGTGCAGCGCTTCGCTGAAATGCCGGCGGCACAAGGCGACATAGCGATCGTTGCCGCCGATCTCGGTCTGCGCCCCTGCCCGCACGGCGCCGCCATCGGCATCGACGCGCAGGTTCATCGTTGCCTTGCGGCCGCAGTGGCACACCGCCTTCAGTTCGATCAGCGCGTCCGCGATCCCGAGCAGCACGCCCGAACCTTCGAACAGCGCCCCCTTGAAATCGGTGCGCAGGCCGTAGCAAAGCACCGGAATATCGGCCTCATCGGCAAGCCGCGCGAGTTGCCATACTTGTGCACCGGTGAGGAACTGCGCTTCATCGACCATCACGCAGGACAGTGGCTGGACAAGATGCGCGGCATGCACCCGCGCCCACAGATCGGTGGACGCATCGAAGCGGTGCGCATCGGCGTCCAGCCCAATGCGACTGACGATCCCGCCGCTGCCCGAACGGGAATCGACGGCCGCCGTCCACAGCATGGTGGCCATGCCGCGTTCGCGGTAATTGAAGTCCGCCTGCAACAACGTGGTCGATTTGCCCGCGTTCATGCTGGCGTAGTAGAAGTAGAGCTTGGCCATGTCCTGCCGGGAAATAGGGGCATCGCGCGGGAACGCCAGCGGGATACGCACTTTTTGTCGGAAAGTCGCAGAGCAAGGATCGCCGATTGATGATGCACCGATCCAGCACCCGCCGGGCCATCGCCGCCATCGCCATCCCCCTGCTTTGCGCAAGCCCCGCCCTGCCGGCATCTTCCGCCCCCGCCCAGCCCTTGCGCTATCGGCTCGATGCCCAGGCAAGCAGCGTCCATGCCCGCGTTGGCTTCTTCGGCATTGCCAGCAAGACGGCGCGCTTTCCCTCCATGAGCGGGGGAATTCAGATCGATCCAGCCCGGCTCGATGCCATCCGCCTGGACGTCCAGCTCGATGCTCGGGCGTTGCAGGCCGGGGATTCGGTCACGCTCGCCCGGCTCAAAGGCGCCGACTTCTTCGACGTGGCTCACTATCCCGAAGTGCGGTTCCTCGGACGGACCATGGCCATGACCGGCCCCGTCACCGCCTATGTCGATGGAGATCTCACCGCGCGCGGCGTGACCCGTCCGGCGCGGCTTTCCGTCACCTTCACCGCCCCTCCAGCACAGGCCAACGGGCAGCAGCCGATGCATCTCTCGGCACGAACGACGATCGACCGTACCGATTTCGGCATGACGGCCTATCGCCTGATCGTCAGCCGGAAAGTGACCATCACCATCGACGCACAGATGGTCCCCGCCTGACCCGGCTAGCCTGAGGCTCAGGCCGCGCCGTCGTCCTCTTCGGTTTCATCGGCACCGATGTCGCGCTGGACGCGCGGATCGGACAGCAGCATGTCGATCCGGCTGGCCTCGTCAAAGCTCTCGTCGGCGAGGAACTTGATCTTCGCCGCGTACTTGAGCTTCAGCTTGCCGGCGACTTCCTTCTGGAAGAATGCGGTATTCGTGCGCAGCGCCTTGAGCACCTCGTCCTCGTCCTTGCCCAGCAGGGCCTTCACGAAGACCGTGGCATGACGCAGATCGGGCGACATCCGCACTTCGGTCACCGAAACGGTGTGCCCGGTCAGGACATCGTCATGCACGGTCTGCCGCGCAAGAAGTTCGGAAATCACGTGGCGCACCTGCTCACCCACTTTGAGCAAGCGGACCGAGCGAGTTTCGGGAGTGGTGTGTTGACGGGCCAAGGCTATCTCATTTTCGCGAGGATCCGGGCAAGCGAGCGCACGTTGCGCGCGGTGCCGCGACATCCCAGCCGTTTTTCCATGAACGCGGCAGTCAGCTTCGAATTGCCGACGCCATCGACGTAATCGATATAGAGGCAGCGCTCGCCGATTGCGAGCCTTTCGGGACCGCGTCCCGCGTGGTCGGCGCAAAGGCGCTGGAATGCGGCCTCGTCCGGTTGCCGTTCAAGAAAGTGCGTGTGCACCAGATTGTCCGCGCCGATGCCGGTGAAGGGGTTGCCTTCGACACCTGCACGCACGTCTTGCACCGTGCGAACCGCTGCGAACGTGCGGATGGCAAATCTCTCCAGAATAGTTGCCGTCATCAGTTCGCTAACGGCGATGTCGGATGAATTAGGGTGATCGAACAGCACATTGCCACTGGCAACCACCGTCTCGACATTGCTGAAACCCGCCCCCACAAGACCTTCCCTGAGTTCGGCCATGCCGAGCCGGTTGCCACCCACGTTGATGCTGGAAAGGAAAGCCGCGCGTCTCATTCGGTGCCTTGGCTGTCAGGTTCGTTCATCGTCCTGCGACACAATGCCACACTTTCGGACGGATAGAGCCAGGTTTCGGTGCGTTACCCCCCACGATCCTCCACAGGAAAGGGACCACCATGAAGAAGACCGTTGTTGCCACAATGGCGCTTTCGCTGACGCTGCCGCTGGCGACGCCTGCATTTGCCCAGCCGCATCGTAACGACGACCGCCGCGGGCCGAGCGCGCACGCGAACGTGCGTGCAGACCGCAATCATGGCGCCAGCGTCCGCGCCAAGGCGCACGGCAATCCGTTCCGCAAGGGCCAGCGCTTCGTGTCGAGCCGCGCGCCCAACTACCGCGTGGTCGACTATCGCCAGTATCGCCGCCTTGGCCCGCCGCCGCGCGGCTACCACTGGGTGCGCTCGGGCAACGACGCGCTGCTGGTCGCGATCAGCAGCGGCATCATCGCCTCGGTAATCGCAAACAACTTCTAAGCGAAAGCTGACAGAAGAAGGGGCGGCCTGCTTGCGCAGGTCGCCCCTTTTCCTTTGTGCATCGCGGAAAGCGAGGCCCCGCCGTCACAGAGTACGGGCGCGTTCCTCAACCTCGAAGACTTCAAGCATATCGCCCGGCTTGATGTCGTTGGTGTCCTGCAACACCACGCCGCACTCCAGGCCGGCGCGGACTTCGGGCACATCGTCCTTGAAGCGACGCAGCGAAGCGATGACCGTCTTGCTGACGATGACGTCCTGGCGCGTAAGACGGGCGTTGATGCCCTTGCGGATGAACCCTTCGAGCACCAGCAGGCCGGCAGCCTTGTCCTTCTTGCCCGCGGGGAACACTTCCTTGACCTCGGCGCGGCCCACGACGGTTTCGATACGCTCCGGCCCGAGTTCGCCCGCCATTTCCGAGCGGATGTCGTCGGTGAGCTGATAGATCACGTCGAAGTACTTCATCCGCACCTTGTTGCGCTCGACAAGCTCGCGCGCCTTGGCGTTGGGACGGACGTTGAAGCCCACGATGGGTGCGCCGCTTGCTTGGGCAAGGTTGACGTCGCTCTCGGTGATCGCGCCCACGCCAGACTGCAGGATGCGAACCTTGATCTCGTCGGTCGAGATCTTGTTGAGCGCGTTGACGATCGCCTCGACCGAACCCTGTACGTCGGCCCGGATGACCAGCGGATACTCGATCACCGCAGCCTTTGCCGCCAGCGCGGAGAACATGTTCTCCAGGCTGGTCGGTGCCGTTGCCGTACGCTTCGCGGTCGCCTGCTCCTGACGGTAGGCGGCAACTTCACGGGCACGTGCCTCGTTTTCGACCACGGTCAGTGTGTCACCGGCCATCGGCACGCCGCCGATGCCCAGCACTTCAACCGGCAGCGACGGCGGCGCGACCTTCACCTGGCGTCCCTTGTCGTCGAGCATGGCGCGAACGCGGCCCGACTGGGTGCCCACGACGAGGATGTCACCAACCTTCAGCGTGCCGCGGTTGACCAGCACGGTCGCCAGCGGACCCTTGCCCTTGTCGAGCTTGGCCTCGATCACGGTGGCTTCGGCCGCGCGATCGGGGTTGGCCTTCAGTTCGAGCAGTTCGGCCTGCAGAAGGATCTTCTCGATCAGATCGTCGAGACCCGCACCGGTCTTGGCCGAAACCTCGACATCCTGCACGTCGCCCGACATCGCCTCGACGATGACTTCGTGCTCGAGCAGGCGTTCGCGGATCTTCTGCGGGTTGAATTCCGGCTTGTCGGCCTTGGTGATCGCCACGATCATCGGCACGCCGGCCGCCTTGGTGTGGTTGATCGCCTCGATCGTCTGCGGCATCAGCCCGTCGTCGCCCGCAACCACCAGAATGACGATGTCGGTGACATTGGCACCGCGCATGCGCATTTCGGTGAAGGCTTCGTGGCCCGGGGTATCAAGGAAGGTGATGTGGTCACCGCCCTTGGTCTTGATCTGATAGGCGCCGATATGCTGGGTGATGCCGCCGGCTTCGCCGCAAACCACGTCGGTGCCGCGCAGCGCATCGAGCAGGCTGGTCTTGCCGTGGTCGACATGGCCCATGATCGTGACCACCGGCGGACGCGGCTGCAACGTGTCTTCGGCATCGACGTCGGCTGCGGTGTCGATATCGACATCGCTCTCGCTCACGCGCTGGATGTTGTGACCGAATTCGGTGACCAGCAGTTCGGCGGTGTCCTGGTCGATGGTCTGGTTGATGGTGACCATCATGCCCATCTTGAACAGCGCCTTGACCAGGTCCGCGGCCTTTTCGGCCATGCGGTTGGCCAGGTCCTGCACGGTGATCGCTTCAGGCACGACCACGTCGCGCACCTGCTTCTCGCGCGGCTGCGATTGGCCGGCGAAGTGCGCACGGCGTTCCTTTTCCCGAGCGCGCTTGAGCGCGGCGAGCGAACGGGCGCGGGCGCCTTCGTCCTCGTTGAGCGCACGCGTGACGGTCAGCTTGCCACCACGGCGCTCATCGCCGCCCTTGCGATCGCGTGCCGGCGGCTGCGGCTTCTTGGCAGCAGGTTCGGGGCGCTTGACCGGAGCAACCGGCGTGAACCGGCGCGGCGCGGGCGTGACCGGCGCGGCAGCCTTGGTTTCGGTCGCGGCTTCGGCCGCAGGCTCTGCAGACGGGGCGGCGGCAGCAGCCGGCGCTTCCGCAGCCGTTGCAGCAACGGGAGCAGGCGCAGCCGCAGCCGCGGGCTCGGCCGCAGCCGGAGCTTCCGCGACCGGAGCAGCCTCTGGCTCACCAGACTTGGCAGCTTCCTGCGCGCGGTTTTCTTCCGCCCGGCGACGCTCTTCTTCCTGCGCGCGCTGACGTTCTTCGTGTTCGCGACGGTTGGCCGCCTCAAGCGCGGCAAGGCGCGCCTCTTCGGCTTCGCGCAGCAGGCGGGCCTGAAGCTCCTGGCGCGTCTCGCGCGACGCGGTGGGCGATACCGGCGGCGGGGGAGGCGGAGTCGGACGAGCGACGGGGGCAGCAGGCGCCGGAGCGGCAGGCTTCGCCACTTCGGGGGCAGGCGCGGCCGCAGCCTCGCCCGGGCGGCCCATCAGCTTGCGCCGCTTGACCTCGACCACCACCTTGTTGGTGCGGCCGTGGCTGAAGGTCTGCTTGACCTCGCCGGCCTCGACCGAAGTCTTCAGGCCCAGCGGCCTGCGGCCCAGCGTCGGCTTCTTGTCATCGCTCATCGAACTTATTCGCCCTTCGTATCAATATCGTCGTTCGCCGCGGCGCCATCGGATGGCGGAGCGGCGGAGTCGGCCTCAACGAGGCCTTCATTCCCAACCCCGAGAAAACGTGTCAGTCGCCGCAAATGGCCGGCTATGCGCTCGGCCGCGGCGGCATCGGTTACGCCCAGGTGCACGACGTTGTCGCGGCCCAATGCCACAGACAGCGCCGCCCGGTCCAGCGGCAAGATAGTGCCCTTGAGCCCCGAGCCTTCGGCCTCTTCGCCCACCCGCCACGCCTGTGCGAGCTTGTTGGGCCCGTCGCTTCCGGCATCGTTGGCGTGCGCGAGCAAGCGCACGGCGCCAGCCCTGCATCCTTGTGCGATCTTTTCCGTGCCGAGCAGGATGTTGCCCGCGCGCAGTTCAATCCCCAACCTGTCGGTCAGCGTGCGCCGAAGTGCTGTTTCGATGCGAACGGCCAAGTCATCTGGAATGGTCAGCGGCGCACCCTTGAACGCGCGCGCCATCGCTCCCTTAAGCTTGCCATTGGCAATCGCTTTTTCAAGGTCGGCCCGTGCAACACCCAGCCAGGCCCCTCGCCCCGGCGCACGCGCCAGCGGGTCGGGCAGGACCAGTCCATCGGGCGAGATCGCAAGGCGCAGCAGCTCGTCCCGGCCGCCGTGGCTGCCGGAAAGAACGCACTTGCGCTCCGGCAGGGTCTCCCCCGCCGGGCGTGCCTTCGGCCTTTCGGCGCCTAGCGTGTCATTGCGAGGATTCCGCATCGGCGGCCTCCTCAGTTGCCGGTTCGTCGTCGAACCAGTGCGCACGCGCTGCCATGATGATTTCGTTGCCCTGCTCTTCGCTCAGGCCGTATTCGCCCAGCACGCCGCCCTTGTCCTGCTCGCGCTCGGTACGCTCGCGCCGTTCGGGGCTCGGATTGCGGCGACGCTGTTCGCCACCGCGCTTCTTCGCGATCAGCTCGTCGGTCGCCAGGTCGGCGAGATCGTCGAGCGTCTTGATCCCCGCCTTGCCCAGCGTGACCAGCATCGCTTCGGTCAGGTGCGGCAGTTCAGCGAGCGCATCGTCGACGCCAAGGCCACGACGTTCCTCGCGCTGACCTTCCTCGCGACGTTCGAGCGCTTCGGTTGCGCGGCTCTGCAGTTCCTCGGCGAGCTCCTCGTCGAAGCCTTCGATCGCAGCCAGTTCGGCGATGTCGATATAGGCGACTTCCTCGAGCTCGCTGAAGCCCTCGGCGACGAGCAGCTGCGACAGCGTTTCGTCGACGTCGAGCTCTTCCTCGAACATCTTCGAGCGCTCGGCGAATTCCTTCTGGCGCTTCTCCGAAGCTTCCGCCTCGGTCATGATGTCGATCGCCGAACCCGTCAGCGACGAGGCAAGGCGCACGTTCTGGCCGCGACGACCGATGGCGAGCGAAAGCTGGTCATCGGGCACGACGACCTCGATGCGGCTCTCTTCCTCGTCGATCACCACGCGGCTCACGGTCGCGGGCTGCAGCGCGTTCACCACGAAGGTCGCGGTGTCCTCGCTCCAGGGGATGATGTCGATCTTTTCGCCCTGCAGTTCCTGCACGACGGCCTGGACGCGGCTGCCCTTCATGCCGACGCACGCGCCGACCGGATCGATCGAACCGTCGCGGCTGATCACGCCGATCTTGGCGCGCGACCCGGGATCGCGGGCCGCAGCCTTGATCTCGATGATGCCGTCATAGATTTCGGGCACTTCCTGCGCGAACAGCTTCTTCATGAATTCAGGATGCGCGCGGCTCAGGAAGATCTGCGGACCACGGTTCTGGCGCTCTACCTTCATGATCCAGGCGCGGACGCGTTCGCCCACGCGCGGCACTTCGCGCGGGATCTGCTGGTCGCGGCGGATCACGCCCTCGGCGCGACCGAGGTTGACGATCACGTGGCCGAATTCGACCGACTTGATCACGCCGGTAATGATCTCGCCGGCGCGGTCCTTGAATTCCTCGTACTGGCGATCGCGCTCGGCATCGCGGACCTTCTGGAAGATCACCTGCTTGGCCGACTGCGCGTCGATGCGGCCGAGATCGACCGGCGGCAGCGGATCGACGATGAAGTCGCCGATCTTGGCACCGGGCTGCAGCTTCTCGGCCTGCTTGAGATCGACCTGCTTGAAGTAGTCCTCGACGTGCTCGACCACTTCGACGACGCGCCACAAGCGCAGGTCACCGGTGCGCGGATCGAGCTTCGCACGGATGTCGTTCTCCGCACCATAACGGTTGCGGGCCGACTTCTGGATCGCCTCTTCCATCGCCTCGATGACGATCGACTTGTCGATCATCTTCTCCGAGGCCACCGAGTTGGCGATGGCGAGCAGCTCGGCGCGGTTGGCGGAAATCGCACTGGCCATGACGTTCAGTCTTCCTGTTCTTCGAGGATTTCATCCGCACCGCTCGTATCGAGCGGCCGGGAAGCGGCGATAAGCTTGTCGGTCAAAATCAGCTTGGCATTGGCGACAAGGCCAAAGGGAACTTCGAAAACGGTGCCTTCGTCGTCGATCGAGATCGTCTGCGTTTCGGCATCGAACCCGACAAGATCGCCGCGATAGCGCTTGCGATTGTCGATCAGCTCGGACAGCTCGATCCGCGCCTCGTGCCCAATCCAGGCGGCAAAGTCCTTGGGGCGGGTCAGCGGACGATCGATCCCGGGCGAGCTGACCTCGAGGCGATAGGCCTCTTCGATCAGCACATCGCCGGCTTCTTCAAGCGCATCGATGCGATCGGAAATGCGGTGCGAGAGCGCGGCGCAGTCCTCGATCACCAGCTGGCCGGTCGCGGGCCGCTCGGCCATGATCTGGAGCGTGTGCTCCTCGTCGCCGATCTCGCCGCCCTTGAAATAGCGCACGCGCACGAGATCGAAGCCGAGCGCCTTGGCCTCCGGCTCCACAACCTCGATAATCCGCGCGATATCCGCCATATTTCCAGTACCTGCTCCAAATGCATCCAGCCGACATGGCCAAAGCCATCCGGCGCCGGCCCCTCGCGGCGCCAGCCCTGACTTTGCCTCAACAATGTCGGGATTGATGGCGAGATACGCCCATGCTTGCGAAATTGCAAGCGTGAAGACCCTGACTTCACGGCCAGATGTCGGGAGCCGCCGGATTTCTCCGGAAGCGACGAGGACCCGTACCCACGATCGTCGCCTGCCGAAAAGGGGGAACGGCCGGCTCCCTGCCCATCCACTGCCAGTCAGGGCATGAATCGGGTTTACCAAATGATCGGTGAATGACGCCAATATTTGGCATTCAACTGATGTTCACAAAAGTAGGGTCGTCCGCATCTTCCCGGTTTTCTGCGACTTTCGAGATTTGGCACGGCTTCTGCAAAGCATTGTGCATCGGCGGTTCACCCACGGATCGCCCACCCAATCAGTTTAAAAGGACCCAGACCATGACTGCCATCCGCTCTCTCTCCGCCCATGTCGCCACCGCCGCGGTCGCACTCGCGCTCTCTCTGACGCTGATCAGCGGCACCGTTTCCGTCCCCTCGGCCGGCGCGCCTGCCGCCGCCCACTCCATGGAGTACGTCGCATGACCGACCTGCGTTTCGAAGACTCGTCCGTTCGCCCCCTCGAAGCGCCGCGCCGCGGCTTCCGCCTCAACAAGCAGCGCGGCAAGCTGATGGGTGTGTCCGCCGGCATCGCCGACTATTTCGGCATCGACGTCACCCTCGTCCGCATTGCCTGGGTGATCGGCACGCTCGCCGGTTTCGGTTCGCTGCTGCTGGTCTATCTCGCCATTGGCCTGATCGCGGACTGAGCCTTCCATTAGCCGGCCTCCCCGCCGCGCGACACGCCGCCAGCCCCATCCCGGTTCCTGGACGTGTCCGCGGCCCCGATTTTTCGATTGCCACTTCGGCACTTGCGCTGCGGCTGTGGACGATCCGACGCTGATCGTTGCCTCTCCCTAAGCATCCAACGATGATTGCCTCGTCATCCCGGAGGGATCATCGTCGTGCCGACAGCTGCCATCGCCACGCGCATCCGTGTCATCACGGCCGTTCTTGCCGCAGTATTTGCGGCACTGATCCCGTTGAGTGCGCAGGCCTCTGCCGCCAAGGCTGTGGGGGAGACAACCTCCCCCCAGCCCGTTCCGGCAATCTCCGCGCGTCCAGCACCGCCAACCTACCTCGATCTGTGGTCTCGCCATGCGGTGCAGGCGCGGCAGGTTTTGCTCGCGACGCCTTCAGTGCCGGAAGACATCAAACCGCTCGAGGCCATGCGCAAGGTTCTCGCCGCTGATCGGGAACAGGCCTTCCGCGCCGCGCAGACACCCAGCGTGGCACTGCGCATTCTTGAAGCCCAACTCGCCGCGCTGGGACCAACTCCCGGAAAGGATCAGACCGAGCCCGCGTGGGCCGCCGACAAGCGAGCGGAACTGGAAGCGCAGATCAAGATTGCCCGCGCGCCCCTGCTCGAAGCGCAGGACGCCCAGGTTACGGCAGACGTTCTCATTGGCGAGATTGATCAGAGGATCACGCGCAAGACATCGACTGACCTGTTCGCCCGCGAGCCGACGCCTCTTTCGCCAGTCTCATGGTCCCGAACTCCGGCAGAGCTCGCTTCTGCCTACGCCAGGCTTCGGCAGCAACTGAAGCCTTCGGACGGAAGAACCGAGAGCCCCTCTACGCTCGGCTTGCTGCTGACCGCCATGCTCGCCACGGTCGGCCTCTATGTCGCGATTGCCGTCCAGCGCGCCTTCCGCGTGCGCCTCGGCGGTGCGCTTGTCCGCGCCCAGAGCCGTGGCGGCGCGATCCTGCTGACATTCCTGCTCGATGTCGGCACGCTGATCATCCCGTCCGCCATCGTGCTGATCGTCGTGCTCGTGGTGATGACGCGCGTCCCCAAGGTCGATGCAGGCTATGCCATCATCAGCCTCGTCGCCACTGCGGGCGTGCTGCTCACTTTTGCGCTTTGGGTTGGGCGAAGCCTGTTCTCGCCAAGCACGGCCGAACAGCGCTTCATCGCGGTCAGCGACGCGGCGGCGCGCCGGGCGGTGCTTCTGGTGACGCTGCTCGGCCTCGCGCTGGTTGGGGAAATCGCCGTGGAAGCCGCGAGCCAGAATTACCCCTTCTCGCCTGCGGTAAAGGCGGTTCTCGCCTTCCCGGTGCTCGTGGGGAGCAGCATTCTGCTATGGCTTCTTGCCGAGATCCTCTCTCCTCTTGCCCGCGGAGATGGGGCCGGCGAGCTGCGCGCGATCGATGTCCGGCTTCACATCGCGTGGCTGATCCGCCTGATCGGCATCGGCGGGCTCGTGGCCGGCGCGGCCGGCTATGTCGAACTGGCACGCGAATTCCTGATGCCCACGCTGCTTACACTCGCCGTCATCGGGCTCGGATTGCTGACCTTTTGGCGGCTGACGATGATCTCCAACGCCGTGATCGAACGGACCGGCACGGAGTCTCGCCATGGTATCCGCTTGCTGCCAGCGCTGTATGCCGTCGTGATCGCCGCCGTCAGCATTCCCGTGATCGCCATGGTCTGGGCCATCCGCGCAGCAACCATCGGCGACTTCTTCACGACCTTGCGCAATGGCGTGGCGATCGGAGCGTTCCGAATCTCGGCGGGCGACGTCTTGGTATTCTTTGCCGTTTTCGCCATCGGCTACGGCGTCACGAAGTGGATCCAACGGATCATCCAGTTGAGCTTGTTCCGCGCACTTGAGCTGGAACGTGGAGTCGAATCCGCGCTGCTGACGGTGATCGGATACGCCGGACTGCTGCTGTCGCTGCTCGCCGCGATCGTCTCGGCGGGTCTCGACCTTTCCAGTCTCGCCATCGTCGCGGGCGCGCTTTCGGTAGGCGCGGGCCTGGGCCTGCAGGGTGTCGTCGCCAATTTCGTCAGCGGGATCATCCTGCTCGTCGAGCGCCCGGTCCGCGTCGGCGACTGGATCGAGGTTGGCGGATTTGCCGGCACGGTCGAGAAGATATCGGTGCGATCGACCCGCCTGCGCACGCTGGCGATGGACGACGTCATCATTCCCAATTCCGAAATCATAACCGGCGCGGTCCGCAACAGGACGCTGGCCGACCGCACCGGGCGCACCGATCTCGAAGTCGGCGTGGCATACGGCACCGACCTCGGCCGTGCCTTCGCTGCGATCACCGATGCGACCCGCGCCGTGCCGGCGGTCGTGCTCGAGCCTCCGCCGCTCGTCGTGCTGGACCGGTTTGACGACAGCGCGCTCGTGCTCAAGCTGCTGTGCGTGGTGGAAGACGTGGCCGCTGCGCCGCTCGTGCGATCGCAACTGCGGATGGAGATCTATCGCCTCTTCGTGGAGAGGGGAATCACCATACCCTTCCCCCAGCGCGAAGTGATCCTGCGCAACGCATCCGAAGCCCCCTTTTCAGCCTGATCAGGGTACGCGCTTCCACACATAGATGCCGCCGTCTGCCATCAGCGAAAGCGACAGCGTGTCGCCAGCTACGCGATAACCGCGCACGTACTGCAGGTCACGCGCGATCTTGGTGTCCAGCGATCCCGGGGGACACATCGCCCGGGTCAATGCCGCTGGCCCGAACGTGACACTGCCCGCCCCGGGCTCACTCGCCGGCACGACCGTGTAGCTCGTCCCACCCCGGTTGCAGTCCAGCTTCAGCGCAGCGCGGCCGTCGGCGCCAAAGTCGATCTCGTACACCCGCTCGCCCACCTTGGACGTCCCTTGCGCATCGTCCATCGATTGTACCTCGACCAACCGCCAGCTCGTCCCGGTCAGACCGCCGGGCGAAGCGGGAGCCGGCGCGATCGCCGTTGTCGGCAACGGTACTGCATCGGCCGCACAGCCGCCGACGAGCCAAGCCCCCGACAGAACCGCAGCGAGTGCAAGCAAGCGATCATGTGTCATGACGTGTCCTTCCGCCTTCCAGGTGCACAGGCGTGTGCTCGAGGAAGGTCTGGTGTCAACCGGATGCGAACAACGCCGGCCAGCGTGTCACGTGTTGCCCACGCTGTGACGCCATTTGCCCTATACTGGCACACGCCCGGCAGGACTACGCTCCACCGCGTATCTGGCGTGCGCGGTTTGGGGGCTGATGATGGCGAAGCGACTGATTGCGGAATTTCTTGGAACGGCCTGGCTGGTGCTTGGTGGCTGCGGCAGTGCCGTGCTTGCCGCGACCTTTCCCGAAGTCGGCATTGGCCTTGCGGGGGTATCCCTGGCCTTTGGCCTTACAGTGCTCACCATGGCGTATTCGATCGGTCATGTCTCGGGATGCCACCTGAACCCCGCCGTCTCGGTGGGTCTCGGGGCCGGCGGCCGTTTCAGCGCATCCGATCTTCCTGGATACATCGCAGCGCAAGTGTCGGGTGCGATCTTCGGGGCCGGCGTGCTTTATGCGATCGCCAGCGGCACGCCGGATTTCAGCCTCGCCGGTGGCTTCGCCTCGAACGGCTTTGGCGAGCACTCGCCGGGCGGCTACTCGCAAGGCGCTGCCTTTGTCGCCGAAGTCGCGATGACATTCGCGTTCCTGTTCGTGATCATGGGTGCCACGCATGGCAGCGCCCCCAAGGGCTTTGCGCCGATCGCCATCGGCCTGTGCCGGACGCTGATCCACCTGGTCTCGATCCCGGTGACCAACACCTCGGTCAACCCTGCGCGCAGCACCGGCCCGGCGCTGTTCGTCGGTGGTTGGGCGCTGCAGCAGCTCTGGCTGTTCTGGGTTGCTCCGCTCATTGGCGGAGCCTTGGGCGGTGTCGCCTATCGCCTGCTGAGCCCCGATATGCCCACTCCCACGGAAGTCTCGGGGAACTGAGCGTCTGTTCAACAGGACGATCGTCATGAAAACTCGTCATCTTTTCGCCACGGCAGCCGCGGTCATGGTGCTCTGCGCGCCAGCCTTCGCTTCCGATGCCCCGCAGTTCGGGACCTGGGGGGTCGAGACGAAGAACTTCTCGACAACCATCCGCCCGGGCGACGATTTCTACGCCTACGTCAACGAGGGTTGGCTCAAAACCGCCGTCATTCCGCAAGGCTTGACGAGCTACGACGATCCGACCCGGATCTATCTTGCGAACGAGCAGCGCGTCGGCGCCATCATCAACGACCTGCTTGGCGAAGCGCATGCTCGCAACTCGCCGGAGCAACAAATCGCGGACGCCTACCGCGCCTTCTCCGATCAGGCCCGGCTTGACGCACTCGGCATGAAGCCGATCTTGCCGGACCTCGCGTTGCTGAACGAAGCGCGCACCCACGCGCAGTTGTTCCACCTGATGACCCAGCCTGGGCAAGGCGGCGTCATTGTTGGTGGCGTATTGGCGGACCCTGCCAATCCGAAGAGCAATCTTGCAGCACTGCAGCAGGGGCCGCTGACGCTTCCCGCCCGCGACTACTATCTGGGCGATGGCGAACCATACGCGACGATGCGCAAGCTCCTGCTCGACTACATGGCTGCAACGTTCAAGCGCGGCGGATTCGACGATGCAGAAGGCCGCGCGGACCGGGCGCTTGCCTTCGAGATCGAGGTAGCCCGCCGGCAGTGGCCGCTCGACCGGTTGCGTGACCAAGAGAAGATGTACCACCCGATGACTCTCGCCGAACTGGACCGGTATGCGCCGGGCGTCGGCTGGAAGTCCTTCCTGGCGGGCCTTGGCGGACTGGATGTTTCCCCGAAGATCAACGTCCGCACGGACAGCGCCATCAAGGACATCGTGGCGCTGACTTTGGCCACCCCTGTCGACACCGTACGCGACTACATGCGCTTTTCATTGCTGGACGGTGCAGCACCGTTGCTGAGCAGCGATTGGCAAGAGGCTAACTTCGATTTTCACAGTCGCAAGCTTCTCGGGATCAAGGTGCGGCGCCCGGAGCTGCAACGCGCGATCGCCAGCACGAACGGGCTGGTCGGGGAGCAGATCGGCCGCATCTATGTCGCGCGCCATTTCCCCGAAAGCTACCGCGCCCAGGTTTCCGAGATGATCGGCTACATGCGCTCGGCATTCCACGACCGCATCGCTGCGCTTCCATGGATGGATGACGCGACGCGCGCGGAGGCACAAGCCAAGCTTGCGAAAGTCAGCCAGCACATCGGCTTTCCCGAAAAGTGGCACGATTACTCCTCGATCGTCATCCGGCCCGATGACCTGTTCGGCAATGTCCGGCGCAAGGAAGCCTGGAGCCGTGACGACCAGCGTGCGCTGCTGCTCGAGGGACGTCGCGACTGGGAGTGGCCATATCATCCTCAGGAAGTGAACGCAGGCTACATGGCCTCGCTCAACTCGATCACATTCCCGGCAGGATTCCTGCAGCCACCCTATTTCGATCCCAAGGCTGATGCGGCCGTGAACTTCGGCGCGATCGCCGCGGTGATCGGTCATGAATTCGGTCACGGCTTCGACGATTCCGGAAGCCAGTCGGACGGCGACGGCCGTCTTCGCAACTGGTGGACCGACGCCAGCCGCACCGAATTCAACAAACGCACGGCCGGCCTGATCGAACAGTACAACCAGTACGAGCCTGTGCCCGGCACCCACATCAACGGCAAGCAGAACCTTGGCGAGAACATCGGCGATCTGGGCGGGCTGTCGATCGCCTATGACGCCTATCGACGCTATGTCGCCGACAAGCTGGGCGGGCAGGACAAGGTGATCGACGGCCTCAACGGCGATCAGCGCTATTTCCTGTCGTGGGGACAAGTCTGGCGCAATGTCACCGTGCCCGAGGAACTGCGCCGCCAGGCTCTGTCGGACAATCACAGCGCCAACCCGTTCCGCGTCAACGGCGTCGTCCGCAACATCGACGCCTGGTATGATGCCTTCGGCGTCAAGCCGGGCGACAAGCTCTACCTGCCGCCCGATCAGCGCGTGAAGATCTGGTGATTACTTGGCGCCGTAGCCGCTGGAACCCTGCTCGCCTTACCTGTCGGCGGCCGATGCCAGTACAGTCATGTGCCTTCCACTGTTGCTCTTGAGCACTGGTGCGTCCGTCACGAGGATCGATGCGCCCGGCTGAAGTTGTGACCGCACGCGTGAAAGGAACTCAGCCGGAATGTCGATCCGTTCAGCCAGCCACGGCTGCACCCGGTCACTCGCGCCCTGACCATGGCCGGGAACCCCCGCGACAGTCCACAGGTACTTGCCCTCAACGATGGCACTGAACGTATATACGTGGGTTTCGTCGCTGACGTCGGGCATGGTAATGCGTGAACGACCTATCTCACGCCCGTTGCGCAATACGATCACGCGTTGGTCAGCGCGCGACACGATCAGCGACAGCGGTCCAGTCGGCGATTTCTGCGGTTCCAACCGCCATTGCTGCCCGCCTGCGAGCGGCAAATGCTCGGCCGGCTTTCCGAGATGATCAACATCGGAAAGCACGCTTGCCTCGCTGGCCGTAGTTACCACGCCAGCACTTCCGCTGACGATTACCGTCCCACCCATCTGCGTCGTTCCAAACAACAACTTGGCGAACGCGATAGGCAGGTGAACGCAGCCGTGACTCTCTGGATAGCCGGGCAGTCCGCCCGCGTGGAGCGCCACTCCGTCCCAGGTCAGCCTTTGCTGGTAGTACATCGGCGCATTGTTGTACTTGCTCGATCTGTGATCCTTGTCCTTTTGCAGGATGGTGAAGACGCCTGTCGGCGTTGCGTAGCCTTTCTTGCCGGTCGAAACAGTCGAAACCGCAAACCGGACGCCATTGCGATAGATCGTGGCAATCTGGCGCGCGACGTCGACGTAGATCAGCACTGGCCCCGCCGGCGCTATGCTTTCAGCCCAGACCCACTCACCGGGACGAAGCGCGTCCGCATCGCGCGCGAACTCCACAGGAGAAGACGTCTGTCTGCCTTGCGCTTGTACAGTTGCAGGGGCGACCAGAAGCAACAGCGCACAGACCATCGGAAATGACCGACTGACGCGGCGCGTCCCTTCTTCGTGCGACATAACGTCGGATCTTGACCGCTATCAGCGATCGCAAGTGCGCGGCGACGTATCCTCGATCGACCGTACTGTCTCGTAGCGCGCCCGCACGATGATGCACTGGCCGGAACGCTGACGCCAGAACGTGGCATAGCGCTCGTCGCGGTTGTACTTGTCATCGCGTACACGAAAGCCGCGGAATCCCAGTTCGCGCCACGCCTGGCCGGTGGAGCGGTTCACCAGATCGTTGACGTTGACCCACCCGCTGCCGTTGTTGTTCCACGAACCGCCATTGCCGCCCCAGTTGCCGCCGCCCGGCCGGTTGCTCTGGCGCCGGCCCTCGTTGTAGCCGTCTGAATAGCCCGAGTTGTTGTCGTAGTTGTCGTAGCGACGTCCGTCATAGCCATCGCGGTATCCCCGGTCGTAGGCCCGGCGATAGTTTTCGTCCTTGTCCTTGTGACCGCTGCCGGCGATCGCCAGGGCACCGATCAGCGCCGCCGCGCCAATGGCGATCGCAGCCGTCTTGCCGCCATCGCCCTTCTTCTTGCAGTCTTCGTGGTTGGTGACGGCCAGCGCCTCGTAGCGGCCGTCATAGGTCGTCACGACGATGCACTCGTTGGTGTTCTCGTTCCACCATGTGCCGTATTTGCGCGAACCGCTTGTGCTGGTGTGCACTTCCTTGAACCCCCGCCGGGTCATCTCCTGCTCACCGCCCGCGGCCCTCGCTCCCACAAGGTCGCGCACCGATCCGGGCAGCCCAGCCTGGGCCTCGACCGGCATTGCCTGCACAGCCATCGCCAAGGCGGCTGCAATACCCGTTGTAAGCTTGAAGGTGTGCATCGTCGCTGTCCCCTGTTACCGCCCGACATTGGCGTGCAAGCTGACAGTAGAGATGCCGACGCATCAGTCCATTTGACAAATGACGACCGAAAATGGGCAACACGCGCCAAATGAGGCAATGCGATAGCCTGGTCTGCAGCGCGTCATGGTGAACGGTCCGGCAGCAACTTTCCCCAAAAGACATGATCCGGCATTCCGCAACAACTTGGCTAAATGCGCCACACCATATACCCTTAACGCTCGGATGCAGTCGTTTTGCATCCGACAAAGCGGTCGCGACAAAACAAAGACGAATTTTCGCTCTGAATTATCTTTCTGGTTTTGCTGGATAATTTGAAGAGGCGCGCAGCGCTTCCTCGATTGTCCAGCCAGATCCGGGGACCGCGACTGATGATGCCGCCATCCAACCATTCCATCGAGCCCGTGGCTGTGGCAACGGGCTTCTTTGAGCCGGCACCGGGTCCGGTCCCGGACGGAACCGCCCTCGTCGGCGCGGCCAGGGCGGCGGCGCTGCGTGGTCTGATTGCGCTGCAACGCGATCTGGACCGCCCCGTCCGCTCGGGCATGTTGCGCAGCTTCGCGCAGTGGCTCGGCTGGCCCGAATGGCTCTATCGCGGGACCGGCCTTGCCGGCCACCAGGGCGCGTTGCCTGTGACGATCACGTTGTCGGACGACGTGCTGCTTCTTGCCAACATCGTCGATGCCGGTCACCTGCCCGCACTGGCCGGCCGCCTCGCTGAAATGAGCTGGCCCGTCGTATCCAGCGCTGACATGCTGTTGATGCTTGGCGCGCCAGACCTTGCCTCGACATTCGGGATCATGGCCGATGCCGCCTCCGCCGGCATCCCGCACGTTTGCTACTGCTATCGGACAGGCCCGCACGGGCGCGCGGCGTTCGAGGTGGATCACCCGGTCGAAATGGGTCCCGTGTCCGACGCCACCGCGCTTGTCGCGCTGATCGTCGCGGCCAAGCTGGCGCAGATCTACGCAGGTCCGCGAATGGTCGAAGCCTGCTTGCACCTACGCTCTTCACACACCGCAACCGTTGGGGTGATCGAGCGCAGCTTCGGATGCTCGGTTGTCACCGAGGCAGCGCAAGATCGCTTCGAATTTCCCGCATCCTGGGCCCAAATTCCCAACGCGCAGCACGATCCGGTCGAATGGAGGGCCATGCTGGCGGCGCACCGCGACCGGATGCAGCGGGCCCAGGAAACCGACGTCGTCGGCCGAATCCGCCAGATCGTGTGCGACCATCTCGCACGCGATCGCCGCGTCCCACGGCTGAAGGAAGTGGCAGGGCGGGAGGGCGTATCCAACCGGACGATGGTGCGCATGCTCGCGAGCGCCAAAACGAGCTTCCACGCAATCGTGGATGAAGAACGCAAGCGGCTGACCGCCGACCTCATCCGGCGCGAAAGCCTCTCGCTCGCAGAGGTCGCTTCCGCCATCGGCTTTACCGACATGTCGACGTTCGGGCGCTCGTTCCGCGCGTGGTTCGGAACGCCCCCGGGCCGCTACCGCCGTTCGCTGATCGCGCCAGCGGACACGTCCAGAGCGGCCTGACGCTCAGCCTTCCTTGACAGTCGCGAAGGGGGAGAAATTGGTGTCGGTGTCGAACACGTCCACCCCTTCCCGCTTCTTGAGCGTGCCGACAACCGCGTAGGTCACCGGGGTGAGAACCACTTCCCACAACACTTTCATCGCCCAGTTCGTCACCATCACCGTCAATACTGCCTGCGTGGTCCACGTGCCCAGGAACGCGACCGGATAGAAGATCGCGCTGTCGACCGCCTGCCCGAATACCGTCGAGCCGATCGTGCGCGTCCACAGGTGCTTTCCATCGGTCCACACCTTCATTCGGGCAAGCACGAAGGAATTGACGAACTCGCCTGCCCAGAAGGCGAGGACCGAGGCGAGAACGATGCGCCACGTGCTGCCGAACACCGATTCATACGTCGTCTGGCAGATCGTGCCGGGCGATGTCTTGGCGACAAGTTCGGCGAACATCGGGTCCGCACTCGACGCGCAACCCCAGTCCTGCGCGGGCGGCATGGCGACGACGACGAAGCTCATCATCGCCATGAACAGCAGCGCGAAGAAGCCAACCCAGACGCAGCGACGCGCATGGGCATAGCCGTACACTTCGGTCAGCACGTCGCCGAGAACGTAGGAGACAGGGAAGAACAGGATACCTGCGCCGAACGTGATCCCCTGAACACTCGCCAGCTTGGCCGCGCCGATCAGGTTCGACAGCAACAGGATGGCAACGAAGGCGGCCATCATCACGTCGAAGTAACGGAAATGGCGCCTTCCCCCCGCTGTGCCTCCGATGCGGGCAAGATGCGACGGGTCGGCGGGCGCGGCTGCTGGATCGTGAGGCGTCTGGGTCATGGCTCAGCTTGCTATCGCGGTTTGCACGGCGCGCAAAGCACGCTTATGGGAAGCCCGAACAAGGACGCGCGCCCTTAGCTCAGCTGGATAGAGCACCCGCCTTCTAAGCGGGTGGTCACAGGTTCGAATCCTGTAGGGCGCGCCAATCCTTGTTTATTTTTAGAAGAATAACAATGCTTTATGGATTTTGGCGAAGACTGATACCCACATCCCTCCCCACAACGTGAAATACGCTTGTGGGCGCCAACCCTACTTCCGCCACCGGCTCCGCTCAACGTGACGCCGGCAGAACCATTCTGAAATCGCGAACGCGACTGGGAATGCGGCGACAGCCACGACAACAATGATCACTTCGCTCATGGCCGCGCTGCATAGAGGTCGCGCCACCAGATTGTCTTTATGTTATCGATAGTTATGGTATTTTTCGCGACTTGGCGATGGTTTGCCATAACTACAGATAACGTTGTGAGCGCTTCGCAGCAAAATAGCGAATTAGATTCGCTGCGGCAGACGCGACAAAGCGGTTCCCGCTTTAACAATTCATATAAATCTGCCTCATTCGGGAAATGAGGCCGCGGAGCATCACTGCCTCTACAACGTACACTTAGGGGCAAAGGCTGTGATGAAACTGCCACATTGGAATGGGGGGGAGTGGGTATTGGCGCTCGCGATAGTCGCGCTGGTGCTCGCGCTTTTTGCGATCGGCACCAACGTCATCGCCAGCGTAGTGAACCGCTGACGCCTGAGCAGCATATGCGATTAGACAAGTGAGCAGCTTTAAGATACTGAAAGTTATTGGAAACCCGATCGCCTGTTGCCGACAGAGAGACCAGCGCGCTCCCGGCAAAGCGGAGCGCCTTATGTCCATTCTGGCCGCCATCGTCATTGTCGTCTCAGTACTGGTTTTTGGGCTGGTCGCATGCGAGTTTTTCATCAAGCGGCGGAAGGGTGGGCGCCGCTAAGTTGCGGGTGGCAGGTCGACCGACACCTCACGGCTCATGCCGAATCGCCTCCACCCCATCAGCATACCGACGAAGAAATTCAGCATAGTGCTGGCGCGCCGCTCGCTCGTTGGCCGGTAGCGCCTGCTTGGCAAGCGCCCAGGTCGCCGAAAGCAGCGGCCCGATCATGTGCGTGAGATCGGCAGGCTCTAGCTGACGTCCCTCGCGATTCGCGGCAGCGGTGAGGTTTTCGATCAGCAGCGCAGTGATCTCGGCGCCGTCCTGCTGAAGCTTGAGGGCCGCGGCGTGGTTATGGTCGGTCATCGTGTTCGTCCTTCTCTTCAGTAACCGTCTCGCCCGTACTGGTCGAACCGGCCTGGCACGGCGCGCAGCGTGCTGACCGAGGCCTGCGCGTCCATTGCGGCGGCTTGACGCAGGATCATGCCCGAGAGATCGCGCGCGAAGCCCTCAGGCGTAACCGAATTGCGGGCATCCACGTTGATGTGGAACACGCGCTGCGATCCGCCTCCACCCACCATCTGGTTCATTCGTCCGAGCGGGACGATGGTGCCAGACCCTTGCGGGATGAAACCTTCCACGCGACCAGCGCTGGCTCCCTCGTTCACGCGGTACATCCTGCCGCCCGTGACCGACCCACCGGAGGCTCGGCCGAAGATAGCCGAGCCGACCGATGCGATGAGCCCGCCAATGCCGCCGCCACCACCATCGCCCGACTTCGACAACGCCTCAGCAATAGGCTTCAGGATGACTTGCTCGATAAGCATGTCGATCAGGCCGCCAAGGATAGGATCCTTGATGCCGAGCGATTTGGAAATCGCGTTGTGTATGCCGTCACGCACGCTGTTGAGCTCGTCGACGACCAGCGATTCGACCCGGTCGTTGATATTCTCGGCATCGCTTTTGAGCCCCTGCAGATAGGCTTCGAGCGGTGACCCATTCTGCCGGCTGCTGGTGGTTTGATCAGCGCCCTGCTTGGACGCCAGGTCAGCACGGGCTCGCGTCGCGTCACTGATCTCACCCGAGGCAATTTGCTCCTCGAGCCGGTTGCGCTCGATTTGCTGCTGGGTCTCGAGAATGCGCTGCTCGATCTCTGCCCGCTTCTTCCGATTGACCGTCGCGTCCGATTCAGCCTGGAGAGCATCGATCTGCAGCCGCAGCTGATTTTCAGAGACCCGCGCGCGCTCCTGCTCCGTTGCACGGTTGATCTGCTGAGCAAGCAGGCCCGGACGGCCCTCGGCCACGATGCGGCCTTGACCATCGACTGTCCCCGGCGTGCCGTAGAGGCTCTGCAGAGCTGCAATCTGGGCCCTCTTCTGTGCCGCCGTGAAGCTCTTGTCGTTTTCGATCTGCGCGACCCGCTCAGCATACTCGGCTTCAAGCAACTGCTTGGCCAGTGCCTCCCGTTTCCCAGCGTCGGTGGTGAGGTCAATCTGGGCGCGAATTTCCTCTTGTCGGATCCGGGCCAGTTCTTCCCCGTAACGCTGTTCCGTCTCCGCTGCGGATGGCCCTGAGGCGCCGCTCCTAATGCGCTTCGTCTTGGTTGGCGAAACAGCAGCGACAGCCGGCGCCGCACCGCCTTTGATGGCACCTTCGATGCGGGCGAGAGAGGCCTCAAGCGACTTCACAGTGCCAGAGGCCGCCGAGAGGTTGGTCTGTGCAGTGTTCACGGCCCGCGCTCCGGTCATGCGCATGATGCCGGCTGTTCCGCCAGGTACCGTGCCACCAGCGCTTGCCGCTGCAGTATCCTGCGCCGCTTGGTAGGATCGGGCTCGTGCCAGCTCGGCTTGTGCCAACGTCACCGATGCTCGCGCACTCGCCAATTTCTGCTTGATGTTCTCGGCCTCGGCGCGTGCCAGCGCGAGAGCTTCCTGCCGGGCCTTGCCGTGCGCAGTTGCGAGCTTGTCTGCGGCCGAGGCCGCACTCTCCGTTATCTTCGCGGCCTCGTCCTGCGTCTTGGCGTAGGAGCCGGTCGCCGTCTCTGCGCCGCGAGTATAGGACGTCAGGGCTGTGATGCCCGCGACGAGTGCGACGACGCCCACAGCAACGATGCTGAGTTTCAGCCCGTTGAGCGCAAAGCTCAGCGCCTCAGCGGTGGTCGCCGCGCCGGCCATGCGGGCCTGTAGGGCAAACGTCGCGGTTGAGAGGGCCGTGGTCGACGTTGCTGCCGCTGCGGCGCCTGCAACCCAGCGCACGCCGAGGTAAGTCGCGATCGTTGCCAAAAGCGGAATGACCGTGTCGAGGTTTTGCGCGAGCGCCTGAATGCCGGACGACAGCGCGCCGGTTACGCCCTGCGAGCTCGCTGCACTGCCGACATAGACGGTTAGCTGGTTATTGAGAGCGGTGAAGGATCCGGACAGGGTAAGCACGGCCTTGGACGCCTGGGTGTCCAACTGCTTCGAGCCGTCGAGCATGGCCTGAAACAGCTCTTGGCTCGAAACGCGCCCCTTGGTGACGTCTTGCCGAAGCTTGCCGAGACTGCCGCCCCAGCGGTCACTTGCCGCTGCCGCCGTGAGGAGCGGCTGCAAGCCCCCCTCAAGCATCTGGTTGTACTCTTCGGCATGGACAGTCCCGGAGGCCAGAGCCTGCCCGAGGCCAAGGATCGCGCCCGATGCGGCCTGTGTGCTCGTCCCGGTGATCAGCAGCGCCTGGCTGGTCGCTTCCGTCAATTTGAGAAGCTGCTCCTGTGACGCGCCGAGTTCGCGCTGAGATTGCGCCGACTTGCCGTAGAGTTCGGCGAGCGAGTTGACCGACGCGCCGTATTTCGTGCCGAGCGCGAGGAGCCGCGCCTGCACCGTCTCGAAGTTCTGGCCCTCCAAGCCGGCCACCCGCAGCTGATTTTGCAGCCGGGTGAAGTCGTCGATCAACTGCTTCGCGCCTTGAGCGGTGAACGCGCCAGCGAGACCTGCAGTAATCGTCTTGAGGTGACTGCCGATCGCCCCGCTCGACCGACGGAATTCAGTCTCCATCTTGCGGATGCGGGCCTCCTGCACGCCCATCTGCTGATCGAGCACGCTCGTCGCGCGCTTTACGTCGGAGAGGTAGCCGTTGACCTTCGCTTGAAACTCAAAAATGACCGGGTCGATGTTGTTGGACATCGCGTGTCTCCTGTCAGAGCGTCCGCACGAGGACGTTTAGCTTGCGAATGAGCCTGGCGAGCGCCGGCTCTCGGGTTTTGTCGCGTGCGGGGCGCATGAACGGCCGGGCCTCCATCTTCGACGTGCCAAACTCGAGCGCTGCTGAGTAAGGCGCATTCGAGCTCACTTCGGCCACAAATGGCTTGGGATTAGTGATCTCGATGTTTGCCTGCAGCACCCCTGTGTCGCGGTTGGGCGGATCGCCTGGCGCAGAGGGCGTGTGAGCATGTTTTTTGGTCTTTCGGCCCGACGCCGACCCGGAGCTGATCGAACGGAACGCCTCGGCGCGCGCCATGTCGGCAGCTTCAAACACGCCGGCATTCACGGCGCGGAAGAACTTGTCTTCCTTCAGCAGCCTGTGCTTGCGCAGTAGCTTGTCGCGGTTGCGGACGACGACCATTAGCCCAACACCGAGATGTCGTAGAAGCCAGCCTGGCTGCTGAGGTCAGACAGCGCCCACACCAGCGCATCAGCGCGATCGGGAGAGCCTTCGCCCACATATCCGGCGCCGGTCATTGAGCACATCTGGTCTTCAAGATCGTTGAAGGCGCCGCAATGCGAAACCTTGCCCTGTTCGTATAGGGCGGCGACAGGCTCGGCGCGGGCAACCTTGCCCCGTGACGCCGTCACCATGCGTATCGGCAAGTTCTTGTCCGCAGTGCGAAGGACTGCCTCGACCATCGCGCCGCCGAAATTGCGTTCAGCGACGATGCGGTCCGCGTCCCAACGCTCGTAAACTGACAAGACTTTTCGCGCCCAGCCTTCTGGGCTCAGATTGCAGCTGCCATCTTCGAGAACGTAGAAGCGACCGTCGCGCCCCTTGCCGGCCGCAACAATCCCGACGTCGTCACCTCTGCCTTCGTTGCGCAAAGCCTCGAGGCCGCTGCCCTTGCGCTTCGACGACTTTGAAGTCCGCTTTCCGTTACCGCTTGTTCCCGAAGGATCCACAGCGATAACAATTCGCTCAAGCTCGGAGGGCGGAGCCTTCATGCGTGTGGCGTCGATCATGTCGGCGGTCCACAGCGCCCCCTGCACATCCTCGAGCATTTCTGCATAGAGCTCTTGCCGGCCGAGGCGCGTGCCCTCGTATCGCTGGCGGTAGAATGCCAAGGCATTCTCAGCGAGATTTTCGGCGTTTTCGAAGGTGTTGCCGCGCGTGATCATCGCACCTGGCGTTTTCGCAATGCGTTTGATCAGCGGGTTGGGCTTAGGCGTGGTGGTCGCAACGACCTGCGGGTTGCTTCCAAGTCGCAATGTGAACGAGAGCTGGTCCCAAGTCTCCGGATTAGGCCAAGCAGCGACCTCGTCGGCCCATGCGCGATGATGCTGAGGGCCGCGAAGGCGCTCGGGTTCCTCGGCACTGAAGAGCTTGTAGCGCGTACCGTTAAAAAGGGTCAGCTCGCCAATCGAGCGGTTCCAGGTGTAGATGCATATTTTCGGCAGAACCGCGAGGAGGCCAGATTCGCCTTCGATGCACGTATCGCGCGCGTCGGCGAATGTCGGCGCGACAACCGCGATGCGTACTCCCGCGTTTTCGCAGCCATAAGACGCAACGTCCTCAGCCCCGACCCTCGTTTTCCCCCAGCCTCTGCCCGCCAGAGCCAGCCAGATCGGCCAATTGCCGGGGGGCGTCAGCTGGTCTGGGCGGGCTACAGTCAACCACTGCGCTCGTCTTTGTAGCCAAGCTCGCTCGGGCGGCGATAGCTTCTTGAAGAGCTCCGGCGATAGCTGTGAAGGCGTCTCCAGCGTCGACATTCACCAGTGCCCCAATTGCAGGCGGGCGCTCGGCGAAAGCTGCGCTGAGCTTTCCGAGGTACCAGCGGGTTGCATCGAACGAGAGCCGCCCTTTGATGGGGTCCTCGCAACTTCGTGCTTCCTCGAGTGCGCGCTCGGCGAGATCAGCGAAGCCATCTTCCCGGGCCTCGCGGATGCGCTGCGCCAAGTCGTCATCAGAGCGCGACCATACCCGGACAGTGTCTCGATTTGGCATGTGATCGTCCGCGCAAATCGCTCGAAGGCTTTCGCCTTGTGCGAGCCGCCGTAGCAGCTCGTCGATCGTGTCTTCGCCATAGCTTGCCGCCATTGTCTCACTCGTTCGCTGGGAAAGCATGCGGGGCGGGCAAGGGAGGTGATTCTCACCCGCCCCGCGCTCCGGAGGTCGAAGGCCTGAAGACGTGAAGGGCCACACCGGAGATCTAAAATCATTTCACGCGCTCGCGCTTTTCGTGCTCGACAAAAGCGCGCTCCCGGTTCCGCTGGCGAGGCAGCATTGGGAACGAGCGCCGCTTTGTCCGTCCGTTCCCGCGATTGGTTGCCAGAGGGCATGGAGTAAGCTTCCACTTCACGCCACGTCCTCCGCTGCCTCAGCCACGACGGGCTTGACCACCATTCCAAGGCGGCGTGCGCGAGCGACATCGGCAGGCCGCAGCCAACAACGATGCACTGGGTTGCGATAGAAGCCTGAGGGATCGACCGGGTGCATGGTGAGGACGGTGTCGCCGCCTCCACGAGAGGCTCGGCACGACACCTCGGTGATCCGGTCACAGGTTCCCGAGCTCAGGTCATACTCAGCCCATGGCGCTTCGGCTGCTGCAGCGCGTGTGCGGGCCGCCGCGAGTTGATCAATCCGGCTCTGTCGCGCCTGCTCAGTCCAGTGTGGCCCCTTCGATTTGACTGGCACCGGCCATGCAAGTTCTCGCTCATCGGTGAACGACGGCAGCGCTAGCTTGGTGAGCTGGCGAATGTGGAGCGCGCCGCGGGCAAAGTTACCCGGACAGCCACGCGCTACGGCCTCTGCGTTGTCTTCGAAAATTGAAGCGGCGCGCATCGCGGCTTCGTTTTCGGTGACCGCCGACAAAAGCGTGACGATAGCGGTTTCGATTTCCGGCCATTCCCGGCGCAACCGCGCAGCAATCTCGTCACGTTCCGAAATCAGCCGCTCCCGAAGCTCTACAGCAGCCAGTCGACCTTCAGAAGCTTCCTTCGCGGTGCGCTTGGCGCGGAGCTGATCAAGAGCGTTGCCCAACGCCGTGGCCTCTCGCCGTGCACGCTCGCCCCTCGCTGCGGCATCGTCACGGTCCTCTATCGACAGCGAGAAGTTGACCGAGTCGCTAGCTGCTTGCGCGACAATGCCGGCCTGCCGTGTGCGCTCCGCCTCGGCTTCTGCAATCAGCGCCTCAATGTCCGAAAGTCGCGAGTCGTCGCTCGACAGCGCCGTTGCAAGGCGCTGGTGAAAGGGCTTTGCCATGTCAGAACCTCAGAGGTAGCGGGCTGCGCGGATTGCGGCGACGGTCGCCGAGTTGTCGGCCGTCGAGATGCGAGCGCTGTCCACGGGTGCCGGAAAGCCGGCCATTGGAGCGGTTCGCGCATCCCGGATTGCCGTAACGGCATCACGGGCAAGGCTATTGCCGGTCGCGCGCTCGGCGATCGTCGCCGACATGCTCTCTCGGACAAGCTGGTCGTTGATGATCCGGCGCGCTTCGGTGGTGCGTGCGGCGTCGGCGGTGATTTCCGCCTGGCGCTGGGCTGCCGGTGACACGAAGGGCCGGGTGCCTTCGTCGTGCATCGTGATTGCGCCAGCGGGGGCGGCATCCATCATCGTGACGTCATAGGAAACCCGCTCGCCATCAGCGAGGACGTCACCGACGGCGCGGAAGCCGGCCTTGATACGGCCAGACGCGTCGAGCGCGATATGTGCGGGGGTGTGGCGGCCGTGGGTGTCAAGATACGCCATGCTGAGTGCTCCTTCGTGGGTCCGGGCTTTCGCGCGGAGACCGGCGAGCGCGCCGGATGCGAGGGAGATTGCGTCGGGTTTGTGTTGCGAGTTACCGCCGTCAGAGCACGCCGATAAACTTCACGTGTTTCTTGTTGAACGATGTGGCCAAATTCGTCGAAAGTGATTGTGCCTGTACTGGCCCATGGCCCATGAAAAGTTCCTCGATGAGGAATCCCATTGCATCGCGCCAGCGAACTCGAATGTGCATGACCGCCTGGTGCCAACGATCGCTCAAGAGAGCATGGACTTTCGGACCATCTATGTCTTCGATGGCCGTAAATACGATCTCGCTGTTGCCCTTGATCATTAGTCCTTCCCCGCCGCGTTCGGGGAATGGTGGGACTGACTTAAGCACGGAGCCGGGGCTGCCCTCGTCGAACACTGGCACGATATCCACCTGCAAATCGGAGATTTCCTGCGCCCCTTCTGCTCGCATCGTCAGTTCGACAGCGATCGCATCACGTTTGATAGTCAGGTGGGCTTTGGTCAGCAGGAGGCTCGAGCGCGAGTCCGCGGCCTGGGCCTCCCATTGCTGGCGCGCAAATCTCCGAGCGTCCTCAACGCCTTGAATAGCGGCAGCCGACGATTTCACCGCTTCCTCTGCCTGTTTCTCCGCTGCATTCGATGCCCGGCGCGCCTCGCGGAAGGCCCGCCAAGCCGCATACATCGCTACCAGAGAGACGACCGCGCCGGCCGCCCCTATATAGTTCGCCCGCTCGGCAGCCTCAGCGCTACGGAGCGATGCATCCACCGAAACCCACTGCACCAGGTCATCGCATTGATCTCCAGTTAAGTGGCGTTGCTGGCAGGGCGGAGGAGCGTACGCTGGCAGTGGCATGTCGGGAGGGTATCAACGACGGGCGGGGCTTGCCATAGGTCAAGCAGCCCTGACGCGATCCGCGCTGCACCTGTCATCGACCGCGTGCAGTCGTCGAGGCCCAATGCGATTCACATAGTCGGCACGTTCAGCGCGTAGCTCATCACGGCCACATTCCTCGATCCAGCGCGCGATGATCCGCGAGCTCGCATGGTAGTGCTCTTCGATCCCGTCCCAACCCATGCTGATGTAGGTTTCGCGGAAATCCTTGGGGCAAGGGCGTCGGGGTTTCATGCGGCCTGTGTCGTGTGGCCTGCCATCGCTGCGGTAACCGGGCATGCGACAGGGGTGACGGAGCGAGTAGGGTCCAGTTACCGCCGTCCGCTTGCCGCATCAGCGGACTAGGCGTTTGATCGCGCTGGCAAATCGAGGTCTATTGCCCCTCAGCCACCAGGAGGAGCGCCGTGCACAACCGGTCCGAAGCCGAAATTATCGAGATCCACCGCGAGTATGTGCGAAACTGCCTCGCCGAGATTCCTGAGGGGGGCGGAGCTGAGGCGATCAACACAGGACCGATCTACGGGCCATGCAGGGCTGTGACTGGCCTCATTGGGCGGACTTTCGCACCGTCTGATGCGCCGATCATGCCGGTTGAGGGATGCACCTGGCCTGCGTTGTGTGCCTGCACTTATCGGGCGTCGGCGAGCTGATCATCCTATCCTGAGATTACTACCTTGGCGCAGTTCGCGCCGGGTAACTCAGGAGACCTCGCATGCAACTTCCCCCTATACTTCGCCGTGCTCGCCAAGAGCGCTTTGCCGAGGCGCGGCTTTTGCACCCGGACCCTCGCGTAAGGGCTCGGGCGCACAAGCTTTTCCATGCCGCCTACTGGGATGCCGATCGCATGGCGAAGGCGGCGGTTGAGCCCTATTCGGACTTTGGCTGACAAAGCGTCGACGTGGAGGCGGCCGATTGGCGCATCAGGTACCGAGGATTACGTACACCCGACTTAGCCCAGCAGAAACTATGGCGCCGTATCTAAGGCTTCGACCGGCACTCCTGGGCAGAGCTCCGGTCGACCTCCCCCATGAACGTCCGGGCTCTCGCTTTCGTGAGGGCCCGGATATTCATCCAAGATCAATCACCCGCCAGCACAGTATCGCGACACGCTTGCCGTCGAGATGCCGAAGTGCGCCGCTGTCGCCGCGATGCTGGCGCCGTTCTGCTTGCGCCAGGCCGCCACCTCACTCGCATCCTTGACCTTGGGGCGGCCGAGGCTGGCCTTGCCACGATGCGTTTTGCCGGTTGCAGCGAGGGACGCCTTTGCAGCCTCACGCCCGGCGGCGGTGCGCTCGGCGATGCGCTGCCGCTCCATGTCCGCGACCTGCGCCAAGACAGCAAGCACCAGCTCGCCAACACCTCTGCCAATCGGGCCGAGACCATGGATATCAACCGTCACGCCACGATTCAGCAGCCGCCGCACGGTGGCCTGCACATCGAGGGCGTCGCGGCCTAAGCGGTCGACGGCGTAGACGCACACCGTATCGCCCTCGCGAACGTACTCAAGCAACGCGGCGAAGCCCGGGCGATTTGCTGCCAGCGTGGCACCGCTGATGCCCTCATCCTTAAATTCACGATCGAAGGTGCCAGCCATAGCTGAACGCTGCGCTTCGATGCTCTGGTCGGAGGTCGAGACCCGGAAATAGGCGATGCGGCTCATCTGACGCTTTCCCATCAAAAGATACCTCGCAGTTATGAGTGACTATCACATATTCGTCAACTTATCTTTTGAGGGATGCAAAGGGATACTTTGCGGCCTCCCTCAAAACGTTGCCCTTTTGATGTAGGGGTCGGCACGGCCACCGTTCTGCTCTCGCGCGCATGCGCACGTACTGGCCGGGATGGAAAGGGCGGGAGGTTTCGAGGCGCTTTCCCACCCCCGGTTGTGCCCCTCTTGATATCGAGCGGGGCGGCCCGGAAGGCCGCGCCCGGTATATATTATATATAGGGGGGTGTTTGCGGTTCATTCCTGCGGGTTTCCGGAGGCTTTCGGAAGGTGTTTTCGGGAGGTTTTCGGAGAGGTTTTCGGAAATCACGAAGGTTTATCGGAAGTCTCGCGGAGGCCATGAATGTCCCTCCCTTCGCCGGTGTCCCGCCAGAGAAAGCCGCGCTCGATAGCCTCAATCCGGAAGAGGCGATCCATCGCATCAGTGAGCCGCTTTCGTCCGATGCCCTTGCTCTCCGGCATCGCCTCGAAAACTTTAGGTGCGAAATTCTGGGCAGTGGGCTTCTCGCTGACATGGCGGCGCTGCTTGTTGCGCTCGGCAAGGCAGGTGAGGAAGAGCTTGTTGTCGGCGTTGGCGAGTACGGTCTCGCGCATCTGCCGCGCGGTATCGGCGGGCAGGTCGTCCTCGTGCACGAAAGCCCAGTCACGCCACATGAACCGGAAGGCGTCACCCTTCTGCGCATAGTTGGCCTTCCCGATCTTGAGCTTGCGGATATCGGTCTCGACGTCGTGCTCGATGTTGAATTGCGATCGCACAGCGTTGAGCCAGGCAGTCGAGCCGCTGTAGTCGTCGCCGCTCTTGTTCGGGTGGCCTAGCAGGATGATCGCGGCGCCGGTGTCGCTGGCGAGCCTATTGAGCAAGCTAACGAAGCGAGTGACGTCGCCGCGGTCATTCTCGTTGCCGGCAAAGAGGTGGGCGACATTGTCGAGGAACGCGAGCCGGGCGCCGATCGATTGGAGCGTCGCCACGAGCCGATGATAGGCAGGAGCGAGGTGCATCCGACCGTCGGGCGTGAAAGTGCCCAGCTCGTTGTCGAGCGCGCCGCGCAGGCTCACGAGATGGAGCTTCCCGGCGAGGCTGGCCATGGGCACGCCGAGAGCATCGCAGAGATGCGCCTGGCGCCAGTGCAGCTGCTCGGCGTCGTCCTCGCAGGTGAGGTAGAGCGCTGGCCCGGGCTCCACAGCGAGCCGAAGACATGGCAGGCCGGCAGCGGCGCACGTGGCCATCTGCTGTCCCAGCAAGCTCTTGCCGGCGCTGCCCGGGCCCGTGAACAGCGTCACCTCGGCCAGCGGCGCGAGCCGCTCGATCGCGAAGCTCTTTGGCACCGGCTGCCGGGTCGACAGGTCGGCGAGGTCGAGCGTCTGCAGCAATTCCGCTGGTGCATCAGCATCGGCGAAAGCCGCCTCAGCCTTTTGCTGAAGCTCGAATGCCGACCCTCCAGCGGCCAACCAGTCGGACACGTCACCCTTTGGTGGAAGTCCGGGAAGCAGGAGGGAAATCGCCCGCTCTGCAACGGCGCTGAGCTTTTTCAGGCCCGCTGCTGCATGCTTAGCCCCTGCTTCGTCGTTATCCTGAAGGATGACCACACGCCGGCCGGCGAGGTGTTCGGCGATGCAATGTGATACAGGGTCGAATTTTCCGGCGCCGCCGGGATGGGTAGTGGCGACGAGTCCGTCGCGCGCCAGACGGTCGGCGTCTCTCTCGCCCTCACAGTAGTACACGATCTCCGAAGGATCGGCGGCGGCCAGTTCCGGGAGCCGATAGAGAACCCGCCGCACACCTTGCATGCACCCTGGCTTGCAATGAAAGCCTCCAGCCCCATCTGGCCCATGCTGAAGGAATGTCTTCTCCTGCCCGCGCTGCTTGCGCTCGACACGAAACACAGTTTGCCCGGTTTCATCGCGATAATCGTAGAATCTCGACGCTTGCTGCTGCCGCCCTTCCAGAGGAGCGGCCTCCTTGATCCCTCGCTCTTCAAGCCACCGGAACGCGGCTGCATCGTTGGCGGCCCCGCCCTTGTGCTTGATCAGGTCGAGCACGCCTCCGCGCACATCGGATTCGTGATCAGCAAACCAGCCATCGCGGATGCTCACTTCCATCGATCCATGAGAGCCGAAGCGGAGAACCCCGTCCCGCGGCCTCGAAAGGCGCTCGTTCGGCGTCCCGAGAAGAGCCTCGGCAACCTTGCCCATCATCGGGCCCAGCGCTTGCGGATGCATCACACGCCACCCACCCGGCGCCCGGGCCGCTTGTGCTTCTGGCATCGGCGGTTAGGCTCAAACTTCGCCGCCGTCGCTGGCGCAGTGAAATCGAACACGGCGCCGCAGGAGGCGCAGTGCGAAGCCCAGCGAAGCATGACCGCGAGCGAGCCATCCGGCCGCCGATATGTCGAGGTGGCTGCGACCCAGTACCGCTGGCCCTGGTACATGCGGAGCGTGCCCATCACAGATCCACTACCACGATCGGCAAGTCGAGCGACGCAATGAAGTCATCGCGAGCGCGCTGGTAGTGGGGAAAAAGCTTGAGCCCGAGCCTACGGAGCGGCAACGCTGGGTCCCACTGCGCCGAGAACGTTCCGGCGTGCCAGACGAACTCGACCTGGTAACCGCGCGGCAGCCGGTATGTGCGCCGATAGGCGAAATCCTCAGGCGACATCTGCGCCTCCCTGCTTGAGTGCAGCGTGTTTGGCGAAGCTGATGACCCGCGCGCCGCCTTCGGGCACCGGTCCAAACTCCCGCGCGGCGTGCCGCTGGTGGATATTCGGCTTGTCGTCGTAGCGCTGAAGACGGGCTTTCCAGTCGGTGTCGCAGTTATCCATGCGCACCCCCACCAAACGCAAAGCCAGCCAGCGTCGCGGCAAGCTCCGGCCTCACGCCAGCCTTCACGATAAGGATTTGCGCCCGCAGCGCTTCTAAGGTATCTCGGCGCTCGAACCGGTCGTCACCAGTGTTCAGTGAGACCCCGCCCATCCCCGGCGGGGTTTCCTTTTTCCTCCTCGCCATTAGTCGCACCCCCGCTGCAGGAGGTCGCGGAGGCTTTGGGCATCGACCAGCGTGCGCCGCCCGATTTTCACGGAGCGCAGCTTGTCTGCCGAAAGCAGCTGATAGATCCGAGCCCGGCTGAGCGACGTTGCCCGAACAACATCAGCAATGCTGTAAGTTAGCGGTTCTGGATTGCCTGCAATTGTCATCACGCGACTTCCATTGACGTTTCTGGAAACCGGTCTGTGCGGCGCTGACGCGCGCATCTTTACCGCCGTCATGACGTCGGACTCGGGCCTCCAGATCGCCCGTCGCTGCGGTACGCTTCCTCTTGCAGTGCCGGTGCAAGCGCCACTCGAGCTGCCTTCACCACGTCAGCGAGGGCAGCCAAGACCGGCAGCAACCGGCTTTGAAAGTAGGCTGCGGATGTGCCGTCGAGATCGCCCGCGCAGCTCAGCTCACCTGCAAGCCGGTCCAGGTGTTGGGCCAGGTCGGAAACGCGATTAAGCTGGGCCATCACAAGCCCTCCCCTTCGATCAGCGCGCGAAGGCTTCGCGCGGGGATCAGGGTGCGCCGGCCAAGCTTGCGGGCTTCAAGCTTTCCAGCGCGGATGAGGTTGTAAATTTGGGACTTGCACAGCGTGGTCACGCGGCTCGCTTCCGCAATACTGTATGCGAGAGGTTCCGCCGCAGTCGCTGCCGCAGCTCGATTATCATGATCCATGACGTCAACCCTTGTTCTTCCGCGCCGCCCTCACCGGACGCACGCAGGTCGCGATTTGCGAATGTCATTGAACGGGGTTAGGTACGTCGCGCGATGCAACCGCCAAGTTAGTCGCGCGAATCCCCGGCCCCTGTGGTCGGGGATTCGGTTAGACCTCCCCAGCAACCAATGCTTTGAGGCTATCAGCTGGGATCAGGGTGCGCTTACCCACCTTCGTCGCTTTCAAACGGCCCTGATTGATGAGCGCGTAGATATGGGTACGGCCAATTGTCGAGACGCGAGCTGCATCCTCGACAGTGTAAGCCAGCTGCTCGGGGCATTGGGCACTTTGCATAGTGGACTCTCCTTCTTCGGATTACCGGAACATATGTGAACGCTGGCGAGTGACGCCAGCAGAAATGCGCGAGTCGTACGCGCAGCTGTGCAAAACTCCCTGGCTTGTGACATCGGGCGGCCAGGAATTTCCTATGACGCAGGTCGAAGCAATCGGCGGAAATCTCCTGATTGAAGTCGGACAGATAGGTCCCGAAAAAAATCTCGAACTTCGTGAACACCCGTCCTGGGTTCTCAGCCGAGAGATTTAATTCGGGCCCTGAATTCGCCGACACGAAAGCGCGCCTCTGCGAACTCCTTGCGCCACCAGCCTCGATCGCAGCCGATCGGCGGGCGGCTGCCGTAGATGCGTTCAAGCTCGCCGGCCCACCAGTCGAGCATGATACCGAGACGCCGATGCTCTCGCGTGATTGCGCCGCCGCGGTTGTCATTGGCCGGCCAAGGGGCAAGGCGCGCGCGGCGCCGGTCGATCGCGAGCCGGATCATGGCCGAAGACCTGGGCGGATTTCTGCCACGCCAGCATGCTCGTTGAACCACCAGCGCTCCCATACCTTCTTGGCATTGAGCGGAAGGCGCGTCTGGTCGACGCCAAATATCGGCCGCGGGAGCCCGCGAGAGTAATCGTGCTCGCCGACATCCTCGGGATTGCCGCCGGCCGGATCGTCGTCCTCAAGGTCGGGATCGCCGTCCAGCGTGTCGAGCCGATCGATCAGGTGTTCGGTAAGCGCTTCGATTTCGTCGCGGCTCAGGCGGGCGATGGCGTCGGCAAGCATGTCGACGGGCAGCGCTGCAAAGGAATGGCTGGCCATGATCATGCCTCCATCGCCCGTAGGGACCGAAGCGCGGCGATCATCGACATGGCATCCCAGTCGAAGTCTTTCGCGTGGGCGCTCACATAGTCGAGGTCCATCGCGATGATGGCCGCTTCCTCATCGCGCAAGTACGCTGAGCTGTTGTGAAGCGCGGTCCAGACCTGCACCTCGACGCCCTTCGGCGTCTTGGCGACGGTCGAGTGGATAAGCTTGTCGCACTCGGTGATGATGTCCCAATACGGTTGCGCCGCCTCGTCACTCGCGTCGATGGCGCTAGCCTTGGCATGCGCCTCGACCCTGCGTGCCCAGGCTTCCAAGATCGGCGCGTCTGGGTTGAGGGTCGGCGTCAGCGCCCTGACGATGGCGTCGAAGGAAATCGGGTCGGCCACGATCACGCCTCCCCACGCTGGGCTTCGTGGAAGCGCGCGTAGAACATCAGCGAGGCGATGCCCTCTAGCAGGCTGCTGAAAAAGGCCACGGTTTGGCGATGAAGGTTGTGTCGTCGCCATTATCGTAGGCGATTTCGCCTTCGAGCCAGCCATCGTCGCGCAGATCGGCCCATCCGGTGCCGGTGACCTGA
>NZ_JABBGM010000005.1 GCF_012927405.1 Novosphingobium olei | reverse complement strand
CCGGTCCGTGGGCTGGCGTATAACCTATATGGTTCTTTTTGTCAAGATTGGTGGGGGAGGGCAGAGAACAGGACAGATGCGAGGGGGTGACCCCCTCGCGCTCCCGGGACGTCTTCCGGCGCTTAGGCAGTGCTTTGGGGCTTCGTTGCGTGCTGTCTGGCTGTTGCGCTTGGGAGAACAAGGGCAGCCCTTCGACAGGCTCAGGGCAGGCGGTGTGGGGGGGGAGGGGTCCTTTGTCCCTCATTCGTCATGCCAGCGTAGGCTGGCATCGACCTCGGTTTGCGGAACGGTTGGTAGGCGCTTGGCGGCGAGCGATCCCAGCCTTCGCTGGGATGACGTTTGGTGCGGGGACAGCCGCTGCGCCTAGCCCCGCCCATCCTGAGCTTGTCGAAGGATCGTTCTTTCTTTTGCACGCGCGGTCGGCCGATTGACGGGCCGGTAGCCCGATTTAGGGTGGGGCCATGCAAGTCAGACGTTCGTCCTTCATCGCCGTTTTCGTCGCCACCGCCGTCGCCCTGCCCGCGCAAGCGGCACCGCTGGTGCTTGCGCCGTCGAGCAAGTGGGACATGCATTATGCCGACGACAGTTGCCGGCTTGCGCGCGTTTATGGCGAGGGCAAGGACAAGGTCATCGTCTTCATGGACCGGTTCTCCCCTGCGGCCCGGGTCCACGTGACCATGGTCGGAAAGCCGCTGTCCACAGGCTTCGATGTGCGGACGCCGGCCACCTTCTCGTTCGGACCGGGCCTTCCCGAAGGAAAGCGCAAGGACGCGCTGAAGGGATCTACCGGCGAAGACAAGCTCCCCACGCTGTTCATCGGGCCCAGCGACCTGTTGAACCGCGAGG
Organism: Novosphingobium olei; assembly: GCF_012927405.1. Lineage (GTDB taxonomy): Bacteria > Pseudomonadota > Alphaproteobacteria > Sphingomonadales > Sphingomonadaceae > Novosphingobium > Novosphingobium olei. The sequence continues at coordinate 365,623 of NZ_JABBGM010000005.1, read as the reverse complement.
GCGAAGACCTTTCCCCCCAGACCCCGGACGACGAAGCAAAGATCACGCAGTTCGCCCTGACGATCCGTCCGCGGCAGATCGTGTTCCAGTCGGGTTCGCTCAAGGCGCCGATGGCGGCCCTGCGGGCGTGCACCGACAGCCTGGTCAAGGAATGAGGACTCGATCCCGCCGTACAGGCCCGGCTTTCGCGGCCGGCGACGCCGCAGAGCGATCCGGGCAAGTGGCTGGTTTCGAGCGATTACCCGCGCGGGCCGCTGATGATGGGCGCAAGCGCCATCGTCTACTTCCGCCTGATGGTCGGCCCGGATGGCAATCCGACCGGTTGCCACATCCAGCAAGCGACCAACTCGCCCGAGTTCACCGACTTCACCTGCAAGCTGCTGATGAAGCGCGCCCGCTTCGCGCCCGCGCTGGACGCCGCGGGCAACCCGACGGCCAGCTATTACACCAACTCGGTGCGCTGGCTGGCGAGCGCCCTCTGATCGAGCGGACGACCGCGCAGATCAGCCCTGCAGCGCCAGCGTCAGGCACTGGCTGAAATCGTCCACCACATAGTCGGCAAAGGCATCGCAGTTGGCAAAGCCGTGCTTGCGATAGAGGCCGAGCGCGGGTTCGAAAGCCGGGCCCCGACCGGTTTCGAGGCTTAAGCGGGCGTAGCCGCGCCCGCGCGCGACCGCGAGGAGGTGGCGCAGCATCGCTTCGCCCACGCCCTTGCCCAGCCATTCGGGGGCGACGCGCATCGACTTCAGTTCGCCGTGAGCGGGATCGAGCTGCTTGATCGCGCCCATCCCGGCCAGCGCATCGCCCACCCACGCCGAATAGAACGTGACGCCGGGCGCGCGCAGGCTGGCGATGGGCAGGGCGTGGACCTTGCAGGCGGGCGAATTGGCATGCATTCCCGAAAGATGGAAGGCGACGAGGGCCTGGATATCCTCGCCCGACAGGTCATCTTCGACAATTCGCACATCGACCACGCAGTGTTCTCCTGACCGAACAGGTTTCATCTGCTATCGCCCCGACCATGACCGAGACAAGTCAAACAACCGCCACGGATGAAACCCGCTGGTCCATCGCCATTCACGGCGGGGCCGGATCGATGACGCCCGAAACCATGGACGCAAGCGCCGTCGCACTGCACGAGGCGGCGCTGTCCGCCGCGCTGGCAGCCGGAGAAGCCGTGTTGGCCGCCGGTGGCAGCGCGATCGATGCAGTGACCGCCGCCGTCGTCGCGCTGGAGGACGATCCGCTGTTCAACGCCGGACGCGGCGCGGTGTTCACCTATCACGGCACCAACGAGCTCGATGCCGCCGTGATGGACGGCGCGAGCCGCGGCGCGGGCGCGGTGGCGGGGGTGACCCACACGAAGAACCCGGTGAAGCTGGCGCGCAAGGTGATGGAAGCGGGCCCGCACGTGTTCCTTTCGGGCGCGGGGGCCGAGGAATTCGCCCGCGAACAGGGCGTCGAGCAGTGCGACGAGGACTGGTTCGCCACCGAGGAACGCTGGCGCCAGCTGCAGGAGCTGAAGGCAAGGAAGCTCGGCTGGTTCGACGATGGGCTGAAGTACGGCACCGTGGGCGCGGTGGCGCGCGATGCGGCGGGCCACGTGGCGGCGGCAACCTCCACCGGCGGCCTTACCGGCAAGCGCTGGAACCGCATCGGCGATTCGCCGGTGATCGGCGCGGGCACCTACGCCGACGACCGGGCGGGCGCGGTTTCGTGCACGGGCTCTGGCGAACAGTTCATCCGCGCCGGCGTGGCGCACGAAATCTGCGCGCGCATCCGCCTGGCGGGCAAAAGCGCCCAAGGCGCGGCCGAGGCGGTGCTGGCCGAAGTCGGCGCGATGGGGGGCGTTGGCGGCGTGATCGTGGCGACGCCTTCGGGCGATACGGCCATGGCCTTCACCACCCCCGGCATGTTCCGCGCCCGCAGCGACAGCAGCGGCAAGCGTTCGGTCGGGATCTTCCGCCAGGATTGACGCCAGCCGCGTAAAGGCGCAGCTTTCCGCTGCCGAGGGGCCGAGACAGAACGAGGGTCGACCGACACCGGAGCGTCAACGGGGGCGTGGGGACCGCCCCACATTCGGAGACGTGATACCCATGAAGATCGTTCGTTTCGCGGCCGCTGCCGCCGCGCTTTCGCTTGCCTTCGCAATGCCTGCCCTTGCCCAGGAACTTCCGGTCAAGGCGGGCGAGCTGGTGGAAGTGGGCATGATCAAGGTCGATGACGGCCATTTCGCCGATTACGCCATGTTCCTGGGGGATCAGTGGCGCAAGGACCAGGACTATTCGGTCAAGCAGGGCTGGATTTCCAGCTACGAGATCCTGACCAACGAATTCCCGCGTGCGGGCGAACCCGACTTCTACCTGATCACGCGGTACCCTTCGATCCCGGACGCCGCCGAGCAGAAGAAGCGGCAGGACGCCTATCTCGCCTACATGCAGAGCACGATGCAGAAGATGGAGGCGGGTTCGGCCGACCGGGCGAAGTACCGCAAGGTGCTGGGCTCGATGCTGCTGCGCAAGTGGGTCTGGACCAAGTGACCTGACCGGGTGCCATGAAAAGGGCGCGGGGTGGACTGTGCCATCCCGCGCCCCGTTCAGCGCCAGAATTCAGCCTTAAGGCCGTTTAGTCGCGCTTGTCGGTCGATGCCGCACTGGTGGTGCTGGCGCCGGACCCGGTGGTCGTGCCGGTGCGGGCGGTCGCGGCAGTGTCGCGATTGCTGCCGAAGCCAAAGGCGCCGCCCTGCGTGCCGGTGCTGCTGCCGCTACCGGTGCCTTCGACGCGCAGGTTGTTCTGCACGTGGCGCACGCCCGAAACGCGTTCGACGCATTCTTCGGCGCGGTGCTTTTCCTGGCGATTGCCGACGGTGCCGGTGAGCGTCACTTCGCCCTTTTCGACCGCCACGCTGATGCGACGGGCATCGACGCGCCAGTCTTCGGTCAGGCGATCGTTGGCATCTTCGCGGATGCGTTCGTCCGAGCGGGTGTAGTCGGCAGGACCGCGCCCGCGATGGTCTTCACGCGCATCCTGTTCGCGGCGGCGGGCCGCATCTTCATCGCCCCACCAGGACATGACCTCGTCGGCGGCGCGATCGAGGAAACCGCGGTGCTGGTTTTCGCGTGCATAGCCTTCGCCCGGTTCATAGCCGCTGCCACCCATCTGGCCGGTGCGCCCCTGACGCTGCGTGGCCTGGCCCGCGCCATAGCCGCCGCCCACGCCGCCGCCATAGCCCGCCGGCCAACGCTCACCCGCATAGGTGTTGCGCGAGGCGCCGTAGCCGCGATCCCAGTTGGAGGCATAGGCATGGCTGCCCGAACCGAAATCGCCGGGGCCGAAATAGTCGCCGGTCTGCGTCATCGGGCCATAGCCACCGCCGTAGCCGCCGGCGAAGCCGCCGCTCTGGCGGGTACGGCTGTCGTCCCCCAGATCGTAATCGCCATCTGCGCTGCGCCAGCCCTGGCCGGCGGCGCGACGGGAATCGCCGCGCGCGCGGTTGCGAAAGTCCTCGCCGCGATAGTCGTCGCGATTGTCGTAGCCGTGGCCGTAGCGGTTGCCGGTGCCATAGCGATCGTCATCGCGGCTTTCATTGCCCCATTGCTGGCGCGAGCCGCCGGACTGTTCGCCCGAATAGTCGTTGCTGCGGGTGCTGCGCGGATCGCGGTCGTGCTTGAGCGCGCGATCGCGCTCCCAATCGTAGCGGTCGTTCATGGCCAATCTCTCCTCAAGGGGTTGGACAGGCGCCAACGGACGGTCGCGCCCGTCGGATTCTGTTGTTGTCACAACGGTTTGCTAGCACGCCGGTGCCTTGCTCCGGTCGCAGGCGGACGGCGCTTCGTCGTGCCCCATGGCCATGGGTGCGGATCGGCGCGGCGTGCGTTAGGGTGACGACGATGAGCAAGGCGATGGACACGACGCGGCTGCCGCAGGTGATCGAGGACTGGTTCGCCGGCCGCGGCTGGCGCGTGCGGCGGCACCAGCGCGACATGTTGGCGGCAAGCCGCGCCGGGCTCCATGCGCTGCTGGTGGCCGATACCGGCGCGGGCAAGACGCTGGCCGGATTCTTGCCGACGCTGGCCGACTTCGCCGGGGATGCGCCCCCCGAGGACGGGCTGCACACGCTTTACGTCTCGCCGCTGAAGGCACTGGCGCACGACGTGCAGCGCAACCTGCTCACGCCCGTCGAGGACATGGGCCTGCCGATCCGGGTGGAGACGCGCAGCGGCGATACGCCGTCGGACCGCAAGGCGCGCCAGCGGGCCAAGCCGCCGCACGTGCTGCTGACCACGCCCGAATCGCTGTCTCTGCTGCTGAGCTATCCCGAGGCGGCGACGGTGTTCGCCTCGCTCAAGCGGGTGGTGATCGACGAGGTCCATGCCTTCGCCACCGGCAAGCGGGGCGACCTGCTGGCGCTGTCGCTCGCCCGGTTGCAGGCGCTGGCGCCCGCGATGCGGCGCGTGGCGCTTTCGGCGACGGTGGCGGACCCGGAAGCGTTTCGCGCGTGGCTGGCGCCGTGGGGCGATATCGACAGCGTGGCGCTGGTCGAAGGCGAGGCGGGCGCGCCGGCCGAAGTGGAAATCCTGGTCCCCGAGGGCGAGCGCGTTCCATGGGGCGGGCATGCCGCCGCCTGGGCGGTGCCGCAGCTGTATCAGGCGATCAAGGCGAACCGGACGACGCTGATCTTCACCAACACGCGGTTCCTGGCCGAATATATCTTCCAGCTGCTGTGGGACGTGAACGAGGACAAGCTGCCGATCGGCATCCACCATGGATCGCTGTCCAAGGAAGCGCGGCGCAAGGTGGAAGGCGCGATGGCGCGGGGCGAGCTGCGCGCGCTGGTGGCGACGGCGAGCCTCGACCTGGGCGTCGACTGGGGCGATATCGACATGGTGGTGCAGATGGGCGCCCCCAAGGGATCATCGCGCCTGCTGCAGCGGATCGGGCGGGCCAACCACCGGCTCGACGCGCCGAGCCGGGCGCTGCTGGTGCCCGGCAACCGCTTCGAATTCCTGGAGGCGCTGGCGGCCAAGGATGCGGTCGACGAAGGGCGGCGCGATGGCGAGGACTTCCGCCCCGGCGCGCTCGACGTGCTGGCGCAGCACGTGATGGGCTGCGCCTGTGCCGGGCCGTTCGAGGAAGCGGCCCTGCTGGCCGAAGTGCGATCGAGCCATGCCTATGCCTGGGTGGACGAGGCGGCGTGGGCCCGCGTGCTCGAATTCGTGGCAACGGGGGGCTATGCCCTGCGCGCCTATGACCGGTTCAAGCGCATCGTGCGCGGGCGCGATGGCGTGTGGCGGCTGACCCATCCCGAACACGCCGCGCGGCACCGGCTGAACGCCGGGATCATCGTCGATTCCGAAATGCTCGAGGTGCGCTTCCGCAACGGGCGCGCGCTGGGCAAGGTGGAGGAGAACTTCGGCGCGTCGTTGCGGCCGGGGGATACGTTCCGCTTTGCCGGGATGGATCTGGAAGTCGAATCGCTGCGCGATCTGGAGATCGTGGTGCGCGCGGCCAAGTCGGCCGGGCAGATCCCGAGCTACATGGGCGCGCGCCTGCCGCTGACGACGCATCTTGCCGACCGGGTGCAGGCGCTGCTCGCCGACCGGACGGGCTGGGCACGGCTGCCCGACGACGTGCGCGAATGGCTGGAAGTGCAGGACTGGCGCAGCCGCCTGCCCGCGCCGGGCGAGCTGCTGGTGGAAAGCTTCCCCCACGGCGGCCGTGCCTACACCGTGTACTACACGTTCGAGGGGTGGAACGCGAACCAGTCGCTCGGCATGCTGATCACGCGGCGGATGGAGGATGCGGGGCTGGGGCCGCTCGGCTTCGTCGCCAACGACTATGCGCTGGCGGTGTGGGGACTGAAGCCGGTCGAGGACCCCGCCGCGATGCTGAGCCCGGCGATCCTGACTCACGAATTCGTCGAATGGGTGCAGAACTCCTACCTGCTGCGCCGCGCCTTTCGCGAAGTGGCGGTGATCGGCGGGCTGGTCGAACGCCAGCATCCGGGCAAGCGCAAGTCCGGGCGTCAGGTGACCTTTTCGACCGACCTGATCTACGACGTGCTGCGCAAGTACGAGCCGGACCACGTGCTGATCGAGGCGGCCTGGGCCGACGCGCGCACGCGGATGACCGATGTGGGGCGGCTCGCCGACCTGCTCGACCGGGCGGCAGGGCAGTTGGTGCATGTCGAGCTGGACCGGGTGACGCCGCTCGCCGTGCCGGTGCTGGTGATGATCGGGCGCGAGACGCTGCCGGCGGGGGCTGCCGACGACGAGTTGCTGGTAGAGGCCGAGAGCCTGGCGGCGGCTGCGATGCGCCCGACGCGGGGGTGAGGCCGCGTTCGCCTGCGTGGACTTTGGCGTGCGGGCCGATTGCGAAGAACAGGACGGTGCTTCGACAGGCTCAGCACGGGCGGGGCTAGGGTGAGGTAGAGAGTGCGCGCGCAAATGACGCAGCGTCCGCTGCCGTTTGCCCTGAGCTTGTCGAAGGGCTGCCCTTCCCTTCGACGCGGATGGCCAGATGCGCACCACGCGCACGAAAAAGGGGGCGGATTGCTCCGCCCCCTCTTGGTGTTCGTGACCTCGTGGGGTCAGCCCGTCACTTCGAGAACGTTGCGTAGTTCTCGTTGCCGACGAAGCCGAACTTGCTCACCTTCGAATCGGTGATGATCTTCAGCACGTAGTTCGCCATCTCGTAGTTGGCGAAGGCATCGGGCTGGAACTGCAGTTCCGGCTCGGGCTTCATCGCCTTGGTCGCCTGGAGCAGCGACACCAGGTTGCTGCTCGTGATCGGCGAACCGTTCCACAGGATCTGGTTGGCCTGGGTGAGGATCAGCTTGTTCTTCACCGGGTCGACCTTAACGGGATTCTTCGGCGGCGTTGACTGCGGAAGATTCACGTTAACCGAGTGGGTGGCCACGGGGATGGTGATGATGAACATGATGAGGAGAACGAGCATGACGTCGATCAACGGCGTCGTGTTCATTTCCATCATCGGCGAGCCATCGTCCTTGCCGCCGCTCATTGCCATGGTGTGTACTCCTGTTCGCTCTCGGCTGACGGGAAGCCTTGCGGCCTCCGCGCCAGTTCAGCAGTCAGCTTAGCCGTTCGGATCGACCGGGGTCGAGATGAAGCCGACCTTCGGATAACCCGCGATCTGCACGTTGTAGATCGCACCGGCGACGCACTTCCAGGGGACGTGAACGTCACCACGGATGTGGACTTCGGGGATCTTGTCCGGGTCCATGTTGGCCGCGCCGCCTTCACGCTTCACGATCGCATCGAGACGATCGAAAGCCTGCTTGGCGAGCTCGGTGCTGTCCACCGGAGTCGTGTTGTTGATATAGACACGGCATTCGCCGACCGGCGAGGAGCCCGAGTAGCCGGGCTGCCCCGGAGCGCGACCCGCTTCGTCGGTCGAAACCACCGCGAGCAGCAGGTTCTCGACCTTGTCCTGAGTCTCTTCAGAGGCGAGGACGGGAACCTTCAGCTTCTCGATGGTCTGGATCGCGACCGGGACCGCGATGAGGAAGATGATCAGCAGCACGAGCATCACGTCCACGAGCGGCGTGGTATTGATGTCCGACATCGGGCGTTCTTCGCCGCCGCCGCCTACAGACATTGCCATTGGTTACATCCTATCCGTTCTGAGCCGCGGTTCTGCCGGGAGCCGGGGGAGCCCGAGCTCCCGGTGAAGATCCGCGTTTCCGGAAACCAGGCGCGACGGGGGAGTCCGCCGCACCAGGGACTACTGCTTACTTCTTGACCGGAGCGGCCGGAGCGGCCGGCTTGGCGGCAGCAACCGTGACGGCCGGCTTCACAACGCCCTTCGAGGCGATGTTGGCGAGGACGTCGGTGCTGAAGCCGGTCAGCATTTCGGCAATGCGCTTGTTGCGGCTCTGCAGGTAGTTGTAGGCGAGCACCGCGGGAACCGCGACGAGCAGACCGAGCGCAGTCATGATCAGAGCTTCACCGACCGGACCCGCGACCTTGTCGATCGAGGCCGAACCGGCGAGACCGATCGCGATCAGCGCGCGGTAGATGCCGACCACGGTACCGAACAGACCGATGAACGGCGCGGTCGCACCGACGGTGGCGAGGAAGGGAAGGCCGCCAGCGAGCTTGGCGTTGATGGTGGCTTCCGAGCGGGCGAGCGAGCCGTGCAGCCAGTCGTGCGCTTCGGTGGCGTCCATCTTGGTCACCTGGTCTTCGGCGGCGATGCCGTCGTCGACGATCTGGCGCCAGGCCGAGTTCTTCTCGAGCTTGGCAGCGCCTTCCTTGATGGTGCCGGCGCGCCAGAAGTTGCCGACATTGTTCTTGTACTGGTTCATGATCTTCGACTGTTCAAAGAACTTGGTGAACAGGATGAAGAACGAACCGAACGACATGATGCCGAGGATCACGACGGTGGCGTACGAGATGAAACCGCCGGCCTGGAGGGCTTCGACGAAGCCGAACTTGTTCTGCGGCGCAGCATTGGTCGCGGCCGCGGCGAGCGTCTGGATAAGCATTCGGATCTTCCTCTCAAGAATTCAAAGCTGCCCGAAGGCGATCAATGGGGGAATGGCCGGGGCCGGAGAGAAGGCCCCCGCCCAAATCGTCAGTCCTTCGGGATGACCCAGCGGACAGAGCTGCTGTACGATGCACCGACCGGCTGACCGTTCTGCGTGCCAGGCTTGAAGCGCGCGCGGCTCATCAGCTTGGAACACGTCGCCTCGTCGAGATCGGGGCTCCCGCTCGAACGGACGATGGTGCAGTTGGTCGGCTTGCCCGTGGCGTCGTAGTCGAGCTTGAACCCGGTCACGCCTTCGCGCTCCTCGCGCAGGGCGCGCGAAGGATAGTCGTTGGTCGTCACCCACTCGCCCGGACGGCCCTTGGGAGTCCCAGGGGTCGGCGGAGGAGGCGCCGGCGGCGGGGCAGCCGGCGGCGGAGGCAGCACCACGACCGGCGGGGCCGGCGGCGGCGGAGTTGCCACAGTCTCTACCTGGTTAACCACCGGCGTGTTGAAGCTGACCGGCGGCGGCGGCGCCACGATCGGCGGCGGCGGCGGCGCATCCTTCGGCGGCGGCGGCGGCGGCGGCGGCGGAGTCTTCTCCGGGTCGATCTTGACCGCCGTGGTCACCTCTTTGATCTTCTTGAAGGCCGAGTACGCGAGGCCAGTGACCAGCGCGTAGCCGACGACGACATGAAGAAGAGCAACGACGATGAGCGCGGTGATCTTGTTACCGCTCATCTGTTGGTCAGCGTATGCCATTCAGCTCCATAACTCCTGATCTTCCACCCCACCCCAGATCCCTGGGTAACGGGACGGGGCAAAACGGAGCCGCGGGGGGAATCACCGTTCCCTCCGATCGGCCAATCCAGCGAAATCTATCCACCCTGCCGGCAAACCCGGTCATCCGACATCGGGCGCAGGAGCCCGGCGACGGCATTTTCGGGCATTTATTATGTGTTGCCCGATTTCGGCGAGCTTTAACGCCGATGCAGGGGGTGCGCAAATGCTTTATCGGTTAAGACCTGATTCACGCTTGCCGGGCTTCGCTTCGGCAGTTCCGCGCCGGGTTGGCACACGCGTCATCGGTGCCGCATTTCCATCGACAGGACACTTATGAACCGCCGCCTGCCCTTACCGATCGCCCTGCTCGCCGCCTTGGCGGCGCCATTGCCCGCATTGGCGCAGAACCTTGCGAATCCTTCGCAAACTGTCGCTTCGGCTCCGGATGCGCTGCGCTATGCCGACCTTGTCGACCTCGTCTTGCCGGCCGATCTGGTCGCCCGGGCGCAAGTGCGCAAGGTGGCCAGGCTGAAGCCCGAACAGTCCCCTGGGCTCGCCGCCGGGAAAGTGCGTCTTTATATCGAGGCGCGCACGAGCGCGCTGCTAGCGGGGCCTGATCTTGGCGAATCGATCCGATTCCTGGCCGACGTTCCGCTCGATGCGCGGGGCCGCCCGCCCAAGCTGGCGAAGACCGACGTGCTGGTGATCGGGCACACCGTGGCCGGCCGCCCCGGCGAGCTGCTTCTGTCCGCGCCCGATGCGATGCTGGCCTGGTCACCCACGCGCGAACAGGCGCTGCGCGCGATCCTGACCGAAAAGCTTTCCCCCGACGCGCCGCCCGCAGTGAAGGGCGTGCGCGAAGCGCTGCACGTTCCGGGCAACCTTGCCGGCGAGGGCGAGACGCAAGTGTTCCTGGCGACCGAGGGCGCGCGCCCGGCGGCGCTGTCGATCATCAGCCGTCCCGGCCAGCCGCGCACGTGGGGCGTGAGCTTCAGCGAGATCGTCGACCAGTCGGCCAAGCCGCCCGCCCCCGAAACGCTCGCCTGGTACCGGCTCGCCTGCTTCCTGCCGCAGACGCTGCCCGCGCGCGCCAACATTTCCGACGGCGACACCAGCCGGGCGGCCGCGGCGGACGACTATGCCTTCGCGCGCGCCGCGCTGGGCACGTGCGAGCGCGGCCGAACGCTGCAGCCATGACGGCCGCAAGCGGGGCGTTGCGGGGCCAGCGTGTGTCCCCTAAGGCGCGGGCTCGGGAATCCTAGCGCGCGGACGCGCCAGACGACGGGGTAACAATGAGCGAACCACTGCGCATCGCGCTTGCCGGCCTTGGCACCGTTGGCGGCGGGGTGATCCGCCTGATCGAGACCAATGCCGCGCTGATCGCGCGCCGCGCCGGCCGCCCGATCGCGATCACCGCGATCAGCGCCCGCAACCGCAGCAAGGATCGCGGCGTCGACCTGTCGCGCTATGCCTGGGAAGACGACATGGTCATCCTGGGCGAGCGCCCCGACGTGGACGTGGTGGTCGAACTGGTCGGCGGCGCGGATGGTCCGGCTTTGGCCTTGGCGCGCACCACGTTCGAGGCGGGCAAGGCGCTGGTCACCGCCAACAAGGCGATGATCGCGCACCACGGGCTGGAGCTTGCGACGCGCGCCGAGGCCGCGAAAGTGGCGTTCAAGTTCGAGGCCGCCGTCGCAGGCGGCATCCCCGCGATCAAGGGCCTGCGCGAAGGGGCGGCCGCGAACCGTATCGAGCGGGTCTACGGCATTCTCAACGGCACCTGCAATTACATCCTCAGCACGATGGAGGATACCGGGCGCGACTTTGCCGACGTGCTCGCCGAAGCGCAGGCCAAGGGCTATGCCGAGGCCGACCCGACGTTCGACATCGACGGCATCGATGCCGCGCACAAGCTGTCGATCCTGTCGTCGATCGCATTCGGCACGGCGATCGACTTCCGCAACGTGACCGCCACCGGCATCCGCCGCGTGCTGGCCGCCGACATCGCGCAGGCCGATGCGCTGGGCTATTACATCCGCCTGATCGGCATGGCCGAAACCGAGGTGGATGAAGCAGGCAACCGCCGGCTGTTCCAGCGCATCCATCCGCACCTGGTCCACCGCGACCACCCGCTGGCGCATGTCGACGGCGCGACCAACGCGGTAGTGGCCGAGGGCAACTTCGTCGGCCGGCTGCTGTTCCAGGGCGCGGGCGCGGGAGATGGGCCGACGGCCAGCGCGGTCGTCGCCGACCTGATCGACATCGCCCGCGGCGACGTGGGCGCGCCGTTCTCGATTCCTGTGAGCGAGCTCGACGCAGCGGCACCCGCCGACACCGGCCACCGGCGCGGCAAGGCATACCTGCGTTTCACCGTGGCGGACCGCCCCGGCGTGCTCGCCGAGATCACCGCAGCGATGCGCGATGCCGGCGTTTCGATCGAAAGCCTGATCCAGAAGGGCCGCGCGGGCGAGGACAGCGACCAGGTGCTGGTGGCGATGGTCACCCACGAAGGCCCCGAAAGCGCCATCGCCGAAGCGATGCGCCTGCTGGAAGGGTCGGCCAGCTTGTCGGCCCCGCCGCTGGTGATGCACATCCTGGAAGAATGAGGCGGCCTGCCGCACTCAGGGCGCCTTGATTTCCCCCTTGGCGATACGGTCGGCGTCCGAACCGGCGGGCGGCGGGGGCAGCGCCTTGATATCGAAGAAATACATCGGCGTGGGCGCGCGGCCGAAGCCGATGCAGCCCTTGCTGCAATCGCGCAGGCCGCTGACGTTGGGCGCGCGGGGGGCGCCGTCGGCGGTCTTCCCGGCGCCCAGCGGGGCCACGCTGTCGAGCTTCTGTCGCGCGTTTTCGGGATTGTTGCCGCAGACCACGATCGCATCGCCGGCGCCCTTGTCGCAGCTTTCACGCCGCGTGGGCGTGAGCAACGATTGGGCTACGTCCGCGGGCGATCGCGATGCCTCGGGACTGTCACCATTGGCCGGTAGCTGCCACTTGCCCGCGTCCTGCGCCCGCGCCGGGCCGGCAAACACCGCCGCTACGGCAACAAGGAATGCCACAAGCCAGGGCCGCACCCTCGACAAACTGGGTGCGGTCAGTCTAGGGCACGCATACGTCTGCATACCCAAGTATGCACGTCGCCAGCCAACGGAGTCAACGTGACCGACACCACCACCAAGCCCGCCGCCTCGCAGGTCCTCGACCGTGTCCTCGTCCTCGAGATGGTCCGCGTGACCGAAGCGGCCGCGATCGGCGCATCGAAGCTGATCGGCCGTGGCGACGAGAAGGCGGCTGACGCTGCCGCCGTCGAAGCGATGCGCGCGGCGTTCAACGAACTGTGGATGGACGGCACCGTGGTGATCGGCGAGGGCGAGCGCGACGAAGCGCCGATGCTCTACATCGGCGAGAAGGTCGGCGCGGCACCGGGCACCGGGCCGAAGATCGACATCGCGCTCGATCCGCTGGAAGGCACCACCATCACCGCCAAGGCCGGCCCCAATGCGCTGGCCGTGCTGGCGGTGGCCGAAGAAGGCGGCCTGCTCAACGCGCCCGACGTCTACATGGACAAGCTGGCCGTCGGCCCGGGCTATCCCGACGGCATCATCAGCCTCGACAAGTCGCCAACCGAGAACGTCAAGGCCGTGGCCGCGGCCAAGGGCGTCGAACCGCACGAGATCATCGTCTGCGTGCTCGACCGTCCGCGCCATGCCGACCTGATCGCCGAGCTGCGCGGGATCGGCTGCGGCGTGGTGCTGATCGGCGACGGCGACGTGGCCGGCGTGATCGCGGTGACCAACGAGGAAACCACCATCGACCTGTACATGGGTTCGGGCGGCGCCCCCGAAGGCGTGCTGGCCGCGGCCGCGCTGCGCTGCGTGGGTGGGCAGTTCAACGGCCGCCTGCTGTTCCGCAACGACGACGAGCGCGCCCGCGCCGCCAAGTGGGGCATCACCGACCTCAACAAGATCTACACCCGCGACGAACTGGCCAAGGGCGACTGCATCTTTGCCGCCACCGGCGTGACCGACGGTTCGCTGCTGAAGGGCGTGAAGGTCCACAAGAACGGCGTGATGACCACCGAGAGCGTGGTGATGCGCGCCAGCTCGGGCACGGTGCGCTGGGTCAAGGGCGAACACCGCAAGCCGCGCTGATCTATCGCTTCGCTCTTGCCTCCCCTGCCCCGACAGGTAACCCTGTCGGGCAGAGGGAGAGAAGAGACATGAAGGGCGAAGCCGAATTCGAAGCCGCGCTGGCCGCGGCGAACCTGCCCGGCGCAGTCGCGCTGATCACCGACAGCAAGGACACGCGCTACTTGCGCGCCTTCGGCATGGCCGACGCCGTGGCCGGGGTGCCCATGCGCGAGGATTCGCTGTTCCAGATCGCATCGATGACCAAGGCGCTGACCAGCGCGGCGGTGCTGCAGCTGGTAGAGCGTGGCAAGCTCGATCTCGATGCGCCGGTGGGCGCGATCCTGCCTGAACTGGCCGATCCGCAAGTGCTCGACGGCTTCGATGAAGCGGGCGCGCCGATCCTGCGGCCCGCAAAATCGCCGGTGACGCTGCGCCACCTGCTGATGCACACGTCGGGCTGCGGCTACACCTTCATGAACGCCGACCTGCTGCGGCATGCCATGGCGACCGGGAACATGGCGCCCGGCACCCGCAAGAGCCTGGACCAGCCGCTGGCATTCGATCCGGGTACGCGCTGGGAATACGGCACCGGCATCGATTGGGCGGGACTTGCGGTCGAGGCCGTGACCGGGATGCGCCTTGGCGAATGGTTCGAACGGGAGCTGACCGGGCCGCTCGGCATGACGCAGACCCGCTTCCGCGACAGCTGGTCAGCCGACGACGCGCAGATCCACGTCCGCAGCGAATCGGGCGAGCTGACCACGCAGGCGATGGTCCTGGGCGCCGGCGAATACCACAACGGCGGGGGCGGGCTTTCGTCCACCGCGAGCGATTATGCGCGCTTCCTGCGCATGGTGCTGCGTGGCGGCGAACTGGACGGCGTGCGCGTGCTTTCGCCAGAATCGGCGCAGGCGGCGCGGACCGATGCGCTGGCGCCGCATCTTTCGGCGGGGGAAATGGCCACCGCGATGCCCGGCTTTGCCACCGCGTTCGATCCGTTGCCCGGCCAGCGCGGCGGCTGGACGATCGGCGGCTTCCTGGTCAACACCGAGACCGGCCCTGCCGGCCGATCCCCGGGCAGCCTGCACTGGGCGGGCATCTTCAACTGCTATTACTGGATCGACCCCGATCGCGATCTGGCCGGCGTTATCCTGACTCAGATGTCGCCCTTTGCCGAACCGGGCGCGCTGGACGCCTTTGCCGCGCTTGAGCGAATGGCCTGCGCCAACGCCTGAACGCGCGGCGAGTTAGCCGACCGCAAGCGCGAGCGGCACCGCGGGCGATGCGTCCTCCAGCGCAGAGTTGCGGCGGTGCTGCCCGGGCCGGGCGAGGACGGCGGGCCGCGATTCGGGGTCACGGGTGCGGAAGCTGGAGACGAGTGAGGACAGGCGTTCGGCTTCCGCCGAAAGGCTGCGCGTGGCGGCCGATGACTGTTCGACCATTGCAGCGTTTTGCTGGGTCATGCGGTCCATTTCGCCGACCGCGCCGTTCACGTGGGCGAGATTGGTGGCCTGCTCGTGCGCGGCCGAGGCAATGTCGCCGATCAGCGCGTTGATTTCGGTCACCCGGCCGACGATCGCTTCGAGCTTCGATCCGGTATCGCCGACAAGCGCGACGCCCTGCGCCACCTGATCGGCGCTGGTGGTGATCAGCGCCTTGATATCCTGTGCCGCATCGGCCGAGCGCTGGGCCAGCGCGCGCACTTCGTTGGCGACCACGGCAAAGCCCTTCCCGGCATCCCCGGCGCGGGCCGCTTCGACACCCGCATTGAGCGCCAGAAGATTGGTCTGGAAGGCGATGCCATCGATCACCGCGATGATCGTGCCGATTTCGCGGGCGGAGTTCTCGATCGCGGCCATGGCGGCAATGGCGCGCTGCACCACCTCGCCGCCTTCGCTCGCCTCGCGGTGGGCCTCGCTCATCGACGCCTGCAGCGCACCGGCGCCGGCAGCGGTTTCGCGCACGCTGGAGGTAATGGCGTCCATCGAATGCGCGGTATCGGCAAGGCGCGCGGCCTGCTGTTCGTTGCGCTGGGCAAGGTCTTCCGAGGCAGCGCGGATTTCGCCGATCGCGCTCGACACGCTGGTCGAGCCGACGCGGACTGAACGCATGGCTTCGGCGAGCGCGGCAACCGCGGCGTTGTAATCCAGCCGGATCGCGTCGTAGCCATCGGGCAGCGGCTCGGTCAGGCGGAATTCGAGATCCTTGCGCGCCAGATGCTCGAGCCCCGCCGTCAGGTGCGCGACGAGCGCTTCCTGCGCTTCCGACGCGCGCTGGCGGGCAAGGCCGTTTTCGCGGAACACGTCGATCGCCTGGGCCATCATGCCGATTTCGTCGTTGCGGGTGATCCCTTCGATCGGGCGGTCGTAATCCCCGTGCGCCATCGCGGTCATCACGTCGGCGGTTTCGACCAGCGGAGCGACGACGCGATGCTGGACCTGGCGCGCCGCCCAGAGCAGCACGGCCACCAGTCCGGCCGCAAGCAGGGCGAGGAAGCCGAGCGCGAGGCTGATCCGCACGTTGTCCCCATGCGCCATCTTCGCCTTGTAGTCGGCCGAAAGCTTGACCAGGGCCTGCACCTCTGCGTGCTGGCGCTGGTAAGCGGGGCCGAGTTCGTCGTGGAAGGCACGCGCCGCGCGGACCTGGTCTCCAGCATCGACCGCGGGAAGAAAATCGTTATCGACCGCCGCCCAGAACTTCTCCGCCGTCGCAATGGTGCGATCCATCGAGGGCCGCATCTCCGGCGGCAGGGGCGCTTCGCTCCAATAATTCTGGCGTTGCAGGAATTCGGCGTGTTCTTCCACCAGTTCCTGCTTCTGCGCGGGTGCGACCGAAGGATCGTTCACGATCAGCGCGGCGTGGAGATAGGATTCGACCACGAAGGCGGGTGGGGGGAGGATATCCGCCACCAGTTCGTCCTGAAGCGACACGCGCGCGGTGATCGGGCCACCCTGGCGGATGAACCACACCACGCCGGTGCTGACCAGAATCGCCACGAGCATCGCGGCGACAAGCGCCCGGGCACCGTTGCGGGCGAGACGGCTGATCATGCGAAAAACTCCAGTCGGTCCGATGGAACCTGCCGTTCTGCCTAGGGAGGGCGGGTGAAAAAGCCTCCTTTGCCAAGACAGGGGATTCTGCGGAGTTCGGATCGCGGGGCCGCGCACGAAAAACCCCGCCGGATCGCTCCGGCGGGGCCTTTCACGTTCAGTCGGACAAGCCGTTTCAGGCTTCGTCGTCACCCTGGATCAGGTAGTCGCCGGCGTCCGCGTCGGTGCCGTGGGTTTCACCCTCGATCACCGCCAGCGGATCGTCGCCGATCGCCGCTTCCGGGCCCTGCGCCAGTTCGGCGGCATGCTCTTCAGCAGCCGTGGCCGGTGCGATGAGCGATTCCTGCAGCTTGCGATAGGACGCGCGGAGCGCGGCATCGCGGCTGGTGGCGGCAACGCGCATCCGGTTCATGCCCGCGCCGGTGCCGGCGGGGATGAGACGGCCGACGATGACGTTCTCCTTGAGACCGATCAGTGAGTCCTTCTTGCCTTCCACGGCCGCCTGCGTGAGCACGCGGGTGGTTTCCTGGAACGACGCGGCCGAGATGAACGAACGCGTCTGCAGGCTGGCCTTGGTGATGCCGAGCAGCACCGGCTTGCCTTCGGCCGGGCGCAGGCCCGCTTCCAGCTTGCCGTTGATCTCGTTCATCTCCTCGACGTCGACCTGTTCGCCCGGCAGCAGGGTGGTGTCGCCACCGTCGGTGATCTCGACCTTCTGCAGCATCTGGCGAACGATCACCTCGATGTGCTTGTCGTTGATCTTCACGCCCTGCAAGCGGTAGACTTCCTGGATTTCCGCGACGAGGTACTCGGCCAGGGCTTCGACGCCCATGACTTCGAGAATGTCGTGCGGGTTGGGCGAACCCGAGATCAGGTTGTCGCCCTTCTTGACCCAGTCACCTTCCTGGACGTCGATCACCTTCGACTTCGGGATCAGGTACTCGACCGGTTCACCCTCTTCCGGGATGATCGCGATCTTGCGCTTGGCCTTGTAGTCGCGGACGAATTCGATGCGGCCCGAGATCTTCGCGATGATCGCGTTGTCCTTCGGGATGCGCGCTTCGAACAGTTCGGCAACGCGCGGCAGACCACCGGTGATGTCACGCGTCTTGGCAGCTTCGCGGCTGGCACGCGCCAGCACGTCGCCCGCCTTCACTTCCTGTCCGTCCTCGACCGAGAGGGTCGTGCCCGGCGCCATCATGTAGCGCGCGGCCTCGCCCGAGTTCTCGTCGAGCAGGGTCAGGCGCGGACGCAGGTCTTCCTTCTTGGCGCGGCCACCTGCGCGGTTTTCGGTCACCACACGCTGGGCGATACCGGTCGCATCGTCGACCTGTTCGGTGAGCGTGCGCCCGTCGATCAGGTCCTGATAGCGGACGATACCCGGCTTTTCGGTGATCACCGGCAGGGTGAACGGGTCCCATTCGGCCAGGCGATCGCCCTGCGCGATGGTGGCGCCGTTTTCGTGCAGCAGGTGGGTACCGTAAGGCACGCGGTGCATGGCGCGTTCGCGGCCCTCGGTATCGATCACCGCGATCTCGCCATTGCGGGCAAGCGACAGGCGACGGCCGCGGCTGTCGATGATCGTCGGGATGTCGCGGTATTCGACGGTACCGTCGCAGATCGCTTCGAGGTTCGACTGCTCGTTGACCTGCGCCGCGCCACCGATGTGGAACGTACGCATGGTCAACTGCGTGCCGGGCTCGCCGATCGACTGGGCGGCGATGACGCCGACCGCTTCACCGATGTTCACCGGCGTACCGCGCGCGAGGTCGCGGCCGTAGCAGGTGCCGCAAACGCCCTGCTGGGCTTCGCAGATCAGTGGCGAGCGGATACGCGCCGACTGGACGCCGGCCGCTTCGATACGGACGATGGCGGCCTCATCGAGCAGCGTGCCCTTGGGGCAGATCACCACGCCGGTCTTCGCCTCGATCAGGTCTTCTGCCAGCGTACGGCCGAGGATGCGCTCGCCGAGCGAGGCGATCGTCGAACCGCCCTGCACGATCGCGCGCATTTCCAGCGCTCGCTCGGTACCGCAGTCGTCGATGGTGACGACGCAGTCCTGCGACACGTCGACCAGACGGCGGGTCAGGTAACCCGAGTTCGCCGTCTTGAGCGCGGTGTCAGCGAGGCCCTTGCGGGCGCCGTGGGTCGAGTTGAAGTATTCAAGGACGGTCAGGCCTTCCTTGAAGTTCGAGATGATCGGCGTTTCGATGATCTCGCCCGACGGCTTGGCCATGAGGCCGCGCATGCCGGCAAGCTGCTTCATCTGGGTCGGCGAACCACGCGCGCCCGAGTGGCTCATCATGTAGATCGAGTTGATCGGCTTCTGACGGCCCGTTTCGGGGTCGACGGGCGAGGCCTTGATCTCGTCCATCATGGCCGCGGCCACCTGGTCGCCACAGCGACTCCAGGCGTCGATGACCTTGTTGTACTTTTCCTGCTGGGTGATCAGGCCGTCCTGGTACTGCTGTTCGTAGTCGGCAACCAGTTCCTTGGTTTCGTTGACCAGCGCATCCTTGCTGTCGGGGATGATCATGTCGTCCTTGCCGAACGAGATGCCCGCCTTGAACGCGTTGCGGAAGCCCAGCGCCATGATCGCGTCGGCGAACAGCACCGTGTCCTTCTGGCCGGTGTGACGGTAGACCTGGTCGATGACGTCGCCGATTTCCTTCTTGGTCAGAACCTTGTTCACGACCTCGAAGGGAACCTTGTGGCTCTTGGGCAGGCACTCGCCGATCAGCATGCGGCCCGGCGTGGTCTCGAAGCGCTTGAGGTACTGCTGACCGTTCTCGTCGGTCTGCGGCACGCGAGCGACGATCTTCGAGTGCATGGTCACCGCCCCGGCGTGGAGCGCCTGGTGCACTTCGGCCATGTCGGCCAGCATCATGCCTTCGCCCGGCTCGCCCGAACGATCGAGCGAGAGGTAGTACAGGCCCAGCACCATGTCCTGCGAAGGCACGATGATCGGCTTGCCGTTGGCGGGCGAGAGGATGTTGTTCGTCGACATCATCAGCACGCGCGCTTCGAGCTGGGCTTCCAGCGAAAGCGGCACGTGGACGGCCATCTGGTCACCGTCGAAGTCGGCGTTGAACGCCGAGCAGACGAGCGGGTGCAGCTGGATCGCCTTGCCTTCGATCAGGACGGGCTCGAACGCCTGGATGCCGAGACGGTGCAGCGTGGGCGCACGGTTCAGCATGACCGGGTGTTCGCGGATCACCTCGTCAAGGATGTCCCAGACTTCCTTGCGCTCCTTTTCGACCCACTTCTTGGCCTGCTTCAGGGTCATCGACAGACCCTTGGCATCGAGACGGGCGTAGATGAACGGCTTGAACAGTTCGAGCGCCATCTTCTTGGGCAGGCCGCACTGGTGCAGCTTGAGTTCGGGGCCGGTCACGATGACCGAACGGCCCGAATAGTCGACGCGCTTGCCGAGCAGGTTCTGGCGGAAGCGGCCCTGCTTGCCCTTGAGCATGTCGGACAGCGACTTCAGCGGACGCTTGTTGGCGCCGGTGATGACGCGGCCGCGGCGGCCGTTGTCGAACAGCGCGTCAACGGCTTCCTGCAGCATGCGCTTTTCGTTGCGGACGATGATGTCCGGCGCGCGCAGCTCGATCAGGCGCTTGAGGCGGTTGTTGCGGTTGATGACGCGGCGATAGAGGTCGTTGAGGTCCGAGGTCGCGAAGCGGCCACCATCGAGCGGCACCAGCGGGCGCAGTTCGGGCGGGATGACCGGCACGACGTCGAGGATCATCCATTCCGGACGATTGCCCGAATCGATGAACGATTCGACGACCTTGAGGCGCTTGATGATCTTCTTGGGCTTCAGCTCGCTCTTGGTGGTGGCGAGCTCCTCCATCAGGTCCTTGCGTTCCTGTTCGAGGTCGAGATCGATCAGCATCTGCTTGACCGCTTCGGCGCCGATGCCGGCGCTGAACGCGTCTTCGCCGTATTCGTCCTGCGCGTCGAGCAGTTCGTCCTCGGTCAGCAGCTGGTAGCGTTCAAGCGGGGTGATGCCCGGCTCGATGACCACGTAGCTTTCGAAGTAGAGGATGCGCTCAAGCTGCTTGAGCTGCATGTCGAGCAGCAGGCCGATGCGCGAAGGCAGCGACTTGAGGAACCAGATGTGCGCGACCGGCGCGGCCAGCTCGATGTGGCCCATGCGCTCGCGGCGCACCTTGGTGACGGTGACTTCGACGCCGCACTTTTCGCAGACGACGCCCTTGTACTTCATGCGCTTGTACTTGCCGCACAGGCATTCGTAGTCCTTCACCGGACCGAAGATGCGCGCGCAGAACAGGCCGTCACGCTCGGGCTTGAACGTGCGGTAGTTGATGGTTTCCGGCTTCTTGATCTCGCCGAAGGACCAGCTGCGGATGCGCTCGGGGCTCGCCAGACCGATCTGGATCTGGTCGAAGGTCTCGGGCTTGGCGAGCTGGTTGGTGAACTTGGTAAGGTCGTTCATTTTTGCCGTTCCCTTGCCTCATTCCGAGGCTCTGGACGTGAAATCTTTGATTGCGGCGGGACGGGCGGCCCGCGAAGGAGCCGCCCGGACCGGTTACTCCGCAGCCTGCGCCAGGCCGTCGTCGTCCTCGTCGTCGAGCGACGAGAGTTCGACGTTGAGGCCCAGCGAGCGCATTTCCTTGACGAGCACGTTGAAGCTTTCGGGAATGCCGGCCTCGAAGGTGTCGTCGCCCTTGACGATCGCTTCGTAGACCTTGGTGCGGCCGACCACGTCGTCCGACTTCACCGTCAGCATTTCCTGCAGCGTGTACGCAGCACCGTAAGCCTGCAGCGCCCAGACCTCCATTTCGCCGAAGCGCTGGCCGCCGAACTGCGCCTTGCCGCCCAGCGGCTGCTGGGTGACGAGCGAGTACGGCCCGATCGAACGCGCGTGGATCTTGTCGTCGACCAGGTGGTGCAGCTTGAGCACGTACTTCATGCCCACGGTCACCTTGCGGTCGAAGCGGTCACCGGTGCGCCCGTCGAACAGGTCGACCTGGCCCGATTCATCGAGCCCGGCGAGACGCAGCATGTCGGTCACGTCCTTTTCCACCGCGCCGTCGAACACCGGCGAGCCCATCGGCACGCCTGCGCGGACGGACTGCGCGAATTCGACGATCTGGTCATCGCTGCGGGCCGCGATCTCGTCGGCGTAGTTGTCGCCGTAGATCTCGGTCAGCAGTTCGCGCACGGCTTCGGGCGGCTGGCCGGCTTCGGGGTTCGGGTTCGCGGCGCGCCAGGCGTCGAGCGCCTCGCCCACCCGCTTGCCCAGGCCACGAGCAGCCCAGCCGAGGTGCGTTTCGAAGATCTGCCCGACGTTCATGCGCGAAGGCACGCCCAGCGGGTTGAGCACGAAGTCGACCGGCGTGCCGTCCTCGAGGAACGGCATGTCTTCCTGCGGCAGGATGCGGCTGATGATGCCCTTGTTGCCGTGGCGGCCGGCCATCTTGTCGCCCGGCTGCAGCTTGCGCTTCACCGCGACGAAGACCTTGACCATCTTGAGCACGCCCGGAGCGAGGTCGTCGCCGCGCTCGAGCTTCTCCTTGCGATCTTCGAACTTCTCCTGGATCGCCTTGACGGTCTCGTCGTACTGGGCCTTCACCGCTTCGAGCTGGGCCTGACGGGCATCGTCCGCCACCGCGAACTTCCACCATTCGTGACGCTCGACATCGCCGAGCACCTGCTCGTCGATCTCGGTGCCCTTCTTGATGCCCTTGGGCGCGGCCGTGGCGACCTGGCCCAGCAGCATTTCGCGCAGGCGGTTGAAGGTGGCGCGGTTGAGGATCGCGCGCTCGTCCTCGCGGTCCTTGGCGAGGCGTTCGATTTCCTCGTTCTGGATCGCGCGGGTACGGTCGTCGATCTCGATGCCGTGACGGTTGAAGACGCGAACGTCGACGATCGTGCCCGAAACGCCCGGCGGCAGGCGGAGCGAGGTGTCGCGCACGTCGCTGGCCTTTTCGCCGAAGATCGCGCGCAGCAGCTTTTCTTCCGGCGTCATCGGCGATTCACCCTTCGGGGTGATCTTGCCGACGAGGATGTCACCGGGGTGCACTTCGGCGCCGATGTAGACGATGCCCGCTTCGTCGAGGTTGCGGAGGGCTTCCTCGCCGACGTTCGGGATGTCGCGGGTGATGTCCTCGGGCCCGAGCTTGGTGTCGCGGGCCATGACCTCGAACTCGTCGATGTGGATCGAGGTGAAGACGTCTTCCTTCACGATCCGTTCGGAGATCAGGATCGAGTCCTCGTAGTTGTAGCCGTTCCACGGCATGAACGCGACGAGGACGTTGCGGCCGAGCGCCAGCTCGCCGAATTCGGTCGAAGGACCGTCGGCCAGGATGTCACCCTTTTCGACCAGATCGCCCACCTTCACCAGCGGACGCTGGTTGATGCAGGTCGACTGGTTCGAACGCTCGAACTTCTGCAGGCGGTAGATGTCGACGCCCGACTTGCCGGCTTCGATATCGCCGCTGGCGCGGATCACGATACGCGTGGCGTCGACCTGGTCGACCACGCCCGCGCGCAGCGCCGCGATCGCCGCGCCCGAATCGCGCGCGACGGTTTCTTCCATGCCGGTGCCGACGAACGGGGCGTCCGCCTTGAGCAGCGGAACGGCCTGGCGCTGCATGTTCGAGCCCATCAGCGCGCGGTTGGCGTCGTCGTTTTCCAGGAACGGAATGAGCGAGGCGGCCACCGAGACGAGCTGCTTGGGCGAAACGTCCATCAGCGTGATCTGGTCGCGCGGGCTCATCACGAATTCGCCGTTCTGGCGCGCCGAGACGAGTTCCTCGACGAACGAGCCGTCAGCCGTCAGCTCGGCCGAAGCCTGCGCCACGGTGTGCTTCTGCTCTTCCATCGCCGACAGGTAGATGACGTCCTTGGTCACCTTGCCATCGACCACCTTGCGGTACGGGGTTTCGATGAAGCCGTACTTGTTGACGCGGGCGAAGGTCGACAGCGAGTTGATCAGACCGATGTTCGGGCCTTCCGGCGTTTCGATCGGGCAGATGCGGCCATAGTGCGTCGGGTGCACGTCGCGCACTTCGAAGCCGGCGCGCTCGCGGGTGAGACCGCCCGGCCCGAGCGCCGAGACGCGACGCTTGTGCGTCACTTCCGACAGCGGGTTGGTCTGGTCCATGAACTGCGAGAGCTGCGAGGAGCCGAAGAATTCGCGCACCGCGGCGACCGCGGGCTTCGCGTTGATCAGGTCGTTCGGCATGACGGTCGACACGTCGACCGAGCTCATGCGCTCCTTCACCGCGCGTTCCATGCGCAGCAGGCCGACGCGGTACTGGTTTTCCAGCAGCTCGCCCACCGAACGCACGCGACGGTTGCCGAGGTTGTCGATGTCGTCGACTTCACCCTTGCCGTCCTTGAGGTTCACCAGCTCCTTGACCACGGCGAGGATGTCCTCGGTGCGCAGCGTGGTGACCGTGTCCGGGCAATCGAGGCCGAGACGCATGTTGAGCTTGACGCGGCCCACGGCCGACAGGTCGTAGCGGTCGCCATCGAAGAACAGGCCGTCGAACAGCGCTTCGGCGGTTTCGCGCGTCGGCGGCTCGCCGGGGCGCATCACGCGGTAGATGTCCGACAGCGCCTGGTCGCGATCCTCGGCCTTGTCGGCCTTCATCGTGTTGCGGATCCAGGGACCGGTGTTGACGTGGTCGATGTCGAGCAGTTCGAGCCGGTCGACGCCCGCCTTGTCGAGCAGGTCGAGGTTTTCCGGGCTGACTTCGTCGCCCGCCTCGATCCAGATGCGACCGGTCGATTCGTCGATCAGGTCCTTGGCCGAATAGCGGCCGAAGATTTCCTCGGTCGGGATCAGCAGCTCTTCAAGGCCATCCTTCGCGGCCTTGTTCGCGGCGCGCGGCGAGATCTTGGTGCCGGCCGGGAAGATCACTTCGCCCGACTTGCCATCGACGATGTCGAACTGCGGCTTCTGCCCGCGCCACTGGTCGAGCACGAAGGGCACCTTCCAGCCGCCTTCGCCACGCACCCAGGTGACCTTGTCGTAGAAATGGTCGAGGATCTGTTCGCCGTTGAGGCCGAGCGCATAGAGCAGCGCCGTGACCGGCAGCTTGCGCTTGCGGTCGATGCGGACGTTGACGATGTCCTTGGCGTCGAATTCGAAGTCGAGCCACGAACCGCGGTAGGGGATCACGCGGGCGGCGAAGAGGTACTTGCCCGACGAGTGGGTCTTGCCGCGGTCATGGTCGAACAGGACGCCCGGCGAACGGTGCATCTGGCTGACGATCACGCGCTCGGTGCCGTTGATGAAGAACGTCCCGTTCTCGGTCATGAGCGGGATGTCGCCCATGTAGACGTCCTGCTCCTTGATATCGATGAGCGACTTCGTCTCGGTCTCGGCATCGACCTCGAAGGTCGCGAGCTTGAGCGTCACCTTCATCGGCGCGGCGTACGTGATGCCGCGCTGGCGGCATTCGGTCACGTCGTACTTCGGCGCCTCGAGGACGTAGCCGTCCTTTTCCTTGATATCGAGCGAAGCAGTGCCGGCGAAGTCCTGGATCGGGAAAACCGAGCGCAGGGTC
Organism: Novosphingobium olei; assembly: GCF_012927405.1. Classification (GTDB taxonomy): domain Bacteria; phylum Pseudomonadota; class Alphaproteobacteria; order Sphingomonadales; family Sphingomonadaceae; genus Novosphingobium; species Novosphingobium olei. The sequence continues at coordinate 340,624 of NZ_JABBGM010000005.1, read as the reverse complement.
TTTTCCAGACCCGAGACATAGCCCGTCTCGGGGTCCGAACGCAGGAACTGCTCGTACGATTCGCGCTGCACCTCGATGAGGTTGGGCATCTGCACGACTTCGTGGATGTCACCGAAGATCTTGCGGATGCGGCGCTTTACGCCGGGGCGTGCGCTGGGGGCCTTGGTCGCCATGGGGAGAGGGTGCCTCTTCGCTTCTTGAATGCCGGAAAACCGGCGTAAATCCGTGCCAAACGCGGCGTTGGCGCCACCAAACGCAAAAGGGCCGCACGGCGGACGATCTCCCGTTCAGGAGGCCAGTGCCTTGCAGCCTTTCGCGTCAGATGGATGCCCGCCGCTTCCTTCCCTAGCCGTCCCCCGCGCATGGGACGGCCTTGCTCGAAGCGGCGAACCGTTGATGGCGATATAGGCGGCCCCTGTTGGAAAGTCAAAGGCGGCGGCAGCTTGGCTCCGGAAGCGCCGCTCCAGGCAAAATATCGAAATTCGATATTATTGATTGACGATATGTTCGACTCGCAATATTGAATATCGATATCAAGCATATCGGAGAACGTTAATGCCCCGCCTTCCCCATCCCATAACCCGACACGACCGCGAGACGGCGGGTCTGGTCATCGCCGCGCTACTGGCGCTGGCACTGTCGCTTCCCGCCATTGCCGTAGCGCCGCTGCCCGCAGCCGCTCCCCAAGCCCCCGAACTCGCCTGAACGCCCGAACCCGCCTGAACGAAGGACCCTGCCCCATGAAACTCCGCCCCAAGGACCCCCTGCTCGCCGCCGCTAGCGGCATTGCCCTGCTTGGACAGGGCCTTTCAGTGGTCGTCGCCGGCGCGACGCTGATCGCCGCCCCCGTGCTGTTCTTCCTGCGCGACCAGGTTCTGACCGCGCTGTCGAGCGAAGCGGGGCATGCGATGCCCGGTTCGACCGTCGTGGCAATCGCGCTGATCCTGCTGCTCGTCGCGGCGATGGCGATCTGCGCCTTCGTCTTCCTGCGCCATCTGCGGCGGATCATCGACAGCGTGGGCCACGGCGACCCCTTCGCGCCCGTCAACGCCCGCCGCCTTGCCGCGATGGCCTGGCTGACGCTGGCGATCGAGGGCCTGTCGATCCCGGTTGGCGGCATTGGCCAATGGCTTGCCGCGACGATCAAGGATGCGACTTCGGACTTCGGTATATCGGTCGGCGGCGTCCTGCTGGCGCTGATCCTGTTCATCCTTGCCCGCGTGTTCCGCGAAGGCGCCCGGATGCGCGACGATCTGGAAGGGACCGTGTGATGGCACCGCAGACCCCCACTCCGGAAGCGCCGACGCGGATCGTGGTGAAGCTGGATGACCTGCTCTACCAGCGCCGCATGACGATGACCGAGCTGGCCGAGCGCATCGACCTGACGCTCGCCAACCTTTCCATCCTCAAGACGGGCAAGGCCAAGGCCATCCGCTTCTCGACGCTCGAGGCGATCTGTCGCGAGCTAGACTGCCAGCCGGGTGATGTCCTCGGCTACCGCACGGAGGGTTGATGACCCCATATCATCAACCTGCGCGGCGCCTCAGAACCTGAACAGTAAATTAACCCTCGATTGACGGCCGATGAACAGAATCACTCTGTTCATCGGCATATTTATTCGGCTCAACTTTTGGCCGCGTAAAAAGGCTCGTTCCATCGCATTCTTGGGGAACGGTGCAGTTGTGCCACATATTTACTTGACATGACTAGCACCGCCAACCGTTCGTCTTGTGCCAGTGCGGCGATTGCAGCCGTTCTCGCGCTCGTTTCCACCCCGGCCCTGGCGCAGGACGCCACGGTCAGCAGCGATCCGCTCAGCAGCACCGCCACCGCGCCAAGCGCAGCGCCGGTGACCGTTTCGCCCATTCAGGCACCCGCCCAGACCGCGCCGCGGATCGTGATCCCCGAACCGGCCCAGGTGACGGCAACTACCGACGCTGCTCCTGCGACCGATGCTCCGGTCGTGCAGTCCAATCCGCAGGTAGCGACGACCGCCGCCTCGTCTTCGGCCGATAGCGCGTCCGAGACGGCCGCCGCGGCACCTGCCCCAACGCCGCGTGCCCGTACCGCTTTGACAACCCCGCGCACCAGCGCTGCCGTGACCGCGCCCGCCGTGGCTGCCCCAGTCGCAGCGCCGAACATGGCAAGTCCCGCAACGCCCGCATCGCCGCTGGCGGCATCCAACCAGCCCGCCGCCCCGCGTGCCGAAGCTTCGGCGCCGGCTCGTGCCGCCAGCACATCGTCGCGGACCGTCGACTGGGCGCTTCCGGTCGGACTGATCGCACTGCTCGGCGTGGGTGGTGCGGCGGTGGTCGCGGCGCGTCGTCGCCCGGTCTATGCGGAAGACGACAGCTATGAGACCAGCACCGTCGAGATGGTGCCGCCGCCTGCCCCTGCACGTCACGAGCCGATGATGGCGCGCGATGCATCCGACACGCTGGCTGCCGAACCCGCAATCCCGGCAGATGCGCCGGTCTACCGTCCGGCCATGGCGGCCACTACCGCGCCGATGCTCGATCCGGATGGGCCGGTTCCGCAGGGCGAGGAGCGCCGTGCCCTGATCGACCGGATGGTGGCGGCAGCGCCCGACGAGGCCAACCCGTTCAAGTCGCCCAAGGGCCGTGCCCGCCGCGCGCGCCTGATCCTGCAGGCGCAGGAAAACCGCTGGAATGCGGCGCACGGGACAGTGGAAGCGCCGGTGGCCGCAGAAACCCGGCCGGCGATGGCCGAACCCGCCTATGCCCGCACCGCGCCGGCTCGCAAGCCGCAGGCGGCCTTCCCCACCCGGCCGCTCCGTCCCGCCTACAGCTGATCGACCGGATAGGCGGCCGGATAGCTGGCCAGATAGCCTGATCGTCGCGCGACCCCCCTTCCCCTTGCGGGAGGGGGGTTGTTGCATATCAGGCCCCGCGCTTGACTCCGGCGGGCGATTGGGCCAATGGCGCGCCCCTGACCGGAGCGGCCGCAAGGCGCAGCGTCGGTCATCCGTCCGAGACCGTCGGTGCAGGTTTCCTGCTTAATTTCCGACCTAGGCGGGGAAAAGAGTTTCAAGGCCCGGTACGTTCCTGAAGGATCGTGTGGCCCCACGCGTCGCTTTGCGGCGCTTCTCCTTCCCTTGTCACGGACTCGCCGGTGGTCTTCGGGCCATCGACAAACGTAGCCGGCCGTCCGGGGTTCGCCCCGGCCGGTCACATGTGAAGGAGTAAGGCATGGATCGTTCGCAGAAAGCCGAATCGGTCGCATTCCTGAGCGGCGTCTTCAACGAGGCTGGTGCGGTGGTGATCACCCGCAACCTCGGCATGACGGTGGCCCAGTCCACCGACCTGCGCAACAAGATCCGCGAAGCGGGTGCGACCTACAAGGTTGCGAAGAACCGTCTTGCCAAGCTTGCCGTCGCAGGCACCGATTACGAAGGCATTGGTGATTTCTTCACCGGTCCGACCGCGATCGCTGCCTCGGTCGATCCCGTCGCCGCCGCCAAGGTGATCGTCGAGTTCGCCAAGACCACCGACAAGATCGAGATCGTCGGCGGTGCGATGGGTTCGCAGGTTCTCGACGAGAACGGCGTGAAGGCTCTTGCCTCGATGCCGTCGCTCGACGAACTGCGCGCCAAGCTCATCGGCCTCGTCCAGGCTCCGGCCACGAAGATCGCCCAGCTCGCGACCGCTCCGGCGGCCAAGCTGGCCCGCGTCTTCGGCGCCTACGCCAAGGAAGCCGCATAAGCGATCCCGGCAGGGCGGCGACGCCCTGCGCCAAGGATCGTGGCAAGCCAAACAGACTGTTCGATTTCCGGCCGGCGGCGCTGCCGCCGGGCGTCACACAATCAGGAGTGAATCATCATGGCCGATATCGCCAAGCTCGTTGAAGAACTTTCGAAGCTGACCGTCCTCGAAGCCGCCGACCTCGCCAAGGCTCTCGAAGAAGCCTGGGGCGTGAGCGCCGCTGCCGCTGTTGCGGTTGCTGCTCCGGCCGCTGGCGGCGCCGCTGCCGAAGCCGCTGAAGAAAAGACCGAATTCGACGTCATCCTGACCGGCGACGGCGGCAAGAAGATCCAGGTCATCAAGGAAGTCCGCGCGATCACCAACCTGGGCCTGACCGAAGCCAAGGCGCTGGTCGAAGGCGCTCCGAAGGCGATCAAGGAAGGCGTGTCGAAGGCTGAAGCCGAAGACATCAAGAAGAAGATCGAAGAAGCCGGCGGCACCGTCGAGCTCAAGTAATCTTCTTCGGCTTTATTGCCGAGAAAATGGAAAGGGCGGCCCCGCCGGGGTCGCCCTTTTCGTTTGCGCTCAATCGAGCTGCACCTGCCGAAGCGGCGGCAGCGCCCACTGGAACAGCGCCGCGCCAAGCAGGCTGACGCCGGCAGCAAAGGCGAAGGCACCACCGAAGCCGCCCGTCGCATCGACGATCGCGCCGGTGACCAAGGGCCCGATCACCCCCGACAGGCTGCCGATCGCATTCTGCCAGCCGATCCAGCTGCCCGCGAGCCGTTCGCCGGCGAAGATCTGCCCGATCGCATAGGCCATCGTCGGCCCCGGCCCCATGGCGATGCCGGTAAACACCAGCCAGCCGAGCAGCGCTCCCTGTCCCTGCGACAGCGCGATGCCCGCGATGCCGATGGCAAGGCCGACCTGCCCCGCCACGCTGAAGGCGCGGCGCACCTGATCCTCGCTGCGCCCGGCGCGCACCAGCGAGTCCGAGAAGTGCCCGGTGGCGAGCGAGGACAGCGCCTGCGCCCCGAAAGTCGCCGCAGCGAGCCAGGCCATCGTCGGGATCGGCAGGCCGCGCGTGCCCGTCAGGTACAGCGGCAGCCAGATCGAGACGAAGAAGAACGCATAGTTGGCGGTCACGTGGCAGGCGCCGGTGATCCACAGCGCCTTCTGTCGCAGCAGTGCGCCATAGGAAAAGGCGGCGGGCGGGACCGTACGGCTTTCCACCGGCAAGGCGCGCACGACAAAAGCCCAGGGCACCAGCCACAGCAAGGTGACCGCGCCGAACGCGACGAAGACCGCCTCCCACCCCATCCGCGCGAGGATGGCCCCGCCTGCCAGCGTGCCGACGGCCGGGCCCAGCGCGAGGCCCACCGCAACCACCGCGTTGGCGATGCCGCGCCGCTCAGCCGGCACATGGCGGGCGATGATCTTGGAAACGCAAGGGAAGACGAAGCTTTCGCCAAGGCCCAGCAGCAATCGCAAGACCACGAGCAGGGCAAGGCCGCGCACGAACCCGGTGAGCAGCGTGCTGAGCGACCACAGCGCCAGCGCGAAGGCCAGCGCGCGATAGACCGGCACGCGGTCGCTGATCCAGCCGACCAGCGGCTGCATCGCGCCATACGTCCAGAAGAAGGCCGACGCGGCAAGACCGAAGGTCGTCGCCGAAAGCCCCAGCTCCGCCTTCATCTTGGGTGCGGCGATGCCGATCGCGCCCCGGTCCACGAAGTTGAGCAGTACGGCGAGCGCCAGCAGCGCGACCAGCGCCTTCGTTACCCCGCGTTGGCCTTGCCTGCCTGTCACCGTCATGTCCATTGAACTCCCCGATCCGCCGGTTGTGGCAAGGAAGCGGCGCGACGGCAATCGGGCTCGGCAAGCCCTTGAAGTCCTTGCGCGATCGGCACCAGCGCCTATGCCCCGTGGGCATGATCGGGTTTCGCCGCATTTCGCACCACGCGCTGCGCGCACGCCTCGCCGCCCTGACCGGCGCGCTCGCGCTCGGCCTTGTGGCGGTGCTGTTTGCCCGCGCGGGCGAAGCGGCGCAGGCCCTGTTCGATGCAACGTTCGCCCATGCGCCCTATGCGACGCTCATCGTGACCCCGATCGCCTTTGCGCTCATCACCGGCGCCACGCGGCGCTGGTTTGCCGAGGCACGCGGTTCGGGCATCCCGCAGGTCATGGCGGCAGCATCGGGCCACGATCCCGATGCGCAGGCGCGGGGCCCGTTGCTTTCGCTGCGCAATGCGGTGGTCAAGATCGCCGGCACGCTCGGCATGCTGCTGGCAGGGGGCGCGGTCGGGCGCGAGGGGCCGACCGTGCAGGTGAGCGCGGCGATCATGGCCGCCTGCCACCGCTGGCTGCGCGTGCCTGCAACATCGGGCGTGATCATCGCGGGCGGTGCGGCGGGCGTGGCGGCGGCGTTCAACACGCCGCTGGCGGGGGTGGCCTTTGCCATCGAGGAACTGGCCGCCGCCTTCGAGCAGAAGCTTGCCCTCAACGTCATGCTCGCAGTGCTGGTGTCCGGCCTCGTCAGCCTGTCGCTGGCGGGGGACTACGTCTATTTCGGCGCCATGGCGCAGAGCCTGCCGATCGCCGCCGCGATCGGTGCCGCGCTGCTTGCCGGTGTCGCGGGCGGACTTGCCGGTGGCGCCTTTTCCAGGCTGCTTATCGCCTTTGCCGAAGCGCAGCACCCCGCGATCGCCGCGATCAAGCGGCGGCCCGTGCTGTTCGCCGCCGGGTGCGGGCTGGTGGTCGCCGCCGTGGGCGTTGCCTCGCACGGGCTGACCTGGGGCACCGGCTACGGCGCAACGCGCAAGCTGCTCGAGGGCGGCACGCAAAGCGGGTGGTTCGGCCCTGCGCGCTTCGTCGCGACAGTGGCGACGGCGGTCAGCGGCGCGCCCGGTGGCATCTTCGCCCCATCGCTGTCGGTCGGCGCAGGGCTCGGCCAGATGCTGACGCCACTGTTCCCGGGCGATTCCTCGGGCGCGATCGTGATGCTGGGGATGATCGCCTATTTTGCCGGGGTGACGCGCGCGCCGCTGACCGCCGTCATCATCGTGATGGAAATGACCGCCAACCGGGCGATGATCCTGCCGCTGTTCGGCGCGGCGATCGTCGCCGATGCGGTCAGCGCGTGGGTCTGCCCCGAAAAGCTGTACCACGCGCTGTCCCGTCCGTTCAGAACGCGAGGCTGAACGATCCCACCAGCCGCGCCTTGGCCTTGCGGCCGATGAAGGTGGCATCGGTATCGTGGTAGCGCACGGCGAGCGTCGCCCCCTTCATCACCGCATAGGAAACCCCCGCGTTCCAGGTGGTGTAGTTGAACGCGTCGCGGACATCCTGGTGGCCCACGGCGGCAGATGCGGTCAGCTTGTCGGTCAAGGGGTAGCTGGCGCCGAGTTCGGCATAGACCGCATGGTGGTGCGACCCGAAGTAATTGCCGGTGTAATAGCCCGCCGCCTTCAGCCCGAGCTTGCCGACGCTGGTCGAAAGCGCCGCCTTGGCTTCGAGCGTATCGATCTTCACCGGCGCATCGACATAGCCGTAGCGGACGAAGCCGATGTCGAGCTTGGCGGGACCGACGTTTGCGACATACCCGCCCCACAGGTCGTATTCCTGGCTGATCCCGGCAAAGCGCACGTTTTCGGTGCCAGCGCCGGCGTAGAGCCCCTTGTAGCCCAGCGAGACGGTGGCAAACACGGCAGGCTTCTGGTCCGACTGGCTCACCCCTCGCCACACGTAGTCGGTGGCCGCGCTGACCCCGAAACCGACCTTGAGATCGGACGGCGCTTCGGTGTGCACATTGGCGGCAGGCGCCTTGTCGACATAGGCGTGCTGGTCGGGCTTGGCATCTTCGGCGAACGCGCAAGCGGGGGCGACGCCCGCGGCAAGGGCCGCGGCGGCAAGCATGATTCTCATCTGGCAATCCTTCCCTGTTGTATGGGCGCGCGCGGGCCTTGTCCGTGGCGCGTCACCCGGATCGAATGGTGTTTTTCGTCTTTTTGCTGGATCAGGTCCCGGAGCGCCTCGGGAGAGGGTGCTGGCGCTGCGCTCCGGGAATTGGCGACCCGTCGGGCCTCAAGGCCTCGACAAGTACCGTCTCGTCAGAAGAAGCCGAGCTTCTTCGGGCTGTAGCTGACGAGCATGTTCTTGGTCTGCTGGTAGTGGTCGAGCATCATCTTGTGCGTTTCGCGCCCGATGCCCGATTGCTTGTACCCGCCGAACGCCGCGTGCGCGGGATAGGCGTGGTAGCAGTTGGTCCACACCCGCCCGGCCTGGATCGCGCGGCCGAAACGGTAGCAGGTGTTGGCATCGCGGCTCCACACGCCCGCGCCAAGGCCATAGGCGGTGTCGTTGGCGATCTGCAGCGCTTCTTCCGGTGTCGAGAACGTGGTGGTGGAAACCACCGGCCCGAAGATCTCTTCCTGGAAGATGCGCATCTTGTTGTGGCCCTTGAACACCGTCGGCTGGATATAGAAGCCGCCCGCCAGATCGCCGCCCAACTGCGCCACGCCGCCGCCGGTCAGCACCTGCGCGCCTTCGTCCTTTCCGATCTGCAGGTAGCGCAGGATCTTGTCCTGCTGCTCCGCGCTCGCCTGCGCGCCGATCATCGTCGCGGGATCGAGCGGATTGCCCTGCACTATCTGCTGCACGCGGGCGATCGCGCGCTCCATGAAGCGGTCGTAGATCGATTCGTGGATCAGCGCGCGGCTGGGGCAGGTGCAGACCTCGCCCTGGTTCAGGGCGAACATGACGAAGCCTTCGATCGCCTTGTCGAAGAAGTCGTCATCGTGCGCTGCAACGTCGGCGAAGAAGATGTTGGGGCTCTTGCCCCCCAGCTCCAGCGTCACCGGGATCAGGTTTTCGGAAGCGTACTGCATGATCAGGCGGCCGGTGCTGGTCTCACCGGTGAACGCGATCTTGGCGATGCGCTTGGAGCTGGCGAGCGGCTTGCCTGCTTCCAGGCCGAAGCCGTTGACCACGTTGAGCACGCCCGGCGGCAACAGGTCGCCGATCAGGTCCATCAGCACGAGGATCGAGGCCGGGGTCTGCTCCGCGGGCTTCAGCACCACGCAGTTGCCCGCCGCCAGCGCAGGCGCGAGCTTCCACGCCGCCATCAGGATCGGGAAGTTCCACGGAATGATCTGGCCGACCACGCCCAGCGGTTCGTGGAAGTGATAGCCGATGGTGTCTTCGTCGATCTCCGCGATCGAGCCTTCCTGCGCCCGCACGCACCCCGCGAAATAGCGGAAGTGGTCGATGGCGAGCGGAATGTCGGCGGCCAGCGTCTCGCGGATCGGCTTGCCGTTGTCCCACGTTTCGGCCGTGGCGAGCAGGTCGAGGTTGGCTTCCATCACATCGGCGATGCGCAGCAGGGCCAGCGCGCGGTCGGCCGGGCTGGTGCGGCCCCAGGCGTCCTTGGCGGCATGCGCGGCATCGAGCGCGAGCTCGATGTCGTCGGCGTCCGAGCGCGCGACGCGGCATACGACCTTGCCGTTGATGGGCGAGACATTGTCGAAATAGCGCCCGGCGCGCGGGGCCACCCACTTGCCGCCGATGAAGTTGTCGTAGGTGCTGGCGAAGGGAGCGACCTTCGCGGCCTTGTCGGCCAATGCCATATCCATGGGTTCATCCTCTCGTTCGGGTTCTTGTGGAACGGCGCCTTCCCGCCGCTCCCCCGAACGATGCATCCCACCGACGCCGATCTCCCGAAATCCCCCCGGCGGTCATTCCCCGCCCGCCTGTCTCGCCGTTGAGACAGGCAGCGCCGCGTTCAGTGCAGGCCGGTGAGGCCCGCGCGTTCCATGCGGCGGTACATCGTGGCGCGGCCGATGCCGAGCAGGCGCGCGGCGGCCGCGACATTGCCGCCCGAACGCGCCAGCGCCTGGCGCAACACGCTGCGTTCGCCGTCTTCGAAGCCAGCTGGCACCTGCTGCCCCAGCACATCGGCGAGCGGCTTGGGCGCCAGTTGGCGCGCCGGGCCAAGACCCAACCGGCGGCGTGCGGCGCGGGTGGCGCCGATGACCAGATCGTCGCGATCGACCGCGAGCAGCGCCGAGCCGCGCCCCGGCGCATCGGGCGCATGGACTATGCGGGCGTCGGCGAAATGGCGGCAGAAGAATTCGCGCTCGATCTGGCGGGCGGCATCCTGGACCAGCGCCGCGACCATGGCCGCCATCGCTTCGCCATGGTCGGCGCGCACGCTCGATACGTCGAGCGCGGCGACGAGCTGGCCGCAAGGATCGAAGATCGGCGCGTCCATGCACGAAACACCGATGTTGCGGCTGGCGAAGTGCTCGCCCTTCAGGATCGTCACCGCGCGTTCCTCGACAAGGCAGGTGCCGATGCCGTTGGTGCCCTCGGCCGCCTCGCTCCATTGTCCGCCGATCGTGAGGCCGACGGCATCGAACAGCGCGGCATCCCCGGCGCCCGAACGCGCTTCGAGCACCACCCCGGTGGTGTCCGCCAGGATCACGCAGCATCCGGTGCGGCCGACGCTGCCGAACAGGCTGTCGAGCACCGGGGTAGCCGCATCGAGCAGCGCGCCATTGGCTTCGCGCAGGCGCGCAAGGTCGCTTCCCGAAACACGGGTCGCGGCGCGTCCCTGCGCAGGATCGAGGCCATGATGCAGCGCCGAGCGGCACCACGAGGCGGCAACCGCCGAGGTGCCGGCGCTGTGCCCGGATTGGACCGTGCTGAGCACCAGGTCGCTATGCTTGCCCGACGTCTTGCGCATGTGCCTTCACCCTCTCGGCAGGACTGCGGCCTCGCGCTCTTTGCGACGCGACGTGCGGGCAGGCTGCTGGACGGCGATCGTTGGCGGTTTTGCGGCGAATGCAAGCCAATTCGGCAGGCGGGCCGCCGGCAATGTCCCGCCAGCGAGACACTGCCGGGCGATCATCGGTCACTTCAAGGTCTTGAGGTAGGCGATGATCGCCTTGCGCTTTTCCGGATCGGCCTGTCCGGCGTAGCTCATGCGGGTCCCGGGCACGAGCTTCATCGGGTTTTCAAGCCACTTGTCGAGCGTCGCTTCGTCCCACACGAGGCCAGACCCCTTCAGCGCCGGGCTGAACGAATAGCCGGCAACATCGCCCGCCTTGGTGCCGACAATACCGTAAAGGCTGGGCCCGATCACCGTCTTGCCCTTCTCCACCGCATGGCACGACTTGCAGATGCCGAACGCGGCCGGTGCCGCGTCGGCGACCGTCGTTTCCGCACCGGCTTGCGCGGCGGTGCCGTCATCGGTCTTTGCGCCACAGGCGGCAAGGGCGAGCGGGAGGGCGAAGGCGAGGCAGGCATGTACCGGCTTGGGCATGGGCGTGAGCTCCTAATCATCGGCGGCGCAGGCATCGACGGTGGCAGGGACGGCAGCGTGCCCGTCCGTGCGAGGCCCTTCCCTTGGGATCGCGCCGGCCCTATGCCCCGCCGCGCGATGTTTGAGAACCCTCCCCGAAGCTGGCTTGACGAATGGCGCAGCATGTTGCGCCTCGCCGCACCGCTGGTGGGGGCAAACCTGCTGCAGATGGCGGTCTTCGCGATCGACGTTGTGTTCGTGGCGCGGCTGGGGCCAGAGGCGCTGGCTGCCTCGTCGCTGTCGGTCGCGCTGTTCGGCTTGCTGGTCTGGAGCATGACCGGCCTGGTCGGCGCGGCGTCCCCGCTGATCGCGGCGGAGCTCGGTCGGCGCAAGCACGCCGTGCGCGAAGTGCGGCGCACCGTGCGCATGGCCGCCTGGGTGGGCCTGCTCGCCGCCGCGGTGGCCATCGGGGTCTGCCTGCTGGGCGGGCCGCTGATGCGCCTGACCGGGCAACAGCCCGGCGTCATCGCGAGGGCCGAACCGTTTCTCCACATCCTGATGTGGGCGGCGATCCCGGCGGTTCTGGCAGCGCTGCTGCGCACGGTGGTTGCCACGCTGGGGCGCCCGGGCATCGGCACCGCGATCACGGCCATGGCGGTGGCGGTGAACGCGCTGGGCAACTGGATCTTCGTCTTCGGCCACTTCGGCGCGCCGCAGATGGGGCTGTCGGGCTCGGCCGTGTCCAGCGTGGTCACCAGCGGCGCGATGCTGGGTGCCTATGCGCTGGTGATCCGCTTCGATCGGCGCCTTCATCGCTACCGCCTGCTGGGGCGCTGGTGGGTGCCCGAATGGCGCCGCTTTCGCGACGTGCTCCGGATCGGCCTGCCGATCTGCGGCACGATCATTGCCGAAGCCGGCATGTTCAACGGCGCGGCCTTCGTCATGGGTCGCATCGGCGAGGCAGAGCTCGCCGCGCATACCGTGGCGCTGCAATTCGCCGCGATCGCATTCCAGGTGCCCTTCGGCGTCGCGCAGGCGGCAACGATCCGCGTGGGCCTGTCGTTCGGCGCGGGCGACCGTCAAGCCATCCGGCGTGCGGGACAGGCGGCAACGCTGCTCGGCATGGGATTCATGGCGGTGTCAGCCAGTGTGATGCTGATCTTCCCGCATCAGTTGCTGTGGCTCTACATCGACCCCACCGCACCCGCCAACGCACGGGTGGTGGACCTTGCCATCCAGTACATGATCGTCGCGGCGGCGTTCCAGCTGTTCGATGGCGCGCAGGCCGTCGGCGCGGGCATGCTGCGCGGCCTGCAAGATACGCGCGTGCCGATGCTGATCGCGCTGTTCGGCTACTGGGTGCCGGGCGTGGGCACGGCGCTGTGGCTCGGGCTCTACACCCCGGTCGGCGGACTTGGCGTGTGGATCGGGCTGCTCGTCGGGCTGATCTTCGTGGCGGGGTTGCTGCACTGGCGCTGGCACCGTCGCGATCAGCTGGGGCTTCTGCCCGGCTGATTCCACGTCCACGTCATCGCGGCAGACTGGCGCGAAACGCAAAAAGATTCTTCGATCCGGGTCCTTGACGCTCTCTGCCCCCCCGCCCATATGCGCGGCGCTGGCACTCTCATCGCGAGAGTGCCAAGCAGAAATTCGTATCGCCAATTTGATTGGAAGAGGGAGCAACCCATGACTTTCCGTCCGCTGCACGACCGCGTGCTCGTGCGCCGCGTCGAAGCCGAGGAAAAGACCGCCGGCGGGATCATCATCCCCGACAGCGCCAAGGAAAAGCCCGCTGAAGGCGAAATCGTCGCCGTCGGCACCGGCGCCCGCGCCGAAAACGGCACGGTGACCCCGCTCGACGTCAAGGTCGGTGACCGCGTGCTGTTCGGCAAGTGGTCCGGCACCGAGGTCAAGGTCGCCACCGAAGACCTGCTGATCATGAAGGAATCGGACATCCTCGGCGTGATCGGCTGATCGACGCTGCTGTCCTGAAATCCACTCCAGACATTCGAAGGAAATCAACATGGCTGCCAAGGACGTACGCTTTTCGCGCGACGCTCGTGAGCGCATCCTGCGCGGCGTCGACATTCTTGCCGACGCGGTGAAGGTGACGCTGGGCCCCAAGGGCCGCAACGTCGTCATCGACAAGAGCTTCGGCGCCCCCCGCATCACCAAGGACGGTGTGTCGGTCGCCAAGGAAATCGAACTCAAGGACAAGTTCGAGAACATGGGCGCGCAGATGCTGCGCGAAGTCGCCAGCAAGGCCAACGACGCCGCTGGTGACGGCACCACCACCGCGACCGTTCTCGCCCAGGCGATCGTTCGCGAAGGCATGACCTCGGTTGCTGCCGGCATGAACCCGATGGACCTCAAGCGCGGCATCGACATCGCCGTGACCAAGGTTGTCGAAAACCTGAAGTCGCGTTCGACCCCGGTTTCGGGTTCGTCGGAAATCGCACAGGTCGGCATCATCTCGGCCAACGGTGACACCGAAGTCGGCCAGAAGATCGCCGAAGCGATGGAAAAGGTCGGCAAGGAAGGCGTCATCACCGTGGAAGAGGCCAAGGGCCTCGAATTCGAGCTCGATGTCGTCGAAGGCATGCAGTTCGACCGCGGCTATCTGTCGCCCTACTTCATCACCAACCCGGAAAAGATGACGGTCGAACTCGAGAACCCGTACATCCTGATCCACGAGAAGAAGCTGTCGTCGCTGCAGGCGATGCTGCCGGTTCTCGAAGCCGTGGTGCAGACCGGCCGTCCGCTGTTGATCATCGCCGAGGACATCGAAGGCGAAGCGCTGGCGACCCTCGTCGTCAACAAGCTGCGCGGCGGCCTGAAGGTTGCCGCGGTCAAGGCGCCGGGCTTCGGCGATCGCCGCAAGGCCATGCTGGGCGACATCGCCACGCTGACCAAGGGCGAGATGATCTCGGAAGACCTCGGCATCAAGCTCGAGAGCGTCACGCTCCCGATGCTCGGTCAGGCCAAGAAGGTCACCATCGACAAGGACAACACCACGATCGTCGACGGCGCCGGTTCGGCTGACGAAATCAAGGCCCGCGTCGAGCAGATCCGCGCCCAGATCGAAGTCACCACCAGCGACTACGACCGCGAGAAGCTCCAGGAGCGTCTTGCCAAGCTTGCTGGCGGCGTTGCCGTGATCAAGGTCGGCGGTGCGACCGAAGTCGAGGTGAAGGAGCGCAAGGACCGCGTCGACGACGCGCTGCACGCGACCCGCGCCGCGGTCGAGGAAGGCATCGTCCCCGGTGGCGGCACCGCGCTGCTCTATGCGACCAAGGCTCTTGAAGGCCTCAAGGGCGCCAACGACGACCAGACCAAGGGCATCGACATCGTTCGTCGCGCGATCCAGGCGCCGCTGCGCCAGATCGCTTCGAACGCGGGTCATGACGGTGCTGTCGTCGCGGGCAACCTGCTTCGCGAAAACGACGAGAACCAGGGCTTCAATGCCGCGACCGATACCTACGAGAACCTGAAGGCCGCCGGCGTCATCGACCCGACCAAGGTCGTGCGCACCGCGCTTCAGGATGCCGCGTCGGTTTCGGGCCTGCTGATCACCACCGAAGCGGCGATCAGCGAAAAGCCGGAAGACAAGCCCGCGATGCCGCCGATGGGCGGCGGCATGGGCGGCATGGGCGGCATGGACTTCTAAGCAGTCCACGCAGCACACGCTGACGGAAAAGGGCGGGGCCGGAAGGAAACTTCCGGCCCCGTTTCCTTTGCCGGGAACCGTTTCGCCCTCGTCGCGTTTGCGGCCCGATGGACATCCCGGCGCGCTCCCTGCCGCAATCGCCCAGCGACACCGGTTTCGACGACGCTGGGCCGCCGATTTCGCTCGAGCTGTACCGCACGCTGTTCGAAAGCATGGATCAAGGCTATTGCGTGATCCGCTTTCTCGACGGCCCGCACGGACCGCTGAGCGACTATATCCATATTCTCGCCAACGCCGCTTACGAGCGGAATACCGGCATTCCCAATGTCGTGGGGCAGAAGTTGCGCGAAATGGTCCCCGACGAAGCCGATGGCTGGGTCGCATTCTATGGACGTGTGCTGCACACGGGTGAGCCGATCCGCTTTCGCAACGAGCTTGTCGCCACGGGGCGACATCTGGAAGTTTCCTCGTTTCGCATCGGCCCCTTCGAGGATCGGCTGGTAGCCGTCCTGTTCAAGGACGTGACCGATCAGGTGCGCGCGGAAGAAGCGCTGCGCCAGCTGAACGAAACGCTGGAGGCCCGGGTCGTGGAGGCGCTGGCCGAACGAGAGGCCGCCGAAGCCGCCCTGCGGCAGGCGCAGAAGATGGAAGCGGTCGGCCAGCTGACCGGAGGCCTGGCGCACGACTTCAACAACCTGCTTGCCGGCATCCAGGGCGCGTTCGAACTGATCGAGCGTCGGCAGAAGCAGAACCCGGCGGCGGACATCTCCCGCTATCTGTCGGCGGGTCTCGGCGCGACCCGGCGCGCGGCCGCCCTGACTCACCGCCTGCTCGCCTTCTCCCGCCGCCAAACGCTTTCGCCGCGCGCGCTGGACATCAACACGCTGCTGCCCGAATTCGTCGAACTGGTGACGCGGACGGTCGGCCCGTCCTACGCGATCGTGCTGGACACGCAGAAGGGGCTTTGGCCGACGTCAGTCGATTCCAACCAGCTCGAGAATGCGCTGCTCAACCTGTGCATCAACGCGCGCGATGCCATGCCCGAAGGCGGGACGATCACGATCAACACCGAGAACGTGATGCTGCAGGGTTCGGCCGCGAGCGACCGCGGGTTGCCACCCGGCGACTACGTCACGGTGATGGTGACCGATGGCGGGGTCGGCATCTCGCCCGAGGATCTGGAGCGGGTGTTCGATCCGTTCTTCACGACCAAGCCTATCGGTCGCGGTACCGGGCTTGGCCTTTCGATGGTTTACGGATTTGCGCGGCAGAGCCGTGGCATCGTCAGGATCCGCTCTGTACAGGACGTCGGAACGCGCGTGCGAATCTATCTTCCTCGCTTCCTGGGCGAGGTTGCTTCTCCCGTACCTTCATCGGGCGAACCTCTGGCTGCCCCGATGCTGCAGGGCACGGTCCTTGTCGTGGATGACGAGTCGAGCGTGCGCATGCTGCTCGTCGATGCACTGGCGGGCATGGGCTACGCCTGCCTGGAGGCGGGCGACGGCGCCGAGGCGCTGGCGGTGCTCGAGGCGACACCGGTTCTCGATCTGCTCGTCACCGACGTCGGTCTGCCCGGCGGGCTCAACGGACGCCAGGTTGCCGACGCGGCACGACGCACCCGCCCGATGCTAAAGGTCATGTTCGTGACGGGCTACGCTGAAAGCAGCGTGATCGATGGCAGCGCGATCGAATCCGGCATGGACATCCTGACCAAGCCGTTCACCGTCGAGGAATTGACCAACCGGATCACGATGCTGGTGACAGGCTGACTGCGTTCTTTTCGAGCAGGATGAGGGCAGCCCCGCCATCCTCCTCCCGATGTTCGCCATAAACGCTGAAGCCAACCTTCCTGGCCACGGCGATCGAAGCGAGGTTGGTGTCGTTGATCATGCAGGCGACCCGCTTGTCCGGGTGCGCCGCGGCAAACCAGTCGAGCGCCGCGGCCGCGGCTTCGCTGGCGATGCCCTGTCCCCACGTTTCCTCGGCGAAGATCCAGCCGATCTCGGGCGTATCGTCCATGCCCTTGCCGAAGCCGCGCCACGAATGGAACACGCCGCAGATGCCGACGACCCTGTCTTCGCCGCGCGGGCGACAGGTGAGGATGCCATAGCCATAGAGCGCCCAGCTGCCCGCATTGCGCAGCAACCGGTTGAATTCCTCGACGACGCTGGTCGGACGATTGCCCAGATTCGCGCGCACCGCTTCGGGCGCCAGAAGCTCCACCAGCCCGTGATGATCGCGCGCGTGCGGTTGCCAGAGATCGAGCCGCGCCGTGCGCAGGAAGGGTTGGGGCTGGGTCATAGAGCGACATCGATAGCGTGGATCGCCACGCCGACAAGCCCGCCCACCAGCGTGCCGTTGATGCGGATGAACTGAAGATCGCGACCGACCGCGCCTTCGATCCGGTCGGTGACGGTGCGTGCATCCCAGCGACGCACCGTTTCGGATACCAGCCGCACGATCTGGCTGCCATAACGTGTCGCCACGCCGACCAGTGTGCGGCGGGCGAAGCGGTTGACCAGATGCTGCAGGCGCGGATCGTGCTGCAGGGCGCGACCCAACTCGGCGACGCTGGTGCCGAGCTGGCCGGACAGCGCTCCATCAGGCTCTCGCACCGCGCGCAACAGGCGCGCTCGCGCACGCTCCCACAGGGCATCGAGCCAAGCGGCGAAGGCCGGGTTGGCCAGAATTTCGCCTTTCATCCGTTCCACGCGCGCGCGCATTTCGGGGTCGTGGACAAGATCGTGGGCAAGCTGCTGCAAGCCCTCCTCGATCTTCACCCGCAGGGGATGGTCGGGAATCACCACGGTCTCCGCGAGCAGCTTGTACAGCCCGTCGAGGATCGTGTTGGCCAGCCGTTCATCGAGACGGGCGAACCGCATCAGCGCGTTGGCCCGTTCATGTATCATCGCGCGGATCATTTCCTCGTTTGCTTCGAGGATATGCGCCGCCTTGCGGATGCCGCTCTCGACCAGCGGCATGTGCCGGCCGTCGGCAACCATCGCGCCGAGCATCTGGCCCAGCAGCGGCGCCAGATCGAGCCGTTCGAACTGCGTACGCACTGCGCCTTTGGCCAGTCCGCCGAGCTTTTCCTGATCGAGCGATTCGAGCACGTCGGCCAGCAGGCTGGTGGCGCCATCGCGCAGCCGGCTTTCGGACCCGCGCGGATTGGCGAGGAACTGGCCCGCCAGCCTTGCCGCATCGAGCGTCTGCAGCCGCCGCGCCACGACCTGCGACGTCAGGAAATTGTCGCGCAGGAACGCAGCCATCGTATCGGCGATGCGATCCTTGTTTTCAGGGATGATCGCGGTGTGCGGGATCGGCAGTCCCAGCGGGCGCCGGAACAGCGCAGTCACCGCAAACCAGTCGGCCAAGCCACCCACCATCGCCGCTTCGGCAAAGGCGCGCAAATACCCCCAGCCGGGATGCAGCGGCACCAGTTGCCGCGAGAGCAGGAACAATCCCGCCATCGCGACGAGCAGACCGGTGGCGAGAAGTCGCATCCGGCGAGCCGGGTCGGTCAGCCGGAGCCCGGTTCGTTTGACGGCGGCAGAGGAAAGCTGGTTCACTCCGCCGGGAATGCCTCGCCGTGCGGCCGGTTCCCCGGAGCCTGGTTGCGCGGGTCATTGGGATCGTAGCTCAGCACCTTGCGGCCGAGCCACGGTCCCACGCGCTTTTCGAGGCCATCGGCCAGGCTGAAGCCTGCCGGGACGATCAGCAACGTGAGCAGCGTCGACATCGTCAGGCCGCCGATCACCGTGGTGCCCATCGGTGCACGCCAGCCGGCATCGCCCCCCAGCGAGATCGCGGTCGGCACCATGCCCGCGACCATGGCCACGGTGGTCATGATGATCGGCTGCGCGCGCTTGTGACCCGCCTCGATGATCGCTTCGAGCTTGGTCTTCCCGGTCCCCATCTCCTCAATGGCGAAGTCGATCAGCAGGATCGAATTCTTCGCCACGATGCCGAACAGCATCAGGATGCCGATGAACACCGGCATCGACAGCGGCTGGCCAACGATGCCGAGCAGCAGCATGCCCCCCAGCGGCGCCAGGAACAGCGAGCCCATGTTGACCAGCGGGGAAACGAAGCGGTGGTACAGCAGCACCAGCACCGAGAACACCAGCAGCACGCCCGCGCAGACCGCGACGATGAAGTTGGTGATCATTTCCTGCTGCCAGCGGTCCTCGCCCGCCGGGGCGTTCGACACCCCTTGGGGGATGTTCTTCATGATCGGCAGCTTGTTGATCTCTGCCATCGCGGTGCCCTTGGCGACGCCGGCTGGCAGGTCCGCGCCGATGAACACGCGGCGGTTCTGGTTGTACCGCTGGATCGTCGTCGGCCCCGAACCGAAGCCGATCGTCGCCACGCGAGACAGCGGCACGGTGGTGCCCGAGGTCGTAGGCACCGGCAGATTCTCGATCGTCGAAAGGTCTCGACGCGAATCCGGCGGCAGCTTGACGCGGATCGGCACCTGCCGGTCAGACAGCGAGAACTTGGCGCTGTTCTGGTCGATCTCACCTTGCGTCGCGATGCGGATGACCTGGCTCAGCGCCTGGGTGGTGACGCCAAGATTGGCAGCAAGGTCGAGATGCGGGGTGATGACGATCTCGGGCCGGCGCATGTCGGCGCTGACGCGGGGCGCGACCACCGTCTTGAGCTTGCTCATCTGGTCGACCAGCGTCTGCGCCGTGCGCTGCAGCAGCGCCGGATCGGAGCCAGACAGCATGATGCTGATCGGCCGCCCCGAACCCCCGCCGGGACCCCCGCCGTTCGAGCTCATGAACGAGACACGGGCATCGGCGATCGTCTGCAGCCTGGGCGTCAGCGCGCGTTCGAACTCGACGCTGCCGCGAAGCCCGGAACCCTTCTTGAGCACCAGGAACACGCGGCCCTTGGCCTCCTCGATGCGCTCGAGCCCGGCTCCGACCTCGGGCTCGCCCTTGATCAGGTTGTATACCTCGTCGATCTTCCGCTCGGTCTGCTCGATCGTGGTGCCGGGCACCATCTCGATCGTGATGCGGCTGAAGTCCTCGTCGGTGTCGGGGAAGAACTGGCTCGGCACGATCACGAACAGCAGGCCGGTCAGCAGCAGCGCGCCGAAGCCCACGCCCATCATCCACAGCCGGTGATCGCGAAGGCGCGCGCGGAAGCGGCGCTTGGGGAACGCGGCGCGATAGGCCTGCGCCGCGCGCGTATCGAGCGACCAGCGCAGGATCTTCATGTAGCGATCCATCCACGGGCCGCCGCCATGTTCGGCATGGCCGTGCGCCTTGAGGAAATAGGCGGCAATCATCGGCGTGATCATGCGCGCGACGAGCAGCGAGAACAGCACTGCAACCACGACCGTCAGGCCGAAGTTCTTGAAGAACTGGCCCGAAACGCCGGGCATCAGCCCAACAGGGAAGAACACCGCGACGATCGAGAAGGTCGTCGCGACGACCGCGAGCCCGATCTCGTCGGCGGCATCGATCGAGGCCTGGTACGGCGTTTTGCCCATGCGCATGTGGCGCACGATGTTCTCGATCTCCACGATTGCATCGTCGACGAGCACGCCTGCGACCAGACCCAGCGCCAGCAGCGACATCTGGTTGAGCGTGAAGCCCATCAGATCCATGACCCAGAAGGTGGGGATGGCCGAAAGCGGAATGGCGATCGCCGAAACGATCGTGGCGCGCCAGTCACGGAGGAAGAAGAACACCACGATGACCGCCAGCACGGCGCCTTCGACCATCGAGGACATCGAGCTGCGGTACTGGTCCTTCGTGTACTGCACCGAGTTGAACAGCTGGCGGAACTTGACCTTGCCACCCTGTTCGGTGGAGATCTTGTCCATCTCCTTTACCGCATCGTCGAACACGCTGACATCGGATTCGCCGCGCGCGCGGGCGATCGAGAAGGTCACCACCTGCTTGCCATTGAACTTGGCCAGCGAGGCGACTTCGCTGTAGCTGTCACGCACGTCGGCCACATCGGACAGGCGGATGGTCCGTCCGCTGGCCAGCGAGATCTGGGTCTGCGACAGATCGAACGCGGAAAGCGCGTTGCCGAGCACGCGCACGGCCTGGCGCGAACCCGCCACTTCCGCGCGCCCGCCCGCCGCGTTGAGGTTGACCTGGCGAAGCGCGGCGTTGATCTGGACTGCGGTAACGCCCTGCGCCTTCATCCGCATCGGATCGAGCGTGACCGCGATTTCGCGATCGACGCCGCCCGAACGCACGACTTCGGCCATGCCGGGCACGGTCAGCAGTCGCTTGGCGACCGTATCGTCGATGAACCACGACAGCTGTTCGAGCGTCATGTCGTCGGCTTCGACCGCGAAATAGGCGATCGGATCCGACGAGGTCTGCGCCTTGACCACCTGCGGCTCGAGAATCCCGTCGGGCAGGTTGCCGCGCGTCTGGTCGATGGCGTTCTTGACCTCGTTCACCGCCGCGTTGATGTCGGTGCCAATCTTGAACTGGATCATCGTCTGGCTGCTGCCTTCCGATGCCGTAGAGCTCATCGCCTCGATCCCCTGGATCGTGCGGACCGCGGATTCCACCCGCTGCGTGATCTGGTTCTCGATCTCGGTCGGCGCGGCGCCCGGCTGGCTGATCATCACGATCACCATCGGGAATTCGATGTCGGGCTGGTTCTGGACCTTCATGCCCATGAACGAGACCAGCCCTGCGAGCGTGAGCCCGAGGAACAGGACGATCGGCACGACCGGGTTGCGGATCGACCAGGCCGAGATGTTCTTGAAGTTCATCGGATCGACGCCCTCTGCGTCACTTGGTGCCGGCCGAAGCCATTACCGGATGGACGACGTCGCCCGGGTTGAGGAAGCCGCCGGCACGCAGGACCACGCGTTCGTTGCCCGACAGGCCCGTGCGCACGACGATGCCCTGCGGGGTCACGTCGCCCGTGGTGACGGCACGCCGCTCGACCTTGTTGTTGCCGCCGACGACGTAGACGAACGCGCCCGTCTGGTCGGACAGGATCGCGGATTCGGGAAGGACCGGCGCGGTCACCGTGCCGCTCTTGATCTGCGCGCTGGCAAAGCCGCCGGGGCGGAGCGCAGCATCGTAAGGCAGCGCGATGCGCGCAATGCCTTCGCGCGTGGTGGTGTCGATGGTCGGCGAAATCTGCCAGATGCGACCGGGGAACGCCCGGCTGGTGCCCACCGGGGTGACGTCGGCCGCATCGCCCACCGCCAGCTTGGCAAGATCGTTTTCGGCGAGACGCGCCTGCATTTCGAGCTCGCCGTCCTTGGCCATGCGGAACAGCGTTCCCGACGCAGGACCGACGATCTGGCCGGGTTCGACGCTGCGGGTCAGGACGAAACCGGATTCGGGGGCGACCACGTTCAGGCGGGCGGTGCTCGCCTGCAACTGCCCCAGCGATGCGCGCGCGACGCCGACCTGCGCCACCGCTGCATCGCGCGTGGCGGTCAGGCGATCGATGTCAGCCTTGGAGATGAAGCCCTTTTCGACGAGCTTGAGAGCGCGATCGAGGTTGGCCTGCGCCAGCCGGGCATTGGCGACCTGCACCGCAACGTTGGCCGACTGGCCAGCGATCTGCTGTGCCTGCACCGCGCGATCGACCACCGCGAGCACCTGGCCCTTGCGAACCCAGGTACCGGCATCGACCAGAACGCTGATCACGCGCCCACCTTCGCCGGCGATGCCCACCGGCATGTCGCGCCGCGCGGCGATCGCGCCGCTGGCGTTGATCACGCCTTGTACAGTGGTGCGCCCGGGCGCCACGACGGTGACGGTCTGCGCCTGCGCGCCGGCCTTGTCGGCATCGGCAGCAGCAGGATTCCGGTGCATCAGGTAATAGGCGAGCCCGAGAGCCAGAACGATGATCAGTCCGGCAATGAGCTTGCGGCGATCAGGGCGCGCAGGAGAAGCATCCTCATCGCCATGGTCGACGATGAGCGGTTCAGCCCCGGCAGATGCAATCCTCGTCTCGTAATTCATGTTGTCCACGTGCCTTCGCCCCGCGCGGGCCAGTCCGGACCATGGTCCGGTTCATCCGGACGTCATGGTGTGTTATCGCAATGATACACCGGCCGCAAGCGACCCGCGCCGCCCCCCATGGCGTATGTTGTGGTTGCAATAGACTTCGATCCGACCAGTTGCAATTCCGCCTCGACGAAGGACTTGCGCGGAATTGGCAAGTGTTGCCCGGTTGCATCTGAAATCGTTGTGACCGACCCACGAAAAAGCGGAACGGCCGCTGCCCGGAAGGGTAGCGGCCGTCGATGCGATCACGAATTGAGGTCGAAGTGAGACCGTTGCGTCAATACTTCAACTGGCGCTCGTAAAGATCGCGATAGTGCTGGATGCGCGTGACGCGCAGGCCCTGCATGCCCGAGCGATCGACCGCGCGCTGCCAGGATGCGAACTCCTCGAGCGTCAGTCCATAGCGCTGGCACACCTCGTCGATGGTCAGCAGGCCGCCATTCACGGCGGCGACGACTTCGGCCTTGCGGCGCACGACCCAGCGGGTGGTGCTCGGCGGCGGCAGGCTCTCGAGCGTCAAGGGCTCTCCGAGCGGTCCGATCACCTGCGAAGGCCTGATTTTCTGGTTCTCGATCATGGCTTTTCTCGTCGGGACGGGCTGTCAGTGGGCGATTTGCGACTTGTTACTGTATGGCTCCACGGTGTGCCGTCATCGTCTTTGCCATTTCCTGAAGGGGAAAGGTTAACCCCTTCTTCACGATCGGTCGTTCCGGGTGGTATCACGATGTCCCGAAGCAATTGTGCGGCAGGTCGATGGAAGCTTGCCGGAGCACCGCCCGTCACCATGGGCACGCCGGCCAGAGCCTGCACCTCCCGCCGCAAATCCTGCGCGGCGACGAGTCGGGCGCACAAATCCGACCAAGCCAGCGGCCGCAGCCCCTGCGCATCGGTCGGAGAATCGCCGCCCCAGACATCGTTGAATCCCAGATCCATGCGAGGGGCATAACCCCAAGACGGATAAGGCGAAGTAAATCCGGCATTTACCGGTGGTTAGTTTTTTCGCTTAGCCCCCGTTTACCCATGCGACGCAAGAATCCGCCTGCCATTGCGGGCAAAAGCGCCTAAGGCGCGGGGCATGTCCGGCCTCTCTCTCGCTACCGCGCCCGAAACCCTGTTCGACCTTGCCGGTCCCGCCTCTGCCCGCCGCATCGTCGTCGCGATGTCGGGTGGCGTGGACAGTTCGGTCGTGGCCGGAATCGCCGCGGCCAGCGGGGCGGAAGTGATCGGCATCACGCTGCAGCTCTACGACTATGGCGCGGCGACCGGCCGAAAGGGCGCCTGCTGCGCCGGGGACGACATCCGCGACGCGCGCGCCGTGGCCGACCGGCTCGGCATCGCGCACTACGTCTTCGACCACGAATCCAGCTTTCGCGAGGATGTGGTCGACCGTTTCGCCGACGATTACCTCGCCGGGCGCACGCCGATCCCGTGCATCCGCTGCAACATGGGGCCCAAGTTCACCGATCTGCTGGCCATGGCGCGTGACCTTGGCGCGGACTGCCTTGCAACCGGCCACTATGTCCGCCGCGTCACCGGCCCCGCCGGGCCCGAACTGCACCGTGCGCTCGATCCGGCGCGTGACCAGTCCTACTTCCTCTATGGCACGACCGAGGAACAACTCGCGTTCCTGCGCTTTCCGCTGGGCGGCCTGCCCAAGCCGGAGGTTCGCGGTCTTGCCGGCGAACTTGGCCTTTCCGTCGCGGCAAAGCCCGACAGCCAGGACATCTGCTTCGTGCCCGACGGCGACTATGCCAAGGTGGTCGCCAAGGTGCGGCCCGAAGGCATTGCCGGAGGCGATATCGTGCACGCGGCGACCGGTGAGGTGCTGGGGCATCACGCCGGCGTGATTCACTACACCGTCGGCCAGCGTCGCGGGCTCGAGATCGGTGGCCAGCCCGAGCCGCTTTATGTCGTCGCGCTCGATGCTCCGGCGCGGCGCGTGCTGGTGGGCCCGCGGGCGATGCTGGCGGTGGGGCAAGCCACTGTCACCGAAACCAATCGCATCGGCCCGCTGCCCGAAGGGCCGCTGACCGCGAAGGTGCGATCGCTGGCCAAGCCGGTGCCGGTCGAACTGGTCGGCCCCTTCGGCGGCGGCGCCACGACCACGCTGCGCTTTCTCCAGCCCGAATTCGGCGTCGCCCCCGGCCAGGCGGCGGTCGTCTACGCCGGCGACCGTGTTGTCGGCGGCGGGTGGATCGACGCTACGAAGCCTTGGGCGGCCTAGCTTACTTCCACGGCTGCAGCACGCAGCCCCAGCCTTCGCGATAAGTGGCGGTCTGTTTGGCGAGCAGCGGAAACCGCGCGGTGACGCTCTTCGCATCGTTGTCCTCGGACAGCGAAACGAGGCCCATGCCCGGTTCGAAATCCTTGCGGCAATCGCTGAGCGAGCGCCCTCCGGCATAGCGGCAGGAACAGCCGACCCGCGCACCGTACGAGGCTCCCGCAATCGCGTAGCCATGCAGCGGCTTCCAGAAGAAGCCGATCAGCGCGCCCGCGCACACGATTAGGGCCAACGCGATGCGCGAGGGCCGGAAGCTGCGGCGCGGCGGACGGGCATAGGCGGGATGTGGCGCGCTTGTGGGTGAACGTACTTCGACCATTGCCTTGCCGGTGCGATCGGGGAAGAAGGGCGGCGGCCATGTCCCGCCTCTCCCTTGCCCTTATCGCCCCGCTCGCACTGGGGCTAGCCCTGTCTGGCTGCAACCGCGCCGGTGAAGGCCCGCCGCCGCTGTCCGAACAGGCGTTGGCGGCGATCAACGATGCCCCCGGCGTGCCGCGCGAAAAGCTGGCACGCGCGGTCGATGCGCTGTTTGCGGAAGATTCTCCGGGCGAGACGCGGGCTGTTATCGTCATGCACGAAGGCCGGATCGTCGCCGAACGCTATGCCCCGGGATATCACGAAAATACCCGCTTCGTGTCCTGGTCGATGGCCAAGACGATCACCGGCGTGATGATCGGCATGCTGGTTTCCGACGGCCGCCTGCGTCTTGCCGAATCCGCGCCCGTGCCGCAGTGGCAGCGCCCGGGCGACCCGCGCGGCGAAATCACGCTCAAGCAGCTTCTGCAGATGCGTTCGGGCCTTCGGCATGTCGAGGCGGGCGATCCTCCGTACGAATCGGACGAAGTGCGCATGCTGTTCCTCGATGGGCGCGACGACATGGCCCGCTATGCCGAGGACCAGCCGCTGGCGCACGAGCCGGGATCAACTTTTCAGTATTCCACCGCCACCAGCGTGATCCTCGCCGATCTTGCCGCGCGCGTGCTGGCGAGCGAACCGACCCCGGAAGGGCGCCGCCACGCCGTGACCGATTATCTGCGCACGCGGCTGTTCGAACCGGTCGGCATGCGATCGATGGTGCCCGAATTCGATGCGGCCGGCACGCTGATCGGCGGCAGCCTGATCGATGGCACCGCGCGCGATTGGGCGAAGTTCGGCGAATTCCTGCGCAACAAGGGCGCAGTGCGCGGCAGCCAGCTGATCCCGCGCCAGTGGATCGAATTCATGACCACGCCCTCGCCCCGCGAAAAGGCCTATGGCGCGCAAGTCTGGCTCAACCGCACGCCGACCGCCAAGACCGAGCCGTTGTTCCCGGATCGCGGCCCGCGCGACCTTTTCGCGTGCGAGGGCCATCTCGGCCAGTACGTGCTCGTCTCTCCCAGCCGGAAGCTGGTGGTGGTGCGGCTTGGCAAGACAGAGGATTCGCAACTGCGCCCGGTGGTCGATCGCCTGGCCGATATCGTCGCGCTTTACGCCAAGGGCTGAATTGCCGGGCCCTCGCCCGGCGCGCCCTGGACCAGCACCGCCGGGCTTTCCCCGTTGGGTCCCGGGGACAGCAGGTCCTGCGCGCCCATCGGCAGTTCGTCGACCAAGCCTTCGGGATCGGGGTGGATCAGCACCTCGACACCCGGAAACTCGGCCATCAGCTTCTCCTCGATCTCGTCCATCACGCGGTGGGCTTCGGTCACGGTCATCCGTCCATCGACCCAGACGTGAAACTGCACGAAATCGCGATTGCCGCTGGTGCGGGTGCGCAAGTCGTGCAGGCCCTTGAGTTCGGGATGCTGGGCCACCACGGCCAGGAATCGCTCGCGCTTCTCGAGCGGCCATTCGTGGTCCATCAGCTGCTCGATCGCCTCCTGCGATGCGCCCCATGCCCCCCAGGCGAGCCACAGCGCGATGCCGAACGCGAAGGCCGCGTCGGCGCCCGGAATGCCGAAGTTCTTGTCCAGCAGCAGGGCTGCGATCACGGCGAGGTTGAGGAACAGGTCCGACTTGTAGTGCACATTGTCGGTGCTGATCGCGAGGCTGCCGGTCTTGCGGATCACGTGCCGCTGGTAGGCAAGCAGCGCCACCGTCGCCGCCATCGCAATCGCCGAGACGATTACGCCGCTTTCGGCCTCGGCCACCTGGCTTCCGGCCACGAACTGGTTGACCGCGCGAAAGGCGAGACCGATCGCCGAAATCGAGATCAGCACCACCTGGAACATCGCCGCTAGCGCTTCGGCCTTGCCATGGCCGAAGCGATGGTTGTGATCGTCGGGCATGGCGGCGACCCACACGCCGAGCAGCGTCGCCAGGCTGGCGACGAGATCGAGCGCGGTGTCGGCGAGGCTGCCGAGCATCGCCGAAGAGCCGGTCGAGATGACCGCCCAGACCTTCATCCCCGCCAGCAGCGTCGCCACCGCGATCGAGGCGAGCGCCGCCTTGCGGTTGAGATCGCCGTGGTTTGCGCTGGTGGTCATGTCCATGGGGCAGGCCTTACGGGTAGAGCAGGCTGGAGGTCCACCCGCCTTTGCCATCGGCAACAAAGCGGCGGCGTTCGTGCAGGCGATAATCGCGGTCCTGCCAGAACTCGATCGCCGTCGGCGCCACCCGGTAACCCGACCAGTGCGCGGGGCGCGGTACGTTGCCGTCGGGATACTGCGCGCGCAGGGCAGCGACGCGATCGAGATAGACCTGCCGGTCAGGCAGCGGGCGTGACTGGTCCGATGCCGCGGATCCCAAGCGCGATTCGGGATGGCGGCTGGCGAAATAGGCGTCGGCTTCGGCCGGAGTCACCTCCGCGATCGGCCCTTCGATACGCACCTGGCGGCGCAGCGACTTCCAGTGGAACAGCAGCGCAACGTGGGGGTTGGCCGCCAGTTCGCCGCCCTTGCGGCTGTGGAAGTTGGTGTAGAAGACAAAGCCGTCGGGCCCGTGCCCTTTCAGCAGCACCATCCGCACCGAGGGAAGCGCATCGCGGGTCGCGGTGGCGAGCGCCATGGCGTTGGGATCGTTGGGCTCGCTCTCCTTGGCCTGCGCGAACCAGGCCTCGAAGATGGCGAACGGATCGGCGTGGGGGATGGCGTCGGTGGTCTGTTCGGTCACGGCTGAAGTTCCTGGGTGCCAAAGATGCGAGATCGATGAAGCGGCCTTGGGTTCCCGCCATGATCGCCGCCATGACCGGCGTCAATGACAGGCAGATCGCGCCTGCGCCACAGGCCCATCAGGACATTGCACGATCAAACCGGTGGAGCACGCGTCGCAAGGCTTGCGACGTTCCGGCCACGATCCTAGCTAGAAAGCCATGGCAGACCCTTATTCCATCCTTGGCGTGGCCCGCAGCGCGAGCGAGAAGGACATCAAGTCCGCGTATCGCAAGCTGGCGAAGGAGCTTCACCCCGACCGCAACCAGGACAATCCCAAGGCGGCCGAACGCTTCGCCGAGGTGACGGGCGCCTACGACCTGCTGTCGGACAAGGACAAGCGCGCACGCTTCGACCGGGGCGAGATCGATGCCGCGGGCAATCCCACGGCCCCGTTCGGGTTCGGCGGCGGCAGTGGCGGCGGCGCAGGATTTGGCGGACGCGGCTTCGGCAACCAGAGCGGCTTTCGCCACGACGGCGGGTTCGAGGCGGGCGGCGCCGAAGGGATCGACCTGGGCGACATCTTCGAAGGCCTGTTCGGTGGCGGGCGCGGTGGCGGTGCCGCCGGCGGGTTCGGCGGTGGCGGCTTTTCCGGCGCACGGCGCGGCCCGGCGCCCAAGGGCGCCAACGTCACCTACCGGCTGCAGGTTCCGTTCGTCGACGCCGCTGCGCGCAAGCCGCAGCGCATCACGCTTGCTGACGGCAAGCCGATCGACCTCAAACTGCCCGCCGGCGTAGAGGACGGCCAGCAGATGCGGCTTGGCGGCAAGGGCGAAGCGGGACCCGGCGGCTTTGGCGATGCGATCGTCACGATCGAGATCCAGCGCCATGCTTTCTTCGTGCGCGATGGCGACAACATACGGCTGGACCTGCCGATCACGCTCGACGAGGCGGTCAACGGCGCGAAAGTGAAAGTGCCCACCGTGGAAGGCGCGGTGATGCTGACCGTGGCCCCTGGCAGCTCGAGCGGGCGTACGCTGCGGCTCAAGGGCAAGGGCTTCACGCGCAAGGATGGAGAACGCGGCGACCAGCTGGTAACGCTCCAGATCGATATTCCTGCAGATGATCAGGACCTTAAAGCCCGTCTCGCGGGTTGGAGCGACACGCGCAACCCGCGCGACCGCCTTGGAGGATGATCATTGCGCGAGGATCCCGTCACGGCTCCGGGGTCCATCCCGGATAGCGGCCCGGTGGCCGCGAGCGATACCGACGTGCCCGCCGATGCCTATCCGCTGGTCGAAGTGCCCGATCTTTCGCCCGAAGCCCGCCGGCGCGAAGCGCTGCGCTGGCGCGAAGGGCTGGCCGAAGCGCGCGCCGGTGCGCGCGAACATCTTGGGCCCGGCAGCCGCGCGTTCGAAGTGATCAAGCGCGTCTGGTCGGGCGTGATCAACGACGGCTTCATCCATGCCGGCAACTTCGCCTACATGGTTCTGATTGCGCTGTTCCCCTTCTTCATCACCGGCGCAGCGCTTTTTTCCATTGTCGGCGAATCGGGACAGCGCGCCGCCGCGATCAACACCGTGCTGATCGCACTGCCCCCCGTCGTGGCCAACGCGCTGGACCCGGTGGCGCGCGGCGTGATTGATGCACGCAGCGGGGGCCTGCTCTGGCTGGGCGGGCTGGTCGGGCTGTGGACGGTCGGCAGCCTAGTCGAAACCATCCGCGACGTGCTGCGGCGCGCCTATGGCACACGCTGGGAGCATGCCTTCTGGCGCTACCGCCTGATGTCGACCGGCCTGATCATCGCCTCGGTCGTGCTGATCCTCGTTTCGATTGCGGCGCAAGTGCTGATCGGCGCCGTGCAGGAAGCGATCACTGCGTGGATGCCGCAATTCGGCGATCTGGTGAACGGCCTCGCGCTCACCCGGTTCGCGCCTGCGCTGGTGCTCTACGGCTCGCTCTGGCTGCTGTTCATCTCGCTGACGCCCGGCGCCTATCGCGGCAGGCAGTACCCGAAATGGCCGGGCGCGCTGTTCGTCACGCTGTGGTGGATCCTCGTGACGACGATGCTGCCCAAGGCGTTGCGCCATCTTTTCGCCTACGATCTGACCTATGGCAGCCTTGCCGGGGTGATGATCGCGCTTTTCTTTTTCTGGCTGGTCGGCTTAGGGATGGTGGTAGGCGCCGAACTCAATGCCGCTCTTGCCGAAACGCCGGAAGAGCAGGACATGCTGGGCCAGGCCGACGATCGATTGAGGGCTGAGCGCGCGCGGGCGGATCGGACGCGCGGGCAAGCCGACGAACAAGGAGCGCAGGAAAGCGCATGACCGGATTGATGCAGGGTAAGCGCGGCCTGATCATGGGCCTCGCCAACGACAAGTCGCTGGCCTGGGGGATCGCCAAGCGACTGCGCGAACAGGGTGCGGAGCTCGCCTTTTCCTATCAGGGCGAAGCGCTGGAAAAGCGCGTGCGGCCGCTGGCGGCCAGCCTCGACAGCGACTTCCTGATCGATTGCGACGTGTCGGACATGGCCGCTCTCGATGTCGCGTTCGACACGTTGAAGGCGCGCTGGCCGACGATCGACTTCGTGGTCCACGCGATCGGCTATTCAGACAAGAACCAGCTTCGTGGCCGCTTCTACGACACCACGCTCGACAACTTCCTGATGACGATGAACATCAGCGCCTACAGCCTGGTGGCGGTGACGCAGCGCGCGATCCCGATGATGCCCGAAGGCGGATCGATCCTGACGTTGACGTACTACGGCGCGGAAAAGGTCGTGCCCCACTACAACGTCATGGGCGTGGCCAAGGCGGCGCTGGAAACCAGCGTGAAGTACCTTGCCAACGACTGCGGGCCGCAGGGCATCCGCGTCAACGCGATTTCGGCCGGCCCGATCAAGACGCTTGCTGCCAGCGGCATCGGCGATTTCCGCTACATCCTGAAGTGGAACGAGCTGAACAGCCCGCTGCGGCGGAACGTGACGATCGAGGACGTGGGCGGCGCGGGGCTCTATTTCCTGTCGGACCTGTCCTCGGGCGTGACCGGCGAAGTCCACCATGTCGATGCGGGCTACCACACCGTGGGCATGAAGCAGGAAGATGCACCGGACATCGCGCTCGGCTGAACGAATCGGGGACCGGTTTCGCGCCTCCCCGATCACGTCGGCGCCCAGCCACAAAAAAGGCCGCCCGAAAGGCGGCCTTTTTCATGTCAGGCAAAGTCCCTGCCGATCAGTTGTCTGGGCCGATCAGCTGTCCGAGACGATCAGCTGTCCGAGACGATCAGCTGTCCGACAGGCCTTCGGCGCGGCGCGCTTCGAGCCAGGCCTGCGCCTCGGCTTCCTGCGCGGCTTCCGAAGCGGCGCGGCTCTGCGCTTCGCGCTCGGCGCGCAGCTCTTCGATCAGCGCATCGCGGTCCGAACCAAGGCGGATGTCGGCAACGCCGTCATCTTCCTCGATGCCGGCACGCTTGGCCGCCTTGGCCACCAGCCCGTCGAGTTCGCGCTGCGAACACAGGCCCAGCGTGACCGGGTCCTTGGGGTTGATGTTCGCGATGTTCCAGTGGCTGCGATCGCGAATCGCGGCGATGGTGTTGCGCGTCGTGCCGATCAGCTTGCCGATCTGCGCGTCCGAGATTTCGGGGTGGTTGCGCAGGATCCAGGCGATGCCGTCGGGCTTGTCCTGGCGCTTGGACACCGGCGTATAGCGGGGGCCCTTGGTGCGGCTGACCGACAGCGGCGCCTTCTGCATGCGCAGCTTGTAGTTGGGATTCGCCTGGCCCCGGTCGATTTCGGCCTGGGTCAGTTCGCCCGAATGGACCGGATCGCGACCGGTGTACTTCTGGCCGGCGAGGTCGTCGGCCATGGCCTGGACTTCAAGGATGTGCAGGCCGCAGAATTCGGCGATCTGCTCGAAGGTCAGCGCGGTGTTGTCGACGAGCCAGGACGCCGTCGCGTGCGGCATCAGCGGGTACGTGGGCTGGGTGCTCACGGGACATTCTCCGGAAAGCGGAAACAATAAGGGCCGCCCCTCGCGGAGCGGCCGTCACCGCGACGATGTAGGCCACGCGGGGCTTAACGGCAAGGCAAAAGCGCGAAGAGCCGTGGCCGGCCCCCGCCTCGTTCGACTCCTGCCACGGCTTCGGGCCTGCCGCGAACCGCCGATGGGACCGGCGACTCAGCCCCGCGCGTCGAGCACGATCTTGCCGATATGGTCGCCCGCTTCCATCCGCGCATGGGCCGCAGCCGCATCGCTGAGCGCATAGGCGCGATCCATCACCGGACGCAGTTCGCCCTCCTCTACGAGCGGCCAGGCCTGCGACAGGATTTCCTGCGCAAGCAGCGCCTTGAATTCGTTGGAGCGCGGCCGCAGCGTCGATCCGGTCAGTGTCAGGCGGCGGCGCATGATCTCGGCCATGTTGAGTTCGGCCTTCACCCCGCCCTGCACCGCGATGGTCACGTGCCGGCCATCGTCGGCC
The DNA here is from genome assembly GCF_012927405.1 of Novosphingobium olei. Taxonomy (GTDB): domain Bacteria; phylum Pseudomonadota; class Alphaproteobacteria; order Sphingomonadales; family Sphingomonadaceae; genus Novosphingobium; species Novosphingobium olei. The sequence goes on along the minus strand of NZ_JABBGM010000005.1, from coordinate 308,122 downwards.
AGGCACTTGAGGTTGCGCATGACATAGCTGCCGGCGACCATGTCGAGCACGAGGTCGACTCCGCGCCCTTGCGTGATGCGGGCAACTTCCTCGACGAAGTCGGTCGCCTTGTAGTCGATGGCATGAGCCGCGCCGATCTCGAGCGCCTTGGCGCACTTGTCGGCCCCGCCGCAGGTGACGATCACGGTCAGCCCGAAAGCCTTGCCCAGCAGCGTCGCCATCGAGCCGATCCCGCTGGTGCCGCCATGGACCAGGATCGTTTCGCCTTCACGGGCAAAGCCGCGCTCGAACACGTTGTGCCACACGGTGAACAGCGTTTCGGGAAGCGCGGCCGCCTGATCGAGCGGCAGGCCGTCGGGCACGGGAAGGCAATGCGCCGCCTCGGCCAGGCAGTATTGCGCATAGCCGCCGCCCGACACCAGCGCACAGACCGCTTGCCCGGGCAGCACTTCGGTGACGCCATCGCCCAGCGCCACGACCTGCCCGGAAATCTCGAGCCCGGGAATCGGAGAAGCGCCGGGCGGCGGCGGATAGAACCCCTGGCGCTGCACCACGTCGGGACGATTGACGCCGGCAAAGGCCACCTTGACCAGAACCTGACCGGGGCCTGGGACGGGCACCGCGAGCGATTGGGGGACGAGCACTTCGGGGCCGCCGGGCGCTTCGAAACCGATGGCGGTCATCGTCGGTGGAACCGGCTGCATCGTACCCCTGAATCCCTTTGCCGCGACCTGCGTCTGCCCCTTTGTGAGCAGTACCCACGCACCCGGTTGACAGCAAGCAGGTTGACGCCACATTGTGCACCGCAATGGACCTTGACGAGCGCCCGCGCCCCAAGGGGGATCTGGCCAGCCAGCTGGCCACAGAAGCGCTCGACCCGTTGAGCCGCGACGAACTGGACGAACGCGTCCGCCTGCTCGAACGGGAAATCGCCCGCACCATCGCGCACCGCGACAAGGCCAGCGCGCATCGCGCCGCCGCCGACGCGCTGTTTCGATCACCGCCGGACGGATCGGCGCGATAATGGTGGCCGCCCTTCACCTTGCCGGGCGGCATCCCCATATCCCACAAGTAACGCCTTTTGCCTGCACGGCATCGGGTGCCGCACATGCCCCTGGTTTAGCTGCCGTTAAGCACAAGCATGTTCATCTCCCGCAAGGGAATTTCCCCGGAGGCCGGCCCGCCGGCACCCCCAGAAAGTAGGTCTATGCCAAGTTTCGCCCAGAGCCTTGAGAAGACGCTTCACGCCGCGCTCGGTAACGCTTCCGAGCGCAGCCACGAATACGCGACTCTCGAGCATCTTCTTCTCGCGCTGATCGACGATCCTGATGCGGCGCAGGTCATGCAGGCCTGCGGCGTGGATCTCGGCGACCTGGGCGATGTGGTGCGCCAGTACCTCGACCAGGAATACCAGTCGCTCAAGACCCAGGAAAAGGCCGATCCGCAGCCGACCGCCGGCTTTCAGCGCGTGATCCAGCGCGCCATCCTGCACGTACAGTCGTCGGGCAAGGACACCGTCACCGGCGCGAACGTGCTGGTGGCGCTGTTCTCCGAACGCGACAGCTATGCGGTCTATTTCCTGCAGCAGCAGGACATGAGCCGGCTCGACGCGGTGAGCTACATCAGCCACGGCATCGGCAAGGGCGGCCGGCAGGTTGAAAACCGCAATCCCAAGGGGGCCGAGGAAGAGGCGCCCAAGCAGGAGGAAAAGGCCGAGGCCAAGGGCTCCAAGAAGGATTCCGCGCTCGACCAGTTCACCGTCAACCTCAACGAGAAGGCGCTGGGCGGCAAGGTCGATCCGCTGATCGGACGCGGGCCGGAGGTCGATCGCACCATCCAGATCCTGTGCCGCCGGTCGAAGAACAACCCGCTCTATGTGGGTGATCCGGGCGTGGGCAAGACTGCCATCGCCGAAGGCCTCGCGCGCAAGATCGTCGAAGGCGAAGTGCCCGAGGTGCTGAGCGAAGCGGTGATCTATTCGCTCGACATGGGCAGCCTGCTGGCTGGCACGCGCTATCGCGGCGATTTCGAGGAGCGGCTCAAGCAGGTCGTCTCGGAGCTCGAGAAGATGCCGCACGCGATCCTGTTCATCGACGAGATCCACACGGTGATCGGCGCCGGTGCCACCAGCGGCGGCGCGATGGATGCCTCCAACCTGCTCAAGCCCGCGCTTTCGGGCGGGACGATCCGCTGCATCGGCTCCACCACCTACAAGGAGTTCCGCAACCACTTCGAGAAGGACCGCGCGCTGCTGCGGCGCTTCCAGAAGATCGACGTGAACGAGCCGACCGTCGAGGACACGATCAAGATCCTGAAGGGTCTGCGCACCGCGTTCGAAGAACACCACAAGGTCAAGTACACGCCCGAGGCGATCAAGACCGCGGTCGAACTTTCCGCCCGCTACATCAACGACCGCAAGCTGCCGGACAAGGCGATCGACGTGATCGACGAAGTCGGCGCGATGCAGATGCTGGTGCCGCCTTCCAAGCGGAAGAAGACCATCACCGCGCGCGAGATCGAACAGGTCATCGCGACGATGGCGCGCATCCCGCCCAAGTCGGTGTCGAGCGACGACAAGAAGGTGCTCGAACACCTCGAACGCGACCTCAAGCGGCTCGTGTTCGGGCAGGACAAGGCGATCGAGGTGCTGTCCAGCGCCATGAAGCTCAGCCGCGCCGGCCTGCGCGATCCCGACAAGCCGATCGGCTCGTTCCTGTTCAGCGGCCCCACCGGCGTAGGCAAGACCGAAGTCGCTCGCAGCCTTGCCCAGATCATGGGCATCCCGCTGCAGCGCTTCGACATGTCCGAATACATGGAGCGCCATTCGGTCAGCCGCCTGATCGGTGCGCCTCCGGGTTATGTCGGCTTCGACCAGGGCGGTCTGCTCACCGATGCCATCGACCAGCAGCCGCACTGCGTCCTGCTTCTCGATGAAATCGAAAAGGCGCACCCCGATCTGTTCAACATCCTGCTGCAGGTGATGGACAACGGGCGCCTGACCGACCACCATGGCAAGACGGTGGACTTCCGTAACGTTGTCCTGATCATGACCACCAATGCGGGCGCATCGGACATGGCGCGCCAGGGCATCGGCTTTGGCGACGTGTCGAAGGCCGACGCGGGCGACGAGGCGGTGAAGAAGATGTTCACCCCCGAATTCCGCAACCGTCTCGATGCGATCGTGCCGTTCGGCTACCTGCCGCCCGAAGTCGTCAGCCGGGTCGTGGACAAGTTCATCCTCCAGCTGGAACTGCAGCTGGCCGAACAGAACGTCCACATCCAGTTCGACAGCGACGCGCGCGCCTGGCTCGCCAAGCGCGGCTATGACAAGCTCTACGGGGCGCGGCCGATGGCCCGCGTCATCCAGGAACGGGTCAAGAAGCCGCTCGCCGAGGAACTGCTGTTCGGCAAGCTCGCCAACGGCGGCGAAGTCCACGTCAGCCTCAAGGGCGAGGACGAAGGCCTGTCGTTCGAACTGACGCCAGCCGCGCCCAAGCTCGTCAAGAAGAAGGCGCGCAAGGGCAAGGCGGGCGACGCCGCGGCCGAGGAGCCCAACGCCGACGAGGCGTGAGCTTCACCGACGCACGAAAATGAAGAGGGCGGCGCCGATGGTGCCGCCCTTTTTCGTTTGATCGCGCTACTTGCCGACCGGCGGTATCGGCGGATGCGGCGCGTCCCACTCCGCCCGGTCGATGAAGCCGTCGTCGTTGCGGTCCAGCAGCCCGAAGCGGGCGTTGGCAAACGCCATCCATTCCGCCAGCGTCAGCTTCCCGTCGTGATCGGCATCGGCAATCGCCATCAGCTTGTCGGGAGTCAGCCCGTCGATATCCGCCAAGGCTGGCGCGGCAGCCTTCAGCTCGTCCATGCTGAGATTGCCGTCGTGCTCCATGTCGATCATCTCGAACAGCGCCTGCGCGGCCTGCGCGTGCTCGGCCGAGGAAATGCGCCCGTCGTGATCGCGGTCGAGCGTGTCGAACCCTGCCATGGGATGGGCATCGCCCGGAACCGCCGTCACCGCCGGCATCGGCGGGGCGACGACCGGCGCGGTCTCGCTGGCGCTGACGTCGGGGCCGGTCTGCTTCTGCTGGCCGCAGCCCGCGAGCGAAAAGGCGCAGAGCGCAACGGACAGAAGCGCGGCGGTTCGCATTAGGGGCATTGGTCGTCTCCGTGGCAGGCGGGATCGGCGGGGCGCACGATAGCCGCAGATCCTGAACGCGCCCTGTCCTTCCCCGATCCATGCATCCGTTTCGGGTCTTCGGGGAAAGGCCGGCGGGACTGCCGGTGGGGCCTGTCCGACGGGTAGCTCCCAAACGGGTGGCTGGAACGAATCGCACCTTGCGGCCATTGCGTGCACATGGTTGCCGACTTCGCGTGGATCAGGCCCGAGCCCTATGGCATCCACGTGGTGCCGGCCGATGCGTGGATCGATCCCGCCCGCCCGGTCGATACCGCCCTTGTCACCCACGGCCATGCCGACCATGCCCGCGGTGGCCATGGCCGCACCATCGCGACGCCCGAAACGCTCGCCATCATGCAACTGCGCTATGGCGTCGAGGCGGAGAACGAAGTCCGCGCGGCGCCTGTGGCCTATGGCGAGACGCTGCGCCTGCCCGGCGGCGTCGATGCCACCTTCGTGCCCGCCGGCCATGTCCTGGGTTCGGCGCAGATACTGCTCGAACATGCCGGCGAACGCGTGGTCATCACCGGCGACTACAAGCGTCGGCCAGACCCCACCTGCCCCCCGTTCCAGCCGGTCGCCTGCGATGTGTTCATCACCGAGGCGACCTTCGGCCTGCCCGTCTTCCGCCATCCCCCGATCGCGGGCGAGATCGCGCGGCTGACCGATGCGCTGGTCGCCAATCCCGGGCGCTGCGTACTCGTCGGCGCCTATGCCTTGGGCAAGGCGCAGCGGCTGATCGCCGAAGTGCGTGCGCATGGTTACGATGCGCCGATCTATCTGCATGGCGCTATGGAGCGGATGTGCCGGCTCTACGAAGACCACGGCGTCGATCTGGGCGAGCTGCGCGCCGTGGCCGGCGTGCCCAAGGGCGCGCTCGAAGGGCAGATCGTGGTCTGCCCGCCGTCTGCACTCAACGATCGCTGGAGCCGGCGCCTGCCCGATCCGATCACCGCCATGGCATCCGGCTGGATGCGCGTGCGCCAGCGCGCCCGGCAGCGCAACGTGGAGCTGCCGCTGGTCATCTCCGATCACGCCGATTGGGACGAACTCACCGCCACGATCGCGGAAGTGAATCCCGCCGAAACCTGGATCACCCACGGGCGCGAGGAAGCGCTGCTGCGCTGGTGCCAGCTGGGCCAGCGAGCGGCGCGCGCGCTGGCGCTGGTCGGCTACGAGGATGAGGATGACTAGCCTGCGCCATCCTCACCGCCACGGTCGGCCGAAGGCTGCGTCCTATTTAATCGCAGCCAGATCGCGCTCGACCTTGGCGAGCACTTCGCCGGAAAGCACACCTTGGCTCAAAGGTGCGAGCTGCCGCAGCGACATCCCTTTGATCTGGTCGAACATCGGATGCTCGGTAATCTTGGGAAAATACGCATCGATCACCGCCTTCGGAGCGGGATGGGCCAGCAGAACTTCGATCGGTGTGTCGAGGTCATACTTCCGCCAATCCTGCGCGCTGACGGGCGTCATCGGCACTGCCGCCAGGGGAGCGGCAAGCGCCAGAACAAATGCACACGCACGAAACGTCATGAGGGCAACTCCTGCCTGGAAACGGACCAGAACCGTTGCGCGCGTTGTAAGCGACGCCCAAGCGCCATGGCAACGAACATGAAGGCCTTTGCCGCCCTGATCGACCAGCTCGTCTACACCCGCAGCCGCAACGGCAAGCTGGCGCTCATCGCGCGCTACTTGCGCGAAACGCCGGACCCGGATCGCGGCTGGGCGCTGGCGGCCATGACCGATGGGTTGAACTTCCCCGCGGTCAAGGCGGGCACGGTCCGCGCGCTGATGGCCGAACGGGTCGACGAAGTGCTCTGGGCCCTTTCGCGCGATTACGTGGGCGACACCGCTGAGACCGCCAGCCTGTTGTGGCCCGAGCCCCCCAGCCCGCCCGCGCCCCCACCCAGCGTCGCCGAAGTGGTCGAAACGCTGCACCACGCCACCCGCGCCACCGCGCCTGCGCTGCTGGCTGGCCTGCTCGACCGGCTTGACGCCAACGGCCGCTACGCGCTGCTCAAGCTGGCGACCGGCGCCATGCGCATCGGCATTTCCGCGCGGCTCGCCAAGGTCGCCTTCGCACAGGCCTTTGACGTCAGCGTCGACGAGGTGGAGGAATACTGGCACGGCCAGGTCGCGCCCTACCTGCCGCTGTTCGACTGGGCGAGCGGCAAGGCCGCGCCGCCGCGCACCGACCTTCTGCCGCTGTTCCGGCCTTTCATGCTGGCCCATCCGCTGGAGGACGGCACTGACGTCAGCCTGGCCGACTATGCCGCCGAATGGAAATGGGACGGCATCCGCGTGCAGCTCGTCCACGTGCATGGGGAAACGCGCGTCTATTCGCGCGGCGGCGACGACATTTCGGGCAGCTTCCCCGAGATCGCCGCAGCACTGCAGGTTCCCGCGGTGCTCGATGGCGAACTGCTGGTGCGCGGTACCCACCAGGGGGGCGAGGAAGGCGGCGCGGCGAGCTTCAACGCGCTGCAGCAGCGTCTTGGCCGCAAGGCACCATCGGCCCGGATGCAGGGCGACTATCCCGCCTTCGTCCGCCTCTACGACCTGCTGATCGACGAAGGCGAGGACTTGCGCGAGTGGGCTTGGGAACAGCGCCGCGCCCGGCTGGAGGCGCTCGTGCCAAGGCTCGATCCCGATCGCTTCGACCTGTCGCAGGTGATTGCTGCGAACGACATGGACGATCTTGCCGAGATCCGCGCCCGCGCCCGCGATGCCGCGATCGAGGGCGTCATGCTCAAGCGGCGCGATTCGCCCTACGTGGCGGGCCGGCGTACGGGCCTGTGGTACAAGTGGAAGCGCGATCCGCTGCTGGTGGACTGCGTGCTGATGTACGCGCAGCGCGGGTCGGGCAAGCGCTCCTCGTTCTATTCCGACTTCACCTTCGGATGCTGGGACGGCGATCCCGATGCCGGGGCGGAACTGCTGCCCGTGGGCAAGGCCTATTTCGGCTTCACCGATGCCGAGCTGAAATGGCTCGATTCCTATGTGCGCAGCCACACCGTGGCGCGGTTCGGCCCGGTGCGGGAAACCGACAAGTCGCTCGTCTTCGAAGTGGCATTCGATTCGATCCACGCCAGCAAGCGCCACAAGTCGGGCGTCGCCATGCGCTTTCCCCGCATCAGCCGCATCCGCGCCGACAAGCCCGCGCACGAAGCGGATCGCCTCGCCACGCTGAAGGCAATGATCGCCGATCCGGTCTGACCCGTCGGTTCTTGATCCAGATCAAACGCGCCCGGGCCCGCGCGCGATAGACCCGCGGGTCCGGAACGAAAGAGAGCGATGACCTTGAGCGAGACCGACACCGTGCCCGCCGATACCCGCAGCCCGTTCGAGCGGATCGGCGGCCATGCGGCGATGCAGGCGATCACCAACCGGTTCTACGATCTGATGGAAAACGATCCGGCCTTTGCCGAACTGCGCGCGATCCACGCCGAGGACCTTGCCCCGATGCGCGCCGCCCTGCCCTCTTTCCTCGCCGGCTGGGCCGGCGGCCCGCGCGACTGGTTCCAGTCCAATCCGGGCAAGTGCATGGTATCGATGCACGCGGCCTTCCCGATCGACCGGCGCACTGCCGGCCAGTGGGCCGAAGCGATGCAGCGCGCGATCGCCGAAAGCGCGGTCGAAGATCGTCAGGTGGCCGATGCAATGGCCGACGTGCTCGCCAACATGGCGCGGGGCATGGCGCGGAGCTGACTCCGCAGGATCATCCCGCTGCGGATGACGGGCGCGCACGCGCGCGCTAGTCTGCCCTGCATGATCACGCATGATAGCGCCCGCCGCCGCTTTGCCATCGCGCTTGCCGCTCTGGCCGGGTTCGTCGACGCGGTCGCCTTCATCTCGGCCGGCGGCTATTTCGTGTCGTTCATGTCGGGCAACTCGACACGCCTTGCGGTCCTGCTGGCAACCGACCCCATGCGCGCCGCAACCCCGCTGCTGCTCATCGCCGGTTTCTTCGCCGGCGTGGTGCTGGGTGCCCTCGTCGCGCACCGCGCCGGACGCTGGCACAAGCCCGCCCTGCTCGCCCTGGTCGGCGGCCTGCTGGTCTGCGCCGCCGTTGCGCGAATGCTCGATCTGCCCGCCACGATGATGGGCGCGATGGCCATCGGCATGGGCGCGCTCAACGCCATGTTCCAACGCGATGGCGAAGTTTCGGTGGGGCTGACCTACATGACCGGCGCCCTGGTCAAGCTGGGGCACGGCCTGGCCGGGCAACTGCTGGGCCAGCCGCGCAAGGGCTGGCCGGCCTGGGGCATGCTCTGGACCGGCCTGCTCGGCGGCGCGGTGCTCGGCGCGTGGCTGCAGGACCGCCTGCCCCTTGCCTGCTTGTGGATCGCGAGCGGCTGGGCGCTGGTGCTGCTGCCCGTCTCGCTGCGCTTTCCCGAAGGCGTGGATTAAAGGTGCATCCCGCCCGAAGCTTCGATCACCTGCCCCGTCACCCAGCCCGCATCCGGGCCTGCCAGCATCGCCACCACGCGCGCCACGTCCTCGGGTTGGCCCACGCGGCGCAGCGCGGCAAGACCGGCAAGCGTTTCGACCATGGCCGGATCGTTGAACAGGTCCGGCGCGAAGTCGGTGATCGTCGCCCCAGGTGCCACGGCGTTGACGGTGATGCCGCGCGCGCCCAATTCCCCGGCGAGCGATACGGTGAAGTGGTTCAGCGCCGCCTTGCTCATGGCGTAGGCCAGGCACGAGGCGTAGCCGACCTGCGCCACCATCGACGAGATGTTGATCACGCGCCCACCATCGCGCAGCCGCGGCAGGGCGGCGCGGGTCACGAAGAACGGACCCTTGGCATTGACCTGCATCTGGCGATCGAAACTGGCCTCGTCGGTTTCGCCGAGCGTGGCCATCGAGCCGATCCCGGCATTGTTGACCAGGATGTCGAGCCCGCCCGCCTTCGCATCGAATGCGGCAAACATCGCCTCGATCGCGGCCAGTTCGGACACGTCGGCGCGTAGCGCGAAGGCCGAACCGCCCGCCGCCACGATTTCGGCCACGGCCGATTCGGCGGCCGCCGCATCGCTGCGATAATTGATCGCCACTTGCGCGCCATCGGCGGCAAGTCGCAAGGCAATGGCGCGACCGATCCCGCGCGATCCTCCGGTCACGAGCGCGGTCTTCCCGGCGAGCGGCGCGGCGTGCGGATTGGTCATGGGCATCCTTTCGAGCAGGTCTTTGCCCGACGCTAGGCCGCCCCCGGCAGCGCGTAACCTCTTCAATCTGCGAAAGGCGCAATCCGCAGCAGCTTTTCGCGAGAAGTTGCGCCGCGCAACAATTCCACGTTCGACGGCGCAACTTCCAGCGCCGTCGCCACCAGCGCGAGTACGGCGGCGGTCGCCTTGCCGTCCTCGGGCCTGGCGCGCACCTTCACCGAGACGCGTCCATCGTCGATGGCGATGCCTTCCGCTCTGGCGCCGGGCGTGACGCGCACGGCCAGCCGGCCTTCGGCGTCGATCAGCGCGCGCAGCATTGCGGCCGGCGGCAGGTCAGCCCTGGGGCGCGCCACCGTGTCGTTCCGGGCGATCGAGCCGATAAGTCACGTGGCGCAGCAGCGGATCGTCCGCCGCCAGCCGGGGATGATCGAAATCAAGCCCGGGCTGATACGTCATGCCCAGCCGTTCCATCACCGCGCGGCTGCGCGTGTTGCCGACGTGGGTGATCGCCCAGGCCGCATCGTCGGGCAGGTTGGCAAAGACCCAATCGACCGTCGCGCGCGCCGCTTCGCTGGCATAGCCATGGCCCCAGCAATCCGATGCCAGACGCCAGCCGATCTCGGCCTTGCCCGCCACCGGCCCCGCCGTGCCGCGAATGACGCCGCACCAGCCGATCAGCCGCGCGTCCTCGCGCCGTTCCAGCGCCCAGAAGCAATGCCCGTCTTGCGCCTGCATCGCCATGCAGCGCTCCACGAGCGCTTGCGTTTCGGCCAGCGACATCACCGGGCCGAGCGTCGCCATGACGACCGGGTCCGCACAGATGGCGTGAAACGGCGTGACGTCAGCCTCGCGCCACGGCCGCAGTAGCAGGCGCGGTGTCTCGATCATGCGCCCATCAGGCGCGCCGCGTGCAGCGCGTGGTAGGTCAGCACGCCCGAACAGCCGGCGCGCTTGAACGCCAGCAGCGTTTCCAGCACCATCGCATCACGATCCGCCGCCCCCGCCGCGACGGCCGCCTCGATCATCGCGTATTCGCCGCTCACCTGATAGGCGAAGACCGGCACGCCGAACGCCTGCTTCACGCGGATGGCGATGTCGAGGTAGGGCAGACCGGGCTTGACCATCACGCTGTCCGCGCCTTCGGCCAGGTCCAGCTCGACTTCGCGCAGCGCTTCCTCGGCATTGCCGGGGTCCATCTGGTAGGTCTTCTTGTCGCCCTTCAGCAGCCCGCGCGATCCCACCGCATCGCGGAACGGGCCGTAGAAGGCAGAGGCATACTTGGCGGCGTAGGACATGATCTGCACGTTGTGGTGGCTGTCGCCCTCCAGCGCCTCGCGGATCGCGGCGATGCGGCCATCCATCATGTCCGACGGGGCGATCACGTCGGCGCCAGCTGCCGCCTGGTTGAGGCTCTGCCCCACCAGCACCTCGACCGTGGCGTCGTTGAGGACATAGCCGCGTTCGTCGATCAGTCCGTCCTGGCCGTGGCTGGTATAGGGATCGAGCGCCACGTCGGTCAGCACGCCGATGTCATCGCCGCAGGCATCCTTGATCGCGCGCACCGCGCGGCACATCAGGTTGTCGGGATTGAGCGCCTCTCGCCCGTCCTCGCTGCGCCGATCAGGCTGGGTGTAGGGAAACAGCGCCAGGCAGGGAATGCCCGCCGCCACCGCGTCCTTCGCCCGCGCGACGATCCCGTCGACCGACCAGCGCGAAACGCCCGGCAGCGACCCGATCGGGTCCTCGACACCGGTGCCTTCGGTCACGAACAGCGGCCAGATGAGGTCGGCCGGGGTCACCTGCACTTCGCGATGGAGCGCGCGGCTCCAGGCGGTGGCGCGGGTACGGCGAAGGCGGGTCATGGGGTAGGAGGTCATGCGCGCTGTCTAGGCCCCGCTGCCCCGCCCCGCAACCATGTCGCCTTGCGAAGTCCGGCGGGCACTTGCGCTCGCTGCAACTGTGCTCAGCGCAGATAGCCGTTGGGTGTGCCGGGCTTCAGCGCCGTCATCTGCGCCAGCCGCGCCTTGAACGCGGCGATCTGCCCCGGATCGACCGCCTGCCGCCGCGCAAGGAAGCGCACCGAGGCCGGATCGACCACCTGCCCGCCGCGATAGAGTTCGTAGTGCAGGTGCGGCCCGGTCGAAAGCCCGGTCGAGCCGACATAGCCGATCACCTGCCCCCGGCGCACGCTCATCCCCGGCGTCACCGCGATGCGGCTCATGTGGCCATAGCCAGTGCCGATCCCGCCGCCGTGGTCGAGCCGGACGTAGTTGCCATGCCCGCCGTGCCAGCCGGCAAAGCTGACCCGGCCATCGGTGGCGGCATAGACTGGCGATCCCCACGGCGCTGCAAAGTCTATGCCCGCATGCATCCGCACGAAGCCCAGGATGGGGTGCCGCCGCATGCCGAAGCCCGATGTCACGTGCCCCGCTACCGGCGTCAGCAGCGCGCCGTCGCTGGATTGCTGGCTGCCGGTCAGCGCGTCGAGCGTTTCGAAGCCGCCCCCGTTGCCCCAGCGCAGCAGCTGGAGGCGCGGGCGCCCATCGCGCAGGATCGCGGCGTATTGCAGATCGCCCGCCTCGCCCTGCCCGTCGGCCGCGCGCTTGTACGATACCACCAGGTCGAATTCGTCGGTGGGCAGGATGTCCTCGAACGGCAGCACGTCGTCCACCGCGCGCAGGTAGTCCTGCACCGTGCCGGGAGGCGCACCGGCGGCACGCGCCGAACGATAGAGGCTCCCGCCCACCACGCCTTGCAGGCGCAGCGGGCGCGTTTCCACCGCGATCGGGGCGCGGCGCAATCCGAGCACCCCGGCGATCCGTTCAACCGAAAGCGCCAGGTCGAAGCGCGGGCGGACCTTGATCGCTTCCAGCGGGCGCGGCTGCGATGGGCTGGTGCGCGATCCCAGCATCAGATCGAAGCGCGTGCCCGCCGCGATCGCATCGAGCGAGACGGCCGAACCGATCAGCGATGCCGCCTGCGCGGCGTCACCCAGCCCCACGCCGGCGCGCTGCAGCATGCGCGGCACGCTGTCGTTTTCGCCCAGCGTCGCCGCAAGTTCCACCTGCGGACGTTCGGGCGCCGAATCGAGCCGCAGCACAAGGCCGGATTCGGCCGCGAAATGCCGGCCGCTCGTCGCTCCGCGCCGCTGCGCCGTCAGCGATTGCGCGGCGAATTCGCGTTGCGCCGCTTCATCGATCCGCACCAGCGGCGCGGCTTCGAGCGGCGCGAAGTCCGGCCAGAATGCGGCAGCCAGCAGCGCCAGCGACAGGAACGTGGCCAGGCCGCGAAACCAGCGGGCGCTGCCGACATCCTCGGCAAGGTCGGGTGCAAGGTCGAGATGCCGGATCCGGCCTTCGATCCCCCGGCACAGCGCGCTCCAGCGTTGCACCAGCGGATGATTTGAAAGGCGAGGCACACCTTCGCGCGGCCGGATCGGGGCCTGCGCTTCGGCAGGAGCGGTCGCCATGCGCTGACGGACGGGGTGCGAAGACGATCCGGCGCTGCCACCCGACCGTGCGCGACCGAACGTCGCCACGGCAACGGCAGGGCCCGATTGGTCTGCTGTCCCGAACACGCGCTCCACGCTCCTTCACGATCCCGTCGCGATCCCTTGTCTCTCCCTGCCGAGACAAGGTTAATTCGGCGTAAAGAAAGACTTACCGCCCGCCGCAGGGATACCGCGCAACGAACAGATCCGCCACCGCGGTCGCCACGCTGGTCTGGGCGCGATGGGTGGGCGGATAGCTGCGCATCTGTGCCATGACGTCATCGCTGTTGAACGGCGCGCGCGCCGGGGGGCACGAACTGGGCCTGCCCGCCGCCTGTTCGCCCTTCAGCCGTACGCGATAGGCTTGCGCCGCGCCGGTCACTTCGGCCTTCAGCAGCTTGTAGTCGCTGCTCATCAGCGCGAACGGCCCCTTGGCGCGCAGCGCATCCGCCTTGGCCAGGAATGTCGCCACCGACATCGCCCCGCCCTGCGCGCTCGCGCCAGCAGGCGCCAGCGCCAGCAGCATGGCAAAGCCAATCAGGCCAGATCGTTTCGTTCGCATCTTTTTCTCTCCCCTCCGTCGCACAGACGGTAGTCGTGCAGACCCCGCTTCGCTATGCCCCAAGCGTTACCCGGGGGGAATGGGCATGAGCGACGCACAGGCGATCGGCGACGTGGTTGAAGGGGCTCTCAAGGCCCGGGCGATCGAACCCAAAGCCGGCGAGCAAGACGCCGGCCACACGCACGAAACCGCCTGCCTCAACTGCGGCACCGCGTTGCTCGGCAGCCACTGCCACGCCTGCGGCCAGGCGGCGCACGTCCACCGCACGCTCGGTGCGTTTTTCCACGACCTTCTCCACGGAGTTTTCCACTTCGAGGGCAAGATCTGGCGGACCATCCCGATGCTGGTGTGGCGCCCCGGCGAACTGACCCGCCGCTACATCGAAGGCCAGCGCGCCCGCTTCGTCTCGCCGCTGGCGCTGTTCCTGTTCTGCGTGTTCCTTGCCTTTGCGGTCTATCACCAGACCGCATCCGAGACGACGTACCAGGGGATGTCCTCCCCGCAGGATGCGGCCAGGGCGGAGAAGGCGATCGAGGGCAAGATCGCCAGGCTGGAGGCCGAGCGCGCCGAGCTCAAGCGTAAGGGGCAGGACACCGAGCAGGTCGACGACAAGCTCGACGGGCAGCGCACCGCGCTCGAAATCACGCGCGAAGTCCGCTCGAACGTGGACAAGCCGGACCAGAAGGTCAGCGACATTTCCGCGATCGACAACGCGGTGAAGAAATTCCGCGAGAACCCCGCCCTCACCGCCTACAAGGCGCAGAACTACGCTTACAAGTACAGCTGGGCGCTGATCCCGATCTCGGTGCCCTTCCTGTGGTTGCTGTTCCCGTTCAGCCGGCGCTTCCACCTCTACGATCACACCGTGTTCGTGACCTACTCGCTCAGCTTCATGACACTGCTGAGCATCGCGGTGATGCTCGTGGCCCTGACCGACTACGACGGGCTCGTCGCGCTGCTGCTGCTTGCGCCGCCCGTTCACATGTACAAGCAGTTGCGCGGTGCCTACGGCACGTCGCGGCTTGGCGGGATCGTGCGCACGTTCGCACTGTCGATCTTCGCCTGCATCGCGCTGACGCTGTTCGTGATCTTCATCGCCGCAGAATCGGGCGCCTGATCAGGCGGGCAGACCATCAGCAGTCGAGGACGAAAGGCCCTGCTTCGCGCGCTTCGAGCGCGGCATGGGCGGCAGCGGCCTGCGCCAGCGGATAGCGCCCGCCCAGCGACAGCGGCAGATCGCCCCGCGCCATCGCCGCGAACAGGCTTTCCGAAGCGGACAGCAGCTTGGCCCGCGGCTGGATGTAGGGCCACAGGAACGGGCGCGAAACCTTGGCAGACTTGGCGCCAAGACGCGAAAGATCGAACGGCGGGATCGGCCCCGACGCCTGCCCATAGTGAACGAGGTGACCCAGCGAGGCGAGGCTCGCCAGCGACCCTTCGAAGCTGTCCTTGCCCACCGCATCGAACGCGACGTTGACCCCGGTCCCGCCGGTGATCTCGGCCACGCGCGCGGCGACATCTTCCTCGCGGTAGAGGATCACGTGATCGCAGCCCGCCGCTTTCGCCACGGCGGCCTTCTCGGGCGAACCCACCGTGCCAATGACGGTCGCGCCGCGAAGGCTTGCCATGCGGGCGACAAGCTGGCCGACGCCACCCGCCGCCGCCTGCGCCAGCACGATCATGCCAGCGCGCACCGGCTCGACTTCGTCGACCAGCGCCTGCGCGGTAAGGCCCTTCAGGAACCAGGCGGTCGCAACGCCCGGCTCCACGCCATCGGGCACCGGGGCGGCAAGCGCTGCATCAAGCACGCGGGCACCGGCATAGGCGCCATAGCTCTTGTCGATGTAGGCAACGCGCTGGCCGACAGTCAGGTCGGTCACGCCCTCGCCCACCTCCTCGATCACGCCCACCGCCTCGAGGCCCGGGATTCCGGGCAAGGCCAGCGTCTTGTACGCGCCCGAACGGACGTAGACGTCGTGGAAGTTCACCGAAACCGCTTCCTGACGGATCAGGATCTGGCCCGGCTCCGGATCGGGAACCGGCACCGTTTCGGCAACTAGGACCTCCGCGCCGCCATAGGCACGGATCACGATCGCTTCACTCGTCCTCGCCACGTATCCCCCCGACGCTTTTGGTAGGACCTGCAGTAAGCCTGCGGTTCAGGCACCCAGCGGCTGCGTGCCGCCGGTCGATCCGGCGAAGCGACGGCCGGCCCGCGGCACGGCCGAACCCTGCGACGAAATCGGCCGCGCGGGCCCCTTCGGCGCGTCGGGACGATCGATCCGGCCTTCTTCGACCAGCGTCTTGATTTCGTCGCCGGTCAGCGTCTCGTATTCGAGCAGCGCCTGGGCCAGCAGGTGGAGCTTGTCCTCCTGCGTGCGCAGGATGTCGGTCGCACGCGCATGCGCGCCATCGACCAGCCCGCGAATTTCGCTGTCGATCAGCTTGTTGGTCTCGTCCGACATCATCGTGCGGTTAGTGCTGCCCATGCCGAGGTAGCCGTCCTGGCTTTCCTCGTACATCAGCGGCCCCAGCTTGTCCGACATGCCCCACTTGGTCACCATGCTGCGCGCAAGGCTGGTGGCATACTGGATGTCCGAAGACGCGCCCGACGAAACCTTGTCGTGGCCGAAGATGATCTCCTCGGCCACGCGGCCGCCCATCGAAACCGACAGGTTAGCGTGCATCTTGTCGCGGTGGTAAGAGTAGCTGTCACGTTCGGGCAGGCGCATGACCATGCCGAGCGCGCGGCCGCGCGGGATGATCGTCGCCTTGTGAATCGGGTCGGACGCCGGCTCGTTGATCGAAACGATGGCATGGCCCGCCTCGTGATAGGCGGTCATCTTCTTCTCGTCCTCGGTCATGACCATGCTGCGGCGCTCGGCGCCCATCATGACCTTGTCCTTGGCGTCCTCGAATTCCTGCATGGCGACAAGGCGCTTGCTGCGGCGTGCGGCGAGCAGCGCGGCTTCGTTGACGAGGTTGGCCAGATCCGCGCCCGAGAAGCCCGGCGTCCCGCGCGCAATCGTGCGCGGGTTGACGTCGGGCGCCAGCGGCACCTTCTTCATGTGCACCGACAGGATCTTCTCGCGTCCCTCGATATCGGGGATCGGCACCACCACCTGGCGGTCGAAGCGGCCCGGGCGCAGCAGCGCCGGATCGAGCACGTCGGGGCGGTTGGTCGCGGCGACGATGATGATGCCTTCGTTGGCCTCGAAGCCGTCCATTTCGACCAGCAGCTGGTTCAGCGTCTGCTCGCGTTCGTCGTTCGAATTTCCGAGGCCATGGCCGCGATGGCGACCCACAGCGTCGATTTCGTCGATGAACACGATGCACGGCGCGTTCTTCTTCGCCTGTTCGAACATGTCGCGCACGCGGCTCGCGCCCACGCCCACGAACATCTCGACGAAGTCCGAGCCGGAAATGGTGAAGAAGGGCACGCCCGCCTCACCCGCGATGGCGCGGGCGAGCAGGGTCTTGCCGGTGCCGGGGCTGCCGACGAGCAGCGCGCCCTTCGGGATCTGGCCGCCGAGCTTGGAAAAGCGCGTGGGATCGCGCAGGAATTCGACGATTTCCTGCAGTTCCTCGCGCGCTTCGTCGATGCCGGCAACGTCGTCAAAGGTGACGCGGCCCGACCGTTCGGTCAGCAGCTTGGCCTTCGACTTGCCGAAGCCCATCGCACCCGATCCGCCGCCCTTCTGCACCTGGCGCAGCGCGAAGAAGGCCACGCCCAGGATCAGCAGGAACGGCAGCGACTGGGCGAGGATGTAGAGCAGAAGGTTGGGTTCTTCCTGCGCCTTGCCCGAATACTGCACGCCGTTGTCCTGCAGCAGCTTGGGCAGGTCCGCATCGCCCTGCACGGGGACGGTGGAGAAGGTCTGGTCGTTCTTCAGCGTACCGGTAATCCGGTCGGGTCCAATCTGCACTTCCTTCACCGCGCCTTCGGCCACGCGGCTGCGGAAATCGGAATAGCGGATCATCGTGCCGGTGCTGTCGGTACGTGCGCCGAACATCGAAACCACGAGCAACAGGGCTAGGAAGATGCCGCCCCAGACGAGGAGGCTCTTGATCCAAGGGTTACCCTGCGGCTGGTCGTCGTTCATGCCATTGCTCTTTGTTGACAAGGCGGACTCGTCCCGCCTGTTTCCTGCAATGTAGGTGTCTGGGGGTGAATGGCAATATAACCGAAGGTGCGATTCCTTGCGTTTGTCTGATCGAAGGCCTCGCTCACCGCGCGCCCCGCGACATCAAGGCGGCACTCTGTCGGTTTACGTCCTGTGCGGCGGCGTCACCGCAAATCGCCATTCGCCGTCGCGGGACCAGCCCTTTACCCCCGCGAGCGTCGCCGTCCGGCCTTGCCGCAGCGCATCGTGCCAGTCGGCCAGTTCCCGCCCGCGCGGGGTCGATCGACCGATTTCGCCGACGATGGCCTCCAGCACGCGCAGCGCGATGGCGCGCGGCGCGTCCGGTCGCCAGACCAGCACGCCCTCTTCCCGCCGGATGGCGGCGATGCACTGCGCCGTCGCCCATTCGATCGCCTCGTCCGCTTCGGCCAGATGCCGCGCGCTTTCGGTAATCGCGGTGCGGTCCAGCCAGGCGGCATCGCGCAGCGCCGATCGCACTCGCACCCGCTCGAATCGCGGATCTTCGTTTGAAGGATCGGCCACCGCGACAAGGCCCACCTCTGCCACCACTGCGGCGAGCTCCTCGCGCCGCCAGCCGAGCAGCGGTCGCAGCAGGGGCAGGTGCGGCGCGCCGGGCGTGGCGGATCGGGCGCGCATTGCCGCCAGCCCGCGCACCCCGGCACCCCGGTTGAGCCGCATCAGCACGGTTTCTGCCTGATCGTCGGCATGGTGAGCCACGACCAGCGCGCCCAACCCCTTGCGCCCCGCCCATTCGGCCAGCGCGGCATAGCGCGCGGCGCGGGCGCGTTCCTGCACGCCCGCTCCGGACGGCAACGACAGCGTCAGCGTGTCATGGCTGACGCCCAGATCCGCACAGACCCGTGCGACCAGCGCCGCTTCTGCCGCAGCTTCGGCGCGAAGGCCGTGATCGACCGTCGCCACCGCGAACGGTGCGCATCCGGCCGCGTGCATCAGCACCAGCAGGGCAAGGCTGTCCGGACCGCCCGAAACCGCGAGACCGACCGGCCCCTCAGACCTGCTCCACAGCGCGGCGAAATCGCGCGCAAACCGGGCGGTCAGCGCCTCAATTGCAGGTCACCGCCTTGTTGGCGGCTTCGTACTGCGCCTTCAGCCGCCCGGCGGCCTCGGTCGGATAGACGTTCTTGAATTCGGCATAGGCGACGCAGGCGCGCTTCGTTTCCTTCAGCTTCGCCATGGCGACGCCCAGGTAGAGCAGGCTGTCGGCAGCGCGTTCGCCCTGCTTGTCGGCCTGGTAGTTCTGCAGGAACCACTGCGCCGCGGTGCCGGGCTTGTCGTCGTCGAGATAGGCGCGGCCCAGCAGGTTGCGGGCGAAGCTGATGCGCTTGCTCTTGGGATACGCCTTGACGAACTTGCCCAGCTGCTGCTGCGCTTCGGGGAAGAACTTCGCCTCCCACAGCCGGTAGCCATAGGCGTATTCGTCCTCGGCCGCATCGCCGGTCGCAGGCTTCTCGATCGCTTCCACCGCAGCCACGCGATCGGCCGAGGGCGCGGCGGGCTTGGCCGCAGGAGCAGGCTTGGGTGCCGCCGTCGCGGGTGCCGGGGCAGGGACCTTGACCGGCGCCACGGCATCGGTGCTCGTCGATGTCGCTGCCGACGTCGCCGGGGCGGCCGTGGCCGGTGCCGGGGAAGATGCCGCAGCGGGCGCGGGCTCTAGCGCGGTCAGGCGCGCTTCCAGCTTGCCGATGCGATCCTGGCTTTCCTCGCTCGCCGCCGTCAGCCGCTGCAACTGCGCCTCGACCGCGTCCATCCGCGCCAGCAGATCGGCCACCGGGGTGCTAGCCGGGGTGCCCACCGGCTTGGCGGTCGATTGCGGGGCGGTGATTTCGGGCGCGAAGGTCTTGCCCGCGCCATCGGGGAAGACCTTGCGCTGCACCGCGCGCAGCTCGCTTTCCAGCCGGCGCAGCCGTGCCTCGGTCGTTTCGGGCACTTGCGACTGGGCCAGCGCCGGCGAAGGCATCGCCAGCGGCGCAGCCGTCGCGGCAAGGACAAGCGCCAGCGTCGCGCGGGCGAACGGACCGGGGAACGTGGTCTTCATGATAACTCCCATCAGGGCGCAGCGCGCGAGATCCGGCGCGCGCGGCACCGCTTGCCCTGCTTGCCGCAGGGCGCGCTTCTTGTCGAGATTGCGACTAGTTTGCCGTCGTGGATGACGTCAACGAAGGTGCCGGCGCAGGCGCAGGCGCAGGCACCGCGGCCTCCGGCGCCGGGGCGCGGACAGGCGCGCGCGCGCGCCTCGCGGCCGGGGCAGGAAACGACGCCGGCGCAGTGGCCGCCGCTGGAGCCATGGCAGGCGCCGGTACGGCCGACCGCGCCAGCAGCGCCGCGCCGTCGACCGCGACGTTCTTCACGATGCCTTCCTTCTCGGCCAGCCGGGCAACCGCCTTGCCGCCCACCGTGATCGCCAGCGCGTCGGGCCGTCCGGTCCACAGCACCGGTCCCTTCGCTTCGGCGGGCACGGTATAGCTTTCGCCCTTGGCCATCTGCTTCTGCATCAGCTGCTGGCCGCTGGCATCGCTGAACTTGACCCAGATCCGGTCTTCCAGCGCGGTGAACACCACCGGGCTGGTGGCGGGCGCGGGCGCGGCGGCGGGAGCAGCAGGCTTTGCCGCCGGGGATGCCGGAGCAGACGAGGAAGGCCCGACCAGCGGCGGCAGCTCGGCCGCCGGCCAGTAATAGCTGCGCCACAACCCGAAGCCCAGCACCACGACGCCAAGGCCGAGCAGCACCGCAAGCCAGGTGAGCAGGCGCGATGGCGTCTTGGCCGGATCGCCCACTTCGAACTGGTTGATCTTGCGCGGTTCGGGTTCGGGCGTGGCGGCATCCAGCTCGCGCCGGATGGCGTCGGCAATGTCGCGCTCCTGCAGCCCCACCTCGCGCGCGTAGCTGCGGGCAAAGCCCAGCACATAGGGTCGGCCCGGCAGCGTGGCGAAATCGCTCGATTCGATCGCGGCGATATGGCGCGCGGTGATGCGCGTGCGACCGGCGATGTCCGCGATCGACAGGCCCTGTGCTTCGCGCGCGGCGCGCAAGCGGCTTCCGGCAGAGGCGAACGGCCCTGCGACCAGTTCGCCGCCTTCCGAAAGGCTTTCGTTTCCGCCGCCTTCTGCCACGGCGCGACTCCCGTTTGTCATGCTGTTCTTCTTGGCAACCCCGAAGATGACGCCCCCGCCGCAAACGATCCCACGAATGGAGCGGTTGTCAACGAATTATGGCGTCATATTCGGGGCAAGGACGACGAAGCGGGCAAGGAAGCGGGTGGCGGGCGGCACGAAGGGCCTCAGTCGCACTCGATTCCGCGATAGAACGCCCACTCCGCGATCGCCGAGCGCAGATCGCGCGGGGGTTCGGCAAGCCACTTGTCCATCGCCTCGCGAATCTCGCGAAGGTCGATCTTGCGGACCAGTTCCTTGACCGGGCCGACCGCGGCCGGGGTGATCGAAAGCCGCGTGATGCCAAGCCCCAGCAGCGCCAGAGCTTCCAGCCGCCGTCCGCCCATCTCGCCGCACACGGTCACGTCGGTGCCGTGCGGGGCCACGGTCTGCACCACCCGGCGCAGGAAGCGCATGATCGCCGGGCTCAACCAGTCATAGCGTTCGGCAAGCTTGGGGTTCGCACGATCGGCCGCAAACAGGAACTGGGTCAGGTCGTTGGTGCCGACCGACAGGAACGACAGCCGCGGCGCCAGCACGTCGAGGCATTCGGCCAGCGCCGGCACTTCCAGCATCGCGCCATAGCGGATCGCTTCGGGCAGCAGCTTCTTCTGCTGCTTCAGGAACGCGAGCTGGCTGTCGAACACCGCCTTGGCCGCATCGAATTCCCACGGTTCGGTCACCATCGGGAACATCACGTTGAGCGTGCGCCCCCCGGCCGCTTCCAGCAGCGCGCGAGCCTGGACCTTGAGCAATCCGTCGCGTTCCAGCGCAACGCGCAGCGCGCGCCAGCCCATCGCCGGGTTCTCCTCGGTCTCGCCATCGTTGTGCCGCAGGTAGGGCAGCACCTTGTCGCCGCCGATGTCCACGGTGCGGAACACCACCGGCTTGTCGCCCGCAGCATCGAGCACGTCGCGATAGAGCCGCGTCTGGCGTTCGCGCGCGGGCAGCGTTGCCGAAACCAGGAACTGGAATTCGGTGCGGAACAGACCGATCCCGTCGGCGCCGGTCATGGCGAGCGCGGGCATGTCGTCGCGAAGCCCCGCGTTCATCAGCACCGCGATCCGCGTCCCGTCGCGCGTCACCGGCTCGACATCGCGCAGCGTGGCATAGTGCGCCTGGCGTTCGCGGTTCTTGGCAAAGCGCGTCTCGAACGCTTCGACCAGCGCCGGCGCGGGCCGCACGTCGATCACGCCCTGATCGCCATCGAGCAGCAGGATATCGCCGTCGCGCACCTTGCCGCGCAGGCTCTTCACCCGCCCGACCACCGGAATGCCCATCGCCCGCGCCACGATCACCACGTGCGCGGTCAGCGATCCTTCTTCCAGGATCACGCCCTTCAGCCGGCGCCGGTCGTATTCGAGCAGTTCGGCCGGCCCCAGGTTGCGCGCGATCAGAATCGCATCGCCCTTCAGCCCCATGCTCGCCGCCGTGCCGAGCTGGCCCGAAACGATGCGCAGCAACCGGTTCGACAGGTCTTCCAGATCGTGCATGCGATCGGCCAGCAGCGGATCGTCGATCTGGCGCATCCGCATGCGCGTGCGCTGCTGCACGCGTTCGATGGCGGCTTCGGCGGTCAGGCCGGAATCGATCGCGTCGTTGATCCGCCGCGTCCAGCCTTCGTCATAGGCGAACATGCGGTAGGTCTCGAGCACCTCCTCGTGCTCGCCCCCCACGCCGAATTCGGCCTGGCTCGCCATGCGGTCGATCTGTTCGCGCATCTTGTCGAAGGCGTGGATCACCCGCTGGCGCTCGGCCTCGGTATCTTCGGCAACGATGTGCTCGATGGTCACGCGCGGCTGGTGGAACACGGCAACGCCGCTCGCCAGCCCCTTGACCAGCGTCAGCCCCTTCAGCCGTTCGTGCCCCGTCAGGTGCGCGGGCACCCCCAGCACGTCCTCGTCATCGATCAGTTCGGCATTGGCGATCAGTTCGGACAGCACCATCGCCACCGTCTGCAGCGCCTCGATTTCGACTTCCTCGTAGCGGCGCGGCTCGACATGCTGGACCGCGACGACGCCCACGGCGCGTTCACGCCGCACGATCGGCACGCCGGCGAACGAATGGAAGCGCTCTTCACCGGTTTCGGGGCGGAAAGCGAAGTCGGGGTGGGCCGCCGCCTCGGCCAGGTTCAGCGTCTCGATATTGGCGGCGATCGTGCCGACCAGACCCTCGCCCACGGCCATGCGCGTCACGTGGACGGCCGCCTGATTGAGCCCGCGCGTAGCGAACAGCTCGAGCATGCCCTCGCGCAGCAGGTAGATCGAGCAGACCTCGCTATCGAGCTTTTCGCCGATGACCTCGACGATCAGGTTGAGCTTGGCCTGGGCGCCGGCGCGTGAAGCCATCACCTCGTGCAACGAGGTCAGGATCGCGCGGGCGGATGCAACGGCAGAGAGCATGGCCATGGCCTAGCCTAGCGAGCATCCCATGCAAACGGCAAGCGTTGCCGAATACGCGGCAATCCTGTGCTGGCCGTGCCGTAAAGGAAATTCGTATGTGGATGATGGTCCGGTTCGGTGGGACCAGGCACCCGGTGGACCGGCCCGATCAGGGGCCGGTCGCTCCGCAGGCGCATCAATGTCGCAGCGAGAGTTCTTCCTTGATCCGCAACTTCCGCTTCTTCAGTTCCATCACGAGCCCGCCGTTGGGGAACGGCCGCGCCATTTCTTCGGCGATCTTGCGTTCAAGGCCGGCGTGCTTGGTCTGCAAGGCAGTGACATGCGATGTGTCCATACGGATACCTCCTGCTGGGGTGTTCCCGTCCAGCCTGCACAAGATGCGAAGTCCTTGCGCAGGGTTCCTTCGCGTCCGTCCCGACTCGAACCGGTCCGGTGCGGGCGCGTTGTCATGCTCCCACATTCGCCGTATCTTGCAAGCCGCACCGCGTCGGAACGCGGCGGCTGAGGGATGTACCGTAGGTGGTGCAGGAATCGGTTGCCCCGCCTGGGGTGCCACCTGGAGTGCCACCTGGAGTGTTTGTGTGACCGAAGACGAAATGCGCAAGCGGCTCGAAGCGCTGCGGCTCGAGCACCGCGATCTCGACGCCGCGATCGACGCGCTGAGCGGTGCGGGCACCGTGGACCAGTTGCAGATCGCGCGATTGAAGAAGCGCAAGCTGCGTCTCAAGGACCAGATCGCCATGCTCGAGGATTACCTCATCCCCGATATTATCGCCTGATGCGAAAGGCTTGGGGCCCGACACGGGCCTCGCGATGCCGATCCTGCCGTGCCCGCGCTTGCGTATCGTAACGATACACAGCCGTGGATATCTCCAGCTTCGCCTCATCTCGCCTTGAGCAGGAGGCGAAAACGCCCCTATCGAGACGGGATGGCGCAGACGCACAGCATCAGCCCCCGCATTGTCGAGGCTCTCTATGCCGATGCGCTCGTGCTGGCCGATGCGGTGCGTTCGCGCTTCGAACGCCTGCGCAGCGATTCGGCCGGTGCCCGCGCTGGCGGCCATGCGGACGAGGATGATTGCGCGCGGGTGCTCTGCAATTGCGAGGCGCTGCGCACCACCACGCGGGTGATGCATTGCCTGGCCTGGCTGCTCAATCACCGTGCCTATTTCGCGGGCGAGATTTCCGAAGCGCAGCTGCGCCGCCACGGCGTGCTGGCCGCGCATTTCCCGGCGACCGATGCGGCTGCGCTGGCGCTTCTGCCGCGCGACGTGCAGGTGCTGGTGCGGGAAAGCGAGCGGCTCTACGACCGCGTGGCGCGGATCGAACGATCGTGGCGTCGGCCGGCCGGCGCCAACGAAGCGGGCGAGATCAGCGCGATCGAGCGCCTGCGCCAGCGGCTGGGCGCCGCCTGACGGAATCGACGAAGCGGGCGTTGCAGGCCGGGCAGGTCATGCCGGCTTGCAACGCCCGCTTCGCAAAGGCTTTTCAGCGGTAGAAGATGTGGTTGTCGATGCGCGCCATGCGAGTCTTGCCCCAGCTGGGCGAAACGCGCGCGGCGTGGAAGAACATCGCGCCCTCGACCGGGCTTTTCCAGGCGCCGGTATGGGCGATCACCGCCATCTTGACCGCTTCGATCCAGTCGCGGCTGGCGGTGTTGATGTTGGGCATCGCGTGGCCGCGAATGAACGAGAACTGCGAAGGCTGGTACACCACGCCGCAGTAGGACGCCGGGAAGCGGCCCGAATGCGACCGGGCGACGATGACGCGCCCGACGGCCAGCTGGCCGGCCATGGTTTCGCTCTTGGCTTCGAAGTAGATCGCGCCGGCAAGGCACTTGAGCTCGTCGGTGAGCTGGGCCGGAACCGCGGTTTCCTCGACCAGCGTCGCAAGCGAATCTGCCGGGAGGGGAGTGGCGCTTTCATCGGCGGAAGAAGCGGGTTCGGTCACTTCAGGCTGGGGCAGGACGCGTTCCACGGCGGGAACGATGGCGTCGGCCGAATTCCTGGTGATCGCGGAAGCCCCGGGGGCTTCGCTGGCCGGAACCAGGGCTGCGCCAATCTGGGCGGGCACCGGGCTTTGCGCGGCCGCGCCGGAACCTGCGGCGCTGAACAGGGTAGTTATGAAAGTCGCGGCAATGCTGATGGCACTGGCGATACGAAGTTGCTTACTCATCCAACGTCAAAACTGGGCGGTGGACGTCGGAACACGGCGCGGCAAAACCCGGCTTTCGTGAAAAAGCGATGCTTTCCCACGGACCCGGCATACCAGAAGGCCATGTCTTCCGCCCCCCGTCTGCGTGCTAGCAAGGTTGACGATCCCGTCCGAACCTTGCCGCCTGCGCGACTGCGGTGAGCTGCCTTTATTTTGCAATGCGGCAGAGTCAACCTGCGCGGGGCAGGCTCATCCACCGTTCAGGATGAGTCGTTCGCCTTCAGCGACGATCAGTTCGACTATCCACACATCGCTGTCCTGCCGCTTGCGACGGTCCAGATAGTCCTGAAATTCGCCTTTATTATCAGGATCTTGGACCTTTATTTGGGTCCATTTGCGCCGCCCGTCCAGTTGCGGCATGCGTTCATAAAGAACGCCAAGTCCTTGTTTGTCCTCGATAACTACAAGGATGGTTCCCGCGTCCGGCTCGCCCTTGTGAAGCACCGTGCCGAAGCCGCCGTGGGATTCGGTTGCGCGAATCATGCCGCTGACTTCCAGGCGCGCCGGAAGGCGGGTTTCGTCCATGCCGGCTATGGCCGGGGCGCGCCGGCGGCGTAGCCGGGAAGCGAGGAGAGCGGGATTCGCGACCGCTGGAACGTGCCTGTGCCCCGGCCCACTTCCTCGCCCTCTTCGTCGAGCAGCCGCGCTTCGGCGACCAGCACGCGGCGGCGGCCCGAAAGCCAGCGCCCTTCCGCGATCACCTTGCCGCCGTGGATCGGGCGGGTGAAGTGCAGGTTGAACGAGGTGGTCAGCAGGAAACGGTCGGTGACCAGCGTGTTCGCCGCATAGAACGCCGCATCGTCGAGCATCTTGAAATAGATCGTGCCGTGCGCGGCCCCGGCGGCGTGGAACACTTGCGGGGTGACGTCGAAAATGATGCGCGCGTGGCCTTCGGCCAGCACTTCGAGCCTGCTTTCGAACAGCTGGTTGACCGCCGCCGAGGCATAGAGTCCTTCGAGCGCGCGCCAGTGGAAGCTGGCACCATCGGCGCTTGCCGGCGTCGTTCCCGCCACCGGCCCCGTCACCGTGGAGTCAGGCTGCATCGCGATCGATGACGTTGACGAGCAGCGCATAGAGCGCATCGGCATCGGGGGCCGCGCTCAGCCGTTCGTGCATCCGTTCATCGCGCATCAGCCGCGAAATCGCCGCCAGCGCCTGGAGATGCGTGGCGCCGGCCTGTTCGGGCGAAAGCAGGCCGAACACGATGTCGACCGGCATGCCGTCGGCCGCCTCGAACGCCACTGGCTCTTCCAGACGGAAGAACGCCGCGACCGGGCGGACCAGCCCTTCGATGCGGGCATGGGGAATGGCGACCCCGCGACCGAAGCCGGTGCTGCCCAGCTTCTCGCGCTCCTCGATCCGTTCGAGCACATGATCGGAATCAAGCGCATAGACCCCGCCGAAACACTCGGCGAGCGCCCCCAGGATCTGAGGCTTGGACTCGGCGCGGATGATGCGCACTGCGAGGGGGTCGATCGAGAAAAGTGCCGTCATGGAGAACGAAATGCCGAATGGGGCGCATGCGCAGGTCCGCTGCCGCCCAGGTTGCGCGCGCCATGCTCTCGATTCCCCGGCGGCGCAAGGACCTAATCGCCTCCCGGTCTGCATGGGGACAGGCCGGGAGGCGGTCGGTTCAGCGAATCCGCGGATCAGCTGCGGGCAGGTTCGACCCAGCCGATCGATCCGTCGCCACGGCGATAGACCATGTTGTGCACGCCGGTGCCGGCGTTCTTGAACAGGAGCGCGTTGGTGTTGCGCAGATCGAGCATCATCACCGCGTCGGACACGGTCGCTTCGGGCACGTCGACGCGGGTTTCGGCGATCACCAGCGGCGCATCGGCGGGTTCGTCCTCGTGCTCGTCAACCTGGAACACGGTGTACGCTGCATCCTGCGAGAACGCCGCGTCCTCGGCCTTGCGGGCGTGATCGGCACCATCGGCGCGCGCCTTGATCCGACGCTTGTAGCGGCGCAGCTGCTTGTCGATCTTTTCGGCCGACTGGTCGAGCGCGATGTGCGCTTCCTGCGCCACGGCGCTGCCCTTCAGGATCAGGCCGTGGGTGACGTGGGTGACGATATCGCACCGGAAACCGCCGTGCGGCGCCTTGCCGAGAGTGACCTGGCTGGACAGGGCCCGGGAGAAATACTTGTCGACGATTCCCGAAAGGCGATCGGTGGCATGGGCCTCGAACGCGGCGCCGGTATCGACCTGGTGACCCGAAACGCGAATGTCCATCTTGTCTTCTCCTTCGACTGGGCGAGAACCGGCCGCGCTCAGCGCGACCAGATCGCCTCGCTGAAGCCCGCCATGAATTCGGCATGACGGGCCAGTTCCGCCGCGCTGGCCGCATGCGGCCGGGGCGAACGGAATGGCTTGGTGGAAACGGACAGGCTGGCCGCCACCGCGACGGTCTGCCCGTCGCGTTCGACCACCAGCGCTTCGGCCGCGAGTTCGAGGCCGATCTGCCGTCCCCCCATGAGTTCGACGTAGAGTTGCGCGAGAAGTTCGGCATCGAGCAGCGCGCCGTGCTTGGTGCGGTGGCTGCGATCGATGCCATAGCGCGTGCACAGCGCATCGAGGCTGAGCTTCGCGCCGGGATGCTTGCGCCGCGCGATCGCCACGGTATCGACCATCCGCGCGCGATCGACCGGCTCCATCCCCAGCTTGGCCAGCTCTGCATTGAGGAAGCCGAAATCGAACCCCGCGTTGTGCGCCACCAGCGGCGCATCGCCGAGGAAGGCGATCAGTTCGCCCGCCTTTTCGCCGAACAGCGGCTTGTCCGCCAGGAACGCCGCCGACAGCCCGTGCACCGCTTCGGCTTCGGCCGGCATGTCGCGTTCGGGGTTGAAATAGCAGTGATAGACCGCGCCCGTCGGCACCCGGTTGACCATCTCGACACAGCCAATTTCAACCAGCCGGTCGCCGCCCTGAGGGTCGAGCCCGGTCGTCTCTGTATCGAAAACGATCTCACGCATTGGAAGCAATCTGGACCCGCGCCCAAGGGCTGGCAAGGGGAGTCAGCGCCGCCCGTCCCGGTTTTTTTGCCGTATGGTCGCGACGAGTTTCTTAACCTCGGCCTCGGTCTCGGCCAGCGTGACGCCGGTGTCGATGACATGGTCGGCGCGCGCCCGCTTTTCGGCATCGGGCACTTGCAGGTTCAGGATCTGGGCGAACTTTTCGGGCGTCATGCCCGGCCTTGCCAGCACGCGCTGGCGCTGCATCTCGGCAGGGGCGGAAACCACCGCGACCGCGTCCAGCCCTTCCCCGTGGCCCTTTTCATAAAGCAGCGGGATGTCGAACACGACCAGCGGTTCGCCTGCATGTTCCAGCATGAACGCCTCGCGCAGGCGCGCCACCGCCGGATGGACGATGCCCTCCAGCGTCCTCAACGCTTCCGGATTGCCGAAGACGCGGGCGCCGAGTTCAGCCCGCTTGACCCCTTCCGGCCCCGTGGTGCCGGGAAAGGCGGCCTCGATCGCCGGCAAGAGCGGGCCGTTCGGACCCTGCAGCTGGTGCACGGCGGCATCGGCATCGAACACCGGTACGCCCTGTTCGCGCAGCATCAGCGCCACCGCCGACTTGCCCATGCCGATCGAGCCGGTCAGACCCAGAATGAACGGGCGCATAAAGGGGCGGCTCATTTGGTCAGTCTCTCCCGCAGTTCGATATCCGCCTCACCGCGCGGCGGCTGCGCACCGAAGAACCGGCGGAAGGCGTGGTCCGCCTGCCCGATCAGCATCGACAGGCCATCGACGGTGCGGAATCCGCCTGCGCGCGCGGCTTTCAGGAAATCGGTGTCGAGCGGGCTGGTCACGATGTCATAGAACACCGAGCCTGGCGGCGCATGGCTGATGTCGAACTTGAGCGGCGGCCGCCCTGTCATGCCCAGCGCCGAGGCATTGACCACCAGGTCTAGGCACCCCTCGCGATCGTCGAAGGCGAAGTCGGTCGCATCGGCGAAATGATCGAGCGGGGCGACGTGATGTTCGCCCGTGGGGTCAAGCTCGTCGAGCAAGGCGCGGGCCTTTTCCGGATTGCGCCCGGCCAGCACCAGCACCAGCTTTTCGGCGGCAAGGCCGACCACGATCGCGCGCGCCGCGCCGCCCGTGCCCAGCACGCGCGCCATGCGGAAATAGTGCGTTTCCGCGAGCAGCGGCTGCAGCGGTTCGAGGAAGCCCGGAACATCGGTGTTGTAGCCGACGAGCTGGCCGTGTTCGGGCACGATGGTGTTCACCGCGCCGACCCTGGCCGCCAGCGGATCGAGCCGGTCGATCAGCGCAATCACCGCCTGCTTGTGCGGCATGGTCACGTTGCACCCGCGCCAGTCTGGATCGTTGCGGCGACTTGCGATGAAATCAGCGAGGCCATCCCCGGTCACGTGGGTGGCGCGATACTCGGCATCGATCCCCAGCCGTTCGAGCCAGAAACCGTGGATCGCGGGCGACTTCGACTGCGCGATCGGATCGCCGATCACTTCGGCATAGGCCTGCCCTGAGCTCTGTCGAAGGGGTTCCGTCACGCGGCGAGCTCACCCTGTTCGCGCAAGCCCCCCAGCACGGCGAGCAGCGGCATGCCGAGGATGGTGAAGTGGTTGCCTTCCACGCTTTCGAACAGCTGCACCCCCAGCGCCTCCATCCGGAACACGCCGACGCAGCCCGAAACGGCGGGCCACTCCCTGTCGAGATAGCTGTCGATAAACTGGGGAGAAAGCGTGCGGACCCGCAGTTTTGCAAGCTCGCAGGTTTTCCACACGGTGGCCCCGTCGCGCATCAGCACGGCGGCCGAATGCAGGTGCATGTCCTTGCCGGAAAAGAATTCGAGATGTTCGACCGCCTGTTCGCGGGTCTTGGGCTTGTCGAACTGGCGGCCGCAGCATTCGACCAGCGAATCCCCGCCCAGCACCAGCCGTCCCGGCGCGCCGACCGAGACGCTGAGCGCCTTGGCCTCGGCCAGGATTCCGGCAATTTCGCACCCGCCCACGCCGATCAGCTCGCGCTTGATCTCGGCTTCGTCGACATCGCCGCTGATCGCTTCGAACGGAACGCCGGCCGCTTCGAGCATCGCCTTGCGCGATGCGCTCTGGCTGGCGAGGATCACGGTCATATCGGCTTGGCTCCCGGCGTGGTGTCGCCGCCCGCGGCGCGGCGTTCGTTGTAGAGGTTGATCACGGCGGCGGCGGTTTCCTCGATCGAACGGCGCGACACGTCGATCACCGGCCAGCCGTTGTCGGCGAACATGCGCCGGGCATACTGCACTTCGCGCGTCACGTGCTCGGTATCGACATAGGCAGTCTCCGGCGCCTGGTTCAAGGACAGCAGCCGGTTGCGGCGGACCTGGATCAGCCGTTCCGGGCTGGTGGTAAGCCCGACGACCAGCGGCCGGCGCAGCGAGAACAGCATCGCCGGGGGCGGGCTTTCCACCACGATCGGGATGTTCGCCACCTTGTACCCGCGATTGGCGAGGTAGATCGAGGTGGGCGTCTTGGAACTGCGCGACACCCCGGCGAGGACGATGTCGGCTTCCTCCCAGTTTTCCCAGCCGACGCCGTCGTCGTGGGCGATGGTGAACTGGATGGCATCGACCCGGCGGAAATAGGCCTCGTCCATGATGTGCTGGCGACCGGGGCGGCCCTTGGCTTCCTGCCCCAGCTGCTGTTCCAGCGCATCGGTCACGGTATCGAGCGCGGCGACGCTCGGCAGGCCGAGCGCGGCGCAGCGCTGTTCCAGCCGGTCGCGCGTGTCGGTGTTGACCAGTGTATAGAGGACGAGGCCCGGATTGTTGGCGATTTCGCCCATGATCCGGTCGAGATGCTGCATCGAGCGGACCATCGGCCAGAAATGGCGCACCACATCGGCATCATCGAACTGCGCGAGCGCCGCCTTGGCGATCATTTCGAGCGTTTCGCCGGTGGAATCCGACAGAAGATGCAGGTGCAGCCGCTTCACGCGTCCCCCGATGGACCGGCCCCGGGACAGGGCTGTGGATAGAGCGCCGATAAACCACGGGACTGCGGCGGGGACAAGTTGCGAGCCCGATTCCACCCGCATCACGAGTCATTTTGCGGGTCGGTTGTGGACATGTCGAAAGCGTTACCCACAGCCTGTGGGAATCCCTGAGAACTTTTTCTTGCGCCTGATTCCGCGCAGAGTCGCACACCCGAAGTTTTTGTGGAGAGCACGGCACAAATCGGGCAGAGCCGCGCCGTCCCCGCTATCCACAGCCCAACAGACTCCATCAACCAGATTCAAAAGAATCTATTATTGAAGATTGGACGAACGCATGCCCGGTCCCCTGCTCGAAACGCTGAAGGGTGCAAACCTTGCCCGGCGCCCGATCTGGCTGATGCGGCAAGCGGGACGCTATCTTCCCGAATATCGCGCGCTTCGGGCCGAAAAGGGCGGATTCCTGGCGCTCGTCTATGATTCCGAAGCCGCAGCGGAGATCACCGTGCAGCCGCTGCGCCGATTCCAGTTCGACGGCGCGATCCTGTTTTCCGACATCCTGATCGTGCCCTACGCGATGGGGCAGGACCTGCAGTTCCTGGCCGGCGAAGGCCCGCACTTGTCGCCCCGCCTGCTCGACAAGGGGCTGGAGAGCCTTGTCGCCGTCCCTGAGCGCCTGTCCGCGATCTATGCGACGGTGGCTCGGGTGAAGACCCTGATCAGCCCTGAAACGACGCTGCTGGGCTTTGCCGGTAGCCCGTGGACGGTGGCGACCTACATGGTGGCGGGCGAGGGCAGCCGCGACCATCACGATACCCGTGCGCTCGCCTATCGCGATTCCTCGGCGTTCCAGGCAATCATCGATGCGATCACCGATGTCACGATCGAATATCTTTCAGGGCAGGTCGAAGCCGGCGCCGAAGGGTTGCAGCTGTTCGATTCCTGGTCGGGCAGCCTGGCCCCTGCCGAATTCGAACGCTGGGTCATCGCCCCCAACGCGAAGATCGCCGCCGAGATGCAGCGCCGCTATCCCCACGTGCCGGTGATCGGCTTCCCCAAGGGCGCGGGCGAGAAGCTTGCCGCCTATGCCCGCGAAACCGGAGTCAACGCGGTGGGCGTCGATGAAACGATCGATCCGCTGTGGGCCGCGCGCGAACTTCCCGCAGGACTGCCGGTGCAGGGCAATCTCGATCCGCTGCTGCTGCTGGCGGGCGGGGCGGAGCTGGAGAAGCAGACGATCCGCGTACTGGAAGCCTTCGCCGACCGGCCGCACGTGTTCAACCTGGGCCACGGCATCGGCCAGCACACCCCGATCGAACATGTCGAGGCGCTGCTCGCCATCGTGCGCGGCTGGTCGCGGGGCTGAAGGCTCAGCGTTCCCCGAACAGGTCGCGCTGCGCCTTGTCCAGCTCTTCGGCATAGCGCCGGCGGACATAGCTTTCCGTCACCAGTCCGAGCACGTCGCCGGCATCGTCGATGACCGCGAGTTCGTCGCTGCCGATCTCGTCGAAGCGGGCGAGGACCTGCGCGATGTCTTGATCCGGGGACAGCGTGGCATCGCTGGCGCGGCAGATCGTGGCAACGCTTGCCGCTTCGTCGGCTCCTTCGGCAAAAGCCAGCGCCAGCGTTGCGATCCCGGCGTAGTGGCCGGCGGGATCGAGCACCACCACGCGGCTGGTCGAACCCAGCGGGAAGCGGCGACGCAGTTCGGCAATGGTGGCATCGCCGGCAATCGTGGCGGTGCCCTTGCGCATCATCCGCCCGGCGGTCAGCGTGCGCATCCAGCCAACGTCGCGCGCGCTGGTGATCGTTTCGCCGCGCAAGTGCAGGCGCCAGGTGGAGAAGGAATAGCCGAACAGTTCGCGCACCAGCGTCGATGACACCAGCGAGGCGGCAAGGACCGCGCCGGTGAGGCTGAAATTGCCCGTGGCTTCGAGCACCAGCATGGTCATCGTGAACGGTCCGCCGACCACCGCCACGGCCATCGCCGCCATGCCGACGAGCGAGGCGTTGCCCATGTTCAGCACCGGATGGCCGAAGCCGAGACCGAGCAAGCCCGCATAGATGTGGCCGATCAGCGTGCCCAGAAACAGCGAGGCGAAGAACAGGCCGCCGCGGAATCCGAACCCCAGCGAGACGATCGAGCCCGCGCTCTTGGCCAGCAGGATCAGCGCGATGAGCGCGAGCGGCACCGCTTCGGTCATGTCGATGTGCAGCGCGCTGTGCCCGGCCGAAAGCACTTGCGGGGTGAACAGCGCGAGCGGGATCATCAGCGCGCCCCCGACGATCGGCCGCACCGATCCCGCAAGCCAGCGGCGCGATGCGGTTTCGACCAGTGCGACGCTGCGCATCAGCACGATGCCGAGCATGGCGCAGATCGCCCCGAGCGTGCCGTAGGCCAGGTATCCGGTGGTGTGGATCGCGGGCCCCGGTTGCGCGCTGACGACATAGGGCACCACGCCAAGACGCTGGGCCACTTGCGCGCCGGCCAGTGCGGCGGCCACGACCGGGGCGATGGCGGCGGGGGTATAGGCGCCGATCACGATCTCGAAGGCATAGAAGGCGCCGGCCAGCGGGGCGCCGAACGCGGCGGCAATCGCGCTGCCTGCACCCGCGCCGACCAGCGTGCGGGCATCGGCGCGCCGCAGGTTGAGCAGCCGCGCGCCCCACGATCCGAACAATCCGCCGAACTGCGCATAGGCCGCTTCAAGCCCGACCGAAGCGCCAAAGCCGTTCGAGATCACCGTCTGCCCGACGACGACCGCGCTGTCGGGACCGGACATGCGCCCGCCGTGCAGCGCATTGGCCTCAACCGCGTCGACCAGCGCACGCTTGCGGGCGCGCACCGCCCAGTTGAACGCGACCAGGACGGCGCCGCCGACGGGAAGAGCGAACAGGATGGGCAGCGAAAGCCGCTCGGCGCCGCTCAGCCGCAATTCGGGGGGCAGGGCGAACAGGGTGTGCTGCAGCAGGCGCGCGGTCGCGCCGATCAGCACGGTGGCAAGGCCCCCGACCATCCCGACGACGATGGCAAGGGCCAGGAACAGCAGTTCGCTGGCGCGAACCTGGCGGCGCAGCCAGCGCAGCAGGGCAGGGAGCCGTTTCAACACGTCTGCTGTCCTAGAACGGCGCTGCGCGGGTGGGAATGTGGTTATCCCGCGCGCAGCGGCGTTTCGGGGACCGGGGTGACCGGCTGGCCCGTGGCGAACCAGCTTTGCAGGTTTTCGACCATCAGCGCGCCCATTGCCCGGCGCGTCACTTCGGACGCCGAGCCGAGGTGCGGCAGCAGCACGACGTTATCCATCGCGCGCAAGGCGTCGGGCACGTGGGGTTCGTTGTCGAACACGTCGAGTCCGGCGGCGAGGATCGTGCCCGTCTGCAAGGCGGCGACGAGTGCTTGCTGATCGACCACGCTGCCGCGCGCCACGTTGATCAGCACGCCCTGCGGCCCCAGCGCTTCGAGCACGGCGGCATCGACGATGTGCCGGGTGGCAGGCCCGCCGGGAAGGATCGCGATCAGCACGTCGCAGGCTTCGGCGAGCGCCTTGGGCGTGGGATACCAGGGATAGAGAACGTCAGCCTGTCGGTGGCGGCCGTGATAGGCGATGGGAACGGCAAAGCCTTCGAGCCGGCGTGCGATTGCCTTGCCGATGGCGCCGAGGCCGAGAATGCCGACGGTGCGGCCGCGCAGCGATGGCGAAAGCGGGAAGGGCCCTTGCGGCCAGCGCCCGGCGCGAACGAAGGCATCGGCCTGCGGCAAGCGGCGCAGCGTGGACAGCAGCAGGCCGAGCGCGAGGTCCGCCACTTCCTCGTCCAGCACGCCCGGGGTGTTGGTCACCACGATGCC
The DNA here is from genome assembly GCF_012927405.1 of Novosphingobium olei. Lineage (GTDB taxonomy): Bacteria > Pseudomonadota > Alphaproteobacteria > Sphingomonadales > Sphingomonadaceae > Novosphingobium > Novosphingobium olei. The sequence continues at coordinate 273,003 of NZ_JABBGM010000005.1, read as the reverse complement.
GCGCGCGGCGGCGACGGCAACGTCGATGTTGTCATAGCCGACGCCGAAGTTGGCGACGATTTCCAGCGCGGGCAGCCTTTCGAACAGCGCCGCGCCGACCGGTCCGGCCAGCGTGCTGGCCGCCATGCCGCGCACGCGGGCAAGCGCTTCGGCCGGCGGATCGTGCCACAGGCGATGCACGATGAAGGCCTGGTCGAGCGCTGCCATCGCCGAGGCGAGCACCGGGGCGGGCAGGAGGATTTCGGGACGATCCACGCCGGGCGCTTTTCCCGGCGCGATCACGGATACTTCAGCGTGATCCGGGTCGACAGGTTGGTCTTGCCGATGTGCAGGCGGACCGACCGGAAGGCGGGCAGGCTGGCGATGGTCGGCGGATCATTGGAAAAGCCGAAGCCTTCGGTCGGGATGCCGAGCATGCCGCTGCGGTTGATCGTCTGCGAGGAATCCTCGTCGTGATAGACCGCGATCGCATAGACGCCGGGCTTTGGCACGAACAGGCACATCCGCGTTTCCGGCGCCGTCGCCGGCACGCGGCCGACGTACATCGAACCGTGCTTCACCAGGAAGCGCCGGGAATCGTCGGCATAGAGCGTGACCGCCATCAGCCCGTTGCCGTTGCGCACGTTGGTGACGGTGATGTTGATCCAGGTATCGCTGGCGGGACCGGCGCAATTGGGCGCAGCCTGCGCCGGCGCAGCGGCACACAGGGCGGAGGCGGCGGCAAGTCCGATGAAATGACCCCCGGTCAGGGCACGAATGGTCTTCGACATGGCCATCAATATTGCAGTCCGGAATATCTCTGTCGACCCGTGCGTTGCGGTAATGACGTCACAGCCGAAATTGCTGACAGACAAGGAAAAAACACGTTTCCGATGCCGACCGTCTCCCTGGCGCAAGGCCGTTGAACCCCTGCTGAACCTGTCGCGGCCGCGGAAGATCCCGCCAGCGGGGCGGATTTCGGCGATCGGGCGCGGCGCGGACCGGCCGCTCCGTGTGGAAAACCATCGCATTCGCGCTTGTCCCCCGGAGAGCGCACCGGTAACGCCGAAGCGGCTGCCGCCCTTCGCGGCAACCACAGGCCATGCCCGAAAAGCGCCAACGTTCCGACTGGACTTGCCGACGATGACTGCCCCGCTGATCTCGCCTTCGATCCTTTCCGCCGACTTCGCCCGCCTGGGCGAGGAAGTGCGCGCGATTGACGCTGCCGGTGCGGACTGGATCCACGTCGACGTGATGGACGGTCATTTCGTGCCCAACATCACCATCGGCCCGGCCGTGGTGAAGGCGCTGCGCCCGCACACGGCAAAGCCGTTCGACGTGCACCTGATGATCTCGCCGGTGGACACCTACCTCGAAGCGTTCGCGGCGGCGGGGGCGGACATCATCACCGTCCATCCCGAAGCGGGCCCGCACGTCCACCGCACGGTGCAGGCGATCAAGGGGCTGGGCAAGAAGGCGGGCATCTCGCTCAATCCGGCAACGCCCGCCAAGATGCTCGACTACCTGATCGACGAGATCGACCTGGTCCTGATCATGAGCGTGAATCCCGGTTTCGGCGGACAGAGCTTCATTTCCAGCCAGCTTCGCAAGATCGAAGCGGTGCGCAAGATGATCGACAAGACCGGCCGGCCGATCCACCTCGAAGTCGATGGCGGGGTCGACGTGACGACCGCCAGGCTGTGCACCGATGCCGGCGCCGACGTGCTGGTGGCCGGCACCGCCAGCTTCAAGGGCGGGCCCGATTGCTACGCTGCGAACATCGCGGCGCTGAAGGGCCACGGCTGACGCGATGGACCGGGCGGACCTCTCCGGAGATGGTGGTTCGCCTGCCGCCTTCGACGAGGGGGCGCAGGACCCGTCGCGCCGGGCCATTCCGCTCGACCGCCAGCGCGAAGCGAGCCCGACGCTGGTGAGCGACGACGAGGTCGAGACCCGGTTCGAGCCCGCCGTGATCGAACCCGGCCGCGCGCTGGCGCTTGCCGACTTCAGCCCGCCGGCGGTGGGCACGGGCGAACGTCTGGTCCGCTTTGCCTATCGCATGGGGTTGCCACCGGGCGCGCTCAATCCCTTTCGCAAGCGCGGGCGCATTCGGCTGACCGCCACGGTCGACAACCCGCTTCCCGGCGATCCCGCCATCGGCAAGGCATTGCGGGCAGGGCACTTCCTGCTGTTCGGCGTGCGCACCGCGATTGCCGACACCGAGTTTACCGGCGCGCATCTTTCGCCCCCGATGGAGCGGCTGATCCACGGCTTCACCTGGCTCTCCGATCTCGAGGCGGCGGGCCCGCGCGCGCAATCGACCGCCGTGGCCGAGCGCATCCTTTCGGCCTGGCTCACCGCCAATCCCAGGCCCGCCAGCGGCCCTGCGTGGAATGTCGGGCATGTCGGCCACCGGCTGCTGGCATGGATGGTTCACGCCCCGCTGATCCTTTCGGGCACCGACCGCAAGTTCCGCGCCCGCGCACTGGCCGCCATGGCGGAAACCGCGCGCTGGCTCGATCGCCACGCGACCAAGGCCGACGACAAGCTGGACGAGGTCTGCGCCTGGACCGCGATCACCGCCGCCGGCCTGCTGTTCGAGGATGGCCATGCCCGCCGCCTGTTCGGCGAAGCGGGGCTGATCCGCGCGCTGGGCGATCTGGTGGGCGATGACGGCGGCCTGCTGTCGCGCAGCCCGCTGGGCCAGATCGAGGCGATCGAGCGGATCGTGCTGCTCAAGGCGTGCTACGCCGCGGTCCGCGCCGATCCGCCCGCGCAGCTCGACACCATCCTGACGCTGCTCGTGCCGCCGCTGCTCGCCATGCTGCACGGCGATGGGGCGCTGGGATCGTGGCAGGGCGCCGGCGCGATCCCGGCGCCGCGCATCGAAACGCTGATCCGCGCGAGTGGCGTGCGCACCCGCCCGCTGCGCGATGCGCGCCAGTGGGGATACCAGCGCGTTTCGGCGATGAAGTCGATCCTGCAGTTCGACGCCGCGCCCCCGCCGCTGGCCCGCCACGCGCGCACCGGCTGCGCATCGACGCTGGCCTTCGAATTCAGCCATGCGGGCGAGCGGTTGATCGTCAACTGCGGCGGCGGTGCGATGGCGGGCGGGCTGATCCCGCTGCGCCTGGCCCAGGGCCTGCGCGCGAGCGCGGCGCATTCCACGCTCGTGCTGGACGACACCAATTCGACCGCGGTGCTGATCAACGGCACGCTGGGCGCGGGGGTCGGCACGGTCGAGGTCGACCGCCGCACGATGACCGCCGACAACGGGGCAGGGGCAACGCGGCTCGAAGCGAGCCACGATGGCTATGTCGCGCGCTATGGCCTGACGCACCGGCGCATCCTGATCCTGCGCGACGATGGCACCGAACTGCGCGGCGAGGACCTGCTGATCGCCTCGGGCCGCAAGGGCAAGCGCGGCACGGTGGGCGTTGCCTTGCGCTTTCACCTCGGCCCGCATATCGAGCTCGCCCAAGGCGCGGATGGCCTTGGCGTGACGCTGTCGCTGCCCGATGGCAGCCTGTGGCAGTTCCGTTCCGGGCGCGATCCGGTGACGATCGAGGAAAGCCTGTGGGCCGATGGGCAGGGCAGACCGGTCGGCACCCGGCAACTGGTCGTCCAGGCCAAGATTCCCCGCAGCGGGGAGACGTTCTCCTGGCTGCTCAAGAAGATGCGATAGGATTCATCGACGTGACTGACGTTACCATCAAGCGGGCGCTGCTTTCGGTGTCCGACAAGACCGGATTGGTCGATCTGGGCAAGGCGCTTGCCGCGCGCGGAGTCGAGCTGGTCTCGACCGGCGGCACCGCCAAGGCGCTGCGCGAAGCGGGGCTGGAGGTGAAGGACGTGTCCGACCTCACCGGCTTTCCCGAAATGATGGACGGCCGCGTCAAGACGCTGCACCCCAAGGTCCACGGCGGCCTGCTGGCCGTGCGCGACAATGCCGAACACGCCGCCGCGATGGCGGAACACGAAATCGGCGCGATCGACCTCGTGGTCGTCAATCTCTATCCGTTCGAGGCGACCGTCGCCAAGGGCGCCGAGCGCGACGAGGTGATCGAGAACATCGACATCGGCGGCCCGTCGATGGTGCGTTCGGCGGCCAAGAACCACCAGTACGTGACCATCCTGACCGATGCGGCGGACTATGACGCCTTCCTTGCCGAGCTGGAGCAGACCGGCGGCAAGAGCACGCTCACCTTCCGCCGCGCCATGGCGGCCAAGGCCTATGCCGCGACGGCCGCCTATGATGCGGCGATCTCGCAGTGGTTCGCCCGCGTGGACCAGCAGCACCACTTCCCGCCGGTGCTTGCCTCGGCCCACCGCCTCGTCACCACGCTGCGCTATGGCGAGAACCCGCACCAGTCGGCCGCGCTCTACGTCGCGCGCAATCCGGACACGCCGGGCCTGCCGCAGGCCGTGCAGGTGCAGGGCAAGGAGCTGTCCTACAACAACTATAACGATGCCAATGCGGCGCTCGAACTCGTGGCCGAATTCGCGACCGATAGCGCGAAGCCCACGGTGGTGATCGTCAAGCACGCCAATCCCTGCGGCGTCGCCAGCGCGGACACGCTGCTCGATGCGTGGAACGCGGCGCTCGCCTGCGATTCGGTGTCGGCCTTCGGCGGCATCGTTGCCACCAACGTGCCGCTCGACGGGCCGACCGCCAATGCGATCTGCGAGATCTTCACCGAAGTCGTCGTCGCGCCTTGCGCGGACGATGCGGCCAAGCAGGCCTTCGCGCGCAAGAAGAACCTGCGCCTGCTGCTGGTCGATGCGCTGCCCGATGCGAACCGCGCGGGGCTGAACACTTTGCCGATCGCCGGCGGCCTGCTGGTGCAGGATCGCGATACCGGCAAGATCGGCCTGGACGATCTCAAGGTCGTGACCAAGCGCGCGCCGACGGAGCAGGAACTGGCCGACGCGCTGTTCGCCTGGACCGTGGCCAAGCACGTCAAATCCAACGCCATCGTCTATGCCAAGGATGGCGTCACCGCCGGCATCGGCGCAGGCCAGATGAACCGCCGCGATTCCTCGCGCATCGCCGCGGCCAAGGCCAGGGAAGCCGCCGAGACGCACGGCTGGTCCGAGCCCCGCACCAACGGGTCGGCAGTCGCTTCGGACGCGTTCTTCCCCTTCGCCGACGGCCTGATGGCGGCAGTCGAAGCGGGCGCGACCTGCGTGATCCAGCCCGGCGGCTCGATCCGCGATGAAGACGTGATCAAGGCGGCGGACGAAGCGGGCCTCGCCATGGTCTTCACCGGCATGCGCCACTTCCGCCACTGACAAGCGCGCCGCCCCGTCCCACCCGGGATGGGGCGCGCCTCGCGTTCACAGAGGGATATCCGGCGGCGAGCCCGGACGATAACGCCGTTTGGAAAGCGGTACGGACCTGCGCGACCGGCGCGGGCGCCATGCGTGGCGCTTGCGCGTGGAGGGCAAGAGGAACGCTGTGGCGAGTGGCCGGCGGGGCGTTGGCTATCCCGGATCGGCTCAGCCTTTATTCGGACGGGGGCTCGAAACCCGGGCGGCGGCTCGCAAGGCGGCCCGGTCCGTAGCGATAAGTCCCACGAGGATAAGTTCCGGGATTAGTCGCGGCCGCATGAAGGGGCCGGACCGGACTGGAACCGGACTCGCAAGGGAGCGCTGCCACGCGGTTGAACCACCGCACCACATCCGCCCGTCCGTTGCAGTGGCGTTGGGTGTGCCCTGAGGGACTTGGGGCTTAACGCCCTCGCTGACCGCTTCCGAGGAAGCGGCCTCCCGCAGCGCCGACCCGCGCCGGTCGCGTCGGGCCTTTCCCAGCGTGGAGATTGGCCCGAAGGAGCGAAGAGCAAGCCGGCCATGCCGCTCCCGGTCCGTGGTGGGGCGTATAACCTATATGGTACGTTTTGTCAAGGTTGAGTTAGAACAAGGATGGATGCGAGGGGGGCACCCCCTCGCGTTCCCGGGACGTCTTCCGGCGCGAGGGTGGCGCTGTGGGGAGGTGTTGCGTTCGATCGCCCTGTTGCGCTTGGGAGAACAAGGGCAGCCCTTCGACAGGCTCAGGGCAGGCGGTTTGGGGGTAGAGGGTTCCTTTTTCCCTCATTCGTCATGCCAGCGTAGGCTGGCATCGCTCTCGGTTTGCGGAACGGTTGGCGCGCTTGGCGGCGAGCGATCCCAGCCTTCGCTGGGATGACGTTAAATGGTGAGGGCATGTGCTGCCTTCCCAACCCCCGTCTGTCCTGAGCTTGTCGAAGGACTGCCTTTTTCTTATTGGCCCGCGCCGCGCTCGCAACCCTTCACTACCCTGCGGATGCTCGATGGGCTGGGACCCTCCCCCGCCTTATTCCCCGCCCATTCCGGCGAAGCTTTGCGACAGGTGCCAGGGGGCGAGTTCCTCGGCGAGGGCGTGGGCGCGGGGGTCGTCGACGTCCATCCACCAGGCGTCGTCGATGTCCATGGTCGCGGCGCGGCCCTTGTCGGCGAGGATCTGCATGCCGTCGGACAGCGAGCCGGACTTGCCCGCGGCGATAGCTTCGCGGATCGCTTGGGCGAGTTCGGGCGTGGCGAGGAAGGCGCCGCAATCGACCGCATCGTAGGGGGCGATGGTCTTGCCGATGGCAAGGATGCGGCCCGCATCGTCCATGCGCACCCAGGTGGCGTCGTCGGGATCGACCAGCGGGTTGTCGACGCGGCGGTCGATGGCCAGGGTGACCCCGCGATCGGGCGCGCCTTCGGCGAGCAGGCGGGCGAGGATGTCGGCTTCGAACATGTGGTCGGCCATCATCAGCAGATAATCGCCATCGCAGCGGGTGGCGCCGGCCATGACCGAGTGGCCGTTGGGCGTGGACCAGTCGGCAAGGCGCACCGGCACGACTTCGATGCCGAGTCTGAGCGAAATGTCGGCGAGGGCGGCTTCGACCATGTCGGCGCGGTGGCCGGTGACGACGACGACGCGGGTGACGCCGGCGATCATCGCCTGGCGGATGCCGATTTCGATCAGCGGCACGCCGCAGACCGGGGTGAGCGGCTTGGAGGGGGAGATTTCGGCCAGGCGGCTGCCATAGCCGGCGGCGATGATCAGGGCGTCCATCGGGCTTCCTTCAACGCGAAGCGGCGCCGGTCGGGTGACCGGCGCCGCTTCTGATACCAGACGACTGGGCCGGTGTTACTCGGCGGCCAGCGCGGTGTCCGAGATGAATTCCTCGACCATCTGCGCGGCGGTGTCGTCGTTGAACTGCTGCGGCGGGTGCTTGCAGAAATAGGCCGACGGGCCGATCAGAGCACCGCCTTCGCCGCGATCGAGCGCGACCTTGCAGCAACGGATCGCATCCATCACGCAAGCGGCCGAGTTCGGGCTGTCTTCCACCGAGAGGCGGAGTTCGAGGTTCATCGGCACGTTGCCCCACTGCGAACCTTCGAGGCGAAGGAAGCACAGCTTGTTGTCCTTCTGCCAGGGAACGTAGTCCGACGGGCCGACGTGGATGTTCTCGTCCTCGAGACGCTGGGCGAGCATGGCCTGCACCGCCTCGGTCTTCGATTCCTTCTTGCTGCCCAGACGCTGGCGATCGAGCATGTTCATGAAGTCGGTGTTGCCGCCGGTGTTGAGCTGGTAGGTCTTTTCGACCTGCACGCCACGGGCGCCGAACAGGCTCGACAGCACGCGGTGGACGATCGTGGCGCCGACCTGCGCCTTGATGTCGTCACCCACGATCGGGATGCGCTTGGCGCGGAACTTCGATTCCCATTCCGGCGTGGAGGCGATGAACACCGGCATGCAGTTGACCACCGCGACGCCCGCTTCGAGCGCGCATTCCATGTAGAATTCGGTGGCGGTCTGCGAACCGACGGGCAGGAAGTTGAGGAGCACTTCGGCGCCCGATTCCTTGAGCGCGGCGACGATGCTTTCGTGGGTCGCTTCGGGCTGGTCGGCGACGATGAAGCCGCGCTCGCCCATGCCGGTCATGTGATCGGCGACGCCATCGAGAATCTTGCCCATGATGACCTTGCCGCCGGTGGCGGGAACATCGGCATGGAAAACGGCGGTGCAGTTCGGGGCAGCGAAGATCGCTTCCGAAATGTCCTTGCCGACCTTGCGTGCATCGACATCGACGCCCAGCACGAACTCGACGTCACCGGCGCCATAGCCGCCGATGCGGTCGTGGATCAGGCCGTTGGTCGAGTTGTTGTTGCGGTAGAAGTAGACGCCTTGGACGAGCGAGCTGGCGCAGTTGCCGACCCCGATCACCGCGACCTTTATTGGCTTCATGTACTCATGTCCCTTCACACAGGCGCTGCTTGCCCGGTTGAGCCCCGCGCGCTGTCACTAAATTGCCTCAATCCGGAAATTGGCCGGCTATTGCAAGAAAATTTCCCGTCTGTCACGCTTCCACGATTCACCCCCGCGTCTCGTCTCTCGCCAGGCAGCGCGCTGCAACTGCGAGAGCAAAGGGGGACCGGATCGCGATCCATCCATGGATAACGCGCGCATTAGCGCAAATCCTTTGCCACCGCCATGCCCCCGCGATTGCGCGTGTGCAGCATTCCCCGGGGCGCGTCCTTGTGAATTTTTGCACGCGGGACATCGCCCGGTTCGTCACGGCATGCGCAGATGCGGGGGCAGCAGCCGGCCGGTCCGATCGGTTGCGATAAGTGGCGCGCACCAGCAGATCGCCGCGATCCACACGGCAAGGCCCCCGACGATCACCGGTGGCAGCAGCGGGGCAAGACCGGCGAGGCAGGCAAGGCACCCGACCAGCACGTAGACATCGCGCTTGAACAGCCGTTCCACGCCGAGCACCAGCTTCTGCAGCCGCCGGTGGCGGTGCAGCCGCTCGGTCAGCGCGGCGCGCAACACGTCGAAGCTGCCCTTGCGCGGCCCCAGGCGGAGCAGCGAGAGCATCAGCACGATGCCCGAGGCCAGCAGCATGACGATGGCGACGGCAAAGCTGATGTGTTCGGGCCCTTCGCTGCGGATCAGCCCCGTCATCAGGCCGATGGCAAAGCCGAAATTGGCGATCATGTCGCATGCGGTGTCGAGCATTGCGCCGCGTGCGGAGAAGCGAAAGCTGGCCCGCGCGATTTCCCCATCGACGCCATCGATCACCGAGACCGCCTGGTACAGCAGCCCGCCGAGCGCGAAGGCGGTCCAGCCACCCTGCACGAGGATTGCGACCATCAGCGCCGATAGACCAAGGGTGAACCAGGTGACCGGCATCGGCCCAACGCCGAACCGCAGCAGGACCATCGAGATGCGGTTCGAGATCGGGCGGTTGAGCCGGCGGCAGACCCAGCCGTCGGTGGGCTTGACCGTATCGGCAAGGATCGCGCGGGTGAGCGCGGCGGGATCGCGGCCGACGTGGAAGTGGCGCCCGGCGACCAGCGAACGCGCGCCTTCGTCGCGCAGCCAGGCGATGCCTTCGGGCGTGAGCAGCACGTCCCCCGGCACGCGCACTTCGCGCGCCCCGGAAGCGCCGTCATCGTGTTGGCGCACGATCTCGATCCGGGGCAGTGGGCGTCCACGATCGGCAAAGCTGGTCTGCCAGTCGCGTTCGACCGGCGCATCGGCCACGATCACGATGCGGTCGGCACCGGCGAGATCGGCGAGGATCAGGGTGCGGGCAAGGCCGCTGAGGCCCGCGACCCGCTGGCGCAGGAAGGCTGTCGCCTCGATCACGAAGGAAAGCGTGGACATCGCCTCTCCCAGAGCACGCCAATTGCCGCCGTCCCTTGCGGTGCGGCGCGTTCGGGCTATTCGAAGGAAACTATAGGAACGGATCGGCCAGCGACAAGGCGGTTGGTCGAACACTCGTCAAGATGGACAGGGATTGCGAATGAACGGCGCGAGCAAGGCTGGAGACGGGCACGCTGCCGGGCCCAGGCCGGTGCCGCAGCGCCCGCGCCGTCCGCGCGAACTGCAGGACGCGCTCAACCACTATGTCTATCACCCGCTGGCCTGGCAGCTTGCGCGGCGGCTGGCGTCCACCCCGATCACCCCCAACATGGTCAGCGTGATCGGCGGGCTGTGCGTGGTGGCGGCAGGGTTCTGCTACTGGGGACTGGCCTGGCCGGCGGGCGCGTTCATCGGCATGGCGCTGCACATGACGTGGCACGTGGTCGATGGTGCCGACGGCGACCTTGCCCGGATCACCGGCAAGACCAGCCCACTGGGCGAGCTGGTCGACGGCATCTGCGACTACGCCAGCCACATCGTGCTCTACGTCCTGCTCGCCTTCGTGCTGACGCGCGCGATCGGCCCGGGCTGGGCGTGGTTCTGGACGCTGGCCGCCGGGGCCAGCCACGTGGTGCAGTCGAACTTCGTCGAGGTGCAGCGCCGGTTCTACCAGTACTGGACCTATGGCGTGCCGTGGCTGAACAATTCGGCCAAGGATGACGGCGCGTTGTTCAAGGACAAGCGCGGCGTTTCGTGGATCCTGCGGGGCTTCGTGCGCGGCTACCTGCGCCTTGCTTCGGGCATGAGCCCTTGGGCGCTGCAGGTCGATGCGGCGGTGACCGCGGCGATGAAGGATGATCCGGCGCGCTTGGCGCAGATCCGCGCCGAAGTGCAGAAGGAACAGCGCCCACTGCTGCTGCTGCTCAAGTTCCTGGGCCCCAACCCGCGCGCCATCGTGCTCGGGATCGGTATGATCGCGGGCAGCCCGCTGTACTACTTCATCTACCAGACGATCGTGCTCAACCTGCTGCTGGTCGTCGCGGTGCGGCTGCACAATGCCGCCGCGCGGCGCGTCGCCATGCGCATTGCCGCCGCCTGAGCGAAAGCTCAGCGCCGCCGTTCGGTTTCGGGGCTGTCCGGCTTGATCATGCCAAGGCCGATCACCAGCACGCCCACCGCCAGCGCTTCGACCAGCGCCCAGGCGAGCCAGGCGGAGTGGTTGTAGAGGAACACCCCGATCGCCGGCGTGACGATGTAGGCCGATCCGTTGACGGCGGCGACGATCCCGGCCGATTGCCCCTGTTCCGCCCGCGTGACGGCAAGGCTGGCGCCCGAGGTGAAGCCGGGGCGGAACAGGCCGAAGCCCAGCGAGCAGATGGCAAAGCCGGTGGCGATAGTGTGCAGATCGCGACCCAGCGCCATCGGGATCACGCCCGCGCAGCACAGCCCCATGCCCCACAGCGTGGACGTGCGCGGGCCGAGACCGAGCGTGGGAATCAGGCCCCATTGCGCGAGCAGAGTGGCGACCGCGCCGCACATCAGCACCAGCCCGATCGAGCCGGCGGCAACGTCGGGCTGGTGGCGCAGGCCGAGCCGGTCGAGCAGGAGGAAACCGATCAAGCCGAGCAGGATCGACTGCGCCTGCCCGCCGAGCGTGCCGATCAGCAGCCACGCGCGAATCCGGCGATCGCCCCAGCGCAGCCGGCTGGCATCGGTGTGCCGGGGTTCGGCCTCGGGCAGCGAATCCGGCGATCCGTCGGGATCATCATCGACCATGCGCGGGTTCGACGATGGGCTGAACGGCTCCTCCATGATCTCGCCCCGCCCGGCATAGCTCGGAGCATCGTCGGGCAGGCGCAGCCGCAGGGTGACCAGCACGCCGACCGCGAACAGCGCGAACAGCGCGAAAGGGCCGACCAGCCCCAGCCCCGGCAGGATCAGGAGCGGCGCAAGCGCCGGGCCGAGCACCGTGCCGAGGCCGAAGCTGGAGGAGACGAGGCTCAACGCCTTGGTCCGCTCTTCGCGGCTGGTGCGGCTGGCGACATAGGCCTGCACGGCCGGGGGTGCTGCCGAGCCGAAACCGCCGTAGAGCGAGCGGGCGAGCGCGAAGAGGAGGATCGTCGAAAGCCCGGTGAACATGCCACGCAGGCCGAAGAACAGCACCGTGCCGCACAGAGCGAACGACAGCGCGAAGGCGCCCATGCCAAGGCTCATCATCGCCTTGCGGCCGCGGCGGTCGGACCGGCGCGCCCAGAACGGGGCGAGCAGCATCCAAAGCAGCGCCGACCACGAATAGGCGAGGCTCACCCACACGTCGGCGATGCCAAGGTGCGTGCCGATCGAGGGCATGACCGATTGCATCGCGGTATTGCCCGCCGCCGTGGTCAGCATCACCGCGAAGAGCAGCGCCATGCGGCCGCGTGGTAGATGCTGGCTGGCGAGCGCGGCAGGGACGCCCGCTTCGGCGGCAGGGCCGCCCGCTTCGGCGGCAGGGCCGTGGATACCGGTCTGATTCACGCGGTTTGCTCTCCCTTCGAACGTGACGGACTTCGAGATCCTGTCACATCCGGTTCATTCCTTCCTCGGTAGGATCGTCGCAGCGCGCTTGCAATGCGAAGACAAATTTGCGACGCGCTCGTGTCACGTTGATTTGAAGGGTGTTCCGCCACGATGACTTCCACGCAAGCTGCGCGTCGTCCCATTCTGCACCGGGCGAAGCGCAAGGCGGAACAGATGCTCGGGCCCGCCGGCATCTTCTTCAAGGGCTTCGTCAAGCACCCGGTGATGGTGGGGGCGATCGTCCCTTCGTCGCGCCGCACGATCGAACGCGTGCTGTCGCGCGTCGATTGGGACCAGTGCCGCCTGTTCGTCGAATATGGCCCGGGCGTGGGCACCTTCTGCCGTCCCGTGCTGGAAAAGCTGCGCCGCGATGGCCGGCTGATCGTGATCGACACCAACCCCGATTTCATCGCCTACCTGTCGCGCACGATCGGTGACAGCCGCTTCATCGCGGTCAACGGTTCGGCGGCCGATGTCGAGGAAATCGTGCGTGCGCACGGTTTCGATCATGCCGACTACGTCCTGTCGGGCCTGCCGTTCTCGACCCTGCCCGAAGGCGTGGGGCCGGCGATCATGGCGGCAACGCACCGCGTGCTGCGGCCGGGTGGGGCCTTCCTCGTCTATCAGTACACTGCCCGTGCGCGGACGCTGATGGGCAAGTATTTCCGCCACATCGACAAGGGGTTCGAGCCGGTGAACGTGCCGCCCTGCGTGATCAGCTGGGGCTGGAAGGAATAGGCCTTCGCAAGGCTGGCCGAAAAGGTCAGCCGAAGGTCGAGGCGGGCGTCGTGTCCCGGCCGGCCAGCTGTTCGTGGATCGCGGCGAGGATCGCCACGAAGTAGGTATAGGCCGCGGCAATCAGCACGCCCGAGATCGCCTCGGCCAGCACGCGCTGCGGCTCTCCCCCGCTGACCAGCACCAGCACCACGCCCACGACCATCATCACCAGGCCATAGACGACCAGGAACAGGAACCCGGCGAGCCCGATGAAGGCGAGCATCCGGCCGCTGTTGCCCCGCGTCAGGCGCATGCTTTCGCGGATCGCGGCGATGGGCGAGCGTTCCCGCCCGCTCGCCAGGATCGGGCCGATCAGCATCGTGCGCATCACCGGCCACAGCAGCACGGCCATGGCGATCGCCACCGCCAGCGCCGCGGGCAGGACCGCGCCGAGCAGGCCGACGATCAGCAGCACCGCCGGCGTCAGCGCCAGCGCGACGAGCAGCTGCCCGGCGAAGTACGCGGGAAGGGCGCGGAAGCTGCGGCGGATGGCTTCGCCAATGGTCGGCCGGCTGGCATCGATCATCGCCACCAGCATCGTCAGCATCCCCGCCATGGGAATCAGCGACAGCAGGATCAGCAGCGGCAGCGAACCGGCGTAATAGGACTGCATCGCATCGATCATCTGCGCTTCGTTCATGCCGCTCTGCACCGCCGGGGCGGGCACGAAGATCGCGCCGATCAGGCCCGGCAGGAAGAAGAACACACCCGCGATCGGCGCGAGCACGTCGCGGTTGGCCGCGACCATGCGCGTGGCGCTGGACCAGGCGGTGCTGCTGTCGAGTGTGGTCACGGGGGCGTCATATCCTTGGAAGCAGCCCGGTTCTAGCAGGCTCGCAGGGGGAGCGCACCCCCTTGCACTTTTACGGACGAAGCACCATCGCAGGCGGCATGGATCTTCCTTCCGATCTCGAAGTGCGGCGCGAGGCGCAACCGGTGCCCTATCGCGTCGCGCTCGATGCCATGGCGACGCGCAATGCCGAAATCGCCGAAGGCCGCGCGGGCGAGCTGATCTGGCTGCTTGAACATCCGCCGGTCTACACCGCCGGCACCAGCGCGGCGGCGGACGAGCTGCTCGATCCGCGATTCGAGGTGGTCGAGGCCGGGCGCGGCGGGCGCTATACCTATCACGGACCCGGGCAGCGCGTGGGCTATGTCCTGATCGACCTGCGCAAGCGCGCGCGCGACGTGCGCGGCTTCGTCCATGCGCTGGAAGGCTGGGTGATCGATACGCTGGGCGATTTCGGCGTCGAAAGCTGGCGAGCCGAAGGGCGCGTGGGCATCTGGACCAACGGGCGCGACGGCCGCGAAGCCAAGATCGGCGCGATCGGTGTGCGCATCCGCCGCTGGGTCACCATGCACGGGTTTTCGGTCAACCTGTCGCCCGATCTTGCCCACTTCGGCGGGATCGTGCCGTGCGGGATCGAGGAATTCGGGGTTACCAGCCTTGCCGATCTTGGCCTGACGGTTGCGCCGGAGGCCTTCGATGCGGCATTGCTGGCCCGAGCCGGGGCGTTCCTGGCCAAGCTAGACGTCGCCTGCCCTCCGGCATCATGACAGGATTTCGCCCGATGCACCTGCCCGCCCGCCTTTTCCTATTCGCGCCGCTGGCGGTGCTGGCACTTTCGGCCTGTGGCAAGAAGGACGACGGCAATGCCGCGCAGGCGGCCGGTGGCGAAGTCCTGCCCGGCACGGTCAGCGATTCGATGATCAATCTCGACACTTCGACATCCGAGCCGCCGCTCCAGCCGGTGCAGCCGAGCGCCGGAGCAAAAACGGCCAAGGCGCCGGCAGACGATGCCAGCAGTGCCGCCGATGAACCCGAAGCGGAAGCGCCAGCGCCCGCCGCCGCTCCTGCTGCAGCATCGCCGCCGCCGCCCGCCAACTGAAGCCGCGCGTCAGTCGATCCCGAGCAGCGCCTTCGCCTGGCGCAGGTGCGGCTGGTCGATCATCCGCCCGTTGAGCTGCAGGGTTCCCGCGCCCGGATTGCCGGCAAAGGCTTCGACGATGGCGTGCGCTTCGTCCAGCTCCGCCTCGCTCGGCGCGAAGGCCGCGTTGATAATCGGCACTTGCGCGGGGTGGATCGCCAGCATGCCGGCAAACCCGTCGCCCTTGGCGGCCAGCGCGGCCTGGCGCAGGCCTTCCTCGTCGCGGAAATCGGCGTGCAGCGTGTCGATCGCCCAGACCCCGGCAGCGTGGGCCACCAACAGCGTCTGCGCCCGGACATAGCGGAAGGCATCGGTCCACAGGCCGGCGGCATCCCGCTTGCGCGAAGCACCCAGTTCCGCGCCGAGATCCTCTGCCCCCCAGGTCAGGCCAGCCAGGCGCGGCATCGGGCTGGTGGCATAATCGGCGATGGTGATCGCCGCGCGCGGCGTTTCGCTGACCAGCGGCAGCACCTTGGTCTGGCCGTTGGGAATGCCGTTGCGCTGTTCCAGCTCGTAGATTTCGGCCGCGATCATGCGCACCTGTTCGGGCCCGTCGGCCTTGGGCACCATGATTCCGGCGGGCGCACCGGGCATCACGGCGCCAAGGTCGTCGCGCCAGAGCCCGGTGTCGACCGCGTTGATCCGCACCCAGTGGACCTGCTTGCGCATGGTCACCTGCCGCTTGTGTGCTTCGAGCCAGTTGCGCGTGACGCGCCGCGCCTCGGCCTTGGCCGAAGGCGCGACGGCATCTTCAAGATCGACGATCAGCGCGTGCGCACCTGTTTCCGGGCCCTTGGCCAACTTCTTCTCGCTATCGCCGGGGACGAACAGCCAGGACCGTGGAATGCGCACGCGTGATCTCTCCCTCTCGCTCCGTCAGGCAGCAGCCCCCGCGGCTTCCTGTTCGAGCGTCGGGTAGTCCGTATACCCTTCCTCGCTGGGATAGTACCACGTTTTGGGCGCGCCCTTGTTGGGGTTGAGCGGCGCTCCCTTGCGGATGCGCGTGGCAAGGTCGGGGTTCGACAGGTAGAGCCGGCCCCAGCTCACCGCGTCGCAGCGGCCCGAGGCGACATCCTGCGCGGCAGCATCGGCGGTGTAGTCGCTGTTGAGCACAAGCGGGCCCTTGTAGATCGAACGGATCACCGCGTCCTGCTGCGGCACGGTGGTCGAACCATAAGTGCCGTCCGGCCCCGGCTGGCGCAGTTCGAGGAACGCGGCGCCCGCATCCTGCACGACCTGCGCCGCGTGCGCGAACAGCGTTGCCGGATCCGGATCGTCCGCGCCCTGGCTGTCGCCGTTGGGTGAAAGGCGGACCGAAACGTGCGGCGCATCCCACGCCGAAACGATGCCCTGCAGCACTTCGCGCAGCAGGCGCACGCGGTTTTCGGCCGGGCCGCCGTAATCGTCATCGCGCAGGTTGGTGCTCGAACGCAGGAACTGGTCGATCAGGTAGCCATTCGCGGCATGAAGCTGCACGCCATCGAAGCCGGCTTCGCGGGCGTTGCGCGTGGCAAGGGCATAGTCCTCGACGATCCGCGGCATTTCGTCGATGCGCAGCGGGCGCGCTGTTTCGTAGGGGAAGCGCCCCGCCGGGGTGTGCGCCATGCCTTCCTCCAGCCGGGTGGCCGAGGCCGAGACGGGCGGCTCGCCGCCAAGGAACCAGGGGTGGACGATGCGGCCCATGTGCCACAGCTGGCACACGATGCGGCCGCCCGCCTTGTGCACCGCTTCGGTGATCGGCTTCCACGCTTCGACCTGCGCCTGGTTCCAGATCCCCGGCGCACGGGCCGCGCCGAGCCCTTCGCGGCTGATGCCGGTCGCTTCGGTGATGATCAGCCCGGCATCGGCGCGCTGGGCGTAGTACGTCGCCATGATCTCGGTCGGCACGAAGTTGTCGTCGGCGCGCATGCGGGTGCAGGGCGCCATCAGGATGCGGTTTGGTGCGGCAATCGCGCCGAGCTGGATCGGCTGGAACAGGGAATCGTGCATGGACAAGACCTTCGCGGGATGAAATGACAAGGACGAGGACACGAGATTTCCCGTTTCCTTTTGCAACCTGTTTAGCGGGAAACCCGTCCCCCATGTCAACCCTCGGCAAGGGCCCTGGCGCCACTGCGATGTCTTCCGGTCAGCCGACCGCGCGCCATTTCCTGGCGCTGCTCGGTGGCAACGTGGCGCTGGCACTCGGCCCGTGGTCGGTGCGGCTGGCCGATACCGGGCCGGTTGCCTCGGGTTTCTGGCGTCTGGCGCTGGCCCTTCCCCTGCTCGCGCTTTTGGCCAACCGCAGCCGCCAGCCGCTGACCGGCATGGGCCGCGCGGCATGGATTGCGGTGGCGGCCGCCGGCGTGCTCTTCGCGCTCGACCTTGCAAGCTGGCACATCGGCATTGCTCGCACGCGCCTTGGCAACGCCTCGCTGTTCGGCAATTCGGGCAGCCTGATCCTGATGGCCTGGGGGGTGATCGCCGCGCGCCGGTCGCCCCGCCGCATGGAAGTGATCGCGATCGTTGCCGCGCTGGCCGGGTCGGCCATCCTGCTCGGCCGCTCGCTGGAGATCGACCATGCGACGCTGGTGGGCGACCTGTTCTG
The DNA here is from genome assembly GCF_012927405.1 of Novosphingobium olei. Classification (GTDB taxonomy): domain Bacteria; phylum Pseudomonadota; class Alphaproteobacteria; order Sphingomonadales; family Sphingomonadaceae; genus Novosphingobium; species Novosphingobium olei. The sequence continues at coordinate 255,512 of NZ_JABBGM010000005.1, read as the reverse complement.
TATCCTGGCCGGGTTCTTCTACACCTTCTACATCCTGCTGCTGCAGCGCGGCCGCGAACGCTTCGGCAGCTGGGCGCTGCTGTTCCATTCTAGCCTTGCCGGGGCCCCCGTCCTGCTTGCCATCGCGCTGTCGCTGGGCGAGCGGGTCATGCCGCACAACTGGTGGCCGCTGATCGCGCTCACCCTTGGCAGCCAGATCGTGGGGCAGGGGCTGCTGGTCTATGCCCTGCGCCACTTCCCGCCGCTGGTCATCGGCCTGGCCCTGCTGACGCAACCTGCCGTTTCGGTGCTTGCCGGCTGGTTCGCGTTCGGCGAGACGCTGGGAGCGCTCGATGCGTTCGGCATGATGCTCGTGGCCGCGGCGCTGGTGCTGGCGCGGTTGGGCGACAGCCCCAAGAAAGCGGGCTAGCGGCAAGGGAGCCCGGCTGGTAGCAGGTGCAACCAGTTTGACTGCCGGAGAGTCCTGCCGATGAAGTTCGTCGTTCCTGCTGCTGCGCTGCTTGCCCTTGCTACGCCCGCGCTGGCGCAGACTCACCCGACGCACGCGGCCATGGCCCAGAGCAGCGAGGACACCGCGTTCCGCGCGATCGCCGACCGCTATGTCGAAACGCTCGTCCGGCTCGAACCCGTGACCGCCACTGCGCTGGGCGATCATCGCTACGATGGGCTGCTGTCCGACATCAGCGCCAAGGGCCGCGCCGCCGCCACCGCCGAATGGCGCGCCCTGCGGGAAGCGGCGCAGGCCACCGATCCGGCGCAGCTGTCGCGCGACAACCAGGTCGACCGGCTGCTGCTGATCAACGATCTCGACTATCGCCTGTGGCGGATCGAAAGCCTGCAAAGCTGGGCGTGGAACGCGCAGAACTACAACGAGGAGGCCGCCAACGCGCTCTACACGCTGGCTGCGCGCGACTTCGCGCCGTGGCCGCAGCGCCTCGCCTCGGCCACCGCGCGGATGGAGGCGCTGCCCGCCTATCTTGCCGAAAGCCGTCGCCAGCTGGTCGCAGGCCGCGTACCCGCGATTTATGCCGAGACCGTGTCGAAGCAGAACGCGGGCATCGTCGAGGTGGCCGAAACGATGCTTGCGCCCCATGCGGGCGAACTCGACCCCGCCGCCAAGGCCCGCTTCGACAAGGCGCTGGCAGCGCTCAAGACCGCGGTTGCCGAGCAGCAGACCTGGCTCGATACGGTGCTGGTACCGAAGGCCAAGGGCGACTTCCGCCTGGGGCCGGCGCTCTATGACCGCCAGATGGCGTTCGAGCTGCAGTCGAGCATGACGCGCCCCGAGCTGAAGGCCAAGGCGGAGAAGGCCAAGGCCGATATCCGCAACGAGATGTATGCCCTGGCGCGCCAGGTGCTGAAGGACCGCGCCCTGCCGGAAAAGCCGACGGCCGATCAGCAGCAGGCCGCGATCGAGGCGGCCCTGCAGCTGAGCTATGCCCAGCGTCCGCCGCGCAACGGGCTGGAGCAGGCGAGCCGCGATGCGCTGGCGCAGGCAACCGACTTCGTGCGCGAGAAGAGCTTCGTCGGCATGCCCGACGGCCCGGTGAAGGTGGTGACCATGCCCAAGTTCCGGCAGGGCAATTCGGTCGCCTATGACGATGCCCCCGGCCCGCTGGAGCGCGATGGCGCCAACTTCTTCGCGGTTTCGCCGATCCCCGACGACTGGACCGAGGCGCAGGCGACCTCGTTCCTGTCCGAATACAACCGCTACATGATCCACGACCTCGCCATTCACGAGGCGATGCCCGGCCACTACCTGCAGCTCGACCACGCGATCAAGGATCCGTCGGTGCTGCGCGCGGTGCTGGGATCGGGTCCGTTCGTCGAAGGCTGGGCGGTTTATGCCGAAGGGCTGATGAAGGAGCAGGGCTATCTGAGCGGTGATCCGCTGTTCCAGCTGACTGTGCTCAAGATGCGGCTGCGCTCGGTCACCAACACGCTGCTCGACATCGGCATCCATACCGAGGGGATGACCCGCGACCAGGCGATGGACCTGATGATGAAGGGCGCCTTCCAGCAGGAGCGCGAGGCCGCGGGCAAGTGGGTGCGCGCCAGCCTATCGTCGGTCCAGCTGCTGAGCTACTTCACCGGCTACGAGGAACATCGCGCCCTGCGCGAGGAGGCGAAGCAGCGGTTCGCGGAGAAGTTCGATCTGCGAACCTATAACGACAACGTGCTCGGGCACGGCATGCCGCCGGTAAAGTTCGTGCGCGAACTGATGTTCGGACTGCCGATCAAGTGACCGCCCTTTTGCAAGTCGCTAATATGAAATTGTTATAGGCATCCGGGAGGACCCGGTTATACCTCGTCGCTGGTTTCAGTTGAAATGAGTCTCCGGTCGCTGCGGGGAGTTTCGACCTTCGCACCGACTGGCGGCCAAGATGCTGGCCTGCCGCATGCCGCGTTGGCGTGCGGAATAACGAGTCCGGGGACCAAGATGCCAACCAACACCACCAGGGCGAGCAGCGTGCTGTCCGCCAACCGCGAAGCCGACGCTTTCGAGCTGCTCGGCACACCTGTCGAGCTGGGGCTCGCATCGCTGACCGTGGCGACTCCGAGCGGGTTCAATCTCGACGACTATGCCGGCTACACCTGGGCCGGGAAGCCCATCATCGGGCTCGACGGGGTCAAGGCGCACATCGATTCAGGCACCACGCTGAAGGCGCCCAGCGGGGTCATCACCTATTCCTTCACCGACCTGTCGCACCTGACCGGGCTGTACAACAACCCGACCGCCGGTTTCACCTCGGGCTATGGCTTCTCGCCGTTCAGCGCGCAGCAGCGCACCGAAGCGCGCGCCTCGATCCAGCTGTGGGATGACCTGATCCCGCAGAAGTTCGTCGAAAAGAACGGCATCGGCGCCGACATCCAGTTCGCCAATTCCTACGACCCGGCACAGGCCTATGCCTACTATCCCGGCACAAAGGGCTACAAGTTCCAGTCCGACGTGTTCGTGGCCGATCCCGCGATCAACTGGACCAACGGCTGGTTCGGCTTCGGCGGCTATGGCAAGACGACGCTGGTGCACGAACTTGGCCACACGCTGGGCCTGTCGCACCCGGGCAACTACAACTACGACCCGAGCCTGCCGCTGAGCTACGGCAACTACGCCGAATATGCGCAGGATAGCACGCAGTACACGATCATGTCGTACTGGGATTCGAGCGAGACCGGGGCGAACATCATCGACTGGTCGACGGTGTTCTATGGCAATGCGCAGACCCCGCTGCTGCACGACATCCTGACCATCCAGTCGAAGTACGGCGCCGACACCACGACCCGTTCCGGCAACACCACCTACGGCTTCAACAGCAACGCCGGGAACGTGGTCTACGATTTCTCGAAGAACGCCTATCCCTACCTGTCGATCTACGATGCGGGCGGGGTGGATACGCTTGACCTGTCTGGCTTCAACGCCTCGCAGCAGATCGACCTGCACGCCGGATCGTTCAGCTCGGTAGGGCAGGCCGTGGCCGATGTCGCCACGGTCAACGCCAACCGCGCGGCGCTCAACGCGCTGGCGGGCGAGACGGTCGCGGGCAACGCCACGCAGAACGGCATCAACAACGTCGCCAACACCTTCATGACCGCCAATGCCAGTAACATCTTCTACGATACCGGCGTGTCGGGCGTGCGCGCGACCGAATACATGAACCTGTCGATCGCCTATGGCACAACGATCGAGAACGCGACCGGCGGCTCGGCGCGCGACGTGATCTGGGGCAACGAGGTGGCCAACGTGCTGAAGGGCATGGGCGGCGACGACGTGCTGAACGGCTTCGAGGGCAAGGACACGCTCTATGGCGGGGCCGGTGCGGACGTGTTCCAGTTCCACATCGTGGAAAAGGGCGACACCATTGCCGACTTCGTTTCCGGCACGGACAAGATCGACCTGACGCACCTTGGCAGCACGGTCGATGGCACGGGCGCGGACCTGACGTGGATCGGCTCGGCCGCGTTCAGCGGCGTTGCCGGCCAGCTGCGCTTCGCCGGCGGCCACCTGATGGCCGACCTCAACGGCGACAAGGTTGCGGACTTCGACGTCACCGTCAGCAGCACCGTGCTGCAGAGCGACGTCCTGTTCATCTGACAGTCGCTAGCTAAACGAAAGGGGCGACCTCTCGCGAGGCCGCCCCTTTTTTGCGCGCTTCAGATTTGCGTCACCCCCCGAACGGCTTCGCGCCCAGATCGCCGAGGCCGACCGTGCCGCTTGCCATGTCGAGCATGCGGTCGAGGCTCTTCTTGGCGGCGAGGCGCAGGTCCTCGTCCATCTCGATGCGGGGCTGCAGGTCGCGCAGCGCGAGGTAGAGCTTCTCCATCGTGTTGAGCGCCATGTAGGGGCAGATGTTGCAGTTGCAGTTGCCGTCGGCTCCCGGCGCGCCGATGAACGTCTTCTCCGGCATCGCCAGCTCCATCTGGTGGATGATGTGCGGCTCGGTCGCGACGATCAGCGTGTCGCCGGGCATGGTCTTGGCATATTGCAGGATGCCGCTGGTCGATCCCACGTAATCGGCGTGATCGACGATGTGCGGCGGACATTCGGGGTGCGCGGCGATCGGCGCATCGGGGTGCTGCGCTTTGAGCTTGAGCAGCTCGGTTTCCGAAAACGCTTCGTGCACGATGCACACGCCCGGCCACAGCAGCATGTCGCGCCCGAACTTACGGTTGAGATAGCCGCCAAGGTGCCGGTCAGGGCCGAAGATGATCTTCTGGCTCTCAGGGATCTGGGCAAGGATCGTCTCGGCGCTCGACGACGTCACGATCACGTCGGACAGCGCCTTCACCTCGGTCGAGCAGTTGATGTAGGTGAGGGCGATGTGATCGGGATGCGCTTCGCGGAACGCCTTGAACTTGTCCGGCGGACACGAATCCTCAAGGCTGCACCCGGCGTCGAGATCGGGCAGCACCACGATCTTGTCGGGGCTGAGGATCTTGGCGGTATCGGCCATGAACTTCACGCCGCAGAACGCGATGACATCCGCGTCGGTCGCCGCCGCCTTGCGCGACAGCTCGAGCGAATCGCCGACGAAATCGGCCAGGTCCTGGATTTCCGGGCGCTGGTAATAATGGGCGAGGATGACCGCATTGCGTTCCTTGCGGAGGCGGTCGATCTCTGCCCGAAGGTCGAGCCCGGAAAGATTGGTCGGCTGCGCGGTCATCGAAGGTTCCCAGCCGGGACGGGCAAGACGGACAACGTACAAGCGTACACAACGTACAAGCGTACAAGGGGCCGCCCCGGACAGGGAGGGACTTAGGGGGCCTATCCGCCTGCGGCAATAGCTTCGACGTACGCGGTGAACGGGGCATAGGCGGCCAGCGCGAAGATCGCGGCCAGTTCTGCCACGATCACCGCCGGGCCGACCAGCGTTGCGGGGTGAACCCGGCCGATCGTGCGCAGGTCATGGCGCAGCGGGAAGGCAAACAGCGCGATCTGGCAGGCACGCTCGACCCAGGGGCCTGCCGCACCCAGCAGCGGCATCGGCACCAGTCGTCCGAAACCGGGCTCGAGCACCAGGATCACGGCGGCGAGCATGAGCCGCCGGTGCCAGGGTGCATTCTTGCGCATCAGCACGGCCGCGGCGAACACGCCCACGAACCCCGCGATGTCCACCCAGGTCAGCGCCACGAAATACGAATTGGTGAAGAACGGGGGCACGCGGCCCAGCTCCACCGCGCGATTTGCGGCGTTGATGGCGGCGAGTACGATCGCTGCGACGACGAGGCACGACAGCCATCCCAGCGTACGGTGCAAGGCCATCGAGCGGGCGCGTCCGAGCCGGGTCTGCACGATGAACAGGCCCATCCAGCCCAGCATCAGCAATCCGTGGGCATGGACCCACCACGGGGCGCCGATCGGATGGCTCAGCCCGCGCAGCGCGAACTGGCCGAAGGCGAAGACGGTAAAGATCGCAAGGCCGATCGCCATGCGCACGTGGAAGTCGCGCTCGCGAAGCGCGAAGGAAGACGGAATATCGGGCGGTAAAGGTGCGGCCGTGGCCATTGGTCATTCTCCCCAGCAGTCCCGCGGCGCGATTACGCTCGTCAGGCACCGGTTCCAATGACGCCCGTCACATCGGAGTCGGCTCTCCGTCGAATGCTACCACAACCTTGACCTCGCCAAAGCCCGCAACTTGCAGCGGGATGGCAAGATTCTGGCGGATCGCATCCTTGGCGGCCCCGCGCGCCAGGTTCATCAGCACGGGATTGGCCGCCTGCTCCACCGCGAGTCGCTCGGCGAGGCGCGTGTTGTCGCGGGTCAGCTTGTCCTGCGCATCGCGGCTGATCCACACGCCTTCACGCAGGTATTGCGCCCGCGCCTCGTCCAGGTTGGGACGGCCGACGACCAGCGCAGGCAGACGGACGGCCAGGGTCTTGGCCTGCGCGTTCCAGCGCATCCGGTCGCGGCCGATGCCGGAAAGATCGAGCGTGTAATCCACCCGCGCCGGGATCACTGCCACCTGCTTGGACTTGACCAGCCCGAACAGCCGCGCGTCGTCGCTCGACACCACCGGCGCCAGCTGGGCGCTGAACACCGTCAGCGTGTTCTGCTTTTCGAACGCGACGAGGCTGGTGGCGAGCGGATCACCGATGTCTGCCGGCCGCCACAGCTTCCACGCCAGGAACGCCGCAATCGCCAGCGCGGCGACAAACAACAGCCAGGGAAGGGCAGAGGCGCGCGCCGGTGATCGCGAGGCGGCGGTAGGCTGAACGGGGTGGGGCGGGGTCAGGTCAGGCTCCATGTCTCCCCCGTAACCGCAACGCGGCCCTGTCGTTCCAGATCGACCAGATGGGCCAGGACCGATCGGCCTGCGGCGCCGGTCAGCCGGGGGTCGAGCCCCTTGTACATCGCCGCGACCATCGCCGGGATCTGGTTCGGCGCTTCTTCCAGCAGGCGCACGATCTGCCGCTCGCGCTGGCGGCGGTGCCCGATCATCCCGCGCACCAGCTGGCGCGGATTGTCGATCTGTGGCCCGTGTGCGGGGTAATAGACCTTGTCCTCGCGCTCCTGCAGCTTGAGCAGGGACGCCATGTAGGCGCTCATGTCGCCATCGGGCGGGGAAACCACGCTGGTCGACCAGCCCATCACGTGGTCGCCGGTGAACAGTGCGCCTGATTCCACCACGCCATAGCACAAGTGGTTGCTGGTATGGCCGGGCGTCGCCACGGCTTCGATCGTCCAGCCCTGACCTTCGAGCCGCTCGCCGTCTGCCAGCACGCGGTCGGGCTGGTACGTCGGATCGAACGCAGCATCGGCGCGCGGGCCATCGTCGGCCAGCACCAGCGGCGCGCAGCCGATGATCGGCGCGCCCGTGGCGGCCTTGAGCGGCAGCGCGGCCGGGCTGTGGTCGCGGTGGGTGTGGGTGCACAGGATCGCCACGATCCGGGCATCGCCCACCGCCTTGAGGATCGCCGCGACATGCCCTTCGCCGTTGGTGTCGGCATGACCCGCCACCCCGGTGCCATCGGGGCCCGGATCGATCACCGCCACTTCCCCGCCGTTGCCGACGAGGTAGGTCTGCGTGCCGGTGTAGGTGTAGGGGGAGGGATTGGGCGCAAGCACGCGCCGCACCAGCGGTTCGAGCTCGACCGCCAACCCGGTGTTCCACGTGGAACTATCGTCCAGGGAGAAATCGCTAGCCATCCATAAGGGTATGGGGACGCAATCCCCCGGAAGCAATATTGCATGGTCGGCGATTGCAGCGCAGGATGCCCGCCATGGAGCCGCCCTTCCTCTATGACCTTGCCGTGATCGGGGGCGGGGTGAACGGTGCGGCGATCGCCCGCGATGCCGCCGGGCGTGGCCTGTCGGTGCTTTTGCTCGAACGTGGCGATCTAGCGCAGGGAACGTCCTCGGCCTCGACCAAGCTGATCCATGGCGGCCTGCGATATCTGGAGCATCGCGAATTCAGCCTGGTGCGAGAGGCGCTGCGCGAACGCGAGGTGCTGTGGCGCATTGCGCCCCACATCGTCTGGCCGATGCGCTTCGTGCTGCCGCTGGTGAACGACGGGCGCCCGGCGTGGATGCTGCGCGCCGGGCTCTGGCTCTACGACCATATCGGCGGGCGCGAGGCTCTGCCCCCCGCGACGCGCGTGGACCTGACCGGCGAGATGGGGCTGCGCGAAAGGATCCGCTCCGGGTTCGAATACTCCGATTGCTGGGTGGACGATGCGCGCCTTGTCGTCCTGCTGGCGCGCGATGCCGCCGATCGCGGCGCCGAAGTCGTCACGCGGTGCGAAGTGACCCGGCTGGCGCGCGAAGGCAGCGGCTGGCGGATCGAGACGGGCGGTCCGAATGGTGGCGAGCCGTTTCGCGCGGCCATGGTCGTCAATGCGGCCGGCCCGCAGGTCGGCGGCGTGCTCGACCGTGCGCACGAAGCGAAGCCGCGCCTGCTGCGCCGGGTGCGTGGTTCGCATATCGTGGTGCCGCGCCTGCATGACGATCCGCGCGCTCTGTTCCTGCAGCTGCCCGATGGCCGGATCTGCTTCGCCATCCCTTACGAACACCGCTTCACGCTTATCGGCACCACCGATTCCGAAGAGGGTGCAGATGCCGATCCCCCGCGCGCAAGCGATGCTGAAATCGCCTACCTGTGTGATGCCGCTGCGCGCTATTTCCGCTATGCGCCGACGCCGGCGGATGTCGTCTGGTCCTATGCCGGCGTACGCCTTCTGGCCGACGATGGCAGCGGCAAGCCCGAGGCGGCGACCCGCGGCTACCAGTTCGATCTCGATCGTGGCCCCGATGCGCATTCGGCGCCGCTGCTCACTGTGCTGGGCGGCAAGATCACCACGCACCGCACGCTGGCCGAAGCCGCGCTCGAACGGCTGGGGATCGAGGCGAATGCCGGCTGGACGGCGACCGCGCCGCTTCCGGGCGGCGATTTCAAGCCGGATGGCCTTGATGAAGCGGACAATGTCCTGCCGATCGAACAGGAAATCGCCGCCATCGTGCGCAACCTGCCCCCCGGGACCGCGCACCGGCTGGCGCGGGCCTATGGCACGGAGGCGCTGCGCTTTGCCCGGGCCGACATGGGCCGCGATCTGGGCCATGGGTTGTCCGAGGCGGAGCTCGACCACCTCGTGACGCGCGAATGGGCGATGACGGCGCAGGACGTGCTGTGGCGACGCTCGAAGCTCGGCCTGCGCTTCGATCGCCTCCAGGCCGACGAGCTGGCAGAGCGGCTGGGCGCGCTCGCCTGAATGCCTTCCCGAAAGTCGGGTCTTGCCAACCCTTCATCCAGCCCCGAAAGCCCCCATGTAACAGGGGCCAGCGGAACACCAACCGGACGGGTCCATATGCAGGTGCTGTCGATGCTCTATCTCTGGCTCAAGGCCGGCCATGTCATCTTCGTGATCTTCTGGATGGCGGGGCTGTTCATGCTGCCGCGATATTTCGTCTACCATCAGGAAGACGGTCTTGCCGGGGCGATGCACGCCACGTGGTCCGATCGCGAACGCAAGCTGCTCAAGATCATCCTCTGGCCCGCGCTGGTCGTGGTCTGGGTGTTGGGGCTCGCGCTCGCCATGACCATCGGTGCGTTTCAGCAACCGTGGTTCCACGCCAAGCTGGCGCTGGTCCTGCTGCTTACGGCCTACCACTTCTGGCTTGCGGGCTATGCCCGGGCGCTGTGGCAGGGCCAGGCCAAGCTCACCGGACGTCGCCTGCGCATGCTGAATGAGGTGCCGGGCGTGACCGCGGCCCTTATCGTGATCCTGGTGATCCTCAAGCCGTTCGGCTGACGGCGCGGGAGCGGGTCTCAGCCGCGCAAGCGGCGCAAGCCGTTCCGCATCGCGTCGCGCAGCAGGACGCGCGGGGAACGATGCAGGTACTTCCACTGCGATCCCCAGGCATGGGCGGGGGCGGGGCGCGCCTCAGGGCGAGGAAAGGCGGTCTTGCGCGGGGGCAGGTGAACGCTCATCGGGTATCTCTCTCTTGCTGCCGTGACGTGCTGGCGCGCCGCTCGACGCGCATTTCGTACCTGATGGCAACGCCGTGGCCGCAGGCGGCGTTCCGCGCGATCGCTGCGGATTGACCTCTCGCCGGGCCCGGCTTATGGCAAACGCGCTTTCCGGCAATGGCGCTCTTCCGTTTGCGCCCACGTACAGGTCCGCTTTCCCCAAGCCCCAAGACCTTGCCGGTTCGGCCCATCCTTTTTCGGAAACGACGAAAATGCACCTGAAAGAACTCAAGAAGAAGACTCCCGCCGAACTGGTCGAGATGGCCGAAGAACTCGGCGTCGAAGGCGCCAGCACGCTGCGCCGCCAGGACCTGATGTTCGCCATCCTCAAGGAAGTGGCCGAAGACGGGGAGGAAATCCTCGGCATCGGCACGATCGAGGTTCTGCCCGATGGCTTCGGCTTCCTGCGAAGCCCCGAGGCGAACTATCTCGCCGGCCCTGACGACATCTACGTCTCGCCCAACCAGGTCCGCAAATGGGGCCTGCGCACCGGCGATACCGTCGAAGGGGAAGTGCGCGCGCCCAAGGACGGCGAACGCTATTTCGCCATCACCCGCCTGATCAAGGTGAACTTCGATGAGCCGGAGGCCGTGCGCCACCGCGTCAACTTCGACAACCTCACCCCGCTCTATCCGAACGAGCGCCTGAAGCTCGATACGCTGGACCCCACGGTCAAAGACAAGTCGGCCCGCGTGATCGACCTCGTCTCGCCCCAGGGCAAGGGCCAGCGCGCGCTGATCGTCGCCCCGCCGCGCACCGGCAAGACCGTGCTGCTGCAGAACATGGCCAAGGCCATCACCGACAACCACCCCGAAGTGTTCCTGATCGTCCTGCTGGTCGACGAACGCCCGGAAGAAGTCACCGACATGCAGCGCAGCGTGAAGGGCGAGGTCATCTCCTCGACCTTCGACGAACCCGCCACGCGCCACGTGCAGGTGGCCGAAATGGTCATCGAGAAGGCCAAGCGCCTCGTCGAGCACAAGCGTGACGTGGTCATCCTGCTCGATTCGATCACGCGCCTTGGTCGCGCCTACAACACCGTCGTGCCAAGCTCGGGCAAGGTGCTGACCGGCGGTGTCGATGCCAACGCCCTGCAGCGCCCCAAGCGCTTCTTCGGCGCGGCCCGCAACATCGAGGAAGGCGGCTCGCTCTCGATCATCGCCACCGCGCTGATCGATACCGGCAGCCGCATGGACGAGGTGATCTTCGAAGAGTTCAAGGGCACCGGCAACAGCGAAATCGTGCTCGACCGCAAGGTGGCCGACAAGCGCATCTTCCCCGCGCTCGACGTGGGCAAGAGCGGCACCCGCAAGGAAGAGCTGCTGGTCGAGAAGAACAACCTCACCAAGATGTGGGTCCTGCGCCGTATTCTCATGCAGATGGGCACGGTCGATGCGATGGAATTCCTTCTCGACAAGATGAAGGATTCGAAGACCAACGAAGATTTCTTCGCCACGATGAACCAGTAAAGGAAAAGGGGGCCGATCGGCCCCCTTTTTTGTTGGTAGCGATCGCTTCACATCTTCTGAAGCTGCGCGCCCATCTGTTCCCATACCTTGTTGATCGCCTTCAGCGGGCGGACCATGACCTTGAAATCGATGATCCGGCCTTCCAGGTCGAAGCGGATCATGTCGATGCCGTTGATCTTGATCCCGTCGAGCTCGTTGACGAATTCGAGCACCACGTTCTCGCCATCGACGATCTCGCGCACATAGGCGAAGCTCTCGTTGCCGAGCACTTCACCGGCGGCGAGCAGATATTTCATCACGATCTCGCGCCCGGCCTGCGGCGTGTGCACCACCGGCGAATGGAACACCGCGTCGGGGTGGATCAGCTCTTCCAGCAGCGCCGGATCGCCGCTCTGCATGTAGCGGTGCCATGCACCCAGGCCCAGTTGCATCGTCTTTCTCCCTCTCCCTTGCATAAGCGACTGCGGTGACGCGTGCGCCCCCGCAGCCGTCCGTGTCGTCGTTACCTGAGATGCGCCGCCAGGAACGCCTCAGTGCGGCTGTCCGCCAGTTGCGCACCGGCTTCATCGCGGCGGTTGCCCAGCTCTGCGGCAAAGCCGTGGTCGAGTCCCTCGTAGTCGTGCAGCGTCACCTTCGGGTGCGCGTCCAACCCGTCGTGGATCGCCTTCTGCGCTTCCGGGCCGACGAAGTGGTCGGCGGTCGGGATGTGCAACAGGAGCGGGTTGGCGATCGCATGTGCTTCCCCCAGCATCTGGTCGATCATTACGCCATAGTAGCCGACCGAGGCGTCGATGTCGGTGCGCGCAGCCGCCATGTAGGCGAGCCGGCCGCCAAGGCAGAAGCCGACGAGGCCGACCTTGTCGACCGCTTGTTCATGGCGCAGCCAGCGGATCGCCGCCTCGATGTCCTTCACGCCATCGTCGGCGTCGTACTGCTGGAAATAACCGAACGCTTCCTGCATCTGCTCGGGCACATCCGGGCTCAGCTCCACGCCGGGGGCAAAGCGCCAGAAAATGTCCGGAGCGAGCGCGACATAGCCCTTCTTGGCCCAGTTTTCGCACTTCTGCCGGATACCTTCGTTCACCCCGAAGATTTCGGGCACCACGATGATCGCGGCTTCGCTCTGGCCCTCGGGCCGTGCGACGTAGACGGGAATCTCGCCCTCGCCGTGGAATTCGGGAATGGTCGTCTTCTCACCCATGGTCTTCATCCTGATTGCGTCATGCGTTGGTCGAACGCGAGCTTGGCCGCGCCGATGGACTTTGCCAAGCGCAAGTGACAGTCTTGCAAGGTCTTGAAACCCACTAGGGTTCCGAGGCGGTGATGGAGAGAAGCGCGCGATGAAAGTGAATGTCGAAATCGACTGCACCCCCGAAGAGGCGCGCCGCTTCCTCGGCCTGCCCGACGTGTCCAAGGCCAACGACGTCTATGTCGATGCCATCGCCAACGCGATGAAGGGGGTCACCTCGATGGACCAGCTTTCGGGCATGGCCAAGCAGCTGGCACCGATGGGCGAAATCGGGATGAACCTGTTCAGGCAGTTCATGGAGCAAGGCGCGGGCGCGGCGATGGCCGGGTTCAAGGCGGCCAACCCGAAGAAGGATTGAGCCCGGGCGCCCCCGCTCGTAGGACGGCGGGCGACATGGCCATCGACACGATCTTCGCGCTGTCCTCGGGCGCACCGCCGGCTGCCATCGCCGTCGTCCGCATTAGCGGGCCCGCCGCCGGTGACGCGCTCTTCGCGCTGGCCGGGCGCCTTCCACACCCACGCCGTGCCAGCCTTGCCGTGCTGACCGACCCACAAAGCGGCGAGCTGCTGGATAGCACGCTGGTGCTGTGGCTGCCTGGCCCCGCCACGGCGACCGGTGAGGACAGTGTCGAGCTTCACCTGCATGGCGGCCGCGCTGTGGTGGCGGCGGTGGAGGCCGCACTAGCCCGTATACCTGACTTGCGGCGCGCCGAGCCGGGCGAATTTACCCGCCGCGCCTTCGCCAACGGCCGCATTGATCTGGCCGAGGCGGAGGGCCTTGCCGACTTGCTCTCGGCCGAGACCGAACTGCAGCGTCGTGCGGCCCAGGCCATGGCGTCAGGCGTGCTGTCGCGTGCAGTAAACGATTGGCGAACAAGTCTTCTCTCGCTCTCGGCGCAGCTCGAGGCAGCGCTGGACTTCAGCGACGAGGACGATGTCGGCGATGGCATCGGGGCCCTGCCGGAAGGTTTTGCTGCAGGTTGCACCGCGCTGGCCAGCGAGATCGGCGCATGGCTTTCGCGCCCGCGCGCCGAACCCTTGCGCGAAGGCTTCCGCGTCGTACTCGCCGGGCCGCCCAATGCGGGCAAGTCCACCTTGTTCAACGCGCTCGTGGAAGCCGAGGCGGCGATCACCGCGCCCCAAGCGGGCACCACGCGCGATGTTCTGACCCGCAGCGTTGCACTCGATGGCGTCCCTTTCACTTTCGCCGACACCGCCGGCCTGCGCGACGATGGCGCAGGCGAGATCGAGCGGATCGGCATCGCGCGTGCGCTGGCCGAGGCGGCAAGCGCCGACCTGGTCTTGTGGCTGGGGCCCGAAGGCGAGGGGCCACAAGGTGCGGCGCTGTGGGAGATCGAGGCACAGGCCGACCGGGATGACACTTCGGCCAAGTCGGCGCCGGTGTGCCGCGTTTCGGCTTTGACCGGACAGGGCCTTGCCGCGTTGCGGAATGCTCTGGTTGCCCATGCGCGTTCCGCGCTGCCCAAGCCCGGCGAAGCGGCGCTCAATACGCGCCAGCATCGGCTGCTGTCCGATGTCGCCGCTTCGGTTTTGCTGGCGCCCGACGAGCGCGACCCGCTGCTTGCCGCCGAGCAGCTACGGCTCGGACGGCGGGCGCTCGACGCGCTTGTCGGCCGCACCGGCACCGAAGACATGCTCGACGCGCTGTTCGGGCGCTTCTGCATCGGCAAATGAAAGCGCCCCCCCGACAAGTCGGGAGGGCGCATCAGGATCGCAAACGATGTTCCACGTGGAACATCGCGACGATCTGGATCAGGGCTTCGGCTTCACTAGATCCGAATCGGCGTTCGGACTTGCCATGTACTTCACGCCCGCCTTGCCTTCAGGCGGCATCGTGCCCGATGGGATCGCGGCGATGGCCGCAGCGGGCTTGGCGCCCGGCGAGCTCACGCGCCAGATCACCCCGCCGGTATCGTCGCTGACCAGCAGCGCCCCGTCTTGGGCAAAGGCGACCCAGGTCGGTCGTCCCTTCGCCTTGCCGTCGGCCGTCAGGAAACCGGTCAGCACCGGTATCGGCTGGTTGGGCAGGACATTGCCGCGATCGTCGAAGCCCACGAAGATGACGTCATAACCCGACAGCGGCTTGCGGTTCCACGAGCCATGCCGTGCAATGAAGGCGCCGCTGGCGAACTGCGCTCCCATCACGTTGCCGCCGCGCGAGAACGCCAAGCCAAGCGGGGCAGTGTGGGCGCCCAGCGCGTAGTCGGGCTTGCGCACGTACTCCAACATGTAGTCGGGCATCGGCTCCTTCACGCGCCAATCGATGTTCTTCTTCCAATAGGCCCAGGGCCAACCGAACGTCGCGCCGAGCGGCACGCTGGCGAGATAATCGGGCACGAGGTCCGATCCGAGCATGTCGCGTTCGTTGACCACGGTCCACAGCTCGCCCGTGCGGGGATTGAAGTCGAGCCCGTTAGGGTTGCGCAAGCCAGAGGCGTATTCGCGCTCGCTCTTCTTGGCGAAGTCGTACTCGTGAATCGCGGCGCGGCCGCGCTCCTGGTCGACGCCATTCTCGGCAATGTTCGAAGACGATCCCACCGTAACGTAAAGCTTCTGGCCATCGGGCGTCAGCGCCATGTTGCGCACCCAGTGCATCCCGCCTGCGGGCAGGTCCATCAGCTTTTCAGGCTTGCCCTGCAGCGATGTCTGCCCGGCTACGAATGGCCAGGAAACTACCGCGTCGTTGTTGGCGACATAGAGGCGCCCTTCGCGAATGACCATGCCGAACGGCGAGTTGAGCGCCGGGTTCTCCATCACAATTTTCTGCTCAGCCTTGCCGTCGTGATTGGCATCGCGAAGGATCACGATCTTGTTGGGGGAGGGATCTCCCGCGCCGACCGTCTTGAACAGATAGTTCATCACCAGACCGGTCAGGCCGCCCGGACCGCGCGATGGCGGCGCATTGGTCTCGGCGACGAGCACGTCGCCGTTGGCCAGCACCACGACGCTGCGCGGATGGTCGAGCCCATCGGCAAAGCGCGTCACGACTAGCCCCTTGCCGGCCACCGGTGTTTCGTTGGCGCCCCAGCCGATCGGCTTGGCAAGGCCCAGCGTCGGGAAGGTCTGCGGGTCCGGCTCGGCAAGCTTGGGCTTGGGCCCGGTGGTGTCGGCCAGGGAATACTCTGCGGGACTGCCCCGAAGGACCCAGGCGACGAAAAGGCCCAGCGCCACGAGGATGACGAGAAGGCCGAGGATGATCTTGCGGAAACGTGTCATGGCATCGAACCTAGGAGCAGACGGGCAGCAATTCCACTGCGATCTCTGCTCCCGGTCCATTGCCCTTCTCGGGCAGCCAATGTTCCACGTGGAACATATCGCCGCTTTGACCTGCCGAGCGACTTCGCGTATTCGGCCGCCATGCACCAGTTCGACATCATTGTTGTCGGCGGCGGGCACGCCGGCGTCGAGGCTGCGGCTGTCGCCGCACGGATGGGCGCGCGCACCGCGCTGGTGAGCTTTGACCCGGACACAATTGGGGCCATGAGCTGCAATCCTGCAATTGGCGGTCTGGGCAAGGGCCACCTTGTGCGCGAGGTCGATGCCTTCGACGGTTTGATCGCGCGTGCGGCCGATGCCGCCGCGATCCATTACCGCATGCTCAACCGTAGCAAGGGCAGTGCAGTGCAGGGGCCGCGCGTCCAGGCGGACCGCAAGTTGTTCAAGGCTGCGATCCAGACGATGATCGCAGCGCAGGGCGGTCTGACCGTGGTCGCGGGCGAAGTGGCTGCATTGCGGCTAGAAGGCGGCCGTGTGGTCGGTGCCGATCTCGCCGATGGCACGGCGCTCGCGGCCCGCGCGGTGGTGCTGTGTACCGGAACGTTTCTTGGCGGGCGGCTGTTTCGTGGGCAAGAGCGCATGGAGGGAGGGCGCATCGGCGAAAGCGCGGCGCATAGCCTTGCCGTTCAGCTGCGCGGGGCAGACCTGCCGATGGCGCGCCTCAAGACGGGAACGCCGCCGCGACTCGATGGTCGCACCGTTGATTGGGCGCGCCTGCCCGAACAGGAGAGCGACGTCGATCCGTGGACGATGTCGCCGCTGACCCGGTCGCGAGCCGTGCCCCAGGTGTTCTGCGCGATTGCCCGCACCAACCACCGCACACACGACATCATTCGCGCTGGGCTCGATCGCTCGCCGCTGTTCACCGGCGCAATCGGCGCACAGGGGCCGCGCTACTGCCCGTCGATCGAGGACAAGATACATCGCTTCGGCGATCGCGACGGCCACCAGGTGTTTCTCGAGCCCGAAGGTCTGGATGACGCGACGATCTATCCAAACGGTGTTTCCACGTCGCTGCCCACCGATGTGCAATGGGCGATGATGCGCAGCATCGAAGGGCTTAAACGGGTCGAGATCACCGTGCCGGGCTACGCGGTCGAATACGATCACATTGACCCGCGAGCGCTCGATCGCGGGCTTCAGGTCAAGGCGATCCCGGGTCTCTATTGCGCCGGGCAGATCAACGGGACCACCGGCTATGAAGAGGCGGCGGCACAAGGGCTCGTCGCCGGGATGCATGCTGCGGCTGCCGCGCTGGGGCGCGAAGGGCCTGCGCTTGATCGCGCCAATTCCTACATGGCGGTGATGATCGATGATCTCACTCTGCATGGCGTCAGCGAACCGTACCGCATGCTGACGGCGCGTGCCGAATATCGCTTGCGGCTGCGGGCGAACAATGCCGCCACCCGGCTGACGCCGCTGGCGCTCAATCTCGGGTGCGTGGGGGCGGAGCGTCGGCAGTGGTGGCAGGCGCGCCAGCAGTCGCGCGACGAACTCGAAGTGCTGCTGGAGCAGGTGGTCAGTCCCAGCGAGATGGCGCGCGCAGGCATTTCGGTGCGCGCCGACGGTGCGCGCCGATCGCTGATGGAATGGCTGCGCTTTCCCGAGGTCTCGCTCGATGGCTTGCAGCCATGGTTGGGAGAGGGCGAGTTCGATTCGCTCCTCGTCGAAGAGGTGGAAGAGGACGCGGCCTATGCGCCTTATCTCGCGCGGCAGGATGCGGAACTGCGTGACTTACGCGCCAGCGATGCGGTGCCGCTTGGCACGGGCTTCCCCTATGGCGAAGTGCCCGGCCTATCGCGCGAGATGGTCGAACGGCTGGAGCGCGCGCAGCCGGACACGCTGGCGTCGGCCGGCAGGCTTGCCGGTATCACGCCGGCCGCGCTCGCCAGTCTTCTGGTTCACGCTCGGCGGCGGCAGGCGGCATGACGGTGATCGCGAACGAGGGCGAGGCGCAGGCGTGGTTGCGTGATGTGCTAGGCGTCGATGCTGCTGCGATGGAGCGGCTGGCGCGATTGGCAACCTTGCTGATCGAGGAAAACCAGCGCCAAAACTTGGTCGCCAAGGGAACACTGTCGCACGTCTGGCAACGGCATGTCGTTGATAGCGCGCAGCTGCTAGGCATTGTTCCACGTGGAACAATGCCGCAAGGGGCGTGGCTCGATCTGGGGACGGGTGCAGGTTTTCCAGGTCTGGCCATTGCGGCGCTGGAGCCGGCGCGCGCGGTGACGCTGGTGGATTCGCGCCGCTTACGCACGGAATGGCTTGCGCGTGCTGCATCCCAGCTCGGATTGCAGAATGTCACCGTCGTGCTGTCGCGCGTGGAGGATCTGCCCACGCAACTTTATTCAGTCATCTCGGCGCGCGCGTTCGCTCCGCTCGACAAGCTCCTGCACCTTTCCGCCCGCTTTTCCACACCGCAGACGCTTTGGCTGTTGCCGAAGGGGGCAAAGGCCGCGCATGAAGTTGAAGAGCTTCCCGCATCCTGGAATCACATGTTCCACGTGGAACAATCGCTCACTGACCCGCAAGCCGGCGTGATTGTCGGAACGCTCGTCGGACAGGATCGGGCCAAGACCAAATCTTCCATGCGTCACACGCGTGACCTTGGAGAAGTTCGAGGCGCCAAGCGATGATCACGATTGCCGTCGCCAACCAGAAAGGCGGAGTGGGCAAGACCACGACCGCGATCAACATCGCCACCGCGCTTGCCGCCACCGGGTGGAAGGTGCTGATGATCGACCTCGACCCGCAGGGCAATGCCTCGACCGGGATCGGCGTCGGCGCTGCGGAGCGCGAGTATTCGTCCTACGACTTGCTCATCGACCAGGCCAGCATCGCTTCCTGCGCGGTTCCCACGCGCATTCCGGGGCTCGACGTCGTTCCGGCAACGGTCGATCTGTCTGGCGCCGAAGTCGAGTTGGTCAGCGTGGACAACCGCACCGGGCGCCTGCGTTCGGCGATCGCTGCGGATGCAGGACATGACATTTGCCTGATCGATTGTCCGCCCTCGCTCGGTCTGCTGACGCTCAATGCTCTGACAGCGGCCGATGCGCTGCTGGTGCCGCTTCAGTGCGAGTTCTTCGCACTGGAAGGGCTCAGCCAGCTGCTTCAGACCGTCGAGCGCGTGCAAGAACGGTTCAATCCGGATCTTGGCATCTTGGGCATCGTGCTGACGATGTACGACCGTCGCAACCGCCTGACCGATCAGGTGGCCGAAGACGTCCGTTCGTGCCTTCATGATCTGGTGTTCGAATCGGTTATTCCTCGCAACGTCCGCCTTTCCGAAGCGCCGAGCCATGGCATGCCGGCGCTGATCTACGACCATGCCTGCGCCGGATCGCAGGCCTACATGAAGCTGGCGCGAGAGCTGATCGGTCGCCTGCCCGAACGGAGAAAGGCTGCATGAGCGGCGATGAAAGCACGGTGAAGGCCGCCGTCCCCAAGCGTGCGGCGCTGGGGCGCGGGCTTGGTGCCCTGCTTGGCGAGACTCGGCGCGAGGAGTCGCTGGTCCGCAGCGCGACCTCCGGACCTGTAATCGGAAGTGAAGGGGTAACCAACGGCATCGCTTTGCTGCCCATCGCCCAGATCGAGCCACATCCCGATCAGCCGCGTCGCCATTTCGATGAAGAGGCGCTCGAGGACCTGGCGCGCTCGATCGCCGCGCGGGGCGTGATCCAGCCTGTGATCGTGCGGCCACTCGGCGGCAACCGCTACCAACTGGTGGCGGGCGAGCGTCGTTGGCGGGCGTCGCAGCGGGCCCGGGTGCACGAAATCCCGGCCATTGTCCGCCAGCTGGACGAACGCGACGTGACCGCGCTGGCACTGATCGAAAACCTGCAGCGCGAGGACCTCAATCCGGTGGAGGAGGCGCGTGCATACCAGCGCCTGTCTGACAACGAGGGGCTGACGCAACAGGAGATCGCTACCTTCGTCGACAAGTCGCGCAGCCATGTCGCCAACCTGATGCGTCTGCTCGCTCTTCCTGACGAGGTGCTTGCGCTGGTGGAGCGAGACCAGCTGTCGATGGGACACGCCAAGGCACTTGCCGCGCTGCCCGATCCCCTGCCGATCGCGCGCGAAGTCGTTGCCAAGGGGCTGTCGGTGCGCGAGGCCGAGAAGCTGGCGAAGCGCGCTGGGCGCCCGGATTCGGCTCCGCGCAAGGCGCGCGCGACGCGGGATTCGTCTTTTTCTGCAGACATCGCCGCCGTCGAGCAGCACCTGCAGGAGATCCTGGGGCTTAAGGTCAGCATCCAGGCCGATGCCGATCCGAGTTCGGGTTTGGTCACGATCCGCTACAAGACGCTCGACCAGCTGGACCTCGTCTGCCAGCGGTTGTCGGGTGGGGTCATCTAATCGCATTCCCCAAGAGGCACTTAATCGAGTGATTAAATTGCGTTGACCCCGCGTTTTGCGGCGCGTATCCGACTATCAGAAGAGATAACCGGAGAGCCTGCGCCATGTCGCTCGATCTGATTCCGCGTACTGCCTACAACGAAGACCACGAAGCGTTCCGCCAGACCGTCCGGCGCTTCATGGAAACCGAGATCGCGCCCAATGCCAGCAAGTGGGCGGACGAAGGCCTTGTCCCAAAGTCCGTCTGGCCGAAGGCGGGCGAGCTTGGCCTGCTGTGCCCGACCGTGCCCGAGGCTTACGGCGGGCTGGGTCTCGATTTCGGCTACAACGCGATCATCGACGAAGAAGGCGCCTATTACGGCGGCGCATCGACCGGCTTTTCGCTGCAGTCGGATATCGTTGCCAACTATCTGATCTCCTACGGGTCCGAAGAGCAGAAGCAGAAGTGGCTGCCGAAGATGGTTTCGGGTGAGGTGGTCACTGCCATCGCCATGACCGAACCCGGCACCGGTTCTGACCTTCAGGGCATGCGCACGACCGCGAAGAAGGACGGTAACCATTACGTGATCAACGGGTCGAAGACCTACATCACCAATGGCCAGAATGCCGACCTGATCCTCGTTTGCTGCAAGACCGACACCGAGATCGAGCCCAAGTGGAAAGGCGTTTCGATCGTTCTGGTCGAATCCGATCGCGAAGGTTTCCAGCGTGGTCGCAACCTCGACAAGATCGGCCAGGACGAGGCCGATACCTCGGAGCTGTTCTTCAACGATGTGCGCGTTCCGATCACCAACTGCCTTGGTGAAGAGGGCAAGGGCTTCATCTATCTGATGAGCGAACTGCCGCAGGAGCGCCTGTCGATCGCCGTCAGCGCGCAGGCTGCCGCACAGAAGGCGTTCGACGATACCGTCGCCTTCACGCGTGATCGCAAGGCGTTCGGCAAGCCGATCCTCGACTTCCAGAACACCCGCTTCACTCTGGCTGACATCAAGGCGAAGCTGCAGGTGGGCTGGGCGCACCTCGACTGGGCGCTCGCCCGCCACCTCAAGAAGGAACTGACCCCAGAAGAGGGCGCTGCGGCCAAGCTGTGGCACACCGAACTGCAGTGGGAAGTCATGGACAAGTGCCTGCAGCTGCACGGCGGCGCCGGCTACATGAACGAATATGCCATCGCGCGCAGTTGGCGCGCCGCGCGTGTCACCCGCATCTTCGGCGGCACGAACGAAATCATGAAGGAACTCATCGGCCGCAAGCTGTAAGGCTTGCCCGATTGCAGATGGCAAAAAGGCCCCGCGGGTTATGCCTGCGGGGCCTTTTTCGTAGGTTGCCAGCTCATCTTGCAGTTCAGATGCGATCGGCGAGGATGGCTGCCAGCGCTTCGATCCCGGCCGCGTCGGCATCATCGAAGCGCGACGGCGAGGGGCTGTCGAGATCGATCACGGCAACCACAGCACCGTTGCGCAAGACCGGCACGACCAGTTCCGACCGGCTTGCGGCATCACAGGCGATATGGCCCGGGAAGGCGTGCACATCGGGCACCAGCTGTGTTTGGCCACTGGCCGCCGCCGCGCCGCAGACACCCTTGCCGACCGCGATGCGGATGCAGGCCGGCTTGCCGATGAAGGGGCCGAGCACCAGTTCGCCGCCGACCATGCGGTAGAAGCCGGCCCAGTTCAGATCGGGCAGGAATTCCGCCAGCAGAGCGGCGACGTTGGCCATGTTGGCAACCCCGTCGCCTTCACCTTCGGTGAGCGCCCGCGCGGCTGCGACAAGATCGTTGTAGAGATCGGCCTTCGGCTGACCGTCCACCGGTTTGAAATCGTACATGCCTGGTCCTGTAACGGGAATTGAAGTTGCGTGGCGCAACTTGGGAAATCAGATGGCGCGTCCGGCGCGTCCGGCGAGTTCGTTGACATATTGCCACGCAACACGGCCCGACCGCCCGCCGCGACGCTTGCACCATTCGAGGGCATCGCCTTCATTCCAGGCGAGATCGAGATGCGCGGCATACCCGGCGATGATCGCGAGATAATCGTCCTGAGAACAGGCGTGAAAGCCGAGACTGAGCCCGAACCGGTCAGCCAGCGCCAGCTTGTCGTCGACCACATCACGCGGATTGATCGGGTCGTCCTGTTCGGCGGCGTGGCGTTCGACGATCGCGCGGCGGTTCGACGTCACCGCGAGGCGAACATTGGCGGGGCGTGCTTCTACACCGCCTTCCAGCCACGAACGAAGCTTGCGCGACCCCTCGGTATCGCCGGAATCGAACCCAAGATCGTCGATGAAGACAAGGAACTGGCGGCCAACGCCGCGCAATTCGGCGAACAGGTGCGTCAGGCCGGCATCGGGTGCGGCCTGGACCAGCGCCACCGAACCGGGAGCGGCTTCCTGCGCCGCACGCACCGCAGCGCGCAGCAAGGCCGACTTGCCCATGCCCCGTGAACCCCACAGCAGCATGTCATGCGCGGCGTGGCCTTGGGCCAAGCGGCGGACGTTTTCGACCACCGCTGCCTTCTGCTTGTCGATGCCGCGCATGACATCGAGCGGCGGGGCCTCCAGAACCGCGACCGGACGCGCCTTTGCACCATCCCAGACGTAGGCCGGGTGGGCACACCAGTCGATCGGCGGTGGCGGGGAGGGGGCCATACGATCCAGCGCATCGGCAATGCGCTCGAGAAGTCGTTCCACAGCCATCAGCCGACGAGCGCTGCGCTATCGAGTTCGTAGAGCAGCTCCTCGCCCGCCATGGCCGCCGCGCCGAGGCCGCGTGCTTCGGGGGCAATGGTCCGGTTGAAGAACTTGGTCACTGCGGTCTTCGCGGGATTGTTGCTTTGGCGGGTCTGTCGCGCCAGTTGCCAGCCAGCGACGGCAACGGCGCACATGGTCAGGAAGGGGACCGATCCGCCAAGCTTGTCGTCGAGCGAAGCGGTGGTGGTCATCCACTGTCCGATTGCGGCAGCGTCCTTCGCCAGCGCGGCGACTTCAGGAACGTCCTCCATCTCGGCCGCGATGTCGCCGAGCAGTGCCTGAAGCACGCCGCCGTTCTCGAATCCGAGCTTGCGCGTCACCAGGTCGGCCGCCTGGATGCCGTTGGTGCCTTCGTAGATCGGCGCGATGCGCGCGTCGCGATAATGTTGCGCGGCGCCGGTTTCTTCCACGAAGCCCATGCCGCCGTGGACCTGCACGCCAAGGCTGGCGACTTCGCAGCCGACATCGGTGCCCCATGCCTTGAGCAGCGGCACGAGCAACTCCGCGCGCCTCGCCGCGGCTTCATCGCCCAGCGCGCCGCGATCGACCTGACCCGCCGTGTAGTAGAGCAGGGCGCGCGCGCCTTCGGTCAGCGCGCGCATGCGCAGGATCATGCGGCGCACGTCGGGATGCTCGATGATCGCCACCGGAGTCTTGTCGGTGCTGCTGGCCCGGGCAGACTGGATGCGATCGCGCGCGTACGCTGCTGCCTGCTGCAGCGCGCGCTCCGCGATCTGTACGCCCTGACTGCCGACATTGATGCGCGCCGAGTTCATCATCGTGAACATTGCCGCGAGTCCGCCGTTTTCGCGGCCGACCATCTCGCCGATGCATTCGCCGTTGTCGCCATAGGACATGACGCAAGTGGGCGAGACATTGATGCCGAGCTTGTGCTCAATCGATACGCAGCGCACGTCATTGGCTTCGCCGAGCGAGCCATCTTCGTTCACATGGATCTTCGGCACGATGAACAACGAAATGCCGCGCGAACCCGCAGGAGCGCCGGGGGTGCGCGCCAGCACCAGGTGGATGATGTTCTCGGCTGCATCATGCTCGCCGAACGTGATGTAGATCTTGGTGCCGGCGATGCGATACTTTCCGGCGTGCGGGCCATCGGTGATCGGCGTGGCGGTGGTGCGCAGCGCGCCGACATCGGAGCCGGCCTGCGGTTCAGTCAGGTTCATCGTACCCGACCATTCGCCCGAAACGAGCTTGGGCAGATACAGCGCCTTCTGCGCGTCGCTGCCGTGATGGTGGAGCGCCTCGATGGCGCCGACCGTCAACATAGGCAGGAGCGTGAAACCCATGTTGGCAGCGCCCAGCGTTTCAAGGACGCAGGTTGCAAGAGTGAAGGGCAACCCCTGGCCACCGAATTCTTCGGGGCCGGCGATCGAATTCCAGCCCTGTTCGACAAATGCCTGATAGGCCGCGCGATAGCCATCCGGGAGGGTGACGACGCCGTCCGCCCATTTCGCGCCGGCGGTATCCCCGATTCGATTGAGCGGTGCCCATTCGCCCGCGGCAAACGCGCCGATGCCCTCGACGATGGCCTCGACCGTGTCGGATGTAGCGGCGCCGTAGCGTTCGTGAGCGGCAAGCTCCTCGATCCCGGCACTTACCTTGATGGCCAGAAGCTGATCGGCGGTGGGCGGCGTGAAATCCATGCTTGTTTTCCTTGGCAGCGCTGCAGGGGCGCTATAGCGCCAAGCCATGGTTGCGACAAAGCCTCCCGTTCGGGTTCGGGCCGACGAATCCGGCATCGCCGCTGCGGCCGAGGTGATCGCGCGTGGCGGCACCGTCGCCGTTCCGACGGAAACGGTCTACGGACTTGCCGCGCGT
The DNA here is from genome assembly GCF_012927405.1 of Novosphingobium olei. Taxonomy (GTDB): domain Bacteria; phylum Pseudomonadota; class Alphaproteobacteria; order Sphingomonadales; family Sphingomonadaceae; genus Novosphingobium; species Novosphingobium olei. The sequence continues at coordinate 230,592 of NZ_JABBGM010000005.1, read as the reverse complement.
GCCGACAGCGCCGACGCGGTGGCCGGCATCTACCGGGCCAAGGGGCGGCCAGACTTCAATCCCCTGATCGTCCACGTGCCCGACGTGGCGGCGGCCGAGCAACTGGCGACGTTCGATGCGCGGGCGCGCCTGCTTGCCGAAGCATTCTGGCCCGGCGCCCTGACGATGGTGCTGCCCCGCCGGGGCGATGCCGTGCTGGCTGCGGCGGTCAGTGCCGGCCTGCCGACGGTCGCACTGCGCTGCCCGGCGCATGGCGCGATGCAGGCCTTGCTTCGTGTCACCGGCCTTGCTCTGGCGGCGCCGTCCGCCAATCGCAGCGGTGGCGTCAGTCCGACGACCGCCGATCATGTCGCGGCCTCGCTCGGCGGGCGCGTCGATCTGATCATCGACGGCGGAGCGACCGAGCAGGGGCTCGAATCGACCATCGTCGGCCTGCGGGATGACGGGACCTGGGCGGTTCTGCGCCCCGGCCCGATCACCGCCGATGCCATCGCCAGGGTTCTGGGCGACGCTGTTGAGGCAATGACGTCAGACGCGCGCGGGATCGAGGCGCCGGGGCAACTCGCCAGCCACTATGCGCCGGGAAAGCCCGTGCGGCTCGGTGCGCAAGTGGCGGAGCCGGGTGAATTTCACATCGGGTTCGGAGCTGTGGCCGGCGACATTTCGCTATCAACTAGTGGTGATCTCGCCGAAGCGGCGGCGCGGCTCTATGCCTGTTTGCATGCTGCGGCCGATGCGGAAGACGCGCGGATTGCCGTGGCGCCGATCCCCGAGCAGGGCATCGGCATCGCGATCAACGACCGCCTGCGCCGCGCCGCGGCCTGAGGCTAACGACCTTCGTAGGGGATGGAAGCGCGCATGGCGTCCATCCGGCCATAGATCGACCGCGCAGCCTTGCAGGCATCCTCATTGCCGCGTTCGCAATCATGGCGGGCACGATCGTAATCGCGTGAAAGCCTGCCGTACTGCTCTTCCCGACGGCGAATCTCGCGGCCGCGCTTCTCGTCACGCTCGGATTGGCTGACGGTGAGCTTGTCGTAGACGTCAGCTGTCGTGTCGACCGCGCGCGCGCCAGCGCGGACCGGCATCGTGGCCAGATCGAAGGCGCTCTTGGCCACGCAACCGGACAACATTGCGGCGCTTGAAACGAGGATGGGGCCGAAGAAGTGTTTGATCGACATGGGTTGTCTCCCTGGCATCAGGGTCCCATGGCCGCCCGGCCATTGCAAGGATGACCGGGCTCGAAACGGCGCGGATATGACGGTTCAGGGTTCGCAGACGAGCCGGCCCGAGCCCATGGACGATACTTTGCAGGTGGCTCGGCCTTTCACGCGGACTTCGCCCGATCCCATGATGTTGGCCTTGACCTCACCATCCGAGGCGAAGCGGGTGCTGCCCGAGCCTGCTACGTCGATCTTGGCCGATTGCACGACCAGACCATCGAGTTCGGCATTACCGCTGCCGGCGATGGTCATCTCGAGCTTCCCGGTGTTGCCCGCGCCGCGAAGCTTGCCTGAGCCCACCACATCCACCTTGAGTTCCTTTGCGGTGATGCCCGCAGCGGCGATCGTGCCCGATCCCGCGATCGTCAGCTTCGCCGTTTCGCCTTCCAGCCCATCTATGTCGATCTGGCCGGAGCCCGCGAGGACCAGTTCCCGGGCGGCGGGGACGGTGACGTTGACGGTGGCGATGCCTTCGTCGCTGTCGCTGCTCTTCCACGAATCGCGCGCGATGCCGAGCTTGCCGTCCTTGAGGGTGAAGCGCAGCTTGTCCTTGATCGGCTGTTCCCCGTCGACAGTGATGGCGAGGCGATCGCCACGCGTGACGTGGACCTTGTCGGGGCCAAGCAGGGTGATTTCATCGGGAGCCTTGCCCGAAAGATCGAGCTGGGCAAGGGGCACACCCTTCGCACCATCGATGGTGACGCTGGCTGCGTCGCAACCCGAAAGCGCGGCGGCGAGCCCGACGAAGGCGACGCCCGCAAGCGTCTTGGCGAAGTCCTTGAGCATGACGATACTCTCCCACTTGGTGTGTTGCTGATCTAACGCACCTTGGCAGGACATGCCATGTCGTTCGCCGTTGCAGTTCAGCCGTCGGTGGAACGAGAAAGGCCGCCGGTTCGCACCGGCGGCCTTTGCTTTCGCACCTGGCGGAAACAGTCAGACTGCTTCGTAGTACTTCGGTGCGTGCTCGTTGAGGATCGCGAGGATCTTCTTGAGCGCGGCCGGCTCGTCGGTCTTTTCCATCGCCGCGAGTTCGCGGGCGAGGCGCGACGAAGCCGCTTCGAAGATCTGGCGTTCCGAGTAGGACTGTTCCGGCTGATCGTCGGCGCGGAACAGGTCACGTGTGACTTCGGCAATCGACACGAGATCGCCCGAGTTGATCTTCGCTTCATATTCCTGGGCGCGGCGCGACCACATGGTGCGCTTGACCTTCGGCTTGCCCTTGAGCGTGTCGAGCGCTTCGCGCAGCGTCTTGTCCGACGACAGCTTTCGCATGCCGATCGCTTCGACCTTGTTCACGGGCACGCGGAGCGTCATGCGCTCCTTTTCGAACCGGAGCACATAGAGCTCCAGCTTCATTCCAGCGATTTCTTCTTGCTGCAGTTCGACCACCCGGCCGACACCATGCTTCGGATAGACGACGTAATCCCCAACATCGAAGGCAAGAGCCTTGGCTGCCATTGCTTATCCTTTCGACGCAGGCAGAAGACAAGGCGACGTCGGATGGATCACCCATCCTCCAGCACAAGGTCCGGGCCCTTTGGGGAAGAGGTCCGGCAAACGACCGTCAACTTTTTCGGTCGGCGATCCCTTTGCGATACGTTTGCCGCCTGTCCTGCCTTTTCGTGGTGAAAAGGCGCTGGAACGAGCATTGCCCCGCCCAGCGCGTGCACCGTATATAGCACCGCTGTAATAAAATTGCCAGACCCAGACGCGTTAAATCGCCGTCATCCTGCGGGAAAGGCCGCGGGATCCCGCCAATACGACTGGCAGACGCGCGATGCGAGCATCACGATGCCGTTGAACCGCCGACACAAGCGATCAGCGAATCACCGATCGCGTGCGGTTCAATGGCGCAGGCGGTCAGTCGCCTTCGCCGGGTTCGGCCGAGAAGTACTTGTCGAACTTGCCTTCTTCGCCCTTGTGGTCGTCGGCGTCCGCCGGCGCGTCCTTCTTGGCGGTGATGTTGGGCCATTCGGCCGAGTACTTGGCGTTCAGCTCAAGCCACTGCTCCAGGCCGGATTCGGTATCGGGCAGGATGGCTTCGGCCGGGCATTCAGGTTCGCACACGCCGCAGTCGATACATTCGCTGGGATTGATCACCAGCATGTTCTCGCCCTCGTAGAAGCAATCGACGGGGCAAACTTCGACGCAATCCATGAACTTGCAGCGGATGCAGGCGTCGGTGACGACATAGGTCATGGCGGTGATTTTCCCTCAGGCGTTGATCGTTTGCCGTCGTGCTAGAGGCGTTTGGCGGCGGGCGTCAAGCGTCCGTTGGGACTGTCGCGGGTATGGCCGGTTCGATTTGGCGATAACATGCTTGTGCTTCGGGCGCGGGGCCGCGCCGGGTAGGCAGGGCCACGACCTCGATCACCCGCACGCCGGTGACCGTGGGAAGCACCAGAACGTCGCCGGGGCGGACGGCCGCACTCGGCCGCTCGATCCGCCGACCGTTCAGACGAATGTGCCCTTCGAGAGCCCAGTCGTGGGCGTGGGTGCGCGTCGATGCAAGCCGCAGGAACCAGAGCAGCTTGTCGATCCGCATCAGCGGATCAGCTCGGCAAGCGCGGCAAATGCGCCATTGCCGGCCACTACGGACGGTCTGGCTGTCTCTGCTGGCCGTGGACGCGGGGGCCGCCAGTCCCACAAAGGGGGCGAGGGGGGGCCGAAAGCACCTTCCCCCAAGGGCCGCCCAATGGCTACACGGAAACCCGCTTGACGCAGCAGCAAGGCGTAACTCGCTGTCGAGAGGCCCATGGAGCGTGCGAGCGCCGGATCGAGATAGTAGCGCTTTGCGCGCGCGCCCATGCGCGATCCGTGCGCCGCCTGGAGGAGCTTTTCCACCAGATCGACGCGTAGGGCCTGAACCCCGAAGCGGCGATATCCAAGCGGCGCACGCTTCCCGGCGATTACTGGCGGCATGTCGGAAGGCACAGGCGGATGCGGCAGGCCGCGAACGTCTGCGGCCATCGCCCAGAGCGCTAGCGCGCGTGGTTTCAGGAAGGCAGGAACGAACAGGTCGAAGGTGCCAACGCGAATGCCGAGCTTTCGCAGGCTCTCACGCTGCGCGGCATCGAGCCGCTCCAGCTTTGCTTCATCGCGTGGCAGGACTCCGCCTGCCTCGATCAGATGGAGCAGCAATGCCCTTAGGGCGGGCCCCGATTCGCTGGCTGATCCTACCGCTTCCAGCTTGCGCAGCGGAGCGAGCGGGCTCGCGAGTTTACGGACGAGCCAATCGGAAAGAGCCCTCTCCACTTTGTCACGTGCGAGCGGAGGGAGCGCCGCGAGCGCAGGCTCCAGCGACAGCCTGGGGGTGAGCAGCGTCTTGCCGCGATCGAGCCGTGCCACCGTCTCCTCGTGCCAGCGGATGCGCCCGGCATCGAGATGGAGGGCTTTCGCCTGTTCCGCAGCGTCCAACCTTGCATCGCCAGCCAGAGCTTCGGCGCGCCGATCGAGGAGGGCCGGCAGGTGTCGTTCCGCCGCAGCGAGCAACAGCTTGCGATCGCTGGCGCGCGCAAGCGGATCGACGATAAACCGGAAGCCTTCGAGATGGCCGATCGGCTCGTCATCGACGAGCACGGTGCCTGCATCGGACAGTCGCACGGGCAGCAATCCCGCATCGCCGCCCACCTTGCGCATCAGCACCGTGGTTCGGCGATTGACAAAGCGTTCGGTCAAGCGACCATGCAGCGCGTCCGACAGGCGGGTTTCGACGGCGCGGGCCCGTGCGGCCATTTCGTCTCGCGCCAGCACCCAGTCCGGACGCTGCGCGATGTATGACCACGAGCGGATCGCCGCGATGCGGCCCTGCAAGGTGTCGATATCGCCCGAAGGATTGTCGAGATGCGCGATCGCCTGAGCGACATAATCCGCCCCGAGGTGCCCGCGCCGCAGATCCTGCCATAACTTGGCGACAAAGCGGGCATGCGTTTCCACGCCCTGCTGGCGAAAGTCCGGAAGCGAACACGCTTGCCAGAAGCGCTGGACCGATCCGCGCCCGCGGACTGTGTCGGCGATGTCCGGATCTTCGGCGAGGCGCTTCACGACGGCGAGGTCAATGGCCTTGGGCGGGGTTGCGAGCTCGGGGCGAAAGGGCGGGCTTTCAAGATCCTCGATCAGGATATTGAGAGAATCGAAGCGCGGCTCGGCCTCGCGCCAGAACAGCCGGGTCAGCGGGGGAAAGCGATGTTCCTCGATCGCGTATACTTCTTCGGGCGCGAATTCGGGATCGTGGCCGCCCATCCCGGCGAGCGCGCCGAATGTGCCGTCCTTGTGATGGCGCCCAGCACGTCCGGCGATCTGCGCCATTTCCGCCGTGGTGAGCCGGCGACGGCGGTGCCCGTCGTATTTAGAAAGTCCGGCGAAGGCGACATGATTGACGTCGAGGTTGAGGCCCATGCCGATGGCGTCGGTGGCGACGAGGTAATCGACTTCGCCCGACTGATACATTGCCACCTGCGCGTTGCGCGTCTGCGGGGACAGCGCGCCCATGACCACGGCCGCGCCGCCGCGAAAACGGCGCAGCATTTCCGCCATGGCATAGACCTGCTCGGCACTGAAGGCGACGATCGCGCTGCGTGGCGGGATGCGCGACAGCTTCTTGGGCTCGGTATGGGTGAGCGTGGAAAAGCGCGGCCTGGTGACGATCTCGGCCTCGGGGACCAGGGCCTTGACCATCGGTTCGAGCGTGGCCGAGCCGAGCAGCATCGTCTCCTCGCGTCCGCGCGTGTTCAGCAGGCGATTGGTAAAGACATGGCCGCGTTCCGGGTCTGCGGCGAGCTGCGCTTCATCGAGAGCGACGAAGGCAAGGTCGGGCCGGCTGGGCATGGCTTCCACCGTGCACAGATGCCAGCGGGCATTCTTTGGCTCGATCCGCTCCTCGCCCGTGATCAGGGCGACGTTCTGCGCGCCCTTGATCGCGCAGACCCGGTCATAGACTTCGCGGGCCAGAAGTCGCAGCGGGAAGCCGATCGCGCCCGAGGAATGCGCGCAGAGCCGTTCGATGGCGAGGTGGGTCTTGCCGGTGTTGGTAGGGCCGAGCACCGCCTTGACCGTCTTGCGGTCGCCTCGCGCATGCGGGTGCAGGGGGCCGGCCATGAAGAGAATGTGGCGAGCGTGGCGGGCACACGCAAGAAGGCGCCGGGATTTTATCCACGACGCCTTTTGCTGAAATTACAATGTTACGTCTTGCCGGAATCAGCCGTCGTAGTCGGCGCCCAGCGAAGTGTTGCGCACCGGCGCCGCTGCCGTGATGCGCAGCGCCTCGGCCGATTGCGACAGCGAGCCGATTTCGTCGATCTCGTCGTCGTCTTCCGGCAGCACGCGCTGCAGCGACTGGATCAGGTTTTCCTTGAGCACGGTCGGGCGCACGGTCTCATCCGCGATCTCGCGCAGTGCGACCACGGGGTTCTTGTCGCGGTCCCGGTCGACGGTAAGTTCCGCACCGCCCGAAATCGCGCGTGCGCGCTCGGCGGCGAGCAGGACCAGATCGAAACGGTTGGGGACCTTGTCGACGCAATCTTCGACGGTAACGCGCGCCATAAGGGCACTCCGATTAAAATCAGGATGGAAGGAAAGAGCGCCAGCTAGGCTGAGGGTGTGGAAAAGTCAAGAAAACGCTGGCCGCCTTGCTATTCGTCGTTGCCGTAGGCGGCGCGCAGGTCATCCGATGCAAGATCGCTGAACCGGGTAATCCGCGATTCAAAGCGGAGGCGGACCTTGCCGGTGGAACCGTGGCGCTGCTTGGCGACGATCAGTTCGGCAAGGCCATAGACCCGCTCCATTTCCGCCTGCCACGCCGCGTGCGCTTCCTGCACCTTGGGATCGTCGTTGCCCTGCGGAACCTTGGGCTCCTTGGCGGCGACGTAATAGTCTTCGCGGAACACGAACCAGACCATGTCGGCGTCCTGTTCGATCGAGCCCGATTCGCGCAGGTCCGAGAGCATCGGGCGCTTGTCGTCGCGCTGTTCGACCGCGCGGCTCAGCTGCGAGAGCGCGATCACCGGCACCGACAGCTCCTTGGCGAGGGTCTTGAGACCGCGCGAAATTTCCGAGATTTCGTTCACGCGGTTGTCGCTGCGCCCCGAGCCCTGCAGCAGCTGCAGGTAGTCGACAATGATCAGGCCGATATCGTGGCGGCGCTTGAGCCGGCGGGCGCGGGCGCGCAGTGACCCGATGGTGAGCGCCGGCGTATCGTCGATGTAAAGCGGCAGTTCGGCAAGACGCTGGCTGGCAAAGGACAGCTGCTGGAATTCATCCCGGCTGATCCGGCCCATGCGCAATGCTTCCGAGCTGATCCCCGATTGTTCGGCCAGAATACGCGTGGCGAGCTGGTCGGCGCTCATTTCGAGGCTGAAGAAGGCGACGGCCGCGCCGACCGAATCCTTGAGCGCAATTCCGTCTGCTTGATCGCGGCGCAGGCGATCTGCGGCGTTGAAGGCGATATTGGTGACGAGTGACGTCTTGCCCATGCCCGGACGCCCGGCGAGGATGATCAGGTCCGAATCGTGCAGGCCGCCGATCTTTTCGTTGACCGAAGTGAGGCCCGTGGTCTTGCCCGAGATGTGGCCGCCCGAAAGCAGCGCCTTTTCGATCATCTCCAGCGAAGTACGGGTCGCCTGGCCGAAGCTCTGCGCCTCGCTGCCAGTCTGCGCACCTTCGGCGACTTTGTAGAGCGAGGCTTCGGCAAGTTCGATCTGCTGCAGCGGCGCGACCGATTCGCTGGTGTCCATGGCCCCTTCGACAAGGCCACGCCCGACCGTGATCAATTCGCGAAGAAGCGCGAGATCATAGATCTGTTCGGCAAGCTCGCGCGGGTTGAGCAGGCCCTGACCATCGGCAGTGAGCCGCGCCAGGTAGGCCGTGCCGCCCAGTTCCTTGAGCCCTTCGTCACTTTCGAAATAGGGCTTGAGCGTCACCGGGGTGACCACCGCCTTGCGGTCGATGAGAGCCTGAATCCGCTCGAACACGCGGCCATGCACCGCGGCATAGAAGTGCTCTGCCTTCAAGGGGCAGGTCAGTTCCTCGAGGATCCGATTGTCGATCAGAACCGCGCCGAGGAAGGCGGCCTCGGCTTCGACGTTGGAGGGGACGGTGCGCGTCTCTTCGGGTTCGCGCATGAGGATCACTTCGCTGGCTGCCATCGCGCCTTTGTGCCCGAGCGGGACGGCCCTCACAAGGCGACACCCCTGTGGATAGCGGGGAGGGCTTGCGGGCGCCCTTCGCGTCTGCGAAATACGCTGCCCCATGGCGGACGCGCGCATTTCGCATATCGAGCTTGATGAGGCGACGATCATCTGGCGCAATGCCGATATCGAGCAGGAGCGTCGCATTGCGATCTTCGACCTGATCGAAGAGAACACCTTCAAGCCTCTCCGCGCGTTCGAAGCAGGCCATGAGGGCCCTTACCGCCTGCGGCTGTCTGTCGAGGACGGACGATTGGCGCTGGCCATTTCCGACGACGGCGGATCGCTGCTCGAGACGATCATCCTTGGGCTCGGCCGCTTCCGACGGCCGATCAAGGACTACTTCGCGATCTGCGATTCCTACTACCAGGCGATCCGTCGGGCGACCGCGCAGGAGATCGAGACGATCGACATGGCGCGACGGGGGGTCCACAACGGCGCCGCCGAGCTTCTGCTGGAACGCTTCGAAGGCAAGATCGACACCGACTTCGCCACGGCACGTCGGCTCTTTACCCTGATCTGCGTGCTGCATATCAGGGGCTGAAACTGACCGGATTCGGGGCGCACCTTTCTGCCATGACGAAAAAGCGAACCAAGGCGCGTCGGCGTCTGCTCGCGGCATTGCTGGTGCTGCTTCTGGCGGCTGGTGGCGCATTGTGGTGGCAGGCGCGCGCATGGCGGCCCGAGCGCGCGCGCTTTCCGGTACAGGGCGTATGGGTGGACCAGCATGACGGTGCCATCGACTGGCGGATGATCAAAGCGGATGGCGCTGACTTCGTCTACTTGACCGCCAGCGAAGGTCCGGATCGCCGTGATCCATCGTTCGGCGAGGGGATCGATGCGGTTCGCGCGGCGGGCATGCAGGCAGGTGCCGTTCACGTCTACGACCTTTGCGCGCCGGCCGATGCGCAAGCGGCCAACTTCGTCACGACAGTGCCGCGGGAAAAGGACCTGCTTCCCCCCGCCATCATGCTCGACATCGATTCACGCTCCTGTCCAGATGCACCTGGCGAAGCCGCGCTGCAGAGCGAACTGACCACCTTCCTCAACCAGGTGGAAAAGCATGTGGGCAAGGCGGCGATCCTGATGCCGACGCGAAGTATCGAGACACGCTATCATCTGGCCGCTGTTCTCGACCGCAATATCTGGCTGGTTCAGGACTATCTCGCCCCCGGCTACGCCGGGCGGCCGTTCGTGATGTGGACAGCCTCGCGACGGGCGCGGGTCAGGGGAATCGAAGGACCTGCACGATGGGTGGTGGTGGAACCATGACAAACCTGAACGAGAGCAGGGAAGCGCTGATTGCCGCAGCCCGCACTGCGGTGAACAGCGCTTATGCCCCCTATTCGAACTTTCATGTGGGGGCCGCGCTGTTGTTCGAGGACGGCGCGATCGTGACCGGTGCCAATGTCGAGAACGCGAGCTACGGCCTTTCGCTGTGTGCCGAAACCGTTGCCTGCGCCATAGCATCGCACGCTGGGCGTCGGGGCGCCTTGGTGGCGGTTGCCGTTTTGGGCGGCCCCGGGGGGCGCATCGATGCGCCGATCACGCCGTGCGGCCGGTGCCGGCAGGTGCTGAACGAGCTGGCCGCGCTTGGCAGCACCGATCCGGTCGTTCTCTGCATCGGTGCCAAGGAAGTGTTGGAAACGCGCCTTTCGGTGCTATTGCCCAACGCATTCGGTCCGGCTCAACTGGGCTGACGTCAACAGTTCCGGGGGCAGGCGTGGCCATTCTTTCCGACAAGTGGATTCGCGAAAAGGCGCTGAGCGAAGGCATGATCGAGCCTTTCGTCGAACGTCAGCAGCGTGACGGCTGCATCAGCTACGGCTTGTCGTCCTATGGTTACGACGCGCGCGTCGCGGACGATTTCAAGATCTTCACCAATGTCGATTCGGCAGTGGTGGATCCGAAGGACTTCGATTCCAACTCCTTCGTCGACCGGAAGACCGATGTCTGCGTGATTCCGCCCAACTCCTTCGCGCTGGCGCGCACGGTCGAATACTTTCGCGTGCCGCGCGATGTTCTGGTAATCTGCCTTGGCAAGAGCACGTACGCGCGCTGTGGCATCATCGTGAACGTGACACCGCTGGAGCCCGGCTGGGAGGGGCACGTGACGCTGGAGTTTTCGAACACGACGCCGCTTCCGGCTAAGATCTATGCCAACGAAGGCGCTTGCCAATTCCTGTTCCTGCAAGGAAACGAACCGTGCGAGGTCAGCTATGCCGACCGTGCGGGCAAGTACATGGGCCAACGCGGCGTGACGTTGCCGCGGCTCTAGGCGCGTTCATCCGGCTTGCCGGTCCCGCTCTTCGGTCAGGATCTGCCAGCCGCACATGAACAGTGCCGCCACGATCGGCCCGGCGACGACACCGGAAATCCCCATCAGGGCTATCCCGCCCAGGGTGGAGAGCAGCACAAGCCAATCGGGAATGCCGGTATCCCGGCCTACCAACAGCGGGCGCAGCAGGTTGTCGATCATCCCGACGACGGCAACGCCAGAGAAGATAACCACCATCGCCTGCCAGATCTGGCCCGTCGCGAGCTGGTAGACCGCGACCGGGATCCACACGATTGCGGGCCCTATCGCGGGCAGAAGCGCGGCGAAGGCCATGATCAGGCCCCACAGCATCGCCGCGGGCACGCCAACAAGCGCGAAGGTTGCCGCGCCCAGCGCTCCCTGCGCCATGGCGACGAGCACCGAGCCATTGACCGTGGCACGGGTGACGGTGACGAAGCGATCGCCGAGGCGCTGGGCGACGTCACGCTCGAACGGAGCGGTGCGGACAATCGCGCTGCCGATCTCTGCCCCATCGCGCAGGAGGAAGTAGGTCACATACAGACCAACGCCGAAGACCAGCAGGAACTGTGCTGCATTGCGGCCCAGCGAAAGCGCCTGGTTGGCGAGCACGCTGACACTTCCGCCAAGAGCCGCAGCAACCTGACGGCGCATTCGCTCGAAGCTGCCCAGTCCCTGCCGATCGGCGAGTTCCTGAAGGCGAAGCGGCAGGGCATCGTGAATGCGGTCGAAGTAGCGCGCGAAGTCGATCTGGCCATCGCGCACCGCCGCGTAGACACCGGCAGCCTGATCCAGGATCATGCTGCCGATCAGCAGCAGCGGGATGATGACCGCGATGGTGATGACCAAGAGCGTGATCGCAGCTCCAACGCTGCGGCGCCCGCCAAGGTTCGCCGTAATCCGGCGGAACAGCGGCTGAAACATGATTCCGGCAACGCCCGCCCAGAACAGTGCACCGAGAAAATCCCACACCACGGCAATAAACGCCACCGATGCAAGCGCGACGAAACCGATCAGGCCGCCTGCTTCAAATCTCTTGCGATCGATCATGCGCGAGCGTCCCCCTCTTTGGCGCGAATGCCTCTTACAGCCGCGGCGCTCAACCAGCGAGGGACGATTTTGCTCCCGGGTGCCGCGATCAAGGCCAGATATCGTTTAATCGCTTGATTGACTAAAACTCTTCGCGTCGCGATACCTTCCCGAACGGACGGGGCAGAACCCGCCAGACCGAGGATTGCCGATGGCCCATCTGTTCGACGAGTGGCGCACCCGCTCGCCGCATTACGACGAGACGCACGAAGCAGTCTGCGACAGCGTTCGCGCCTTCGTCACGCGCGAAGTCAGCCCCCACGTCGACGAATGGGAGCGCGCCGGCCAGCTGCCACGTGAACTTCATGTCAAGGCGGCCCATGCTGGCATTCTGGGCTTCGGCTATCCCGAGGAATACGGCGGCACGTCGGATGGCTACACCATCTTCCATTCGTTCGTGCAGAGTGAGGAACTTTGCCGCCCCGGCGCTGGTGGTATCGTTGCCTCGCTGATGACCCATGGCATCGGCCTGCCTCCCATCCTTGCCGCAGGCAGCGAGGCGATGAAGAAGAAGATCGCGCCTGCGGTGCTGGCAGGCGAGAAGATCATTTCGCTTGGCATCACCGAGCCTTCAGGCGGGTCCGATGTCGCGAACCTGCGCACGAAGGCGGAGCGCAAGGGCGCGAGCTACATCGTCAACGGGCAGAAGACCTTCATCACCTCTGCCATGCGCGCCGACTACATCACGCTGGCGGTCCGCACCGGCGGGCCAGGAATCGGCGGCGTGTCTCTGCTGCTGGTCGACATGAACAGCCCTGGCCTTTCGCGCACGCCGCTGGAGAAGATGGGCTGGCACGCCTCGGACACGGCGACGATCCACTTTGACGACGTCGAGGTGCCTGCCGAGAACCTGATCGGACCGGAAAACGCCGGGTTCGGCGCGATCATGCGTAACTTCAACGGCGAGCGCATCGGCATGGCACAGCAGGCAGCGGCCAACGCGCGGCTGTGCTTCGAGGATGCTCTGGAATGGGCGCGCGAGCGGCAGACGTTCGGGAAGCCGCTCGTTGCCAACCAGGTGATCCGCCACAAGCTTGCCGATATGCTCCGTCGGATCCAGGCCACGCAGGCGTGGATCGATCACTGCGCGTGGACGCTGGTGAACGGCAAGGCCGCACCGGGCGAGTTCGCGCTGCTCAAGGTGCAGGCCACGCAGACGATGGAATTCTGCGCGCGCGAGGCGTGCCAGATCCTCGGCGGCGCCAGCTTCATCCGGGGTAGCCGGGTCGAGCGGATCTACCGCGAGGTCCGGGTGATGGCGATCGGTGGCGGGTCCGAGGAGATCATGTTCGACCTTGCCAGCCGCCAGTACGGTTTCTGATCCTTCGGGAAGGGAGTGACTTCCATGCCAACCGACCGGGCCTCGCGCCCTTATGACATCGTGATCTACGGGGCGACGGGCTATACGGGCCGCTTGGTCGCCGAATATCTCAACAATCATTACGGCCGCAACGGCCCGAAATGGGCGATGGCGGGCCGTAGTGCCGCCAAGCTGGCCGAAATCCGCGACCTGATCGGCGCGCCCGCCGATACGCCGCTGATCGTTGCCGACATCGCCGATCCGGCGAGCGTCAAGGCAATGGCGGAATCGACGCGTTCGATCGTCACGACCGTCGGTCCCTACCAGCTTTATGGCGAGCCTGTGGTTGCCGCCTGTGTCGAAGCTGGCACCGACTATGCCGATCTGTGCGGCGAGCCGGTGTGGATGCGCCAGATGATCGAAAAGTACGATGTCGCCGCGAAGGAGAGCGGAGCGCGCATCTGCTTTTCCTGCGGCTTCGATTCGATTCCGTTCGATCTCGGCGTGTTGATGCTGCAAAAGGAGGCGGTCGCCCGCTTCGGCAAACCTGCGCCGCGCGTGAAGGGCCGCGTTCGCGATACCAAGGGCGGCGTTTCTGGCGGCACTGCGGCGAGCCTGAAGGCAACGCTGGCCGCGATCGCCAAGGAGCCGGCGCTCGGCGCGATCATGGCCAGCCCGTTCGGACTGACGCCAGGGTTCGAAGGCCCGCCTCAGCCGCCCGCTGACAAGCCGCTTTATGATGAAGCGCTTGGATCGTGGGGCGCGCCTTTCATCATGGCGGTCATCAACGTGAAGAACGTCCACCGCACCAACCAGCTACTGGGCTTCCCGTTCGGCAAGGACTTCGTCTACGACGAGATGATCCTGACCGGACCCGGCGAGCAGGGCGAGGCCGTGGCGAATTACGTCGCATCAACGCCGATGATCGGCACGCCCAACGATCCGCTGCCGGGCGAAGGACCCACCAAGGAGGTGCGGGAAAACGGCAGCTACGACCTTCTCTTCGTTGGCGAGCTGCCGGATGGCCAAGCTATCCACTACGCTGTGAAGGGCCGGTACGATCCGGGCTATGGCTCGACCAGCCGCATGTTGACCGAGACGGGCCTTGGGCTGGTGGAATCGGATGTGTCCGGCGGTGTCGGAACGCCGGGGGCGTTCCTTGGTGAGGCACTGGTCAAGCGGCTGCGCGAGCATGCCGAAATCAACTTCGAAGCCGAAAACTGATCGCTGCGTTCAGGCGGCGGGCGGGTGGAGGCGGAATTCCTCCACCGGCACGCCGCCGATGATGTGCTCCTGAAGGATGCGTTCAAGCACTTCCGGTGTGCAGGAGTGATACCAAACCTCGTCCGGATAGACGACGGCAACAGGGCCGGCGAGGCAGACGCGCAGACAGCCTACCTTGTTGCGCATGATGCCCTGCGCTCCACCGAGCTTCAGCTCGCCCAGGCGCTTCTTGAGGTATTTCCAGCTTTCTTCACCCTTTTTGCGGGGCGCGCACTTGTCCTTTTCAGGGTCCGCGCAAAGCAGGATGTGCCGCTTCATGGCGAATCCGCCAAGCTTGGCGAGTGCCTCTTCGGCGGCAGCGATCTCCTTGCCCGAGCTCACTTGAGCAACCACGGTTGAAGAAGACTGCGAAACTCACCGGGGATGGGCATGGCGCTTTCTCCGTTGGTGCAGACCACGACCGTCCGGCAGGTCGCCACCGCGCGGCGATCCTGCATGAGCAACTGTTGCATCTGCCAACTCGACCGACCGATTTCGCAAGCAGCGACATGGCATGTCATGCTCTGCGGAAAGTGCGCCTGTGCGAGATATTCGATCCCGACGCTGGCGACCATCGGGCGAAATGTCTCGGTACGCTTCAGGCCGACCTGCACATTGAAGCGGACGCGCCCATCCTCAAGCACTGCCGCTATCGCAACGTTGTTGATATGGTCGTTCGGATCGAGGTCAGCGAAACGCGTCGTGACCTCGTGTGCAAAAGTGTAGCGCGCCGGATCGAGCAGCGCGGGGTCGGGCTTGGCCATGGTTACTCCCTGTGTTGACGCAGGGGTTAGCCTTCCTTGCCGTCCTTCCTCAACCACCGATCGAGCCAGTGGAATACCGTCTGGTGCCACTGCAGCGAATTCCTTGCCTTGAGGACCCAGTGATTTTCGTCGGGGAAGACAAGCAGCTCGCTCGGCACCTTCATCGTCTGCAGCGCGGTGAACGCGGCGAGGCCCTGTGTGTAGGGGATGCGGAAGTCCTTCTCGCTCGTGATCACGAGCATCGGCGTCTTCCATTGGCCGACGTGGTTGACCGGGTTCCATTTCTCGAAGGCGGCAGGGTCTTGCACGTAATTCTTCTGGCCGTGTTCCCATTCGTCGAACCACAGCTCATCGGTCTCGTAGGCCATTGCGCGTGCGTCGAACACGCCGTCGTGCTGCACGATGCACCGGAACTTGTCGGCCCAGTTCCCCTCGATCCAGTTCATCATGTATCCGCCATAGGAGGCACCCATGGCGCAGGCGTTGGCGTCATCGACTTGCGGATCGAGCGCCGCGGCGGCCGCAAAACCCTTCTGCAGGTCTTCGAGCGGCTTCCCACCCCAGTCGTTGCTGATCGCATCGGTGAAAGCTTGCCCGTATCCGGTCGACCCGTGGAAATCGATCGAAACAACAGCATAACCCTGGCTTGCCACGACGCGCGGGTTCCACCTGCTTGACCAGGAATCGTTGAACGATCCCTGCGGTCCACCGTGCACGTAGAGGATGCCGGGGAGCTTGTCGGTCGAATTGGCCGGCTTGGTGATCTGGCCCCACACTGTGTCACCGTTCGCACCCTTGAAGCTGAAGCGGCGCGTGGTGACCGGCGCGCGCGACGCCAACGCCGATGTCGCAAGGTCGGTCAGCGCCGACGCCTTGCCGCCCGGCTTGCCGATGTAGATCTCGGCCGGAGCTTCGATCGAATCGCGGGTGAAGACAAAGCGCCCGTCCTTGAGCGCGGTAAGGTTGCCGATGTGGCCTTCGCGGCCCTTCACTGGCGATAGCGCAAGACGGGTGACCCTCCCGGTCGCGACGTCGATGCGGAAAGCCGGGGTATCGAGTACGTCTTCGGCAGATGCGAGCAATGCCTTGCCATCGGCGGTCCACTGCAGCGATCCGGCCGAACGATCCCAGCCTTCGGTCAAGGCCCGCGACTGCCCAGATTTGAGGTCAAGGAGGTGGACGACGAGGCGGTCGGCTTCATAGGTCGGACGGGCCATGGCGACATAAGCCAGCCAGCGACCGTCGGGTGACACGGCGGGCCCAGCGTCGGTAGCCTTGTTGGCGGCGGTCAGGTTCCTGGGGGTTGAACCATCGATGGGTGCCCACCACAGGTCGAGGTTGGTGGAGCGTGGTTCGTCGCGGTCGGCCTGGCGCGCGGCATAGATCACGGCCTTGCTGTCAGCGCTCCAGGCCACGTCGCCTCCATCGCCAAAGGGCTTGTTCGGTGCATCGCCCACCAGCCCGCCATTGACGGCGTCACCATCGAGAGCGTGGCCCGTATCCGTGTTGACCCGTCCGTCTGCACCCAGCGCATAGGCGAAGATGCGGCTGTAGTTTCCGGGCGTCTCCCATGCGTCCCAATGACGTACGAAGCCGGTTCCATCCTTGTAGAGGCGACCCGTGCCTGGGCCGGGCAGGCTGGCGTTTCCGTCAGATTCGCAGCCGCCGAAGGTTGGGCAGGTTCGGGCGATGTCGCCCCAGACGGCGATGTGAGTGCCATCGGGAGAAAGCTTGAAACCATTGACGTCGCTTTTGAAAGACGTGACCGCGACAGCGGAAGCCGGCGCGGTTGTTGGCTGGCTGATCTTCCACACCTGCGTTCCGGCATCCTTGCCGTTCTGCTTGCTGTCGGAAAGGAAGAACAGGCTGCCATCCGGTCCGAACGCCGGATCGCTTACCGAGCCTTCAACCGGCACCTGACGTGCCGGCGCCTTGGCTCCGAGCGGGCGTAGCCACAACTGCGTGCTACGCTTGTAGGTTGCGGCGTCCGTTACGGTGACAGTGTAGGCGACCAGCGTGCCGTCCGGGGAGGCAGCCACGCCGCCAAGTCGGTTCAACGTGACGAGGTCCTGCGCCGAGAACGGTGTCCGGGACGGAGCAGCCGCTGCGGGAAGGGGAGCAGCCACGGCGACAGCGAGCGCAATGTGCGAAAGCAAACTGGTTTTCATCGCAACCGGATAGGCTCTTCCGATCGCGATATCCAGCCCACCATCGCGGCTGGAACCAAACGATCAGGACTTCTTGCCGACGATCCGTGCGATTTCACCTGCAACCATTTTCTCCACCATGGGAGGCAGGTTTCGATCGAGCCAATCAGCCAGCATCGGTCGCAGCATTTCGCGCACCAACCCTTCGAGCGAGGTTTCGCCAGAGCGGACGATCTGCGGCGCGGCGCCTGGTTCGGACAGCATCGCGAGTGCTGCAAGCGAATCGCGCATCGAGGCTGTGGTCGTTTCCGGGAGCAGCGGCGAATCCCCTTGTGCATCGGCCACGGCGGCGTCCTGGTCTTCGGACAGGATCTGCGAAGCGATCTCGGTCAGATCGAGCACCTCGTGAACCCGGGGCGGCGGCGCTTCGGCGGGGGAGGTCCTGAGAGTGCGCGACTGCGCAGCCTCGACGCGATTGTCGCGCGCGATCACCTTCTTGATCGATTCAAGGATTTCCTCGACCGAGGGTTCTCCAGCTTGGCGCATCACTCTGATTCCGTGCCCAATGTGCAGCGCCTGCCCGAATCCCCCCTCAGGGAGCAGGTTGCGCCGGAATTGTCGCATCCTGTGCCGGAGAGTCAACGGTGCGGGTTGACTGCGGCTTGGGCGCGGGATCCCTGGCCCAGTCCCAGATCTTGCCCTTGACCCGATCGTAATTGACCTGCGGGTCGTAGAGCGCAGCACTTTCCGGGCCGGCGTCGAGCGAGAGATCCTTGGCCTGCGCCTTGCCCATCGCGGCGAGCAGATTGAAACCCGCGACGTAGGCGTTGCGGCGTGCAGCGACGAGTTGCACCTGCGCGCGTAAGAGTTCCTGCTCGGCATCAAGGATGTTCAGGATCGTACGGTTGCCGACGGTATTTTCGGCGCGGACGCCCTCAAGGCTGAGGGCCGCAGCATCCACCGCGGTCTGGTTCATGGCGATGATGTCGAGCGACGCCTTCCATGAGGTATAGGCCGAACGCACGGTCGCGATCACCTGCCGTTCGATCGCAATCTCGCGTTCGAGCGTGGCGCCTTCCGAAGCCTGTGCCTGGCGTTCGCGCGCGGCCGGCAGGCCACCCTGGAACAGCGGGATCGTCGCCTGAACGCCGGCCTGGCTGCTGCCGAAATGCGTGCCGACCGTGCCAGGCACCGTATCGTTGATCGGAACCGAGTTGAGATAGTCGTTGTAGCTGGTTCCTGTGAACACCGAAATGCGCGGAAGGCGCGCGGAGCCGGCGACTTTTACATCATATGCAGCAGCCTTGCTGTCGAGCCGCGCTGCCGCAAGATCGGGGTTGTTCGCCAGCGCGGTTTCGACTGCATCTTCTGGCGTATCGGGCAAGCCCGCGAGCGGGGGAGGCGGGGCAAGGTCCTTGGGGGCCTGACCAACCACCTGGACATACCGCTCACGGCTGCCAACGAGATTGGCTTCCGCCGTGCGAAGGTCTCCGCGCGCGAGCGCCAGGCGCGAATTGGACTGCGCCACGTCAGTACGGGTGACGTCACCAATCTCGTACCGATCGCTGGTCGCCTTGAGGTTGACCTCCAGCACCTGCACGTTGCTGCGGTTCAGGCCAACGATTGCCTGGTCGCGGATAACGTCCATGTAGGCCGAGACGACTTGCGAGAAGACGCCGCTTTCGACACCGCGAAGATCCGCTTGGCCGGCTTCGACCCTTGTCTTCGCCGCGCGGATCGAATTCTTGATCGAACCGCCTGCGTAGATCGGAAGGCTCAGATTCGCTCCTGCAGAGACCGTTCGATTTGGCTGGAACTGTGGCGTCGTGCTCTTCTCCAGATTCTCGGTATAGCTGGCGCTTCCCGAAAGGCTGGGTAGGGCCGAGGCGCGGGCAATCGGTACGCCCTCGTCCGTCGCGCGCTGGCTTGCCCTTGCCGCCTGCAGATCGGGATTGGTCTGGTAAGCAGCGACCAGGGCACCGCGCAGATCGTCGGCGCGTGCCGGGGCCGTGCAGGCCGCAATCGCGCCGACCAGCAGGCTCGCGCGCAGCGTCAAAATTCTCATGCCGCTCAGAAGCTCCACTTCGCCGGCGCTGCGTATTCGGGAAGCGCAACGAAGTCGGCTTCGGCAAGGCTCGTAAAGACCAGTTCGCCCGCGACTTTCCGCCCCAGGGCAAGGCGCGTAACCCCCCGCTCCAGCAAACCTGTAACGATTCGGCCATCCTGGCTCAGCACATCCACCAGCGCGGGCGGGACCACTTCGGCTGCACCGTCGATCAGGATCAGCGAGAATGTTCCCTTCGCCGACAGATCTTCGGAAGGGGCCGCTGTCGACACCGAGGCCGCCAGCTTTGCCGCGAGCGCCGCGAGATACGCGCCGGGCTTACCAATGACGAGCACCGAATCGGAGGGAACGAGCGCGGCGGCCGTCAACATCTGGCCGTGCGTCAGCGCGGGGGCGAGAACCGCCCCATCGCCGAGCGGAACCGCGCGGTCGACATAGGCGACCGCAGCACGTGCCTGAGGCACGAAGTCTTCGCGAGGGACGGTATCGAAGGCGGCGAGGATCGGCGGATCGTTGACGCCGCTTACGCGAAGCTGGCTGTCGATCATCGCGCGGCGGGCCTGTGCCATCGCGCCCGAAGCGGTGCGTTCATCCACCAAGGTCATGAGCTTTTCCCTCATTGCGCCAGCTGCCTGCAGGCTCGAAGGGGGGCCATGCTCTGCAACCGGTTCAATCCGTATTGTAAAGGCCTCTAGAATAACACGCATCGCGCGCCAAGCGCTTTGCATGTTGCTGGTCGGAGCGTAAGGGGCCTCCATCGACGGACAACGAGGGATACTTCGCGATGGGCGAGATGGTGACGATCCGGGAAGCCGACCTGATCGAGAGCGTGGCTGATGCGCTGCAATATATCAGCTACTTCCACCCGATGGATTACATCCGCGCGCTGGGCGAGGCCTACAAGGCCGAGCAAGGCCCCGCCGCCAAGGATGCCATCGCGCAGATCCTCACCAACAGCCGGATGTGCGCCGAAGGGCATCGCCCGATCTGCCAGGATACCGGCATCGTCAACGTGTTCATCGAATGGGGCCAGGACTGCCGCCTTGAATCCGATTTGAGCTTGCAGGACGTGGTCGACGAGGGCGTGCGCAGGGCTTACAATAATCCCGACAACAAGCTGCGCGCCTCCGTGCTGGCCGATCCCGCCTTCACCCGCCGCAACACGCGCGACAACACGCCCTGCGTGCTCCACGTCGAGATGGTCAAGGGCAACAAGGTGACCGTCGACGTCGCGGCCAAGGGTGGCGGCAGCGAGAACAAGTCCAAGTTCAAGATGATGAACCCGAGCGAGAATATCGTCGACTGGGTGATCGAGATGCTGCCGCAGATGGGCGCGGGCTGGTGCCCGCCAGGCATGCTCGGCATCGGCATCGGCGGCACGGCAGAACACTGCGTGCTGCTCGCCAAGAAGGCGCTGATGGAGCCGATCGACATGGCCCAGCTCAAGCAGCGCGGGCCGCAGACCGACATCGAGCGGATGCGGATCGAGATCTTCGACAAGGTCAACGCGCTCGGCATCGGCGCGCAGGGCCTCGGCGGCCTGTCGACCATCCTCGACGTCAAGATCATGGATGCGCCCTGCCATGCGGCTGGCAAGCCGGTGGCGATGATCCCGAACTGCGCCGCCACTCGCCATGCGCATTTCACACTCGATGGTTCGGGCCCGAGCTACCTTGAGCGGCCGAAGCTCGATGAATGGCCCGAAGTTCACTGGGCACCGGATTCGGCAGCCAAGCGCGTCGATCTCGATACGCTGACGCAGGAGGAGGTGCAGGGCTGGAAGGCAGGCGACCGTCTGCTGCTCAATGGCAAGATGCTCACTGGCCGCGATGCCGCGCACAAGCGGATCAAGGACATGCTGGCCAAGGGCGAGGAGCTGCCGGTCGATTTCAAGGGCCGGGTCATCTATTATGTCGGCCCCGTGGATCCGGTGCGTGACGAAGTGGTCGGGCCCGCCGGCCCCACCACCGCCACGCGCATGGACAGCTTCTCCGACCAGATGCTCGACCTCGGCCTGCTCGCGAGCGTGGGCAAGGCCGAGCGCGGCCCCGCCGCCACGCAGTCGATCGCCAACCACAAGTCGGCCTACCTGATGGCGGTGGGCGGCGCGGCCTACCTCGTCGCGCGCGCGATCAAGGAGGCGAAGGTCGTCGGCTTCAAGGACCTCGGCATGGAGGCGATCTACGAATTCACCGTGGCTGACATGCCGGTAACCGTCGCTGTCGACAGCGATGGCCAGAATGTCCACCAGCTCGCCCCGCTGGTGTGGAAAAAGAAGATCGCCGACGAGCATCTGCTCGACGCCTGACGACGGGGACCCGGTGGCATCGCTCGATGCGCCGGGTCCTACCAACGACCGACGGCCATCGACCAGCTGCGCTGGTGCAGCACCATCGATGCAGTGTACACAAGGTTGGATGGCATCCGTCCCACTGCAAGATTTCGATGATAACGATCCCGTAAGCGCGCGCCCGCACGTGCCGGCGCGCCAGGTGGTGATGTCCGCCATTGCGCTGTGGCTCTGCTACTTCCTGCTGATCACGGTTCGTGGACTGGTCGTGGAGCTTGGCGAGTTCACTGAACTCCTCTGGCGTCGCGGCCTGGTCACGCTAGCCGGCATCGGCGTGACTCTTCTTGTCTGGCCGCTTTTGCGTCGGTTCGATGGCCGCAGCATCGGCTTGCGCGTTGCCGCGTCACTGGTGCTCATGCTGCCCGCGGCGCTCGCTCTGGCGATCGTGAACCAGCAGGCCTTCGCACCGGTGGAGCAGCGCATCACCGAGCGCATGGCCGCGCAGCAGGGCCCTGGCGCGCCTGATGCGGCCGCTTCTCAAGCGCCCGATGCCCCCGAGGCGGCCCCATCGGCGCCAGACCCGGCACCTGAAGCCCAGGCGAGCGCCGGGTTGCGGATCAGGCACGATTTGTCGGGCAACGTCCTGATAGATGTTCCCGACCCGGTCCCCGTTTCTCCGCGCGTGGCGCCACCTGCTCCGCCCGAGCCGCCCGCCCCCCCGGCACCGCCCGCCAACGTGCAGAATTTCCCGCTGACCGTCCGCGATCGGTCCGACGGGAGCTCGGAGATGATTGCGCCAGGCGGTGTGATCATCCGCCATAACGCAGATGGCACTGCGGTCGTGCGCGCGGGTGGCATGGTTGTTCAGGTCGATGGCGAGGACGCTGCGGAAATCGCACGCGAAATCGAAGAGGCCCGCAAGGAGGCAGCCGAGGCGCAGCGCGCTGCGAGCAATGATGCGCGGCGCGAAGCAATCGAAGCTCAACATCAGGCGCTGGAGGGAGCGCGGCGCAATCTGGCCGAAGCGGGCATTGCCTTGGCACCGCTCGAACCACCTCGCGCGGCTTCTTCCTCGTCTGCGCCTAGCGCGCCCGAAGGCAAGAAGGCGAAGGCAGTGCGGCCTGCTGCCAGCCGCAAATCGGTGACGCCGGCAAAGTTGGCAGAGACGCCAAAAGCCGATCGTTCCGATGCCAGTTCAAAGGATCGACGGACATCGGGCTCCGACGCAGCATTGCCGGCAAGTGCAACTCCATCCAGCCCCGCGACCGCTGGGCCAAATCCTTCTGCGCATGTCCAGATCATTCGCAAGGCAGTCGAGGACGAGGGGCTTTGGCGTCAGTTGACCGATGTCGCGCTCGGTCGCTATTTCCTGCTGATTGCCTGGGCGGCTCTCTACCTTGCGCTTGGCAACGGAGAAATGGCCCGCGCGGCGGAGCGTCGGGAAGGCGAATATCGCCGCGCGGCAAAGGCTGCCGAACTCCGCTCGCTGCGTTACCAGGTCAATCCGCACTTCTTGTTCAACACGCTGAATTCACTGTCGGCGCTCGTCATGGTCGGTCGGACCGAGCAGGCCGAAAAAATGATCCAGACGATTTCGAGCTTCTATCGCCACAGCTTGGCAAGCGACCCCACGTCGGACGTTCCGCTGTCGGATGAGATCGCACTGCAGCGCCACTATCTCGAAATCGAGGCCGTTCGTTTCCCGGATCGCCTGCGGACCGAGTTCGATGTCCCCGATGCGCTGCTGAATGCCTGCGTGCCGGGGATGATCTTGCAGCCACTGGTCGAAAATTCGATCAAGTATGCTGTTTCGGCCAGCACGAGGCCGGTCACGGTGCGCATCGCCGCGCGCGAAGCCGAAGGGCTTCTCGTCCTTACCGTGGCCGATGACGGACCGGGCAAGGTGTCCAAGTCAGGCAGCACCGGCATCGGCCTCGATAATGTGTGCCAGCGGTTAGCCGCACGGTTCGGCAGGCGCGCGTCGGTCGAAAGCGGCGCGCTTCCAGCCGGGGGCTACGCTACGGTATTGACGCTGCCGGTAATACGGACTGATTGCTGAAGTTTGCATGGGGGAACAGGGGCTTGCGCACGCTTATCGTCGATGATGAACCACTTGCGGTAGAGCGAATGCAGATACTCGCGTCGCGTATCCCGACACTTCAGGTCGTCGGCACTGCAAGCGACGGCGCGCAGGCCTTGCGGCTGATCGACGCGCTCTCGCCCGATCTGGTTCTGCTCGACATGACGATGCCAGAAGTCGACGGACTATCGGTCGCCCGCGCCCTGGTTGATCGCGCGCGCAGGCCTGCGGTGGTCTTCGTGACTGCCCACGATCACTTCGCCGTAGAGGCATTCGATCTCGATGCAGTCGACTACGTGCTCAAGCCGGTTGCCCAGGACCGCCTCGAGCGTGCCGTCGAACGGGTGCAACAACGCATCGACAAACGTGGTGATGTCGAACCGCGAGCCGCTGAGGTCGCGAGCAAGTGGATCGAGGAATTCTGGGTTCCGCACCGAAGCGAGCTGGTTCGCGTGGCTGCCGTTGATCTCGACAGGATCGACGCGGAACGCGACTACGTGCGCCTGCACGTGGGCGATCGATCATACCTGCTTCTGCATACGATTCAGGGCTTGGAGGATCGGCTGGATCCTGACCGCTTCATTCGTCTGCACCGATCGACCATCGTTCGCCGCGATCGGATTGTTGGCCTGCGTCATGATGGTCTGGGGGTCTGGTCTGCCGAACTGGCCGATGGCACGATGCTGCGGATCGGTCGTACTTATCTTGCTCGCGCCAAGGCAATGGCCGGCCGTTGAGCCGTAGAATTACGTAGCGATGATACACTTTCGAATAACATATCCGAACCGGAGGTAACGGCTCGGCAAGATTCCCTGTTCTACAAGGACTTCGGTCGGGCGTTGCGCGAATCCGGCTCAGGGGCTGTCGCGCCAAGGATCGGTTTGAGCATGAGCGAGAACGAGCCGCCACGGTTTGGCACCGATGCGCAGCACGGTGTCGGGGAGGGCCAAGGCCCGCTCGACCAGCGCCGCGCGCCTCGCTTCACCTTGTTGATCCGTGCGGCCAAGCTCATTGTCGAGGGAAGCGAATTCCTTTGCATCCTGCGCGACGTATCTGCGACGGGTGCCAAGGTTCGCCTGTTTACACCCCTTCCGTCATGCTCGGACCTTGCCATGGAACTGGCGAACGGCGAACGGTTCGATGCCCAACTCGTGTGGCAGTCCGACGACTACGCTGGCCTGCAGTTTCGTTCGGAAGTCGATGTCGAGCGCTTGCTCGATGAACGGCACGGCGGTTTGCCGCGCCGTCAGGTACGGTTGCGCATTGCGCTTGACGCCGTTCTTCATTCCGGTGGCGAAGCCGTTGCGGTGAACTTCATCGACATTTCGCAGCAGGGCGCTGGCATCGAATGCGGCAAATGGTTGTTGATGAACGAACTTGTCCGGCTCGATACTGGTGTCATTCCGCCCATCTACGCCAAAGTCCGCTGGCGGAGCCATCCCCGTTACGGTCTGGTGTTCGAGCAGACATTCAAGCTGGATGAGCTGGCCCGGATCTCGGCGCCCTTGCAACTGGGCCAAGCGCTTTCGGACAGCTTGCGTGGAGCCGGGCCAAGCTGAGCAGGGCTGGCAATCGACGGTCGCTTCGCTAAACGTGGAGGATGATCCAG
The DNA here is from genome assembly GCF_012927405.1 of Novosphingobium olei. Taxonomy (GTDB): domain Bacteria; phylum Pseudomonadota; class Alphaproteobacteria; order Sphingomonadales; family Sphingomonadaceae; genus Novosphingobium; species Novosphingobium olei. Next base: position 205,279 of record NZ_JABBGM010000005.1, on the reverse strand, counting down.
TCCAGAACCGCTACGCTCGCTGACATCGACCGCGCACTTGATCGCGACGACATCGCGGCGGCCGCCGAGATTGCCGAAGTCCTTTTTGCAGACGGTGGAAAGGACCCTATCCTTTTCAATCTTCTCGCGTGGAAACGTGAGAACGAAGAACGGTTTGCGGAAGCCGAGGAACTCTTGCAGACAGCGCTGCAGCACGCGCCCGGTGATCCCACTATCTACGTCGCGATGGGCATCGTGCGCCGCAAGCAGGGGCACCTGCGCGAATCGGTCGATTGGTTCGAGCGAGCAATCGAGCTGGATCCACAGTATTCGACTGCCTGGTACGAACGAGGCGCCAGCTTCGAGAAGGGCGGGGCAATCGCCGATGCCGCGGCAGACTACCGCCGCGCGCTCGAGTTGGAGCCGCACAACGCGGCGGCGCACGCATCGCTTGCTGCTACGGAGGCGAGGCAAGGGCATCGGGAATCCGCGCGTACGCATGCCAGCCGTGCGCTGGAGCTGGATCCAGCGAGCATACCTGCGAGAGCGGCGCTGGCGCAGATCGCGATGGAAAGCGGCGCACCAGCCGACGTGGTCGAACTGCTGGTTCCGGTCGTATCGCAGTCCGATGCGCCAAAGGAAGCCCTGGTCAATATCCTCACGCTGCTGGGCGACGCCTACCACCGCCTGCGCTGCCACGACGATGCGTTTCAGGCTTATGCGCGGGCACAGGCGCTGTTTCGCGAAGTCCATTCCGCCCGCATGAGCGGGACCGTCGACGATCCGATCCACTTCGTCGAGCAGATCGATGCATCGGTTTCACGGCTGGACGGCCAGGCTTGGCCAACGAATATAGCGCCGCCCCTCCAACCTTGCAGTCAGCATGTGTTCCTGACCGGCTATCCGCGCTCTGGTACCACGTTGGTGGAAAACATCCTGGCCACCCTGCCGGGAGCCTTGGCGATCGAGGAGCGTCCCACACTCGTCGGGATTGACCGTCAGATCCTCGCTCATCCAGATGGTGTCGAGCGCCTTGCTGCCTTGAATGACGAGCAAATTGAAGACCTGCGGCAAGGTTACTGGAGCAAGGCGCGCGAAGCGGCCGGTGAAAACCTGGAAGATCGGTTGTTCGTCGACATGGACCCGTTCAAGGGGGCGCGCCTTCCGGCTATTGCCCGTCTGTTTCCAGCTGCAAAAGTCATCATCATGCGTCGCGACCCAAGGGACGTGGTCTGGAGCTGCTTCCACACCGGGTTTGCCTTCAACGCCGGCACCATCGCCTTCTCGTCACTGGAAAGCACCGCGCGGCATTACGATGCTACATGGCGCGTTATCGAAGCATCGCTTGAACGATTTCCGATAGACCAGTTCAACTTGCGCTATGACAGGCTGGTACAGGATTTTGACGAGACTACGCAGTCCCTTTGCGCGTGGCTTGGCGTGCGCTGGACGGAAGAGCTCCGAACCTTCGACAGAACGGCAAAGGAGCGCGGGGTCTCAACCGCCAGTGCCACGCAAGTCCGACGCGGCCTTTACGATGGCCGTGGCTCGTGGGAGCCGTACGCCGAGTACCTGAAGCAGGTCGAACCGATCCTGCGCCCGTGGATCGATCGTTTCGAATCGCTATAAGAGTGCGTTCACCCCCCGGTGACTGAACGCAGATCCTGGCGCTTTTCGATGTCCAAAGCGCTCCTTGCCGTCATGTCCTTCCATTGGGCCTGCGTCATGCAGGTCTTCTTGCGCTTGGTAAGCGAACCCATTTCCATTTCGGTCCGGCAGATGACGCGATTCGGATCAGAACGTGTGTCACTTGCGCTCGGCGCCGAGGCGGGCGCCTGCGCCTGCGCGGCGCCGGAAATGACCAAAGCTGACACGAAAAGAACGAGAGTCTTTTTCATCACGATTTCCTGAGAAAGAGGACAATTGAGCGCCTTGGCGAATAGACTACAGGTTATTCCCAAGAGCTGTGACAAATCAATACTGTAGATGACATCGCGCTCTCAAAGCGTGCCGACCCCGGCGTGCCCTAGGGCCGCCATGGTGGCAGAAACGACGCGGCGGTCATCGTCGTCGAGTTCAGGTCGCCAAAGATCGCCCAGAAGCACCACGCGCATTTCGTCGCTGTGATTCCAGGCTTCGTGCTCGATGGTGTCGTCGAACACGAAAGGCTGGCCTTCAATCCAAGGCCGTGTCTCGCTGCCCACTCTGAAGGCGCAGGCGGGCGGGACAATCAGCGGAAGGTGGAACACGACGCGGAAATTGGCCACGCCGTTGTGCGGCGGTATTGTCGTGCGGGGCGCCAGTAGCGAGAACATCAGGTTCGGGCCCACGCCGGGAACATTGGCCTGGTGCGATCCGCCCACAGCCTCCAGCGTGCGTGGGCAGGCCGGCGCATTGATCGGGTCTGCCTCACCGTAACGAAGAAGGTGCAGGGCGCGCCAGCGGTCCGATCGGTTCAAGGGAGCCCATTGGCCCTGTGGCTGTCCCGATGCGAAATCCACGTACGGCTTCATCTGGTCCGCATGCGCTTCCTGCAAGGCCAGGAATTCGGCGCGAATGTCATCAGCCGCATCACGCAAGCGCTGCAAGAGTTGCGGGTAGGCATCGTCGAAGAACTCGATGTCTGGAAGACCCGGGTAACGATAGTGCGTCGGCTCCTGGTGGAAGACCGGGCGACGATCGATCACGTTTTCCAGAAAACGCGTTGCCCGCTTGCTGGCCATGGCCGAGCATGATCGCACAACGCTCGCTTCGATCGAAGTGCGGTAATGCGCAAGAAATTGTCGCGCTGCCGCGAGTTGCTGGACAACGGGCTGCGGTAGCGTCTCTTCGACAGGCGCCTGCGCGATGGCCGCGGCATAGACTTCGGCAGCCTTGAAGGCGTCGTTGCATTCCTGGTGCAGCCGCCCCTTGAGCAGAAGAGCAAGAAACATGTTTGGCTGCGCATCGAGGGCAGCATCGACTGCACGGAGAGCATCCGTTGTCCGGCCACTGGCCCGACGCAAGCTCGCAAGCTTCATCCAGCCTTCGTAATCACCTGCATCTTCCGCAACCGCCCGTTCAAGCGCCTGCATCGCCGCCGCGATGTCGCGCACGCGCATGGCCTCGTCCGCCAAGCGGTGGTGTTCCGTCCCCATCTGCCCCCCCAGGCGAATAAGAAAAAGGGCGACGCATCTTTCGATGCGCCGCCCTGATCAGCCGATCCGGCGAGGCCTCTTAGAAGGCCAGCTGGACCGCGGCGTAGATGTAGCGACCCAGCGAGTCATACACCTGCGCATATACGCCAGAACCGTTGGTGGTGTAGTTCGAGTCCAGCACCGGCGGGGTGCGGTCGAACAGGTTCTGCGCACCGATCCGGAACGTGTAGTTCTTGCCGACCCGCGCCGAGAGCGAAAGGTCGAAGTAGCTCACGTCGGGAAGACCGCGAACCGACGGGTTCACGTCTGCCTCGGTTGCGCCACCGTTGAGAAGCGGCTGGCTGCTCAGCAGTTCGTTCTTCGTGTGCAGGAAGAAGCGCCATGCCGCCGAAACCGAAACGCCGCTTGCGGTCGTGTAGGTTACGCGGGCCGTGTGGCGCCACTTCGGCAGCGGAGTGCCGCACGAGTTTGCACCGAAGTAGCCGGCGCAATCGTACTCGCCGACGTCCGACACGCCCTGGCCTGCACGAATCTTGTACGAGTCAAGATAGGTGCCGACCAAGCTCAGAGCCACCGACGAACCGCCACCGATCTCGAAGCGAGCCGATCCGTTGACGTCGATACCGCGGGTCTTGACCGAACCGAGGTTGAGCGTCGGGTTGGCGACATAGCCGGTGCCGGTGAACAGCGAACCACCCGGAGCACGATTGATCTTGCTGCAGAAGTAGTCGAGCCCGGTGGCGATGCACTGGTCGATGATGAAGCGCGCACCGAGCGTGCTGATCTGGTCCTTGATGCGGATGTCGTAGGCATCAACCGAAAGCGAAATGTTCGACTTCGGCGTGAACACGAACCCGAGCGTGTAGGTGTCGCCCTTCTCCGGACGCAGGCCACGGTTGCCCGAGGTCTGCTGGTTGTACTGGTTGGCCGGATTGGAGTCGATCGTACCATAATCCGCAGCGGTCACGCCGGTGAGGGCGCACTGTGCTGCGGTTGCCGACGGAGCCGCGCCAGCGCAGGGATCCTGACCCGACCACAGAACGACGTTTGCTTCGTTGAACAGTTCGAGCGTGTTCGGAGCGCGAACGGCGCGGTTGTAACCGGCACGCAGACGCAGTTCCTTGACCGGAGCCCACTCCAGCTGGGCCTTGTACGCGCTCACCGAGCCGCTCAGGCTGTAGTCGGAGTAACGATAGCCGCCGGTGAAGGCCAGCGTATCGAAGCCCGGCTTGCCGGTAACCAGCGGAATCGCGATTTCGCCGTAGATTTCCTTGACCGAGAACGAACCCTTGGTGTCCTTCACGCCGAACGGCGTTCCCTGGCCGGCAAGGTCACCGGTGAGGAACTCGATATCGTGGGTCAGCTCAAGCTTTTCCTTACGATATTCAGCGCCGAGTGCGAGCTGTACCGAATCGTCTGCCCAAGGAGCCTTCACGCCCCAGGTGCCGAGGTCGATCGAGACGTTGCCGCTTGCTACGTATTCGGTGGTTTCGCCCGTCTGGAAGCCCGGAGTTTGCAGGTAGTCGACCGCAGCCTGGGTTACGCCGCCGGGGCTGAAGATGTTCCACGGCACGCAGTTGGCGTCGATCACCTGGCCCTGCGCATTCGGGATGGCAGCCGCGCAGACTGCGTTACCGGTGGTCGGGTCGGTCACGACGTTCAAAGCGCGGTTGATCTTGGCGCGCGAGAAGTCGTTTTCGTAGCGCTCGGCAAGGATTGCGCGCCAGAACTGACCGTAGACGTCGTAGGTGATGCCTTCGGTGATCTGGCCCTTGGTGCCGGCCACGATGCGGTAGTCGGTGTGACGGAGGTCGTCGACGCGGCCGCCACCTTCAACGTTACGGCGCCCGATGTAGAGCGACTGCAGCGTGTTCGTGCCGGCGTTGCCAGCGCAAAGCGCCGTCTGCTGCGACGCGCTCAGGAGCGGGTTGTTGCAGTTGACGAAGAAGTCCGTGCCGTAGAACGCGCCCGAAGGAGCGATCTGTGCGCGGGTGTGGTCGTCCATGAACATGACTTCAAGGTACGGATCGAACGAGTCGTTGATCTGGTAGTGCGCGAAGGCACCCAAGGTGTAGCGCTCGTCCGGACGCTGGAAGTAGTTGTAGGGGTTGAAGTTGAAGCCGTCACGAGCGCTGCTGAAGGTGCGGAACGTACCCGGGGCGTTCGGATTGACGGTGTAGCTGGTGCCGGTCGGACGGTAGACGGGGGTCGAGCCCAGCGCACTGTTCGTGGTGCGACGGAAACGGCCGTTGGCCGACGTCGACGAGCCACCGCAGGTGTAGTAGTTCGAGCCGCTGCTGTTGCCGGCCGAGTAGCCGCAGTAGCTGTAGTCGCGGTCGCCCTGGGTAACGGCGTTCACGCGGCGCCAGCCAGCATAGGCAGTAACGTGGCCACGACCATCATCGAAGCCTGCACCGACCGTCAGGTTGACGGTCTTGGCCGCGCCATCGGTGGTCATGCCGCGCGGCGGCTGATAATTGCGGGCGGCAAGCGCGTCGAGGTACTCGGACTTGTTGTAGTCGTTGTTGTGATTGTAGAACGAATACTGACCGTCCAGCTGAACGCCTTCGAAGTCCTTGTTCAGAACAAAGTTCACAACGCCGGCAAGTGCGTCCGAACCATAGGTGGCCGAAGCGCCGCCGGTCAGGATGTCCACGCGCTGGATCAGGGCGGCCGGGATGAAGTTAAGGTCGGCAGCGATGACGGTCGGGTCACCAGGGCCCAGGCGACGGCCGTTGACCAGCACGAGCGTGCGAGTGACGCCGAGGTTGCGAAGGTCGACGGTCGCGATACCCGAGGCGCCGTTGGCGTCGCTCGAGCCTTCCGACGCGAATACCTGCGGCAGCGAGTTCAGCAGGTCTTCAACGCGGGTCGTGCCCTGGTTCTTGACTTCGGTCGCGCCGACGACGGTGACCGGGCTGATCGCGGTAAGGTTCGGGTTCGCGATGCGCGAACCGGTAACGATGATCTGCTGCTGCGGTGCTGCGTCGTCCGACGACTGCGGCGTGGTGGCTTCCTGCGCGAACGCAGACTGCGCCACCATGGCAAGGCCGAGTGCTGCGGGCGCAACACTAGCCTTGAGCTTCGAGAAATTCTTCATGATTGTTCCAGCCCCTATGAGGATGGCCGTCGTTGCCGGCGACCATGTCTAGGCCCGGAAGCATGACGTCGTGCCCACGTGCGTGCGCCCCGCGATCCTGCCCCCGGATGGTGGGTTCGTGGCAGAGGGGCGTGCCTTTAGTAAAGATTGGCGAAGGGAAAGGCGCGCTATTCCGTTCCGATTGTAACCATAATGCCACACCGCGCCCTCTGGCATGTCTTGCGCGTTAGTGCGGCATGCTGCAACCTCGCCTTGGTGATGATTGGATGAGGGCTCCGGTATGAGGCGAACCGCGCATTTGGCTGCAGCTGCGGTGGCGGCAATTATCGGGATTGGGCCGCTATCGGCAGCGGCCAAGGATGACAGCCCGCCTCCCAAGGTCTTCGTCGACCTGCTCGCCTGCCGGTCGACGCAGGACACGCAGGCTCGCCTTGCGTGCTATGACCAGGCTGCGGCGGCTCTGGAAGCTGCTGAAAGGAAGCAGGACATCGTCATCGCCGATCGCAAGGACGTGCGCGAATTGCGGCGCGGACTGTTCGGGTATGCGGTGCCCGCGGGGAAGCTGACCGGCCTGGGCAAGGGACAGGACGGCGAAGAGCTGAACCGCGTGGAAACCAAGGTGACGGCCGTGACCAGCAACCGCGCTGGCCGCCTTCGTCTTATTTTCGCCGACGTGGGCACCTGGGACCAGACGGACATCAATGATTTCGCCATTTCGCCCAAGGTCGGCCAGGCAGCATGGCTGGAAAAGGGGGCGCTCGGCAGCTACTTCGTCAGCGTCAACAAGCAGCCGCCGATCAAGATGCGGCGCGTGGAGTAATCTTAAGCGCCAAGCATGCGCTTGGTGGCGATCGCCGCAGTCGCGTAGGCTTCCTGGTGTTCGGCGCTCCAGTAGCGCAGCATGTCGAGCGGGATCTGTGCTCCGCTGACTGCGCATAGGACGTGGTCGCCGGCGGAAAGCTGGCGAAACGTTCCGGGGAGATAGTAGAGACGCGCAAGACGTCCGGCAGGTGGCATCAACATAAGTGATCCTTAGGTCGGGAGCGACCTTAAAGCAATTTGGGTTGCACGTCGGCCGGCTTGGGTTTTGCCTTGAGCGGGCGGGATGCGCCTGGTCCACCGACCGCAACGTCGATCGATCCGTCGGCGAATTTGAGCGTCAATGTCGTGCGCTCGGCCGCCGACGCTCGATCCTTGACCACCGCGCCATTGCTGTCCGTAACCAAGACGTAGCCTCTCTGTAGCGGCGCTTCGGGGTCGAGCGAACGACGCAGCCGATCAAGCGCATCCACGCGCGTGCGCGAATTCCCGATACGCTGCAGGATGGCCTCTGGCCGCAGACGGAGGGCCGAAAGCCGGTCACCCCCCCGCGCGATGCGGGAGGAGAGCAGAGCAGGTCGCAGCGCGCCTGCGGTGCGGCCCAGCGTCCCTCGTGCGATCTCGGTACGATGAAGAAGCCCACGGCGAAGCCGCTCGGCAAGGTCGTCGAGGCGCTGTGCCTGGCCGTCGAGCAAGGCAAGCGGATGCGGAAGTCGCTCGCTTCGCACGGCAAGCCGCTCGCGGGCGAGGTTGAGAAGGCGGATCGTGCCGCGCTGCTTGCGTGAATGAAGGTCGCTCAGCGTAGCCGACAGTTCGACCCGCACGGGTACCGCGATTTCCGCCGCGGCGGTCGGGGTGGGAGCCCGCAGGTCCGCTGCAAAATCGGCCAGGGTAGTATCGGTCTCGTGCCCGACGGCACTTATCAGAGGAATCGTGCAGTCGGCGATCGCGCGCACCACTTCCTCCTCGTTGAAGCCCCAGAGGTCTTCGATCGAACCACCACCGCGTGCCACGATGACCAGATCGGGCCTAGGCACCGGGCCGCCCGGCTGAGCAGCCGAGAAGCCCCGGATTGCGGCTGCTACCTGCTGGGCCGACCCTTGGCCTTGAACCAGCACTGGCCACACGACCACATGGCTGGGAAACCGGTCCCGCAATCGGTGCAGAATGTCGCGGATCACGGCGCCGGTAGGCGAAGTCACGACGCCGATCGTGCGGGGCAGGAAGGGAATCGCGCGCTTGCGCTCGGGCGCAAAGAGGCCCTCTGCCTCAAGGCGGGCCTTTGTCTTGGCCAGAAGTGCAAGGAGCGCACCTTCTCCGGCGATCTCCATCCGATCGATGACGATCTGGTAGTTCGATCTTCCGGGATACGTCGTGAGCTTGCCCGTTGCCACGACTTCCACGCCATCTTCTGCGCGAAACGAGAGGCGCTGTGCGCTCCCACGCCACATCACGCCGTCGAGCCGTGCGTTTTCGTCCTTGAGGCAGAGATAGAGGTGTCCAGAAGCTGCGCGTTTCACGCCGGACAGTTCGCCCCGTACGCGGACGAGGCCGAAGCGATCCTCTACCGTCCGCTTCAGCAGGGCTGAAATCTCGGAGATGGAAAGGGCAGGGGCGTTGTCCCTGTCGCGTTCGGTCGCTAGGAGCCCGCCATCCGGAAGGTCGTCGTCGGGCGAAGAAGGGAATACCATGAATATCCTGCTGATCGGGTCTGGCGGTCGCGAACATGCCCTTGCATGGAAATTGGCCCAATCGCCAATGCTCGACAAGCTTTATGCGGCTCCCGGCAACCCCGGCGTTGCCGAGCACGCTGAAATCGTCGCGCTCGACCTTACCGATCACGCCGCCGTGTCCACCTTCTGCGAGGCACATCGCATCGGATTGGTGGTCATCGGGCCCGAGGCGCCATTGGTCGATGGCCTGTCGGATTCACTGCGGGCAGCCGGATTCTCGGTCTTCGGCCCCAGTCGTCTCGCGGCGCAGCTTGAAGGATCCAAGGGCTTCACCAAGGACCTTTGCATGCGAGCGAACATTCCCACCGCCGGCTATGTCCGCGCGAGCTCTGCCGAAGAGGCCCACGCCGCAGTGTCGCGCTTTGGTGCCCCGGTCGTCGTCAAGGCCGATGGCCTCGCCGCCGGGAAGGGCGTGGTCGTTGCGATGACCCTCGAGGAGGCTCAGGCCGCGGTCGATGACATGTTCGACGGAGCATTCGGCAATGCCGGCGCAGAAGTGGTCGTGGAAGAATTCCTGACTGGCGAGGAGGCCAGTTTCTTCGCGCTCACCGATGGTGCCACGATTGTCCCGCTCGCGTCGGCGCAGGATCACAAGCGGGTCGGTGATGGGGACGTCGGCCCGAATACCGGAGGGATGGGCGCATACAGTCCGGCGCGGGTCCTGACCCCTGAACTGGAGGCGCAGACAATTGCCCGGATTGTCGGCCCCACGGTCAAGGCAATGGCCGACGAAGGCATGCCCTACTCGGGCGTGCTATATGCCGGCCTGATGCTGACCGAGGATGGGCCGAAGCTGATCGAGTACAACGCGCGCTTCGGCGATCCCGAGTGCCAGGTCCTGATGATGCGCCTCGAAAGCGATCTTGTCGAACTGCTGCTGGCCTGCGCTGACAGCAAACTTTCGTCGATCGAGTCACCGCGCTTCTCGGCAGACCCGGCGCTTACGGTGGTGATGGCGGCGCAGGGATATCCTGGCGTTCCCAAGAAGGGCGGGCGAATCGATGGCATTCGCGCAGCGGAAACAAGTGGGGCAAAGGTGTTCCATGCCGGGACAGAACTCGGTATCGACGGGGTGCTGACGGCGGGCGGCGGGCGTGTCTTGAATGTAACCGCCCGCGGGACCACCGTTCGTGCAGCACGCGACGCAGCCTATCGGGCCGTCGATGCGATCGACTTCCCCGAAGGCTTCTGCCGGCGCGACATCGGCTGGCGCGAGGTCGAGCGAGAGGGCTGAGAGCGTCTCGCCGACGCTCGGTCAGACCATGATGTTGACGTTGCCCGATGTGATGTCCGTCGGCTGGCGCGGGACGGTGACGCTCGGGTCGTAGCGGCTCGGCGGATCCTGCGTCGTGATGCAGGTCGCCTTCTGCACGGGAGGGGACACCGGTGTCGAATCGTAGCTCGTCCGGCTCGCGGGGGTGCCGGAAAGGACCGGCGAAATCGGGGAAACACCTGCGCTCATGGTCTGTCTCTTCAACGCGCGCACCTATTGCGCGCGAACGAGAGGACGGCCGCGCCGGGCACAGATTAAGCCCGGCGCAGAAAAAATGATCAGCCGAGAATTTCGGCGGTCAGCTTCGCGAGATCGGCCTCTGGGCGCGCGCCATAGTGCGAGATGACTTCGGCTGCACATACCGCGCCGAGGCGGAGGCAGTCCGCCAGCGGAAGTTCGCGAACGTGGCCGAACAGGAAGCCCGCAGCGAATTGGTCGCCGGCACCCGTCGTATCCACGACGGTGTCGACATGCTCTGCGGGAACGTGCGCATGGACGCCCGCGGAGATGGCGTGTGCTCCATTTTCACTGCGCGTCACGACGAGGGTCGGAACATTTTTGGCAACGGCGGCCATGGCGTCATCGAACGATTCGATACCGGTCAGCGACGCTAGCTCATGCTCGTTGGCAAAAAGTATGTCGATTTGGCCGGCTGCGATCAGGGCGCGGAAATCATCGCCATGGCGTGAAATCACAAAGGAATCGGAGAGCGTGAAGGCCACCTTGCGGCCCGCCGAACGCGCAGCGGCAATCGCCTTGCGCATTGCGCGGCGGGGCTCTTCCGGGTCCCACAGATAGCCTTCGAGATAAAGTATGCTGGCAGAGGCAATCGCACTTTCGTTCAGCGCTTCCGCGGGCAAAAACTGCGATGCGCCGAGGAACGTATTCATCGTGCGCTGGCCATCGGGCGTTACGAAGATCAGACACTGTGCGGTCGGCGGTTCCGCTTCGCGGGCTGGCGTGTCGAACGCGATGCCTCCGGCCCGGATGTCATGGGCGAACACGCGCCCGAACTGATCGTCCGCAACTTGGCCAACGAATGCGCATCGTGCCCCCAGGGCCGCGAGACCGGCAAGCGTATTTGCCGCCGATCCTCCGGAGATTTCGCGGGCAGGTCCCATCGCATCGTAAAGTTCGCGGGCTCTTGCGTCGTCGACGAGCGTCATCCCGCCCTTGGCAAGACCAAGGCGTGCGATCTCGGAGTCTTCAGCGGGGGCCATGACGTCGACGATGGCATTGCCGATAGCGATGACGTCAAGGGTGGCAGCGGTCATGAATACTCCGTTTCAAGGTCTTGTCGCGCTCCGGTAGACGCCGCGCGGTCGCGTCGCAAGGCGGAGCCACTCCAGCCCACACCGAGTTGACAGTGACCGTCCGAGCACTTCATGCCTCCAGCATGTCCTATCGAACGATCAGCATCGCCGCCGCCGTTTTTGCGCTTTCGGCCTGTGGAGGCGCGACCGGGTCATCCACCAGCGGCACGGGCAAGTCTGCCACGATCCGCAGCGCGGGTTTTTCCCCCACGCGGCCTGTGTTGAAGACTCCGCCCCGACCGTCTGCCACGGTGCTTGCGCTGCCCGGTCTTGAAGGGGTCATCGGTGCAGACGCGGAGCAGTTGGCTAGGGACTTTGGGCCACCCCGGCTGGACGTCCGGGAAGAGGATGCTCGCAAGCTGCAATGGTCAGGCAGTGCCTGCATTCTGGACGCCTATCTTTACCCTGCCGTCCCTGGCGGCCGGGCGACCGCGACGTACGTGGATGCGCGACGCGGCGATGGCCGCGATGTCGACCGGGCGGCCTGCATCGCGGCGCTGCGGAAACGCTGAGGTTAGCCGACCGACCACCATTTGCGGCGCGGCCGGTCGACAACACCATCACCATCGATGTCGGTTGCGGTGACATAAGTGGTGTCGGTGACCGGCACCGTCTGGCCGTTGGCGAGAGCTGACGCATGGCCTTCCGCACGGGCCGCGCGCAATTCCGCTTCCCGAGTGCGCTGCTCCGCCTCACGGGTCGCGATCTCGCCCTTTCGTGCCAGCCGCATCGAATCGTAGCTCCAGCGCATCTGGCTGTGTGCGAACAGGCACAGGAAGCCGCCGGCGATCGACAGGTTCTTCAGCGCCATCGTCGCCTGCATCGTGTCCGCCAGATTGCGGTGGAAGAGCAGCGTCGCCAGCAAGCAGAAACCTGCGAAGAGAATCGCGAACAGCCGGGTCATGAAACCCAATGCTATGGCGAGGCCGCCGAGCAGTTCGAACAAGGCGACAGGCAACGCAAGGCCCGAAGGAAGGCCGGCGGCGGTGATCATGGCGTTGGTGCCGGACAGGTCGAAAAGCTTACCAACCCCGGATACGATAAACAGGATGGCCAGCAGGACGCGGCCAGCAAGTGCTGCAACTGTGTTCATGGCGGTCTTCTCCCGCAGGCCTGACGCGGGATCGCGCAAGGCGCTCTGTTGCGGGGTCAATCGCCCGGCGCGGCGCAAGTTCCTTGCAGGTATCCAGCTGGCTGGGTCCATGGCGCAAAAGCGGGCATCCCGAGCTCGGCAGAGTCTGCGAGCGTGTACCGGTCCAGCACGGTCAGAAAAGCTTCGAGGGCCTCTGCCAGCATGCCCGACAGCCGGCAATCATTACGCAACGCACAGCGTGCGCAATCCGCTAGCCTGAGCCCGCGCTCGAGCGTTCTGACCACGGCCCCGATCCTGATCGCGGCCGGGTCCGCCGCCAGAGCGATACCGCCGTTTCGCCCACGCTGACTTGTGACGATGCCTTCGCGCACCAGCGTCTGCGCCACCTTGGCCACGTGATTGTACGACAGACCCTGGGTGTCGGCGAAGCGAGGCAGGGACAGCGATCCGCCCTCCCGTGCGAGCAGGATGAGCATGTGGAGTCCGAAGTCGGTGTGCTGGGTTAGCTGCATCTGTCCTTCCAGCGGAATGCCTGCATGGGTACTGAAGATGAGGCAAGCATGCGCACCGCAAGTCCAGAAGCCATAGCAACGGTCAAGGCCACCGCCCCTGCGGTAGAGAAGCATGGCCTGGCGATCACAACCGCCATGTACAAGCGTCTATTCCAGGACGAGGAAGTTGCCGCGATGTGCGATCGCGCTGCGCAGGAGAGCGGCGAGCAGCCAAAGCGGCTGGCCGCGGCCATCCTCGCCTATGCAAAGAATATCTACAAGCTTGGCAATCTTGGCCCTGCCGTGCAGCGCATGGTGGCTCGCCATGTCGAAACAGCGGGGAAGGCAAGCCACTATCCCTTGGTCGCCAACGCATTGCTCCCTGCAATTCGGGATGTTCTCGGTAGCGAGGTCGCAACCAACGAAGTGCTGGCATCTTGGGGAGAGGCTTACTGGATGCTGGCCGACATCCTCATCGCGGCCGAAAAAGAGGCGTACGCGGACATCGCCGCCTAACGATCAGGTCCACCCCATTCGATCTCGTCGTCGAGCGGATCGTCGATGGATTCGTCGTGCCCCGTTCCGCTCGATAGGAAAACGAGACCCATGAGCGCGGCCATCAGCATCATTGTCAGGCCGATGCCGAGGAACGTCGCTATATAAAGGTGGATCGAAACCAGTCCGAACTGCGACCACAAGTAGGCCCAGACCAGAAATATCGTGACCAGCGTCGCGGCGCCCATGCCCCACATCAGCATGCGATAGCGTCGCCATGCATGCGACGCGTTGTGCGGATTGTCGAGCGGCGAGGGGCGCGGCACGGGCGGTCTGGGCATGGCGTGCGATATGGTTCTTTGCAGATGGCGGGGCAATGCTTTGACACCGGCTGCAAACTTGGCATCATCGCGAATGGCCGGAGACGGGCAAACCGTCCCGACCAAGATAAGATAAGGAGGATGCCATGACGATTGCCAGGCTCATAGCCGGCCGTTCGGGCGAAGTGTGGCGTGCCAACGCCGAAGACAGTGTCGCCGATGCCATTGCCCTGCTCGCCGAAAAGCGTATCGGCGCGGTCCCCGTCGAAGACCAAGGCACGCCCGTTGCCGGGATATTTTCGGAACGCGACGTTCTCTACTGCCTCAGGGCACACGGGCCGACCGCGCTGCAGATGAAGGTGCGGGATGTGATGACCGCGCCCGTCATCAGTGTCGCGCCGAATGACAGCGTCCTCCATGCTCTGGGCTTGATGACACGTCGGCGGATCAGGCATCTGCCTGTCATCGATGGCGATCGAATGGTTGCGTTCATTTCGATCGGCGACCTGGTGAAGCATCGACTAGATTCCATCGAGGCGGAAGCGCACGCGATGCGCAGCTACATCCAGTCGGCCTGAACTGCAGGAAATTTGGGCCACAGGGCGCTTGAGCAAGCGCGTTTGCGCTCCTATCTCGCTGGCATGAGCGAACCAGCCGTGATCCTCGCACCGAGCGCCGCCGCGCGCGTCGCCGCCATTGCCGCAAAGCAGGCTAAGCCTGCGATTCTGCGCCTGTCGGTCGAAGGGGGCGGGTGTTCGGGCTTCCAATACAAGTTCGGCCTTGCCGATGCCCCAGAGGCTGATGACACTATCGCCGAGACAGATGGCGTCAGGCTTCTGGTGGACGCCGTCAGCCTAGACCTCGTCAGCGGCGCCACGGTCGAGTATGTCGAATCGCTCGGCGGTGCGGCCTTCCGGGTGACCAATCCCCAGGCAGCGTCCGGCTGCGGTTGCGGCGCGAGTTTCAGCGTGTGACAATCAAGGTCGCAAGCTTCAACATCAACGGGATCAAGGCGCGCCTGCCGCGCTTGCTCGAATGGCTGGAGGAAACGCGCCCGGCAGTGGCCTGCCTGCAGGAAATCAAGACCCAGGACGAAGGGTTTCCTGCCGCAGAGTTCGAGAAGATCGGTTACCATGCGATCTGGCATGGCCAGAAGGGGTTCAATGGCGTTGCGATCCTTGCCGATGGGGTCCAGCCGATCGAAGCCCACCGCGGTTTGCCGGGTGACCCCGAGGATGAGCACGCGCGCTATCTCGAGGCCGATGTCATGGGTCTTCGCGTGGTGTGCATCTACCTGCCGAACGGGAATCCGCAGCCCGGACCCAAGTTCGATTACAAACTGCGCTGGATGGAGCGTTTGCGCGAACGCATGCGTGAACTGCTAGCTGAGGAACGTCCTGCGCTCGTCATTGGCGATTACAACGTCATTCCCGAAGACAAGGATACCTTTTCGGTTCGTGCCATGGCGACCGACGCGCTGATGCAGCCCGAATCGCGCGACGCCTATCGCCGTCTCCTCAATGATGGCTGGACCGACGCGATCGATCTCCACAATCCGCAGGGTGGGGTCTGGACCTTCTGGGACTATCAGGCCGGAGCCTGGCAGCGCGATCACGGCTTCCGGATCGACCACGCGCTGCTGTCGCCAGCCCTTGCAGATCGACTGCAGGCTGCCGGTGTCGACAAGACCTATCGTGGTCGGGAAAAAGCGAGTGACCACGCGCCGATCTGGGTTGCCCTTCGCGACTGACATTTCAGACAGTCTGGCGAATACGAATATTCGCACCACCTGTGCGTCCGTTCACAGCGGCGTCAGCTTTTCGGCGGCAAAGCGCCTGCCAACAAATTTACACCATGGATCTTGATCATGCGTCTCTTTGCCAAGGACTTCTATCGCTCGCTTCTGCTGGGCTTTGCCATCGGTTCGATCGGCATGGGAGCGACGATCGCCGTCAAGGTCCACGCCAGCGAAGCAGCGGCCCCATCCGCCATGGGTCAGGGGCAGTGAAGAGCGCGCGTTCACGCCTTGGCGTGGCCGTGCTGGCTCTTGTGATCAGCGCATGCCAGCAACCCGCCATGGCGGAGCAGGCGTATCGAGCGCCGGACGCTGCGGTGCGTGCGAACGAGACGCCCGGGCGCCATACCGCGATTTTCGCCGGCGGCTGCTTCTGGGGCATGGAGGCCGTCTTCAGCCACCTGAAGGGCGTTTCCAGTGTCGTATCCGGATACACCGGCGGCAATCGCGTGCAGGCTGATTACGAGACGGTCAGCAGCGGGACAACGGGACATGCCGAATCGGTCAGGGTTACCTACGATCCCTCGGTCATCCGCTATGACCAGTTGCTGCAGGTCTTCTTCGGTGTTGCGAGCGATCCGACCCAGCTGAACAGGCAGGAGCCGGACGTGGGCACCCAGTATCGCAACGCGCTGTTTCCGGCCGACAAGGAGCAGGCGCGCGTGGCTGCTGGCTACATTGCGCAGCTGCGCAGGCTCGATCCCTGGAAGCGGCCGATCGTGACGCGCATCGAAGCGTTCAAGGGCTTCTACCCCGCCGAGGACTATCATCAGGATTTCGCGCTCAAGAATCCGGATCACGGCTACATCCGGCGCTGGGATGCGCCCAAGGTAGCAGCTCTGCAGCGGACCTTCCCGCAGTTCTGGAAGAGTACGTTCACGCCTCGTTGATCACGCAAATTGCGAACCGTCTCGGGTCGTCCTATCTAAGCGAGATGGGCGGCCACCATCATCATCACTTTGCGGGCGAGACTCTGGTCGGCGCGGCGCGCGACGTTCTTGTTGCGGCTGGCGAACAGTGGACCGAAATGCGCGCCGATGTCTTCGAAGCGCTCGCGGTGCATGAGAAGCCGGCGTCGGCCTATGACATCGCCGAGAGCGTCGGAGGGCGGCGGGGCAAGCGCGTTGCAGCCAACAGCGTCTACCGCATCCTGGATTTGTTCGTTCGTACCAATCTCGCCCGTCGGGTGGAAAGCGCCAACGCCTATGTTGCGAACACGCACCCCGGATGCCGCCACGACTGCATCTTCCTGATTTGCGACGCGTGTGGTCAGGTGACGCATCTTGACGACGATCGTCTAACCGGTGCCCTTCGGGAGGCTGCGCAAGGGGCGGGGTTTGCAGATGTACGCCCTGTGGTCGAACTTCGTGGTGTTTGCCGACACTGCGCCTGACGGCGGATCACCGCTCTGGCTGCGGTCAGAGTTGCTTGGACATCCGCTTCAGGGGAACCGGTGCGCCGCCGCGCGAATCTTCGATTTCCTCGATCACGGCGTAGCCCGACACCGTATAGAGCGGCACGCCGGACATCGTCCCCATCAGTTCGCAGGTTGAGAAACCCTCCGCTTTCGCTGCGGCTTCGCAGTGTGCAAGAAGCGCGCGGCCCACACCCCTGCGGGCGTACACAGGTACCGTGTACATGGCCCTTATGCGCGCTGCTTCCGTCGCGGGATCGAGCAAGCGGGGCTCCCGCAAGCCTGTGCTGTGGTCGCCGCCGTAAAGGGTCGCCCTGCGGCTCCAGCCGCCACACCCTGCGATTTCTCCGTCGATCTCCGCCACGAAATAGGTACCGTCATCGACCAGCTGCCGGTCCAGACCCATTACCGCCCGGCTGGACTCCACCTGCTCCGGCGTCAGGAATCCGGCCTGCAATTCGCCGATCGCGGCATCCATCACGCTTCGCAAGGCTTCGAGATCGGCTGGGACGGCTTTGCGGATCGAGATCGCAGACATGGCTGCGACGCTTGCCCTGCTGCCGCCCGGATGTGCAAACGCTTTGTTGTGGTTGGACGTGGCGTAACAAGGGTGTAAGGCGTCTCGATGTCCGCTACTCCGGCCACGCCTCTTCTCGATACCGTCGACACGCCCGACGACCTGCGCAAGCTTCAGCCCTCGCAGCTTCGGCAACTGGCAGACGAACTTCGCCATGAAATGATCAGCGCCGTCGGGCAGACGGGTGGCCACTTGGGTTCCGGCCTGGGCGTTGTGGAACTGACTGTCGCCATTCACTACGTCTTCAACACACCCGACGATCGGCTTGTCTGGGATGTCGGACACCAGGCCTATCCCCACAAGATCCTGACCGGGCGTCGCAGCCGAATTCGCACGCTGCGCCAGGGGGGCGGGCTCTCAGGCTTCACCAAGCGTAGCGAGAGCGAGTACGATCCCTTCGGGACCGCGCATTCGTCCACGTCGATTTCGGCTGCGCTGGGCTTTGCCGTTGCCAACAAGCTGGCGGGCAAGCCGGGGAAAGGCATCGCGGTAATCGGCGATGGCGCGATGAGCGCCGGCATGGCCTATGAGGCGATGAACAACGCCGAGGCCGCGGGCAACCGTCTCATCGTTATCCTCAATGATAACGACATGTCGATCGCACCGCCCGTCGGTGGGCTTTCGGCGTATCTCGCCCGGCTGGTTTCGTCTGGCCCCTTCCTGGGATTGCGGGACACACTGCGCAAGATTTCGCGCCGCCTTCCCGAACCACTGCACAAGGCGGCAAAGAAGACAGACGAGTTTGCCCGTGGCCTTGCCATGGGGGGCACGCTGTTCGAGGAACTCGGCTTCTACTACGTTGGCCCGATCGACGGCCACAACCTGGACCAGCTGATTCCGATCCTTGAGAACGTGCGCGATGCCGCGGAAGGCCCCTGCCTGATCCACGTGGTCACGCAGAAGGGGAAAGGCTACGCCCCAGCAGAAGCCGCCGCGGACAAGTACCACGGGGTTCAGAAGTTCGACGTTATCACGGGCGAACAGGTGAAGAGCGCGGGCGGTCCGCCCAGCTACACCAACGTGTTCGCTCAGGCGCTGGTGGCCGAAGCGGCCCGCGACGACAAGATCTGTGCAATCACTGCGGCCATGCCTTCGGGCACCGGTCTCGACAAGTTTGCCGCGACCTATCCGGAACGCAGCTTCGACGTCGGCATTGCCGAACAGCACGCAGTGACTTTTGCAGCAGGCCTTGCCGCACAAGGGATGCGGCCTTTCTGCGCGATCTATTCGACTTTCCTGCAGCGCGCCTACGACCAAGTGGTCCACGACGTCGCCATCCAGAATCTTCCGGTGCGCTTTGCGATCGATCGCGCGGGGCTTGTGGGGGCTGATGGTGCAACACATGCCGGTTCGTTCGATGTTACCTATCTGGCAACTCTTCCGAACATGGTGGTTATGGCCGCCGCGGATGAAGCCGAACTGGTGCACATGACCCACACCGCCGCACTTCACGATTCAGGCCCGATCGCTTTCCGCTATCCGCGTGGCAACGGCGTGGGCGTGCCACTGCCAGAAGTTCCGCAGAGGCTAGAAATCGGCAAGGGGCGTGTGGTACGTGAAGGCACCAAGGTTGCCCTGCTTTCGCTCGGGACGCGACTTGCCGAAGCGCTCAAGGCGGCCGACCAGCTCGACGCCAAGGGCTTGTCGACGACCGTTGCCGATCTCCGCTTTGCCAAGCCGCTCGATAGCGAACTGATCCGGCGGCTGATGGCCACGCACGAAGTCATCGTGACGATGGAGGAAGGCGCGATCGGAGGACTGGGCGCCCACGTCCTGACGCTGGCAAGCGATGAGGGATTGACCGACGCCGGCTTGAAGATCCGCACGATGCGGCTTCCTGATGTCTTCCAGGACCAGGACAGCCCCGAAAAGCAATACGATGACGCTGGATTGAATGCGGCCCAGATCGTCGAGACCGTGCTGAAGGCGCTGCGCCATAACAGCGCTGGCGTGAACGAGGCTCGCGCCTGATCGAATTCAGGCGCAGGCTTGCGGCTTCTAGAACACGTGTTCCGGCAGAAGGCGCCATATTCCGGCCGGGATGGCGGCAAGCGGGATGTGTACCCAGGTGACCGCGATCCAGGGTAGGATGGCGGCTGCCAGCCACGCGCCGAGTTCACGCGCATGGGCAAGGTTCGGCCAGAACGACGTCCGTTTCACCCACGACCGCCATTCGCTGCCGTAAAGCGCCTTCTTCTTCCCGTCCTGAAGGTGCGACCCGCCCAGTGCGAGGAGGATCACTCCCCCCATCAGCACGAATACGCGGGGCGAAGGCGAGATGATGATGTGCGACACGGCCCACAGCGCGAAGCCCATCATCATGGGGTGGCGGGTGATCTTGAACACCCCGCGTGGAAGCTGGGCGGAAAGGCCGTGTACCTTCGCGCCCGGCAATGCCGGATTACCTGCGAGCGATGCCATGAAGAGTGCAAGCGCTATGAGTGTCAGCACACTGGCGATGGTCCACGGAACGACGGCGTAACCGTCCCACAACACCGGAGATCGCGGGGCATCGCCGAACGCCAGGATAGCCCCTCCGAAGGTAACCAATGCCACCAAAGAATAGAACGCGGGGAAGCCGTTCTTGCCCAGCATCTTGACGAGCGGTGAGCGAAGGGGGTGGGACAGCAGGTAATGGCTGCCAAGAAATGCCGCCATTGCAGCGATCAACCACCCCATCTGGCCAACTCCCCCATTCATCCTCGAACCGCCGGAATGACCGGCGGCTTCAGTATTTTATTGATAGGCCTTGGGCAGCGATCCTTCTTGTGGATTGCGATACCGGTCCCGCAGCCTGGTCTGGTGGTTTACCATGCTCTGTTTGACGCCGTCGATGTAGATATCCACCGGTCCTGATGACAGCTCCAGCGGATCGCCGTCCCAGATGACGACGTCACCGGCAAGGCCCGGCTTAAGGCTGCCGAAGCGCGAGCCCTCTCCGATGATGTCGGCAGGCACGGAGGTAATGGCTGCCAAGGCCTGACCCCACGTCAGCCCACTTGCCCCGGGTAGACGGCCTACCGCGACGAGGTTGCCCGCATACTGAGGGGCATATCGCGGCTGGTCGTTGTCATAGAAGCCTCCCAAGCCGACCTTGACGCCTGCCGCCTGCATGCGGCCCACATTCGACTGAGTGGCGGCCAGCGTTTCGAAGCGTCCAGGAAGATCGGTGATGGCGCTTGCAAGAACAGGAACACCGGCGGCTGCGATGTCGCGCGCGACGCGCCAACCTTCTGCTGCACCGACGATGACCAGCTTGATTGCCGGAAATTCCGACTTGAGACGCAGGACCTGGCGGATGTCGGCTGCCCGTTCCACGTGAACGTAAAGCGGTTGGCGGCCGGAAACCACGGGCACCAGCGCTGCAGCGTCGAACCGAGTCAGCAGCCCGTCGTCGGCGCGTCCCTGCACCGTTTGCGCCATGCGCGGGTCGAGCGGTATGTCATCTCCGGTGCTGGTCGGCGATGCCTTGGCACCACCGATCTTCGATATTCCGGCTCGACGATCGAAATCCGCAGCTTCGCGCAGGGCGTTGCGCAGAACCGTCTGCGCGGCGACTCGGCTGCCACCGGCAAGGTCGGCGCCGCGTTCGCCCAGTTCCACGAACTGGAACGCGCGTGGGCGGTTCACCGGATTGGCATCCGCACCAAGATCTATGATCGCGCCTTGCCCTGCAAATATGGCGTTCGCGGCAACAGGGGCGACGGCCGCGCGAGTGACACCGCCGGCCCGGCTGATCCCGATGGGCGTAGCGTCGGGGTCGATCGCGGCGGATACATCGAGTGCTGCGTTGAAACCCGCCTTGGGTGCATACTCGTCGTTGCTTTCATCGACAGCGCCCACATCGACCAGACCCAGGTCGGTGACTGCGCTGACGAGTCCGGGGGTCACCCATTTGCCGGTACCATCGATCACCTGGATCCCTGCAGGAACGGCCACTCCGGCGCCCGCGGCAACGATCTTGCCGCCCCGCACCACGACTGTGCCGCCCTGGATCGGAGCGCTTCCATCGCCGATCGCGACTGTTGCATTGGTGATTGCGAAATCCTGCGCCTGCTGCGCCAGCACCGGGATCGAGGCGGAAGCGGCGAGCAGGGCAGCCAAGCTGCTGATGAGGGTGCGCGGCTTCACTTCACATCTCCTTCGCCAGGCTGGCCAAGCTCGAAATCGCTGACAGGACGACGCGTGCGGTCCATCGCGTCGAAGAGCATGGCTCCATCGACCCAGACCTTTTCCGGTCGCGAATAGACCGACAGCGGATTGCCGTTCCAGAGAACGACGTCGCCCGCCTTGCCCGGGGCAAGGCTGCCAGTCTTTCCATCAATTCCGAGTGCCTTGGCGGGGTTCAGGGTGAACCACGAGATCACCTGGGCGTCGGGAATGTTGATCCCGATGCGCTTTCCATCGCCCTGGGCCTTGGCTGCTTCCTGGTTGAGGCGCTGGATACCGTATTCGTCGTCCGAGTGGATGATGACGCAGGCCCCGTGGTCCGCGAGCAGGGCGGCGTTTTCGGGAATGCCGTCATAGGCTTCCATCTTGAAGCCCCACCAGTCCGCCCAGATTGCCGAGCAGATGCCGTTTTCCTTCAGAAGATCGGCAATCTTGTACGCCTCGACCGCGTGGTGGAACGCCGAGACCTTGTAGCCGAACTCCTTCGACATATCGATGACCTGCGCCATCTCGTCGGCCCTGTAGCAATGGTTCTGGACAAGGATCTTGCCGGCAAGAACATCGGCAAGCGTTTCCATCGCCAGATCGCGCGAATCGAGCTTTCCGGCGTCGCGCTTCTTCTTGTACTCGGATGCCTTGATCCAGGTCTGCCGATCGACCGCGAAGTTGCCCATGCGGGTAGAGGGCATCTGGCCCTTTTCGCCATATACGCGCTTGGGATTTTCGCCGCAGGCCATCTTCAGGCCATAGGGCGCATCCGGGAACTTCATGCCCTGCACCGTGCGGCTGGGAACGTTCTTGAGCACGACCGATCGACCACCCATCAGGTTGGCCGAGCCTGGCAGGATCTGAAGCGAAGTGACGCCGCCGTTGGCAAGCGCGCGGGTGAAGCCCGGATCCTGTGGCCACACCGAATGTTCGGCCCACACTTCCGGAGTTGTCGGGCTGGTCGCTTCGTTGCCGTCGGAATGCGCCTGCACGCCGGGACTCGGATACACGCCCAGATGGCTGTGAATATCGATCACCCCGGGCGTGACGAACTTGCCGGTGCCGTCAATGCGGCGATGGTCCTGCGGTATGGCCAGGTCGGGTCCGCCGATGGCTTCGACCTTGCTGCCAGAAAGAAGCACCGTCCCATTGTCGATGCGGCCGCCGGCACCATCGTAGACGGTGGCTCCGACAATCGCGACAGCTTCGCCGGGATATGGCTTGTAGGTCGACGGATAGGGATTGTCCTTGAGCTGGAAGCCCGGATCGTCCTGCTTGGGTTTGGCTACGCCGGCGCTGGCCGAAAGGGCGAGGGCGAGCCCCGCCAGTGCATGGCTGGCAAACCTGCCGATGTTTCGTGCTTTCACGTCTGCAACCCCCTTACTTGACGCCGTGCATCAGCTTGCGCAGCGGCGCAGCGAGCAGCAGCAGAACGCCGCCGATGGCGACGGCCGCCCAGCCGATCGTGGTGAACACCGCAGTGTAGGTGTCGAGGCTGACCTTGAGATTGGTCACCTGTCCACCGACGGTCTCGACGCTCGCGACCTGTGCGACAATGCCGGCAACATACTGCGCGACGGAAATCGAGAGGAACCACACCCCCATCATCATCCCCACGATGCGAGCAAGGCTAAGCTTGGTGATCATCGAAAGGCCGACCGGCGAGATGCACAGCTCGGCAACGGAATGGATCAGGTAAAGCCCGGCAAGCCACCAGATCGAAACCTTGAAGTCAGGTCCGGCGAACTTCGCGCCCCACACCAGGAATAGGAAGCCAGCGCCGACGCCCGCCAAGGCAACGCCGAACTTCACCGGGATGGTTGGTTCGATTCCCCGCCTTCCCATCGTCGCCCACAGGATCGACATGAGCGGAGCGAGAATCACTATGAAGATCGCGTTGAAGAACTGGGTCTGCCCGGCAGAGATCGAGAACAGGCCGAAGATTGACAGGTCGGTGTTGCGGTCGGCGAACAAGGTTAGGGACGAACCCGCCTGCTCGAACAGCGTCCAGAACACCGTGTTGAAGACGATGAGCACCATCGCGGCGACCATCATCTGGAACTCGACCTTGTTGCCCTCCTTCCAGGCGTAAAACAGGATTGCCGGCACGCCGATGATGAACGTGCCGAACAGCAGTTTGCCCATCAGCGGAAGCGCCATGATGTACCCTGCAAAACCGGCGCCTTCTGCCGCGGGCGAGGCATTCATCAGGTTCTGGAACAGGAACAGCACGATCGGAACCGCAATCGCCGCGCCGAAGTAGATGAACAGGCTGCGATCCTTGGTCTGACCGGCGGGAGGTTCGCCATAACCGGCAAGGCGGCCGCCATCGAACTGGATCAGGCTCCAGGAAAACACCATGCCGATCGCAGCAAGTCCAAACCCGGCCCACCAGCCCACAGTGTCGGCGAGCAGCGGGCAGAGCAACTGCGAGAACAGCGAGCCGAGATTGATGCCCATGTAGAAAATGGTGAAACCAGCGTCCTTGCGCGTATCACCCTTGGGATAAAGCTCGCCGACCATCGTCGAGATGTTGGGCTTGAAGAAGCCGTTGCCGACGGTAATCAGCGATAGTCCGACAAGAAGGAGCAGGGTGAAGGCGGCCGAGCGCGTCCCTGCGGACTCGAACCCGCCCTTGGCCACCGATCGCGCAACGCTGCCATCGGGCGCGAGAAGCGAGACGGTCCCGTCCTCGTTGCCCTTGATCAGCAGCTTTTGTGCTCCATCGACGACGAAGCGCTTTTCCTGGCCCGTCGCCGTCGGACGATCGATCGTGTTTTCTTCGACGACTTCGTAGCGCTGGCCCTCGATCACCGCGTGCGGCTTTGCCGTTTCGCCGCCGAAGCAGAGGATGAAATATCCGGCGGCCATCATCAGCGCGCCGAATTTCACCGATTTCTTGGAGCCAAGGTAGCGATCCGCGAGCAGGCCGCCCACGAGTGGCGTCAGGTAGACCAGTGCGGTAAACCCGCCATAGAGCCCCGTGGTCGTACTGTCGCTGAACAGGAAGTGTTTGGTCAGGTAGAGAGTCAGCAGCGCGCGCATGCCGTAGTAGCCGAACCGCTCCCACATTTCGGTGGTGAACAGGCGCGCCAACTGTCGGGGATGGCCGAACCAGCCGCTTTCGGCCGCCGATCCCGCCATCGGCTGCTCGCTAGGTGAATTCATGTTCGGAAACGCTCCCCGTCTTTGTTCCGGCAGCACCGCTTCGGTGTGCATGCCAGCCATTCATGCTCGCAAGACTAGCGCGATCGCAGGCTTTGGGAAGAAACTAATTGCAGGTGCAACGGGTTGTTGCCGATCGTATCCGCCAAGGCGTGTAATTGCGCAATCAATCTTCGACAGAGATGAAGCCTGAGCAACAAAATTACGGCGCCTTGCTCTGAAAGCTGTATTGTCGTTATAAGGCACCTGTGAACAACATCGACTTGCCTGTGCACATCCGGTTGCGTGAGATGATCGCCGAAGGAATTGTCGATGGAACCTATCCGGAAGGCGCTCTCCTCCCGTCGGTTCGAAGCCTGGCGGTGCGTGAACAGGCCAATCCGCTGACAGTCGCAAAAGCATATCAGCATTTCCAGGATGAAGGACTGGTCGTGGTGCAGCGAGGGGTCGGGATGTTTGTCGTCGCCGGCGCCGCCCAGCGATTGCGCAATGCGATGCGCGAGCGCTTCCTCGTCGATGAATGGCCCCAAATTCGCAGGCGGCTGGCATTGATGGGCCTCAGCATCGCCGATCTTGCTGTCGTGAATCCTGCAAACTGATACCGACCGTTGTCTTTTGGTGCCAATCCGTGCCGATTTGGCCTGTATCTATGTCCTAAGTTAAGTTGTGCGCGCTCGCGCGATCTGGCAAACTTTTGCCTTGCGTGGCCAGACGGGGGTCGGGGCTCGCAAATGTCTTGGGATCGTGGCGCCGTCGGCGCCGGCGGAGGGAATCTTACGGATGATCAGATCCGAACTGCTGCAGGCACTTGCCAAAGATAGTCCTGGCATGCGTGCCGAGGAAATCGAGCGCGTGGTCGATGTGTTCTTCGACGAGATCGGCAAGCGCCTCGCCGAAGGTGGCCGCGTAGAATTGAGGGGCTTCGGCGCATTTTCCACGCGTGAACGCGACGCGCGCAAGGGCCGCAATCCTCGCACCGGTGAAACGGTCGAAGTGCCGGGCAAGCGGGTGCCTTACTTCAAGCCCGGCAAGGAAATGCGCCAGCGGCTCAACGCCGAGTGACCCCGTTCCTTTCCTGACCGACTCGGCCATTCGCGCCGCGTCGGTTCGACCAGCTTCTTGCCTGCCTAGAAAGGTTGTGCAATCGCCACGGCTGCACGGGGGGCGCCCAACTGTGCGGACGTGGCGGAATGGTAGACGCCGGGGACTTAAAATCCCTTGAGCTTTGCTCGTGCGGGTTCGAGTCCCGCCGTCCGCACCAGCATTTTTGCGATTCGGCGTCATCGCATCATGCGCGCGGGGCAACCCGGCGATAGCTCAGCGCTTCGGCAATGTGCGCGCGGCCGATGGTTTGCGCACCCGCCATGTCGGCAATCGTTCGCGAAACACGCAGGATGCGGGTATAGCCTCTTGCGGAAAGGCGCATCACCTCGGCCGCCTGGATCAGCAGCTTGCGCCCCGCTTCGTCGGGCGTTGCAAATCGCTCAAGCAGTTCGCCATCCAGCTCGGCGTTGTTCCGGCGGCCGGTCCCTTCCAGCCGCTGCGTCTGTACCTGCCTAACAGCGGCAACCCGAGCCGCCACCTCGGCAGACCCTTCCACAGGTGGTGGCAGTGCAAGGTCCGCCGCCGAGACAGGATCGACTTCGACATGCAGGTCTATTCGGTCGAGCAGCGGCCCTGACACCTTCGATTGATAGTCAGCGGCACAGCGCGGTGCGCGGCTGCAGCCCAGGGCTGGATCGCCGAGATGGCCGCAACGGCATGGGTTCATGGCCGCGACCAGTTGCACACGCGCAGGAAACGTGACGTGCGCATTGGCGCGCGCCACGGTTACCTCGCCAGTTTCGAGCGGCTGACGCAAGGAATCGAGCACTGTGCGCTGGAACTCGGGCAATTCGTCGAGAAACAGCACGCCGAGGTGGGCGAGGCTGACTTCACCGGGCCTGACCCGCAACCCCCCTCCCGTAAGGGCCGCCATCGATGCAGAGTGGTGCGGACTGCGAAATGGCCGTGCCCGGCTGATGCGGCCTTCCTCGAGCAGGCCAGCAACCGAGGATACCATCGATGTTTCCAGGGCCTCGGCTGGCGTGAGCTCGGGTAGGATGCCCGGCAGGCATGACGCCAGAAGCGATTTGCCGGCCCCCGGCGGACCAACCATCAAAAGATTGTGACCCCCGGCAGCCGCGATCTCGAGCGCCCGCCGTGCAACCTCCTGACCTTTGACCTGGCGCAGGTCGGCACGCCGCAGCGGAGGTTCTGCTTCACCCGGAACGGGTTTGGCGAGTCGCTGGAAGCCTTTGAGGTGATTCAGCAAACCCAGCATCGTCGGCGCTGCGACAACGTCGATCCCACTGGCCCAGCTCGCCTCCGATCCCTGCTCTGCCGGGCAGATCAGCCCCTTGTTGTTGCTGCTTGCATGAAGTGCTGCGAGAAGGACGCCCGGGCTCGAGATGATGCGGCCATCGAGCGCAAGTTCGCCAACGACGACGTACTCGCTCAAGGTCTCCCGATCGACCGCGCCCATGGCCGCCAATAGTGCCAAGGCGATTGGCAGGTCGTAGTGAGAGCCCTCCTTCGGCAGATCGGCAGGCGACAGGTTGACCGTAATCCGCTTCGGAGGAAGCGATAGGCCCAAGGCAGCCAGTGCGGAATGCACGCGCTCGCGGCTTTCGCCCACCGCCTTGTCAGGCAGTCCGACAAGGCGGAGAGCTGCGAGTCCGGGAGCGATCTGGCATTGGACTTCAACCGGTCGGGCATCGAGGCCCAGATAGGCGACGGTCGAGACCAGCGAGACCATGCGGCATCCTTCGCAATGTCATGCCCGTAGGCTCAGCAAAATTCCCTAGTGTTCTTACGAGGCCAACCCTGTCTGTGAAGTCGATGCCGCCAAAACGGTGGCGTTCTGCAAGGTTAACGTCCTGAGCACGCTAACCCCTAAGTCGAAATAAACGTTGTTCTTTGGTGGTTTGAACATGGCCTGGGGCGACTTTCCTGGACATGTCCCCACTCCTTCGCCTTCTCGCAGTGGTCCTATGCATCCACGCCGGATTTTCATCCGCGTCGGCCCATGAGATCTCGACCCGCAGCTGGATCGATGCGAGCGGGGTGCGTTGGACGGAGACGGTCGAAACCTGGACCGACGACCCGGGCCTGGGCGAGGCGATCGATCCCGATGCCGGCGACCCGTCAGATGCCGCATCAAGCCCATCGAAGACCGAAAGTGGCGATCGGCTTGTCGATCTTGGAACCTCTGCGTGGTCCACCGCGCCGGCGCCTGCGCCAGCCGCCCGCTTTGGCCCGTTTGTTGTGCGTGATGCAGGACACGCCATGCTGGTGCGCGAAACAGACACGAGCGCACCGCGCCAATTTGCTCGAATGCTGGCAGCCTATCCCGGCATTCGCGTGCTGGAATTCCGTGATTGTCCCGGCACGCTGGATGACAATGCCAACCTCGTCCTCGGCCGCATGATCCATCAACGGGGCATCGAAACCGTGGTGCCGGCCGGTGGGTCGGTGCGCTCGGGTGCCGTCGACCTGTTCCTTGCAGGCGTGCGCCGGATTGCTGCGGCAGACGCCGAATTCGCGGTCCATGCGTGGCTCGACGAGGATGGCCTGAGGCCCACCAGCTTCGCGCCGACAGCTCCGATAAACCGCAGGTACGTGGTGTTCTATCACGAAGCGGGGGGCATGCCCCTGCCCACGGCAAAGGCATTCTACGATCTTACCAATTCCGTTCCCAACGAACGCGCGCTCTGGCTGACGCCGCGCGACATTGCCCGGTACGCGGCGATCGAGATCTACTGACCGCCAGCTAGTGTGCCGCGCCCCAGGATGGCCCGGTGCCGATTTCCACGCCAAGGGGAACGGTTAGCGCGATCGCTGGCTCCGCTGCGCGGGCCATCACGTCTTCGATCACCGGTCGTGCCCGCTCGATGTCGCCCTCCGGAAGCTCGAAAACGAGCTCGTCGTGCACCTGCAGTAGCATGCGCACGTGACCAAGGCCCGCCGTCTGCAGCGCTGGCATCATCCGCACCATGGCCCGCTTGATGATATCGGCACAGGTTCCTTGGATAGGGGCGTTGATCGCAGCGCGCTCGCTGCCCTGCCGTTCCGCCTGATTCTTTGAATTGATGCGGGGAAACCACGTCTTGCGGCCGAACAGAGTCTCGGAATAGCCGCGCTCGCGCACCTGCTCCAGCGTGTCGTGGATGTAGCGCTGGATCCCGGGGAAGCGCTCGAAGTAGCGGTCGATCATCGCCTGCGCTTCATCCGCGCTGGTGCCAAGCCGCCCGGCAAGGCCCCAGCGGCTGATGCCGTACAGGATGGCGAAGTTGATCGTCTTGGCGCGGCCGCGCGTGTCACGGTCGACGGCGCCGAACATCTCCATCGCAGTGCGCGCGTGAATGTCCTCGCCGGCTGCAAACGCGTCCTTCAGCGCGGGCACGTCCGCCATGTGCGCCGCCAGGCGTAGCTCGATCTGGCTGTAGTCCGCGGCCAGTAGGACATTGCCTGGCTCTGCAACAAAGGCATCGCGAATCTGCCGGCCGATCTCGGTGCGGATCGGGATGTTCTGCAGGTTGGGCTCGTTCGACGAAAGACGGCCCGTCTGCGCGCCGACAAGGCTGTAGCTGGTATGGACCCGACCCGTAGCAGGATTGATCGCCGCCTGCAGGGCATCGGTATAGGTGGACTTCAGCTTGGACAGCTGGCGCCATTCCAGCACGAGCGTGGCGACCTCGGCCCCTTGGCCCGCCAGAGTTTCAAGCACCGACTGATCGGTCGAATACTGACCGCTCTTGCCCTTCTTTCCGCCCTTGTAGCCAAGCTTGTCGAACAGAACCTCGCCAAGTTGCTTTGGGCTTCCGATCGTGAATGCACCGCCGCACTTGTCGTAGATCACCGCTTCCAGCTCACCGATTTTTCCGGCGAATTCCGACGACAGGGCGGCCAGTCGATCGCGATCGACGCGGATGCCGTGCCGCTCCATCTGGGCAACCACGGGTACGAGCGGCCGATCGACGGTCTGGTAGATTCGCGTCCCACCTTCGTCGGAGAGGCGGGGGCCAAACAGCCGGTGCAGACGCCAGGTCACGTCGGCGTCCTCGGCGGCATAGCGAGTAGCGTCGGCCAAGGGTACTTCGGCGAACGTGATGGCTTTCTTGCCGGTGCCGCACAAATCCTTGAACTTCATAGTGGCGTGGCCGAGGTGCCTTTCGGCCAGTTCGTCCATGCCGTGGCCTGCAAGCCCGGTTTCGCTGCGGCCTGCATCGAGGCAGAAGCTCATCACCATCGTGTCGTCGACAGGCGCGACAGCCAGCCCGCCAACCGCTTCGCCGGCGCGCGCCAGGATGGTGATGTCGTATTTCACGTTCTGCCCGACCTTGAGCACTGCGTCGCTTTCGAGAAGCGGCTTGAGTGCACGCAATGCTACAAGCCGGTCGATCTGCTCTGGCCTTTCGGCAAACATGTCGCTGCCGCCGTGGCCGAGCGGAATGTAGCAGGCATCATTGGGGCCGAGCGCAAGGCTCACCCCGACCAGTTCTGCCCGCATCGAATCAAGTGCGCTCGTTTCCGTGTCGATGGCAACGATCCGGGCATCGAAGGCACGGCCGATCCATCGTTCGAGTTCGTCCATCGACTGGACGCAGGCATAGCTGCCAAGGTCGATTTCGGGCCATGCGGGCAGGGACTGGCGGCTGGCACCTTCGGTCGCACTTGAGGTAGGACTGGCGTGGGAAGCCGTAGCTGTGTCAGCAGGCGCTGGTGCTGGTGCTGGCGCTGCGGTCCCGAGCTTGCGCAGCAGGCTGGTGAACCCGTGCTCGCTGAGGAACGCCGCGAGCGGATCGGGCGGAATTGCCTTCAGTTCGAAGTCTTCGATGGGGATGGGAAGGTCGCAATCTTCCTTGAGCGCGACAAGCACGCGCGAAAGGCGGGCCATGTCTGCCTGCTCGATCAGGCTGTCGCGCAGCTTGCTCGGCTTCATCGCCGGGGCAGCGGCCAGTGCCGCCTCAAGGTCGCCATGCTCCTGGATGAGCTTGGTTGCCGTTTTCGGGCCGATGCCGCGGATGCCGGGCACGTTATCGACTGCATCGCCCATCAGCGCGAGAACGTCGCCTACCTTTTCAGGGGGCACGCCGAACTTCTCGATCACTTCGGGAATGTCGATTCGCTGGTTCTTCATCGTGTCGAGCATGTCGACACAGCCACCGCCCGCCGCGCACTTGCCGACGAGTTGCATCAGATCCTTGTCGGACGAGACGATCGTCACGTCCCAGCCACGTGCAGTCGCCGCTCGCGCGTAGGAGGCGATCAGATCGTCGGCTTCCAAGTCATCCTCTTCGATGCACGCAAGGCTGAACGCGCGCGTAGCATCGCGGATCAAGGGGAACTGCGGAACCAGGTCCTCGGGCGGCGGCGGCCGGTTGGCCTTGTACTGGTCGTAAAGGGCGTTCCGGAAGGTGGTGGAACCCTTGTCGAGGATGACGGCAAGGTGGGTCGGGCCATCGGCCTTGTGCAGATCCTCCGCCAGCTTCCAGAGCATTGTCGTATAACCGTAGACGGCGCCGACCGGCACTCCCTTGGGGTTCGTCAGCGGGGGCAGGCGGTGGTAGGCGCGGAAAATGTACGCGGACCCGTCGACCAAGTACAAGTGTCGGTGCTGGGCATTGGTTGCGGCTTTGGGCGTAAGATCGACGGCTGTGTCCATACGCCGCGATGTAGCCCTTCGCATCGTCCGGTAAAAGCATTTCGGGCTGCCTTCGTCGCCGTATCATTCATGTGTCAGAATGGCGGCTCCAGCGCACGGTCAGGCGCACCTGGAGAGCGTTTCGTCGCAAGCTACAGAGCCGCAATGCGGGGGCAAAAAAGCGTTCCACTTCCGGAAGATGGAATTCCAGCGATGAAGTGCATACGTTGAACGCTTGCAAGCCGATGAATTGCCGATTAATTGGGGCGGGAAGTCTACCGCCAGAGTAGGCTTTGCGGCGGGCTGCTTGCCCGGCGCGGTTCACTTCAATCCAGGGATTGTAACGCATGCGCAAGCTCATCCTCGCCGCTGTCGCCGGCACCGCCTTCGCCCTCGCCGGCTGCTCGGAAAAGGCTCCGGAAGCCACCGAAGCTGCCACTGAAGCTGCTGCTGACGCTTCGGAAGCCGCTGCTGACGCCTCGGGCGCCGCTGCTGACGCCAGCGCCTCGGCTTCGGAAGCCGCTGCTGACGCGAGCGAAGCCGCGAAGATGTAATCCCCGCCCGCAAGGGCAGGTTACGGATAGAGGGGCACGGATGCGCGCGCATCCGTGCCCTTTTCCGTTCGCGCGTGGGATAAGTAATGTTGAACACGAAAAAAGGCGCCCGGATCAGGCGCCTTTCTCACAAGCTCGGAAATTTTTTCCGGCTTGAAATCGCTCAGCGACGGCGGACGATTTCCTGGGTGCCGCTCGTGGACGGCATGCTGTACCCGTCATAGACTGTTCTGGCGATCTGCGAGATCAGCCCGGCATGCGCCGTGTGGCCCTCGGGGCCCGTAACAAAGATGACCAGTGCGAGATGGCGGCCATCGGGCAGGCGAACGATGCCCACGTCATCGGTAACGCCCGAAAGAGTCCCCGTCTTATGGGCGAACAAGGTGCCTTCCGGCAGTCCAGCGCGGATGCGGTTGCGACCGGTGCTGGTCCGGGTCATCGTGTCGAGCAGGACCGCCCGGCTTTGAGGGCTCAGCGCATTGCCCCTGTCGATCGCTGCCAGCAGCGCAAGCATGGCCCGGGGCGTGCTGCTCGTCCTCGTCGTGATCGTGGTGGCAGGGTTCACGCGGCCATCGTCGCGCACGAGGGTCGCCATCGTATGGTCAAGCCGCTGACCGGCAATGCCCTTGCTCGTCAGCCAAGCATTGACCGCCTGGATCCCGCCTACGGCCGTGATCAGGCCATCAGTCGCTTCGTTATTGCTCCGCGTAATCGACAATTCCATCAGGCCTTGCGCGGTCAGCATCTGGCCCGCGCGAAGGGGCGCCTCGAAGCTGCGAGCCGATGCCGGCTGCGGAACGGCTACCATCATCGGAAGCGGCTGGTCCAACCGCATCAGCCCCTGTTCGACCTTGTCGAGCATCGTGCACGCCACTGCGATCTTAGCGGTGCTTGCCATCGGAAACGGCATGTCGCCGTTGACGAGGATCTGGCCGCCACCGTCAAGATCCATTGCCGCCACGCCGATCCGGCCACGACCTTGCGCGACCAGCGCGGCGACACGGTTCTGGATTTCAAGGTCGCGCGCGTCCTGCATCGCCACCGGCGGGCGACTTTGTACGGCCTGCGGCGTCGCGGCGAGAGCCGGAACGGCGAAAAGCGCTGCTGCGATCAGCTTCTGAAAACGACGTGCCATGTTGGCTGTCTCTAACCCCGACCCGAATTACCCGTCATTCTCATTTGTAACTCACGACGAATCTTGAGGAAAGCGGTAGAATTCTCGCCCGGTCGCCGCTTCGGAGCGGATTATCCCGATTGCGGGAACCACAAGCTGCCTTTCCAAATCAACGCTGGACTTTAATTGACTGGTTAAGTTAACCCGCCCCAAAGGCCCGGAGGTTCCTCCGAGGCGGGTGAGGAAGACCGGAGGCTGCATTGGCGCTCGATAACCAAGTCGATTTCGTTGCTGGTCT
This sequence comes from Novosphingobium olei, assembly GCF_012927405.1. Taxonomy (GTDB): domain Bacteria; phylum Pseudomonadota; class Alphaproteobacteria; order Sphingomonadales; family Sphingomonadaceae; genus Novosphingobium; species Novosphingobium olei. The sequence goes on along the minus strand of NZ_JABBGM010000005.1, from coordinate 171,766 downwards.
TAACGCCGTGATGACCAGGGCAGGTGTTGCCGCCCCCGTGACGAATCCGCGCCGCCTTTCCGGGGGTGCCAACCTCGAATCCTGGCTTTTCGACTGTGGCGACGAAGCGTTCGTCCTGCGACGCGCTCCATCCGAGGAATGGCTTGCGAGCCGGCCGATCGACATGGCTGAAGAAGCCGCGATCGTGCGCCATGCTCACGCAGGTGGCGTCCCAGCGCCTGAGGTCGTTGCCGAGCTGCGCCCTGACGACGGAATCGGGCGCGGATTCGTGATGCGCTGCCTGCCGGGGACAGCGGACCCTGAGGTTACCCTATCAAGCCCGCCCTCGCTGGGCGAGGAACTGGCGGTGGCCATGGCGCGGATTCACGCGCTGGATCCGGCAGCTCTCCCGTTTCTCAGGGTTCTCAAGCCTGCAGATGGGGTCGAAGCGCTGCATCAGCAGTTTCTCGATGCGGGTGGCGACCGGCCGATCATCGCGCTTGGCCTGGCTTGGCTGCGGGCCAATCTTCCGCCGGAGGCCCAGCCGAAAGTGGTGCACGGCGATCTGCGCATCGGCAACGTGATGAGCCACGAAGGCCGTCTCTCCGGCGTGCTGGACTGGGAGCTCACCCACCTTGGCGATGGACACGAAGATCTGGCCTACGGTTGCATGACCGTCTGGCGCTTCGGCAGGCTCGACAAGCTGGGCTTCGGCCTGACCGACATCGATACGCTGGCACGCGCTTATGAAGGGGCTGGCGGCGAGCCGTTCGATCCCGTGCGCTTCCGTTTCTGGCTGATCTACCGCACGGTGTGGTGGGCGCTCGGTACGCTCGGCATGGGCAAGACCTGGCGCAGCGGCGTGGACCGCCAGATCGAACGTGTCGTGGTTGGCCGCCGCACCTCGGAACAGGAACTGGACCTCCTGCGCCTGCTCGAAGGCGATGCCCCTGAAGCCGAACGGGCTCGCCCGCTGGCGCCTGCACCGGCCGCGCCAGAGCCGGGTGATGGCGAACCGACCGCTATCGAAATGCTGACCGCCGTGTCCGAGTGGCTGGCCTCGACCGTCAAGGAGCGGCTTTCGGGCCGCGAGCGCTGGGAGCTTGCAGTGACGCAGAACGCTCTCGGCATCGTGCGGCGCCAGCTCGCCGGGCGCCCTGCCACGTCGGACATGGCGCTCACGCAGGATATCCTGGCCGGGCGGGTAACGCTCGCCACACCGGGCCTGCTTGCCGACTTGAGACGCCGGGCACTGGATACGCTTTCCGCCGACATGCCGAAATATCCCGCGCTCGCCCAGGCGCGCGGCCTTTGGGAGTGAGATAAATGGACTTCGACCTGCCGCAGGATCTGCTGGACTATCTCGACGAACTCGACCGCTTCATCGAAGCCGAGATCAAGCCGCTCGAGGAGCAGGACGACAATATCCGCTTCTTCGACCACCGCCGCGAATGGGCCCGCACAGATTTCGAGAACGGCGGCCTGCCACGCCACGAATGGGAAGCGCTGCTGGTCGAGGCGACGAGGCGCGCCGACAAGGCCGGTCACTGGCGCTTTTCCGCTCCCAAGAAATACGGCGGCAAGGACGGCAAGAACCTGTGGATGGCCGTGATCCGCGACAAGTTCGCGGCGAAGGGGCTTGGCCTGCACAACGACCTGCAGAATGAACATTCGATCGTGGGCAACTTCCCCTTTGTCGCGATGTTCGAACACTTCGGCACCGAAGAGCAGCAAAAGGAATTCATCTTCGGCGGCTTCGAACGCACCCGCCGCACCGCCTTCGGCCTGACCGAGCCGGAACACGGCTCGGACGCCACGCACATGGAAACGCGCGCCGTGCGCCAGCAGCGTGACGGCGTCGATGGCTGGCTAATCAACGGCGAAAAGATGTGGACGACCGGCATGCATGTCGCGACCCACGTCGCCACGTTCTGCCGCACTTCGGGCGAGGATGGCGCGGCGCGCGGCATTACCTGCCTGCTCGTCCCCGCCGATGCGCCGGGGCTGAAGGTCGAGGAATACCTCTGGACCTTCAACATGCCGACCGACCACCCGCGTGTGTCGTTCACCGATGTCTGGGTGCCAGAAAGTGCGGCGCTTGGCCCGGTCGACGGCGGCTTGGCCATCGCGCAGTCGTTCGTCCACCAGAACCGCATCCGGCAAGCCGCCTCATCGCTCGGCGCAGCGACCTACTGCGTCGAACAGTCGGTCGATTATGCCCGCGCCCGCAAGCCGTTCGGCGAAGATCTTGCCCGGAACCAGGCGATCCAGTTCCCGCTGGTCGAGCTTGCCACCCAGTGCGAAATGCTGCGTGCGCTGATCTACAAGACGGCGTGGCAGATGGACAAGATGGAGCACAAGCAGATCGAGCGCGATCTGTCGGACAAGATCTCGATGTGCAATTACTACGCCAACCGCCTGTGTTGCGAGGCGGCGGATCGCGCGATCCAGGTGCACGGCGGCATTGGCTATTCCCGCCACAAGCCGTTCGAGCACATCTATCGCCACCACCGCCGTTATCGCATCACCGAGGGCGCCGAAGAGATCCAGATGCGCAAGGTGGCCGGCTATCTGTTCGGCTACATGGGCCCGAAAAAGGCCAAGTACGCGAAATAGCTCGCTATAGTGGCGTCTCAAGAGAAAGGGGCGGCGGCCAAATGGCCCCGCCCCTTGTTCATTTCAGCGCTGGCGAGGATCAGGCGGCGACTGCAGCCTTGAGTTCGTCAACCAGGTCGGTCCGCTCCCACGGGAACAGATCGCCCTGGGGCCTGCGGCCGAAGTGGCCATAGGCGGCCGTCTTGGCGTAGATCGGCTTGTTGAGGCCAAGGTGCGTGCGGATGCTGCGCGGCGTGAGCCCACCGAGGCGGGCAATGCCGAGAATGGCCTTCTCGATTTTGTCGTCGGCCACGGTGCCCGTGTCGTGCGTATCGACATACAGCGAGAGCGGTTCGGACACGCCGATCGCATAGGCGATCTGGATCGTGCAGCGCGTGGCAAGGCCCGCCGCGACGACGTTCTTGGCAAGATAGCGAGTGATGTAGGCCGCCGAACGGTCGACCTTGGTCGGGTCCTTGCCCGAGAATGCGCCACCGCCATGCGGAGCCGCCCCGCCATAGGTGTCGACGATGATCTTGCGTCCGGTCAGGCCGGCATCGCCGTCCGGGCCGCCGATCTCGAACGCGCCGGTCGGGTTGATGTAGTACTTCGTGCCCCGCAGCAGCACCGGCGGGATCACTTCGGCAACGACCTTCTTCACGTAGGTTTCGAGCTCGGCGTACTTGGCCGCGTCGGCATTGTCGCCGGTCAGGCAGTAGCCGGGCTTGTGCTGGGTGGAAACGACCACCGCCGTCGCCGCGACGGGCAGCGAACCTTCATAGCGCAGCGTCACCTGGCTCTTCGCGTCCGGCTCAAGAAATGGGGCCGCGCCGGAATGGCGATCGGCCGCCATCCGCTCAAGGATCTTGTGGCTGTAGTACAGCGTTGCCGGCATCAGGTCGGGCGTCTCGTCGGTGGCATAGCCGAACATGATGCCCTGGTCGCCCGCGCCCTCGTCCTTGTTGTCGCCAGCATCCACGCCTTGCGCGATATGCGCGGACTGGCCGTGCAGGTTGTTTTCGAAGCGGAAGGTTTCCCAGTGGAAGCCGTCCTGCTCATAGCCGATCCGCTTGACCGTTTCGCGCACGGTCGCCTCGATTTCGTCCTGCGCGCCCGGAGCCCATGCGCCGTCTTCGTAGACACCCTTGCAGCGGATTTCGCCGGCCAGCACGACCAGCTGCGTCGTGGTCAGCGTTTCGCAAGCGATGCGCGCCTCGGGATCTTTCGAAAGGAACAGGTCGACGATCGCGTCGCTGATCTGGTCGGCGACTTTGTCCGGATGCCCTTCGGAAACGCTTTCGGAGGTGAACAGGTAATCGGTGCGCATTGGCCGGGTCCATATAAAGAAAGCTTTATGTGCTTGCTCTAGCCCACGGTCCTGCGCCTTGCAACCATCGCGATGACCAGAAGCAGGCCAGCCCAGGCAAGCGGAAGGGCGTTGCCGGTCCGGGCAAACAAAGTCGATGCGTGCGCCGGGGGCACCATGCCGTCCAGCCGGCCCGCCACGCCCCGGCCCAGATGCTCGCGCACCACGCCGTCCGCATCGATCACGGCGCTGATGCCGGTCGTGGTCGCGCGCAACACCGGCAGGCCTTCCTCGATTGCGCGCAGCCGCGCCTGCGCCAGATGCTGCGGCGGTCCCCAGCTGCCGAACCAGCCATCGTTGGACGGATTGAACAGGTAGTCGGGGCGGTGCGCCCGATCCACCACTTCGCCCGAAAAGATGATCTCGTAGCAGATCTGGAATCCCGCCTTGCCGAACGGGCCGAAGTCAACGGTGCGCGGACCGGGGCCCGCGAAGAAGTCCAGCTGTCCTGCAACCAGGCGAGAAAGACCCAGCGGGGTGAGAAGCTCGCGCATCGGCAGGTACTCGCCATAGGGGACGAGATGCGCCTTGGCGTAGGACCCTTTGATCGTGCCGGTGGGATCGAGAGCGGTCACCACGTTCCACGCGCCGTTGATCGCGCCCTTGCGATCCTGCGACAAGTCCACTGCCCCGGTCAGCAGCAGGCTGCCGGGACCGATCACCCTCCCGATGCGCTCGCGCGCCATGACCGGGTCGCCGGCATAGGTTGTTTCGGCATACCAGAACGGTGCGTAGCCGGTGCGCAGGTAGTCGGGCACTGCACTCTCTGGCCAAAGCACCAGGCGGAGGTGCCCCGGGTTCCTCGCCAGTGAAAGCGCGGCAATGTTCTGGAACTGGCTTTCAAACAGCCTGGGATCGTTGATCTCGTCTTGGCGCAGGTTCGGCTGGACAAGCGTGAAGGGAAGGGTGCCGGTATCGTTGTGGCCGTGCATCGGCAGCAGGAACAGCACGACCGGCACGAGCGCATGGCCCACGGCCGCCTTCCGGTTGCCCTTGGCGAGGGCCCGTTGCGCAAACAGCCATTGGCCTGCGAGCAGGACGACGAGGCCCGACAGCGCATATGTGCCGAGCCACGGTGCCACTGCGGCAAGGCCCGGCCTGCCAAAGCCTCCCAGCGCGACCGCACCTACCGGATTCCAGGCAAAACCCGTAAACACCCAGGCTCGCATCCATTCGGTAACGATCCAGAAGGCCGCGAACGCCGGAAGGATGGCGGCGCGCGCCTTTTGCGTCACCAGCCACGTAGCAAGGGTCGCGAGGGCGGGGAACACCGCCAGATAGAGCGCCAGCAGCACCACGGCGATCCAGCCGAGCCAGGCAGGCATCTGCGCCTGATAGGTGAAGGCCGTGGCGATCCAGCCGTTGCCCACGGTGAACAGGCCAACGCCGAACAACCAGCCGACCAGAAACGCCCGCCCCGGACCGCGGGCCCGTTCGACCAGTGCGATTGCCACGGCAAACGACACCAGCGTAATCGGCCACATTGCCAGCGGCTGAAATCCGGTGGCGGCAAAGCCACCTGCAATCAGCGCAAAGATCGGGCGTGCGGTCGCCATCACCTTGGCACGGGAAGACTTGGCCTTGGGGGCAGACGCGTCGGGCAGGCGGGTCATGAATCCTCGGGCTCGTGGGTGCGCAGGCTATGAACGGCAAGGGGGCCGATCGCAAGCGATCGACCCCCTATAATGGTTCCGTAACAGGACTGGCCCGTCAGCCTTCTGCTGCAGCAGTTTCGGCCGGAGGAGTCTTGCGAGGACGGCCACGGCGCTTGGGTGCCGGTGCCTCTTCAGCCGCGGCTGCGACGGGAGCTTCCTCGACGGTTTCCTTGCGCGCGCCGAATGCGGGCGGCAGGCTGGACGGATCCAGCGCCGGTGCCGGTTCGACACTGCCGTCGTCGTCAGCCGCCTTGCGACGGCGATCGGTGCGAGGCTTAAGGCCACGAGATGGGCGGGCATCGCGCACGAACGGGTTGTCACCTGCATCGCCGATGGGCTCGCCCTCGGCCGCACGAACCCCTTCTCCCGGAAGAGGTGCTTCGGCAACCGCTGCGACAGGTTCTGCCGCGTCATCGCGAGCGCGCTCGGGACGACGACCGCGTTCGCGGCGCTCATCGTCGCGGCGGTTGTCGTCACGGCGGTTTTCATCCCGACGGTTGTCCTCACGGCGGCCCTCTTCGCGACGATTCTCGTCACGACGCCCGTCATCGCGGCGGCCATCTTCCCTGCGGCTGTCCTCGCGGCGAGGCTCTTCCCGGCGCTGCTCGTCGCGACGCGATTGGGGGCGATCGAACGCGGGGAAATCGTTCTCCATCGAGAACTCGCCCGCATCGTCCTCGCCTTCGGCATCCTGCCAGCGGTCACCCGAGACGCCACCGTTCTGCCGCGCACGCTGCTCTTCCTGGCGGAGGCGGGTATCGGCCATCACGCGGAAGTAGTGGTCGGCGAACTGGAGATAGTATTCCGCCTGCACGCGGTCGCCGTTGAGGTGCGCGTCCTGCGCCAGCTTGCGATACTTCTCGAGCAGCTGCGGCGCATTGCCCCGCGCACGGCTGTCGATCCGGTTCAGCTGCTGTCCGCCGCCGCCACCGCCGCCGTTTTGCGGACGGTTGTTGCCGCGGCTGCGCCGGCGGTTGTTGTTGCCACGATTGTTGTTCAACTCAGGCACTTCCTTGTCTGGGGCGGCCAGTCCGGTTTCAATGCACCCTGCTGCCGCGCAACCCTCCGCCACGGCGCCACACCTGCAGCCCGTGCTATCCAGCACCTGCCTGCCTCCGGTCCGTCTTGACCGGCGATCGTGAGCAAATGGTGGAGTTGGCCGGGACGGGAAGCCTTCATCCGTCGCCCTGCCTGATGTCTAATTAGGCAAGGCGCGCGCCGTTGCCAAGAGCTATTTGGCCATTCTGGCGCATTTCCACTGCCCTTTCGCGTCCACCAAGGTCATGATGCAAACGCGTTGAAAGTCCGGCCCCTTCGGCAAGCGCCATCACATCGCGTCCCTGGGTCCATCCGATCTCGAAAAAGGCGATTCCCCCGGAAGCTAGCAAGGCAGGTATCTGCGGGATGAGCAGGCGGTAATCGTCGAGGCCGTCTTCGCCGGCAAAGAGCGCGCTCGCCGGCTCGAAATCGCGCACCGAAGGACTGAGCGGTTCTGCTGCCTCGATGTAGGGCGGGTTGGCTAGGATCAGGTCAAAAGTCCCGAGTGCCCCTGTCCAGTCGGTCGCGGTCCAATCTCCCGCGCGGATTTCTGCGCGATGGGCGAGGCCCAGTGCCTCCGCGTTCCGACGCGCCGTGGCTTGGGCCCCGGGCGAGCGTTCTACGCCGATGCCTTGGGCATCGGGCCATAGCGACAAGGCCGCCAGCAAAAGCGCCCCAGACCCCGTGCCCAGATCGAGCACCCGGGCAGGAGGCGGTTGCCCTTCGAAGGCGGTTCGGGCCGCATCGATCAGCGTTTCGCTGTCGGCGCGCGGGATCAGGACGTCCGGCCCCACCGCGAAGTCGAGCCCATAGAATTCCTGCCGCCCCACGATGTATGCCACCGGCTCAGCCTTCAGGCGCCGCTCGATCAGCGTTGCAAACGAAGATGGTGGCTCTGAGCGCATGTGGCGCAGCAGGACGTCGCTGCGCGAACAACCCAGCGCGTGCGCCATCAGAACTTCGGCATCAAGACGCGCCGTATCGCTTGTCGCTGCCAGTCGGTCGGTTGCCGCGCGCAGCGCCTCGCCGACCGTCATGCGTCCATCGCGGCAAGGCGCTTGGCCTGATCCTCGGCAATCAGCGCGTCGACCAACTCGCCAAGTCCCGGGCCTTCCAGCACTTCCGGCAACCGGTGCAGCGTCAGGTTGATGCGGTGGTCGGTTACGCGGCCTTGCGGGAAGTTGTAGGTGCGGATGCGTTCGGACCGGTCGCCGCTCCCGACCATCGCCCGGCGTGCCTCGGCTTCGGTGCCCTGCGCTTCATCGCGCATCTTCTCGTAAAGCCGCGTGCGCAGAACCTGCATCGCCTTGGCCTTGTTCTTGTGCTGGCTGCGCTCGTCCTGGCAGATGACCACGAGACCGCTGGGCAGGTGGGTAATGCGCACGGCGGAATCGGTGGTATTGACATGCTGCCCGCCCGCCCCGCTTGCGCGGTAGATGTCGATCTTCAGATCCTTGTCCTCGATCTGCACGTCGACTTCGTCGGGTTCGGGGAGCACCGCCACGGTTGCGGCGCTGGTGTGGATGCGCCCACCGCTTTCGGTGACCGGTACGCGCTGAACGCGATGCACGCCGCTTTCGAACTTCAACCGCGCGAACACACCTTGGCCCGCCACATTTGCGACCACTTCCTTGAAGCCCCCCAGCTCGTTGGCGTTGGCGCTGATGACTTCGACGCGCCAGCCTTGCTCGGCCGCGAAGCGTTCGTACATGCGGAAAAGGTCCGCCGCGAACAGGGCGGCTTCGTCGCCACCGGTACCGGCCCTGATCTCTAGCATCGCCGGGCGGACATCCGCGGTGTCGCGCGGCAACATGGCGATCGACAGGCGATGTTCGGCATCGGGCAGCTCGGCCTTCAGCCGGCCCATTTCCTCTTCGGCCAAGTCGCGCATTTCCGGGTCATCGAGCGCGGCGAGGCTTTCCAGCTCGACGCGCATGGACCGCACTTGCTCGGCCACGCGCGCCACCGGCTCAAGCTCGGCATAGTCACGGCTCGCGGCGATGAAGTCGCTCCCTTCGAGCGTGCCCGAAGCAAGGCGCGCTTCCAGTTCGGCAAAGCGCGCGATGATCTGGGACAGGCGCTGGTCGGAAACGCTCATCAGGCCGAAATGTGCGCCGGGATCGCGTGAAGCGGCAGGCGCGCCTGATCGCCGGTGCCCAGGTTCTTGACTGTCGCCTCGCCGGCGGCCAGCTCGTCGTCACCGACAATCAGCGCAAAACGCGCCCCGCTCTCGTTGGCGCGGCTCATCCGCTTCTTCATGTTGCCGCGAAAGCCCATTTCAACCGCAAGGCCACTGCGGCGCAATGTGGCTGCAAGGCCGATGCACGCTGCCTCTGCGGCCGCGCCCATCGGCACGATGGCGACATCGGCCGCCGGCTCCTTCACCTCACGCGCGTCGGCCACCAGCATCGCCAGTCGCTCGATCCCCGCCGCCCAGCCCACGGCCGGCGTCGCTGCGCCACCGAGTGCTTCCATGAGCCCGTCGTAGCGCCCGCCGCCCAGCACGGTCCCTTGCGCGCCAAGGCGATCGGTCACGAATTCGAACGCGGTGTGGCGATAATAGTCGAGCCCTCGCACGAGCGCCGGCGCACGTGTCCAGGCGACGCCCGCGGCATCGAGCCCGTCAGTAACCTTCGCGAAGAAGTCCTGCGCCTCGATGGAGAGAAACTGGTCGATCTTCGGCGCATCCGCCGTAAACGGCTTGTCGCGCGGATCCTTGGAATCGAGGATGCGCAGCGGGTTCCGCTCGAGGCGGTCCTGCGAATCTTCGCTAAGTTCATGCTTGTGAGCAATGAAATATTCGATCAGCGCGGCGCGCCAGGCTTCGCGGCTGGCGGCATCGCCCAAGGTGTTGAGCTGGAGCGTCACGCCGTTGGCGATGCCCAGTTCCTTCAGCAACTGGTCGGCCATTACCAGCAGCTCGACATCGGCGTGCGGTTCGCCCGCGCCAATCACTTCGGCGTCGATCTGGTGGAACTGGCGATAGCGCCCCTTCTGCGGCCGTTCGTAGCGGAACAGCGCTCCATGCGTCGCAATCTTGAGCGGGGCGTGCTGCTGCCAGCCGTTGGTGAGGAAGGCGCGCGCAAGGCCCGCCGTAAACTCCGGCCGCAGCGTCAGCGATTCGCCGCCGCGGTCCTCGAACGAATACATTTCCTTGGACACGACGTCGGTCGTCTCGCCAAGCGAGCGGGAGAACACGGACGTCTTTTCGAACACCGGCATCTCGACGCGGCGGAAGCGATAGAGCTTGCGCACGCGTTCGAAGGTTTCGACGACGAAACCGAAGGCTTCGGCATCGGGGCCGAAAATGTCCTGCGTGCCGCGGATGGCCTGTGGTGTTTCCTTGCTCATTGCGCGCGCCGATAGCGCCAAAGCCGCGATCTTGAAAGAGGCGCGGCGCGACGGAGCGCCTGCGCCAAACCGGCCGGACGGATGGTAAGCGACCGTGCGCGCGTCAAAGCGCATTGACGCGCCCTTGATCCAGAAGGTATCACGCAGACTACATTTCACCGGAGGTTCCGATGACGGCGATGGAAAACCCCGATATCGCGCGTGTCATGCGCCACAGCGTCCAGCATGCGCGCGACAACACCTATGAACTCGTCGACGATATCCTGAAGGTTCCCGCGACCAACTACACCGATCCCGGGCGCTTCAAGCTTGAGGTCGATCGGATCTTCCGCCGTCTGCCGCTGATGCTGGCCCCTTCGTGCGAGATTCCCAATCCCGGCGACTTCAAGACGATGGAAGTGGCAGGCGTTCCGATTCTGCTCACGCGCGGGTCCGACGGAAAGGTCCGATCGTTCATCAACAGCTGCACCCATCGGGGCACCAATGTCGCCACCGCGCCGACCGGCAATGCCAAGCGTTTCACCTGCCCCTATCACGGCTGGACGTTCGGGCAGGACGGCAGCCTTCTTGCCGTCGCGGCCTCCGCCGACTTCGGCGCGGTCGACAAGTCGTGCCTCAGCCTTAAGGCGCTGCCGGTGGCCGAACGCGCCGGGCTGATTTTCGGCAGCGTCGATCCCAACCTGAAGCTCGATATCGATGCCTTCCTGTGCGGCTACGATGCCTTGCTCGAAGCCTTCAACTTCAAGGACTGGCACTTCTTTTCCAGCCGCATCCTGCGCGGGCCGAACTGGAAGATCGCCTATGACGGCTATCTCGACTTCTACCACCTGCCGGTGCTGCACAAGGACACCCTCAATGCCACCGGCATGCTCGGAAATCGCGCGCACTATCACGCGTGGGGGCCGCACCAGCGCCTGGTCGCGCCCGATCGCGCGGCGCGCGAACTGGGCGACAAGCCCGAGAGCGAATGGACCGACGATCTTGTCCTCAACGGCGTCTGGACGATCTTCCCCTGCATTTCGATCGCCAGTTTCAACGGCGGCGGCCGCGGCGTGATGATTTCGCAGCTGCTGCCCGGCGACAAGGTCGGGGAATCCTGGACCCGGCAAATGTACCTGATGGAAAATGCGCCGAGCGCCGATCAGGAAGCCGCAGCGCACGAACAGTTCGCGTTTCTTGAGGTGGTGGTCCGCGACGAGGACTATGACACCGGCCTTCGCCAGCAGCGCGCGCTTGATCACGGTACGCTCGATCACGTCCTGTTCGGCCGCAACGAAGGGGGAGCGCAGGCTTTCCACAAGTGGACCGACCGGATCATCGCCGCGTCCGACGAAGAGCTTCCGGCGCTGTTCGCCGGGGCCGACATCGTCGCCTGACAGATACCGGGAAAGGACGCACGATGGACCAGTCCGAAATTGCGAAGATCCACGCGCTGATGGAATACGAAGCGGCGCGCACTGCGCCGCCGCGCGCCTTTCCCAAACTGCCCGACCTGCCGGGAGGGCGATATACGGACCCCCGCTTCGCCGAGCTGGAGCGGGACCATCTCTGGCGCAAGTCCTGGCTGCTTGCTGCGCACATGGACGAGATCCCGCGCGCGGGTTGCTTTAAACTGTGGGAAATCGCCGGGCAGCCGATCGTGCTGGTCCATGCCCGATCGGGGGAGGTCAACGCGTTCTACAACACCTGCAGCCATCGCGGCGCGCCGGTGGTGACCAAGGAGAGCGGCCGCAGCGCCAGGCTGACCTGCAAATACCACGGCTGGGTCTATGACGATGAAGGCAAGCTCTGTTCGATCCGCGACCCCGAAGACTTCGCCGATCTCGACTTTTCCTGCCGTTCGCTGCGCAAGGTCGCCTGCGAGCGGTATGGCCAGCTTGTGTTCGTCCGCTTTTCGCAGGACGGCCCCAGCCTGTCGGAATGGCTAGGATCGCTGAAGGAGGAGTGGGCGGAGTTCCGCTTCGACGCGATCCGGCTGGTCGATTACCAAGTGTGGGACCTAGAGTGCAACTGGAAGATCGCGATGGAAGCGAACATGGAAGTCTACCATGTTCCGAACATACACCCGACGACGGTCGCGGTTGGTCTTGATCATCGGCGCAACGTCAATTCGTTCTATCCCCACGGCCATGGCCGCATGATTGCGCCGGGTTGGGACCGGTCGGAAGGATCGAGTTACCGCGCGGCCAAGGTCGAGGGGATTGAGCGACTGCAATTCGACACCGTTGGCGAGATCGGGCGGACCTGCACGCAATCCTACAACCTCTTCCCCAACTGGGTTTCGCCACTGTCGCCCCACGGCTATTTCGTGCTCAACTTCTGGCCCAACGGCTTGAATCGCTCGAAAATGGAAGTCTGGTGGTTCGGGCCGGACTGGGGCGAGGGACCCCGACCGGCGTATTGGGATACCACCATCACCTATCTCGACAGCGTGCTTCGCGAAGATACCGAGTTCGGCGTGTGGATACAGAAAAGCCAGGAATCCTACGGCTTTGCGGGCGTTCCGCTCAGCTACCAGGAGGCGCGCATCTATCATTGGCATCAATCGGCCGACGCGCTGATCGGGCCGGAGAACATCCCCGACGAACTGCGGGCGGCGCCGGTCATCGGGCAGGAATGGATCGTGCCCGGCGATCCCCGGCTCGAGGAAATGGCGCTGCAGCAGGCGGCCGAATAGCAGTTCCCTCTTTTTGACAGGATCTTTGCGGATGCAGCTTCGCAACCGACAATGGAAGATTGCCGGCCGCCCGGCCGGCCGCGACGTGACCGAAGCCGATTTCGCGCGGGATGAGGTTCCGGCCCGCGCGCCCGAAGAAGGCGAGGTGCTGGTGCGCGTAGACCTGCTTGCGTTCGAACCGGCCATGAAGGGCTGGATGGAGAACATCGGCGGGTACGTTGCCCGAACCGAGATCGGCGACGTGATGCGGGGCAGCGGTGTCGGGACAGTCGTCGAAAGCCGCGCCCCCGGCTTTGTACCGGGCATGCAGGTGACCGGCCCGATGGGCTGGCAGGACTATGCAACCGTTGCGGCGGGCGAGCTTCGGCCGGTGAGCAATCCCGAAAGGCCTTCCGACGATCTGGGCGTGCTGGGGATCGTCGGTCTGACCGCCTATTGCGGGTTCAAGGCTATCGGCCAGCCTTTTCCCGGCGATACGGTGATGATCACCGGCGCGGCGGGCGCTGTCGGTTCGATTGTCGGACAGATTGCGCGGATCGGCGGCTGCCGCGTCATCGGCGTGGCCGGCGGACCGGACAAATGCCGCATGCTGGTAGACGACTACGGCCTGGACGCCGCCATCGATTACCGGGCGGACGACTTCGCCGCGCAAGTAGCGGCGCAGGCGCCCAACGGGATCGACGTCGTTTGGGACAACGTCGGCGGCACGATCCTCAACACACTGCTCGGCAACTTGGCCATGAACGCGCGGGTGGTGATCTGCGGCGGGATATCGCGCTCCAAGACCGGCGGCATGCCGGTCGGCCCGGAAAACTATTTCAACCTGGTGTTCAAGCGCGCGACCATGCGGGGTTTCATCCTGAACGACCACGAGGCGATGTTCGACGAAGCGCGCCGCCGCATGAGCCAATGGCTCGCCGACGGACGCCTGGTTGCCCGCGAGGATATCCAGCACGGGTTCGACAACGCGCCACGCACGCTGATGCGGCTGTTTTCCGGCGCGAACACCGGCAAGCAGCTGCTGCGCTTCGAGGAGGATCGCTGATGACCGTCTACATGCAATCGACGCTCGAACTGCGCGCGGGCGACATGACGCAGTTCGAGGCGGTGATGAAGGATCTGGTCGCGCTGGTGGAGGCCCAGGGGTGGCGGCTGATCACGGCGATCTCGCAGATCAGCGGACGGCTGCACACTGCAATCGACATCTGGTCGATGCCGGACCTTGGCGCCTACGAGCGCGGATTGACGGCGCTGCGCACCAGCCCGCAGTTTCCGGACATGGCCAAGGCGCTCGCGGCGGCGATCGAGCGCGAAACGGTGGTGTTCGGCGTCCGCGCCGGCTGGGTGCCCGAGGGGCGCGAATAGCCGTCAGGCGCTGGGCTTGCGCGGAGTGACGCGCGGCACCGACATGTCCGCAATCGACGCGATCGTACCGGTGGTTTCCAGCTCTGCCAGCAGTTCTGCCGCTTCTTCGGCGAGCGAGCCCTGGACCGCGCCGACCAGCATCATCAGCATGTTTTCGACAAGCGAGGGCAGGTATCGTTCGTCGGGCGTGCGGCCCAGGCACCAGTCATTGATCGTTGCATACTGCACGTCGGCCAGCGAACGGGCGAAGTGCGGCAGGTCGATCCAGTCACCGATGTCGCCCCGGCGCTGCTCCAGCCACGTCAGGTTGCCGCGCAGCGACATGTCGAGCAGCGTCTCGAATACGTCGCGTGCGGTGCCCGGCGCGAAATAGAGCGCACAGACGGCAGTGGTGTAGTTGCGCACGTGGAAGTTACGCCGATTGATCGAGACGGTGCGCGAAAGCCAGCCCTTGACCGACACTGTGTCGCTGCTCTGGCGCACGAAAGCGCTGTATTCGTCGAACGCTTCGCGGATGGCGAGGGCGATGAGGCGGTCCTTGTTGTGGAACGCGTTGTAGAGCGTGCGCTGCGCGACTTCGGCGCGTTGGCACAGCTTGCGGATGCTGAAACCGTCGATCCCATCTTCCGCCAGCATGCGCCGGGCTTCCTTCAGCAGCCTTCGCCTGCGCGCAAGGATCTGCGGGCTCGAATAGAGCAGCGGCCGTTCGGGATGCGGGGCAAGGGAACTGGAGGTGTCGTCGGTCTTCATGAGCGTCCGGTGCAGCGCGGAGTGGTTGCGGCCCCCGCATAGAGGACAAAGCTGTTCGCCAATTCCCTGATCTTTGCAAGGGGCGAAGGGCTTGCGCCATAAAACTAACGCGTGCACTATCTTTTGATCGACGCAGACAGGCGCGATTCTTCGGGAGAGACAGGCAATGCGGACAGTCGCGGTGATCGGTGCCAGTGGGCGCCAGGGCGGAGCGCAGGTGCGGCAACTGGTGAAGGCGGGATTCGCGGTGAAGGCGATCTCGCGCTCGCCCGATCCCTTCTATGGCGAACAGCAGCCCGACACGGTGACGGTGGTGCCCGCCGACCTCTATGACGAAGCATCGCTGATCGCGGCGTTCGATGGTGCCGACGCCGTGTTCCACACCCACCCGTTGCGTGCCCGCGCCGACCGGGCGACGATCGCCGGCAGCGTCGGCCGCGCGGCCAAGGCCGCCGGGGTCGATCGCGTGGTGTGGAACACGTCGAGCTGGATTCCCGATCGTCCGGGCGATGCTCATACCTATGTCGGCAATACCGCGGGCCTCAACGCCTTGTTCCGTAGCGGGGTGGGGGCAACGGTGTTCGGCTCGGTGCTGTTCATGGACAACCTCCTCACCAACTGGGCGCGGCCGTTCATCGTCAACGAGGGCCGCTTCGTTTACGCGCACACGCCTGAGACCGAGGCCAACTGGATCAGCCTCGACGACGTGGCGCGGATCATGATCCACTCGCTCGATCGGCCCGACATGGAAGGCGCGTGGATGAACATCGGCGGGCCCGAACGGCTCCGTCCTCCGCAGCTGGCGCAATCGCTGTCGGACGCGCTGGGGCGGGAGATCCGCTACGATGCTTGCAGTCCGGCCGAATTCGGGCGGCTTCTCGCCAACGCCTATGGCGATGCCATGAGCAAGGAAGAGCAGGACGCAACGGCCGAGCAGATCGGCAGGTTCTACGAATACAACGTGACGGCGCCGACAAGGCCGTTCGAGGTCGATGTCGCGGAAATGCAGCGGCGCATTCCGCTCGAGCTGTAGACGTTCGGCGATTGGGCCAAGCGGCAGGACTGGCGCAACAGCAATGCGCCGCGCCCGCCGGCGGGCTGAACCACCAAAGTCAGGACGCCGCCGTTCCCTCCGGCGGTGTCCAGGTCGGCAGCGGGTAGGTGGGGATCTGGCCGGTGCGCTTGATCTCGATCAGATGGGTGCGGGCCTCCTCCCGCACCTGACCGCGCACCGCCCCGATCAGCAGGAGCAGCATCCGTTCGATCAGGTGGGGCAGGTATTCCACATCGGATAGGCGGCCGAGCGTCCAGTTGTTGATCGTCGCGTACTGCAGATTGGCCATGGTCGTGGCGAAGTGTTCGGCGCTGACCCAAGGCTGCAGGTCGCCGCGTGCCTTCAGTGCTTCGACCCAGCCGGTCACCCAGCCGACCGACATGTCGCGCAGCGTTTCCCAGACATCGCGCGGGGTGCCGGGCGCAAAATAGATGGCAACGACAGCGCGGGTGTAATTGCGCACGCGGAAGTTGCGGCGGTTGATCGCGATCGTGCGGTCGAGCATCCCGTCAAGCGTGTGCGGTTCGGTGCGATAACGCACGTGGTCGTTATAGGCGTCGTACGCTTCGCGGATGGCCAGCGCGATCACGCGATCCTTGGTGTGGAAGGCATTATAGAGCGTACGCTGCGCAACTTCCGCGCGGCGGCACAGCTCGCGGACGCTGAAATTCTCGATGCCGCCATCGGCAATCATTTGCCGGGCTTCGCGCAGCAGCCGCCGCCGCCGCTCGAGGATGAGCGGGCTGACGTAAAGCAGCGGCTTGTCCGGATGCGCATCGAGCAGATCGCGCGGCGCGACATCGGGAGCCGGTGCAAGGGGGCGTGCGGCCTTCGGCATGGACTTCCCGTTTCGACGATCCTGCTGCGGATGTCCAGTTCCTATCAAAATGCGTACGCGCTGCATAAATGGATTGTGCCGAGTCCAAAAATTGATACGCTGCATCACGTTGGCGGACTCGGGCTGAACCGGGCTGCGTGAAACGAAGGAGGGGAGGCCCCATGCGGCACTCGGATCTTGCGCGACTCACATTCCTGACGACAACCGCGCGCAGCGCCACAATTGCCGCGCTCGGCCTGGGGGCATTCGCGATCTCAGCACCGGCGCTCGCCGCCGATGATCAGGCCGCTTCCCAGACCGCGCCCCAGTCCGGTGCGGAGGCTTCCGCCAGCGCACCAGTCGGCGTGCAGGACATCATCGTGACGGCACGCCGCCGCAGCGAGAGCGTTCAGACCATTCCGGTCGCGGTGCAGGCCATCAGCGCGGAAACGGTGCAGGCACGCGACCTGACCAGCCTTGAAAAGATCGCCGCGGCCACGCCGCAATTCACCGTCGCGCGTGCCTCGAACGGTGCGGGCGCGCAGCTGACCATGCGCGGCATCGGCTCGTCCGCGACCTCGATCGGCATCGAGCAGTCAGTCGCGATCGTGGTCGACAGCGTCTATTACGGCCAGGGCCGGGTCATCAACGAAGGCTTCTTCGACCTTGCCCGCGTGGAAATCCTGAAAGGCCCGCAGGCGCTGTTCTATGGCAAGAACGCTACTGCCGGCGTGATCAGCCTGACCACCGCCGATCCGGGCAAGGACCGCGAGATCCTTGCCCGCGTCGGCTACGAACTCAACGCCCGGCAGCTTTACGGCGAGGCGATCTATTCGACCCCGCTGAACGATTCGCTCGGCCTTCGCCTGGCCGTGCGCGGCTCGAAGATGTTCGGCGGGTTCTACCGCAATGCCGCGAACGTACAGTCTTACCCGACCTTCGACGTCGCCACCGGCACGACCAACGCCCATACCGCCCAGCCTGCGGCCAAGGACCAGCCGCAGGAGCGTGAGCTGATCGGCCGCGCCACGCTGAAGTACGATCCCGGCGGCGGTCTGACGATGACGCTGAAGGCGTCGGGCTCGTACAACGAGACCGAGGGCAACGGCTGGAACTATTCGGCCGTGCGCTGCCCCACCGGGGCGACCGCGCTTAACCCGGCCTATCCCTGCGACGGCGGCTTCCGCCTCTACCAGAACAACATGCCGGCCGACATTGCGCAGGCAACGCCGTACGGGCGCAGCAATGGCGAGCTCTACAACCTGTACAAGTCGTGGGCGGTCACCGGTACGATCAACTACGACCTCGAGAACGTGACGCTCAACTCGGTCACCAACTACAGCTGGAACAACAACAAGTTCGCCTGCGACTGCGACTTCCTGGGCGGCGGGGTCTGGGCGACCGAAAACGCGACGTACCATGCTTTCAGCCAGGAACTGCGCGCGCTGACCAAATTCGATTCCCCGGTCAACGTCATGGTCGGCGGACTTTACCAGAAGACCAAGCGCGAGTTCTTCCAGGCGGTCCTGTTCGCCAACATCGAGAATTCGGCGGCGCCCGATGGCATGCGGTATGTCGCCTATGCCAAGGATTCGCAGACTGACGGTGAAACGCTGTCCGCTTATGGCCAGGCGATCTGGAAGATCCTGCCGACCGTGGAGGCAACGGCCGGCGTGCGCTACACGCATGAAACCAAGAAGAGCTACTTTACCCAGCCTTACGTCAACCCGGCGCTGACCGGCATTTTCCGCCCGCAGAGCGCGGCCGCCAATGGCACGCTCTATGGCAATCAGACATTCGACGACTGGTCCCCCGACGTGACGCTGAGCTGGAAGCCGACGAGCGACATCATGCTCTATGGCGCGTACAAGACGGCCTACAAGTCGGGCGGCTTCTCGAACAGCGCGATCAACTCGTCGCTGGTGACCAACAATCCTTCGGGCGACCTTGCGTTCAATCCAGAGCGCGGACGCGGCTTCGAAGCGGGTATCAAGACCACCCTGTTCGACCGGCAACTGCGGGCGAACCTGACACTCTACAACTTCAAGTATACCGATCTGCAGATCGACTACTTCAACGCGCAGGTCTTCTCCTACGTCACCTACAACGCGGGCGCTGCGCGGTCGAAGGGCGTCGAGCTGGAGCTGGAGTACGCGCCCCGCCAGGTGCCGGGCCTCTCGCTCCACGGCACGCTCAACTACAACCGCGCGCGGTACGAGAACTTCATCGCGCCGTGCTGGTCGGGGCAGAGCATCGCTGCGGGCTGTTCGCTGCGGACGGCCGATGGCCAGCCGCGCCAGGACCTGTCTGGAGCTCCCACCGCGGCGGCGCCCGAATGGACCGCGACGGCGGGCGTTTCGTACGAGACCGATGTCGGCAACGGGCTGAAGGTCGGCGGCAATATCGACACCCGCACGACCAGTTCGTACCTGGGTTCGAGCTTCGGCGATCCCTACACCCGGCAGAAGGCCTACGCCGTGCTTGATGCCGGCTTCCACATCGGATCGGCCGATGACCGCTGGCAGTTCGCTGTGCTGGGCAAGAACCTGACCAACAAGTTCTACTTCATCGGCGGCGGCACCGCACCGCTGACGGGGGCGGGCACCGGCACCAACAACGCGACGCTGGGCGACATCATCGGGTACGGGTCGATGCCGCGCACCGTCCGGCTGCAGGCGACCTTCCGATACTGACGATCCACCGGGGGAGGGGCAGACACGAGCGACAAGGACCAACTTGGCGATGAATCTCGAAACCAGCCTGCCGCTCCCGCCGGAACCGGGCACAGCCCGGTGCCCCGGGCCCAGCACGCGCGATATCATCCTGTCCGACGGGCAGGACGTTCCGCCCGCGCTGGTCGCCGAAGCCTATACCTTCGCCGGCGACGCCGACATCGAATACGACCGGTACCTTTCGCCCGAGTTCATGGCGCGGGAATTCACGCAGATGTGGGCGCGGACATGGCAGTGGGCCGCGCGCGAGGAACACGTGCCCGATGCCGGCGACTACATCACCTACGACATCGGGCCGTGGTCGATCCTGATCGTGCGCGGCGATGATGGCGCCATCCGCGCCTACCGCAACGCCTGCCTTCATCGCGGCACGCAGCTCAAGCGATCCGATACCAGTGGCCATTCCGCCGAGCTGCGCTGCCCGTTCCACGGCTGGAGCTGGACCCTCGACGGCAAGCTCTCGAACATCCCATGCCGCTGGGATTTCCCGCACGTGACCGACGACGAATTCGGCCTGCCGCAAGTCCGCGTCGAAACCTGGGGCGGGTTCATCTTCGTCAACCTCGATTCGCAGGCGCGCCCGCTTGCAGAACAGCTCGGCCCCTTGGCCGACCACTTCACGGGGCGCTGGGACCTGGCCGACCGGCGCATCGCGCTGCATTTGCAGAAGGAGCTGCCGAGCAACTGGAAGGCAGCGCAGGAGGCCTTTCTCGAAGCCTACCACGTCTACGAAACGCATACGCAAGGGCTGGCCACGGCGGGCGATGCCAATGCGCAGTACGACCTATTCAGCGACCATGTGACGCGCTTTGTCCACACCATCGGCGTGCCCAGCCCGCATTATCGCGAGCCGCAGTCGCAGCAGGACGTCTACGACAAGATGCGCGTCGAGCCGGGCGAGGTGCCTGAAGGCCGCAGCGCGCGCTCGTTTGCGGCAGAGAGGTTGCGCGAAAGGATCTCGGCCGAAACCGGGGTGTCGCTTGATGCCTATTCCGACAGCGAGATGCTCGATTCGATCGAGTATCACCTCTTCCCGAACATGTGCCTGTTCCCGGGCGTATCGCTGCCTATGATCTATCGCTTCCGGCCGATCGGCAACGACCCGTCGCGCACGCTGTTCGACCTCGTGTTCCTCAAGCTGGTGCCGCCGGGCACGCCGCTCGACCATCCGCCCGAACCCGTGCGGGTGGGCGTCGACCAGTCCTATGCCGAGGCGCCGGGCATGAATCCGGGCCTTGGCGCGGTCTATGATCAGGACACCGACAATCTCGCCATGCAGTATCGCGGATTCGAGGGTTCGGAAAAGCGGGGCCAAACGCTGGGCCACTATCAGGAAGCGCGCATCCGCCAGTTCCATCAGACGCTCGATGCCTACCTTGCAGGAGCGTGACGGGATGGATCCGCTCGACCGCCTCGTTTCGTGGCAGGCCATCTATGACCTGAGCTGCGACTACATGCGCGCGCAGGACCGGCTCGATCCGGTGTTGCACCGCTCGGTGTTCCATGACGATGCCACCACCGACTACGGCGCCGGCTGGCAAGGGGATGCCGAAGGCTTTGTCGCCTTCGCCCAGGGTGTGTTGGCCCCGCACAAGGCCAACCATCACATGATCGGCCAGATGCGGATCGATTTCGAGAGCGAGACCCTCGCCTTCGGCGAAGTCTATTACCAGGCGCACCACCGCATCATGGGCGACGACGGCGCGGAATATGACCTGTTCGTCGCTGGCCGATACGTCGACCGGTACGAACGGCGGCAGGGTGTCTGGAAGATCGCCCATCGCACCGAACTTGCCGACTGGATCCGCAACGAACCCGCCGCCGATCTGGAAGGCGGAGCCATGATGCTGCCGTGGGGCGCCCGCAGCCCGCACGACCTGAGCTGCCGCCGCGAGGAGATGCGCGTCCGATGAGCAAGGTTCATCTTGAACAGGTCGCCGATCGTCTTGCGATCATGGATCTCCTCAACCGCTATGCCCGCGGCATCGATCGCTGCGATATCGACGTGTTGCGCTCGGTATGGTGGCCGGGGGCGAAGGCCGATTACGGGCAGGGCGAGATCGACGCGCTGGAATGGTTCGACGGCGTGATCCCCGCGCTTCTGGGCATGCGCCGCACGCAGCATTTTCTCGGCAACATGCTGATCGAGATGGGGAACGGCGTGGCCACCGCCGAAACCTATTGCCGCGCGTGGCACGAAGTGGATTCGCCCGATGGCCCGCAGGAGATGGAAGTCGGCGGGCGCTATCTCGACCGGCTGCAGCGCCGTGGCGACGAATGGCGGTTGCTGCACCGCCGCTACGTGCTCGACTGGAGCCGCAACGGACCTTCCACCGCACGCTGGGACGGCCCGCTCTACGAAGGGCTGACCCGACGCGGCAAGCGTGCCCCCCACGATCCCAGCCATACCGGAGAATGACGCGATGAGCTCCGACACCCTTGCTCTCGATTCCCGCCTCGCGCGCCTGCTGGACAAGCAGGACTGCGTCGAGCTGGTGCACAAGCTGGCCCGCGCGATAGATCGCTGCGACGCCGACCTGGTCCGCAGCGTGTTCCACCCGGACGCCACCGACGATCATGGCATGTTCAAGGGGACCGCCGCCGACTTCGTGCCGTGGGTGATGGAGGTGCTCGCCGGAATGCGGCGCACCCAGCACGTGATCGGCAACGTCCTCGTCGAAGTCGACGGAAACAACGCCCGGGGCGAGGCCTACTTCATCGCGCATCACTGCCTGCCGGGCGCCGATGGCGCGGGCGATACCTTCATGGTCGCGGCCGGGCGCTATCTCGACCGGTTCGAAAAGCGCGCCGGGGAGTGGCGAATCGCTCATCGCGGCGCGGTCTACGATTGGAGCACGACCGCGCCATCTACCGACATGTGGGACCGCGTAGCGATGCCCACCCATGCCTTCGGCGAGCGGGGGCACGCCGATCCATCCTACCGCCATTTCGAGGGGGCTTGAGACAAGCTTCGAGGAGACAAGCCATGACCGCTTCCACCGATCTACCCCGCGCCCGTGCCAAGTCCCTGGCCGACATCTCGAAACTGGCCGACCCGCCGCTCGGCAACGCGCCAATCACCCCGGACCGCTATTTCTCCAAGGAATGGGCGGATCGCGAATGGGACAAGGTGTGGACCCGCACCTGGCAGATCGCGGGGACTCAGGCGCAGATCCCCAACACCGGCGACTGGCTTACGGCGGACTTCGGACCCGAAACGATCGTCTGCGTGCGGGGCGACGATGGCCATGTGCGCGCTTTCTACAACGTGTGCCAGCATCGCGGGATGCCGGTCGTCTCGGGAGCGCAGGGCAATGCCAAGCGGCTGCTCTGTCCCTATCACGGCTGGGCTTATGATCTTGCGGGCAAGCTGAAGGTCGTGCCCGACGAGGCGGACTTCGTGCAGGGCTCGCCCTGCGGCAAGCTCAACATGGTCGAGATCAAGTGCGAGCTGTGGGCAGGGTTCGTGTGGATCAACATGGACAATGACGCGGCGCCCTTGCGCCAGTTCATGGGGCCGATTGCCGACCAGATCGATACCTATCCGATGGATCGCATGGTGCGCACCCACTGGGTGACGATCGAAGGCAACTTCAACTGGAAGCTGGTGCAGGACAACTTCAACGAAAGCTACCACGTCCCCTTCGTCCATCCGCAGACCAAGTTCGTGATGGAATACGCGCACAGCTATTGCCAGTTCGACCTCTACCCCGAAGGCCACGCGCGCATGTTCATGCCGGGGGCAGGGCCGACCAAGCAGCTGCGCGGCGGCGAGAACGAAACGCTGGAGATGCTGCGCAACGAGCTGGAATTCTGGGGGCTCGACCCTGACCAGTTCCGCGGCGGCAAGACGGGCGAAATCCGCAAGGCGCTGCAGAAGGCCAAGCGCGAGAAGGGCGAGGAGAAGGGCTTCGACTTTTCCACCTACCACGACGACCAGCTGACCGATCACTGGCACTACACGATCTTCCCGAACCTTTCCTTCAGCCTGAAGCCCGATGGCAACATCTGGCTGCGCGCCCGGCCGCACGAGAGTGACCCGGAAAAGTGCTACTTCGACATGTGGTACATGACGCTCTTCCCGGCCGGGACCGAGCGCTACTATTCGCAGTCGATGTCCGAATGGGTCGATGTTTCGGTGCCGGGCCCGCACATCCAGGGCAAGGTTCACGAGGTATCGGCGGGACCGGGCATCGACCAGGACGTCTCAGTCTGGGAGCATCAGCAGCGCGGTCTTCATTCGCGCGGCTACAAGCGCGATTACCTCGCGTTCCAGGAACGGCGCGTGCGCTACTTCCACCAGAACCTGGAAAAGTGGATGGCCGACTGACCATGGTCGAAACCACCCGCGCTGGGCAGCGGCGGATCGTGGCGCTGATGGCGCTGGTCAAGCTGGTGACGACCGCCGATTTTGCGCTCGTCAGCATCGCGATCCCGTCGATCGGCCGCAGCCTTGGCGCGGGGCCGGCGATGCTTTCGTGGATCGTCACCGCGAACACGCTGGTGCTGGCGGGAACGCTTATCCTGGGCGGCAAGCTGGTGGACCGCATCGGCCAGCGCCGCGCGCTTGCCTGGGGGATCGCGCTGTTCGGCGCAGGCTCCATCGCCGCGGGCGCCGCGCCCTCGCTTGCCTTCGTACTTGCAGCGCGGGTGGTCCAGGCCTTTGCCGTCGCACTGCTTTCGCCGGCGGCCTTCTCGCTGATCACCGTCCTGCTGCCCGAAGGCGAACCGCGCCACCGGGCGATGGGAGTGTTCGGCGTGACGCAGGGTTTTTCGCTGATCGTCGGCTTGCTTGCGGGCGGCGCGCTCGTGACCGCATTCGGCTGGCGCGCGGCCTTCTTCGTGAACCTCCCGCTGCTCGCCATCGCCTTGGCCATGGCGCTGCGCTGGATTCCGCGCGGTGCCGCGCGCGCCGCGCCCGAACGGCTGGACCAGATGGGTGCCGCGCTGCTGACCACGGCGCTCGTGCTGTTCGTGGGCGCGGTGGTCCTGTTCGGCAAGGGCGTGGCGGCAGAACTTACGCTGGCCATGATCGCGGGTGCGGTCGCTGCGGCCATCGCCTTCGCCATCGTCGAACGCCGCGTCCCCGCACCGTTGGTGCCGCCCGTCCTGTTCGCCAACCCGCTCTATGCGCTCTCGGTCTGGCTGCTGCTGCTGGTCCTGGCCGGCGTCGGCGGGCTGCTGCTGCTGATGCAGCTCTATCTCCAGCGCGTGGCGGGCTATTCAGCGGCGCAGGCAGGGCTCGGAGCCATGCCCTATGCCATCGCGGTGATCGCGGCCGGGCAGGTCGCACCGCGCCTGCTGGCGCGCTTCCGGCCGCTCGTCCTGGCGCGCGGTGCGGCAGTGCTCAACCTTGCGGGGCTTGGCTGGCTCGCCTTCGCCATCGGCCTGCCATACGGGTTGGGTGTCGCACCGGGCATGGCTGTGGCCGCGCTCGGCAGCGTCACCTGCTTCATTGCGCTGATGCACGGGGCCCTGGCGACGCTGCCGTCCGAACGACAGGGACTTGGCAGCGCGGTCCTGTTCACCGCCCAGCAGGTCGGCACCGGCCTTGGCGCGACCATGACCATGATGCTGCTCGACGGCACGGGTACTGCCCCCGATGCGGCGGCTTTCCGCGCGCCGTTCCTGCTGCTTGCCGCAGGGGTCGCGCTTGCCCTTGTCACCCTGCTCGCCGTCGCGCGGTTGCCGCGCCTTTCGCCTGCCTGATCACGCCACAAGGACCCGTCCCATGCCCATCCTCATTGCCGGCACCATCGATTTCGACCCCACCCGCGCCGAAGCCGCGATCCGCGACGGCGAGCCGTACATCGAGGCTTCGCGCCGCGAAAAGGGCTGCATCGCCTACAATTGGGCGCTCGATCCGCTGGTCCCGGGCCGCGTCCATGTCTACGAAGAGTGGGAGGACGAACCCGCGCTTGCCGGACATTTCCGCGACCAGAGCTATGTCTCGATGCGCGATCACCTCGGCCAGTACGGACTGATCAAATCTAGCGTGCGCAAGTATCGCTGCGACGCAGTGGCGAGCGTCTATGACAGCAAGGGCGTTCCCCGGCCCGACTTCCAGGCGGAGGGCGAATGATGCGCGGCTTTTCGGGGGATCTGGCCGACCGCATCGCCATCCGCGAACGGATCGAGGCCTACAACGACGCCGTCTTTCGCAAGGACGCCGAAGACTGGGCCGAATGCTGGGCGCAGGATGCGCAATGGCAGGTTGGTGATCACGCCGCGTCCGGTCGCGAAGCGATCCGCGACCTGTGGGTCCGCCTCATGGCCGGGTTCGACGCCGCCTCGATGTACGTCAACCACGGCGCGCTGGCCATCGACGGCGACCATGCCGACAGCCGGTGCTACATGCTCGAGATGTTGAAGGGGGCCGACGGCAGCGAACGCCTGGTCTCTGGCCAGTACGACGATATGCTGCGGCGGGACACGGATGGGATCTGGCGCTTCACAGCGCGACGCTACACCGTCCTGCAGGTGCGCTGACGTCCTTTACGATGCGGGCTAAGGCCCCGCGCGCTTGCGCGGCCGCCTGCTTCGCGCCAAGTTGCGGTGATGAAAAAATCGTTCGGGTTCGCGATCTTCCCGCTGCTTGCCGCCTCCATGCCCGTTCTGGCGCAAGTCCAGCCGGCCACCAATTCTCGCCCGGCCACCGCGCCGCTGCCGCCCCCGCTGCCAGAACCGCAGGACGTGCCTTATGCCGGCACCATCGCGCTAGATGTCGATGCGAGCGATGTCGTCACGGGGGCCATGCGCGTGATCGAAACCATCCCGGTCGCGCAAGGGACACAGCGCCTCACCCTCCTTTCGCCGCGCTGGCTTCCCGGCAAGCATGGTCCGCGCGGACCGCTCGCCGAACTGACCGGACTTACCTTCACTGCCGCTGACGGCACCGCCTTGCGCTGGCGGCGCGATCCGGTGGCGGTGGAGGCGTTCCACGTCGATCTTCCCGCTGGCACGCGCGAGATCGTCGCGAAGTTCATCTACACCTCACCCCTGCGCGATGCCGAAGGCCGCGTTGCCGTCACGCGCGAGATAAGCAATCTTCAGTGGGAGACGGTCAGTCTCTATCCCGCCGGGCACTACGTTCGCCAGATCCGCGTGCGCCCAACCGTGCGCTTCCCCGCCAACTGGAGCGTGTTCACCGCGCTCGAAGGGCAGAAGGCCAGCGCCGGCCGCACCGCCTTTGCCGAGACCGACTACGAAACGCTGATCGATTCGCCGATTTTCGCCGGCGCTTATGCCCAGCGCTTCGACCTGGGACGCAACGTCGCGCTTGATGTGGTTGCCGACAAGCCCGGGCTGCTGGCGATTCGCCCTGAAAACCTCAGGACTTATCGCAACCTCGTCGAAGAAGCGCAGGTGCTGTTTAGTGCACAGCATTTCGACCATTACGATTTCCTGCTGGCGCTGACCGACCGGATGGGCGGGATCGGGCTCGAACACCACCGTTCGAGCGAAAGCCAGATGGAACCGCGCACCTGGGTCGACTGGGCGGCGAATGACTGGGACCGTAACGTCGTCCCGCACGAATTCGTACATTCGTGGAACGGCAAGTTCCGCCGTCCCGCCCGGCTGTGGACGCCGGACTATTCGCGGCCGATGCAGGGTGATCTGCTTTGGATCTACGAAGGCCAGACGCAGTTCTGGGGCAATGTGCTGGCCGCGCGATCCGGCGTCCAGACCAAGGACACCGTGCTGGGCATGATCGCCACCACGGCGGGGCTTTACACACAGTACCCCGGACGGGCGTGGCGTTCGGTAGAGGATACCACGTTCGATCCCGTCTTTGCGGCGCGCAAGCCCAAGCCGTTTTCCTCGCTCGCCCGCAACGAAGAGTATTACGGCGAAGGTATGCTGGTGTGGCTTGAAGCCGACCAGATCATCCGCGCAGGCACCGGGGGAGCCAAGGGCCTCGACGATTTCGCGCGCGCGTTTTTCGGCGTGCGGCCCGGCGATTGGGGCGTCATGCCCTATGAACTGGACGATGTCGTCGCCGCGCTTCAGGCGATCTACCCCTACGACTGGGCCGGATTCCTGGCGACCCGGATTCAGAGCCCCGGCCAGCCCGCCCCGCTGGCCGGCATCGAGCAAGGCGGCTACAAGCTGGTCTGGCGGGACACGCCCAACGCTTACGACAAGGCGAGGATGGACGAGACGAAAACGCTCAACCTCAACCATTCTATCGGCCTCACGCTCGACAAGGCCGGTGCGGTCAGCGCCAGCCGCTGGGACGGACCGGCGATGCGCGCCGGCATCGTCACCGGCATGCAGATCGTATCGGTCAACGGCGTCACCTACGACGGCGAAGGGTTGAAGGCCGCGATAACCGCCGCCAAGGGTACGGCGGCCCCGATCGCGCTGGTGGTGAAGCGCGACGACCAGGTCTACCCTCTGACCATCGATTATCACGACGGGCTGCGCTGGCCGTGGCTCGAACGGGCGGGCGATGTGGCGACCGGCGGCCTCGACCGCCTGTTTGCGCCACGGGCCACCGCACGGAGCAAGGGCGCATGAGCATCGGCCTGCGCCTGGGCAAGCGGATCGCGCCCCCTCGGTTCATCCTGTTCCTCGTCCTGCTCGTGAGCGTTTCGCTCGGCTGGCACGGTTTGATGCATTCCAGCGGCTGGGCGGATTCTCTTGCCATGGGCTTCGATTTCGCGGCCATAGCCTTCCTCGTTTCGCTATGGCCGCTCTTGGGTAAATGCGACACCGACACGATGCGGCGCCATTCGGCGGAAAACGATGCGAACCGGATACTTGTGCTGGGGATCACGACCGTGCTGACTGCCGTGGTCATGGCGGCCATCGCCGGCGAACTGCCCGAAGCGAGCAAGGGCAGCCACCTTGCCATGCTGCGGCTGATCGGCACGCTGGCGCTGACCTGGGCCTTTGCCAACACCGTCTACGCGATGCATTACGCCCATCTCTACTACTCGGCGGATGGCGAGCAGGGGAAGGATACTGGCGGGCTAGACATCCCGGGCACGAAGACGCCCGATTATCTCGATTTCGCCTACTTCTCCTTCACCCTCGGCATGACCTTTCAGACATCGGATGTCGAAATCACCTCTCGTGAGGTGCGGCGCATAGCGACACTGCATTCGCTGGCGGCCTTCGTGTTCAACATCGGGGTGATCGCCTTCACCATCAATGCCCTTGGCGGAAGCTCGTAAACGCCAGCGCACTCTAATCCATAAGTCTTGTTGCAGCGCACAAGGGGCTTCGCTAGAGCCCGGCCCAACTTGGGCAAAACCGGCCGTCCCACGGCCCAGCAGCGAAGGCAGACCATGCGCATCGACATGATTCCGACGGGCGACAATCCCCCCGAATGCCTCAATGTGATCATCGAGGTTCCGGTTGGTGGTGAACCGGTCAAGTACGAATTCGACAAGGCTTCGGGCGCGCTGTTCGTCGATCGCATCCTGCACACGCCGATGCGCTACCCTGCCAACTACGGCTTCGTGCCGCACACGCTCTCGCCCGACGGCGACCCGCTCGATGCGCTGGTCATTGCCCGCTCGCCCTTCGTGCCCGGCTCGGTAGTGCGCGCGCGTCCGATCGCGGTGCTGAACCTTGAAGACGAGCATGGCGGCGATGAAAAGCTGGTCTGCGTCCCCGACGACAAGACCTTCCCATATTACCGCGATGTTGCCGAGAAGGGCGACCTTCCCGAGATCGTGCTGCAGCAGATCGAACACTTCTTCACCCACTACAAGGATCTGGAGAAGGAAAAGTGGGTCCGCGTCGGCACCTGGGGCGGCGCCGAGGATGCCAAGCGCATCACGCTCGAGGCGATCGAGCGCTACAACGCCGACAAGGCTGACTGATCAAGCCGGAATGATGCGCCGCATCCTTGCGCGGCGCGTCATTCTACGGGGCGGCTGGTATCGAGCAGATCCTGTCCGTCCTTCTTGCCGGCGCGTTCGCGCTCCGCCATCTGCGTGATGTGGCTTTCGGGCGCGACGTCGGCACTGGCTGACACCGACGCAGCGCCCGGCGCCGGGGCGGCAGGCGAGCGCGCATCCTCGTCCTTGCGCTCCAGCCGGACGCGCGAACCCGGCAAGGCGGCGGGGAAGCCGCCTTCGCGAAGGGCATGGCGCACCGCCTCCATCGCATTCGTGCGCGCCTTGCCGAAATCGCTGTGTTGCTGATCGACCCAGGCGCCGAAGCGCAGCACCTGCGTCGCCCCGGCAATATCTACCAGCTCTGCCCCGGGCTCCGGCTTGGCCAGCACGAAATCAAGCTTGCGCAGCACGTCGAGCCCCACACCCCGTGCGTGGCAAGGGTCGGCATCCTGCGCCAGCGGATAGTCGAACGTGAACTTGCGCTGCGGGTTGGCGGTGAAGTTCAGGATCACCGCCTTGAACACGGTGCTGTTGGGGATGCGCAAGTGATTGCCATCGCCGGTGATCAGGATCGTCGCCCGGCTGGTGAGGCGCACGACGGTCCCTTCGTGATTGTCGATCCGCACCGAATCGTTGGCGCGGAACGGCTGGCGCACCGACAGCATCAGCGACGAGACGTAGTTGTCGATCGAATCCCTGACGGCAAACCCCAGCGCGATGCCGATCACGCCAGCGCCACCCAGCACGGCGCCGAGCAGGGCGGTCGCGCCCAGGATTTCCAGCGCCAGAACGATCCCGCCCACGACGAAGACGAAACGGATCGCCGTCTCGATCAGTTCGGCCAGGAATGGATTGGGCGCCACGCGGGCCCACAGTCGCTTGCGCCCGGCAAGCGCGTAACCGGCAAAGCCGACCATTACCGCGACAAGCAGCGCAACGCCGATCAGCGGCAGCGCACGCCAGAGCCCGACTATCCTGTCGGTGACGCCCGACACCGCAGGGCTGAGATTGCGTTCGACCTGAAGATTGCGATCAAGCCGGTTCTGGACCGTCACCACGCCCGAAAGCCGCCCGGCGATGCTGGCGGCCTGGTCGATCGCGGCCTGGTCCGCAACCGTGCCGGTCAGCGTCACCACGCCCGCCGAAACCCGTACCGTCACCGGCTGCAACGCGGGGATTTCGGCGAAGATCGTGCGGATGCGTTGCGCCACCTTGGCATCGTCGTTGACGGCCTCGTCCGTCGCGATTTCCCCGCTCGGCTGTGCCGGGGGCGCGCTGGCGGACGGCAGCACCGAGGGGCTGGACTGCGCCAGCAACGGCGGCGCCACGCTGACGAGCAGGAGAGCGAGCAGGGGGCGAATGACGGGGCGCATGCGAAGGCAAGCGCCCCGCACCGCAACCTGTTCCCGAAAAGGGCGGGCTCAGTCGCCTGCCACGCTCATCCCGTCGATCCGGATGGTCGGCACGTCGATTCCGCGCTCGATCACCAGATCGTTGGCGACACGCATCGCTGCGAACATGTCGATAAGATTGCCCGCCACGGTGAATTCGGCGATCGGCCCGGCAATCTCGCCGTTCACGATGCGCAGGCCCGAAGCGCCCCGGCTGTAATCGCCGGTCACGCCGTTGACGCCCTGTCCGATCAGTTCGGTCACATAGACCCCGTCGGCAATGTCGGCGATCAGCGCGGCGGGGGTCAGTTCGCCGGGCTGCAGCACCAGGTTGCTGGGCGTGACGTGCGGCGCACCCGATCCACCGCGACCGGCGTGGCCGGTGGGATCGCCACCCAACTGGCGCGCAGCGGCGCTGTCCATCATCCAGCCGGTCATGCGGCCATTGTCGATCAGCTTGCGCGCCGCCGTGGGCAGCCCTTCGCCATCGAACGGGCGCGAGCGCAGGCCGCGCAGCCGGTGCGGTTCATCAAGCAGGGTGATCGAGGAATCGAACAGCTGCTCGCCATCCTTGCCCAGCAGGAAGCTGGCGCGGCGGGCGATCGATGCGCCCGACATCGCGCCCAGCAGGTGGCCGATCAGGGAACCGCCGACGCGCGGATCAAACACCACGGTGGCGGGGCCGCTGCGCACGCGGGCGGGGGCAAGGCGGCGCACGGTGCGCTCTGCGGCAAGCCGGCCGATCTCGGCAGGCGCGGGAAGGTCAGCGAAGAACCGGGCGCTGCGCCACGCGCTGTCGCGCTGCATGCCGCTGCCTTCGCCACCGAGCACGCTGGCCGAGATGCTGAAGCTGGTGGCACCGTACGAGCCGGAGAACCCGTGACTGGTGACAAGCGCGAAGATCCCCGCCCCGGCACTGGCGCTGGCGCCTTCGCTGTTGGTGATGCCCTGCACCGCGCGGGCGGCGTCCTCGGCTTCCTCTGCCAGCGCGCGCAACTGTGCGGGCTGGACCGTGTTGCGATCCTCCAGATCGAGCCGGGGTGTTTCCCCCTGAAGCAGCAGTTTGGAAGGCGCGAGGCCGGCGAAGCGGTCCACCGGCGCCAGTCGTGCCATCGCCACCGCGCGTTCGGCCAGTTCGTCGAGCGCGGCGTCGCCAAGGTCGCTCGATCCGATCGAGGCGGAAGCCCCATCGACGAACACGCGCAGCGAGATTTGCTCGCTTTCCGAACGCTCCACGTCCTCGAGCTTGCCCAGCCGGACCTGCACCGCTTCCGCGGAGCTGCCATGATAGCTCGCATCCCCGGCTTGCGCACCCATGCGGCGGGCACGTTCGATCAGCGCATTGCAACGCTCCTCGGCCTGGTCGGGCGACAGCATGTGAAAAGCACCTCCTGCGGGATGGAAGACGCGCGCCTTAGCGCGTGGGGCGTCCTACCACAATCGCGCGGGAAGCGGCTCAGAACAGCGTGGACACAGCCTTGAACAGCGCGGTCAGCAGAAAGGGAAGGCCGATCGAGCATGCCCACACGATCAGCTGGTCGCGCCGGCAGGCAGAACGCAGCGCGGGATCATGCGCGGCTGCATCGTCAAGATGCTCCCAGCGCCGCTCGAACCGGCGGAACAGCGGAATGACCGCAGCGACCAGCACCACGAGCGCCAGCATCGGCAGCATGGAGGCGGAATGCCCCACTTCAATCGCCTGCATCGTCACGAAAATCTGCAAGCCGGTATAGACCAGCAGCCCGTAAGCGACGGTGTCGCTCATCCGCTTGCGCCAGTCGACGGCTCGCCTCGAAAAGGCCGACGTCCTTTCCATCTGCCACCCCGCTTGTTTTCACTCTCCCGCAAACGAGTAGAACATCTGTCGCTGCGGGTTTCAAGCAAGTCTTGGTCCCTCTGTGGAACGGGGGCGCGCACTCGTCGTTCCATGCACAAATCCTGCCAGATCGGCTCGCACGGGCTTTGCCGCGCCCGCGTTGACCGCTATGGCTGCAACCGACACTTTCGATTCAACAGCCTAACGGTCACCAAGATCCGATGAATGCCGAGACTGCCGCCAGCGCGGCCACCGTATCGCCGCCGTCAGCCGTCGGCACCATTCCGGGCGGCCTGGAGGTCGTCTCGATCGCCAAGAGCTATGACAAGCGGGCGGTGCTGACCGACATTTCGCTGTCGGTCGGCAAGGGCGAAGTGCTTGGCCTGCTTGGCCCCAACGGCGCGGGCAAGACCACATGCTTCTATTCGATCATGGGGCTGGTGCGGCCGGATTCGGGCCGGATCCTGCTTGATGGCGTCGATATCACCAAGCTGCCGATGTACCGCCGCGCGATCCTCGGGCTTGGCTACCTGCCGCAGGAAACCTCGATCTTCCGCGGCATGACGGTCGAACAGAACATCGCCACGGTGCTCGAGCTGATCGAGCCTGACAAGGACGTGCGCGCCGCAGAGCTCGACCGCCTGCTCGATGAATTCGGCCTCACTCGGCTGCGCACCAGTCCGGCGATGGCACTGTCGGGCGGCGAACGCCGTCGCTGCGAAATTGCCCGCGCGCTTGCCGCCAAGCCGTCGATCGTCCTGCTCGATGAACCCTTCGCCGGCATCGATCCCCTGTCGATCAGCGACATCCGCCATCTGGTGAAGGACCTCAAGCGTCGCGGCATCGGTGTGCTCATTACCGATCACAACGTGCGCGAAACGCTCGATATCGTCGATCGCGCCTGCATCATCTACGGCGGGCAGGTGCTTTTCGCAGGCAGCCCTGAAGCGCTCGTCGCCGATCCCAACGTGCGCCGGCTTTACCTCGGCGAAGGCTTCACGCTCTAAAGCGAGCAGCCGGGGGGAGGGACAAGATGGCGCTAGGACCACGGCTGGATCTCCGCCAGAGCCAGTCGCTCGTCATGACGCCGCAGCTGCAGCAGGCGATCAAGCTGCTGGCGCTGTCCAACCTCGAGATCGAGACCTTCATAGGCGAGGCGCTCGATTCCAATCCGCTGCTCGAACTGGGCGAAGCCGCACCGGCCGATGCGCCGGAGGCTCCGGAGGAGCTGCGCCGCACGCATCTCGAAAGCTCGCCCGTCGACCAGCTCGTCGGCGAAGGGCGCGCCGACGAGGATCGCCCGCTCGACATCGACCCGACCGCGCTCGACCGCGATCGCGATACCGGGGATGGGAGCGGGGGCGAAGGCGGCACAGCTTTCGATGGCGAACAGCGTATTTCGGGCGGCGGCGAAGGCCTCGAAATCGACGAGCGCGGCAGTGTCGAGGCGACGCTTGCAGAACATCTCCACGCCCAAGTCGGCGCGGCGGCGCGCGATGACCAGCAGCTGTTCGTCGCGCGCTGGCTGATCGACCAGCTGGACGAGGCGGGCTACCTTTCGCTGCCGCTGTCGGAAGCGGCCCAGGCGCTCGGCCTGCCGCTGGCGACGATCGAGGCCGCGCTCGAACTGGTCCAGTCGCTCGATCCCACCGGCGTCGGCGCGCGCAGCCTCTCAGAATGCCTGGCGCTCCAGGCCCGCGAGGCCGATCGCTACGATCCGTGCATGGCGCGCCTGATCGACAACCTCGATCTCGTCGCGCGGGGCGAACTCGCCCGCATCAAGCGCATGTGCGGCGTGGATGACGAGGATTTCGCTGACATGCTGGCCGAACTGCGCGGCTACGATCCCAAGCCCGGGTTGCGGTTCGGTGGCGGCGTGGCCGAAGCGGTGGCGCCCGACATTCTGGTGCGCGCCAGCGGCGGCGGCTGGGACATCGCGCTCAACCAGGCGACGCTGCCGCGCCTCGTCGTCAACCGCCGCTATTACGTCGAAATGCGCGGTGCCTGCGTCGCCAAGGAGGCCAAGGCTTGGCTGGGCGAAAAGCTGGCCGATGCGAACTGGCTGCTGAAGGCGCTCGACCAGCGGCAAAAGACGATCCTGAAGGTCGCGGCCGAGATCGTGAAGCAGCAGGACGGCTTCTTCCGCCACGGCGTCGCGCATTTGCGGCCGTTGACGCTGCGCACCGTCGCCGAAGCGATCGAGATGCACGAATCGACCGTCAGCCGCGTCACGTCGAACAAGTACCTGCATTGCGAGCGCGGCACGTTCGAACTGAAGTACTTCTTCACGTCGGGCGTTGCCTCCACCGATGGCGAAGGCGCGGTTTCGGCCGAAGCGGTCAAGGCCGCGATCCGCCAGCTGATCGATGCCGAAGATCCCAAGGCGATCCTTTCGGACGATGCGCTCGTCGACCTGCTGAAGGGACGCGGGTTCGATCTCGCACGCCGCACGGTCGCCAAGTACCGCGAGGCGATCGGCCTCGGCAGTTCGGTACAGCGGCGCCGGCAGAAGGCGCTCGCCGGGGTGCGCTGACCGCTATTCCGCTGCGGCGCGGCCGGGCCGCTCGGCCATCATGTGCTGGACCATCCCCTGCAGCCGCGCATCGAACCGGGCGAGCACGTCCTTCTCGCCCGCGCTGTCCCAGTGGGTGATCAGCTCGCGACCGTTCCACCAGTGCAGGGCATAGCCTGGCGCATCGGCAATGATCAGCGCCCGCTCGTCGGGCTGGTCGGGATCGAGCGGGCGCAGGTCGAGCCCTACCTGCGGCGCGGTCGAAGGGCAGGTGGCGACGATGTGGCCTTCCCACCGCGCGGTAATCGCGCGGTGGATATGCCCGCAGATCAGGCCGACGACGTTGGCGCGGCCTGCCAGTACGCCGGCGAGGCGCGCGACCCAAGGTTCGGCGGGGTCGGTGTTCATCCACGCGATGCCCACTTCCATCGGCGGGTGGTGCAGCACGATCAACGTGCGCTGGTGGGGCGCTTCATCCAGGCGTTCGGTCAGCCAGCGCGCGCGTTCGTCACAGAACGCGCCGCCGTGGCGGCCTTCTTCCAGCGTATCGAGTACCAGCAGCCGCAGCGTCGGGTCGTCGATCGCGTACTGCAGGAAACCGCCGGCGAACGGCGCCTGGGGGAACACCGACCGGAACGTCGCGCGCTCGTCGTGGTTGCCCAGCGCGAAGTGCACGGGGAAGGGCAGGCCATCGAGCGCCTCGCGCAGCCGTTCGTAGCTTGCGACGTCGCCGCGATCGACCAGGTCGCCTGTCAGCAGCAGCAGATCGGGACG
This sequence comes from Novosphingobium olei, assembly GCF_012927405.1. Taxonomy (GTDB): domain Bacteria; phylum Pseudomonadota; class Alphaproteobacteria; order Sphingomonadales; family Sphingomonadaceae; genus Novosphingobium; species Novosphingobium olei. The sequence continues at coordinate 136,043 of NZ_JABBGM010000005.1, read as the reverse complement.
GGGCGACAGGCCCGAAAGCTCCGCGAGCACGCGGTCGAGCCGCTGGCGGTTGAACTCGTCGGGCGTGTCCGGCTCGAATCCGAGATGGATGTCGGTGATCTGGGCAATCAGCATGAAACGCGGCCTAGCGTGCCAGTGCCACGCGGCGCGGCCGGTCCGCATCCGCCGTGGTGACAATCGCGCGCTTCTTGCGCTGGTCGGCTGGCTTCCACGGCTGTCCTCCCGTCGGATCGTTGGCGTCCATATGGTACGCATGGCACATCGCACAGCCCGACTTGACCGGATCGGTCACGTGCGCGCCTGCCAGCTTCGTGCCGGTCTCGCCCACGTGGCACGAACGGCAGCCCCCCGGGCCATCGAGGCCCGGCACCAGCAGGTCGCGTGCATCGTTCGAGCTCTTGGCGCCGGTGTGGCAGGTGGCGCAGTCGGTCTTGCGGTGATCCGAATGGTCGAACCAGCCTACGTGGTAGTAACGCGTGTTCTGCGCCACCGGCTGGACGGTGAAGCCGTCGGTCGCGGCGCTGCCGCCACGGGTGATGACGTGGCAATCGGCGCACATGCCGCCCTGGCCGAACACCTGGGCCACCGCCTGATCACCGCGCACGGGATAGAAATGCACCGCCCGGGCATAATCGGCCGCGCTCGCCGCGCGCGCCGCGTCCCCGGGAATGCGGCGGCCAAGGCCCGAAAGCGTTGCCGGCCGGGCCGGCGCGCCGCCGCGATAGAAAGCGCGCAAGTCGGCCACGACCTGTTCGGGTTCGCCATGGCGCAGCGTGCGGAACGTGCCCCCCACCTGGTCGAAGGTCAGCGAATGGCAGCTTTCGCACGCCTCTTCCATCACCACCGGCTTGAACCGCGCGCCGCCAGCCTCGGTCTTGTGGCAATCCTGACAGCCGAGTGCGTCATTCGCCGCAAAGCGCCCCGGACGGCGGCGGACCATCTGCGCCACGCCGTTGCTGTGCGACAGGTGCTGCGCGTGGGTGAACTTGAGGCCGTTCGCCTCCTTCAGCCCCGGCGCCCAGCTTACTTGCGCGAACACCGGCTTGCCTCCCGGCGCCACCGCCGCGATCAGCGTCGGGCGGAACTGCGGGTGGGCCGTTCCGAAATCGGCGGCATTGTCGAGTTTGCTGTCGGGCAAGCGCGTCCTCAATCCGTCGTGGCAATCGGTGCAGAATTGCTGCCGGGTGGCCGGCATAGCACCTGCCCCCTCATGCTCGGTGTGACATGCGACACACCTGCCTTGCGGACGGTTGAACGCGGTGGCCACCGCCTGGGTCAGCCGCGCCATGCCCTGCGGTTCGCCGCGCGCGCGCAGCAGCCGTGCGCCATCGGGAATGTGGTTGTGCGCGTCTTCCTTGTGGCACGACAGGCAGGCGTTGTCGGTCACCGCGACGAAGGCCTTTGTGTGGCAGGCTTGGCAGTCGTTTTCCAGGTTGTGGTGGGCAAGGCTGAGGTGCCCGGACGACCAGGCGGTATCGCCATGGATTCCGGCAGGCCGCCGCGCATCCTTGTGCATCGCCAGCGGCTGGTAGGTCGCATAGGACCAGATCGGCACCGCCAGGAACGCCACCAGCATTAGCACCGCAAAGGCCCAGGCCGACACGCGCTTGCCCGGCAGCAGGCCCTTCAGCGTGAAGGCGGTGCCAAGGTCGATGTCCTCGGCGCTTTCCGAAACGACCTCCACCCGCCGCACGGTCAGCACCGCCGCGCCGCTTTCGCCATCGCGCGAAACCGTGATGCGATGGCCGCCAAAGCCCAGTTCCGCACCCACGCCCAGATCGATGCGCGTACGGGTGGTGCTGCGCCCGTCGGCTTCGAACGGCTGGTCGCCCACCGATTCGACCAGCAGTGTGCCATCGCCCTCGATTACCGCGTGGGCATGGCGCGGATCGACCGCAAGGTCGGGCAGGTGGACGGCACAGGCCGAATCGCGGCCGATCAGCAGCTCGGCGCCTTCCACCGTGGTGGGGCGGACGATCTCCTCGCCGTTGGACTTGAGCGCGATCTGGCGGACCAGGAACGTCATCGTGCGGCCCTTACCAGTAGAAGAACACGGCGATCACGTGCGCGGACAGCGCGGCGATCAGGGCGAAGGTCACCGGCACGTGGACATAGAGCCACGCCTGCAACCAGGTCTTGAGCTTCAGATGCCGCCGCATGCGCGACAGCATGGCCTCCTTGCGCGTGAGCAGCGCGTCCACCTTGTCGAGCGGATCGTCGGCGCGGCGCGGCAGGAAGGCGCGCCGCTGGCGCAGTTCGGCTGCCGCGCCGCGCGTGGCATCGCGCGGGTAGCGGCCGGTCAGGCGGTTCCAGAACGTTCCCGCGAAGGGATCTTCTTCCAGGCTGCGGTTCACCAGCGTCGCGCTTTCCGCGTCGAGCGGCTGCGCGGCATCGTGGATCTGCCGGTCGAGCGAGCGGATCGCCTCGACCATCTGCTTTTCGGTGATCGCGCCTTCGGCGTCATAACGGTTTTCCGAAAGGGCGCGTGGCAGCGAGGCATAGACCCAGATGCCGAACATGCCCGAAACGATCACCAGCATCATCAGCGCCCAGGCCAGCGTGTGCACGTTCCAGCCGAAGGCAAAGCCCGAATGCAGCGTGCCGACCACGATCAGCAGCATCCCCAGATAGACATGGGCGCTGGTCCACGCCTTCAGGCTCCAGCGCCCCGGCGTGATCGCCCGCTTGCGCACCCCCAGCATGGTCAGCCACAGGATCAGCAGCGCGCCGATCGTGCCCAGCGTATAGCCCAGCCAGCTCGAACCGAAGTGCCCGGCGGGCAGCGGCACCCAGATGTAGAGCGCGATCAGGAGCACCGCGAGCGCGGCGGAGATCTTCAGCCAGCGGAAGTCGCGGTGGGCCAGGAAGCCCTCGTGCGTGCTCGTGCGTTCGCGGCTGGCGCCGGTGCGGCGGCGCGGTGCGATGCTCGCCATACCGTCAGGCCCCCTCGTTCTCGAGCCGCGCGACGGTCAGGAACTCGTCGGGCGAGACGCGGATGGCAGCGCCCGTGGGGCAGGCGCGCACGCAGCTGGGGCCGCCTTCGATTCCCGCGCACATGTCACACTTGATCGCCTTCTTGCGGTCGAGCGCTTCATCCACGGCGGGATCGCCGGTGTACTTGGTGTTCTTCTTCGACCACTTGTAGGATGGTTCGCCCGGCCCCGGCCCCTTGCCGAAGAACAGCCAGCTCAGCAGGCCGGGCTTCTTCGGTGGCACCTTGTCCATGCGGATCACGCCATAGGGGCAGTTGCGCTGGCAGTTGCCGCAGCCGATGCAGGTGTCGTTGATCCGCACTTCGCCGTCGGGTCCGCGCTGGATCGCGTTGGGCGGGCAATCGGCCATGCAGTGCGGGTGTTCGCAGTGGCGGCAGCTGGTCGGCACGTGCAGGTGGGCAAAGCTCTTGCCCGCCTCGCGGTCCAGCCGCGACAGGCCGTCGTGGCTGTCGGCGCAGGCCTTCTCGCAGTTGTCGCAGCCCACGCACAGCCGCTCGTCGATCAGCAGAACGTCGGTCGCTTCGCCAAGGCCCTGGCTGACAAGGAACTTGGCCTGCTCGGAATAGAGGTCGACGACGCCCGAAAAGCTGTCCTTCTTCGATTCGACGAAGGCGTTGGTGCGCCGGCGCACCTCCATGTCCTTGCGCGCGCGCTCCAGCAGGGCGGGCTTCGCCGCCAGCACGCGGCCGAAGGCTTCGCCATCGACCTTGATCACCTCGCTCTTGATCGCCGCGCGCACCGTGGCGGTGCGCTGCCCGCCATCGATCAGCGCCATCTCGCCGACATAGGAACCGGCGGGAAGGTAGGAGAGGAACACCGGCTTTCCACCGACTTCCTTTTCCACAATCATCGAGCCGACGCGGATGACGTAGATGTCCTTGTCGTCGTCGCCTTCCTTGATGATCGCATCGCCCGCGCGGACCGACATGATCTTGGCGGTCTTCACCACCTCGGCCACATCTTCCTTGGTCAGCCCCGATCCGAACATCTGCAGCAGCTGGCGCTCGATCGAGATGCGCTCGATCGCGCGCTTTGCGGTCGGCACCTGGCTCTGCAGCTTCAATGCGGCGTTGCGGCTGATCTCTACGCAGATGCAGTCTTCGGCGGCCACGATCGTTGCGCCGCGCCGGCGGCCCGAAATGAGGCCGACTTCGCCGAAGATAGACCCTTGCGGGATCGGCACCACCTTGCTGGCATCGTTGGGGGCTAGCCGCACGTTGACCGATCCGTCGGCAATGGCGAACAGCGACGATCCGGGATCGTTCTTCTCGAACACCGTCGCGCCGGCCGAATAGAAGCGTGCATCGGAATCGAGCATGAACTCGCGCAGCTGCAGCGTGGTCATGCCTTCGAGGATGCTTACCCGCGTGCGCAGGAACTCCAGCCATTCGTTGACGCTGCGCTTGCCGGGCAGCCCTGCGAACTTGGCTTCGAGCAGCGGTTCGTCGGCGGGCTTCAGGTCGCGGTTGCCGGCGATGAACTCGACCACGTCGTAGCCCTGGTTCATGCAGTGCTTGATCAGCGGATAGCCGGCCAGCGCGCCGATCACGAAAATGCCGGGCGCGCTCGATTCGAACTGCGGGGACAGCGTCGGGAAAGCCAGCCGGTCGTTGCTGGCGAATTCGATGCCGCAGCCTTCGACAAAGGCGCGTGGCGGTGCCGATCCGATGCGGGCGATGATCCGGTCGCAGCGAATGCGTTCCTCGCCATCGCGGGTGCTGAGCGTGATCCAGCCCGGCTCGATCGCCTTGGTTTCGGATTCGTAGCGGATGGTCAGCTTGCCGGCGGCATCGTCCTCCACCAGCGCCTTGGCGTTGGGTTCCTTGGCGGTGGCGAAGCTTTCGCGCACGTTGGTGGATTTGGGGCTGCGGTTGAGCACCGTCACCACATTGCCCTGCGCCGGGTCTTCGACCAGCCCGCGCGCGTTCTCGATTCCCGCATCGCCCGTGCCCACGACCACGATATGCTGGTCAAGCACGGCGTAGGGGTCGTCGAGCTGATAGGTCACGTGCGGCAGATCGGCGCCGGGGCAGCGCATCAGGTTGGGGTTGCCCTGCGTGCCGATGGCCAGGACCACCGTCTCGGCCATGATCGTTTCGCCGTTCGTCAGCTCGATCGCATAGGGCGGGGCGTGGCGCTGGATCTGCGTGGTCGTGGTCGATCCGTCGCGGGCGCGCGTGACGATCGTCTGGACCGAGCCGTCGATCGCGGGCCCGGTGCCGCGGATCGCCTTCACGTCGGCATTGTACTTCACGTTGACGCCCAGCGCGGCGGTACGTGCGTTCCAGCGCTCGAGGATATCTTCGCGCTTGCCGGCGTCGAACTCCTGGTCCGATCGCAGGATCAGCTGCGATGGCGTCGCCATCACGTGCTTGCCCTTCTGGTACTTGAAGATGGTGTCCGACAGGTGGTCGGTCTTTTCCAGCAGAACGTGATCCAGCCCCAGCTGCGCGGCGCGGCTGGCCGCGCTCATCCCGGCCGGGCCCGACCCGACGATTGCCACCTTGTAGAGCACGCTCACAGGTCCAGTGTCCCCCGCCCACAGAGAGACCGGCGCTGGTGCGCGCGCGTTTGCCCCCCTGTCGTCTTTTCCGTTTGGCGCGAACCCGTTTGGAGCCTGACCTTAGCGCAAGACGGCCCGTTTGCCAGCAGCAATTTGCCCCGCGAAGGCGACCGCCCAAGGCGGGCGGCCGCCGCAAGTGCGGCGTTCTCTTGCGCTTGGCGGCGCGTGCGCGATATGCGGCGCGTCGATAAGACGTTGCGCGCATGGGCGGCGCAGGGCAGGAGCAAGCGATGACCGAGGCTGACTCCCGATCGACCGGCACGGCGCCCGCACCAGCGGGTGCGGCATCCGGCCGCGCGGGCAAGGTTGTGCTGGGCTTTGCCGCCGCCGTGGCCCTGGCCGCGGGCGGCGTGGCCGCCTTCCGCAAGCCGCACGAAGATGTCGCGCTGGTCCAGCCGCAGCCGCCCGCGCCGACCGAAAGCCAGACGCCCTCGGTCGACGATGTCATCGCCAAGCTTGAAAAGCGGCTCGCCGAAAATCCCGAGGACGCAGAAGGCTGGCGCATGCTCGGCTGGTCCTACTTCCAGACCGAACGCTACGCCGAAGCGGCCACCGCGCTCAGGAAGGCGACCAAGCTCGATCCCGAGCATGCCGAAACCTTCTCGTTCCTGGGCGAGGCGCTGGTGCTCGCCAGCAACAAGGAAGGCCGGATCCCGCCCGATGCGCGCGCGGCCTTCGACAAGGCGCTCAAGCTCGATCCCAAGGACGCGCGCGCCCGCTACTTCAAGGCGGTGGCGATGGACCTTGCCGGCAACCACCGCCGCGCGATTAACGCGTGGTTCGCGCTGCTTGCCGATACCCCGGCCGATGCGCCCTATGCCGAAGACATCCGCAAGGTGATTCGCGACGTTGCCGACAAGTACAAGATCGACGTCGAGAAGCGCCTGGCCGAAGCGCAGTTCGCAGCGCCGGCGGGCGGCATGGCCACGGATGGCGCAAAACTGGCCGCAGGGGCCATTCCCGGGCCGACCAGCACCGAGATGCGCGCCGCCGCCGGGCTACCCAAGGGGCAGCAGGAAGCGATGATCAACGGCATGGTCGATGGTCTTGAAGCCAAGCTCAAGGCGCGGCCCGAGAACCCCGAAGGCTGGATCATGCTGATGCGCAGCCGCATGCAGCTAGGCCAGCCGGCGCGTGCGGCGCAGGCGCTGCAGGATGGCCTTGCCGCGCTGCGCAACGATCAGGAAAATGCCCGCCGCCTGCGCGAAGCCGCGTCAAGCCTCGGAGTCGCCGGCGCCTGAGGGTGGCTTTGCGCGGTTCAATTTAAGCGCTTGTGTTGCGTCGCATCATCCATTCCCGCCCGCAAGATCACGTATATTCAGGGAAAATGCCGTAAACGATCATCTTCACTTTGGAGCGGTTACGATAAATTAACCTTTAACGTTCATTCCTCCTATGGTTAATAGAGCGCAGGATCACAAACGACTGGCCATGTCGGATCCGCGCCGGGGAATGGCATTAGGGGGCACTTACATGCGTGTGCTGCTGATCGAGGACGAGCCGACCACCGCCAAGGCGATCGAGCTCATGTTGAGCGCCGAGGGTTTCAACGTCTACTCCACCGACCTCGGTGAAGAAGGCCTCGATCTGGGCAAGCTCTACGATTACGATATCATCCTGCTCGACCTGAACCTGCCCGACATGCACGGGTACGACGTGCTCAAGAAGCTGCGCGTCGCCAAGGTGCAGACCCCGGTGCTGATCCTCTCGGGCATCTCGGAAATGGACAGCAAGGTCCGCTCGTTTGGCTTCGGCGCCGACGACTACGTGACCAAGCCCTTCCACCGCGAGGAACTGATCGCCCGCATCCACGCCGTGGTGCGCCGCTCGAAGGGTCACTCGCAGTCGGTCATCCGCACCGGCAAGCTTTCGGTCAACCTCGACGCCAAGACGGTCGAGGTCGACAGCGCCCGCGTCCACCTCACGGGCAAGGAATACGCCATGTTGGAGCTGCTTTCGCTCCGCAAGGGCACCACGCTGACCAAGGAGATGTTCCTCAATCATCTCTATGGCGGCATGGACGAACCCGAACTCAAGATCATCGACGTGTTCATCTGCAAGCTGCGCAAGAAGCTCGCGCATGCTTGCGGCGGCGAAAACTACATCGAAACCGTCTGGGGCCGTGGCTACGTGCTGCGCGATCCGGACGACATGAGTGCAATCGAAGCGGCCTGAACCGCTCGACCCCCCTTCACACCTCTGCAACGGCTCGCGTCCACCAGCGCGAGCCGTTTCCTTTTGTGCGCCGGCGGCGTCCGTCGATGCTCCTTCGGTCGATGCTTCTTCAATCGATGCGTCGGAACACCGTGGTCTCAAGCTTGGGCAGGTCCTTGCCCGCCCACACGATCGTCTCGGTCATCGTGCGCCGGTCCTTTGCTACCGCATAGACCCGGGTCGAGATCGGCTGGCCCCCCTTGCCCAGCGTCATCACCAGCGTGTTCGGCGCGGGCTGGCGCAGCGAGGCGGTATCGATGGCGGCGAAGTTGCCGCTCACCGGCACCGCCACGCCATCGGTTGCAGCGGTCGAATGCGCCTTCATTACCGAACCGTCGGGCGCGGTGATCTCGACATCGGTGGTCCATTTGCGGTCCGCCCCGGTCGCAAAGGCGATCGTCACGCCCCTGGGCCGCTCCTCGGCGGGAATGCGTGCTACGTCGAGCGCCCACCGGCCGACCAGCGGCGATGGGGCCGCCGCCGCCGTCGTGGCGCGGTCAGGCGCAGCGGCGCGCCAAGGCGAATCGGTCATCGACAGCAAGCCGCCGATAGCGATGGCGGGTAGAAGGATCAGCATGGCAAGGGCTCCTTTCGAAAGGGGCCACCCCGATCGGGGCGGCATGGACCCCTGATCGGCTCCACCATCAGCCGTGTGCAGATCGATTTTCTCGTCCCGATTTTTCTGTGCCGCCGCCCAGGCATCGTGCAGCCGGGCCAGTTCGCGGCTACTGCCGATCCCGGTCTTGCGGCGCGCATCGCGCAGGCGTTCGTTGATCGATGCTTCGGAGCGGCCCAGAAGCCCCGCAATCGACTTCACTGTGTGCCCGGCGGTCAGCAAGCCCAGGATCTCGCGCTCGCGGTCGCTCAGCGCTCCCAGCGACGCATCGAGATCGGGGTCTGCCAGTTCCGCTACCATCAAGGTCGATTGATCATCACACGGCCCCGCGGGCGTCCATCCCAATTTTTTCGTGGAGCCACCGGCTCGGCGCGCGCCGGTTGCCAAACCGCGCCATGCCTGCCATCGGCCCCGCAATTTCCGAGAGAGCCCATGACCGCCCACAAGCCCGGTGACCCGACCACGATCAATCGCCTCTATGGCCGCGCCAAGGGCAAGCCCCTGCGCGCCGGGCAACAGGCGCTGGTCGACAACCTGCTGCCGCAGATCGCGGTGCCCGCCGATGGTCCGGTCACGGCCCTCGCGCTGTTCGGGCAGGATTGCCCGCTTCATTTCGAGATCGGATTCGGCGGCGGCGAACACATGGCCGCCCGTGCCGACATGCTGCCCGATCACGGCTTCATCGGCGCCGAACCGTTCCTCAACGGCGTGGCCCAGGCGCTGACCCACGTCGATGGCGATGGCGGCGCGCATCCGCCGATCCGCAACGTGCGGATCCACCATGGCGATGCGCTCGAAGTGCTGCGCCGCATTCCCGATGGCGCGCTCTCGTTCCTCTACCTGCTCCACCCCGATCCCTGGCCCAAGGCGCGCCACGCCAAGCGCCGGATGATGAACGATGGGCCGGTAGACCTGTTCGCCGCCAAGCTCAGGCCGGGCGGCGAATTCCGCTTCGGTACCGATCATGCGGTCTATCTGCGCCACGCACTTGGCGTGATGCAGCGCCACACCGACCAGTTTGAGTGGCTGGCGAAGGAAGCGCGGGACTTTCAGGTGCGCCCCGGCGGCTGGCCCGAAACCCGCTACGAACACAAGGCCCGCACCGTCTACGGGCACGAGGTCTGGTACTTCCGCTACCGCCGCAGATAGGGGCTCAGCAGCGAATCAGCTCTATTCCCGCGTCCTCGATGATCGCCGCGCTGTGATCGGAGATGTTGCCGTCGGTGATCAGGGTGTCGATTTCGGACAGACCGCACACGATCGTGCCTGATTCCGTGCGGAACTTGCTGCTATCGACCAGCAGGATGACCTTTTCGGCACGGTCGATCAGCCGCCGCTCCGCAGCGACCAGTACGGGGTCGGCCTGCATGACGCCCTGCGGACCGACAGCGGCGGCCCCCATGAACAGCCGCGGGGCGTGGAAGCGAGGCATGGATTCCTCGCCCGCAGGGGCCAAGATGATGTTCTGTTCCCTGAAAACCGCCCCCGACGGGACGAGGATGCGCGTGCTGGCCTGACCCAGCAGGGCGTTCACGATGTGCAGCGAATTTGTCAGCACCTGCAGGCCAAGGCCGTCAAGATGCGGGCACATCTGCAAGGTAGTGGTGCCGCCATCGATCATCACGCCTTCACCGGGGCGGCACAGCGCTGCAGCCGCCCTGCCGATGGCCTGCTTCCAGGACAGGTTCTGCGTGATGTTCAGATCGAACGGCGTGCCAAGAAGGTTGCGGGTGTCTGCCTCTTCTTCGCGCTGTTTCGCCCCGCCGTGGACGCGGACGAGTTTGCCGTCCTCTTCCAGGCGCGTCAGGTCGCGCCTGATCGTCGCGGGGGAAGCATCCAGCAGCGCCTCCAGATCGCGATAGCTGATGAACCCGGTCGGGCGCAGCGCCTCGATGATCATTCTTTCGCGTTCGGCCGCGTGCATGGTCGTGTTTGGCCCCTGAAACCTGCTGTGACGCCTATGCAGCAAGGATTGAGCGAATTCCATCGTTCCTGACGATGTCGCGCTCAGCCTGCGGTCACGGTCGCAGCTTCGATCATGTTGCCGATGCCGATGACGACAGTCGCACCGACAAGCAGGGCGATGCCGGTCCAGACGAGCGTACGTGTGCGGCGGCTCGCGCCCTTCCATTCCTTGAGAGCGAAACCCCACAGCGTGGAAAACAGGATGATCGATGCCATGTGCAGCGTCCAGGACGAGAAGCCGAAGCGGCCCATCTGGCTTTCGCCCATCGTGTAGAAGAAGAACTGGCCGTACCACAGCGTTCCGCCCAGCGCGGCAAGCAGCCAGTTGGCCAGCAGCGGCGCCGGCCCGCCATTCTCGGGATCGGAGACGGCGCCGAAGAACTGGCCGAAGCTGCGGTTCTTGCCGATGAGATAGGCGCACCACAGAAGATTGGTGGTCAGGCCGCCAGCAAGGACGACGCAGAGCACCGGCAGGCCCTGGCTCAGCGGATCAGTGCCGGCGGCAAGGGTCAGGTCGCGGATTGCCTGGCCGGCGTCGAGCCCCCAAGCAAAGCAGCCCGACATGCAGCCTGAGAAGACCGCGATCAGCAGGCCCTTGCGCAAGTCGAATTCGGCGACGCCTTCCGAAGCCTGGCCGCCGAGGTCCTGTTCCTTGGCGCTGCCCGCACGGGCGACCACGACGATGCCGACGAGGGTGATGAGAATGCCCAGCAGGGTGAGTTGTCCGCTGGACTTGGCCGCGATTTCGCCAATGGTGCCGTGGAAGATCGGCGGCCCCATCGTCCCGATGACAGTGGTCAGCCCTAGCGCCACCGCCATGCCGAGCGAGAGGCCGAGATACCGCATTGTCAGCCCGAAGGTGAGACCGCCAAAGCCCCACATCGCGCCCCAGAACCAGCACCAGGCGAGCGTTTCGCGTGGAGCCGACGAGAGCACACCGAGCAGGTCTTCGGTGCGCAAGGCAGCGAAGACCCAAGGGGCGATCGCCCATGAAAACAGGCCGCCAGCAAGCCAGAACACTTCCCACGACCAGCGCTGGATGCGCTTGTAAGGCACGTAGAAGCTGGCCGAGGAAAACCCTCCGATCCAGTGGAAAAGCACGCCCAGCAAAGGGTTCCCGCCCATCGATCCAATCCCTTCCTTGTCGTTTTATCGTTGTGCGAGGATCGACCGGTCGATCTCGGCAATGGAGGTGACGCCGGTGAGCGTCATCGCGACGCGCATCTCGGCGTCGATCAGGCGGAGCATGTGCTCGACCCCGGCCTGCCCGCGCGCGGCAAGGGCAAAGGCCCAGGCCCGGCCAAGCAAGACACCTTTCGCCCCGAGCGCCAGCATGCGCAGAACGTCCAGGCCCGAACGCACACCCCCGTCGGCAAGCACGGTGAGCTGGTCGCCCACAGCCTCGGCAATGGGAGGCAGCGCCTGTGCGGTGGACAGCACGCCATCGAGCTGTCGGCCGCCGTGGTTCGAAACGACGATACCATCGGCGCCGATCGCGGCGGCTTCGCGCGCGTCCTCGGGATCGAGCAGCCCCTTGATCACCAACGGACCGTTCCATTCCGAGCGGATGAAATCGAGATCCTTCCACGAGATCGAGTTGTCGAAGTTCTCGCGCATCCAGGCAAAGAAGTCCTCGATCCCGGTCTTGCCCTGCAGCTTGCGGGCGACGTTGCCGAGCGCGTGGGGCCGGCCCATGACGCCCACGTCCCAAGCCCAGTCTGGCTTCATTGCACCTTGCAGGGCGCGGCGCACCGCCCCCTGCAGGCCCGGCGCGCCGGCAAGGCCCGAGTGGTAATCGCGATAGCGGCTTCCCGGCACCGGCATGTCGACGGTGAAGACCAGCGTCGAGCACTTGAGCTCGACCGCTTCCTGCAACAGCTCGCGGACGAAGCCGCGGTCGCGGATCATGTAGAGCTGGAACCAGAACGGCCGGCTGGCGGAGCGGGCGACTTCGGCCATCGAGCAGGCAGAGACGGTCGAAAGGGTAAAGGGGATGCCCGCCGTTTCGGCTGCGCGCACGGCTTGGCATTCGCCGCGCCTTGCGTTCATCCCGGCGAGGCCGATCGGCGCAAGGGCGACAGGCAAGGCCTGTCTCTGGCCGAACAGCTCGGTCGAAAGGTCGAGTTGCGACATGTCGCGCAGCACCCGCTGGCGTAGCGCTATGTTTTCGAGGTCGGCGATGTTCCGGCGCAGCGTCACTTCCGCATACGAGCCGCCGTCGATGTATTCGAACAGGAACCGGGGCAGCCGCTTGCGGGCGAGTTCGCGGTAGTCGGGGATCGAGGCGGCGATCATGCGGCGTTGCTCACGTTTGCGGCTTCCACTTCTGCCAGCCAGCGACTGCGATAGGTATCGAGATCGGCATCGAGCGGTCGCACCCGCACCAGGTCGCCCTGCGGTTTGAGGCCCGGATCGATCAGCCGCAGGGCACCGAAGGATACATCGTTGTGCGCGATGGCGGTGAAGACCTGGCAATCCGGGCGAAGTGTGGCGAGTGCGCGCACGAAGACTTCAGCTTCGGCAAAGCGCCCTTCAACCAGCAGGCGCTCCGATGCGCCGATAAGGTCCAGCGACGTGTCGGCGACCAGCGCGGCGTAAAGGCAGGCAAGGGCCCGGCGTTCGTACCAGTCGTCCGGCCGGTTGACCCAGGTGAAGGTCGCGTTCGGGTACGGGCCGCAACCGCCGCACAGGGTGGGCAGGATCATGCGGTTGTTCCTGAGCACTTCGGGCACCGCCGCAAGCAGCGCCGGCTGATCGGGCTTGATGTCGACCCTGCGAGTATCGATCTCGATCAGCGTTTCGATTTCGCGCCCACCCATGAAGCGCGCCGAGGGCACCGGATTGCCGTAGGCATCGACATTGACCAGGCAATCGCGCTCTTCCGGCAGCACCGCCGTGTCAACGGTCCGTGCCGGCACTCTTTGCGGTGTCCGCATCGCGATGAACCAGGTGCCGGTCGAAAGGACGGTCGCTTCGTTGTCCGCAATCTCGGCAAATCCGCGCGCGGCGAGAAGCGCGGCGTTCGAATCGTGCAACCCCGCCAGGACTTCGACGTCCGGTGAAAGACCCGTGGCTGCCGCGATGTCCGGCGTCAGCGTGCCGACTACATCACTCGCACGCACGACCGGCTTCAGCTTTTCGGCCCATCCCATGCGTTCGGCGAGGGGCGAGAAATCCTGCGCTCGCGGGTTCCAGAGGTCTGAATGACAGCCCAGGCTGGTGACCTCGCTGACCGCGCGACCGGTCAGGAAAAAGGCCCAGTATTGCGCCCAGGGCACCAGCGCGGCGCGGGCCATGATCTGCGGATACAACCGCTCCATCCAGAACAGTTGCGCGCCGAAATTCAATCCGCCGGAAAGCGCCGGGGAGCCTGTGACCGAAAACGGGTCCCGTGCCGCGCGATACTCGGCAAGCAATTCCTCGGGCAGCTCTTCTTCATAATCGAGCGGCGGAAAGGCCAGCCGGCCCTGATCCAGCGCGCAGACTGCGGCGCCGTGGCCAACGGGAACTATCGTCCGGACCGGATGCCCGGCGTGCCGTCCAAGCGTTTCGAGCAGCCACTGTGCGGTGCCCCCGGCGTCGAGTCGGCGCACTCCATCGACTTCGATCGGCGTATTCGGCCGCACCTGGCGGTCGAGCATCTGACCGGCCGGGTCCCAGAGACTGACCTTGCTGAGCGTCTTGCCCAGATCGATGACAATGGTGGTGCCGTTCGGCACGCTGCTCTCCCTGCTTTGCGTTAAATGATCAATATCGATCATTGTTGATCATTTCCAGTAGAAATGTTAGCAGCACCTTCGTACGGCGCAACGCCGACCTGATGCTTCAAAGGGATGCCATGAACGCCCAGACCTCGATTTCCGCAGCCGCGATCCCTTTCGCGGTGCCAACCAGCCGCTGGGACGACTCGGTCGCCGCGACGCTCAGTCCCGCGCAACTGCTGCTTTATCGTTCGAACCTGCTCGGAAGCGATCTTACGGTCACGAACTTCGGCGGCGGCAACACGTCGGCCAAGCTGGAGGAGGTCGACCCACTGACCGGCGAGAAGGTCGAAGTGCTGTGGGTCAAGGGATCGGGCGGCGACATCGGCTCGATGAAGCTCGATGGCTTCGCCACGCTCTACCAGTCGAAGCTGCTGGGGCTCGAGGCGCACTATGCTGGGCCCGACGATGACGACAAGATGGTCGGCTACCTGCCGCATTGCACCTTCAACCTGAATGGCCGCGCGGCCAGCATCGACACGCCGCTGCACTCGCTGCTGCCCTTCGCACACGTCGATCACGTCCACCCCGATGCGATCATTGCGCTCGCGGCCTCGTCCGGCGGGGAAGCGGCCACAAGGGAAATCTGGGGCGGCAAGATCGGCTGGCTGCCGTGGAAGCGCCCGGGCTACACGCTGGGCGTGATGCTGCGCGATTTCGTCGAGGCGAATCCCGGTGTCGAAGGCGTCATGCTCGCTGGCCACGGCATCATCTGCTGGGCCGACAGTGCCAAGGCCTGCTACGAACATACCGTTTCGCTGATCGCGGATGCTGCGGCCTACCTCAACGCCAAGCTGGGCGACAAGCCCGCGTTCGGTGGCCAGAAGGTCGCGCCGAATCCCGATCGCGCCGCCATCGCCGCCGATCTGATGCCCCGCCTGCGCGGCTTCATGACCGGCGCACGTCGCAAGCTCGGCCACTACTCGGACGATGCCGAGGCGCTGGAGTTCGTTGGCTCGGTCGAGTTTGAGCGCCTCGCCGCGCTCGGCACCTCGTGCCCGGACCACTTCCTGCGCACCAAGATCGCGCCGCTGACGCTCGATCCGGCGCGCCTTGCCGACGATGCCTATCTCGCCGAGCAGATCGCCGCCTATCGCGATCTCTACGCGGCCTATTACGAGCGCTGCAAGCGCGGTAACAGCCCGGCGATGCGCGATTCCAACCCGGTGGTCGTGCTTGTCCCGGGCGTCGGTCGCATCACCTTCGCCACCGACAAGACCACCGCCCGGCTTGCGGGCGAGTTCTATGGCAATGCCATCAACGTTATGCGCGGGGCTGAAGCGATCGGCGACTATATCGCGCTCGATGAACAGGAAGCATTCGACATCGAATACTGGCTTCTCGAGGAGGCCAAGCTGCAGCGGATGCCCGCGCCCAAGCCGATGGTCGGCAAGATCGCGCTCGTCACCGGCGGCGCGGGCGGCATCGGTGCGGCGACGGCCGCCCGATTCCTGCGCGAAGGCGCGTGCGTGGTGCTGGCCGACCGCGACGCCACCGCCGCCGAAGAAGTGCGTGCGGGGTTTGCGAAGCAGTTCGGCAAGGACGTGGTCCGCGCCGTGGCCTGCGACGTCACCGACGAAGCGCAGGTCGCCGCCGCGTTCGAATACACCGCGCGCGAGTTCGGCGGGCTGGATGTGCTGGTCGCCAATGCTGGCATCGCTTCGTCGGCACCCATCGAGCAGACCACGCTCGACCTGTGGAACCGCAATTACGACGTTCTGGCGCAGGGGTATTTCCTGACGGCCCGCGCCGCCTGGCCGCTGCTCAAGCGGATGAAGGAGCAGGGCGGTTCGTCGGTCGTGTTCATCGGTTCGAAGAACGCGGTCGCCGCTGCAGCTGGCGCATCGGCCTATGCCTCGGCCAAGGCAGCCGCCAACCACCTCGCACGCTGCCTCGCGCTGGAGGGCGCGCCTGAAGGCATCCGCGTCAACGTCGTGAACCCCGATGCGGTCATCCGCGGCAGCAAGATCTGGGACGGCGACTGGCGCAAGGAACGCGCGGCCTCGAACGGCATCGACGCGGGCGACGAACTCGAAGCGCACTATCGCAACCGCTCGATGCTCAAGCGCGACGTGCTGCCCGAAGACATTGCCGAAGCTGCCTACTGGCTGGGTTCGGAAGCATCGGCCAAGTCCACGGGCAACATGATCAATGTCGATGCGGGCAACGTGCAGGCCTTCACGCGCTGACGCCCTTGGGAGAGGATAAGGCAATGAAAGCCAGAAAAGCCGTTCTGCTTGCC
Organism: Novosphingobium olei; assembly: GCF_012927405.1. Classification (GTDB taxonomy): domain Bacteria; phylum Pseudomonadota; class Alphaproteobacteria; order Sphingomonadales; family Sphingomonadaceae; genus Novosphingobium; species Novosphingobium olei. Next base: position 119,689 of record NZ_JABBGM010000005.1, on the reverse strand, counting down.
CTGAATCTGGCCCTGACTGTCGCGGTGACTGCGCCTGCCTTCGCGCAAGGCGGGCCGCCGCCTTCGGAACCGGTCGCCGCGCCGGCCGAACCCGGAGCGATTGCGCTCTATGGAGACAAGACCCCCGGCAGCGCGGCCAGCGAACAGTGGATCAAGTTCATGGGTCGCGACCTTGCCGTCCGCAATGTCACCCGGCCTACGATCACTCCGGTCCTGCCTGATCCTGCCAAGGCCACGGGCGCGGCAGTGGTCGTCGCGCCGGGCGGGGCGTTCATGATGCTCGCCATGGACCACGAAGGGTGGAACGTGGCGCGCGCGCTGGCCGATCGCGGCATTGCTGCCTTTGTACTCAAGTACCGCCTCAACCCCACACCCAAGGACGATGGCGAAGCGGGCAAGTTCATGGGGGCGGCGCTGCAAAGCGAACTGGGCCATCCGATGACCGGCGAGCTGCTGGGCAAGTCCTCCGCGCCCGCCGACGGCAAGGCCGCTGTGGCGTGGGTTCGCGCCCATGCCACCCAATACGGGATCGACCCGGCGCGCGTCGGCATGATCGGTTTTTCTGCAGGCGCAATGACCACGCGCCGCGTCGGTCTCGATGCCGACACACCCTCGCGCCCGGCCTTCCTTGGCTACATCTACGGTCCGCAGGATGCCGAGCCGGTGCCCGCCGACGCGCCGCCGATGTTCGATGCCATTGCGCTCGACGACAGCCTGTTTCCCAGCAAGGGCTTTCCGATCGCGCAAGCCTACCTCGCTGCGAAGCGTCCGGTGGAAATCCACGGCTATCAGCGGGGCGATCACGGCTTCGGTCTCGGCGTACCCGGCACGACCACCACTCTCCTGATCGATCAATTCACCGCGTGGCTCTCGATGCAGGGCTTCCTCACGCGAAAGGACAGCAAGTGACCCTTCCCATTTCCGCAGACCTGATCGCAGAGCGCAACACAGCCCACCTCGACGCGTTGGAAGACGATTACGCAGCGCTCGGCCGCAAGCTCGCGCGCAGCGGCATCGACATCGATGCGATCAAGGCAAAGGTTGCCGGATTCTCGGTTGCCGTTCCTTCATGGGGCGCGGGGCGCGGCGGCACCCGCTTCGCCAAGTTCCCGATCCCGGGAGAGCCGACCAACATCCACGAAAAGCTGGAAGACTGCGCGGTCATCCAGCAGTTGAGCCGCGTCACCCCGCGCGTGTCGCCCCACTTTCCTTGGGACAAGGTGAGCGACTACAAGGCCCTGCGCGATGAAGCCGCCAGCCTCGGCCTCGGCTTCGATGCGGTCAATTCCAACACCTTCCAGGACCAGCAGGGGCAGGCGCATACCTACGCCAACGGCTCGCTGTCGGCACAGGATGCCGCCACACGCCAGCAGGCGGTGGACCACAACATCGAATGCATCGAGATCGGCAAGCAGCTGGGCTCGACCGACCTGACGGTGTGGGTGGGCGATGGCACCAACTTTCCCGGCCAGCAGGATTTCGCGCGCAGCCTCGACCGCTATCTCGAAGGCGCCGCGCAGATCTACGCCGCGCTGCCCGATGACTGGCGCATGCTGCTCGAACACAAGATGTTCGAACCGGCGTTCTACTCGACCGTGATCAGCGACTGGGGCTCCTCGATCCTCGCAGCGCAGGAACTCGGCCCCAAGGCCAAGTGCCTCGTCGACCTTGGCCACCATGCGCCCAACGTCAACATCGAGCAGATCGTCGCGCGCCTCCACCGCTTCGGCAAGCTGGGCGGCTTCCACTTCAACGACAGCAAGTACGGCGATGACGATCTCGATTCCGGCTCGATCAACCCGCACCAGCTGTTCCTCGTGTTCAACGAGCTGGTCGAGGCCGAGAACAACCCGCGAGACGGCTTCAACCCCAGCTACATGATCGACCAGTCGCACAACGTGACCGACCCGATCGAATCCATGCTCTCATCCGCCGAAACGATCGCGCAGTGCTTCGCCAAGGCGCAGCTGGTCGATCGCGCCGCGCTCCACGCCGCACAGGAATCGAACGACACGATGATGGCCTTCCAGGCGCTGCGCCGGGCCTACAACCTCGACGTCGCACCGATCCTCGCCAAGGCGCGGATGGAGGCCGGCGGCGCGATCGATGTGCTCGAAGCCTATCGCCTCAGCCAGTATCGCGGGCGCAAGGCGCAGGAGCGCAAGGCCGTGGGCCTTGGCGCGGGCATCGTCTGAAAACCAGCCAATAACAAAGACAAATCGGGAGTGAGCAGCATGAACCTTCGCCGTGGCGTTTCGCTCGCCAGCATCCTGGCAACCACCACGCTGCTCACGCCGGCCGCCTTGGCAGACGCGCCAGCGGCACCCGCGGCGCCGGCCTCCGCGCCCAGCCTTGAGCAGGAGTTCCAAGACCCTCCGGCGGAGGCGCGGCCGCGCGTCTGGTGGCACTGGATGAACGGCAATGTCACCAAGGATGGCATAGCCAAGGATCTGGCCTGGATGAAGCGGGTGGGCATCGGCGGCCTGCAGAACTTCGATGCCGGCCTCGCCACGCCGCAGATCGTCGATCACCGGCTGGTCTACATGACGCCCGAATGGAAGGACGCCTTCCGCTTCGCTGCGTCAGAGGCCGACAGGCTGGGTCTCGAACTCGCCATCGCGGCGTCACCTGGCTGGTCGGAAACCGGTGGGCCCTGGGTGAAGGCGCAGGACGGCCTCAAGAAGGTCGTCTGGAGCGAGACGGTCATTGCCGGGGGCAAGCGTTTTACCGGCAAGCTGGCCTCCCCACCGCAGGTTACCGGCCCGTTCCAGGATCTCGAAGCGTCCGATCCCATGGCTTCGCTGGAAGGCGGCCATGCCTTTGTCCCGCCGCGGTTCTACACCGACATCGCAGTCTTGGCCGTGCCGCATGCCGCAGTCGTCGATCCATTGCCGCAAATGGCCGATCGTGATGGAAAGACACTGGATGCCTCCGCGTTGAACGACGCCAGCCTGTCGACCGGCATTGTCCTGCCACGCGGTTCTGCCGAAGCGCCGACGACACTGGTCGCGACGTATGCCAGGCCGCAGTCGATCCGCTCTGCGACGCTGTATATTCCGGGCGCCAAGGCGCTGTTTGCCGGTGCCACCGTCGATCCCGTCCTGGAATCGAGCGATGATGGCAAGCTCTGGCGCAAGGTCGCCGACATCCCCGTGACTGCCGCCCCGACGACGATCAGCTTCCCCGCCGTCACGGCGCGCCAGTTCCGCCTTGTGCTCAAGCCCGCGCCATTCCGTGGATCGAACCTTGGCGATCCTATGCCCGGTGTCGAAGCAGACAGCGGCTTCATTGCGATGATGGCCGCTGCCGCGAAGGCACCGTTCGACATCAAGCAGTTCCGCCTGTCGTCTTCGGAGCGCGTCGACAAGTTCGAAGCCAAGGCGGGCTTTGCCATCGAGCGCGACTACTACGCACTGGGCACGCCCGATTCCGCTGCCGCGGGCATCGATCCCGCAAAGGTCATCGACCTTACCGCCAGGATGAAGACCGACGGCTCGCTCGACTGGACGCCGCCCAAAGGCTCGTGGCGGGTCATCCGGCTCGGCGCCAGCTTGCTCGGCACCACCAATCATCCCGCCCCGCCCGAGGCCACTGGGCTTGAGGTCGACAAGTTCGACGGGGCGGCTGTGCGCGGGTATCTCGAACACTACCTCGGCATGTACAAGGATGCGGCCGGTCCGGAGCTTGTGGGCCAGCGCGGCGTGCGCGCGCTGCTGACCGATTCCATCGAGGTCGGCGCGGCCAACTGGACACCGAAGATGGTTGCCCAGTTCAAGCGCCTGCGCGGCTATGACCCCACGCCGTGGTTCCCCGCGTTGACCGGTACGCTGGTTGGCAGCCGGACGCAGTCCGACGCCTTCTTGCGCGATTATCGCCAGACGCTGGCCGACCTGATGGCCTCCGAACATTACGGCACCGTCGCCAGGGTCGCGCACGAAAACGGCCTCAAGGTCTATGGCGAAGCGCTGGAGGATAACCGCCCGTCGCTGGGCGACGACATCGCCATGCGCAGCCACGCCGACGTGCCGATGGCGGCGTTGTGGACCTACTCGCGCAAGGCAGGACCCAACCCCAGCTATATTGCCGACATGAAGGGTGCGGCGTCCACGGCGCACATCTATGGGCAGAACCTCGTCGCGGCAGAGTCGATGACTTCGGCGCTCGCGCCCTGGGCCTATGCGCCGAACGAACTGCGCCGCATCATCGACCTGGAGTTCGCCAGCGGCGTGAACCGCCCGGTGGTCCACACCTCGGTCCACCAGCCTGTCGATGACAAGAAACCCGGCTTGTCGCTGCTGATCTTCGGGCAGTTCTTCAACCGGCATGAAGCCTGGGCCGAAATGGCGAAGCCGTGGGTCGACTACATGGCGCGTTCCTCGCTGCTGCTGCAGGCGGGCCGCAACGTGGCCGATGTCGGCTATTTCTATGGCGAGGAAGCGCCGATTACCGGGCTCTATGGCCAGATGCGCGTGGCGGACGCGCCGAAGGTCCATGCCTATGACTACGTCAACCGCGATGCGCTGTTCGATGCGCTCGATGTGAAGGACGGCGAGGTCGTCAGCAAGGGCGGGGCGCGGTACAAGGCGCTGTACCTTGGCGGGTCTTCACGCAAGATGACCTTGCCGACGCTCCAGCGCCTCGCCACGCTGATCGAAGCGGGCGCGACCGTGGTGGGCATGGCTCCCGAAGGTTCGCCCAGCCTCAACGACGATCCAGCAGCGTTCAAGGCGCTGACCGCCAAGTTGTGGGCTGGCGGCCCGGTCACGCAGATCGGATCGGGACAGGTAATCGCCAGCCCTGACATCGACGCCGCACTGGCTGGCGTGGGTGTCGCTCCCGATTTCCGCATGGATGGCGCGAGCAAGGATGCCGAAGTGCTCTTCGTCCATCGCCAACTGGCCGATGGCGATGCCTGGTTTGTCAACAACCGCAAGCAGGCGGACGAAACGTTCGACGCGCACTTTCGTGTTACCGGCAAACAGCCCGAACTGTGGCATGCCGATACCGGGCGGGTCGAGCCGGTGTCCTATCGGATCGCCAACGGCGAGACGATCGTGCCGATGACACTGGCCAAGGAAGATTCGGTCTTCGTGGTGTTTCGCAAGCCCGCCAGGACCGACGCTCTTGTGGTCGAAAAGCCATCGCAGGTGGCGATAGCCTCGCTCGACGCGGCGTGGAACGTCGCTTTCCAGGAAGGCCGGGGTGCACCCGCGACGCTTGCTCTGCCCAAGCTCATCCCGCTGCAGACCGCGAGCGATCCGGGCGTGCGGTACTTCTCCGGCATTGCCAGCTACAGCCGCACCTTCGATCTGCCGCGGTCGGCAGCGCCGGGGCGGCCCGTATGGCTCGATCTGGGTGCCGTAAGCGATATCGCGCAAGTGTCCGTCAACGGCATCGATGTGGGCACCGTCTGGCACGAACCTTATCGCCTTGATATCGGCAAGGCCGTCCGGCGCGGGCGCAACCTGCTCCAGATCCGCGTCGCCAACACTTGGGTCAACCGGTTGATCGGTGACGCACAACCGGGTGCCAAGCGGATCACCTGGACGGCGATCCCCACCTATCGCGCCGATGCGCCGCTGCGACCGGCAGGGTTGATCGGTCCGGTGCGGTTGCTGCAGGATGAAAACCGCGCGATATCGGAAAAATGATCGATCCCCGCGCCCTGTTGACGTTCCATGCCGTGTGTGAGGCAGGAACGATCAGCGGGGCGGCGCGGATGCTCAATCTTTCCCAGCCGTCGGTTTCGAATGCCATCGCCGCGCTGGAGGCGCGGATCGGCGCGCGCCTGTTCGATCGATCGCGAAGCGGCATCGTCCTGACGGCTGAAGGGCAGGCGCTTTCGCTTCGGGCGCGCATGTTGAACAACCTGCTTCGCGACGCGGAGAGCGAGGTTGCCGGGGTCCGTGCCGGGGTCTGGGGCCCCTTGCAGATCGGTGGCACGCCCGGTGCGCTTGTCAGCCTGCTGCCGCGCGCCATCGGGGCGTTCGACGATCTCGGGGTCAAGGTCAGCCTCAACGTGGTCGAACGGCCAGACAGCGTGCTTAACGAGATGCTGCGCAGCGGCGACATCGAACTGGCCTTCGTGACGACCGAAATCGGGGAGATGCCCGATGATCTCGTGGAAACGACCATCTCGCGCGATCCGTTCACGCTGATCGTCGGGCGCAGCCATGACGACTTGCCCGACCAGATGTCGCTGGCGGCAACGCGTGACTTGCGCTGGGTCCTGCCGGAAGCGCACGGCGCCTTTCGTCGTCAGGTTGACGCCCTGTTCATCGCCAATGGCCTGCCGATGCCCCGCGAAGTGGTCCGGTGCGATTCGCTGCTGACGACGAAGGCGATCGTCCGTTCGAGCAACCGCGTGACGATCCTGCCCCGCGCAGTCGCATCTGCCGAGCTGTCGATCGGGGTGCTGCGGGCCATCGTGCTCGAAGACGCGAACTTTACGCGAAGCGTCGGCATCCGGCGGCATCGCGATCACCTGCTGTCCGAAGCGGCGCGCCAATTGCTGCAGTATGTAGCCTCGGACGTATAATCTGGTCCTATGCTTGCATAGTGAATCAGTATTTTTCCTCCCTTCAAAAACGATCAATAGCAATTGCATCGACGCTCCGGCCGAAGTCCGGGAGTGCTGGGAGAAGATCTATGCGGACGCTGATCCGTGATGCGCGTATTTTCGATGGCACCGGAAGCGCTCTGGTGCAGGGCTCGGTCCTGATCGACGGCGACCGGATCGCGAAAGTGGCGCTCGGACCGTCCGCGATTGCCGATGGTGACGCAGGCAGCGTGATCGATGCCGCGGGCCGCACGCTCATGCCGGGCCTGGTCGAATCCCACGCCCACCTTACCTGGGGCTCGTCGGTCGAAAAGATCTACCACCAGTTCGTCCTGCCACCCGAAGAGCTGAAGGTTGCCGCATGGCGCAATGCCCGCGTGCTGCTCGATCACGGATTCACCAGCGCCTATTCCGCCGGCGCGCTGGCCGATGGCATCGAAGTGGAGCTCGCTCGCGCCATCGACGCCGGCGAAACGCCAGGCCCGCGTCTGGTGCCTTCCACGCTCGAGCGGAGCCCGGAAGGTGCAGAGGGCGTCGAGACCGGCGATGTGTTCAACGGCCGTGGCCCCGATGCAATCCGCCAGTTCGTCTCCTACTGCAAGGAGGGCGGAATCCGCTCGATCAAGCTCGTCGTCTCGGGCGAGGATGCGCTCAAGCCCGGTACGGCCCAGCATGTGCTGTACACCAAGGAAGAAATGGAAGCGGCCGGTGCCGCAGCGCGGGAAGCCGGGCTGTGGATCGCCACCCATGCCTATTACCCGGAAGCCATCGATCTGGCGCTGAAGGCCGGCGCCCGGATCATCTACCATGCGTCCTACGCCGACGAAGCGGCTGCCGACGCGATGGTCGCGGCTCGAGACTCCACGTTCTACGCGCCGTCGCCGGGTGTCTCGATCGCGGCGATCGAGGCCAATCCACCGCCGCACATCGACATGAGCGCGGCCAAGGCCAGCGCGGCCGAGCGCATGGAACTGGAGCGCAAGCTCGTCCCGGCGCTCAAGGCGCGCGGGGTGAAGATCCTGATCGGCGGGGATTATGGCTTCCCCTTCAACCCCAACGGTCGCAACGCCCGCGATCTGCAGATCTTCGTCGATCACTTCGGCTACACGCCGGCCGAGGCGCTCGTGGCGGGAACCCGGCTGGGCGGCGAATTGATGGGCCTGCCGGTGGGCGAGGTGAAGGAAGGCTATCTCGCCGATCTGCTGCTGGTCGACGGCGACCCGACCGAGGATGTCGCCATCCTGCAGGACAAGGCGCGTCTTGCGATGATCATGAAGGGTGGCGCGCTTCACAAGGCGCCGGCCGCCTGATGGACCAGCCGATGTACGACGTTGCCATCATCGGCTGCGGCCCTGTGGGCGCGATGGCGGCAAACCTGTTGGGGCGCGCCGGCCTCAACGTGGTCGTGCTCGAAAAGGAGCGGACCCACTATCCCCTGCCGCGCGCCGTTCATCTCGATCACGAGATGATGCGGTTGTTCCAATCGGCTGGTGTGATCGAGCGCGTCGAACCTGACATGGTCGCCACCGACGGTCACCTGCATGTCGGCGCGGATCACGGCACGATCCGCTACATGGGTACGGTCGGAAAGCCGCGCCCGTTCGGCTGGGCCAACGACTACTTCTTCTATCAGCCCGAGCTGGAAGCGCATCTTCGCGCGGCGTTTGCCGACAACGGTGCGATCTCACTAGAGCTGGGCGCCGAATTCGTCAGCCTCCGCCAGGGCGGTGGCCAGGTAACGGTGGCCTATGCGCAGGACGGGCAGGACAAGGAAGCAACCGCCCGCTGGGTGATCGCCGCCGATGGCTCGCGCAGCCCGGTGCGCAAGGCGCTCGGCGTCGCGCTCGATGATCTGAAGTTCGAAGAGCCCTGGCTCGTCGTCGATGCCGAAGTCGATGGTCCCGTCAGCTTCCCCCAGATCACCGGCGTGCCCGATGGCGCGGATCTGCAACGCCTCTCTGTGATGATGTGCGATCCGGCGCGCCCGGCTACGGTGGTGCCGGGGCGTCGCAACCATCGTCGCTGGGAATTCATGCTTTTGCCGCACGAGGACGATGCGGCGATGATGCAGCCAGAAGCCGTGGCCGCGCTTGTCGGCGCGTGGATGAAGGATGTGCCGCACCGCATCGTGCGCGCTGCGACCTATCGCTTCCATGGCCTCGTCGCCGAACACTGGCAGGTCGGCAACGTGTTCCTGGCCGGCGACGCCGCGCACCAGACGCCCCCGTTCTTCGGGCAGGGCATGTGCCACGGCCTGCGCGATGTCGCCAACCTTGCGTGGAAGATGGCGGCGATTGCGCGGGACGGCGCCAGCGAGGCGCTGCTCGAAACGTACCAGCCGGAACGCGATCCCCACGTGCGCGCGGTGATCGGCGCGGCGGTTGCCGCCGGGCGCTACATCTGCGAGCTGGACCCTGCCAAGGCAGCGGCCCGCGACGCGGAGATCCGCGCTGCGTCTGCGCAAAAGCAGGGCGAAACCGCTGCTGACCTCATTCCGGCCATTGCCGACGGTATCGTGCTCGCCGGCACGCCATCGGCGGGCGAACGCTTCATCCAGCCGCTGCTGACCGATGGTCGCAAGCTCGACGATCTGGCCGGGCAGGGCTGGCGCCTGTTCACGCGCGATGCGCATCTCCCCGACAATGGCGCGGTGGCAGCGTGGCTCGATGCGCGTGGTGTGTCCGCGGTGCTCGTGCGTCCCGACCACTATGTTTTCGGGACGGGTGAGGTACAGTCTCTTCTACAAGCCCGGGCAGCGATGCTTGGAACCAGCCTGACGGTGGCGGCATGACTCTCTCCCTCCATGCCGCCCAGTCCATCATCGCCGGCGCGCTTGATGCTGCTCGGCAACGCGCGGCCAAGCCGCTGGCGGTGGTGGTGCTCGATGCCGGGGGGCACCCCGTAGCCTTCGCTCGCGAGGACGGGGCCAGCCTGTTCCGCTTCGACATCGCCCGCGCCAAGGCGATGGGCGCGATCGGCATGGGCGACAGCACGCGCGTCCTGGCCGAACGGGCCAAGGGCAACCCCATCTTCTTCCAGAGCGTCACCGCCGTTGTCGGCGGCGATGTCGCCTTTTCGCCGGGAGGCGTGCTGGTCCGCCATGCGGGCGCGATCGTGGGCGCGATCGGCATCAGTGGCGATACCGGCGATTGCGATGAGGAATGCGCACTGGCTGGGCTCGCCGCAGCCGGTTTCAGCACGGAGTCCGAACAGTGAAGTTGCGCAGCATCGAACTCGCGCTGCCCGATCCGGCAGGCGCGGCGGCCTTCATGGTCGACGTATGGGGCCTGACCGCCGCCGATCAGCGCGGCGATACCCACTACCTGCGCGGCACGGGCACGTTCCCCTACCTCGTCGCGTTCGAGAAGACTGATGGCGAATTCGTCCGCTCGACCACGTTCGTGTGCAGCGAGGATGAACTGGCAGGCCTCAAGGCGCGGATTGCAGCCAAGGGCTGGCCCGCCAGATCGGTCGTCTCGACCGATCCGGGCGAGGGCCACGGACTGCTGGTCGAACTGCCCGAAGGCACCATTCTGCGCTTCCTCGCCGGAACGAGCGAAGTCGCGCCGATCGAAGGTTTTGCGAAGTCTTCCAAGCGCGTTTCCCCGGTCAAGCTGACGCACGTGGTGTTCAACGCTGCCGATGCAGAGGCGATGGGACACGCGGTCGAAGACGTGCTCGATTTCCGGGTTTCGGACCGCACCAAGGGCATGGTCTTCGTCCGCTGCAACGATAGCCACCATTCGACCGCGTTCGCCCGCGCCGGCTTTGCCAGCCTCAACCACATCGCCTTCGAAATGGACGATCTCGACGCTGTCATGCGCGGCATCGGCTGGATGCGCGACAATGGCTTCGCGCCTGCATGGGGCCCGGGCCGCCACGGGCCGGGCGACAACGTCTATGCCTACTACATCGCGCCGTTCGGTCCGGTGATCGAATATTCGACGGCGGTCGAAAAGGTGCCGGCCGATTATCAGGCTGGCGCGCCCGATGACTGGACCTGGCCCGAACAACGGATCGACCAGTGGGGCATCTCAGACAAGGATTTCGCGGGCCTTCGCACGGCTGAAGAGCGGTTCCGGTGCCATCGCGACTGGGACGCGGACGAAACGATTGAGAATTGATCGACGCGCCTTTGTCGGCGCGACGGCGGTGGTCCTGCTGGCAGGACGCCATGCCGGCGCGAGGACCGGGCGACGGGGAGAAAAGACAATGACGCAGTACATCAGTTTTCGCCGCCCGGACGGGACCAAGAGCTTCGGCAGGATCGACGGCGACAGCATCGACGATCTCGGCACTCCGGGCGTCGCGTCGTTTCTCAAGGACGCGCTTGGTGGCGATCTTGCTGCGCTGGTTCCGACCGGTCGTTTCGCCCGAAGCGCCGTGCGTCTTCTCCCGGTGGTGCCCAACCCCGGCAAGATCCTGTGCATCGGGCTGAACTACGCGACCCATGTGGCCGAGACGGGACGCGATCAGAAGGAATACCCTGCGGTCTTCACGCGCTGGGCCGACACGCTGGTGGCCGATGGAGAGCCGCTGCTGCGTCCGGTCGAAAGCACGCGGTTCGACTACGAAGGCGAACTGGCCGTGGTCATCGGCAAGGGCGGCCGGCGCATTGCGCGTGCCAATGCGATGGCGCATGTCGCCGGCTATTCGGTGTTCAACGATGCATCGGTGCGCGATTGGCAGCGCCACAACATCCAGTTCACGCCGGGCAAGAACTTTCCGGCCACGGGGGCCTTCGGTCCCGCGCTCGTGACGCCGGACGCGGTCGCCGACCTGTCCAGCCAGCGGGTCACGACCACGCTCAACGGGCAGGTGGTGCAGGATCAACCGATCAGTGACCTGATCTGGGATATCCCGTTCCTGATCGAATACTGTTCGACCTTTACCGAGCTGCACCCGGGCGATGTCATCGCCACGGGCACGCCGGGCGGTGTCGGCGACAAGCGCAATCCGCCGCTCTACATGAAGGCGGGCGACCGCATCGAAGTCTCGATCGGTTCGATCGGCACGCTGAGCAACCCCGTCAACGACGAAATCTGACCAACCTGCCGCGCGAGGCGAGGGGGTCTCAAGTCGCGCGGCCAATCACTGGAAGTTTGGGGAGTAGATCATGAACCGTTTCAACCGTTCCGCCCTGCTGGGCGGTCTCTGCCTTGCTGCGTTTTCCACCCCGGCCTTTGCACAGGACGCGGCGCCGCCGCAGGACGCCGCGACCGCCGCGCCGACCGACGTGGGCGAGATCATCGTCACCGCCACCCGCCGCGCCGAACGTCTGCAGGACGTGCCGATCGCGGTTTCGGCCGTGACCAGCCAACAGCTGGCGGCCACCGGGTTCAAGGACCTCACCAACATCCAGTATTCGTTCCCCTCGGTCCAGTTCGGCCAGACGCCGAACGACGCCGGCTTCCGCATCCGCGGCGTGGGCACGCTGGGCGGCTTCACCAGCTCGTCGGAACTGCCGGTCGGCCTCGTTGTCGACAACGTGGTGATCGGCTTCGGCAACCCGGTGCAGTCGCTGGGCGATCTGGAACGCATCGAAGTGCTGAAGGGCCCGCAGGGTACGCAGTTCGGCAAGAACGCGTCGTCGGGCGTGATCAACATCACCACCAAGCGTCCCGACATGGACAAGGTCTCGGGTTCGCTGTTCGGGTCGTACGGGTCGCTCAACGAACGCGACATCCATGGCTCGGTCAACCTGCCGCTCGGCAAGACCGCCGCGCTGGCCATCTATGCGTTCGACCGCGAATTCGACGGCTATGTCGATAACGTCGTTCGCAACGAAAAGTGGGGCGGCCAGCACAACTATGGCGGGCGTGCCAAGCTGCTGTGGGAGCCGAGCGATGCGCTGTCGATCTACGTGATCGGCGACTATTCGAAGACCAAGACCAAAGGCCCCGGCCAGCTCTGGACGCTGAACCATCTCGATGCCAACCTGACGGCACCGGGCGGCCTTGTCGGCCTGCCCTTCGTCAACCTCGCCGCGCTCGGCGTGACGATCAACGAGCATAACGACAAGTCGATCGACGATGGCGCCGGCTACAGCTCGGTCGAATATTACGGCGCCTCGCTCCAGGCGGACCTGAAGCTGGGCGACTACACGCTGACCTCGATCACCGCGTTCCGCGAACAGAAGGAAGGCGCCTTCGCCTTCTCGATCGACGGCCTGCCGTATGAAAAGTTCTATGCTCGTGATCCCGGCCAGACCCGCCGATCCTATTCGCAGGAACTGCGCGTGACCTCGCCTTCGGGCCAGGCGCTCGAATTCATTGCCGGTGCCTTTGCCTCGCGCCAGGAAACCGGCATCGGCCTTGGCCAAAGCGCGATCCTGCGTCCGGCGATGCCGTATTCGACGTTCCCGACCGTGTCGATCACCGCCGGGTACAACCATACCGACACCACGACCAACAGCATTGCCGGGTATCTCGATGGCAAGTTCCACGTGTCGGACACCTTCGCGCTGCTCGGTGGCCTGCGTCTGACGCACGACAGCGTCACGTCGCACAACTACAGCACGGTGGACCCTGATCTTGCGCCCTTCGTGCCGCCGATGCCGTCGAACGGCTTCACGCCGTCGGGAACCGTGCCTTACGCAACCCGTGATCTCACCACCGGCAAGACCAAGGCGACGAAGCTGTCGGGCCGCGCCGGCGCGGAATTCAAGCCGAGCCGCGATCTGCTGTTTTATGCAACCTATGCGCGAGGTTACCTCGGGCCGACGGTGACCTTCTCGGGTCTCACCGGCACGCGCAGCAACGTGAAGCCGCAGCAGGTCGACGACGTGACGGTCGGCGCCAAGATGCAGTTCCTCGACCGGGCGCTGACGGTCAACGTCAACGCCTTCTGGGACAAGTACAAGCAGCTGCAGACATCGGTGTTCAACGGCCAGGAATTCCTGACCGAAAACGCCGGTGCCGCCGAAGCGAAGGGCTTCGAAGTCGAACTCGTCATGCGTCCGACCCGGTCGCTTTCGTTCAACGTCTCGTACACGTACTCGGACGCCAAGTTCACGGACTACCTGACCGCTTGCACCGATTACCAGAACCGCACGGGTCTGGCCGCCACGGTCTGCAACAGCTCGAGCGGCACGTCGCTGTACCAGGCCGCTGGCGAAGCGCTTCCGGGTGCGCCCAAGCATGCCGTCACGGCAGGAGTGTCGTACGAGCAGCCGATCGGCGATGCGCTGAAGTTCGACTTCGCGATGAATTCCTCGCTGCGCAGCGACGTGTCCTACGCCGTGGGCGATCCCTACCAGCACCAGGACGGATACGTCATCGTCAACGGCAACATCGGTCTTGGTTCGATCAACGATCGCTGGCGGGTCGGCGCCTTCGTGCGCAACCTGTTCAAGCAGGACTTCAACGCGGCGGTCATCAGCCTCCCGTTCACCAATGGCGGCTACGTCAACTGGCGCACGCGCGAAGCCGAACGCACCTTCGGCGTCAGCCTCGAAACGAAGTTCTGACATGAAGGCGGGCGGCGGCTGGTTGTCGCTGCCCGCAGCCCCTCGCAGCAGGACGATGCGATGAACCTTGGCATGACCCGCACAGCCATCGCTGCAATGGGGCGGACGCTTGGCCCCGCCGTCATCGAACAATGCCGCGCGCTGTTCGAACAGGAACAGCAGGCGCTCATGCAGCGCGTGCCCGCTGCTGCGGTGGACCGGTGCTATGGCGATCATCCACGCCAGACGCTCGATCTCTACGGCACGCCGGCCGGGGCACCGGTCGTTCTCTTCGTCCACGGGGGCGGTTTCCGTGTTGGGGACAAGGGCGGCGCGCACGATTGGCAAAACGCTGCGGTCGGGCGCATGGTGGCCGAAGCCGGCATGCTCGGCGCGGTCATGAACTACCGGCTGCTGCCCGATGCGGCTTGGCCTTCGGGGGGCGAGGACGTGCTGGCCGCGTTCGACTGGCTCGTCGCCAACGCCACCGGCTTCGGCGGTGACCCCGCCCGCATCGTGCTGGTCGGCACGTCGGCAGGCGCGGTGCACATCGCCACCGCGCTCAAGCTGCGACCCGATCTCGCCGCCGCGGGCCTGGTTCTGCTATCGGGCCTCTACGGCTGCACCCCGCTCGATGACAGAGACCTGCCCTACTACGGCCCTCAGGCCGATTATGCCGCCCGGATGCCGCTCGACGCGCTGGTCGATACCGCGCTGCCATTGCTGGTGGCCTGTGCCGAATTCGATCCGCCGCGGTTCCAGGCGGAGTTTCTCGGGCTGATGTCGGCGCGTCTGGAGCGTCACGGCGCGATGCCGCGCGGGTACATCGCCAGCGGGCACAATCATTACTCGATGGCGATGCACCTTGGCACCGAAGACCGTCGCCTTGCCGACGAGATCGTCGGCTTCATCGGCCAGCACTGCGCCTGACATTGTTGAAAGGAACGAACGTGATCGATCGCCGCACGCTTTTGGCCGCGAGTGCCGCGCTGGGCGCCGTTCCCGCGTTTGGCCGTTCGCCAGTGCGCCAGGCCGACGGCCCCTCGGGCTTTCCCCGAGGCTTCCTGTGGGGCGCGTCGACGGCCGGGCACCAGGTCGAAGGCAACAACACGAACAGCGATTGCTGGCTGATCGAGCACGTTACGCCAACCCTGTTCCGCGAATCTTCGGGCGATGCCTGCAACAGCTTCCTGCTGTGGGAGCAGGACCTCGATCTGGTCAAATCGATCGGGCTCAACAGCTATCGCTTCAGCATCGAATGGGCGCGGATAGAACCCGCCGAAGGCGAATTCTCGGTGGCGATGCTCGATCACTACAAGCGCATGATCGCGGGCTGCCGGGCGCGGGGGCTCGCCCCGGTCGTGACGTTCAATCACTACAGCGCGCCACGCTGGTTCGCTGCGGATGGGGGATGGACCAATCCCAAGGCGCCCCTGCGCTTTGCCCGGTACTGCGAGCGCGCCGCGCGTCACCTGGCCGGCGACATGGCGATCGCGATGACGCTTAACGAACCCAACATCAACCACCTGTTGCAGCTGATCCTTCCGCCCGAGGCGATCGGCGGCATGCGGGCGATGCTGCAGGCGGCCGCCCGCATCAGCGGTTCGGCGAAGTTCTCGGTCGCCAATGCAGTGGACCCAGACGACTTCGAGGTGTTTACCCGGACCATCATCGCCGGGCATCGCGCCGGTCGCGATGCGATCAAGTCGGTCCGTTCGGACCTGCCCGTCGGCTTCAGCCTCTCGATGCTCGACGATATCGCGGTCGGCAGCACCTCCATGCGCGACCGCATGCGCGAGCGGCTCTACGGCCCGTGGCTCGAGGAAGCGAAGCAAGACGATTACCTCGGCGTGCAGAACTACGAGCAGGCACGCTGGACATCGAAGGGGCGGCTGCCGCCCGAAAGGCCTGTCCCCGGCAATCCGATGGGGGCCGATGTCAGTCCGCTGTCGCTGGCAGGCGCGGTCCGCTTTGCCCATGCCGCCACGGGAAGGCCGATCCTGATCAGCGAACACGGCGTCAACACAACCGATGATGCCGTGCGCGCGGCCTTCATCCCGGCGTCGCTGCAGGCGCTCAAGGGCGTGATGGACCAGGGTGTGCCGGTTCTCGGCTATCTCCACTGGTCGCTGCTCGACAACTACGAATGGGTCTCGGGCTTCCACGGCAAGCTCGGCCTTGCCTCGGTCGATCCGGAAACGTTCGCGCGAAAGGCCAAGCCCAGCGCTGGGGTTCTGGGCCGGATTGCCACCGCCAACGCACTCTGAGCAAGGACGGGCAGGGGACGGGCCGCAGCGCATTGCCGCGCCGCCGCCCGTCGCTTGCCCGTAAACCCCGGTCCGTCAGCCCTGCTTGAGCCGAAGCTGGCCGAGGAAGTCGCGCTTGCCGATCGGCACCCCCTTGGCCCGCAGGATGTTGTACGCGGTCGAAGCGTGGAAATAGAAGTTCGGCAGCGAGAAGGTCATCAGGAACTCCTCGGCCACGAACTGCAGGCGAAAATCCCCGGCAACGAAGGCCACGTCATGGCCTGCCAAGCCATCCACGTCTGCCGGGGACAGCGCTTCCAGACCAGCCTGCGCTTCGGCGACAACGGCCTTCAGGGCGGTAAAGCTATCGGGTAGCGCATCGCGTGAAGGCGAGAACTGGCCCTGCTTTGCCCCGGCGATCGCGCCCAGCGAATGGACTGCCGCCTGCTTCACCTGAAACCCCAGCGGCAGCATGTCGTCGATCAGCCGCGCGCCGACCAGCTCGGACGGATCGATCCCCTGTTCCGTGCAAAAGGCCTCGGCCTTGTCCAGCGCGCCGAGGATCTGGCGGTATGTGGGCACGGTGGCGGCGTAGAGCGAAAACGACATGATTTTCCTTCCCATTCGAGCGGCACCGGCGCGCCTCTTGCCGCTCCGGTCCGCCGTCCTGTTATCGCGCCCCGCCGCTCCTGCCCAGTGCCGCTCCTGCCGAGTGTCGCTCCTGCCCAGTGTCGCTCCTGCCCAGTGTCGCTCCTGCCACTCTGACGCGTGCCCGGAGCACGGTCAGTTCATGATCGAGACCGAGACCTGGAATGGCACCGGCCGCTTGGTCCGGGTCACCGCGCCCATGGTGTAGACGCGGATGCGATACTGGCCGGTGCGCGGCAGGACCACGCCGGTGGCGTCATTGCCATCGATCGAGCTGTTGTAGATCGCCTCGCCGGTGCTGCCCGGCGGCATGATATTGAAGTATGCTGCCTTGGTGATCAGCGATACGCCCATCTTCTGGCCGCCACGCGCGCTGATCAGGTAATCCTTGTAGGTATCGCCAACGATCGCGCCCTTGACCGAAGCGTTATCGTTGCCCTTGGCAAAGGCGATCACCTGGCTTGCCTGCGCCAAGGCGGGCGCGGTGCCTGCCAGCACTGCAACCAGCGCTGCCCCGATCAGCATGGCACGGGCAAAAATCCCTTTCATCGCGATG
This sequence comes from Novosphingobium olei, assembly GCF_012927405.1. Taxonomy (GTDB): domain Bacteria; phylum Pseudomonadota; class Alphaproteobacteria; order Sphingomonadales; family Sphingomonadaceae; genus Novosphingobium; species Novosphingobium olei. The sequence continues at coordinate 102,233 of NZ_JABBGM010000005.1, read as the reverse complement.
TCTCCTTGCGCGAAAGTTGCCGGGCAGGGGCGTGGACGCGACGTGGCCGCCTACCCGACGGGAAGGAAACTGGCCTGCCGGGCGCGCCATCGCCATTGGCAAATGGTGCCAGCTTCTGGGCAATCGGCGCAGGCTTGCAGCGCGGCGATGATCGGTGCAGTCATGTTTGACCAGAAAACGTACGAGAGGATCGAAGCCCCATGCAGCAGAAGGACCCCGCGCGCAGCGTCGCCGGATTGACCGCCATCGTCACCGGCGCCGGCAGCGGCATGGGGCGCGCCACGGCCGAAGTCTTCGCCCGCGACGGGGCCAATGTCGCGCTGTGCGACATCAATGGCGAAGCGGCCGAGCGCGTTGCGCAAGCCATCCGCGATGCGGGCGGATCGGCCCGGTCATGGCCGCTCGACATCACCGATCGCGGCGCGCTCGAAGCGTTCGTTGCCGATGTCGCCGCCACCTTCGGCGGGATCGATGTGGTGGTGAACAATGCCGGCATCGCCGCGGCCACCCCGCTCGAAGATCCGACTTACGATGCGGTGTGGGACCGCACCATCGCAGTGCTGCTCACCTCGCACCAGCGCATGATTCGCGCGGCGCTCCCCTGGCTGCGCAAGTCGACCTCGCCGCGCGTGGTCAACATCGCCTCGACCGAGGCGCTGGGCGCAACGCTGCACCAGAGCGCCTACAGCGCGGCCAAGGCGGGCGTCACCGGGCTGACCCGCAGCCTCGCGGTGGAATTCGGCAAGGAAGGCATCACCGTCAACTGCATCTGCCCGGGCCCGATCCTGACGGGCATGACCGCGGCGATCTCGGACGAACACAAGGAGCTTTACGCCAAGCGCCGCACCGCGCTGCGCCGGTATGGCGCGCCCGAGGAAGTCGCGCACATGACGCTCAGCCTGTGCCTGCCAGCCGCCTCGTTCCTGACCGGGGCGACCATCCCGGTCGATGGCGGGCTGATGGCGCGCAACGCCTGATCGGACCTGCCAGCCGCTGCAGATCGCAAGTCTTACCGGCTTGTCCATCTCCCATGGGCCAAGTCCTTGGGCACGCTGCGGATCGTCCACTTAACGACGCCCTAACCACGCGACCGCTAAGGTTTGCCTAGTCGCCGGGAGAATCGTCCGCTTCCCGGCGACACGGAGGTAGCCTGACATGTGCGAGAGCGTGCGATGACCGAACCATCCCGCAGCGGCTGCGCCACGCAGATCCTCTCCGAGATGCGCGAATTCGCCGGTTTTACCGCCGGTGCGCAGCGCTACATCCGCCGCAGCCTCGATGTCGGTCTGCTCCGGGAGGATGCCTTCCGTCTCTGGGCGCGCGATGCGGCCGAAACCGCCTCGATACGCACGCAGTATCTCGTCTACGAGGAACTCGACCAGGTCCGCGCCATGCTCCCCGAAGGTCCGGGTGCGGCGGGGCTCGAAACCTTCGTAGGCAAGCTGCTGCGGCTCGCCGCCTTCGATCTCGGGCAGAACTATCTCTGCGGCTTTCCTGCCTTCCGCTTCCTCTATGAACGCCTGCTTGGTCCCGATGTGCGGCCGTGGCTTCCCGCCGCGTTCTGCGGCGCCGCCGCGCTGCCCCAGATTGCGCCAGCCCGCCGCCGCGTCCTGCTCCAGACGATCAGCGAAGCCGCCGCCACCGCGCCCGGCTGGTCCAGCCGCCCGCCGCGCTTCTTCCCCGAATTCGTCGAACTCGAAGTCGCCTGAAGCGCGCGCTTGCGCCGGTCGGCGCCCTCGGCCACCCTCTTCCCGCAAAACAATCCGGGAAGAGGTTCGACATGCTCAAGATGGTCTACTGCATCCGCCGCCACCCCGATCTCTCGGTCGAGGAATTCCAGCGCTACTGGCTCGAACAGCACGGACCAAAGGTGCGCTCGGTCGCCGAAACCATCGGTGCACGGCGCTATGTGCAGAGCCACACCCGCCTGCCCGACTACAACGAATCCTTCCGCCCCACGCGCGGCCTGAAGGAAGGCTACGACGGCATCACCGAAATCTGGTGGGACAGCATGGAAGACTTCGCCCGCGGCAATTCCGAAGCCGGCCGCGATGCCGCGCAGATGCTGCTCGACGATGAACGCGGTTTCATCGATTTCGCCAATTCCTGCGTGTTCATGACCGAGGAGTTCGAGATCTTCGATCTCGCGTCCTCGCCTGCCTGAACCCGCCTGAACCCGCCATGCGCGCCCGCGCCGGGGTCAGCTTTTGTAGAGCGAATCGATTCGCGCGCCGTACCGCTCGCGGATCTTGTGGCGGCGGATCTTCATCGACGGGGTCATCTCCTCGTTGTCGATGCTGAACGCTTCGTCGGCGAAGGCGAACTGGCGCACCTTTTCGATCACCGAAAGGTCCTTGTTCACCCGGTCGACCGCGGCCCGCACTGCGTTGCGGAAGGCGGGCAGGTCCTGCAGCTCCTTGAAGTCGAAATGTTCGCCCTGCGCGCGCGCCCAGTCCAGCGCCCATTCGGGATCGGGCACGATCAGCCCGACCACGTAGGGCCGCTTGTCGCCCGATACCATCGCCTGCGCGATCTCGGGTTGCAGCGTCAGCATGCCCTCGATCTTCTGGGGCGATACGTTGTCGCCCTTGTCGTTGACGATCATGTCCTTCTTGCGGTCGGTGATCTTGATTCGCCCGCGCTCGTCGATGTGGCCGATGTCACCGGTGTGCAGCCAGCCGTCGATGATCGTGCGCGCGGTCTCGGCCGGGTTCTGCCAGTAGCCGTGCATCACCAGCTCGCCGCGCACCAGGATCTCGCCATCCTCGGCGATCTTCACCTCCACGCCCTTCATCGGCGGGCCGACGGTGTCCATCTTCAGCCCGGCGCGCGGGCGGTTGCACGAAATCACCGGCCCCGCCTCGGTCTGGCCATAGCCCTGCAGCATGGTCAGCCCCATCGCGTCGAAGAACACGCCGACTTCGGGGTTGAGCGGCGCCCCGCCCGAAACCATCGCCTTGATCCGCCCGCCGAAGCGCGCGCGGATCTTGGGCCGCAGCGCCGCGTTCAGCACCAGGTCCATCGGCGCATCGACCAGCCGCTTTCGGCCCTCGGCCTTGCGCGCGCCGATCGCCAGCGCCCGACCCATCAGGTAGTTGGCGAGCTTGCCCTGCTTTTCGACCTGCTTCATGATCCGCGTGCGCAGCACCTCGAACAGGCGCGGCACCACCACCATGATCGTCGGGCGCGTCTCCTCGATGTTGCTGGCGAGCTTTTCCAGCCCCTCGGAATAGTAGATCTGCGCGCCAATGCCGATCGGCAGGTACTGCCCGCCGGTATGTTCATAGGCGTGGCTCAGCGGCAGGAACGACAGGAACACTTCCTCCTCGATCCCGAAGTCCTCGGCCAGGATCGTCGCCGCGCCTTCGACATTGGCCAGGATCGCGCCGTGGTGCTGCATCACCCCGCGCGGCGCGCCGCCGGTGCCGCTGGTGTAGATCAGGCAGGCGGTGTCGCTGCGCTTCAACCCGGCGATCCGCGCATCGACCGCCTTGCGCGCCGCCGCGCCATTGCCGCTCGTCAGGCTGTCCCAGTCATGGAACGCCAGCACGCCCGCCTGCATCCGCTTCAGCGGCTCGATGCCGATCACGTGCTCCACGCAAGGCGATCGCAGCGCAGCGGTCAGCAGCGGCGCGGCAAGCTTCGGGGTAGACACGATCACCGCCCGCGCACCCGAATTTTCCAGGATGTGGTGATGATCGCGCTCGGTGTTGGAGGTGTAGGTCGGCACGGTCACCAGCCCGGCGGCCATGATCGCCAGATCGGCAATGCACCATTCGGGGCGGTTTTCCGACACGATCACCACCCGGTCGCCGTCGTTCAGCCCCAGCGCGCGCAAATGCTCGGCCAGCAGGCAGACCTTCTCCGCCACCGCGCGCCAGCTCTGCTCGCGCCACTTGCCTTCGCGCTTGGCCCACAGGAACGGCTGCTCCCCTTTCGCGTCGGCCCGTGCGAGGAACATCGCCACCAGGCTCGAAAAGCCGCCAAGATCCGAAATCTGTACCAAGTTGCGCGATCCTCGTCCCGTTTTGACAGACGAACCTAGAGTCCGCCCGCCGTAACGGCAAGCCGCGTCAGGGGCGTGACTGTGCGGCGATGCGCGCCAGGATCGCGTGCTTCTGCGCCGCGCTTGCCGTCAGCCAAGCCGCGATCTCCTCGATCGTGCGCGCGCAGCCCGCGCACGTGCGCGTCGCCCGGTCGATCGTGCAGACCTTCGTGCACGGGCTGGGCGGATGCGCCCCGTCCGGCCCGGACCCGCTCACCGCTTCTCGGCTGCCAGCCGGCTCATCAGCAGCGCCGCGCGCTTGGCCTGGAGCCAGATCGAAGACACGTCGACCGTCTCGGCCGGGGTATGGTCGCCGCTCGATGCGGGGCCAAGGCCGGCCAGGCCCGGCACGTCGGCAGCCACGAAGCTGATGTCGCCCGCCCCGCGCTTGGCGGGATCGAGCGCGGGCATCGCGGGCAGCCCCAGCGCCGCGTTCACCGCGTTGAGCTTGCCGAGCAGCGCCTTATTGGCTTGCGTAGGCGCCATCGGCGGATAGCCGTCCTCGAACGCCAGCCTGGCGGTGGCGCCGGGATAGGGCCGCGCGACGATGGCCTGCATCTTGGCCACCGCCGCCGCATGCTGTTCGGGCGAAAGCGTGCGCAGGTCGCCGCGCGCCAGCGCCTTGGCCGGGATGATGTTGGTCTTGCCGCTCGCGCTCACCCGCGCCTGGTCGGCATCGAGCGCAGCCAGCGCGCCCCCGCCCATCAACCCGACGTTGAGCGTCAGGTTGGGCTCGGGCACTTCGGCGCGGAAGGCGGCGATCATGCGGGCGAGGGCATAGATCGCGCCATCGCCATCGGCGCCGAACACCCCGCTCGAATGGCCCGACTTCGCCTGCACCGTCAGCGTCCACGAAAAGGCCGAACGGCGCGCGATCGAGCCCATGTCCACCGGCTTGCCATCGGCGCCCGCCATCCGCACCAGCCCCTCGAAATCGAGCGCGGCATCCGCCCGCTTGCCCGCCGCGATCAGGTCGGCGCGCGCCGCGCTCTGCGGATCGCCCGCGTCCTCCTCGTCGCCGGTCAGGAACACCTCGATGTTGGCGCCCTTCAGCGTGCCCGCCGCCTGCATCGCGCGCAGCGCGGCCAGGATCGTGACGACGCCGCCCTTGTCGTCGGCCACGCCCGGGCCCATCGCCTTGTCGCCGGCGCGGGTGAACTTCTGGAAAGGCGAATCCGGCTCGAACACCGTGTCGGTATGACCGATCAGCAGCAACCGCCTGGCCCCCTTCGCTCCGCCATGCGTCGCCAGCAGGTGGCCGGCGCGGCCGGTCTGCTCCATCGGCAGGAACGTTACCTTGAAGCCCAGCGCCTCGAACTCGGGCGTCAGCATGGCGATCACCGCCTTGTTGCCGGCGATGTTCCGGCTGCCCGAATTCTGGTTCACCAGCTTTTCCAGCAAGGCGAGCGTGCGCCCCTGCTCCTTGTCCACCGTCGCTATCATCGTCCGCTCCTGCGGCGATGGCGCAGGCGGCGCGGCCAGGGCCGGCAGCGAAAGAGCCAGCGAAGCAAGCGGAGCGATCAGCAGGCGAACGGCGGGTCTGGTCAAGCGCATGGGCCAGAGCATAGCCGGTCGGCCGCCCGATGCCAGCGCCGGATCGCGCCTGCGGGCGCAATTTCCTTGCTTTTGCGCGCAATGCGTTTATATGCAGCGCAGCAAGACCGGCGACGGAGCATTTCGTCGCACGCTCGGGCAAGCGTGAGATCCGCCGTTTCGACATGGTGAGATCCGCCCCAGCCGCACGGGCCTTGCCTCACCTGCTTCCCCTTTCACGCACGGGTCGCGCGAACGACGACCTGTCGCGCGCCGCCCATCCGTTGGCGCGCCAACGAAAGACTTGTTTTCATGTCCTATTTTTCCGATCTTGGCCTCGCCGAGCCTATCCTGCGCGCGCTCGAGACCAAGGGCTACAACGATCCCACGCCGATCCAGCGCCAGGCCATTCCCGCCCTGCTCGAAGGGCGTGACCTGCTCGGCATCGCGCAGACCGGCACGGGCAAGACCGCGGCGTTCTCGCTGCCCTCGCTCCACCGCCTTGCCGCCGATCCCAAGCCCCGCAAGCCCGCCTCGTGCCGCATGCTGGTGCTCTCGCCCACCCGCGAGCTCGCCGCGCAGATCGCCGAAAACATCAAGGGCTATGCCAAGAACCTGAAGCTCGGCGTCGATTGCGTGTTCGGTGGCGTGCCCATCGGCAAGCAGGCCCGCCGCCTGGTGCAGGGGACCGACATTCTCGTCGCCACGCCCGGCCGCCTGCTCGACCTGATCGACAACCGCGCGCTCACCCTCGGCCGCACCGAGATCTTCGTGCTCGACGAAGCCGACCAGATGATGGACCTCGGCTTCATCCATGCGTTGAAGCGCGTCGCCAACCTGCTGCCAAAGAACCGCCAGTCGCTGTTCTTCTCGGCCACCATGCCCAAGTCGATCGAAGACCTCGGCAAGCAGTTCATCCAGAACCCCGTCCGCGTCGAAGTCGCCCCGCAGTCGACCACGGCCGAACGCGTCGAACAGTACGTCACCTTCCTCAACCAGGCGGAAAAGCAGGCGCTGCTCAGCTTGCGCATCCGCGCGATGCTGGCCGATAAGACGCTCGACCGCGCGCTGGTGTTCACCCGCACCAAGCACGGCGCCGATCGCGTCGTGCGCAACCTCAATGCCGCCGGCATCGATGCCCGCGCCATCCACGGCAACAAGACCCAGGCGCAGCGCACCGCCGCGCTCGAAGCCTTCCGCCAGGGCTCGTGCCCTGTGCTCGTCGCCACCGACATCGCCGCGCGCGGCATCGACGTTTCGGGCGTGTCCCACGTGTTCAACTTCGAACTGCCGAACGTCGCCGAACAGTACGTCCACCGCATCGGCCGCACCGCGCGCGCTGGCGCCGATGGCATCGCCATCAGCTTCTGCGCGCCCGATGAAAAGCCTTACCTGCGCGACATCGAGAAGCTGACCAAGGTCAAGCTCGAGCAGGTGCCGCTGCCCGAAAACTTCCTCGCCGAAGCGGCCAAGCTCCCCTCGGCCAAGCGCACGCCCGAGCAGCTGGCGCAGGACGCCCGCCGCGAAGAGCGCGACGAACGCGGCCGCTTCGGCGATCGTGGCGAACGCCGCGGTGGCGGTGGCCGCGACGGGAATCGCGATGGTGGCCGGGGTCGTCCCCAGGGCCAGAAGCCCGCGCAGGGCGGCCAGCGCTCCGGCGGTGACGGCCAGCGCACCGCCGCCGAAGGCGAGCGCGGCGAAGCCGGCAAGCCCCGCCGCTTCCGCCCCCGCGGCGCCCCCGGCGTCGGCGCCCACCGCAACAAGGTCCGCCGCGCGGGTTGATAAAGAAACGTGGGAAAGCAGGGACTTATCGTCCCTGCACCCTGTCGACGTCTCCCGGTAAGAGCTGAGCCGTTGTCCTCCCCTCCATGGGGAGGGGAACTACCCGCGGGGTGGTGGAGTGGTGCGGGCACAGCGCGCGCCATCAAGAAGAGAACAGTCCTTCGACAAGCTCAGGACGGACGGGGTTGAGGCGTAGCGCCTACCCTCGCCCATAGCGTCATCCCAGCGAAGGCTGGGATCGCTGGCCGTCATGCAGACCGCTGGCGCGCCTCCCAACCCTTCCGCAAACCGCCAAAGATGCCAGCCTACGCTGGCATGACGTTTGAGGAGTGAAGAAGCCCTCCCCACACCGCCTGCCCTGAGCCTGTCGAAGGGCTGCCCTTGTCCTTCCAGCGCAACAGCGAGATCGAACGCAGCACCTCCCCAAAGCGCTTGGCCAGCGCCGGAAGACGTCCCGGGAGCGCGAGGGGGTGCCCCCCTCGCATCTACCCCTTCCTTCCCGACCTTGACAAAACGTACCATATAGGTTATACGCCCCGCCACGGACCGGGAGCGGCATGGCCGGCTTGCTCTTCGCTCCTTCGGGCCAATCTCCACGATGGGAAAGGCCCGACGCGACCGGCGCGGGTCGGCGCTGCGGGAGCCGCATTCCTTTCGGGGGATACGGCAGCGAGGGCGTTAAGCCCCAAGTCCCGGGCACACCCAAGCCACTGCAACGGACGGGCGGATGTGGTGCGGTGGTTCAACCGCGTGGCAGCGCTCCCTTGCGAGTCCGGTTCCAGTCCGGTCCGGCCCCTTCATGCGGCCGCGACCAATCCCGGAACTTATCCTCGCGGGACTTATCGCTACGGACCGGGCCGCCTTGCGAGCCGCCGCCCGGGTTTCGAGCCCCCGTCCGACTACAGGCTGAGCCGATCCGGGATAGCCAACGCCCCGCCGGCCACTCGCCACAGCGTTCCTCTTGCCCTCCACGCGCACGCGCCACGCATGGCGCCCGCGCCGGTCGCGCAGGTCCGTACACTTCCCAACGGCGTTATCGTCCGGGCTCGCCGCCGGATGCGCCCTCGTGCGCACAAACGAAAAGGGCCCCGCCGCGGCGGAGCCCTTCGCATTCAAAACCGTCAGGTTCCGATCACAGCTTGCCGGTAAGTTCCGGAACCAGCGTGAACAGGTCGCCGACGAGGCCGATGTCCGCCACCTGGAAGATCGGGGCGTCCTCGTCCTTGTTGATGGCGATGATGGTCTTGGAATCCTTCATGCCGGCGAGGTGCTGGATCGCACCCGAGATGCCGACCGCGACGTAGACTTCGGGCGCGACGATCTTGCCGGTCTGGCCGACCTGGTAATCGTTGGGCACGTAGCCCGCGTCGACCGCAGCACGGCTCGCGCCGATCGCGGCGCCGAGCTTGTCGGCGAGCGGGGTGATGGTCGATTCGAAGGTCGCCGCGTCCTTGAGCGCACGACCGCCCGAGACGATGATCTTCGCGCTGGTCAGTTCCGGACGCTCGCTCTTGGCGATTTCCGAACCGACAAAGCTCGACAGGCCCGATTCGGCCGCACCCGAAACCGCTTCGACCGCAGCCGAACCGCCGGTGGCGTTCGCCTTGGCGAAGGCAGTGCCGCGCACGGTGATGACCAGCTTGGCGTCGCTCGATTCGACTGTGGCGATGGCGTTGCCGGCGTAGATCGGGCGGGTGAAGGTCTTGGGGCCTTCGACCGACAGGATTTCCGAAACCTGCGCCACGTTGAGCAGCGCGGCCACGCGCGGCGCCACGTTCTTGGCGGTGGTCGTGGCGGCGGCGACGAAGGCGTCGTAGCCGGCCATCAGGTTGGTGATCAGCGGCGCGACGTTTTCAGCCAGCGCGTTGGCAAGCGCGGCGTCGTCGGCCTTGAGGACCTTCGACACGCCTTCGATCTGCGCGGCGGCGGCGGCAACGCCGTCGACACCCGAGCCGGCGACCAGAGCGGTGACATCACCCAGCTTGGCAGCGGCGGTGACGGCGGCGAGGGTGGCGTCCTTGACGGCGCTGCCGTCGTGTTCGACCCAGACGAGTACGTTGGCCATCAGGCGACTCCCAGTTCCTTGAGCTTGGCAACCAGCGCGTCGACGTCGGCCACCTTGATGCCGGCCGAACGCACCGGCGGTTCGCTGACCTTCAGCGTCTTGAGACGCGGGGCGGTGTCCACGCCGTAGTCGGCGGGCGCCTTGGTCGCGAGCGGCTTGCTCTTGGCCTTCATGATGTTCGGCAGCGAGGCATAGCGCGGCTCGTTCAGGCGCAGGTCGGTGGTGACCACGGCCGGTAGCGCCAGCTTCACGGTTTCGAGACCGCCGTCGATTTCACGCTTCACGACGACCGAATCGCCTTCCACGGTGATCTCGTTGGCGAAGGTGCCCTGCGGACGGCCGAGCAGCGCGGCGACCATCTGGCCGACCTGGTTGCTGTCGTCGTCGATCGCCTGCTTGCCGGTGATGATCAGGCCCGGCGCTTCCTCGTCGGCCACGCCCTTGACGATCTTGGCCACGGCCAGCGGCTCGACCTCGTCATCGGTCTGCACCAGGATCGCGCGATCGGCGCCCATGGCGAGCGCGGTGCGCAGCGTTTCCTGCGCCTTGGCAGGGCCGACCGACACCGCCACGATTTCGGTAACCACGCCCTTTTCCTTCAGGCGAATGGCTTCTTCGACGGCGATTTCGTCGAACGGGTTCATGCTCATCTTGACGTTGGCGAGATCGACGCCCGTGCCATCCGCCTTTACGCGCGGCTTCACGTTATAGTCGATCACGCGCTTCACCGTGACCAGGGCTTTCATGCTGTCAGGCCTTTCTCGTGTTCCACTGAAGCGCGCATAATTGGCGCTTACGTAAACGTCAACCTGTCCCGAGGGTCGGGCGTGAAAAACTTAACTAATCGGTTAAATCGTTCCGCGCCCGCCCTTGGCGACCGGCTTACTCCATTTCGAGGATGATCGCATCCACGGCCAGGCTCTCTCCAGCCTTGGCGTTGACCGCCTTGACCTTGCCCGCCTTCTCGGCGCGCAGGATGTTTTCCATCTTCATCGCCTCGACCACCGCGAGCGGCTGTCCGGCCTCGACCGTATCGCCTTCGCCGACATGCAGCGCCACGAGCAGGCCCGGCATCGGGCAGATCAGGAACTTCGAAAGATCCGGCGGGACCTTTTCGATCATGTGGCGGGTGAGGTGGGCGACGCTGGCCGGCAGCACCTGCACCTGGTGGATCGCACCGCGCGTGGTCAGCTTGAAGCCGGCGCGGAACGGTTCGACCTTCACCGTCAGCGGCTTGCCGTCGACGTCGCAGGCCACCATGCGCTGGCCCGGCGTGTATTCGAGCGCGATGTCCACCGCCTCGCCATCGACGAGCACGTCGTCCTCGGTCAGTTCGACCGCGAAGGTCGACCCGGCGATCGTCACCGACCACTGCGCCGGGGGATCGAGCTCGTCACCCAGCTGCTGGTCGACCTGGCGCGCGCGGTCGGCCCGAGCCGTCGCCAGGAAGCCAGCAATGGCTGCAAGCGTGCGCTTGGTGCCGTCGTCGGTCGCCGCGCCGTGGAAGCCTTCGGGATATTCCTCGGCGATGAAGCCGGTGGTCAGCTCGCCCGAGCGGAAGCGCGGGTGCTGCATGATCGCGTTGACGAAATCGATGTTGTGGCCAAGCCCTTCGATCTCGAACGCGTCCAGCGCGGCGATCTGCTTGTCCGCCGCTTCGTCGCGCGTCTTGCCCCAGGTGACCAGCTTGGCGATCATGGGATCGTAGAACATCGAGACTTCGCCGCCTTCGTAGACGCCATCGTCCACGCGCACGCCGTCCACGCCGCGACGGCCGTTCTCGGCGCCGTCATCGGTCCAGCCGGGCACCGGCGGGTTGTAGCGGATCAGGCGACCGGTCGAGGGCAGGAAGCCGCGATAGGGGTCTTCGGCATAGACGCGGTTCTCGATGGCCCAGCCGTCGATCTTCATGTCGTCCTGCGTCATCGCCAGCTTTTCGCCGGCGGCCACGCGGATCATCTGTTCGACGAGGTCGACGCCGGTGATCGCTTCGGTGACGGGGTGTTCCACCTGCAGGCGGGTGTTCATTTCGAGGAAGTAGAACGATTCGCCCGTCGGGTCCGCGCCAGAGACGATCAGTTCGACCGTGCCCGCGCTGTAGTAGCCGACCGCGCGGCTGAGCGCGACGCACTGCTCGCCCATGGCCTTGCGCATCTTCGGCGTGACGAAGGGCGAGGGCGCTTCCTCGACCACCTTCTGGTGGCGACGCTGGATCGAGCACTCGCGCTCGTTCAGGTAGAGGATGTTGCCGTGCTTGTCGCCGAGGATCTGGATCTCGATGTGGCGCGGGTTGAGGATGAACTTCTCGATGAACACGCGGTCGTCGCCGAACGAGTTCAGGCCCTCGCGCTTCACCGACTCGAAGCCTTCGCGCACGTCCTTCTCGTTGTAGGCAAGGCGCATGCCCTTGCCGCCGCCGCCGGCCGAAGCCTTCATCATCACCGGGTAGCCGATCTCGTTCGAGATCCGCACGGCGTGTTCGGTGTCCTCGATCTCGCCCACGAAGCCGGGCACGACGTTGACGCCGGCTTCCTTGGCGAGCTTCTTCGATTCGATCTTGTCACCCATCGCGGCGATCGCGCCGACAGGGGGGCCGATGAACTCGATGCCTTCTGCGGCCAGCGCCTCTGCGAAGCTGGTGCGCTCGGACAGGAAGCCATAGCCCGGATGGACCGCTTCGGCGCCGGTCTGCTTGCAGGCGGCGATGATCTTGTCCGCGATCAGGTAGGACTGCGCGGCGGGCGCCGGGCCGATGTGCACGGCCTCGTCCGCCATCTGCACGAAGGGCGCGCGGGCGTCGGCGTCCGAATAGACGGCCACGGTCTGGATACCCATGCGACGCGCGGTCTTGATCACGCGGCAGGCAATTTCGCCACGGTTGGCGATGAGGATTTTCTTGAACATTGCGCTTACTCCGCCGCTGCCAGTTCTTCGCCCGCAGGCGGCATGTTGTGACCGAGGAGGCGCAGCATGTCGGCTGCGCATTCGACGACGTTCGAGCCGGGGCCGTAGATGCCCTGGACCCCGGCTTCACGCAGGAAGTCGTAGTCCTGCGGCGGGATCACGCCGCCGGCGACGACCTTGATGTCGGCGCGGCCGGCAGCTTTCAGGTGGCCGATCAGCTCGGGGATCAGGGTCTTGTGCCCGGCGGCAAGACTCGAAGCGCCGACCGCGTCGACGTTGTTTTCGAGCGCCAGCTTGGCCGCTTCTTCCGGCGTCTGGAACAGCGGGCCGCTGGTGACGTCGAAGCCCATGTCGCTGAACGCCGAGGCGATCACGTTGGCGCCGCGATCGTGTCCGTCCTGGCCCATCTTGGCGACGAGCATGCGGGGCTTGCGGCCCAGGCGGCGGGTGACGGCTTCCACGCCGTCGAGGACCTGCTGGTAACGCGAGTCACCGGCATAGGCCGCGCCATAGACGCCCTTGACCGGGGTGGGGAACGTGCCGTGGCGGCCGAACACGATTTCCATCGCGTCGGAGATTTCGCCCAGCGTCGCGCGGTGGCGGGCAGCCTCTACCGCGAGTTCAAGCAGGTTGCCGCCGGTCTTGGCGCCTTCGGTCAGCGCGTTCAATGCGGCGCGGCATTTGGTTTCGTCGCGCGTTTCGCGCACGCGCTTGATTCGGGCGATCTGCGCTTCGCGGACGACGTGGTTGTCGACTTCGAGCGTTTCCAGCTGGTCTTCGTTGGCGAGGCGGTACTTGTTGACGCCGACGATCACGTCTTCGCCGCGGTCGACGCGGGCCTGGCGGCCGGCGGCGGCTTCCTCGATCATCGCCTTGGGCCAGCCCGCCGACACCGCCTTGGCCATTCCGCCTTCGGCTTCGACGCGCTCGATGATCTCCCACGCCTTGTCGACCAGTTCCTGGGTCAGCGCCTCGATGTAGTACGACCCGCCGAGCGGATCGACCACGTTGCACATGCCCGTTTCTTCCTGGATCACGATCTGCGTGTTGCGCGCGATGCGGGCCGAGAAGTCGGTCGGCAGCGCGATCGCTTCGTCGAGCGCGTTGGTGTGGAGCGACTGCGTGCCGCCCAGCATCGCGGCCATCGCCTCGATCGTGGTACGGATGACGTTGTTGTAGGGGTCCTGCTCCTGCAAGCTGACGCCCGAGGTCTGGCAGTGGGTGCGCAGCATCTTGCTGCGTTCGTCCTTGGCGCCGAGCTTGGTCATCACGCGGTGCCACAGCACGCGCGCGGCGCGCAGCTTGGCCACTTCCATGAAGAAGTTCATGCCGATGGCGAAGAAGAACGACAGGCGCCCGGCGAACTTGTCGATGTCGAGGCCCGAGGCGACGCCGTACTTCACGTATTCCATGCCGTCGGCGATGGTGAAGGCCAGCTCCTGCACCTGCGTCGCGCCGGCTTCCTGCATGTGGTAGCCGGAGATCGAGATCGAGTTGAACTTCGGCATCTCGCGGCTGGTGTAGCCGAAGATGTCCGAGATGATCCGCATGCTGGGTTCGGGCGGGTAGATGTAGGTGTTGCGGACCATGAACTCCTTCAGAATGTCGTTCTGAATGGTTCCGTCCAGCAGCTTGCGGTCGACGCCCTGTTCCTCGCCCGCGACGATGAAGAAGGCGAGGATCGGGATCACCGCGCCGTTCATGGTCATCGAAACCGACATCTGGTCGAGCGGGATGCCGTCGAACAGGATCTTCATGTCTTCGACGCTGTCGATGGCGACGCCCGCCTTGCCCACGTCGCCCACCACGCGCGGGTGGTCGCTGTCATAGCCGCGGTGCGTGGCAAGGTCGAAGGCGACCGACAGGCCCTTCTGCCCCGCCGCCAGGTTGCGGCGATAGAAGGCGTTCGATTCCTCGGCGGTGGAGAAGCCTGCGTACTGGCGGATGGTCCACGGGCGGCCGGCGTACATCGAGGCGCGAACGCCGCGCGTGAACGGGGCGAAGCCGGGCAGGCCCGGATCGGCGGTCACGTCCTCGGCCGTGTAGAGCGGCTTGACGGTGATCCCTTCCGGGGTCTGCCAGTTGAGGTCCTTGCCCTTCACCTCCTTCGAGGCGGCGGCCTGCCAGTCGGCCAGTGTCTTGTCGGTCATCGCGCGTCGGTTCCTGATGCGTGGAGCTGCGGCAATCGGCTCAGTGATGCCCGTCCTTGGGCGTTTCCATGATTTCGGTCAGCTGTCCGCCCATGTCCTTGGGGTGGACGAAGAAGATCAGCGTGCCATGCGCGCCGATGCGGGGTTCTCCCAGCACGCGCTTGCCCTGGGCTTCGAACCAGGCCTTGGCTTCGTGGATATCGGGCACTTCGTAGCAAAGGTGGTGCTGGCCACCCAGCGGGTTGGCGGCGAGCCACTTGCCCACGGCGCTGTCCGGGCTGGTCGGCTGGATCAGCTCGATCTGGGTGCCATTGGTGCCGTTCTCGCCCGGCGTGTTGACGAAGCACACGCGCACCTGCTGGCTTTCCAGCACGAACGGCTCGGTGATGTCGCTCGCGCCCATCACGTCGCGATAGAACGCGATCGAGGCGTCGATGTCCGGCGTTGCGACGCCGACGTGGTTCAACCGTCCCAGCTTCATCGTCATCTCCCTTTGCCCGTTGCGGGCTGGAGCCGCGCCGTCCTTGCGGACGGGCGGCCCCGCATGTTCCTCAAACCCGTTCGACCACCATGGCGATGCCCTGGCCGCCGCCGATGCACATCGTGATCAGGCCATAGCGGCCGCCGATGCGCTGCAGTTCATAGATCGTCTTGACCGTCAGGATCGCGCCGGTGGCGCCGATCGGGTGGCCAAGGCTGATGCCCGAACCGTTGACGTTGGTCTTGGCCGGATCGAAGCCCAGTTCCTTGGCGACGCCACAGGCCTGCGCCGCGAAGGCTTCGTTCGACTCGATCACGTCGATCTGGTCCAGCGTCAGCCCGGCGCGCTGCAGGGCCACCGGCACCGCCTTGACGGGACCGAGGCCCATGACGTTCGGCTCGACGCCCGCGTGCCCCCAGGCAAGGATCTTGGCCAGCGGCTTGAGGCCCTTTTCCTCGACCGCCTTGCCGCTCGCCAGCACGACCGCGCCCGCGCCGTCGTTGAGGCCCGAGGCATTGCCCGCGGTGACCGTGCCGTCCTTCTTGAACACCGGACGCAGCGACGCCATCGATTCAAGGCTGGCATCGGCGCGGAAATGTTCGTCGGTGTCGAACACGACCGTGCCCTTGCGGGTCTTGATCTCGACCGGGACGATCTGGTCCTTGAAATAGCCGTTAGCGACGGCGTTCGCCGCGCGCTTGTGGCTTTCGACGGCAAGGGCGTCCTGCTCCTCGCGGCTGACCGAGAGGCGTGTCGCGACGTTTTCGGCCGTCACGCCCATGTGGATGTTCTCGAACGGATCGTGCAGCGCGCCGAGCATGGCGTCCATCAGCACCTGATCGCCCATCTTCTGCCCGTTGCGCGCGGTCAGGATCATGTGCGGCGCGTTCGACATCGATTCGGCACCGCCAGCGACGGCAATGTCCTGTTCGCCCAGCGCGATCCCCTGCGCGGCCGAAACGATCGCCTGCAGGCCCGAACCGCACAGGCGGTTGACGTTCATCGCCGGCGCCTCGATCGGAATCCCTGCGTTTACTGCGGCGACGCGGCTGACGTAGACGTCCTTGGGCTGGCTGGCGACGACGGTGCCGATCACCACGTTCTGCACGTCGGCCGGCGCGATCCCGGCGCGCTCGATCGCCGCCTTGATCGCAATCGTGCCAAGCTCGGCCGGACGCAGCGAAGCGAGACTGCCGCCGAACGAGCCGATGGCGGTGCGTGCGCCCGAAACGATGTAGATGTCGGTCATGTCTTGTCCTTTGAAGGCTGGGAAGTCCGGACCCACCTAGGCCCGGACGGCCCTTGCGTCCCCTCGCCCAAGCGAGAGGCCACCCCGCTTACAGCGGGATGTTGTCGTGCTTCTTCCAGGGGTTCTCTAGGCTCTTGTTGCGCAGCTTGCGCAGGCCCAGCGCGATGCGGCGGCGGGTCGAATGCGGGTGGATCACCTCGTCGACGAAGCCCTTGCTCGCCGCCACGAACGGGTTGGCGAAGCGGTCCTCGTATTCCTTGGTCTTGACCGCCTGCTCTTCGGTCGAAAGGCCGCGGAAGATGATCTCGACCGCGCCCTTGGCACCCATCACCGCGATTTCGGCGGTAGGCCAGGCGTAGTTGAGATCGCCGCGCAGGTGCTTCGAGGCCATGACGTCGTAGGCGCCGCCATAGGCCTTGCGGGTGATCACAGTGATCTTCGGCACGGTCGCTTCGGCATAGGCAAACAGCAGCTTGGCGCCGTGCTTGATGATGCCGTTATGCTCCTGCGCGGTGCCCGGCAGGAAGCCCGGCACGTCGACGAAGGTCAGGATCGGGATCTCGAACGCGTCGCAGAAGCGCACGAACCGCGCCGCCTTTTTCGAGCTGTTGATGTCGAGCACGCCCGCCAGCACCATCGGCTGGTTGGCGACGACGCCCACGGTCTTGCCTTCGATGCGGCCGAAACCGCAGATGATGTTGCCGGCGTGCTTGGGCTGGATCTCGAAGAATTCGCCCTCGTCGAGCGTCTTCCGGATAACCTCGTGCATGTCGTAGGGCTGGTTGGCCGATGCCGGGATGATCGTGTCGAGGCTGGGCTCGAGCCGGTCATAGGGGTCCGAGGTGGGGCGCTCGGGCACGCCGGTGCGGTTCGACTGGGGCAGGTAGTCAAAGAATTCGCGCACCTGCAGCAGCGCTTCGATGTCGTTCTCGCAGGCGAGGTCGGCGACCGAGGTCTTGGTCGTGTGCGTGACCGCCCCGCCCAGTTCTTCCTGGGTCACGATCTCGTTGGTCACCGTCTTGACCACGTCGGGGCCGGTGACGAACATGTAGCTGCTGTCCTTCACCATGAAGATGAAGTCGGTCATCGCAGGGCTGTAGACCGCACCGCCCGCGCAGGGGCCCATGATCAGGCTGATCTGCGGGACCACGCCCGAAGCATTGACGTTGCGCTGGAAGATTTCGGCATAGCCGCCGAGCGAGGCGACGCCTTCCTGGATGCGGGCGCCGCCCGAATCGTTGAGGCCGATCACCGGCGCGCCGACCTTCAGCGCCATGTCCATGATCTTGCAGATCTTCATCGCGTGGCGTTCGGACACCGCGCCGCCGAAGACGGTGAAGTCCTGGCTGAACACGAAGACGAGGCGGCCGTTGATCGTGCCCGAACCGGTGACGACGCCATCGCCCGGGATGACCGTGTTGGGCATGCCGAAATCGACGCAGTTGTGTTCGACGTAGGCGTCCACTTCCTCGAAGCTGCCTTCGTCGAGCAGCACTTCGAGGCGTTCGCGCGCGGTCAGCTTGCCCTTGGCGTGCTGGGCATCGATGCGCTTCTGACCGCCACCCATGCGGGCGGCTTCGCGGCGCTTTTCCATCTCGGCAATGTTCGCGGACATAAACCCTCTGCCCTTCAGATCTCGTAAGTGTGCGCCGGACTGGCCGATTTGGTTCGCGCTGTCCAATGTAATGCTGCAAAGTTGCAAAGCGGCACTTTGCAAACTAGCCTAGAGCGATGGCGAACAAGCGAATCTTTGCGGGCGAACCCTTACGCTCGCTGCGGCAAAGGCGAGGGCTGCGGCAGGCCGAAATGGCGGCGACGCTGGGCATTAGCGCGAGCTACCTTTCGCAGCTTGAAAACGACGAGCGGCACCTGACCCCGGCGCTGGCCGATGCGCTGGCGAGCGCCTTCCCGATCGACTGGGCCGACCTTGCCCCGGCCGATGCCGACACGATTGCCGAGGGCCTGCGCAGCGCGCTGGCCGATCCGCAGCTTTCAACGCAAGTGCCGGGCGAACAGGCCGAGCGGCTGGCGCGGCAGTTCCCGGCCTTTGCCCAGGCCTTCGTCGAATTGCACGGCCTGCACGCGCGCAGCCGCCAGCGGCTGGAGATGATGGACGAAACCATCGGCGCGAGCCTTGCGGCGGGCGGTCGCCTGCCGTGGGAGGAAGTGCGCGACTGGTTCCACCTCGCCAACAACTACGTCGACCGGATCGACCGCGATGCCGAACGGCTGGCGTACGAGATCGCGGGCGACGAAGCCTCCCCGCGCGTGCGCACGATGCAGCAATGGTTGCGGCAGGCGGGCGTCGGCGTCGAATGGAAGAGCGGAGGCCCGATGCGCCGCTTCGACGAGGCTGCGCGGGCGATCCAGCTGGACAGCAACCAGCCGCTCGAATCCGGGCGCTTCCAGCTGGCCTACCAGGTCGCCGCGCTGGCGCTTTCGGACCAGATCGCGGCCATCGTCGCCGAAGCGCCGCTGCGGACGGAGGCGGCGCGCCACCTGCTGACCGTCGGCCTCGGCAACTATGCCGCGGGCGCGCTGCTGATGCCCTACGAACGGTTCCGCAGCGCCGCGCGCACGCTGCGGCACGACGTCGACCGCCTGCGCCAGCTGTTCCACACCAGCTTCGAACAGTGCTGCCATCGCCTGTCCACCCTGCAGCGCCCGCAGGCGCGCGGCATTCCGGTGTTCTTCGCCCGCGTCGACATGGCCGGCAACATCACCAAGCGCCATTCGGCCACGCGCCTTCAGTTCGGCCGTTTCGGCGGCGCGTGCCCCTTGTGGATCGTGCACGAGGCGGTCGCCATCCCCGACCGCATCCACGTCCAGCTCGCCGAAATGCCCGACGGCATCCGCTATGTCTCGATTGCCAAGGGGCTGGTGAAGCCATCGGGCAGCTTCTACCGCCCGCCGCGCCGCTATGCCGTGGTGCTAGGCTGCGAAGCGGCGCTGGCCGACGAATTCATCTACGCCGACGGGCTCAACCTGCGCAGCGAGGACGCCGTCACCCGGATCGGCATATCCTGCCGCATCTGCCCCCGCGACGCCTGCGACCAGCGCGCCTTCCCGCCCAGCGACCGGGGCATCGCGGTCGACCCCAGCCAGCGTGATCTGGTGCCGTACCGGGTGGTGGAGGGGTAGCGCGGCGCTGCGAAATTACCCCTCCGTCATCGCATTCGCGCTGCCACCTCCCCTTCCAGGGGAGGAACACCAAAGCGGAAGCAGTTTCACTCGCCTGTACCGATGAGCCCGATCATGCTCCCCTGAAAGGGAAGGATTTGGGTGATGCTTCATGGACCGAAGCCGACCCAGCGGCGTGCGGCGCACCTGCGGAAGGCGATGTCGCTGCCCGAAGTGCTGCTCTGGCGCCAGTTGCGGCTGCGGCCCGAAGGGCTGAAGTTTCGGCGCCAGCATCCGGCGGGGCGCTTCGTCCTCGACTTCTTCTGCGCCGAAGCCAAGCTGGCGATTGAAGTTGACGGTTATGCTCATGACATGGGCGAAAAGTCCGAGCACGACCGCATCCGCACGTTATGGCTGGAGAACCAGGGCATCCGGGTACTGCGGATCGCCGCTGCTCGCGTGATCGCCGATCCGGTCGCGATAGCCGAAGCTATCGCAAAGCAGGCTCTGCACGGCTGGCTCGATCATCCTCCCCTGGAAGGGGAGGGGGACCGCCCGCAGGGTGGTGGAGGGGTATAGAGTTGGCGCAACCCCGTTACCCCTCCGTCAGCCTCCGGCTGCCACCTCCCCTTCCAGGGGAGGATGATAAAGAAAAAGGCCGGAAGGTTTCCCCTCCGGCCTCTTTTCTTGTCGCAAGGTGCGAGGGGATCAGCCCTTCAGCACTTCGGCCAGCGTTTCGCCGAGCAGGCTCGGCGAGGGGCTGACGCGGATGCCGGCGGCTTCCATCGCGGCGATCTTGCTTTCGGCATCGCCCTTGCCGCCCGACACGATCGCGCCGGCGTGGCCCATGCGGCGTCCCGGAGGGGCCGAGCGGCCCGCGATGAAGCCGGCCATCGGCTTCTTGCGGCCCTTCTTGGCCTCGTCGATCAGGAACTGCGCGGCCTGTTCTTCGGCATCGCCACCGATTTCGCCGATCATGATGATCGACTTGGTGTCTTCGTCGGCCAGGAACAGTTCGAGCACGTCGATGAAGTTGGTGCCGTTGACCGGGTCGCCACCGATGCCGACAGCCGTCGTCTGGCCAAGGCCGATGTTCGAGGTCTGGAACACAGCTTCATAGGTGAGCGTGCCCGAGCGCGAGACGACGCCGACCGAGCCCTTCTTGAAGATGCTGCCCGGCATGATGCCGATCTTGCATTCGTTCGGGGTCAACACGCCGGGGCAGTTCGGGCCGATCAGGCGCGACTTGCTGCCCGAAAGGGCGCGCTTCACGCGCACCATGTCGAGCACCGGGATGCCTTCGGTGATGCACACGATCAGTTCCATCTGCGCGTCGATCGCTTCAAGGATCGCGTCGGCGGCACCCGGAGGCGGCACGTAGATGCACGAAGCGGTGGCGCCGGTGGCGGCCTTCGCTTCGGCGACGGTGTCATACTGCGGCAGGCCGATGTGGCTGGTGCCGCCCTTGCCGGGGGTCACGCCCGCGACCATCTGCGTGCCGTAGTCGAGCGCGGCCTGGGTGTGGAACGCGCCGGTCTTGCCGGTCATCCCCTGGGTGATGACCTTGGTGTTCTTGTTGACGAGAATCGACATGGTTCAGGAAACCTTCCGGACTTCGGCCACGATCTTCTGAGCGGCATCGCCAAGGTCGTTGGCGGGAACGATGGGGAGACCCGAGTTGGCAAGGATGTCCTTGCCCTGCTGCACGTTGGTGCCTTCGAGACGGACGACGAGCGGAACCTGCAGGTTCACTTCCTTCGCCGCGGCGACGATGCCGTCGGCGATGATGTCGCACTTCATGATGCCGCCGAAGATGTTGACGAGGATGCCCTTCACCGCGGGGTCGCGGAGAATGATCTTGAACGCCGCGGTCACCTTCTCGGTGGTGGCGCCGCCGCCCACGTCGAGGAAGTTCGCCGGGAATTCGCCGTTCAGCTTGATGATGTCCATCGTCGCCATGGCAAGGCCGGCGCCGTTCACCATGCAGCCGATGTTGCCGTCGAGCTTGATGTAGGCGAGGTCGTACTTGCTGGCTTCGATCTCGGCCGGGTCTTCCTCGGTCTCGTCGCGCAGGGCGACGACGTCGGGGTGACGGTACAGCGCGTTCGAATCGAAGCTCATCTTGGTGTCGAGGACGAGCAGGTTGCCGTCCTTGGTTTCGACGAGCGGGTTGATCTCGAGCATGTCGCAATCCAGCGCGTTGAACGCGGTGAACAGCTGCTTGGCGATCGTGGCTGCCTGCTTGGCAAGGTCGCCCGACAGCTTGAGCGCGGCTGCCACGGCGCGGCCGTGGTGGGGCATGAAGCCCTGCGCCGGATCGACCACGATCGTGGCGATCTTTTCCGGCGTCGAGTGGGCGACTTCCTCGATGTCCATGCCGCCTTCGGTCGACACGATCAGCGCGACGCGGCCGGTGGCGCGGTCGACGACCATCGAGAGGTAGTATTCCTTGTCGATGTCGACACCGTCGGTCACGTACAGGCGGTTGACCTGCTTGCCCGCTTCACCGGTCTGCACGGTGACGAGCGTGTTGCCGAGCATTTCCTTGGCGAAAGCCTCGACTTCCTCGACCGACTTGGCGAGGCGCACGCCGCCCTTGGCGTCGGCGGGCAGTTCCTTGAACTTGCCCTTGCCGCGGCCACCGGCGTGAATCTGGGCCTTGACCACATAGAGCGGCCCCGGAAGCTGCTTTGCCGCAGCCACCGCTTCTTCGACCGTCAGCGCAGGAATGCCTGCGGGAATGCCGACGCCAAACTTGGCGAGCAGTTCCTTGGCCTGATATTCGTGGACGTTCATGCGAAGTTCCCCGCTTGGAAAAGTGTGGGAGGAGGGGCGAGCGGGGCTGATGGTCCCCCCCGCCGAAAGCTGAGTCCCGCCGCCTTAAGCACACGGTTCCCACCTTGAAAAGGGGCCTAATCATTCGACTAAAGGAAAGGGTAGGCCGCACCGGGGGTAAGCCGTGCCGTAGCTGCGCATACGAATGAGCCATTGCGCGCGCATCGCGATGCCGGCGTGAAGCTTGCGCGCCGATCGCGCTTGGCCCATCGCTTTGGGCCGATGCTCGATTACGCGGCTCTTGAACGGATCGTCCACGAAGCAGGCGCGATGGCGCTGGCGCACTGGCCCGGGCACGGCCACGCCCCTCAGGTCTGGGAGAAGATGCCCGGCGACCCGGTGAGCGAAGCGGACATGGCAGTCGACAGCTTCCTGAAGCGCGAACTCGGCGCCCTGCTGCCGTCGGCGGGCTGGCTTTCGGAAGAGACGGTCGATCATCCCGAACGGCTTTCGCGGGGCCTGTGCTGGCTGGTCGATCCGATCGACGGCACGCGCGATTTCATTCGCGGGCGGCCGGGCTGGTGCGTCTCGGTCGGACTGGTCAGCGCCGGGCGGCCGCTGATCGGGATGCTGAGCGCGCCGGCGCGCGGCGAGTTCTGGAGCGCCACGGCGGGGCAGGGGGCGCGGCGGAACGGCAAGACGCTCGCTTCGAGCAAGCGGGCCATGCTGCCGGGCGCCAGGGTGCCGGCCGATGCGCTGGCCAAGGCCGACCGCGACCTGGTGCTGGTCGAAAAGCCCAATTCGATCGCGCTGCGCATCGCCATGGTGGCCGCGGACGAGGCCGACCTGCTCGCCACGCTGCGCTGGGGCTTCGAATGGGACATCGCCGCCGCCACGCTGATCGCGCGCGAGGCGGGAGCGGCGGTCAGCGATGCCTTCGGCGCGCCGCTTGATTACAACAAGCGCGATCCGCGCGCGTTCGGCCTGCTCGTCACCGCGCCCGCGATCCACGGCGCGGCGGTCGACAGGCTGGCCGAACGGGCGGCGCGGCTGGTCGGCGAATAGCTCTCAGGCAAAGTCCTCGGTGTCGATGGTCGATAGCATTGCCGCCGCATAGCGATGGCCGGCAACGGTCTGCTGGTTGATCAGCGCATCGACTTGCGCCGCGACGTCGGCCGGAATCGCCCAGTCCCAGCGGGCGATGTTTTCTTCCAGGTGCGGGATCTTCGCGGTGCCGGGGATCGCCACGACATGGTCGCCGCGCGACAGCACCCAGGCGAGCGAAAGCTGGGCGGCGGTAACCCCGGCGCGCGCGGCGATCTGCGCGAAGTCCTGCAGCAGCTTGCGGTTGGTTTCCCAGTTTTCACCCTGAAAGCGCGGCATCGCGCGGCGGATGTCCTTTTCCTCAAGCCCGTCGGGCTCGGGCAGGGTATCGGTCAGCGCGCCACGGCCGACAGGGGAAAAGGCGACGAACGTGGTGCCGGTTTGCGCGCAGGCGTCCAGCACGGCGATTTCGGCCTGCCGGGTCCACGGCGAATATTCGGTCTGCATCGCGGCGATGGGATGGACCGCACAGGCCTTGCGCAGCGTGTCGGCGGACATTTCGGACAGGCCGATCGCGCCGATCTTTCCCTCCTCGATCAGTCGCGCCATCTCGCCGACCGAATCCTCGATCGGCACGGTGAAGTCACGCCGGTGCATGTAATAGAGATCGATGTGGTCGGTCTGGAGCAGGCGGAGCGAGGTCTCCAGCTCGCTTCGGATGGTCGCTGGGGCGCAGTCGATCCCGCGCTTTTCGCCGCTGGCGAAGATGCCCATCTTGGACGCGAGGAAGACCTTGTCGCGACGCCCCTTGAGCGCTTGGCCCACCAGCGTCTCGTTGTGGCCCAGGCCATAGAGGCGGGCGGTATCGAAGTGATCGTAGCCAAGGTCGATGGCGCGGTGGAGCAGGGCGATGCCATCTGCATCCGAAGGGCGGCCGCCATAGGCCCAGCTGAGCGACATGCAGCCAAGGCCGATCGGATTGGTCAAACGGCCGGCAATGGGACGGGGCTTGATGGACACGGGGGCAATCTCCTTTGCCCCGCGCCGATGCCAGCCGGGCGACCTGACGGTCAACCCGGCTGAAACAAAGGTATGGTGCGTACCGCCGGGCTTACTGGCCCGAACGGGCGCGGGCGACGTCGTCCTGGCTGATCGGCACGATCTTGATTTCGACGCGGCGGTTGGCGGCGCGGCCTTCCACGGTGTCGTTCGAGGCGACCGGCTGGCTTTCACCGAAGCCCTGGCTGCGGATGCGCGAGGCCGAGACGCCGCGGCTCGAAAGATACGAGGCAACGGCCTGCGCGCGGCGTTCCGAAAGCTGTTGGTTGTAGGCGTCCGATCCGGTCGAATCGGTGTAGCCGTACACGTCGATCAGCGAGTTCGGGTAGTCGGTCAGCGACTGCGCAACGCGGTCGAGCGTGTCGCGGAAGGCGGGCTTGATCGCGGTGGAATCGGTGTCGAACGTCACGCCGTTGGGCAGGTTGACCAGGATCGCCGTGCCGTTGTCGGTGGGCGTAACGTCGATGCCCGAACCGGCGGTCTGTTCGCGCAGCTGCTTGATCTGCTTGTCCATGTTGTAGCCGACCGCGGCGCCAGCCACGCCGCCGATGCCGGCGCCGAGGATGCGGCCGGTCTTGCCGCCGATCAGGCCGCCGAGCAGCGCGCCACCCAGCGCACCGCCGAGGCCGCCGATCGCGGTGCGCGAAACCTTGCGCTCACCGGTGTTGGGGTCGGTCACGCATGCCGAAAGGCTGACCAGCGACACGGCGCACAGGCCGGAGACGAAAACCCGACGAAACTTCATTACTCTTCCCCTTCGGTTATCCTTGCGTCCGGCCAGAGGCTAGCCCCGGCCGGAGCGGAACCCAAGCATTACGCCGCTGTGCGCTGAACGGTTCCCGAACGGCACGCGCCAAGAGCAGGGCCGGCGGGTGCAACAGGGGCCTTCGCGCGCCTGTGCAAATCTGCTAGGCGCCAAAGTCGTGACACCGTTTCCCTGGCCAGACGCCTTCATCATCGTTGGCCTCGTCGTGCTCAACGGCCTGTTTTCCATGTCGGAACTGGCGATCGTCTCGGCGCGCCCGGCGCGGCTCAAGGTGCTGGCCGATGGCGGCAGCGGCGGCGCGCGCACCGCGCTGACGCTGGCATCCGATCCGGGCAAATTTCTTTCGACGGTGCAGATCGGGATCACCCTCGTCGGCATCGTCGCGGGCGCCTATTCGGGATCGAGCCTGGGCGGACCCGTCGGCGAAAGGCTGGCCGCGCTGGGCGTGCCGCAGGCCTACGCCGCCAATGCGGGCTTCGTGCTGGTGATCGCGATCACCACCTATCTCAGCCTCGTCGTCGGCGAACTGGTGCCCAAGCAGCTGGCGCTGAAAGCGGCGGAACCGATCGCGGTGATGGCGGCGCGCCCGATGGTGATCATGTCGCAGGTCACCGCGCCGTTCGTCTGGGCGCTCGACCGGTCGTCGGGCCTGATCATCCGCCTGCTCGGCCTGACGCGCGGCAGCGAACAGGAAGTCACCGCCGAAGAACTGCAGATGATCTTCGCCGAAGCGACCCGTTCGGGCGTGATCGAGGAAGACGAGCGCGCGCTGATGACCAGCGTGATGCGCCTTGCCGAACGCCCCGTGCGCGAAGTGATGACGCCGCGCACGCAATTGCACTGGATCGCGGTCGACGCGCCGGAGCAAGACTTGCACGAAGCGATCGAGGACAGCCCGCATTCGCTGCTGCTGGTTGGCGAAGGCTCGGTCGATACCATCGTCGGCGTGGTCAAGGTGCGCGACGTGCTGTCGGTGCTGCTGCGCGAAGGGGCGGTCACGCTGCCCGCGCTGATGAAGAAGCCCGCGATCGTGCCCGACCAGCTCGATACGATGGACGCGTTGCGCGTGATCCAGCAGGCCGAGGTGGCGCTGGCGCTGGTGCACGACGAATACGGCCATCTCGAAGGGATCGTCACCCCGGCGGACCTGCTTTCGGCCATCGCCGGCAACTTCGTGGCCCACGGCGATGAAGGCGACGAGCCGATGGTGACCGAACGCGAGAACGGATCGCTGCTGCTGTCTGGTGCACTGCCCGCCGATGCCATGGCCGACCGGCTGGAGATCGATCTGCCCGAGGATCGCGACTATGCCACCGCCGCCGGGTTCGTGCTGTCGGTGCTCAAGCGGCTGCCGGCCGAAGGCGACCACTTCCACGACCAGGGCTGGCGCTTCGAGGTGGTCGACATGGACGGCCGCAAGATCGACAAGCTGCTGGTCGAGCGGGCAAGCCCCGAGGAAGCCGGCGCGGACGGCTAGGGCCGCTGTGCCCGCCCCACTTTCGCCAATCCAGAACCGCGCGTCCTGAGCCTGTCGAAGGACTGACCTTCGTTCGGGCGGGCGGGTGATTGTGGGCTAGCTTGGCGCCACGCACAAAAAACCCCGCGTCTCGGCGGGGTCTTTCGTTCAGCCTTGTGGCGGAGGCTGTCAGCCCTTGCCGGGGACGCCGGCCTGCGCGGCCTGGCCATCGCCTTCGGGCGCGGCGAGGATGTTCTGCACGGCAGCGCCCTTGGCCACGGTGCGGGTTTCGGGATCGCCCACGGTCGAGCGGATGCCGACTGCCGAGGCGCCGGCCTTGCCCAGCGCGTCGGTTTCGACCGCGCTGCGCGGTGCCGGGCCGCCGAACAGGGCATCCAATGCCTGCTTCGAGCTGTCGACATCCTGCGGGCGCGGGGCGCCGGGGTTCGGCGGGGTCAGCGCGAAATCGGGCGGCACCACCAGCGGCGCCTGGCGCGTCACCGCGAATTCGTCGGGACGGGCACGATTGAACAGGGACCCACCGGCGCCGCAAGCGGACAGCGCGCTCGCTCCGATCGCGAGCAGGCAGAGGGCAGCGGCTTTACGCATCAATTCGTCTCCGTGGGCACAGGGTTACCCGACGCGGGCTTTTCGCGCGAAAGCAGCGAGCGGGCAAGCAGTATCAGGACACCGATGGTGATGGCCACATCGGCAAGGTTGAAGATCAGGAACGGGCGCCATTCGCCGATGTGAAAATCGGCATAGTCGATAACGAAGCCCACGGTCAGCCGGTCGCGGATGTTGCCGAGCGCGCCGCCCAGCACGAGGCCCAGCCCGAACACGTCCCAGCGCGCCCTTTCCAGCCACAGCCAGACGAGCACCCCGCTGGCGATCAGCGCGGTCACCGCGACCAGGCCGAAGCGCATTTCCGCCGAGCTTGCCGTGAACATGCCCAGCGACACGCCATAATTGCGGGTGAATCGCAGGTCGAAGAAGGGCAGGAGATGGATCGAGCCGAGGTTGATCAGGTCGAGCGGGCCGACCACGATCCACTTCACCAGCTGATCGAGAACGAACACCGCGAACGCGGCGCCCAGTCCCAGGGCGCGCAAGGCGCCCCGCGTCATGCCAGCGCTCCCGGAACCTGCGCCACGACATCGCTGCAGCGATCGCACAGGTCGCCGTCTTCCGCCACTTCGGGAAGATGGCGCCAGCAGCGGCCGCACTTGTGGTCAGAGGTCCGGGTCACGGTCACGTCATCGCCCTGCCCGCGCACAACTGTCCCGGTGATGAACAGCTCTGCCAGATCGGCCTGCGGCGCGCTCTGGGGCACCGTAACGGTGGCTTCCAGGCCCGATCCGAGCACCTTTTCCCGGCGCAGCGGCTCGATCGCTTCGTTGACGGCGGTGCGAAGGGCGCGCAGCTCGGTCCAGCGATCGACGTCGACGGTCGATACCGGCAGTTCGGGCCAGGTCAGCAGGTGGACGCTGTCGCCTTGCGGATAGCGCGACTGCCAGACCTCTTCGGCGGTGAACACCAGCACCGGTGCGGCATAGCGCACCAGCGCGTGGAACAGCACGTCGAGCACGGTGCGATAGGCGCGGCGCTTGGCGTCCGAAGGCGCATCGCAATAGAGGCTGTCTTTGCGGATATCGAAGAAGAACGCCGACAGATCCTCGTTGCAGAACTCGGTCAGCGCGCGGACATAGGTGTTGTAGTCGAAGTCGGCGACGGCCTGACGCAGCGTCGCATCGAGCCGTTCGAGCAGCACGAGCATGTAGCGTTCCAGCTCGGGCATGTCGGCCACGGGCAGGCGCTCGGCTTCGTCGAACCCGTCGAGCGCGCCCAGCAGGTAGCGGAAGGTGTTGCGCAGCTTGCGGTACTGGTCGGCGACCCCCTGCAGGATCTCCTTGCCGATGCGGTGATCCTCGGTGAAGTCCACCGACAGCGCCCACAGCCGCAGGATGTCCGCGCCGTAATCGCGCATCAGGTCGAGCGGGCTGATGGTGTTGCCCAGCGACTTGGACATCTTCATGCCCTTCTGGTCCATGGTGAAGCCATGGGTCAGAACCGCCTTGTAGGGCGCATGGCCCCGCGTGGCGCAGGCTTCGAGCAGCGAGGACTGGAACCAGCCGCGATGCTGGTCGCTGCCTTCGAGATAGAGATCGGCGCGCGGGCCGGTCCAGCCTTCGGGCCGCAGCAAGTCAGGCCAGCGCCCGCTTTCGAGCACGAAGGCATGGGTCGATCCAGAATCGAACCACACGTCGAGAATGTCGGTGACGCGCTCGTAATCCTCGGCGCGATAGGCATCGCCCAGGTATTCCTGCGCCCGTTCATCGTCCCAGGCATCGACGCCTTCGGCCAGGATCGCGGCCACGATGCGGGCGTTGACCGCCGGATCGGCCAGGTACTGGCCGGTCCTGCGATCGACGAACAGCGTGATCGGCACGCCCCAGGCGCGCTGGCGCGAAAGCACCCAGTCGGGCCGGCCTTCAACCATCGCGCCGATGCGGTTGCGGCCCTTTTCGGGAACGAAGCGGGTGTCGGCAATGGCCTGCAGCGCGGTTTCGCGCAGCGTCTTGGCCTCGCCCACTTCGCGCAGAGCGGCTTCGAGCGGGTCGACGCCGTCCTCGTGCGCCAGCGGCAACGGACGGTCCATCGGCACGAACCACTGCGGGGTGCAGCGATAGATCACCTTGGCCTTCGAACGCCACGAATGCGGGTAGGAGTGCTTGTAGTCGGCGCTCGCCGCGACAAGGCCACCGGCCGCGCGCAGGTCTTCGCAGATCGGGCCGT
This sequence comes from Novosphingobium olei, assembly GCF_012927405.1. Taxonomy (GTDB): domain Bacteria; phylum Pseudomonadota; class Alphaproteobacteria; order Sphingomonadales; family Sphingomonadaceae; genus Novosphingobium; species Novosphingobium olei. Next base: position 73,008 of record NZ_JABBGM010000005.1, on the reverse strand, counting down.
CGGGCGCGTTGAACTTGGGGTTGATGACGCTGCCCTGGCCGCCCAGCCAGCCCCAGTCTTCGCGGTACTTGCCATCGCCCTGCACCGCGAACACCGGCTCGATGCCGTTTTCCTTGCACAGCGCGAAATCGTCCTCGCCATGGTCGGGCGCCATGTGGACGAAGCCGGTGCCCGAATCGACCGTGACGAATTCGCCGGCCAGCATCGGGCGGGGACGGGCGAAGAAATCGCCCAGGTGGTGCATCGGATGGCGCAGCTTCGCGCCTTCGAAGGCCACGCCCTTGATCATGAAGTGCAGGTCGTGGCTTTCGTGGCCCAGCCGCTGCATGAAGCCCGCAACCAGCGGCTCGGCGACAAGGTAGCGCCGGCCGTCAGCCTCGATCAGGTGGTAGTCGATGTGCGGGCCATAGGCGACCGCCTGGTTGACCGGGATCGTCCACGGCGTGGTCGTCCAGATCACCACGTAGGCGCCGACGAGATCGGGATCGCCCGCCTCGATTACCTCGAACGCCACGTCGATCTGGGTCGACACGATGTCCTCGTATTCGACTTCGGCTTCGGCGAGCGCGGTCTTTTCCACCGGCGACCACATCACCGGCTTGGCTCCGCGATAGAGCTGGCCGCTTTCGGCAAACTTGAGCAGCTCGCCCACGATGGTGGCTTCGGCCTGGAAGTCCATCGTCAGGTAGGGATGGTCCCAATCGCCCAGGATGCCCAGCCGCTTCAACTGTTCGCGCTGCACGTTGACCCAGTTCTGGGCATAGGCGCGGCATTCGGCGCGGAATTCCTTCGGGGGAACCTCGTCCTTGTTCTTCTTCTTCTTGCGGTATTCCTCCTCGACCTTCCATTCGATCGGAAGACCGTGGCAGTCCCACCCCGGAACATAGGGCGCGTCCTTGCCGGCCAGGCTCTGCGTGCGGCAGACCATGTCCTTGAGGATGTGGTTCAGCGCATGGCCGATGTGCATGTCACCATTGGCGTAAGGCGGGCCATCGTGGAGGATGAACTTTTCCGCACCCGCGCGCGCATCGCGCAAGCGGCGGTACAGGTCCTGCTCCTGCCAGCGCGCCAGAATGCCCGGCTCCTTCTGCGGCAGGCCTGCCTTCATCGGGAAGTCGGTCTTCGGCAGGAAGACGGTCGGACGATAGTCCGGCTTTTCGGGGCGCTGGTCAGTCATAACCGCCGGGCCTTAGCGTCCCGACCGCCTTCGCGCAATTTGGTTCGGATCGCGCCTGGACGTAAGAAAGTGTGAGTGTTTCTCCAGGGCGGGGGAGCAAGGCCTAGCCTAGCAGCCGGCGCGCCTCGTCGCAGTCCTTGCCGATCTGTTCGATCAGCGCGTCCAGGCTGTCGTACTTCGCTTCGCCACGCAGGAAGTGGTGGAACGCGACTTCGATCTGCTGGCCGTATAGATCGCCGGAAAAGTCGAAGAAGTGCGGCTCGAGCAGCTCCTTGGGCGGGTCGAACGTGGGGCGGATGCCCATGTTCGCGGCGCCCTTCAGCTCGCGCCCGTCGGGCAGGCGGCCGGTCACCGCATAGATGCCGTAGGCCGGGCGCAGGTAGTTGCTCATGTCGAGGTTGGCGGTCGGGAAGTTCAGCTGCCGCCCCACCTTGTCGCCATGCTGGACGATGCCGCGCACCGTGAACGGGCGGGTCAGCAGGCGCGCCGCGGTGGCGCAATCGCCATGCTGCAGGGCCTCGCGGATGCGGCTCGACGAAACGACCTCGCCGCCTTCCAGCACCGGGCCGACCGCGCGGGTGCGCACGCCGCAGGTGGCGCCGATCTCGGCCAGCACGCGCACGTTGCCGCCGCGTCCCTTGCCGAAAGTGAAGTCTTCGCCCGTGACCACGCCCGCCGCGCCGAATCGCTCGGCCAACAGCCTGCACACGAAATCCTGCGCGCTGGTGCCGGCGAGTTCGCCGTCGAAGGCGAAGACCAGCATCGCGGCGGCGCCCGCGGCGGTGAACAGGTCCTCGCGCTGATCGAGCGTGGTCAGGCGGAAGGGCGGGGTATCGGGCTTGAAGTGGCGCACCGGATGCGGATCGAACGTGGCGACGATCGCCGGGCGGCCCTCGCTGCGGGCCCAGGCCACGGCTTCGCCCACCACGGCCTGGTGGCCAAGGTGGAAACCGTCGAAGTTGCCCAGCGCGATGATCGCGCCGCGCAGGGAATCTGGAACCGGGTTGCGCGCGTCGAGCCTCATGGCGCGCTCCCATGCAACGGCATCATGCCCTGACGCAAGACGCGCAGGGCATTGCCGCCCATCAGGGCGCGAATATCATCGTCCGAAAAGCCCTGCTCAACCAGCGCCTGCGTCACCTGCTCCAGCTGCGACGTATCGAACCGGGTGGTGGTGGCGCCGTCGAAATCGCTGCCCAGCGCGACGTGGTCGATACCCACCAGATCGCGCACGTGGCGCATCGCCCGGGCGATCGCGCGCGGCGATGTGCTGCACACCGCCGCATCCCAGTATCCAATGCCGATCAGCCCGCCGGTGCGCGCAACGCCGCGGATTTCATCGTCGGTCAGGTTGCGGTTGACGTTGCAGGTGGCCTGCACGCCGCCATGGCTCGACACCACCGGGCGGCGGGCCATCGCCAGCACATCGGCCACCCCGGCATGGCTGAGGTGGGCGATGTCGACGATCATGCCCTTGTCTTCCATCGCCCGCACGATCTGCCGCCCGAACGGGGTGAGCCCGCCCTTTTTCAGGCCGTGCATCGATCCGGCCAGCTCATCGTCGAAAAAGTGCGTCAGGCTGGCCATGCGGAAGCCCGCGGCATAAAGCCGGTCGAGGTTTTCCGCCTTGCCTTCCAGATCGTGCAGCCCTTCGATCGACAGCAGCGCGCCGACCGGCACCTTCTTGCCCTGCCGCGCGGAGATCAGCGCGTCGAGACTGGCGGGGTCGGTCACCTTGCGCAGCGCGCCGCCCGACTGCGCAGCCTGTTCGTCAAGCTTGGTCGCGTGCCACAGCGATCGTTCGGTGAGCGAGGTCCAGGTGCGCGGCGGCTGGGCCTGCGCGATAACCAGCGCGGTGATGTTGTCGCTGTCCGCGCCGTTGGCGTCGTAGTTCTGGCCCCTGGGCGTCTTGGTCACGCTCGAGAACACCTGCAGCGCGACGTTGCCCGCCTCCAACCGGGGCAGGTCGACGTGGCCCTGCTCGGCCTTGTCGTCGATGTTGCGCTGCCACATCAGCGTATCGGCGTGCAGGTCGACAATCTGCAGCGAAGCGTGGAGCGCGCGGGCATGGGCGGATACGGGCAGCAGCGGCTTGCCATCGATCCGGTTCATGCTGCGCTCGACGATGCCGGGCAGCAGGCCGAACACCACCGCGGCCACCAGCAGGACAAGGAAGATCAGGCCCCAGCCGACGCGCCGCACGATGGTCATTCCGGTTCAGCCCCTCTCCAGCGTGACGAAATCGTACGCGGGCCGTCCATCCGTCGCGGGATGGGCCTCGCGCGCCGTTTCGCGCCATTGTGCGCCGGGATAGGGCATCGTCGTGTCACCGGCAAACGCGGCGTGGATTTCGGTCAGCTCGATGCGGGTGACGATGGGCTCGAACAGCGCGAACACTTCCGCGCCGCCGATCACCGCGACATCGCCATCGCCCGCCAGTGCCAGCGCGCCTGCGACATCGTGCGCCACCTCTGCGCCGGGCGCGGCCCACGCGCTGTCGCGCGTCAGCACGATGTGGCGGCGGCCGGGCAGCAGGCCTGGAAGCGAATCGAACGTCTTGCGCCCCATGATCATCGGCAGGCCCATGGTCAGCGCCTTGAACCGCTTGAGATCATTGGGAATCTGCCACGCGAGCCGGCCCTGGTCGCCAATGGTTCCATCGCGCGCACGCGCGAAGATGGAAAAGATCGACCGGCCTTGCGTCACAGCACCAGCCGCGTCACGTGCCCCATCTTGCGGCCCGGCCGCACCGCCGCCTTGCCGTAAAGGTGGAGGTGGTTGGCGGGGTCGGACAGGAGCGCCGGCCAATCGTGCGCGTCGTCGCCGATCAGGTTGTCCATCACCGCGCCTTGCGCTGCGAGCGCGGTCGACCCCAGCGGAAGGCCGCAGATCGCGCGGACGTGGTTTTCGAACTGGCTGGTGAGCGCACCCTCGATCGTCCAGTGGCCCGAGTTGTGCACGCGCGGCGCCATTTCGTTGAACACCGGCCCCGCCGCGGTGGCGAAGAATTCGAGCGTCAGCACGCCCACGTAATGCAGCGCATCGGCCACCTGCCGCGCCAGCGCGCGCGCCTCTTCCACCTGCGAGAGGATCACCGGCGATGCAGGCACGGTCGAGCGGTCGAGGATGCCGTCCTTGTGCACGTTCTGCGCCGAATCCCAGAACCGCACGTCGCCATCGGCCCCACGCACGAGGATCACCGAAAACTCGGCCTCGAACGTCACGAACCCTTCGTAGATCAGCGGCTTGGTGGGAAGGTCAAGCGCTTGCGCATCGGCCGTGGACATGATCCGCCACTGCCCCTTGCCGTCGTAGCCATCACGCCGGGTCTTGAGGATGCCGGGCGTGCCGATGCGGGCGACGGCATCGAGCAGGTCAGCCTTGCTGTGGACCTTGGCCCACGGGGCGGGGCGGCCGCCCAGCGCTTCGACGAAGGTCTTTTCGTTGACGCGATCCTGCGCCACTTCGAGCGCGCGCGCCGGCGGATGTAGCGGCGCATGCGCCGTCACCGCTTCGAGCGGGGCGGCAGCGACGTTCTCGAATTCGTAGGTCACGACCGCGCAGGTTTCCGCAAAAGCGGCGAGCTTTTCGGTGTCGTCGTAGTGGCCCTGCGTGAACGCGGCGCAGACATCCGCCGCGATCGAATCCGCTTCGGGCGCGTAGACGTGGCAGCGATAGCCGAGGTTCGCCGCGGCAAGCGCGATCATCCGGCCAAGCTGGCCGCCGCCGAGGATGCCGATCGTCTCGCCGGGGGGGATCATCAGACCGGCTTCTCCGCCACCGAATCGGTCTGCGCGGTGCGGAACGCGATCAGCCGCTGCGCCAGATCTGCGTCCGAAGTCGCGAGGATCGAGGCGGCGAGGATGCCGGCGTTGGTCGCCCCCGGAACGCCGATGGCGAGCGTCGCGACGGGGATGCCCCCGGGCATCTGGACGATCGAGAGCAGCGAATCCATGCCCTTCAGTGCCTTCGATTCGACCGGCACGCCCAGCACGGGAAGGTGCGTCATCGACGCGACCATGCCGGGCAGGTGCGCGGCGCCGCCGGCCCCGGCGATGATCACCCGGAACCCTTCAAGGTGCGCGCCCTTGGCGAAGGCGACGAGCCGGTCAGGCGTGCGGTGCGCCGAAACGATGCGGCAATCGTGCGCGACGCCGAGCTTGTCGAGCACGGCGGCGGCGTTCTTCATCGTCTCCCAGTCGGACTGGCTGCCCATGACGATGGCGACTTCAGGCCGATCGCTCATGTCCCTCTTCCCCCCTTGGCGGCCCGACGCTCAGCGCTCGGACAGGTAGTAGCGTTCGACTTCGGCGAGGGCGTCGTCGAGTTCGTAGACGATCGGCTGGCCGGTCGGGATCTCGAGGCCGGTGATGTCCTCGTCCGAAATGCCCGACAGGTGCTTGACCAGCGCGCGCAAGGAATTGCCGTGGGCCGAGACGATCACCGTCTCACCCGCTTTCAATGCGGGCGCTATCTTTTCGTCCCAGCACGGCAGCACGCGGGCGATGGTGTCCTTCAGGCTTTCGGTCGCGGGCACGGGAATGCCGGCGTAGCGCGGGTCGCCCGACAGGTCGAATTCGCTGCCCTTGTCGAGCGGCGGCGGCGGCGTGTCGAAGCTGCGACGCCAGACCTTGACCTGCTCGTCACCGTGCTTGGCGGCGGTCTCCGCCTTGTCGAGCCCGGTCAGCCCGCCATAGTGGCGTTCGTTGAGGCGCCAGTCCTTGTCCTCGGGGATCCACAGGCGACCGGCAGCTTCGAGCGCGAAGTGCAGCGTCTTGATCGCGCGGGTCTGCAGCGAGGTGAACGCAACCGTCGGCAGCACGCCCTTGTCCTTGAGCAGCGCGCCCGCGGCGAGGGCTTCGGTCGCGCCCTTCTCGGTCACGTCCACGTCCCACCAGCCGGTGAAGCGGTTTTCGAGGTTCCATTGCGACTGGCCGTGGCGGATCAAAATCAGGCGGGGCATCTTCGCTCCTGGGAAGGACGGACGGATTTGGGCATGCCCCTAACCGCAGGGCATCGCTTTGGGAAGGGATTCAGCCCTCTTGCCGAGGGGCGGATGCCGAATCGGCCTTGCCGTCCAGCGCGCGGGCCTGTGCCTTGCGGCGGCGAAGGTTGTCGCGCAGACGTGCGGCGAGCCGTTCTTCGCGCGTTAGCCTGGAAGGGTCGGCTGGAGGGTTCGCGTCGTTCATCGCGCCTGCTTTGCCGTGCCGGCCGATTTGCTGCAAGGCCGCGCTTGACAAAGCAGCCCCTCGCCGCCAAAGCGCGCCCCTGCCCGCCGCCGGACCACCGGCGCGGTCATACGGAAATGGTGTGCTGCTGTAGCTCAGTGGTAGAGCGCATCCTTGGTAAGGCTGAGGTCGGGAGTTCAATCCTCCCCAGCAGCACCATTTCCCTCTTGCGGGCTCCGAACTGCCCCTTTTCCTAACCTTGGATATATTTCGCGCCGGTCGCTGCGGTTTTATCTGCGGCAGTCTGAAACCGTTTGTCCGCTGCTGGATTGGCACTCCGGAATGCTCACGAAGGCCTCGCTCAGTCCCGAAAGCCTTGCCGCAGTCATGGAGCAGAGCTCCGACTGCGTGAAGTTGCTCGACCAGGACGGGCGGCTGCTATGGATGAATCCCAATGGCCAGTGCGCGATGGAGGTCGAGGACTTCTCGCTGATTGAAGGCCGCGCATGGGAAACGCTCTGGCCCACCGAGGCCGCAGGCACGATCCGCGATTCCTACGCAGAGGCCCAGTCGGGCGGTGCGGCGCGGTTCCAGGCGTTCTGCCCGACCGCGCGCGGTGCCCCGCGCTGGTGGGACGTCAGCGTTTCGATGGTGCGCGATGCCGGCGGCGCGCCGGTCGGCTACCTTTCGGTTTCGCGCGACATTACGCAGAGCGAAAGCGACCGCGAGGCGCTGCGCATCCTCAACGCGGAAATGCGCCATCGGCTCAAGAACAGCTACGCGATGGTGTGCAGCCTGCTGCAGGGCATGGCGCGCGGGGATGCCCACCTGGGCGCTTTCGCCAGCGACATGCAGCAGCGCATCACCGCGCTGTCCACCGCGCAGTCGCTGTTCGACGGCCCCGAAGGCGGCGGCGATATCGCCGGCCTGCTCGATGCGCTGGTGCGGCCGTTCGTCGGAATCTGCGATATCCACATACAGGCCCCGGCCGAGCTCGAGGCGGATCGCCGCGTGATCGATGCGATCGCGCTGGTGATCGGCGAGCTGGTGGTCAATTCGACCAAGCACGGCGCCATCGGCCACGGCGGATCGCTGTCGATCGCGGCGAGCGCCGAACAGGCGGGCGGGCCGATCGCGATCACCTGGCAGGAACGATCGAAGCGACAGGTAGAGGCGACGTCGCGCGCCGGCGGTCAGGGCCTTGGCCTGATCGACCGCATCGTGAAGGCGCGCAAGGGCACGCTAGCGATCGACTGGCACGAGAACGGACTCGACGCCCGTCTGGTGCTCAATCCGAAGTAGAGCGCCGGGTCAGGCGCGCAGGTCGGCCCAGTCGGGATGCCGCTCGAACGCGGCGGCGACGTAGCTGCACTGTGGTTCGATCTTCCAGCCGAACTTGCGCGCATCGGCGACAAGCGCCTCGACCAGCTTGCCAGCCACGCCGCGCCCGCCGATCGATGGAGGGACCAGCGTATGGTCGGCGACGAGCACGTCGCCCTGGCGCAGGTAGGTGAGGCGCCCGATGTCCTCGGCCCCTTCGACGCGCGCATGGTATTCGCCGCGGGCCCCCTGATCGAGATGGGTGATTGTGACGTCTGTCATGGCCTGCGCTCCTTGCCTGCGACCCTTGTTGGTCATGCGATTATCGTGCGTGCTTGACCGGCAACGCCGTGCATCCCAAGCGGTATCCCATGAAATTCTTCTCCGACAACGCCGCCGCCGTCCATCCCCGCGTGTGGAAGGCGCTGCACGATGCCGATCAGGCCGATGCCGCCTATGACAACGACGCGCTCAGCCAGAAGCTGGACGAGGCGTTCGAGGCGCTGTTCGGCACTGAATGCACCGCGTTGTGGGTGGCGACCGGCACGGCCGCCAATTGCCTGGCGCTTGCCGCGATGGTCCCGCCGCACGGGGGCGTCGTATGCCATCGCGAGGCGCACATCGAAGTGGACGAAGGCGGGGCGCCGGGCTTCTTCACCCACGGTGCCAAGCTGCTGCTGGCCGAGGGTGAGGGCGCGAAGCTGACGCCCGATGCCGTGCGCGCGGTGATCGATCCGATCCGCAACGACGTCCACCAGGTGCAGCCACACGCGATCTCGATCACGCAGGCGAGCGAATATGGCCGCGCCTATGCCCCGCGCGAAGTTGCGGCGTTGGGCAGCCTTGCCGCGGAGCGTGGCCTCGGTCTGCACATGGACGGGGCGCGTTTCGCCAATGCAGTGGCGCACCTTGGCTGCCGTCCGGCCGAAGTTACCTGCGAGGCGGGTGTTTCGGCGCTGTCGTTCGGCTTCGTCAAGAACGGGGGCATGAACGCCGAAGCGCTGGTGTTCTTCGAACCCGGCCTTGCCGACGTGGTGCGCTATCGCCGCAAGCGCGCCGGGCATCTGCAATCGAAGGGGCGCTATCTGGCGGCGCAGGTTCTCGCGATGCTCGAAGGCGATCTGTGGCTCGACAACGCGCGGTCGGCCAATGCCGCGGCGCAGGAGATCGCGGGCGCAGCCGGTGCGCGGCTGATCCAGCCGGTGGAGGCGAACGAGGTGTTCGTGGTGCTCTCGCCCGCCGAACAGGACGCGCTGCGCGCGCAGGGCTTCGATTTCTATGACTGGCCGGCGCCCGCCGGCGCCCCGGGCGCGGCCCGGCTGGTGACGGCGTGGAACAGCGATGCCGGCCACGTCGCGGCGCTGGCACGCGCGATCGCCGCGCTGTGAGCGATCCTTCATGACCGCGCCGGGCGAGCACGGCTGGACGCCGCGCGCGATCGGCGGCTTTGCCCTGATCACGCTTGTTTGGGGGTCGACCTGGCTGGTGATCAAGGACCAGGTGGGCAGCGTGCCGCCAAGCTGGTCGGTGGTCTGGCGCTTCATGCTCGCCTGTGCCGGCATGTTCGTGCTGGCACTGGTTCGGGGCGATTCGCTGCGGCTGGGGCGCGCGGGGCAGCGGCTGGCGCTGGTGGTCGGCGTGCTGCAGTTCTGCCTGAACTTCCAGTTCGTCTACCGCGCCGAGCAGTTCCTCACCTCGGGCATCGTCGCGGTGCTGTTCGCGCTGCTGATGGTGCCCAACGCGCTTTTGGCGCGCAGCTTCCTTGGGCAGGCGATCACGCGCGGCTTCCTCGTCGGCTCGGCCATCGCGCTGTCGGGCATCGCCCTGCTGCTGCTCCACGAATATCGCCTCGCCCCGCCGGGCGCGCAGGTGCCGCTCGGCGTTGCCTTCACGATCATCGGGCTGATGAGCGCATCGGGGGCGAACGTGCTGCAGGCGGGGCGCGAGGCGCATCGGCATTCGCCGGTGGCGCTGCTTGCCTGGGCCATGCTGTGGGGCGTGCTTGCCGACCTTGCCGTGGCGCTGCTGCTCTACGGTCCGCCGCAGTTCGAACCGCGCGCGGGCTATTTGGGTGGCATCGCCTACCTCGCGTTGATGGGTTCGGTGCTGACCTTCCCGATCTATGCCCGCCTGCTGCGCGATCTGGGGCCAGGCCGCGCCGCCTATTCCAGCGTGATCATCCCGGTGGTGGCGATGCTGCTGTCGACGCTGTTCGAAGGCTACGAATGGTCCGTGCTGGCAGCGGCGGGTTCGGTGCTGGTGGGGGCGGGGCTGGTCGTGGCGCTGAGGGCGCGCAGGCCCGCGCAGTAGTCGGGATAGGCGGGCGCCCAGCCGAGCAGCCGCTTCGCCTTGCCGTTCGCGACGCGGCGGTTTTCGGCGTAGAAGGCCAGCGCCATGGGTGAAAGCTGCGCTTCCTCCAGCGTCTGCATGGGCGGAGGCGTCTGCCCGAGGATGCGCGCGGCTTCCTCGATCACCGCGTTCTGGCTGGACGGCGCATCGTCGGCAAGATTGTAGACGCCCGGCGGACCTGAAAGCGCGGCGACCACGCCCGAAACGATGTCGTCCACATGGACGCGGCTGAACACCTGATCGGGCAGGGCGATACGATGGGCGCGGCCTTCTGCCACGCGATCCAGCGCGCTGCGACCCGGGCCATAGATGCCGGGCAGGCGGAACACGCGCACACGCTCGCCCAGCTCCTGCCAAGCGCGATCGGCCTCTGCTCGCGCCGAGCGACGGCCCCCGCCGATGGGCGTTGCCTCGTCCACCCAGGCGCCACCCGCATCGCCATAGACTCCGGTAGACGAAAGGTAGCCGATCCACCTGCCCGGCCAGTCGCGCAACGCCGAGCCATAGCCTTCGAGCACGGGATCGGCGCCGGCGCGGTCGGGCGGAACCGAGGACAGCACGTGGCTCGCCTTTGCGAGCGCGGCCAGCACCGCATCGCGGTCTGCAAAGGCCAGATCGCCGCCGCGTCCCGTGCCGCGCACCATCCAGCCAAGGTCGCGCAGGCGGCGTGCCAGCCGGCCTGCGGTGTAGCCCATCCCGAAAATCAGCATGTTTTGCATGCGATGGACCTTATCCCGAATTGCCCCTGCGGCAACCGCTCCCTAAGTCAGGGGCGATGAACGATCTTTCGAACACGCCCCTCGCCCCCGCTCCGGCGCCCGTGATCAACCGCGCGGACTATCGCCCGCCCGCCTGGCTGGTGCCCGAGATCGCGCTCGATTTCGCCCTTTCGCTCGATGCGACGCGGGTGAAGAGCACGCTGAAGGTGGAGCGCAACGCGGCGGCGGACGGCAGCGCGACGCTTCGGCTCAATGGTGATGGGCTGGTCGCGCAGGAAGTGCTGGTCGATGGGCAGGCGCACAATGACTGGCGCATGGAGGGCGGCGACCTGCTGATCGACCTGCCTGGCGATGCGCACGAAATCTCTGTCGAAACGGTGATCAACCCTGCGGCCAATACGCAGCTTTCGGGGCTCTATGCCTCGAACGGCATGCTCTGCACCCAGTGCGAGGCGGAAGGTTTCCGCCGCATCGCCTTCTTCCCCGATCGGCCCGACGTGCTCTCGGTCTATTCGGTGCGCATGGCGGGCGACAAGTCGGCCTTCCCGGTGCTGCTGTCGAACGGCAACCCGGTGGCCGCAGGCGAGGCTGCGGACGGCACCCACTTGGCCGAATGGCACGATCCCTGGCCCAAGCCTTCGTACCTGTTCGCGCTGGTGGCGGGTGACCTGGTGGCGACGCGCGACCAGTTCGTCACGCGTTCGGGCCGCACGGTGGATCTCGCCATCTACGTCCGCGCCGGCGACGAGGCGCGCACCGGCCATGCGATGCGCAGCCTGATCGCCTCGATGAAGTGGGACGAGGAGGTCTATGGCCGCGAATACGATCTCGACCTGTTCAACATCGTCGCCGTGGCGGATTTCAACGCCGGCGCGATGGAGAACAAGGGGCTGAACATTTTCAACACCCGCTACATCCTTGCCGATCCGGAAACCGCGACCGACGCGGACTACGACGCGATCGAGGGCGTGGTCGCGCACGAATACTTCCACAACTGGTCGGGCAACCGCGTCACCTGCCGCGACTGGTTCCAGCTGAGCCTGAAGGAAGGTTTCACCGTGCTGCGCGACCAGCAGTTCAGCGCAGACATGGGCAGCGCCCCGGTCAAGCGGATCGAGGATGTGCGCATCCTGCGCGCGGCGCAGTTCCCCGAGGATTCGGGACCGCTCGCGCACCCGATCCGGCCCGATTCCTATCAGGAAATCAGCAACTTCTATACCGCGACGGTCTACAACAAGGGCGCCGAGGTCATCCGCATGATGACCGTGCTGGCAGGGCTCGACCGCTTCCGGAAGGGAACCGACCTCTATTTCGAGCGCCACGACGGCGAAGCGGCGACGTGCGAGGATTTCGTCAAGGCGATCGAGGACGGGGCGGGGCTGGACCTTGCGCAGTTCCGCCGCTGGTATGCGCAGGCGGGCACGCCGCGTGTCGACGTCTCGCTGGTCCACGAAGGCGAGACCGCCACGCTGACCCTGCGCCAGACGGTGCCGCCGACCCCCGGCCAGCCCGAGAAGCTGCCGATGGTGATCCCGCTGCGCACAGCGCTGTTCGATCGCGCCACCGGAAAGCATCGCGGCGAGGAGCTGCTCGTGCTGACCGAGGCGGAGCAAAGCTGGGCGTTCGACGGCTTTGCGCAGGCACCGGTGCTGTCGATCAACCGCGGCTTTTCGGCGCCGGTGGCGATCCGCTCGCCCTCCTCGAACGAGGATCTGGTGTTCCTCGCCGAGCATGACGACGATCCCTTCGCGCGCTACGAAGCGATGCAGCAGCTGGTCGTCCAGCATCTCGTTGCGGCGGTCGAGGGGCAGCTGTCCGATGCCGAGCGCGACGCGGGCCGCCGGGCGATCGGCGATGCCATCGCTGCCGTCCTGGCCGACCCCGCGCTCGACGACCTGATGCGTGGCGAACTGCTGATCCTGCCGGGCGAATCCTACCTCGCCGAGCAGATCCCGGCGGTCGACCCGAGCCGCGTCCACGACGAGCGCGAGGCGTTGAAGGGCTGGCTCGGCACGACACTCGGCGCGGCCTGGCGCGATCTGCACGATCGCTGTTCGGCGGTGCCCTACAGCCTTTCGGCGGAGGCGCGCGGCGCCCGCAAGCTCAAGACGCTGGCGCTGGTCTTCCTTGCCGCCGCCGATGCCGGCGAAGCCGCGCGGCGCGCCAAGGCGCAGTACGATGCGGCCGACAACATGACCGACCGACAGGGCGCGCTGATGGTGCTGTGCGGGCTCGAAACGCCCGAGCGGGCCACTGCGCTGGCCGATTTCCACGATCGCTTCGCCGGCAACATGCTGGTGATCGACAAGTGGTTCTCGCTTCAGGCGGGATCGCTGCATCCGCACGCCATCGACCACGTGAAGGCGCTGGCCGAACATGCGGACTTCACGCTGACCAACCCTAACCGGGTGCGTGCGCTGTACATCACCTTCGCCGCCAACGCGGGCGCGTTCCATGCCGCGGATGGCGAAGGCTACAAGCTACTGGCGGACCTTATCCTCCAGCTCGATCCGATAAACGGCAATGTCGCGGCGCGCTGCGTTCCGCCGCTCGGCCGCTGGCGCAAAGTGGAGCCGGGCCGTGCCAAGCTGATGCGCGAACAGCTGGAACGCATCGCGGCGGTGCCCGATCTTTCGCGTGATGTGCGCGAACAGGTGACGCGGAGCCTGGAAGGGTGAACCAACCGGTCGAGGTGCTGACGCATGCCGCGCTCGCCGGAGCGGCGCACGGCTTCCTCGGCCGCAAGGGCGGTGTCAGCGAAGGCGTGGTTGGAGGGCTCAATGTCAGCTTTTCCGAGGACGATCCCGCGCACACCGCCGAAAACCGTCGCCGGGTGGTTGCGGCCGTGGCGCCGAACGCGCGGCTTGTGTGCTGCTACCAGGTGCATTCGGCCGACGCGGTGACGGTGGCCGAGCCGTGGGGTGACGATGCGCGGCCCCATGCCGATGCGCTGGTGACCGACCGGCCGGGCGTGCTGCTCGGCATCCTGACGGCAGATTGCGCGCCGGTGCTGTTCCACGATCCGCGCGCGGGCGTGGTCGGCGCGGCGCATGCCGGGTGGAAAGGCGCGATCGGCGGCGTTACCGACGCCACCGTTGCGGCGATGGAAGCGCTCGGCGCGCGCCGGGAAGACATCGCCGCCGTGGTCGGCCCCTGTATCGCGCAGCGCAGCTATGAAGTCGACGACGGCTTCGAGCGGCGCTTTCTGGAAGCGGATGCCGCCAACCAGCGCTTCTTTCGCGCCGGGCGGCCGGACCATGCCTGGTTCGATCTCGAAGGCTATGTCGCCGAACGCCTGCGCGCAGGTGGCGTCGGCAGCGTCGGCATGCTGGGCGAGGATACTTACGCGCAAGACGACCGGTTCTATTCGTTCCGCCGCGCGACGCATCGCGGCGAAGCGAGCTACGGGCGGCAGATTTCGGTGATCGGCCTGCGTTAGGCGATCAGGCCGCGCCGCACCAAGTCCGCCTCCAGCGCGGCGGCATCCCCGGTGAAGTGATGAACCTGCCAGCCGAGCGCGGCGGCAGCGGCGATGTTGGCGGCATTGTCGTCGATGAACAGCATCGCCTGCGGTGCATAGCCGAAGCGGGCCGCGGCCAGATCGAAGATCGCGGTGTCCGGCTTCACCAGCCTTTCGGTGCCCGACACGACGATGTCGCTGAAGTGGTCGAGGATCGGGAACGTCGGGCGGAACAGCGCGAAGGCATCGGCACCGAAATTGGTTATCGAGAACTGCGGGACGCGTGCGGCGGTCAGCCGTTCGACGAGCGGGTGCGTGCCGTCGATCGGGCCGGGCACCGCATCGAGCCAGTGGGTGGCGTAGCGTTCGATCAGCGCCGCGTGCTCGGGAAACTCGGCCGTGCGCTGCGCCACCATCTCGGGCCAGGGCACGCCCGCATCATGCTGGCCGTGCCATTCCTCGCTCACCACGGTGGCGACGAAGGCCGCGCGCTCTACCGGATCGGGGATGACGTCGCGATAGATGCGGGACAGGTCCCACTGCACCAGCACCCGGCCGATGTCCCAGACCACCGCATCAACATCAGCCACCGGCAAACTCTCCAGCAAAAGCGGACGCACAAACGAAAGCGCCCCCGCCGATGGCGAGGGCTTCGTGCCTCATGCAAGGCAGCAGCGCTGCGCCGGCCCCGCGAACGGAGCCGGTCCGCAATCAGCCCTGGCGGGCCTTGAAGCGCTTCTGGGTCTTGTTGATGACGTATGTGCGGCCGCGACGACGGATCACGCGGTTGTCCCGGTGACGATCCTTGAGCGACTTCAGGCTGTTGCGAATCTTCATGTCCGAATCCCTTTGCCCGAAGCGACCGGGCCGAAAATTGAAGCCGCGCCGTTACCGGGGGGCTGGTGATAAGTCAACTGCGGCGGGCGATGAGTCAGGCCTCGCCGCGAATCTCGGTCAGCTTGCGCTCCCAGGCGAGCGCGTGAGTCACGATCGTTTCAAGATCGGCATACTGCGGCACCCACGGCAGCGTTTCTTTGATCCGCCGGTTGTCCGAGATCAGCGAATCGGGATCGCCCGCGCGGCGGCCTTCCATGCGGCGGTCGATCGTGCGGTTGGTGACGCGATCGACCGCGTCGAGCACTTCGAGCACCGAAAAGCCCCGGCCATAGCCGCAATTCATGGTGAGCGAGCGTTCGGGCTGTTCGATCAGCCCTTCCAGCGCCAGCACGTGCGCCGCGGCAAGGTCCGACACGTGGATGTAGTCGCGCACCCCGGTGCCATCGGGCGTGGCGTAGTCGGTGCCGAACACGCCGACGCTGTCGCGCTTGCCCAGTGCCGCTTCCACCGCAACCTTGATCAGGTGGGTGGCGCCCGCCGTGGACTGGCCGGTGCGGGCCTGCGGATCTGCGCCGGCAACGTTGAAGTAGCGCAGCGCGCAGAAGTTCAGCGGATGGGCCCTGGCCGTATCCGCCAGCATGATCTCGGTCATCAGCTTGGACATGCCGTAGGGATTGATCGGCTGCTTGGGGCTGTCCTCGGTCACCGGCGAGACTTCGGGGATGCCGTAGGTCGCCGCGGTGGACGAGAAGATGAAGTGCTTCAAGCCTCCGCTTACCGCCGCGTCGATCAGCGCGCGGCTCTTGGCGGTGTTGTTGTGATAATACTTGAGCGGGTTCTCGACCGATTCAGGAACGATGATCGAGCCGGCGAAATGCATCACGGCCTGCGTGCCCTGCTCGGCAAAGATCCGGGCCAGCAGCGCGCCATCCTCGATGTCGCCCTCGTAAAGCGGAACGCCGTCGGGTATGGCAAAGCGGAAGCCGGTGGTCAGATTGTCGATCACGGCGACCGGCCAGCCGGCATCCTTGAGGGCGAGGACCGCGTGGCTGCCGATATAGCCTGCGCCGCCGGTAACAAGGACTGGTACCTTCATCTGCCGAATCACCTTCGATTGCCGCGATTCCTTTCGCACTAGCAGCATAAAGCGCCGCTTAAAGCGACGAAGGGAAACCTGCCATTTCGCGTTCAGGACAGTGACAGCGCTCGAGGGGCACGAGCGACCACGCGGGATCGCAACCCACAGACGGAACCAGACAACAATGAGCAGCCGTGCCGCACTTTCCCTCCTTCTCCTTGGCCTGCCCTCGCTGGCGCTGGCGCAACCCTACTTTGGCGATGGGCCGATGGGATCGCGCTGGGACCACATGGATCGGCTCGACCGGGGCGCGCGGCAGGGGATCGAGCCTTCGAAGAAGGTCGAAGTTACCGCCTATCGCGCGGCGGATGCCGGAGACCGTCTGGGCAAGGGACGCATCGTCGTTGCCGCGCTGACCGCGGGCGAAGATGCATCGGACGCGGACTGGAAGCTGCCGGTCTACGAAGCGGCCGTGGTCGATCAGCTTGCGGGCCGGGGTTATGACACCGCCAACGCGCAGGATCCCGGGCAGGTGGTGCAGGTGGGCGTAAGCCACCGTGTCGTGCTGCCGGCCGAAGAGCCACACAAGCCGGTCAGCGGTGCGATGACGACATACGTGTCAAATCGCGGCAGCGGCTATGGCCTGGCGCTGAATGTCGACTTGTCCAAGCCGAAGAAGGCCATCGTCGAAACGCGGCTCGATGTGCGCATCCGCGACAAGGCGAGCGGGGCGACGCTGTGGGAAGGCCACGCCGAGGCGCAGAATCGCGAAGGCGACGACGGCCTGGACAATGGCGCGGTGGCCGGACGGCTGGCCTCGGCACTGTTTGCCAAGTTCCCGGAGGGCAAGGTGGTCGATGCGGCCAATATCGGCATGGCGCCGCCGCCGCCCGCCCCGGCCGATGCCCAATGACATTGCGGGCCGGCGGTTAGGCCCCATATCCTTCACGATCGCTTCGTGAAGGATTTTGCCATGCGTCGCTTCCTGTCCTCTCCCGTGGCCCTGGCCGCCGTGCTGGCGTTCGCCGGCCCCGCGCTGGCCGCGCCGGTCGAGGTTACGCGCTTCCACACCCCCGAGACCGTTGCCCTGCTCGGCAAGGGCGCCGTGTTCGTGACCGGTGCACCCGGGACCGATCCGCAATCGCTGCAGGCGGCGCCCTGGGTCGATGCGGTCGCGCGCGAGCTTGGCGCGCAGGGCTTCGGCTTTGCCACGGCGGGCGCAGCGGACAGGATCGTCGAGGTGCGATTCGACCAGGAAACGGTGCGGCAGGGCCGTGAACGCGGACCGGTGTCGGTCGGAGTGGGCGGCGCAACCGGCGGCTGGAACAGCGGCGTCGGCCTGGGGCTCGGCTTCAATCTCGGCGGTGGGCCCAAGGATGTGGTCCACACCCGGCTGGGCGTGGTGATCCGCGACCGCGCGACCGGCCGCGCGCTGTGGGAAGGCCGGGCGGAAAGCGCCGAAAAGGCCGGGGCGGCCAGCGGGCGGACCGATGTCCTGTCGCGGCGAATGGCCCACGGGCTGTTCCAAGGGTTTCCCGGCCGCTCGGGTGACACTATCAAGGTGAAATGACGATCCATATCGACGCCGCCTTCGACAGCGGGAACATCGAAGTCCTGTCCATCGACGGCGCCACCGCGACGCTGGCGATTCGCAAGGACCACCAGTCCGATTTCTTCCAGTGGTTCCACTTCCGCGTTTCCGGCGCCGAAGGCCGGCAGCTGGTATTGCGCATCATCGGCCTTGCTGCGTCGGCCTATCCGGGCGGCTGGCCGGGATATCGCGCGGTGGTGAGCGAGGACCGCGAATTCTGGGGCCGGACCGATACGTCCTATGATGCGGCCGAGGACGGCGGCACGCTGACGATCCGCCACACCCCGTCGGGCCCCGCCTCGTTCGCCTATTTCGCGCCCTACTCGCTCGAACGCCACGCCGATCTCGTCGCGCAGACCGCGCAGTGCGAGGGGGTGTCGCATCGCGTCCTTGGGCAGAGCCTCGATGGCCGGCCGATCGATTGCCTGGAATTCGGTGAAGGTCCCAAGCAGGTGTGGCTCTACGCGCGCCAGCATCCGGGCGAATCGATGGCCGAATGGTGGATGGAAGGCGCGCTCGACCTGCTGACCGACCCGGCCGATCCGCATGGCCGCGCCTTGCGCCAACGCTGCACCTTCCATGTCGTGCCCAACATGAACCCGGACGGATCGGTGCGCGGCCACCTGCGCACCAATGCGGTCGGCGTAAATCTCAATCGCGAATGGGCCGAGCCGAGCGCCGACCGCTCGCCCGAAGTGCTCTGCGTGCTCGAAGCGATGAAGGAGAGCGGAGTCGACTTCGCGATGGATGTCCATGGAGACGAGGCCATTCCCCACGTGTTCCTGGCCGGTTTCGAAGGGATCCCCGGCTGGAACGAGGCGCAGGGCGAGGGCTATCGCCGCTATCGCGCCATCCTCGAACGCCGCACGCCCGATTTCCAGACCAGGCGCGGTTACCCCGAGGCACGGCCGGGCACGGCCAACCTCGCGATGTCGACCAACCAGCTGGCCGAGCGCTTCGGCGCCGTGGCGATGACGCTGGAGATGCCGTTCAAGGACAACGACGATCTGCCCTGTGCGGCGCAGGGGTGGAGTCCGGAGCGGTCGAAGCTGCTGGCGCGCGATTGCCTTGCCGCGCTGCACGAATGGCTGGTCGAGCGGGGCTGATCTTTACGCCCCGTTAACGCGCGGGGGTGCATGTCTGCGGACATGGCCCATGCGATCGCCCTTCGCCACGTTCCGGCGCTGCCCGTCACCAACTGGCTGCGCAGTGCCATCGTGCTGTCCTGCGCGGCAGCGCTGATCCTGGCCGACAAGGCACTGCCTTTCTGATTCGGGTGCGGTCCTGCACGGACTAACCCCTAGGCGCGCACTACCCCGCCTTTGCCATCGCTGTGGTTGATGCAGCCAACGCCCGGAACATCGGGCGTCGGCAGCAAGACGAACGGGCGCTCGGGACAAGATGGCACGACCACCGCATACCGCAGGGGAAACCGCAGCGCCTGCGCGCAAGCGCAAGGCAAGGCGTCCCGACCTGCCGCCGGTCCCGCCGCCGCCCGTCCCGCAGGCACCGGTCGCCGACGACCCGCTCGGCGAGCCGGAGCGGCCTGCCGATCCGGTAGATCCGGTAGCGGCCGGATCCATCGATTTCGACGATCTTCTGGGAGATCTGGCCGGTCCGCCAAACGGTGAGACGTCTGCCGAGACGAAGGTCCTTCCACTAGCGGAGATCGAAGAAGAAGCCTTGGCCGATGCCCCGGACGACGAGGTCGCGGGGCTGGAAGCCGAGGCTGAGCCAGCGCTGCCGTCCGAGCCCATCGCCGCGAGCGAGGACGCACCGACCGACCTGCTGGACGATATCCTGAACGAATTGCCCGCACCCGCACCCGCGCCCGATGAGGATCCGCTCGACGCCATTCTGGGCGAGTTGTCCGCAGCTCCTGCGCCACCATCGGCCGAAGTTGATCCCCTCGACGACATCCTTGGGGCTTTGACGGCGGCGCCCGCTCCTGCGGAAGTTGCGGCCGTCGATCCGCTGGATGACATTCTTGGCGAACTGGCGGCAGCGCCTGCTCCGCCTGCCCCGCTCGAGGCTGTCGAGATCGACCCGCTGGAGGATATCCTCGGCGAATTGCCTTCTGCGCCCGCCCCGGTCGCAGCGGAGGTCGATCCCTTGGACGATATCCTTGGAGAGCTGCCGGCAGGACCCGTTACGCCGGCGGTCGAAGCCGATCCGCTGGATGACATCCTGGGTGAATTGCCGGCTGCTCCTGCCGCCGAGGACGACCCGCTCGACGATATTCTTGGGGAACTCGCCCCCGCAAGCGAGAGCGCGGTGGTCGAGGGGGCGGCAGCATCGGCCGAAGCGGTGCCGGCTGCACTGCCTCCCGTTTCGCTCGATGACATGGACGATCTCCTCGGCGAGATGGAAGCCTCCGCGCCAGCGGCGGCCGTGGCGCCCGATGGCCCGGATGAGACTGCGGCCGGCAAGAAGCGTGCGAAGCGCAAGCTGCCCGCCATTTCCGTGCCGCCGCGCGTCCGCCGGCTGGCGCTGATCGGCACGGGGCTCGTCGCTACGCACGCGCTGGCCTTCTGGCTTGGCTCGCTGTCGCACGTGGCCGCCAATCCGGAAGGGCCGGCGGCTGGGGCCAGTGCCGAGGCCGAAGTGAACGAGCCTCCGGTCGAAGGCATTGCGCGCTTTGCCGGCAAGCCTATCGACGCGAGGATCGACGGCCAGACGATGTTCGAAAGCGAGGAGTTCCGCTCTGCCGTCGACGAACTGATCGGCGGGCAGGAGGCGGCGAGCGCGATCGAGGAACTGCTCCCGACGATCCGGGCGACCGAGCCGATCGTGCGCAAGGGGGAAACGCTGTCGTTGCGCGGCTGCAACCCTGCGAGCTGCGGGCTCGAGAACCTGACGGTTCATTACGACATCCAGAGCAAGCAGGTCGAGATCTGCACGACACGTCCATCGGGCGATCCGCCGTTAGCGATGTCGACGCTCTACGACGAACAGGGCGCACGCGAGGTGGAGAACTGCGAGGGCTATCCCCATCCGCCCCAGCCCAAGCCAAAGCCCAAGCCGGTGGAGGAGGCCGAGCCCGACAATCCGGCAGATCTGACGTTCAGCGCCAAGGATGCCGACCATGGCTCGATCAGCGATCGCATCCACGCCGAGCTTGAAAAGCTGCGCGAAGGCAAGAAGCGCAAGCGCCGGTACGAGTAGCGGCTTGCCCAAGGGGATAACGCCAAGGCCGGAAAAGCTTTTGCGAGCAATTCGCACTTTCTCTTGCGATTGAGAACGCGTCGCATTAACGGGGCGGTTCGTAAGGGGAACCGTTCATGATCCGCCAGGCTGTCCTGCTCGCAGGCGTTGCTGTTTTGATGCCTGCCATCGCGCAGGCCGAAGAAGTCGTTGCCGATGACGGCCGTGTCGCCATCGTGGTGACCGGCAAGGCCGACGGTTACCGGCCCGAGGACGCCAACGCGATCAAGACGCCGACTCCGCTGGTCGACGTGCCGCAGAGCGTGGCCGTGCTGACGCGCGAACAGCTCGACGATCAGGGCGTCACGCAACTTGGCGATGCGCTGCGCTACGTGCCGGGAGTCGTTCTGGGGCAGGGCGAAGGGCATCGCGACCAGGTCAACCTGCGCGGCCAGAACACAACGGCCGACTTCTATCTCGACGGCCTGCGCGACGATACGCAGTACTATCGCTCGCTCTACAACATCGAGCGGGTCGAGGTGCTCAAGGGCGCGAACGCGCTGCTGTTCGGGCGCGGCGGGGGCGGCGGCGTGGTCAACCGCGTCAGCAAGACCCCCGCTTTGGACAAGACCATGAGCGCTGCAACCGCCGGGGTGGATACCTTCGGCGCATTCTCCATCGCTGGCGACCTCAACCAGCCACTCGGCAGCAATCTGGGCGCCCGGCTCAACGCGACTTACGGGGAGTTCCGCAACCACCGGCAGGATTTCAGCGGGCGCTTCATCGGCATCAATCCGACGCTGGCCTTTGAACCGGATGCGGATACGCGGGTCGAACTGTCGTACAACTACGACGATGACGATCGCACCACCGACCGGGGCGTGCCTTCGATCAACGGCAAGCCGCTGCAGGGCTACGACGATACCTTCTTCGGTTCGAAAGCGCTCAACGTCGCGCGGGTAAGGGCGCACATTGCGCAAGCCCGGCTCGACCACCAGCTGGCCGACAACCTGACCTTCAACGTGATCGGCCAGTACAGCCACACCGACAAGTATTACGGCAACCTCTTCGCCAACACCGCGGTCAACCCAGCGACCAACACGCTGACCCTGTCGGGCTATTCCAGCGCGACGGTCCGGGACAGCTGGATCGGGCAGACCAATCTCGTCTGGGAAGGGCGCACCGGTCCGGTGGGACATACCCTGCTCGCCGGATTCGAGGTCTCGAGCCAGGACACTTCGGGCCTGCGGATCGATCCCGTGTTTCCGGGTGGGGCGAGCGTTGTCCTGGCCAAGCGCCTGACGATCCCCGTGGCAACGTTCACCGGCACCGCGCGCGTGACCGACAGCAAGGTCGATACCTGGTCGGCCTACCTGCAGGACCAGATCGAGCTGGCGCCCTTCCTCCAGATCGTCGGCGGCATCCGCTATGATGAGTTCAGGATAGAGGGGGCGGTCAACGGCGCCGGCGCGCGCCGCACCGACAGGAAATGGTCGCCGCGTGCGGGCGTGATCCTCAAGCCGCGCCGGAACATGTCGATCTATGCCAGCTTCACGCGCAGTTTCCTGCCGCAGTCGGGCGACCAGTTCGGCTCGCTCGATGCAACGCAGGCTACGCTCGATCCCGAGCAGTTCGAGAACCTTGAGGCAGGGCTGAAGTGGGACATCCACACCAACCTCGCCTTCACCGCCGCGATCTATCGCCTGACGCGCGACAATTCGCGCTTCAACAATCCGGTGACCGGCCTTGCCGAGTTGTCCGGTCGGACGCGCGCGCAGGGCGTGGAGTTCTCGCTGGCGGGCCGCATCCTGCCCGATTGGCAGGCAAGCCTCGGCCTCGCCTGGCAGGAAGGCGAAGTGCGCTCGGCAACTGCGTCCGCGCCGGCCGGTCGCACGCTCAGCCAGTTGCCGCACCTGCAGGCCTCGGCCTGGACGCGCTATGACGTTACCAAGCGCCTCGGGCTGGGACTGGGCGTGACGCATCAATCGTCGATGTTCACCACGATCAGCAACACCGTGCGGTTGCCGGCGTGGACGCGGGTCGATGCAGCGGTGTTCTATGAACTGAACGACCGGCTGTCGTTGCAGCTGAATGTCGAGAACCTGTTCGACACCGACTATTTCCCCTCGGCGCACACCGACAACAACATTACCACCGGCAAGCCGATCAACGCGCGTCTGACCGTCCGCGCAAAGTTCTGACCGGTCAGAGGCCGGGGGTTGTCGCGGTCTGCGGTGCGGGGAGCGGCACGCCCCGCTCTTCGCCGCGAAGGATGCGCCCGGCGCGCTGGATCGCCTGCGTGATGCGGGGATAGGTGCCGCAGCGGCAGATGTTGGTCACGGCTGCGGCGATATCGGCATCGGTCGGATTGGCGTTGCGCGCCAGCAGCGCCGCTGCCGTCATCACCAGCCCCGGCGTGCAGAAGCCGCACTGGATCGCCTGTTCCGACACCAGCGCCTGCTGCACCGGGTGGCTGCGATCAGGCGAGAGCCCCTCGATCGTGGTCACGCTGCGCCCTTCCGCCTCGCCCAGCGAAAGCGTGCAACTCGGCATCGCCTGCCCATCGATGATCACCGTGCAAGCGCCGCATTCGCCGCTGCCGCAGCCATACTTGGTGCCGGTCAGGTTTGCGGCATCGCGCAGCGCCCACAGCAAGGGGGTATCCGGTTCGAGCCGGAACTCCATCGGCTGGTTGTTGACGGTGAGCTGCGCCATCCCCTGCCTCTAGCGCAAGGGCAGGGGCTTGGGAATCCGCGCGGGCGTCAGTCGCGCCAGCTGCGATCGATGCGGTCGATCCGGCGGACCCAGGCGGCAAAGTCGGTCTCGCCCGGGCGGGTGCCGGGCACCTGAACTTCGCGAAGATCGCGCTGATGCACGGCGACGACCTCGTCGGGCACCACGATCGGCTTTGCCCCGGTCGAGAGCACCGCCAGCTGGATTTCGCAGGCGCGCTGCAGGCTCCACTGCTGGACGAACATCTGCTGGAGCGACGGGGCGAGCACCACCGGGCCGTGGTTGCGTAGCATCAGGATGCGCTTGTCACCCAGGTTCTTCAGCAGTCGTTCGCCCTCCTCGGCGCGCACGGTGACGCCCTCGAAATCGTGGTAGGCGAGCTGGCCGATGAAGTTGCAGGCGTAGAAGTTGATCGGCATCAGCCCTTCCTCGAGGCTGCACACCGCCATCGTCGCCGTGGTGTGCACGTGCGCGATCGCATGGGCCCAGGGCAGGTGCCGGTGGAAATAGGCGTGCTGGGTGAAGCCTGCCTTGTTCACCGGATACTTCGAGGCGCCGATGTTGTTGCCGTCGATGTCGATCTTGACGAGATTCGAGGCGGTGACTTCGGAATAGAGCAGGCCGAACGGGTTGATCAGGAACGCGTTGTCTTCCCCTGGCACCTTCAGCGAAATGTGGTTGTAGATCGATTCGGACCAGCCGAGATGATCGTAGATGCGGTAGCACGCGGCCAGCTCCTGCCGGGCTTGCCATTCGGCATCGGAACATTCGATGTTGGGGCGAAGGCTGGTGGCCATGGCTCTCTCCGGCGTGATCTGTTCTGGGGTATGGTTTCGATGTGCAACTTGTATCGCATGACCAGCAACGCGCAAGCTATCGCCGCCCTGTTCGGCACCGATGTTGGCGGTCGCAACGTGCCTGCCTTTCACGAGATATATCCGGGGCACGAAGCGCCCGTTCTGATCGGAGCAGAGGACACGCGGCTGGAGATGATGCAGTGGGGCTGGCCGCCGTTCGGGCAGGTGAAGCGGCCGATCACCAACGTGCGCAACCTGGCTTCGCCGATGTGGCGCGCAGCCCTTGCCGATTCCGCGCGGCGGTGCCTCGTTCCGGTGACCGAATTCTCCGAATGGTCGGCAGAGCCCGATCCTGCCACCGGGCGCAAGATGAAGCACTGGTTCGCGCTGCGCGATCAGCCGCTGTTCGCCTTTGCCGGGGTGTGGCGACCGACGGCAGACGGGCCGCGCTTTGCCTTCCTGACCTGCGCTGCAAACCGCATCGTGGGCGCGGTCCATCCCAAGGCCATGCCTGTCATCCTGCGCCCGGGCGAGGAGGCAAGGCGCTGGCTGTCGACTGATGCGCAGGGCGCTTGGGCAATGCAGCGCAGCCTTGCCGACGACCTTATGCACGAAGTCGCGATCGACGATCCCCCTTCCGCGCAGGGCCTGCTGTTGTGAGTTCTTGAAACAGATTTGACATCGAAATGTAACAAATTGCCCGTGAAGCCGCGCGGGACTACCGTCGCATCCCGGACATCGCACCGGGCAAGATGCCAGTGAAGAGGATGCCATGGTCCCACTTTTCCTGCTTGCGGCCGCCGCGGCGGTTTCCGCGCCGGCCGGCGTTGCCGACCCCGACATTCCGGGCATGGTGACGGCGCTGGAGTATTCGCCCGAGGCGCGCGCGGCGGGCCGATCCACCGCCGCCACGATCGAAATCCGCGTCGACCCGACGGGTCGGCCACAGGACTGCAAGGTGGTCTCGGCGCTCGGCGATGCGCATCTTGCCCGCGACGTGTGCAAGATCGCTTCGAGCAAGCGCTACAACCCGGCCAGGCTGCGCGATGGCACGCCCGCGTTCGCCGTGGTCACCACGCTTGTCAGGCTCTATGTCCCCGGTCCCGCAACGCAGGACATAGCGGCCGCGCGGCTGCAGCCGGTTGCCGAGGTCAAGGTCGCCCAGTTGCGCGGGAATGCTGCCAGCGAAGACGTCACCCTGGTCACGACGGTCGATCCGTCGGGCAAGGTCATCGAATGCGGCCCCAAGCTGGAGGAGCAGCGCAGTCTGGCCGAGGCGATCTGCACGCACACCGGCCTGTTCCATCCCGCCATCGTGAAGGACGAGAACGGCCAGCCGATGCCTTACATAGCCGAAAGCCTGGTACGGGCCTGGGCGACGAAGAACTGAAGCGGGCTCAGGCGAGCGCCATGTTGTCGATCAGGCGCGCGGAGCCGATTCTGGCCGCCACCAGCAGTCGCGCATCGCGCCCGTCGTAGGCGGTCAGTTCCTCAAGCGTTGCTGCATCGCGCAAGTCGGCATAGTCGATTGACTTGAAACCGCTCGCCAGGACATCGTCATTCAGCGCCGCAAGTGCCGAGGCAACGGAGGAGCCGCCGACGATGCTGGCGATCGCCTTGCGCATGGCGCGATTGAGTCCCGCTGCCTGTTCCCGCTCCTCGGCCGAAAGGTACTGGTTGCGGCTGCTCATGGCGAGGCCGTCGGCTTCGCGCACCGTCGGCACGCCGATGATCCGGTCGACGTGCGGCTGGCTGAGATCGAGATCGCGCGCCATGCGGCGGATGATCGCCAACTGCTGCCAGTCCTTTTCGCCGAACAGCGCGAAATCGGGACGGACCTGGTTGAACAGCTTGCACACCACGGTAGCGACGCCGTCGAAGTGCCCGGGCCGCGCCGCACCGCACAGGACGGCGTCCAGTCCGGACACGGAAATGTTGGTCGCGTAGCCTTGCGGATACATGACATCCACGGTCGGCGCCCAAAGCAGGTCGACCCCTTCCGCTTCGAGCAGGGCGGCATCGGCGGCGAGCCGGCGCGGGTAGGCGTCAAGATCCTCGTTGGGCCCGAACTGGCGCGGATTGACGAAGATCGAAACCGTGACGTGGTCCGCCAGCTTCTTTGCCTCGCGCACCAAAGTCAGGTGGCCTTCGTGCAGGGCGCCCATCGTCGGCACGAATGCGAGGGTTTTTCCCCCGTTTCGAAGCGCATCGACGGCTTCTCGCAGGGCTTCTAGCCGATTGTTGATTTGCACGAGCGCGGCCTCTCCTTTAATCCCCTGACAGGGCTTTGCGGTTGCGGGGTGCACCCCTAATCGCATGGCTCTGCCGGCAGCAAGCCCGGCCATCGACAGATCAAACGTTTAGCAGAGAGAGCCGCAACCTTGTCAAACGGACCGCACCGCATCGTCTTTGCCAACGAAAAGGGCGGGACGGGCAAGTCGACCACGGCGGTCCATGTGGCGGTCGCGCTGGCCTACCAGGGGGCGCGGGTCGCAACGATCGATCTCGATGCGCGGCAGCGGACGATGCACCGGTATTTCGAGAACCGCGCCGAGACCATGAAGCGGCGCAACATCGCTCTGCCCAGCGCCAGCTTCGGCGTCTATGGGCACGACAGCGCCGCAGGGCTCGACGATCTGACAGCGCAGTTGAGCGACGGGCACGACTTTATCGTCTTCGACACCCCGGGCCGCGACGATCCGCTGGCGCGCCATGTCGCGACGCAGGCCGACACGCTGGTCACCCCGCTGAACGACAGCTTCGTCGATTTCGACCTGATCGGCCAGGTCGATGCCGAGACGTTCAAGGTCCGCCGGCTGTCGTTCTACGCCGAACTCATCTGGGAAGCGCGCAAGAAGCGCGCGATGGCCACCATTCAGGATGCCCGGCGCGAGATGGATTGGGTCGTCGTGCGCAACCGCACCGGCTATACCGAAGCGCGCAACCAGCGCCGCATCGACCAGGCGCTGACCGAGCTGTCCAAGCGCGTGGGCTTCCGCGTCGCGAGCGGCCTGTCCGAGCGCGTGATCTATCGCGAGCTGTTTCCGAGCGGGCTGACGCTGCTCGACAAGGGTCACCTCGGCGAGCTCGGCACCAGCCACCTCGTCGCGCGGCAGGAACTGCGCACGCTGGTCGCAGGGCTCAACCTGCCGATGCCTTCGTCCGCTGCGCAGCCAGTGCAGGCGGAACTCGACGGGGTTGCATGATCAAGCTGTTGTGGATCGCTTTCCTCGTCAGCGTCGTCGTCAAGATGCTGGCAGGCAAGTGGCCTTGGGAACTCGTGGGCGGCAGCGCTCGTTCGGAAGGTGAGCAACGCGCTCGCAATCTTCTGGGGGTAGCCGCGGCAGCCAGTCGCGAAGACATAATCGATGCCCATCGCCGTCTGATCGCCAGGGTCCACCCGGACCGGGGCGGGACGTCGGAAGCCGTGCACGAAGCCAATGCCGCGCGGGATCTCCTGCTCGGTCGCCTGGGAGAGCGAAGCAAGGGGTGAGAACCGCGTTTTCTTGCGCGGTTGTTTAAGATCTGTCCCTATTCCGCCCGACAGTGCGAATTGGCGACCAACGAGGGACAGCCTGCATGACTCACAAGTTCCACGCCACTATCCTGCGCGAATACGACATTCGCGGTATTATCGGGCAAACGCTCGGGTCTGATGATGCGCGCGCCATTGGCCGAAGCTTTGGCACCCGGATCGTGCGTGCTGGTGGCAAGCGCGTTGCGGTCGGCTACGACGGTCGGGTCAGTTCGCCGATCCTTGAGCATGCGCTGGTCGAAGGGCTCAATGCGAGCGGCGTCGACGTGGTGCGCGTTGGCATGGGGCCGACGCCGATGCTGTACTACGCTGCTGCGTCACTTGATCAGATTGATGGCGGCATCCAGATAACCGGCAGCCATAATCCCGCCAACTACAATGGCTTCAAGATGGTATTTGAGGGGCGTCCGTTCTTCGGGCCAGATATCCTCGACCTCGGCACCCTGGCCGAGACCGGGGACTGGACTTCCGGAAACGGGACGCACGAGACGCTCGATATCATGGACGAATATGTCGAGCGGCTGCTGAAGGGGCTCGACGGCATCGACAGCGCGATGCTCGAGCGACTGTCGATCGCATGGGACTGCGGAAACGGCGCTGCCGGACCTGTGGTCGAAAAGCTCACCGCGCGCCTTCCGGGCAAGCACACCCTGTTGTTCACCGAAGTGGATGGCAACTTTCCCAATCATCATCCGGACCCGACCGAAGAGAAGAACCTTCTCGATCTCAAGAAGGCTGTCGCGGATGGTCAGCTCGACTTCGGAGTGGCTTTCGATGGCGATGGTGACCGCATCGGTGCGATCGACGGGGAAGGCCGGATCATCTGGGGTGACCAGCTACTGATGATCTATGCCGAGGACCTGCTCGCCATGGAGCCCGGGTCCACGATTATCGCGGATGTAAAGGCCAGCCGCGCGCTGTTCGACAGGGTGGCCGAACTGGGTGGCAAGCCGCTGATGTGGAAGACCGGCCATTCGCTCATCAAGTCCAAAATGAAGGAGACTGGCAGCCCTCTCGCCGGCGAGATGAGCGGTCATGTGTTTTTCGCGCACCAGTACTACGGCTTTGATGATGCTCTCTATGCCGCCATCCGCCTGATCGCGGCTTCTGCCCGACTCGGCAGATCGGTGACAGAGCTGCGCGGCGCGATGCCGGCCATGATCAACACGCCCGAATTGCGGTTCCAGGTGGATGAGAGCCGCAAATTCGCGGTGATCGACGAGGTAAAGGCCCGGCTCGAAGCGGAGGATGCCGACGTCAACGCTACCGACGGCGCCCGCGTCAACACCCCCGACGGATGGTGGCTGCTGCGCGCGTCGAATACGCAGGATGTGCTCGTGGCCCGCGCCGAAAGCTACTCGCAGGACGGGCTCGATCGCCTGATGGGCATGATCGACGCACAACTCGCCGCATCCGGGCTCGAGCGCGGTCCGCAAGCGGGGCACTGATCGCACCTGCCGTCGCCCGGCACTGACCAGGCGACGGCAGCCTCAGCTTGCGGGGGTCTGGTTCGCGGCGCAATCGCGGCGAAAGCGAAGGATCAGGGCTTAGCCTGGCCCAGGGTAGACATGGCAACGCCCGTGAGACGGGCGACGCCATCGCCGGGCGCAAGGCCGAACGACAGCCACGGCGCGTCACAGCTGCCATCGCTTTCCAGGACCGCACTGCGCAATCCGTTGGGGCCTGCCTCACCAGTCTGCCACTCGACGCCATGGCCACAATCGAGGCCGGCCACGATCCGGGTGGTTGGCGCGCCGCTCTCGCTCAACGCCGTCCATGTGACCCGATATCGGCCCGCCGGAAGCAGCAGCATCTGGCGGACGAAGACTGTCGGCATCGCCACCTTGCCGTCGACGGCAAGGGCGCGTTGACCAGGCCGCTGCCCCGGCTCCGGAAACACCGAAATGTTGCCGTTGCCAACGAACGTCCATGACAGCGAGGAACGCGTTTGCGAGACTTCGGCCTGCTGGAAGTCTCCGTCGTAGATCATGGCCTTGCCCGCACCGGGACAGTGGGCGATCCACACGTCGTGCGCGCCGCGCGGATTGCCGAGCGCGATCTCGCGCTGGACGAAAGGCGAGACATCCACACAGCCGAGCTTGCGGCCTTGGTTCGCGACGTCGAGGAGCACCGCTCGGCGCAGGTTGAGCACGGGCGGGGGGACCTCCCAAACGTCGGTCGTGTAGGGAACAAGCCAGTTGGGTCGCTCGACAAGGCGATCGGCGAGGGCCTTGCGCCCGTCCTCGGTCTGTTCGAGCGGATCGAGCAGCTTGCGGTTGGACAGGAGGGTAGGGGTTTGCCGCAGGAGCGCGTCTAGCCGCACGGCAGCGTTCGGATAGTCCTCTACCGCGAGCGATGTCTGCATCCAGTACAGCTGGGTGAGCGGGATGCGCCAGCCCATCTGCGCGGCCACCCGAAATACCCGGTCCGCCCCCGCAGCGTCGTTGGCGCCCAGTAGCGCGGCACCGAGCACGGCGGTGCTGCCCGGCTCGATCGGTGTGCGCTCGACCGCCTTTTCGGCCAGGGCGCGGGCCCTTGCGGCGTCGCCGATCGACTGGACGGTGGTCGCCTTGTTGCGGAGAGACTGGGCCTGAATGGCCGTGGGCAGCATTCCCGCCAGCACCGGATCGAGTGCGCCCGCCCGGTCCAGTCCGCTGGCAAGCGCCAGCGCCGCATAGGCAATCGCCGAGACGGCGACCAGCAAGGTCCCTGCAGGACGCCGCCGTTCGCCCCCGACGGACATCAGCTGTCAGCCTTCCCCGAGCTTCCGTACTGGTAGTAATCGTAGCCGTAGTAGTCGGTGTAGTACTGGTTGCCTGCCTTGGTGGCTTCGAACTTGGTCAGAACGGCACCAAGGATGATCGGGCGCATCGCCCGCAGGCGGCGGATGGCGCCACGAAGCGAGCCGCGGCGATTGCGGTTGGCTTCGACCACGAAGACGACGCCATCGACCAGGGCCGAAATCAGCGGAGCGTCCGCAAGCCCCAGGATCGGCGGGGAGTCGACGATCACGGTGTCGTAGTGGCGGGCGCCCTCGGTCAGCAGTTCCTCGATGCGGTGCGAGGAAAGCAGCTCGGTCGGGCTCGGCGGGACCGGACCCGACGGCAGGACCGACAGGTTCAGCTGGCCCGTCTGCACCGCGATGCTGGTGAGTTCGGCATGCGAGGTCAGCAGGGTCGAAAGCCCGGCCTCGTTCGGAACGTCGACGCGGCGATGGATCGAAGGGCGACGCATGTCGGCATCGATCAGCAGCACCGTGCGACCCATGCGGGCGAAACCGGTGGCGATGGCAAGGCTGGTGGTGGTCTTGCCTTCGGCAGGCTGCGCGCTGGTCACCTGGATGATCTTCGGCAGGCCTTCGCTTGTCGAATACATCAGCGAGCTGCGGAGCGAGTTGTAGGCTTCGGTCACCGCCGACTTGGGGTCGGCCAGGGCCGCATCCGGATCGTCGTCGCGTGCACCCGGAATGACGCCGAGCAGCGGCATGTCGAGCTTGGGCTCGACATCGTCCGGTACGCGGATCGAGTCGTTGAACTGTTCGCGGACGAGGACGTAGATGCCTGCGGCGACGAAGCCGGCAATCAGGCCAATCAGCAGGTTGCGCAGCAGCTTCGGCGACGACGGGCCGCTGGGCGCCTGCGCTTCGTCCACGATCGAGATGTTGGATAGGCTGACGCCCGCGGTGGCGTTCAGCTTCTTGTAGCGTTCTAGAAGGCCGTCGTAGACCTGCCGGTTGGTATCGGCGTCGCGCGACAGAAGCCCGTACTGCACCGTGCGATCCTGCTCGGCGAGCGTGTCGCCCTTGAGCGAGGCCACCTGGCTCATCAGCTGCTGCTCGGCCTGCTTCGCGGCCTCGTAGTCCGATCGGACCGAGTTCTTGATGTTGTTGGCTGTGATCTGGATCTGGTCGTTGAGCGACTTGAGCTGCGAACGCTTGGCAAGGACAGCCGGATAATCATCGAGGTGGCGGCTCTGCTCTTCCTTGAGCGACGCTTCGACTTCGGCCTTTGCGGTCACCAGCTGGTTGATCGTCGGGCTTGTCAGCACCTCGTTGCTCGACAGCAGCGGCACCGAGCTAATGGCGCGCCAGCGGCCTTCGGCAGCAATCCGCTTGGCCGTCGCGTCATTTGCTGCGGTGTTGAGCTGCAGCAGGCTCGAGGTGGTCACCGAGTTGCTGCCGTTCGAATTGTCCTTTTCATTCCCGCTGCTCGCGCTGCGCGGAATGATCAGGCCATTGCTGCGGGCATAGGCGTTGAGGGCGCGCTCGGAATCCTCGACCTTCTGCTTGGCGAGCTGCAGCTGTTCGCCCAGGAAATTGCGCGCGTAGGACGAACTGTCGAACTTACGCTGCAGGTTCGACTGGATGTATTCGTCGACATAGGCGTTGGCGATCTTCGCCGCGAGCGCCGGATCAGCGCTGGTGAACTCGATCGTCACGATGCGCGAATCGCGCGGCAGCTGGACGTTGAGGCCGGTGCGCAGAAGCGAGGCCGCCATGGCCTGCGCATTGGCAAGCGACGTACCTTCGGCGGGCGGCTTGGAATCCTGCGCCGCGAAGAACGCGGGGTTGCCGGCAAGGTTCAGGCGCTGCGCAACACGCAGGGCCAGGCTGCGGCTCGAAATGACTTCGGTTTGGGTCTTGAGGAAACGGTCCGTGTCGTAGCCAGCGACAACCGGTTCGTCCTGCATGTCCTCTTCGCTAAACACCCGGCTCGAGTTGTCATTGATCTGGATCCGCGCGCCGGCCGTGTACTTCGGCGTGGTGAGCAGCGTCACCACCACGGTCAGAGCCAGCACGACGCCGACGATCACCCCGATGCCGAACAGGTTGCGTCGGGCAACCGCCAGCATGAAGCGCAAGTCGAAGCTCGGACGCCCCAGCCCCTCGCCGAAAAGTTCAGATCCGGCTGCGGATCTTGGAGAGGCGAAACCGGCAAACGCGGTGTTTGTGTCGGACAAGGCTGCGGTCTTTCGGGTCAGTTGAGGACGTTGTTGTTCAACAGGACGAAAACGTTGAGGAGCGGCGCTGCGGTCAGGATGTCACGCCAGACGCCGCGGGTGCTCGAATACCCGACGACGACCATGTCGCCTGCAAGCACGCGCGGATCGGGCGCGTTGCCAGCGCGAATCTGGCGGATGTCGAAGCGGGCACCCATGTGCTGCCCGTTGACGGTGCGGAAGATCATCACCTCGCCGAGCTTGGCGACGTTATTCGGGCTCTTCGCGCGCGCCATCGCGGTCAGCAGGGTGGTATCCGGGCCAGCCTCGAATACACCCGGTTCGCGGACTTCGCCTTCAACCGAATACGTGTTGCGGGTGGTTTCGATCACGATCACCGACACGTCGGGATGGCGGATGTACTTTGCGGCCAGCTTGTCGATGATATCGGCGCGGAGCTGCCTGGGCGACTTGCCTGCGGCGGTGACTTCGCCTGCCAGCGGGACCTGCACGAAGCCATTTGCGTCAACGAAA
The DNA here is from genome assembly GCF_012927405.1 of Novosphingobium olei. Taxonomy (GTDB): domain Bacteria; phylum Pseudomonadota; class Alphaproteobacteria; order Sphingomonadales; family Sphingomonadaceae; genus Novosphingobium; species Novosphingobium olei. Next base: position 39,628 of record NZ_JABBGM010000005.1, on the reverse strand, counting down.
TACTGGTCGGACGTAAGCTCCGGCTCGCCGATGACCCGGATCGCCAGGCGATCGCCGGGCTGCAGGACTTCGGTCACTGACGTGTCCGAGTTACGATCACCGATAGCCTGATAGGCGGCGGCACCCACGGGCAAATGGTTCTGCACTCCGCTGGAACATCCAGCCAGCGCCACTGCCGAAAAACCGATGAGAAATGTGCTGCGAAGATGGCGCATTGTGATGGGTTCCACGAAATAATTCATTCGGGCTTCCGCTCCGGTGCAGGCAGCAGCAGAGCAACCATAATGGCGATCAGACTGGCCATCGACATCGAACGAAAGGGATAGTCCACGATAGAGTGCAGTGCAACAATGGTCATTGCTGCAATCGCGCACGAGATTTGTGCACGGGAAAATGGCTGATGCTTCCGCCATTCTTTCCAAGCAATTACAATGAGATATAGTGAAATTACCAGCATCGCGAGCGGGCCGGCGATGCCGCTCTCCATGGTGTATTCGAGATATTCGTTGTGCGCACGGTTGGGCAACCGCATATCGACGACTTCCAGCCGCTCAGCAGCAAACATGATCGGAACGAAGGTGCCGATCCCTGTTCCGAAGGGGAAGGATTCGTTAATGGCATAGCGTGTGTCGCGCCAAAGCTCGGGACGCGTCTCGTCATCGGTAGAGAAGCGGGACACGACCTTGACGATGCTGCCGTTGGCGGATTGCGCAACCACCAGACCCGCGCCCGCCAGTATGATCAGCGCGCCCAGTCCGGCAAGAAGCGGGCGTCGCGACGAACCCTGGACCTGAAGAAAGGCGATGATTGCCGCAGCCGGAACGGCAATGAGGAGCAGTACGACGCCGGACCGCGATCCGGTCATGAACACGCCCGTGGCAATCATGATCGACAGGACAGCAGAAGCGGTAAGGATCACCACCGGGCTGCGCGGCCGGCTCCGACCCTCGTTCCATAGTCGCAGCGCAGTTACGCCAGCGAGCAGCCCGACCAGAAGGACATCGGCGGTGGTGTTGCGGTTCGCCTGGAAGCCGGTGAGGACGACATCGGACCGATCCCAGAAAAGCAGCACGCCGGCCCTGACTTGCAGGAGGCCCACGAGCAGCGTCAAAAGGCCGATCGCACCGACCACCGCGACCATCAAGGCGCGGTCGCGCCGGCGCATGCTGGCGACCATGACCAGTAGCAGCAGCGGCGGAATACTGGCGAGGAGGGACGCAAGCGTCCGGTCAGGTGCCATCGAAATGGAACGCCAGCTGTTTTCGGCCCCAACCAGCTTCAGCGCTTCGATTTCGGGTGCGCGGCCGGGGAGCGCCTGCCACACCGACGGCGGCAGGGGGACCAGCTGGACCAGCGGGACCAAAAGGAAAAGCGCTGCAATCACCAGCGCAGGCAGCGAGATCTTCGCGTTGCGGCGCAGCATCTGGATGCCCCAGAACGCCGCAATTCCTGCGCCGATCAGTTGCACGGCCAGTTCCAGCAAAGGCGAGGGGGTGCCGCCGCCACCTAGCAGAGTGGAGACGATCAGTAGAAGGATAGCGGATAGGACAACGGGATCCATGCGTCGAAGTCTGTCTTTCCTGGCTCAGGTTCCGGGGGAAAATTAGACATGCAATGGAATTAAGAAACCCCCTCCGAAACGAAGGGGGTTCCCTATGTTCTGCTATGAGACAAAACGACCGTCTGGCCTATCAGCCCGGGCTGTCGTTGCCGCTGTCTGCCAGCGCAATGCCGCCAACGACCAGCGTCCCGACAGCAGCCGCGGCGATGATCGCCGTGTCTTCGCCGGCAGCGCTGCGCTTGCCGCGAACGGCAGCGACGGTGCGCTTGGGTGCCTTCTTTCCAACAGCAGGAACGGCATCACCCGAACGGGTAGTGGCCGCCTGGGCGGTGCCGGACAGACAGAGCGCAAGCGCGGTGCCCATCAGTGCAATCTTGTTCAGCTTGGTCACTGCAACCTCCAGATTCGGCGTACGCAGAAACCGCTAACCTAAGATTACTCCATTTTCAGCCTTTTTCGCAGGCGCGCAAGAACGACTGTGCAGATGCACAAAAACGACGGAGTCGGAAAATCAGGGGAATTTTTCATAGGTAGGTGCACTCTTCGCATCTGCACAGTCTGTCGCATGTAGCTAACAGCTCATCCTAAAATGCGCGGTCGTGAACCAGTACGGTGATCGTCGCCACCATGATTCGCAGGTCCCGCCAGACGGTCCAGCCGTCGAGGTATTCGAGATCGGCCTGAAGCCTGTCCGACAGATCCTGCTCCGAATCGGTGGCGCCACGCAGCCCGCGGATCTGGGCAAGGCCGGTGAGGCCGGGCTTGAGCGAGTGGCGCAGCAGGTAGCGGGAATCGACCTCCCAGAAACGCTTCGATCCGGCGAGCGATCCGATGGCATGCGGACGTGGGCCGACAATGCTCATGTCGCCGCGCAGGACGTTGAGAAGCTGGGGCAACTCGTCGATGCTGGTGCCGCGGATGAACCGGCCGATCCGCGTGATGCGATCATCGTCCTTGCTGGCCGAGCGTGTTCCCGAAGCATCCAGCCTTTCCACGCGCATCGATCGGAACTTGTAGATCCAGAACAGACGGTTGTTGCGGCCCTGGCGCTGCTGCAGGAAAAACACCGGGCCGCGGTCCTCGAGCTTGATCAGCGCGGCGACGATGATGAGCAACGGCGCAAGGAAAATCAGCGCCGCGCCGGCGATGGAGATGTCCATCAGGCGCTTGGCCGCCCGGTTGCGCAGGCCGAGCGGTCCGGTCGATACGATCAGCGCGCCGAAACCCTGCCCGCGGCGCGCGCCCAGCACGCCAAGGCTGGTGACTTCTGGTTCGATGATCTCGCCGCAGATGTTCGACCCCTTGAACACCAGGGCCCAGTCCATGCGGCGTTCGGGCGGGCAACTCACCAGCACGCGGTCCATGTTCGCCATGAACATGCCGAGGCGATCGAGCATGTGCGGATCCTGCCGGTTGGGCGAGAGCCGGTGCTCGGCCGTATCGATGTGCCATGCATGCGGCACCCGCACCGGCATCCCGCCATCGTCGAGAACCAGCACGTTCTCTGCCGTGGCCCCGCAGCGCATGCGGAACAGGGGCTTGAGCAGGACGCGTACCCACATGAGCAGCGCCGCGCTGACCACGATGCCGAACCCTGTCGTGATGCGCGAGAAATCGCCGCTCGACTTGGCGAAGAAGGCCACGAACAGGCTGAGCGTAAAGGCCGCAAGGAGCGCCAGGAGTGCTCGCTTCTGCGCGGTCCGCAGCGAGATGAGCGCATTTGCCGAATAGGTCTGCAGGCTCAGCGCGGCGGTCCAGTACACCGGAAGCATGATCGCCCATTGCCGGACGGTGCCGTCCTCCGATGTTGTTCCAAGATAGAGGTAAGCGGTGAGCAGCAGCCCGATCGTCAGGGCGAGCCCGTCACAAACGATCAGCAGCAGGTAGCTCTGGAGGCGGCGCCGCTCCAGCGAAGGCGCAAGCGGCAGTTTGAGGCGCTGGGACGCGGCGGAGCCGGCGCTGGTGGCGCCCGATCGTCCGGCCATGTCCTTCTCAAGGGTCGCCATCGGTCCATCGTCTCCGAGCGTATCTTCGCCGTATCGATCTGCGGATGCCAGCGCAGGACTGCAGCACGGTTCGGGTTTCGACCTTTGCTGCGGCGCAATACGTACAGTATCGCAGCCCATAAGCAAGACGCGGCACTGCGGCCATTGTCTCGCCGTGGTGCGGTCTTTAGCGGGCGGCGGCGCGGGTGATCTCGGTAAGGCCTTGAGTCAGAAGTAGATTGGCGTTCCGGCTGTCGGCCAGCAACGCCGCGTGAAGGGCGGCGATGCGCGCGACAAGCCGTTCCAATCGCGGTCCGCGCCAGCGCTTCAGCTGGTTCAGGATGTCGCCCTTGTCGCGGAAAAAGATCCGCCGTGCGCCTGTCTCCTCCTCGACGAAGGCGACGATGTCGGTCCGGTTGCCGAGCCTTCCTGCCAGCGCGGCAAGCTGCGCGGCACGCCGCTCGAACGCCAGCAGCAGCCCGACCGCATTCATCTCGAGATCGTGGAAGCGGGACAGCTCAGCTGTCAGCCTGGCGGTATTGCCACTCAATACCGCGTTGACGAGACCCGACATCCCGTCGTCTTCGCTTTCCGCGCAGACTGCATCGAGTGCGCCGGAGTCGGCGCTGCGCGGCGCATGGGGGCTGGCATCAAGGTAGAGCGCCAGCTTCTCGATTTCGCTGCGCGCCATGCGTGTGTCGAGCGCGGTGGAGCGGGCGATCCTTTCGGCAAGGTCCGACGTCAGCCGCACCCCTGCGGCATCGGCCCATTGACGGATGGACCCCGCGACCGAACGCAACTCGGGCGGATGGAACATCACCACCAGCGAATCGCCGCGATCGGCAAGCAGCTTGGCAACGCGCGACTTGTCGCTGGCGGAGGTTGCCACGATCAGCACAGGCCATCCGTCGACCGGACTGGCGAGCAGCGTTTCCACTGCGTCGTAAACCTCGTCGCCGGCGCTGCGCACGTGGATATGGCGTCGATCGCCGAACAGAGACGTCGATCGCGCCTCGTCCGCCAGCCGCACCGGGTCACGGCGCAAGTCGGATCCTGCCAGTTCGACCTTTTCGCCCGCCGGTAGCAGGGCGGCGATGCGCGTTGCGGCATCGCTGGCGCCGGCTTCGTCCGGTCCGCAGAAATAGAACAGCCTGCAATCGCGCGCGGCGCGCTCGGCAAGGCCCGCGAAAGTCTTCTGCGTTGCCTTCACGACCTCGCGCGCAGGCGAACGGCGACCCGCGTCACGATCTGATCGGCGATTTCGTGGCTCAGGTTCTCGAGCGCTGTCTGCTCGGCCGCGATCACCGCATATTCGTTCTGGACCACATCAAGCCCCGCATCAGCCGTTGCCGTGGCATCGAGCAGGATCTTGCCGTTCGCGGTATCGACCAGCTGGTAGCGCGCGCGCAGGATGCGGCGCTCGCGCGTGATGGCATCGTTCCCGACAAGGCCCAGGCCCTGCAGCCGCTCATCGAGCCGCACGTCGAGCCGGTAGCGCGGCGATTCGACGCGACCTGCGCCCAGGCGATCGACCAGCGCGTTGCGCACCAGCCAGCCCGACTTGCCCTCGATCGAGGAAACCTCGACCGCAGAGACCGCGCGCGCCGTCTCGCCACTGCCGCCGCCGGCGTACATCGGCGAAAGCCCGCAAGCCGCAAGGGCAAGCGGCAGGGTCAGGGCAACGAGCGCCTTACGCAACGACATTTACCAGCCGATCCGGCACCACGATCACCTTCTTCACGTCTGCCCCGTCAAGCGCACGCTGCACCTTGTCGGAGGCGAGGGCAAGCCGCTCGAGCTCTTCTCTGGGCAGTCCCTTGGCGACGGTCAGCGTGTCGCGGAGCTTGCCCTTGACCTGCACCGCGACGGTCAACTCGTCATCGATCAGCAGGGCCGGGTCGACCTCGGGCCAGGCCGCATCGGCCACGAGCCCGCTGCCGAACGCATTCCATGCTTCTTCGGCCAGATGCGGCATCATCGGTGCGACGAGCAGCAGCAGCGACCGGATTGCGGCGGAACGGCTGGCCGATGGCTGTGCCTTCTCGGTCGCGCCGGTCAGTTCGTAGATCCGCGCCACGGCCTTGTTGAAGCCGAGTGCCTCGATATCGGAGGCGACCGCATGCACCGTCTGGTGGACCTTGCGGTCCAGCGCCTTGTCCTCGCCGGCGGCAGAAGCGTCGTACTTTGCAAAAAGGCGCCACAGACGTTGCACGAAGCGCGCGCAGCCCTCGATCCCGGCTTCGGACCACGGGAGGTCGCGTTCGGGCGGGCTGTCCGAGAGCATGAACCAGCGGATTGCGTCGGCACCGTACTTTGCGACGATCTCGTCCGGGTCCACGACGTTCTTCTTGGACTTGGACATCTTGATAACGCGGCCGACCTCGACCGGCGCTCCGTCCGCCTTCAGGGTCGCGCCTTCGCCGCTGCGCTCGACTTCGCCGGGGCTGAAGAAGATCGGCTGGCCGTTCTCGGGATTGCGACGCTCGTAGGTCTCGTGCGTCACCATGCCTTGCGTGAACAGGCTGGCGAAGGGCTCGGTCACCTCGACCTTGCCGATGCGGGCCAGCGCACGCGTCCAGAACCGGGCGTAAAGCAGATGCAGGATCGCATGCTCGATCCCGCCGATATACTGCTCCACCGGCAGCCAGCGCTTGATCTCTTCCGGATCGAATGGGCGATCTTCGGGCTGGCTGGCAAACCGCAGGAAATACCACGAACTGTCGACGAAGGTGTCGAGCGTATCGGTCTCGCGCCGCGCGGGATGGCCGCACTGCGGGCAGTCGACGTGCTTCCACGTGGGGTGGCGGTTCAGCGGGTTGCCGGGCACGTCGAAGCTGACGTCGTCGGGCAGCACCACCGGCAGGTGCTTCTTTGGCACCGGCACCACGCCGCAGATCTCGCAGTGGATGAACGGGATCGGCGTTCCCCAGTACCGCTGGCGCGAAACGCCCCAGTCGCGCAAGCGCCACACCGTCTTGCCTTCGCCCCAGCCTTCGTCCTGCGCGCGAGCGATCACGGCGGCCTTGGCATCGGCCACGCTCATGCCATCGAGGAAGCCCGAATTGACGAGCACGCCGTCGCCTGCCTCGGCTTCACCCGCAAAAGGCTTGTCGGCGTCGGCGGGGTCGGACGCCACCACGCGCAGGATGGGCAGCGCATACTTGGTGGCGAAGTCGAAGTCGCGCTGGTCGTGCCCCGGCACGGCCATGATCGCGCCGGTGCCGTATTCCATCAGCACGAAGTTGGCGATGTAGACCGGAAGGTCCGCCCCGGTGAACGGATGCTTTGCCGTGATGCCGGTATCGAAGCCCAGCTTCTCGGCGGTTTCCAGCTCGGCCGCGGTGGTGCCGCCCTTCTTGCACAGGGCGATGAAGTTCTGCGCCTCCGTCGACCGCGCGGCGACGCCCTGCGCGATCGGATGGTCGGCCGCGACTGCCACGAAGCTCGCGCCGAAGATCGTGTCGGGGCGCGTGGTATAGACCTCGACGCTGCCACCGTCCGACAGGTCGAAGCGGAACTGCAGCCCCTGGCTCTTGCCGATCCAGTTTTCCTGCATCGTGCGGACCTTCTCGGGCCACTTGTCGAGCGTGGAGAGGCCTTCGAGCAGTTCGTCGGCGAAGTCGGTGATCTTGAGGAACCACTGGTTCAGCTTGCGCTTTTCGACCACCGCACCCGAACGCCAGCCGCGGCCGTCGATCACCTGCTCGTTGGCGAGCACGGTCATGTCGACCGGGTCCCAGTTGACCGTCGATTCTTTACGGTAGACCAGGCCCGCGGCATAGAGATCGAGGAACAGCGCCTGTTCGTGGCCGTAGTATTCGGGCTCGCAGGTTGCAATTTCGCGGCTCCAGTCGAGCGCGAAGCCCAGGCGCTTGAGCTGTGCCTTCATGTTGGCGATGTTGTCGCGGGTCCAGCCGCCGGGGTGGACGCCCTTTTCCATGGCGGCGTTCTCGGCCGGCATGCCGAACGCGTCCCAGCCCATCGGGTGCAGTACTTCATGGCCCTGCATGCGCTTGTAGCGCGCGAGCACGTCGCCCATCGTGTAGTTGCGCACGTGGCCGATGTGGATGCGCCCCGAAGGATAGGGGAACATCTCGAGCACGTAGCTGCGCGGCTTGGTGCTGGAATCGTCGGCACGGAAGGACTGGGCCTCGTCCCAGGCCTTCTGCCAGCGGATATCGGCGACGGACGGATCGAAACGCTCTGCGGTCATGGAGCGTCCCTCTATTGACCACAGCGGCGCGGCGCAACCACCGGCTGCGCCGCGCCCCGTGATGCGTGGGGCTTAGCCCTTGATCGTCTGGCGGCGCAGATCGCGCGCCTTGGTCAAGATGATGTCTTCCAGCTTCTGCACGGTCGCGGCCTGGACCGGCGCATCGACCCAGTTGCCGGCCTGCGCCACCTGGCGGCTCGCCGCAACGCGGATGGCATCGGCACGCAGGTCCTGGTCGAGGATCGAGACGGTCACCTTGACGCGCTCGCCCGGGTTCTGCGGGTTCGCGTACCAGTCGGTAACGATGACGCCGCCGTTGCTGTCGGTCTGGAGCAGCGGCATGAACGACAGCGTTTCGAGGCTGGCGCGCCACAGGTAGGCGTTCACGCCGATCGTGGTCACCTTGCTCGCGGCAAGATCGGTACGCGGGCGTTCCTTGTGGCCGCACGCAGACAGCACCAGCGCAAGCGCGCCCACGGCAATCAACTTCGCGGGTCTGGCGGTCATGGCGCTCATCGTATCGTCGATCCTGTCCTTGCGAGCGCCGGACAAGCCCGCGCGCCCAATATGCCACAACGCAGTGCGGCGGAATTGCCCTGCGCCTCTATCACCCCGGCAAGCCGCGCGGCAAGCGCAGAAGCACGGGCGCTTTCAAGTGCCTCATTGCCGTGAATGGCCCCTGAACGCGTCAATTCGTCTCGCGGGCTAGTCGTTCTGCCAGCTCCGCGATCTCCGGCGGATCAAGCAGCCAGGTGCGCGTCTTGCGACCGACGCGATGCACCGGCACGGTCAGCAGCACGCGCGCGTTTTCCTTGGCGTGCGGCTTGTAGAGCGAGAAGTGCAGGGCACATTCGCGGATCGTGCCGATGATCGGGGTGCGTCCTTCCAGGTCGATCATCGTCGCCGGCTGGTCCCAGGGAATATCCGCCGTCGACATCAGACGTCCAGGTTCGCCACGTTGAGCGCGTTTTCCTGGATGAAGTCGCGCCGCGGCTCGACCACGTCGCCCATCAGGCGCGTCAGGATCTCGTCGGTCACGTCGGCGTCCTCGATCTTGACCTGCAGCAGCGAGCGGTTGTTGGGATCGAGCGTCGTCTCCCACAGCTGCTCGGCGTTCATTTCGCCCAGACCCTTGTAGCGCTGGATCGACAGGCCCTTGCGGCCACCGGCGAAGACGGCATCGATCAGCTGCGAAGGCCGCGTGATGTCGCCTTCCTTGGCAGCGGCGCGCGGGGCGGAAAGTGCGGCTTCCTCGGCTTCGCCCTCGCCGGCCTGCGGCGCTTCGACCGGCTCGGCTTCGACTTGCGCGGTCAGACGGACGAGCCGCGCGCTCTGCGCATAGACATCGGCGTTTTCGGCGGCGAGCTTTGCCAGCTTGCGCGCTTCGGCACTGGTCAGGAACCCGGCTTCGATCATGTGGTGGTCGGTCACCCCGCGCCACAGGCGCTGGATGTGATAGCCGCCTTCCTCGCCGAGTTCGGCCTGCCACTTCGCTTCGGGATCGCCGCGATCGAGCCAGGCGGCGGTGCGGGCGAGTGCAGCAGTGCGGCCCGCGGCATCGAGCTCGGGATCGAGCGCGCCCGACAGCGCCAGCGCCTCGATGATGTCGGTGTTGTAGCGGCGCGGCACGAAGCCCATGAGGTTGCGCAGTCGCAGCGCATGCTCGACCAGGTCTTCGAGATCCTTGCCGCTGCGCGCGCCGCCTGCCGATTCGAGCATTCGGCCCGCCGTGCCCGCCTCGACCAGATAGCGGTCGAGCGCGGCGTTGTCCTTGAGGTAGACCTCGCTGCGGCCCTTGGCCACCTTGTACAGCGGCGGCTGGGCGATGAACAGGTGTCCGTTCCTGATCAGTTCGGGCAGCTGGCGGTGGAAGAACGTCAGCAGCAGGGTGCGGATGTGTGCGCCGTCGACGTCGGCGTCGGTCATGATGACGATCTTGTGGTAGCGCAGCTTGTCGAGATTGAATTCGTCTCGGATGCCGGTGCCCATCGCCTGGATCAGCGTGCCGACTTCCTTGGACGAGATGATGCGGTCGAAGCGCGCGCGCTCGACGTTGAGGATCTTGCCCTTGAGCGGCAGGATCGCCTGATAGTGGCGGTCGCGGCCCTGCTTGGCGCTGCCGCCTGCCGAGTCACCCTCGACCAGGAACAGTTCGCACTTGCTGGGGTCGCGCTCCTGGCAGTCGGCCAGCTTGCCGGGCAGGCTGGCGATATCCATCGCGCCCTTGCGCCGGGTCAGTTCGCGCGCGCGCTTGGCCGCCTCGCGCGCGGCGGCGGCGTCGATGATCTTCTGGATGACCGATTTGGCGTAGGCGGGATTTTCCTCCAGCCATTCGGTCATCTTGTCGCCCATCAGGCTTTCGAGCGGCTGGCGCACTTCCGAGCTGACCAGCTTGTCCTTGGTCTGCGAAGAGAACTTGGGATCGGGCAGCTTGACCGAGACGATCGCGGTCAGCCCTTCGCGCATGTCGTCACCGGTAAGGGTGACCTTCTCCTTCTTCAGCATGCCCGACTTCTCGGCATAGCCGTTGAGCGTGCGCGTCAGCGCGGCGCGGAACGCGGCGAGGTGGGTGCCGCCGTCACGCTGCGGGATGTTGTTGGTGAAGCACAGGACGTTTTCGTAGTAGCTGTCGTTCCATTCGAGTGCCACGTCGATGCCGATGCCGTCGCGCTGCGCCGAAATAGCGATCGGATCGGGCAGCAGCGCCTGCTTGTTGCGATCGAGGTACTTCACGAAGGCCGCGATGCCGCCCTCGTAGAACAGGTCGTGCTCTTTGACTTCCTCGCCGCGCTTGTCGCGCAGCAGGATGCGCACGCCCGAATTGAGGAAGGCCAGCTCGCGGTAGCGATGCTCGAGCTTGTCGAAATCGTAGACGGTGACGTTCTTGAACGTCTCGTCCGAGGCGAGGAAGGTCACGCGCGTGCCCTTCTTGCCTTCCGGCGCAGGGCCCCGCACTTCGAGAGGCGCAACGGCATCGCCGTGCGCGAACTTCATCCAGTGCTCCTGCCCGTCGCGCCAGATCGTCAGTTCCAGCCATTCGGACAGCGCGTTGACCACCGAAACGCCCACGCCGTGCAGGCCGCCCGATACCTTGTAGGCGTTGTCGTCGCTGGTGTTCTCGAACTTTCCGCCGGCGTGGAGCTGGGTCATGATAACCTCGGCCGCCGAAACGCCTTCTTCGGGGTGGATGCCGGTGGGAATGCCGCGGCCGTTGTCCTCGACCGAGACCGAGCCATCGGGGTTGAGTTCGATCAGCACCAGGTCGCAGTGCCCGGCCAGCGCCTCGTCGATCGCGTTGTCCGATACTTCGAACACCATGTGATGCAGACCCGACCCGTCGTCGGTGTCGCCGATGTACATGCCGGGACGCTTGCGCACGGCGTCGAGACCCTTGAGAACCTTGATCGAGTCCGCGCCATAGGAATTGGCGTTGGGGATGTTTTCGTTGGTGCTGGCCATACCTTGCACATAGGCATTCGGGCGCGAAATCCCAAGCGAATCCGGCCCGTTTTGCACAGGGTCTGGCCCGGTGATGCCGCCGCGGCGCGGCACCTGCGAAAGAAGCACTTCCACTCGCCTGCGAAAGGTGGTGGAAAGATGCATCCGAAACCGGAAATGCCATGGTTCAATGGGGGTAATGCTTTGATCCGCAAACTCTTTGCCGCAACTGCGGGCGCTGCCGTGGCGCTCTGCGCCACCGCCTCGGTGCTCGCCGCCTCGCCACCGCCGCCTGCCGCCGATGCCGGGGAGCAGGCCTTCCGCGAAACCTACAAGGAGCTGGTCGAGACCAACACGACGGTTTCGTCGGGCAGCTGCACGCTGGCGGCCGAGCGCATGGCGGCCCGGCTCAGGGCAGCGGGCTTTGCCGACAGCCAGCTTACCCTGTTCTCCACGCCCGAACATCCCAAGGACGGTGGCCTCGTCGCGATCCTGCCGGGCAGCGCGAAGAAGCTGAAGCCGATGCTGCTGCTGGCCCACCTCGACGTGGTCGAGGCGCGGCGCGAGGACTGGACCCGCGATCCCTTCAAGCTGATCGAGGAAGACGGCTACTTCTACGGGCGCGGCACTGTCGACGACAAGGCGCAGGCCGCGATCTGGACCGACATCATGGTCCGCTTCGCCCAGGAAGGGTTCAAGCCGAAGCGCACGATCAAGCTCGCGCTGACCTGCGGCGAGGAGACTTCGGGCGCGTTCAACGGCGCGGAATGGCTCGCCAAGAACCGTCGCGAACTGATCGACGCGGGATTTGCGCTCAACGAGGGCGGCGGCGGTCGTACCAACGGCACGCCGATCTCCAAGGGCGGCAAGCTTGAAGGACTGTCGTTCCAGGTCGGCGAAAAGGCCTACCAGGACTTCACGCTGACGGCGACCAACCCTGGCGGCCACAGCTCGCAGCCCGTGCGCGAGAATGCGATCTACGAACTGTCCGAAGGCCTGCTCAAGATCCGCGATTATCAGTTCCCTGTCGAATTCAACGACACCACCCGTGCCTTTTTCACGCGCATCGGCACGCTGCGCGGCGATGCGGTGGGCAAGGCGATGATCGCCATCGCCGCCAATCCTTCTGACACTGCGGCGCTCTCCATCGTCCAGAAGGACAAGATGCTGGCCTCGATGCTGCGCACGTCGTGTGTGGCAACGCTGGTCGATGCCGGCCATGCGCTCAACGCACTGCCGCAGCGCGCCACGGCCAACGTCAACTGCCGCATGTTCCCGGGCCGCACCACGGCGGAAACCCAGGCGGCGCTGGTGCAGGCGATGGGCGATCCGGGCATCACCATCGAACCGCGCGTCAAGGACAAGCCGATCGCCAAGTCGCCGCCGCTCGATCCGGCGATCGTCGGGCCGGTGGAAAAGGTTGCAGCCAAGTACTTCCCCGGGGTCACGGTCGTTCCGACCATGCTCACCGGCGCGACCGATGGCGTGTACATGGGCGCGGTCGGCATCCCGACGTACGGCGTTCCGGGCGTCTGGCTCGATCCGGATGGCAACGGCCTGCACGGGCTGAACGAACGTGTCGAGGTGAAGTCGCTGATGACCGGGCGCGCCTATCTGACCGAACTGGTCCGCACGCTCGCCCAGTAAGGGGAAGGGGCGGCGCAAAGGCTGTGGACAGCCGTGCGCCGCCCTGTCTCACCACGCTTGACGAAAGGGCGCCAAGCGTGTTCCTTCCATCGCATGCGTCACGAAGCGGTCACGCAAGGTCCCCATTTCCTCCCCCGTCAGGAGGCAATTGGCGATGCGTAAGGGCCGAACCGGAGCATGCTTCATAAGGCGCTGATCGAGCGGGCGGCTGCGGCCAGGCCCCACAGCGGCGATGCCGCCGCCCACCTGTTTTCGGGCCGGAATTCGCGCCATCTCGATGATTGCCCGGCGCTTGTCCTCAATGCCGACTACACCCCGCTCAGCTATTATCCGTTGAGCTTGTGGCCCTGGCAGACGGCGATCAAGGCAGTGTTCCTCGAACGGGTCGACATCATCGCGACTTACGACCAGGCGGTGCACAGCCCGTCGCTGGACATGAAGATCCCCTCGGTCATCGCGCTGCGCCAATACGTGCGGCCGAACGAGTTTCCCGCCTTCACCCGCTTCAACCTGTTCCTGCGCGACAAGTTTTCGTGCCAGTACTGCGGCAGCACCGACCTGCTGACGTTCGACCATGTCGTGCCGCGCCGCCTTGGTGGGCGCACCACCTGGGAGAACGTCACCACCGCCTGCGCGCCGTGCAATCTCAAGAAGGGCGGCCGCACCCCGGCGCAGGCGCACATGCACCTGTTCGAGGAACCGATCCGGCCGACGACGTGGCAGTTGCAGGAACGGGGCCGCGCCTTCCCGCCCGGCCACCTGCATGAAAGCTGGCGCGACTGGCTCTACTGGGACGTCGAGCTGGAAAGCTGATCCTCGCGCGCCAGCAGTCCGGCGCCCTTCAGGAACAGGCCCAGCGCCACCAGCGAGATGGCGGCCGATATCAGCATCGGCATGGCCGGGATCTGCGCGATCGCGCCCGGTCCGCTGAACCGCGCCAGCGCCTGGGTATAGAGCACCGGCCCCACGATCGCCGCGATCGAACCGATCGACTGCACCGCGCCCTGCAATTCGCCCTGGCTGCGCGCGTCGACCGCCCGGCTGTTGAGGCCCGAGATCGACGGCTGGACGAAGCCTTGTGCCGCGCCCGCAACGATCGCCACCCACACCTGCCAGGGTTGGTGCGCAACGGCGTAAAGCACAGCGGCAACACACAGCCCCGCGATGCCCAGTGCCACCGCCCTGCGCTCGCCCAGGCGGGGCAGCAGCAGGCGCAGGCCGAAGCCCTGGACCAGCGCGCTCGAAAAACCGACCACTGCCAGGGCGAAGCCGACCTGCTTCGTCGAAAAGCCATAGGCCGCAATCGCCATGTACGACCAGGTCGAAGGGTAGACGATGTGCGCCAGTTGCCACACGCCCAGCGCAGCCACGAACCACAGCACCGCGCCGCTCTGCGCGCGCAGGGCTTGTAGCGAGGCGAGCGCATTCGCCTTGCGCCAGTCGAACGGGCGGCGCTTGTCCGCCGGCAGCGATTCCCGCAGGAACACCAGCCCGAAAACGAAGTTGGCCAGCGCCATCGCACCGGCGAAGGCGAAGGGATAGCGCGGGTTCATCGCTCCAAGGATGCCGCCGATGGCGGGCCCGACGACGAAGCCGATGCCAAACGCCATGCCCATCATGCCAAAGCTTGCCGCGCGCTTTTCGGGCGTGGTGACGTCGGCAATGTAAGCATAGGCGGCCGAAAAGCTTGCACCGGTAATCCCGGCGATGATCCGGCCCAGCACCAGCCAGCTCATGCTCGGCGCCAGCGCCTGGATCAGGTAGTCGCAGCCGAGCGCCAGGATCGAGGCGAGCAGCACCGGGCGCCGCCCGAACCGGTCGGACAGGTTGCCGATGATCGGCGCGAACACGAACTGCATCGCCGCATAGCCAGCGCCAAGCCAGCCAGCGTATTCCGCTGCCGTGGCAATCGGCACGTGCGCCAGATGCATGATCAGTCCGGGCAGCACCGGGATCACGATGCCGAAGCCCAGCATGTCGATCAGCACGATGGCAAAGACGAAGCCGATCGAGGCGCGGTGCTGCACGGGTGTGATCTTTCCGGGGCTGGGGTTGTCCCCCGCGCTCTAGGCGGCGTGGACAAATTCCGCAACGCCACGGTTACCCTGTAAGAGGCCCCGGCAAGGAGCGAGGCCGCAGGTGGAGTTGGCCTCCATCAAGGCTGAGCGAGGCCGCAGGGGCCTCTTACAGGGCAACCTCTTTGGGGCTGGACCAAAAAGCGCCATCGCAGCGTCGGCTCGGCTCGCAATATTCCCGATATTGCTCCACCTCGCCTCCTCGCGCTGGCGCTTTTTGCCTCCAGCCGTGGCGCTGCGGAATTTGTCCACGCCGCCTAGAGCACGAATTCGCGCGCCGCCAGCGCCTCGTTCAAGCAGCGTTACGCCAGCTGCCGCCCGGGCCGGTCAAGCCGGCACCGGCGTCAGCTCCGGGTGAGCGCCGCTTCGCTTTCGGCCAGCAACTGTGCCATGATTTCGGCCACCGGCTGTTCCTGCGTGACCATGCCCACCGATTGCCCGGCCATCACCGATCCGCTCTCGACATCGCCGTCGATCACCGCGCGGCGCAGCGCGCCCGCCCAGAAGTGCTCGATCTCGAGCTGGGCCGCCGCCATGTCGACGCGCCCTTCGTCAAGCGCCTGCGCCACTTCGCGCTGCTTGGCGGTGAACTCCTCGGTGCCCTTGTTCTTCAACGCGCGCACCGGGATCACCGGCAGGCGCGGGTCGATCTGCACGCTGGCCACCGCGTCGCGCGCATTGGCGCGGAAGAAGGCCTGCTTGAACGCAGGATGCGCGATGGATTCGCTTGCGCAGGCAAACCGCGTGCCGAGCTGGACGCCCGCCGCGCCCATTTCCAGATAGCTCGCGATCGCTTCTCCCCGGCCGATGCCACCGGCCACGAATACCAGGTGGTCGGCGGCGAGGGCCGGCAGGAATTCCTGGGCCAGCACCGAGGTCGAGACCGGGCCGATGTGCCCACCCGCTTCGCTGCCTTCGATCACCAGCGCGTCGGCGCCCGAACGGAACAGCTTCTTGGCGAGCGCGATCGTTGGCGCGAACACGATGACCTTGGCGCCGAACGCCTTGATCGCCTCGACGCTGCCCTTGGGCGGGATACCGCCGGCAAGGACCACGTGGCCGACCTTGTGGCGCGCGCAGACCGCGATCAGGTCGAACAGTGCCGGGTGCATGGTGATCAGGTTGACGCCGAACGGCTTGGCCGTCAGCGCCTTGGTCCCGGCGATCTCCTTGTCGAGCAGCTCAGGCGTCATCGCCCCGCAAGCGATCACGCCGAAACCGCCCGCATTGCTGATCGCGGCGACGAGGTTGCGCTCGGACACCCAGCTCATCGCCCCGCACAGCACCGCATATTCGGTGCCGAGGAATTCCGCGCCACGCGCCATCAGCGCGGAAGTCTTGGGGGTGCTGGTCATCGCGTCTTGCCGTCCGTCCGTTGCAACTTGGCCCGCGCCCTTAGGCGTCGCGGGCCTGTCCGGCAAGTCGCAGGGCTTGTCAGGCGGCGTCGAGCCCATAGGCGGTGTGCAGCACGCGCACCGCCAGTTCGACCTCGTCGGCGTCGATCAGGACGGAAACCTTGATCTCGCTGGTGCTGATCGCCTGGATGTTGATGCCCCGGTCGGCCAGGCTCTTGAACATCGTGCTGGCAACGCCCGCGTGGCTGCGCATGCCCACGCCGACGACCGAAACCTTCGCCACCTTGCTGTCGGCGATCATCCGGTAGAAGCCGATCTGCTCCTTGCGCTCCTCGAGCAGCGCCTGCGTGCGCGCCAGGTCCGACTGCGGGCAGGTGAAGGTGACGTCAGTCTCGCCCTTGTCCTTGGCGATATTCTGGATGATCATGTCGACGTTGATGTTCGCTTCGGCCAGCGGCTCGAAGATCGACGCAACCGCGCCCGGACGGTCGGCGATGCGGGTCAGGGTGACCTTGGCTTCGTTCTTGTCGGCTGCGATGCCGGTGATCAGCTGGCGTTCCATATCAAGTCCTTCGAGTTCCTCGTCGGAAACAATCATCGTGCCGGGGATGGTGTCGGCAGCAGGGGCATCGTCGTCGATGAACGAGGACAGCACCTGCACGCGCACCTTTTCCTTCATGGCGAGGCTGACCGAGCGGGTCTGCAGCACCTTCGAGCCGACCGAGGCAAGCTCGAGCATTTCCTCGTAGGTGACGTTCTTGAGCTTGCGCGCCTTGGCCACGATGCGCGGGTCGGTGGTGTAGACCCCGTCGACGTCGGTATAGATATCGCAGCGATCGGCCTTGATCGCCGCCGCCACCGCCACCGCCGAAGTGTCCGAACCGCCACGGCCCAGCGTGGTGACGCGAATGTCTGCGGTCAGGCCCTGGAAGCCCGGGATCACCGCGATCTCGCCCGCCGCCATGCTGGCCAGCAGTTCGTCCGAATCGATGCCCTCGATGCGCGCCTTGGAATGGGCATCGTCGGTGCGCACCGGCAGTTGCCAGCCCAGCCACGAACGCGCCTTGCTCCCCAGCGCCTGCAGATGCATCGCAAGAAGGCCCGAGGTTACCTGCTCCCCGGCGGCGACGACCACGTCGTACTCGGCCGGATCGTACAGCGCGCTCGCCTCGCGGCAGAAATTCACCAGCCGGTCGGTCTCGCCAGCCATCGCCGAAACGACCACCGCGACCTCGTGCCCGGCCGCCTGCTGGCGCTGGACGATACGGGCCACACGGCGGATGCGCTCGGTTCCGGCCATCGAGGTGCCGCCGAATTTCATCACGATCCGGGCCACGTCACGCTCCCAAGGGTTACTGCAACAATCTTTCGTGCATGGCCGGTGGACCATGCGAGAGCGGCGCTTTAGGGATGGGTCATGCGCAATGCAACCACGATCCGCCCCGCCGAAGCCTCGCACTTTGGCAAGCTCGCCGCCGACTGGTGGGACCCGAAGGGCTCCTCGGCGATGCTTCATCGGCTTAACCCGGTTCGGCTCGGCTTCGTGCGTGAAGCGATCGATTCGCACTTTGGCATCGATTCGCGCACGCTGAAGCCGCTGGCCGGCAAGCGCGCGCTCGATGTCGGCTGCGGGGCGGGGCTGCTGGCCGAACCGCTGGCCCGGCTGGGCGGTGCCGTGACCGGCGTCGATGCGGCCGAGGAGAACATCACGGTCGCGCGCGAACACGCCGCCGCCACGGGCCTCGCCATCGACTACCGCCACGGTGAAATCGGCGGCTTGGGTCTTTCGGGATTCGACCTCGTCACTTCGATGGAAGTGATCGAGCACGTGGCGGACAAGGCGGCCTTCCTTGCCGCGCTTGCCGCAACGCTGGCCGATGATGGCCTGATGGTGCTGTCCACCCCCAACCGCACCACGGCCTCGCGCCTGCTGCTGGTCGAAGGGGCGGAGCGCATGGGCATGGTGCCGCGCGGCACGCATCACTGGGACGATTTCGTCACCCCGGTCGAACTGCACGCCCTGCTCGAACAGGCGGGGCTCAGGATGGGCAACCCGATGGGCATCGCCTGGGGCCCGGCGCGCGGCCTGCACTTGTCCGACGACCTGTCGCTCAACTTCATCGTCACCGCGACGAAGGGCTGAACCGATGGCCGAACGCTTCGAACGTCACAAACAGGCCTGGACCGCCGATGAAATCCAGAAGCTGCACACGCTTGCCAAGAAGGGCATGGCGCTGAAAGCCATCGCCAAGGCGCTCACCCGCAGCGAGGAATCGGTCAAGACACGCGCCAAGGCCGACGGCCTCTCTATCGCCAAGCTGCGCTAAAGTCCGGTCTGGCGACTCAATCCTGCGAAGGCAGGAATTTCTCGACCAGTTCGCGCGCCAGCCGCGCCGGGCGCAAGGTTGAAGCGTCAAGGCAGCACCAGCTGGACTTGACCTCCGCCAGCACGTCCTCGCCGCGCTTGATCACCGTTTCGTAGAACGCGCGCGCACCCTGGACCTTCTCCAGGATCACATGCGCGATCACCGTGTCGTCAAGGAATGTCGGCCGACGGTAGGTGATCGAATGCGTCGTCGCCACCCACAGGTACTGTTTGACCGCCTCCACCGGCGCGAAGGCGCGCCAGTGGTCAACCACCGCGTCCTGCACCCACTTGAGGTATGAGGCGTTGTTGACGTGCCCCATGAAATCGATGTCCGCCGGATCGACGGTAATGGCAAAGGTATGGGGGGTCGAGTTGCTCACACTGGTGTAGATAGCATGCCTCGGCCCGGTGCGACAGGGGGCAGGTGGCTCCCTTTTCAGCGGATGCGGTGCAGTACCACCGAATCGCCCGCTCGGGCAGCGATGCTCCAGCCATCGTGCTGCAGTCCGGCCGGCATACCGATCACCCAGACATAGCGGATGGCGGGCTTCAGTTCGGTCAGCACGTCGTGCACGCCCGGCCAGCCATTGCAGCTGCGATCGTAGATCATCGTCTGGCGATCGTGATCGTAAGGTTCCGCATCGGCATTGTGCACCTTCAACAGCTGGCCCGCGTTCATCTGCCACTGTGCGCTGTCGAAGATCTGCCAGCGTGCCAGCGCATAGCCGGAAATATGGTCGCGCCGGTCGATGTTCCACGGCGTCTGCGCTGACTCGCAGGTGCGCGGCACGATCGTCACCAGGTTGGTCCCGCGCGGCACGGCCGAAAGCACCGAAAGCGCGCGGCCGGCGATCCTGTCGTTGTGGACCATCGCCACGGCATTGCCGGTCCAGCGCGCCCCCACGAACAGCAGGCCTGCGATCGCCAGCACGGTGCGCAGCGCCGGCGGGCTGTCGGCGCGTGGCGCGGCCGCGATCAGGAACAGCGCGAAGGTCACCGGCACGAGCCGCATGTCGGCATACTGCGATTCGAGGATAGTGTCGGGCATGATCACGTAGATCACCGCCATCAGCACCGCGAACACCGCGATACCGCGGTCGCGCACGAAAAACGGCGTGCGCCAGAACAGGTAGATGGCAACGGTGGCGATCAGCAGCGCGGCCAAGTCCCAGGCCTGCCACGTGTCGCGCAGCGCATCGAAGGGCCAGAGCCACTTGCCGCCACCCTGGTGATAGGCGAACGGCTCGACCGGTCCGTGGCGGGCCATGCCCATGGCGATCAGCGGGCCGATCACGGCGGGCAGCAGGCGCAGCCCCGATACGAACACCACGCGCCAGGCGGGTTCGCCCCGTGCATCGGCGCGCGCCGCGTTCGCCGCGAAGGCACCGACCAGGAACACCGCCAGCCCCATCGTGTGGGCCAGCCACAGCCCAAAGCCCATCGGCACGAACAGCGCCGCCTGCAGGCGATGGCGCCCCCTGATCTCGAGCGCGGTCCACAGCGCCACGGCGTTCAGCGCAAGGCCAATCCCCAGCAGCGAGTTGAGAAAGCCGAACTGCAGCGGAAAGCCGAAGATGAAGGGCAGCGCGAAGAATGCGGTCGGCGCGACTTTTCCATGCACGGTGCGCGAAAGGGTCAGGATGCCGAGCGCCTGGACACCCAGGATGATCGCCACGATCGCACGCAGCGCCGCCTCCGGCCCCAGCAGCGGCACCAGCCCTTGCGCCAGCAGGTCGCAGCCAAGGTTGCCGAGCAGCCCCCACTTGAAGTCGTACCACTGGCGCAGCACCGGCGATGCGCCCGCATCGACCTGCACGATCCAGCGCGCCATGTGCCCGCCTGCATCGACCAGCGGCGGCGTCGTCACCAACATGAGCGGCGCCATCGCGGCGGCGACGAGCAGGGCGATCAGCGCAGGGCTTTGCGTGGTCCGCGCAACCAGGGCATGCCAGCGGGAGGCGTCGGCGGTCGCGGAAGGTCCGCCCGCGAAGACAAACCGCCGCGAAAGCAGGTAGAAGGCCACCGTATAGATCGCCACGGCCGCCGCCTGCAGTGCCAGCGTCCCGCCGATCCCGATGCTGCGCCCGATCGCCAGCACGCCGATGTTCAGCGCATAGGCAACCCCGGCGGCAAGCGCGAAGCGCGGCAACTGGCGCGCGTGTCGTCCTTCGCTCGCGGCGAAGGTGAAGCTGCGGTTGAGCAGGTAGGAACAGACGAACCCGCCCGCATAGCCGGCGGCATTGGCGGCATAATCGTTCCAGCCGAGCAGCAGGCCCATCTGGATCAGCGCAAGCCCCAGCGCGGTGTTGATCAGCCCCACGCCGGCGAAACGCGCGGGCGCGGGGATCGCCTCGACGATCTTCAAGCGCACCCGCCCAGCACGTATTGCGCGCCCAGCGGAAGCGCCTTCAGGAAGCGCTCCAGCGGACGCAGCGCGGCCAGCGCCCGGGGGAAGAACATCCGGTATTCGCGCGTCACGGGCGCAAAGCCCGCCGCGCGCAGCCGTGCGGCCATCACCGGCGCGGAAATCAGCACCGCGTTCTCGTCGAACGGACAGTTGGCCACCGCCTGCCGGGTCAGCGGGTTCCACGGATTGTGTTCATACAGCACGAACAGACCGCCGGGCCGCAGGCTCGCGCGGATCTGCGCCAGCAGCGCGACATGGTCCTCGTGGGGAATGTGATGGAACACGCAGGCCGCAAACGCGAGGTCGAACGAAGCGGGCGCAAACGGCAGCGTCTGCCCGTCGTAGGGAACATAGGCGTTGTCGTCGCCATGCTTGCGGCGCGATGCCTCGAGCGACCGCGCCGAAACGTCGAGGCAGGTCAGCCTCGCGTGCGGGAAAGCTTCGCGCAGCGGTGCCACCGCGTTGCCCACGCCCGATCCGAAATCGAGGATGTCGCGCACGGCAAGCCCCGCCGTTTCGGCCAGCCGCAGGGCATCTGCCGCCTTGTAGCCGGCGAAGAAGTCCACATCCTCGCCGCTCGCGCGGATCGATGCGGCGTGCTCGGCGCGGTAGCGGTCGCAATGCAGGTCGAATTCGGCCTGCGGTGGCAAGGCGCTCATGCCTGATCGCCCCGGAACACCTGCCGCACCACGAACATCGGGCGGCCCTTGGTCTCGATGTACATGCGGCCGATGTATTCGCCGAACACCCCGAGCACGAGCAATTGCACGCTGCCCAGGATCAGCACGACCGCGATCATGCTGGTCCAGCCATGAACGGTCCCGCTCGTCAGCCACACGCTCAGCACCCAACCGAGCATGACGAAGCCGGCAAGGCCTGCCAGCGCGCCGAACAGCGACGCAATGCGCAGCGGCTTGACCGAAAAGCTGGTCACCGCATCGAAGGCCAGCGCCAGCATCTTGCGCAAGGGATAATGCGTCTCGCCGGCAAAGCGCGCATCGCGCTTGTAGGGCAGGGCTACCTGGCGGAAGCCGACCCAGCCGACCATGCCGCGCACGAAGCGGAAGCGTTCGGGCATGGCGTTCAGCGTATCGACCACCGGCCGCGTCATCAGCCGGAAATCGCCGGCATCGCGCGGGATGTCGATGTCGATCAGTCTTTCGAGCACGCGGTAGAACGCCGCCGCCGTCGCCTTCTTGAACATGGTTTCGCCTTCGCGCACCACGCGCTGGCCATAGACCACGTCGGCGCCTTCATCGGCCAGCCGCATCATTTCGGGCAGCAGTTCGGGCGGATCCTGCAGGTCGGCGTCGATCACCAGCACCCGCTCGCCGCGGCAGACCTGAAGCCCGCAGGTGAGCGCCAGCTGGTGGCCGTGGTTGCGCGCAAGGTCCACGCCCACCACGTGCGCCGAACGCGCCGCATGGGCCGTGATCAGCGCCCAGGTCGCATCGCTGGACCCGTCGTTGACCAGCACGATCTCGTAGTCGCCGGGGCTCGCCGCCTCGCACACCGGCATCAGGCGCGCCATCAGCGCATCGATTACCGGCGCTTCGTTATAGCACGGTATCACTACCGAAAGGCCGACCCGCCCGGGCTTGCGCCACGGATTGAGGGCCCCCTCGACCCGCCAGTCCTGAAGATCCTGAAGCATGCCCGCACTTATCGCGCGGTATGGTTAAGGCGGTGTAAACGCCTTGCCCCGCCGACTCAGCCCAGCGCGGCTTCCCACTCGGGCTGCTTGAACCCCACCAGAAGACCGCCGTCATGCTCGACGATCGGCCGCTTGATGACCGAGCTGTTGGCCGCCAGCACCGCCGCCGCGCCATCGCCCGCCAGCGCCTCCTTCTGCGCCTCGTCCAGCTTGCGGTAAGTCGTCCCCGCCTTGTTCACGATCTTCTCGCGCCCCGCCTGCGCGATCCAGCCGGCGATGCGCGCGGGATCGGCGCCTTGCTTCTTGTAGTCGTGGAAAGTGTACGCGATGCCTTGGCTCTCGAGCCAGACACGCGCCTTCTTGACGGTGTCACAGTTAGGAATGCCGTAGACGGTAACGCTCATCGCTCGGTCCTGTCGAAGTGGTGGTGGCGCGCGGGAGTCCCGGCGAACAGGGTATAGCTTTCGTAGTATTCGGCGCGGCCCCGGGCCTGGACTGCGGCGTGGTCGGCCTGCCGTCGCCAGCCAAGCGCGGCGGCCTCGTCGGCCCATTCGGACGGCGATCACTTCGCCGTCGTCGGCCGTGTAGCTCTTGAACGAGATAAAGCCGGGCTGCGCGCGGGCCAGGTCCTCCATCGCCTGCGCATCGGCGGCATAGGCGGCGGCGTCGAGGTCGGCGCGCTTGCGGTTGCGGAAGACGACGAGGTACATGGGCTGCCTGTCCTAGGCGGCGTGGACAAACTCCGCAACGCCACGGTTTCCCTGTAAAGGGCCCCGGCAAGGAGCGAGGCCGCAGGTGGAGTGGGCCTCCATCAAGGCCGAGCGACGCTGCAGGGACCCTTTACAGGGAAACCCCTTTGGGGCTGGACCAAAAAGCGCCATCGCAGCGTCGGCTCGGCTCGCAATATTCCCGATATTGCTCCGCCTCGCCTCCTCTCGCTGGCGCTTTTTGCCTCCAGCCGTGGCGCTGTGGAATTTGTCCACGCCGCCTAGTCCGCGATCGGCCGGGCAATGGACTTTTGCGCGCGCTTGCGACAAAGCCGCGCTCCATGAGCCTGAACAGCTTCGGACACGTGTTCCGCTTCACCACCTGGGGCGAAAGCCATGGCCCCGCGCTCGGCGCGGTCGTCGACGGCTGCCCGCCGGGCCTGCCGATTTCCGAAGCGGTGATCCAGCCCTTCCTCGATGCCCGCCGCCCCGGCCAGTCGCGCTTCACCACGCAGCGGCAGGAACCCGATCAGGTGAAGATCCTTTCGGGCGTGTTCGAGGGCCAAGACGGAATCCAACGCACGACCGGCACGCCGATCAGCCTGATGATCGAGAACGTCGACCAGCGCTCGAAGGACTATGGCGATGTCGCCAAGGCCTACCGCCCCGGTCACGCCGACTATGCCTATGACGCCAAGTACGGCTTTCGCGATTACCGCGGCGGGGGGCGCTCCTCGGCGCGTGAAACGGCGGCGCGCGTGGCGGCGGGCGGCGTTGCGCGGCTCGTGATTCCCGAAGTGAAGATCACCGCCTGGGTCAGCGAGATCGGCGGCGACCGGATCGACATGGATCACTTCGATGAAGCCGAAATCGGCCGCAACCCGTTCTTCTGCCCGGATTCGTGGGCGGCGGCGCGCTGGGAAAAGCTGGTCGACGATGCGCGCAAGTCCGGCTCGTCGCTGGGTGCGGTGGTCGAATGCGTGGCCGAAGGCGTGCCCGCCGGCTGGGGCGCGCCGCTCTATGCCAAGCTCGATGCCGAACTCGCCCACGCGATGATGGGCATCAATGCGGTCAAGGGCGTGGAGATCGGCGATGGCTTCGAAGCCGCGCGCAACACCGGCGAAGGCAATGCCGATCCGATGCGGCCCGGTAATGATGGGCCCAGCTTCCTCGCCAACCACGCGGGCGGCATTGCCGGGGGCATTTCGACCGGACAGCCGGTGGTGGTGCGCGTGGCGTTCAAGCCGACCAGCTCGATCCTCACCCCCATGCCCACGATCACGCGGGAAGGGGAGGCGACCGAGCTGTTCACCAAGGGCCGTCACGATCCTTGCGTCGGCATTCGCGGCGTGCCCGTGGTCGAAGCGATGATGGCGCTGGTCCTTGCCGACCAGAAGCTGCTCCACCGCGCCCAGACCGGACGCTGAACGGCCGGACGCTGAAAGCCCGGACGCTGATCAGCGATAAGTCAGCGCCCCTTCCACGCGGGGGCGCGCTTTTCGGCAAAGGCGAGCGCACCTTCGCGCGCGTCCTCGCTGCGGCGCCACGCGGCGAAGGAGGGGTAATCCTCTTGACCCTCGATCGCCGCTTCCAGGCTGGGCTCGTCCAGCCCGCGCATCACCGCCTGCTTCGATGCCCGGATCGATAGCGGCGCGCCCTTCAGGATCGTCTTGACCCAGGCGCGTGTCGCCGTCTCCAGCTCGTCGTCAGGCACCACTTCGGTGACGAAGCCCAGCCGCTCGCCCTCCGCGGCGCTGACGCGGCGGGCCGACAGGATCATGCCCATCGCCTTTTTCAGGCCGATCTGGCGGGCCAGGCGATGGACCCCGCCGCCCAGCGCCACCGCGCCGACCAGCGGTTCGGGCAGGCCGAAGCTCGCGCTTTCCGCCGCGATGATCAGGTCGCAGGCGAGCGCCACCTCGAACCCGCCGCCCAGCGCCAGCCCGTTGACCATGGCGATGATCGGCTTGTCGCAGTCGAACCGCTCGATCAGCCCGGCATAGCCGTGCGCCGGATAATCGCGATGCCCGTTCGCGACCACCGACTTGAGATCGGACCCGGCGCAGAAGGCGCGACCTTCGCCGGTCACCACGCAGATCCACTGGTCGGGATCAGCGGCAAAGGCATCGAACGCGGCTTCCAGCTCGTCATGCATGTCCGCGTCGATCGCGTTCAGCACCTCCGGCCGGGCCAGGCGGATCCACGTGACCCGCTCCTCGCGCTCGATCCTGATCCTCTCCACCGGCGTCTCCTTATGTAGGTTTGCCCTATGCCTAGCCAGAGGTTAGTCTCGCACGCAACAATCTTGCGGGGACGAAAGACCTTGGGCCGACGCCTTACCCTCTACATCGTGATCGCCATGATCGCCGGCATTCTCACGGGCTTTGCGCTCAACCGCGCCTATCCTGCAGACAGTGCGACGCTCGCCAGCATCGCCGACACGCTCAAGCTGCTGCCGGAAGTGTTCCTGCACCTGATCAAGATGATCATCGCGCCGCTGATCCTGGCGACGCTGGTCACCGGCATCGCCGGCATGGGCGATAGCGCCGCGCTCGGCCGGATCGGCGGGCGGGCGCTCGGCTGGTTCATCACCGCCAGCCTGATCTCGATCGGTCTTGGCCTGGTGCTGGTGAACCTGTTCAAGCCCGGCGTCGGCCTGCAGTTCACGCCCGCCGCCCCGGTCGGCGATCTTGCCACCGCCGATTTCACCCTGCGCCACTTCGTGCTCGAGATTTTCCCGACCAGCGTGTTCGAGGCGATGGCCAAGAACAACGTCCTGCAGATCCTCGTGTTCTCGCTCTTCGCCGGTGTCGCCCTCTCGGCCATCGGTGAAAAGGGCGCGCCACTGGTGCGCGGGGCCGAAGCGCTCGCCACGCTGATGCTCACGATCACCGACTATGTGATGCGCGCGGCACCCATGGCCGTGTTCGGCGCGCTCGCTTCGGTGGTGGCGACCAAGGGCCTGTCGATCATCGTCACCTATGGCGTGTTCGTTTCCGAATTCTTCTTCGGGCTGACGCTGCTGTGGGTGATCCTGTTCACCATGGGCGGCCTGTTCCTGGGCAAGCGCGTCATCGTGCTCGCCCGCTATATCCGCGAACCGCTGCTGCTCGCCTTCTCGACCGCAAGTTCGGAGTCCGCGCTGCCCAAGCTGTTCGAACAGCTCGACCGGTTCGGCGTGCCGCGCCGCATTTCGGGCTTCGTCCTGCCGCTGGGCTATTCGTTCAACCTCGATGGCTCGATGATGTACACCAGCTTTGCCACGATGTTCATCGCGCAGGCCTATGGCGTCCACCTGTCGATCGGCCAGCAGATCGCCATGTTGCTCACGCTGATGGTCACCAGCAAGGGCATCGCCGGCGTGCCGCGCGCCAGCCTCGTGGTCATCGCCGCCACGCTCACCCAGTTTGGCCTGCCGCTCGAAGGCATCGCGCTGCTGCTCGGCGTCGATACCTTCCTCGACATGGGGCGCACCGCCACCAACGTCGTCGGCAACGCGGTGGCAACTTCGGTCATCACCAAGTGGGAAGGCATGCTGCAGGTGCCGATGGATCCGGACGCGCCCGAACCGCTGCCGCCGCACGATACGCCCGAACACGGGCGCCGCGGCCTCCACCTCGATCCCGGCCAGTAAAGGCCCGACCAGTCCAGCGAAAAGGCCGCCCCGGTTTCCCGAGGCGGCCTTTTTCTTGCCGTCAGATCTGTTCGATCAGCGCAGGCGGATCGGCACGTAAAGCGCGGGCTGGCCACGGCGCTGGATGCGCAGCAGCACGGCTTCGCGGTTCTCCGCCTTGGCCTGGCGCACCACGGCTTCCAGGTCAGCCAGCGACGTCACCGCCTTGTAGTTGGCCGACAGCACGATGTCGCCACGCTGCAGGCCCTTGGCCGCCGCGTCACCCGAGGTATCGACCGCGGTGATGACCACGCCCTTGGTGTCCTCGGTCGCGCCCAGCTGGCGCGCGATCTGCGCGGTCAGGGGGATGGCGGCAATGCCCAGCGACTGCTGGATCGCCGCGCCCGAAGCAGGCTTGCTGGCATCGGGCTTGGCAAAGCCGCCGTTGTCGCTGTCGTCCTGCTGCGCGTCGGGGTCGAAGGTGTTGCTGGCCAGCTCCTCCTCGCTCGGGCGCTTGCCGACGACCGCCTGCACGGTCAGCCGCTGGCCGTTGCGGATCAGCTCGATCGGGATGCGCTTGCCCGGTGCGGTGTTGGCCACCAGGAACGACAGCGTCTGGTCGGGAGTGACTTCCTTGCCGTCGACCGAAACGACCACGTCGCCCGACTGGATGCCGGCCTTGGCCGCGCCTTGGCCCGGTTCGACCGACTGGATGAATTCGCCGCGCTTCTTGGCAAGGCCGAGCGAGGCGGCAAGGTCGTCCGACAGCTGCTGGATGCGTACGCCCAGATAACCGCGCTCGATCGCCTGGCCGCTGCGCAGCTTTTCCACGATCGGGGCGGCGATCTCGGCGGGAATCGCAAAGCCGATGCCAACGCTGCCGCCGGTCGGCGAAAAGATCGCGTTGTTGATGCCGATGACGTTGCCGTTCATGTCGAACATCGGACCGCCCGAATTGCCCCGGTTGATCGAAGCGTCGGTCTGCAGATAGCGGTCGTAGGCCGAACCCGATCCGGTGTTGCGATAGACCGCCGAGATGATGCCGCTGGTGACGGTGCCGCCAAGGCCGAACGGGTTGCCGATGGCGATCACCCAGTCACCCACGCGGGCGTGGCGCGAATCGCCGAACTTCACGAACGGGAAGGGCTTGGTCCCCGAAATCTTGAGCACCGCCAGGTCCGACGCGGCGTCGCGGCCGATCAGCTTGGCGGGATAATCGGTGCCGTCGGTCATGGTGACGGTGATCGATTCGACCTCGCCCTGGCCGTCGGCGGTGATCACGTGGTTGTTGGTGACGATGTAGCCGTCGGCCGAGATGATGAAGCCCGAACCCAGCGACTGCGCCTCGCGCGTCTGCGCGCCGCCGCCGCCCTGGCCGCCGCCGAACAGGTCACCGAAAGGCGTTCCGGCGAACGGGTTCTGGTTCTGCACCTTCACGCGCTGGCGGGTCGAGATGTTGACCACGGCCGGCTGCAGCTGCTGGGTCAGGTCGGCAAAGCTTGCCGGCGCGCCCGCGCGGGGCACCACGTTCTGCATCTGCGCGGAATCGTTCTGGGCCACCTGGGCGCCGGCGGGGAAGCCGGTCACCAGGGTCGCCGCGCTGCCGGCAAGAAGCAGCGCCGTAGTCACTCCGTAAGCATATCGCACGTGGCTCGTTCCTCTTGTCCTATGCGTTGGCGGCGGATTCCCGGCCGTGCCGGGCGCCGCTCCCATCCCCCTCGCCGATCAACGCTTCGTCGCATGAACGGGATTTGAATGGGGGCGTTCCGTCACTTTCCGCGGAATTGCTTCAGGTACTCGTTGTCAGGAGAAAGCACGATCGACGTACTCGATCCCTTCTGCGCGAAGGTCGTGTCGTAGCTCTGCATCGCCCGGTAGAAGTCGTAGAACGAAGGGTCCTTGCCGAAGCTGTCGGCATAAGTGCGCGATGCGTCGGCCTCGGCCTGCGCGCGGATGATCTGCGCGTTCTTCTGGCCCTGCGCGCGGATCGTCGCGGCTTCCTGCTGGCGCGCGGTCGCCATGCGGGTGAACGCCGAATCGAGCGGCGCGCCATCGGGCAGGTCGGCGCGCTTGATCCGCACGTCGATCACCTGCGCGCCGTATTCGCGCGCTTCCCTGTCCAGCCCCTGGCGGATGTTGGCCATCGCCTGCCCACGCTCGGCGGTCAGCAGCGAAGCAAACGTGCGCTTGCCCAGTTCCTGGCGCAGCACCGAATTGAGGATCGGCTGCAGCTGTTCGGATACGCGGTCGACGGTCCCGGCGGTCTCGTACATCTTGACCGGGTCGATCACGCGGAAGCGGGCATAAGCGTCCACTTCCAGGCGGCGCTGGTCGGCGCTGGTCACCTGCTGGCGCTCCATGTCGACGTCGAGCACGCGCTTGTCGACCCACACCACCGTTTCGAAGAACGGGATGCGCCAGGAAAGGCCTGCCCCGGTCTGGCCGAAGTCGGCATTGGGGCGGAAGCGGTTGATCACGCGCTCGGGGTCCCCCAGCCGCACGATCACCGCCTGCTTGGTTTCGGGCACCACGATCAGCGTGCTCGCCAGCGCGACGAGCAGCACGATCACAGCGATGACCGCGGCCTTGTAGTCGTTCCAGATGCGTTCGATGGCGTCCATGTCAGTTCGCCCCCCCGTTCGAGGCATCGCTGGCAGCATCGCTCGGGCGGCGCTTGATTTCGGGCAGCGGCAGGTACGATTGCACCCCCGGCGTCTCGACGATCACCTTGTCGGTCTGGCTCAGCACGCGCTCCATGGTTTCATAGTACATGCGCCGGCGCGTCACCTCGGGGGCAAGCTTGTACTGCTCGTACACCTTGTCGAACGCGGCGGCCTCGCCCTGCGCGCGGGCGGTCAGCTGCTGCGCCCAGGCTTCGGCGCGGTTCACCTCGCTCTGCGCATCCTGCTGCGCGGCAAGCACTTCCTTGAAGGCATCGACCACCTTGGCCGGCGGGTCGGTCTTCTTGATCTCAACGCCCTGGATCTTCACGCCCGAGCGATAGGCATCGAGCACGCGCTGCATCCGCTCGCGCACGTTCTGCTCGATCGCGGCGCGGCCCGAACCCATGGCGTCGTTCAACGTCACTTCGGCGATCGAGGCGCGCATCGCCGCCTCGGCCACTTCGCGAACGGTCTGGTCCGGTTCGGCCAGCTGGAAGGAATAGAGCTTCAGATCCTTGATGTTCCAGCGCACCAGATAGGTCAGGTCGACCAGGTTCTGGTCGGCGGTCAGCATCAGCTTCTCGCCTTCGCCCTCGGGGATCGATTCCCGGCGGATCGAGGTCACGTCCTTCACGCTCACCGATTGCACCGGCCAGGGCAGGGTCAGCGCCATGCCGGGATGCAGCGTGCGCGAATAGGATCCGAATGTCGTGACGATGCCCTGTTCCTGCGGGGCGATGCGGTGGACCATCGACGTGCCCAGCCACAGCAGCACGAAGGCGGCAACGCCGATCGGCACCCACGATTTGCCGTCGGGGCGCGGGGGCAGGCGGAACGCGGGGCCGCGCCCGCCGCCGCCCGGGCCCGCAGACCGCTTGCGGAACAGCTCCTCGATGCTCGGGCCCTTGCGCGGCTCGCCCGATGCGGGCGGCAGCCAGGGATTGCGCGGACCTTCGGATCCCGGCGGCGGGCTGGGCCGCTCGCCGCTCTCGGGCCTGTTGCCGCCTGCGCCGCCTTCGGTCCCGGCGTCTCCGCCACGGTCGTCGGCGCCGCCCGGGTCGCCCCAGGGGCTCTTCTTGCCCGTCATTGCGCTGCTGGTCCCGGGCAGGGGTCCGGGCCCTGCACCTGCCTCACCGAAATCCTTCATCCGACCGTTATAGGAACAACGCTCGCGAAAAACAGTGTCTCGCTCCCAAAATTCCTCTGCTAGGGGACTGCCCCGAAGGCCGGGGGTGAATGGCTGCAACCGGCGGGCAGGAACAGGAGCGGGCGTGAGCCTCGATGGCAAGGCGCTGCACGATGCGGTGCGGCAGGTGGCGGGGGACAGGCTGCAGTCGGCCACGGTGAAGGGCGAAGTCGCCACGATCGTGCTCGATGTCGCCGGCATGGAGCGGCTCGCGCGCGACAAGCTCGATCTTGCGGTGCGCGACGCGGCCAAGGCGGCGGGCGCTGCCGAAGTGCGCGTGGGCATGACCGCGGAAAAGCGTGCGGCCCCGCTGATCCTCGCGGTCGGCTCGGGCAAGGGGGGCGTTGGCAAGTCCACGCTGTCCACCAATCTCGCCGTCGCGCTGTCGCGCGCTGGAAAGAAGGTCGGCCTCGTCGATGCCGATATCTATGGCCCTTCGCAGGCGCGCCTGCTCGCAACCGAAGGCATGCGCCCCACCGCCGAAGGCAACAAGCTGCATCCGGTGCAGAGCCCCTGGGGCCTGCCGCTGCTGTCGATGGGCCACCTCGTCCAGCCGGGGCAGGCGATCGCATGGCGCGGGCCGATGGCGGGCAATGCGCTGGGCCAGCTGACCGATGCGATCTGGGGCGATATCGATCTGCTCGTGGTCGATCTTCCGCCCGGCACCGGCGATGTGCAGCTGACCATGCTGCAAAAGCACAAGCCGGCGGGCGCGGTGATCGTCTCCACCCCGCAGGATCTGGCGCTGATGGACGCCACCCGCGCGGTGCAGCTGTTCGAACAGGCGCACGTGCCGATCGTCGGCCTGGTCGAGAACATGGCCGGCTACGTCTGCCCGCATTGCGGAGAGGAAAGCGATCCGTTCGGGCAGGGCGGTGCCGAAGCCGCGGCAAGGACGATGAACCTGCCCTTCCTCGGCCGCATTCCGCTCGATCTGGCGATCCGGCAGGACAGCGACGCCGGGCGGCCCCCGGCGGCGGGCGAAGGACCGCAGGCCGATGCCTTCGCCCGGATCGCGCAAGCCGTGATCGCCTGGCTCGACGCGCGCGTTTAGCGCCATGCGGCTGACCCGGCGCGGCCTGTTGATCGGCGCTGGTGCGGGGGGCGGCCTGCTGCTCGCGTTCCGGCTGGTGCCGCGCCACTATGCCAGCCCGCTTGTTGCGCGCGATGGGGCTGATGCCGGAGAGCGCGTATTCGACAGCTTCATCCGCCTCGCGCGCAATGGCGATGTCAGCGTGGCCGTGCCGTTCTGCGAAATGGGGCAGGGGATTGCCACGCTCGCCGCGCAGATCGTCGCGGTGGAGATGGGCGCCGACTGGAAGCGCGTCGGCGTCGAACCCGCACCGGTCAGCCCGGTCTATGGCGATGCCGTGCTCGCCGCGCGCTGGGCGCGGCTGTGGCTGCCGCTGGCGCCGTCGCTGGCCGACCGGCCCGGCGATGTGCTCGCCCGCCTTCATGCCGAGCGCGAGCCGCTGCAGATCACGGCGGAAGGCACTGCGCTCGCCGCGTTCGAAGCGCCCTTGCGCGATGCCGCCGCTGCCGTCCGCGCCGTGCTGGCGCAGGCCGCCGCCGCGCAGTGGGGCGTCGGCTGGGAAACGCTCGATGCACGCGGCCATGCCGTCACCGACGGCAAGCGCCAGATCGCGTTCGAAAAGCTGATCCCCGCCGCCGCCGGTTTCGACCCGCCCGATCCGCCGGTGCTGCGGCCCGAACCCCCGCGCGAAAAGCCCGGCGCCTTTCCCGAAGGCGCGCGCCCGGCCTTTCCCCGGCTCGATCTTCCGCCCAAGGTCGATGGCAGCTTCGTCTTTGCCGGCGACGTGCGCCTGCCCGGCATGGTCCACGCGGCCATCGCCATGGGCCCGCAGGGCGATAGCGTGCTGGCAAGCTACGATCGTAAGGCCGCCGCCGATATCAAGGGCCTCGTCGGCGTCGTCCGCGCCAAGCGTTGGCTCGCCGCTGCCGGCACCACCTGGCACGCCGCCGACAAGGCGCTCAAGGCGATGGACCCGCGCTTCAAGGCGGCGGGCCGGATCGCCGACAGTTCCGCGCTCGAAACCCGCATCGACACTGCTCTGCACAAGGGCACGCCCCGGCGCATCCTTGCCGAAGGCGATCCTGACGCCCTGCTTGCGCGCCCCAGCCTCGACGTGCGCTACGATGTCGAACCCGGTACCCACGCCCCGCTCGAAACCGCCACCTGCACGGCGCGGCTGGAGGAAGGGCGGCTCGAACTCTGGCTCGCGACGCAAGCGCCCGAACTCGCCCGCCGCGCCGCCGCGCGCGCCGCGGGCGTCGCCTTGCGCGATGTCGTGCTCTATCCGCTCCACGCCGGGGGCAGCTTCGATGCGCGGCTCGATGTGCGCATCGCCTCGCAGGCCGCTGCCATTGCCAAGGCGATTGGCCGCCCGGTGCAGCTGATGTGGTCGCGCTGGCAGGAATCGCTCGGCAGCTATCCGCGCACGCCCGTCTCGGCGCAGCTGTCCGCGGCGATGAGCCCCGACAAGCAGCGCCTGCTCGGCTGGCGCGCGCGGCTTGCCCTGCCGGCCACCGCGATCGAATGGGGCACGCGCCTGCTCGGCGAAACCAGCATGCCACGCGCCAAAGCCGCCGCGCAGGGCAAGCCCGATCCGATGGCCTGCGAAGGCGCGCTGCCGCTCTATGGCATCCCCGAAAAGGCGGTCGATCACATTCCCGTCGATCTGCCGCTGCCCACCGGCCGGCTGCGCGGCGGCGCGCATGGCTACACCGCGTTCATCGTCGAAAGCTTCGTCGATGAATGCGCCCATTTCGCGGGCGCCGAGCCGCTCTCGTTCCGCGTCGGCATGCTGTCGGGCCAGCCGCGCCTCGTCGCCTGCCTGCAGGGCGTGGCGCGCATGGCGATGTGGGGCGGCGGCGCCGATGCCTCGGGGCAGGGCATCGCCTGCTGGAAGCTCGATCTCGAAGCGAGCGAAGGCCCGCGTTCCGGCTTCATTGCCGTGGTGGCGACAGCGCGGCAGGACAATGGCGCGATCCGGGTCGACCAGCTTTCCGCCTATGCTGACATCGGCCGCATCGTGAACGTCGATATCGCCCGCCAGCAGATCGAAGGCGGCCTTCTCTTCGGCCTTGCCCACGCGATCGGCGGCAGCACCGCCTATGCTTCGGGCCTGCCGCTGGCGGCCCGGCTGTCGCAGCTCGGCCTGCCGCTGCTGGCCGATTGCCCCAAGGTCGATGTTGCCTTCGCCGATTCGACAGAGCAGCCGTTCGATCCCGGCGAACTCGGGATGGTCGCCACGGCCCCTGCCATCGCCAATGCCCTGTTCTCGGCCACCGGCGCGCGCCTGCGCCGCCTGCCCCTCCTGTCCGAAGGCTTCTGATGACCGCTTCGCATCTTCCTGCCGAACACCCGGTCGTGCGCACCGGCAAGGTCGGCGTGCTGCTGGTCAACCTCGGCACGCCCGATGCGCCCGATGCGAAGTCGGTGAAGCGCTATCTCGGCGAATTCCTGTCCGACAAGCGGGTGGTGGAAATTCCATCGCTCGTCTGGCAGCCGATCCTGCGCGGCTTCATCCTGACCACCCGGCCGAAGAAGAGCGCCCACGCCTACCAGCAGGTGTGGAGCGATGAAGGCTCCCCGCTCGCCGCGATCACCGCTGCCCAGGCGCGCGGGCTGCAGGCGCGGCTGGGCGATGCGGCGATCGTGCGCCACGCCATGCGCTACCAGAGCCCGGCGATGGGCAAGGAGCTGGACGCCCTGCTCGAACAGGGATGCGAACGCATTCTCGTCGCGCCGCTCTATCCGCAGTATTCCGCCGCCACCACCGCCAGCGCGCTCGATGCCATGGCGGACTGGATCAAGGGCCGCCGCCGCCTGCCCGCGCTGCGCACGCTGCCGCCCTATCACGACGATCCCGCCGCGATCGCCGCGCTCCACGCCGATCTCGCCCGCCAGATTGGCGCGCTCGCCTTCGCGCCGGAACTGCTGCTTTTGAGCTTCCACGGCATGCCCGAACGCACGCTGCACCGGGGCGATCCCTACCACTGCCATTGCCGCAAGACCGCGCGCCTGATCGGCGAACGCTTTGCGCAGACTCATCCTGACCTGCGCATCGTCACCAGCTTCCAGTCCCGCTTCGGCCGCGCCAAGTGGCTCGAACCGGCGACCGACACCGTGCTGGTGGAAGAAGCAAGGAACGGCACGAAGCGCGTGGCCATCGCCGCACCCGGCTTTTCCGCCGACTGCCTCGAAACGCTGGAGGAACTGGCCATCCGCGGGCGCGACGATTTCCTCGCCGCCGGCGGCAGCCATTTTGCCGCGCTGTCCTGCCTCAACGCGGGCGAGGCCGGGATCGACCTCATCGAATCGCTCGTCCGGCGCGAACTTTCCGGCTGGATCTGAAATCTTCCGGGTCTTGCCTCGCTGCTGACAGTCGTGTCATTAATGGAGCGATTAAAAAGACCCTGGGAGACGATCGATGGCCAGCGTTCCGGCCCGCAGCTTCACCGACGTGACCGTCCAGTCCGATCGCGGCAACCCGCACTGGACGCGCCACCCCGGCGATGCCGCACTCGATGCGATCCCGGGGGACGATGGCTGGCCGATCGTCGGCACCACCTTCCGCCAGCTTGGCGATCCGATCGGCTTCGGCAAGGAAATGCTGGCCAAGTACGGTCCCGTCTACCGCACCCGCAGCTTCGGCCGGCGCGGCGTCAACCTGATCGGCCCCGATGCCAACGAGCTCGTGCTGTTCGATCGCGACAAGCTGTTCTCGAACGAGCAGGGCTGGGGCCCGATCCTCAACCTGCTGTTCCCGCGCGGGCTGATGCTGATGGACCACGAAGCGCACCGCATCGACCGGCGCGCGCTGTCGATCGCGTTCAAGCCCGAACCGATGCGCGCCTACTGCGGCCAGCTCAACGAACAGATCGCGCGCGGCGTCGAAGCGTGGAGCAAGGGTGCCGGGGCCGATGGGGTCACGCAGGTCCGCTTCTACGACCTGATCAAGACGCTTACCCTGCAGACCGCCGCGGTCAGCTTCCTCGGCCTGCCCCTGGGGCCAGAGGCCGACCGGCTGAACAAGGCCTTCGTCGACATGGTGCAGGCCTCGGTCGCGCCGATCCGCCGCCCGCTGCCGTTCACCGCGATGGGCCGGGGCGTTGCCGGGCGCAGGCTGATGGTCGAATACTTCACCCAGCTGGTGCGCGAACGGCGCGAGAGGCCCGGGCAGGACATGTTCAGCCAGTTCGCCCTCGCCACCCGCGAAGATGGCAGCCTGCTCGCCGAAGACGTGGTGGTCGATCACATGATCTTCCTGATGATGGCCGCGCACGATACCATCACCAGCTCGTTCACCACGCTCGCCTGGCACCTCGCGACCTCGCCCGAATGGCAGGACAAGCTGCGCGCCGAGGCGCTGGCCGTGACCGGCGGTCCGGACCGCACGCTCGCCTACGAGGATCTGGGCAAGCTCGAACTGACCGATCTCGCCTTCAGGGAATCGCTGCGGATCATGCCGCCGGTTCCGGCCATGCCGCGCCGCGCGCTGCGCGATTTCACCTTCCGCGGCCACTTCATTCCGGCGGGCACGGGCGTCGGCATCAGCCCGGCCGCGGTCCATGCCGATCCCGCGCTCTGGCCCGATGCCGACCGCTTCGATCCGCTGCGCTTCACCCCCGACAAGGTCGCCGCGCGGCACAAGTATGCCTGGGTGCCCTTCGGCGGCGGCGCACACATGTGCCTGGGGCTGCACTTCGCCACGATGCAGACCAAGGTGCTGGTCGCGCAGATCCTGTCGCGCTATGCGCTCGAAGCCGCGCCGGGCTATGCGCCTTCGTGGCAGGCCTGGCCGATCCCCAAGCCGCGCGACGGCCTGCGCCTGTCGCTGCGCCGTCTGGCCTAAGGGGCGGCCCGCAGGCGCCGAATCTGTTGACCGCATCGCGGCTTGACGCTAAGGGCGCCGCTTTCCGGCGGGCTTTACCCGCTTTCCATCATGATTGCATGGGCGCCTTTTCGGTGGCCCGCCAGAGGACACGAGACAGGAACACATGGCCAACACGCCGCAAGCCCGCAAGCGCATCCGCCGCAACGAACGTCGCGCCGAAATCAACGGCAACCGCCTTTCGCGCATCCGCACCTTCGTCAAGAAGGTCGAAGCCGCGCTCGAAGGTGGCGACAAGTCTGCGGCCGCCGAAGCGCTGAAGGCTGCCCAGCCCGAGCTGGCGCGCGGCGTTGCCCGTGGCGTGCTCCACAAGAACACCGTGGCCCGCAAGATGAGCCGTCTCAGCAAGCGAGTCGCCGCTCTCTGATTCGCGGCGAAGCGCTGATCGTGTCGGGGTGATGACCGGCACGTTACGGCACAAAAAAAGAACATGGCCGGCGTGTCACACGCCGGCCTTTTCTTTTGCGCGATAGTTTCAAAGCGCCACCAATTTCGCAATCGCAACAAGTCACGGAAATTCCGCGATTCGGCTGTTGAAGTAAGGAAAACTGAATAAAATCATGTACTTGATGGAGTTCTGCGGGCCAGGCCCGAGTCAAGGCGATTTATTTCAGTTTTTTTGCGCTCCGGCGCTTGCGCACAAACGCGAAGGGCCAATAGACAGGACGGACCGGCAGCGGCGGGGGCCTTCTGTTTCGACAGGGAACTCGTCTGGCCGGTGTCACGAAATCGCTTGAAGCAGGGCCCGGGC
This sequence comes from Novosphingobium olei, assembly GCF_012927405.1. GTDB lineage: Bacteria > Pseudomonadota > Alphaproteobacteria > Sphingomonadales > Sphingomonadaceae > Novosphingobium > Novosphingobium olei. The sequence continues at coordinate 2,087 of NZ_JABBGM010000005.1, read as the reverse complement.
GCACGAATGCGCGCATCCGGGCAAGGGGTAGGTCGTGCCTGTTCTCCCGGCAAGAGGAGGTCAGGCCGCAAGATGCGGGGCGGCGGCGCGTGAAGATCGATGAATTCGGCATGGGCGGCGCCACGCAGGCAGCCGCCGGCAACAAGACGACGGTACAGGCCGGCCCGGCAAACGGTGCTTCGGCAGGGCAAGGCAAGAAGGGACGTGACGGCAGCATGATCGAGGACCAGGAAGCCCTGGATCTGGCGGCCGATTGGGCGGACATTAGCCAGGGCCTGAAGAAGGACCTGGGTTCGCAGCTGCACAGCCAGTGGATCAAGCCGATCCAGCTTGGCAGCTTCTGCAAGGATACCGGCACGCTCGATCTGTTCCTGCCGACCGAATTCTCGGCCAACTGGGTCGCCGATCGCTTTGCCGATCGCCTCAGCCTCGCCTGGAAGATCGCCCGTTCGGAAGTGCGCCAGGTGCGCATCACGGTCCACCCCCGTCGCCGCGCCATGCCCGATCTGCGCGTGGCGGCCGCGTTCGAACCGGCGGCGCCCGCGCGGCCCGTGGCGCCCGCCATCGCCGAATCGACGCTCGCCGGGCTCGATCCCTCGCTGACCTTCGCCGATTTCGTCTCGGGCTCGGCCAACGTGCTGGCGGTGAACGCCGCGCAGCGCATGGCCGCGGTCGAAACCCCGCAGTTCTCGCCGCTCTACCTCAAGGGCTCGACCGGACAGGGCAAGACGCACCTGCTCCACGCCATCGGCCACGCCTATGCCGCCAACAAGCCGGGCGCGCGGATCTTCTACTGCTCGGCCGAACGCTTCATGATCGAGTTCGTCCAGGCGATGCGCTCGAACGAGATGATCGAGTTCAAGTCGCGCCTGCGCGGCTTCGACATGCTGCTGGTCGACGACATCCAGTTCATCATCGGCAAGGCCAGCACGCAGGAGGAATTCCTCCACACGATCGACGCGCTGATGAGCGCGGGCAAGCGCCTCGTCGTCGCCGCCGACCGTGCACCCCAGGCGCTCGATGGCGTCGAACAGCGGCTGCTTTCGCGCCTGTCGATGGGCCTGGTTGCCGATATCCAGCCGGCGGACATCGAGCTGCGCCGCAAGATCCTCGAACACCGCCTGGCCCGCTTCGGCAACGCACAGGTGCCGGGCGACGTGATCGAGTTTCTGGCTCGTACCATCAACCGCAACGTGCGCGAGCTGGTCGGCGGTCTCAATAAGCTTATCGCCTATGCCCAGCTCACCGGCCAGCCGGTCAGCCTGAGCCTTGCCGAAGAGCAGCTGACCGACATCCTGTCGGCCAACCGCCGCCGCATCACCATCGACGAGATCCAGCGCACCGTCTGCCAGTTCTACCGCGTCGATCGCACCGAAATGGCCAGCAAGCGCCGCGCCCGCGCGGTCGTGCGCCCGCGCCAGGTCGCCATGTACCTCGCCAAGGTGCTCACGCCGCGCTCCTATCCCGAGATCGGCCGCAAGTTCGGCGGTCGCGATCACTCCACCGTGATCCACGCCGTCCGCCTGATCGAGGAACTGCGCGCCCGCGACGCCGACATGGACGGCGACGTCCGCACCCTGCTGCGCCAGCTCGAGGACTGATCTGGAGGGGCCGGGCTGGGCGCGCGGCCCCAAGAAAAGCAGTCCTTCGACAAGCTCAGGATGGGCGGGGTGCGGAAGCCCCCAAAACGTCATCCCAGCGAAGGCTGGGATCGCTGGCCACCAAGCGCCTCCAACCGTTCCACAAACCGTGAGCGATGCCAGCCTACGCTGGCATGACGAGCCGGAAGCAGACCACGCCCCCTCCCCCCACACCGCCTGCCCTGAGCCTGTCGAAGGGCCGCCCTTGTTCTCCCAAGCGCAACAGCGAGACAGCGCGCAACACCCACCCCCCAACACAACAAATACGCCGGAAGACGTCCCGGGAGCGCGAGGGGTCCCCCCTCGCATCTATCCTCTTCCACCCCAACCTTGACAAAACGTACCATATAGGTTATACGCCCCCCCACGGACCGGGAGCGGCATGGCCGGCTTGCTCTTCGCTCCTTCGGGCCAATCTCCACGATGGGAAAGGCCCGACGCGACCGG
>NZ_JABBGM010000044.1 GCF_012927405.1 Novosphingobium olei | reverse complement strand
TAGGTGTTTGATCCCACGGTTTGATGGTGCGATCCTTTCGTTGGAATGGAAGGAAGCCGTATGGGACAGATACGTCATGGGTGCGCCACGACCACGCACGCCGTCCGAGCAGCAATACAGCGATCGCAAGCTTCGCTCGCGACGCTGAGCCGTGAGCTGGGGATCAACCCGAAGACGGTCGCGAAGTGGCGTAAGAGGACCACGGTCGAGGACCTGAAGACCGGGCCGAAGGCCCCTCATTCCACCACTCTGTCCGAGGCCGATGAGGCAGTTGTTGTGGCGTTCCGGAGGCACACGCTGCTGCCGCTGGATGACTGCCTCTATGCCTTGCAGCCGTCGCTCCCGCATCTGACGCGCTCAGCGCTGCATCGTTGCCTCCAGCGGCACGGAATCTCCCGGCTACCCGACATCGAAGGCGACAAGCCGAAGCGCCAGCGCTTCAAGCGCTACCCCATCGGTTTCTTCCACATCGACATTGCCGAGGTGCAGACCGCCGAAGGCAAGCTGTACCTGTTCGTCGGCATTGACCGCACCAGCAAGTTCGCGGTCACCCAGCTGGTCGACAAGGCCGACAGGCGCACAGCGTGGGAGTTCCTCGAACACCTGCTGAAGGCCGTACCTTACCGCATCCACACCATTCTGACCGACAATGGCATCCAGTTCGCCGATCAGCCTCGTAACCGCAACACCGCCTGGTCGCGTCAGATGCGCTTCGACATGATCTGCGAGGCGAACGACATCGAGCACCGGCTCACCAAACCGAACCATCCGTGGACCAACGGGCAGGTCGAACGCATGAACCGGACGATCAAGGAGGCGACCGTCAAACGCTTTCATTACGAGAGCCATGACCAGCTCAGGACGCACCTCGCCGACTTCATGGCTGCCTACAACTTTGCCCGCCGGCTCAAGACACTCAGCGGGCTCACGCCCTACGAATACATCGCAAAAATCTGGACCTCAGAGCCAGAACGCTTCATCGTCAATCCGATCCACCAAATGCCGGGACTGAACA
>NZ_JABBGM010000043.1 GCF_012927405.1 Novosphingobium olei | reverse complement strand
CTAGAGCAAAATCCGACCGGATAGAATCGCTGGGCTTTCCCTGAGCTGGAAAATCTGATTCACCCTGTGTGCTGGGCGAGGAGGCCAGCACAGATGGCTAAATCCTTGTCTGAGGACCTACGGACTCGCGTCATCGCGGCGGTTGAAGGTGGCCTGTCGCGCCGGGCGGCGGCGACAAGATTTGGTGTCGCTGCGGCAAGCGCGGTGCGCTGGGTTCGGGAATGGCGTGAGACTGGCGCGGCTTGCGCTCGGCAGCAAGGTGGCGACCGGCGATCGCATCGCATTGAAGCCTATCGCGACATCATCCTGACTGCGATCGAGAACCAGGTGGATATCACCCTGGTCGAACTGACGGCGCTGCTACGGGAGAAGCATGGTGCCAGCTTCGCCGCGAGCACGATGTGGCGATTTCTCGACCGTCATGCCGTTACTATCAAAAAAAACGGCACACGCCAGCGAGCAGGAGCGGCCCGACGTCGCCGCGCGGCGACACGCCTGGTTCGAGGCGCAGCCGGATCTTGATCCGACACACCTGGTGTTCATCGATGAGACCGGGGCATCAACCAAAATGGCTCGGCTGCGCGGGCGCGCCAAGCGCGGCATGCGATGCCGCTCGCCAATTCCCCACGGCCATTGGAAAACGACGACCTTCACTGGGGCCCTGCGTTTGACGGGCATGACAGCGCCCATGGTGCTCGACGGCCCCATGACCGGCGAATGGTTCCTTGCCTATGTCGAGCAGGTCCTCGTGCCGACGCTGCGCCCCGGTGATGTCGTGATCCTCGACAATCTGCCCGCTCATAAAGGCATCGCCGCGCGCCTCGCCATCGAAGCTGCCGGCGCGCGGATGCTCTTCCTTCCGCCCTACAGCCCCGACTTCAATCCGATCGAGAATGCCTTCTCCAAGCTGAAATCCATCCTGCGCAAATCCGCCGCCCGGTCGGTGACAGAACTATGGGACGCGATCCGCGACGCTCTGCCACGCTTCACACCCAACGAATGTGCAAATTACTTCACCGCCGCAGGATACGAACCAAATTGATCGGATTTTGCTCTA
>NZ_JABBGM010000042.1 GCF_012927405.1 Novosphingobium olei | reverse complement strand
ATACCAAGGCGCGCTGAGTCTGACTCACGCCGGGGATTCCTAAGCGGATGAAAATCTGATTCGACGTTGCAAGCACAAGGAGGCTTGCGATGGCGGCAGCGATTGGGGTTCGATCTGACTACGCATCGTCGGATTTGCGTGGGTTTGCGCGACGAAGCGGCGATGCCGATCAGGTCCGGCGTCTGTTGGCTGTTGCGCTGATCCTGGACGGCAGGAGCCGCAGCGAAGCGGCGAAGATTGCCGGGGTGACGCTGCAGATCGTGCGCGACTGGGTTCTGCGCTTCAACGAGGGTGGCCCTGACGGTCTTGCGACGCGCAAGGCTCCGGGGCGGGCTTCGATTCTGAACGACCAGCAGCGCGCCCGGCTTGCCGAGATCGTCGAGGCTGGGCCGATTCCTGCAGCGCATGGGGTAGTACGCTGGCGGCTGTGCGATCTGGCGCAGTGGATCTGGGACGAGTTCGAGTTGTCGATCACACGCCATACCCTCGGGCGCGAGCTTCGCGCCATGGGCTATCGCAAGCTGACGGCCCGGCCACGCCACCATGGCCAGAAGAGCGATGACATCGTCGATTTTAAAAAAGGTTCGCCGCCCGTCTGGCGCAAATCAAGCGAAGGCTCCCGAGAGGAACGCCGATAGAGCTGTGGTGGCAGGACGAAGCCCGCGTCGGCCAGCAGACCAAGCTCACCCGGCGCTGGGCAAAGCGCGGAACCCGGCCATCACCACCGAAGGACCAGCGGCGCTCCTCGGCGTGGCTGTTCGGCGCGATCTGTCCCGCCGAAGGCAAGGCCGCCGGCATCGTCATGCCCTGTTGCAACAGCGAGGCAATGAGCATGCATCTCGAGGAAATCGCCTTCCACGTCGCGCCGGGCGCGCATGCAGTCCTCCTGCTCGATCAGGCAGGATGGCATGGTTCGGCCGAACTGGTCGTGCCGCCCAACATCACCCTGATGCCGCTGCCGCCCAGGTGCCCCGAACTCAACCCGGTCGAAAACGTCTGGCAGTTCATGCGCGACAACTGGCTGTCGAACCGCATCTTCAAATCCTACGACGACATCGTCGACCAATGCTGCTTCGCATGGAACAAACTCGCCGATCAGCCGTGGCGCATCATGTCTCTCGGATTGCGCCAGTGGGCCCATGGGTTCTGATCAATGCGCGTTGGTAT
>NZ_JABBGM010000041.1 GCF_012927405.1 Novosphingobium olei | reverse complement strand
CAGGCTGCTGAAAAAGGCCACGGTTTGGCGATGAAGGTTGTGTCGTCGCCATTATCGTAGGCGATTTCGCCTTCGAGCCAGCCATCGTCGCGCAGATCGGCCCATCCGGTGCCGGTGACCTGATCGCCTTCATCGGCACCATTCCAGTCGAAGTCGACCCCGCTAGGGGTGAACCCGCCGTTCACCGAAGCGGTGAGCGCCCCAAACGCCATTTCACCGGTGCCGTCGGCGTCGATGAGCAGGAAAGCCGGGCCGCACAGATCGAGATGGGCACGCGGCCAGGTTGCGCTCTCCACGATCTGCCATTTGCCGACGAGGGCGGCGCTCGTGACCATCACCCCGTCTCCAGCAGCTTGGGAAGTCTGACGAGATTGTAGGCGGCGATCGTCAGGGTGAAGGCGAAGCGCACCCGTGCCAGCCCGCGGAACCGGGTCTTTCCCTGTCCAGCCGCAGACTTCACCCAGCCGAACACCTCCTCGATCCGTTTGCGGATGCGGATACTTGCGCGATAGCCTGGATGCCGTGTCGTGCGGCCGTCGATGGCGGAGCGCCGGCCACTCACATTCTGGGCGACGTGCGGTGTCACCCGACGATCCCGCAACTCGGCGACGAAGTCGCGGGTGTCGTACGCGCGATCGGCCGCCAGCGTGATCCGGCTGCCATGCGGGCGATCGACGTCATCGAGCATCGCAACCGCGGTCAGCCGCTCGGCAAAGCCGGCTACTCGCGTGGTCTCGGCATCGACCGCCAGCCCGTTGCGGTTCTCCATCAGGACGTGGCCCATGTAGCACAGCTTGGCGCCTGCCCCTGGGCTCTTGCGATACAGGCGCGCGTCCGGATCGGTGGTCGATGCATGTGTATCGTTGCTGCGCCTGGTGCCGCGGAAATCGACCTCGCCGTTGCGACCGCCCGGGCCGTCGGCAGGCGGTTCATCCCCTCCGGCCTCATTCTTGGGACGAAAGCTCTTCATGCTGCACCATGCCTCGATCAGCGTGCCGTCCACCGAGAAATGTTCACTCGACAACAGGCGCTTCACCTGCGGACGCGCCAGGATCGCCGACAGGAAGCGCGCCGCGATCTCGCCGTCCAGTAATCGCTCTCGATTCTTCGAAAACGTCGACGCGTCCCACACCGGGTCGTCGATGCCCAGACCAACGAACCAGCGGAACGACAGGTCGAAGTTCAGCCGCTCCATCATCTGCCGCTCCGAGCGGATCCCGTGGAACAGCTGCAAAAGCAACGCTCGCAACAGCTTCTCCGGCGCGATCGACGGCCGCCCGATACGCGAATAAACCGCCTCCAGCCCCGGCCCGATGTCGGCCAGCGCCTCGTTCACCAGACCGCGGATCGCCCGAAGCGGATGCCGCGCAGGCAACCGTTGCTCCAGATCGACGTAGGAAAACAGTTCGCCCGATCGTTCGTCCGTCCCGCGCATCCATCGGCCTCGTTCATCGCGTCCTGCCTCGATGAATCATCTCATGGCCCGATAGCCAAGCCCTTTTTCAGCGGCCTG
>NZ_JABBGM010000040.1 GCF_012927405.1 Novosphingobium olei | reverse complement strand
GTGTTGAGTAGCGCTGAGGATTGACCCGGGATTATCACTGAGAATTGACCCGGGTGGGTGTGGGTTATGTGCTGCCCAAGAGGGGCACGGTCAAGAGTCGGGTTTATCCCTTTCTGGATTTGGGTGCGGCGGAGCTGGCCCTGAAGCGGAAGCTGTCATTGCCTGTCTCGAGGATGTGGCAATGATGGGTGAGGCGATCGAGCAAAGCTGTGGTCATCTTGGCATCGCCGAAGACGCCAGACCATTCGCTGAAGCTGAGGTTGGTTGTGATCACGACGCTGGTGCGCTCGTAGAGTTTGCTGAGCAGATGGAATAGCAGGGCGCCGCCTGACGGGCTGAACGGCAGATATCCCAGTTCATCCAGGATGATGAGATCGAGCTTGAGCAGCCGCTCGGCAATCTGGCCAGCCCTGTTGGCCGCCTTTTCCTGTTCAAGCGCATTGACCAGATCGACAGTGGCAAAGAAGCGCACTTTCCTGCGATGGTGCTCGACGGCCTGGACGCCAAGAGCGGTGGCCATGTGGCTCTTGCCGGTGCCAGGGCCGCCAATCAGCACAACATTGTCGGCACTGTCCATGAAGTCGCCGCGGTGGAGCTGACGTACCAATGCCTCATTGACCTCGCTGGCGGCAAAATCGAATCCGGCCAGGTCCTTGTATGCCGGGAAGCGAGCAGCCTTGATCTGATAGGCGATCGAGCGGACCTCGCGCTCGGCCATTTCTGCCTTGAGCAACTGGGACAGTGTCGGCACGGTCGCCTCGAACGCCGGGGCCCCTTGCTCGATCAGGTCGCTAACGGCTTGGGCCATGCCATACATCTTGAGGCCGCGGAGCATTACGACCACAGCAGCGCTGGCAGGATCATGACGCATGGCGCAACTCCCTCAGCGTGTCGTAGCGGCCAACATCGGCTTTGGGCTCCTTGCCGAGGCGCAAGGCTTGTGGAGCATCGATCGGGGGAGCCGGTGGTGCCTTCCCATCGATCAGGCGATGCAGGATATTGAGAACATGGGTTTTGGTTGCGACCCCGTCCTCGAGGGCAAGTTCAACAGCGCGCAGGACAGCCTGTTCGTCATGGTGCAGGACAAGGGACAGGATCTCGACCATTTCCTTGTCTCCGCCAGGCCGCTTGAGCAGCCTTACCTGTAGTTGCCGGAAGGCTTCGGGCATCTCCAGGAATGGGGCGCCATTGCGCAAGGCCCCCGGCTTGCGCTGAACAACGGCCAGATAGTGCCGCCAGTCATAGATCGTACGCCCGGACCTATGATGGGACCGATCAATGATCCGCTCGTGTTCACACAGGACCTGCCCTTCCGCGACAATGACGAGCCGTTCGGGGTACACACGCAGACTGACGGGCCGATTGGCGAAGGAGGCTGGCACGCTGTAACGATTGCGTTCGAAGGCAATCAGGCAAGTGGGTGACACACGCTTGGTTTGCTCGACGAAGCCATCAAAGGGTCGCCCCATGGGCATCAGGCTGGCCACCTCCTCGGCGTGTACATCTGCGATGGTGCCGGGCAGGCCGCCGTGATGGATGTTGGCCCACTGTGCGATGCATTGCTCTTCAAGCCAGACATTGAGTGTTGCGAGATCCGGGAAGTGAGGCATTGGCTGCCACAAGCGGTGGCGAGCGTCCTGGACGTTCTTCTCGACCTGCCCCTTCTCCCAGCCTGAGGCTGGATTGCAGAAATCCGTCTCGAACAGATAGTGGCTGGCAAGCGCGGCAAAGCGTGCGTTCACCTGTCGGGCCTTGCCGCGGCCAATCTTGTCGACTGCGGTTTTCATGTT
>NZ_JABBGM010000004.1 GCF_012927405.1 Novosphingobium olei | reverse complement strand
GAGCGTCTGCGCGGCGCGTTGGCGAGCCCCGCGCCGGATGATGAAGGCGTCTCGCGCGCACTTCTCGACGGCGAACAGGACGTCTGGCTTGCCAGCTGCGGCAACTTCTATTCCAGTCCCTTTACATCTGCCGGTACCGCGTGTCCCACGCCGTTCTGGGGGTGCCTAGATTGTCGCAACGCGGTCATCACCGCGCGCAAGCTTCCCGCCATCCTCGCGTTCCTCTCCTTCGTCGATGATCAGCGAGCCGGCCTGAGCGCGGCCGACTGGGCAGCCAAGTTCGGCCATGCCCGTGACCGGATTGTTCAGCAGATCCTGCCTGCCTTCGGCGACGACGTTGTGGCAAGGGCCCGGGTGCAGGTCGCGGCCGAACCTCCCACGGTCTATCTGCCGCCCGAGGCCCGCGCATGACCGCCCTCCAGGTTCTGGCGGAGGGCTGCGATGAACGTGATGCCCTCCCGGTGCTCCTGTCCGCACCGCTGCGCCCCGGCTTCGATCGCGCGCATATCTCGCGATACGGCGATCCGGTCTGGGATCTGGCTCCCGGCGTGTTTCGCGACAACGCCCGGCGCTGCCATATCACGGTACATTTTGACGGTATCGACGACCCATCCATCGCCGATGCCCTGCGCCAGATTCTCCATGCGCGGCTCAATGTCGATTTGCCCGGGCACCGTTCTCGGCTTGAGCCGGCGGGAGTGCGCGGCGAGGCCAACCGGACCTTGCGCTTTTTCGACTTCGTAAAGGCTCAGCTGGGTCGTTTCGATCTCGGCCGGGTCGATCAGGCCTTGGCCGATCGCTACGCCTGCTCTTTGCGCCTTGCCGGACAGCGTCCGGTTGCGGCGGCAGCGCTGCTGCGGATAATCTTCGACCTGCATGAGTTGCGGCACCATCTGCCGACTGCGTGCCTGTCCTTTGAGCCATGGCCCGGGCGCAGCCCGTTTTCGGTGGCGGGAGCAAAGCATATCGCCGGAGAGAACCGGACGCCGCGCATTCCGGAACCGATCATCACCCCGCTGCTCGCCTGGTCGCTGCGCTACGTGACCTGCTATGCAGATGACATCCTCGCCGCGCGGGCGGAACTCGATCGCCTCGAAGCAACGCGAGACCGTTTGGTTGCCGCTGAGGCGGGTCTTGATCATGCTGATCGACGGTCGCGGCAACGCAAACGCCTCAACACCTATATTGCCGCCTTGCGGCGACAACGGCGCGGGGTTCCGATCTGGACCACCCCACACAACGGCACAACGCGGACAGATCCGCAAAGCGGCGAAGTCACGCCGCCGATCAACTACCACCTGATTCACCTCCATGCCGGCATCGATGCGCAGGCCGAACCTGCCATGCACCTTGGCCTCACCACCGGCGCGCCGGACCTCATCGCCGCCGCCATTGCAGAACTCGGCACCGAGATCGGCGGGATGGATACGCCCATTTCGGCCGATCCCGATACCGGCCTGCCCTGGCGCACCCGCTTCGACGCCAAGGTCCTGGCTCTCGAAGAGGTCATGCTGCAGTCGGCAGCCTACGTCGTTTGTGCCTATCTCTCAGGCATGCGAGATAGCGAGATCCAGGCGATGAAGCGGGGATGCCTGTCCATCACCAGAGCAGAAGACGGTGCGATCTTGCGGCATCGCATCAAGTCCACCGCCTACAAGGGCAAGCGCGGGGGCGGCGAGGAGACCGAGTGGGTCACGATCGCGCCGGTCGCCGAAGCCATCGCCGTCCTCGAACGGCTTTCCGCGCGGGCGGGGCAAGCGCGCGGAACAACGACCTTGTGGCCGGTCCTCGCGCTTCGGGCCAACACCAAGACGCACATTTCTGCCGAGATCGTCCGGCAACTCAACCGGTATCGCGATCATCTCAACGACCGGTTCGGAACGGCGCAGGCACCGATCATCCCTGTCGGACCCAATGGCGCGCCCTGGCGCCTGACCACTCGCCAGTTTCGCCGGACCATCGCCTGGCACATCGCCAACCGGCCCTTTGGGACGATTGCCGGCATGATCCAGTACAAGCACGCCAGCGTTGCGGCGTTCGAAGGCTATGCCGGCAGCAGCCGGTCCGGATTTCGGGGAGAAATCGAAGCCCAACGCGCGCTTGGGCAGATCGACGATATCCTCGTCTACTTCGACGAGCGGCAGGGTGGTGCGCGTCTTGGCGGACCTGCCGCGAACAGGATCGGAGCCGCACTCGATACTGTTGGCCACGAGTTGGCGCCGCTACCCGCCATGATTGCCGACCGGCCACGCCTGCGCACGATGCTCGGCAGTCTCGCGCGGACATTGCATGTCGGCCCGCTGGCCGATTGCTTCTTTGATCCGGCAACGGCCCTTTGCCTCAACCGGATTTCGGAACCGGGTGCCACCGGACCAATGATCGCCATGTGCGAGCCGGTCCGCTGCCCCAACGCCTGTATTGTCGAACGGCATCGCCCGGCCTGGCAGCGCGGAGCTGACGAGGCGCGGCTTTTGCTGCGCGAGAAGCGGCTTCCAGAACCGCAGCGGGTAACGCTTCAGGCCGAGGTGGCAAGGATCGAGCGTCTCCTCGAGCAGATCGCGCCCGGTGCCGCCACACCTCATAGCGGCATGGCGGGAGAGGAAGAGGAGGCTGGTTTTCGGGTGACGGGCTGAAGGAGCGGAAGAGAGTTTCCCTCCGCCCGACGTGGAGACCGCCATGTTCCGATCCCACCCTGCGACGCCGCGAGCTGACGTCTATTCGCGCATCACCACCGAGATTGTCTCCGCCATCGAAGCAGGCGCAGGCGACTGGCGCATGCCCTGGCACCATGATGGCGCTGCCACGACGAGGCCGCAGAACGTCACCTCCCGCCGTCGCTATCGCGGTGTCAATGTGCTGGCGCTCTGGATTGCCGCTGAAGCTAGCAGCTATTCCAGTGGTCTTTGGGGGACCTATCGCCAGTGGGCAGCGCTCGGCGCACAGGTCCGCAAGGGGGAACGCGGAACCACCGTCGTGTTCTGGAAGCAGACCGCATCACGCGCCGACGATGATCATGACGACGGCGAAGCCGGCCCCGGCCGCATGTTCGCCCGGGCCTTCACCGTGTTCAACCTCGCACAGGTCGAGGGCTATGAACCCGCTCCTGTCGCGGTATTGCCCGAGAGCGAGCGGTTCGAGCACGCCGAAGCTTTCGTCGCGGCCCTCAAGATCCCGATCACCGAGGGCGCCTATGATGCGCACTACCGGATCGATCTCGATCACATCTTCATGCCAGCCTTTTCGACGTTCCGGGATGCATCGGCGCAGATGGGCACCCTTCTGCACGAAGCCGGCCACGCTACGGGCGCAAAGCACAGGCTCGACCGCAATTTTGCCGAGAGGTTCAAGCGCGACAGTCTGGCGATTGAGGAGATCTGCGCCGAACTGACAGCTTCGTTTGTGCTCGCCGACCTCGGGATCGCCCACCATCCGCGCGCCGATCATGCCGCATACGTGGCATCGTGGTTGCGCGTGCTGAAGGACGACCCTCGCGCCATCTTCACCGCCGCAAGCAAGGCACAGGCCGCAGCCGACTGGATGCACGCCCAGCAACCTCAGCCCGAGGAGCTGGCGGCATGACGTGCGTCCGGAAAATTGGCGGTGGAAGTCAGATTAGGGCTGGACTGTCAGGATATGTCGCGGAACTCTCAAGTGCGATGCTCGGGGCCGAACTCGGTCTGCCGGTGACACATCTCGACAGTCACGCGAGTTACATCGAGCATTGGCTGAAACTCCTGCGCGAAGACGACCGCGCAATTCTCACCGCTGCAGCCAAGGCCGAGGAAGCCTCCAGCCTGCTGCTGAAGCTCGGAGGGCGAACGATCGCAGATGTCGCCGATGAACCCGAAGACGTCGCACTCGCAGCCTGACGGAGGACACCATGGGCCGATCGGTCAGCTATCCCAGCGGCGCCATCGTCGCGTTCACCCTGCTTGAGGTCGATGACGAAGGGGACTGGGACTTCGAATATGAGTGGCTGCGCGCGGACCTCAGCGAGCGCGCTGCTAAAGCCTTTCCGTCGCTTGAAGCCTACGATGGCTGGCGTAGCCGTGAGGACCGGACCCTCCGGCGCAATGCGTTCGCCGACTTCGGGGTCTCGGTCTACGGCGGTCTCGTTGCCGTATGGGTCGTTGAACGCGATGACGAGGCCTATTGGGACGCTGACTGGCGTAGCGCCCGAAGCCCCCGGGCGCAGCATTGGATTCGCCAAATCGCGCCCCGCTTCGACGCGCTGTTCGGCGACTACGATTGCCTCGGACATATGTCGAACGGCGAGGGCGTTTACCGCAAGCGTGCCGCCTGAGACCGGGCCGGGTCGAGGCTTCGTCTGCATAGCGCCTTCCGATCCTGGCGGGACAGCGTGGCTCATGGCTCGCACCATGCGAGAGAGGCCCTGGGCCAGCCGGCGGCGCCCGCGCAACCCGGCTTGGCCAGGCCCGTGTTGACCGGTCCCTGCGGGACACGGCCTGCCCGCGCCAGCCTGTCCAAGCGGGTTTCCCTTCGGTGCGCGTGTCCGCCCAAAGCTGGCCCTGACGGGCTCTCGCTGGCGCAGCCAAGAGCGGTCCGCGTCAGCCTCACGCCAGTCAGGAGGACACGCCCATGCATGCCAGTTTTGCCGACCAGCTCGCCGGTCTCGATCTCGCCGGATTTTCGATCGGTCCCGCCCCGGTTTCGAGCAGTGATTTTCCGGTTCGCGAAGCCGTCGTTCAGACGCTCGAAGCGGTCTGGTCCGATCTCTTCGCGCTCGTTACCGGGACCGCGCTCGAGGCCGACGCCGAGGATCTTGGCTGGGCCTTCGTCAACTTGTTCCACCGCTCCGCCGAGCGCAAATCGACCGCGCTCGACCGCGCCACCGACGAAGTTCGGGCGCTTGTCGCAACCGCCGATGGCTCCGAAATCCACACCCACGAACTCGAAACCCAGGTCGAGCGTGCACAATGCGCCGAAGCCGCCATGCTGACGCTCGAAGAGATGCGAGAGATCGCGGCAAGCCTTTATCTCAACGAATTCGGCTCGTCCTGGAAGCCGGTGTCGAGTTCGCGCTTCAACCACGGCGCGATGCTGACCTCGGCGCTGGTCGAGGGGCGTGATTTCCTGCGCGCCCGGGCTGAGGCCAAGCGCCGCGCGGCGATGCCCGAGGGCACGCCGGTCGTGTTTGCCGGCGGACGCACCCGTCATCCCAGCGAAGCCGACGCACTCACCTTCGCCAACAATGTCTGGGCGACCCTCGATAAGGTTCGCGACCGCGTTCCCGACATGGTGCTGATCCATGGCGGCGACACCAAGGGCGTCGATCGCCTGGCGTCGAGCTGGGCCGAGCGGCGCAACATCCCTCAGGTGACCTTCTCACTCGACATGCGGCTTGGCGCCCGCGCGGGCTTCAAGCGCAATGAGCGCATGCTTTCGCTCGATCCGAGGTACGTCGTCGCCTTTCCGGGCAATGGCGTCCTCGAACGCCTGGTCATCGAAGCCAAGACGCGCCGCGTCACCGTCGTTGATCGCCGCGGTCCGCTCGGCACCAGCCCCAAGTCAGGAGCCCATTCGCCCAATTGAAGGCCGATTGGCCTTTGCGCCAGCGCCCCTGCGGCGCTGGCGTAGATGTTGAAGAGGGGAGGTGAGCCCTTGTGCTGGTGGATCATGCGGACGGCCGCACGACCGTACAGCACAGGAGGATTTCATGATCAGCCCAAGCATGGTGCTTGCCGAATTTACCGAGCAGCAGGCCGCCAATCGCGCCCGCGTCACCAGCGAAATCAACCGCCTCAAGCGCGCGGCGATCGCACCGCTGCGTCACCATGGCATTGCCTCGGTGGAAGTCGCCTTCGACGGATGCGGTGACAGCGGCGCTATCGAGGACATCGCTTGTCGGGACGCCAGCGACACCGCCGTCGACCTACCCGAAGAGTTCTCGGTTTGCGTCGAGGAAGACGGGGCCGAGCCGGTTCAGACGACCCTCAAGCAAGCGCTCGAGGACCTCGCCTACGCCGCGCTTGAACTCCATCATCCGGGCTGGGAAATCAACGACGGCGCGGGGGGCACGCTCGAGATCGATGTGACGGCCGAGACGTTCATGCTCGACTGCAAGCTGCGCTACACGGCGTACGACGACCACTACACCGAACTGTGAAGGAGGCCGTCATGGCGCATTGCTATTACCATGCTCTGTCCTCGGTCCGGAAATGGGGCGGCGCAGTTGAAGACTACCTCGCGCTTCATCAGTGGTTCGATCAGTCCAAGGCCATCTTCGCCGATCCCCGGCACCGTGCGCTGCGACACCACGCCGAGGGCATTTTCATGCTCGAAGCCCTCTTCGGGGCAACGATCGTCAATACCGACGGCCGGGTCGTTCCGGTGCGTCTTATCGGTGAACAGCACGTGCGCGAGGATCTGGGCTCGATCCCCTCCTTTGCCGACTGGGCTCGGCTCATCACCCCGCAGGGCTGGATGCTGCGCGGGCATCGACTGGACGAACCGGATCCGGTGATCGGCGAAGATCTTGCCGATGACGGCGCGGTCCCGTCAGGCAGTCCGACCAAGACGGGGCGATCGGTCCGCGTCGAAATATGAGCTCCCGCTAGGGGTGGAACGGGCCGCTTCGGCTTTGACCACGCGGGATTAAACAAGGGCTGGGTCAGTCCCATCAAGGTGTCCGGGACCAATCCGGCTCTGGGGCAAACCTGTCCTGAAGCACCCCCGTCGAGACGCGCAACCCTGATCAGGTCCGGCCGAGTTGCCGGGCTGCGCCCGGCTGCCCGCACCACCCGAACCAGATCCGGGTTTCCCTTCGGTGCGCTTCGCCGTGGGCCGCTTCTTCGTCGGGTTTGCAGCCGGGATGGACCCGGAATGCTCGACCAGGAGAAGACCCATGACCAATCTCGCTATCCTCGTTGGCCGCATCGCTCGCGACCCCGAAACCCGCACCACCCAGGGCGGAACCAGCATCACGTCGATCTCGGTGGTGACCGATCGGCCAGCCCGCAAGGACGGCAAGACCTACAAGGACGAGAACGGCTATACCGTCAAGGACAGCGAGTTCCATCGGGTCACCTGCTTCAATGGGCTCGGCCAGAACGTCGCCAAATACTGCACCAAGGGCCAGCTGGTGACGATCGAGGGCCGCATCCACTACACGCAGTGGGAGGACCAGAGCGGCAACAAGCGCTACGGCTGCGAGATCATCGCCGACAAGGTCGACTTCCTCACCAAGGGCGGCCGCTCGGGCAGCAACGAAGGTGCGCCCGAGATCGACGAGGACTGATCGTCATGCCCCACGATAAGGCTCCGGTGGCACAAGCCATCGGGGCCTTTTTTTGTGCTCGCCGGCGTTGGCGGCGGCGCGGGGCATCGAGCCCGCGCGCCGCCGCGGGTGACCGCCTACTTCGCCGCCAGACGCTTCAGGGTTTCATCGATGCCGAGCGCCATCGACGCCTGAACGACCCGCTTGAGTTGCGCCGGTTCGATCGTCTCGGCGCCGCATTCAACGAGCAACTTGCCGAGTTCGGTTGCGGCTTCATCGCGAAGCCGGACCTCCTGCGCGTCGAGTTCGAGACGCTGTTCGCGCAGCTTCTTGAGTGCATCCCGAGCACTCGGTTTGGACCTGGCCATCAGTGTTCCTTTCGGTGGCCGTGGGTCCCCTCCGCAGCCGATAATGTCAGGCGGCCAGAGTGTAGGAAATTGGTTTTTCCGCTGACCTTGTTCGTCCCTGCAGAGGTTGGAGGGGTCTCTCTCGCAGAAGTCCGATGGTGATGTAGGCTTTGGGGCCGCGTCAAGGACGACGGGGCCCCACCATTTTTCCGGGCAGGCCCGAAAAAATCGTGACCCCCATCGCCGCTTCGCGGCCGCGCATTCCGCGCGGTCCCTGACCCGGCCCGTCGCCCACATCCTCGCAGCTCCTGATGCGACGCATCAAACATCAGGAGGTAAGACATGTACGTTTCGATGAACATTGCCCACGGTGGTTTCCAGGCCGACCAGGTGGCCTTCGTTGCCGCGCTTGATCAGGCCCATGCCCGGTCCTTTCACAGCTACTTCACGCAGTACGTCCTGACCGATGACGAGGCAGGCTACATCGCGGTCGACGAGGGCGATTACGGCGCACTTCCGGCCGGGATGCTGGACCGGGTTATCGATACCATACCGAGCAAGCTGAGCGACGAAGCTTGAGCACCTTCGAAAGGAGGAAGTCCGCACCGGGCTTCCTCCTTTTCTTATGCTCGGCGCCCGGCGATGATCAGACCGTCTGGTCCTCGCGGTCCATTGCCTCGAGTCTTTCGGGCATGTCGAGCATCTTGATCGCCGCCGCCGAGATCGCCTCGGCCATCGTCGGGTAGGTCTCGGCCGAGCTGATCGAGACCCAGCCATCATAGCTGACGGTCGCCTGGAACCCGTTGCCCTTTGGTGTCGCGGACAAGGTCACGCTGGCCATTGTCGCTCTCCATGACGTTGGAAGTTGTCCGCGATCATACCCCGGATTCCGCATCTCGCCCAGTGTCGATCAGGCCAATCCTTCACGTGCAGGATGGCGCTTCCATTCCGCCGGAAGATCGTTCCTTGGGGATGCGGGATAGGTCGGATCAGCTTGCTGGTCCTACTCCAAAAGCGGGGAACAGGGGGCACACCGTACGCGACAGGTCGCCGTGGATTTTGCAGGCATATCACTGAAACTACGGTTATTTTTGCTCAAAATTGAAACGGGCAGCTTCTCAGTCAGATATGACTTGGCCCCTGCGCCTTACGTGGAAGTGACCGCATCTCCCGGCGCAACCCACGGAAACGCGCGCCTCTCTACGTTCTTGACATGTTCTTATGAATGACTTAGACCGTGCATTGCCTTTCGCAGTGCGCACCGGGCTCCTGACCACAAGGAGTCCGTGCATGACACGGCCAATCTGTCTCCAGGTTTACATCTCCAGCGAGCTCAGTTCGCTGATCCGCAAAGCCGCCAAAGCCAAGGGGATCAGCATGAGCGAATGGGTTCGCTCGCTGCTCGCCAATGCCTGCGCGGAGGAAGAACTCACCTCCCGTTTCAGCGCCACCGTCGAGCGCATTTCGCGTCAGTCTGTCTTCCTGATGGTCGGTGTGGATGCGCTCCTCGCGGGACATGCCGACCATGGTTTGCGCGAACGGGCGCACCAGGCCTACGCCCGCAAGTGCAAGGAGATCGGTGTGGCCGGGGCCACCGGTGAGGGAGGCGTCTCATGAAACGCAACCTCGTCAATTTCACCCGCGGCAGTCAGCTCCTAGGACACTTCAGCTTCATGTTCGCAGCCGGCCTCAAGGGGCCGTTGATCATCGCTGCCATCGTTATCGCATGGACCTCGTGGTGGACCCTTTCGACGGGTCTGACCGACCAGGAAGTCTATCTCGTCTGGATGCGGGCCTATGCCGCATTTTACGGCTTTATGGAGTTCGATCCGACCAAGAGGATCGCACTCGAAACGGCGTTTGGCGGATCCATTCAATTCCCCATCGCGATGCTCGACACCTTCCCGCCTGTGGTTCGCGCCTGGGAGCATATGCTCGATTTGCTTAGCGCCGCGCTTGTGCGATCGGCGCTGTTTCTCGTGCCCAGTTTCGCGTTGTTTTACTGGTTTGCCGCGCGGTTCGGCAGCCGCTCCAAGGAGCGCAAGCACGAGCGCGGCGCAATGCTTGTCACGCTTCCCGAACTCGTTGACGAATTGCGTGATCACAACCGGCGCGAGCGTGCCCGTGAATTGTCGGAAACGCTCGGGTGGAAATGGCGCCTGTGTACCCCGCGCGAACTGGCCCGGGCGTTTCCCTACCAGCCATCGCACCTCGCCACGGTCATCTATCCCTGGCGTCTCGAACAGAGCCACGCGATGCTCATCGGCACGACCGGAATGGGCAAGACCGTCGCCATGTCGGACATGCTGGCGGAGGCCCGGGCGAAATGGCAACGCTGCGTCGTCTTCGATCTCACCGGCGCGTACATCGAGCATTTTCACGAGGGCCATCGGGACACCATCCTCAATCCCCTCGACGCCCGCTGCCCGCAGTGGAGCCTGTTCGACGAATGCCGCACAGAGGGTGAGTTCTGGGCGGCTGCCGAAGCACTTGTCCCGCATGATGGCGGCGGGGAAGCACAGTTCTGGGTGATCGCTGCCCGTGCGCTGTTCGTCGAGTTCTGCCTGAAGCTGGTCGCCGAGGGCAGGGGTACGAACGAGGCGCTCGCGCGCGAATTGATGACTGCCGATCTGTCGCGCGTCCATGCCATGATGCGCGGCACGATCGCCGATCCGCTAACCGCGCCGGAAGCGGCCCGCATGGCGGAATCGATCCGTGCCGTGTTCAACGTGAACGCCAAGGCGCTGAAGCTCCTCCCGACTTCGGGGAGGCGCTTCTCGGTTCGCCAGTGGATCGAGAACGACGGTCACGACGCCGAGGGCAAGGGCTCGGTCGTGTTCATCTCGGCGCGCTATGTCGACATGAGTGTTTGCGCGCAGTTGCTCACGCTCTGGCTCGACATGGCGATGAACACGTTGATGACTGGCCCACGAACCCGGGACCTCAAGTGCTGGTTTTTCGTCGACGAGCTGGGAGCGCTGCACAGGCTTCCGGCGCTTGAGAAAGGGCTCCAGACCGTGCGCAATTTCGGCGGCGCGATCGTCCTGGGCCTGCACGCCTATGCCAAGCTCAAGGAGGTCTACGGCGAGAACATGGCGATGACCTTGTCGTCGCTGGCCCGCACCAAACTGATCCTCGGCACGGCCGACCGCGAGACGGCGACCTGGTGCTCGGATTTTATCGGCCACCGTCAGGTCCGGGACATGGAGGAGGGCTACACCTACGGCTACAACAACGCCCGAGATGCGGTCAGCCTGACGCCGCGCAAACATATCGAGCCGCTGCTCCTGCCCGATCAGCTGATGAACCTGTCCCGGCTTTCGGGGTACATCAAGTTCCCCGACGGCTTCCCGGCGGCTCCCATCAGGTTGAAGCCGATAAGTCGGCCGAGGTTGGCGGAGACCTTCATCGGGCGGGCCGAGGAGCGTCCTGTTGCCGCCTCGTCTCACCGGCAGAAGCCCCCCAGCTTTTCGCCCAATCCGTCGACCTCTACCGCTGCCGAGCATCCGTCTTCCAACGACGATGGGGCGGGCAAGCCGGTGGTGCCCAAACAGGGTGTTCTCGCGCTCGAGCCGGGCGCCAGCGACCTGACGCCGACGACACAGGAAGGCTTGAAGAAAGCCGATCGTGCGCGAGCGAATGATCCTACAGACAAGCCTTCCCGCGCCGCCCAACCGGGCGAGAAGACGAGGGGTGCGAAGGCGTCATCGGATGCCGCGCCAATCCCGATTGCGTCTCCCACGGGACTAGGATCTCGCAGCGATCGGACCACCGCCGAGAGCGATCCTGAAAGGGACGCGAGAGAAGCCGGCCGGCCGGATGCTCCACCGGCAAAGGCACCGGCAAGCCGGCCATCCGATTCCGACAAGGCGGCAGGTCGAACCGGTGAGCCCGAGGCCCGTCGGCTGATGGTCGAGGACGGATTGCCTGAGCGCGATACCCCGTCACGCGAAGGTCCCGATCTCGGCGATCTGGAACTGTGATGCGTGAGCTAGGCGCCGCACGGCCGGGTTGGGCATCATGCTCTCTGTAGCCAATGTCCGCACCGCCGGCGGCGCTGCCAATTACTTCGCCGCCGACAATTACTACACGCGCGCCGATGCCGACCGATCGGGCGAATGGCTCGGCAAGGGCGCCGACAGACTTGGCCTGCGTGGGCCAATCGAGGCGAAGCAGTTCGAGGCTGTGTTGAAGGGATTGCTGCCAGACGGGAGCCGCGTCGGCAGCGAAACCCGTGTTCATCGTGCGGGCACGGATCTCACCTTCTCGATGCCCAAAAGCTGGTCGATCCTCGCGCTCGTCGGCGGGGACAAGCGCATCCTCGATGCCTATGCCGCAGCGGTCAGGGAGACTCTGGTCTGGGCCGAGAAGAACCTCGCGGAGACGCGGATGGAGGTGCGCGGCAAGGAGCGGGTCGTCACGACGGGCAATCTCGTCGTGGGTCTGTTTCAGCACGACACGAACCGCAACCAGGAGCCCAATGCGCACCTTCATGCGGTCGTTGCCAATGTGACGCAGGGTCCAGACGGCAAGTGGCGGGCGCTCCGCAACGACAAGCTCTGGGAGCACAATACCTTGCTCAACGCGATGACCATGGCGCGCTTTCGGCTGGCGGTCGAAAAGCTCGGCTATGAGGTCGGCGAATATGGCAAGCACGGCAATTTCGAGGCCGTGGGCGTTCCCAAAGCCATTCGCGACGCCTTCAGTTCCCGGCGCGCGGAAATCCTCGATCGGCTTGCCACGATGGAGGGAAAAGGTCTTGCGGCACGCAATGTCGCGAACCTCATGACGCGAGCGGAGAAGGGCCGGATCGTGGATCGCGATGCGCTTGCGCGGCAGTGGGGAGAGGCCGCCGCCAGGCTCGGTTTCGATCCCGCACAGGTGATCGCCCGGGCCAACGCGCGCGCAGCGCAGGACATCGGCAACGTCGCGGGCTTTGGACAGGCGGCGCTCCGGCTCGTGCGGCAGGGCAGCGCGCTTGCCGCAGCCTTCGCGACCCGTCTCGGCCTCAGGGAGCGTGACCCGCTCCTGCCTGCGCGGATGGGGAACCGGACACCGGAGCAGATTGCCGCGGTCCATGCTGTTGCCTCCGCCATCCGCCACCTCGGCGAGCGTGAGGCGGCCTTCACGCGCGCCGATATATTCCGCGCGGCGCTCGGTTTCGCGCTCCCCACATCGATCATGGAAATCGAGAACCGTGTCGACCAGTTGCTGCGCCAGGGGCACCTCCTGAAGGGCAAGGGCGCCGATCGCGACCTTGTCACGACCCGCGATGCGCTCGGCCTTGAACAGCGCATCATAGCCGCCGTCGAAAGCGGGCGCGGCCTCGCTCCCGCGATCGTCCCGCCCGATGTTGCCGGGGAGCGGCTGCAGGCACTCTCCCAGCTCAAATACGGCATGACGCTGAACCCGGGCCAGGAAGGAGCGGGACGCCTGCTGCTGGCCTCGCACAACCGGATCGTCGCGATCCAGGGTGTCGCCGGCGCCGGCAAGAGCACCGTCCTGAAACCGGTTGCCGATGTGCTGCGCGAGGAAGGCAGGGCCGTGCTCGGCCTCGCGGTGCAGAACACGCTGGTCCAGATGCTCGAGCGTGAAACCGGCATTCCCTCGATGACGGTGTCGCGCTTCCTGCGCCAGCATCGAGACCTGCTCGAAGGGGCCGGCCCATCGCGGGTAGCGGAGGCAAAGGCCGCGATGCGCGGCACCGTCGTGCTGCTCGACGAAGCCTCAATGGTCGGCAATGCCGACAAGGAGAAGCTCGTTCGTCTGGCTAATCTGCTGGAACTGGACCGCTTCGCCAGCATCGGCGACAGGAAGCAGCTTGGCGCAGTCGATGCCGGGAAACCCTTCGACGTCATGCAGCAGGTGGGCGTCGAAACCGCAATCATGAGCGTCAACCTCCGCGCTAGAGAGAAGGCGCTGCGCGACGCCCAATATGCGGCCCAGGGCGGTCATATCGACGAGGCCCTGCGGCATCTGGGAACCCATGTTGTGGAAGCCGGAAATGGGGCTGCCGTCGAAGCGGCTGCGGCTTGGCTCTCGCTGTCGCCGGCCGAGCGCGAAAGGACGTCGATTTATGCTTCGGGCCGGGCGCTACGCGGTGAGGTCAACGAGGCCGTCCAGACCGGCTTGAAGGCCAATGGCGAACTGGGGCCAGGGCCGATGCGGCTCGGAACCCTCTCGCGCATCAACGTGACGCGCGAGGAGCTGCGCTATGCACGCAGCTATGCAGCCGGCACGGTGGTCGAGGTCGATCGGCGCCAGCGAGCCCAGGGTCTGCGGCCCGGGCGCTATCGGGTGGTCGAAACCGACATAGCGCGGGAGCGGGTCAGCCTCGAGAACGAACGTGGCCGCCGCTTCGAGTTCCGGCCCGGCCAGTTGCGCCCGCAAGGCGAGCAGGATCCGCTGCGCTTGTTCGAAGTTCGCGCGCTCGACATCCATGCGGGTGACCGGATCCGCTGGACCGAGACCGATCACAAGCGTGG
The DNA here is from genome assembly GCF_012927405.1 of Novosphingobium olei. GTDB lineage: Bacteria > Pseudomonadota > Alphaproteobacteria > Sphingomonadales > Sphingomonadaceae > Novosphingobium > Novosphingobium olei. Next base: position 391,806 of record NZ_JABBGM010000004.1, on the reverse strand, counting down.
CCTCCTTAATGCCGATCAGGCGCGCATCACCGCTATCGACGGCAAATCCGTCACGGTGAAGACTTCGCTCGGGGCCGAGCACACGCTGGGGCGCGATGATCCGATGCTCGAACGGCTCGATCTCGCCTATGCACTCAATGCCCATATGGCACAGGGCCTGACTTCCGATCGGGGGATCGCGGTCATGGACAGCCGGGAACGTAACTTGGCGAACCAGCAAACCTTCCTGGTGACGGTCACCCGCTTGCGCGATGGATTGACGCTGTTCGTCGATGACGCCGGCAAGCTCGAGGCCGCAGTCCAACGCAATCCGGGAATGAAGCGCTCGGCTCTCGAGACCGTCGATCTCCTGCGCGACGCAGCCGCGCGAGGCCAGGCGAAGGACCGAGCGCCGGCACCGGCACCGGCACCTGCGCGCGAACCGCCGGAACTGGACCGCTCGCTCACCAAGCCTTTCGAGATCGGAATCTGACCGGGCTTTCCGCATCCATCCGCATGCGGCTGATTGACTAAAAGTTCTATATTTGTTCTCATTGCGATCATGCCCCGAATCGCTGACGATGTCCTGCTGACCCATCTCGAAGTTGCGCTTGCTGTGGCGCCCGAGCCGACGCTCGCTGGTCTGAATGCCGATGATCCGCGCGCGCAGCGCAGCGCCCGTGTCGATCTTGCACGGCATCTGGTCGAGAGGATGCGTGGCTTCGTTATCGAGGGTGATGGCTATGCCAGTGGCGGAATTCAGCCCTGCCTGTTTCCGGGCGACCTGGCGCCGATCGGGTAAGCCGCATGTCGCGTGATGCTCTGCTCATTGCAGCGGCGTATCGCCATCTTTTCCGGTCAACTGCGCAATCCGTCGGGCGATAGCTTGCCAGGTTTGGATGCCTGCCTTGTCGCCGGCCAGCGCCTGAGCGCCAATCCGTGCGGCGACATGGAGCGGGGCCTTGTCGCCATGCGTCGTCAGCACCTGATTGGCACAAGCCCAGAGTTCCCACTCGCTGAGCATCAGTGGAGATGTCCGGCGAGGCCGAATAGCAAGGCTATGAAGCCGTAGCCTACGAATGCTGCGGTCAGCAGATATTCGACGTTGAGCCTGATCCTGCGAGGGCGGGGCTGTCCTGCCGGCCAAATCTGATCGCAGACGATCCCGTTGAACCCGGCACGCTGGCCCGTGACTTCGACCTCGCAGCCGATCAGACGATGCGACGGGCGGCGCGCGTCCAGTTCCCACACGCCGCCGCCACTACGAAGAAGCAGGCCATATGGTCCTTCGTCCAGGTATCCGGTGAGATGCAGGTCGGCGCCTAGCGGCACGCCGGACCCTTCCAATAGCGATCCCAGCGAAGAACCGTCCCCGTGCGGATCATGGCGCAGGAGAGATCGGCGCCCGAAGGCAGGCGGCACCAGGCGGCTGTCCTGCTGCCTCCGGCAGACCCTTCGGAGCGGCATGTCAGCCTCGGACCTCGAACGACGACATGACCTGTCGGGATGGTGCCGCGCGGCCCGCCCAGCAGGCCTACCAGCGCACCACGGGCTTCTACCGCCGAGGCAGAGGGGCAGGGCTGGTTGGAGCGGCATGTGCCATCCATTTCGCGCGCCGCGATCCCCGCGATGCGGAGATGTGGTCCCTCTGCGCACCAGACGGGGCCATCGCCGTCCCAGACATGGGTGGGCGTGCAAGTGAAGGTCTGCCCGGCGGCGACAATCGAGGCGGCAAGAATGACAAGCATCGGTATGGTGAGCCTAGCGCAGAGCTCGGCCGAACCAGAGAACGCGGCCGACGATATTGATGGTGCGCTTTTCGAGACCGCGCCAACTAGGATAGGCGGGATTGTCGCTCAGCACCGAGACCCGCTTGCCTTGCGGTTCGATCGCCACGCGCTTGACGTTGAGCATGTCATCCATGCGCATCACATAGATTCCGTCGCGCAGGCGCGATTGGCCATCGCCCAGATCGACCATCACTTCGTCGCCGTCATGCAAGGTGGGTTCCATCGAGTCTCCATGAACCGCGATGATCGACAGGTTCGTTGCCTTGCTGGCTGTCAGCCGTCGCAGCCATTTTTCATCGAATCCGAATTGGGCGCATTTGGCTTCCATTTCGGCGAGCGCACCGTGACCGGCGGACGCCTCGACCGCGAGAACCGGCACATGGACCAGTTCGACAACGGGTCCAGAACGCCGTTCCGGGGCGCCGAGAACCTTCTCATCGACGCCAAAGAAACGGGCGAGCACCGCGCGATCCTGTTCGTCCAGCTGCCTGGGGCTGCCGCGCCGAATGTACTGCTGGATATAGGCGGCATTGCGTCCCAGGAGGCGCGATATCGAGGAGTAATTGACCCCTCGCTTCTGGATCAGCTCGTCCAGGGCTCTACGTGCGTCTTCCATCGCGGGCAGTCCTATCGCATCCATCTAGGAAATTCGATCCTAGACTCTAGGAAGCCTTCCTAGTAGGAACATAACAAGAACACAAGCGCAAAGCGAGTCGAAGGCGATGGAGCTACTGGAGCAGATCGAGTCATATTTGGTGCGTAGCAGCGTGTCGCCCAGTACATTTGGCAGATTGGCGGTTGGCGATCCTAGATTTGTTGTGGATCTCCGCTCGGGGAGAACGCCTCGACGTAAAACACAGGAACGTGTGAGCCAGTACCTTTTGGCGAAAAGCTAAGCGAATTATCGGACGGAATCGCCAACATCTTGGTCGTGCTCGCCTGAAATTCAGAAGCCGGATAGCTGATCTCGTATGATTGATCGCGCGATCATGGCCTTCTCTCAATCTGATTTCTCGCTACCCATTTGTGTATCCTTTGGTTACACCGCAACCCATGAAGACCAAGGACGCGGGGTTGAGAATCCGGATTGACCGTGAGTTGCGCGAGGCGTTCGTGGAAGTGTGCCGAGGTCAGGACAAGCCGGCAGCCCAAGTTCTGCGCGAGTTCATGAAAGAGTACGTCAGCGCCCACCAGCCGCTTTCGAGCAAGCACAAGCGGGATAGGCAGCCGAGCGGCAAGGGGGCGGCTCATGAGCAATGAGGCGGACACCTGCCGCAAGCACGTCGTTCCGAAGCTTCAGGAAGCCGGGTGGGATAACGAGCCGCACTCAATCGCTGAACAGCGCAGCATTACGGACGGCCGCGTCATTCCCGTGGGCAAGGGCTTTATCAGAAAACCGCCAAAGCGCGTGGACTATCTTCTGCGTCACACGCGCGACTTTCCGATAGCCGTTGTCGAAGCGAAGGCGAGCTACAGGACGGCGGCTGACGCCGTGCAGCAAGCGCGCGACTATGCCCAGATGCTCGGCCTGAAGTTTGCCTATGCGACCAACGGCGCGGACATCATCGAGATCGACTATTTTACCGGGCGCGAGAACCGGGTCTCCGCCTATCCTACACCGGACGAGTTGTGGCGGCGCTATCAGGCCGGGTCGGGCATTACCAATGACTCGCAGGTTTCCCAACTTCTTGCGCCCTACAATCACGTCGGCGGCAAGACGCCGCGCTATTATCAGCAGATCGCCATCAACCGCACGATTGAGGCTATACTCGGCGGCAAGAAACGCGTGCTTCTCACCATGGCGACGGGCACGGGCAAGACCGTCGTTGCGTTCCAGATATGCTGGAAGCTCTGGTCAAGCCGCTGGAACATGAGCGGCGAGCACCGCAAGCCGCGAATTCTCTTCCTTGCCGACCGTAACATTCTGATCGACGATCCCAAGGACAAGACGTTCGCGCCATTCGGTGATGCGCGTCACAAGATCGCGTCAGGAGAAATCGTCTTTAGCCGCGAAATGTATTTCGCGATCTATCAGGCCCTCGCGGAGGATGAGCGCCGGGAAGGGTTGTTCCGCGACTACCCGCCGGATTTCTTTGACCTTATCATCGTGGACGAATGCCATCGCGGCAGTTCCCGCGATGACAGTTCCTGGCGCGTGATCCTCGATCATTTCAAACCAGCCTTTCAACTTGGCATGACGGCGACGCCGCTGCGCGATGATAACCGCGACAGCTATCTCTACTTCGGAAACCCGATTTACGAATACAGCCTGCGCCAGGGGATCGATGACGGCTTCCTTGCCCCCTACCGTGTCCACCGGGTGGTCACGGCATGGGATGCCGCAGGTTGGCGCCCCAGCAAGGATGAGCTGGATCGCTACGGCAGATCGATTCCGGACGATGAGTACCAGACCAAAGATTTCGAGCGCGTGGTTGCGTTGCGCGCGCGCACGCAGGCTATGGCTCGCCATCTGACGGACTTCCTCAAAAAGACGGATCGCTTCGCCAAGACCATCGTCTTCTGCGTGGATCAGGAGCACGCGGCCGAGATGCGCGAGGCTCTCGTCAATCTGAATTCCGATCTGGTGGCGCAGTTTCCCGACTACGTAGCCCGTGTGACCGCCGACGAAGGTGCGATCGGGCGCGGCCATCTGTCCCGCTTTCAGGATGTCGATAAGGAAACGCCAGTCATCCTGACCTCATCGCAGTTGCTCACCACGGGCGTTGACGCGCCAACCTGTAAGAACGTCGTGCTCGCACGGGTCGTCGGATCGATAAGCGAGTTCAAACAGATCATCGGACGGGGCACCCGCCTGCGTGATGATTACGGCAAGCTGTGGTTCAACATCATTGACTACACGGGGACGGCGACCCGCATGTTCGCTGATCCCGCGTTCGATGGCGATCCGGCGCGGATTACCGAGGAAGAGATTACGGATGAGGGGGAGACGATTTCGGTTACGGAGACCGAAGTCCGGCCTGAAGGCGATGATGACGCTCCGGCGGACGGAGACCCCGGCGTCATCGAGCCTTCTACCACCGAACCCCGCAAGTTCTACTTCGATGGGGGACAGGTTGAAGTGGTGGCCCATCTCGTCCATGAGCTTGATCCCACCGGCAAGCAGCTCAGGGTGGTCAAGTTCACCGACTATGCCGCTGAGAGCGTCCGGTCGATCGCAACATCATCGGCGGAGCTGCGCTCGCGCTGGGCCGATGCCGACAAGCGCCGCGACATCATTGAGGCGCTCGCCGAGCGCGGAATCGATTTTGGCGAGCTGATCGAACAGTCAGGCCAGCCGGACGCTGACCCCTTCGACCTGCTCTGCCATCTTGCCTTCAACGCCCCGTTGCGGACGCGGCGCGAGCGCGCGCAGCGTGTCAAGGCGGAGCGGAAGGATTTCTTTGAGCGGTTTTCGCCCGAAGCTCGGGAAATCCTGGACGAGCTTCTTGAAAAATACGCAGATCATGGCGATGCACAGTTCGTCTTGCCGGACGTTCTGCGCGTCCCGCCCATTTCCACCCACGGTCAGCCCGCGGAAATCATCAGGCTATTCGGCGGCGCCGATCAGCTCCGCGCGGCCGTGAACGACCTTCAGGAATTGCTTTATGGCCAAGCGTAAGAAGAAGACCGGCAAGAGCAGTGCGCCGATGACGACGGCGCAGATGCTGGGCAGTCTGCTCAAATCCGCGCGCGACATCATGCGTAAGGACAAGGGGCTTAACGGCGATCTTGACCGTTTGCCCCTTCTGACCTGGATCATGTTTCTCAAGTTCCTCGACGATCTTGAGCGGCAGCGCGAGGACGAGGCACTGCTCGGAGGCAACAAGTTCAAAGCCGCGATCGAGGCGCCGTACCGCTGGCGAGACTGGGCTGCGAACGCCCAGGGCATCACCGGTGATGAGCTGCTCGCGTTCATCAACAACGATGAAGCAATCCGGCCTAACGGGACGCGGGGGCCGGGCCTGTTCGCCTATCTGCGCTCGCTTTCCAGCTCCAACGGCGACAACCGCCGTGACGTCATCGCGACCGTCTTCAGGGGCGTCGATAACCGCATGAGGAGCGGTTACCTGCTCCGTGACGTCATCAACAAGATCGGCGCAATACATTTCACCTCCTCGGAGGAGCTGCACACGCTGGGCGCGCTCTACGAGTCGATGCTGCGCGAGATGCGCGATGCGGCGGGAGACTCTGGCGAGTTCTACACGCCGCGCGCGGTCGTCCGGTTCATGGTCGATATCATCGATCCGCGCCTTGGAGAGATCGTCCTCGATCCCGCGAGCGGCACGGGCGGCTTCCTGGTCGAGGCGTACACTCATCTTGCAAAGCAGGTGAAGACGGTCGCCGATCGTAATCGCCTGCAATCTGAGACCATCATGGGCTGCGAGCCAAAGTCGCTGCCCTATCTGCTCTGCCAGATGAACTTGCTTCTGCACGGTTTAGATGCGCCGCAGATCGATCCCGGCAACGCGCTCCGCTTCAAGCTCTCCGAGATCGGCGAAAAGGATCGGGTCGATGTGATCCTCACGAATCCGCCCTTTGGAGGCGAGGAGGAAAAAGGCATTCAGGGGAATTTCCCCGATGATCGCAAGACGGCCGAGACGGCGCTGCTGTTCCTTCAGCTCATCATGCGCAAGCTGCGGCGTCAGCCGACCATCGCCGGGCGGCCCGCGCGGGCGGCAGTTGTCGTGCCCAACGGCACGCTGTCGACTCCGGGCGTCGCCACGCGCATCCGGGAGAGCCTGCTTGCGGATTTCAGGATCAAGGCCATCGTCCGGCTGCCGCACAACGTATTTGCGCCGTACACGGACATCAAGTCGAACATCATCATCTTCGAGCGGGGCGAGCCTGCGGACGAGATTTTCTACTGCGAGCCTTCGCTGCCTCTTGGTTACTCCCTCAGCAAGACAAAGCCGCTGCTCTACGAGTGGATGGAGCCGCTCAAAGAACTGATCGAAACCCGCGAGGAAACGGAAAGCTCGTGGTCGGTCAAACGCGCGGAACTGGACGCTAGCCTCAACCTCGACATCAAGAACCCGCGCCGCCAGCTCGTATCACTGGAGGATCGCGGCGATCTTTCAGTGCTTGCCGCGCAGCTGCGGTCGTTCGCCGACGAGGCAGACGCAATCCATGCAGACCTTGACGAAACGCTCAAGCTTTTGAGCGAAGCTCCCCTTGAGCTGATTGGCAAATATACGGCTGAGTCCGATGAACGCATCGGCCTTGATTACAGCGATGAACTCGCCCTCGTGGGCGTTTCCGCAGAGGAGGGCCTGACGAATCCGAAGACGGCTATTGGCAAGTCGCCCGGACGCTACAAGGTTCTGCGAGCCGGTTACCTTGCCTATAACCCGATGCGCATCAACATCGGCTCGGTCGGCGTTGTCAGGGATTCATCGCAGGAAGGCATCACCAGTCCCGACTATGTTGTCTTCTACTGCGATCCCGATCTGCTGCCGGAGTACGTCTATCATTACCTGCGCAGCGAGGCCGGGCGGCACGAGATCAACCTCAAAACGAAGGGTTCTGTGCGCTTCAGGCTCTATTACGAGCAGCTCTCGCAGATATCGATCCCAGTGCCGGCCGACGTTGCGGTTCAGCAGCGCTTTGTGAATGCCTGCAACAGGCTCGAAGGCCTTAGACGCATGGTTTCCGCATCGGAAAGCGCGGTCGGCGATTGCCTGAATGCGGCAACGCGCGCGGCATTTCTGCCGCAGGATGCAGACAAGAATATACCTGAGCCAACGGCTGAACGGGATGTTTCAGATCGGACCATTGCCCATGAGCAGGCAGCATAACAGTGCGCCGGTAGTCAGGTGAGGCCTCGTCGAGCAATCGGGATATCGCCGGGCAACTAAATATCAGAGATAAACATCTGCGCGAAAAATCGCAAAAAAGCGAAAAACGGCTTTCCGGATTTCCGACACCGCCGCGATCAGCGGTGACGAGCGGGCTTATGGGACGCTCGCAGAACCGCTGTTGTTTGTTGCAAAGGGGGCAGGATGGCTCGACCGCTGACAAAAACTCAGGAGGATGACGATCCCCTTGTTCGCCCCCAGGCGATCGAGTCGCAGATTGACGACGCCCTCAAGCTCTCATCCTCCATGCTCCGGTCCCGGCTTTCGCTTGCCGATCGGCGAGACCCTGATCATCTAAGATCGGAGACGTTAGTGCATCTTGTCCGACATGGACGCCGAACGGGTGATCAGTCCCTCATAAGCCTTGCCCTACCGGTATTGCTGATGCGGTGCGAAGCCAACCTCTTCGTTAAGGTCCCGGACGGCCAGTTGCCGGAGGCGGCGACCATTCGTGAGGAGATATTGGGCGCATTCGGCGAACTGTTTGCGAGCGACGGAACCGGCGAAGCGCCCGACGAACTCGACTTTTATGAATGTAAATTCAACCGCGCGTTCAGGTTCTTTCGCATCGATGTCGTCCGGCGCGAGATCGCACGGCTGGCAAAGGTCGCGCAGATGCCGGAGCCGGATGACGAGGCTGAGCAAGGACCGTATGATGAGGTCTTCGCACGTGTCTCTGAGGCGTTCCGCTCACCGGCAACGCAAGAAGGCGATGTTCTCCGCGGTGAAATCTACGATGCAATTCTCGCGCTCCCTCCCGACGAGCGCGACGCCGTTATCCTTGTCCACGTCATGGGCTATCAAGAGGAGTCCGACGATCCGGACAAGGAAACCGCGGCGACGCGTTGCGACTGCAAAGGAAGGACTATCCGCAACCGACTGACACGGGCGGCAGCGAAGCTCGCCCGATTCAAGGAGGCTCTATGACCCCGACACTCACCGCGAGCCCCAGCGGCCTCCGCGATGCGCTCTACGCGTTGTCGATAGCGAAGGCCATTCCCGATGCTGCGCTGCTTGATGATATGGTGCGACGTTATCCGCAGTTCGCGGACGAACTCACCGAGCATGCCATTGCGATTGCGATCGACGCCCTCCGCGGCGAACTCGCTGTCGATGCGGCCGAGGCTGCGCTCGATCCGATGGTGGTGAGCCCGGCTGTTTCGCGTGCGATGAGCCGGTTTCAGAATCGCCTTCACGCGGTTTCTGCGCCAATGGCTGAGCAGGCTGTCGAGCCTGTGCGCGCCCGATCAACAGATGCGGCCAATCCATTCGCCTCGCTCAGCCGCACGGAATTTCGCGATTTCGCAAAACGGCTCGACGCGAACAGTGTATTCGTCGCCAAGCTTCGTGACAGGCAAATAGATCCAGGCACTTTTACTCCGGGCTTCCGCAAGCGGGTGTCAGACGATTTGCGAGCTCCGCTCGACGTCGTCGTTGCTCATTTTGCAGCGACCCAAACGGCCGGTGCATCGGCTCAATTCTTCAAGGCTGACGGCAAGCCAAACGAGGGCGGACGGCAGAGTTTTGAAGAGGCGGTGCGCAGCTCTGGTCTTACTGAGGCGCAGCAGAACGCCCTGTTGGCGCTTTAGGCGATGGATGCGTTCGAGCCGATCCGGATCGAGGCAGCGGCGCTCCACGATCGTCTGATCGCGACGGGCGTCGATTCGCTTGATCCGATGGCGCTCGTCCAAGCCGCAATCACGGATCTCGATCTCGAGCTAGTGTGGCTCTCTGCTGGCGATCCAGCGCTAAAGGGGGCTCGCGCACTCTACGACGACCAAAGTGGAACGATCTGCTGTGAGCGCGTCGGCGAACATGCCGCGCGTGCGCTGCTGGTCGCACACGAAATCGGGCATGCGCGGCTGCATGCGGGCTCGGCAACATGCGCGTCCGGGGACATAGATGTCACACGTTCAACGGAGTCAGCTCCTGTCGGGCTCCAGCGGGTCGAGGACTACGGGGCGCGAGAGCGGCGCGAGCTTCAGGCAAATGTCTTCGCCCGAGAGCTTGTGCTGCCACGCCCGCATGCCAAGGCGCTTCACGTCGATCAGGGTCTCGGCGCTGCGGATATCGCGCAGCGAACCGGCCTTCCGCTGCCGCTTGTACGGCAACAGCTTTTCGACGCGCTGCTCCTGCCACCGTCCGTGCTGGCGACCGAGATCGTCCCGTCGAGCCATGCGCCGCGACCCGATCCATCGCAGGATCGTGCTTCCGATCATCGCGGCTCGCCGTTTCAATTGCAAGCCGGTCCTGGCACCGGGAAGACGCGCACGCTCGTGAAGCGGATTTCGTCGCTTATACACGACGGCATCGACCCTGCGGCGATGCTTATCCTAACTTTCTCGAACCGGGCTGCGGGCGAGCTGTCGGAGCGCTTGTCCAGCACGGTCCCCCAAGCCGCGCCCAAGCTCTGGATTGGTACTTTCCATGCCTTCGGTCTCGACCTGGTACGCAGACATCATGACCGTCTTGGACTCAGCGCTAATCCGACGCTGTTCGACCGAAGCGATGCGATTGCGCTCCTCGAAGAAATTCTGCCGACACTGCCACTGGTCCATTACCGCAACCTGTGGGATCCCGCGATGGTGTTGCGAGACGTTGTGGCGGCAATATCGCGCGCCAAAGACGAAATAGCCGATCCCGCGCGCTACCGTGCGCTGGCTGTGGCGATGCGAGAGGCGGCCGGCGGTGACGAGGACAAGCGCATAGCCGCTGCCAAGTGCCTGGAGATCGCCGACATCTACGATCTCTATGAAGAGGCGAAAATACGGCATGGGGGCGTGGACTTCGGCGACTTGATCATGCTTCCGGCACGGCTGCTCGAAACCGATGAAGCGCTAAGAACGGCTGTCCAGCTTCGCCACCGGCACGTCCTGGTGGACGAGTATCAAGATGTGAATCGTGCGAGCGCTCGCCTGCTCAGGGCTGTCGCGGGCAATGGCGAGCGATTGTGGGTCGTGGGCGACTCCCGACAGTCGATCTATCGATTTCGTGGCGCGTCCTCGACGAATATGGCCCAATTTTCTGCCGACTATCCCGGTGCGACCGTCGATCAGCTCGGCGTCAATTATCGATCCACCGAGCAAATCGTTCAAACCGTCGTCGCAGTCGCGCCGCGAATGGGGGCGTCGCAGGGCATGCTCCCTCTGGCGCTGGAAGCCGACCGCGGCGCTGGCCCGAGCGCTCCAGACGTGCGCAGCTTCGAGACTCTGTCCGATGAGGAGGCCGGGATTGCGGCTCGCATAAAGGAACTGGAGGCTGCGGGTGTCGCGCTTCGTGACCAGGCCGTTCTCGCCCGGTCCAACAATCGGCTGAATGAAATTGCCGCAGCGCTTGAGGCGCGTGATATTCCCGTGCTGCACCTCGGGAGCCTGTTCGAGCGAGAGGAAGTCCGCGATTTGCTGGCGCTTCTTAGCCTTGCGGTCGATCCATTCGGTGACGCGCTGGTGCGCGTCGGCGCGATGCCGCGGTATGATCTTAGCCTACAGGATGTTCTGGCGGTGTCCCGACACTTGCGCACAGCCAATCGACCGGCCCTAACCGGCTTGGCCGATGCAGTTCATGCGCCGGGCCTTTCTCCGGATGGACAAGTGACGGTAAAGCGACTTGCTGCGGATCTGGTCGGCCTATCGACCGGTGCTTCGGCATGGGACTATCTTGCCACCTATCTACTCGATCGAACTGATCTTGCCCGTCGCGCGAGCATGGCGACAACCGTAACGCAGCGTATGCGCGCGGTGGCGACGTGGCAGTTCCTCAATTTCGTGCGCGAGCAGAGTCCCGTCGGGGCCGGCTCGCCCATTCAGCGCACACTCGATCGGGTCCGGCAGCTAGTATTGCTGGCCGAAGAACGCGACCTCAGACAAGTGCCGGCAGCGGCACTGCATTTCGATGCCGTGCGTCTGATGACCGTCCACGGCAGCAAAGGCCTGGAATTCGAGGCCGTGCACGTGCCGGGTCTCACTAAGGCGAGCTTTCCAACGTCGAACCGCGGTCAACGGTGTCCGCCGCCACTAGGAATGATTGAGAGCGCCGAGGATCAGTCAGTTGCCGATGAGGCCCGGCAAGCGCACGAGAAGGAAGAGGAATGCCTGTTCTTCGTGGCCTTATCGCGGGCGCGAACATACCTGACGCTGTCATTGGCCCGTAAGCAGCCCAACGGCAACAACCGGTCCCCATCACCGTATCTCGAATGGCTACCAAGTGGCCAAGTCAACACGATCACCCGCCCGCCGATGCTTCCCTTGGCGGATGATTTTGCGACTCCAGGACCTGTTTCCGTGCGCTGGCCGGACGACTGGGCGCTGACCGATCGCCGGCTCGGCGCTTATGACAAGTGCCCACGTCGCTTCTTCTATACCCATGTTCTGGGGCTCGGGAGCGCCCGAAAGCCTACAGCATTCACGCGCACCCACGATTGCCTCTATGATCTTCTACGGTGGCTGGCCGACACTCGCCGAACATCTGTGCCTTCGCTTGGCGAGACCGAGATCGCCTTCGAAACCATCTGGACGCAGCGCGGCCCCACCGATCATGCTTTCGCGGCTGAGTATCGACAGCTTGCGACACGCCTGATCACAGCCTTGGTGAATGCCGGCGCGGGAAGGCGCTTTCGCGAGGCGCAGCCGCTAGCGATCGACTTCGCCAACGGACGGGTGCTCGTTGAACCCGACGAACTTGCAGAACTGGCCGACGGCTCGGTTGTGATACTGCGGGTGCGTACAGGGCAGAAGCGGAGCGACGAATATGACCGCCTCGAATATACCCTCTACCAGCTCGCAGCGCAGGCGGAGTTCGGGCCGGGCGCCACAGTCCATGCGCTGCACTTGACCGACGAAACGGCCGAGCCCGTCGTGATCTCGCCAACTAAGGTCGGCAACCGTCGAACCAAGAGCGAGACCATGCTGGCCGGCATCGCCGCTGGCGCATTTCCCATCGAAGTCGACACGGTGACTTGCCCGCGCTGCCCGCATTTCTTCATTTGTGCCGCAACGCCCAAAGGCCCCCTCGACCTGACCTAAAAATCGACACACCCAGCTTTCCGGTTTCGCCACCCGCTTTCGATCAGGGAAGCGAGGGACGAAAGAGGGGCGATCAGGCCTCACACTTCGATCCCGGAGTGTGAAACCATGAAGACCATTGACCTTTTCTACCAGGGCGAGGGCGTCACCGAGATCGAGCACCTCGAGATCGAGCCCGACAGCACTTTTGCCGATATCAAGGCTCGCCTCATCGCGAAGCACGGCTGCGCCCACGATGCGCTGCTGTTCCTCGAAGATGAAGACGATCCGCTCGACGATGCGGTGAAGGTGAAGGAGCGCGACACCGGCAAGGGCCTCAAGCTGCACCTGAACCGCTGCCGTCAGATTGGGGTGTCGGTCTGCTACAACGGCGAGACCATCGACCGGAAGTTCGCGCCCGGCGCGACCGTGGCCCGCGTGAAGCGCTGGGCGGCCGAGCGCAAGTTCGGCATGTCCGACGAGGAGGCCGGCGAGCACGTCCTCCAGATCGCGGGCACGCACGAGCGCCCGGCTCCCGGCACGCACATCGGTACGCTCGCCAACCGCCAGTCCTGCACGCTGGCGTTCGACTTGGTCGCCGACGAGCGCGTCAACGGTGCGATCGAGGATGCGCAGTGATCGGCCCCGATCAGCGGGCCTTCGAGGCGGACGCGGCGCGAGCCGTGTTCCGCCTCGGACAGGCCGAAGGGCGGTGGCGGCTGATACAGGTACGTTGGCCGCACGTCTTCATCGCGGTCAAGGCCAAGGATGATCGCGAATTCGTGCTGCGCCTGAACTGCACAGGTTACCCGCAGACCCCGCCGACCGGGGGGCCGTGGGACATGGAAGCTGATCGCATTCTCGCGTTCGACCTCTGGCCGCGAGGTCAGGGTGGGCGGGTCTCGGCGGTTTTCCGCCCCGACTGGAAGAACGGCACCGCGCTGTACCTGCCGTGCGACCGCGAAAGCTTCGCCGGTCACGAGAACTGGCGTCACGAGATGCCGTCGAAAATCTGGCGCCCGGCCGATGGCGTCGTTCAATATCTGGAGCTTATCCATGAACTTCTCCATTGCCGCGATTATGCGCCGCCGCTTCGCGCCGCGGCATGAGCTGTCCTGTTCCTGGTGGCTCTGGTGGCGCCTTTGCCGCGCGCTCCGAGCGCGAGGTCGCCGCAATAGCCGCGAGAGCGGCGCTTTCCTGCTCGGGCACCAGGAAAACGGGCGGCGTCGGATCGTCGATTTCGTCCTCTATGACGACCTCGATCCGCACTGTCTCGACACCGGGATCGTGCGCTTCGACGGACGCCATTTCGGTGCTCTGTGGGCGCTATGTAAGGATCGGGCGCTGAGCGTCGTTGCGGACATCCACGTCCACCCGGGCGGGGCTGGTCAGAGCGACTCCGACCAAGATCATCCGATGATTTCGCGCGCGGGTCACGTCGCGCTGATCCTGCCCAATTTCGCCGCACCGCCGCAGCCCCGCGGGGGCATCGGCATCTACCGCTACCTGGGTGGCAAGCGCTGGGAAACGATCCCGCGCGGCGAGCGCCGGGCTTTCTTCCATATTGGATTCTGAGGTTTTGAGATGAACAAAACAATTTCGCCGGATTCGCTTCACCGCCTCGTCAAGCAGGCGCTCGACAGCGGTGCCGTCGCCAGCATTGCCGAGGCCGAGACGCTGTTTCAGGGCTTTCGTCTCGCCATCGCGTTCAACCCTGACGAGCCCTGCGATCCTGTCGAGCAGGCGATATTGCTCACGGCTGTAGCGCTTTCGCGGCGCGTCTTCCTCGGCGGCGTGTCCGTCTCGGGTCAGTTGGGAGCTGTAGTTACCGCGCCCTTGCCCTACGGTTCGACCTTGGCTGATGCCGTTGCAGCACTCGGCGGCCATATCGGCCGCGCCGCCAACGATGTACCGACGATCGTCATTGGCCCGCAACAGGCCTGCCGGGACGGCTTCGGCATCCGCGCCATCGCGCGTGGCTGGCGGGGCGGCATCGTCCCCGCCCATGCTGAGATCGAGGCTGCGGCCGGCGCTCGCAACCCTCTCGCGGGCATGTTGGCCGCCGGCCTTGCGGTCAATGAAGCCTTCAAACACGTCAATGGTGCCAAGGCCGCCGGGCGGGCGCCCGTCGGGCTATCTTTGTGGCGGCCCAGCGCGGCGATCGATTGGCTTGCGCCTGACCCTTCGGAACCAGCACTCACCTTCCTGCCGTCGCGCCTCTGGCTGATCGGCCTTGGTCATCTCGGTCAAGCCTATCTGTGGGGCTTGGGACTTCTGCCCTATGCAGCGCCCAGCGATGTCACGCTTGTGCTGCAGGATGTCGACGACATCACGGAATCGACCGAGAGCACCTCCATCCTGTCCGACGCCGCGATGATTGGGATAAAAAAGACCCGTGCGATGGCGGCGTGGGCGGAACGCCGCGGATTTCGCGGATCCATTCTGGAACGATTGTTCGCCGCCGACTTCAAGCGACAGCCTGACGAGCCGGCGATCGCGCTGTGCGGACTCGACAACGCAGTCGGGCGCCGCGCCCTCGACCAGGTCGGCTTCGACATGATCGTTGAGGCGGGCCTCGGGCGCGGTTATCGGGATTTCCGAACGATGCGCCTGCACACCCTGCCGGGCCGGCGGCCGACGACCGAAATGTGGAAGGCGGCGCCCAACGTCGAATTGGTCGAAGACCGCCCGGCCTATGCCAAGCTGTTGGCAGAGGGCACGCTCGATCGCTGCGGCATGACGCTCCTCGCCGGCAAAGCCGTGGGCGCGCCCTTCGTTGGCGCTGTCGCTGCATCGCTGGCGCTTTCTGAGATCCTTCGCTTGTTGCATGGCGGGCCGGTACATCGGTTGATCGATCTCGACTTGCTCGGCGTGGATCACCGTACCGTCGCGCCTCACGACGATGGGTTCGATCGCCTAAATCCTGGGTTTACAGCAGCCAGCTAGATCATTTTCGGCCTGCCGTTGGTGCCCCTTCGGTCATCGACCCGAAGGAAGGGCGAGTATCCGTAGCCGAAGCCTGAAAACGAGCTGATAGGGGATCGACAGAGTGGCGTCGGGAGGAGAGGTTGCCGCGGATAGGCGCAGCTAGGGGGGATCGAAATCTCTATGCCTCCTTTGTGTTTCTGCTATGTTCTAGGGAGCGATGAGATGAACGCCATTATGACGAATTTCGATATTGAAAGCGCCGAGGCGCGCGAAACCCGCAAGTGGGAGGGGCTGTCTGAGATAGATCAGGCAATCCGCGACAATCGCCTGATGGAGTATCGGATCAAGAAGTCTTGGGCCGACCCTTGGGGACGCAAGCTCACGATTATCGGGATTTTCGTCATTCTAGCCGTGTTTGCTTTTCTGGCTGGCGCTTCATTCGGATTGTGGTGATCTCGTTCAATCACCACTCCTTTACATCATCCGCTGACTCTGCACTGGCACCTTGCGCCCCCTTGGTAACCGCGTCCAGACTTCCCCTAGATCTGCTAATCTTCTGGCGGCCGGCAGCCTGAGCCCCTTGAACCTCATCATGAAGACTGCTGGGATGCACCTTGGGCACTGTTCCAGAGCCCCCTCCGCCAGTCTGCGCGCGCGCGCGTACTGATCCGGCGCCAGAGATAGCCGGACGGGACACGGGCTGTCCGGGGGGCAGGACCAGGCGATCTTCGATCCCGTCGCGAAGCTGCTCGGCATAACTGTCAATGAACTTGGCCTGCAACGCCTGGCCTTCCGGGCTGAGCTGGAAGGTCACGTCGTCAAACCGCACGTTGCCGTAGAAGTCTCGGTTGCGCTCGATCTCGACCAATCCCCATTCACGATAAGCCTGGGACAGATTGAGGCTTCCAGCTGCGCTGTTGCCTTTGAAGAACGATGCTTGGCTTTCAAGGCGGTTAGCAAGTTCCTCGGCGCGTCTTGCCTCGCGGCTGTAGCTTTGTGCTTCAGTGAGGGACCCGTTCATACCGCTTGCTGTGCTCGAAATTGAGGAGCTGCTCGAGGTGCTGACCGACCGAACGAACCCGTCGCGGGTGCTCGACCAATTCCTGCTGTCGGACATCTGGGCCAAGCTGCCGAAGATCCGCGAGCGGTCCTCCGACGCGATGCCAATGTCGCTGTCGGTCCATGTCCGCGTACCTCCGCCCTTGGCCCCAACATTGGCGGAGAGCACGCCGTTCGTGACGCCGGCGCTGGCGCCCGCCTCGCCGCCGAGGAACCAAGCCGTCGAGATGTCGTCCGCCGCCCGGCGCGAAAGTCCGAACTGCCGTTGCAGATTGGTCGAGGCCTGATCGACCTCGCTGAAGGCGGTCTGGATGCTGTCGGAATTGGATGTGCCGGTGGTGCTTTCGAAAGCCGAGCCGCGGCTGAACTGATCTCTCAGTTCCCGGAACCTCGTCACGGCGCTGGCGGTCGATTCCGTCGCGACATTCGCATAGGTCTCGCTGTTCGAACGAGCCTGCGATGCCATTGTTGACAGGCGCGCGGTAAACTCCTGGCCCAAGCTCGGCGTGAAGGGGTAGCTCGAGTTCGGGATTTGGTCGTAGCTGCCTTCGGGGAAGCTCGTGGTCATCGAGCCTGTCTCGCTGAAGGTTCGCGTCTGGGCGGCGCCATAGGTAAAGCTCGGCGCGATCGTCCCCTGCGCGAATTGCCGGGTCAGTACGGTCGAGTTCTCGATGCTGGTATTGCCAAGGGCGACGTTGCCGGTGCTTGCCTCGCGCGCGGCCTCTTCGGCGGCATTCTGGCTCGGATTGAGATAGCTGGTCGCGTGGTGCGAAATAGCCATCGCGCCCTTGGCGACCCCGCCGGCGAGAAAGGGCACCGAGGCTATAAGGTAGCCTGCCAGCAGCCCGATATCGCTGTTGACGTCGGCCATGCCAGTAAAGCTCGCAAGACTAAGGCCATTGGATCCGGCGACCGCCGTCATGTCGGTGGCGCCCTTATACATCAGCATCATGTGCAGGATCACAAAGAGCGGCCCCCAGGCGGCGAGATAGAAGAAGCCGGTGATATAACCCTTGAGGGCGACCGGGCCGCTCTTGGGCAGCAGGAACAACGGAAAGAGGACCGGGAAGAGGGCGTAGAACAGAACCGTCAGGACGATGTTCAGGAGCGGCACCCACTTCATCGCATTGCTGGCGATCGAGCTATAGGTGCGTTCGGTCTGGATGTCGGCACGCGTCTGGGAATAGACGTCGACACTCGACGCCCCGCTGCCGCCGGCCATCGAATGCATCGCCTGGCTCATCGCGTTGATCGTCAGGGTCTGCTTGAAGATTTCGGCCGCATTGGCCGAGACGCCGCTCAGATATTGATAGGCCACGGGCAGGTCGGCGAACAGCTTGGCCTTGGCGAGCGCTGCGGTCTGGTTGGGATAGAGCTGGCGGCCGAATGCAGTGCCCATGTCGTCGACAAGGCCTGCCCACTGATTGTTTAGCGCATCATAGGCTTCCCGGCAGGTCACGATGGTCGAGCTTACCTGGCCCGAGGTCGAATCGCGGGTCAGGAAGCGCTGTGCCCGGGCCTGACTGCCCGGCGCGATCGTTGCCCAGATGTCGTTGGATTCGGCGAGCTGCTTCATCGAATAGCGGCCGAGCAGCACATCGTAGAAGACGCATTGCCGGAAATGCTCGTCGAGGTTGGCGGCAAATTCGGGATCGGAGATGCGCAGCGACCGCGTGGCGTCATAGAGCCTGGCGCCATAGATCATGCCGTTCTTGGAGTAATTGAGATCGCCGGGTAGGCCGAACACGACCTCGGCCGAGCCGGTGAGATAGTCGCCCACCTGGCTGGTGAAGCTCGCCATGAGCGCGAGACCCAAGGGCACATTGCTGACATTAGCCGGAGCAAGACTGGGATTGAGCCGGTCGGTCACATGGACGTCGAGACGCGGCACCATCAGGCAGGAGTAAATCAGGGTCGCGCCCAGGAACCAGTTGATCCAGGCGCGCCAGTCCTGATTGAAGGCGAGCGTGAGGGCGGACAGGCCTAGGCCCATCACCATGACGACCTGAAGCAGGCTCTTGTAACCGCCATTGCCGGTCCAGGCCGCGACCGCCTGAAACACGTTCACCAGATAATCGCCGCCGCCGACCGTGAAGATTTCAACCATGTCTCGTGTCCCGCTTGGGTATGCGCTCTGGGGAATCAGTGGGTGAGGGCGCGGTTCTGGACGCCGCGCGACCAGTCGAGCGAGGCGGCCATGCCCGGAGACAGGGAGGCTGCGAGGACGTTCTCGATGAACGCCGTCTTCTCGATGATCTGCATGATCGCGTTGACCTTGAGGTGCGTGTTCGCCTGCCGGTCGGCTAGCGCCTGGCGCACCACGTTGACCTGGCCCTGCCACATGGCGATCTTCGCCTCGTCCGCGCCGATGAAGCTCGACATCGAGCGGCCGGCCTCCCCGACGATGCGGTCGAGAACGGCAAACAGCAGATCGACGCTTGCGATTTCGGCCAAGGTCTCACGATCATCAGTCGGCATGCCGCGGCCATAGGCAGCCTGCACCGTCAGGATCTTGTAGAGCGGCGCCGACGAGACCTGCAGCAGTTC
The DNA here is from genome assembly GCF_012927405.1 of Novosphingobium olei. Classification (GTDB taxonomy): domain Bacteria; phylum Pseudomonadota; class Alphaproteobacteria; order Sphingomonadales; family Sphingomonadaceae; genus Novosphingobium; species Novosphingobium olei. Next base: position 372,648 of record NZ_JABBGM010000004.1, on the reverse strand, counting down.
CTTCTGCGCCTCGGTGATTGCCGTATCGTCGCGGATCGCCTGGACCATGCCGGCGATGAGCGCGGAGACACGCGGCCGCAGGGCCTTCGAGGCCGGCAGGCTCAGCGACTTGAATCCCGGATCAAGGCACTTGTCGGGCTCGTCGCAGTGAAAGATAAGGACATTGCTGCCGCTCGTGCCGTCGAGCAGCGACGTCACGAGGGTGGATGAGGATTCCCCGACGATCGGCACGAACTTGCCCGGCTCGTCATCCTTGGGCGGCACATAGATGATCGTGCCGAGGAGCGTCATGGCGTATTCGGCAAGCTCCTGGTCGAACGTGCCGTTCGGCGAGAAGAACGCGGACTTCTTGAGGATGGTCCAGGTGTAGTTGCGCGCGACGCCCGTGTTGACGTCGTCATACTTCCCTGCGCCCTGGGCGGTGGTACTGGCGCGCTGGCCTTTGGTCCCGCAGCCGTGCTTGGCAGCCGCATAGTCGGTGAAGATCCCCTCGGAATTGCCGATTGCCTCGCAGATCGCCTTGTCGGCGAGATCGCCCTTGGGCCAGATTCCGCCCACCAGACCCTGGGCCAGCTCGCAGCTGTTGATATTGAGATTGTTCATGAGCTGAGCCTTCTGGCTGAACTCCTGCATGATCTTCGAGCACTCGGGGCAGACCGTGTCGATCGCCAGGCTGAAGGCGAAGCCCACGGCATTGTTCGCGACCGCTTTCAGCATGGCCACGATCTCGCTCGCGTTGATGAAGCTGAAGGAGCCGGCAAAGATGTCGATGCCGCCGCAGCCGGCGCGGGCGCGTGGCAGTTGCAGGTTCGCGATATTGGTCGTCTTCTGCGGGAAGCGCGTCCAGATGTTGCCAAGGCTGTAATAGCCCGCCGATTGCCCCTGGAAGGCGGTCGGGCCGTTGACGTTTGCCGCGCCGCCGACATCGTTGAGGAACGAGTCCATCGAACTGCCGACGTCGGCGGAAACGCCGGCGAGGGGGAGGGTGGCCGCGACGATCGCGGCGATGACGCGTTTCATCCTAGTAGTCACGTCCGGCTTCCTTCGAAGTGAGGAGATAGATGCGGTCCTGAAGCTCGTCGGCGGACATCACGCCGTAGCCGATCGGTATCGCCTGGCCCTTAGCGGCATCCCACAGCACGACGGCCGGGGTGATCTTGGGCTCGAGCCCCATGCGGCTCCGCTGGTTGGTCTCGACCGTGTAAGCCGGGAAGTGCCGGGAGGGGCCGCCATCGGTCGAGATCGCGCGCACCGTGATATGCCAGGTCGTGGCGACGCTTTGCACGATCGGCGACATTACCTCACAGGCGCCGCAGCTCTGGGCGAAGAAATAGAACAGGCCGTAGCGTTCGGAGAGATGCGCCATCACCGCGTTGCGTTCCGCACCGCGCGCGTCCTGCCATTGTCGCTTGCCCAGCGTCGAAACCGGGCGCTGGAGCGTGTAATCGAGGTCTGGATCCTGCCAGATTGCCCGCTGCCAGACGTCGCTGAACAGTGATGCCCGGTCGAGCTGCTCGCGCTGGAAGCGAATGTAGGCCGTCACGTTGGCCGGTGTCGGCTCGAGGATCGCCTTCGCCTTGAGTTCCCGCAGTTCGGCGGTGACCGCGTCGAGCTGGCTTGTCGCGCTTGTCGCTGGCGGCGCCTGCGCGTTGTCTCGCTGGGGCGGCTTTGGCCGCGTACAATAGAACCAGTATCCGAGCCTGCGCTTCTGGCAGTAGAAGCTGTCCTGGCTGTCATCGGTTGTGACGAGCGGCGGCTCCCCGGCCCGCGCTGGAGCGGTGACAAAGGGATAGATGGTAGTGAAGGCGAGGCTGGCGGCCAGAAACCGCCGGCTGACCTTACTGGCGTGCGCGGGCATAATAGTCCTCGATCTTCTGCTGGATTTCTTGGGTTGCCTGCAGTTCGTCGGGCAGGCGGGCGGCATCGGTGAACTCGGCATAGACCTCGCTGAAGTCCATTTTCGAGAGGTCGAGCCGGGCAAACTCGTCGATGGTGAAGCCGAGGCACTGCTCGGTCTTGGGCTTGCCCCAGGGCTTGTTCAGCTGCTGGCGACCCTGCTCCTGGAGGATCCGCGACAGCTTGGATTCAAAGCAGCAGTAGACCTTCCGCTTGGTCAGGCACACGCCAAGGAACGAGGAGGAGCAATAGGTGCCGACGTAGGCGCACAGACCCTGCGCGTCCTTCTGATGAAGCAGCATCTCCTCGCGGCTGCAGCCGAGCGCCACGAGCAATTGGATGCCCGGGATGAGCGGGAAGCCCTTGCCCTTGCAGCAGTTGAGCACGCCGAAGACCTTGGATGAGCAGGTCTCGCGCGTTCCCTTGAACAGGGTGAGATTGTCGGGATCGAATTCGCGCCGGGCCTGGTTCATCGCGTTCAAGGCAACGACGGCATCCTTGAACTCGTCATTGGCCTCGCGCTCGATCGTCTCGCACGACCCGTCGATGCAGTAGACATCGCCATCGCAGATGAACTGATTGGTGGTCGCCGGCTGGTCGGGCACCGGGCAGTCGTAGACGCGCTCCCAGGTCCGGCAAGGCTCGTCGGTCAGGCAGTCTTCGCGCACCAGATTGCAGCCGGGCGTAGTTTCGAGCGCCTGGCAGTCCTGCGCTTGCGTGAACTTCGCACAGGTATAGCTGCGCGACCAGGCCCAGCATGGCTGTGTGACGGAAACCCCATCGACGATGCGCGTGACCGGATCGCTGTCGGTGCAGCTCTCGGTGTCCTGCTGGCAGGTGCTGTCTGATGCTAGCCCCGCGCATTGGCTCTCGTCGCGGGTTGTCGTGACGACGTTCTCGCCGGTCACCGTGTACGGCGTGGCGCCATCGATTGGCGCCGTGCAGCTCATTTCGTTGATCGTAAACGACGTACAGCCGAACGAGGGGTCGCAGATGTTGACGGGGATGGACTGAACGAGGCGGCATTGCGGCGCGGGGTAGCGCGCGCAGTCGTAAACCGCGTTGGGGTCGCCCGAGGCGGGCAAACAATAATAGCCGTAGGCCTGCCGCTGCTCGACTTTGGCGACCAGCGCGACCGGGCAGTTCCGCGTTTCCTGGGTTGCCGTATAGCCGGTGTTGCAGGTGGCCATGTACCGGCCGGCGGTGCCGCTCCCCGGAGGCAGGGGAACGCAGCGCCCCTGGCTGCCGCTTATGCCCATCCCGCTGGTATACGAGAGTGGGTCGCCGCCGATGACCTTGCTGCGCGCGATGGTGGCATCGAGGTCCTGCGGTGCGAAGCGCGCGCGCCGGTCCATTGAGTCCCGCATCGTCCGGTAGCCAGTGCTCGACGTCGCCTGACTGGCGGCCTCCCGGCTCATACGGTCAGGATCGTCGAAATAACCCGACTGGCTCGGCACGCCGCCGAAATTGGGGATGCGGCTCGCATCGGGATCGGTGGTGGCGGCCCCCTGTGCTGCGGCGGCCTTGTCGCGGCCGAAGGCCTTGCCGTCCGCTTTTGCCGCATCGGTCGTCGTCTGGGCACGAAGCGGTACGGCCGGGTTGAGGGCAGTGACAGCAAGGCAGGCAATGGCCCACTTACCAATCAAGGGGAGCAGCCGTTTCATGGGACGGGCCTTTCGAGGCGGGCAAGATGTTGGGCGGCGAGCAGCGCTCCGGGGCCGCCGCCGCGCGCGAAGGTCTCCAGTGCGTAGTGAGCCGTCACGTTGCCGGTCATCCGGTCGTGCGGGGGAACCTCGCTCTGGCAGTCAAATCCGTCGCACAGGTCGAAGTCGCTGCTGGTAACGACATAGGTCGGAGCGGTATCGATTCCGAAAGCGCGGAACAGCCGAGGATCGATCCCGACGCCGTCCAGTTGCTCGCCTTCACGGGCGACCTTGGACAGTGTGGCGGTCAGCGCCTTGGCGCTGTTTTGCGGCAAACCCCGAAAGACCACGACGCCGCCGGCGTGAGTCACATCCTCGATCATCGCGCGAAGCGCCGTCGGTGGCATCGAAGTGCTGGCGAAGGCGATGAACCGGGGCGCTTGACCCATGCCTTCGCTCGTCATCGCGCCCGCGGCGGCGACCATCTTGTCGAAATCGAAGGTGCTGTCTGGACCGAGCCGTTTGGCCGTCGCGGCTTCCTCGACGTAGCGCTTGCCGTGGGCCTCAGCGTCTGCCGCGCTCGTTTTTGCCTCGTCGGCCACCCTTTCGGCGCGGGAACGGGCATTCGCCGCGAGGGCGTCGGCTTCGGCCGCTTGCACGGCGGCACGCGCGCGGATCGCCTCCAGATCGAGGTCGGATCCTGCGGTCTGCGCCGCGGCGCCAGCAAAAGCGGCAACGCTTGCAATGCACGCGATTACAGCCAGATGAGGAAATGTCTTCATAGCGCACAACAGTTCCGCTTGCGCCAGACCAGATAGCCCATGTCCTCGCCGATGGCGGGGTAGACCTGGCCTGCCGACATGAATGTGGTGGAAGCGCCAATGGGCGCGCAGGCGTAGCGGCCCTTGGTCTGCGGATTGGGATTGGTGGCCTGAAAGCGGTATTGCTGCTTGCGCATCACCGGCATCAGGTATTTGCCGCAAAGACCTTTGCTGCCCATCGTGCCCCAGGCGACCAGCTCGCGGTGAAGCTTGTAGGAGAAGCGGGCAAGCGCGAGCCGAGAGGCCTGGACGTGACCGATCGTCGCCGAGACGTTGCCGTTGAGCGGGTACATGGTCCCCTGGCAGCCGGCGCACCAGAACAGTTCGTCGGTTGGCAGTTTCGCCGTCGCCGCCACGCAATCGGCGGCACATGCGGCAAGCGCCAAGGGATTGGCAAAGAGGACCGCCTCGGGATTGATGATCGCGGTGAGTTCGCTGTCCTGCCAGAGCGGGTCGATCTCGGTGATATAGAGAATGTCGATCGAGCCGGACTCAAGACACAGGAAATCCGCGACGATCTCCATCCAGTAGATCAGCGGATAGGCATACCAGTGGACGTGCCACTGCGAGTTGTACTGCGTCGCACCGCCCACGGCCGAGGGGCCGGCCATCGACTTGAAGCCGATGTTAAAACCGGGATCGAGCTTCATCCCACCCAGATTGACAAAGCACCACGGCTTCATGCTGACGTCGGCAAGCCGGACCGGCTCCCAAAAACCCATCGCGATCCCGGGCCTGAGGCCGCACAGACAGACAGGGAGCGCCGGATTACCCGTGTCGGGGCGGCTCGAGGGCCAGATCTTCAGGCCGCCGATCGAGATCGGGAACAGGCAGGACCAGCATATGTCGGTGATGGGGTTGACGAACTTGCCCGTGCAGCGGCCCGGCCCTGCGGAGGCTTGAGCGGGTGCGCTGACCGCAAGGCTCAGGCTCGCGAACAGCAATATGCCGCAAAGCCATGCGAAGATGCCCTTTTTCCTGTTCATGACGGGGTTCGCTCCTGCGGCTTGATCGGCAACTCCTTGACGATGAGGATGCGGCCCTGCTGCTCGACGGTGGCCGGCACCGCGCGAATGCCGAAGTGCTTCACGAGGGTGCCGCCCTGGTCGAAATAGAAGCGGCGCTGGCGGGCCTTCATGAGTTCGAGCGGGGCACCGCGCACGAGGATCAGCTTCGCGGCGGTTGGACCGAAACGTCGGCTCGCCCAGGCCAGCTGAGCGGGATCATCGCCGTCGAGGAAGACCAGGGGAGCACGCAGCGGAACCGTGTCGAGTGGATTGACCCGCGTACCAGCCGCGATGATGGTCCGCCCCTTGTCGTCGGCGATATCCCGTTCGACCGTGATCGTCGGATCGAACCGCCACACCCGGGTATCCGCGGCCAGGCTCACGCCGGCGACAGGTTCGGGCCGGTTGACCCGCGCGATGGTCCGCCGCTTCAACTCTTCGTTGAGCCTTGCGGTCTCGCCGGTCGCTTCCAGATGCTGGAGACGTGCGTGGATCTGTCGAAGCAGATCCGGCTCGATTACCGGCCAGACAGCGCCCTGCAGACCGTAGTCGCGCGCTGCGGCAGGGACTGCACCGACCGTGCAGCCAAGGAGGAGGCCGAGGGCGAGGAGGCGGTGTGTCACAGGATCGGCCTCCCCACACCCAGAATGCGCTGACGGCAGATCCAACCGATCGCCGCATAGCGACTGTCGAAGCCGTCCTTGTGCCCGGTCGTCACGAAGTAGCAGCCTCTGGGCACCGTGCCGGTAGGGCCGAGGGCCAGCGGCTCGCCCCGCCGGCTCTTGAGCTTCGCCTTGGCGACCTGGCGGCCGTTGACGAAGTAGACGCGGTCCTTTTCGGTGACGACGTCACCCGGCATGCCGCTGACACGCTTGCCGAAGGGTTTCGGCTCCTTGCCGAAATGCTTCGCGAGGAGCGGCGAGGCTGGCGGATCGAACAGGATGATATCGCCGCGCTGCGGAGCGGCTCCGCGGTCCAGCCAGATCGCCCAGTAGGGCAGGCTCGGGCTCGCGTTGATCATCAGCGCATGGCCTGCCGCAAAGGCGGCCAGCGACGAGAGCGCGAATGCCCCGGCGCCGAGACCACTCCAGAGCGCTACGCGGCGCCATGTCTGGGATCTGAGGATGATATCAGCGGCGCGCATCGGGAATGGCTCCCATCCGGCGCTCGACATCGACGCGCACGGTTTCGGTGAGGTCGGGGGTGCTGCCGGCAACCACAGCTTCGGCGACCAGGACCGTGCGTCCGTCGCGCGCCAGGCGCTGGACGGATGCCTCGACCGCCTGGAGGTAGGCTTGCACCCGCTGCTTGGTTTCTTCCGGCGTCCGCCCCGCGCGAGCTTCGGCTTCGATGAAGTCGCCCATGATGCGGCTCAGTTGCACCGTCACGACCTCGCGCTTGCGCAGATCGAGGAGTGCTTGGGTCGCCCAGACGCCCCAGAGGGTTGAACCGAGCATGCTCAACGCAAGCGCAATCGCAGTTAGGTTGAGCCCCGAAAACCGCCTCGAAATACTTGATGTTGCCAGAATGTTCTTCACAGCTCTTCCTCCCGGAGTCCGTCGGCGACCTCATTGAGGAAGCGCGGCATGCGCCAGATCGCCATCAGGGTGGCGAGACCGATGAGACCGAACTTCAGTTCTTCGACGAAGCCGGACTGGCGAGCGGCATCGGCCGACAGAAAGCGGTCGGCCAGATTGGCGATCTGCGCGAAAAACACGTCCACGCTGCCGCCCGAAATCATCAGGACGAAGAGCAGCGGCAGGCCAAGCGTCATCAGATAGGTCGAGGCCAGGAATCCGCCGGCCTTGATGAGGATGAAGCAGGTATCCGCGGCGTGCCGGCGCCAGGTGGGCCCGGGCGGAAGATCGAGGTCTTCGTCCAGCTGGGGTTCGTGAGCCCGATCGAAGGGAGTGACGACATGAAGAGGCATGGAAACAAAATCCTTTAATAAAGGGAGATTTCAGGAGCGATTGGCGAAGGCGATCCGCTCGATCGCGTCGGCGAGCTGGTGGCCTCGGGCGATCTCGGCGTCGATCGCGGCAAAGGTCTGCGGAGAGCTCGAAAAGAGCGTCGCCGAATAGTCGTCGAGGACGAGTCGGCCGATCGCCTCGGTTTCCGGCCCCTTGATGAACACTTCCGAATAGTCGTTGCCCGAGCGCTTGAGGCTGCGGATCAAGGTCTCGGTCCGGTCGTCCATGTCGAGGCGCTTCGATGCCTTGAAGTCGGCGATGGTCTCCGGCTTCTGCTGGAGGATCAGCATCCAGTCGCTGTTTTCGAGTGCGGCGGTCGCGCCATCGGACTTGTAATAGTCGTTGAGCGATTGGGTCGCGGTGGCGAGCGCCCCGCCGTATTTGCGGCAGGTGCGGGCATAGGTCTCGACAAACTCGCCCATCGAGCCGCCCTTCAGCATCGACCACGCCTCGTCGATCAGCAGCAGCTTCCGAACCGAGCGAGGGCTGCGGGTCATCGCCTGGCTGGTCATGAACATGATGGCGGACAGCACAACCGCGCGCAGTTCCTCCCGGCTCGCGAGGTCCGACATCTCGAAGACCGTGAAATCGGCATCGAGGTCGAGGCTGGCCTGCCCCTCGAAGAAGGCTCCGTAGGTCCCGCCGGCCATGAACGGAGCGAGAGCCGTCGCGAGATCCGCGGCGGCCTCGCTGCCGAGCGCCACAAGCGCATCGCCTACGGCGGTGATGCTCGCATCGGCGCCATGTTCGTTCCACACGGAATTGACCGCCCGGTCGATGAGGCCGCGTTCGGTATCGTTGAGGCGGGCGGAGTGCCGGGCCATCTGACCGACGATGGCCTTGATCATCCCGAAGCAGTCGAGGCGGTAATCCTCGTCGGCCTGAGCTCGCGTGGCATCGATCATCGAGAAGGGATTGAGGCAGAAGCCCGCCTTCATCGTGAACTCGACGAAGCGTCCGCCCTGAAGCTTGACCGAATGCTCGAAGCTGCGGCCATCGTCGATGACCACCACCTGCGCGCCCGCCCCGCGCAGCGCTGCGCACATCTCCTGGAGCAGCACCGATTTGCCCGAGCCCGACTTGCCGCAGATCGCGACATTGTGGTTCCCGGCATCATTCTCGAACGGCGACCAGAAGAAGGGCTGGCCCCGGCGTCCGACGAAGAGCAGATGCGGATGAGCACTGCCCAGATATTCGCCCTGCATCGGGGCGATGTTGGCGGCCGTCGTCGACAGCACCGTCTTGAACCGCTTTAGCCGCTCCATATCCGCGCCAAGCCCGTCGGCCAGCGTCAACGGCATGGCTGCCAGCAAACCCTGGACCTGGAGATAGCGCTCGTCGGCGAGATCCCAGCCGGCAGCCTTGTAGATCGACTTGATGGCCCGCTCGTGCCGGTCGCCCGATCCAAGCGGCGAGAAGGCCGTCAGGCCGTAGAAGACCCGGACAAGCCGGCGCCCTTCCTGGAGCTCGGACTGTACATGCTGCCACTCGGCTGCCTGCTCGCCGATGCGCGGCAGGAAACGGGCGCTGCGCGTGCCGGAAAGGCTCGTCGTGCGCATGAACTTGAATCCAGCCTTTGCCGCAGCGGCTTCCTGATCGGGATAGACCAGGCAAAGCATGGTCGCGGTGGGACATGGGAAACGCAGCTTGTCGGTGAAGAGGTCGCCGATCAGCCGCGCGCATTCCCACGGCGCCCATCGCTGCGGCATGTTGCGCGACGCATAGTGCCGCACGTCGAAGGCGTCGGGATAGACGGTGCCGATCTCGGGCACGCCGTCGTTGACCTTGCCAGTGGGTCGGAACCGCTCGGTGCGGAGCTGCATCCGGTCCTCGTGGACGACGAGTTCGATATCGTGACGGATGGCTTGGGCAGCAATCGGGTCGTTGGGATTGTAGGGAACCGCATCGTCCTGCGGTGCGGTTGTCGGCGAGGTCAGATCGTCGATCACCGCGATGAGTTCCTGCGGACCCACTTCGGCCACACCGAGGTTCAGGGACTTGAGCATCGCGATCAGGCCGTCGCGGGTGTGCTTGAGATCCTCGTTGCTCGTCGCCTTTGCGGCGGGAACGCCGACCGACACGATCACCTGGTGATGGCGGGCATGGAACGGGGCATCGCTCGAGCCCGACTGCCAGACGAGACTGTAGAGCCGCTTTGCGCGGTGCCGGGCGATCGCTTCATAGACGCCGCCCTGGACGTAGCGCGGTGCAAACCAGGGAGCGACGATCCGGCTGATGCGAGGGCTGGCAAGATGCAGCACCTGGAGGCAAGCGCCCGCGGGCAGCCCCTCGGAGAAAAACTGCCCCAGGATCTCGCCGGTCCGTTCGTCGGCGCCGATCAACGGGGTCACCGAAAGGATGAAGCCCTTCGACCGCGCGTTGAAATAGAGCCGGCTCTGGGGATCGTAGACCCGGTAGGGAAGCCAGTCCGACAGCATGTCGAGCATCAGCTGGGGGCGGCCCTTTTCGGCATGCTCCGCATCGCCCAGCAGACCCGAGAGGACCCGGTCGACAATCGACTTCAGTTTCTCGGCCATCACCTGTGATCCTTGTTGGGCGCGGCCTTGGCCGCTGCTGCCTTGGCGGCTTCGATCGCCTCGATGCTCGGGAAATTCGGGGGCGTCCCCTGGACAAGAGGCCGAGGGGTTCGATCATGCGGGGGCAGCACGTCGAACCCCTCGACCGCCGGCGCCTTGGCACCGGCAATGGCCTCGCGCGCCGTGGAGGGGAGGACCGGCGGCGAGGCAACTTGCGTGTCGGGGGCGGGAGGAGCGGCGAGTGAAAAGGGCGAGGCGTCTGGCACGGCATCGGATGCTCCGCGCGCCGGCTCGGACTCCTCGATCATGTTTGACGGCGCATCATCGGCAATGGCCTCCGTCCTTTGCTGCGCCGATTTGAGCTTTCGCCGCAGCTCGCGCATGAGCGGCGGTGCGGCATCGTCGCCGGGCCTGCGCCGCAGCTCGGCCGCCCAGCGCGGATTTTCGATGACGGCCCAGGCGACGGCTTCGTCGTGCAGCGTTCCCGCCTCATCGACATGCGCCGGAAACACGATCTTGAGCGTGCGCTCGGACGTACGCGACGTATCGCCTGCGGCGACCCCTGCTCGCACCCGGGCCAGCTCGGTAGACGCTGCCGCGCTATCGATTTCGGTGGTGGCACGCGCATCGATCACGTGGGAGGGGGCGCAGTCGCCCTTGGGCGCACGGCAGGTGAAATCGCCTTTGACGTTGGTGCCTAAGGTGGCGCAGCCGCTCACCAGGGCAGCGAGGCAGACGCACGCGGCTAGGCGCATGGGATTAGCCATGGGTTTTGTCCTTTCCGGAATCGGGGGTGGGGGCGCCGGAGAGGAAGGCGCGCAGTGCCGCCGCGGGGCGGAAGCCTTCGAGGACCGCGCCATCGGATGGGCGGACAATGACCGGCGTGCCGCCAAAGCCGTGCGCCTTCGCGAAAGCTTCGTTGGCGTCGAGGCCGCTGGTATCGCACGGCTTGGGATTGGCGAGCGCCAGCCCCGAATAGGCCATATGGAGCGCAATTTCCGGCCGGGCCGCGCAGATCACGCGCTCGGAGTCCTTGCGGCTTTCCGCCCCGAAGATCGAAATCGGTCGTTCCTCGACCCGCGCGCCGATCGCCTTCAATTCGGCTTCGAGCTTCTTGCAGTAGCCGCAGTGGAAATCGGAAAAGACGACCACCCTCGGACCATTGGCCGGTCCCCAGGAAATCGCGCCGCTGGCCGGAAGTTGGCCAAGCGAAACGCGCGCCGGAACGCTCGCGCGCTGCGGGGGAGGGGCATCCTCCCCGCCTGAACGCCGGGCTGCGCCTGCTGCGAGGAGGTCGGGATTAAGCGCCAGCAGACGGGCAGCCGTCAGGTCTTGGCGCGCCTCCATGTCATAGACCCGCCCAATAACCAGATATTTGGCCGCGCGGTCGACGTAGAAGAGCGTCGACTTCGAGGCGACCTCGCACAGGCCGCCAAGCCCCTTGCAGGTGATGGCGTCGATCGGCGTCTTGGGAAGGCGCAGCTTGAGCGCTGCGCGCACCTTGGCGGTATCGGGTCCGCTGGCAGGGGAGGCGAGACTGGCCACGCCCCAGCCGGTGGCGGCGGACAGGGTGATCAGAGCGGCAATGCCTGCCGCGGGACGAAGCCAGCGGCTTCGCCCTTGCTTGGGGGCTTCAATCATCGGGAGTTCCTCACGTAAACGCCGTCGAGAAAGACGATTTCGACATCGATGCCGGTCGGCATCTCGACCACGGGCTGGTACTGTTCGGCGCGTTCGATCAGGTATTTGCTGACCGTATCGGCGGCATCTGCCGCGCCCTGGCCGAACCCTCCGCCGACAATGTCGCCGGCGGAGAGTTTCGACCGGCTGCCGTCGGGATTGGTGCGCGTCGCGGAGAAGGTCGAATTGGCGTTGGCGGAAAAGCCGCGCCCGAACCCGCCGACGATCCCGGCGAGCAGCGCCTGTGTCACGAGATTGCCCTCGCGGCTCACGACACGCCCGCGCACCCCGGACTTGCCGGCAAAGCTGATGAAGCCTTTGACCTCGCTCACGGCGACGCGCCCGCCAGGCTGATCGCAGGTCATGCGGGCGAGCTTGACGTAGACCTTCTCCGACGAGAGATCTCCGCGCGCCGCGCCGTTGACCACGCAGCCCTGGATCCGGGTTGTCAGTACCTTGCCGTTTTGCAGGACCGATCGCGCCGGCCCGGTGATCCTCAAGACCACCGGAAGGGGATCGGTCTGGCTTGCAACCCCAGCAGAGGCATCGACGCCGACAATCACGCGCGCCGATGCGTAGGAGTTCGGCGGCAGATAGTCGGGCGAGTCCTCGACCACAACCGGCGGCGCTTCTGGTCTGGTTGCCTTCAGGCCGCCGGTGTTCGCCTTGTCCGAAGCAAAGCTCATCAGCTTCACTTCGCCGGGGGCAGGGACGGTCGTCTCCCCGCCAGCCACGGCGGCTGCTCCGGCCTGCGGCGGGAGCACAGTGCGGCCACGCGCGTCATACCCGCCCGCCTGCGGTCCGTATGCCGGCGCGGTGGAAGACGGTGCCGGGGCGGAACCTTGCGCAGCAAGCCGGGATTTGAGGTCCGCATTCTCGGCCGAGATCGCGTCGATCGCGGCCTGACCATCGACCCGCATGGCCTGGTTCTCCGCTTTGAGAGCAGCGAGCTGGGCCTCGACCTCGTTTCGTGGGACAGCCGCGTCCTTGAGCGCCTTCTGCTCGCGCGTCACCGCGTCGAGGCGGTTTCCATAGGTGGCGACAAATTCGCGCTGCGAGAGATCGCGGTTGACGAGCCCGGCCGTGTCGATGGTACGGGCCGCGTCGGGATCGTTCGACTTCGCCTTGTCGTCACTGCCCAAGATGAGCCAACTGCCGCCGGCCAGGGCAATCGCGCCGATGGAGGCGAGAAGCAGCTTCTGCCGTTTGGCGGTTCGGGCGTTGAGACCGGCCGCTTCCGACGGCGAAGCAGGTTCGGCCTGCAGGGGAGGCTGAAGGTCGTGCGTGTCAGTCATGGCTGCTCTCCCCGTTCATGCCGACCACGAAGGCGGTCGTGCTGGAGCCGGGGTCGAGCGCCGGATTGGCGATCGAGACGGCCAGGCTGTCCTTCGGCGCAAGGTCGCGCTCGGAGAGGTTCAGCCGTTTGGATCCGCGGTTGGTGACCCGGATGACCTTCCCGGCGAGGCTGGCGCCCCGATAGTCGGCGACGAGCTGGACCTCGATGTCGCCGATGCGGGCGGGCACGGCCGAGGACTGCCGTACCTCGAAGCCTTCGATGGTCCGATCGTTGGCCATCGCCTGGACAAGGCGAACCGCGCTCGTGGCGAGCGGGGTCTCGGCTTCCCAGCGGGCCGCGTCATTCTTGGCGATTGACGGATTGGTGATGAAAACCTGAGCCGCAGGGATGCTCTCGACCTGGCAGGCAATCTTGTAGACGAATCCCTTCTTGGTCGTGGCAAAGAAGCTGATTGACCTCGCCGCGTAGGTCTCTGGGACCGATACGTAGATGTCGCCGCGCAGCGGTTCGTTGGTGACCGCGAAGTCGTTGTACGGTGTGCCCGTCGATATCTTCGACACGCTGGCGAACTGATCGTCGACCAGGGCGAAGCGCGTGAGTTCGCGGGCCGAGACCACGCACTCGATGCCAGCGCCATCGGCGGCTTGCTTGAACTGGTCGGCGAAGGCCGGCCCGGCGACGCATGCGGCGATCGCCGCAAGACCATGCAGGGCGGCTCGCGCACGCCTCTGGGTTCGGTAAGCCATCACTGGGCCTCCTTGGCTTTGTCTTGGTTGGGGAGTTGGACGAAACCCGACAGCGCGAGGCGCAGTCCTCGGTAGGTCCAGTTGAAGCGGAAGCGGCGCTCGTCGCTGGCGATGACCTGAGCGCCAACAAACGTCTTGAGCGTGCCAGTCACGTCCGACGTCAGTCCCTTCGGGTCCACCTTCATCGAGCGAATGACGAACGCCTGGGTGACATCCGAACCGCGCTGCTCCTCGACGATGCGAACGAGGTCAGCCTTGAGACCCCCGTAGCTGGCCGGATCGGCAAGCTTCAGGATTTCGTTCATCCAATAGTCGAGGCCTTCTGGGCTCCGGTTCAGGAGAATGAGCGCGGTGTCACGGGTGACGAGCTCGAGATATTCGGCCTGCACGCCGGCGCTGGTCACGGTCAGTTGCTTGGGCAACGTCGGAAGCAGCACGACCTCGCGGTCGCGGGTCGCGGCAAGGCTGGTCGCGATGACCAAGGCAAACCCAAGTCCCGTGCTGGTCAAGGCCAGGAGATTACGCTGGCGCAGCAGCGATTGCTGGCGCTCGTGTGAAATGTCGGCAAACATGGGTTTCTCCCCTCAACCGGCAAGCAGACGGCAGTGGGAAGGCGGCGTCGACCTGAGACCCAGAAATCCGGCCGGCAGATACCAATATGCGGCATGGGCTACCCAGGAGCTGGCGCGTCCTGCTTTTGCCTTTCGCAGCGCGAACCAGGCGCCGAAGGCGACAACGATGCCGATGAAGATATGCTGGCTGAGGATCCCCCAGGTGAAGGGGACGATCATCCCGGCGAACTCGTCGATGGTCCAGAAGCCGATGAGCTCCGGGTCGTCGAGCCGACGAGGAATGATGTATGGGTCCGCCATGAAGACGCGCCTTCCCGTGCCCGACCGTCAGATGACCGCGGTCACGACCGAAGTGACGATCGGGACACCCGTGCCGACGCCGATGCCGACGCCGACCGGAACCGCGACCTGTCCGAGCGAGAACCGGCCCGAGGCGAGGCCGATGAGACCGCCGGCGAGACTGAGCACGGTGATGATCTTGCCGCCCGAGCCTTCGAGAAAGTCGGTGAACTTGGTCAGTGCCGGGGTGAACGTCGTGTCGGCGCCTGCGTAAGCTGCGCTCGCGGCAAGAGCGGCGAGCGCGACCGGGATGGCAAAGTTGACGGCCTTGCCAAAGCCGTTCGCGCCGATGCGCCGGGGGAGGGTGAGGGACTGCATATGGAGCTCCGTCTGGAGGGGGGAACACAGCGTCCTTTCGTTCGCTGTGCCTTCCACATGCATCTAGGAAATCGGTGTAGGAAAGATCGGGAGGTGCAAACGCCCGGAACGCGGACTGATGCGGACAGATCAAATCAGCACTGCCGGTGATTACCGCATCAAATGGCGGAATATGTGGAATGTTCTGGCGACGAAGTCCGTCATCTGCGTCGACGATCTCCGGCGACTCATCGTCTGGGAATGATTCGCCTACAAACGAGAAGTTCCGTATATGTTCTTTTCATTTTCCTACATGCGGGGGAACGGGATATGGCTGCGACTCATCCCTGCCAATGAGGAGAATCGGCCATGCACCCAACCCCATCAACGACCGGCCAGGCTAATCACAGCCTCGCACGCATCCTCGCTCACGCTGTTGAAGCGGCTGACAAACCGAAACACCAGGTCGCCCGCGAGGTCGGCATGCACAGGGAGACATTGCTGCGGGTCATGCGCGGCGAACGGCCGATAGGGCTTGATGAAGCCGCTTGCATTCTCGTCGTTTGCGGGGCTTTCCCCCGCGCCAGCATGATCCTCGCCCTCGCCGGGCAAGAAGATTTGGCGTGCGAGTGGATGCGCAGCGAGATGGGCGAGTTTCTCGAGGAATTCTTCAGCGCCTTGCCGGGCCACCTTGATCGAACCTTAGGTCGCAGGGTCGCGGATTTGAGGCCACGCTGGGCGAATGGCACTTCACAGCTCGTCGCGCGCATGCTGGCCAAGCACATCGACGACTTTGCCAACCGTGACATAGCGATGTCGTTGCCACGATGATCCGAAGCCTCGGAGGGGACCGAGCTTTACCAAGACAGGAATGAACAATGACGGCTGCTCCCCAGAACAAAGTCTCATCCTCCCCCTGTGAGGAAGCGGCAACTTTGCCTGCCCGTCTCCTGCGTTTGCCAGAGGTGATGGCGCGAGTGGGAATGAAGCGCTCTGCCATTTATCAGCGTATGAGCGAGGGCAGGTTTCCGAAATCGCGATCGCTTGGCCCGAAATGCGCCGTGTGGGTGGAAGCGGAGATCAACGACTGGATCCAGTCAATCGCGGAGTATTCGGGCCGCACAGATTCGTGAACTGTGCCATTCGGAATTCTCGCGCTTAGTCGCGCGGATGAGTCATCGATCCCCGTCGAGATTCTCACCATCCCAATGCTCTGAACGAGGAGCAACTCTTGCTTCGGGTGGCTCATCGTACGACTTTGCCTTTTTGACCGTTCTCGCCCCAGTTTCAGCAATTCAGAAGACCATTTCGAATTTTTGAAAGTTGCCACACATTCCGGAGACCGAAGGACGAGCCGGCTGCTTTCCAACACATGAGTAAGGGACGGCCCGTTAATCCGGTTCGGGGATAAGCAAGACGCAAACGTCGTCCTTCGGGGACATGATCGTCGTGCGAACCTTTGCGCGGGTGACGCTGACTCGGAGATTCTGTCGGGCCTGCGTCATCGCGCCATCACGGTAATTGCCGCCAACGATGCGGTCGGGATTGCCGACAATCTCGCCCTTCACCCGCTTCGGCCATCCCTCGAATATGATGACCTCATCAAACTGCTTTCCCTTGGCTTTGTGCATGTTCATCACAACGACGCCCGACTCAGGCTTTTGCGCCGTCGCGAAATGTTCCTGCACGAACGCTTGGCGCGTGATCCCGAGGGCATTTCGATAGCCCCCGAAGTTCCGCCAATCCTGAGATAGGCCTTGGCGGAGCTGGGTCCCCCGTTCCAGCAAGCGGACATTTCGAACTTCCTTGGCAATCTCGGCGAGGCGAGCACACCCTCCGCCCTCGAGGACCGCTCGTATCGCCAACCAATCAGCATTGGGGTCGCCGCTAAGCTTCACTGCCGCAACGGCCTGATGAACCGCAAACGTGGCTTGGAGGACGCTATTCGCCGCCGCAGGCTTGCCTTTCGCGACGCAGTCGTTCCACTTCGCCAAAGCGGCCCGGAAGCGAGCAGCTTCAGTCAGATCACCTTTGGTCGGCACCGCCCCGCCTCGCCCGTGGAAGAAGCTGCAAAGGACGTCGACGAACTCGTCGAAGCAGCTGTCATGATCGCGCTTCTGGAGCAGGAATGCGATGACCTCTGCCGCCAGGATCGGCCCCTCCATATCGACAGCCGCTGTGTGCGCTATTGGCGGCACGTTGCCGAAGGGTTCGCAAAGGTTGTCAGAAACGAGTCGGGTCATCCGCTTCGTGGGAACGAGGATCGCGAGCGACCAGTCTCGATGGCCGGATTCGATGAGCCGCTTCCTAGCCTTCAAGACCTGGGCGACCAACGAGGCAAAGGCTTGGTTGGGATTTGAAGCGAACCCCTCATAATCGATACCCTGATAGGGCTCTTGCCGAAATTTGCCTGTTAAAAGGTCGTTCCCGAAATGGGTAATATCCGTTCCCTTGCTCCGATGGTTCTCCCCAGCAAGATCGTGGGTGGACGGCTTGAATGCGTCCTTGAAGTGGTCGAGGCGCTTCGGATCAGCACCGATGAAATCAAAGATGCGCTGCTCGGGGTCGGCCAGCGCGATGAGCGTACTGCTCTTTCCAATCGCCTCGACTGCGCGCCATTGCTCGGCGCTGGTGTCCTGAAATTCGTCCAAGATGATGAATGGGTACATCGTCGAGATCAGCTCGCGGACCTTTGCGGAGCCATGAAGGAGGATGGCAACGCGCTCCGCAAATAGATCGAAGCATACTTTGCCCTCCTCGGTCGCCAGTCGCATGCGCTCAGCGACTTCAAGAGCAGCTTTTTGCGCCTTTTCATCGTCAGATAGTTTGGAATTGGACTTAAAGCCGCTTCGGATGGCCGACAACGCGATCGCCTCATTCGGTGGCGTCAGAATTGTCATCCTACGGGGAAATCCGACGAGGTATCCGTGGGCTTTGAGGATGCGCCAGAAGAAGGAGTGGTAGGTATCGACCTCGATCCTCTTTTTCACTTCCTTCGTAACCGACTGCTCCTCGTCGATGGCCTCGAACACGCGAGATACAGTCGCGCGCGCAAAGCTCAGGAAGAGAATGCGTTGCCCTGGCCTGAGCGTTTCACGAGAGATGTTCGCCGCTTTAAGGATCGAAACCATGGTCTTCCCAGAACCCGGCCCGCCAACGACAAGCTGGTGCCCGTCGGCCTTCAAGACGTCCTTCTGAGCTTCCGTCAGATCGACCATTGCGCCCTCTATTCGACAGGCTCAGCGTTGGCTTCCACTCCGTCCCCCGGGGGAGGCGCAGGCGGCATTGGCGGCGGATCGCAGATGGCCTTGAGCGAGATGCATGCATCCCGAATCCACGTCGGTATCTCAGCTTCCGTGCACTGGGCCAGGAAATCAGCGATCCCCCAGTTGCCCTTCGACCACCCGAAATATTCCTTCAGAGCTGCAATCGCGTTGGCTTTTGGATCGGGAAATTTCGCGGCCAGATGCGGCGGCCAATCAAGCGCATCGGCGAATCGCTCAAGGGCGGCTTGGGTCGTGTTCTTCAGGATGAGATCCTCGATCCCCTTTTCTTCGTGCATGAAAAGGCGCTCGACCTGCGCCTCAATGTCCGCCTTCGCGGGATCAGTCTGCTTGTCACACAGCCCGAACGTCCGCTTTCCGAGCCCCTTATAGAGGCCGGCGAGGTCCGCGATTTGGGTCTCAGTGCCAGCGTCGATTACGCAGATGCCGAGCGCCTCCAGCGAAGCATAAACGGCCGGGTTCAGCTCCGACAGCCGTCGCGCCGCGACTGGGAACGCACTTGCCTCGGTCGCGCCTTCTGCGATGAGCACCCGCCGTGACAGCAGGCCCTCGCAAAAGCGCGTGCGGAATTCCTGACGATAGCGCTTGTGCTTGACGCTATCGGGGAGAGCAATCTCGGCGTGCGATAGGACGCCATCGTTCGATCGCGACAGGATCACCGTCTCATCGAGCTTGAACTCCTCGAGGACGTAGGGCGAGTGCGATGTAACGATTGACTGGGCAGCGAGCTTGCGCAGCTCGTGGACAATGCGCTTCTGAGCATATGGCGGGATCGCTGTCTCGACCTCCTCCATCGCGAAAATGACGTTCTGCTTATCCTCGGCGATCTGCGAGAGCATTGCCAGGACGAGCATATTGATCGTCCCTGTTCCCTGTCGATAGAATGGTGCAGCGTGGTCGCCATCCCCTGTCGCGATGAAAGCGGTCACGACCTTACGGAGATGCTCCCGGGTTAAATTTGAGACCTTGAGATGGGGCTTCACGCCCCACTCACGCGGGACATACTTTTTCAGAGACTTGTCGATGCTTTCGAGAACCCCGGAAATCCCGATCGCTGGGTCGCTCGCCACGTCGAACGCGGCGAGCGTCCCGATCGTGCCTTCCCACATCTGCGGCCGAATCTCCTTCAGCCGCAGGATGATATCGAGCAGGCTTCCATGCTCAAGGCTCAGCGCCCGTGATCCAGTTCTTAACGAGCGCAGGAAGAGGAAACCGCAGTGTTGTTTGTCCTTCTTCGAGAAGGGCGTTGGTGTCTCTTCCTCCGTCAAACTCCGCGAATAATAGGTCTTGCCGACGAAATCGTCCTCATCGGGATCATATGAGCCGAGAAAGGTGACCCGAAGCGCCGCTCTAATATTCGAGGCATCGACACCCGCCGGATTTTCGTCAGTATAGAAAGCGCCGGATACAACGTCGAGCCATTCAATGCTCCCGCCAAACCGCGCCTGTTGCTCCTCGGAAAGGTCGGTGATGACTACTTCGACAGTGATCTTTGGCGCATCTGCCGGTTCTACTAGCGCTGCTCCAGCGGCCTCGCCCTCTACCTCTGCCTCCTGTGTGGCAACGGCTGCAAGATACTTGCCCCCATAGAAATCATGCTCGTCGACTGGTGGCCGGCGGCTCAGTCGATCAGGACCCAATGCAAGATCAATGGCTTCGAGGACCGTCGACTTGCCGGTGTTATTATCACCGATCAGTACGGCATGGTCGGGCAGTACCAGTTTGGTCAAGCGGATGCCGCGGAAATTCTCGATCGCAACGGAATAGATCTTCACGGTGTCCCCCTAGCGCAAATTGTCTATCCCAGTTGCGCTTACGAACATTAGCCCACTATCGCGGAGGCGTCATCCGATCCTGTGGACTGCCCGATCTTCGTAACGCCGAAGGGTACGAAACTATACCGTCAGGCTGAAGTCGTGTTGGACTTGCTCGACCGCAAACCTACTGAATTCACTCAGGGAGACGGGGAAATCGTGCAGCTCTGAAAATGCCGCTACGCCGATCAAGGGCGGGCAGAGCCAGCCCAGGATCCATC
The DNA here is from genome assembly GCF_012927405.1 of Novosphingobium olei. Lineage (GTDB taxonomy): Bacteria > Pseudomonadota > Alphaproteobacteria > Sphingomonadales > Sphingomonadaceae > Novosphingobium > Novosphingobium olei. The sequence continues at coordinate 352,524 of NZ_JABBGM010000004.1, read as the reverse complement.
TAGGGCTTGCGCTGGCTTGCTCAGCTCACTTCGAGGCATTCTCAATTTTCGTGACTGTCCCGGCCTTGCCATCCCAGTCGATCTCGAAGCTCACCTTGTCACCGACCTTGATGCCAGAGAGCAGATCCGGCTTGATGGCAAATCCCATTTTCATGGCGGGCCACTGGAGTTCCGCGATCTCGCCGTGATCCAGCGTCACCATGCCCTTGGCCGCGTCGATCTCGGTCACAGTCCCGACACCCTTGCCATGCTTCATCTCCATGGCCATCGGCATGTCGGACATGCTGCCAGCATTTGCGGCAGCACTCTCAGCGGGTTTCGGCGCTTCGGCTTCCTTCTTACAGGCGGCGAGCGAAGCCACCAGGGCAAGGCTCGACGCAATTATCAGGGATTTTTTCACTTCACTTCTCCATCGGGTTGAACATGCGCTTGGGATTTGCGGCGCATCAGCAGATAGGCCGCGGGAATGATGAGCATCGACAACAGCGGTGCGGTCAGCATGCCGCCGACTATCGGGGCGGCAATGCGGCTCATGACTTCCGAACCGGTGCCGCCACCGACCAGAACCGGAAAGAGACCGGCGAGGATCACCGCGACCGTCATCGCCTTGGGCCGCACACGCAAAAGCGCGCCTTCGCGTACTGCTGCGGCAACGTCGCCATCTTCGCGCGCTTCCAGTGCCTGCTTGAGATAGATCAGCATCACCACGCCGAACTCGGCGGCAACGCCAGCGAGCGCGATGAACCCGACCGCGCTCGCCACCGACTGATTGTAGCCCAGCAAGTAGAGCAACCATAGGCCGCCGGTCAGCGCGAATGGCAGCGTGGCCATGATCAAGAGCGCTTCGTCCCAGCGGCGGAAGGTCAAGTACAGCAGGGCAAAGATGATCGCTAGCGTCACCGGGATGACCAGCTTCATCCGTTCCTTGGCACGGACGAAAAACTCGTACTGACCGGTATAAGAGATGCTGACGCCGGGTGGGAGTTTGACTTGGCTGGCGATCGTCTGGCTAATGTCATGGACCAGCGTCTGCATGTCGCGGTCACGGCCATCGACATAGATCCAGGTGACCGGCCGGCCGTTTTCGCTTCGCAGCATCGGCGGGCCGTCGCTGACTCTGATCGAGGCGACGGTTCCGAGCGTGATCTGCTGACCCGAGGGCGTTAGCACCGGCAGGGCTGCAAGTTTGTCCGGGCTATCGCGAATTTCGCGGGGATAGCGCAGACTGATCGGATAGCGGGCGAGACCTTCGACGGTCTGACCGATATTCTCGCCGCCGATCGCACCCGAGACCACTGCCTGGACATCGGCGACGTTCAGCCCGTATCGGCCCGCTGAGTTGCGGTCGACATCGACATCGATGTAACGCCCGCCGGTCAGCCTCTCGGCTAGCGCAGAAGCTACGCCGGGCACGCCCTTGACCACTTGTTCGATCTGCTTTGCCGTGCGGTCGATCTCGGCCAGGTTGGCCCCCGCGACCTTGATCCCAACCGGGCTCTTGATCCCGGTTGCGAGCATATCGATGCGGTTGCGGATCGGCGGAATCCAGAAATTGGCGAGGCCCGGCACTTTCACCCGTGCGTCTAGCTCATCGACCAGCTTCTCGGGTGTCATTCCCGGACGCCACTGGTCGCGCGGCTTGAAGCGGATCGTCGTCTCGAACATTTCGAGCGGAGCGGGATCGGTCGCGCTGTCGGCACGGCCGGCTTTGCCGAACACGCTCTCGACCTCGGGCACGGTCTTGATCAACCGGTCGGTCTGCTGAAGCAAATGGCCAGCCTCCGCCGGTGAGAGGCCCGGCAGCGCCGAGGGCATGTAAAGCAGGTCACCCTCGTTCATCTGCGGCAGGAACTCGCCGCCAATCCGGGACATGGGCCAGAGCGTGGTAGCGAAGATCAGGGCGGCGATCAGCAGTGCCTGCTTTGGCCGGTCGAGTACCCAGTCGATTGCCGGACGATAGATGTGCGCCAGCCAGCGGTTGACCGGGTTGGCTTCCTCGCTGGGAATGCGTCCCCGGATAAGCAGCCCCATCAGCACCGGGATGAGTGTGATCGAAAGGAACGCGGCCGCCGCCATCGCAAAGGTCTTGGTGAAGGCGAGCGGCGCGAACAGGCGCCCTTCCTGCCCCTGCAAAGTGAATATCGGCAGGAAGGAGAACGTGATGATGAGGAGGCTTAGGAACAGCGCCGGGCCGACTTCTTCGGCGGCGAGTGTGACAATCAGCCAGCGTGTGGGCTTGTCCGGCTCGCTGTCGGGATGGGCCTGACGCCAGCGTTCGAGATGCTTGTGGGCGTTCTCGATCATCACCACCGCCGCATCGACCATGGCGCCGATGGCAATGGCGATGCCGCCCAATGACAGAATATTGGCGTTGAGGCCCTGCAGCCGCATCACGATGAATGCGATCAGGATACCAAGCGGCAGCGTCAGGATTGCCACCAGCGCCGAGCGCACGTGCCAGAGGAACAGCGCGCAGACGAGCGCGACAATGACGAATTCCTCAACGAGCTTGTGGCCCAGGTTCTCGACCGCGCGGTCGATTAGCCCTGAACGGTCATAAGTCGAAACGATCTCGACACCGGGCGGCAGGCTCTTTTTGAGTTCCTCGAGCTTTGCCCTGACGCCGTCGATCACCGCCCTCGCGTTCTGTCCTTGGCGCATGACAATGACGCCGCCGGCAACTTCGCCTTCGCCATTGAGCTCGGCGATGCCGCGCCGCATCTCTGGTCCGACCTGGACGGTAGCGACATCGCCCAGCGTCACAGGGATGCCGCCCGCCGCAGTGCGGATCGGCACGGCGCGGAAGTCGTCCAGGGTTTTGAGGTAACCGCTCGCGCGCACCACATATTCGGCGCCGGCCATTTCGACACTCGCTCCGCCAGTCTCCTGGTTGGAACGCTTCAGGGCTTCCGCAACCTGATCGGCGGTGACCCCGTAAGCCGCGAGCTTCTGCGGATCGAGCACGATCTGGTACTGCTTGACCATGCCGCCGATGCTCGCGACCTCGGCGACACCGGGCACGGTCTTGAGCTCGAAACGCAGGAACCAGTCCTGGATTGAACGTAGTTGGGCGAGATCGTGCCGACCCGTCCTGTCGACCAGCGCATATTCGTAGATCCATCCGACCCCGGTTGCATCGGGACCGAGAGATGCCTTCGCCCCTTCGGGGAGGCGGCTTTGCACCTGGCTCAGATATTCGAGCACGCGGCTTCGCGCCCAGTAGAGATCGGTGCCGTCGTCGAAGAGCACATAGACGAAGCTGTCGCCAACAAAGGAATATCCGCGAACCACCCGCGCGCCCGGCACCGAGAGCATAGTCGAGGCGATGGGATAGGTGACCTGGTTTTCGACGATCTGCGGCGCTTGACCGGAGTAGGTCGTGCGGATGATCACCTGCACGTCGGACAGGTCTGGAACCGCGTCGACTGGCGTGGTCCTAACGGCCATTACGCCGACTGCCGTCAGCACCAGTGCCGCCGCAATCACCAGATTGCGCGCCCTGACCGAGGCGCGGATGATGGACGCGATCATTTGCCGCCTTCCAGCGAGCGCGCAGCGATGCCGGTCAAACTTGCTTCGGAATCGAGCAGAAACTGGCCCGAGGCGACGACCTTCTCGCCAATACTCAGGCCCTGAAGGATTTCGGTCTTGCCGCCACCTTCACGGCCCGTGCGAACCTCGGCAGGGCGGTATCGACCATCGCTCAGCGCGAGCATGACGAGGATGCGCGCGCCAGTACGGATCACCGCCTCGCTCGGAACGAGGAGGGCCTGGTTCTGATCGCCGCCGAGGGCCACACTTGCGAACATGCCAGGGCGGAGCCGTCCGCCGCGATTTGGGAGTTCGATGCGCACGGTCAACGTTCGGCTTTCGGGCTGCGTCGTGGGTAGGATGGCGATTATCCGCCCGGTGAAAGTCTCGCCGGGAAAGGCGGCAAGCGTCGCGTTCACGCTCTGGCCAATGCGAACTGCGCCAGTCTGCGCCTGCGGCACTGCGGCGTTGAGCCAGACCGATCCGATGCCAGTAACTTGCGCCAATGTCTGGCCCTGGGCGAGCGTCACGCCTGCACGAGCATCGAGTGTCTGGATCACGCCCGCTATCGGCGAAGAGATGGTCACTGTGCCATTGGTCCGTCCGGTGCGCTCGACCTGGGCGATCAAACCGTCTGACATGCCCATCAATTTGAGTCGCTGCCGTGCTGCGGCAGTCAGGTCCGGCCTACCGAGCCGTCTCACGGCAAGGAACTCGCCTTGTGCGCCACCCCATTCGGGCAGTTGCACATCGGCGATCGGTGTCCCCGCGCCGATTACATCGCCTGGGGCGCGGCCATAAACCCGAGTGACAAAACCGCCGGATCGCGCCTGAACGATCGCCACGTTCCGCTGGTTGAAATCGATCGTGCCGGTGACGCTGAGCGCGGACGGTAGGCTGCCGACCTCGGCTGCGACGACCCGCAGCCCAAGGTTTTGGCGCGCGGCGGGATCGATGTTGATTCCGGGCACTGCGTTCGCGGCAGGCGCTTCATCTGCGTACTTGGGGACGGTTTTCATCCCCATCGACGAAAGCGAATTGGGATTGTCGTAGTGCTCGGCCGGCACCATCGGATCGTACCAATAGAGGATCTTGCGTGCTGCTTGCGTCGATCCGGCTTCGCTTGCGGTTCCCCCGCGTTGACCAAGCCAATAGCCTCCGCCGCCCGCGATCAGTGCGATTGCCAAAACTCCGGCGCCCCAGCGCACGGCCTGCTTCGCGTCCATGCTCATGGCCGCATCTCCCCATAGGTGAAATTGATCCTGATCGCGTCGCGCGCGACGTCGGCCTCGCGCGACAGCGCATCGTCCTCGGCTTCGGCCAGCGCGAGCGTCGAAAGCAGCGCGCTGCCGAGATCGAGCTTGCCTGCGGCATAGCTCGCCATGTCTAGCTCAGCCCGGCGCTTGGCGAGCGGCACCAGCGTATTGCGCGCATTCATCAGCCGCTGGTGATGCATGACATGGTCGGCAAGATCGCCGTCGAGCGCGGCCACGAGTTCGCGTTCTCCCGCCGTGCGCAGCAGCCGAGCCCGCTCCGCCTCGCTCGCACTCGCGGCGATTTTCGGATCCTGTCTGCGCCTCGAAAAGAGCGGCAGATCGATGCTGACGCCGACCGACACCATATCCCCGTAGGCGGGGTCGCGGCGGCCATAGGAGGTGCTGACACGCCAATCGGGGCGCTTGTCGGCGCGGGCGAGTTCGGTTTCCGCGTCCGCAGCGACGACACTCGCGTCGAGCGCCTGTAGGCTCGGAAGCGAAGCAAGTCCCGCGACAAGCTTCGCGCGGTCGACCTCGAGGATGGGCGGATCGCCCGAAACGTCGACCTCAGGATCGCCGGTAAAGCGCGCCAGACGCGCCTGTGCCTTGGCGACATCGGCGGCAAGCTCGCTGCGCCGGTCGTTGACGGCAGCGCGCAGTTGGTCGGGTTCGAGCGCCGCGCTGGGTCGCGCCGAGCCGGAGGCCAGCCTGGCTGAAACGGTCGCCTGGAGCTCGCCGAGACTTTGATCGAGAACCTGCAACTGTGCGAGCCGTCGTTTGGCATAAAAGAGATCGACCCACGCAAGCGCGGTCTCAAGCCGGACGTTCTGCGCTTCGACCGCAGCCCCTGCCTCGGCAATGCCGATTTCCGCTTGTGCGCGGTCTCGCTGGGCGCGGCGCTTGGCAGGATTGGGGAAAGGCTGCTCGATCCCGATCCTCGCCATTGTCATGCTGTCGCCCTGGAAGGTGAAGGCGGGCGGTCCCGAAACCGGAAAATTGTCGATGCCGATATTGATTGTCGGATCGGGCAATCTGCCTGCGGCGACGGCAGACGAGCGTGCCGCATCGACACCGGATGTACTCGCCTTGAGCGATGGCGCCTCGCGTGCTGCACGCAGAAGTGCGGCATCGAACGTCAGCGGTTCGGCCAGCGCTACGCCCGGGATCGCCGCGAGCAGCGGCGCCAGAACAATCAATCGCATGGGAATCTCCTAATCGGGAGAGCCATGGCCAATGCCGAAACGTGAAGCTGGACAAACGGGCGCCGGCGAAGGGGGCATACTCCGCCGGCACCACGCGCCCGGCCGTGTTCATTGTCGGCTATCGGCCAGGCAATCGCCTCAGCCCGCCGACGGCGCCCCAGTCTTGCCGGGCATGTTCATCATGCAACCGGAAGCATCCGTCTTCATCATGGGGCAGTCGCAATTAGCCATGCTGGTCTCGCCGTCCTTGACCCAGACGCGGACGCGCGAGGGGCGGGTCGACTTGGGTCCAAAGGAGGGCTGGCTGCGCCATTCCCAATGGCCCCCGGCATTGTCATGAGCCGAGGCAATGGATGTGGTAGCGAGTGCTGCCGCAACAGCGGCGAGCGTCAAAATCGTCTTCATTTGAATAATCCTTGGTTGAACTGCGGAGAGACACGAGGCGAACGCACAGGTTCGCCACGCGCCGCTAATGTTCAGCCAAGGCGTGCGGGTGGTTCAGGCTCGGGGCCCAAACTGCGGCCCATCAAGGGCGATGCCGGGGCGAGTTCCGGGGTCATGGCTCGGAATTGCAGTGCTGAATCGGATGCCAGCGGCGGCAAAAGCGCCACCGGTACTGAACAGCCCATCTTGGCGATGCAGTCAGGCGTCATGCCCTCACAGGGCTTCCCGGACTGTGGCTTCTGCTTCGCGAGACCCATCATTTCCGCGCATTCGGGGCTCATCTGCGCGGCGGCCACCCCTTGCTCCGCCTTTTCGACCGGGATAACATGCGCGAATGCCGCTTCCTGGCCCATTAGGCCAAGCAGTGCTCCGACGAGCAACAGCAGAGAGAACCAGCGCTTCACATGACTTCTTTCGGCCTGCGATGGGCTACTGTCAATTCCTGGGGCGAGCGCTGCCGCTCTTCTGCAAGTCCCGCTAGAATTGGACAATCGGGCCGCGCATCACCGCTGCACCCTGCAACCAGTTCAAGCAAAGTGCCGCGCATCGCTTCAAGTGCCGCCGCCTTGCGGGCAAGTTCTTCGGCATGCACAAGGGCAATGGCCTTGACTTCGCTGCTGGCTCTTTCGCGGTCGTCCCAAAGACTGAGAAGTGCGCCTATCTCATCAACCGAGAAGCCAAGATCGCGGGCGTTAGCGATAAAGCGCAGGCGCTCGACCGAACGTGAAGGGTAATCACGATAGCCATTGTCGCGTCGATCGGGCGACGGCATCAATCCGATACCCTCGTAGTGACGGATCATCCGCTGCGACACGCCCGTCGCCTTCGAGACTTGTCCGATGTTCACGGGCGCTCCTCACCCGATTGTCGATGCTGGCCATGATGATGGCTGCCGTGGAAGAAGTGTAGCAGAGGACACGCGAAGAGAAAGGCATAGGGGACCAGGCCAAAAAGATGCTGTCGATGCTCAGGGTAGAGCAGATAGCCTGCGATCAGCGCGGCTGACACTGCCGCAAGCAGCCAGGCCCGCTTGTTGGACAAGTTCATAGCGCGACCCTCCTGAGGCGTAGGGAATTGCCGATGACGCTGACCGAGGAGAGGGCCATCGCCGCCGCCGCGATGATGGGTGAAAGCATCAGGCCGAACAACGGGTACAGCGCGCCAGCCGCCACCGGTATGCCTGCGACATTATAGGCAAAGGCGAAGAACAGGTTCTGGCGAATGTTTCCCATGGTCGCATGGCTGAGGTGGCGGGCGCGGACAATGCCGGTCAGATCGCCCTTGAGCAGTGTCACTCCCGCGCTTTCGATCGCGACATCGGTCCCCGAGCCCATGGCGATGCCGACGTCGGCGGCGGCGAGCGCGGGCGCATCGTTCACACCGTCGCCGGCCATCGCGACGATCCGGCCCTGTTCCCTCAGGCGCTTGACGACCGCGCTCTTCTGGTCGGGAAGAACGTCGGCCTCGATATCCGCGATACCCAGGCGGCGGGCGATCGCCTCTGCCGTGACGCGATTGTCGCCGGTCAGCATGATGACATGGAGGCCCGCCTCGGCGAGCGCTTTGAGCGCTGCAGGCGTTGTTTCCTTGATGGGATCGGCGATGCCGATGGCGCCTGCCATCCTGCCGTCGACGCCAAGGAAGATCGCGGTCGCGCCTCCGCTGCGAAGCCGGTCGGCCCGCGCGCCGAGATCGACCGTCGCAATGCCCTGCTCGTCCAGAAAGCGTGCATTGCCCGCGACAATGCGGCGCCCGTCGATGAGACCTGTGATCCCTTTCCCGACAGGCTGGTCGACTTCGCTGGGCTCGCTGATGGACAGGTTTCGGTCCTCCGCGGCCTTGACGATGGCAAGCGCCAGCGGATGCTCGCTGCTGCGTTCGAGACTGGCGGCAAGGCGCAGCACTTCGTCCTCGCCGAACCCTTCAGTCGTCTCGACAGCGACCACGGCCGGCTTGCCCTGCGTGAGCGTGCCCGTCTTGTCGACGACGAGAGTGTCGACCTTCTCCATGCGTTCGAGGCTTTCGGCGTTCTTGATCAGGATGCCCGCATGGGCACCGCGCCCAACCCCGACCATGATCGACATCGGTGTCGCGAGACCAAGAGCGCAGGGGCAAGCGATGATGAGCACCGCGACCGCTGCGATCAGGCCATAGCCCATGGCAGGGGGCGGACCGACGAGCGACCAGACGATGAAGGCCAGCACCGCGACTGCGATCACCGCGGGAACGAACCAGCCCGAAACCGTATCGGCTAGCCGCTGGATCGGCGCACGGCTGCGCTGCGCATCGGCGACCATCTGGACGATGCGCGAGAGCATGGTGTCGCGCCCGATCTTCTCGGCGCGCATGACAAGGCCGCCGGTTTGGTTGATCGTGCCTCCGATCAGCTTGGAGCCAGCTTCCTTGGTGACGGGCATGGACTCGCCGGTCACCATCGACTCGTCGACCGTGCCGCGGCCGTCGAGGACCACGCCGTCTACCGGCACCTTCTCGCCCGGACGAACTCGCAGAGTGTCTCCGACCAGAACCGCATCGAGAGTAATCTCCTCATCCGCTCCGTCGGCACGAACCCGTCGCGCGAGCTTGGGCGAGAGGTCGAGCAAGGCACGGATCGCGCCGCTCGTCGTCTCGCGTGCGCGCAGTTCGAGCAGCTGGCCGAGCAGGACGAGCACGGTGATCACCGCCGCCGCCTCGAAATACGCCGGAACCGCGCCGTGGGCCGTGCGGAACGCCATCGGGAAGACATCCGGCGCGAGCGTCGCCACCATGCTGTAGACCCAGGCGACACCCGTTCCCATCGCGATCAGTGTGAACATGTTGAGATGGCGGCTTTTCAGCGAGGCCCAGCCACGTTCAAAAAACGGCCAGCCCGCCCAGAGCACGACCGGCGTCGCGAGCGCCATTTGCAGCCAGTTCGACAACTGCTGGCCAATCACTTGGCTCAGGCCCAAAAGATGTCCGCCCATCTCGAGCACGACTACCGGCAACGCGAGGATGAGCCCGATCACGAAGCGCCGCTTCATGTCGGAGTATTCGGCGGATGGCCCGCTATTCAGCGTCGGGGTCATCGGCTCCAGCGCCATGCCGCAGATCGGGCAGCTCCCCGGACCCGGCCGCTGGATCTCGGGGTGCATCGGGCAGGTCCAGACTGCTCCTTCGGGCACGGGCTCCGATCGCTGCGGCGCGCCGCTTGCGTAACGTGTCGGATCGGCGTTGAACTTGGCGAGGCACCCGGCGCTACAGAAGTAATAGTGCGCGCCGGCTTGGGTCGCGACATGCGGTGTAACCGCAGGATCGACGCTCATTCCGCAGACAGGATCTACTGCCAGTTCCGCTACCGGCGACCCGGAATGGGCGCCGTGGCGGTGGTGATCGTGATGCGACTCGGCCATGCTAAATGCTCCTTCAGTCGCCACTTCATGGACCTTCACATCATGTCAGGGTCAATAGCCATTTCATCCCGTGGCGCTCAGCGGGTCCAGGGTGCCGAGCCAAGCGACCAGGGCGAGGATCGCAAGTGCGGCACTACCCTCAGCCAGCAGGCTTCGCCTGAGGCCGGTCACGGCCGAGGTCGGGTTGTCATCGCGGATTCCGAAGCTCAGCGCGGGTGTCAGGCGCCAGCGATTGAGCGCGGCGATAACTAGCATCGCGGCAAACAGCAGCAGCTTGCCAATCAGCATCTTGCCGTATGGCGTCAGGGGGAACTGCGTGAAGTGCGGGAAGCCCACGACCGCGAGGCAATTGATGCCGCCGGTGATGACAATCAGAGCCACCGCAAGCGAGCCGACCCGCGCAAACTGCTCGAGCGCGCGGTACGTCATCGTGAGCCGGGCCGCTGTCTGATGCCTCAAGGGACGGAATAGGAGCAGGGAGAGCGCGGCGATCCCGCCGATCCACACCGCCGCTGCCAGCATGTGGACCATGTCGCTGAGCCGGTGGATCGTACCCATCCAGCCTTCCGTGGCCCCGGCATGACCGGTCCAGACCATCGTTGTGATGGCGAGCGCCGTCGACCCGAGAAGGCCAATGCGGGCAATCGATCGACGCGGCTGCAGTGCAAATGCAGATAGGACCGCTACCGCAAGCGCGACCATTCGTACGATCCAGGCGCTGCCGATCGCGCTTTCAGCGATCAATTCCTTCAGAACCTCGTGGTCCACGGCCCAGATGCTGGCGCCGGTCATTGAGGCAGCGAGCGCCATCATGCCGAAACCGGAGAACAAAAATCCGACAAGCGAAAGGGCAATCGCCGGTTTCGCCAGCGGCAATTCGTCCGCATCGCGCTCCTGGCTAGTGAGCGCATAGAGGGAAAATGCGGACATGCCCGCCAACACCATCAGGTCGGCATAAAGGACGAACCGGATGGCGATGACGGGCAGGTTGTCCATGTGGTCTTACCGCACCGTGAAGCTGAAATTGCCGCCCATGTGGTGCGTGTCGGCTCCGGCAGTGTTCCAGGTGACTCTGTAGGTGCCGGCAGTGAGCGGCCGCCTCAGCAGCAACGTCATCGACTTGCGATCCTTGCCCATTTGGGCAGTGAAGCCGGTGATCGGCATCGGCGCGTGGCTGCCCATTCCGGGCATGCCCGTCATCGCGATCTCTGCCCGCGTCGTTGCAGCGATCACCGCCTCGCTGAAGCGAAGCTCAATTTTCGTCGGAGCGGCAACCGTGGCGTTGGCGGTAGGGCTCGAGGATACGAGCCTCGTGTGAGCAGCGGCAAGCTGTGGGAAAGCGAGTCCCATGGCGGCGATGGCGAGAACGAGACGGGGCAGGCGCATCAGCAAACTCCTTGGCTGCGTGTCATGGGCAAATACGCAGCCGTAAAGCGCATCCCTCACACGTCGCTCAATTCGATTTTACCGAGGGATCGGGCGATGGCCCGCGTATATGCTCACAAGGACCTTAGGAGACCGATTGTGTCCGACCTTGATCGAACGCTTCGCCGACTCGGCGCTTTGCCAGTTCCTGCTGATCTGGCGATGATCGATGGTACCGTGCTCGCCGGCCTTGCGGCCAGGCGCCAGGAGGCATCTGCCGCCCCCCAGCTCATGGGTTTTGCCGCCGCATTCGCATTGGCTCTCGGAATAGCCGGGGGCGGACTGATCGGCGGCGAACCGGCGGTCGCTCAGCCGCTCTCGCCATTCGCGCCCAACAACCCGCTGGCACCCTCGACGCTGCTGGATGTCCATCCGTGAGTTGGGGCAAACGTCTCGGTTTGATCGCGGTCGTTGCCTTCCTGGCGGCATTGGCGGGGACATATGCCGGCAGGACGATCTTCGCGCCTGAGCGGCAGACCGAAACCGAACTTCATGCACTGCTTCACCGCGAGCTGAATCTCGACGCGGCGCAGCGAGCCAAGATCGAGGCGATCGAGCAGCGCTTCGCCACGCGGCGCAGGGCGCTCGAACTCGAGATGCGCGCGGCCAATGCCCATCTCGCATCGGCGATGCAGGCGGAACACGGTTATGGGCCGGAAGTGACAGCCGCCATCGACCACACGCACATGGTCATGGGCCAGATGCAAAAGGAAACGCTCGAACACCTTTTCGCCATGCGTGCCGTGCTGCGGCCAGGTCAGGCTGCAATGTTTGATCGGACTGTCACCAAGGCTCTCGCGCCCGACAACACACCTTCAGACACGCGGTGAGCTTGTCGCTGTCCGATGGCAGCGACGCGGAGCTCGCGGCACTGGTACTTGCCGGTCAGCAGGACGCCTGCCGCGCGCTATTGGCCCGCCATCGCGAAGCCGTGTTCCGCCTCGTGCGAGCATCGATTGGCGATCAACACGAAGCGCTCGATCTGACTCAGGAAACCTTCGTTGCGGCCTTTGCCGCAATCGGCCGCTACGACGGAAACCGACCGTTTCCGGTATGGCTCAAGAGGATCGCGCTCAACAAATGCCGGGATTGGGCACGGCGGCGCAAGGTAAGGTCATTCTTCGTTCGCGCGGCGCCGATCGAAGACGCGGTCGACATCTCCGACGATGCCGCCCCCGCCGATGTCCTCGCCTCAGACCGGGCCGAGCTGGCCCGCGTGGTCGCCGCGATTTCAAGACTGCCTGCACGTCTGCGCGACGTCCTCGTGCTGCGGACGGTCGAGGAACTGAGCCAGGCCGAGGCCGCCGCCGTGCTCGGGGTCAGTGAAAAGACCATCGAGACGCGTCTCTACCGAGCCCGGGCCAAACTGAAAGCCATGCTGGGCGAGATTTGAGGGCGAGCGCTAGGTTGCATGCGATTCGATAACATCGAAAAATCTCTGGCAGCTCTCGCTCCTCGCAGAAAGCTTCAGGGCCGTGATGTTGATGTCACATGCGCTTCAGGATGGCTTCCATCTGATCGATCTCCTGGCGCTGCGAACGGATGATATTGCTGCAAAGCGTTTTGACTTCCGCATCTCGGATGGAGGCCTGTTGGCACATCAGAATCGCTCCAGAATGGTGCGGGATCATCGAGCGGAGGAATGCGCGGTCACCAATCGTCGTTTGGGTCCGGACAAGGGCGAAAGACCCGAGAAACACCACCGCCGAAATCCCGAGGATCGTCATGTTTGCGGTCGTGTTCGGGAACATGTGCTTCATCGCGACGATCATCAGTACCACCATCGGCGCGACCATCATCAGCGTCATGTAGACCATGTTGAGATTGTTGTAGAAGCTCGAGAGGCCGTCGATCATGACGAACATTACGAGATACATGATCACCCCGCTGACCAGCGTCTGGATCGCGAGGCTGATGTAGGGGTTCATCATCCCCGACTTCTCTTGCATCTGCTCCATTGTCCTCTCCTAACCATTTTACCGGCGGTTGTTTCGCTTCTCGCTCCGTCAGAACCAGAACCGAACGCCGGCGACCAAGCTCGTACGAGTGGGATCCTCACCCTCCGCGCGTGCGTAGCGCGCGGTTTGCCCCGTCTTCGCCTCGTATGAGACGCCGATATACGGCGCGAACTGTCGGCTGATTTCGTAGCGCAGACGCAGCCCCAGTTCGGCGCTCGACAAGCCTGCGCCGGTGCGGGTCGCGGGCACGTCCTGAGCGGCCAGGTTGAGTTCGACGCGAGGCTGCAGGACCAGGCGCTGGGTGATGCGCTGATCGTAATATCCCTCAAGCCGGGCGAGCAGATCGCCCTTGTCGGATAAAAACAATGCGCCCTCGACCTCGAACCAATAGGGAGCCAGGCCCTCGAAGCCCACGGCCGCGTAGGTCGTGGGTCGCCCGGGCTCGAAGTCGTGGCGGACACCGGCCTGCAGGTTAAAGTACGGGCCGATCGCGCGGCTGTAGAGCGCTTGGATCTCGGCGCTCTCGACGCCTTCGCGAAACGCACCCTCGCCTTCGGACTTGAGGGTCAGCCGGCTGACGTCGCCGCCGAACCACGCCTCTCCATCCCAACGGTAGCCATCGCGTCCCTTGTGCGCCTGGTACTCAGCTAGATTGAACATGACCTGGTTGAACGATTGGCCGCCGCTCTCCCTCATCATCGAGCTGCGCGACTGCTGCATGTCGCCGGCCGGAAACTGTCGGTCGGCGTAATGGTCCATTGGAGGCAGCGGCGCCGGTGCATTCCCGGCAGGCAGGTTGGTGCCCGTCTGTTCGGTGCTGGACATTCCCGACATATCATGGCCGGCCTGATCAGCAGGCATTTCCATCCCCGGCATGGCGCTATGATCCATGCCCTCCATCGTGCCCGACTGTGCTGGTGCGCCAGGCATCGGCATGGCGCGGTGATCCATTCCGGTCATCTGCGACTGAGCGGCACCGTCAGACATACCCGGTATGCCGGGCATATTTTCCATCGGCTCGCGACCGGCTTTGGCGGGCGGGTGGCGGGCGGGGGCGGTCCTCCGCGCGGTCGGGTGTCTCTGCGGGGTCGGCCGTTTAGCTGCGGGCCGCTTGGCTGCTGGCTTCTTGGACGGCATCGGCATCGACATGCCGGGCATGTTCTGCATGGACTGAGCCTGCGCGGGCGCCGCAACCGTTAGGGCAAGGGCCGACGTGGTCGTGAGCGCGGCGAAAAGGCGGTTCACGCCGCCTCTCCCTTGGGGCGCACGCTCACCGTGCGCATCATTCCGGCGTGCATGTGGTAGAGAAGGTGGCAGTGGAATGCCCAGTCGCCGACCGCGTCGGCGGTAAAGTCCCAGGTCACCTTGCCGCCGGGCTGGACGATGACGGTATGCTTGCGCGGCGCGCGGTCGCCATGCCCGGTCACGAGCTCAAAGAAATGGCCGTGAATGTGGATCGGATGCCCCATCATGCTGTCGTTGATGAGATTGACCCGAACGCGTTCGCCCTCGATGAATGGGATCGGTTCGTGAAAGTCTGACATTTTCTCGCCGTCGAACGACCACATGAAGCGCTCCATGTTGCCGGTGAGGTGAATGTCGATGCTGCGCGACGGCGCACGAACGTCGGGATTCCGTTCGAGCGCCATCAGGTCGCGGTAGGTGAGCACCTTGTGGCCGACGTTCTCGAGGCCCTGGCCGGGCTCGCCAGTTCGGTCCATTGGCATCGGCGAGATGGTTTGTACCCCAGGGCCTTTCTTAACCTGCGGCGCATTCGAGAAGTCGCGCATCTTCATCGACCCCATGTCCATGGAGCCATGATCCATCCCGGCCATTGGGCCCTGCGCCGTTCCCATTGCACCAGGGGCCATGCCGGCCATGGCGTCCGCGCCAGTTGCCGCGCCATGGTCCATTCCGGCCATGCCTGCATGGTCCATCGGCATGTCGCCGTGATCCATCGCCGCCGAGATCGCGGCCATCGCGCCGGTAGCGAGCTTGGCTGAGGAATTCTGTTCTGCGGTCGTGTCTACGCCGCGCTGAGCGCCCACCGACATGTCCATGCCTTCCATCCCGCCCATCGACATGTCGCCCATGCCCATGTCCTTCATCGTCGCGAGCGGGCGCTTTCTAAGCGGCGGAACTTCGGCCGCCATGCCAGGGCGCGGGGCGAGCGTCGCGCGCGCCATGCCCGATCGGTCGACCGCCTCGCCAACCAGTGTGAACGCCTTGTCTTCAGTCGGCGTCACAATGGCGTCGTAGGTCTCGGCGACCCCGATCTGGAATTCGTCGACCGCGACCGGCATCACGTTCTGCCCGTCGGCCTGAACTATGGTGAGCGGAAGCCCTGGGATACGCACGTTGAACGTGGTCATGGCCGACGCGTTGATGATCCGCAGCCGCACGCGCTGTCCTGGGGTGAAAAGCGCAGTCCAGTTGTCGAAGGGGCCGTGCCCGTTGACGAGATATGTGTAGGCGGGACCCGTTGCATCGGAGACATCGGTCGGGTCCATCCGCATTTTGCCCCATTCAAGACGGTCCTTCGCTGTCTGGTCGCGGCCCGCAAGCAGGCCGGCGAGCGTCTGACGCTGAAAGTTGAAGTGGCCCGGATCGACCTTCATTCGGCGAAAGATGCCCTCGGGCGAAATCTGGCTGTGGTCGGATAGGACGATCACGTGCTCGCGGTCGTATTTGATCGGGTCTTCGCCAGCAGGGTCGATGACGATCGGGCCGTAATGGCCGAGTTGCTCCTGGAGCCCCGAATGACTGTGATACCAGTAGGTGCCGCTCTGCTTGACGGGAAATTCGTAGAGGTAGCTTGAACGCGGGCGGATGCCAGGGAACGAGATGCCGGGAACGCCATCGAACTGCGGCGGCACGAGCAAGCCGTGCCAGTGGATCGAGCTGTCCTCGTCGACGAGGTCGTTGATGACATTAAGCCGAACGGTCTGACCTTCGCACAGCCGAATGAGCGGCGCCGGCACCGTGCCATTTATTCCGATCGCTTTCGACGGTCGCCCGTCGATCATCATCGTCTGCCGCGCGATCCGCAGCGTGATGTCGTTGCCGGACAACGTCGGCAAGGGCGCCGTTATGCCCGCCGAAACCGGTTGAGCCCATGCCGGAAAATAGTTCGCCAGGGCGAGACTGCCGCCGACCACGGCGCCGCTGCGCATAAACTGACGCCGACTAAAAGAATGCTGCATTGTCTCTCTTCGCCCGTTCCGACGAGGGGGTTCACATTCGTATACGCGGCAGACGCTGGCTTCCCTCAAAAAAGAAGTGCCCAGGGCGCCAGGAGATCACCGTGCTCGTGGAGCAAGTGTTTCGATAATTTTGCAATCTGCCACCGTTCCATGGCTGCACGAGCCGATAACACGTCCAAGCTCACTGCGCAGTGCAGAAAGGTCGGCGATCTTTCGGTCAATCTCGGTCAAATGAACGCGAGCGATGCGATCGACAGCATGGCAGGATTGATCAGCATCGTCGGCGAGAGTGAGCAACTCGCGCACGGCATCAAGAGGGAAGCCTAGAGCCCGGCTTCGACGAATGAAGGCCAACCGCTGAGTATCTCTGTCGCGGTAGATGCGCCGACCTGAAGACGATCGTTCGGCCTGGGGCAGCAATCCCGCGTCTTCATAAAAGCGGATCGTGTTGACCTTGGTTCCGGTCAATCGGGCCAGGTCGCCGATCGCCAAATGCGCTGCTTCTGCCATCGTAAAACCCCATATTGCGATTGGCTCGCAAAAACTGCTTGATCCTACAGTAGCTGGAGGTTGTATCGGACGTCTATGGCCAATCTCGAATCAAATAGTTCCTCGCAAAACCATGCGCTTGCGGCACGTAGCGTCCTGCGGACCATCCTTGCCTTCTTTGCGATCACGCTAGGATTGGCGACGTCTGCTCTTGCCGGAACAAGCGACGACGATGTGCAGACGGCATGGCGTCTGCTTGACTATGTGGCGGTCGATTATCCGGGTGCTGTGGCCGATGGGCAGGTGAAGAGCGCCCAGGAATATGCGGAGATGACCGAGTTCTCCGGGGCGGTCGAGGCCAAGATTACCGTGCTTCCCGTGACCGCCAATCGCGCGGGTCTCATTGCTGAAGCCAAGGCGTTTAGGCGCATGATTGCCGTGAAAGCTGCGCCCGATGATGTAGCGAAAGCCGCGCGGGCGCTCGGCAGCCATTTGCTCGCCACTTATCCTGTACCACTCGCCCCGGCCAAAGCGCCAGACCTTGCGCGTGGCGCGGCGCTCTACGCCGAAAATTGTGCGAGTTGTCATGGCCTCAACGGCGACGGTCACGGCCCTGATGCTGCGAAACTGAATCCAGCGCCTGTTGCCTTCCGCGACTTAGGCCGCGCCCGCGAACGCAGCCCCTTCGCCCTCTATCAGGTCATCGGTCAGGGTCTGGATGGGACGGCAATGCGCAGTTTCTCTGAACTGCCGTCGCAAGACCGTTGGAACCTGGCCTTCTACATTGGCCGGTTCGCATTCATCGATAGCGACAAAGGCGAGCAACTCTGGAAGACCGATGTTTCCTTGAGGAGCCGTATCCCCAATCTGGCCGCGCTCGCGGGTGTGACCCCTGCGGCGCTTGGACGGCAAATCGGTCAGGACAAGGCTGACTGGGTAATGGCCTATTTGCGAGCGCATCCCGAAGCCCTAACCGAGGTTCGGGCAGGATCACTGACGGTTGCTCATGAGAAATTGCAGGCAAGCTTTGCGGCCTACGCGTCAGGCGACAGCGAAACGGCAAAGAAGCTGGCGCTTTCCGCCTATCTCGATGGGTTTGAACCGGTCGAACCAGCGCTCGCGGCGCGCGACGCGACCTTGATGGGGCGGATCGAGGGCGAGATGGGCAATCTGCGCGCCATGATCGGTCGCGGCGCACCAGTTGCTAAGGTCAAGGATCAGATCGCCGTTCTCGATACGCTGTTCAGTGATGCAGAAGAAGTGCTGTCGCCCGATGCCGCCAGCACCGCATCTACGTTCATCGGCGCATTCACGATTCTATTGCGCGAAGGGCTGGAAGCACTCCTAATTGTCGTCGCCATGATCGCGTTCTTGCGGAAGGCCGATCGCGGCGAGATGGTTCGTCATGTCCATACCGGATGGGTGGCCGCCCTCATCGCAGGGGCCATTACGTGGGCCATTGCCACCTTCTTCATCGGCGTCAGCGGCGCGAGCCGCGAGCTGACTGAAGGGTTCGGCTCGCTGTTTGCAGCCATCGTTCTGCTATCAGTTGGCATCTGGATGCATGGCAAGTCTCAGGCCGGCGAGTGGCAGCGCTACATCACCGAGACGTTGGGCAAAGCGTTATCGCGCAGTTCAGCTTGGTTCCTGTTCGGCCTCGCCTTTATCGTCGTCTACCGCGAGGTTTTCGAGACTATCCTGTTTTACGCCGCGCTGACCGCTCAGGGAAGCGGCGCAGTCATTCTCGCTGGCGCTGGTTCTGCGGTTCTTGTCTTGGGGGTTATCGCATGGGCAATGCTCCGGTTCAGCGCCAAACTGCCGGTAGGCGAGTTCTTCAAATATAGCTCCGCGCTCATTGCAGTCCTCGCTGTTGTACTTGCAGGCAAAGGTGTGGCTGCCCTGCAGGAGGCCGGCATGATCGACATCGCGCCGCTCTCGCAAATACCACGCATCCCGGTGCTGGGCCTGTTCCCGACCTGGGAATCCGTAGGCGCGCAGCTTTTGACGGTGGCAATCGTGGCTGCGGGAGCATGGTACAATGGCAGGCTCGCCAAGCCCGCTGCCGCGTGACGGAGGACTCAGGGATGGCTGACAACTGCTCCGCTTCGTGCTCGGCGACCGTTGCGGCCGTTGCAGGATCAGAGCCTTTGGCATCAGCCTTGCCTGATGGCAGCAGCGTGACCCGCCTACGGATAGCCGAGATGGATTGTCCGACCGAGGAAGCGCTAATCCGCAAGAAGCTCGGCGGGATGAGCGAGATTCAGTCGCTCGAATTCAATCTGATGCAGCGCATGCTGACGGTCGTTCACCGAGCGGGCGCACTGCCGGCAGTCCAGGCCGCAATTCGCGAACTCGGCATGGAATCCGAAGCATTCGAGGCGGCCGCTGATCAGGAACCGAGCGAGGCGGAGCCCGCCGAGCCCTGGTGGCCATACGCAGCTGGCGGAATTGCCGCACTAGCCGCTGAGATCCTACATTGGACGGGAATGCCCGAGTGGGCTGTCGCCCTGCTGGCCCTGTTGGCCATCCTCAGCTGTGGCATCGATACCTACCGCAAGGGATGGATCGCGCTGCGCCACGGCAATCTCAATATGAATGCCCTGATGAGCATTGCGGTGACGGGCGCGCTGTTGCTCCGGCAGTGGCCGGAAGCCGCCATGGTCATGGTCCTGTTCGCGATTGCGGAACTGATCGAGGCGAAGTCACTCGATCGCGCTCGCAATGCCATCCGCAGCCTCATTCAGCTTGCTCCGGACTATGCCACCGTTCGGCAGCCCGACGGATCGTGGATCGATCGGCCCGCTGCCTCGGTCGCGATCGGCGAGGTCGTAAGGATCAAGCCGGGACAAAGCATCGGTCTCGATGGCACCGTGGTCAGCGGCCATTCCACGCTTAACCAGGCGGCGATTACCGGTGAGAGTTTGCCGGTCGAAAAAGGACCCGGCGATGCGGTATTCGCTGGCACACTGAACGAAGCCGGGTCCTTCGAATATGAAGTCACCGCAGATTCGGGTCACTCGACTCTTGCCCGGATCATTCAGGCTGTGGAGTCCGCACAGGGCGCCCGAGCGCCTACCCAACGGTTTGTAGACCAATTCGCGCGAATTTATACGCCGGCCGTGTTTCTGGTAGCGGTTGCCGTTGCCTTCGCTGCCCCGCTGCTGCTCGGCGCCAGCTGGCAGGAGTGGATCTATAAAGCACTGGTCTTGTTGGTGATCGCCTGCCCCTGTGCACTGGTCATCTCGACGCCGGTCACGATCGTCAGCGGATTGGCGGCTGCTGCACGCCGGGGAATCCTGATAAAGGGCGGGGTCTATCTCGAGCAAGGCCACAAGCTCACTCTGCTAGCCATCGACAAGACCGGGACGATTACCCATGGTAAACCCGCGCTGACCGATACCGTACAATTCGAGCGGGCAGACGGCATCGACGTTGTAAGCGTTGCAACCAGTCTCGCTGCTCGCTCGGACCATCCCGTCTCTTTTGCGGTTGCCGAAGCCGGTCGAAAGACTGGCGTAAAATTGCTCGAGGTGACCGGCTTTGCCGCGCTCCCGGGGCGCGGCGTGAAGGGCACAATCGCGGGCGCGGACTATTTGCTCGGAAATCACCGGCTGATGCACGAAACCGGAGTGTGCTTGCCAGAAGTCGAGGCGGAACTCGAGCGGCTGGAACAACAGGGCAAGACGGTCATCGTCCTGACAGACGGCAAGCAACCCCTCATTCTCCTCGCTGTTGCCGACACGATCAAGGATAGCAGCCGGTTTGCCATTCAGGCATTGCGCGAGCTCGGCATTGAAACAGTGATGCTCACAGGCGACAATGCACGAACGGCGAGTGCCATCGCACAACAGGTCGGGATCGATAAAGCGCTCGGCGACCAGCTTCCCGAAGACAAGCTCCAGGCGATTGAATCCTACATCCGCGAAGGCCGGTTCGTCGGCATGGTCGGTGACGGAATCAATGACGCACCCGCGCTCGCGCGCGCCGAGATCGGCTTTGCGATGGGTGCAGCCGGTTCGGATACCGCGATCGAGACTGCCGACGTCGCCTTGATGGACGATGATCTCAACAAGATCGGGCGCTTTGCCCGGCTGTCCCAAATGACCCGGACCGTGCTCGTCCAGAACATTACACTGGCGCTGGGTGTGAAAGCTTTCTTTCTCGGGCTCACGATGTTCGGATACGGAACCATGTGGATGGCCGTATTCGCAGACATGGGGGCCAGCCTTCTCGTGGTCGGCAATGGTCTAAGACTGGTGCGACAGTAGTGCGAAGCGTAGCGGCACGCATGACTTGGCCACCGCAAATGTGGATCAGAATACAGCTGGGCAGGGCTTCGCCGATGAGGTCGCGGTTGCCCAAATTTGATGGTCCTGCTACGCGCTTCGTGGTGCGGGGACGGTTTCTATCCTTTCTGGTGCTGATCGGCATCCTGTTCGGTGGCGTGGTGGCGCCAGCTGTCGCGCATGAGCGCGGCGCCGAATTTGGCCATGCCGGTGAGGTACTCGACATCCATGAGGCCACTTCCACGGCGGCCCATGATCCGACAGGCAAGGTCCCGGACATGCCTGGACAGCCGGCAACGCACCATCACTGTACGATTGCACTCGAGGTGGTCGCCCCGGCCGTTGTGCCTGCCTCGCGGATGAGTGAGGCGCTCCCGTCGCCTGCTATCAGCCGGAGCTTGGCCTCCCTCGCACAGGCACCGCCCACCGAGCCGCCCGCAGCCTGAAAATCCAGCTTCGCGAACGCCGTTTCTCGGCGTCGATTCTGGCTTTTTCAGGATTCTCATCACATGCGAATGTTGCTTCTTGGCGCTTTTGCGCCTGCGGTGCTCGTCGCCGCATCAACGGCTGTCGCGCGGCCGACCCGCGTCGATATCCCTGTTCAGATTGAACCGAATGCCTGGGTCTATGTGCAATGGGTGACTGTAAAGGCTGAGGCCGGACGCACGATCGTTTCCGGCTACGTTCGGAACAAAAAATGGTTCGCCAAAAAGTCGGGCGACTTACACGTACTGTTTGTCAAAAACGGTCGGTCAGTCGCATGTCAGGAAACCAGTTGGGGGCGATATAGATTTCACTCCCGCGGCCAATGGCGCTTCTCGGCCGAGGCCGACTTTCCCGCATTGAATATCGATAGCGTTCGGATCTCTCACGTCGTCCATGACCCCGGAAGCGAACCTTCCTCCCTACCGAATAGCTGCATCGGTGCGGACCCATCCGTTGACCCGTCTCACGGTGGCGCGTGATGCAGTTTCGATGGTTGATCGCGTCAGCCGTTCTGCTGACCGGTTCTCATGCCGGGGCCGCCGAGGTTTCCCTGCGTGATGCACTTGCGCAAGGTGCACAGAGTTCCCCGCGCATTGCGCAAGCGCGCGCGCAGGCAGAAGCTGCGGAGGCGAGAGCTCGGCAAGCTGGCGTCTCGCCCAACCCGGAAATCTCGCTCGAGGTCGAGAACTTTGCCGGCACGGGACCCTATCGCAACGTGCGCAGTGCCGAGACCACGCTCGCACTAAGCCAGCGGCTCGAACTCGGCGGCAAGCGCGGCGCTCGCATGGCGGTAGCAGGTGCCGAGCGCGATGCTGCACTGCTCGCCTACAAGCGCGCAGAGGCCGATCTCGCGCGTGACATCCGCATCGCTTATGCCGAACTGCGCGCCGCTGAGGACCGCGCGGTGCTCGCGCGCGACAATGTCGCACAAGCCGAGGAACTGGCGCGCTCTGCCGGGCTATACGTCGAGGTCGGACGCGACCCGCCCTTGCGGAAGCTGCGTGCTGACGCGCTGCTGGCCGAAGCGAAGGCCGAACAGGCCCGAACCTTCGGCGAGCTGCTGACCGCACGGCGCGCGTTGGCTGACTTGATCGGCAGCAGCGACTCCGAGTTATCGTCTGCAGGATTCGACGATGGCGTGACGCCGCCGCTCTTGCCCCCAGCCACGCCGACGCTCGACGAGCAAGTGGCAGCGGCGGAGCGCGATGCCGCCCGCGCCCGTATCCGGGTTGCGCAGGCCGACGCGGTGCCGGACCTCACTGCCAGTGCAGGAGTACGCCGGATCAGTGACGGGCGCGAAACCGCCTTCGTCGCAGGGATCGCGCTGCCGCTGCCGATCCGCGATCGCAACCGCGGTAACATCGCTGCGGCCGGGTCCGACAGCCTCGCAGCAGAAGCGGCGCTGGCGCAGGTCCGGCTCGATGCGAACCGCGCGCAGCACGACGCGCGGATGTTGCTCGGAGCCGCCAACGAGCGTGTCGCAGCCTTGTCGGGACCGGGCCTCGCGCAGGCCGAGGAGGCCTTGCGGCTTGCACGGATCGGCTACGCAGCAGGCAAGTTCAGCCTGATCGAACTCATCGACGCGCAATCTGCCCTCAATGCCGCGCGTGAAGCACTCATCTCGGCGCGGCTCGACCGCGCTCGCGCGCTTGCCGCGCTCAACCGCGCGACCGCGCAGTGAAGGACACAATCATGGACATCGAAAACACCCCTGAGAGGAAACGACTTATCGTCGTTTTCGCCGCCATACTGCTCTTGGTCGGCGGCGGCGGCATCATGATCGGGCGTACCTTGCTGGCGCCTGCCGATACCACAGCCACCGCGACCGAAGGCGAAGAAGCGGGGAAGGAAGAAGGGCACGTCGAAGGGTTTGTCGCGATGAACGCGGCGCGCGCCGGGTCGGCCGGGATCGTCACCGAGGTTGTCCAGTCAGGTACACTTGGCGCGGAGATTCTGGCGCAGGGGGTGGTCGCGCCCGCGCCTGACGGCGAGGCAGTCCTCACCGCACGCGCGGATGGTGCAGTGGTTCGGCTCACCAAGCGGCTCGGCGATCCGGTCGCGGCGGGCGAGGCTATCGCATGGCTCGAGAGCCGCGATGCAGCGGCACTTTCCGCCGAGCGCAGCACCGCAAGCGCGCGGGTAGCACTTGCCCGTTCGACCTATGAGCGTGAGCGTCGGCTGTTCGAAGCGAAGGTTACCGCCCGGCAGGATTTCGAGGCGGCGCGCGCGGCGCTGGCTGAAGCCGAAGCCGAAATGCGGCGCAGCCAGTCGGCGGCGAGCGCCTCGAAGGTGTCGGGCGACGGTCGCACGCTTGCCGTCACGAGCCTGATTTCAGGCCGCGTCACCAAAGCCGATGCCCGTCTGGGTGCCTATGTCGCGGCCGGCACCGAACTGTTTCGTGTCGCCGATCCCCGCAAGATCCAGGTCAACGCCTCGGTACTGCCCGCCGATGCGCGCCGTGTTTCACCGGGCGACCGTGCAGTGATTGAGCTAATCGGCGGCGAGACCGTCGGCGCGACGGTGCGTTCGGCTACTCCCAGTCTCGACGCGGAAAGCAAGGTCGCGACGATCGTGCTGGTTCCCGACAGCGGCTCCCAGCTCACTCCTGGTCAAGGCCTCAGGGTACGGATCATTCCGCGCGGCGCCTCGCCAACCGCCAGCATCGGCCTGCCCGAAGAGGCGGTGCAGAGCGTCGAAGGACGCGACGTGGTGTTCGTACGCACGGCAAAGGGCTTCCAGGCGACCAAGGTTACGGTCGGCCAGCGCAGCGCAGGCCGGGTCGAGATCGTCGCGGGGCTGAATCCGGGCAGCACGGTCGCAACGCGCGGCGCGTTCCTCCTCAAAGCCGAACTCGGCAAGGGCGAGGCGGAGCACTGAGATGATCGAAAAGCTTCTCGACGCGGCGATCCGCTTCCGCTGGGGCGTGGTCGTCGCCACGCTCATCGTTGCCGCCTTCGGCGCATTCCAGCTGCTCAAGCTGCCGATCGACGCCGTGCCCGACATCACCAACAAACAGGTGCAGATCAACACCGTCGCGCCTGCGCTCGGGCCGCTCGACATGGAGCGGCTGGTCACTTTCCCGGTCGAAACCGCGATGGCCGGGATCCCCGGTCTGGAAAGCTCGCGCTCGATTTCGCGCAACGGTTTCAGCCAGGTCACAGTGGTTTTCGATGAAGGCGTCGACCTCTATTTCGCGCGCCAGCAAGTTGCCGAACGGCTCAACCAGGCCAAGGACAATTTGCCGGCCGGCGTCGAGCCCTCGATGGGGCCGATCACCACCGGCCTCGGTGAAGTGCTCATGTACGTCGTCGATTTCGCGCCCGCCGGGTCGAAGTTTGCGCTCCGGGTCGCAGGGCGGCCCGGCTTCCAGCCTGACGGCAGCTACCTGACCGTCGATGGTGAAATTCTGACCGACGACGTTGCCAAGCTGGGTTACCTGCGAACCGTCCAGGACTGGATGATCAGCCCGCAGCTCAAGACCGTCAAAGGCGTAGCGGGCATCGACAGTATCGGCGGCTACGAAAAGCAGCTGTTGGTCGAGCCCGATGTCGCGAAGCTGGCGAGCTACGGGATTTCTTTCTCGGAGCTCGCCGAAGCACTCGAGAAAGCCAACGTTTCGGTCGGGGCGAACTTCATCCAGCGCGGCGGCGAGGCCTTTCTGGTCCGTGCCGATGGACGCATCCATACGATTGACGAGATCGGCCGCGCAGCGGTTGCAACGCGCGGCGGGGTGCCCGTGTCGGTGCGCGATGTCGCGACGGTACGCGTCGGCGGCGATCTTCGCACTGGGGCGGCGTCCAAGAACGGCAAGGAGGTGGTGATCGGCACCGCGCTGATGATCGCCGGTGGCAATAGCCGGATCGTTGCCGATGCGGTCTCAACCAAGCTCACGGAGGTCTCGAAGTCACTGCCGCCGGGGATCGTGGTCACGCCCGTGCTCAATCGCTCGACCCTGGTCAACTCGACCATTGCCACGGTTGAAAAGAACCTCACCGAAGGCGCGCTGCTGGTGATCGTCGTGCTATTCTGGCTGCTCGGCAACATTCGCGCAGCGGTCATCGCAACGCTCGTCATTCCGTTGTCCTTCCTGATGATGGCAACAGGAATGAACGCCACCGGCACGTCGGGCAACCTGATGAGCCTTGGTGCGCTCGATTTCGGCCTCATCGTCGATGGTTCGATCATCATCATCGAGAACTGCCTGAGACGTCTTGCCGAGCGACAACACCATGAGGGGCGGCTGCTCGACCTCAACGAGCGGTTGCACGAGGTGTTCGAGGCCGCGCGCGAAATGGTCCGCCCGACTATCTTTGGCCAAGCAATCATCTTCCTCGTGTTCGCGCCGTTGCTGACCTTCACCGGAGTCGAGGGCAAGATGTTCTCGCCGATGGCGATCACCGTGATGCTTGCCCTTGGCGGGGCCTTCATCGCGTCTCTGACCTTTGTTCCGGCAATGGTCGCGCTGCTCATCCGCGGAAAGGTCGGCGAGAAGGAAGTCAGGGCGATCGCTTGGGCCAAGCAGCGATACGAGCCACTGCTCGACAGGGCCGTGGCGCGGCCTTGGCCGTGGATCGGTGCTGGCGTCGGGACCTTCGTCCTTGCCGGGCTCGTTTTCATGATGCTCGGCCGCGAGTTCATTCCGCAGCTCAACGAAGGCAACCTGGCGATGCAGGGGCTGCGCATACCTTCAACCTCACTGGCGCAGTCGAAGGGGCTGCAGATGCAGATCGAGAAAGCGGTCGCGGGAATGCCCGAAGTGGCCTTCGTGTTCTCCAAAACCGGGACGGCCGAAGTTGCCACCGACCCGATGCCGCCCAATGCCTCGGACTCGTTCATCATCCTCAAGCCGAAGAGCGAGTGGCCCACCGGCGTCGACAGCAAGGAAGACGTGATCGAGAGGCTCGAGCAGCGGCTCAAGCCTATGGTCGGCAGCGCCTTTGAAGTCAGCCAACCTATCCAGCTGCGGTTCAACGAACTCATCGCCGGCGTACGCGGTGACATCGCGATTAAGCTCTACGGCGATGACCTGACCCGAATGGGCGGGGTCGCCCAGCAGGTCGCGAGCGTCCTGCGAACCGTTCCTGGTGCCGCTGACGTCAAGGTCGAACAAACCGAGGGATTTCCGACGCTCGACGTCCAGTTCGACCGCGATGCTATCGCTCGCTACGGCCTGTCGCTTCAGGACGTGACCGACACCGTCGCTGCCGCGCTCGGGGGGCGCGAGGCCGGGATCGTGTTCGAAGGTGACCGTCGCTTTGATATCGTCGTGCGCCTTCCCCATGCCATTCGCGACGATCTGAGCGCCGTGGCAGCTCTGCCGGTGATGCTGCTCAACGACGGTGATCGCGCCTCGATCCCGCTCGGCGCACTGGCGAGGTTCACCTTCTCGGAAGGCTTGAACCAGGTGAGCCGCGACAACGGCAAGCGCCGTGTCGTGGTGCAGGCCAATGTCCGCGGCAACGATCTAGGCTCCTTCATTGCCGAAGCCCAGGCCAAGGTCGGCGAGCAGGTCAAGTTGCCACCCGGCACCTTCATCGAATGGGGAGGGCAGTTCGAAAACCTCCAGGCTGCCTCGCGGCGGCTGACCATCGTCATCCCGCTAGTGTTTGCAGCGATCTTCGGCATTCTATTCATGGCGCTCAAAGGCGCGCGTCCGGCAATCGCGGTCTACTCGGCGATTCCGCTTGGCCTTGCCGGCGGTGTGTTTGGGCTGCTGCTAACCGGGTTGCCGTTCTCGGTATCGGCGGCCGTTGGGTTCATCGTGCTGGCGGGCGTGGGAGTCCTGAATGGCCTGGTGGTCATGACCGCCATCAACCAGCGGATCGATTCCGGGCTACCAGTCGATCGCGCGGTGACGGAGGGAGCAATCGAACGCTTCCGCGCCGTGCTTATGACCGGAATCGTGCCGGCGATCGGCTTCGTGCCGATGGCGCTGGCAACCGGTCAGGGCGCGGAGGTGCAAAAGCCGTTGGCGATCGTCGTGATCGGCGGCCTGATCACTTCGACCATCCTCACGCTCTTTGTCTTGCCCGCGATCAGCCATCTGCTGCTCAAGGGTCGGCATAAACAACATGTCGCAGGGGATTACACTGACGTCGACAGGTTCGGCGGCGAACTGGTCGAGAAGTAGAAGGAAAGCAGATGGCGGATGAACATGCACACGATCACTCGGGGCACGATCACAGCGATCATGCTGGTCACTCGCACGGCCACGGCCATAGCCATGCCCCCAAGGACTTCGGGCTGGCCTTCGCCATCGGCGTATCGCTCAACATGGGCTTCGTCATCGTCGAGGCGGTTTACGGCTTCCTCAGCAACTCGATGGCGCTGCTCGCTGACGCCGGGCACAATTTCAGCGACGTGCTGGGATTGCTGATTGCCTGGGTCGCGACGATCCTCGCCAAGCGAAAACCGGGAGGTCGGTATAGCTACGGCTTGCGTTCATCTTCGATCGTTGCTGCTTTAATTAACGCCCTGTTCCTGGTCGTCGCGATCTCGATCATTGCCTTCGAGGCTGTTGGGCGGTTCTCCGAGCCCGCGCCAGTCGCCGGCAAAACCGTGATCATCGTCGCGGCCATCGGCATAGCCATCAACACCGCTACGGCGCTGATGTTCATGCGCGGCAGCAAGGGCGACATCAACATTCGCGGCGCCTTCCTGCATATGGCGGCTGACGCGGCCGTATCGGCAGGCGTCGTGGTCGCGGGTTTCGTAATCCTTGCGACCGGATGGAGTTGGATCGATCCCGCGGTCAGTCTGGTGATCGTCGCGGTAATCGCGGTGGGCACCTGGGGATTGCTAAGGGACTCAGTGAACATGAGCCTGCACGCCATTCCACCTGGCGTCGACCAGGACGAAGTCGCTGAATTCATTAAAGGCCAGCCGGGGGTTGCCGCGATACACGACCTGCATATCTGGTCGATGAGTACCACTGAAACCGCACTTACCGTGCACCTCGTCGTGCCTGCCGGCTATCCGGGTGACGCATTCTCCGCCGATCTCGCTCGCGAATTGAAAAGCCGCTTTTCGATCGATCATCCTACCATCCAGATCGAGACCAGCGCGGCTGAGAATTGCGCACTCGAGCCCGATGATGTCGTCTGATCGAGAAAGGCCTAGGCAGTGCCGAACCTGATCTACGCACTGATTCCCGTCTTCGCCGTTTTTGTCGGTGCGGTCTTTGCGGTTTTGCAGCGCCCCGGACCAAAGCTTGTCAGCGCCGTGCAGCATCTAGCGGCGGGCGTCGTCTTCGCAGCCGCTGCTGCGGAAATCCTACCCCAGGTCAAGCACGGCGGGTCGCTCTGGGCGACATTCATCGGCGGCACACTCGGTGTTCTCGTCATGCTGTTCGTCAAGTCGCTTGAAGGTCGTTGGCAAGGCCCTGTCGGAATGGTCAGCGCCATCGGCATTGACATATTCATTGACGGCCTAGTGCTCGGGCTCGCCTTCCTAGCTGGCGAAAAGGCAGGCGTGTTGCTGACCATTGCCCTTACGCTGGAGGTATTGTTTCTGGGGCTCACCGTTACGGCGGAGCTTGGTGAGACGATCCGCTCGCGCGCGCAAATTGTCGCCCTTTCGGTCGCCTTGGCCCTGTTGCTCCCCTTGGGGACGCTCGCTGCTACGCCCGTCGCATTGCTCCCAGCTCAGGTGATCACCGGGTTCTTGGCTTTTGGACTGATCGCATTGCTGTATCTCGTTGCCGAGGAACTGCTCGTTGAAGCGCACGAGCAGCCAGACAGCCCCTTGATCACCGCCATGTTCTTCGTGGGCTTCCTCGCTCTGTTGATGATCGAAGAAAGCCTCGGCTGATCCGCCACGTCGTCGGGTCGAAGGGACGAGGGGTGTCATTCAATGCCAGCCAAATCGCCGCGGCATTCAAGCGGCCGCGTTCGGAACACCAACTCAATTCGCGCCAGGTTTCGGCCACAGTGCCCGAAGCGCTTTCTTTTTGCGGTGGGGCGATTTTATCGGCCTGCTACCTAGAGAGCTACCTAGAAGCAAAGGCTCCGCGGAAATCTCGAAGCGATTGACCTTTAGTATATTGATTTAATTAGAGAATTTGGTGGACGCACTAGGGCTCGAACCTAGGACCCGCTGATTAAGAGTCAGCTGCTCTACCAACTGAGCTATGCGTCCGTATCCCGATCGGGATGGCTGCCTTGGGGCAGGAAGGGATGGTGGACGCACTAGGGCTCGAACCTAGGACCCGCTGATTAAGAGTCAGCTGCTCTACCAACTGAGCTATGCGTCCATATCCCGTCTCGGCGTTGGTGCGCCGCGGAGCCGCCCCCATAACGATTCTGGCGCGCCTGCCAAGGGGGAAATTGAAAGTTTTCTACAACAGCCCTGTGCTGCCACGGCGCGACCAGCGGTCCACGGCCATGATCGTGCCGATGCAGATCATGTTGGTCATCATCGACGATCCGCCGTGGCTCATGAAAGGCAGCGGAATTCCGACCACGGGCGCAAGGCCCATGACCATCATCAGGTTGATGCACATGTAGAAGAAGATCGTCGTGACCATGCCCGCTGCCAGCAGGCGCGAGAACCGGTCGGGCGCATTGGTTGCGACCTTCAGTCCCCAGCGGAACACGAGGAAGAACACGGCGAGCACGAACAGGCCGCCGAGCATGCCCCACTCCTCGCTCATCGTGGCGAACACGAAGTCGGTGTGCGCTTCGGGCAGGTAATCGAGGTGGCTTTGCGAGCCGTTGCCGAACCCCTTGCCGAGAAGGCCGCCCGAACCGATCGCGATCTTCGACTGGGTGATGTGGTAGCCCGAACCCAGCGGATCGCTTTCGGGATCGAGAAACACCAGCACACGCTTGCGCTGATAGTCGTGCAGCAGCGTGAAGAACGCGATCGGCGCCGCAACTGCGCCGGCAAGCGCGCCCCCGATGAACAGGCGCAAGGGAAGGCCTGCCAGAAACATCATCACCACCGCGCCGAAGCTGATGGCAAGCCCGGTGCCAAGGTCAGGCTGCAGCATCACGAGGCCTGCAGGGAAACCCAGCAGCAGCAGCGCCGGCACGATCGCGCGCCAGCCGTTGATCTCGCCGACGGGCAGCACGGAGTAGAACCAGGCGAGCACCAGCACGATGCCGGGCTTCATCAGTTCCGATGGCTGGAGCGTCATGAAGCCGAGGTTCAGCCAGCGCTGGCTTCCGCCGCCAATCCCCCCGATCAGTTCGACGAGCACCAGCAGGACGCACAGGATCACGTAGATCGGCAGCGCGGCGCGCTTGAACCATTCCTGCGGCACCCGCGCGATCGTGGCGGCCATCACCAGGAAAACGATGAAGCGGGCAACGTGCATGCCGGCCCAGGGGCGGATGTTGCCGCCGGCCGCCGAATAGAGCACGAGGCTGCCGAACACGACGAGCGCGAACAGCGGCAGGATCACCCGCCAGGGCTGCCGCGCGATTATCTGCGGGATATAGGCGCGCTGCATCGTTGGCTCAGGTCCCTGGCAGCGGCGTTGTGCCGGGCGCAGCAGCGGGCGCTGCGGGCGAGGGGACGACGATTGGCGCAGGTTCGGGTTCGGGCGCGGGCGCTGCGGCATCGGTCTGCGCCGCGGTCGGTTCGGGCGCAGGCTTGTTTTCTGCCGCAACTTCCTCCGCCGCCTGGTCCTCGTCCGGCGCGGCAGGCGCGCTGGCGCCGAACCGGGCGGCATAGGCATCGTACTTGGCGCGCATCCGCGTGCGCACATCGCCGCCCCACTGCTTTTCGTATGCCTCGAGCGCTTCCATCGCCTTGGCCGGGTCGAAAAGGTACGTCATCACGTCGCGCGCGATGGGATACGCGGCGGGGCTGCCGCCACCGTGCTCGATGACGACGGCACAGGCAAAGCGCGGCTTGTCGAACGGGGCGAAGCAGATGAAGTGGCCGTGGTCGCGATGCTTCCACTGGCCGCCCTTGCCGTTGCCGATGTTCAGCCCGACGACCTGCGCTGTGCCGGTCTTGCCCGCCATCTGCACGTTGGCGAGCGGCAGGCGGGCGTGCCCCGCGGTGCCGCGCCCGTTCACCACCTCGTTCATGGCCGAATGGATCAGGTCGAGATGTTCCTGCTTGAAGCCCATCGACGGCGCGCGTGGCGCATTTCGATCGAGCAGCAGGCGCGGCTTCAGCTCAAGTCCCGAGGCAAGGCGCGAAGCCATCACCGCCTGCTGCAACGGATTGACCAGCATGTAGCCCTGGCCGATCGTTGCATTGACGGTGTCGTAGATCGCCCACTCCTTCTTGTACTTGCGCAGCTTCCACGCAGGATCGGGCACGGTGCCATAGGACTGCCCAGGATAGGGCATCTCGAATTCCTGGCCGAGGCCGAGGCGGCGCGCCATCTTCGCGATCGTGTCCATGCCGATCTGTTGCGCGAAGTGGTAGAAGTAGACGTCGCACGACTGGTAGATGCCCTTGGCCATGTCGACGCTGCCGTGGCCGCGGTGGTTCCAGCAGTGGAACACGCGGTTGCCTACGCGCAGGCCGCCGGCACAGCCGACGCTGGCGTTGGGGTCTAGCCCGGCTTCGAGGAACGAGAGCGCCACCATCGGCTTCACGGTGGAGCCCGGCGGATAGAGGCCGCGCAGCACCTTGTTGCGCAAGGGCACGTGGTCGTCCTCCGACAGCATCTTCCATTCGATGCGGCCGATCCCGTCGCTGAACGAATTGGGATCGAAGCTGGGCATCGAAACCATCGCCAGCACATCCCCGGTGGCGCAGTCCATCACCACCACAGAGCCGCTTTCGAGGCCGATGCGCCGCGCGGCGTAGTCCTGTAGGCCGGCGCGGATGGTCAGCTGGATCGGCTTGCCCGGCACGTCTTCGCGCGTGCCAAGGTCGCGCACCACGCGGCCCGATGCCGTCGCCTCGACGCGGCGGGCGCCGGGAACGCCGCGCAGGCGCTCCTCGAAGTGCTTTTCAAGACCATCCTTGCCGATCTTGAAGCCGGGCGTGATCAGCAGCGGATTGCGTTCGCGCTCGTAGTCCTCGGCCGAGGCCGGACCGACATAGCCGACGAGGTGGCCGACCGAGGGACCGGTGGGATAGAACCGCGAATAGCCACGCTGCGGGATAACCCCGGGCAGTTCGGGCAGGCGGACCGAGACGGCGGCGAACTTGTCCCAATCGAGGTTCGAAGCGACTTCGACCGGCTGGAATCCGCGCGCCTTGTCCAGCCGGGTCTTGATGTCGCTGACCTTGTCGGCGGTCAGGCCGAGCAGCGGCCCGAGCGTGGCGAGCGTGGCGTCGGCATCGACCACCCGGTCGGGGATCAGGTCGACGCGGAAATCGGCACGATTGGCGGCCAGGGCAGCGCCGCGTCGGTCGATCACCCAGCCGCGCCGCGGCGGGATCAGCGTCAGGTTGACGCGGTTGCTTTCTGAAGCGGCGCGGTACTTGGCATTCTCCGCCACCGACAGGTAGCCGAGACGCGTGGCGAGCAGCACGCCCACCGCCGCCTGCGCCGTGCCGAGCACGAACGTGCGGCGTTCGAACTTGTTGGTGAGGATTGCCGAGGTCATCGGCAGCTTCTGCTTCACCGGCGTCAGATCCTCTTGAGCGGCAGCAGGCGCAGGCGGTCGATCACCGCGACGATGCGGGTGACAGGCGGGAACAGCACCACGGCAAGAAGAAGCTGCGGCCCGATCGTCATGGGCAGCGGATAGCCGGCTGCAAGGCCAGCGAAGCCCGCCGAAAGCAGAAGATAGGCGGCGAGCAAGGCGGCGCCGGCCAGCCAGTCCTGTGCAAAGCCGCGCCACAGGAAGCGCGCGTCGATCGCCTCCATGGCCAGCATCGCCCCGGAAAACAGCACAATGCCGCTGCCGAACGGCTGCCCGCTGAACAAGTCGTCCCAGGCGCCGAGCGGCAGGCCGGCCCAGACCGGCAGCAGCGTCGGGCGCAGCATGCGCCAGCCGAGCAGCATCATGAATGATAGGGGCGGCAGCACCGGGGCCGACGCGATGATCGGTGAAAAGCTGGCCATTGCGGCGAGCATGATCGCCAGCCACGGCAGCCCTACCGCCAGCAGCAGCGACGGGGCCCGGTTGATCGGGTTGCGCACCCGCGCGGCACCGCCGGCGAAGCGGCCGCCGATCACGGCTTTTCGTCCTCGGGCGGGGGCGGGGCTGCCTTCTGGGTGGCTTCCAGCGCGCTGACCGCTGTCGGCTGATACATTGGCAGGACCAGCACGTAGTCGGCGTCCGACGGATCGCTGGCGAGATGCCCGGTCGCGCCATCGCGATGCGGTTCGGTAGCGACCGCGACCGGAATGCCCGGCGGATAGATGCCGCCCGAACCCGACGTCACGAAGACGTCACCCTTGTGCAGCGGGTTGATGCCCGAATTGATCAGGCGAATGTCGATGCGTCCATTGGCGCCGCCCTGGACGAAGCCCGGCAGTCCATCGCTGGCGCGTCGGACGGGCACCACGTTGTCGGGATCTGTGACCAGCAGGATCCGAGCGGTGTCGGGCCCGGTCTCGATCACCCGGCCGATAAGCCCGCCGCCCCCGCGAACGGGCTGGCCCTTGCTGACGCCTTGGCGACTGCCGACCGAAAGCACCGCGAAACGGCGCGAACTGGACGCGGTGGAGCCGATCAACCGCGCCGCCGCAATGGGTCGGGGCTGGGTTTCGGCAATGCCAAGCAAGACCTTGAGCCGCCGGTTCTCGGCTTCGATCGCGCGCATCGCCACGGCATTGGCGCGGGCTGCGGCGACTTCGCGGCTGAGTTCGGCGTTCTGGCGCCCGGCGTTGAGATAGGCGCCGATGGCGGCGAAGATGCCCTGGCTCGCCACGCGCGTCTCCGCCCCCGCCACGCCCAGCGGGCGCGCCACCTCGGCGGCACTGGCGCGCGCAAACGAGAAGGCACCGGGGTTGAACAGCGACACGACAAGCAGCACCGCGCCCAGCAGAACGCCGGCCACGGCGACCACGTAGCCGGTGAAGATCCCGACTTGCGCCCTGCGCGAAAAGCCCGGGCGCCTGTCCTGCGACCGCGCCATTGTCATCACCCCTTCGTCACCGCCGCCGACTGGCGCGCAGGTCTTGCCAGACGCAACGCACCCTGACGACTGAACCTGCGGTTTACGCGGTCATCAACACGCCGCGATAGATCGGATCTTCCATGGCACGGCCAGTGCCAAGCGCGACGCAGGACAGCGGATCCTCGGCCACGGAGACCGGCAGGCCGGTCTCTTCGCGCAGGTGTTCGTCAAGCCCGCGGATCAGCGCGCCGCCGCCCGTCAGCACGATACCCTGGTCGACGATGTCGGCCGCCAGTTCGGGCGCGGTGTTTTCCAGCGCGATGCGCACGCCTTCGACGATCGCGCCGATCGGTTCGGACAGCGCCTCAGCCACGTTGGCCTGGGTGATCGTGATTTCCTTGGGCACACCGTTGACCAGGTCGCGACCCTTGATGTGGATCGTCTCGCCAATGCCGTCGGCAGGCACGGTGGCGATGCCGTAATCCTTCTTGATGCGCTCGGCGGTCGCTTCGCCGATCAGCAGGTTGTGGTGGCGACGGACGTAGGAAACGATCGCTTCGTCCATCTTGTCGCCGCCGACGCGCACGCTGGTGGTATAGGCAAGGCCTCGCAGCGAAAGCACCGCGACTTCGGTGGTGCCGCCGCCGATGTCGACGACCATCGAGCCGACCGGCTCGGTCACCGGCATGTCGGCGCCGATCGCTGCGGCCATCGGTTCAAGGATCAGGTAGACCTGGCTGGCGCCGGCGTTGCTGGCCGCATCGCGGATGGCGCGGCGTTCGACCGAGGTCGAGCCCGAAGGCACGCAGATCACGATCTCGGGATAGCGCAGCAGGCTCTTCTTGCCGTGCACCTTCTGGATGAAGTGCTTGATCATCGCCTCGGCGACTTCGATGTCGGCGATGACACCGTCGCGCAAGGGGCGGATGGCCTCGATGTTGTCGGGCGTCTTGCCCATCATCATCTTGGCGTCGTCACCGACGGCCTTGACCTTCTTGATGCCATTCAATGTTTCGATGGCGACGACGGAAGGTTCATTCAGAACAATGCCGCGATCTTGCACGTAAACCAGCGTATTGGCCGTGCCGAGGTCGATCGCAATGTTCTGGGAACCGAACTTGAAGAATCGGGAAAACATCGAAGCCATCAGGGAATCCGTCGAGAATCAGGGGGTTTGCGCAAAAGCGATGCGCTTCCCCCTCCAGAAGTGAGCGTCCAGCGAAGGCGGCTCATTAGCGCAAGCCCTGCGCAAAACCCAATATTTTGTGCGAGGTCGAAGGGGATAAGTCGCACCGCTTGTCTCGAATTTTCGCACGCTCGTCGCTAGGATTGTCCGGAGCCATGTCGCAGCCTCCGCCAGCCTTGCCATCCCGCACCATTCGCCGCCTGCCCGAAACGCTGGTCAACCGCATCGCGGCGGGCGAAGTTGTCGAGCGGCCGGCCTCGGCGCTCAAGGAACTGGTCGAGAACGCGATCGATGCGGGCGCTTCTGCGATCACCGTTCGCCTCGGCGAAGGGGGCCTCGCGCTGATCGAGGTGACCGACGACGGCTGCGGCATGCGCGCCGACGAAATCGCGCTCGCGCTCGAACGCCATGCCACCAGCAAGCTGCCGGACGAAGCGATCGAGCTGGTGGCGACCCTGGGCTTTCGCGGAGAGGCGCTGCCCTCGATTGCCTCGGTCGCGAGGGTGACGATCGAAAGCCGCAGCCGCGAAACCGGCGAGGCCTGGAAGCGCGTGGTCGATCACGGCGCGCTCCTGTCCGAAGGCCCCGCCGCGCTGCCGCCGGGCACGCGGGTGCGGGTCGAAGACCTGTTCGGCAAGATCCCCGCGCGCCGCAAGTTCTTGCGCTCGCCTCGCAGCGAATGGGCGGCCAGCCTCGACGTCGTGCGCCGTCTGGCCATGGCTCGCCCCGACATCGGCTTCACGCTCGAACACGACGGGCGCCGCGCGCTGCAGGTCCAGCCGGGCGACAGTCTCGAGGCACGCGTCGCGCTGCTCGTCGCGCGCGAACTCAAGGACAATGCGGTCGCGGTCGACCTGGAGCGCGGGGAATATCGCCTCGGCGGCGTTGCAGGCCTGCCGACCTACAATCGCGGCATGGCCGATCACCAGTACCTGTTCGTCAATGGCCGCCCGGTGAAGGACAAGCTGATGGTCGGCGCGGTGCGCGGCGCCTATGCCGACATGCTGGCGCGTGATCGCCACGCGGTGCTGGCGCTGTTCCTCGACGTTCCGCCAAGCGAAGTCGACGTCAACGTGCACCCGGCGAAGACCGAGGTCCGCTTTCGCGATCCGCAGCTGGTGCGCGGGCTGATCGTCTCCGGGCTGCGCCATGCGCTCGCCGCCGGGGACAAGCGCAGCGCGCAGGCGCCCGATGCCGCCGCGATGGCTTCGTGGCGTTCCGAGCCGATCAGCACACCGACGTTCACGCCAGGCGCGCCCGTGCAAGGCAACATTTTCGCCCCCGCGCCGCAGCGACTGTCCGAAGCCGGCCGGGCCTGGCGCGGGTACGAGGCAAGCGTCATGGCGCCGCCGGTGGCCCGCGCCGAGGAGGCATCGGTGCCGGTTCCGCAAGCGGTCGAGCATCCGCTAGGGGTCGCGCGCGGGCAGGTCGCCAACACCTACATCGTCGCCGAAGCCGCCGACGGGCTCGTGCTGGTCGACCAGCATGCCGCGCACGAGCGGCTGGTGCTCGAACGGTTGCGCGCGGCCGGGGCGGGCGCGGGCGAGGCACCCAGCCAGGCGCTGCTGATCCCCGAAGTGGTGGAGGTGGAGGAACTCGCTGCCGACCGGCTCGAGGATGCCGCGCCCAAGCTTGCGCGTTTCGGACTGCTGCTCGAACGGTTCGGTCCGGCCGCCATGCTGGTGCGCGCCGTTCCCGCCGCGCTCGCCAAGGGCGATCCCGCGGCGCTGGTAAACGATGTGGCCGACGATCTCGCCCGCCACGGCGATGCGCTGCTGCTGGAAGAAAAGCTCGACCTCGTGCTCGCGACGATGGCCTGCCACGGCTCGGTGCGCGCGGGGCGGCAGCTGTCGGTGCCGGAAATGAACGCCCTGCTGCGCGAGATGGAAGTCACTCCGCGCTCTGGTCAATGCAACCACGGCCGGCCCACGTGGGTGAAGCTCGCCCATGGCGACATCGAGAAGCTGTTCGGGCGCAAGTAAGCGCCTTGGCTTAGCGCACGCCCACCACTTCGCGTTGACCCCAGGGCGCGATCGGCCCGCCCTCGCGCGCACGGAACGCTTCGGGCAGTTCCTCGACCATATCCCAACTCGCGCCCAGTCGACCGAAACCGACGCAAAGCGCGGCGAAGATGCCAAGTTCGACGATCTCGGCCTCGGTGAAATGTTTCTTCAGCCGCGCGTGATATTCATCGTCCAGCGATAGGTGGTTGGTTGCGAGCCGCTCGCCGTAATCGATCGCCAGCTTTTCCCGCTCGGTCAGGTTTTCCGCTTCCGCCGGCCGCTCGAGCGAGCAGACGAGGGCCTCGTCGACACCGTCCGCCGCGGCATCGCTGTAGCGCACTGCCATGCAGCTGCGGCACTGGTTGTGGAAGGCAATGCGCAGGCGCATCAGCTCTGTCAGCCGTTCGGGTAGCGTGCGCTCGCCTCGAAGGGCGCCGAAAAAGCCGACAAAGCCAAGGGCCGTTTCGGGCTTGTGCGCCATGATGCGCAAGGTGCCCCGCTCAAGCGAGGTCATCGCGTCCGGGTTGGTCGCGTCGCGCAGCGCCTTGCTCCAGCCATCGTGCTCGATCATCGAAATGCGGGTCATGTGGGCCTCTCCTGCCACCTTCTCTTGTATCCTCGATCACACGGCAGCGTGCTTCTTGCTGCAACGCGCCTTTGCGCTAGGCTCGGCTAAAATCGACGAGAGGATTGCGATGCGCCGCCTGATCATGCCGTTTGCCCTGCTGGCCCTGGCCGCCTGTTCCAGCAAGCCGAAGGAGAGCGACGAGCAGGCCATCGCGCAGGTCCAGGCGGCGCAGGACGCCAAGCCGCCGGCGCGGATGATCGATCCACAGCCGATCGGCTACTTCGACATACGCGACAACAAGCTGATCGCGGCCGGCTGCAACTTTGTCGCCGATGGCGGCGGGATGGGGGCCACCGCGCTGGCACAGGGCCAAAGGGCGGCGATCAAGCTCGATGGCCATATCGTCGTGCTGGCGGCCGACAAGGGCAGCGCCAGGCTGCCGCAGGAAGCGTGGTCGCATTACAGCGGCAAGGAATATTCGTTGCGGCTGACGCGGATCGACGGTGGCAAGCATGTCGTCAACGGCGCGGTCGAGATGTTCGATGCGCAGCTGACGGTGACCGATCCCTATGACCAGGTGGTCTACAACAGCAAGGGCACTGCCCAGTGCAAGCCGATGTAGCGGCGCGAAGGGCGCGTCGATTCAGTCGGTTCCGTTCGGATCGCGGGTGCGGATGAAACCGGTCGACTTCATCGTCATCACCACTTCGCCGTGCTGGTTGAGCACTTTGACCTCGTTGCGGAAGCTGCCCATCTCCGGCCGGGACTTGCTGCGCTTCTTGTCGATGGTGATGCGCTCGCAGGTCAGCGTGTCGCCGGGATAGACGGGCTTGACCCAGCGCAGCTCATCGACGCCCGGCGAGCCGAGCCCGGCCTGCTGGTGCTGCTTGAGTTGCTCCACCAGCATCGCCATGGTCATCGCGCAAGTGTGCCAGCCGCTCGCCGAAAGCCTGCCGAAATAGGTCTGCTTCGCGGCTTCGTCGTCGAGATGGAACGGCTGCGGGTCGTACTTCGATGCGAATTCGATCACTTCTTCGCGGGTCACGGCATAGGCGCCGAAGCGGTCGCTGCTGCCGGGGACGATATCTTCGTAATACTGCATGCGCTGAAACGTGCCTGCACGGCCCGACTGCGTCAACCGATCAATTAAATCGTCGGCGGGCCGCGTGCACCACGTCGACGGCGGGCACCACGCGGTAGCGTGCGCAGATGAGGCTGAAGAGGCCGAACACCAGAAGGCCTGCCGCCACGAGCAGATGGATCGTCTGCTGGGTGCGCAACTGTTCGAGCACGCCACCCAGATCGCGGACTTCGGCATGGCGCACCAGCCAGGCCGAGCGCAGCAGCGACCAGCCGACCAGTCCGAACACCACCGCCCGCGCGGCGAGGCCGATCCGGCCCAGCGCTTCCCTCGCGCGCGGTGCATCGCTGGCAATGCGCTTCATGAAGTGGCCCGTGGCGGCACCGAACGCCTGGAACAACGCCGCGATGACGAAGGCGATTCCGGCAAGCCCGATCAGCACCCAGCCCAGCGGCCAGGCCAGCACGCCGCCGGCCATCTCGGCCCCGCCATGCGCGCCCTCGTGCGCGAAGTGCCGATAGCCGAGCGCGAACTTGGCGGCCGCGAACGCCATGCCGAGATAGGCGAGCGCGCCGGCGCCCTGACCGATGCGCACCGCGACGCCCTTGGCATCGTGGCCGTGGCGTTCGAGATCGAACAGCGCGCCTGCCAGCTTGTAGATCCCGTATGCAACCAGGCCTGCGACCAGCAGCGCCAGCGCCAATCCGCCCGCCGGCATGTCCTGCACCATGTCGAACACCGCGTTCTGGCCATCGTCGGCGGCACTTCGCGTTTCCAGCGCCAGCCAGCCAAGCAGCGCGTAGACCACACCGCGCGCGGCATAGCCCGCGCGTGCCAGCACATCGGCCCGTGTCAATTTCGCCATCACATCCCCTTGTTTCGACAAGGGAACGGCAATTCGCCCGATTGGCTCCCGCCCAAATGGCGGGGCGTTCGTCAGCGGTTCAGACGTTGAACTTGAAGTGCATCACGTCGCCGTCGTGGACGATGTATTCCTTGCCTTCCTGGCGCAGCTTGCCTGCATCCTTGGCCGCCGTTTCACCGCCGAGCGTGACGTAGTCGTCGTAGGCGATCGTCTCGGCGCGGATGAAGCCGCGCTGCATGTCGGAGTGGATCTCGCCGGCCGCTTCGGGCGCCTTCGCGCCCTTGTGCACGGTCCAGGCGCGCGCTTCCTTGGGGCCGACGGTGAAGAAGGTGATCAGGTGCAGCAGGTCGTAGCCCGAGCGGATCACGCGGGCGAGGCCGGTTTCGTGCAAGCCCATTTCCTCGAGGAACACGGTGCGCTCCTCGGGATCCATGCCGACCAGCTCCGCCTCGATCGCGGCCGATACGATCACCGCGTTGGCGCCTTCGGCCTTGGCCTTTTCGAACACGCGGGCGGAGAAGGCGTTGCCTTCCGCTGCGCTTTCTTCCTCGACGTTGCAGACATAGAGCACCGGCTTCGAGGTCAGCAGCTGCGCCTGCGCAAACACGCGCGCTTCCTCGTCGTCCTTGGGCACGGTCAGCCGCGCGGGCTTGCCTTCGCGCAGCAGCGCCAGCGCCTGGCCCAGCACCGAGGCGACGATCTTCGATTCCTTGTCGCCCGCAGCGGCCTTCTTCTGGGCGGCGGGAACGCGCTTTTCCAGGCTTTCGAGGTCGGCCAGCATCAGCTCGGTCTCGACCGTGTCGGCGTCGGAGATCGGATCGACCTTGTTGTCGACATGCTGGATATCGTCGTTCTCGAAGCAGCGCAGCACGTGCACGATGGCATCGACTTCGCGGATGTTGCCCAGGAACTGGTTACCCAGGCCTTCACCCTTGGATGCACCGCGGACAAGGCCGGCGATATCGACGAAGCCCAGCTGGGTCGGGATGATCTTCTGGCTGCCGGCGATGGCCGCCAGCTTGTCGAGCCGCGGGTCGGGCACGCCGACGTTGCCGACGTTCGGCTCGATCGTGCAGAACGGATAGTTCGCCGCCTGCGCCGCCTGCGTTTCGGTCAGCGCATTGAACAGTGTCGACTTGCCGACATTCGGCAGTCCGACGATCCCGCAACGAAAACCCATCTTCAGCTCACTCCTGGTCTGCGCAGGCCCTTAGGCGGCGCGGACAAATTCCGCAACGGCAGCGCGGGTGCCGCGCCGCGCCGTGCCCGAATAATGTCGCGGACGATTGGAAACCTTCATCCAACGTTTATACCTTTCGGTGAGAGCGGGTCCGAAATGGTGAGAATCGTCCGGATGAACAGCGTTAATCGCCTGCTGGCTCCCGCGATCGGCGGCCTGTTGCTCGCCGTGCTGGCCGGCTGTGGCGAGGATCCGGCCAAGCGCTTCGCCCGCGCCGGGCAGGAGTTTGCCCATCACGATTACCTCGCCGCGCAGGCCGATCTTGCCGCCGCGCTGGCCGCCATGCCCGACGATCCGCGCGTGCTGGAGCTTCACGCCCGCAACGCGCTGGCCATGGGCGATGGCGTCGCCGCGGGTGCCAGCCTTCAGAAACTGCCGGCCAATCGTCGCCCCGCCGATTTCCGCCTGCTCGTCGCCGAAGCGGCGCTGCTCCGTGAAAAGCCGGCGGAAGCCTTGGCCGCGCTGGGGGACGACCATTCGGCTTCCGGTCAGCGGCTGCGGGCGCTCGCGCTGCTGGGCAAGGGCGACAAGGATGCGGCCGCGCGCGAATTCACGGCCGGCGTCATCGCGCACCCCAACGATGCCCGTCTGCTTGCGGCCGCCGCGCGCTATCGCCTTGGCGAAGGGGACCGGATCGAAGCGCGCGTCCTCGTCGACAAGGCGCTCAAGGCCGATGGCGGCAGCCTCGATGCCATGATCGCCGACGGCAAGGTCTCGACCGCCGAAGGCGATCTTTCGCGCGCGCTGGCCTCCTACGACAAGGCGGCGCGCGCCTATCCCGGCAACCTTCCCGCGCTGGTCGGCAGGGCAGGCGTGCTCGGCGATCTCGGTCGGCTCGACCAGCTCGAACAGGCTATCGGCGCGCTCAAGGGCGTCGGTAGCGATGCCGATGTCACCTACTTGTCCGCGCGGCTCGCCGCCGCGCGCGGCCAGTGGCAGAAGGTGCGCGATCTGCTGCAGGCGGCCGAGGGCCAGCTTGCCGAACGCGACGATGCCAACGTGCTCTATGCCCAGGCGCTCGTTGCGCTGGGGCAGCCGGAACAGGCGCGCGCGCGTCTTGCCCCGCTGCTGCTGCGTCATCCGGAAAACCTCGTCGTGCGCCGCGAACTGGCCAAGGCGCAGATGGCGGGTGGCGACAACGCCGGCGCGGTCGTCACGCTTCGGCCGTTCGCCACCAGCCGCACCGCCTTGCCCGACGATCTGCGCCTGCTGGCAAAGGCCGCCAAGGACGCCGGCGATGTCGACATCGCCTCGTTCGATGCCCGCGCCCGCTTCCCCAGTCCGCGCGCGATGGGCGCCCTTCTTGCCAATGGCGATATCGCCATGCGCCAGGGCAACTGGGCCAATGCGGTCGATGCCTACGAACGCATCCTCGCCGCCACCGACGGGCGCAACGCGATGGTCCTCAACAACATCGCCTGGGCCGAAGGACAGCTCGGCAATTTCGACAAGGCGATCGGCTATGGCGAGCGCGCCTTGAAGGAAGCACCGGGCAATGCGTCGGTGATGGACACGCTCGGCTGGCTGCTGTTGCAACAGGGCAGGGACCGCGCGCGGGGCGTGCAACTGCTGCGCGATGCCGCTGCAAAGGCGCCCCAGAACCCCACGATCCAGCGCCATTACGCCGAAGCGCGCAAGGGCTAGCGTCAAACGAAAAAGAGCCGACCTTGCGGGCCGGCTCCATCCGTTGTTGCCTCGTCGCTGCGATCAGGCGCGGCGCTGCTGCACCTGGCGCCGGCGGGCGAGGGCCATGCCGGCAAGGCCCATGCCGAACAGGCCCAGCATCCCCGGCTCGGGCACCGAAGTGCCGCCGCTGCTGGTGGTCGATCCCGAAGAGATCGTGCCCGCGCCGCTTGCCGAGCTGATCCCGGGAACGCCGGTGATCGACTGGTACCGCACGAAGAAGTCGCTCAGCGTCACCGCCGAAACGGGCGAGGAGAACGACAGCGAGAACGAGCCGGTGCCCGTCTGTCCCAACGTCAGGCCGCCGCTGCCACCACCGGCGCACGAACCGGTCGTCGCGTCCTTG
Source organism: Novosphingobium olei (assembly GCF_012927405.1). Taxonomy (GTDB): domain Bacteria; phylum Pseudomonadota; class Alphaproteobacteria; order Sphingomonadales; family Sphingomonadaceae; genus Novosphingobium; species Novosphingobium olei. The sequence continues at coordinate 308,899 of NZ_JABBGM010000004.1, read as the reverse complement.
AAGCAGACGTCGACGTTGCCGATGCCGTTGGGATAGTTCGAATTGAGCGTGGTCTGCGAGAACGCGCCTGTCGAGGTCGCGCTGGCGATCGTCGGATCGGTGTTGAACGCGAAGCTGGAGATGCGCGAGCCGGTGACCGGCGCGCTGCTCGTGTTCGAAACCGAATAGTCGAACGTGTAGGTGTTGTTCGACACGCCGGTCAGCGTGAACGTGGTCGAACCGGTCAGGCCGCTGATCGAGGATCCGCCGCTGCCGCTGTAGCCGTTGTAGTTCAGCGTCACCGACTTGCTGATGTCGGTCGAGCCAAAGGTCATAGAGTCGGCAAATGCCGTGCCGGCAAGCGCGAAGCTGGCAATCGCCGCGAGGCTGGCAATCGAGCGGGACAGGCGCATGAGCGGGACCTTCAATGGTTAAAGTTTGCTGAAAAAGTTATGAGCAAGACATGTGCCAAGCCCGGAAATGCTTGATTCCAGTTGGTTAACCACAGCATCGTTGTAAACCGGGCCGACACGTAACGAAGCGATCTGCGCCCTGCAACCGATCTTGGGCTTGCCAGCGCCACGGCTCGATGATGCGATCGGCCGGGCCGAAGGGCAGCTCGGCGGCATCGTCGCTGGAGAGATCGCCGGATGGCGGGGGAGCTGAAGGTGGACGGGATGCGGACAATTCACCGAAATTTCAGCCCTCGATGGCAGATCGTGATGCCCATGCGCCTCTCGAGACATTCGCTCGCCCTTGCTCCGCTGCTTCTCGCGCTCGCTGCCTGCGGGAAGGGCGGGGGCGATCATGCCGCCAACGCCCGTGCCGCCTATGCCGCCGACGATTTCGCCGGCGCGCGGGTAGAGGCGCTCGCCGCGCTCGATGGCGATAGCGGCAATGCAGACCTGCTGGTGCTGCTGATCCAGAGCCAGCTGCGGCTGGGTGATGGCGATGGCGCGCAGGCCACCCTGCAGCGGCTGGTCGATGCAGGCCGCAGCGGGCCCGAATTGACGCGCTGGAAGGCGGAGGCCGCACTGCTGCGCGGGCAGGCGCGCCAGGCGCTGGACTGGGTGGGTGACGATCGCAGCCCCTCGGGCTGGCGGATCCGCGCCGCGGCGCTCTATGCGCTCAAGGATTACCCCGGCGCGAACGAGGCCTATCGCCAGGGCATGGCGGGCCAGCCCGACCTGCAGCTTGCCCGCGATTACGCTCGCATGCTGATCGAGGCGCAGGACTGGACCGGCGCAGCCAACACGCTGGCGACGATGCAGCGTCTTGCCCCCAAATCGCTCGACACGCAGCTGATCGCGGGCGAACTCGCGCTCAAGCAAGGCCGGCGGGACGAAGCCGCGAAGATCTACGACGCGGCCATTGCCGATCACCCCAAGCGGATCGAGCCGCTGCTGGCGCGGGCATCGCTTGCCGACATGGCGGGCAAGGTCGACGATGCCGCAGGCTTCGTTTCGCGCGCCGCGGCGATCGCGCCCAACGATTCGCGCGTGGTCGAACTCGGCGTGCAGATCGCGGCGGAAAAGGGCGATTGGGAGAAGGTGCGCACCACGCTTGCGCCTATGGAAGCCGATCTCGATCCGCGCTCTGCCAACGGGCTCAAATATGCCGAGGCGCTGCTGGCGCTGAACCACCCCGAACAGGCGCGCGCCATCTTCGCCAAGGCGGCGTTGCTCTCGCCGCAGAACCCCTATGTGCGGATCATGCTCGGCGAATCCGAACTGGCGACGGGTGATGGCGCGGGTGCGTTGCGCACCATCCGGCCGCTGGCCGACGGAGTGACGGCGGGCCCGCGCGAGCTCGATCTGGCGCTGCGCGCGGCGCGCGCGGCCAACGATCCGGCGGCGGCGCAGTATGCCGCGCGGCTGTCATCGCCGGCGTTCAAGGCAGGGCAGCAGGCGCTGGGCGAGGCGAATGCGGCGCTGATGCGGCAGGACTGGGCCGGGGCGATCGCCGCAGTGCAGCGCATTCCCGGCTACGAGAACGACGCCGATGCGCAGAAGCTGATCGCGTTTGCCTGCAGCAAGGCGGGCCGGGCCGACGAGGCGATTGCCCATGCCGACCGAGCGCTGGAGCTTGCGCCGCGCAACCCCGACATGATTCACCTCGCGGGGCTGGTCCGGCTGGAGGCTGGACGCGACCGCGAGGTGATGGTTCGGCTGCTCAAGCAGGCGAGCGAGGCAGATCCTGCCAATCGCCTGTTCCGCGCCGATCTTGTCCGGAGCGGCACGGCGGGCTGAACCCGCACGCGCCGTCCTTTCGGGAAATCAGCGGCGGCGGCGACGCGCTGCGCCGAGGCCGACGAGGCCCATGGCCATCAGGCCGAGCATGCCAGGTTCCGGAACCTTGGTGCCGCCCGACGTCGTGGTGGTGGTGCCGCCCGAAGTCGTGGTCGTGCCACCCGAGGTGGTGGTGGTGCCGCCCGAAGTCGTGGTCGTACCGCCCGAGGTGGTGGTGGTGCCACCCGAGGTCGAAGTCGTGGTCGACGAGCTGGTGCTCGATCCCGGGCACATGCCGGCGCCGGTCGCGTCACCGCAGTTGCAGTAGTGCGTGTGGAACCAGGTGGCGTGGGCCGGAGCCGAAGCCGCGAGCGAGCCCATCAGGGCGGTGGCAATGACGAGCGAACGCTTCATGGTAGATCCCCTTGTACGTCTTGTTCGGTTAACCCGGTATTCTGCAAGAGCGGTGCCAAACTCGGAAAACCGCCAATCCTGTTGGTTAACGGGCTAGCGCAGCCAATTCGGTTGTAAACTCTGCCGACTATCCGGACCGGATAGATCGCCGGCCGTTCACAAACCGTTGCCCAAGGGAAAAAGGTTGTTCGCTCAGTCCTGCAGCCGCAGCGCGACATCGTTCATGAAGCGCGTGTCGTCACCCTTGGCGAGCCACTCCGCCTCGGCCGCCATCGCGCCCAGCATGTCTGCCAGATCGTCCTGCTCGGCCTTGGCATAGTTCCCCAGCACATAGCCGGTGACCCGGTCCTTGTGGCCGGGATGGCCGATGCCGATGCGTACGCGGCGGAAGTCGGGGCCCAGGTGCTGGTCGATTGATCGCAGTCCGTTGTGCCCGGCGGTGCCGCCGCCCTGCTTCACCTTGACCTTGAACGGAGCAAGGTCGAGTTCGTCGTGAAACACGGTGAGGGCATCGGTGCCCAGCTTGTAGAAGCGCAGCGCTTCTCCCACGGCGCGGCCGCTTTCGTTCATGAACGTCGCCGGCTTCAGCAGCAGCACCTTCTGCGTGCCGATGCGGCCTTCCTGGACCCAGCCCTGGAACTTCTTCTGCACCGGGCCGAAGCCGTGGACTTCGGCGATCGTGTCCAGCGCCATGAAGCCCACGTTGTGGCGGTTGAGCGCATACTGGGGGCCCGGATTGCCGAGCCCTGTCCACACCTGCATGATCAATTCCCGAAATGACGCCGCTGCGGCCATGCCAGAAGCGGGCGGGCAAAAAAAGAACCCCTCCGACCCGAAGGCGGGAGGGGCTCCTTTGTGCGTTCGCGGCCTTCCGCGCGCAGGCGGAAGTCCACCAGGCCGGACGATCAGTCCTCCTTGGTGGTGTCGCCTTCTTCGCTCTTGAGCGACGACGGGGCGACCAGCGTGGCGATGGTGAAGTCACGATCGGTGATCGCGCTCTTCACGCCGGCCGGCAGGGTCACCGCGCTGATGTGGATCGAATCGCCCACTTCATAGCCCGACACGTCGACGGTGATCTCGTCGGGGATCGCGTCCGGGGTGCAGACCAGTTCCAGTTCGTGGCGGACGATGTTCAGCACGCCGCCCTTCTTGAGACCGGGCGACTGCTCTTCGTTCGCGAACACGACCGGCACGTTCACGTGCACCGCGTGGTCGGCCGAAAGGCGCAGGAAGTCGGCGTGCTCGGGGCGGTCCGAAACGGGGTTGAAGGCAACGTCCTTGGGCAGGGTGCGAACGGTCTGGCCGCCCACGGTCAGCTCGACGATCGAGTTGAAGAAGTGGCCGGTGCCCAGCGCCTTGACCAGCGCCTTTTCTTCGACGTGGATCGCGATGGGTTCCTGCTTTTCGCCGTAGATCACGGCGGGGGTGCGGCCTTCGCGACGCAGAGTACGGGAGGCTCCCTTGCCAACCCGATCGCGCGTCTCGGCAGCCAGCGTAAGCGTCTCGCTCATGGACTGTACCTTCCGAAAATGCTTGTTGTTCCAATTCTCCCGCCACGCCTCCAGGGATGACCATGACGGGGAAGCGGCGGCCCATAGCCGATCGCGCGCGAAAAGCAAGGAAAAGCGCGGGCGGGTGGGACGCTGGTTGTGCCTCCCATCCAGTGTCTACCGTCACCCCGGGCTTGACCCGGGGTCCCGCTGTTCTGTGCGCTGGCAAGAAAGAAGCGGGATCCCGGGTCGAGCCCGGGATGACGTAGCTGGTCGGACCCTAATCCACCCGCCGCACTTTCCACCCGCGCGCCATCAGCATGCGCGGCAGTCCGTCGCTGCCCGCCACGTGCGCCGCGCCTACCGCGATGAAGGGCCTGGCCCCGCGCTTCAGCATCGCGTCGATCTCGTCCGCCCAGGCGCGGTTGCGCCCGGTCAGCAACGCTTCGTGCAGCTGCGCGTCGGCCAGGAAGCCGGTGGTCGATTCGCGCGCGATGCCGAGCTCGTCGCCGCGCAGCCACAGCTGCATCAGGTCGGCCTCGTCGTCCTTGTCGTCGGTCGCCTCCACCGCGACCTGTTCCAGCAGCACCTGCTGCGCGCGCGCGGGCAGGCGGTCGAACACGCCGAACTGGCCGTCGAGCGTCTCCAGCCCCTCTACCGGCCGCGCGCCGTTCATCCGCCGCAGTTCGGGCTCGACCCCGCTGTCGGGCATCATGCCTTCCTTCTGGCCGCTGATCGCCGCGATCTGCAGCGCCACGGCCCAGTCTTCCTGGTCCTTGAACTGATCGTCGGACAGGTTGAGCTTGCGATAAACCTTGGCCAGCGCATCGCGATACTTCGGACCCACCCGCTGCGACACCGGCGGCAGTCCGTCGGTGAAGGCCACGCGCCCCATCGCTTCGCCCGCGACCTTTTCGTCGAGCGGCTGCCCGATCTCGAGCACCAGCCGGTCGGCGCTGCCCAGGGCCCTCTCAATCGCGGGGCGCTGCCAGTGGAGGCTGGCGGGCAGGGCGTGCACCGTGCCGAACAGCCAGCCGTGCACGGCCCCGGTATCGTCGGAGATTTCCCACAGCGCGACTTTCGGCGCGGCCTCCGTGGGCGTTGCAGGGGCGTGGCAGCCGGCCAGCAGCAGCACGGCAAGGACAAGGCGGATCGCTCGGTTCATCGGCAAGCAGCGATGGACCAGCGCGTTCGGCGGCGCAAGCGGCCCGACGGTTGCGGCGAACGGTTGATTTGCGGGCCCTCATCGGCCAAAGCCCGCGCCACCATGGCCTCACCAGCAAAACCACCGCTCAGCCTGCAGGACATGATCCTGCGCCTCCACGCTTTCTGGGGTGAACAGGGCTGCCTGATCCTGCAGCCTTATGACATGCGCATGGGCGCCGGCACGTTCCACACCGCCACCACGCTGCGCGCGCTGGGGCCAGAGCCGTGGAACGCCGCGTTCGTGCAGCCCTGCCGCCGTCCGACCGACGGCCGCTATGGCGAAAACCCGAACCGGCTGCAGCATTACTACCAGTATCAGGTGATCCTGAAGCCGAGCCCGGAGAACCTGCAGGAACTCTACCTGCAATCGCTGGTCGAAATCGGCATCGATCCGCTGGTGCACGATATCCGCTTTGTGGAGGACGACTGGGAATCGCCCACGCTCGGCGCCTGGGGCCTCGGCTGGGAAGTGTGGTGCGATGGCATGGAAGTCACGCAGTTCACCTATTTCCAGCAGATGGGCGGGTTCGACTGCCGCCCCGTCGCGGGCGAGCTGACCTATGGTCTCGAACGCCTCGCCATGTACATCCAGGGCGTCGACAACGTCTACGACCTGGCCTTCAATGCGCCCAGGGGCAATCGCCCCGGCGTGACCTATGGCGAGGTGTTTCTCGAAAACGAGAAGCAGATGTCGAAGTGGAACTTCGAAGTCGCCGATACCGACAGCCTGTTCGAAGGCTTCCGCCGCGCCGAGGAGGAATGCCGCCGCTCATTGGATGCGAACGTGCCCATCGCCGCCTATGAACAGGCGATCGAGGCCAGCCACCTGTTCAACCTGCTGCAGGCGCGCGGCGTGATCAGCGTGCAGGAACGCGCCAGCTACATGGCCCGCGTCCGCGATCTCGCGCGTGGGTCCTGCGAAGCCTACATGGCGAAGTTCAAGGACGAATGGGCCGTGAAGTATCCGGAGTGGGCGGCATGAGCACCGCTGCGCTTCAACCGTCAGCCCCCCGTCCGTCAGCCCTTGGTCCGTTCGTGTCGAGCGAAGTCGAGACACGCCGCCCCCCGCTTCTTGACTTCGCTCGAAGCGAACGGAGTTCTTTCCTGTGAGCACCGCCGATTTCCTTCTCGAACTGCGCTGCGAGGAAATACCCGCGCGCATGCAGGCGGGCGCGCGCGCCGATCTCGAAAAGCTGTTCCGCAAGGAACTGGAGGCGGCGGGCCTCAAGGCCGGCGCGATCACCGTCTGGTCCACCCCGCGCCGCCTCGCGCTGATCGCGCGTGACCTGCCGCTGGCGACCGACGCCGTCAGCGAGGAAGTAAAGGGCCCGCGCACCAGCGCGCCCGAGCAGGCCCTGGAAGGCTTCCTGCGCAAGACTGGCCTTTCCAAGGACCAGCTGACCGAGCGCGACGGCGTGTGGTTCGCGATCACCGAAAAGCCGGGCCGCGCCACCGAGGACGTGCTCGCCGCCGCAATCCCCGCGATCATCCGCGCCTTCCCCTGGCCCAAGAGCCAGCGCTGGGGCGCCGCCTCGATCGCCACCGATGCCTTGCGCTGGGTGCGCCCGCTGTCGGGCATCGTCGCGATTCTCGGCGAAGACCTTGTCGAATGCGAAGTCGGCGGCATCCGCTCGGGCTACGCCACGGCGGGGCATCGCTTCCACCACCACGGCGAGATCACCATCGGCGGCGCGCACGACTATGCCGACAAGCTGCGCGCGTGCCACGTGATCGTCGACCATGCCGAGCGTGAAGGCATCGTGCGCGAACAGGCCAAGGCCGCTGCCGCCGCCGCCGGCCTCGTGCTGGTCGAGGACGAAGGCCTCGTCATCGAGAACGCCGGCCTCACCGAATGGCCCGTGCCGTTGCTCGGGCGTTTCGACGAAGCCTTCCTCGACGTGCCGCCCGAAGTCATCCAGCTCACCGCGCGCGTCAACCAGAAGTACTTCATCTGCGTAGAAAGTTCCTCCCCGAGCTTGCTCGGGGAGGGGGACCGTCCGCAGGACGGTGGAGGGGCCCCTCCGTCAGACGCTGCCGCGTCTGCCACCTCCCCGAGCAAGCTCGGAGAGGATCGCAAGCTCGCCAACGCCTTCGTCTGCACCGCCAACATCGCCGCCACCGACGGCGGCGCGGCCATCGTCGACGGCAACCGCAAGGTCCTCGCCGCGCGCCTGTCCGACGCCCGCTTCTTCTGGGAACAGGACAAGAAGAAGCCGCTTGTCGAGCACGCCGAAAAGCTTGGCCGCATCACCTTCCACGAAAAGCTCGGCACGGTCGCACAGCGGCAGGATCGGTTCGTTGCGCTGGTCGATGCCTTCCAAGGCCAGCTCGCCGATGCTGTTCCCGCTGCGAAGCAGGCGGCGGCCATTCTCAAGGCTGACCTCGTCACGGAGATGGTGGGCGAGTTTCCCGAACTCCAAGGCCTGATGGGCGGCTATTACGCACGGGCCGAAAGTCTGCCCGACGCCGTCGTCGCTGCAGTTCGTGATCACTACAAGCCCGTTGGGCAGGCGGATGCGCTGCCGGACGAAGACGCGGCAGTGCTGACCGCCCTGGTTGACAAGGTGGACGCGCTGGTCGGTTTCTTCGGAGCCGATCTCAAGCCAACCGGCTCGAAGGACCCGTTCGCGCTGCGTCGTGCGGCGCTCGGCGTAATCCGGCTGGTCACGGAGAAGGGCCTGCGTCTCGCACTCGGCCAACTCTTCGATGCGTCAGCTCAGCTTTATCGTCAGCAGGGCGTCGAGATGGAGAGCCCATCTTCCGACCTTCTTTCTTTCATCGCCGACCGCCTCAAGGTCCAGCAGCGCGAGGCAGGCGTCCGCCACGACCTCATCGACGCCGTGTTCGCTCTGGGCGGCGAGGACGATCTCGTCCGCCTGCTCGCCCGCGTCCATGCGCTGCAGGCCTTCGTCGGCACCGAGGATGGCACCAACCTGCTCGCGGGCTACAAGCGCGCCGCCAACATCCTCAAGAAGGAAGAGGCGAACGACCAGACCGCCGGCGCCCACGGCGAAGGCGTCGTGCCGCCCACCGGCGAGGAAGACCCGCTCGTGCTGGTCGACGATCCTGCGTTCAAGGACATCGCCGCGCAGTTCGCGCATCCCGAACGCACGCTTTCCTACCAGCCAGAGCCGGCCGAAGCCGCGCTGATCGCCGCGCTCGATGCGGCCGAACCCCAGGCGAGCGACGCCGTCGCGGCCGAGGATTTCACCGCCGCGATGGCCGCGCTGGCCAGCCTGCGCGCGCCGATCGACGCGTTCTTTGATCAGGTGACGGTCAACGATGCAGATGCGAACAAGCGCGCCTCGCGCCTCGGGATCCTGTCTCGCTTCCGTGCTGCAGTGCACAAAGTTGCAGACTTTTCCCGCATAGAGGGCTAATCGAGGGAACAAGGCCGGACGCCAAACGTCCGGCCCGAGACGTAGTTTGGGAGCATCGATACACCCATGAGCGCATACGTATTCCATTTCGGCGGCGGCGCAGTTTCCAGCGATCCGCGGTCGAAGGACAAGACCATCGTGGGTGGCAAGGGCGCAAACCTTGCGGAAATGGCCAGCATCGGCCTGCCGGTCCCGCCGGGGCTGACGATCAGCACCGAAGTCTGCGCGCTCTACAATGAAAACGGCAAGACCTTCGATGCCGACCTGCGCGCGGCGGTCGCCGCTGGCGTCAAGCACATCGAATCGGTCACCGGACGCAGCTTCGGCGATGCCGCCAACCCGCTGCTCGTCTCGGTCCGCTCGGGCGCGCGCGTCTCGATGCCGGGCATGATGGACACGGTGCTCAACCTCGGCCTCAACGACGCCACGGTCGAAGGGCTCGCTGCCGGTTCAGGCGATGCGCGCTTCGCGTGGGATTCCTACCGCCGCTTCATCCAGATGTACTCGGACGTGGTGCTCGGGCTCGATCACCATCGCTTCGAAGACGCGCTCGAAATCGCCAAGGAAGACAACGGCTTCTTCAACGATGTCGAGATGCAGGCCGAACACTGGCAGGCGCTGGTGGGCGAATACAAGGCTATCGTTGCCGAAGAGCTCGGCCGCCCGTTCCCGCAGGATGTCGAAGAACAGCTGTGGGGCGCCATCGCCGCCGTGTTCGAAAGCTGGGAATCGGATCGCGCCAAGGTCTACCGCAAGCTCAACGACATTCCGCAGAGCTGGGGCACCGCCGTCAACGTGCAGGCGATGGTCTTCGGCAACATGGGCGATACCAGCGCCACCGGCGTTGCCTTCACCCGCGATCCCGCGACCGGCGAGAAGGCCTACTATGGCGAATGGCTGGTCAACGCGCAGGGTGAGGACGTCGTCGCCGGCATCCGCACCCCGCAGTACCTTACGCTGCGCGCGCGCGAAGCGGCGGGGGCCAAGCCGCTGTCGATGGAAGAGGCGATGCCCGCCGCCTATGCCGAGCTCGCCCATGTCTTCGAGCTGCTCGAAAAGCACTACAAGGACATGCAGGACATCGAGTTCACCGTCGAGCAGGGCAAGCTGTTCATGCTCCAGACCCGCTCGGGCAAGCGCACCGCCAAGGCCGCGCTCAAGATGGCGGTCGACATGGTCGGCGAAGGGCTGATCGACGAAGCCACCGCGATCCGCCGGATCGACCCGATGGCATTGGACCAGCTGCTTCACCCCACGCTCGATCCCAAGGCCACGCGCGATGTGCTGACCAAGGGGCTGCCGGCATCGCCCGGCGCGGCTTCGGGCGCGGTGGTGTTCGATGCCGATACCGCCCAGACGCTCGCCGAACGTGGCGATGCGGTGATCCTCGTCCGCGTCGAAACCAGCCCCGAAGACATCCACGGCATGCACGCGGCCAAGGGCATTCTCACCGCGCGGGGCGGCATGACCAGCCACGCGGCGGTTGTGGCGCGCGGCATGGGGCGGCCTTGCGTTTCGGGCGCGTCCGCCCTGTCGATCGACATGAAGACCCGCACCGCGCGCATCGGCAACCGCGAGATTGCCGAAGGCGACGTCATCACGCTCGATGGCTCGAACGGCGATGTCATGGCGGGCAAGGTGCCGACCGTGGAGCCCGAACTGGTGGGCGACTTCGGCACGCTGATGGTCTGGGCCGACAAGCACCGCCGTATGAAGGTGCGCACCAACGCCGAAACCCCGCTCGATTGCCAAGTCGCGCGCCAGTTCGGCGCCGAAGGCATCGGCCTGTGCCGCACCGAACACATGTTCTTCGAAGCCGGCCGCATCAGCGCCGTGCGCCAGATGATCCTCGCCGAGGACGAAGCCGGCCGCCGCGCCGCGCTCGCCAAGCTGCTGCCCGAACAGCGCAGCGACTTCCAGGCGATCTTCGAGGTCATGGCGGGCCTGCCCGTCACCATCCGCCTGCTCGATCCGCCGCTGCACGAATTCCTGCCGCACGCCGACGCCGAGTTCGAGGAACTGGCCGAAGCGACGGGACTTGGCGTCAATCACCTCAAGCGTCGGGCCGGGGAACTGCACGAATTCAACCCCATGCTCGGCCATCGCGGCTGCCGCCTTGGCATCACGTTCCCCGAAATCTACGAGATGCAGGCCCGCGCGATCTTCGAAGCGGCCTGCGATGTCGCGGCGGCGAGCGGCGATGCGCCGATCCCCGAAGTGATGATCCCGCTCGTCGCCACCAAGCGCGAACTGGAAATCCTGCGCGCGCTGGTCGATCGCGTGGCGGGCGAAGTCTTTGCCGAAAAGGGCCGCACGCTCGACTACATGGTCGGCACGATGATCGAACTGCCGCGCGCCGCGCTGATGGCGGGCGAGATTGCCGAGGAAGCGAAGTTCTTTTCGTTCGGCACCAACGACCTTACGCAGACCACGCTCGGCGTCAGCCGCGACGATGCCGCGCGCTTCCTCAACCCTTACGTTGACCAGGGCATCTACCCGCGCGATCCGTTCGTCAGCCTCGACATCGAAGGCGTGGGCCAGCTGGTCGAACTCGCGGCGGAGCGCGGTCGCAAGACCCGGCCCGACCTCAAGCTCGGCATCTGCGGCGAACACGGCGGCGATCCCGCCTCGATCGCGTTCTGCGAAAAGACCGGGCTCGATTACGTCTCGGCCAGCCCCTACCGCGTGCCGATCGCCCGCCTTGCCGCCGCGCAGGCCGCGCTCGGCTGAATCGAAAAGGGCGGCGGGGCCATCCGGTCCCGCCGCCCTTTCGATCCTTCGATCTCGCGCCGATCAGTACTTGTAGGACTGGCCGCCGTCGATCGGCACGGTCGCGCCGTTGATGAACGGCGCTTCGCCCGAAGCAGGAAGGCCACCAGCGCGGCCACTTCCTCGGGCCGCCCGAAGCGCTTCATCGGGTTGACCGAAACGAACTGCCGCCCGGCCTCTTCCCAGTTCTCGCCGCCGATCTGGCGCAGCGATCCCTCGACCATCGCGGTCATGATCGCGCCCGGCGCAATCGCGTTGATCTGGATGCCGTGGACCCCGTACTCCACCGCCGAATTGCGGGTCAGGCCGACCACGCCGTGCTTGGCGGCGGCATAGCCGCTCTGGTTGCCAACGCCCCGGATGCCGCCCACCGATGCCGTGTTGACGATCGCGCCCGATCCCTGCTCGCGCATCACCTTGAGCACGGCGGCAAGGCCGAAGAACACGCCATCAAGGTTGACCGAGATCACGCGGTGGAATTCCTCCGCACCGAAGTTTTCGGTCAGGTTCTGGCGCCCTTCGATCCCTGCGTTGTTGAAGAAGCCGTCGATCCGGCCATGCGCCGCAACCGCCGCATCGACATAGGCCTGCACTTGCGCGGCGTCGGAAACGTCGGCCTGCACCAGCGTGACCTTGGCATCGGCGGGCAAGCTCGCCTTGGCGGCATCGAGCCAGTCCTGGCGCAGATCGACCAGCACCTGCGTTGCGCCCTCTGTCGCCAGCCGCTGCACGGTGGCAAGGCCCAGGCCCGATCCGGCGCCGGTGGTGATGACGACCTTGTCCTTGAAACGCATTGGGTAATCCTCTCGCTGGTTCCGGCCTGTGCCGGATCGCAGGCGAAGGTGGCGGCGCACGGGGGCCGCCTCAACTGATGGAAACGCGAGTTCTCAGAACTTGGGGGCGCGCAGCGGCTTGGCCCAGCCGCTCAGGGTCACGATCTCGAAGCGTTCGACCACGCGCCCGTCGCTGTCCGCCGCCGCGGCAAAGGCGGCCTCGGCCCGAGCCAGCTCCGCCTTGCCCAAGGCCGGGCCACCGCGCGCCAGAACCGCCGAAAGGCCCTGTTCGCGCAAGTCCGCGACCAGCCGGCGCAGTGATCGGAACGCCACTGTCAGCGCGCGCGAATCGGCCACCGGATCGGCAAAGCCGCAGCGCTGCACCAGCTGCGCGCCGGCGCGCACGTCGACTTGCGGATGGATGCGCGGGGCAGGGCGCTCGCCATCGGCGGCCAGCATGATCGCCCGCAGCGCCGGCACGCTGCCCGCGCCGATGAAGCTGATCACCGCGAGCCCGTCGGGCGCCAGCGCGCGCCGCACGTGAACCAGCGCGCCGGGCAGGTCGTTCACGCTATCGAGCGTGCCGAGGCTCACCACGAGGTCGAACCCGCCGAAGGGGTAGGGGGCTTCCTCGTCGAGTTCCTGTTCGCCTGGAAGCGGCGCGGGGTCGGCCACCACGACGTCGCACCCTTGCGCGCGCAGCGCCGCCGCAACCTGGCCGGTCACATCGCCGATCAGCAGCGCCCGGCGCGGTTCGTGGCGCAGGAAGCCAAGGCGCTCGAGCACGTCCTCGGCCATGTCCTCGGCCAGGTATCGCGCGGCATCGGCCCTTTGTTGCAAGCGCTGCATCCGCCGCCGCACGGCAAGGCGCCGGGCAGGGGAGAAGATCGTCGGCGGAGTCTGGGGGGGAAGCGCGCTGGCCATGGCGCGTGCCTGCCCGCCCGGCACGCTCTTGCCAAGCCCCCCGCTTTGCGCGGAGTATCGCGGCATGACCGCTCCCGCGCTGCTCGTGCCGCTGCTCGACCTGGTGTTCCCGCCGCGCTGTCCCTTGTGTGGCGAGGCGCTGGCCGAGCAGGGCGGCTTGTGCAGCGCATGCTGGAGCACGCTGGTGGTGCCGGGCGATCCGTCCTGCAGCCGCTGCCAGCGACCGCTTGCCCAGACCGACGCACCCGCCGACGCAGCGCGCGATTCGGACCGGCTGGTCTGCGCCGCCTGCCTGGTCCGCCCGCCGCGCCATCACGGGATCAGCGCCGCCACGCTCTACACCGCGCCCTCGCGCAAGCTGGTGCTCGCCTTCAAGCACGGCCGCCGCGTCGCGCTCGGCGCGCTGCTCGCGCGGCTGATGGCGGCGCGCGTGCCGCCGCTTGATGGGCCATGGCTGGTCGTGCCGGTGCCGCTGCACCGCTGGCGGCTGTGGAAGCGGGGCTACAACCAGTCGGCGGTGCTGGCGCAGCACATTGCCCGCGCGCTCGGCCAGCCGCTGTGCATCGATGCGCTTGAACGCACGCGCCGCACGCCCTCGCTGGGCGGGCTCGACCGGCGCAGCCGCGCCCGGGCGCTTGCCGGCGCAATCCGCGCCAACCCTGCGCGCAGCGGGCGAATCGCTGGCGCCAGCGTGCTGCTGGTCGACGATGTGCTGACCAGCGGCGCCACCACCGATGCCTGCATCAAGGCGCTGCGCCAGGCGGGCGCGGCGCGGGTGCGCATCGCCTGCTTTGCCCGCGTGCTGGACGAAGCGATCGACGATGCGACGCAGGCCGCCGGCCCGGAAAGCCAGGCAGCGGCGTGAAGTCCGGGCGAAGGAGTCCCGCATGCCGGGCGTTGAAGGGGGCAAAGCGGGAAGGGCCCTGAAACGAGAAACGCCCGGAACCGAAGTCCCGGGCGTCCTCGTGACGAAATGCTGGCGCCGCTCTCGCGTCTGGCTGATCCCCCCGAACCAGCCGTCGCCGTATCCCTCATCGTTCCAGTGCCCTGCCGCCCGGTGTCACCGCGGGATCGGCTCGGGCAAAGGCCCCTCGTTTTTTCCCTGAACTTTGGCGCTTCGCGCCGCCTTTCGGCGGTCCAGATGCGGCTCCCTCAAACCGCATGCTCTTCATCCACGATCCCCGCCCGCGACGAAAGTCCCATGTGCGCGGCGCATGGATTTTCGGCGCCATCTGTGGTTATCGTGCAACAAACCACCATTGTGGTGAGGTAACGATCCGAAAGGCCTGTCCCATTTCCGCGCATTCTTCCGAAACCGAGCTGCGCGAACAGGGCGCCGTGTTCATGCCCCGGTTCGATTCCGCCGGGCTCGTCACCGCAGTGGCGGTCGATCATGCCAGCGGCGCGCTGCTGATGCTGGCGCACATGGATGCCGAAGCGATCGCGAAAACGCGCCAGACCGGGTTCGCCCACTTCCATTCGCGTTCGCGCGGGCGGTTGTGGATGAAGGGGGAAAGCAGCGGCCACGTGCTCAAGGTGATCGAGATCCGCGTGGATTGCGACCAGGACGCGCTGGAACTGCGGGTCGAGCCGGCCGGCCCTGCGTGCCACACGCTTGCGCCCTCGTGCTTCTACCGCCGCATCGAAGACGACGGCAGCCTCGCCCGGATCGAGGACGCCTGACGGCATTGACGCTTACGTAAAGGTTAGCTAGGTTGCGGCCATGTCGTCGCAGCCGCTCACCCAGTCCGTCGCCCAAAGCGCCGATCACACCGGCCACCTCGACCAGCCCGATGCGCTGGCGCGCGAGAATTTCACCATTTCCGACCTCTCCGCCGAGTTCGGAGTGACCGCCCGCGCGCTTCGCTTCTACGAGGACGAAGGGCTGATCTCGCCGACCCGTGTCGGCCTGTCGCGCATCTACTCCAAGCGCGACCGCGCGCGGCTCGCCTGGATCATGCGGGCCAAGAACGTCGGTTTCAGCCTGTCCGAAATCCGCGACATGATCGATCTCTACGATCTCGACGATGGCCGCGCCGAACAGCGCCGCGTCACCATCGCCAAGTGCCGCGAACGGATCGACATGCTCCAGAAGCAGCAGGCGGACATTGCCGCCACCATCGATGAACTCACCAGCTTCGTCGATCTGGTCGTCTCGCGCGAACGCGCCGCCGGCCGCGACGTCGACTGACCCGTACCCTTAGCAGAAGGCACCCCTCATGCCCGTTTACAAGGCGCCCACGCGCGATACCCGCTTCGTGCTCAACGAACTCGTCCGCCTCGAATCCTATGCGAACCTTCCCGGGTTCGAAGGCGCCACCCGCGACATGACCGACGCGGTGATCGAGGAAGCGGGCCGCTTCACCTCCGAAGTGCTCGCGCCGCTGAACCAGGTGGGCGATCGCGAAGGCTGCACCCGCCATGCCGATGGCAGCGTCACCACGCCCACCGGCTTCAAGCAGGCGTACAACCAGTTCCGCGAAGCGGGCTGGGGCACGCTGACCGCGCCGCAGGAATTCGGCGGGCAGGGCCTGCCGCACGCGCTGGGCTTCGCCTTCGAGGAATACATGGGCGAATCCAACCAGGCCTTCGCGATGTATCCCGGCCTTGCCGCGGGCGCGATCTCGGCGATCCTTGCCAAGGGGTCTGACGAGCAGAAGGCCAAGTACCTGCCGCGCATGATCTCGGGCGAATGGACCGGCACGATGAACCTGACCGAGCCGCAGTGCGGCACCGATCTCGGCCTCATCCGCACCCGCGCCGAACCGCAGGCCGATGGCTCCTATGCCGTCACCGGCACCAAGATCTTCATCTCGGCGGGCGACCACGATCTTGCCGACAACATCATCCACCTCGTGCTCGCCAAGACGCCGGGCGCGCCGGATTCGACCAAGGGCATCTCGCTGTTCATCGTGCCCAAGGTGCTGGTGAACGAGGACGGCTCGCTGGGCGAGCGCAATGCCGTGTCGGTCGGCTCGATCGAGCACAAGATGGGCATCCACGGCAACGCCACCTGCGTGATGAATTACGATGGCGCCAAGGGCTGGCTCGTGGGCGAGGAGAACAAGGGCCTCGCCGCGATGTTCATCATGATGAACGCGGCGCGCCTCGGCGTCGGCATCCAGGGCCTCGCGCAGGCCGAAGTCGCCTACCAGAACGCGGTCGCCTATGCCGGCGAACGCCGCCAGGGCCGCTCGCTCACCGGCGCCAAGGACCCCGCCGCCAAGGCCGATCCGCTGTTCGTCCACCCCGATGTCCGCCGGATGCTGATGGACGGCAAGACCTTCATCGAAGGCATGCGCGCGCTGTGCCTGTGGGGCGGCCTTCTGGTCGACCTTTCGCACAAGGCGGCGACCGAGGCCGAACGGCAGGAAGCAGACGACCTGATCGGCCTGCTCACCCCGGTGATCAAGGGTTACGGCACCGACATGGGCTACAAGGTCGCCACCGACATGCAGCAGGTGTGGGGCGGGCATGGCTACATCGTCGAAAACGGCATGGACCAGTTCGTGCGCGATGCCCGCATCGCGATGATCTACGAAGGCGCCAACGGCGTTCAGGCGATGGACCTTGCCGGGCGCAAGTTGGCGCTCAACGGCGGCCGCGCGATCCAGGCGTTCTTCAAGCTGGTCGATGATGAATGCGCCGAAGGCAGCGACAACGACGCGGTCAGGCTCGTTGCCGAACGCCTTGCCAAGGTGAATGGCGAGCTGAAGGCATCGACCCTGTGGTTCATGTCCAACGCCATGGCCAACCCCGACAACCTCGGCGCCGGGGCCTATGCCTACATGACGCTGCTGGGCATTGCCGCCACCGGCTTGATGTGGCTGCGCATGGCGAAGATCGCCGCGCGCGCCGACGGGGGCGAGGAGCCTTCGTTCTATGCCGCCAAGCTCGTCTGTGCAAAGCACTGGGCGCTGCGTTTCGCTCCCCACGCAGGCGCGCTGCGTCGCGAGATCGAGGCGGGGGCGGATACCATCATGGCGCTGCCGCCCGAAGCTTTCGCGGCCTGACCGAATAGTCGTCCTTGACCAACTCTCTCCCGGCGGCTTAACCACGCGGTTAAGATTATCCGGGAGAGAGTGATGGCCAAGCGCAGCCCCAGGGAGCTTATCGAGCTTTACTGGACCGAGGTCTGGAACAACCGCAAGGTCGAGATGATCGCCGAGCTTTGCGCCGATCCGATCATCCGCCACGATCCCGGCAGCGTCACCGCGCTCAGCCTCGAAGACCAGATGGCCCGCGTGCGCCAACAGTCCGAGCGCGCCGAACCCTACTTCACCCACGAAGTGCTCTGTGCCGACGACACTTACGTCACCTCGGTGTGGAACATGCACACGCGCAAGGGCGAGCGGATCGACCTGTGCGGCATCGAGGTGTTCAAGGCGGTCGACGGCAAGTTCACCGACTGCTGGAATTCGAGCTACACCCCGGGCCGCTGGGGCGTGGAGGGTGACAGCTCGGTGCCGCAGGACCTGCCCGAACCGGCGCTGATCGCCACCGTCGACCAGATCACGCCGATCTGGATCCAGGCCATGCTGCAGCACGCGGGCGTTGCGTCACCGCGCGTCAGCCTGCTTGCCAACAAGGCGATCGGCCATGGCAACATGTCGCAGACCATCCGCACCCAGATCACCTACAATGCCAACGCCGCCGACGCGGTGGGCGCGGTGGTGTGCAAGATCACCTCGGCCATCCCGCAGGCGATCGAGATGGCGGGCGCGGCGCAGGTCTATGCCCGCGAATGCGCGGTCTACGAATTCCTCGGCGAGAACCCGCCGCTCGCCACCCCGCGTGCCTTCTGGCGCAAGGTCAGCGACGATGGGCGTGGCATCAACCTCGTGATGGAAGACTTGTCCGAACGGACTCGCGCGGGCGACCAGATCGCCGGCTGCTCGGTGGCAGAGGCCCATGCCGTGGCGGCCGAACTGTCCAAGCTCCATGCCGCGAGCTGGGGCGATCCGCGTCTCGAAGGCGCGTCCTGGCTGCAGGATCGCGCGGGCGGGGCCGCCGAATCGGCGCAGGGCTATGCCGCCGCCGCCGCTGAATTCCGCAACCGCTTCACCGGCCGCCTCGCTCCCTCCGTGCTCGACGCGATCGACGCCTTCGTGCCCCGCATGGAGGCCGCCATCCGCACCGCGGCGCAGGGCGAAACGCTGGTCCACGGCGAACCGCGCGTCGATAACGTGATGTTCGAAGATACGCCGGACGGTCCGCGCGCGTGGCTGATCGACTGGCAATTCGCCACCAAGGCCAGCCCGATGCTCGATCTCGCCTATTTCCTTGCCGGATCGCTCACCCCCGACGATCGCCGCGATTGCGAAAACGCGCTGATCGAAGCGAGCGTGGCGACCGTGGGCAAGGTCGCGCCGGAATGGACGCTGGAACGGGCGCGCACCGATTATGCCGCCGCACTGCCCATCGCGCTGCAGTTCACGGTCGGCGCGATCATGGCCATGCCTTCCACCGAGCACAATGACCGGCTGCTGATGACGCTGGCGGAGCGCAACGTCGCCGCGCTGAAGGACTGGAAGCTGGTCTAACCCAGCACTTCGTCGAGCAGCGAGGTCAGCGCCGCCCACGATTGCCGGTCGGCGCTGGCATCGTAGCCGATGGCCGGCAGGCCGCGCGCGTCGCTGCCGGGATCGGTGAAGCCGTGCTTGACGCCCGCATAGCTGTGGAAGTGCCACTTCGCGCCGACCGCGTCCATTTCCTCCCAGAAGGCAAGGACATGGTCGCGCGGGGCGAGCGGGTCGGCATCGCCGTGGCAGACCAGCACGCGCGGGCCGATCGCCTTGTCGGCCTTGCGGTCGGTGGTGAGAATCCCGTGGAAGCTCGCCACCGCCAGCAGGTCCTGCCCGTCGCGCGCGGCTTCGAGCACCGCCTGGCCACCCATGCAGTAGCCGATGGCCGCCAGCGGCAGGCCCGCCGCCGCCGGGTGCGCCCGCAGCGCGGCGATGCCCGCCGCGATCCGCGCGCGATAGGCATCGACGTCTGCCTTCAACGCGGCCGACAGCGTTTGCGATGCGGCGAAGTCCTCCGGCGTTTCGCCATAGAAGTCCGCGATCAGCGCGACGTAGCCGGCATCGGCCAGCATCTGCGCGCGCCGGTCCATTGGGGCGTTGCGGTTCATGATCGTGGGAAAGATCACGATGCCCGCGCGCGCCGCGCCCTGGGGCAGCGCGAGCCACCCCGTGAGCGCGACGTCGCCGTCCTGGTAGTCGACCTGCTGGAGCGCCACGCGGCTTACTCCGGCAGGAAGTCGGGCACCGACAGGTAGCGTTCGCCGGTGTCGTAGTTGAAGCCGAGCACGCGGCTGCCGGCGGGAAGCTCCTTCAGCTTCTGCGCGATGGCGGCCAGCGTCGCGCCCGAGCTGATGCCCACCAGCAGGCCTTCTTCGCGCGCAGAACGACGCGCCCATTCCTTGGCGTCGGCCGGATCGACCTGGATCGCGCCGTCGATCGACTGGGTGTGCAGGTTGCCGGGGATGAAGCCGGCGCCGATGCCCTGGATCGGGTGCGGCGCGGGCTGCCCGCCCGAGATGACCGGCGACAGCGTGGGTTCGACCGCCCAGGCCTTGAGGTTGGGCCAGCTCTTCTTGAGCACTTCGGCGCATCCGGTGAGGTGGCCACCGGTGCCGACGCCGGTGATCAGCGCGTCGATCGGCGTGTCGGCGAAGTCCTTCAGGATTTCCTGCGCCGTGGTGCGCACGTGGACAGCGATGTTCGCGCCGTTCTCGAACTGCTGCGGCATCCACGCGCCGTCGGTCGTCTCGACGATTTCCTGCGCGCGGGCGATCGCGCCCTTCATGCCCTTTTCGCGCGGCGTCAGGTCGAACGTGGCGCCATAGGCCAGCATCAGCCGGCGCCTTTCGATCGACATCGATTCGGGCATGACCAGGATCAGCTTGTAGCCCTTGACCGCCGCCACCATGGCGAGGCCGATGCCGGTGTTGCCGCTGGTCGGTTCGACGATGGTGCCCCCGGGCTTGAGGCTGCCGTCGGCTTCGGCGGCCTCGATCATCGAAAGGGCGATGCGGTCCTTGATCGAGCCACCGGGATTGGTGCGCTCGCTCTTCACCCATACCTCGTGGTCGGGAAACAGGCGGGACAGGCGCACGTGCGGGGTGTTGCCGATGGTGGCGAGAACGGAATCCGCTTTCATGTCGCTATGCTCCCAGGTGTTGAGCGTTGAATGTGTGTTGCGGTTGAAACGTCAGGTGTACTTCGCCGCGAACGTCCGGGCCCGGCGCAGTTCCGGGAACCAGAAGGCCCACAGCACGGTAACGACTATCGCACCCACCCCGCCGAACACAACCGCTCCGGTTGCGCCAAGCAGGGCGGCGGCCACGCCGGACTGCATTTCGCCCAGCTCGTTCGAGGCCGAGATGGCAAGGCCCGAGATCGACGAGACGCGCCCGCGCACGCCGTCGGGGGTGTGCAGCTGTACCAGCGTGTTGCGGATGAACACCGAAACCATGTCGCTCGCGCCGATCAGCGCCAGGAACACCAGCGACAGCGCGAAATTGCGAGACAGGGCAAAGCCGATGGTGGCCGCGCCGAACGCGATCACCGCGAGCAGCATCTTGTTGCCGACTTCCTGCTCGATCGGGCGGCGCGAAAGGAACGTCGCCACCAGCGCCGCGCCAAGGCCCGGCATCGCGCGCATGAAGCCCAGGCCATACGAGCCGACCGCGTGCCCGTCGATCGTCAGGATATCGCGCGCGAACACCGGCAGCAGCGCGGTCGCCCCGCCCAGCAATACGGCGAACAGGTCGAGCGTGATGCAGCCCAGCAGGAAGCGCTCGTTCCACACGAACGACAGTCCTTCGCGGATCTGCTTGATCGGATGGACGTTGCGGTTGTCCTCCTTGGGGGGCAGCGGGCGGATGCCGAAGATGCGCACCGCACCCACCGCCAGCAGCACGGTCGAAACCGCATAGGGCGCCGGGGCATAGGCCGCGAACATCAGGCCGGCGAGGGCCGGGCCGCCCAGCGAACCGATCTGCCACGCCATCGCGTTGATCGCGACGGCGCGCGGCAGCAGCGCCGGCGGCACCACGTTGGGCGCGATCGAGGACAGCGCCGGCCCCAGGAACACGCGCGCCGTGCCGTGCAGCGCGCCAAGGCCGAACAGCAGCGGCAGGTTCAGCACCTGCAGCCACGTCGCCAGCGTCAGCACCAGCGCCACCACCGTGTCGATCAGCATCGAACACGTCACCACCAGCCGCCGGTCGAACCGGTCGGCCACCACGCCCGCGACCGGGGTCAGCAGGAACAGCGGCAGGAACTGCACGAGCCCCAGAAGGCCGAGCTGGAACGAAGCCTTGCCGATGCTCATGCCATAGGCGCCGCGCGCCACGTCGTAGAGCTGGTAGCCCAGGATCACCACCATGCCGGTGGTGGCAAAGGCAGAGGCCAGCCGCGCCGTCCAGAAGCGGCGGTAATCCGGGATCTGCAGCGGGGATGTGGGTTCAGGGGTAGGGGCAGTGTCTGACACCGCCTTCAAGTGGCAGCGCGCAAGGCGCTTGCCAAGCAACGAAAACTAATGAGCCGCGTAAATCGAGACATAAGTCGCCAGCGGTTTACCTTGGGCACGCCTTCTTATCCGGCGGCGAGCCCGGACGATAACGCCGTTGGGAAGTGTACGGACCTGCGCGACCGGCGCGGGCGCCATGCGTGGCGCGTGCGCGTGGAGGGCAAGAGGAACGCTGTGGCGAGTGGCCGGCGGGGCGTTGGCTATCCCGGATCGGCTCAGCCTGTAGTCGGACGGGGGCTCGAAACCCGGGCGGCGGCTCGCAAGGCGGCCCGGTCCGTAGCGATAAGTCCCGCGAGGATAAGTTCCGGGATTGGTCGCGGCCCCATGAAGGGGCCGGACCGGACTGGAACCGGACTCGCAAGGGAGCGCTGCCACGCGGTTGAACCACCGCACCACATCCGCCCGTCCGTTGCAGTGGCGTTGGGTTGCCCTGAGGGACTTGGGGCTTAACGCCCTCGCTGACCGGCAGAGCCGGCCTCCCGCAGCGCCGACCCGCGCCGGTCGCGTCGGGCCTTTCCCCACGTGGAGATTGGCCCGAAGGAGCGAAGAGCAAGCCGGCCATGCCGCTCCCGGTCCGTGGGGGTGGCGTATAACCTATATGGTACGTTTTGTCAAGTTTGGTGGGGGAAGGCCAGAGAACAGAGCAGATGCGAGGGGGTCACCCCCTCGCGCTCCCGGGACGTCTTCCGGCGCTGGTCAAGCGCTTTGGGGAGGTGCTGCGTGCTGTCTCGCTGTTGCGCTTGGGAGAACAAGGGCGGCCCTTCGACAGGCTCAGGGCAGGCGGTGTGGGGGTGTGGGGTGAGTTTGCCTTCTGGAGTCGTCATGCCAGCGTAGGCTGGCATCGCTCTCGGTTTGCGGAACGGTTGGGAGGCGCTTGCTGGCCAGCGATCCCAGCCTTCGCTGGGATGACGCTATGGTGCGGGCGGAGGTGGGCGCCACGCCTTACCCCCGCCCATCCTGAGCTTGTCGATGGATCGCCCTTTTCTTCCGAGCGCGCGAAATGCTCGTCAGATCTTCAGCGACACCGTGATCCGCACGTCGCGCCCGGCAATCGGCACGAAGTCGCGGGTTTCGGAAGTGGCGAGGCGGCCCGAGACGTCGAGCAGGTTGTCGCCCGACAGGATCAGCGACAGCGGGCCGTCCTTGCCCTTGGGGCGCCAGGTCAGGCTGGCGTTGACCAGCGTGAAGCCGCCCACCGGGTTCTCGTTCGCGGCCACGCGGTTCTGCGCGGCGTTGCGCACCACTTCGGCCCGCGCGTCGAACATGTCGGAATCGAACTCGATGCCGCCACGCACCCGCAACGGTGGAATGCGCGGTGCGGCGCCAAGGCCGGTCAGGCTGGCGTGGACGTAATCGACGCTGCCATCGATGCTGACCGAACTGCCATTGTCCCACTGCAGCGCCTTGGCCGATGCTTCGGCCTCGATGCCGCGGAACTTCGCCGGCACCTGCGTGAACTGGTAGACCGGGTAGCCTTCGATCAGCTCGCCGGTGGGCAGCGGCGCGATGTAGTCCTTGAAATCGGTGGCATAGGCGGTGACCGCCGCGGCGAAGCGTTCGCCGTGGAAGCGTGCGCCGGCTTCGACCGTGTTCGAACGCTCCTTGCGGAAGCCGGGGTTGCCGCGCTCGTAGGACTGCGTCGCATCGTGGATGCCGTCGATGTACAGCTCTTCCGATGTCGGCGCGCGTTCGCCGTGCGCCGCCGAAAGGCTGAGCGTCAGGCTTTCGACCGGATGCCAGGCAAGGCCGATGCCGCCCGAATACTGGTTGAAGCTGCTGCGCTGCGTCCCGTCGATCGTGGCGACGGCGGTGTGCTCGTAGCGCGCGGTGCCTTCCAGATCGACCGTGCCGAGCTTCAGTTGCTGGCGCGTGAAGGCGGCGAAGCGATCGGTATTGGTGTCGGGGATAAGCCGCTCGTCGCCGACCACGGTCAGCTTGCGGGTTGAAACCTGCACGCCGCTCTGGCCGCTCCAGGCGCCGTGCCTTGCCTGCACCAGGTCGAGCCGGCTTTCGATCGCCTTGTTAAAGAAGCGCGTTGCGGGGACGCCCGCGTCCAGTTCGGCGTGGGTGTAATCGCCATAAGCCGCGCGCAGGTCGATCCGGTCGAGGAAGCCGGTGGCGTTGAGGCTGGCGCGCAGGTCATAGCGCGTCTGGCGCAGCGACAGCGAGACGGGGTCGGAATCGCCCACCGCCGGGCGCGGCGGAATGCCGTAGTCGCTGGCAAGGCGCTGCACCGAAATGCCGATGCTGCCGCCATCGTCGATGAAGGCCAGGCCCCCGCCGAAGGTATAGCCCTTGGCCCACGAATTGCTCAGCCGGCCGCGCTGGTTGGCCTGCGTCGTCAGCTGGTCCGCCCCGGCCTGATCGCCATCGGCGGCAAGGTCTGCTGCAGAGGCCAGCGTCTGCGCGCGCAGCTGCGGCGACAGCGCATAGCCGCCGATGCGCAGGTCGCCCGCGTGGTTGTAGCTGCCATCGACATGCGCCACGAGGCGCGGCGCGATGACAACGTCCGCCGCGGCGCCCAGGTTCACCGCATCGGCCGCGGTGCCATAGGAGCCGAGCGCCGTGAGCGAGATCGTCTTGTCGGGCACGCTGCGCGGAATGCGCTTGTCGATCGCGTTGACCGCGCCGCCGGCGGGATCGCTCGCATAAAGCAGCACGGCGGGGCCGTGGAGCACGTCGATGTGGTCGACGTTCAGCGTATCGAGCGCGACGCCGTGGTCGGCCGAAACCGATGCCGCGTCGAGCGAGCCGATGCCGTCGGTCAGCACCTGCACGCGCGGGCCGTCGAAGCCGCGCAGCACCGGACGGCTGGCGCCGGGGGCAAAGCCGCTGGTCGAAACGCCGGGCAGCTTGGCCAGCATCGTGCCGATCTGCGGCGCGACGTTGCGGGCCAAGGCATCGCCGGTCAGCACCACCGGGGCCGAGATCGTGTCGCGATCGCCGCTTATCAGGCGGCCCGACACGATGATCGGCGGGTGGCCGGCATCGTCGGGCGTGGCCGGATCGGCGTGCGCTTCGGTATCGCCGCTGGTCGGGGCGGGGGCAGGCGCGTCCGCCTCGGCGGCGAGCGCCGGCGTCACGCCGAACAGACCGCCGGCGGCAAATCCCGCAAGCAGCGCGCTGCGCAGCGTCTGGGAGGGGGCGGAGCGACGGGGAAGGGGGGAGAGAGCGTTCAAGGTTGCAACCCGCTGTTTGTTTCTGCGGATGCTGCTTAGCGTGATGATATAATATATCAACACCTGATCGACGAACCGCGCAACAAGGGCATTCCTGCCCCTGCCGCGCGGCGCGTCGTCTTCAGGTCCTGTTCCGTCAGCGGCTCTGGCGCAGCCTGGGATTGGGCTGCAACGCCTTGATCAGCTTGATGAAATCGTCCTGCCGGACGATTCGCTCGAACTGGAAACCGGCGCGTTCGCCGTCGTTCCACACCAGGAACGCCTCGATCCGCCCGATCACTTGCAGGCGAATGGTGACGCGTTCGCCGCGCCCCAGTTCGATCGCGCCGCTGGTCATGAAGCCCGTCGACGAGATGTTGACGATCGTCAGCATCACATCGCCGAGCTGCCGGTGCTCGCCGATCACGGGCAGGTTCACCGGATGCCGCGCGGCGCGGCGCTGGTCGGTGACGGAAAGCTGAGCTCCTCCGGACATCTTTCCTCCTTGCCGGTGTCAGTTGATCAGCAAGGTTTTGATCCGGATTGGCTTATATTTCGTAAAGGGGTCGGCACGTTTAAGCCGGTCCGTTGCCGGGGTACGGCAGAATTCTTCCGTTAACGGCTGCGCAGCACCCCGTGCTTCTTCTTTCCGGACGAAATGCGAATTTCGTTTTCGCCCATGACGATGCGATGCGAATCATCGGTCACCGCAATCCCGTCGACGCGCGCGCCGCCGCCGGCCACCAGCCGCTTGGCTTCGCCCCGGCTGCCGGCAAAGCCCAGCCCGACCAGCGCATCGACAATGGATACATCTGCATCCGAAACGACCAGGCTTGGCAAGTCCTCGCCCAGGCCCCCGCCGGCAAAGGTCGCCGCCGCGGTGGCTTCGGCCGCCCTGGCCGCTTCTTCGCCGCGCACCAGCCGCGTCACTTCGTTCGCCAGCACCACCTTGGCGGCGTTGATCTCGCTGCCCTCAAGCGCTTCCAGCCGGGCGATCTCGTCGAGCGGCAGGTCGGTGAACAAGCGCAGGAACTTGCCCACGTCGCGGTCATCGGCATTGCGCCAGTACTGCCAGAAGTCCCAGGCGGGCAGGGCATCTTCGTTGAGCCACACCGCACCGGCGGCGGTCTTGCCCATCTTCTTGCCATCGGCGGTGGTCAGCAGCGGCGTGGTCAGGCCGAACACTTCCTTGCCATCCTTGCGGCGGGTCAGTTCGATGCCGTTGACGATGTTGCCCCACTGGTCGGAGCCGCCCATCTGCAGCCGCACGTCCATCGCCTTGTTCAGGTGGCGGAAGTCGTACCCCTGCAGGATCATGTAGTTGAATTCGAGGAACGTCATCGGCTGTTCGCGATCGAGCCGCAGCTTGACCGAATCGAACGTCAGCATCCGGTTGACGGTGAAGTGCGTGCCGACTTCCTGCAGCAGCTCGATGTAACCCAGCTTGCCCAGCCAGTCGTGGTTGTTGACCATGACGGCGTCGGTCGGCCCCTCGCCGAAAGTCAGCAGCTTTTCGAATACCCGCTTGATCGAGGCGATGTTGTCCTCGATCGTCTGGTCCGACAGCATCTTGCGGCTTTCGTCGCGCCCGGTCGGATCGCCGATCCGCGTGGTGCCGCCACCCATCAGCACCACCGGCTTGTGCCCGGCCTGCTGCAGGCGGCGCAGCATCATGATCTGCACGAGCGAGCCCACGTGCAGCGATGGCGCGGTGGCGTCGAAGCCGATATAGCCCGGAACCACGCCCGCGCTCGCCAGCTTGTCGAGCCCTTCGGCATCGGTCAGCTGGTGGATGTAGCCACGCTCTTCGAGCAGGCGGAGCAGGGTCGACTGGTATTGGGTCATCGCGGCCTTCTTTCTGGTGGCGGCGCGCCTAGCACGGCTGCTGCGCGAAATGAACCCGGCGGCGGGACTTCGGCTGATGCCTTGGCGGAAAGTGAAGTTCGGTGCTTCGACAGGCTCAGCACGGGCGGGGTAGGGCAAGCGTTGCGGGGGAGTGGTTGACGTTTCGACAGGCGCGTTATGGCTTGGGAGGGGAACCGGTCCGTCAATATCCGTCTGCCCTGAGCTTGTCGAAGGGCTGCCCTTTTCCTAGCGTGCGGGCATGGGGTTCTGGGCCTACATGCTCCACTGCCGGGGCGGCGCGTTCTATGTCGGGCAGACCGACGATCTCGAGCGCCGCATCGCAGAGCACACCAGCGGTGCGATCCCCGGGTTTACGCGCGACCACTTGCCGGTCGACCTGGTCTGGTCCGAGCAATTCTCAACGCGCGACGAGGCGAAGGCCGCCGAACGGCAGATCAAGGGCTGGTCGCGGGCGAAGAAGCTTGCGCTGATCCGCGGGGATTGGGTGCGGATTTCAGACCTCGCGAAGAACAAGGGCAGTGCTTCGACAAGCTCAGCACGGACGGGGGAAGGGGCAGGCCGTGCGTGGGGCGCCCCGAAGAAGGACGGTGCTTCGACAAGCTCAGCACGGACGGAGGAGGGATAGCGTTGGGTTGTGGCGGAGTAGCACGGACGGAGGGGGGGTCGCGTTGGGTTGTGTCGGATTAGCACAGAGGGGGAAGGGATGACTGTTCTCCCAGACACCGCCCGCCCTGAGCTTGTCGAAGGGCCGTCCTTCCCCCTTCCGTCCTTCCCCTGCGCCACGGAGCCCTTGCCATGCTGATCCACCACCCGGCACGCCCCCCGCTGCAGGTCACGGCGGTTTCCGCGCGGATCATCGGGTTCGATGCCAACTGGCTCAGCATTCGCTGGCGCGTCGATGGCACCGCCGCGCTGGTCGTGCCGCCGTTCGCGGGCAAGCGCCGCGCCGACGGGCTGTGGCAGGCGACCTGCTTCGAACTGTTCGTGCAAGGGGCCGATGCCCCGGCCTATGCCGAATTCAACTTCAGCCCGTCCGAGCGCTGGGCCGCCTATTCCTTTGCCGACGTGCGCGCCGGCATGGCCGATCGGCCGGTGGCGCCCCAGCCGACGTGCACCCCGCGCCGGGGGCAGAACGTGCTGATCTTCGATGCCGTGCTGCCGGCAAGCGCGCTGCCGCCGCTGCCGGCGCGCTATGGCCTGACCGCGGTGATCGAGGAGGAGGGCGGTCACAAGTCCTACTGGGCGATGGCCCACGGAGGCGAGGCGCCCGACTTCCACGACCCGGCTTGCTTCCACGGCCACCTTACGGCACCCAGCGGCCCATGAAGTTCGGTATCGATCGCCTGCTGGCGGACCCCACCTTGCGCGCCCCGCTCGCCGGCCGCCGCATCGCGCTTGTCGCGCATCCCGCTTCGGTCACCGAAGACCTGGTCCATTCGCTCGATGCGCTGGCCGGCCTGCCCGACGTGAACCTGACCGCCGCCTTCGGCCCGCAGCACGGGCTGAAGGGGGACAAGCAGGACAACATGGTCGAAACCGCCGACGAGCTCGATCCCGTCTACGGCATCCCGGTGTTCAGCCTTTATGGCGAAGTCCGCCGCCCCACCGCGCGGATGATGGACAGCGCCGACGTCTTCCTGTTCGATCTGCAGGACCTGGGCTGCCGCATCTACACCTTCGTCACCACGCTGCTCTACCTGCTCGAAGCCGCATCAGGCACGGGCAAGGCGGTCTGGGTGCTCGATCGGCCCAATCCTGCCGGCCGCCCCGTCGAAGGCACCACGCTGCTGCCCGGCTGGGAAAGCTTCGTGGGCGCCGGGCCCATGCCGATGCGCCACGGGCTGACGCTGGGTGAGATGGGCCACTGGTTCGTCGATCACTTCAAGCTCGATGTCGATTACCGCGTGATCGCGATGGAGGGCTGGCAGCCCGAAAGCGGCCCCGGTTTCGGCTGGCCCGAAAGCCGCATCTGGGTCAACCCGTCGCCCAACGCCGCCAGCCTCAACATGGCGCGCGCCTATGCCGGCACGGTGATGATCGAAGGCGCGACCGTTTCGGAAGGGCGAGGCACCACCCGCCCGCTCGAAGTGCTGTTCGGCGCGCCCGATATCGACGCCAAGGCCGTGCTGGCCGAGATGCGCACGTTCGCCCCGCAGTGGATGGAAGGCGCCGCGATCCGCGAATGCTGGTTCGAGCCCACCTTCCACAAGCACGCGAAGTCGCTGTGCAGTGCGCTGATGGTCCATGCCGAGGGCCGCTTCTATGACCACCACGCCTTCCGCCCGTGGCGGTTCCAGGCGCTGGCGTTCAAGGCGATCCGGCGGCTCTATCCGGACTACCCGCTGTGGCGCGATTTCCCGTACGAGTACGTGTTCGACAAGCTCGCCATCGACGTGATCAACGGCGGCCCCGCCTTGCGGGAATGGGTCGACAACCCTGCCACCACCGCCGCCGACCTCGACGCGATCGCCACGCCCGACGAAGCGGCGTGGATCGAGGCGCGTCGGCCGCATCTGCTTTATTGAGGCGGCAAGGCCCCGCCAAACGTCTTGCCTGCACACGCTCCCTAAATTAGAGCAAACATTCTAATAATCGGGAGAAGTTGCATGGAATCGCGCCGATCGGCCCTCAAGCTGACTGCCTTGGGAGCCTTGGCAGCAGGCGGTAGCGCCACTGCGCGCACGCTGCCCAGGGCGACGGTCCCGGCGGCCCGGTGCGCGACCGCAACCGACGCCGCGCCGCAATGGCGCCGTGGCATCGAAGGCCAGCGGATTGCCGATCTGGGCGATGGGCGCTTCCTCAATCCCGTGCTGTCGGGCGACTATCCCGATCCGTCCGTGCTCAAGGACGGCGACGATTATTACATGACGCATTCGTCGTTCGATTCCGCGCCCGGCCTGCTCATCTGGCATTCGCGCGATCTGGTGAACTGGCGCCCGCTCGGCCCGGCACTGGCCAAGCCGCTGGGCACCGTCTTCGCGGTCGATATCGCGAAGCACGACGGGCGCTATTTTATCTACATTCCCTTCATGAAGGCGCCCTGGTCGCCCGACCTGCCAAGCTTTGCCAACACCTATGTCATCCACGCGCCGTCGATGGCGGGGCCGTGGAGCGATCCCATCGACCTGAAGATCGGCGGCCTGATCGATCCCGGCCATGTCGTGGGCGAAGACGGCCATCGCTACCTGTTCTTCAACGACGGCAAGCGCGTGCGCCTGACCCCCGATGGCCTCGCCACGGCGGGCCCGGTAGAAGATGCCTACAAGGCGTGGCACTATCCCGACGACTGGATCACCGAAGCCTTTTCGCCAGAGGGGCCCAAGCTGTTCCGGCGGGGCGACTGGTTCTACCTGGTCAACGCCGTGGGCGGCACCAGCGGCCCGCCGACCGGGCACATGATCGTCGCGGCGCGCTCACGCTCGATCCACGGGCCGTGGGAGAACTGCCCGCACAACCCGATCCAGCGCACCCGTTCGCGCGACGAGATGTGGTGGTCGCGCGGCCACGCCACCTGCGTCGAAGGGCCGGGCGGGCAATGGGTGATGGTCTATCACGGCTACGAAGCGGGCTTCACCACGTTGGGGCGGCAGACGCTGGTCGAACCGATCGAATGGACCGCCGATGGCTGGTTCCGCGCGGTCGGCGGCGATCTTTCGCAGCCGCTGCCCAAGCCGAAGGGCGCGGCCGTGCCGCACGGCATGCCGCATTCTGATGATTTCGCGTCTTCGCGCCTCGGCACCTTGTGGAACCTCTACAACAGCGCGCCGGCCGAAGCAGCGCGCGTTGCGATCGGCAATGGCGCACTGGCGCTGCAGGCACGGGGGAAGGGGCCGTCGGACGGCACCGTCGTTACCCAGCAGGTCGGCGATCGCGCCTATGAAGTCACCGTGGAAGTCGAACTCGAAGGCGGGGCGCAGGGTGGCCTGCTGCTGCTGTTCGACGATCGCCTGTTCCTGGGCATGGGCATCGATGGCAGCCGCATGGTCAGCTATCGCGGCGGCAAGGCGTCCTATTGGCCGGAGCCTGCGCCGGCGGTGCGCAAGATGCACATGCGCATCGTCAATCAGGACCAGATCGTCACCATGTACTACAGCCTCGATGGCAAGGCGTGGACGCGGCACGGGGTCAGGAGCGAAGTCTCGGGATACAACGCCAATACCGTCGACAACCTGCTCAGCCTGCGCCCGGCGCTGTTCGCCAGCGGCCCGAATGGCCGCGTCCTGTTCCGCAATTTCCGCTATCGCGCGCTGGCCTGACTGGTTGCGGCGCATGTCCTGAAAATGCCATCCACCCGCGAGGTGGATGGCTGAAGTTGACACATGTCTTGCATATGCAGCATTCGGCGCGCCTGTCCTACAGGTCGGGCGGCCGGTATGCTGCGTCGATGCAAACCTGCTGCGCTCTCGGGAAAGCCCGATATTTCAGTGGCATCGGTCGGATGTCGGCGAAACCCGGCCGGCGTAGACGCGTCCGCCGGGTGCAAGCCCAATTTTTCGCTCAGAAGTCTGTCAACTTCGTCAACTTGGGTGCCGCAGCAGTGGT
Source organism: Novosphingobium olei (assembly GCF_012927405.1). Classification (GTDB taxonomy): domain Bacteria; phylum Pseudomonadota; class Alphaproteobacteria; order Sphingomonadales; family Sphingomonadaceae; genus Novosphingobium; species Novosphingobium olei. The sequence goes on along the minus strand of NZ_JABBGM010000004.1, from coordinate 277,632 downwards.
GCCTGCGCGCTCAGTGCTTCTTGCGCGTCAGTTCCCGCATCGCGCCGTCGAGTCCTTCAAGTGTCAGCGGGAACATCGATCCGTTCATGATGTCCTTGATCATCTTGGTGGACTGCGAATAGGTCCACTGCTTCTCGGGCACCGGGTTCAGCCACACCGTCGCCGGATAGGTTTGCGCCACGCGATGCAGCCAGACGGCACCGGCTTCCTCGTTGAAGTGTTCCACGCTGCCGCCGGGATGGCTGATCTCGTAGGGGCTCATCGCCGCATCGCCCACGAACACGATCTTGTAGTCGTGGCCGTACTTGTGGAGGATGTCCCAGGTCTTGGTCCGTTCCGACCAGCGGCGCTTGTTGTCCTTCCACACGCCTTCGTACAGGCAGTTGTGGAAGTAGAAGAATTCCATGTTCTTGAACTCGGCCGTGGCCGCGCTGAACAGTTCCTCCACCATGCGGATGAACGGGTCCATCGATCCGCCGACGTCGAGGAACAGCAGCAGCTTGACCGCATTCTTGCGCTCGGCGCGCATGCGGATGTCGAGCCAGCCCTGCTTGGCGGTGCCTTCGATCGTGCCTTCGAGGTCCAGCTCGTCCGGGTTGCCTTCGCGGGCGAAGCGGCGCAGCCGGCGCAGCGCCACCTTGATGTTGCGGGTGCCCAGTTCCTTGGTGTTGTCCAGGTTCTGGAATTCGCGCTTTTCCCAGACCTTGATCGCGCGGCCGTGCTTGCTTTCGCCGCCGATGCGCACGCCTTCGGGATTGTAGCCCGAATTGCCGAAGGGCGACGTGCCGCCGGTGCCGATCCACTTGTTGCCGCCCTGGTGGCGCTTTTCCTGCTCCTCCAGCCGCTTCTTCAGCGTGTCCATGATCTCCTCCCAGGAGCCCATGGCCTTGATCTTTTCCATTTCCTCTTCGGTGAGGAACTTCTCGGCGACGGCCTTGAGCCAGTCCTCGGGAATGTCGACCGGGCGCTGGCCGTAATCGGTCAGGATGCCCTTGAACACCTTGTTGAACACCTGATCGAAGCGGTCGAGCAGGCCTTCGTCCTTCACGAAGGTGGCGCGCGAAAGGTAGTAAAACGCCTCGGGCGTCTGCTCGATCACGTCCTTGTCGAGCGCCTCCAGCAGCACGAGGTGCTCCTTGAAGCTGGCGGGAATGCCCGCCGCGCGCAGTTCGTCGACGAAGTTGAAGAACATCGGTTCAGGTCCCTGAAGGGGGAGTGGAGGGCGCGGCGGACGGTTGGGCAGGTGGCTGAGCAGGCGGCTGCTGGGGCCAGCTTTCGCGCGCCGGATCGATCTGCGCCCAGGCGGGGGCATCGTCGGTCCAGATCACGACTTCGGGTTCCAGCCCGTGCCCCGCATCCAGCGCGCCGAAGCGCACGGTCTTGAGATGCGGGCGGGCCGAACTCTGGCCATAGATCTGCGTGCCGCAGGCCGGGCAGAAGTGGAAGGTCAGCGTGTTGCCGCTTGCCGCCTGCCACCCGCCGCTCGCCAGCGTGCCCTCGATCGCCACGGCCTCGGCCGCGAAGATCGCGTTGTGCGTCGGACCGCCGGCGGCGATCTTCTGGCACTGGCGGCACCAGCACTGGCGCGTGGTCATCGGTTCGGCCGAAATCGCCAGCGTGACCGCGCCACAGGCGCAGCGCCCGGAATAGGGTGCGGTCATCGTCTGGCGGCTCCTTCCTCTGGATCAGCCCAACTGGTTTCAGCTCGGGCGGCGGGCCATGAAGGCCAGCTTCTCGAACAGCATGATGTCCTGCTCGTTCTTGAGCAAGGCCCCATGCAGCGGCGGGATCGCCTTGGTCGGATCGCGGTTCTGCAGCACGTCGAGCGGCATGTCCTCGTTCAGCAGCAGCTTGAGCCAGTCGAGCAGTTCGCTGGTCGAGGGCTTCTTCTTCAGCCCCGGCACGTCGCGCACTTCGTAGAACACTTCCATCGCCTTGGTCACCAGCGTCTTCTGGATGCCGGGGAAGTGGACGTCGATGATCGCCTGCATCGTGTCGCGGTCGGGGAACTTGATGTAGTGGAAGAAGCAGCGGCGCAGGAACGCGTCGGGCAGTTCCTTCTCGTTGTTCGAGGTGATCACCACGATCGGGCGTTCCTTGGCCGCGATCCGCTCCTGCGTTTCATAGACATCGAAGCTCATGCGATCGAGCTCCTGCAGCAGGTCGTTCGGGAACTCGATGTCCGCCTTGTCGATCTCGTCGATCAGCAGCACGGGAAGCTGCGGCGCGGTGAACGCTTCCCACAGCTTGCCCTTCTTGATGTAGTTGCGGATGTCGTGGACGCGTTCATCGCCCAGCTGGCCGTCGCGCAGGCGGGCCACCGCGTCGTATTCATAGAGGCCCTGCTGCGCCTTGGTCGTGGACTTGATGTTCCATTCGATCAGCGGCGCGCCGACGGCCTTGGCGATTTCGTGCGCCAGCACGGTCTTGCCGGTGCCGGGCTCGCCCTTGACGAGCAGGGGGCGGCGCAGCAGCACCGCGGCGTTGACCGCCACCTTGAGATCGTCGGTGGCGACATAGTTCTGGGTACCTTCGAAGCGCATCGGCTGTCCCTTGCTCTGTTCTGGTCGGGTGTCTCTGAGTTAATCGGTTGGTTAAACGATAGCAGGCGGTTGGCGGCTGGCAAGACTCTCTTGCGCTTCATGTGCCGTACATTGTCCTGTCAGAATTGAGGGTCTAGGCGGCAGGCAATGAATGTCGAGGCCCAACCGTTTGCCCCTTCGCGCTATGGCGCCTCCAAACGTGACCGGCCGCGCGCCATCGTGCTTGCCGCCGCGGTATGCTTTGCGCTCGCCGCGATCGTGGTGCGGATGGGCGATTACATCGAGTTCGGCGGCGAGGGGAAGGGCCAGCTGACCGCCGTGAACCTCAGCCAGGACAAGGGCGAGGAGAAGAAGGCGGAGCGCGAGCAGCCCGAAAAGAAGAAGGCGGTGGCGCAAAAGCAGCCGGTCCAGCCGCAGCCCGAGCCGGTGCGCCAGGCGGTGAAGATCCCGCCGCGCGTGATCGTGCCCACCGAAAGCCCGACCCTGCCGCCGGGCTTCATCGTGATGAGCCGCAAGGATTTTGCCGCGGCCGACATCGGCAAGATGGCCAAGGCCGCGCCACCGGCGGCGGGCGGCGCGGGCGACAGCGGCAGCGGCGGCGCCTCTGCGGGCGTGGGCGAAGGGCCGGGCGGGGCGGTGCTTTATGCCGCGCAGTGGTACCGCGAACCGCGCGATGCGGAATTGGCGCCCTATCTGCCCGCCGGCCGCGCGCCCGGATCGTGGGCGATGATCGCCTGCCGCACGATCCAGGACTATCATGTCGAGGATTGCCGCGAGCTGGGCGAATCGCCCCCCGGATCGGGCCTGGCGCGCGCGCTGCGCCAGGCCGCGTGGCAATTCCTGGTCCGCCCGCCGCGCGTCGATGGCAAGCCGCAGCTGGGCACCTGGGTGCGCATCCGCTTCGACTTCCGCCAGCCGGCCAAGGACAGCGACGGGCGCTAGGCTTTGAGCCGACGCGACAGCGCGGCGCGCAGCGGTTCGTCCCACAGCCGCAAGCCCGCCCAGCCCAGCGCGATCATCGCGGGCGGAATGACCAGCGCCACTGCGAGCACGGCGCCGGGCTTTGGCTCGGTCAGGATCACCCAGTCGGCGAACTTGTAGATGAACGGGTAGTGCAGGATGTAGAGCGGGTACGACAGCCGCCCCAGCACGCGCGCCGTTGCCAGCGTGCGCGGCCCGACGTCGGAATGCGCGCCGAACAGCACGATCAGCGGGAACAGCACGATGACCATCGCCGCTTCAAGCAAGCCGTTGGCCGTGGCGGCATCGGCCGTGCCGAGGAACGGCAGGGCGAGCGCGCCAGTCATCAGCAGGCCCAGCGGCACGAGGCCGAGGCGCAGCCTGGGCAGCGCGGGGAGCATCCGGTGCAGCCAAAGGCCGAAGATGAACGGGAAGGCCAGCCGGACGAAGGCGTAGGGAAAGGTCTCCCAGCCGAAGCCGAGCGACAGCTTGCCGTGGCTGACCGCGGCCCAGCCCAGCACGATGGCAGCGATTGCCGCCAGGGCCAGCAGCACGCGGTTGCCAAGGTGGCGCAGCACGAGCGCATAGGCGAGGTTGCCGACATATTCCTGGAACAGCGTCCACGTGGGACCATCGAGCGAATGGGTGTCTTCGAAGCGGCCGGGCAGGCCGGGATAGGGAAGGACCAGCAGGGCGAGCGCGATCGTGGTCGCCGCCGCCACCGGCCCGATGTCCCAGCCGGGCCCGCGGAACGGCCCCAGGAAATAGACCGCAGCGCCGATCGCGGTAGCGAGGATCACCAGCGGGTGAAGCCGGATCAGGCGGCGCTTGACGAATTCGCCAAAGCCCATGCCCCGCGCCCAGCGCCGGTCATAGGCGTAGGACACGACGAAGCCCGACAGGCAGAAGAAGAAATCGACCGCCAGCGCGCCATGGGGAAGGATGTTGCGGGCAGGGTCGCCCATCACCGGGATTTCGTTGACGTGAAATACCAGCACCAGCAGCGCTGCGATCCCGCGCAACCCGTCGAGCACTTCGAAGTGCGGTCGTTCCGTCATGTCCTGATTGCCTCCCCCTTATTGGTGACAGCGTGAGACAAATCTCTGCGGCGCGCAAGGGGGAGCCGATGGCAGCGTGATGCGTTCTGAAGCCGGATGGAGAGCAATGGAGCGATCCCCATGGCCAAGACGTTCAAGTTGCCGCGCAAGATCAACGGGTTCCGCCTGCCGAAGAAGGCGCGCAAGCAGGCCAACGCGTTCATTGCCCGCCTTCAGGGCGAAGAGCTTGAGGCGCTGGCCACCGCCGTCCTCGGCGCGATCCTGATCCACTTTGCCGACCGCGCCGCGCGCAATGGCGAGCCCGGTGATCCGCTATCGAAGCGGCTTATCGATGCGGTGGGCAGCCACCTGAAGCATTAGGCGGTGGAGGCCGATCAGGCCCCGATCACGCGTCGATCAGTTCGGGGTCGATCTCGCTGGCGCGGTTCTGGATGAACATGAAGCGCTGCGCGGGATCGCGGCCCATCAGGCGGTCGACCAGGTCCTTCACCGCCGCGCGGCCTTCGTATTCGGGCGGCAGCGTGATGCGGATCAGGCTGCGCGTGGCGGGCGCCATGGTGGTTTCGCGCAACTGCTGCGGGTTCATTTCGCCAAGGCCCTTGAAGCGCCCGACTTCGACCTTCTTGCCCTTGAACTTGGTGCGTTCCAGTTCGGCGCGGTGCGCGTCGTCCTTGGCATAGGCCGACGTGCTGCCGCTGGTCAGGCGATAGAGCGGCGGCTGGGCGAGGTAGAGGTGCCCGCGCCGGACGATCTCGGGCATTTCCTGGAAGAAGAACGTCATCAGCAACGTGGCGATGTGCGCGCCATCGACATCGGCGTCGGTCATGATGATCACGCGGTCGTAGCGCAGCGCATCGGCGTTGCAGTCCTTGCGCATGCCGCAACCCAATGCGAGCGCAAGATCGGCGATCTCGCTGTTGGCGCGGATCTTGTCCGCCGTGGCGCTGGCGACGTTGAGGATCTTGCCGCGGATCGGCAGGATCGCCTGCGTCTTGCGGTCGCGCGCCTGCTTGGCGCTGCCGCCGGCCGAATCCCCTTCGACGATGAACAGCTCGGTTTCGCCATCGCCTTCGCCCGAACAGTCGGTCAGCTTGCCCGGCAGGCGCAGCTTGCGCGCGTTGGTGGCGGTCTTGCGCTTGACCTCTCGCTCCTGCTTGCGGCGCAGGCGTTCGTCCATGCGCTCCATCACCGCGCCGAGCAGCGCCTTGCCGCGTTCGAGGTTGTCGGTGAGGAAGTGGTCGAAGTGATCGCGCACCGCGTTTTCGACCAGCCGCGCGGCTTCGGGGCTGGTCAGGCGGTCCTTGGTCTGGCTCTGGAACTGGGGATCGCGGATGAACACCGACAGCATGATCTCGCTGCCGGTGATCATGTCTTCAGGCGCGATGTCCTTGGCCTTCTTCTGGCCGACGAGTTCGCCAAAGGCGCGGATGCCCTTGGTCAGCGCGGCGCGCAGGCCCTGCTCGTGCGTGCCGCCATCGGGCGTGGGGATGGTGTTGCAGTACCAGCTATACGATCCGTCGGACCACAGCGGCCAGGCGATGGCCCATTCGACGCGGCCCATCTCCTCGCCGCCGGGGCCAGCCGGGAAATCCTGCCGTCCAGAGAAGGGCAGCGTGGTGACGCATTCGCGGCCCGAAACCTGTTCAGCGAGGTGATCGGCAAGGCCGCCGGGAAACTGGAACACCGCTTCGGCCGGCACATCGTCGCTGGCGAGGCTGGCCGCGCACTTCCAGCGGATTTCGACGCCGGCGAAGAGATAGGCCTTGGACCGCACGAGGCGGAACAGGCGCGCGGGCTTGAACTTCGCATCCTCGCCAAAGATTTCGGCATCGGGCACGAACGTCACCTGCGTGCCGCGCCGGTTGGGGGCATTGCCGATGCGCTGCAGCGGGCCGGTGGGCAGGCCCCGGCTGAACTCCTGCGCGTAAAGCTCCTTGTTGCGGGCTACCTCGATCCGGGTGAGCGTGGACAGCGCGTTGACCACGCTGACGCCCACACCGTGCAGGCCGCCACTGGTGGCATAGGCCTTGCCCGAGAACTTGCCGCCCGAATGGAGCGTGGTGAGGATCACTTCGAGCGCCGACTTGCCCGGATACTTGGGATGTTCGTCGACCGGGATGCCGCGCCCGTTGTCGCTGATCGTCAGGCGGCCGGCGCTGCCCGGAGCTTCTTCCAGCGTGACTTCGATGCGGTTGGCATGGCCCGCCACCGCTTCGTCCATCGCGTTGTCGAGCACTTCGGCGGCGAGGTGGTGCAGCGCGCGTTCGTCCGTGCCGCCGATGTACATGCCCGGTCGGCGACGGACCGGTTCGAGCCCTTCGAGCACCTCGATCGCGGAACCGTCGTAGCTTTCGGAAGGGGTGCTGGCGGGCAGCTTGTCGAACAGGTCATCGGACATGCGAACGTGTATAGAACACGCGCGAATCCGCACGCAAGCCGGACCGTGTCCTTATCCCGCCCTTTTCGAAGCGTTCGCGCGGCCTAAGGCGCCGCCCGATGCGCGGATCAGAAGCGTGAAGGCGCCGGGCTGACGGTGACGAAGGTGCCGCCCGATACCTCGCGCACTTCCATCGCCCGTTCGGCAACGCCGTTGGCGTTGAAGCGGAACACGCCGTCGAGCCCGATGTAGCCATCGCGATCGGCCAGCCGCGCGGTGGGGAAGGCGGTGCCCGGGCGCCAGTTGCGCGCCACGTTGAGCGTCAGCAGCACGGAATCGTAGCCCAGCGTGGCAAGCCGCGCTGGCGTGGCGCCGAAGCGATTGCGGTAGGACTGTTCGAACTGGCCGAAGCGGCGGTCGGACACGGCGGCGAACCAGGCGCCCTTCATCGCCGGGCTCTTGGCCACGGCGGCATCGCCACTCCACAATTCGGTGCCGATCAGGCGCGTGCCGCCGGCCTGCGGCGCGGCGGTCAGCGCAATGCGCGGGCCATCGGCGATCAGCAGCGCATCGACCGGGCCCTTGGCCTTGATCCGGCGCACCGCGCTGGCGACCGAGGTATTGCCGCGGGCATAGCTTTCGATGCCGGTAACGGTCAGACCTTCGCGCTGCGCGCTGGCCGAAAGCGCGGCGGACACGCGTTGGCCATAGACGCCGCCGGGCACCAGCGCGCCCACGCGGTTGACGCCGTGCGACTTGGCATATCCCAGCACGCGCGCGACCGACTGGCCGGGCACCTGGCCCAGCACGAAGACGTCGCTGGTGGCGACGCTGGCATCGTTGGAATAAGTGATCATCGGCACCTTCGCGGGCCGCGCCACGGCGGCGACGGCGACGACATCGTCGGCCATCAGCGGCCCCAGGATCAGCTTGTTGCCGTCCTGGATCGCCCGCGTGGCGGCGACGCCAGCGCCGGCCGACGTGTCGTAGGTGGTGATGCGCAGGCTTTGCGCGTTGGTATCGAGCAGCGCCATCGTCGCGGCGTTGGCGATCGCCTGGCCGACGCTTGCGTTGGGGCCGGTCATCGGCACCAGCAGGGCGATGCGGTGGCGATCGGCATCGGTCGGCAGCACGTTGGAATCGGGCGCCGCCTCGGTCGGCCTGGGCGCGGGCGCCGGGCCGGTCTTGGGGATCACCGCGCAACCTGCCAGCAGCGAAAGCGTCGCCAGCACCGCAAAGCGCCGGGTCATGACCGTGGTCGCTGCCGGATTGCCTTCATTCATGCTCTTGCCGCTCCCCGTCGCCCGGTCCATTGGAATGCGCATGGATACGCCTGCGCTCCCGCCGGGGCTCTACATTGTCGCTACACCGATTGGCAATCTCGGCGACCTGACGCGTCGCGCCGCCGAGGTCCTTTCGGGCTGTGCCGTGATAGCGTGCGAAGACACCCGCGTCACGGGCAAGTTGTTGAATCATCTGGGGATCAAGCGCCCGATGCGGCGCTATGACGATCACGCGAGCGAAGACGCGCGCGATAAGCTGCTCGCCGAAATGTGCGAAAAGCCCGTCGCGCTGGTATCGGACGCGGGCACGCCGCTGATCTCCGACCCGGGCTACAAGCTGGTGCGCACCGCGCGCGAGCGGGGGATCGCGGTGACCAGCCTGCCCGGGCCGAGCGCGCTGGTGGTGGCGCTGACGCTGGCGGGCCTGCCGACCGACCGCTTCATGTTCGCCGGATTCCTGCCTTCCAAGGACAAGGCGCGCGGCGATGCGCTGGGCGAACTCGCCGCCGTTCCGGCCACGCTGGTGTTCTACGAGACCGGGCCGCGTTTAGTGGATAGCCTGGAGGCGATGGCGCGGATCATGCCGGGGCGCGAGATCGCCGTGGCGCGCGAGCTGACCAAGCTGCACGAGGAATGCCGCACCGGCACGGCCGTGGAGCTGGCCGCGCACTACACCGCGCATCCGCCCAAGGGCGAGATCGTGCTGCTGGCCGGGCCTCCGCCCGCGCCCGCCGCACCGGGCGAGGCGGACGTCGACGCCGCGCTGCGCCAGGCACTCGAAACAATGAGCGTGAGCCAGGCCGCGGGCAGCGTGGCCAAGGCTTTGGGGATCGATCGCAAAGCGCTTTATGCGCGGGCAATGGAACTGAAATGAGCAGCAGACGACGCAGACGGGTGCAGGCCGAGGAAAACGGCCGCAAGGGCGAAACGCTGGCGTGCTGGTACTTGCGGCTGACCGGCTGGCGCGTGCTGGCGCGCCGGTTGCGGGTTCACGCTGGCGAGCTCGATATCGTCGCGCGCAAGGGGCGCACGGTGGCTTTCGTCGAGGTGAAGTGGCGCAATTCGGTGGCCGAGCGCGACCGGGCGGTGGATCCGCGGCGCTTTCGCAGGGTGGCCCGCGCGGCTGAAGGCGTGGCCGGGCGGTTCCTGAAGGACAGGGACAGTGCGCAGCTAGACGTGATCTTGCTGGCGCCCTGGGCATGGCCGCGCCGGCTTACCAACGTGTGGCAACCCGGCGCGTGACATGATGGCCCGAGCCGTTGGGCTCAGGCCGGAAGCTTCAAGCCTTGCTCAGTGCGGCTTGTGCTCGTCCTTGTGCTCGCCGTCCTTGTGGTCGCCGGCGTGATCGTCCTTGGGGTGTTCGGTCGGGTGCGGGGCGGGGTTGGCGATTGCCGAGGCGCTGAAGCCCAGAACGGTTGCGGCAGCAGCGGCGGCAGTGATGATCTTGCGCATGGAAGGTCCCTTTTCCTGTGCGGGTTGCGCCGCGGACTGCGGCTGCGCGAAAGTGGTCGCACGCCTGCCAATTCGGCCTTAAGGGCTGCATCAGAGATTTGACTGAGGTGCTTGCCCGATGACCCTTCGCGTCGCTGTCCAGATGGACCCGCTCCATTCGATCAACATCGCCGGGGATTCGACCTTCGCGCTGATGCTTTCGGCGCAGGAACGCGGGCACGAGATCTTCCACTACGACGTCGGCGCGCTGAGCCTCGACGAAGATGACCGCCTGATCGCGCACGCCCATCCGGTAACCGTGCAGCGCGTGGTGGGCGATCACTACAAGGCGGGCGAACGCCGCCGGCTGGACCTTGGCCGCGATGTCGACGTGGTGCTGATGCGGCAGGACCCGCCGTTCCACATGGGCTATATCACCGCCACGCACCTGCTAGAACGCATCGAGCGCGAGACGCTGGTGGTCAACAATCCCCGCAGCGTGCGCAATGCGCCCGAAAAGGTGATGGTGCTCGATTATCGCCGGTTCATGCCGCCCACGCTGGTGACCCGATCGGTGGAGGAAGTTCGCGCCTTCCAGAAACGTCATGGCGCCATCGTGATCAAGCCGATCCACGGCAACGGCGGCAAGGCGATCTTCCGCGTTTCGGAAGAGGGCGAGAACCTGGGCGCGCTGTTCGAGGTGTTCAACCAGACCTGGCCCGAACCGCACATGGTGCAGGCCTTCCTTCCTGAAGTCGCCAACGGCGACAAGCGTATCGTGCTGGTCGATGGCGAAGTGGCGGGCGCCATCAACCGCAAGCCGGGCGAGGGCGAATTCCGCTCCAACCTCGCCGTCGGCGGCTATGCCGAAAAGACCGAGCTGACGCCTCAGGAGCAGGAAATCTGCGCCGCGCTGGGGCCCGAGCTGAAGCGGCTCGGCCTGATCTTCGTCGGCATCGACGTGATCGGCGGCAAGTACCTGACCGAAATCAACGTGACGTCGCCCACCGGCATCGTGGCAATCGACCGGTTCAACGGCACCGACACGGCGGGCATGATCTGGGACGCGATCGAGGGGCGGCTGTAAGCCTTACCCCTCCACCACCCTGCGGGTGGTCCTCCTCCCCTTGAAGAGGAGGTGGCAGGCCGAAGGGCTGACGCAAGGGTATTGGGCCGACAGCCGCCCGGATCAAGAAGGCCCTTGTAGGTGTTCCACCAGCCATGAACGACTGGATCTTCCACCTGATCGAGGGTGGCGGCTATTGGGGCATCGCGTTCCTGATGGCGCTCGAAAACATTTTTCCGCCGATTCCGTCCGAGGTGATCATGGGCATCGGCGGCATTTCGGTGGCGCACGGGCGCATGGCGGTGGCGCCGCTGATGATCGCCGGGACGATCGGATCGACGCTGGGGAACTATGCCTGGTTCCTGCTCGGGCGGGCGCTGGGCTACGAGCGGCTGAAGCCCTTCGTCGACCGCTTCGGGCGCTGGCTTACGATGGACTGGGAAGACGTGGCGCGGCTGGTCGTGTTCTTCCAGAAGCATGGGCAGTGGGTGGTGTTCGTGATGCGCTTTTCGCCGTTCATGCGCACGCTGATCTCGCTGCCGGCTGGGCTCGCCCGGATGGGCCATGTGCGGTTCCTCGTGTTCACGCTGGCGGGTGCAGCGGTGTGGAACGCGATCCTTGTCTGGGCGGGATGGCACCTGGGCCGCAACTTCGGCGCGCTGGAGAAATACACCGGGCCGGTCGCGGCGGCGGGGATGGTGCTGCTGGCGCTGGTCTATGCCTGGCGGGTGGTGCGCTGGAAGCCGCGCGAGCGCTGACAAAAAACCCCCGCACAGGGCGGGGGCTTTCGTGTCGGGTCGTACGTTGCGGAGCGGTCAGGCGTCCTTCGCCAACCACTCTTCCAGGTACTTGATGGTGTAGCCGCCATCGAGGAACGTGGGATCGTTCAGCAGGCGCTGGTGCAGCGGAATCGAGGTCTTGACCCCATCGATCACCATTTCCTCCAGCGCGCGCTTCAGCCGCATGATGCAGCCTTCGCGGGTGCGGCCATAGACGATCAGCTTGGCGATCATCGAGTCATAGTACGGCGGGATCTTGTACCCGGCGTAAAGTCCGGAATCGACGCGCACGTGCATGCCACCGGCCGCGTGGTAGCTCTTCACCAGGCCCGGCGAGGGGGCGAAGGTGAAGGGGTCTTCCGCGTTGATGCGGCATTCGATGGCGTGGCCCTTGAACTCGATTTCGTCCTGCTTGACCGACAGCGGCTTGCCATCGGCGATGCGGATCTGTTCGCGGACCAGATCGACACCGGTGATCGCTTCGGTCACCGGGTGTTCGACCTGCAGGCGTGTGTTCATCTCGATGAAGTAGAACTCGCCGTTCTCCCACAGGAACTCGATCGTGCCCGCGCCGCGATAGCCCATGTCGGCCATCGCCTTGGCCACGACGCCGCCCATGCGGTCGCGCTCTTCGGCGGAGATGACGGGCGAGGGGGCTTCTTCGAGCACCTTCTGGTGGCGGCGCTGCAGCGAGCAATCGCGCTCGCCCAGGTGGATGGCATTGCCGTTGCCGTCACCGAAGATCTGGAATTCGATGTGACGCGGATTGCCGAGATACTTTTCGATATAGACCGTGGCATCGCCGAACGCGGCCTTGGCTTCGCTGCCGGCCTGCTGGATCAGCGTTTCGAGCTGTTCGGGGCCGGTGCACACCTTCATGCCGCGACCGCCGCCGCCCGATGCGGCCTTGATGATCACGGGGTAGCCCGCCGCCTCGGCAATCGCCTTGGCTTCCTCGATGTCCGACACCGCGCCGTCCGAGCCGGGGACCAGCGGCAGGCCGAGCGCGCCGGCCGTGCGCTTGGCCTCGATCTTGTCACCCATCGTGCGGATGTGTTCGGGCTTGGGGCCGATCCAGATCAGCCCGTGCGCCTCGACGATCTCGGCAAACTTGGCGTTTTCCGACAGGAAGCCGTAGCCCGGATGGATCGCGTCGGCGCCGGTGATCTCGGCCGCCGAGATGATCGCCGCGACGTTGAGGTAGCTGTCCTTGGCCGCCGGCGGACCGATGCACACCGCCTGGTTGGCCAGGCGCACGTGCATGGCATCGGCATCGGCGGTGGAGTGGACCGCCACCGTTTCGATGCCCATTTCGTGCGCGGCGCGGTGGATGCGCAGCGCGATTTCGCCGCGATTGGCGATCAGCAGGCGCTTGATGGCCATTCGGCGGGCCTTACGCGATCACGACCAGCGGCTGGTCGAATTCGACCGGCTGCGCGTTTTCGACCAGGATCGCCTTGACGGTGCCGGCGGCAGGCGCGGTGATCGCGTTCATCACCTTCATGGCTTCGATGATCAGCAGGGTTTCGCCCGCCTTCACCGCCTGGCCCACCGACACGAAGTTCGGCGCGCCCGGCTCTGCCGCGAGGTAGGCGGTGCCGACCATCGGCGACTTGAGCGCGTTGGCGTGGTCGGCCGCAGGCGCGGCTTCGGGCGCGGCAGCCGGGGCAGCGGCGGCAGGCGCGGGGGCGGCCGGGGGGGCGGCGTAGGTGACCGGCGCGGCGGCAGCGGTCAGCGTGCGCGCGACGCGGATCTTGCGTTCGCCGTCTTCGACTTCGATTTCGGATAGGCCGGTGTCGGCCAGAAGCTCGGCGAGTTCGCGCACCAGCGCGCTGTCGATCGCCATGGTTCCGGCCTTATCGCCGCGGTCGTTACCCATTTTCTTTCCTCGCGGGAATGGTGAATTCAAGCTGCGCGCCATGCCCGCGCTTGTCCCTAGTGGCAAGAGAAAGCGCTTGCCGCAGGGTGGAAAAGTCGCGTTTGCGCCGATTCCGGCGCCGCCTTAGAGCTTTGCGGCGGCTTCCAGCGCCAGCAGGTAGCTGGTCGCGCCGAACCCGGCGATGGTGCCCTTGGCGGCCATGCCGACGTAGGACTTGTGGCGGAAGGCTTCGCGCGTGTGCGGGTTGGACAGGTGCACTTCGATCACCGGGGTGCGGATCGACTTGATCGCATCGTGCAGGGCGACCGAGGTGTGGGTATAGGCCCCGGCATTGAGCAGCACCGCCTTGGCGCCGACCGCCTGCGCTTCGTGCATCCAGTCGACAAGGTGGCCTTCGTGGTTCGACTGGCGAACGTCGATTTCAAGGTCGAGTTCGCGGGCGCGATCCTCCAGCATGCCGGCGATGTCGTCGAGCGTCTGCGTGCCGTAGATCTCGGGCTCGCGCAGGCCGAGCAGGTTGAGATTGGGCCCGTTGAGGACGAACACGGTCTGGGTCACGCTGGAACTACCCTTGCTGCAGAGCGGGGAAACGGCGGCTTATTCGCACTGCCGCCCCGCCGGTGCAAGCTCAGCCGTTGGGGATGAGCGGCGAGGGTGGCGGCGTGTTGCCGTTCTGGAACTGCGGATCTTCGGTGGTCGGATCGGTGACCTGGTTCACATCGGGGTCCGGCCCCGGGAACGCATCGTTGCTGACGAAGGGCTGGGGCGCGGCGTGGCGGGCCATGTCCTCGGCGCTCTTGGCGCGCTTTTCGGCGGCATCGGCGCGCTGTTCGACGGCGGCGAGGCGCTGTTCGAGCGCGGCGACGCGATCTTCCTGCGGCGCTGCATTGCAGGCGGGCAGCAGAAGGGCGAGGCCAAGCCCGAAGCTGGCGCGCAGGGCGGCAGGGCGACGGGCGAAAGGACGGGCGGGCTGGCGGCGCTGTTGCATCGTCCTGATGGTGTAGCAGGGAAAAGTTACCCGAAACTAACCAGACCTTGCGCCGCGCACCGGGGATATCCCGTAACAGGCATTTCAGGGCGCAGCGCGCGTCTTGCCCCACTGGCGCGCCACCGTGTAGCCGACATAGCCGGTGCCGAAGAGGGCGTAGAGCGGTTCGGGAAGCCCGCGAAAGTAGGCGGTCATCGCGCCGATCACCGCATCGGCCATGGCCGGACGGACCGCGGCGAGCAGGCCGAGCGGGATCGACCAGAGCATCAGGCCATACATCACGTAAAGGAATGTCGGCCGCGCCCGCTCGACATAGGGATCGTGCGATGCGGTCGTGATGTCGGGCTGGCTGGTGGACATGGGTGGCGCTCCATCGCTGCGGCAGAACGCACGACCAGATATACCCTTGGCGCTGTGTAGGAAAATCGAAAGCACGCAGCAGCGGGTGCCGGCGGCCCGGATGAAGCAGCGCCAGGTGCCCAAGTTGACGAAGTTGACAGACTACTGAGGCAAGAGTCGCAGGCTGCGCGATGGACGCGCCGTGACGACCATCTCTGCATGGAACCTATTGATGTTGCTGGGTTCCTCCGGGGCCATCGTCCCGTTGTAGCAGCCAGCAAACGTGTAGGACATGGGCCGGGCAGGCCTGATCAATGTCAAGTTTGATGTTGTATACGCAACATCGTAAACGGGGGTGCTGCCATGCCTGCTTGGGGCCGGTTGGCGATCAGGGCTTTACTCTTGCTTGCGCCGACCTAGCCTTGGGACGGATCGCGGCGCGAGACCGCTGGAGGAGAGAGGCATGAGTCTGTTCGACATGACCGGCAAGGTTGCCGTGATCACCGGTTCCACGCGCGGCATCGGGCGCGCCATCGCCGAGGAGATGGCGACGCAGGGCGCGCGGGTGGTGATTTCCAGCCGCAAGCAGGATGCCTGCGATGCCGTCGCTGCCGAGATTAACGAACGCTTCGGCGCGGGCACGGCGACGGCGATTGCGGCCAGCATCTCTTCCAAGGACGCGCTCGAAACGCTGGTTTCGCGCACGCAGGCCGAAGTCGGGCCGATCGACGTGCTGGTCTGCAACGCGGCGAGCAATCCCTATTACGGCCCGATGAGCGGGATCGCCGACGAACAGTTCCGCAAGATCATGGACAACAACGTGCTGTCCAATCACTGGCTGATCCAGCTGTGCCTTCCCGGCATGATCGCGCGGCGCGACGGCGCGGTGATCGTGGTCAGTTCGATCGGCGGCTTGCGCGGATCTTCGACCATCGGCGCCTATTGCATTTCCAAGGCGGCGGACATGCAGCTGGTGCGCAATCTGGCGGTCGAGGTGGGGCAGCACAACATCCGCGCCAATGCCATTGCGCCCGGCCTGATCCGCACCGACTTTGCCCGAGCGCTGTGGGACAATCCCGAAGCGGAGAAGGCCTACAATTCGGGCCACCCGATGCGGCGGATCGGCATGCCCGAGGAAATCGCCGGCGCGGCGGTGTTCCTCGCCTCGAAGGCGGGCAGCTATGTCAACGGCCAGACAATCGTCGTCGATGGCGGGTCTACTGTATGATTTTAATGTAAAAATCGGGAACAAGGAACCCGCGCGCCGCGTTTCGCGTTCGTAACGTTGCGATCGCGGGGACTGCGGGAATGAATTTATACGAAGCCTGGCTGACGCCATCGTGGAAGTCTGCCCGGCCGCTCAATGAGGCGGACGAGCGGTTTCGCGAGCTGCTGGGCGATCTGGGCCCGGCGATGCCCGGCCATATCGTCGGCGATCTGAGCCAGGTCTATCTCGACACGCTGCTGCGCACGTCGGTGCCCAGCTGGTTGCGCGCGCGGCTGGTGGCCGAGCGCGACCGCCGGGCGCGGGGACTGCTGCTGACGTGGTACGATCGCGCGCGCGCCGCACTGCTGCCAAGCGGGGGTGCGCCGTCGGGAGCCTGAACCGGCTCCGTCCGACGCACCCTGATCCCGGCAGCGATCAGAACTTCACGCTGCCTTCCACGCCGATCAGGCGGCGCGTGCCGGGCGTGATGAACGATCCGCCGAATTCCACCGCCGTGATGACCTCGTTCAGGTACTGCTTGTCGAACAGGTTGTTGGCGAAGACCGACAGGCTGAAGCGATCGGTCTGCAGCCCGGCGCGGACGTTGACGATGCCGAAGGCCGCGCGGCGGGCGACATCGTACTTGCCGTCGCCGACGAAGCTCGGCAGGCCGAGCGCCGAGATCGGCAGCAGGCCAGAGAACAGCGTCGGGATCGACTGGTCCTGCACGGTGTGGAACCAGGTGGGGCCGGTCAGGCGGTAATCGGTGCGGGTGAAGAAGCGCAAGCTGTCGTTGACCGGCTGTTCGATCTCCATGCCCACGTTCAGTGTGTAATCCGCCGTGTAGGGCGACTTGTTGCCGACGGTGTAGGGGCGCGAGGAGTTCTTCTTGATCTCGCTGTCGGTGTAGTTGAACGAGCCGAACAGCTTGAAGCCCTGCGTCGGCTTGATCGTGACGGTGGCCTCGATGCCCTTCAGATCGACGCGATCGATGTTCGAGACCACGCGCAGCAGGCCGAAGCTGCCGACGAAGAATTCGAAGAACTGCATGTCGTGGACCTGGGTGTAATACCCGGCCAGATCAAAGGTCACTTTGCCATCGAGCAGGTTGCCCTTGAGCCCGGCTTCCCACGCGCTCGACCATTCCTTCTTGTACTGGTCGTTGACGGTGACGTTGGCGCCGAAGAAGTTGACGAAGCTGTCCTTGATCAGCTGCGCCGAACCCTGGTTGTTGAAGCCGCCCGATTTGAAGCCGATGCCCCAGTTGGCATAGAGGTTGAGGTCGCTGGTGGGCTTGTAGCTGAGGGTGACCTTGGGTTCGAACTGTTCGAAGCGGGCGTGCTTGTCGGACAGAGCGCCGAAGGCCTGGCCGGGATTGATCGGGCCGCCCGTGAACGGATCGGTGGCCGTGGGCACGAGCGAGGACGACTTGCGATCCTCGATATCGTAACGCACGGCGACGCCGGCATCGAACTTGTCGTTGGGCTTCCATTCGACCGAGCCGAACGCTGCGTAGACGTTGGTCTTGAAGCGGTCTGCCAGCAGCAACGTGGTCGGGTTGGCGGAATCGGGCGCGTTGTAGAGCTGCTTGATCACGCCGTTGCCGGTATCGGCCCCCAGGCTGACGCCGACGGTGCGCTTGATGTGCAGGTAATAGGCACCCAGCTGCCAGTTGATCGCCCCGGCATCGCCGATAAGGCGCCATTCGGTGCTGATGTCCTGCTGCTTGCGCACCTGGTACTGCGTGCCGTCGCAGGTGGTGGGGCTGTAGGGGCCGAAGGTCGAACCGGTGGCCGGCGCGAAGATGAAGGGCACGGGGATCTGGCCGATGAAGCCGGGCGCGTTAACCTTGTACCCGGTGAGCGCGGCGGTGCTGGCGAAGCAGGCGTTGACCGCGCTTTGTGCTGCGGGATTCGCGGCAGAGAGGAAGCGACCGAAATCGGCCGAAGTGCCATCGGCGACGAGATCCTGGTTGACGTTGGAATAGAGCGCCCAGCCGACCAGCTTGAGGTTGTCCGACAGCTGGTGATCGAGCTTGATCGAGGCGTCGAAGCTGGTCTGGTCGTTGGTGGGGCGGATGTTGCTGTAGAAGTTGAACGGGTGCTTGTTGACGTCTTCGTAGAAGGCGCCGCCGAAGTTGGGCAGGTGGAAGGCTGCGTTGAACGGCAGCGAAGCGCCGTGGAATTCGCCGTAGCGGGCCTTGATGTCGAGCTGGGTGGGGCCGCCTTGGCCGATCACGACGCGGCCATCGACCGCCCAGTTCTCCTTGTCGTCCACCGTCTTCGAGTTGGTGAAGACGTTCTTATAGAAGCCGTCGGTCTTGTAGTAATAGCCCGACAGGACGAACCCGGCCGCCCCGCCCAGCGGGCCTGCGACATGCGCGCTGGCTTCCCAGGTGTTGTAATCGGCATAGGACAGCTTGGCCGCGCCGGTCAGCGTGTCGGTGGGCTTCATCGTCTGGATGACGATCGCGCCGGCGGCGGCGTTGCGGCCATAGAGCGCGCCCTGCGGCCCCTTGAGCATTTCGACCTGGCTGATCGTGCCCTGCGGCTGGTTCAGCTGCGCCGTGTTGGTCTTCAGAATACCGTCGACGATCAGTGCGACCGAGCTTTCGGCATCGCGCGCGCCGTTGATGCCGCGGATGTTGATCTGGGTATCGCCGGCTTCGGCCGTGCCGGTGACGATGGTGACGCCAGGGGTCAGGCGCACGAAGTCCTCCGCCTTGACCGCGCCGGTGCGGGCGAGCGCATCGGCGGTGATCACCGCGACCGACGCGGGGACATCCTGCAGGCGTTCGTTCTGGCGACGCGCGGTGACGATGATGCCGCCATCATCGGCCGGTGCGGCGGCATCGGCCTGCGGCGCTTCCTGCGCATGAGCTGGTGCGGTGATCCCGGCGAGAGCCGAGGCGGCGAGAAGGGTCCAGTGGGAACGTCGCATTGAAAACTCCCTGTTGTCGGCGTCCCCGGACAGGGATGGCCGTTGCACCCGCCGCGTCTTTTTTATGCCCCCATGGCAAACGCGGCTTGATGAGTTGGGATCGTATTGTATACAAATATGGAAGGTCAAGTTCTTTGGAGTGATCCGTGTCCCGCGCTTCCGACCGCGCTTACGAGGCCATCCGCAGCATGATCCTGTCGGGCGAACTGCCGGCGGGCGCGCAGCTTGCGGAAGAGGCGCTGGCGGAAAAGTGCGGGGTATCGCGCACCCCGGTTCGCGAGGCGCTGCGGCGGCTGGAATCCGATCTTCTGGTCACCCGCACCGACACCCAGCGCAGCTTCGTGGCGGACTGGTCGATCGACGATGTGGCCGATGCCTTCGAACTGCGCGCGATGCTGGAAGGCAAGGCGGCGCGCCGCGCGGCCGAGCGCATGACCGATGCCGCGCTCGATCGCATTCGCGCCGCGAATCGGCAGATCGGCGAGGCTGTGCGGGGCGCGTCCGCCGACGTGGTAGGGTTCCTCGAAGGCAACCGCGAATTCCACGCGGTCATCCTTGAAGTGGCCGCCTCGCGCCGCCTTGCGGCGCTGCTCGGCACGCTGGTGGAGCAGCCGGTCGTGTGGCGCACCGCGCACCATTACAGCCGCGAAGCGCTGCTGCGGTCTTTTGGTGAGCACGAGGAATTGATCGCCGCCTTTGCCCGGCGCGACGGGGCCTGGGCCGAGGCGATCATGACCGGCCACATCCTGCGCGCCTATCACGCCTATGCCGACGCCCATCGCGGCCTCGCCGAGCAGGGTATTATCCGGGAAGCTGCTGAGTAATGTATACAGAAGCCATCGAAATGGTCGAGGTTGCCCCTCGGGACGGATTGCAGAACGAAAAGGCGCTCGTCTCGACCGCCGACAAGCTCGCGCTCGTTGAAAGGGCGATCGCGGCGGGAAGTCGGCGGATCGAGGTGACGAGCTTCGTCAATCCCAAGGCCGTGCCGCAGATGGCCGATGCCGAAGCGGTGTGCGAAGGCCTGCCCGAGCGCGACGACGTGACCTACATCGGCCTGGTGATGAACGCGCGCGGCGCCGGGCGTGCGCTGGCGACGGGCCGCATCGACCAGCTGGGCGCGGTGTCGGTGGCGACCGATACCTTTGCGATGGCCAACCAGGGCCAGACCAGCGACGGTTCGGTCGAGGCCGCGAAAGAGATCATCACGATGGCGCGCGAGGCGGGCAAGACCGGCCAGGTGACCATCGCCGCATCGTTCGGCTGCCCGTTCGAAGGCGAGGTGGCCGAGGAGCGGATCGTGGCGATGGCGGTTGCGCTGGCCGAAGCGGGTCCGGTGGAGATCGGGCTCGCCGACACGATCGGCGTGGGCAACCCGGCGCATGTCACCTCGCTGGTGGGCAAGGTGCGCGCCGCGGTGCCGCACGCGCCAGTGCGCGTCCACTTTCACAACACGCGCGGCACGGGCTTGGCCAATGTATGGGCGGCGGTTCTGGCCGGCGCGGTGACGGTCGACGCCGCGATTGGCGGCCTTGGCGGCTGCCCGTTCGCGCCGGGCGCGGCGGGCAACGTGTCCACCGAAGATGTCGTCTACATGCTCGAGCGCGCCGGGGTGCGCACGGGCCTTGATCTTACGAGCCTGGTTTCGGCCAATCACTGGCTGGGCGAAGTGATGCAGCGTTCCCTGCCGGGGATGGTGGCGAAAGCGCCGTCGTTCCCGAAGCAGGCTTGAGAAAAAGGGGTCTCAGATCGATGGGTTACCGGCTTGGCGTGGACGTCGGCGGCACGTTTACCGACCTCCTGCTGTTCGATACCGACACGGGTGCGTTCTGGCGGCACAAGACGCCATCGACCCCGCACGACAGTTCCGAGGGCATCCTCAACGGCGTGACCGCGATCTGCGAGAAGGCGGGGATCGGTGCGGGCGCGATCGACTACTTCCTGCATGGCACGACGGTTGCCACCAACGCTGTGCTGGAAGGGAAGGGCGCGCGCGTCGGCCTCGTGACCACAGAGGGCTATCGCGACATCATGCAGATCGCCCGCAGCTATGTGCCCGGCGGGCTGGCCGCGTGGATCATCTGGCCCAAGCCGCAGCCGCTGGCCGCGCTTGAGGATACCGTCACGGTCAAGGGCCGCATGAACGCCGAGGGCCACGAAGTGCGGCCGCTGGACGAAGCCGACGTGCGCTTCCAGCTGAACCGGCTGAAGGACAACGGTGTGGAAGCCGTGACCGTCAGCCTGATCAACGCCTATGCCAATGGCGCGCACGAAGCGCGGATCGGCGAACTGGTGGCCGAAGTGCTGCCGGGCGTGCCGGTGTCGCTTTCCCACGAAGTCCTGCCCGAAATGCAGGAATACGAGCGAACGCTGACCACGGTGGCCAACGCTTCGGTCCGGCCGGTCGTGGGCAAGTATGTGTCCAACCTGCGCAACCGGCTCGCCAGCGAAGGGATGACCGGCAAGCTTTCGCTGCTGCGGTCGGACGGCGGGCTGATGAGCGCGCAGAAGGCCGAGGAGCATCCGGTCAACATCCTGATGTCGGGCCCCGCCGGCGGCGTGACCGGCGCGATCTGGGTGGGCCGCAATGCGGGCATCAAGAATATCCTCACGCTCGACGTCGGGGGCACCAGCACCGACGTTGCGCTGATCGAAAACCTCGAACCGCGCCGCCAGCGCACCACCGAGGTCGGCCATCTTTCCGTCCGTGCCTCGGCGCTCGACGTGAAGACGGTAGGCGCGGGCGGCGGTTCGATCGCTTATGTTCCTGAGCTGACAAGAGCCCTTCGGGTCGGGCCGCAGAGCGCAGGAGCGGTGCCGGGGCCGGTCGCCTATGGAAAGGGCGGCACGGCCCCCACCGTCACCGACGCCAATGTCGTTCTGGGATATCTGCCCGAGAACCTGCTGGGCGGCACGTTCAAGCTCGATCGTGAAGGCGCCAAGGCAGCGGTGCAGACCGTGGCCGATGCGCTGGGCATCGACCTGATGGCTGCCGCGCGCGGGATCATCGACATCGTCAATGAAAACATGTTCGGCGCGCTGCGCATGATTTCGGTGCAGCAGGGTTATGACCCGCGCGACTTCGCGGTGATGGGCTTCGGCGGTGCCGGGCCGCTGCATGTCAACGCGGTGGCGAGGCTCATGGGCAGCTGGCCCGCAGTCTCGCCGGTTTCGCCGGGCGTGCTTTGTGCGCTGGGCGATGCGACGACGCGGATGCGCACCGAAACCGCGCGATCATGGTCGCGCCTTGCCAGGGACACGAAGGCGGAGGACCTCGTCGCCGTGCTCGACGAGATGGCGACCCAGGTGAAGGGGGAGCTGCTGAGCGACGGCGTGCCCGAAGCCGAGATCACCACCGCTTTCGAAGTCGATGTGCGCTATGCCGGGCAAGCCTTCGAAGTGCCGCTGACGATCACTGCCGAGGCGCTTGCCGGCGACGGCATTTCCGGCGTGCTTGCGCGCTTCGATGAAGAGCACAAGCGGCTGTTCACCTTCAACATGGACACTCCGCACGAGATCGTGAACCTGCGCGCCGTGGCGCTGGGTCGCGCGCTCGACCTGCCGGCGGCGGAGCTGGAGAAGGGCGATGGCGATCCGTCCGCCGCCAAGATCCGCGACCATGTGCTGTGGATGGACGGGCGCGAACAGGCGGCGGTGATCTATGACCGCGCGAAGCTGCGCGCCGGGGACGTGATCCCTGGCCCTGCGATCGTGTGCGAAATGGATTCAACCACGCTGATCGAAAGCGGCTGCGTCGCCACCGTCGACCATGTCGGCAACATCCTGATCATGCCTGTCTGACGAAAGGGACGAAACCATGCCTGCCACCATCGTCCAGACCAATTCCACCCCGTTCGAGACCGTCGCGATCGATCCGGTGACGCTCGACATCATCGAGAACGCGCTGCGCAACGCGCGCGTCGAGATGGACGCCACGCTCGTGCGCACGGCGATGTCGCCGGGCATCCGCGAGCAGGGAGACGCCTTTCCGCTGATCGCCGATCCCGAAGGCCGCATGATCGTCGGCCAGTTCGGCAGCTTCATCGGCGGCTTCCTCAAGAACTACGAAGGCACGCTCGAGGACGGGGACATGATCTTCCTGTCCGACCCGTACTCGGTCGATGGCGCAATCAGCCATTCGAACGACTGGCTGGTGCTGCTGCCGGTGTTCAAGGACGGACGCCTGATCGCCTATACCTCGATGTTCGGCCACCAGAGCGACATCGGCGGCAAGGTCGTCGGCTCGATGCCGATCAACGCGCGCT
Source organism: Novosphingobium olei (assembly GCF_012927405.1). Classification (GTDB taxonomy): domain Bacteria; phylum Pseudomonadota; class Alphaproteobacteria; order Sphingomonadales; family Sphingomonadaceae; genus Novosphingobium; species Novosphingobium olei. The sequence continues at coordinate 254,517 of NZ_JABBGM010000004.1, read as the reverse complement.
CGATCTACGAAGAAGGCGTGCGCATTCCCCCGGTGAAGATCTGGAAGAAGGGGGAATACAACGAAGACCTGATGAAGCTGGTGATGCACCAGACGCGCAAGGCGGACTGGTGCGCGGCGGACCTCAACGCGCTGATCGCATCGTGCCGCGTCGCCGCGCGCCGGGTGATCGAGATGGCGAACCGCTTCGGCGACGATGTCTATGTCTCGGCCACGCAGGAACTGCTGGCGCGCAATCACCGCGCGATGAAGACGCTGCTGTCGCAAGCGGTGAGCGAGGAGCCGGTGAGTTTCGAGGACTACATCTGCGACGACGGCATGGGGTATGGCCCGTACCGCATCAAGTGCACGATGTGGCGCGAAGGCGAGAAGGTGATCCTGAATTTCGACGGCACCGATCCGCAGTCTTCGGCGTCGATCAACTTCTTCCTGAACGAGAACATGTTCAAGATGTTCTTCGGCATCTACATGATCATGGTCTTCGACCCGATGATCCTGTTCAACGACGGGTTCTATGACCTGATCGACGTGCGCATTCCCGAAGGATCGCTGCTGAAGCCGAAGTTTCCTGCCGCGCTTTCGGGCCGCACCCATGCACTGGGCCGCATCTTCGACATCCTTGGCGGGCTGCTGGGACAGAAGACGCCGGAATTCCTCAACGCCGCCGGCTTTTCGTCGAGCCCGCACCTGTTCTATTCGGGCTATGACCAGCGGCCAGGCAAGGGCAATGCCTGGTTCCAGCTGTTCCAGATCGGCTTCGGCGGCATTCCCGGGCGGCCGCTGGGCGACGGGCCGGACGGCCATTCGCTGTGGCCGGGCTTCACCAACGTGCCGAACGAATTCCTCGAACGCTACTTCCCGATGATGATCGAACGCTACGAGACCGAGCCGGATTCGGGGGGGGCAGGGCTGCATCGCGGCGGTAACGGCATCCACATGACCTACCGCTTCCTGTCGCCCGGCACGATCTCGATCCACGACGACCGCTGGTTCGTGCCCCCCTGGGGCGTCAACGGCGGCGAGCCGGGCAAGCGGGCGAAGAAGCTGCTCGAAAAGGCCGACGGCACGATGACGATCATCGGCAACAAGGTGGAAGACGTCGAAGTGGAGGTGGGCGACCAACTGCACTTCGTCACCTGGGGCGGGGGCGGCTGGGGCGACCCGCTGGAGCGTGATCCTGCGCTGGTGGCCAAGGAAATCACCCAAGGGCTGGTCACGGCCGAAGGCGCGCGCGCCTATGGCGTGGTCATCGCAGGCGATGGCAGTGTGGATGCGGGCGCGACCGAAGCACTGCGCGCCGAGCTGCGTACATCGCGCGGGGCGCTCCCCGTGTTCAACACGGGCCCCGGCATCGAGGCCCTGCGCGCCGCGTGCGAGGCCGAGACCGGGCTTGCCGCGCCGATCCAACCCCAATGGCCGCACCTCGAAGCGGCGGAGTAAGACGTGAACAACGGTGCATTGAAGGACATCCGCGTCGTCGAACTGGGCCAGCTGCTGGCGGGCCCGTTCTGCGGCCAGTTGCTGGGCGACATGGGCGCCGACGTGATCAAGGTGGAACCACCCGTGACCGGCGACCCCATGCGCGAATGGGGGCAGGGCGCGGAAAAGGTGCAGTGGGAGGTGATCGCCCGCAACAAGCGCTCGGTCAGCGCAAACCTGCGCGTGGCCGAAGGGCAGGCGCTGGTGAAGAAGCTGATCGCGCACGCCGACGTGCTGATCGAGAACTTCAAGCCCGGCACGCTGGAGAAGTGGGGGCTGGGGCCGGACGTGCTGCTCGCCGAGTTCCCGCACCTGATCATCGCGCGCATGTCGGGCTATGGCCAGACCGGGCCCTATTCGGACCGGGCCGGCTTTGGCGGCATTGGCGAGGCGATGGGCGGCTGGCGCTACATCGTCGGCGAACCCGACCGCGCGCCCAGCCGAATGGGCGTGTCGATCGGCGATACGCTGACCGCGACCTATGGCTGCATGGGCGTGCTGGCTGCGCTGCACGTCAAGGAGAAGACCGGCAAGGGGCAGGTCATCGACACCGCGCTTTACGAAAGCGTGCTGCAGGTGATGGAAGGGCTGGTGCCGGAATACGACCGCATGGGCCTGATCCGCGAACGGTCGGGATCGATTTTGAAGGGCATTGCGCCGTCCAACGTATATTCCTGCAAGGACGGCGAGTTCATGATCGGCGCCAACAAGGATTCGCTGTGGAAGCGGCTGGCAACGGCGATGGGCCGGCCCGAGCTGGGCGACGATCCGCGCTATGCGACGCACCTCGCCCGCGGTGAGAACCAGGACGAGCTCGACGCGCTGATCAACGCATGGACAGCCACGCTGACCATGGACGAGGTCGACGCGCTGATGATCGAGCATTCGATCCCGGCAGGCCGCGTGTATCGCGCGCCCGACATGCTGGCCGATCCGCACTTCCAGGCACGCGAGGCAATTATCGAGGTGGAAACCGAGCGGTTCGGTCCGCTCAAGATGCAATCGAGCTTCCCCAAGTTCTCGGCAACGCCGGGCAGCGTGCGGCGGCCGGCACCTTCGGTGGTCGGGCAGCACAACGCCGAAGTCTATGGCGAACTGCTCGGCCTGTCGGAGAGCGAGCTTGCCACGATGGCAGACAACGGGGTGATCTGATGGGGCAGGAAAACGCGGACCTCACCGAAAACTATGCGGGCGCCTTCGACGGGCGCCTGCCGTTCGGACAGCGTCCGGCGCTGCTGCTGATCGATCTGGTCGAAGCCTACCTCCAGCCGGGCTCGCCGCTGTATGCCGGAATCGAGGACGCGCTGGCGAGCGCGGTGCGGATGACGGCCGCGGCGCGCGCGATCGGAATCCCGATCGTGTTCACCAATGTCGAATACCAGCCCGGCGGCGCGGACGGCGGCGTGTTCTTCCGCAAGGTGCCGGCGCTCAAGGTGTTCGAGAAGGGATCGCCGCTGGGCGCCTTTCCCACCGTGCTGGCGCCGCAGGACGGCGATATCGTCGTGACCAAGCGCTATGCCTCGGCGTTTTTCGCCACGCATCTTGCCGCGACGCTGACCTCTATGGGCGTCGATACCGTGCTGGTCTGTGGCACGTCGACGTCCGGATGCATCCGTGCGACGGCGCTCGACGCCTGCCAGAACGGTTTCCTGCCCTTTGTGGTGCGCGATGCGTGCGGCGACCGACACCGGGCCCCGCACGAGGCCAACCTGTTCGATCTTCAGGCCAAGTATGCCGAAATCGTCAGCGAAGCCGAGGCGCTGTCGCTGCTCGCCGCGATCTGAATTCTTCCGAGTCGCGGCTGGATTTGGTCCGGCCACAGCCGCGTACGATCGGCATCCTGCCTGTTCGAGGACTGACGTTCAGCTCTTTCGCGTCAGCCTGAATTTCCGTTCGAGGACTGCCGAAAACCATCGCATGCCGCAGGGGAAAGCCCCTTCTGCCACCATGCTCGAAGAGCCGCAGGCGCAGCTCGATCCCCGCGTTCTGTGAGCGCCGGGGCTGCTTTTGCGCTTTACAGTTAAGTCATTTGACCTAGCATTTCCGGCAGTGGCGGCGTCAGACCGCCCGAGGAGAGGCCCGCGCATCGAAGTCGGGCGATCACGTCAACGACTGGCCCTGCCGGTCGATGGAGTATGGGTGAGATGACCGACCTGAACCTGGGCTTCGACCCGGCGGCGCTGAAGCAGCGCTATCTTTCCGAGCGGGACAAGCGGCTGCGCGCCGACGCCAACGAACAGTACGTCGAGATGGCGGGCAAGTTCGCGCACTTCCTGAGCGATCCATATGTCGAGCGCCCGATCGAGCGAGAGCCGGTAACCGACGAGCGCGACGCGGTGGTGATCGGCGGCGGCTTCGGCGGACTGCTTGCCGGCGCGCGGCTGCGCAAGGCGGGGATCGACGATATCTGCCTGATCGAGAAGGGCGGCGAGTTCGGCGGCACGTGGTACTGGAACCGCTATCCCGGCGCGGCCTGCGACATCGAAAGCTACGTCTACCTGCCGCTGCTGGAAGAGACGGGCTTCATGCCCGAGCGCAAGTATTCGGGCGCCGACGAGATCCGCGCCTATTCGCAGCGGATCGCGGACCATTTCGACCTGACCCGCCGGGCGCTGTTGCAGACCGAGGTGACCGGTGTTGCCTGGGATGAAGCGGCACGCCGCTGGATCGTTTCGACCAACCGGGGCGATGCGATCCGCGCGCGGTTCGTGATCATGGCCAATGGCCCGCTGCACCGGCCCAAGCTGCCCGGCATTCCCGGCATCGAGGAATTCGAAGGCCACACCTTTCACACCAGCCGGTGGGATTATGGCTATACCGGCGGTACATCGAAGGGTGGGCTGGACAAGCTGGGGGACAAGGTCGTCGGCATTATCGGCACCGGCGCGACCGCGGTGCAGGCGGTGCCGCACCTGGGGGCTGCGGCAAAGCAGCTCTACGTCTTCCAGCGTACACCGTCCTCGATCGACGTGCGCAACGACCGGTTGACCGACAAGCAGTGGGCGGCCTCGCTCCAACCGGGATGGCACCGCCACCGCATGGAGAACTTCAACACGCTGGTATCGGGCGGCTGGGCCGAAGAAGACCTGGTGGCCGACGGCTGGACCGAAATCATCCGCAACCTGGGCGTGATCGCGCGGATGAAGGCGGTGAAGGAAGGCGCCGCCGATCCGGACGAACTGGTGCAGCTGGCAGACTTCAAGAAGATGGAAGCCATCCGCGCGCGGGTCGATGAAAAGATCGCCAACCCCGCCGTCGCCGAAGCGCTGAAGCCCTGGTACAACCAGTTCTGCAAGCGGCCGTGCTTCCACGACGAATATCTCGACACCTTCAACCGGGACAGCGTCACGCTGGTCGACACCAACGGCAAGGGCGTGGAGCGGATCACGCGTGAAGGCGTGGTCGCCAACGGGCAGGAGTACAAGCTCGACTGCCTGATCTTCGCCACCGGTTTCGAGGTGGGCACCAGCTATGCCAGGCGCGCAGGCTACGATGTGACCGGGCGCGACGGGCGCACGCTGGAGCAGAAGTGGCAGAGCGGGGCGCGGACGCTGCACGGGATGACCGTCAACGGGTTTCCCAACCTGTTCATCTTCTCGGTCATCCAGTCGGGCTTCACCGCCAACTATCCGCACTCGCTCGACGAACAGGCGTGCCACAGCGCGCACATCATCGCCGAAGCCATGGGGCGGCAGGCGACGCGAGTGGAGGCGACGGTGGAGGGCGAGGAGGCCTGGACGGCAGAGGTGCTCGATTCCCTGCTAGACCGGCGCAAGTTCCTCGAAGAATGCACGCCGGGATACTACAACGGCGAAGGCAAGATCAGCCCGCTTGCAGCGAGCTTTGCTTCGTACGGAAAGGGCTCGCCGGCATTCTTCCGCATTCTAGACGAATGGCGGGCCGCCGGGGATTTCCAAGGGATCGAAATGGATTGAACAGCAGTCCTGCTCGCCCGACAGGGCGACAGAATGCAAAAAAAGCCGGGCCATCCGCGAAAGGATGGCCCGGCTTTTTTGATTGGTCGGGACGAGAGGATTCGAACCTCCGACCCCCACACCCCCAGTGTGATGCGCTACCAGGCTGCGCTACGTCCCGACCGGAGCGGCGGCCTATAGGCAGCGCATTTGCGCATGGCAAGAGTCTTGGCGGGGGTTTGTGCGGGTTTGTCGCGCATCGCTGTCGGCGGGGCGGCAGGCCAGTGCGGCAAGATGGGGCGGAGCGCGGTTCGATTGCCTTGGCGCGGCAAGGCTGCTAGGCGCGCGGCCACGCTGTTTTTCCATGGGATGCGTGCCCCATCGCTGTGCGCGCTTCCCGCAAGACGAGTTTTCCCCGATCCCATGAACGGTCCTGCCATGTTCGCCCTTCTCGCCTCCGCCGCGCCCGCCGCCGCGTCGTCCGAGCCGCCCGCCTATCTGCAGTTCCTGCCTCTGATCGCGATGGGCGCGGTGTTCTACTTCCTGATCCTGCGCCCGCAGATGCGCCGGCAGAAGGAACAGCAGGCCAAGCTGGCCGGGATCCAAAGGGGCGATCAGGTGATTACCGCCGGCGGGCTGCTCGCCAAGGTGATCAAGGTCGAAGACACCATCGTCGAACTCGAGCTTGCGCCCAACGTGCGGGTCAAGGCGGTGAAGTCGACCATCGGCGACATCGTGCCGCCGGGTGGCAGCAAGCCCGCCAACGACTGATCTTTCCAGCAGGACGATACCGATGCTCGAATTTCCACGCTGGAAGGTAATCTGGCTCTGGGCGCTGACCATTGTCTGCGCGCTGGCCGCGGTGCCTTCGCTGACCTCGATGACCAACATCCAGCTGCCAGCCTCGCTGCCGCAGCCCAAGGTCAATCTCGGTCTCGACCTGGCCGGTGGCAGCCATATCCTGCTTGAAGCCGATCCTTCGCAGGTGCGCCAGCAGCGCATCGAGGGCATGGACGAAAGCGTGCGCGGCAAGCTGAAGGCGGAAAACATCCGCATCAGCGACATCTCGAACAACAACGGCTCGCTGAGCTTCCTGGTCGAGGATCCGAGCAAGGTCGATGCCGTGCGCGAGGCGATCCTGCCGCTGACCAACGGGGCGGGGTTGACCGGCAAGCGCGACTGGACGATCACCGTCGCCGACGGCAATCGCTTCGTGCTGACGCCGACGCAGGAAGGCATCGACCAGGCGGTGAGCCAGGCGATGGACACCGCGGTGGAAGTGGTGCGCAAGCGCATCGACGCACTGGGTACCAAGGAACCGACGATCATTCGCCAGGGTGCGCAGCGCATCGTGGTGCAGGTGCCCGGCTTGCAGGATCCGCAGCAGCTCAAGAACCTGCTGGGCCAGACCGCCAAGCTTGAATTCAAGCTGGTCGACACGACCGCGCTGCCGTCCGACGTGGCGCGCGGCGTTGCGCCTCCGGGAAGCGAGATCGTGCCTTATGCCACTGCCAGTGAAGGCGGCGGTGTGGCGTCGATCGCGGTCAAGCGGCTGGGCGGCATCCGTGGTGACGAACTCACCAACGCGCAGATGACGAACAACCAGCAGACCAATGAGCCGGTCGTCAACATCACCTTCAACACCGAGGGCGGCAAGAAGTTCGCCAACCTGACCACGCAGAACGTGGGCAAGCCCTTCGCCATCATCCTCGATGGCAAGGTCCTGTCGGCACCGAACATCAACGAGCCGATCCTGGGGGGCAGTGCTGTCATTTCGGGCCGCTTCACCGCCGAAAGCGCCAATGCGCTGGCCATCTCGCTGCGCTCTGGCGCGCTGCCCGTCGACCTCAAGGTCGTCGAAGAGCGCACCGTCGGGCCGGACCTTGGTGCGGATTCGATCCGCAAGGGCATGATCGCGATGGGCGTCGGCACGCTGGCGCTCGCCGTGTTCATCCTGGCGACCTATGGCCGCTTCGGCGTCTATGCCTGCCTTGCGCTGGTGCTGAACGTCCTCATGATCCTTGGCATCATGGGCATCATTGGCACCACGCTGACGCTGCCCGGCATCGCCGGCTTCGTGCTGACGATCGGTGCGGCGGTCGATGCCAACGTGCTGATCAACGAACGCATCCGCGAAGAGCGACATCGGGGCCGGCGCGTCGTCGCCGCGGTAGAGATGGGCTACAAGGAAGCCAGCCGAGCGATCTTCGATGCCAACATCACCAACGTGATCGCGGCGGTGCTGATGTTCGCCTTCGGCTCGGGCCCGGTGAAGGGCTTTGCCGTGGTGCTGATGATCGGCATCGCGACCTCGGTGTTCACCGCGGTCACGCTCACCCGCCTGTGGGTCGCGCAATGGTTGCGCCGCGCCCGCCCGGCCGAACTGAACCTGTAAGAGGAGAAGAGGCATGAAGCTCCTCAAGCTCGTTCCCGACAACACCAACATCCACTTCCTCAAGTGGCGCTTGCCCTTCTACATCGTCAGCATCGTGCTGATGGCGGCGAGCTGGGGCCTGGTGCTGACCAAGGGCCTGAACCTGGGCGTCGATTTCGTCGGCGGCCAGATGATCCGCGTGACGTTCGAGCGCAGTGCAGAGGCGCCGGTCGCCACGTTGCGTGATGAAGTCGCCAAGCTCGGCTATGGCGAGCCGATCATCCAGCGCTACGGCAAGCCCAACGAGATCTCGATCCGGATGAAGCTGCCCGAAGGCGCGGATCACGATGCATCGCTGTCGGACAAGATGGCGCGCACGATCACCGCCGACGTCAAGAAGAACCACGCCGATGCGCGGATCGATGGTGTCGATTCGGTTTCGGGCAAGGTTTCGCGCGAGCTCGGCTGGGATGCGTTCAAGGCGCTCGGCTTCGCGGCGCTGGCGGTGGCGGCCTATATCTGGCTGCGTTTCGAGTGGCAGTTCGGCATCGGCGCGCTGTTCGCGCTGATCCACGACGTGACGCTGACACTGGGCATGTTCGCGCTGACCCAGCTGGAATTCGACCTCAACATCGTCGCCGCGCTGCTCACGCTGATCGGCTATTCGCTCAACGACACGATCGTCGTCTATGACCGCATCCGCGAGAACCTGAAGAAGTTCCGCAAGATGCCGATGCCCGAGTTGCTCGACTTGTCGGTCAACGAAACGCTGGCGCGCACGATCGTGACGTCGCTGTCAATGCTGATCACGCTGGTGGCGCTGCTGCTGCTGGGGCCCGAAGTCATCTTCGGCTTCACCGCCGCGATTACGCTGGGCATCTTCGTCGGCACCTACAGCTCGATCTACATGGCCGCGCCGATCCTGATCTGGCTCAAGGTCAATCCGAAGAGCTTCGTCCCGACCGAGACCGCGCTCGAAAAGCAGGAACGTCTGGCCCGCGAAGGCGTCTGAGCGACGCCTTTCGCGGATCAGGAATTGATGGCCCTGCGGTAGATCCGGTTCAGCGCCTCGGCATTGGCCGACCAGCTGAACCGCGCCGCGTAGGCCGCGACATCGTCCTGCGCGGGCGGATCTTCGAGCAGTTCGGAAACGCCGCGCGCGATGTCTTCCGGCGTGCGTTCCACAATGCGGCCGGCGGCAGGTGCCGAAACGACTTCGCGCGCGCCACCGATGTCGGGTATGACGACCGGCGTTCCGCAGGCGAGCGCCTCGATCCAGGCGTTGGCGAGGCCTTCGCGCTCTGACGGCAGGACCATGGCATCGGCGGCGCTGAGCAGCACGGGCATGGCTTCGTGCCCGACGGAGCCGAGAAACTGCACACGCTGTTCAAGGCCGCACTGGCGCGTCAGAGCGCGCAGGGCATCAAGCTCAGGACCTTCGCCGGCAAGGACCAGCCGCACGTCTTCGGGCAGGTGGCGCAGCGCGCGAATGGCGATGTCCTGGCCCTTGATCTTGAGCAGCGCGCCGACGCAGGCGATCATCCGCCCTTGCGACCAGATGCCGAGTTCGGGGATGGCCGAGGCGAGCTGCCGGGCCGCGGCGCGGGCGACCGGCTTGAAGCGTTCGTGATCCAGCCCGGTATAATGCACCTCGACACCACGGGGCGCGAGGCCGAGCACCTGCATATCCTGGCCGAGGGCGGCTGAGACCGCCAGCACGGCGCGGGCTTCGTTCGCGGCGCGGCGCATCTGGCGCAGGGCGAGGCGGCGCTTGCCCCAGTAGTGGACGTCAGAGCCGCGCGCCTTGATCGCAAAGGGCAAGTCGAGTGCCCTGGCCACGCGGCGGGCGACGGGGCCGTCGGGGAAGAAGAACTGCGCATCGACCATGTCGAAGGGCTGCATCGCGTGTAGCCTGCGGGCGAGCGGCAGGATCGCGTGGGCGATCAGGGCCGGGTTGAACGGTGCCGACAGCCCGGGAATCAGGGTAAAGCGCGGATGGTGGACGGCGACGCCGTCGACATGTTCCTCAAGCGGAATGTCTGCCAGCCGCGCATAGCGCTGCAGCTTGACCGGGGGCAGGCCGACCGGGTTGATCACGGTGACGTCCCAATCGCCCCGCGATGCCAGCGCCTGCATCTGGCGTGCCACGAAACGGCCGAAACCCGGACGCTGCGGCGCCGGGTAGAGCGTGGAGATCGACAGCAGCCGGCGCTTCACGGGCGCAAACCCGCTCCATTGAAATTCACAGTCGGCGCACCAGCATTTCCGAAACGGCGATCCAGGCTGGGGCGTCCACCGTCACCTGGCGATGGCCGGTGCCTGGCGGCAGCAGCGTGACCCGTCCGTCTTCGCAATCGAGCAGGCGGCCAAAGGCGAAGCGACCCGCAGGGCGGGGCACCAGCACATCGCGGTTGAGCGCGCGGACAAAGTCTTCGGGCGCGAACTGGCGCAGCCAAACCTGATCGCCGGCGCGATATTCGCCGACGCTTGCGTCCACGCCCATGACCACGACCGGCGTGTCGCCATCGGGGGCGAGCGGGAAAACAGCTTCCAGCGGACGTGTCAGCGCTTCGGCACCGCTGGCGCCAAGTTTGGCGACCATCGCCGTCGGCTGATCACTTTCGGCACCCACCAGGAGCTGGGGATCGACATCGAGCGCGGCGGCAATCCGGTTCATCCAGGCGAGCGAAAGCGAGCGCATGCCGGTTTCGAGCCGTCCGATCGTCTGTGCGGTCGTCGGCGGAGTGCAGCGTGCTGCTACATCGGCAAGGGTCAAACCCTTCTGGCGACGGATGTCGCGAATTCTATTGATCATGGCACGGCGGCTCTCGTCAGAGGATCGGCTGAAGCGCGCGACTTTATGCTTTCCTACAATTCACGATTTCGGGCAAGCGCTTCTGTCTTTCACTGTAGGTTCCTTGCGATTTCGGGCAGATCATTCCGCAGCCGTCTCAGCACAAGTGCTTGAAGCGCGAGAATTGAAACGTGAAAATGCGTTGCCTCGCCAAAATGAAGCTGCCAACTCCCGAAGTTTAAAAGCAAATTTTGCTGCCGGTCAGCTTATTCGGTTGCAAGGATGCGGATGTCTCTTCAATCGACGGTTCTTGATTGGCACGTGACTGCGCCTTGAATTGGTGCGGACGCTGCGCTGGCCGATGCATGGCACCAGGCTGGTGCGCAGCATCGTGCTGGACCGGAGTACGGACTTCAACAGCATCCGTTGAACCGCTGACCGGTATCGACGAACGACATTTGCAAGCTTCCCGAACTGGCAGGCAGGCGGTAACCACTGCAACGACCTGTTCGGGGAGCACAAAATGGAACGACGTGATTTTCTGGCATTTTCCGGGAGCGCTGTCGCAGCACTCGGTCTCAGCTGGCCCGCGCGATTGCTGGCGCAAGGCACCGCGGATGCCGCGCTCAACGCCCTGCTTGACCGGATCTTCTACGACGAGCTGCTGATCAGCCCCGAACAAGCGACCAGCATGGGTCTGGACACCGGTCCGCGTCGCGAGCTTCGCAGCCGATTGAGCGACAGCAGCGAGGCCGGGCAGGACATGGCCGAGGCTTTCAACCGCAAGGCGCTGCAGCAGATCCGCAGCTTCGATGCGAGTGGTCTTAGCGATGCGGGCAAGCGCATTCGCGATATTGCCGCCTACAAGTACCAGCAGGAACTGGTCGCCAAGCCGCTCGGCGTGGACAGCGTGCAATCACCCTATCCCATCACGCAGCAGGACGGCGCGTACTTCGGCATCCCCGACTTCCTCGACAGCCAGCACCCGATCGAAACCACCGACGATGCCGAGGCGTACCTTTCGCGCTTGCGGTTCTTCCGCTTTACCCTTGACGATCAGACCGAGGATCAGCGGCGCAAGGCGGCAAAGGGCATTCTGGCGCCGGGCTGGTCGCTCGATCTGGCGCTGGGGCAGATGAAGAAGCTGCGCCAGCCGGCCCCCGAACAGAGCGGCATGGTCCGTTCGCTGGTCACGCGCGCGGCCGAAAAGAACATCGCCGGGGACTGGGAAGCCCGCGCTGCGAAGATCGTCGCCAATGACATCTATCCCGCGCTCGACCGTCAGATCGCGCTCGTCGAACGCTTGCGGCGCACGACGCGGCCCGGCGATGGCGCGTGGCGCATCCCGCGCGGCGACGAAATCTACCGCGCGGCCCTCGCGCAGGCGACCACGACGACAATGACGCCCGAGGAGATCCACAAGATCGGGCTGGAGCAGGTGGCGGACATCACCGCGCAGCTCGATGCCATTCTCACAAAGGCTGGCTACACCACCGGCAATGTCGGCGAGCGGCTGACGGCGCTCAACCACGCGAGCGACCAGCTCTATCCCAACACGGACGCTGGCCGGGCGGAGCTGATCAAGGACCTGAACGCCGGCGTTGCCGCGATGCAGGGCCGCCTGCCGCGCGCGTTTTCGGACATTCCGCACGAAAAGCTGGAAATCCGGCGCGTACCCGTGGAAATCCAGGATGGGGCGCCCAACGGGTACTATTATTCGGCGACGCTCGATGGTTCGCGCCCGGCGATCTACTGGATCAACCTCAAATCGACCGCCGACTGGCCGCGCTATTCGCTGCCGGCGTTGACCTATCACGAAGGCATTCCCGGCCACCACCTGCAGGGCGGGTACAGCCGCACCGAGAAGTCGCTGCCGATGATGCTGAAGGACTTCTTCCTTTCGGCCTATGGCGAGGGCTGGGCGCTCTATGCTGAACAGCTGTCCGACGAACTGGGCGGCTATTCGGGCATCGAGCGGGCCGGGTACCTGCAGTCGTTCCTGTTCCGCGCGGCGCGGCTGGTGGTCGATACCGGGCTCAATCACTACAAGTGGAGCCGCGAGAAGGCGACCGACTACCTCGTTGCGACGGTGGGCTTCCCGCGGGCCCGCGCGCAGCGAGAGATCGAGCGCTATTGCGCCTCGATTGGCCAGGCCTGCAGCTACAAGATCGGCCACACCGCGTGGGTACGTGCGCGCAAGAAGGCCGAGACGGCGCTCGGCGACAAGTTCAGCCTCCCCTGGTTCCACGAAGTGCTGAAGGAAGGTGTCATGCCGCTCTCGATGCTCGAGGCGCGGATCGAGCAGCGCACGGCCGAACGCCTGCGCAACGCCTGACCTGACACGAAGAAGGACCACATTAATGGAACGCAGACACTTTCTGGCAGGCACTGGCGCGCTCGGCATGATCACTCTGGCGCGGCCGGGCCTTGCGCTTGCGGCGGGTGATGCCGACGTGGCGCTGAACGCGCTGTTCGATCGCATCTTCAAGGACAGCCTTGCGCTCTCGCCCGAAGGCGTAAGTTCGCTCGGGCTCGACAAGGGCGAATGGGCGGGGATGAAGTCGAAGCTCGACGACCGTACCGAGGCGGGCGTCGCGGCAAGCGTGGCCCAGACGCGGCAGGCACTGGCCGATCTTGGCAAGGTGGACCGCGCGGCGTTGTCGAGCGCCAGCCGGCTGAACCTCGACGTCGTGACCTACCAGCTCGAATCGCGGCTGGATTCACCGCGTCTTCATGTCGATTCGGTGCAGCGGCCCTATCGTCTTTACCAGCAGGGCGGGGCGTATTTCTCGCTGCCCGACTTCCTCGACAGCCGGCACACGATCGAGAACGCGGCCGATGCCGAGGCCTATCTCGCCCGCCTTGCGCTGGTGGGCAAGGCGCTCGACGAGGACAGCGCCGAGCAGAAGGCGCAAAGCGCGCGCGGACTGATCGCGCCGGGCTGGTCGCTCGACCTCACGCTCGGCCAGATGCAGAAGCTGCGCGCGGTGCCTGCGGGGCAGAACACCGTGGTCGCCTCGCTCGTGCGGCGCACCGCCGCCAAGGGCATTGCCGGCGACTGGCAGGCGCGGGCGGAGAAGATCGTCGCCGACAGCGTCTACCCCGCGCTCGACCGCCAGATCGCGCTGGTGCAGCAGTTGCGTGCACAGACCCCGGCGGGCGACGGCGCTTGGCGCCTGCAGAATGGCGATGCGATCTACGCCGCCGCGCTGCGACAGGCGACGACGACCGAATTCACGCCCGAGCAGGTCCACAAGATCGGACTCGAGCAGGTGGCGGACCTGACCGCCAGGCTGGACGCCGTGCTCAAGGCTGCGGGCATGACCAAAGGCACCGTCGGCGAGCGGCTGGCGGCGCTGAACGCACAGCCGGACCAGCTCTATCCGGAAACGGACGAAGGGCGGGCCGCGCTGATCGCCAGCCTGAATGCCGGCGTGGCGCGGATGACGGGCCTGCTGCCCAAGGCCTTCGCGACGCTGCCCGGCCAGCCGCTCGAGATCCGCCGCGTGCCGGTCGAAATCCAGGACGGCGCGTCGAACGGTTATTACTACCGCGCCGCGCTCGATGGGTCGCGGCCGGCGATCTACTGGATCAACCTGAAGGAAGTTGCCGACTGGCCCAAGTATTCGCTGCCATCGCTCACCTATCACGAAGGCGTGCCGGGGCATCACCTGCAGATCAGCATCGCGCAAACGTCGAAGGATATCCCGATGCTGCGCAAGGTTGGCGGTTTTTCGGCCTATTCGGAGGGCTGGGCGCTCTATTCCGAGCAGCTGGCCGACGAGCTTGGCGGATACGACGGGATCGAGAAGGCTGGCTACCTGCAGTCGTTCCTGTTCCGCGCGGCGCGGCTGGTGATCGATACGGGGCTGCACACCAAGCGCTGGAGCCGTGAGCAGGCGACCGATTACATGGTGGCGACCACCGGATTTGCCCGCCCGCGCAGCCAGCGCGAGGTCGAGCGCTATTGCACCATGATCGGCCAGGCGTGCAGCTACAAGATGGGGCACATCGCCTGGACCCGCGCGCGCGAAAAGGCGCAGAAGACGCTTGGGCCGAAGTTCGACATCAAGCAGTTCCACGAAGTGCTGCGCGAAGGCGCGATGCCGCTGTCGATCCTGGAAAAGCGCATCGACGAACGCACCGCGGCGGCGCTGAAGGCGTAACGGCGCGATTCCCCTCCCTGTCGCGGGAGGGGCCGCTTTCAGCCTTCTACCATCTCGGCGAGTTCCAGCCAGCGCTCTTCCGCGGCATCCTTGTCCGCGCGGACCTTTTCGAGCGCGGCCATCAGCGCATCGAACTTCTTCGGGTCCTTGGCATAGAGGTCAGGATCGGCGAGCTGCGCTTCGCCACGCGCAATCGCCGCGTCGAGCTCCTCGATCCGCGTGGGCAGCAGTTCGTAGTCGCGCTGGTCCTTGTACGAAAGCTTGCCCTTCCTTGCCGGCGGCGGGGGAGGGGGCGGTGCGGCTTCGCTGGCGGCTCCGCCTGTGCGCGCTACGGGCTTGCCGGCTTCGCGGCTCTTGCGGATCTTTTCCCAGTCAGCATAGCCGCCCGCCACGATATCCACCTTGCCCGAACCATCGAGGCCGAGCGTGATCGTCACCGTGCGATCGAGGAAGTCGCGGTCATGGCTGACGATCAGCACGGTGCCTTCGTAATCGGCAATGACTTCCTGCAGCAGATCGAGCGTTTCGAGATCGAGATCGTTGGTCGGCTCGTCGAGCACCAGCAGGTTCGACAGGCGCGCGAATTCGCGGGCGAGCAACAGGCGCGAGCGTTCGCCGCCCGACAGCGTGCCGACGCGGGCCTCGACCAGGCCCGGATCGAACAGGAATTCCTTGAGATAGCCCTGGATGTGCTTGCGCGTGCCCCGCACGTCGATCCAGTCGCTGCCTTCGGCCAGCACGTCACGCACCCGCTTGTCGGGCGCCATCAGGCTGCGCTGCTGGTCGATCATCACGCCCGAAAGCGTCTTGGCTAGCGTGACCGTGCCCGTATCGGGCGCAAGTTCGCCGGTCAGCAGCTTGAGCAGCGTGGTCTTGCCCGCACCGTTCGCGCCGACCACGCCGATGCGGTCCTTGCGGGTGATGCGCAGCGTGAAGTCCTTGATGATCGTGCGCTCATGTCCCTTGGCGCCGAACTTCTTCGATACGTTTTCGGCGACGATCACCGCCTTGCTCTTGGCCTCGTCATCGGTGCCCAAGGCCAGTTTGGCGGTGCCTTGCGGATTGAGCATCGCCGCGCGGGTGGCGCGCATCTCGTAGAGCTTTTCGAGCCGGCCCATGTTGCGTTTGCGCCGCGCCGTGACGCCGCGTTCCAGCCAGTGCGCTTCGATCTTCAGCTTGGCGTCGAGCTTGTCGGCCGCGCGCGCCTCTTCGGCGTAGACCTGCTCCATCCAGGCTTCATAGCCGCCGAAGCCGATCTCCTTGCGGCGCAGTGATCCCCGGTCGAGCCACAGCGTCGCGCGCGTCAGGCGTTCGAGGAAGGTGCGGTCGTGGCTGATGACGACGAACGCGCCCTTGTACCGCTGCAGCCAGTCCTCCAGCCAGTCGATCGCGGCAAGGTCGAGGTGGTTGGTCGGCTCGTCGAGCAGCAGCAGGTCGGGATCCTGGGCCAGCGCGCGGGCGAGTGCGGCGCGGCGCCGTTCGCCGCCGCTGGCGCTTTGCGCCTTGCGGCTCATGTCGATGCCGAGCTGCCCGGCGATCGCCTCCACCTCGTGCCGTTCCGGCGCATCGCTTCCGGCAAGCGCGAAGTCCATCAGCGTGTCGAAGCCGGTGAAGAAGGGGTCCTGTTCCAGCGTGACGACCTTGACGCCCGGCTGGATCGAGCGCTTGCCCTTGTCGCCTTCGATCTGCCCGCCGATCAGCTTGAGCAGCGTGGATTTGCCGGCGCCATTGCGACCGATCAGGGCGAGGCGGTCGCGCGGGCCGATGTGGATGTCGATATCGCGGAAAAGCCAGCTGGTGCCCTGGTTGAGGCCAAGGCCTTCCCAGCTGAGGATCGGTGCTGCTGCCATAGCCCTTGCGCCTAGCGGGCTGCGCGAAGTGATGCAATCGCGCCACCGGTTGAATGAACCTCGCCGAACGGTGGCATTCAGAGCTTGTTCAATGCCCCCGGGCTAGGCATTCCAGCATCATGCATCGGAAAACTCCCCTGCTCGCGGCTGTCGCCGCGCTGGCGCTTGCGCCGCTCGTCCCTGTCCACGCCGAACCGCGCGGAGAACAGGACGAGGCCCGCCGCGACCTGCGCGCCGGCAACGTACAGTCCCTGCGCGACATTGAACGCCGCGTCCTCCCGACGAAGCAGGGAATGCAGTACCTCGGCCCCGAATACGATCCGGCGGCGATGGCCTATCGCCTCAAATTCATCCGCGATGGCAGGGTGGTTTTCGTCGATGTCGATGCCCGGACCGGCAGGGTTCTCGGCGAATCCCGCTGAACGCTGGCTTTTCGGCCTGTTTCTTGACCGTTCAGGTTCTTGGGACCATCTAGCGCCTGACAACGTTTGGCGCTGAAAGCTCCGCCTATGGAGCGCAGCGCAAGAAGGGGCAGCCGCGAATGCGTATCCTGATCGTCGAGGACGAACCGACTCTCGGACGTCAGCTGAAGACCACGCTCGAACAGAACGGCTATGCCGTCGATCTTTCCGTCGATGGCGAAGACGGCCACTTCATGGGCTCCACCGAGGAATACGACGCGGTTATCCTCGACCTTGGCCTTCCCGAGATCGATGGCCTGACCGTGCTCGGCATGTGGCGCAAGGAAGGACGCAAGTTTCCCGTGCTCGTGCTGACCGCGCGCGACAGCTGGTCGGACAAGGTGGCGGGCCTCGATGCCGGCGCCGACGATTACCTCGCCAAGCCGTTCCAGACCGAAGAACTGATCGCCCGCCTGCGCGCGCTGATCCGTCGCGCTTCGGGCAATAGCTCCAGCGAGCTGATCGCAGGCGACGTGCGGCTTGATACGCGTTCGGGGCGCGTCACGCTGAATGGCGAGCCGGTCAAGCTGACCGCGCAGGAATACAAGCTGCTGTCCTACCTGCTGCATCACAAGGGCAAGGTGGTCAGCCGCACCGAGCTGATCGAGCATATCTACGACCAGGACTTTGACCGCGATTCGAACACCATCGAAGTGTTCGTGACGCGCATCCGCAAGAAGCTGGGGCCGGACGTCATCACCACCATTCGCGGGCTGGGCTACAGCCTCGACGATCCGGCACAGCCGCGCGGGTAAGGGCCCGCGCGCCAGCACGCCCCAGCTATGACGACGCCCCCGGCGCAAACTGTGGAGACCATGCCGGAGGCGCCCGCGCGCGCGCCGCACACGGGATCGCTGGCGCGGCGCATGTTGCTGATCGCGTTCGCGTGGATCACGGTGCTGCTGCTTGGCGGTGGTATCGCGCTCGACCGGACGCTGTCCGGCCTTGTCGTGCGCAACTTCGACGAACAGCTCGGCTATATGCTGACCGCAATGGTCGCGTCGGCTGAAATCGGGCCGGACGGGGAGGTGTTCTTCAACCGGCCCTTGGGGGACCAGCGCTTTCTTGAACCAAACTCTGGCCTGTATTGGCAGATTTCGGGGCAGGGGCACGAAGACTTTCCCTCCCGCTCGTTATGGGATCGCACGCTCAAGCTGCGCAACGACCATTTCGACACCGAGCCGCACGTTTACGACTCCGACCAGTTCGAAGGTGAGCGGTTGCGGGTGATCGAACGCAGCGTGATCCTGCCGGGTAGCAATACGCTGTGGCAGTTTTCCGTGGCGGCTAGCCGGGGCGAAATCGACGCGCAGATCCGCCGCATCCGGTCGATCCTTGTGTGGTCCTTCGTGGTCCTTGGGCTGGGCCTGATCGGTATGGCATCGCTCCAGACATACTATGGCCTCTCGCCCCTGCGCCGGGTTCGCCGGGCCATCCAGCGCATGCGAGAAGGCGGTGCGGCGCGAGTGGATGAGCCGCTGCCGCTCGAGGTGCAGCCGCTCGTCGTCGAATTGAACTGGCTGCTGGAACACTCCGAGCGCCAGGCCGAAGAAGCGCGCACCCATGCCGGGAACCTCGCACATGCGCTGAAGACGCCGCTTACCGTGGTGATGAACGCTGCCACGGCAAAGGCGGACGACCTGGCCGACACGGTCATCCGTGAAGCGGCGGTGATGCGGCGGCAGGTCGATCACCATCTGGCGCGCGCGCGTGCGGTCGGGCGCCGGGCCACCGGGCTTTCACGCGCGACGGTGTGGGAAAGCGTCGAGGCGGTCGAGCGCGCGGTGTCCCGGCTCTACCCCAAGGTGCGGTTCGACATGGACGGCAACAAGGAAGCGCTGGTCGCGATCGAGCGGCAGGACCTCGACGAAATTCTCGGCAACCTGATCGAAAATGCCGCCAAGTACGGCGGTGGTTCGGTGTTCATTACTGTCGATGCATCGCCGCTCGATCCCAAGTATTGCGACATCTGGGTCGAGGACGATGGGATGGGCATTCCCGAGGAAGCGCGCGAGCGGATCTTCGATCGGGGCGCCCGGCTCGACACCGGCAAGCCGGGGACCGGGCTTGGCCTTGCCATCGTGCGCGACGTGGCCGAGCTCTATGGCGGCTCGGTCGATCTGGGCGAGAGCGAGGACCTGGGCGGGCTGCAGACAACGCTGCGGCTGCCGCGCGTTGCGGTAGCGCGTTAGGCGGTCACGCCCGGGGATGGGCGCTGCGGTAGACGTCGAGCAGGGTTGCCGCATCCACTTTGGTATAGATCTGCGTGGACGACAGGCTCGCGTGGCCAAGCAGTTCCTGCAGCGAACGCAAGTCGGCCCCCGCGCCAAGCAGGTGAGTGGCGAACGAATGGCGCAGGGCATGCGGTGTCGCCGTCGGGGGCAGGCCCAGCGCGACCCGGGCGCGGGCCACCGCCCGCTGGATCATCGCCTGCGCCAGCGGCCCGCCCTTGGCCCCGCGAAAAAGCAATTCGTCCTTTGCGAGAAGATAGGGAACTTTCACCGCATAATCCGCAACCGCATCGCGCACGATCGGCAGAATCGGAACGATCCGCTCGCGCCTGCCCTTGCCTTTGACCAGCAGCGTTTCGCCCAGCGGCAGCACCGAAGCAGGCAGCGACAAGGCCTCGGCAATGCGCAGGCCCGCGCCATAGAGCAGCAGAAGGACAGCGCGATCGCGCGCGGCAATCCATTCCTCGGCCGCGTCTTCGGACACGGTGGCCGCGAGATTGACTGCGTCGTCGGGCGTGACCGGGCGGGGGAGCCCCTTCTTCACGCGGGGTCCGCGCATGCGTGGAGCCCGTGCCTCGGGTTCGCCAGCCTGAACACGCGCAAAAGCTAGGAAGGCCTTGAGCGCCGACAGTTCGCGCGCGGCCGAGACATTGCCGATCCCTTCGCCCCGCCGTGCCGCGAGCTGCGCGCGCAGCGCCGGGGCTTCCAGGCGAGCAAGCGAAGACCACGTCTGGCCTTCCGGCAGGGCATCGAGCAGGCGCGCAGCAGTGGCGTGGTAGGCGCGTACCGTGTGGGGCGAGCGGCGACGCGCGTGGGAAAGATGGTCGTGCCAGATGCGGAGCATGTCGCCCCGGTCGATCACGCGACGAGTTCTTCGGGCACGAGTTCACCCAGCAGCCCGTCGAGAACGGCCATTCCGCGCTCCGTCACACGCAGGACTTGTGTGTCGGTGTCAGGCTCTGCTTCTTCGAGGTAGCCCATTTCGCGATAGAAGCGCCTTTTCGCCGGGACGATCAACTGGTCCTGCGTCAAACCGAAACGCCCGGCTAGCGCGGCCGGGCGGATGCCTTCGGCGAGACGCAGGCCCATCATCACCGCTTCGGCAGCCTGTTCGCGCGGGCCCAGCGCGCGCGTTTCGCAAATGCCCTGGCCTTGTTCCTCTACTGCCTTGAGGAAGTTCTCGGGCTTCTTGTGCCGCACCGTCGCAACCCCCAGCCGGCGGCCATGCGCGCCCGGGCCAACGCCGATGTAATCGCCATAGCGCCAGTAGGTGAGGTTGTGGCGGCTCTCTTCCCCCGGCCGTGCGTGGTTGCTGATCTCGTAGGCCGGGAGGCCGGCTGCAGCGGTCATCTCTCGAGTGAGGGCGAAAAGCTCTGCCGCCGCGTCATCGTCCTGCGGAACGAGCTTTCCCTGACGAACCAGTGTCGCGAACTGGGTCCCCGGTTCGATCGTCAACTGGTAGAGCGAGAGATGGCCGGTTCCGTACGACAAGGCCTGCGTCAGCTCCGCCTGCCACGATTCGGGCGTCTGACCCGGGCGCGCGTAGATCAGATCGAAACTGACGCGCGAGAAATGCGACTGTGCGATTGCCAGCGCGTCCAGGCTTTCCGCAAGCGAATGCAGGCGGCCAAGAAACTTCAGCGTCTGATCGTCGAGCGCCTGCAGGCCAAGCGAGACGCGGTTGACCCCCGCCAAGGCCAGATCAGCAAACCTGCTCGCCTCGACCGAGGACGGGTTGGCTTCCAGCGTGACTTCGATGTCATCGGCAAAGCGCCAATGCGCCGCCGCCTGATCGATGATGCGGGCGACGAGTGCAGGGGGCATCAGCGACGGCGTGCCGCCGCCGAAGAAGATCGAGCTGATCTCCCGGCCGCCGGTCAGTTCGGCTTCGAACGCCAGATCGGCCAGCAGGGCCTGTTCCCACGCGGACGGATCGAACCTGTCGCGGACATGACTGTTGAAGTCGCAGTAGGGGCACTTTCTGAGGCAGAAGGGCCAGTGCAGATACAGTGCCAGCGACATCGCTTATTCGAACTGGGCGGCAACCAGCTTGGCAAACGCATCCGCGCGGTGGCTGATGGCGTGCTTTTCAGCCGGATCAAGCTCTGCAAAGGTGCGCGTGTCGCCCGTCGGCACGAACACCGGATCGTATCCGAAACCCAACGTGCCGCGCGGCGGCCAGGTCAGCGTTCCCGGAGCGCGGCCTTCGTAGACCGCTTCCGACCCGTCTGGCCAGGCAATGGCAAGCGTGCAGGCGAACCAGCAATCGCGGGGCGTGGACGGTCCCTTCTCGGCAATCTTCCCCTCGACCTTGCCCATGGCCATGTACCAGTCTCGTCCCGGCCCGCCTTCGTACGGTGCGGCTTCGGCCCAGTCGGCGGTATAGACGCCCGGCGCGCCATCGAGCGCGACGACGCAGAGGCCTGAATCGTCGGCGAGCGCAGGAAGATGCGCCGCTTGCGCAGCCGCATGCGCCTTGATCAGGGCATTCTCGGCAAAGGTCGTGCCGGTCTCAGCAGGTTCGGGCAGGCCAAGGTCCCCGGCAGCGAGGCATTCCATGCCATAGGGCGCGAGCAGGGCCTGAATTTCCCTGAGCTTGCCCTTGTTGTGCGTGGCGATGACGAGCTTGCCGGGGGTCAGTTTGTTCACCGTGACACGGCCTTTTCCTGGGCGGCGAAGATTTCGGTGCAACCCATCCGGGCAAGGCGGAGCAGGCGAAGCAGGCCTTCCTCGTCATAGGTGGCGCCTTCGGCCGTCGCCTGCACTTCGGCGATGTGGCCACCCTCGATAAGGACGAAGTTCGCATCGGCATCGGCCGACGAGTCCTCGATGTAGTCAAGGTCGAGGACCGGCGTGCCCTGGTGGATGCCGCACGAGATCGCGGCGACCTTGCGGGTGAGCGGATCCTCCTTGATCGCGCCGCTGTCCAGCAGCTTCTGCACGGCAAGGCGCAGGGCGACCCATGCGCCCGAAATCGATGCGGTGCGCGTGCCGCCATCGGCCTGGATCACGTCGCAATCGAGCGTGATCTGGCGCTCGCCAAGCTTCTTGAGGTCAGTCACGGCGCGCAAGGAACGTCCGATCAGGCGCTGGATTTCCTGGGTGCGGCCCGACTGCTTGCCCTTGGCGGCTTCACGGCTGCCGCGCGTGTGGGTGGCGCGGGGAAGCATCGAATATTCCGCCGTGACCCAGCCTTCGCCCTTGCCGCGCAGGAACGGCGGCACGCGTTCTTCGATCGACGCGGTGACGAGCACCTTGGTGTCACCGAAGCCGATCAGGACCGAGCCTTCGGCGTGCTTGGTGAAGCCGGTTTCGATCGAGATGGCGCGCATTTCATCGGCGGCACGGCCGGAGGGTCGCATGATCATGTCCTTGTCCATTCTGGTCAGCGCGAGCGCTTAGCCGCGAAGCCGGGCGAAAGCCAGAGCGGCGCACGCTTCTGCGCGCCATGTTGAGTAGGACAAGAGGATCGCTACATGTGGGGTATGCCGATTCCCTTCCTGTCCACCCTTCTTGCAGCGGCGACCGTTGCCGAGCCAAGCGTTGCACCGGACAGCGTGTGGGTCGAGGTGGGCACGCCGGGCAGTTGGGATGCGTTCGCGATCAATGCCGACGCTACGGGCGAACGGGTGTCGCGCAACGCGCTTACCCATCCGGATGCCGAGCCGGATCGGACCCGCTTCCCGACCGAGGCCGGGCTGTTCGAGCGCGCCCGCTCGCAATTCGCCCGCTTCCGCAAAGCTGCCGAGCCGGGCGAGGGATGCAAGCCTGCGGACAAGGACCCGATCTACACCCGGCTGCGCTGGCGCGAAAATGGGCAGACCTGGACCGCGACCTATTCAGATTCATGCGCTGCAATGCCAAAGGGCTTCTTCGAGACCGTAAGACCGATCGGACAGGCGCTCGATCGGTTCGTGCCCATGGTCGTACCCGTGCCGGATCGGCCATGACAGGGGCGACGCTTTCAGAGCTCTCGGCGCGCGCGCGGGACATCTTCCGGCTGGTGGTCGAAGGCTACATTGCGAGTGGCTTGCCAGTCGGCTCGAAGACGCTGGCTGGCTCGGGTGCGGTAAATCTCTCGCCGGCCTCGATCCGCTCGGTGCTTCAGGAATTGCAGGATGCAGGGTTGCTGGCGGCACCGCATACCAGCGCCGGACGTATGCCGACCGAAATCGGCCTGCGCCTGTTCGTGGACGGCATAATGCAGGTTGCTGAGCCTTCGATAACCGAACGCGAGCAGATCGAACGCGGCCTTGCCAGCGGCGGGACGATCGAGGCCGCGCTCGCCGCAGCCTCGTCGGCCTTGTCAGAGCTTTCTGCCGGGGCGGGGGTCATCATGGTACCCCGGCGCGAGGCGCGGCTGGTGCAGCTCTCGTTCGTGCCGCTCGGCCCGGCGCGCGCCCTTGCAGTCATGGTCGCCGAAGATGGCAGCGTTGAAAACCGCGTGCTCGATCTTCCGGCGATGGCGGGCGCTGGCACGCTGGAACAGGCATCGAATTACCTGACGAGCCGGCTCGCCGGCCGCACTCTGGCCGAGGCGGTGGCGATGATCCGTGACGAAATTGCCGGTGGGCGCTCCGCGCTTGATGCGGTGAGCGCTGATCTTGTCCAGCGCGGCCTTGCAGTGTGGTCGATCGATGCGGCGCAGCGTCCTGTGTTGGTGGTGCGAGGACAGGCCAACCTGCTCGATGAGGCGGCGCTGCATGACATCGAGCGCGTGCGGTTGCTTCTGGAAGAACTGGAAGGTGCCGAAGCCATCGCAGGCGTTCTGGATGCGGCGCGCGAAGCGGAAAGCGCGCGCATTTTCATTGGCAGCGAGAACCGCCTTTTCTCGCTTTCCGGCTCGTCGGTCATCGCGTCGCCGTGGCGCGACGGCGACGGGCGCGTTGTCGGCGTGGTGGGGGTAATCGGCCCGACGCGGTTGAATTATGCCCGGGTTGTCCCCATGGTGGATTTCACGGCTCAGAGCTTGAGCAAACTCATCGCACAGGATGGATTTTCCAGAAAATGACCGAGAACGAGACGCGCCCGCAGGATGCCGAAGCCAAGGCCGAACTGGAAGGCGTGCCAGAGGAACTGGTGCTTGGCGCGAACGACGAACAGGCGTCGGCCAGCGAGCTTGAGGCCGTGAAGGCCGAACTCGAAGCCGCCAAGCAGGACGTGCTCTATGCCAAGGCAGAGACGCAAAACCTGCGCCGCCGAATGGAAAAGGATATCGCCGACACGCGCGCCTATGCTGCGACGTCTTTCGCGCGTGACATTCTGTCGGTGGCTGACAACCTTTCGCGCGCGCTGGATTCGATCCCCGCTGATCTGCGCGAGGACGACAAGATGAAGAATCTGGTCGCGGGCCTCGAAGCGACCGGCCGCGAGATCGAGAAGGTCTTCGGCAGCCATGGCATCGTGCGCATTGCCGCCAAGGGCCTGCCGCTCGATCCGCACCAGCACCAGGCCATGCTCGAAATCCCTTCGGCCGATGTCGAGCCGGGCGTGGTGATCCAGGAACTGCAGGCAGGCTACATGATCAAGGACCGCCTGCTGCGCCCGGCCATGGTGGCAGTGGCCAAGAAGCCCGACTGACCCCCAAGGGCTTTACGGGAACCGTTCAAGCGTTCTCCTCGTAGTCCCATCAACGGGTTGCGAGGAGAATGACGATGGCTTCGAAGCTTTTGATTCCGGTGTTTGCTGGTGCGCTGGCGCTCGGCGGATGTGCCAGCAATTACGCCGGTGAAGGTGCGTTGGCTGGCGGCGCAGGCGGTGCACTGATCGGCGCTGCGACCGGTGGCGACGTCGCAACCGGCGCGGCGATCGGCGCGGCAGCCGGCGGCGCCGTCGGGTCGCTGATCAAGAAGAACGGTCGCTGCTATCGCCGGGATGCGAACGGTTACGAATACCGCGTCCGCTGCTGATCAGGCGCGAAACGGCACCAGCGCTTCCAGCGCGGCCAAGGGCGGTGCACCTTGCTGGGGTGTGCCGCTTTTTGCCATGAACAGGTGCCTCACGATTTCAGCCTGCTGTTCGATGCCGTACTTCTCGAACGGTTTGCCGGCCACGTAGCTGTAGTCGTATCGGCAGAACGGATGGCGCGCCAGCGGCAGCCACCATCGCCCGCGTTGCTGCGATTGCCACACATGCACCATTTCGTGAATGAAGAGCCCTTGTGCAGCGAGGGACGACAGCGCGAAATCATCGCGCCAGTGCGGCCCGTCCGGGTGGAAATGGATGTGCCCCATCGGTGCCATCACGGTGTTGCGCGGCTGGAACGGGAAAAAGCGGCGCGGCCTGAGCCGCACCGGGTCCAGTGCGATGGCATCCCCGAACACGTGACGAACGAGCGCGCGCTCGTTCGTCGTCAGCGCCCTGTCTTTCGGCATTAGCCAATCACATCTTCATGTCATGGCCGCCCATGTCGTCGCTGCCACCGCCGACCCCTTCGACCTTGGCCGAGACGCTGACCTTGTCACCATCGTCAAGGGTTACGGTCAGTTCAGTGGTGCCCCCAGCCTTGAGCGTCGGCGCGGTGCCGAACAGCATGACATGGTAGCCGCCGGGCGCGAACTGGATCGCCTTGCCCGGTTCGAGCGCGACTTCCGTCACCGCGCCCATGCTGGCAATACCGCCTTTCATGGTGCTCTCGTGCATCTCGGCACGTTCCACGCCCTCGACATGGATCGCTGCGATCTTGCGCGGTGCGCCAGATCCTTGCGCAATGGTGAAATAGGCGACACCCGGATTGCCGGAAACGGCTGGCAGGCGAACCACTGCGTCGGACACGGTAATGCCAGGTGCGGCTTCCGGCCCCGCCGCGGCAGGGGCCGACGCAGTCGCCTCGGGGGCTTCGCCCGGCTGCTTCGAGCAACCGGACAGCACGAGCGCGATGCCGGTCGCGGCCGTGAGCGACTTGGCGAAAGAGTTGGCGCGCATCGGTTTTCTCTCCATTCCTTGAACTGTGCCCGACCTAGTGCGGGCAGGGCCTTGTGCCAAGTCGAAGCGCACCTATATCGCCCCTCGTCGGAGCCGCACAACGCCGCCTGCCCGGCAGGGGGGCGAGCGATTTCGCGGTGTCTCATTTGGAAGGAATTGGGGAAACCATGGCTAAAGTTATCGGTATTGACCTCGGCACGACCAACAGCTGCGTCGCGGTGATGGACGGGGGCACGCCCAAGGTCATCGAGAATTCCGAAGGCGCGCGCACGACGCCTTCGATCGTCGCCTTCACCAAGGACGGCGAACGCCTGATCGGTCAGCCGGCAAAGCGCCAGGCGGTGACCAATCCGGACAACACCATTTTTGCGGTCAAGCGTCTGATCGGCCGTCGTTTCGACGATCCGCTGACCCAGAAGGACACCGAGCTGGTTCCCTATTCGATCACGAAGGGGAAGAACGGCGACGCATGGGTCAAGGCCGGTGGCCAGGACTACAGCCCGTCGCAGATTTCGGCCTTCACCCTGCAGAAGATGAAGGAAACCGCCGAGAGCTATCTTGGCGAGACCGTCACGCAGGCGGTGATCACGGTGCCTGCCTACTTCAACGACGCGCAGCGCCAGGCGACCAAGGATGCCGGGCAGATCGCGGGTCTGGAAGTGCTGCGCATCATCAACGAGCCGACCGCGGCGGCGCTGGCCTATGGCCTTGACAAGCAGGACGGCAAGACGATCGCGGTCTATGACCTTGGCGGCGGCACGTTCGACATCTCCATCCTGGAGATCGGCGATGGCGTGTTCGAGGTGAAGAGCACCAACGGCGACACCTTCCTGGGCGGCGAAGACTTCGACACCGCGCTGGTCGAATACCTGGCGGACAAGTTCAAGTCGAAGGAGAACATGGATCTCCGCGGCGACAAGCTTGCCCTGCAGCGGCTGAAGGAAGCGGCGGAAAAGGCCAAGATCGAACTGTCGTCGGCCCAGACGACCGAGATCAACCTGCCCTTCATCACCGCGCGCATGGAAGGTGGCAGCACCACCCCGCTGCACCTCGTCGAAACGATCACGCGCGCCGACCTCGAAAAGCTGGTCGCAGGGCTGATCCAGCGCACGCTTGAGCCTTGCAAGAAGGCGCTGGCCGACGCCGGCGTTTCGGCCAAGGACATCGATGACGTGGTGCTGGTGGGCGGCATGACCCGCATGCCGCGTGTTCGCGAAGTGGTGAAGGAGTTCTTCGGCAAGGATCCGCACACCGGCGTGAATCCGGACGAAGTCGTCGCCATGGGCGCGGCGATCCAGGCCGGCGTGCTGCAGGGTGACGTCAAGGACGTGCTGCTGCTCGACGTGACCCCGCTTTCGCTGGGTATCGAAACGCTGGGCGGCATCATGACCAAGATGATCGACCGCAACACCACGATCCCGACCAAGAAGAGCCAGGTCTATTCGACCGCCGAGGACAATCAGCAGGCGGTGACCATCCGCGTGTTCCAGGGCGAGCGAGAAATGGCCCAGGACAACAAGCTGCTCGGCCAGTTCGACCTTGTCGGCATTCCGCCTGCGCGTCGCGGTGTGCCGCAGATCGAAGTGACGTTCGACATCGACGCCAATGGCATCGTGAACGTCAGCGCGAAGGACAAGGGCACCGGCAAGGAGCAGCAGATCCGCATCCAGGCGTCTGGTGGTCTTTCGGACGCGGACATCGATCAGATGGTCCGCGATGCCGAGAAGTTTGCCGAAGAGGACAAGAAGCGTCGTGAGGCCGCCGAGGCCAAGAACAACGCCGAAAGCCTCGTCCACGCGACCGAGCGTCAGCTTGAAGAGAACGGCGACAAGATCGACGCCGCGCTCAAGGGCGAGATCGAAGCGGCAATCGCCGAAGCCAAGGCTGCCATCGAAAGCGGCAATGCCGACGAGATGAACGCCAAGACCCAGGCGCTGACCGACAAGGCGATGAAGATGGGTCAGGCGATCTACGAGAAGGATCAGGCTGCTCAGGCTTCGCCAGGTGCCGAAGCGCCGAAGGCGGATGACGATGTGGTCGATGCCGAATTCTCGGAAGTCGACGACACCAAGTGATGTTGCGATGATTTCGACCCGCCGTCTGCGTTTCAGCGTGGGCGGCGGGTCGTCTATGTAAGGAACCGCAATGTCGGCCGAGATTGATTTCTACGAACTGCTCGAGGTCGAGCGCACCGCAGACGACAAGGTGCTCAAGTCGGCCTACCGCAAGCTCGCGATGAAGTTCCACCCGGACAAGAACCCGGGTTGTGCGGACAGCGAAGCCAAGTTCAAGCAGATCAACGAAGCCTACGCCT
Source organism: Novosphingobium olei (assembly GCF_012927405.1). Lineage (GTDB taxonomy): Bacteria > Pseudomonadota > Alphaproteobacteria > Sphingomonadales > Sphingomonadaceae > Novosphingobium > Novosphingobium olei. The sequence continues at coordinate 226,011 of NZ_JABBGM010000004.1, read as the reverse complement.
GCCTCTCCGATCCGCAGAAGCGTGCGGCTTATGACCGTTACGGCCATGCTGCGTTCCAGCAGGGCGCTGGTGGTGCCGGCGGTGGCTTCGGCGGCGGCGGCGACTTCGGAGATCTTGGCGACATTTTCGAGAGCATCTTTGGTGGTGGCTTTGGTGGCGGCCGGAGCCAACCGCGTCGTGGCGCGGACTTGCGTTACGACATGGAGATCACGCTCGAAGATGCCTTCCACGGCAAGCAGGCCGAAATCGAGGTGGAGATCTCGCAAAAGTGCGATCCGTGCGACGGCACGGGCGCACAGCCGGGCACCTCGGCGCGGCGCTGCAATCTGTGCGGTGGCCACGGCAAGGTTCGCGCGCAGCAGGGCTTCTTCATGGTCGAGCGTCCGTGCCCCAACTGCCACGGGCGCGGCGAAGTGATCGAGAAGCCCTGTCGGCAATGCCGCGGCGAAGGTCGCGTCGATGCCGAGCAGAAGCTGGAGGTGCAGATTCCGCCGGGTGTCGACAATGGCACTCGGATCCGCCTTGCGGGCAAGGGGGAGGCGGGGCCATTCGGGGCGCCGGCCGGCGATCTTTACATTTTTCTCCATATCAAGCGCCACCGCGTGTTCGAGCGGGACGGCACCACGCTGCTGACCCGCGCGCCGATCAGTTTCACCACGGCGGCGCTTGGCGGCTCGATCGAGATTCCCGGTCTGGATGGGGCCCGCCACGCGATCGACATTCCCGCCGGCATCCAGTCCGGCAAGCAACTGCGCAAGCGCGGGGCGGGCATGCCCGTGCTGCAAGGGCGTGGGCAGGGGGATCTTGTTGTCGAGATCCAGGTCGAGACGCCAACCAAACTCTCCGCCCGGCAAAAGGAATTGCTGCGAGAGTTCCAGGGAACCGAGACCGGCGAAGAATGCCCGCAGTCCAAGGGGTTCTTCGAACGCATCAAGGATGCCTGGACCGACCTGACCGAGTAACGCGCGCCTGCGTCTTCACGCTTCAGCGAAGGCTGCGCGTACTTCCTGTTCGATACCGGCGACAAGGCCCGGCTCGGCAACGAGGCGGGCCTTTTCCTCGTCGAGGATTGCGATAAACGCATCGCGCTTGAAACGGCGCACGACCACACCATCGAGCGGTGGCTCGATCGTCGAGGCGATCAGGTCGATGGTTCGCTCGGCCCCGTGCAGCCGGCCCCAGAGGTAGTCGTTCTCGCGATAGGCGCGGCTGAAGAACGCGCCGAAATTGAAGAATTCCACCCCGCGCAGGCAATCGAACGTGCCGCCGGGCCGGATCGAAGTGGCGTCATCGGGCGAGATTCGGTCGACCTTGACCGGATCGAATTCGCCCATGCCTTCGCCCTGCAGCAGGGGAAGTGTCGCAACGTCGTAGAACGGGAAGCCGAGGTAGGCATAGAGAAAGCGTCGGCGCAGCGGCTTCTCCATCGCTTCGAGCGCGGCGACGATCATCGCGTCAACTTGCAGGTCGATGCTCATGAGATCGCGGCGTGCGGCGATTGCGGCCAGTGCCGCAGCAGGATCACGCGTGGCGACGGCAGCTGTTTCGGCGAAGCCGGGCCCAAGACCCGTTGCCGTTTCACGCCCCTGATACAAAGCTTGCGCGCGATAGACCATGTCGCGCGCTGCTTCGCGGGCTTCGGGAGCGGTGCCTTCCGCTTCGTCCCAATCGTGCGTCAGGCGGCGGGCCAGCAGCTTCAGGCGGCGAATGCGAAAGGCCAGATCGTGGTTCCGGAACAACGCGATGGCCTCAGGCCGCGCGCCGCCGCGAAGTTCTGCCAAGCGGTCCAGGCCTTGCGCCGAGAGGTGACCCCACAGCGCGGTTTCGACCGCGCCACGGGTTGCCGCTTCCGGCGCGGCCTCGCAGATCACTTCGGCCAAGTCGGCAACGATCCCGGCCAGCTTGACCTGGGCATAACCGTGAAAAGCAAAGCCGGCCTGTTCTGCAGCGGCTTGCTGCGCCTTGTTGCGCCAACCTGTGAGGCGCTTGAGCGTGGGGGAGTCGAAGAAGAGCGTGAATCCGAACAGCTTCTCGACCGTTTCCTCGATCTCCGGCTGCAGTGCATCGACTATGGCCCGCATGCGGGCGCGTTCGCGCGATTGCTGTTCCAGCGCCTCCAGATTGTCGCGGATCGGCTGTTCACGCGGGATGGAGGACAGCGATCCGAAAATCGCCGAAAAGAAACCGACCGTGGCCCCTCCCCGCGGGGCGATGCGCATGTGGTCCGGACTGGGGTCGATGTAGACGAAGCGGCGGTCTACCTCGCGCTGCGCTGGCCGATCGCGCAGGACGCCGATCGCTTGGGCGAACGGTCGGTTGACGAGAACGGCACCGTCAACAAGTGCAGCACCTTCGATTTCGCCGCGCTTCCAGCGGACCGGCATGATCCTTTGCAGGAACGAGGCGCGTGTCGGCCAGTCGAGCGATCGCTCTTGCACGAGCTGTTCGGCCTCGTTGACAGTCAGCGGCGGAAAGGCGCCGGGAAAGCTGGCGGTCGCGCGGGCCGCAAAGACCAGTTCGGGAACAGGGGCGAGGCCAGCATCCTGCCCATCGCCGGCCGCCTTGCGAAATCCGATGGTCAGCCGATGCTCGCTCTCGACCACCAGCGGCGGGCTGTTCAGCCGCAACTCCTCCGGGTGGCCGTTGAAGTCGGTCGCGGTCACCTGCAGGTCGAGCGGGTGGCCCGGCGGCAGAAGCGGCTGGCCGTCGGCGTCTTCGTCGCCAACGCTGCGCGCCATGGCATCGAGCGCTTCGGTTATCAGGCGCGAGAAGCCGATGCCGCTGAACGGCGGAGCAAACCAGCGCGCGCGGATAAGCCGCGAAACCTTGCGTCGCACTTCGGCGCGCGTGTGGGACGCGACCGTTCGGGAAACCACGTTTCCGGGCCATTTGAGCACGAACCAGACGATCGGCTGGGCCCAGAATTTGGCAAAGCGACCCCAGGGCTTCGCGTCTGGATCCAGCAGCACGTCCACATCTGCACGATCGAGCCAGAGTCGCGTCAACGGTTCGAGGCTTTGACCGCTGGCAAGCGCTTGGCCGAGGAAAACGCCGTTGATGCCGCCAGCGCTTGCGCCCGAGATGATGTCGGGCAGGAGCCGCAGCCGCACGCCTCGCGTCAGCTGTGCGGTCTCGAACATCGCGCGATAGACGCCCTCGATTCCGGAAGAGCGGGCGTCGCTGCGATGGAAGGCCCGGCTCGCACGGGTGGCGTGCCAGATCTCCTTCGTCACCCCATGCATGTACACCGCAAGGCTGATACCGCCGTAGCAGACGAGCGCGATGCGGAGTTCCTTCTGGCGCATACGGCGGAACATGGCAGCAGGTGAATGGTCTGGCCAGAGTGCAGGACGCCAAATCAATCGGCAATCGCGGAACCTGTAGCATTTCCGGGCATTTGTGCCGCAACATGAAAATCTTCTGAAAGGCACCAGTCATGGTCGAAGAACGCGTAGTTGAAGTCGAACGTCCCGCCGGCGCGACGCACACTCACACCACCGTTTATGACGATCGCCCGCGGTCTGGCGGAGGTGCGGGCTGGTTCATCGCAATCGTGCTGGTGCTTGCGCTGGCAGCGGGCCTCTACTTCTTCGCCAACATGTCGAACAGCCGCGCCTCGCGCGATAACGCGATCGCCGGGGCTGCCTCCGACGTGGGTGCGGCGGCCAAGAAGGTAGGGAGCGCAGCCGAAACCGCTGCCGACAAGGCGACCGACAAGTAAGTCACCAACCTGTAAGTTTGGGCGACATGTGGGCGCGTCGGAGTTTGCCGGCGCGCCCTTTTTCATGAATTTTATTTCTTGCGCCGCCGGATTTCACTGTCAAATTTACCGACGCTTTACGTCCGAGGGCTAGGACCGACGAAAGCGGCGGGCCCTGACCGGCCGTGATCGGGGTGACAACAGGCAGATGTTCCGGCTCTTCAAGCACTACATTCCCAACGCGGTGCTCGTGCTGGCGCTCGTGGACTTCGTCCTTCTGCTTGTGTCGGGCGAACTAGGCTGGCTGCTTCGTGCCCGACAGATCGGCATGGATCCCGGTCTCGTCACGCAGCGGTGGGTGCCGCTGCTCAGCTATGCCCTGCTGACCCAGTTGGCCATGATTGCAGTTGGCGTTTACGGTTCGGATGCGCTGCGGTCGATGCGCTATGCCACGGCTCGCCTGCTTGTTGCGATCAGCCTGGGCATCATCGCGCTGTCGGTGGTCTATTTCATTCTGCCGGGCCGCACGCTGTGGCGTTCGAACCTGTTCTACGCGATGGGCATCACGATCGTTCTGCTGGTATTCGTGCGACTGGTGCTCGGCAACGTGCTCGGTACGGCCCCCTTCCGACGCCGCGTGCTGGTGCTGGGGGCAGGCGATCGGGCAGAACGGCTTCGCCAGTTGGCCGAGCGGCCCGAAGCAGGGTTCCTTATCGTCTGCTTCGTTGCGATGAGCGACCAGAAGCCAGTGATCGAGGAAGCCATCGGGCGACATGCAATCCACAACCTGACGCGGTTTGTCGACAATCTCGGCGTGGGCGAAGTGGTGCTTGCGCTGGAGGAGCGGCGCAATTCACTGCCCCTGCAGGATCTGTTGCGGATCAAGACCACGGGCGTTCACGTCAGTGACTTCTCCACGTTCCTGGAACGCGAGACGGGCCGGATCGACCTCGATACGGTCAATCCAAGCTGGCTGATCTTTTCCGACGGCTTTTCGTCGGGCCGTATGTTCTCGAGCGTGTTCAAGCGCCTGTTCGACGTCATCGTCAGCCTGGCGCTGCTGATCGTCACCCTGCCGCTGGTTCTGGTCTTCGCGATCATCGTCAAGCTTGACAGCCGCGGGCCGGCCTTCTTCCGCCAGACGCGCGTCGGGCTCTACGGCCAGACGTTCAATCTTATCAAGCTGCGATCGATGCGGGTCGATGCCGAGGCGGGTGGCGCGCAGTTTGCGCAGGAGAACGATCCGCGAGTGACGCGGGTCGGCCGCTTCATCCGCAAGGTGCGGATCGACGAGCTGCCGCAGGTCTGGACCGTTCTCAAGGGGCAGATGAGCTTTGTCGGCCCGCGCCCCGAGCGCCCCGAATTCGTCACCGATCTGGAAGAGAAGCTGCCGTTCTACGCCGAACGACACATGGTCAAGCCCGGCATCACGGGCTGGGCGCAGATCAACTATCCCTACGGCGCCTCGATTGAGGATTCGCGGCACAAGCTCGAATACGATCTGTATTACGCCAAGAACTATTCGCCTTTCCTCGACCTGATCATCCTGCTGCAGACGTTGCGCGTGGTGATCTGGCGCGAAGGTGCGCGCTGAGGGGCGCGGCGCGATGGCCAACCCTCTTGGCTGGGCCGGGCTTGCGCAGTGGTCCTTCCTGCTGGCCGCGTTCGGCGCCATGCTGCTTGCGGTCTGGCTGGTCGATCGGCGCCGGCGCGGAAAGCCGTCCGCACGGACCGAAATTGCCGCGCTCGGGCTGACCGCGCTGTGGGCCATGCTGGCTGCGGGCGTTGGCCAGACGTATTTCGTGACCCAGGCGGCAGAGGTTCTGCGCAACCTTGGCTGGCTGGCTGTCGTCTACGCCTCGTTCGCAAGGGACGGGCGCCACACCAGTGTGGGGCCGGTGCGTCCAGTGCTGATTGTGCTGGCGATGCTGGAGCTGTTCCAGCCGGGGCTGTTGTTGCTCAACGTGCGCTATGCCGGCAACGCCAGCGCCCAAGGCATGATTTTCCAGATGTCGGTCATGTTCCGGCTGCTTCTGGTCACCGGCGCCCTTGTGCTGGTTCACAACCTCTACGTCGGCTCCGTAAGCGCCCAGCGCGGCGCGGTTCGCTGGATCTGCGGGGCACTCGCGATCATCTGGGGATACGACCTCAACTATTACACGATCGCCTACCTCGGCAGCCAGGTGCCAATAGAGATGGCCGCGATCCGGGGCCTCGCAACTTTGATTGCGGTGCTGCTGCTATGCATCGGCGCCTTGCGCGGGCAATCGACCCTGCGCTTTTCCCCGTCGCGCACGATCGCATTCCAGTCGCTGTCGCTGCTGGTGATCGGTGGCTACATGATCGCGATGGTTGCGGCAGCGCAATCGCTCGCCTGGCTTGGCGGCAACGTCGGGCAGCTGGCGCAGCTGGGCTTTGCCTTTGCGACCACGATTGTCGTCGTCGCCCTGGTGCCCTCGCGCCGCTTGCGTGGCTATCTCAACGTCTGGCTTGCCAAGCACTTCTTCCAGCACCGCTATGACTACCGCGCCGAATGGCTGCGCTTTACCCGCACGATCGGGCGAGGGGGGGCGGGGGCCACGCCGCTGCATGATCGCGTGGTCCAGGCCGTGGCAGACATCACCGACAGCAGTCGCGGCCTTCTTCTGGTTCCGGGCGAGCATGGCGACCTCATGCTCGCCGCGCGCTGGCAATGGCCGACGCTCGAGGTTCCTGCAGAAGCGATGGCCGCCGCCAGCGCAGCCTTCTTCGAACGCCGCGGCTTTATCGTGGATTGCGACGAAATTCGCGACGGTGTCGATCACGGTGGCGAGGCGACGCTCATGCCCCGCTGGCTGATCGAGGACGACAGCGTCTGGGCGCTTGTTCCGCTGCTTCACTTCGACCGTCTGGTCGGTCTTGTCGTGCTTGGCCATCCGCCGTTGCCGCGCAAGCTGGACTGGGAGGACTTCGATCTTCTGCGCGTAGTGGGGCAACAGCTGGCAAGCTATCTTGCCGAGCATGGCGGGCAGGTTGCCCTGCTGGAGGCCAGTCGCTTCGACGAATTCAACCGCCGCATCGCCTTCGTGATGCACGACATCAAGAACCTTGCGAGCCAGTTGGCGCTGCTTTCGCGCAACGCCGAACGCCATGCCGACAACCCGGAATTCCGCAAGGACATGCTGGTTACGCTGCGCAACGCGGCGGACAAGCTCAACGCTTTGCTGGCGCGCCTGTCGCGGTATGGCGCGGGAAATGTCGAACGGCTGGAGGAGGTTGAGGCCGCCGACGTCATCCGTGCCATCGCCTTGCGCTATGACCCGGTGCAGAACGCCGCAACCGGCGATGGTCCTCGGGTCTTCGTGACAGACGCCCAACCCTGCAAGCTACTGGCCAACCGCGAGACGCTGGAGCAAGTGCTTCTTCATCTCGTCCAGAATGCGATCGACGCGAGTCCGCCGGGCATGGCCGTTTTCCTCCAGACCCGCAGCGAAGGGCTGTGGGGCTATGTCGAGGTGATCGATACTGGCTGCGGCATGAGCGCCGACTTCGTTCGCAACCGCCTGTTCAAGCCGTTCGTATCCACCAAGAACGGCGGCTTCGGCATCGGCGCCTTCGAAGCGCGCGAGCTGGTCACCGCCATGCGCGGACGGCTCGATGTCGAAAGCCGCGAAGGGCTGGGCAGCCGCTTTACCGTGCGCCTGCCGCTGGCTGCGACGGCAAGCCTCATTGATTCCCTGTCGTCGCCTTCGGGCGGCGGCGGCAACGATAGTGCAAAGAAGGTGGCATGATGGCGGACGACCGTCCGAAACTGCTGATCGTCGAGGACGATCCGGGCCTGCAGGCCCAGCTCAAGTGGGCTTACGAGGACTTCGAGGTGTTCATTGCCGGTGATCGTGCCAGTGCGCTTGCGCTGCTGCGGTCCGAGGAGCCACCGGTCGTCACGCTCGATCTCGGCCTGCCGCCCGATCCGGACGGGACGAGCGAAGGGTTTGCCGTGCTTGACGAGATCATGGCGCTGAAGCCCGATACCAAGGTCGTGGTCGCATCCGGCCACGGTGCGCGCGAAAGCGCGCTTCGGGCCATTTCACATGGTGCCTACGACTTCTACCAGAAGCCGGTGGATATCGATGCACTCGGCCTGATCGTGCGCCGGGCATTGCATCTGCACCGTATCGAGCGCGAAAATCGCATGCTGGCGGAGAAGGCGCCAGCCGATAACCGCGTGCTGGGTCGTCTGGTCACCGGCGCGCCGGAGATGGTCAAGGTCGCCCGCACCATCGAACGAGTGGCCAATACCAATGTATCGGTGATGCTGCTGGGCGCCAGCGGCACGGGCAAGGAACTGCTGGCGCGTGGTCTGCACGATGCCTCGATCCGCTCGAAGGGCGCGTTCATCGCGATCAACTGCGCGGCTATCCCGGAAAACCTGCTCGAAAGCGAGCTGTTCGGACATGAAAAGGGGGCTTTCACCGGCGCGGTCAAGACGACCGAAGGCAAGATCGAGCTGGCCAACGGTGGCACGTTGTTCCTGGATGAAGTGGGCGACATTCCGCTCCAGCTCCAGGTCAAGCTGCTACGCTTTCTGCAGGAGCGCACGATCGAACGCATCGGCGGGCGCAAGTCGATAGAGGTCGATACCCGCATCGTTTGCGCAACGCACCAGAACCTCGAGGCCATGATCGCCGATGGTCGTTTCCGCGAAGACCTCTACTACCGCCTTGCCGAAATCGTCGTCCGCATTCCCAGCCTTTCGGACCGCCCGGGTGATGCCGCGCTTCTCGCCAAGGTCTTCCTCACCCGCTTTGCCAAGGAAATGAATCCACAGGTCAAGGGGTTCGCACCCGATGCGCTCGCGGCGATCGATTCGTGGGGCTGGCCGGGCAACGTGCGTGAATTGGAAAACCGGGTGAAACGCGCGGTGATCATGGCCGATGCCAAGCTCGTAACCGCTCTGGATCTCGATCTGGAAGGTGGGGACAACGACGGAGAAACCCCGCTCAATCTGAAGTCCGCGCGCGAAGCGACCGACCGCAAGGTGATCCGCCATGCCCTCGCACGCAGCGAAGGCAATATCTCGAGCACCGCGCGTCTGCTCGGTATCAGCCGTCCGACCCTGTACGACCTGCTCAAGCAGTACGATCTCCAGGCCTGACGTGCGGCGTGTGGTTCGCCTCCTTGTTCCGCTGCTGCTGGCGGCCACGGTTGGCGCGCCGGTCAGCGGCGGGGCTACCCCGCTGGATGAAGCGCGGGCGGCGGCCGGCAAGGCGCTGGAGCGGCGTGACCCGATCGCAGCCGAAGTGATCCTGCGCAAAGCCATAGCGGCAGGGGTTCCGGCTGATGCGCTGCGGGCGCAATTGGCCGAAGCGCTGCTGCGGCAGGGCGACCGGGGTGAAGTCCGCCGTGTCCTGGCGCAAGGCAGTTTCACGCCCGAAACGAGCGGGCTTGGCTGGCGCGTGCGGGGGCAACTCGAAATGTCGTCGGGGAATCTGCCTGGCGCAGCGCAGGCCTTTGACAAGGCGCTGTCGTTCACGCCGCGCGACGCCGATCTGTGGACTGCGATCGCGTCCCTGCGCTTTTCGGGTGGCGAGCAGGCGCAGGCCGTTGCGGCGGCCGACTTTGCCGTTCAGCTTGACCCGCACAATCCGCGCGCACTTGCGTTGCGGGGCATGTTGATCCGTGAACAGTACGGGCTGCAGGCTTCGTTGCCCTGGTTCGAGGCTGCGTTGCAGCTTCAGCCCGAGGATCCCGGCCTGCTGGCTGAGTATGCAGCGACGCTCGGCGATATCGGCGAATATCGCGCGATGTTGATCGTCTGTCGCAAGATTGCGCAGATCGATCCCCGAAATCCCCGCCCGCTTTTTCTGCAGGCCGTGCTCGCAGCCCGTGCGGGTGAAACAGAACTGGCGCGCACGCTGCTGCTGCGCACCGGCAATGCCATGCGTGACGTGCCCGCAGCGATCCTTCTCAACGGTGTGCTCGAATACCGCGCCGGTAACATCAACCTCGCCGTGGAGCAGTTCGATCGGTTGCTCCGTGCGCAACCCGACAATCTGCAGGCGCGCGAATTGCTGGCACGGGCGCTGAGCCGCATGGGCGATGCGCGGCAGGTGGTTAGCCGCTTCGATGCCGATGCGCGCCAGCCCTATGCTTCTCCGTACTTGCTGGACATCGTCGGCCACGCGTGGCTGCGGCTTGGCAATCGGGCGCGAGGGCAGGAGCTGCTCGCCCGGGCCGACTTGCGCGGGACCAGGCCGGCGCAGCCGCTGGCCGCCGATCTGCCCTTGCCCGTCCTTGCCGCGCGCTATGCCGATGGGCCGCGCTTTGCTTTCAACGCGGTTCCCTATGTCCGCGCCTTGCTGGTGGCGGGACGCAAGGACGAGGCGCAGGAGGTGGCCGACAGGCTCAGCGATGCCAACCCCGGTGCTGCTGAAGCCTGGCTGCTCTCGGGCGATGTGGAGATGGCGCGCGGCAGGACGGCCGATGCGCTCGAGGATTTCGGGAGCGCTGCGGCCATCCGCTTCAACGAGCCAGTCCTGCGCCGCATGGATGCGGCGCTGCGCGCCCTTGGTCAGCGTGACAAGGCCGACGGCATGACTTCGCGGTTCCTCGCGCAGAACCCCTCCAGCATTGTCGCAATGAAGCTGCTCGCGGCCTCGTGGGCTTCGCGCGCTCCGTCGCCGGCGCGCGACCAGCTAGAAAACGCGCTTGGTGCGCGCGGGCAGGGGCGCTCCCTGCGCTGATTTTGCACTCGACAGCCGCGCCGGCGTGCGGCTATCGCCTTTTCAATCGATCAATTAAATTACGATGGAGAGGGCAATGGCCGGCGCGCTTGAGGGTCTTACCGTTCTGGAATTCGCGGGCATCGGGCCGGGGCCCTTCGCCTGCATGATGCTGGCCGACCATGGCGCCAAGGTGATTCGGATCGAGCGTCCGGGCGTTACCGGTCGTCATGGTGATGCCGGCCAGCGTGACATCCTCAATCGCAACCGCGTTCGTATCGAACTCGATCTCAAGGATCCTGCCGCGATCACCCGTATCCGGGAGCTGGTCAAGCAGGCCGATGCGATCGTCGAGGGCTATCGTCCCGGGGTGATGGAACGGCTTGGCCTTGGCCCCGACGTCCTCCTCGCCGACAATCCCAAGCTCGTGTACGGGCGGATGACCGGCTGGGGCCAGGATGGCCCGATGGCGCCGCTCGCCGGCCACGACATCAACTATATCGCGCTGTCCGGCGCGCTCCATACCTATGGCCAGGCTGGCGGCAAGCCGCAGTTCCCGGTTAACGCCGTGGGCGATTTCGGCGGCGGCGGCATGGTGCTCGCCTTTGGCATCATGGCAGGTGTTTTCTCGGCCCAGCGCACGGGCAAGGGCCAGGTGATCGATGCCGCGATGGTTGACGGCGCCGCGATCCTTTCGGGCATGACCTGGACGTTCTACGGCAACGGCACCTGGAAGGACGAACGCGGCACCAACCTGCTCGATGGCGGCGCGCACTTCTACGACACGTATGAGACGTCGGACGGCAAGTGGATCTCGCTGGGCTCGATCGAGCCGCAGTTCTACGCGCTTCTGATGGAAAAGACGGGCCTTGCCGAAGATCCGCAGTTCAAGCGCCAGATGGATGCGAGCCAGTGGCCGGAGCTCAAGGAGCGGATCGGCGCGCTGATCAAGACCAAGACCCGTGACGAATGGTGCGCGATCATGGACGGCACCGACATCTGCTTCGCACCTGTGCTGAGCCTCGCCGAAGCACCTTCGCACCCGCACAACGCCGCGCGTGGCACGTTTACCACTGTGGACGGCATGGTCCAGCCGCGCCCGGCGCCACGCTTCCTCGGAACGCCCGCGCCTGAGCCCAAGCTCGCGAGCGTTCCGCTCGATTGATAAATCAGTCGGCCCGGACGGCGGCTTCGATCTCGCCGTCCGGGAACTTCCGCTTGCGGCGGATCGACCAGTACAGCGAAGCGGCAATCAGAACCGCGCCGATCAGGCCGGTAATCGTCTCGGGAATTTCGTAGCGGGCCGAGGCGAGCATGATCCCGCCAAGCGCGATGATCGCCCAGAACGCACCGTGTTCGAGATAACGATATTCAGCAAGCGTACCGCGCTCGACCAGCAGGATGGTCATCGAACGCACGAACATCGCGCCGATCGACAGGCCGAGCGCGATCACGATCATGTTGTTGGAAAGCGCGAAGGCGCCGATGACTCCGTCAAAGCTGAACGATGCGTCGAGCACGTTCAGGTAGAGGAAGCCGCCAAGGCCTGAACGGACCACCGCGCCGGCGGCTTTCTGGGCTTCTTCGCGCATTTCCAGCACCGTACCGATCGCCTCGACCGCAATGAAGGCGACGATGCCGAGCGCGCCTGCCACCATGAAGGTCAGCGCCTCGTCCATTGGCAGCAGCAGCGATACCCCCCACAGTGCAAGCAGCAACAGCGCGATTTCGGCGGCCTTCACGTTGGAAAACAGGGCCAGCTTCTCTTCGATCCAGTCGATCCAGTGCACATCCTTTTCATCGTCGAAGAAGAAGGACAGGCCGACCATGGCGAGGAACGCGCCACCAAATCCTGCAATGCCGATATGCGCGCCGCTGACGATCTCCTCGTAACGCCGGGGTTCGCGCAGCGACAATTCCAGCGCTTCGATGGGGCCGATTCCGGCAGCGATGGCCACGATGGCGAGTGGGAACACGATTCGCATGCCGAAGACCGCGATCACCATGCCCCAGGTGAGGAAGCGCTTGCGCCACACCTCGTCCATTTCCTGCAGCACGCTGGCGTTCACCACCGCGTTGTCGAACGACAGCGAGATTTCGAGGACCGAAAGCACGAGCACGATCCACACCAGCGACAAGGTCGCCTGTGCCGAATGGGTTTGCCACCAGCCGTAGCCCACAGCGAGCAGGAGGCAGGCGAAAGTGAAGAGGAAGGATCCCTTGAACTGGCTGAGCAAGGCTTGCGCACTTTCGTATGAGACGGTCCGGGGCGCGCCTCTACCCCGGCAGGCCCGCGTTCGCAAAGCCTTCCGGGGGCATAAGGTTCCGGACGCGCAGCCTACGTGTCTGGTGCTTCAGGCCTTGGGAGCGCGCGGCTGGTACGTCTGCTCTTCGCCCGGGAAGCTGCGCGCGCGCACTTCCTCGGCATACTTGGCCGCTGCGCCAGAGATGACTTCGGCAATGTTTTCATAGATTTTGACGAAGCGGGGAACGCGCTCGAACATGCCCAGCATGTCCTCGGTCACCAGCACCTGGCCGTCGCACTGGGCAGAAGCGCCGATGCCGATCGTGGGGCATGCCACTGCCTGGGTGATGGCGATGGCGATCGGTTCGACCACGCCTTCGATCACCACGGCAAAGGCGCCAGCCTTGTCGAGCGCCTTGGCATCGCCCACGATCTTGGCCGCCTCTGCCTCGCTGCGGCCGCGCGCGTTGTAGCCGCCAAGCACGTTCACCGCCTGTGGCGTCAGGCCGACATGGCCCATCACCGGGATGCCGCGCTGTGTCAGGAAGGCAACCGTGGGCGCCATGGCTTCACCGCCCTCCAGCTTGATTGCGGCGCAGCCGGTTTCCTTGAGGACCCGGCTGGCACTGGCAAAAGCCTGCTCGGGGCTCTGTTCGTAAGTCCCGAATGGCATGTCGACCACCACCGCCGCGTGATACGATCCGCGCACCACGGCCGCGCCGTGCGCGATCATCATGTCCAGCGTGACGGGTACACTGGAAGGCAGGCCATAGATGACCTGGCCAAGGGAATCACCGACCAGCAGCAAGTCGCAATGCGCGTCGAGCAACTGGGCCTGCCGCGCGGTGTAGGCCGTCAGCATCACCACCGGTTCGGCAGTGACCCCGTCCTTCTTGCGCTGGCGGATCGCCGGCACGGTCAGGCGCTTCATCGGCGCCGGAGTTGGGTTGGCGCGGCTGGTTGCCGTATCGAGCTGGAAGGTAGTGGACATATTGAAAGGTTCTCTCCCGTCGGGCCTTGCGCTTCTACCCGCTGCACCAAATGCCGCAAGCAGCCGCGCAAGGCTGGGGAAAAAGCGCTTTGCGGCACAGGCGCTTCCCGCTAGCGTCCGTTTGCATAACCTGGTTACCGGTGCAACGACCGCAAGGGGGTGGTGCGTTGCGCCGCCCCGCGTTCGGGAGAAATGCATGTTCGGTCGCGTCAAACCACTCGACGCCATTCTAGCCACCGCCGAGAAGAAGGGCCTTCATCGCTCGCTCGGCCCAATCCAGCTTACCCTCCTCGGCGTCGGCGCCATCATCGGTACCGGCATCTTCGTTCTGACGGCCGCCGCCGCACAAAAGGCGGGCCCGGGCATGATGTGGAGCTTCGTCATCGCCGGCTTCGTCTGCGCGGTCGCGGCCCTCTGCTATTCTGAACTCGCGTCGATGGTTCCGGTCTCCGGCTCGGCCTACACCTACAGCTACGCGGTCGTGGGCGAATTGCTGGCCTGGATGGTCGGCTGGGCGCTCATCCTCGAATACGCCGTCGCCGCATCTGCGGTTTCGGTGGGCTGGTCCGGCTATTTCATGGGCCTGGTGAAAAGCCTGACAGGTTTTGAGCTACCTGCCATGCTGCGAGCGGGGCCGACCTGGACGATGAACGGGGTCATTCCCCATCCTGATTTCTCGACAGGCCTGATCAACGTCCCGGCGATCTTCGTTGCGCTTGCCGTTACCGCCCTGCTGGTGCGTGGCACCAAGGAAAGTGCGACGTTCAACGCCGTGCTGGTGGCAATCAAGGTTGCCGCACTCACCATGTTCATCATTCTAACCCTGCCTGTGCTCGACCGTTCGCACTTCATGCCGTTCGCGCCGAATGGCTGGTTCGGCCCTGCCGGTACCTCGGGCATGGGCATCGTTGGCGCAGCATCGTCGATCTTCTTTGCTTATGTCGGCTTCGACGCGGTCTCGACTGCGGCCGAAGAAACCAAGGACCCGCAGCGCAACGTGCCGATCGGCCTGATCGGTAGCCTTGCGCTTTGCACGATCTTCTATCTGCTGGTTGCGGCTGGGGCGATCGGTGCGATCGGTGCGCAGCCGACGGGTATGGGCGTGCCTCCGGGTTCGGCCGAGTTCACCCAGCAGTGCGCTGCGCTCGCCGCACAAGGCCAGGAACCGCTGGTGTGCTCGAACGAGGCGCTGGCGCACGTCCTGCGCGCAGTCAACTACTCGTGGGCAGGGGATCTCATCGGTCTTGCCGCGAACCTTGCGCTGCCTTCGGTCATCCTGATGATGATGTTCGGCCAGACCCGCATCTTCTTCGTGATGGCGCGTGACGGCCTGCTGCCCGAAAAGCTCGCCAGCGTTCACCCCAAGTGGAAGACTCCGCACGTCGTGACCATCGTCACCGGCGTGTTCGTGGCAATCGCGGCGGCGCTGCTGCCCGTGGGCCAGCTGGCGGACATTTCCAACTCGGGCACGCTGTTCGCGTTCTTCATGGTCGCGCTTGCGGTGTTGATCCTGCGCCTGCGCGATCCCAACCGCGTTCGTCCTTTCCGCACCCCGCTGGTGTGGGTGATCGGTCCGATTGCGGCGGTGGGTTGCGTGTTCCTGTTCTTCAACCTGCCGTTCGAGGCGATGATCGTTCTGCCGGTCTGGGGGGCGATCGGCTTGGTGTTCTACTTCGCCTATGGCTTCCGCATGAGCCACGTCGGGCGCGGGCTCGTCGAAGTCCATGAAGAGGACGAAGACGTGCCGCCCCAGTCGGTACCGCCGATCAGCTGATCGATCGGTCCAGGCCAGAAAAAAGGGCGTCTCCCGCGTGGGAGGCGCCCTTCTTCTTTCGGGGGACGTTTGCTTAGAGCGTCGTCTCGGCAAATCCGCCCTTGATGTCGTCGGTCACGTTCATGCCGAGCGCCATCTTGACGGTGGCGAGAACGCCAAGGTCACCGCCCCAGATCGAGGCGTCGCCCAGATCCATGCGCAGCATCAGCAGGTTGGGATCGTCTTTCCCGCCCGGGAACCAGGCCTCGACGAAGTTCGACCACTGTTCGTCCAGACGCTCGCGGCTTGTTTCCTCGACCAGATTGCCGGCAAAGCGCGCGAACACGTCATGGCCCTTGGAAGCGAACGTGGCAGTGGCCGCGCCCATCGCCGCAAAGCGGTTATCGCGCGAAGTGAAGAACCAGATCGCGCTGTTGGCATCCTTGTCGAGCTGTGCGGTCATCGGCGCGGCCGAATCGGGATCCTGATCGAGCTGGAGCATCACGTAAGGGGAGGCGGCCAGCGCCTTCCAGAACTTGTCCTTGAGCTCCTGCGGGTCGCCCTGGTCGTATTTCATGGCATTCCATCCTGTTGTTTTGCTTAGGCCTGCAACGGGAGCCTGACGCACTTGGTTCCGCTTTCTCCTCAAGGGGAAGTCCTGTGGACATCCGGATTGCATCGTTCCGATGTTGGAACATAATAAGAACATCGGAGTCGAATCGCCATGCAGTCCCTCAATCCCTCCATCCCGCCCGGCCTGCCGCCAGCGCTTGTCCGCGGGCTTTCTGCCTCTGAACGCACCGCGCGCTGGCGACCCGGTATCGCCACCGGTTGCCGCCATGCCGAAATCTTCGCTTCTGGCGGGGAAGGGAGCAGCGCAGGCTTTGCCCTCTCGCTCGCGCGTGAAGCGCTGCGCAACGAAGGCTGGCGCTGTGCCCCCGGTGATCCTGCGGCTGACACGCCCGACGAACGCGCCTGGCTGTGGGTGCAGGACAAGGCCGCGCGCCGTCTCTCGGGCCGGCCCTATCGCCCCGGCCTTCCGCCCGACTTGCGCCATCGCCTGATCCACGTGGCCGCCGACAAGGCCGAGGATGCGCTGTTCGCGCTCGAGGAAGGATTGCGTTGTCGCGATCTTGCCTTCGTCATTGGCGAGATTGCGGGCAACCCCAAGGCGCTTGATTTCACCGCTTCGCGCCGGCTCAGTCTGGCGGCGGAAAGGCATGGCGTCCCCTTGTGGCTGGTGCGGCTCGATGCGGCGTGCGACCTCGGCTCGGCGCGGATGCGCTGGAAGGTCGTGGCCGCGCCTTCCCTTGCGCCGCGCTGGAACGCTCACGCACCCGGCGCCGCAAGCTGGCGCGCCGAACTGTTCCGCGCCCACACTTTCCAACCCGGACAATGGACCTTGCGCGATGAAGGCTCCGAACTCGCTTTCAGCCCCGCCACCATTCCCGCCACGTCGGGTGCTGGCGATCTGGTGCGCGCATCTGGCGATCGATCGCTGGCGGCAGGCTGAAGGCTGCAGACGGGGGGAGGGCGCCGATGCCGCCCCGGTCGTGCTCGTTGGCGAAAGCGCGCATGGCCCCCGCATCGCTGCGGTCAACGCTGCCGCTCATGACCAGGGCGCCGCTGCCGGCATGATGCTGGCCGATGCCCGTGCGCTGTGCCCGGGACTCGTGGTGCATCCGGCGGATCCAGGCGGCGATCTCGCCTTTCTCGAACGCCTGGCGCTGTGGGCGCAGCGCTGGGGGCCGTGGAGCGCGCTCGATCCGCCCGATGGCCTGATCGTCGACATCACCGGCGCGGCACACCTGTTCGGCGGCGAGCAGGCGCTGGTCGCCGATGCCGTGCGCCTTATGCAGGGGCGGGGCCTTGCCGCGCGCATTGCACTCGCTCCCACGGCAGGGGCCGCCTGGGCGCTCGCCCATTTCGGCCCGCAAGGTGCGATTCTCTCGGGCGAGGAGGATATTGCCCGCCGCCTCGGCCCGCTGCCGGTCGCGGCGCTGCGCCTGGACGATGATGTCCAGCTGCTGCTGCGCCGGCTGGGGCTCAAGCGGATCGAGGATCTTGCCATGGTCGAGCGCGAGAACCTTGCTCGCCGTTTTCGCAATCGCCGCGCGCCCGCCGCCAATCCGCTCGTCCGGCTCGACCAGTTGCTCGGCCGCCTGCCTGAACCGGCCCTGCCGGTGATCGGCGTGGAAGCGCCGATGGTTCAGCGCCGGCTAATGGAGCCGATCCGCCATCGCGCCCTGCTCGATCGGGTCGCCGCCGATCTCGCCGATGACATGGCGCGCGTGCTGGAAGGGCAGGGGCAGGGCGCGCGCCGGCTCGAACTCGGGCTGTGGAAGGTCGATGGCGATGTCATTTTCCGTCAGCTCGAGATGTCTGCCGCATCGCGCGATCCGGCGCATCTCGTCCGCCTGTTCGCCGCGCGGCTCGACGATGTGGATGCAGGCTTCGGCATCGAGATGGTGCGGCTGCGCGCTTCGTGGACCGAGCCACTGGCGCTGGCGCAAAGCGATCTCGAAGCGGCGGCAGAGCGGCACGGCACGAGCCTTGCCACATGCATCGATCGGCTGACGGTGCGCCTGGGATCGCAGGCGGTGCGGCGCCCGGTGCCACAGGCAAGCCATCTGCCCGAACGCGCACAACGCTGGCAGCCGCCCTTGGCGCCCGTCAGAACTTCACAGGAAGAATTCGAATTTCATCACAGGCCCTTGAAAATACTGGATCGTCCTGAATCGATTGCGGTGATCTATGCCGCGCCCGATGGCTTGCCGCGCGTGTTCGGCTGGCGGGGACGGCGGCACGTGATTGCGCGTGCCGAAGGGCCTGAACGCATCGCACCCGAATGGTGGCGCGAACGCTCCAGCGTGCGCCTGCGCGACTACTACCGCATCGAGGATGAAGAGGGCCGGCGCTTCTGGATCTACCGCCACGGCATCGCAGGGGATGGCCGTGGCGGCTTGCCCGAATGGTTCATCCAGGGTCTTTCGGCCTGATCGATCTCAGACGGCCCCTCACACAGGCGGCGTTACCATCGCGCTTGCGGTCATGGCATCCAGCACTTCCTGCCGATCATCCGGATCGCGTCCGGCAAGGAAGTCGAGCAGATTGGCTTTGAGCCGTTCGACCTGCGTCGCAAACACGCCGTGCGGTTCGCCATCGTATTCGATCAGCGTCGCGTGGGGCACCGCCCGCGCCACCGCGCGTCCCGTTGCCTCGATCGGCACGGTCTTGTCCGAAGTACCGTGAATGACCAGCGTCGGCACGGTAAAGGATGGCAGGTCAGGGCGGAAATCCGTGGTGGCAAAGGCCTTCGCCGCGGCGAGCGTAGGGCGCAGTCCTGCCATCATCGCGGTCGCCCACGAAAGCTGCAGGACCTCGTCGCTCACCGGCTGGCTGATCCAGCCCACGCCATAGAAATCCTTGAAGAACGAGGCCATGAACTTGGCCCGATCCTCCAGCATGCCATCGGTCATCTGGTCGAAGGTCGATTGCGGCACGCCTTCGGGATTGTCTTCGGTCTTGAGCATGTAGGGCACGACCGAGGACACCAGCGCCACCCGCGCAACCCCGCGTCCGCCGTGGCGCGACATGTAGCGGGCGATCTCGCCGCCGCCCATCGAGAAGCCCACCAGCGTCACGTTGTCGCTTGCCCCGGTCGCGGCCATGACGTCAGCCAGATCGTCGGCGAACGTGTCATAGTCATAACCGCCCGATGGCTGGTCGGAACGTCCGAACCCGCGCCGATCATAGGCGATCGCGCGATATCCGGCCTCGGCCAGGGTGTGGCTGATCGGATCCCAGGAATCGCCCGACAGAGGCCAGCCGTGGATCAGGATGACGGGCGCGCCCTCACCCCAGGACTTGACGTAGAGGCTAGTCCCGTCGCGCGTTTCGATCATCGGCATGACATTGAATCTCCAAGGGTCCCGTCCACTCGCCAATCAACCGCGCAGGGCTCTGCCCGGTTCCTCGCGCCAAGGCACTCGCATTTCCCCAACGGGCTGTCTCAGCGAGCAAGGCTTCCCTCTGGCCATACCCAACATTGGAACGTATAGAGAACGAATGGCCCAGCAAACCGTCATGGAACGACTCGAAATCCTGGCTGATGCCGCCAAGTACGATGCCTCCTGCGCATCGTCGGGCACGGCCAAGCGCAACAGCAAGGGCGGGAAGGGCATCGGCTCGACCGAGGGCATGGGCATCTGCCACGCCTATGCGCCCGATGGCCGCTGCATCTCGTTGCTCAAGATCCTGCTGACCAACCACTGCGTGTTCGATTGCCACTACTGCATCAATCGCAAGAGCTCGAACACGCGGCGCGCGCGCTTCACCCCGCAAGAGGTCGTGGACCTGACTCTGGCGTTCTATCGCCGCAACTATATCGAAGGGCTGTTTCTCTCCTCGGGCATCGTCAAGAGCTCCAGTCACACCATGGAGCAGTTGATAGAAGTCGCGCGCATCCTTCGGGAAGAACACGATTTTCGAGGATATATCCACCTCAAGACGATCCCCGAGGCCGATCCCGAACTGGTCGCCCGGGCGGGGCTCTATGCCGATCGCGTGTCGATTAACGTCGAACTGCCGACGGTCGCCGGGCTCACCCGCCTCGCGCCGGACAAGTCGGCCGGTCAGATCGAAGGAGCGATGGGCACGGTCAAGGACGCGATCGTCGAAGCCCGGGATGCGCGCCGCAAGTTCAGATCGGCTCCGAAGTTCGCCCCTGCCGGGCAATCCACCCAGATGATCGTCGGCGCCGATGCGGCCAGCGATGCCGATATCGTCGGTCGCGCCAGCACGCTCTACGATCGTTTCAGCTTGCGCCGCGTCTACTATTCCGCGTTCAGCCCGATCCCTGACGCCAGCGCCGTCCTGCCGCTCAAGCGCCCGCCGCTAATCCGCGAACACCGGCTTTACCAGTCCGACTGGCTGATGCGCTTTTACGGCTATGCCCCGGGTGAAGTGCAGCAGGCGACCGATGCCGGCGGCATGCTTCCGCTCGATATCGATCCCAAGCTCGCCTGGGCTCTGAAGTTTCGGGATCGCTTTCCTGTCGATGTCAATCGTGCCCCGCGCGAAGCGCTGCTGCGCGTGCCGGGCCTTGGCGTGCGGGCGGTCAATGCGATCCTCGCCGCTCGCCGCCAGCGCCGCCTGCGGCTTGATGACATTGCCCGGCTTACGGTCTCGCTGGCGAAGGTGCGGCCGTTCCTTGTCGCCGAAGACTGGCGCCCGGTCCTCCTGACCGACAAGGCCGACTTGCGCACGCTCGTCGCGCCGAAGAAGGCGGAGCAGCTCGAGCTGTTTGCGGCATGAAGCCGTTTCGCGACATGCGGCTGCCCCACGCCTGGCTTGTCACGCTGGCAGCGCCCGACGATTTTGATGGCTGGCGCGATCAGGCGCGGCGTCTGGTCCAGTGCGACGTTCCGCCAGACCGCGTGGTATGGGAAGCGCCCCACGGAGCGGGGGGCAGTGCGGGCGGCGACCTGTTCGCGCAAGGGGACCGCCGCCTGCCCGTGCCCCCTGCGGAAGCGCCGCAACCACGCGTGTCTCGGCAGTTCCTGCAGATTGCCCAGAGCGTCATCCTGCATTCTGATTCTAAAAGATTTGATCTGCTTTACCGGCTGCTCTGGCGTTTGCAGTCGCGCCCCCGTTTGATGGAGGATGCCGCCGATGCCGATGTGGGTCAGGCTGACAGGCTGGCCCGCCAGGTGCGGCGCGATATCCACAAGATGCGCGCCTTCCTGCGTTTCCGCGTTGTCGAGGAAGAAGATGGCGCGGAACGCTATGTCGCCTGGTTCGAACCCGAACATCATATCCTGCGCGCCAATGCCGGGTTTTTCGTCCGGCGCTTCACCACCATGCGCTGGTCGATCCTCACCCCGCAGGGCACGCTTAACTGGGATGGGGAGACGTTGCAGGAAGGGCCGCCGGCCGAACGCGCCGATGCCCCCTCCGGCGATCCCACCGAGGACCTGTGGCGGCGCTATTATGCGTCGATCTTCAATCCCGCGCGTTTGAAGATCGGGGCCATGCTCAAGGAGATGCCCCGCAAGTACTGGAAGAACATGCCCGAAGCGACGCTCATTCCCGAGCTCGTCGCCACGGCCCAGGCGCGCGAGGCGACGATGGTGGAAAGCGGAAAGCCGGTGTTCCAGGATCAGGAACGCCCCGTAAACCTCAAGCAGATTGCGAAGGACATCGAAGCCTGTCGCCGATGCCCAATCGGCTGCAACGGCACGAGTGCGGTGGCAGGCGAGGGGCCTTCGCACGCGCCGTTGATGATCGTCGGCGAACAGCCGGGCGATGTCGAGGAACAGCAGGGCCGGCCTTTCGTGGGCCCGGCGGGGCAGGTTCTGCGATCCCATCTCGAACAGGCCGGGATCGATCTTGGCGACGCCTGGCTCACCAATGCGGTCAAGCATTTCAAGTTCGTCCCAAGGGGCAAGCGGCGGCTGCACCAGTCGCCCACCGCCAAGGAGATCGACATCTGCCGCTGGTGGGTCGAAAGCGAGCGCTTGCTGGTCCGCCCGCGCCTGATCCTTGCGCTCGGGGCCAGCGCGGCGCGCTCGCTGCTGGGCCGCACGGTCAGCGTGCAGAAGGAGCGCAGCCGCCCCCATGTGCTGGATGACGGAACCGAACTGTGGCTCACCACGCACCCGAGCTACCTGCTGCGGCTTCAGGACGATGCCCGGGCCGGTGAGGAGCAGCGCTTTGCCGAGGATTTGCGCGCGGTTGCGGCGCGTTTGAAGGAACTGACGTCATGACGTCAGTGTGTCCAGGGCGATGCCCGAAGGTGCGCTGACCCCCGAGCGGCGGCGGATTGATCCCGAAGAGAACCAGGCCCCACCGCCCCGCGCGCCCTTCGTCGAACTTGGCCTTGTCACCTGCTTTTCGTTCCTGCGGGGAGCATCCGATCCGGTCGATCTCGTCATGCAGGCGCGTGCCCTGGGCTACGACGCACTGGGCGTGGCCGACGTCAATTCGATGGCCGGCGTCGTGCGTATCCATACCGAGGCGGAGGCGGCGCGGCTGCGCCCGGTGATCGGCTGCCGGATCGAAACGACAGAGGGGCTCGTCTTCCTGGCGTACCCCTCCGACCGCGCCGCCTACGGGCGCCTGTGCCGCCTGATCTCGACCGGGCGCATGGCAACGCTCGATGGGGAATGGCAGGCCAAGGGCGTATGCGAGATCGATCTCGCCCTGCTCGCCGCGCATGCCGAGGGCATCCACCTCGTGCTCGTCCCGCCGCGCGATCTGGACCGGCGCTTTTCCGTGCATGGCGGGACCGGCAACGTCGTCGCCCTGCACGATGGCGTGCAGCTGGCAGAGCAGGCGTCCACCACCTTTGCCGATCTTGTCCCCCGGCTTGTCCACAGCTTGTCCACATTGCGCCACATCGCCGCCTGTCACTTCCATGGCGGCGACGACATGGCCCGGATCGAGCGGCTCGATGCGCTGGCTCGGGCGCACGGCCTTGCGCTGCTCGCCACCAACGACGTGCTCTACCATGCGCCTGAATGTCGGCCGCTGCAGGACGTGATGACCGCGATCCGCCACAAGACCACGGTCGATCGCGCGGGCTACCTGCTCGAAGCCAATGGCGAACGGCACCTCAAGTCGCCCGAGGAGATGGTTCGCCTCTTTGCCAGATGGCCCCATGCGATCGCCGCTGCGCGCGATCTGGCCGATGCCTGCCATTTCAGTTTGCGCGAGCTGCGTTATGAATATCCCGAGGAAATATGCCCTTCAGGCCATGATCCTCAGACATGGCTTGAAGAACGGACATGGGCTGGTGCCGCAGTCCGCTATCCCACCGGCGTGCCCGATAGCGTCGCCGAAACCCTACGCCGCGAACTCGCGCTGATCGGCAGGCTCAATCTCGCGACCTACTTCCTCACGATCAAGGATATCGTCGATTTCGCCCGCAGCTGCGATCCACCAATCCTGTGCCAGGGGCGTGGTTCTGCGGCGAATTCGGCGGTGTGCTACTGTCTGGAGATCACCGCGGTGGACCCTGCCAAACACGCGCTGCTGTTCGATCGCTTCATCTCCGAGGAGCGCAAGGAGCCGCCCGACATCGACGTCGATTTCGAACACGAACGGCGCGAGGAGGTGATCCAGTACATCTACCGCCGCTACGGCCGCCAGCGCGCCGGGCTCTGCGCCACGGTGATCCACTATCGCCCGCGCATGGCCGTGCGCGAGGTGGGCAAGGCGATGGGCCTGACCGAAGACGTCACCGCCGCGCTCGCGCGCACCGTCTGGGGCGGGTGGGGTACCGAGATTGCCGAAAGGCACGTTGCCGAAACCGGGCTCGATCTGACCGATCCACACTTGAAGCGTGTTCTGAAGTTGACGCAGCAGATGATCGGAATGCCGAGACATCTTTCCCAGCACGTCGGCGGCTTCATCCTAACCCACGGGCCACTTACCGAAACCGTCCCGATCGGCAACGGGGCCATGCCCGAACGCAGCTTCATCGAATGGGACAAGGACGACATCGACGCATTGGGCATCCTCAAGGTGGACGTGCTGGCGCTCGGCATGCTCACCTGCATTGCCAAGTGCCTCGACCTGCTGCGCGCGCACCACGGGCAGGACCTGACGCTCGCCAGCGTCCCGCGCGAGGATCCGGCGGTCTACGACATGCTGTGCAAGGGGGATTCGCTGGGCGTCTTCCAGGTCGAGAGCCGCGCGCAGATGAACATGCTGCCCCGCCTGCGCCCCCGCGAATTCTACGATCTTGTCGTGCAGGTGGCGATCGTCCGGCCCGGGCCGATCCAGGGCGACATGGTCCACCCCTATCTCAAGCGGCGGCGCGGGGACGAGGCGGTGACGATCCCCGCACCCCATCCCAGCCATGGCCCACCCGATGAACTGACCTCGATTCTCGGGCGGACATACGGCGTGCCGATCTTCCAGGAGCAGGCGATGAAGATCGCGCTCGATGCGGCGAAGTTCAACAGCCTGGAAGCCAACCGCTTGCGCAAGGCGATGGCCACCTTCCGCAGTCGCGGCATGGTGGACGAACTGCAGGACATGATGGTCGGCCGGATGATCGAACGCGGCTACGATCCCGACTTCGCCGCGCGCTGCTTCGACCAGATCAAGGGCTTTGGCGAATACGGCTTTCCCGAAAGCCACGCGGCAAGCTTCGCGCACCTCGTCTACGTATCGTCATGGCTCAAGTGCCATTACCCCGCCGCCTTCGCCTGCGCGCTGCTCAATTCGCAGCCGATGGGCTTTTACGCCCCGGCGCAGATCGTCCGCGATGCTGCCCAGCACGGTGTCGAGGTGCGCCCGATCGACGTCAATCATTCCGACTGGGACTGCACGCTGGAGGAAAAGCGCCCCGGCGTCGTCGCCCTGCGGCTCGGCCTGCGTCAGATCGATGGCCTTGCCGAACACGCTGCCGCCGCGCTGGTGTCCGCGCGGGCGGAAGGCGGGGCCTTCGCCGATGCCGCCGCGCTCAAGGAACGGGCGGGCCTGTCGCCGGCAATCGTCGAGCGCCTTGCCGCCGCCGATGCGCTGGGCTCGCTCGGCCTCTCGCGGCGCCAGGCGCTATGGGATGCGCGCAGCCTGATCGCGGCGCCAGACCTGCCGCTGTTCGCCGCTGCGGCCGCGCGCGACCAGGGCGTGGAGCGCAGCATCACCCGCCTGCCGACGATGCCGCTGTCCGAGGAGGTCGTCGCCGATTACCAGACCCAGCGCTTGTCGCTGAAGGCGCATCCGATGGCCTTCCTGCGCGCCAGCCTTGCTGATCGCGGTTTCGTGCGCGCCTGCGACCTGCGCCAGCGCAAGTTCCGCGCCATGGTCCATGTCGCGGGCGTGGTGCTGATCCGCCAGCAGCCCGGCTCGGCCAAGGGAGTGTGCTTCATCACGCTCGAGGACGAAACCGGCGTGGTCAACATCGTCGTCTGGCCCGATCTCAAGGAAAAGCAGCGCAAGGTGGTGATGGGCGCGCGGCTGATGGAAGTGCGCGGCCGCGTCGAATACGATGACGAGGTCATCCACGTGATCGCCGCCCACCTGACCGATGCCAGCGCTTCGCTCAATGCCCTTTCCGAAGCCACGTTGGCCCCGCCGCTGGCCCGTGCCGACCATGTCAACAACCCGTTGCCCAGTCACGCGCGTGCGGTTTCCCCCACGGCCATGCCGCCCGAGGAGCCTTTCGTCGCGCCTCCGGGCAATCGCGAATGCGGCTATCACCGGACCCATCCGCGCAACGTGCGGATCATCCCCAAATCGCGCGATTTCCATTGAGCGCGACGGATGCGGCTTGCGCCGCTAAGGTCCAGCGCATGGAGATCATTCGCCTCACACCTGACGACGCCGAACGTTTTCTCGCCATGCGCCGCCTCGCTCTCGATGGCGATGCGCAGAACTTTCGCGGGGCAAGCGTCGATGATGCCGCGCTCGGGCTACAGGCCTGGCGCGATCGCCTGGCGCGCGATCATGTCGTCGCGCTCGAAGCCGATGGCGCTTGGCTAGCCGTTGGAGGCCTGACCCGCTTCCCCGGCGTGAAGCTCGATCACAAGGGGCTGATCTGGGGCATGTACGCCGTGCCTGCCGCGCGGGGCACGGGCGCTGCGGCGCGCATTCTCGATGCCCTGGAACAGGCCGCCCGCGCCATGCCCCTACGCCAGCTGCAACTGACGCTGATGGCCGACAACCTGCGCGCGCGTCGGCTCTACGAACGCCATGGCTTCGAACTCTATGCGATCGAGCCGGATTCGGTCTGCCGCGAAGACGGCTACGCCGACGAAGCGCTGATGTGGAAGCGCCTGTAAGCCCGCCAACTTAGGCCCGCAGCCGCTCGATCCCCTGCGCCAGCGCGACGTAGAGCTTGCCCATGTCGGACGAAAGCAGCGTCACGCCCAGCGCGTTGCCATCGCGCGTCGAAAGCAGCTGGCGCAGCATCGCCTCGAAGTCGTGGATGAAGCGGTTCACGTGCTCGCGGAATTCGGGATCGCCTTCGTAGTGCTGCTGCACCGTACGCGCTTCGGCTGCTTCGAGCAGCGATACCGCCCGCCGGGTGAAGATGCCCCGGTCGCCCCGCAGGTAGGATGCCCACGCGGTTTCGGACACATCGGCCGACAGCGCCTTGGTGATGTCGATCGCGGTCGAATTGAGCGATTCGGTGATCAGCGCGGCGCGGCGGGCGAAGTCGTTGTCGACCTGCTCCTCGGCTCGCTCGCGCGCCCGTGCCACGCGGTCTTCCATCGCCGTTGCCAGTTCGCCGACCTTGGCCAGTTGCTCGGTCATCTGCAGCGCGGTGTCGCGGCTGGCCGAAGCGGCCGTGTCGATCGCTTCCTCGAGCCGGGCCACAAGCTCCGCCCCGCGACCCTGCAAAACCTTCACGATCGCCGCCTGGCTTTCCTGGCCGAGCCTTGCGGCAAGGGCGGAAACTTCGGCACCGGCGCCATCGCGCAACGCTTCACCGGTGTGAATCGCGGCATCGCTCAAGTGCGCGATCGCGGTCGAAAGGCGTTCCTCGATCTCGCCCGAAAGCGCTTCGCTGTCGGCCTTGGCGCCGGCCATCGTCGTGCGCAGCGCGGCAAGGCGCGCCTCCTGCTCGCTCGCGCGGCTGGCAAAGGCCTGCTGCAGATCGGCGATCTCGCTGGTGATCGATGCGACGTTGCCACGCGTGCCGACAATGGTTTCGGACAGGACGCGGCCCGTGTCGCCAGCCTCGCGCAGCGTGTCGCGCAGCGCCACGACGCGGTCCTCGATCTTGTTGAGCCCGGCTTCGGTGCTGCGCAGCGCTTCGGGGATCTGGGTGCGGGTATGATCGCCACCGGCGCGGATCAGTTCGAGCAGACGCACGGCGGATTCGGTCAGTTCGCCGATCTGCAGGTCGGTGCCCGAAAGCGCCTCGCGCATGTTGGCAAGGCGGTTGTTGAGCATCTCCATTGCCTTGTCGACCGTTGCCGCGGTCGCCGCGCCCTGTTCGCCAGAGGCGCGCAACGTGGCGGAAAAGCCCGCCACGCGCTCGGCCACAGTATCGCAGTGGAGCGAAAGCTGGCGTGCCTCCTCGCGCTGCTTGGCGCGCTGCGCATCGACTGCGGTGTCGAGCCGCGCCAGCGTTTCGGCCAGCGCTTCGGTGGCTTCGGCACTGGCCGCGGAAATCATCGCGCGCCGCTCGCCGATCTGCTGGTCGAGCTCGGCGAGGCGGCGCTCCACCGCCTCGCGCTGTTCGGCGAATTCGGCATCGAGCAGCGCGCGGCGACGTCCGATCTCGGCGTCGAGCCGTTCGGTCTCGTTCGCCAGCGCGGCGATGCGACGGCCAATCGCGGTGAGCGCGGATTCCTCGCTCGCCTCGAGCGCGGCGCGGCGGATGGCGCTGTCGCGGTCGAGCGCGTCGAAGCGCTGGGCGGCGAGCGAGGCCATGCGCTCGGCGGCGTCGCTGAACCCGGCCAGCGCGGCGTCGACGCGTTCGCGGATCTGCGCCACCTGCCGTTCGCTTGCGACGCCGAATTCGTTGAGCCGCTGGAATCCGCCGATCAGATCCTCGATCTGGACATGCGCGGCGCGGCCGGCGTTGCCGATGTTGTTGGTCAGGTCCTTCGCCGAATTGGCGATGACCGGCAGCTGCCCCCGCAGCTTTTCCATGTTGGCAAGGGCAAAGCTCGACACTTCACCGATTCGGTCCACTTGCGCGCCGTTTCCGGTGATCAGGTCCTGCAACCGATCAGCCGAGCCCGAAAGCCGGTCCACGGCGATTCGGCCCAGCGACTCAAGATCGCGGCTCTGCGCGGCGATGAACTCGCGGGCCAGCGAAAGCTCGGTGTTCACCGAAGAAAGGCGGGCTTCGAGCCGCTCCGATTCGAGCGAGAGCTGCCGCGCCGCGTCGTTGAAGCGGCTCGTTTCGCGCCGCGATCCGCGCAGCACCAGCAGCAGGCCCAGCAGCGCCAGCACCACCGGCGTTGCCCAGCTCGTCGTCAGCTGCGCGCCTTGCGCCGGGGTCACGCCCGATTGGAAAGCGGGCAAATTCGCCCACACGAAGAACGCGGTCCAGCCGGCCACGGCAACGGCGGCAATCCACGGCGCACGGGGGGCGGGAAGAGCGGGTTCGCCGTCCTCGCCCGCTTCGTCGAAAACGTCGTCCAGCGTGGTGTCGAGCGTGGCCGGCGCGGCGTCGTGCGCCTCCGGCTCGATGCGCGTGGCTCCTGCGCCCGGCGCATCCGCACCGCCGCCGTCAATCGGAATGATCCGCGATCCCCCAGTCATGGCGACGTCATATCATGGCTCGCGCCGATCCCGAAACCCGGCTTGGCCCGGATGGCCCCGATCTCGTCGCAATGTCGGGGGAAAGTGGATGCCTTTGGGCTTGCACGCCAAGGGTCATGCGTACCGCTTGGCAGTCACGTTACTCGGCCCTACGATGCGCCGCCCCCAGGAGAACCCACCGCTTGCGCGTCGCTTTACTATCGTCGCTCGATTCCGTGCCCGGCGAACCGCAGACCCTGCGCGGGGGACTGCTCGTGGGTGGCCGCACGGTCCTGCGCCACCAGCTCGCGCTCGCGCTTGCGTTCGGGTGCAAGCGGATCGTGGCACTGAGCGAGAACCTGACCGGCGATCTCGTTGAATTGCAACACGTTGCCGAACAGCAGGGCGCACGGTTTCACGTCGTTGCCAACACCCGTGCGATCGTTCCGCTGGTCTCGCCCGAAGACGAATTGCTGGTCATTGCCGATGGCCTGCTCGCGCTTCCGGTCGAAGCTCTCGAACTGGTCGAAAAGGCGCCCGGCATCGTCACTCTTCCGGTCGAAGCGGGCATCGTCGCCGGATTCGAACGGATCGATATCAACCACGCCTTTGCCGGCATGATGCGCCTGCCCGGGCGCATCGTTGCCGGCCTTGGCGATCTGCCTTCCGAATGGAACCCGGTCTCGGCCCTGCTTCGGCTCGCCGTGCAGGCACGCCAGCCGATGCGCGATCTGCCTGGTGCGTCGCTCGCCGAAGGACGCTGGCAACTCGTCCGGACAGAGGCGGAGGCCCAGGTGGTGGAGCGGCGCTGGCTCGCCCACAATGCCGCGCGCGATTCATCCGATGCGCCGGCGACTGTGCTCGCGCGCATTGCCCTGCGCCATGCCGGGCCCTCGCTGCTCCACGCCGGAACCCGCCCACCGCTACTGCAGCTTGCGGCCCTGGTCCTGCTGCTCCTGGCGCTCGGCGCCGGGCGGTTCGGCTGGATCGCCGGGGCGCTGTGCATCACCGGTCTGGCCGCCGGCGTATCGAAAATCGGCCAGTTGCTGGCGCAAGTCGAACGCAATGCCCTGCTGGCATCGCCCGGGCGCCTGGCGCTCGACGGGCCGATCGCGATCGCCCTCGATGCGACGCTGGTGGCGCTTTGTGCCTGGCGCAGCGGCCTGCCGATGGATGCGGGGGCCATGTCGCTGCTGCGCTGGTTTGCTCCGGTCGTGCTGATCCTGCTGCTGCGGCTGCTGGTGCTCGCAGCGCCGCCGTCGCGCGCGGTCGACTGGCTGGGCGACCGGCTCGCGCTTGGCCTTGGCCTGGCGGTGGTGGCCATGTTCGCTTCGTTCGACGTGGTGCTGGCGGGCCTGATCGTCGCGCTTCTCCTGTCCAGCCTGCTCTGGTTGCGGAAGGTCCGCACCGGAGCGTCCGGCGATAGACAAGCACCTAACCCGCCATTAACCAGCAGCGCCTAAGAGCGTCGCATGGCATTACCCGCACCCTCTGACGGCGCACCTCGGGCAATCGAGGCCTTGCTGCGCGACGAGCTCGTCGCGGCAGATCGAGTCATCGCCAGCCACGGCCCGATCCTGGCGCACCTTTTGCGCAGCGACGACAACTCGATCTTCAGCGACGAGATCGTCGCGCGGGTGCGCGGCATGTTCCAGGATGTCTCGCGCCAGCTGGTCATGGCGCTGGCGGAAGCCGCAGGGCAGGGCGATCCGCAGGAGTGGGCGCAGACCGGGGCAGACGAGCTCGCCACGCGGCTCATGGCCGATCCTTCGCTGCTCACGCATTTCCACGGCCTCGCGCTCGAATGGCAGCTGACCGAGCGGCTTCACTCCCGGCTCGCGCTCGATCCCGTGCTGCCGCCGCTGCTGCAGGCCTGCATCGCCTCTGCCGATGGCACCGCTTCTGCCACGGCGATGAGCCTGCTGGCCGCGCAAGCCCGTTTCGGCCAGGCGCAGCGCCGCATGCAGCTGTCTGCGGGTGAGCTGCCCGAACCGCTCTTTGCCGCCGCGATCCGCGCGGTTGGCGCCGTGGCCGGTGGCGAAGGCGATGCGCAGCGCGCCGTCGCGCTTGCCGCCCAGCGCGTGCGCCAGCGGCTCGATGCCGATCGCACCCGCCTTGCCCTGATCGACCAGGTGATTGCCGCGTTGCCCGCCGAGGAGGCCGCGCGCGCGCTGTCGATCGAGAATGCGGGCGTGGCGATCTTCCTCTCGGCGCTCGCCTCGGGCGCGCACCTCTCGCGCGAGATGGCGATCATGGCCACGACCGAGACCCAGCTCTCGCGGCTTGCCCTGGCGCTCGGTGCCTGCGGCGTTGGCGCCGAAGTCACCGCCGCGCAGTTCATGGCGCTCCATCCCGACATTGGCCTGCCCGAGGGGCTCGGCGGGCTCCACCCCGATCGCGCTGCCGCGATCCTGGCTGAGGCGGCCAACGACGGATGACCACGCCGGGCCCGATCCGGGCACGATCCGATGCGGCGAACTGGCTGGTCGAGGCGGACGAACCGCTTGCCGGGCTGCAGCTGCGCTGCGGTGGGCGGATGCCCGGGTTGATCGCCATCCCCGCGCTACTCGCGCTGGTGCGCAAGGCCCGCCGCGCGCGCCTGCCGCTGTCGCGCATGATCGTCGCCGTGGATGAAGGCCGCTCGATTTCCGCCTGGGTCTCGGTCCGCCCGACCGCCGATCTCACCTATATCGAGGCGAGCCAGTGGCGCCCTACCGGCGACGTGCAGCCCGTAGCGGAATTGACCCCTGACGAGGACCTGCTGCGCCAGCTGTCCGAGGGCGAGATCCTGCTCGATGCCGAACAGCGCGTCCTTGCCGCCCATTTGCGCGCCAGCGATCTGCACGATCTGTCGCTTGCCTTGCAGGACGGCATCGGCCGTTTCTGGACCGACTTCATCCGGCTCGACCGCGCCGGGCAGAAGCAGCCGCTCCACTGGCGCCTGCTCGATGATGCCACGTTCACCGCGCCCGGTTCGATGCGCCGCTGGCACGCGCGCATCCTGCCGCAGGTCGGCGGCGGGTTCGAACTGCTGGTCATCCCCGAATCGATCGAACGCCTGCCGCACGAACTGCCCGACACGGTGACGACGCACCCGGCGTGGAACACGCTGCTGGGCCGCGACCTTGCCCCGGCGCTGCGCCAGCCGATCACCCGCATCATCGCCAACGCCGAAACGATCCGCACGCGGCTCGCGGGTCCCCTGGCCGAGGAATACGCTTCCTACGCCACCGACATTGCCGAGGCGGGCCGCCACCTGATGGGGCTGATCGAGGATCTGGCCGATCTCGAAGCGGTCGAATCCGCCGATTTCAGCCCAGCGCCCGATCGCATCGACCTTGCCGATTGCGCGCGCCGCGCCGTCGGCATCCTCTCGGTCCGGGCCAAGGAATCGGGGATCGAGGTGGATTGCCCGGCCGCCGACGAAAGCGCCCCGGCCATCGGCGAGTTCCGCCGCGTCCTGCAGGTGCTGCTCAACCTGCTGACGAACGCGCTGCGGTATACGCCGGCCGGCTCGAAGGTGCGTCTCGGGGTCGGCGTCGAAGGGCGCACGGCGTGGATCTCGGTTGCCGATCAGGGCGAAGGGCTGACCGAAGCCCAGGCGATCCGCGTATTCGACAAGTTCGAGCGGCTCGGTCGCAGCGGCGATGGCGGCAGCGGCCTTGGCCTCTACATCTCCCGCCGGCTCGCCAAGGCGATGGGCGGCGACCTTCAGGTCGCACCGACGCCGGGGCAGGGTGCCTGCTTCATCCTCACGCTGCCCGCGGACCTCGCCGAAGAGGCCGCGTTCCAGAACGACGAGCGTTCGCTCACTCGATAAGGAACGCTGCTGCGATCAGCGCCGCCGGGCCACGCGCAGCAACAGCACGACGCCGAGAACAGCGAGCAGCAGGCCCCAAAGCGCCCACTGCTTTTGCGCCACCATGAAGGATGCAGGCCAGGTCACGAGGCCCGTGCCCTGGCCGATCCAGAGCAAGCCGATCATCAGGGCCGCCATGCCGACGATCCGGAACAGGAGTTTCATGTCCGGAAACCCGTCGTCATGGCGTCATTGCCCTGCGCTGCTCAGCGCTGCGAGATTGGCACGTAATCGCGCGCCGTCCGGCCGGTGTAGAGCTGGCCCGACCGGTTTTGCTGGGAAAACCGGCACACCTGGACTCCGCGCCGTCCAATGCCTCAGCGCTGCGAGATCGGCACGTAGTCGCGCGCCGTCGGGCCGGTATACAGCTGGCGCGGACGACCGATCTTCTGGCCGGGATCGCTGATCATTTCGTTCCACTGTGCAACCCAGCCCACGGTGCGGGCGAGGGCGAACAGCACGGTGAACATCGTGGTCGGGAAACCGATCGCGGACAGGATGATGCCCGAATAGAAGTCGACGTTCGGGAACAGCTTCTTCTCGATGAAGTAGGGATCGTTCAGCGCGATCTCTTCAAGGCGCAGCGCGGTTTCGAACAGCGGATCGTTGACCTTCAGCGCATCGAACACTTCGCGCACGGTCTTCTGCATCACGGTCGCGCGCGGGTCGTAGTTCTTGTAGACGCGGTGACCGAAGCCCATCAGGCGGAACGGATCGTTCTTGTCCTTGGCGCGCTCGATGTAGTGCGGGATCTTGTCGGGCGTGCCGATTTCCTTGAGCATGTTGAGCGCGGCTTCGTTCGCGCCGCCATGCGCCGGGCCCCACAGGCAGGCGATGCCCGCGGCCATGCACGCGAACGGATTGGCGCCCGACGAACCGGCAAGGCGCACGGTCGAGGTCGAGGCGTTCTGTTCGTGGTCGGCATGGAGGATGAAGATCCGGTCCATCGCCTTTTCGACTTCGGGGATCACCTCGTATTCCTCGGCGGGAACGCCGAAGGTCATGCGCAGGAAGTTACCCGTGTAGGACAGCTTGTTGTCCGGATAGAGGAAGGGCTGGCCGACCGAATACTTGTAGGCCATCGCCGCGATCGTCGGGATCTTGGCGATCAGGCGGTGCGAGCTGATCTTGCGGTGCACCGGATCGGAAATGTCGGTGCTGTCGTGATAGAACGCCGAAAGCGCGCCGACCACGCCGCACATCACCGCCATCGGGTGCGCATCGCGACGGAAGCCGCTGTAGAAGCTTGAAAGCTGTTCGTGCACCATGGTGTGGCGCGAAATGGTGCGGGTGAACTCGTCCAGCTCGCCCTGGTTGGGAAGCTCGCCATTCAGCAGCAGATAGCTCACTTCCATGAACGAGCTGTGCTCGGCCAGCTGGCCGATGGGGTAGCCGCGGTGCAGCAGCACGCCTTCGTCACCGTCGATGTAGGTCAGCGCGGAATCGCAGCTGGCGGTCGAGGTGAAGCCCGGGTCATAGGTAAACATGCCCGTCGCGCCATAGAGCTTGCGGATGTCGATGACGTCCGGGCCGATCGTGCCGCTCTTCACCGGCATGTCGATGGTCTTGCCGTCGGCGGTCAAAGTAGCCTGGTTCTCGCTCACGCTATGCCCTCCTAATTGTCTGTTTGTCCGTGCGGTTGTTCAGTCGCATCCGTTGGGTCACGCGGCCTGGTCACGGATCCGAGCCAGCGACTCGTCCCGTCCAAGCAGCGTCAGTACGTCGAAAATTCCGGGTGAGGTAGTCGTCCCGGTCAAGCTTGCGCGCAAGGGCTGAGCGAGCTTGCCTAGCCCAAGTCCGAGGTCCTCGGCCATCGCCTTGAGCGATGCCTCCAGCGCCTCGTTGGTCCACTCGGCCTCGCCGGCGATCCGCTCGGCGATCTTGCCCAGCAATGCGCGGGCATCCTCGGTCAGCAGGCCGCTCGCCTTTTCATCGATGGACAGCGGGCGCTGCGCGAACAGGAATACGCTGCCGCGCGCCAGTTCGTTGAGATCGGCGGCGCGAACCTTCAGCACCGGCATCGCCCTGGTCAACAGGTCCAGGTCGCGCCCCCCCAGATCGGGACTCGCATCGAACGTGGGCGAAAGCGCCGGCAGCCGCTCGGCCACCAGCGCCGCCAGCCGGGCGTCGTCGGCTTCGCGGATGTAGTGGCCGTTCAGGTTCAGCAGCTTCTTGAAGTCGAAGCGCGATGCGCCCTTGTTCACGTTGCCGATGTCGAACCATTCGATCGCCTGCGTCGTGCTGATGATCTCCTCGTCGCCATGGCCCCAGCCAAGGCGCATCAGATAGTTCAGCACCGCTTCGGGCAGCAGGCCCATCTCATCGCGATAGGCATCCACGCCCAGAGCGCCGTGGCGCTTGGACAGCTTGGCGCCATCCGCGCCATGGATCAGCGGGATGTGGGCATAGGCCGGATCCGGCCAGCTGCCTTCGATCGCGTCCATCGCGCGGATCAGCACGATCTGGCGGAAGGCATTGTTGATGTGGTCGTCGCCGCGGATCACGTGGGTCACCCCCATGTCGTGGTCGTCGACTACCACCGCCAGCATGTAAGTCGGTGTGCCGTCGCTGCGCAGGATCACGTAGTCGTCGATCTCGACGTTCTGGACCGTGATCGTGCCCTGGACCAGATCCTCGATCACCGTCTCGCCCTCGCGCGGCGCCTTGATGCGCACGACATAGGGCTTGTCCGCCGGCCAGCTCGCCGGGTCCGCATCACGCCACGGGCTGGCGATGCGGAACGGGCGCTTTTCGGCCTGCGCCTTCTCGCGCATGGCAGCCAGTTCTTCCTGTGTCAGGTAGCAGCGATAGGCGTGGCCCGCTTCCAGCAGCTTGTGGGCCACTTCCGCGTGACGCTCCGACCGGGCGAACTGGAACACCGCCGGCTCGTCGCCGCCAAGGCCCAGCCATTCCAGCCCGTCGAAGATCGCCTCGATCGCCGCGTCGGTGGAACGGGCGCGGTCGGTATCCTCGATCCGCAGCAGGTACTTGCCGCCGTGGTGGCGCGCGAACAGCCAGTTGAACAGCGCGGTGCGCGCCCCCCCGATATGGAGGTAGCCGGTCGGGGAAGGGGCGAAACGGGTAACGACGCCGGTGCGGTCACCACCGCCGGCAAGAGCCGATCCTGCAGAAACGGTATCAGTGGCACTTGCCATTTGCGGAACGCGATCCTTCCAGTGTCAACATGGCGACGCGAGCCGAAGACTCGTCCGCGGCAGATCCGCAAGACTGGCTCGCGACATCTTCGCCGCGGCCTTGGGGCAATCTGCGCCGCTTGTCCAGTGTGCAGCGCACCATGGACGAATTCCTCGCCCGCCGTCCGCTCGAACGCGGATCGTGGCTCGTCGTGGGCTTTGGCGTTGGAATCGCTACATGGCTTGTCCTGCCGGGTCCGCCGCAGTGGCTGGCGTTTCTGGCCCTGTGCGCTGCGGTGGGGGCGGGCGCGTCGCTGATCGATGCGCAGGGCGATCTTTCGCACTTGCGGGCAGCGATTCTCGGGCTGCTGGTGATGCTCGTCGGCGGTCTGGGGCTGGTGTGGGCCAAGTCGACCTTCGTCGGCGCGCCGCCCATCGCCCGGCCGATGGTGGTGACGATCGAAGGGCGGGTACTTTCGCGCGAGGATCAGGGGGCCAAGGATGCGATCCGGCTCGTCCTCGCCGCCCGCCTGCTGCCACGTTCGCCGGGCGGCCGCGATGCGCAGGATCTGCCCCTGGCGCCGCAGCGGGTGCGTGTGAACGTACCGGTGGAGCAGGACCGGCCCGGCATGGCCGAGGGCGCCACCGTGCGGCTCGACGCCCGGCTCATGCCGCCCGCGCCGCCAATGCTGCCCGGCAGCTACGACTTCGCCCGCGCCGCCTGGTTCCAGGGCCTTGCCGCCACCGGCCGCGCGCTGGGCCCGGTCGAGGTGCTGGATCCCGGCCCCGGCGATGGCTCGCTCGGCGAAGTGCGCAGGGCCCTGTCGCGCCACGTGCGCAGCCAGCTCGGCGGTTCGCCCGGCACTATCGCCGCCGCCTTCGCCAGCGGTGATCGGGGTGCGATCGCGCAAGACGACGAAGACGCGATGCGCGATGCCGGGCTCACCCACCTCCTGTGGATCAGCGGCCTGCATGTCAGCGCGGTGATCGCGGGGGTCTATGCCCTTGTCATGGGGTTGCTCGCGCTCATTCCCGCCATCGCGCTGCGTGTCCGCCTGCCGCTCGTGGCGGCGGCTGCGGGGGCGCTCGCGGGGATCGGATACACCCTGCTGACCGGTGCGGAAGTGCCGACGGTGCGCAGCTGCGTTGGCGCGCTGCTGGTGCTCGTCGCCATGGCGCTGGGCCGCGATCCACTGTCGCTGCGGATGGTTGCCGTCGCGGCCTTCGCCGTCCTGCTGTTCTGGCCCGAAGCGGTGTGGGGCCCCAGCTTCCAGATGAGCTTCGCCTCGGTCATCGCCATCATCGCGTTCCACAATTCCGCCCCTGCGCGCCGCTTCCTGTCCCCTCGCGACGAAGGCTGGTTCGTGCGGACGGGCCGCCACCTTGCCATGCTGCTCGTCACCGGCGTGGTGATCGAACTGGCGCTGATGCCGATCGCGGTGTTCCACTTCCACCGCGCCGGGCTCTACGGCGCGCTGGTCAATGTCGTGGCGATCCCGCTGACCACCTTTGCGACGATGCCGCTGCTGGCGCTGGCGCTGCTGCTCGATCTGGCGGGGTGGGGCGCGCCGGTATGGTATCTCGTCGGCAAGTCGCTCGACCTGCTGCTGTGGATGGCCCACGAAACCGCCGCACAACCGGGCGCGGTGACGATGCTGCCGGGGATGGACCGCATCACGTTCGGCCTGTTCATCGCCGGCCTGCTGTGGCTGGCGCTGTGGAGCGGGCGGGTGCGGCTGTGGGGCTTCGCGCCCATCGCGCTGGCCACCGTGCTGGTGCTGACCGCGCCGACGCCCGACGTGCTGGTTTCGGGCGATGGGCGGCAGGTCGGCATCACGGCTGCGGATCCGGGCGGCGGGCTGCTGCTGCTGCGCGAAGGGCGGAGCGACTTTGCCCGTGACACGCTGATGGAAGCTGCCGGGATCAAGGACCTTTCATCACCGATCGAGGAAGCGCCGGGGGCCGAATGCAACGCCGATTTTTGCCGTCTGGCGATCGTTCGTCAGGTGTCGGGCCGGCCCCGCCGCTTCGTGCTGCTGATGAGCCGGGGCAGGGACCTGACGCCGTGGGCGCCGCTGGTCGAGGCTTGCGCGGCCGCGGATATCGTCATCGCCGATCGCCGCCTGCCCGATGCCTGCAAGCCCCGCCTGCTGAAAGCCGACCGGCGCCTGCTGCGCCAGACGGGCGGTCTTGCCATCGAGCTTGGCAGCGGCCGGGTGCGCACCGTGGCCGAAACGCAGGGGCATCACGGCTGGTACCGCTGGCCTGCCCCCGGCGCCCTGGCATCACGGCCCCGTCCGCCGTCGCCGCCTCAGTGATAGCGGCGCAGAAGGCCGGCGAGCTTGCCCTGGATCTGCAC
This sequence comes from Novosphingobium olei, assembly GCF_012927405.1. GTDB lineage: Bacteria > Pseudomonadota > Alphaproteobacteria > Sphingomonadales > Sphingomonadaceae > Novosphingobium > Novosphingobium olei. The sequence goes on along the minus strand of NZ_JABBGM010000004.1, from coordinate 188,057 downwards.
TTCGTGGGGCGCGTAGTACTGCGGATCGTAGGCAGCGTTGGCCGGATCGAGGCGCACCATGCCCTTTTCGTGGCGCAGCGTCTTGAGCGTGGCTTCCTCGCCCCGGATGAGCGCGACGACGATTTCCCCGTCGCGGGCGACTTCGGTGCGGCGCACGAGGGCGTAATCGCCATCGAGAATGCCGGCCTCGACCATCGAATCCCCGGACACCTCGAGCGCGTAATGTTCGCCCGCGCCGAGCAGCGCCGCAGGGACGGGAAGCGTCGAGGTGCCTTCCAGCGCCTCAATCGGGGCGCCGGCGGCGATGCGGCCGTGGAGCGGCAGTTCGATCACGTCGTTGGCGGGTTCGGGCGCACGGGCCGGGGCGCGCAGCGGCGGCACCCCCGTGTTCGCATTGGCGGTGTTCGCATTGGCGGCGAGCGGTGCGGGCGCAGCGGGGGCAACGCCCTTCACCGCATTGCCGTCCGCCATGCGCAACACTTCGAGCGCGCGGGCGCGGTTGGGCAGGCGACGGATGAAGCCGCGTTCTTCCAGCGCGGAGATCAGGCGGTGGACCCCGGACTTGGACTTGAGGTCGAGCGCTTCCTTCATCTCTTCAAAAGAGGGAGAAATGCCGGAGTCCTCGAGGCGGTTCTGGATGAAGGTCAGCAGCTCATGCTGCTTGCGCGTCAACATCACGCTTGCTCCCTATTGCCGTTTCCTTCGCCCCTTGTTCTCATCACTGGCGAACGAATGCGGAACGAATAAGCAACTCCACCAAACCCGTCAAGCAATTCTGCCAGTTTCGAGCAGATAGACCGGCACTTCGCTTCCGGCAGGCAGCGCGGGCGCACGTGCCTCACGCACGACCAGGGCGTTGGAGCGGGCAAGCGCAGTGATTGCGCCCGAATCCTGCAGCGGATCGAGCGTGACCGCACCACCTTCGAAGCGGGCGCGCAGGAATTCGGCGCGGCTGCCCCCGGCGGGCAGATCGGCGGCAAGGCGCGCCGGTATCGTGCGCGGCAGCGCCTCTGCGGCGCCGAGCGTGGCGCGCAGCAGCGGCAGCATGAACAGGAAGCCGGTGACGAAGGCCGAAGCCGGGTTTCCCGGCAGGCCGAGCACGATCTGTGGACTGGCGAATTCCGGACCGGCGCCATGATCGCGCCGCCCGACGAGCAGCGGCTTGCCGGGCTTGATCGCGACCCGCCAGAAATCGAGCGTGACGCCCGCCGCGGCGAGCGCGGGGCGCACGAGATCGTGATCGCCGACCGAGGCGCCGCCGCTGGTGACAATGATGTCGGCCCCGCCGGCCTGTTCGAGCGCCGCGACGATATCGTCGATCCGGTCGGCCACCGGGCCGATGCGCGTGACCTGTACCGGAAGTCCGGCGGCCATGGCGGCGAGCATCGGACCGTTGCTGGCGGGGATCTGGTGGGCCGCAAGCGGCTTGCCGGGACCGACAAGTTCATCGCCGCTGTCGATGATGGCGAGCCGGAGCGGGCGGCGGACGGGCAGGTGCTGATGACCGCCGGCCATGGCGAGCGCGATCTGCGCAGGGCCAATGCGGGTGCCGGGGGCGAGCAGCTGGGCATCGGCGACGAAGTCCATGCCGGCGGGGCGGATGTGGCGCCCGGTGGGCGAAGGCGGCGTGCCGGTGAGCGTGACGCGATCGCCAGCGCGCGCCGCATCTTCCTGCAGCAGGACCATGTCCGCGCCATCGGGCAGGACGGCGCCGGTGCTGATCCGCACGGCCTGCCCGGCGGCGACGGTGCCGCCAAAGGGATGCCCGGCCGCGCTTTCGCCGATGACCTGCCAGGGGCCGGGCAAATCGGCCGCGCGCATGGCGTAGCCATCCATCGCCGAGAGCGGCGCATCGGGCTGGGTGCGGTGCGCGGTGATCGGGTGGGCGAGGTAGAAGCCGTTGCAATCGGCCACCGCGCGGTGTTCGATGGCGAGATCGGGCGCCAGCGATACCAGCCGTTCCTGCGCAGTGCGCAGCGGCAGCGGCGGGGTGCGGACGGACGGTTCGGCGCCTGCGTTCATGCGGTGCGGTCGGGCACGTCTGCCGCCTTCCAATCGCCAGACTTGCCGCCGCGCTTTTCCAGCAGGCGAACCTGTTCGACGACCATGCCCTTGTCGAGCGCCTTGGCCATGTCGTAGATCGTCAGCAGCGCGACCGTGGCGGCGACGAGCGCTTCCATTTCCACCCCCGTGCGCCCGGTGAGCGAGGCGCTGGCGGTGACCGAGACGCCGGTTTCGGTCAGCACGAAATCGACCGTGACCGCATCGAGCGCCAGCGGGTGGCACAGGGGGATCAGTTCGCCGGTCTTCTTCGCGGCCATGATCCCGGCGATGCGTGCGGCGGCGAGGACATCGCCCTTCGGCACTTCGCCGTCACGGATCGCGGCGAGCGCTTCCCGGCTCATCCGGATATGGCCACCGGCGATGGCGAGGCGCCGGGACTCGGCCTTCCCGCCGACGTCCACCATGCGGGCATTGCCGTCCGGGTCGAGATGGGTGAGGCCGGTCATGCCGGGGCTCCGCAGCAGGAGGGGGTTGACGGGGTTGACACGGTCCTGGAGAAAATCTGGCTGCGGGCCCAAGTTGACGAAGTTGACAGTGTCCTGGACGAGAACTCCGTCGGTCGGGCGAGCGGGTTCGGGAAGAGCCAAAGCGACGGTGTTCCGCGAGTTTTCATGGGCCAGGCTGTTGCCAGAAAGGTGCGGCGTAGGACAGTGCAAATTGACGCGCACGCCGATAAATAACTGACGCGTCCGTTATTTATCGCAGCCCAGCGCCACTGCGGCGGCGGCGCGGGCGTGGAGCGCGGTGGTATCGAACAAGGGCACCGCGCTATCGCTCTGGTCGATCAGCAGCATGATTTCGGTGCAGCCCAGGATCAGCCCCTGCGCGCCGCGCGCGACAAGGCGGGCGATGACCGCGCGGTAGGCTTCACGCGAGGTGGGTGAGATCACCCCGGCCACGAGTTCGTCGTAGATGACGCGGTGGACGAGCGCACGGTCTTCGGCATCTGGGACGAGAACATCGAGCCCGTGCCGATCGCGCAGGCGGCCGGTGTGGAAATCCTGCTCCATGGTGAAAGCCGTGCCGAGCAGCGCGATTCGGGTGATGCCCGCCGCGACCACCGCCTGTGCCGTCGGGTCGGCGATATGGAGCAGGGGAACGGAGGTTGCCGCCTCGATCGCCGGGGCGAGCAGGTGCATGGTGTTGGTGCACAGCACCAGCGCCTGCGCGCCGGCATCGGCCAGCAGCCGCGCCGAAGCGGCGAGCTGGCGGCCGAGATCGTCCCAGCGGCCATCGCGCTGGGCCTGCGCGATGGGGGCGAAATCGAGCGAATGGAGCACGATGTCGGCCGAACTGGTGGGCCCGCGCGCATCGCGCACGTGGGCGTTGATCAGACGGTAATAGTGCGCGGTGCTTTCCCAGCTCATCCCGCCGATGAGGCCGAGCCGGCGCAAGGGGGTGTGTTCCATGCCGCTCATCTGGCGGCTGGTGTGGGGATGATGGCGACAGGGCCGAAGGTGCGGGCGAGGGTTGCCCGGGCATCGGCCAGCGACAGCGGGGGCTTTCCGCCGCGGAAGGACGGGCCGCGTACCGCGTACTGCACCGAATAGAGGTTTTCGGCATCGCGATAGAGCGCGATCACGTCGATCTCTCCCGAGCCGGCCTGCGCCTGGGCATAGGCGTTGGCGGGCGTGTCGGCGCAGCCGATGGCGATGTAGGTCAGCTCCATGCCGCCGGCGGTCTGTTCGGGCGGGGCGGCTTCGAAGATCGCGCCGCTGGGGCACGCGCGCGGTTCGAAAATGGCGCGGGCGAGATCGGGCGGGCCTTGGCGATGCCGCCGAAGCCCTGAAAGCCGCGCACCGTCAGCAGCGTGCGCCAGGTGGCGAAGGTTTCGCCATCGCGCAGGAATTCGAGCAGGAACTGGCCGCGCGCGAGCTGGGCCGGCTGCGCCGTATAGGCGGGGGGCACGCGGAAGGTGATCGTCTTGCCGAACAGCGGCAGGGCGATGGGCTGACCTGCCGGCGCCGCACGGGCGGGTCCGACGCACACGAGCGACGCGGCGGCCAGGATCGGGGCCAAGGCGAGGATCGGGGCGAGGATCGAGGCGGGGCGCAGGCGCATGTCGGGCCGAGCGTAACGCCCTTCTTGCGGTGCAGCAAACGGTCGTTGCATCGGGCCGGGCGGGGCGGCTAGGCCGATTGCGTGGCGGAGCGGCCGTGGCGGAGATTGGGACGATCATGGGCGAGATCATCGGGCAGGAGCTGGTCTACGACGGCTGGTACAGGTTCTCGCGGCTGAAGGTGCGGCTGCCCGACGGCGTGGTGGTGGAACGCCATCTGCTCGACAATGGGCAGGCGGTGGCGGTGCTGCCCTATGATCCGGTGCGGCGCTGCTGCCTGCTGATCACCCAGCCGCGCGCGCCGGTGATCGCGGCGGGCGAGGCGCCGGTGCTGGAGGCGATAGCCGGCGGTCTCGACGGCATCGCGCCCGAGGATCGCATCCGCGAAGAGGCGATGGAGGAAGGTGGCCTGCGGCTGGGCCAGCTGGAGCCAGTGGCCAACATCTGGCCGATCCCGCCGGTTTCGACCGAGCGGGTGATGCTCTACCTTGCCGAATACACTGCTGCCGACCGCGTGGGCGAAGGTGGCGGGGCGGAAGGCGAATTCGAGGCGATCAGCGTGCACGAGATCACGCTGGACGCCTTGCGCGACATGGTGCTGGCAGGCGAGCTGACCGATGCCAAGACGCTGGTGCTGGCGCAGGCCCTGCTGCTGCGGCGGCCCGAGCTGTGGAGCGGCGGGCGGTAGGCAGGGCAGCCCATCGACAGGCTCAGGGCAGGCTGCGGGCTTAGCCCTCGAGCAGGGTGCGGGTCGCCGCTTCGACGTCGGGCTGGCGCATCAATGCTTCGCCGACGAGGAAGGTGCGCGCGCCGCACTTTTCCAGCCGCAGCAGGTCTTCGTGGGTGTTGATGCCGCTTTCGGCCACGAGCAGCGTGCCTTGGGGAGCCAGCGGGGCAAGGCGCTCGGTGTTCGCGAGGTCGGTGACGAAGCGCTTCAGGTCGCGGTTGTTGACCCCGATCAGGCGCGATTGCAGGCGGGCGGCGCGCTCCATTTCGGCTTCGTTGTGGACTTCGACCAGCACGTCCATGCCCTGTTCGCGCGCGGCGGCCTCGATCTCGGCCATCTGGGCGTCTTCGAGCGCGGCGACGATGATCAGGATGGCGTCGGCGCCGATCGCGCGCGCTTCGGCGCACTGCCAGGGATCGACCATGAAGTCCTTGCGGATCACCGGCAGGGCGCAGGCGGCGCGGGCGTCCATCAGATAGTCTTCGTGGCCCTGGAAATAGGGCGCATCGGTCAGCACCGAAAGGCACGCAGCGCCGCCCGCCTGGTAGGCGAGCGCATGTTCGGCGGGGCGGAAATCGGGGCGGATCAGGCCCTTGGACGGGCTCGCCTTCTTGATCTCGGCAATGAGCGCGAAGCCGGTCGCGGCGCGCTGGCGCAGGGCGGCCTCGAACCCGCGCGGCGGGGTCTGTTCGCTGGCGCGCGCGGCGAGGTCGGCGAGCGTGGCGAACCCCTTGCGGGCGAGCACTTCGTCGCGCTTGGTGGCGCAGATTTCGGCGAGCTTGTCGGTCATCGTGCGAAGCGCCTTGCCGCGGGCGGGGCGGTTTGTCGAGGGGGCGTGGGGGAAGGTCAGCGCAGCGCGGCGATCCAGCAGTTGAGCAGGGCGTTGGCGAGGCCCTTGTCGATGGCTTCGGCCGCTTCCTCGACCCCTTCGTGGAACGAATGCACTTCGCCCGCGACGATCAGCGCGGCGGCGGCGTTGAACAATACGGCATCGCGATAGGGGCCGGGCTCGCCGTGGAGCAGGCGGCGCAGCGCGGCGGCGTTGTAGGCTGCATCGCCGCCCTGGATCGCTTCGATCGGGTGAACCGGAAGATCGGCATCGGCGGGGTGGACGCGGCGCATCAGCACCACGCCGTCCTTCAGTTCGGCCACTTCGTTGCCGCCGGCAAGGCTCAGCTCGTCCATGCCTTCATCGCCCGAGACGACGAGGCTGTGCGCGCTGCCCAGCGCACGCAGCGCTTCGGCATAGATCGGCACGTAGGCAGGCCGGGCAATGCCGACGAGCTGGCGCGACACGCCCGCCGGGTTGGCGAGCGGGCCCATCAGGTTGAAGATCGTGCGACGGCCGATTGCCTTGCGGATCGGCATGATCCGCCCCATCGCCGGGTGGTGGCGCGCGGCGAAGAGGAAGCCGATCCCCAGATCGTTGAGCGTTTCCTCGGCCGTTTCGCCCGCACGATTGAGATCCAGCCCAAGGGCTTCGAGCGTATCGGCGGCGCCCGCCTTGGAACTGGCGGCGCGGTTGCCGTGCTTGGCGACGGGTACGTCGCAGGCCGCGACGACGAGCGCGACGGCGGTCGAGACGTTGAGCGTGTGCAGGCCATCGCCACCGGTGCCGCAGACGTCGATCGCATTGGCGGGGCCAGATACCGGGATCATCCGCGCGCGCATCGCCTGTGCAGCGCCCGCAATCTCGCTCGCCACTTCGCCGCGATCGGACAGCGCGACGAGGAAGCGGGCGATATCGGCAGCCTCGGGCGTGCCGTCGAGGATCTGGCCGAACAGGTGCTCCGCCTCGTCCGCCGCGAACGGCGTGGCGGTAACGTCGGGGAGGTGCAGCGTCATCGGGCCGATCAGGCGGCGCGGGCGAGCGGGACCAGTCCGCAGACGCGCAGGAAGTTGGCGATCATCGCATGGCCGTGCTCGGTGGCGATGCTTTCGGGGTGGAACTGCACCGAATGGATCGGCAGCGACACGTGGCGGAAGCCCATCACGTGGCCATCGTCCGACCGCGCATTGACGATCAGCGCGTCGGGCACGTCCTCGACGATCAGCGAGTGATAGCGCGTGGCGGTGAACGGCGAGGGCAGGCCTTCGAACAGGCCGGTACCGTCGTGCGTCACCTGGCTGGTCTTGCCGTGCATCAGCCCGCCGCGCACGACCTTGCCGCCGAAGTGCTGGCCGATCGACTGGTGGCCAAGGCACACGCCGAGCAGCGGCTTTTCGGCCTGCGCACAGGCGGCGACGAGATCGAGGCTGATGCCCGCTTCGTTGGGCGTGCAGGGGCCGGGCGAGAGCAGGAAGCCATCGGCGCCGGTGGCAATGGCTTCAGCCGCGCTCATCGCGTCGTTGCGCACGACTTCGACCTTGGCGCCCAGCTCCATCAGGTAATGGACCAGGTTCCAGGTGAAGCTGTCGTAGTTGTCGATGACGAGGATCATGGAGCTTCGGCCTTACTGTCCGAACCGGGGTTCGCTGGCGACGCGGATGGCTTCGCGGGCGGCGGCGAAGAGCGCGCCGGACTTGGCTTCGCATTCGCGCTGTTCGTATTCGGGGTTGCTGTCGGCGACGATGCCGGCGCCGGCCTGGACGTGGAGCACGCCATCCTTGAGCACGCCGGTGCGCAGGATGATGCAGCTGTCGACCGAGCCATCGGGGGCGAAGTAGCCGACGCCGCCGGCATAGGCGCCGCGTGTTTCGGGCTCCAGCTCGGCGATCACTTCGCAGGCGCGCACCTTGGGCGCGCCGCTGACGGTGCCTGCGGGAAAACCTGCGAACAGCGCATCGACGCTGTCGGCGCGGGTGGTGTCGAGCTTGCCCACCACGTTCGACACGATGTGCATCACGTGGCTGTAGCGTTCGATGGTGTAGCTTTCGGTGACCTTGACCGTGCCCGCCTGCGCGACGCGGCCGACGTCGTTGCGGCCGAGATCGAGCAGCATCAGGTGCTCTGCGCGTTCCTTGGGATCGGCCAGCAGGCTGACTTCGTTGGCCTGGTCTTCCTCCGGCGTGCCGCCGCGCGGTCGCGTCCCGGCGATCGGGCGGATGGTGACTTCGCCGTTGCGGATGCGGACGAGGATTTCCGGGCTCGAGCCGATCAGCGCGAAGCCGGGCAGATCGAGGAAGTAGAGGAACGGCGACGGGTTCACGCGGCGGAGCGAGCGGTAGAGCGCCGAGGCCGGGAGCGGGAAGGGCGCGGTGAAGCGCTGTGCCAGCACGACCTGGAAGATGTCGCCCGCTTCGATGTAGTCCTTGGCCCGGCCGACCATGCCCGCATACTGTTCGGGCGCCATGACCGGGGTGCGCTCGATGTCAAGCGGCTGGTCGAGGCGCGGTTCGGCTGGCGCTGCTTCGGACAGGCGGCGCAGCGCTTCGTCGATGCGGTCGGCGGCGGCTTCGAGCAGATGCGACGGATCGCCCGCGCCAGCCCAGACCGGCGCGACGGCGTGGAGTTCGTCGGTCAGGCGGTCGAACACCAGCACCACGGTGGGCCGCACGAACAGCATGTCGGGCAGCACCAGATCGCTGTCGGGCGCGCGGGGCAGCTTTTCGACAAGGCCGATGGTTTCGTAGCCGAAGTAGCCGACGAACAGCGCCAGCACCGGGGGCAGGCCCTGCGGCACGTCGATGCGGCAGGAATCGACCAGCGCGCGTAGTTCGACCAGGGCATCGCCGGCAAGCGGGGCGAAGGCGGCGCGATCGTGCCGCCAGATGCGGTTCACTTCGCAGGCGTGGCCGGTGGCGCGGAAGACGAGGTCGGGATCGAGCCCGAGCAGGCTGTAGCGCCCGCGCACTTCGCCGCCCTGCACGGATTCGAGCAGGAAATCGCCACGACCCGACTGCATCAGCTTGAGCGCGGCACCGACCGGGGTTTCGGTATCGGCGATCAGGCGGCGCCAGATCAGCGCCGGCTTGCCAGTCTGCAGCGCGGCGGCAGCAGCGTCCCAGTTCTCCGGACGCCCGGTTTGGGCGGGCGTCCGGTCGAGCGTGGCGTTGGCGGCCGTCACGGACTTACTGCCCGCCGAGGAGCTGCGTGCGCACGGCGCGGATGCCGGCTTCGTTGCGCTTCACGCCGACATCGTTGCTGATCGCGCGGCGCAGCGAAGCGCCGTATTCGGGGCCGAGCGCCTGCGACAGTTCCTGCGCGGCGGCAGGAACGATCGGATCGTTCGCGGCGACCACGCCGGGAATGACCTTGCCCAGCGAGACGACGATCCAGCCCGAGCCATCGGGCGCGGCGATCGACTTGGCCGTGCCCTGCGCCATCGAGAACATCAGCGCGAGCGCTTCGGGAATGCGCGGCTGCATCGCGTTGAGCTGTTCGCGGCTCATCGTCACGGGGCTGGGCGCGGGCAGGGTGGCACCGGTTGCCTTCATCGCATCGGCGAGCGGCGTGCCCTTGCGCAGCGCGGCAAGGATGGTGTCGCGCGCGGCCTGGGCCTTGGCGCTGCCGGCATCGACCTGCCAATCGCGCGCGACGCGATCGCGGATTTGCGCGAGCGGGGCGGGGGCGGCGGCATCGATGCGGGCCACATCGAACATGACCAGCTTGCCATCGGCGCCCTGGCTGATCTGCGGCTGGCCTTCGCGTTCCATCGCGAACGCGGCCTGGACCAGCGCGGCGACTTCGGGCGCAGGCTTCACGCCGGGCTTGCCGAACACGGTGCCATCGGCCTGGAGCGGATCGGAAGCGACGGGCGCAAGGCCGAGCGACTTGGAGGCGTCGGCAAGGCCGGTGCCGTTCTCGAACTGCTCCTCGATCTTGGCGGCAAGGTCGGTCAGCGCGGCGCGGCGCTTTTCGACGGCGAGCGCGGCGACGATTTCGCCGCGGGCCTGTTCGAGCGTCTTGCCGGGATTGTCGTGGACGGCATCGACGCGGACGACGTGCCATCCGATCGGGCTCTTCGCCGGAGCAGCGACCTTGCCCTGCGCCGTGGCGAAGGCGGCGTCGGCGACGGCCTTGGATGCCTGCGAGGTCAGGGCATCACGGGTGAGGCCGGGCAGCTTGGCGGCGGACAGGCCCTTGGCCCTGGCGGCGGCGTCGATCGGCTTGCCCGCGGCAACCTCGGCGGCGAGCGCCTTGGCGGTGGCTTCGTCGGCGACGATCACCTGGCTGAAATCGCGCGTCTGGCTGGGGGCATAGGTCGCGGCGTTCAGCTTGTAGCGCTGGGCGATTTCGGCGTCGGTCGGCGCAGGCGCGTTCTGGACCGCCTTTTCATCGAGCACGGCATAGCGGATCGTGCGGCGTTCGGGCAGCATGTAGCGCTGCGAATGCGCCTTGTAGAAGGCGGCGAGCGCGGCATCATCCGGCCCCTGCTTGGGGGCGAAGGCGGTGGCGGGGACGAAGGCGAGCACGCCTTCGCGCTTTTCCTTGAGCAGCGCGGCATAGCGCAGCGCGACGCCCTTGGGGAACTGCGCGCCGAAGCTGCCGGGAACGAGCAGCTGGCGCGCCATCAGGCCCTGGCCGATGTCGCTGCGCACGAGCGCGTCGGTCAGGTTGCGCTGGGCTAGCAGCTGGCGGTAGGCGCTTTCGCTGAACTTGCCGTCCGGGCCCTGGAAGGCGGGAATCTTGACGATTTCGCTGTCGACCAGGCGATCCGACACGGCAAAGCCATGCTTGGCGCCCCATTCCATCATGGCCGCGCGATCGATCAGGCCGTTGAGCACCTGGTCGATGGCGCCGCTGGCGACGAAGTCCTTCATCATCAGCGTCGGGGTCTTTTGCCGTTCGCCTTCGAGCGCGTTGGTTACCGCCTTGCCAAGCTCGGCCGTGCCGATGCGGCTGCCGCCAACCGAGGCGACGCGGTCACCCCCGGCAATGCCGCCAAAGCGCGAGCCGGTGACGTCGGCCCCCGCAAAGGCCAGCGCGATCAGGCCGAGAAAGACCAGCGCAACCAGCGCGCCGATGCGGGAGTGAATAAGGGAACGCAGGAAACCGAGCATCGCAGGCGATCGTCCAGACGGGGAATGGATACCAAGGGCGCTGCCTTAGGCGGCGTGGATAAATTCCGCAACGCCACATCTGGCGTCCCGATGGCGCACGGCAGGCCGCTTTCCCGCAGGTGTGCCACGGCATCGGCCGGGCAAAGGGCGTGCAAAAAGCGGCCAAGCGTTTTGCATTCGTATCTTCATTTTGTTAGCCGCGCCGCAGGTTCACGGGAATCACCATTTCGAGGGGGCAGTCGAAGCCAATGCCGCACCGACCCTATATTGTAGGCAACTGGAAGATGAACGGGACGCGCGCCATGCTCGCCGAAGCACGCGCCATTGCGCGCGGCGCTGCCCGCTATCCCGACGTCGACATCGCGCTTGCACCGCCGTTCACGCTGATCGGCGCCCTGCGCGCCGAAGTCAGCGAGATCGGCGTGGGCGGGCAGGATTGCCACGTCGCAGTCAAGGGCGCGCACACGGGCGACGTTTCGGCCGCGATGCTGGCCGATATCGGCGCCGACTTCGTCATCCTGGGCCACAGCGAGCGCCGCAAGGACCATGGCGAAGGCGACGCGCTGATCCGTGCCAAGGCCGAAGCGGCGCTGGCCGCCGGGCTGGGCGTGATCGTCTGCGTGGGCGAGACGCTGGAAGAGCGCGACGGGGGCAAGGCCGAGGCGGTCGTCTCGGGCCAGGTCGATGGCTCGATCCCGCTGGGCGATGCCGCCGCCGAAGCCGTGGCGACGGGCAAGGTTGCCGTGGCTTACGAGCCCGTCTGGGCGATCGGCACCGGCCGCGTCGCGGCGGTCGAGGACGTCGTGGCGATGCATGCGGCCGTGCGCGCGCGGCTCGTCGCCGCTTATGGCGAGGCGGGCGAGAAGGTGCGCATCCTCTATGGCGGTTCGGTCAACGCCGGCAACGCGGCCGACCTGCTGGCGGCCGAGGGCGTCGGCGGGGCGCTGGTCGGCGGGGCGAGCCTGACGGCCGATGCCTTCCTGCCGATCGTGGCGGCGGCCGGCGCGGGCGAAGGATAAGCCCAAGGCCACCAGAAGGGGCGCGGCGCGGGTTGCGCTCGTGGCCCCTTGCGCCTAGATGCGCCGCAACAGCTTTCAGCGAGACTTGAATGTCGCTCTTCATTTTCCTTACCGTCGTGCAGGCGCTGGTCGCAGCTTCGCTTGTCGGCGTGATCCTGATCCAGAAGTCCGAAGGCGGTGGCCTCGGCGTTGGCGGCAGCCCTTCGGGCTTCATGTCGGCGCGCGGCGCGGCGGACTTCATCACCCGCCTGACCTCGATCCTGGCGACGCTGTTCGTCGTCCTGTCGATCGTCCTCGCCGCGCTGGCGGTGAGCCAGAGCGGTGGCCGCAAGATCGACACCTCGCTCGATCGCACCGTTCCCGCAGCGCCGGCCGATCCGCTGGCCGCTTCGCCGGCGCCGGCCCAGTCGCAGGCGCCCGCCGCCGGCGCCAGCCAGGCTCCGGGCCAGGCTCCGGTTACCGATCCGCTCGCGCCCGCCGCGAAGCCGTAATGCTCCGGCACTAGCCGGGGTTCAACTCAAGCAGCCACGTCCGACTGCTCGCCCGATGGGGCGGGTGGCCGGGCTTGTGCCGTTTTCGATCTTACGCTTGTGGATTGCCGCGATCATTTCAGCGGCAACCGCTTGCGCGTGTGCAACTTCTGACGCTAAGGCCCAACTCCCATGGCGCGGTACATATTTATCACCGGCGGCGTGGTTTCCTCGCTCGGCAAGGGACTCATGGCAGCGAGCCTCGCGGCGCTGCTGCAGGCGCGCGGCTATCGCGTGCGCATCCGCAAGTTCGACCCCTATCTCAACGTCGATCCGGGCACGATGAGCCCGTATCAGCACGGCGAGGTGTTCGTGACCGACGACGGCGCGGAAACCGACCTCGATCTTGGCCACTACGAACGCTTCACTGGCGTTTCGGCGCGGCAGGCGGACAACATCACGAGCGGCCGCATCTATCGCGACATCATCGCCAAGGAGCGCCGGGGCGATTACCTGGGCGCGACGGTGCAGGTGATCCCGCACGTGACCGACGCGATCAAGGACTTCGCGCAGGACGAGACCGACGACCTCGACTTCGTGCTGTGCGAGATCGGCGGCACCGTGGGCGATATCGAGGGCCTGCCGTTCATCGAGGCGCTGCGCCAGCTCCACAACGAGCTTGATCGCGACCAGACCTGCTTCGTCCACGTGACGCTGGTGCCCTACATCGCGGCGGCCGGCGAGCTGAAGACCAAGCCGACGCAGCACAGCGTGCGCGAACTGACCGGCCTTGGCATCCAGCCCGATATCCTGTTGTGCCGCTGCGAGAAGCCGCTGCCCGAAAGCGAGCGCGCCAAGATCGCGCAGTTCTGCAACGTGCGGAAGTCCGCCGTCATCCCGGCGCTCGATGCCAAGAGCATCTATGCCGTGCCGCTGCAGTACCACGCCGAAGGGCTCGACAACGAAGTGCTGCGCCACTTCGGCCTTACCGCGCCGAACCCCGATCTTGCCCGCTGGCACGACATCGTCGACCGCCACCAGAATCCCGAAGGCGAAGTGACCATCGGCGTGGTCGGCAAGTATGTCGGCCTGCAGGATGCGTACAAGTCGCTGAACGAAGCGCTGGTCCACGGCGGCATGGCCAACCGCGTGAAGGTCAACGTGCGCTGGATCGACGCCGAACTGTTCGAGAAGGACGACGCCGAGATCGCCGCCCACCTCGAACCGATGCACGGCATCCTGGTGCCCGGAGGCTTCGGCGAGCGCGGATCGGAAGGCAAGATCGCCAGCGTGCGCTTTGCCCGCGAACGCGGGGTGCCGTTCTTCGGCATCTGCCTCGGCATGCAGATGGCCTGCATCGAAGGCGCGCGGAACACCGCCGGGATCAAGGCGGCAAGCTCGACCGAGTTCGGCCCGACCGAGGAGCCGGTGGTGGGCATCATCACCGAGTGGATGACGGCCGAAGGCCTCGAGACGCGCCAGGCCGGCGGCGATCTTGGCGGCACGATGCGGCTCGGCGCCTATCCCGCGGCGCTGGCGGGCAACAGCCATGTGGCGCAGGTCTATGGCGCGAGCGAGATCAGCGAGCGCCACCGCCACCGCTACGAAGTCAACGTCGCCTATCGCGAGGCGCTGGAAAAGGGCGGACTCGTCTTTTCCGGCATGTCGCCCGATGGCCTGCTGCCCGAAATCGTCGAGCGGCCCGACCATCCGTGGTTCATCGGCGTGCAGTTCCACCCGGAGCTGAAGAGCCGCCCGTTCGACGTCCACCCGCTGTTCCGTGGCTTCATCGAAGCAGCGGTGAAGCAGGCGCGTCTGGTCTGATCCTTATCGGGCGGCGGGTCAGCCGTCGCCCATCATCTCGGCGCAGATCTCGTGAAAGCGGCGGATTCCGGTTTCGAGCGTGCCCAGTGTCAGCTCCGTGATCGCGCCCGAGGACAGGCCCTGCTGGCCGAGTTCGGCGGCGCGGAAGTCCTCTGCGCCGAACACGCGGCCGTCCAGTAGCTCCCAGCTGCGCTGCCAGTGGTCGCGCGCTTTGTCGGTTGCGGGCGCTTCGGGGATCAGCATGAAGTCTTCGACCAGCGTGCGGTCGACGCCGCGCGGCATGATCGTCATCAGGTTCACGTAGTCCGGGCTCACGACGACGACCGTCGCCGGAAACAGCTGGTAAGCGAACGTGCCCAGGCGGCGCAGCGTGGACCAGTCGGCGAGGTCGAGCCCCTCCATCTCCGCCGCGCGGCCGACGAGCGAGCGCTGGTGCGGACCGATGCGGTCCCCGGCGGTGACGCCATCCTTGAAGAAGGGCGCAATCGATCCGGAATGGAGCCTCAGGACATGGTAGCTTTCGAGGAAGGCATCCATGATGAGCTTCCAGTTCGCCGCCACATCGTGCGTGCGGCGCGCGAAGAGGTGGTGGCCGCCAAGGTCGACCGCGCCGAAGTCCGCGCTGATCGCGGCGGCGTCGGCGAAGTCGGCCTCGACCGGCGCAAACCAGATGAGGCCGCCTGCTTCGAGGCTGGGCAGTTCGACCAGCCCGTGCGCGGCCTTGTCGAAACCGGGGAAGGTTTCGGGGCGGGGCAGGGCGAGCAGGCGGCCGTCGGTGGCGTAGGTCCAGGCGTGGTAGGGGCAGACCATGCGCGCGCTGCACTGGATATCGCTGCCTTCGACCAGGCGCGTGCCGCGATGGCGACAGACGTTAAGGAACACGTGTGCGCGGCCTTCACCATCGCGCGTGACCAGCAGCGGACGGCCGGTGGCATCATGCGGCAGAGCCATGTGGCGATCGGGCAGCAGGGCCGAGGGGATCAGCACTTGCGGCAGGCGGTCGAACAGGCCGGCCTTCTCCCGCGCGAAGTGCTGCGGATCGACATAGGCGGCGGCGGGCACGTGGGTGACGACGCCCGCAGATTCGCCGACGCCGGCGGCGATGCGCCGGGCCAGCGCGATCTGGCCCTCGGTGGGCCGCAGGTCGAGCGTTTCGCTCATCGTCCTCTCCTTCTGCCCGGCTTTTCGCCGTTATCGGCCTAGCCTTACCCCGAAACGCCGCTAATCTCCTACGACAATTGGACAAGGGACACCGGATCGCATGGCATCGAGTGCCGCCAACGACGGCGCAAAGCCGGCTCGCCCCAAGGGGTTGAAGCTGCTCAGGATCGCGCTGCGCCAGCGCAAGTCGGCCACGATGCTGGGCTTCGGGTTCTCATCGGGCCTGCCCTATGCGCTGCTGATCGGCACGCTCAACGCCTGGCTGGGCGAGGAAAAGATCGACCTGGCGACGATCGGCGTGCTCAGCTGGATCGGCCTGTCCTATTCGTTCAAGTTCCTGTGGTCGCCGCTGGTGGACCGGATGCCGCTGCCGGGGCTCGACCGGCTGGGGCGGCGCAAGAGCTGGATCCTCTTGTGCCAGATGGTGCTGGTGCTGGGCTTCGGCGGGCTTGCCGCGACCAATCCCGCGACCGCCATCGGCACCTTCGCGCTGTTCGCGTTCTTCGCCGCCTTCGCTTCGGCGACGCAGGACGTGGCGGTGGATGCCTGGCGGATCGAAGTTGCGGACGAGGCGACGCCGGTCGAGCTGCTCTCGTCGATCTACCAGTTCGGCTATCGCATCGCCTCCATCGTCGGTGGCGCGCTGGCGCTGGTGATGGCGGGTCGGATGAGTTGGCCGCTGGTCTACCTGTCGATGGCGGGGCTGATCGTGGCGATCATGCTGGTGGTGACGCTGCGTGCGCCCGATACGCCGCGCGCCGAACAGGGCGCGCTTCATGCGGCGCTGGCGCAGCCGGGCGAACTGGCGCCCTCCGCGCGCTGGGCGGCGCTGGCGGTGGTCGGCGTCAGCTGGGCCTGGGCGATCGGGACGATCGGGCACTTCATGGTCGGCATGCTGGCGCCTGCCGATCCCGCAAGCCCGCACCCTTCGGTGAGCGATTTTACCCGCAGCTATGGTCCGTGGATCGTGGTCGCGACGGTGGTGGTGCCGCTGGTGGTCGCGGCGCTGACCAACTGGCTCAAGGCGCATGGCCGCGCCGTGCTGACCGCGCCCGATGCGCGCGTTTCGCCGCTGCGCACGGCGGCGAACCACCTATATGTCGCGCTGGTATCGCCGTTGGCCGAGCTTTCGGGGCGGCTGCGCTGGGGCGTGCTGATCGTGATCGGCATGATCCTGACCTACACGCTGTGCTACAACATCTGGTCGAGCTTCGCCTTCCCGTTCTACCTCGAGCACCTGAAGTACACCAAGGACGAGGTCGCCTTCGCCTCGAAGCTGTTCGGCATCTTCATGACGATCCTCGGCATCAGCCTGGGCGGCTACCTTTTCACCGCGCTGGGGCGGATGCCGACGATCCTGATCGGCGCGATCCTGCCGATCCTGGGCAACTTCGTCTATGCCGACCTTGCCGAAGGCGCGCGGCACATCGACGCGGTGGGCAACGCCACCGGCCTCAACGCGCTGTTCGCCCTGTTCGGCTTCGACGCGCGGATGGTGCGGCTGCTGCTGGCGATCAGCTTCGAGAACGTTTCGACCGGGATCGCCGGCGCGGCTTTCGTCGCCTACATGTCGGGGATCGTCAGCAAGAGCTATACGGCGGTGCAATACG
Source organism: Novosphingobium olei (assembly GCF_012927405.1). GTDB lineage: Bacteria > Pseudomonadota > Alphaproteobacteria > Sphingomonadales > Sphingomonadaceae > Novosphingobium > Novosphingobium olei. Next base: position 171,180 of record NZ_JABBGM010000004.1, on the reverse strand, counting down.
CGCTGCTGTCCTCGCTCACCTTCCTGATCGGCTCGCTGGGGCGTGGCATCGCGGGGGAGGCGTTCGACACCTATGGCTACGCGACGGTGTTCCGCTGGACCGCGGCGGCGGGGCTGGTGGCGGTGGTGATGGTGCTGCTGGAGTGGGTGCGGGTGGCGCGAGCGGAGAGGAAATAGGTGCGCGTGGAAGGACAGGTTTTGGACAGGACGATGTTGCTGGCGCTAAAAACGGAGGCCACCATCATCTTTCAAAAATGGCGTGATTAGTTCTTGCGGATTTGCATAACTGGTTAGACGATCATTTAGAGTATCAGGATCAGCACAGAATTGTTTGTCCAAGGCCTCAAGGCATAACCTCTTGCGGTGGCCAATGAAAAATTCCTGTAGGCGATAAGTTTTCGATTTTAAAATTCGCCAGCGTTTTCGTTGATCCGGAGATGGCTCTGACCGACCAAAAATAACCCGAGCTGCCTCTCTGGCAATACGGAGGGACGCGGTTGCGCCTATCTCTTCCAGCCCATCTAAAGCGATTTTGTAATAGTTGCCTGCGCTGTTCCAAAATAGTTGATCGAACCCGCCATTATAGACTTCACCTTCGAGCAACCCAACCGTGAAGTATGTCTTCTCAGCGCGCGTGAAATCGAGCAGGCTTGGATCTTTGGAACTCCTCTCGACTAATGATTTCCATAGTTCGCGATAGGGGTCATACTGTTTGATTCTCTGGTAGTAAGCCCGAGAATCATCTATGTTTTTTCTTATGCCTTGCTTGCAGGCCATGCAGATGCCGCCTGTGCTCTCCGCGGTAGCGGGCCGGATCAAAGCCCCACATTCGTTGCACGGTATCTTTTCCACCAGCTTAGTCTGGCAGGCACGATGGACCCTCGCAAGATATGTCCGCTACCTCCAGCTTTGCCGCCTTTTTCGCACACCGCTCCATCATCAAAAGCTCCCGTCGCCCCGTGCTTGACACGGGGCTTGGCTATTTTCTGTGCGGGCTCTGCTTTCTCGAACTGAGTCCGATGCCAAATGGCACGCCGGGCGAAAAGCCCAGCCCCGTGTCGAGCACGGGGCGACGGAGAGGCTATGTTGCGCACTGCAGCAGTTGCCCGCGCAACCCCGCGTCAGTCCGGCACTTCCTCGTTCTGGCGCAGCACTTCGCCCGCTAGGTAGAGCGAGCCGGCGATGAGGACGTCGCCTTCGGGCGGCAGGGCGCGCAGGGCGGAGGCGACGTCGGGGAAGCTCTGCACCGGCAGCGCGCTGAACGGGGCGAAGTCTTCGGGGCTGTGCGCGTCGTGGCCTGGGGCGGGGACGATCGACAGCGACAGGGCGTGGCTGCCCAGGGGGCGCAGCAACGCGCCGGGGTCCTTGGCCTTCAGCATGCCCATGACGATGTGCACCGGCGGTTGCGCGGCGAGGTGGCGGGCGATGGCTTCGCCCGCGTCCGGGTTGTGGCCGCCGTCGAGCCAGACGGTGCGGCCGGCGACGATGTCGGTGAGCGGGCCGTGGCCCAGGCGCTGCAGGCGGGCGGGCCAGCGCGCGTCGACGATGCCCTTGGCCATCGCGGCATGGCCGACCTCGATCACACTCTGGTGACGCAGCATGGCGACGGCGAGCGCGGCGTTGTCGGCCTGGTGCGCGCCGGCGAGGGCGGGGAGGGGGAGCAGCAGTTCGCCGTTCGCGTCGCGGTAGTGGATCGCGCTGTCGGCGCGCGCGTCCCAGTCGCGGCCGCGCATGACCACGCTCGCGCCAAGCTTGGCGGCGGTTTCCAGCACCGAGGCGGCGGCGTTGGCGGGATAGGCTTGCGTCACCAGCGGCACGCCCGCCTTGGCGATGCTCGCCTTTTCGAACGCGATGCGGGCGAGCGGATCGGTGGGGACGCCGTCCTCTGGCGCGAGGAGGAAGGCTTCGTGGTCCATGCCCAGCGTCGCGATGCCGCAGGCGGCGGCGGTCTTGAGCACATTGGTGGCATCGAGCCGCCCGCCGAGCCCGGTCTCGATCACGCAGACGTCGGCGGGTTCGCGATGGAAGGCGAGGAAGGTGGCGACGGTGGTGACCTCGAAGAACGAGGGCGCTAGGTCCTCGCCCGCGTCGAGCACGTGCCTGAGCAGTTCGGCGAGCAGTTCGTCCGAAACGAGGCGCCCGGCGATGCGGATGCGTTCGTTGTAGCGGACCAGGTGCGGCTTGGTTGCGGCGTGGACCTTCAGGCCCTGCGCTTCGAGGATCGCGCGCAAGTAGGCGCAAGTCGAGCCCTTGCCGTTGGTGCCGGCGACGTGGAACACCGGCGGCAGCGCATCCTGCGGGTTGCCGACGCGGGCAAGCAGGGCGCGCACGGTGTCGAGCCCCAGGCGCCCGGTCGGCAGCGAGAGCGCGCCGAGGCGGTCCAGTTGGTCCTGGACCGCCGGATCGTCGGAAATGGCGAAATCGCGCAATCTACCCCTCCGTCAGCGCTTCGCGCTGCCACCTACCCGAGCAAGCTCGGGGAGGATCTGGCCAAGTTTATCCTTCCCGAGCTTGCTCGGGGAGGGGGACCGTCCGCCGGAAGGTGGAGGGGCTCATGCCGCCTTGGCCGCCGTCAGATAGCCGATCGTCCTGGCGAGGGTTTCCTTGAGCGCGTGGCGGTGCACGACCATGTCGAGCATGCCGTGATCGTGCAGGTACTCGGCGCGCTGGAAGCCTTCAGGCAGCTTTTCGCGGATGGTGTCCTGGATCACGCGCTGGCCGGCAAAGCCGATGAGCGCGCCGGGTTCGGCGATCTGAACGTCGCCCAGCATAGCGTAGCTGGCGGTGACGCCGCCGGTCGTCGGATCGGTCAGGATCACGATATAGGGCTGGCCTGCCGCGTGCAGCTTGGCAATGCCGACGGTGGTGCGCGGCATCTGCATCAGGCTGAGAATGCCTTCCTGCATGCGCGCGCCGCCGGCAGCGGTGACCGCGACATAGGGGCACTTTTCCTTCACCGCGCGATCGATGCCGGCGAGGAAGGCGTTGCCCACGGCCATGCCCATCGAGCCGCCCATGAAGGCGAAGTCCTGCACACCGACCACGGCCTTGTGCCCTTCGATGGTGCCGAAGGCGTTGGTCATCGCATCAGGATGCGGGTTGGCGGCCTTGGCGGCCTTCAGACGGTCGGTGTACTTCTTGCTGTCGCGGAACTTGAGCGGGTCTTCCTTGACCTTGGGCGCGGGCAGCAGCTCGAAACCGGGATCGAGCAATTGCGCAAGGCGCGCGTCGGCGCCGATGCGGCCGTGATGCTCACAGCGCGGGCAGACCGAGAGGTTGTCCTCGTATTCCTTGGTGAACAGCATCTCGCTGCACGAAGGGCACTTGATCCACAGGTTGTCGGGCGTGTCGCGCTTCGGGGTGAAGGGAAGCGCGTTGCGGACGCGGGTTAGCCAGCTGCTCATGCGAGTTCCTTTCGCGCCGAATGCACGGCCTGGGCAAGCGCGGAGACGAGCTTGCGCACAGGTTCGGCGGCGTTGGCGCCGTGTTCTGCGATCAGATCGACCAGTGCCGAGCCGACGACGACGCCATCGGCGACGCGTGCGATTGGCCCCGCCTGTTCGGGCGTGCGGACGCCGAAGCCGACCGCGACGGGGATTTCGGCGTGGGCCTTCAGCCGCTGCATCGCCTGCTCGATCGAATCGAGCGCGGCGGACTGCTTGCCGGTGATGCCCGCAACAGAGACGTAATAGAGAAAGCCCGACGAGCCTTCGAGCACCGCAGGCAGGCGGGCGTCGTCGGTGGTCGGCGTGGCGAGGCGGATCGGCGAAATGCCCTTGGCGCGCAGGGCGGGGCCGAGCTCGGGATCTTCCTCGGGCGGAATGTCGACGCAGATCACGCCATCGACGCCGGCCTTGGCGCAGGCGTCTGCAAACCATTCGGGGCCGCGAATGGTCATCGGATTGGCATAGCCCATCAACACCAGCGGCACGTCGGGATGGCGGGTGCGGAAGTCGGTCGCGATCCGCAGGATGTCGGCCGTCGTGGTGCCCGCGCCAAGGCTGCGCAGGTTGGCGAGCTGGATCGCCGGGCCATCGGCCATCGGATCGGTGAACGGCATGCCCAGCTCGATCACGTCCGCCCCGCCTTCGACCAGCGCGTCGAGGATCGCGGGCGTGGCGTCGGGCGTCGGGTCACCGGCGGTGACGAAGCAGACGAGGGCGGGATGGCCCTTGGCAAAGGCGGAGGCGAGGCGGGTCATCTGATTAGCTTCCAGATCGCTATGACAGCAGAAACAACGGCTCCGCAAAAGCTGGCGAAAGAAATGGCAACCAGCACTTTACCGAAGCCCATGGGTTCGCAGTCGAATTCACACCTTGGAGCTCTGGGGTCCATTGGTTGCCAGTGAAACTGGTCCGAGTTGCCCCAAGCCATAAGCGTGATCGACGCCGTCAGCAGGCCAATCGCAGCAATAGCAGCCAGGCCTGCGGTCACTTTCAAATCTTCACCCCCAGATGCTCGGCGACCGAGAAGATGTCCTTGTCGCCGCGGCCGCAAAGGTTGGCGAGGATGATGGTGTCCTTGGGCAGCGTCGGCGCGACCTTGGCCACGGCGGCGATGGCGTGGCTGGGTTCGAGCGCGGGGATGATGCCTTCGGTGCGGCAGAGCAGCTGGAAGGCGTCCAAGGCTTCCTTGTCGGTGACCGAAGTGTAATCGACGCGACCGATTTCCTTGAGCCAGGCGTGCTCGGGCCCGATGCCGGGGTAGTCGAGCCCGGCCGAGATCGAGTGGCCTTCGGTGATCTGGCCGTCTGCGTCCTGCAGCAGGTAGGTCTTGTTGCCGTGGAGGATGCCCGGGCGGCCCCCGGCGAGCGATGCGGCGTGTTCCTTGTCGAGCCCGTGGCCCGCCGCTTCGACCCCGAGCATCTTGACGCTGCTGTCGTCGAGGAAGGGGTGGAACAGACCGATGGCGTTGCTGCCGCCGCCGATCGCGGCGACGAGCAGGTCGGGCAGGCGGCCGGTGCGGGACAGCAGCTGTTCGCGCGCTTCGCGCCCGATCACGCTCTGGAAATCGCGTACCAGCTCGGGATAGGGGTGCGGGCCGGCGGCGGTGCCGATGATGTAGAACGTGTTGTGGACGTTCGCGACCCAATCACGCAGCGCCTCGTTCATCGCGTCCTTGAGCGTGCCTGCGCCCGCCGTGACGGGCACGACTTCGGCACCCAGGAGCTTCATGCGGAACACGTTGGGCTGCTGGCGGGCGACGTCGGTCGCGCCCATGAAGATGGTGCAGGGCAGGCCGAACCGCGCGCAGACGGTGGCGGTGGCGACGCCATGCTGGCCCGCGCCGGTTTCGGCGATAATCCGCGTCTTGCCCATGCGCATGGCGAGCAGGATCTGGCCGACGCAATTGTTGATCTTGTGCGCGCCGGTGTGATTCAGCTCGTCGCGCTTGAACCAGATCTGCGCGCCGCCGAGTTCGGCGGTGAGGCGCGGCGCGAAGTAGAGCGGGCTAGGCCGGCCGACATAGTGTTCGAGCAGGTCGTCGAACTCGGCCTGGAAGGCGGGATCCGCCTTTGCCTTGCGATATTCCGCCTCGAGATCGAGGATCAGCGGCATCAGCGTTTCAGCAACGTAGCGGCCGCCGAACTGGCCGAAGTGGCCGCGCTCGTCGGGCAGGGTGCGGAAGCTGTTGGGCGTCATCGTGGTCATGGCTCGCGCGTTGGCAGAGCGGGGCGCGAATGTCCAGTTTCCAGCCCCGTCGGGCATCCGGGGCGCAGACCGCGAAGCCGGGTCCCTGTCACACGCTGTTCATGTCCGTTCATCGTACTGCAATGCAGCGCGGCTAGGGGGAGCACGTCACGTCGTGGAAGGCGGTTCTGGTAACAGGGCCGCCTTTCGGCGTTTGTATTTCTTTACTGTGATATACTTAAACTTGCCTGCAATCTCTGTGTGGCAATTATGGCACAACTTCACCGTTATTACAGTTTTGTTGCAGTGCGGGGATTGCCCCTGCGCCTCACCGCTCCTAGCTCCCGCCCCGCCCCCAGCCAAGAAGGGGCTTGTAGTTCAGGAGTTTACATCAATGCGTACGATCCTTCTCGCAGCTGCGGCATCGCTTGTCGCCGCCACCCCCGCCCTTGCCAACGAAGCCCGCGTCGAAGCGCGTGGCGGCGTCGTGTGGAGCCATGGTGACAGCGAAGCGATCGCCGGTGTCGCCGCCGGTTATGACTACGACCTCGGTTCGGCCACGTTTGTTGGCGCCGAAGTCTCGGCTGACAAGATCCTCACCAGCGACACGCGCGTGACGTTCGGCTTCAACGGCCGCGCCGGCGCGAAGCTTGGCGAAGACGGCAAGCTCTACGCCGTCGGTGGCTACAACACCAAGAATTGCTCGGGCTGCGTTGGCACCTGGACGCTTGGTGGCGGTTACCAGCACTCGTTCGGCAACCTCTACGGCAAGGTGGAATATCGCCACTTCTTCGTGAAGGACGGCCTGCCTGACTTCGACGCGGTTGCTGTCGGCGTCGGCACCAAGTTCTGATCCAGCGCGGCATTGCGCCGCGTGTTTCGGACATTCGGGCGGTCTCCTTCGGGAGGCCGCCCTTTTTCTTTGGCGGTCAGGCGGCGCGGACGGCGCTGGCGAAGGCGGCAATGCGGCCCTCGTCCTTGACGCCGGGGGCGCTTTCGACGCCGGAAGAGACGTCAACCAGCGGTGCGCCGGTCACGCGAATGGCTTCGGCGACGTTGTCGGGCGAAAGGCCGCCGGCAAGGCCCCAGGCAAAGGGCGCGCGGTAGCCGGCAAGCAAGGTCCAATCGAACACCAGGCCAAGTCCGCCGGGCAGATCGGCGCCCTTGGGCGCCTTGGCATCGAACAGGACCAGATCGGCGGCGCCAGCATATCGCGCGGCGGCGTCGATGTCGGCACGGCTGGAGACAGACACGGCCTTCCACACCGGCAGGCCAAGCTGGCCGCGAAGAGCCGCCACCCGTTCGGGACTTTCCTTGCCGTGAAGCTGGATCGCACCAAGGCGGGCGGCGCTGGCCGCTTCGGCAATCGTCGCATCGTCGGCATCGACAAACAGCCCGACCGCGCTGGCACGGCCGGACAGCCGGGCCCCAAGCGCGGCGGCATCGCGCAAAGCGAGGTTGCGGGGGCTCTTGGCGAAAAACACGAAGCCCAGGTAATCGGCACGATGGCGAACGGCGGCATCGAGCGCGGCCGGGGTATTGACCCCGCAGATCTTGATCCGGGCAGTACTCATGCGCGCAGCCGATAGGACGGCGGCGCGCATGAGGTCAATCGCGACAGCCCTTCAGGGTGCCAGCTCGTAAGTAACGGTGACGTTGGCGCGCATTTCCAGTTCGCCTGCTGCGACCGGGCTCGGCGGCGCGGGCGGGGCGGCGTCCATCATCTTTTCTGCGCGGGCAAACAGCACTGGCTGCGGGCTCCAGCCACCGCTTTCGTTGATGGTCAGGACGCGTACGACCCGCAAACCCGCGGCTTTGGCATAGAGGTCGGCGCGCGCGCGCGCCTTCTTCATCGCGGCGATGCGCGCTTCGTCCATCGCGCCGTCACTGTCCTCGAGCTCGAAGCTGGGGCCGTTGACCTGATTGGCACCGGCATTGACGAGGGTGTCGATCACCTTGCCGTACTGGTCGAGCTTGCGCTGGCGCACCTGGACCTGGTTGGTCGCCTGGTAGGCGATGATTACCGGGTCGCCTTCGGTGGTGCCATCGGCGAGCCGCTTGGGCTGGCCATAGACGGGATTGACCGAGAGATTGCTGGTCTGGATGTCGCGGTCGGCGATGCCCGCCTTCTTGAGCGCTGTGATCACCGCGTTCATCTTGCCCGCATTTTCGGCGAGCGCGGCGCTGGCGGTCTTGGCCTGCGTGGTGACCCCGGCGTTGAACGTCGCAAGATCGGGGCTGCGGGTCGAGCGGCCGTCGGCAGAAACGGTCAGGACCGAATTGCCAGGCGCGACAACCGGAGCAGTGGAAAGCTGCTGGGCATTGGCGGCAAGCGGGACCGCGCAAAGCGGCAGTGCAGCAAGCGAAGCAGCAAGAATAAGGCGTTTCATCAGGTCGGTCTCCCTGTCGTGTGCCAACTTTGTGGACGAGACGAAGTTTCGCGGCGATGAACCGCTCAGGCGAGTGCGCGTTCCAGCACAACCATCGCGAACGGAAATTCACCGGGCATCGGGAAGGGGCGGATCTCGCCCGTGCGGACATAGCCGCGCCGTTCGTACCAGGCGATAAGCTCGGCGCGCCTGTCGATCACGGTCATTTCCATGAACGTTGCGCCGAAGTCGCGCGCGGCCTGCGCTTCTGCCGCCGCGATGAGCTGGCGGCCGAGACCCGCAGCCTGCAGATCGGGATCGACGCACAGCATGCCGAGGTAGGCATGGGTATCGCTCTTGCGGGTGATCGTGACGGTGCCGGTGAAGCGACCGTCATCGACCGCCACGATCAGGCGGCAGGCGGGATCGGCGAGTGTTGCGGCAAGCTCCTGCTCGTCGGTGCGCTCGTCATCGAGGAGGTCGGCCTCGTGAGTCCAGCCACCGCGCGCGGTGTCGCCGCGATAGGCGCGCTCTACCAGCAGGCGCAGCGTGGGGATGTCTGCCGCGGTCGCGAGCCGGATCGCGAGCATCGCGTCAGAGCGTGGCTTCGATCGCGCGGGCGGCGGCGACCGGATCTTCGGCGCGGCTGATCGGGCGGCCGATGACGAGCACGCTGGCCCCGCCGTCGCGCGCCGCACGCGGGGTGACAGCGCGCTTCTGATCGCCCAGCGCGGCTTCGGCAGGTCGCAGGCCGGGCACGACGAAGAAGCCGCTCTTCCAGCGCTTGTGGATCGCGGCCACCTCGTGACCCGAACAGACGATGCCGTCGAGCCCGGCTTCGTGCGCCAGATCGGCAAGCCGCAATGCCTGGTCGTGCGCGGTGCTGTTGACGCCGACGGCACCGAGATCGCCATCATCGAGGCTGGTCAGCACAGTGACCGCCACAACCTTGCAGTTTTCGCCCGCGGCTGCCTTGGCATCTTCCATCATCGCGCGCCCACCCGAGGCGTGGATGGTGACGATCGCCGGTTCGAGCACGTGGATCGACTGCATGGCGGCGGCGACGGTGTTGGGAATATCGTGCAGCTTGAGGTCGAGGAAGATCGGCAGGCCGACCTTGGCGACTTCGTGCACGCCATGGTGGCCGTGGGCGCAGAAGAATTCGAGCCCGAGCTTAAGGCCGCCGACATGACCGCGCACCTTCTGGGCGAGCGCGACGGCAGCGTCGAGGCGGGGAAGGTCGAGGGCGAGATAGATGGGGTTGCTCACGGCGTCTCTGTCGGTTGGCTGGCAGCGGCATCGAGCTGCGTGGAGGTGAGCGAGGCCGAGGCCTGCGCGGCGAGGTTGGCTTCGAGCTGCGCGATCCGCTTGCCCAGGCGCCAGCGGGTGGTGCGGTACACCAGCCAGGTCGGCACGAGCCCGGCAAGGAAGGCGAAGACCACCAGCGCCGGCAGCTTGGTATCGAGCACGAGGCCCTGCCAGATGCGCACTTCGACCGGGTTCCAGTTGGCGGCCGTGAAAGCCGCCAGCAAGGCGATGACGAGCACCCAGAAAATCGTTCGCAGGACCTTCATGCTTCCCCTTCCGGACCCTTTCCGCCCGTCGCAACCCTAGGCGGCGTGGACAAATTCCGCAACGCCACGGTTGCCCTGGTGAAGGCCCCGGCAAGGAGTGAGGCCGCAGGTGGAGTGGGCCTCCATCAAGGCCGAGCGACGCCGCCGGGGCCTTCACCAGGGCAACCCCGAAAGGGGCTGGACCAAAAAACGCCATCGCAGCGTCGGCTCGGCTCGCAATATTCCCGATATTGCGTCACCTCGCCTCCTCGCGCTGGCGTTTTTTGCCTCCAGCCGTGGCGCTGTGGAATCTGTCCACGCCGCCTGAGTCGCATCGACGCGGAAGGCGAGTCCGGAGGGTGTTGCGGCTTATTCGCCGAAAACGCGCGCGAAAATCGTGTCGATCGCCTTGAAGTGGTAGTCGAGGTTGAACTTTTCCTCGATCTGTTCGGCGGTCAGCACGGCGGCGACTTCCGGATCGGCCTTGAGCAGTTCCATCAACGAGAGCTGGCCGTCCGATTCCCACACCTTCATCGCGTTACGCTGGACAAGGCGGTAGGAGGCATCGCGCTCCAGCCCGGCCTGGGTCAGCGCCAGCAGCACGCGCTGCGAATGGACCAGGCCGCCCATCTTGTTGAGGTTCTTCTCCATCCGCTCGGGATAGATCACCAGCTTGTCGATCACCGAGGTCAGGCGGCCGAGCGCAAAATCGAGCGTGATCGTGGCATCCGGGCCGATGTAGCGTTCGACCGACGAGTGCGAGATATCGCGTTCGTGCCACAGCGCCACGTTTTCGAGGGCGGGGGTCACGGCCGAACGGACCACCCGGGCAAGGCCGGTGAGGTTCTCGGTCAGCACAGGGTTGCGCTTGTGCGGCATCGCCGACGAGCCCTTCTGCCCCGGCGAGAAGTATTCCTCCGCTTCCAGCACTTCGGTGCGCTGCAGGTGGCGCACTTCGGTGGCGAGGCGTTCGATCGAGCTGGCAATCACGCCGAGCGTTGCAAAGAACATCGCGTGGCGATCGCGCGGGATCACCTGCGTGCTGACCGGTTCAACCGCAAGGCCCAGCTTTTCCGCGACGTATTCCTCGACCGACGGGTCGATGTTGGCGAAGGTGCCGACCGCGCCGGAAATGGCGCACGTGGCGATCTCGCTGCGGGCGTGTTCGAGACGGGTCTTGCACCGGCTGAATTCGGCATAGGCTTCGGCCAGCTTCTTGCCGAAGGTGGTCGGTTCGGCGTGGATGCCGTGGCTGCGGCCAATGGTCGGCGTGTACTTGTGCTCGATGGCGCGGCGCTTGATCGCGGCGAGCAGCGCATCGAGGTCTTCGAGCAGCAGGTCCGCGGCGCGGGTCAGCTGCACGGCGAGCGTAGTGTCCAGCACGTCGGAGCTGGTCATGCCCTGGTGCATGAAGCGCGCTTCGGGGCCGACCTGCTGGGCCACCCAGTCAAGGAAGGCGATCACGTCGTGCTTGGTCACAGCCTCGATCGCGTCGATCGCGGCGACGTCGATGGCGGGATTGGTCGCCCACCAGTCCCACAGCGCCTTGGCGCCCAATGGCGGCACGACGCCGAGTTCGCCCAGCTTCTCGGTAGCGTGGGCCTCGATTTCGAACCAGATGCGATAGCGGGCTTCCGGCTCCCAGATGGCGGTCATCGCGGGACGGGCGTAGCGGGGTACCATGGTTCGACTCCGAAAAGTTCTGTCGCCCGCGCCGCTAGGGAAGGGGGGCAGCAGATGCAAGTGTGGGCTAGCCGTCCGATAATAACTGACGCGTCAGTCATGAACGTAGCAGGTTATAGATGACTGACGCGTCAGTTATTATCGGACGTCAAAACCGCAATTCCACATCCCCAGTGGCACGCCCCGCTGCATCGAAGCTGCGCTCGAAGGCGAGGCCACATCCATCGTGATCGACGAGGACAACGGTAGAGCAGCGCGTGCCATAGACCGGATTGGCAATGAAAACGGGCGAAAAGCCGGCGAGGGGGCCTGCGCCGCTTGGCGGCGGTGGCAAGGGCGTTTCGTCGCGCAGCGCGGCGAGAAGCGGGGCGATGTCCTCCACCGCTTGCGCCAGCCAGTCGGCCAGGACCGCCTCCAGCCGCAAAGTCTTGGCCCAGCGATCGTCGAAACCGCCGTTCGACAGCCCGTGGATCCCGGGCGAAAGCGGGGTCCGGGCAAGTTCGGGATAGTTGCTGCGATGCCACGCGCCTTCCGGTCCGGCCTCGATCAGGTGGAACGGGTTCATCGCTGCAAGGTCGCCGGGCTGCCGTCCGCCCAGCCAGTCGGTAACGAGGCTCCCGCGTGACGGGGCACCGGCGCGCGGATAGCCGTCGACACGGTAGTTGGTGACGAGCCCCAGCCGTCCTGCGGCGTTGACGCCCAGCCAGGTGCCGCCGGCCTGCAGATCGCGGCCTGCGATCGTGCCATCGTCCCAGCGCGAGAGCGGCGCTGCGGGCCGGTCGTGGAATTCATCGCGATTGCCGATGACGACAAGCCGCCAGCGCGGATGCGCGGACCAGGCGATCGCGGCGACGCACATGAACCTGTTTCTCCTGCGCTCAGCGCCGGGCTGGCGTGCCGAGGCTGCCCAGCACCGCAAACAGCGCGGCGAGCGCAGGTGGGCCCATGGCGAGGAGGCCGACGATCACCCCGGATTCGAGAATGTCCGAAACGAGAAAGCTGCGTCCCGCAACGCTTGCGATCGCGGGGTTGCCGCGCAACAGGTCGGGCACGAACTGCAGCGCGAGCAGGATCCACACGAGCGGCGGCAGCACCCGCAACCGCGTTGGCGCGATGGGATGGCGAACCTTGCGGTCGGTCAGCGCCTCGACCAGCGCATAAAGCTGGACCATCGCCCAGCAGGTAAAGATCCAGCCGAGGAAATTGGTCAGCGGCACGCCGAAATAGCCCGATGGATGCAGATAGCTCCAGGTGCCGGCGACGGTCGAACCCATTGCATCACCGACGAGGTCGAGCCCGGGAATGATGAAAGCGGCAAGCAGCGGCGCGCCCAGCAGGCGCTGCGCCGAAGGGCCGGGCTCCTCGCAGCGCAGGATGGTGCAGGCGAGCCGCCAGCCGAGATAGCCATAGACCGCGTAGGAAGGCGGCACGATCAGCGGCACGCCCAGCGGCCGGGGCATCGCCATGTGATGGACATAGAAGCCGAAGGGAAAGCCGGTGGCGATGCTCAGCGCTTCGAGGAGGAACGAAACCAGCATCGTCACGGCAAAGAACACCACGATGCTGCGCGCGCCCATCGTTGCAATGCCGTGGGCAATGACGAAGGCGATCAGCGCGAACAGCGACAGCCCCGGCTGCCCGGCCAGCTTTTCGGCCACAAGGACGATCAGCCACAGCAGTGCCAGGGCGATCGCCAGCGTGGCACCTCGGCCCGGGCCCTGCGCCAACCTGCTGTCGTCCAGTCTTGTCATGACGCATCTTCCCCTTGCCGCGACCCTGGACGGGTCATGGCGCGGGACAAGGGGGCTTGTCCACCTGTGCGTTCAGATCAGGCCCTGCGCCTTGAGCGAAACGTGACCTTCGCGCCCGATGATGACGTGGTCGTGGACGGTGATCCCGAGCAGTCGCCCAGCTTCGATGATCTTCTGGGTGATCTGGATATCGGCGCGGCTCGGCTGGGGGGAACCGGACGGGTGGTTGTGGACCAGGATCAGCGCGGCTGCGCCAATGTCCATCGCCTTGTGGATGACGCGGCGCGGATGGATCGCGGCTTCGTCGATGTCTCCATCGGCGACCTTTTCGTCGAGGATCAGGCGGTTCTGCGTGTTGAGATAGAGCACGCGGACGCGCTCGTGCGTCAGGTGCGCCATATCGATGGTGAGGTAGTCGATCAGCGCCTGCCAGCTGCCCAGCACGGGCATCTGCTGCACGCCCGTGCGGGCAAGGCGCCGGGCTGCTACACCGACGATGCGCAGCGATGCTGCAGCCGTTTCCTTGATCCCCGGCGTTTCGACCAGCGCCCGCCAGTCGGCGTTGAGCACGGCGGCCAGCGAGCCGAAACGCTGCAGCAGCATGCGCGCCTGCGGCTTCACGTCCTTTTGCGGGATTGCGGTCATCAGCAGGTATTCGATGACTTCGTGATCGGCCAGCGCATCGTCGCCGCCATCGAGCAGCCGCTGGCGCAGGCGGGCGCGGTGGCCCGAAGGATCGTTTCCGGCTTCGCGAACGCGGTCTTTTGATCGCCGATCGGGATCCCGTTCAGGAAAGAGTCGGGGTTCGTCGGGCATCGAGGAACTCACAGGCACCATTCTTGGTCGTGCACGTTTGCACAAACGTGCATTGCCGATGATGGGGGAGTGCGCAAGAAGGGGCCAATGGGGGACACGACCGATTTGGCGGAAGATCCGGGCGAGGTTGAAGGCGCTGATGCGCTGCCGACGCGCCGGAACCGCCGGGCACGCATTGCCGGACTTGTCGCCGGGACCGCGCTGATCGCGACGGCCGGCGCATTCTGGCTGGCGCGCGAGCGCATTGCCGATCGCGTGATCCAGCGCGAGCTGACTGCGCTCGGCTTGCCCGCGACATACGAGATCGACACGATCGCGCCCGGCGTAGAAGTGCTCAAGCACATCGTCATCGGCGATCCGAAGCACCCCGATCTGACCATCGAGCGTGCCGAGCTGCGCGTCGTCTATGGGCTCGGCCTGCCGCAGATCGGCAAGATCGTGCTGACCAACCCGCGCCTGCACGGCCAGTGGCGCGATGGGGGCGTCCATTTCGGCAGCCTCGACCCGCTGATCTATCCGGACAAGCCATCGACCGAGCCGTTTCGCCTGCCGCTGCTGAACCTCGAGATTGCAAACGGCAAGGCGCTGATCGACACCCCGATGGGCCCGCTGGCGTTCGTGGCGCGAGGCAAGGGCAAGTTGCGCAACGGCTTTGCAGGTACGCTCGTCGGCGCCGCGCCACGGCTGGCGAGCGCGGATTGCAGGATCGACAATGCGGCGCTTTCCGCGCGGATCACCAGCGCTGGCGAGCGGTTGCGTCTGACGGGCCCGCTTTCGCTCGACGCGCTCGACTGCCAGGGCCTGCACAGCGAAGCGGCGACGCTGGCGCTCGATGTCATCGGGGATCGCGACTTCAAGGGGGCGGTCGCCAAGAACAGCCTGCGGTCCGGCGAAATCGCCGCGGATGGACTTGCGCTCGAATCGCTGGCGCTCGATTCCGCGCTTTCATGGCGCGATGGCAAGCTGGGCGGGCGGATCGCGGGCAATGCCGGCGGCGTCCACGCAGGCGGCACCACGGTCGCGCTGCTCACCGTCGATGGCCGCGTGGCAGCGCGCGACGGATTCGCCACGGTGGAATTTCGCGGCGGGGTCGACGGGCAGGGCCTGCGGCGCGGGGCGGTGTTCGACCGCGCGCTGTCCTCTACCCAGGCGCAGGTCGAAGGCACCCTGCTGGGGCCGATGGTCGCGCAGATCCGCCGTGCGATCGCCAGTCAAGAACGCGGTAGCCGGCTGGGTGGCGAACTCGCCTACCGCAAGCAGGGTGATGGCTGGAGCCTCGTCGTGCCGGCGGCCGCGGTGAAGGGAGGTAGCGGGGTGCCGCTGCTGACCGTATCGCGCTTCCAGCTGGCATCGGCCGGCAATCGCACTCCGCGCATGTCGGGCGCGTTCCGCACCGGCGGGCCGGGCATGCCGCACGTGACCGCGCGGCTAGAACAGTCGCTGCCGGGCCGCGCCGTGTTCAGCGTGGCCATGGACGAATATCGCGCGGGCGACGGCCGGATCGCCATCCCGCAGCTCACCATCGCGCAGGTGGGCGATGGATCGCTCGGGTTCGCGGGCACGGCGCAGGTGTCTGGCGCCATTCCTGGCGGCCGGGTCGAAGGGCTCGAACTGCCGCTGCATGGCGCCTATTCCGCGCGCGGCGACCTTGCGCTGTGGCGCCGCTGCGTGACCCCGCGCTTCGAAAGGCTGGAACTTGGCGCGGTCGCGCTCGATGCGCAAAGCCTCATCGTATGCCCGGTCGGCGGGCAGCCGATCTTGCGCAACGGCGCTGGTGGCTTGCGCATCGCCGGCGGCACCAACGCGCTGGCGCTGAGCGGGCACCTGGGCGAAACGCCGGTGCGGCTGGCGAGCGGTCCCGTCGGCTTTGCCTGGCCAGGCGTGGTGACCGCGCGCAAGGTCGACGTAGCGCTCGGTCCGGAAGCGAGTGCCACGCAATTCAAGCTAGACGAGGTGGTCGCAAGGCTCGGCGGCGAAATGTCGGGCACGTTCTCCGGCGTCGAGGCCCGGCTGGCCGCAGTGCCGCTCGACGTGAGCGGCGCAAAGGGCGACTGGCGCTTCGTCGACGGCGCACTGACCCTGTCGAACGCAACCTTCGACCTGACAGACCGGCAGAGCCCGGCGCGGTTCGAGAAGCTGACCGCGCGCGATGCCACGCTGACGCTGGTCGATAACAGGATCGATGCAGCCGCGGTGCTGCGCAACCCGCAGGCCGATCGCGAAGTCGTCCGCGTGGCGATTCGCCACGATCTGACCAATGCCAGCGGCCATGCCGATCTCGATGTAGACCGGCTGGTGTTCGACAACGGCCTGCGCCCCGATCAGCTCACGCGCCTCGCGCTCGGCGTGGTCGCCAACGTTTCTGGCACGGTGAAGGGCAAGGGCCGCATCGACTGGACCGCGCAGAAGGTCACCAGCCGCGGCACCTTCGGCAGCGACAATCTGGATCTTGCCGCGGCATTCGGCCCGGTGCGGGGTCTTTCGGGCCAGCTCGTCTTCACCGATCTGCTGGGCATGGTCACCGCGCCGCACCAGGTGCTCAAGGTCGCGTCGGTCAATCCCGGGATCGAGGTCAACGACGGCACGATCGACATCCAGCTGCTGCCCGAACAGCTGCTGCGCGTGAACGGCGCGCGCTGGCCGTTCCTGGGCGGCACGCTGACGATGGAACCGACCGAACTGCGGCTCGGCCTTGCCGAAACGCGCCATTACACGATGGTTGTCGACGGGCTCGATGCGGCGAAATTCCTCGCCCGGCTCGAGATCGGCAATCTTTCGGCCACGGGCATCTTCGACGGGCGGTTGCCGCTGGTGTTCGATGCCGATGGCGGCAAGATTGTCGGCGGATCGCTCGTCGCCCGCCCGCCCGGAGGCAACGTCTCCTACGTTGGCGCGCTGACCTACAAGGACCTTTCGCCCATGGCGAACTACGCCTTCGACCAGCTCAAGTCGCTCGATTACCGCGAGATGACCATCGCCATGCAGGGCGATCTGGAGGGCGAGATCGTCACCAACGTCAAGTTTGCAGGCGTCAAGCAGGGTGCCAGCGTGAAGCGCAACTTCATCACCCGGCAGCTCGCCAACCTGCCGATCCAGTTCAACGTCAACATCCGCGCGCCGTTCTACCAGCTGATCACCTCGGTGAAGGCGATGTACGATCCGTCGTTCGTCAAGGATCCGCGCACCCTCGGCCTTGTCGACGAAAAGGGCCGGGCGGTCTCGCGGCTGACCAACGGGGTACGCGCCGGCGGCACGCCGGTGATCGTGCTGCCCGCCAACATTCAGCCTCCAGCAAGCGGAAAGATGCCATGAGGAGCCTCGAATTGACCACAGACACGAACCCTGCGACCCTTTCGATGATGAGGGAACGTGTAAGCCGGTCGAAGAAGGGGAAGCGCATCCTGCGGCTTCTCCCTGTGCTGGGCGCGACGGCGATGCTTGGCGGGTGCATTTCGGTTAAGGCGCCCGACAAGCCGATCGTCATCGAGCTCAACATCAACATCAAGCAGGAAGTGGTCTATCGCCTGGCGGCCGACGCTGCCCAGACGATCGACAAGAATGCAGGGATTTTCTGATCATGGCACGCATTGGGACCAAGTTTGTCGTTGCCGCCACGCTCGCCGGGCTGCTCCTGCCCGCCGCCGCGCTTGCGCAGCGCGACCCCGCCTACGCCGCCGCGCGCGCTGCGGGGCAGGTGGGCGAGAAGATGGACGGCTACCTGGGCTACGTCGTTTCGCCGAGCGCGGCGCTGCGCGCGGTGGTCGAGGACATCAACATCAAGCGCAAGGCGGTCTATGCCGACAAGGCGAAGGCCAACAGCGCCACGGTCGAGGAATATGCGCTCACTTCGGGCTGCCTTCTGATTGCCCAGACCAAGCCGGGCGAGAAGTACCAGGCGCCCGACGGTTCGTGGCAGACCCGCACCGCCGCGCCGCCCCTTCGGGACGCGCGCTGCCCCTGATCGCAGAGCCGATAGCGCGCTGCACCGGCGCGGTTGTGCGCATACGTAGCAAACAACGAAATTCCGCCCCTTCCTGCCCGCACAGGAAGGGGCATTTCATTTCGGATCACCTGTGGCCCGTAGCGGTTGACTTGAACAAACCCCCCGCCTAAGGGGCAGGCGCTCCCGGCGGACAGCCGTTGGTTGCGCTGCGCTTTCGGTCGGGCTTTACACGATCTGGGGAGAGCAGCATGACCGACGACACATCCGACGTGACGCCCATCGGCGAAGATCCGCGGATCTCCACGCTCGACGCGCGGCTTCAGGCCGCTCGCCAGCGCGAGGACGAGCGGATCAACAAGCCGGCACCGGATGGGTCCGACGCGAACTATCGCCTTGGCAACCGCGTGCTGGCTGAACTTGTGGGCGGCATGGTGGGGGGCGCGTTCATCGGCTGGGTCATCGACCAGTTTGCCGGAACGAAGCCCTGGGGGTTGTTGGTGATGCTGTTCGTGGGGGTGGGAATCGCCTTCCGCAACATCATCAGGATTTCGAACCAGCGCCCCGAATAAGGGCGCTGTTGTCTTATTTTGAGTTGTGACGGGGAAAGCACGTGGCCGAAGGCAAGGTCGATCCGGTTCACCAGTTCACGATCGAGCCGCTGTTCGGCACCGATCACTGGTCCATCGCCGGTTACAACGTGATGTTCACCAATTCGGCACTGTGGATGGCGATTACCGCCGTCGTGCTGATCGTGTTCGTTGCGGGCGGCGCAAAGCGCGCCGTGGTGCCGGGTCGCTGGCAGATGGCGGTCGAAGGCTTCACCGGCTTCGTCGACAACCTGCTCAAGTCGAACATCGGCGAGGCGGGCCGCAAGTACCTGCCGTACATCTTCTCGCTGTTCATGTTCATCCTCTTCGCCAACCTGCTCGGCCTGCTGCCGCTGGCCCTGGTCGGCCTGCATCCGTTCACGGCGACCAGCCACTTCACGGTGACCGGCGTGCTGGCGGTGATGAGCTTCGCGATCGTGCTGATCGTCGGCTTTGCCAAGCACAAGCTGCACTTCTTCTCGCTGTTCGTGCCGCACGGCACGCCCGTTCCGATGATCCCGATCATTTTCCCGATCGAGCTGATCTCGTTCATGGTGCGTCCGTTCTCGCTCGGCCTGCGTCTGTTCGTCGCCATGATGGCCGGCCACGTCCTTCTCGAAGTGCTTTCGGGCTTCGTGATCTCGGGCACCAATGCCGGCGCGCTGACCTTCGGTATTGCCGCGCTGCCCAGCTTCCTGCTGATGATCGGCATCTGCGCGCTCGAACTGCTCGTCGCAGGCATCCAGGCCTACGTCTTCGCACTGTTGACCTGCGTCTATCTCAACGACGCGGAAAATCTTCACTGATCGGTTTCAACCTTTCCACTACGGATTTGAAAGAGGGAGTTTTTATCATGGACGCACAGAGCGCAAAGCTTCTCGGCGCTGGTCTGGCCGCCATCGGTGCGGGTCTCGCCTCGCTCGGCGTGGGCAATGTCTTCGCGAAGTTCCTCGAAGGCGCGCTGCGCAACCCCGGCGCTGCCGACGGCCAGCAGGGCCGCCTGTTCATCGGCTTCGCGGCTGCTGAACTTCTCGGCCTGCTCTCGTTCGTCGTCGCGATGATCCTGATCTTCGTCGCCTGATCGAACGTTTCGAATACTGTTGATGCAACGGACGGGGTTCGCAAATTTTGCGGCCCCGACCGCAAGAAGCGCGGACCAACGCGATGCCTCAGATTGCACAGCTTGCCACCACCTATTCCAGCCAGGTCTTCTGGCTTCTGGTGTGTTTCGGCCTGGTCTTCTTCGTCGTCGGCCTCGGGCTCCTGCCCAAGGTGACTTCGACCGTAGACCTGCGCGACAAGCAGATCGCCGACGATCTCGCCGCGGCTGAAGCCGCCCGGGCCGCCGCCGATGCCGAGGAAGAGGCGTGGAAGGTCACGGCCGCCAGGCAGCGCGCCGAGGCCCAGGCCGTGATCGCCCAGGCCAAGGCGGATGCCGCCAAGTCGACCGAAGCGGCGCTTGCCGTGGCTTCGGCCAAGGTCGACGAAACCCTTGCCGCCGCCGAAGCGCGGATCGGTGCCGCCCGCAATGCAGCGCTCGGCGAAATCGAAGCCGTCGCCGCCGATGCGGCGCAGGACATCGTCTCGCGCCTCGCCGGCATTTCGGTTCCGGCCGAACAGGCGCAGGCCGCCGTGAAGGGAGTTCTCGCTCATGGCTAATGCCGCCGAAACCACCGCAACCGTCGAGCAGCCGCATGGCAGCGAGCACGAAGTCGAACCCACCGCGCTGGGCCTCACGCCCGGCATGTGGGTCGCGGCGGCCATGCTGGTCTTCCTTCTCATCCTGGTGGTGAAGAAGGTTCCCGGCGCCATCGTGGGTGGTCTCGACAAGCAGATCGCCGCGATCCGCCAGCAGCTTGACGAAGCCAAGGTGCTCCGCGCCGAAGCCGAAAAGCTGCGCGCGGAATATGCCGCCAAGATCGCCAATGCCGAAAAAGACGCGGCGGCGATGCTCGAGCATGCCCGTCACGAAGCGGACCTGATCGTGGCCAAGGCCTCGCAGGACACTGCCGATGTGATCGCCCGTCGCGAAAAGATGGCGGCGGACAAGATCGGCGCGGCCGAGCGCGCTGCGGTCGACGATCTGCGCGCCAAGGTGGCTTCGGCCGCAGCGGCCGCCGCCGGTCAGCTGATCGCCGCAAACCACGGTGCGAACGCGGACAAGGCGCTGGTCGACGGCGCGATTGCCGGTCTTTCGCACTGATCGTCCTGCCTGCTCGCAATAGCCGCGCATCGACACGATGAGCCCCGCCGGGAACGGTGGGGTTTTTCATTTTCGGGCATGGCGTCGCCCCGTTCAGAGCGCGCGGTGCATGACCAAGGCATCGACCCGGCCGAGTGCGGGATGGTCGAAGGCGTCGGGAAGGCGGCCGACGATGGCAAAACCCAACGATGTCCACAGCGCGACCGCGCGCACGTTCGTGCTCACCACGAAATTGAACTGCATGGCGGCAAAGCCCGCAGCGCGCGCCCGCTCGAGAGAATCCGCACACATTGCCCGGGCAACGCCGCGCCCGGCGGCAAAAGCTGCGGTGATGTAGCCGCAATTGCAGACATGACTGCCCCCGCCGGGCTGGTTTGCGCGCAGGTAGTAGGTGCCTACGATGCCTTCATTGTCTTCGGCCACAAGGGTCTGCTTGTCGGCACCAAACCAATAGGAGAGCGCGGCGTCGCGGCTCATGTCCCTATCCAGGGCGTAGGTCTCTCCGGCGCGGATCACCGGTTCCAGGATCGCCCAGATCGCGTCGACATCGCTGGCGGCGGCGTCGCGGATCCTCACGTCGTCAGTCGCGCGTGGAACCGCGCACCACAAGGCGAACCGGCACCCGGCGGGGCGAAGGCGCTTCGCCGCCGATGGTCGCGATCAGGCGATCGACCAGCAGCGAGCCTGCCACTTCGAAATCGGATTCGACCGTGGTCAGCGGCGGCACCGACCATTGCCCGGCGCGCACGCCATCGAAGCCGACCACCCCCACATCATCGGGAATGGCGATGCCGCGACGGCTGAGTTCCTTGAGCGCACCGAGCGCGATCTCGTCGCTTACGCCGAACACCGCGTCGAACGGACGGCCGCTCTCGGCCAGCGCGGCGGCGGCGCGGCGGCCCTGTTCCTCGCGCGGCAGGCCACGATCGATTTTCTGCAGCACTGGTTCGAGCCCGGCCTCGCGCATCGCTGCGGCATAGCCGTCGAACCGTTCCTTGAACTGGCGCTGGGGTGATGTTTCCGAACCGAGGCAGACGATCTGGCGATAGCCGCGCACCAGCATGTGGCGCGTCGCCAGCGCGGCGCCGGCGGCGTTGTCGCTGCGGATCCAAGGAAAATTGTCGTTGGGAGCGCCCCAGCAGACCCAGTTGGTGCCTTCGGGCAGCGCGCCGAAGTAATCCCACGCCTCGGTGTTCTCGCTTGTGCCGATGACGATCATGCCGTCGGCCTTGCGCCGCTCCTGGTAGTGGCCCCAGAAGTTGGCGGCGCTGTCCTGGAACGCGACGAGCACTTCGTAACCGCGCGCCGAAGCGGCGGCGCAGGTGCTGCCCAGCAGAGCGAAGTAGAAAGGGTTGATGTCCTTGCGGTCCTGCCCCGGACGGCAGATCATCACCAGCGCCAGCGTGCCGGTCTTGCCCCGGCGCAGGCGGGCGGCGTTTTCGTCGACCTGGTAATTGAGCTTCTGCGCGGCTTCGATCACGCGCTTGCGGGTCGGCTCGCTGATCGAGGTGTCGCCTGCAAGTGCGCGGCTGACGGTCGACTGGCTGACGCCCGCCGCCTCGGCCACGTCGAACGAGGTTACGCGGGTGAGGCGCTTTTCAGGCATCGGCTTGTTCATTCCCCTCGTGTCCGCATGCAGCCTAGCGGAAGTCGTCCTTTGCGGCACGCAGCGCGGCAAAGGTTTCCACTGCATTCGCACCACCCCACCGCGCCTGCATGGCAGGGTCGTCGGCGCGAAGGAAGGGGTTGGTGGCAAGTTCGCGATCAAGGGTGGTCGGAACAGTCGGTTGCCCGGCTGCGCGGCGTTGCTCGACCTCCGCCGCATAGGCTGCCAGCGTTGCGTTGTCGGGATCGGCGTGGAGCGCGAAGCGGGCGTTCGAGGCGGTGTATTCGTGCGCGCAGTAGATTGTCGTTGCGGGCGGCAGGGCCTTGAGGCGCGAGAGGCTGGCCCAGAACTGGTCGGGCGTTCCTTCGAACATTCGTCCGCAGCCCAAGGCGAAGAGCGCATCACCGACGAACGCGATGCCTGCTGCCGGGATGTGGTAGGCGACGTGGCCCATCGTGTGGCCGCCGACGTCGATTACCTGGGCTTCGAACTTTGCCAGGTTCACGCCCATCGCGTGTGTGACTTCGCGGTCGACCGCGGCGATGCGGGGGGCGTCGACGGCCGGGGCAATCACCGTGCAGCCCGTCGCGTCCTTGATAGCCTGGTTGCCGCCGGCATGGTCCGGGTGCCAGTGGGTGTTCCAGATCTGCGTTATCTTCCAGCCCTTTTTCTCCGCCTCGCGGAGGTAAGCGGCAGCATCCGGGGTGTCGATGGCGACGGTTTCGTCGCTCGTCGCATCGTGCACGAGATAGCCGTAGTTATCGGACAGGCACGGGAACTGGTGAACTTCTAGCGACGACGGCACGATCCGGGCATCCTCAACTGCGACCGCGCGGAAAGTGCGGGATCGCGCCGGGAATGGCAACCCAATCGTGCTGCGTCTCCTCCCAGACGGATCGGACAGGGGCGGGGAAGGCGGGATCGGCGAAGGCGCCCACGGGCACGCCGATGGTATCTGGCTTCAATTCGGTGCGGCACCACACGGTTGCGCCGCAGCTGGGGCAGAAGCCGTTGACGAAGACCGCGCCGCTGGTGCCGGCCCTGGCATATTCATGCACGACGCCTGCAATCTTCACGGCGGCAGCGGGGAAGTAGGCGAGAACGCCGAATGGCGAGCCGGTGCGGCGCTGGCAGGCAAGGCAATGACAGGCGACGATCTGGTCGGTCTGGTACCCGGCTTCGATCTCTACGACGAGCTGGCCGCACTGGCAGGTGGCGCGCATGTGGGGAGCCTACTCCATCCGAGCGCCAAAGCAAAAGCCCGCCCGGATCGCTCCGGACGGGCCTTGCTTTGTCCCGCTAAGGGCTCTCGTTCTTACGAACGGGCCTTCAGCGCGGCGCCGAGGATGTCGCCCAGCGAAGCGCCGGCATCCGACGAGCCGTACTGTTCCACGGCTTCCTTCTCTTCGGCCAGCTGGCGGGCCTTGACCGAGAAGTTCGGCTTCTTGGAACGGTCGAAGCCGGTGACCATGGCATCGAGCTTCTGGCCGACCTGGAAGCGGTCCGGACGCTGTTCGTCGCGGTCGCGGCCGAGATCCGAACGCTTGATGAAGCCGGTCGCGCCGTCTTCGCCCGCCTGCACTTCGAGACCGCCATCGCGGACTTCGAGAACGGTGACGGTGACGACTTCGCCACGACGCAGCGAGCCAGCCGAACCGGCCGAGACGCCGCCGGCAGCCGGAGCACCCTTTTCAAGCTGCTTCATGCCGAGCGAGATGCGCTCCTTTTCGACATCGACGTCGAGGACCACGGCCGAAACCTGCTCGCCCTTGCGGTGCAGGGCAAGCGCGTCTTCGCCCGAGATGCCCCACGCGATGTCCGACATGTGGACC
This sequence comes from Novosphingobium olei, assembly GCF_012927405.1. Classification (GTDB taxonomy): domain Bacteria; phylum Pseudomonadota; class Alphaproteobacteria; order Sphingomonadales; family Sphingomonadaceae; genus Novosphingobium; species Novosphingobium olei. Next base: position 147,208 of record NZ_JABBGM010000004.1, on the reverse strand, counting down.
ATGCCGTCCACGTCGCCATCGAGGCCGATGAACAGACCGAATTCGGTCGCGTTCTTGACTTCGCCTTCCACGGTCGAACCGACCGGGTGCTTTTCGGCGAAAGCTTCCCACGGGTTCTGCTGGGCCTGCTTGAGGCCGAGCGAGATGCGGCGCTTGTCGCTGTCGACTTCCAGCACCATGACGTCGACTTCCTGGCTGGTCGAGACGATCTTGCCGGGGTGGACGTTCTTCTTGGTCCAGGACATTTCCGAAACGTGGACCAGGCCTTCGATGCCCGGCTCCAGCTCCACGAAGGCGCCGTATTCGGTGATGTTGGTGACGGTACCGTGCAGCTTCGCACCGACCGGGTACTTGGCGGCGACGCCATCCCACGGATCGCTTTCGAGCTGCTTCATGCCCAGCGAGATGCGCTGCGTGTCCTGGTTGATGCGGACGATCTGGACGCGCACGGTGTCACCGATGGCGATGACTTCGCTCGGGTGATTGACGCGCTTGTAGCTCATGTCGGTGACATGGAGCAGGCCGTCGATGCCGCCCAGGTCGACGAACGCACCGTAGTCGGTGATGTTCTTGACGACGCCGTCGATGATCTGGCCTTCCTTGAGGTTCTGGATCAGGCCCGAGCGCTGTTCGGCGCGGGTTTCTTCCAGCACCGCACGGCGCGAGACGACGATGTTGCCGCGACGGCGGTCCATCTTCAGGATCTGGAACGGCTGCGGCATGTCCATCAGCGGGGTCACGTCGCGGACCGGGCGGATATCGACCTGCGAGCCGGGGAGGAAAGCCACGGCGCCGTCGAGATCGACGGTGAAGCCACCCTTCACGCGGCCGAAGATCACGCCTTCGACGCGCTTGCCTTCGCCGAATTCGTTTTCGAGCTTGTCCCAGGCGGCTTCGCGGCGGGCGCGGTCGCGGCTGAGCATCGCTTCGCCGTCGGCGTTTTCGACGCGGTCGACGTAGACTTCGACTTCGTCACCGACCGAAAGGCCATGCGGCTGGCCGGCCATGGCGAATTCGCGCAGCGGCACGCGGCCTTCGCTCTTGAGACCGACGTCGATGACGGCCTTGTCGTTTTCGATTGCGGTGACGGTGCCCTTGACGACGCGGCCTTCGAAACCGCCATTCGCGGCGGCGCCCAGCGTCTCGTCGAGCAGCGCGGCGAAGTCGTCGCGCGTGGGAGTGCTAGCCATGCTATGCTTCCTGTATCGTGTTATTCCGGCCAGGCGGTTGTCTCCGCCGGTCTTTCCTCCGCCTTCCGCACCATGCGGAAACGACGGGCCAAAAAGGGCCGAACCGCCCGCCGGGCCTCATGCCATGGCGGGCATCCGTACATCGGGCCGGTTAAGGCCGTCCGAGGGACCGCGCGCCCCTAGGCCAAGCCCCTGCAAAACGCAAGCAAAACCGTGTCTTTTGCAAGCGCGCGATTGCGCTGGATCAAGGTGCACGATGCTGCGGTTGCTAACGTCGCCGCATCACAACGCCAGATCGACGGAGATCCCGCCATGCCCCAGATCACCACGCTTGCGGAGCTTGCCCCGATGACCCAGATGACCACCCGTGACGGAACCGTGCTGACCGTGCGCGCCGCCTTTTCGGAAGACGAAGGCGTGCTGGCCGATTTCTTCGACAAGGTGAGCCCGGAAGACCGGCGCTTTCGCTTCCTGACCGCGATCGGCCATCTCGAACACGCGCAACTCCAGCCGTTGACCCATGTCGACCACTGGCGCACCGAAAGCTTCGTGGCGTTCGATGCGACCACAGGGGAAATCGTCGCCTCGGCCATGCTGGCCTGCGATCCGCGCATGCAGACCGGGGAGATCGCCGTTTCGGTGCGCAGCGATTATCGCGGCCGGGGCGTGGGCTGGACGATGCTGGACCTGCTTGCGGCCGAAGCAGACAGGCGCGGACTGGAGCGGGTGATCTCGATCGAGGATCGCGACAACCACGCCGCGATCGAGCTGGAGCGCGAGAAGGGCTTCGAGGCGCATGGGCTCGATGGCGACCCGCACCTGGTGCTGCTGGAAAAGCGCTTCGCCTGACCTCGGGCTGTCGTGTCAGGCCGCCCGGCGCATGGCGCCGGGTTGCCGGCCGGAGGTGCGGAACTGCGAGACGATTTCGGCAAGGGCTTCCGCCTCTTCGGCAAGCGAACGGGCGGCGGCGGTGCTTTCCTCCACCATGGCCACGTTCTGCTGGGTCAGCCGGTCGATATCGCCCACCGCGCGATTGACGTGATCCATGCTGACGGCCTGCTGTTCCGACGCGCGGGCAATGTCGGCGACCAGCGCGCCGACACCGGCGGTGCGCTCGACGATGGCCGACAGCGCTTCTCCGGTATTGCCGACGAGGGCGACCCCGGCGGCGACTTCGCGCGTGCTGGTGGCGATCAGCGTCTTGATCCCCTGCGCAGCTTCAGCGGATCGCTGGGCGAGCGCGCGCACTTCGGTGGCAACCACGGCGAACCCGCGTCCCGATTCGCCAGCGCGCGCGGCTTCCACCCCAGCGTTCAGCGCCAGCAGGTTGGTCTGGAACGCGATGGCATCGATCAGGTCGACGATCTGCCCGATCTGCTGTGACGAATTCTCGATTGCGGTCATCGCCCGCACTGCATCGTCGACGATGCGGCGGCCGTTGGCGACTTCGCTGTTGGCCGCGCCGATTGCGCCGTGCGCCTCGGCAGTGCGGCGCGCGGTATCGTGGACCAGGTCTACCGCCTGTTGCACGGCCGCGCCCGATTCCTCGATGCTCGCAGCCTGGATCTGGTTGCGCCGCGACAGGTCATCGCTTGCGCCGCGGATCTCGGCCGCGCCCACCTTGACGTCTCCCGCCGACACCGAAACCTGGGCGACGAGGCGGTCCAGCTTGACCGCGGCGGTGTTGTAGGCGGTACGCAGGCCTTCGTAGTCGGGCGCGAATGGCTGCTCGATGCGATGGACGAGATCGCCGCCAGACAGGCGATCCAGCGCGCCGCGCATCACGCGCACCACCTCGGCCTGGGCTTCTGCGGCCTCACGGGCGGCTTGCCCGGCGCTGCGGAACACGGCGATGGCGCGGCTCATGTCGCCGATTTCGTCGGCCCGGTCGGTATGATCGGGCGTGCGGTCGAGGTCGCCCCCGGCCATGTCGGTCATCAGCTCGGCGGTGGCCGCCAGCGGGGTGAGTACATGTCGGCCCAGCAGTCGCAGCGCCACGAACACCATGGCCAGCACCGCGATCCCGGCGAGCGCCATCACGCCGAGCGTCAGCCGCATGGTCAGGTGGACATGGTCCGACAACGCTTCGCGCACCTTGGCCGTGTGCCCGGTCAGCTGGCGGACCGCATCGGCGTGCTTGCGATAGAGCAGGCGCGCCTTGCCCTGACTGAGCGCGGCGCCATCGGCATCGTTGCGCTCCAGCGCGGGGACAAGGTTCTGGTCGATCTCGGTCCAGAAGCGATCGCCCAACGCGCCGGCCCCGGCGGCAAGTTCAGCCTTGAGCGCGGGGTCGAGTTCCGACTTTGCCCAGCGATCGCGCGCCGTGCGGTATTCGCGTTCGAGCCGTGCAAGCGTTGCCTTGTCCTCATCGAGCGAGCCGCCGATGTTCGCGGCATCCGATGCGGTCAGCATGGCTTCGGTCAGGAACAGCGGCGGGGGAAGGATGTCGGCGTTGAAGTCGGCCAGTTCCTCGACGCGGGTGTAGATGGGGCCACCGACGCGGACGCGCGCCACGCCGACGGCAAGCGCGGTGGCGGCGGCCAGGAGGATGCAGGTGATGATGAGCCCGCCTTTTCGGCTCGTTTCGCGGATCGTCATGGCCAGGCCCCACGCTGCCCCGGCCGGCGCGGGGATGCCGGCGGGTTAGCGGGGACCTAGCACCGCGCCCGGCACCAAACGGTTGCCTTGGACTCGCGACGATTTCGTACGGCCCGGGGGCTTTTTGTTAAGGCGGGGGGGCGATCTCAGGCGAGCCGGGCGAGGATGTCGCGCGCGAACGTGGACAAGGTATCGTCGCGCGCGCCCATGATCACGATGCGATCGCCGGGGCGCGCAAGCGCGACGATGCGGTCGGCGCAATGATCGCGCGACGCGATGTGTTCAGCCTGGCCGCCGTGGCCTTGCACCAGCGCGACGATGCGTTCGGAGCCGACCGAGCGGTCGACCGTGCCGCCGAAATAGACCGGATCGCACAGGATGGTCACGTCATCGCTGTAGAGCCGGGTGGCCAGCACTTCGGCCAGCTCCGCGCCCATCTGGCGCAGCGGGCCATAGCCGTGGGGCTGGAAGAAGGCGATCACGCGGCCGGGATGGGCTTTCAGCGTAGCAAGCGTGGCGGCGACCTTTTCGGGGTTGTGGCCGAAATCGTCGATCACGGTGACACCCGATGGGCTGGTGCCCACGATGTCGAAGCGGCGGGCAAGGCCGGTGAACCCTTCCAGCGCCCGCGCCGCTTCGGCGAGCGGCAGGCCGGCGGCATTGGCGGCGGCCAGCGCGGCGAGCGCGTTGGCGAGGTTGTGCCGGCCAGGCACTTGCAAGGCGAGCGGCACAGCAGCGCCGTCGCGGCGATCGATCACGGTGGCCGCGATGCCGGTGGGATGCTCGACGATGGTGGCTGCATCGACTGAAATGTCGCCATCGGTCGAAAAGCCGAACGTCAGCGAGGCATGGGCGCGCGGGCGCAGGGCGAGGCTTTCGGGATCGTCGGCGTTGATCACCGCGATCGCGGCGCGCGCCAGGAAATCGCCGAACAGCGCGCGCAGTTCCTCCAGGCTCTTGTGATCGAGGCTGACGTTGTTGAGCACCGCGATCGCCGGGGTGTAGAGCGCGATCGAGCCGTCGCTTTCGTCGACCTCGGACACGAACAGCTCGCCGCTTCCGACGCGGGCCGAGGCGAAGGGCGCATCGGGCGTGCGGAAGTTCTTCATCACCGCGCCGTTCATCACCGTCGGATCGCGGCCCGCCTGCGTCATGATCCAGCCGATCATCCCGGTGACGGTCGACTTTCCGCTCGTGCCGCCGACGGCGATGCCGGTCCTGCTTGCGTTGAACAGGCGCGAGAGAAGTTCGGCGCGGCTCATGCGCGGGCAGCCAAGCTCGCGGGCGCGGACCATTTCGGGCACGGTGTCCTCCACCGCAGCGCTGGCGACCAGCACCTGTTCGGACGAGGTTACGCCGCTGCCGTCCTGCGGGAACAGCGTGAAGCCCAGGCTTTCGAGCCAGGCGAACTTCTCCGGCGTGCGGCCCTGGTCGCGGCTGCGGTCCGAGCCGGCGACACTTGCGCCAAGGCCGCGCAGGATCAGGGCGAGGGGTAGCATGCCCGATCCGCCGATGCCGCAGAAGAACCAGGGGCGCGAGGTGAGGTCGGTGGCTGTGGCAGAGGTCATGGGCGCAACGCACTACAGCAACGGCCACGCCAGTCCAGACTTTGGCCCCCAAACGTTGGCCCATTGCTTTGCGCCGGCTTGTGGTTGTCGCTATGGCAAGTCGATGCGTGTCGCCATCTGCGCCCCTTCGACCCCGTTCACCCGCGAGGATGCGGCGCGCGTGGTGGCGCTGGCCGGGGCGGAGTTCGCGTCCATCGCGCTCGATTTCCACGAACAGTGCTTTGCGGTGGAGGGACATTTCGCCGGAAGTGACGCGGTGCGGCGGGCGGCGTTTCTCGATTGCGCCAACGATCCGGCGTTCGATGCGGTGTGGTTCGTGCGCGGCGGCTATGGTGCCAACCGGATCGCCGCCGATGCCGTGGCGCAGGCGGGCGCGGCGGCGCGCGACAAGCTCTACCTCGGCTATTCGGACGGCGGCACGTTGCTGGGCGCGCTCTATGGTTCAGGGATCGGGCAGCAGGTCCACGCGCCCATGCCGACCGATCTCCGGCGCACCGGCGGCGAGGCGGCGGTGCGGCGCACGCTCGGCTTCCTGAGCGGAGCGCGCGACGGGATCGAGCCCTCGGCGGGAGCGCGCCCCCGCGTTGCGTTCAACCTGATGACGCTGGCCATGCTGCTGGGCACGCCGCTGATGCCCGATCTTGCGGGCCACGAGGTGCTGGTCGAGGAGGTGGCCGAATACGACTATGCCGTCGACCGGCTGCTGTTCCACGTCTGCCACGCCCTTGCCGGGCAAGGGGCTGCCGGCCTCCGCCTCGGCCGCGTCAGCGACGTACCCGAGAACGACCGGCCGTTCGGCTTTGCGCCAGAAGCCATGGCACGGCACTGGTGCGGGGTTGCCGGCCTCTCCTTCCTGGGTTCGGCCGACATCGGCCACGATATCGACAACAAGATCGTCCCGTTCGGGCTTGCCCCGCGCGAGTGACGGCAATAGGGCGCGCGCCCAAAGGAGCGTAGAGGACATGAGAGCTTTCGTTTTCCCGGGGCAGGGCAGCCAGAAGGTCGGCATGGGGCTGGAACTCGCCGAGGCGAGCGCCGCCGCGCGCGAAGTCTTCGAGGAAGTCGACGACGCGCTGGGCCAGAAGCTGTTCCAGATCATGAAGGAAGGGCCGGAAGACGCGCTGACGCTGACCGAGAACGCCCAGCCCGCGATCATGGCCAACGCCATCGCCGTGCTGCGCGTGCTGGAAAAGGAAGGCGGCATTGCGCTCGCTGACAAGGCGGACTTCGTCGCGGGCCACAGCCTGGGCGAATATACCGCGATCTGTGCCGCAGGCGCGTTCAGCCTTGCCGACACCGCGCGCCTGCTGAAGCTGCGCGGCCAGTCGATGCAGGCGGCCGTGCCGGTGGGCGTGGGTGCGATGGCGGCGCTGCTGGGTGCCGATATCGAGAAAGCCTCGGCACTGGCCGAAGCGGCGGCGGAAGGAGAAGTCTGCACCGTTGCCAACGACAACGATCCCACGCAGGTCGTGCTTTCGGGCCACAAGGGCGCGATCGAGCGCGCCGTGGCGCTGGTCAAGGACCACGGCATCAAGCGCGGCGTGCTGCTGCCGGTATCCGCGCCGTTCCATTGCCCGCTGATGCAGCCGGCGGCCGATGCCATGGCCGAAGCCTTCGAAAAGACGCCACCGGCCGCGCTGCGCGTGGCACTCTTCGCCAACGTGACTGCAGCGGTCGTGACCGACCCTGCCGAAGTCAAGCGCCTGCTGGTCGAGCAGGTGACCGGCCGCGTGCGCTGGCGCGAAAGCGCGATCGCGATGAAGGACGCCGGCGTCGAACAGTTCATCGAACTGGGCGGCAAGGTCCTTTCGCCCATGATCAACCGCACCGTGGCCGATGTGTCGGTTACCAGTGTCGTCGGCATGGCCGACATCGAAGCCATCCTGAAGGATATCTGAGCCATGGAAAACCGCCTGTTCGATCTTAGCGGCATGACCGCCCTCGTGACCGGCGCGGCCGGTGGCATCGGCTCGGCGATCAGCCACGCGCTGGCGCGGCAGGGGGCGCGGCTGGCGCTTTCGGGGACCAACCCGGCAAAGCTGCGCGCCTTCCGCGAGGAACTCAACGAAACCTACGGCCACGATCACGTGGAGATCACCTGCGACCTGTCGAACACCGAACAGGTCGAACATCTCGTCCCCGCCGCGCTCGATACGCTGGGCAAGGTCGACATCCTGGTGAACAACGCCGGGATCACCCGAGACAACCTCGCCATGCGGATGAAGGACGAGGAATGGGACGCGGTGATCAAGGTCAACCTTGAAGCCGCCTTCCGCCTGATGCGCGCGGCGACCAAGCCGATGATGAAAGCGCGCTTCGGCCGCATCATCACCGTGACGAGCGTGGTCGGCGCCACGGGCAATCCGGGGCAGGTCAACTATGCCGCGGCCAAGGCGGGCCTTGTCGGCATGAGCAAGTCGCTCGGCCAGGAACTCGCCAGCCGCAACATCACCGTCAACTGCGTGGCACCGGGCTTCATCCGCACCGCGATGACCGACGTTCTGCCCGATGCGCAGAAGGATGCGCTGAACGCCCGCATCCCGATGGGCCGGATGGGTGAAGGCAGCGACATCGGCGCAGCCGTGGCCTATCTTGCCAGCAAGGAAGCAGGCTACGTCACCGGCCAGACGCTGCATGTCAACGGCGGCATGGCGATGCTTTCCTGATGATGCGCAAGGTCCTTGTCGCGCTGGCGCTGCTCGCTGGCGCGCAAGGGGCGCAGGCGCGTTCGCCCGAGGCGCTGGCCTGCGCGGTCAAGGCAGCGCCCGTGGGGCTCGACGCGCGCGTGGCCGATGCGATCGTGGCGCAGGATCCCGATCGCAACCGTCCGGTGATCGATGAATTGCGCCGCGTGGTGGAAGGATGCGCGCGCGACCAGTTCCTCGATGCCAAGCAGACCGATGCCTATGTCGACTACACGCTCGGGCGGATGGGGCGCGACGTGCTCGATGCCCGGTTGGCGGCGATCGGCATTCCGGTGTCGCTGATCGACGATGCGCTCGATATCGGTCCAGGCAAGACCAACAACCCGGCCGAGAAGGTGACGCAGGGCGATCTCAACCGCATCACCGCCGCGCTGCGCGATGCGGGACAGGATCCCGCAGCGGTGACGCCGGACGGCTGGCGGCTGATCACCGCGTGGATCGCGGCGACGGCCAACATGTTCGATGGCCTGCGCCGGCTCGATTGAGGCGCAATTCCTGCAGTTTATGCACAGCTTCGCTTGGCAGCGGCGCCGGAGCGCTTGCCCGCGCCGGTCCGCGCGCTAAGGAAGGTAGTCCGAATTGACCTGTGTTTCCGGGCGATTCCGCCACAGGAAACCTTAGCTGACACCGACCGGCCGGGCATGCTGAACCCTGCCGACTGGGGGGACGAGAGACGAGAATGAAGGCGACGATCGAACGCGCGACGCTCCTGCGCTGTCTGTCCCACGTCCAGTCCGTGGTCGAACGGCGCAACACGATCCCGATCCTGTCGAACGTGCTGATCGAAGCGTCGCCCGACAATTCGGTTCGCCTGATGGCCACCGACCTCGACCTGCAGATCGTGGAATCGATGCCGGCCGTCTCGGTCGAAGGGCCGGGCGCGATCACCGTGTCGGCGCACCTGCTGTTCGACATCGCGCGCAAGCTGCCCGACGGTTCGCAGGTGAGCCTTGAAACCGCCGACAACCGCATGGTGGTCAAGGCCGGGCGCAGCCGCTTCCAGCTGCCGACGCTGCCTCGCGACGATTTCCCGGTGATCGTCGAAGGCGATCTGCCCACCAGCTTCGAGATTCCGGCGCGCACGCTGGCTGAGCTGATCGACCGCACGCGCTTTGCGATCAGCACCGAAGAGACGCGTTATTACCTCAACGGCATCTTCTTCCATGTGGCGGACGATGTGCTGAAGGCCGCCGCGACCGACGGCCACCGCCTGGCGCGCTACACCCTGCCGCGGCCCGATGGCGCCGAAGGCATGCCCGACGTGATCGTGCCGCGCAAATGCGTGGGCGAACTGCGCAAGCTGCTCGAAGAAGTGCTCGATACCGCCGTTCTCGTCGATCTTTCGGCCAGCAAGGTGCGCTTCACGCTGGGCGGCGAACACGGCGTGGTGCTCACCAGCAAGCTGATCGACGGCACGTTCCCCGATTACAACCGCGTGATCCCGACCGGCAACGACAAGCTGCTCAAGCTTGATCCGCGCTCGTTCTTCCAGGGCGTCGACCGCGTGGCGACCATCGCCACTGAAAAGACCCGTGCGGTGAAGATGGCGCTCGAAGCCGACCGCGTGACGCTGTCGGTGACGAGCCCGGACAACGGCACCGCGGCCGAAGAGCTTGCGGCAGACTATCGCGCCGAAGGCTTCGAGATCGGCTTCAACGCCAACTATCTCAAAGATATCCTCAGCCAGATCGACGGCGATACGGTGGAATTGCACCTCGCCGATGCCGGGGCGCCCACGCTGATCCGCAAGGACGACAAGGCACCGGCGCTCTACGTGCTGATGCCGATGCGGGTCTGAGCCGGCAGAAAGCCAGATGTCCTCGCGGACGTCGTAATCGTACCTAATCGGCGGCCAAGGTTGATTGAGGGCCTTGTGACATAACGCAGCAACCATTTTCTGGAAGCTGCGTCATGTCCCCAACGCCATCCCTTTCCCGCACGCTCGATTTCTTCAGCCTGACCGACGATGACTATCGCCGGTTTCCAGCGATTTCGGCGGCGATGGCGCGCTTGGCGCCGCCCGCGCTCGAACGCCTTTACGACCGGATCGCGGTGAGTCCCGAAATCGCCGGTCTGTTCGGTTCGCGCGCGGCGATGAACCATGCGCGCGACAAGCAGCTGCAGCATTGGCAGACGATGTTCTCGGGCCGCCCGGATTCGACGTACCTTGAAAGCGCGCGCACCATCGGTCGTGTACACGCGCGGATCGGCCTTTCGCCGGACTGGTACATCGGCGCCTATGCCAGCGTGATCGACGAGGTCATGGTTGGGCTCGCCGGTGCGCTGCCGACGCTTTCGCCGCGGCGCACCGCGCGGCTGGCGGGCACGATGGTCAAGATGGCGCAGCTCGACATGAACATCGCGCTGTCCACGTATTTCGAGATTGCGGAAAAGGCGCGTGTCGAGGTGATCGGCCATCTCGGCAGCGCCTTGCAGCGCATGACCAACGGCGATTTTCATTCGGCGATCGAGAACCTTCCGCAGGAATTCGCCGCGATCCAGTCCGACTTCGAAACGATGCGCGCCAAGGTGGCGGAGGCGCTTTCCGAAGTGGCCCAGGCTTCGACGTCTGTCGACACCGGCGCCAAGCAGATCCGCCAGGCTTCCGACGACATGGCGCGGCGCACCGAGCATCAGGCGGCAAGCCTTGAAGAAGCATCGGCGGCGATGACCTCGCTCGCGGCGAGCGTGCGGTCCACCGCCGACGATGCGGGCAACCTGCACGATGCGGTCCGCCAGACCCATACCGATGCGCAAGATGGCGGAACCGTGGTGGGCGAGGCGGTTCAGGCGATGACCGATATCCAGCAGTCGGCGCAGGAGATCGGCAAGATCATCGCGGTGATCGACGGCATCGCCTTCCAGACCAACCTCCTCGCCCTCAATGCCGGCGTCGAGGCGGCGCGTGCGGGGGATGCAGGCCGCGGTTTCGCCGTCGTCGCCAACGAAGTGCGCGCGCTGGCGCAGCGTTCGGCCGAAGCGGCGCTCGACATCAAGAACCTGATCGGCGCGAGCTCGGCGCAAGTCGATCGCGGTGTCGCCATCGTCGGACAGACGGGCGAGACGTTCTCGCGCATCGTCGGCCGGGTGGGCGAAATCGCCGACCTTGCCAGCAGCATCGCCGCATCGGCGCGCGATCAGGCGACCAACATCGGCCAGATCCGTGAGACCGTAGGCGAGCTCGACACGATGACGCAGCAGAACGCGGCGATGGTCGAAGAGGCGACCGCGGCGGCGCGCAACCTGGCGGGGCAGGCCGACCGCATGGCCGAACTCGTCGACCGCTTCCAGCTGGGCAATGACTCTCGGGTGGCGCGCCGGATGCGCCGCGCGGCCTGAGCCGTCGGGCGCACCCGGGCGGGCGATCAGATATCGACGACGATCTTGCCGAAGTGGGCGCCGCTGATCTGGTGGCGGAAGGCATCGCCCAGCGATTCCAGCGCGAAATGACGATCGATCACCGGGCGGATGCCGTTGGTTTCGATCGCGGCGATCATGTCGAGCTGGCTTGCGCGTGATCCCACTGTAAGTCCCTGGACGCGCAGGTTCTTGTTCATCAGCAGCGCCGTGTTGACGGGACCGGCGAACCCGGCCAGCACGCCGATCACCGCGATATGGCCGCCGACGCGCGTGGCCATCATCGACTGTTCCAGCGTTCCGGCACCACCGATCTCGACCACGGTGTCGACGCCGCGTCCGCCGGTCAGCTCCGCCGCCTTGACGCCCCAGTCGGCATGGGCGCGGTAATTGACGAGCTCGTCCGCGCCCATGGCCCGCAGCCGCTCGAGCTTTTCGTCCGAAGAGCTGGTGGCGATCACCCGTGCCCCGGCAGCCTTGGCGAACTGCAGCGCAAAGATCGATACGCCGCCCGTTCCCTGGATCAGCACGGTCGATGCCGGGCCCGTCGAGCCATCGACGAACAGCGCGCGCCACGCGGTCAATCCTGCGCAAGTGAGCGTCGCGGCCTCGCTATGGCTGAGGCCCTTGGGCGCCCGGGTGAACCAACGCGCCGGGACCACGACTTCGGTGCGGGCGTAACCATCGGTGCTGTCGCCCGGCACGCAGAACTGCATCGGCTGGTGCAACGTGCCATCCTCCCACAGCGGGAAGAACACCGAGACGACCGCGTCGCCCACCGCGAATTCGGTCACGCCATCGCCGATGGCCACGACTTCACCCGCGCCGTCGGACATCGGGATGCGATCTGCCGGGGCCGGCAGCATGCCGGCGACGACGGCGTAGTCATGGAAGTTGAGTGACGAGGCGCGAATGCGCACGCGGATTTCGCCAGCACCCGGCGCGCCGGGATCGGGCAGCTCCACCGCCTTCAGACTGTCTAGCGTGGCCGGCTTTGCGCCGAGCTGCATCGCGCGAACGGACATTTCCTCTCTCCCTAAATCGCCTGGCAACGGCAGCTGTCGCCGCACGCCCCTTACTTAGTTAAGCGATTAAGGCAGAGGGTTGCGGCCCGGTCAACCTCGCGCGCGGATCATCTCGGCCACGTCGACGAACTTTTCGCGCGGCGCGCCGTCGCGGGCGCGGGCGGCTTCGGCTTCCTCGATCCGCTTCCAGTCGCGGAAGGTGACGACGTCCAGCCCGCGCTGCGCCGCGAGCGCGTCGAACCCTTCGCGCCCCGCCTTGTGGGCGAAGGCGGGCATGTCCTCGGCGATCTTCTCGATCACCGCGAAGCCATCGGGGCGGTTGGTGCCGATCGTGCCGGATGGGCCACGGCGCGCCCAGCCGACGCAATAGAGGCCGGGCAGGATGCGCCCTTCGTCGTTGGCGAAGCGGCCGGCGCGCTCGTCGAACGGCACGCCCGGAATCGGCGCGGTGCGATAACCGATGCAGGCGACGACGAGGCTGGCGGGAATTTCGTAGAATTCGCCGGTGCCGACGGCGCGGCCGCCCTCGATGCGGGTGCGCTCCACTTCGATCGCCTCAACCCGCCCATCGCCGAGCAGCGCGCGCGGAGCGGCGAAGAAATCGAACTCCACTTCGATGTCGACGTCGGCGCGGTGGCTTTCCGGGATCGCGGCGAAGCTGCGCAAGTGGTTGACCGATTTGCGCAGGCCCGGTTCGAGCAGCGCATCTTCACCCACATCGGGCAGGTCCGCCGGATCGACGCGTGGCGCGGCGCGCGAAAGATGGCCCAGTTCGCCAAGTTCCTTGGGCGTCATCATGATCTGGTGAGGGCCGCGCCGGCCGAGGATGACCACACGGCGGATCTTCGAGGCGACGAGCGCTTCGAGCGCGTGGCCGACGATGTCGCTGCCGGCGAATTCCTCGCGCGTCTTGGACAGGATCCGCGCGACGTCGAGCGCCACGTTGCCCATGCCGATGACGACTGCGGTTTCGCCCGACAGGTCGGGATCGAGCGCGGCGAATTCGGGGTGGCCGTTGTACCACCCGACGAAGGCGGCGCTGCCGTGGATGTTGCGCAAGTTGTCGCCCGGCAGGTCGAGCCCGCGATCGCGCGGCGCGCCGGTGGCGAGCACCACCGCATCGTAGAAACCCTGCAATTCCTCTATTGAAACGTCCTGCCCGATGGTGACGTTGCCGACGAAGCGCACGTTGTCGGACAGCGCGGTCTGTTCGTAGCGGCGCGAGACGCCCTTGATCGACTGGTGATCGGGCGCGACACCGGTGCGGATCAGGCCGTAGGGAACGGGAAGGCGGTCGAAGATATCGACCTTGACGTCGTCCCCCCACTGCTTCTGGGCGGCTTCGGCGGTGTAGTATCCGGCAGGTCCTGAACCGATGATCGCGATGTGACGCATGCGCTCTCCCGCGCGTTTGTTGTGATTCTGCGGGAGATGCTAGGCGGCGTGGACAATTTCCGCAACGCCACGGTTACCCTGTAAGAGGCCCCCGGCAAGGAGCGAGGCCGCAGGTGGAGTGGGCCTCCATCAAGGCTGAGCGACGCCGCAGGGGCCTCTTACAGGATAACCCAGAAGGGGCTGGACCAAAAAGCGCCATCGCAGCGTCTGCTCGGCTCGCAATATTCCCGATATTGCTCCGCCTCGCCTTCTCGCGCTGGCGCTTTTTGCCTCCAGCCGTGGCGCTGTGGAATATGTCCACGCCGCCTGACGGACCGGCGGCAAAAGGAAAGCGTTGAGGCGGGTCAGGCGGCCCGCTTGGGGTAGTGCGGCCGTTCGTCGAGGAAAGCAGTGAGCTTCTCGCCGAATTCGTGCGACTTCGACAGCATGAACAGGTGGCCGCCGCCTTCGAACATCTCGAGCCGGCTGCCGGGAATGGCATTGTGCAGGAAGTGCGAGTTGGTCGGCGGGATCAGCTGGTCTTCCTCGTCGGCCATGATCAGCGTCGGCACCGAGATCAGCGGCAGGAACGGCACGCTTGTCCACGTGGCGAACGCGGTCATCTGGCAGGCCCAGCCGAGCGGCGATGGCGCCTTGGCGGCGTTCAGCGAAACGCGCGCCGATCCGCCCCCGTTGTAGAGCATGGCGAGGTTGCGGCGCAGCGCCTTCTCGACGGTATATTCGCGCGGATCGGCCATCTTGCCGAGCAGGGCGAAGTTGCCCGGCACCATCGTCGCGCCGCCCGAGGCGGTGGCGGCGAGCACCAGCTTGCCGAGCCGGCCGCGATGCTGGAAGGCAAACTGCTGGGCCACCGCGCCGCCCCAGCTGATCCCGAGCAGATCGACCTGTTCGATGCGCAGGCGATCGAGCAGCGAGGCGAGCGCGAGCGCCATGCAGGGAATAGTATAAGGGAACACCGGATCGGGCGAACCACCGATGCCGGGCATGTCGACCGCAATGATCCGACGGTCGGTCAGCACCCGCGCGATCGGTTCGAGAAGTTCGATGTTCATGCCGATGCCGTTGAGGATGACGAGCGGCCGGGCCCCGGTCTGTTCGGCATGCCACTGGCCCACGCGAAGCCTGCGCCCGGCAACGCCGATCATCGAAAATGCCGCAGTCGAAGCCAATTTTCCCTCGCAAACGTGACGCCGTCGGGCGAGCGACTAGCAGGTTCGATCCGGTGGCAAAAGTCGCAAGGTTCCGGCTGTGGTTTCAGGTCCGCGTTAAGCCTTTTTCAAAGCAAATGGGGCAATCGGGAAACCATGTCCGATGAACCGGCGGTCGTGATGGCCGATTTCCCTGCCAAGCCCCAGACGGGCCGTGATTTCGCCCGCACCCAGAAGCGGCGCGAACGCACCGCCTCGGTGCCGCCGGGAGACGTCTTCCTGTTCGGCGATCGTCGCAATCGCACGCTGATCGGCCCCGAATGGCCGCACATGGCCTTGCCGATGGCCGCCGGAATTGCCGGGCTCGCGGTCGTCAACGCAGCGTTTACCTCGTGGACCGCGCCGGTGATGGCGCTGGTCGCCGCGATCATCGTCTTCGCCGGTCGATTCGCCGTGCGGCTCGAACAGACCGCGCGGCTTTCGACTGCCGTGCGCACCGCAAGTCTCGCGCTTGCCGTGGTCCTGCCGATGTTCGTCTACGGCACGGCCGTCGGCCTGTGGGCGAACGGTGGACATATCGCGTGGGATCAATCGCTTGCGCTTCTGGTAACCATTTCGCTGTTTACCACGGTTACCCAGTCGGGGCGCCTCGCCGCCATGCTCGCGGCGCAGATCGCGCTGTGGTCGGGGGTTACCTGCGTGGTCAGCGCGCAGGGCGGCCTGCTTGCGCTGCTGATCGGCCTGGCGATCGCGGGCGTTGCCTACATGCGCCAGCGCGAGATCGACTTGCGCACCGAGGAGCGCGTGCAGGAAGAAGCCCGCGTGCAGACCCGCGCGCAGGAAATCCTCGCCGACTATGAAGAGACCGGGCAGGGCTGGTTCTGGGAAACCGACCGCCGCGGCCAGATCACCTATCTTTCGCGCCCCGTGGCCGACACGCTCGGCCGCGAGGTTGAGGAGCTGATCGGTCGTCCGCTGGCCGAACTGTTCAACCTGGCCGAACAGTCGGGCGAGGGCGAGCGCACGCTGGCCTTCCACCTTTCCGCGCGGTCGAGCTTTTCCGACCTGGCGGTTCGCGCCGCCACGCAGAACGAGGAACGCTGGTGGTCGATCACCGGCCGTCCGACCTACGACCTGTTCAACAACTTCCAGGGTTTCCGCGGCTCGGGTACAGACCTGACCGAAAAGCGCCGCTCGCAGGAACACGCCAGCCGCCTCGCGCACTTCGATTCGCTGACCGGCCTGTCGAACCGCTTCCGCATGTCGCAGTCGCTGGAAAAGATCCTCAACGCTCCGCAAGCCAGCCACCGCGCCTGCGCCGTGTTCCTGCTCGATCTCGACCGGTTCAAGCAGGTCAACGATACGCTGGGCCACCCGGCGGGCGATGCCCTGCTCAAGCAGGTGGCGCAGCGGCTGGAACGCGTGATCGGCAAGCACGGCCGGGTCGGGCGTCTCGGCGGTGATGAATTCAAGGTCATCCTGCCTGGCAAGACCGAGCGCGAAAAGCTGGCGCCGATCGCGGCACAGGTGATCGAAGCGCTTTCGCAGCCCTATTCGATCGACGGCAGCCGGGTGATGATCGGCGCGTCGGTCGGCATCGCGCTCGCGCCCGATGACGGCGTCACCAGCGAAGCGCTGATCCGCAACGCCGATCTTGCGCTCTATGCGGCCAAGGATGGCGGGCGCGGACGCTACCACTTCTATGCGCCGGATCTGCACAGCGATGCCGAAGAGCGCCGCCAGCTCGAAGAAGAGCTACGCGATGCGGTCGCCAATGGCGGGCTCGAGCTGTATTACCAGCCCGTGGTGCAGACCGCGACCGAACGGATCACCGGGTTCGAGGCGCTGCTGCGCTGGCACCATCCCGAGCAGGGCTTCATCTCGCCCGCCAAGTTCATCCCGATTGCCGAGGATACCGGCCTGATCGCCACGATCGGCGAATGGGCGCTGCGCACCGCGTGCCAGGATCTGGCCAAGTGGCCGACCAACGTGCGCGTCGCGGTCAATGTATCGCCGCTGCAGTTCGCCAATCCCTCGCTGCCCTCGATCGTCACCAGCGCGCTTGCCCACGCGCAGGTCGATCCGCAGCGACTGGAGCTCGAGATCACCGAGAGCGTGTTCCTCAACGACGATTCCGACACCGAGGCGATGTTCCGCGCGCTCAAGTCGGTCGGCGTGCGGCTGGCGCTCGACGATTTCGGCACCGGCTACTCCTCGCTCGGCTATCTGAAGAAGGCGCCGTTCGACAAGATCAAGATCGACCAGTCCTTCGTGCGCGGCGCGACCCAGCCGGGCAGCCGCAACGGGGCGATCATCGGCTCGATCGTCAGCCTGGCCGAAGCGCTGGGCATGGAAACGACGGCAGAGGGCGTGGAAACGCTCGACGAGCTCGACCTGATCCGCGTTCTGGGCTGCAGCCACGTGCAGGGCTACATCTACGAACGCCCGCTTTCGGCCGAAGCCGCCGCATCGCGCCTGACCTCGGGCCTGATCGCCGTGGCGCAGGGTCCGCGTTCGGCACGCGCCAGCCGCCAGACGATGCTGCGCAAGGTCGTGCTCGACCACGCGGGGCACCGCTATCATGGCACCGTGCGCAACATCAGCCGCACCGGCGCGCTGATCGAAGGGCTGTGGAACGTGCCGCCCGGAACGATCTTCCGCGTGCTGCTGTCGGAAAACTACCCGGTCACGGCCACGTGCCGCTGGTCGAACGACGACCGGCTCGGGGTGGAATTCTCGATGCCGCTCGAACTTGACGAGGATGGCCGCATCGCCGCCGTCACGCTGCGCAGCGTCCCGCAGGAAGTGGCTCAGCGCAAGGTCGGCTGATGCTTTCGCCAGTGAGGCTTGGGGCCAGCAGACTTCTGGCCGTCAGACTGCGGGCTGGTTGCCCATGTGCCAGGCAAGAGCTTCGACCTTTGCCATGATCGCGTCCGCAAGCGGCGAGGGCGCGATCACTTCGCCCCACGCCTGACCGAAGCAGAGCAGCCAGCCTTCGATCTCGGCCCGGCCGATGGGGGCAACGAAGTGGCGCATGCGCAACCGCGGGTGGCCATACTTGTCGGTATAGAGCGGCGGTCCGCCGAGCCAGCCGGTCAGGTAATCGTAGAGCTTTGCCTCGGCATTCGCCAGTGACGGTGGATGGACCGCGCGCACCGCGTGCGCCTCGGGCAAGGTATCCATCAGCTCGTAGAACCGCGCGCACAGCGCTCGCACGGTCGGTTCGCCGCCGAAGAGTTCGTAAGGGGTCTGCTCCATGGCGGCGCCTTGGCGCAGGATCGCATGTGCTGCAACACGCGCCACACGAAGAAGGGCGCCCCGTTCCGCACGGGGCGCCCTCCGTTCTTTCGTGCCCGGCCGTTATCAGGCGGCGGCGGCAGCCTTCTTGCGGCCGCTGGTCGGGATGTCCTTGAACGCCACGTCCTTGTCGACGCGGATGTCGCCCGGAAGCCCCAGCACGCGTTCGCCGATGATGTTGCGCAGGATTTCGTCCGAACCGCCTTCGATGCGCGTGGCGGGCGAGCGCATCAGGATCGCCTGGAAGCGGCCATCGTGCGGGCCGTCCTTTTCCCAGATCACGCCCGACTGGCCCTGCAGATCAAGCGCGAACATCGCGAGGTCCTGCATGGTGGCGCCTGCGACGAGCTTGCCGATCGAGTTTTCCGGCCCCGGCGTTTCGCCCTTCGACAGTGCGGTGATGGCACGCATGCCAGTGTACTTGAGGCCCATCTCGCGAACCGCGAACTGCGCGAGCTTCGAACGCACGTTCGAATCCTGCACCGCCGGCTTGCCGTCCACTTCGACGTCCATGCACAGCGAGAGAAGCTGCGGGAACCCGGTCGACATGCCCGAACCGATCGACAGGCGCTCGTTCATCAGCGTGGTCAGCGAGACTTCCCAGCCCTGGCCCACTGCGCCGAGGCGCTGGCTGTCGGGGATGCGCACGTCCGTGAAGTAGACTTCGTTGAACGAGGATTGGCCGTTCGCCTGCTTGATTGGACGAACCTCGACACCCGGCGACTTCATCGACAGGAAGAACATCGTCAGGCCCTTGTGCTTGGGCACATCCGGGTCGGTGCGGGCGATCAGCAGGCCCCAGTCGGAGTTCTGCGCGCCGCTGGTCCAGATCTTCTGGCCGTTGACGATCCAGTCGCCCGAACCGTCATCGGCCTTGACCGCGCGGGTGCGAAGACCGGCAAGGTCGGACCCGCTGGCGGGTTCGGAGAACAGCTGGCACCACACTTCCTCGCCCGAGGCGAGGGGGGGCAGCATGCGGCGCTTGGTTTCTTCATCGGCCCAGGCCATCACCGTCGGCCCGCACATGCCCTGGCCGATCGTGAACAGCCCGCCGAGCGAGCGGAAGATGCCCTCTTCCTGGTTCCAGATCACGCGCTCCATCGGCGTGCGGTTGCCGCCGCCGTATTCCTTGGGCCAGTGCAGGCAGGCCCAGCCGGCTTCGGCCTTCTTCTTCTGCCACGACTTGCAAGCCTGGATGGGGTCCTCGCTGGTCACGCCCATGTCGCCGAAGTTGGCGCGCTTGAGCTGGTCCTCAAGGTGCTTGGGGGCGTTGGCGTCGATCCAGCTGCGCACTTCGGCGCGGAAGGCGGCTTCTTCTGGGGTATCTTCGAAGTCCATGTTTGCTCTCCGAATGAAAGGGGTCAGGCGGCAGCGGCGACGTTGCCGGTGGTCATGCGGTCAACCAGCATGTCCTCCCACGTCGAAACCGAACCGAGCGCGAGCGCGAGGGCGTTGGCGCGGCGATAGAACAGGTGGCAGTCGTATTCGAACGTGAAGCCCATGCCGCCGTGCACCTGGATGTTGTTCTTGGCGCAATGCTGGAAGGCCTGGCTCGCCGATACGCGCGCGGTGGCAGCGGCAACCGGCAGTTCCGATGCGCCGGAAGCCAGCGCCCATGCGCCGTAGTAGCAGTTCGAGCGCGCGAGCGTCGCCGAAACGTACATGT
The DNA here is from genome assembly GCF_012927405.1 of Novosphingobium olei. Lineage (GTDB taxonomy): Bacteria > Pseudomonadota > Alphaproteobacteria > Sphingomonadales > Sphingomonadaceae > Novosphingobium > Novosphingobium olei. Next base: position 127,259 of record NZ_JABBGM010000004.1, on the reverse strand, counting down.
CGGCCAGCATGTGCTTGATCGCCTGGAACGAGCCGATCGGCCGCCCGAACGCCATGCGCTCCAGCGCATAGTCGCGCGCCATTTCCAGCGCGCGGTCGGCACCGCCCAATTGTTCGTAGGCCATCAGGATCGCCGCGCGATCCATCACTTGCGTCGCAATGTGCCAGCCATCGCCTTCGCCGCCGAGCAGTTCGGCCGGCGCGCCGCTGAACGTCAGCACCGCCTGCCCACGGCTCGGGTCAATCGAGTTGAGCGTGCGGCGCTCGACGCCGGGGCCGTTGAGATCGACGACGTAGAGCGATACCGCGCCGCTTTCCGACCGCGCCGCCACGATCGCGACATCGGCGCAATCGCCATCGGCGACCGGGCTCTTGGTGCCGGTGAGCTTGCCGCCCGAAACGCTGGCCTTGATCTTTTCAGGCCCCATGCGGCCTTCGCCTTCGTTCAGGGCGAAGGCGCCGATGGCCTCGCCCGCGGCCAGCTTGGGCAGCCAGGCCTCCTTCTGCGCCTGCGATCCCGCCTGCAGCAGGAATTCGGCGGCGAGGTAGATCGAGGAGGCGACCGGCACCGGCGCGATCACGCGGCCCAGTTCTTCAGCCACCACGCACAGGTCGAGGTGCGACAGGCCGACGCCGCCGAATTCTTCCGGGATCGCCGCGCCGAGCACGCCGAGTTCGGCCAAGCCCTTGTACAGATCCTTGTCGTAAGAGGCATCGCTCGTCAGCACGGCGCGCATCTGCGCAACGCCGCCGCGGTCCTCGAGGAAACGCCTTACCTGTTCCTTGAGCGCTTTCTGCTCGTCGGAGAAATCGAGATTCATGCCGCCACTCCCATTGGCCATGTTCTTGAGCCACGCGGAATCGCGCGCGGCCTCGAACGTGAAGCTGCGACATCTGTGTTAATTGAGCAATTAAAAAATGCGACCGCATGGTTTGCCCGCGCGGGAATCGGGGCAGATGACAGCTTGGCGAAGCACTGCTAACGGGCGCGGCATGACCGAGCTTTCGCTGATCCGCAATTTTTCCATCATCGCCCACATCGACCATGGCAAGTCGACCCTGGCCGACCGCCTGATTCAGTACACCGGCGGCCTGACCGAGCGCGAGATGAGCGCGCAAGTCCTTGATAACATGGATATCGAGAAAGAGCGCGGGATCACCATCAAGGCGCAGACCGTCCGCTTGAACTACAAGGCCAAGGACGGGCTGACCTACGAGCTCAACCTGATGGACACCCCCGGCCACGTCGACTTCGCCTACGAGGTCAGCCGCAGCCTTGCCGCCTGCGAAGGCGCGCTGCTGGTGGTGGACGCGGCGCAAGGGGTGGAAGCGCAGACGCTCGCCAACGTCTACCAGTCGATCGAGCACGACCACGAGATCGTGCCGGTGATCAACAAGATCGATCTGCCCGCCGCCGAGCCGGAAAAGGTCAAGGACGAGATCGAGGAAGTGATCGGCCTCGATGCGAGCCAGGCGGTGCTGACCAGCGCCAAGTCGGGCATCGGCATCGAGGATGTGCTCGATGCCGTGGTCGAACGCATTCCTCCGCCCAAGGGCGACCGCGCTGCCCCGCTCAAGGCCATGCTGGTCGACAGCTGGTACGATCCCTACCTCGGCGTCGTCATTCTTGTCCGCGTGGTCGATGGCGTCATCAAGAAGGGCTTGCAGGTCAAGTTCATGGCCGGCGGCACCGAGCACCTGATCGACCGCGTCGGCTGCTTCACGCCCAAGCGCGAGGACCTGCCCGAACTGGGGCCGGGCGAGATCGGCTTCATCACCGCGCAGATCAAGGAAGTGGAAACCGCCAAGGTCGGCGACACGATCACCACGGTGAAGGGTGGCGCGCTCGAGGCGCTGCCGGGCTACAAGGAAGTGCAGCCGGTGGTGTTCTGCGGCCTGTTCCCGGTCGACGCGGCCGACTTCGACAAGCTGCGCGAAAGCATTGCCAAGCTGCGCCTGAACGATGCCAGCTTCAGCTTCGAGATGGAGAGCAGCGCGGCGCTGGGCTTCGGCTTCCGCTGCGGGTTCCTGGGGCTGCTGCACCTGGAAATCATCCAGGAGCGGCTGAGTCGCGAATACGACCTCGACCTCATCACCACGAGCCCGTCGGTCGTCTACCGCATCCAGCTGCGCGCCAGCAAGACCGACGACGCGCGCGAGATCCTGCTGCACAATCCGGCCGACTATCCCGATCCCAACCGGATCGAGCAGATCGACGAGCCTTGGATCAAGGCGACGATCTACACGCCCGATGAATACCTCGGCTCGATCCTCAAGCTCTGCCAGGACCGGCGCGGCATCCAGACCGGCCTGACCTACGTCGGCGGTCGTGCGCAGGTGAACTACGAGCTGCCACTGAACGAAGTGGTGTTCGACTTCTATGACCGCCTCAAGTCGATCAGCCGCGGCTATGCGAGCTTTGACTACGAACAGATCGGCCTGCGCGAGGGCGACCTCGTGAAGATGAGCATCCTCGTCAACAACGAGCCGGTCGATGCGCTGTCGATGATCGTGCACCGCGCCGTGGCCGAGGAACGCGGGCGCGGCATGTGCGAGCGGCTCAAGGACCTGATCCCGCGCCACCTGTTCAAGATCCCGATCCAGGCGGCGATCGGCGGCAAGGTCATCGCCCGCGAAACCATCGCCGCGCTGCGCAAGGACGTGACCGCCAAGTGCTATGGCGGCGACATCACCCGCAAGAAGAAGCTTCTGGAAAAGCAGAAGAAGGGCAAGGCCCGCATGCGCGAATACGGCAACGTCTCGATCCCGCAGGAAGCCTTCATCGCCGCGCTGCGGATGGGCGAGGAGTAAGGCGGGCGCCGGGGCTGGTCTGGCGCTTGCCGGCGCTGCCCCGGACCACCCCCCAGCCGTCATGCCAGAAGGCTGGCATCGCTATCGAAGTGATACGATGGTCCGGTCATGGAGCAGCGGCCAAAGCTGAAACCCGGACTGACTGGTCAGGCGGACTGAGCGCGCGTTCCGATGCGATGCCAGCCTTCGCTGATATGACGTTAGCTTGGCAGGTCCTTTCCGCCCTACCGGCAAAAGGTGCCCGATGCGCGTATCGGGAAAGCACGACTGCTTTCAATGTCCAGAGTGAGCACCAACGTTTGCTCCCCGTCACGCCTGTGCCCTGCGGGTCCAACATGGAGGTGCCCCATCCGAGGGGACGATTGCGATGAAAGGACGGAGGGCCAATCTCCGACCCCGCCCCCGTCAATGCAGCGCGACAGCGCTTAACACATTTCTGACGCGCGCGTCAGTTACGTGTCAACTTGCACCTGTCCTACACGCTCGCCTGCGCCCATAAGAGGCGGAGAGAAGGGCGCTGAAATTGGCGCTTTTTGAAGCGTTGAACGCGCTCTTACCGGGCCCTGGAGTCTTTTCCCTGAACACTGTCAACTTCGTCAACTTGGGTGGGATTCCAGATCAAGACTCGGTCGCATTTGAAGCGCTATCGCCAAGGCCCGCGCGGGCGTCCGGATCGGCCGTCGTTCCATCAATGCCGCTCATGCGTTGATGAGGATTATGTGTTGGTACATGGATTTCAGGCGGGCTAGCCGCCCTTGATGCTGCGGAGCCTTTTGGGACATCTCGAACGAAGGTGTTGCATCCGGGGCGCTACCGAACGAAGGCCGCTGCTAATGAATGAAACGGGGTTTGCATGATCGAAGCGCGGCAGTTCCGCGATGTACTGGGGTCCTATCCCACCGGGGTGTGCGTGATCACCGCGATCGGGGACGATGGCGCGCGCCACGGGCTCGTGGTCGGCTCGTTCACGTCGATCTCGCTCGATCCGCCGCTGGTCGGCTTCTTTCCCGACAAGCGATCGACGACTTGGGCGCGGATCGCACCGACCGGGCGCTTCTGCGTCAACGTGCTGGGATCGGACCAGCTGGACCTGTGCCGCCGCTTCGCCTCGCGCGCCGAGGACAAGTTTGCCGAGCTGGCCCACGGGCACAGCCCTTCAGGCCTTCCGCTGCTCGACGACGCGGTCGCGTGGATCGACTGCGCGATCGAGCGCGTGGTGGAAGTGGGCGATCACTGGCTGGTGGTCGGCGCGGTCGAGGCGTTGGGCCATCGCGAGGCGGGCGCGCCGCTGCTGTTCTTCCGCGGCGGCTACCACGACCTGGCGAAGCTCGACGATTGAGTGGGCGGAAACGCGGCCCTTTTTTGCAGCGCGGCCGCGTTTTGATATCCGTCAAGGCGGGCGGGCACGGGTTGGGCGAGAAGCGGCCTATCGAAGGAAAGATCGCCATTTCGGAGATCAGACCTTCGCCGATTTCTCCCCGACTCGGGCGGTCATTTCGTGGCCGCCCAATTTTTTTGCGGGTCCGTCACACTGCATTTCATTGTGACCGGGCCGCTATTTTGTTACGCGCCTAAGTCATGTCCTCTTGCGATACCTGCGTCGTCCGCAACCGGGCGATCTGTGCCGGCCTGGATAACCAGGAAATCGCGGCGCTCAACACCATGGGGCGCAGGCGCGCGGTATCGGCGGGCGAGCCGCTGATCTGGGAGGACGACGATTCGCTGCTCGTCGCCAACGTGATCGAAGGCGTGCTCAAGCTCACCACCTCGACCGAGGACGGGCGCGAGCAGATCGTCGGCGTGGCCTATCCATCCGATTTCATCGGCCGCCCGTTCGGCCAGACCAGCAAGGCAAGCGTTGTCGCGCTGACCGATGCGCGGGTCTGCGTGTTCGCGCGCAACGATTTCGACCGCTTCGCCCGCGAACACCCCGAGCTGGAACACAAGCTGCTCGAGCGCACGCTGGCCGAACTGGATCGCACGCGTTCGTGGATGATGCTGCTGGGCCGCAAGACCGCGCCCGAAAAGATCGCCACGTTCCTGCTAGAAATGAGCGAGCGGCTGAACGAGACCGGCTGCGCGGTGAAGCTTGGCCCCGCGCGCCGCTTTTCACTGCCGTTCAGCCGCCAGCAGGTGGCCGACGTGCTGGGCCTGACGATCGAGACGGTGAGCCGCCAGTTCACCAAGCTGAAGAACGACGGCGTGATCGAACTGCCCTCGCGCCGCGAGGTCGAGATTCTCGACCGCCCGGCGCTGGTTTCGCTGGCGGGCTGAACCGCCCCCGTCAGGCGACGGTCACCGAAACGCGCTGATCGTTGAACCGGGCAAAGCCGAAGGCGGTCAGGAACGGCACGTCGGCGGCATCGCGACCGACCCCGATGATCGCCGTTTCGTCGCACCTGGCCATGCCCGTGGCGTCGACGATGTGCCACGATCCCGCCAGCCAGACTTGCGCCACGGCATGGAAATCCTGCGGCTTAACCCCTGCGGCATAGACGCTGACGAAGCGGGCAGGCAGCCCGGCGGCACGGGCGAGGGTGACCATCAGGTGCGCATAATCGCGGCAGATGCCCTGGCGCCGCACGAACGTGTCGGTGGCATCGGTGCCAGAATCGCTGACCCCCGGGACGTAATCGACGTTTTCGGCAATCCAGTCACGGATTGCGAGCACGCCTGCGCCGGTGGTGATCTCGCCGAACTTGCGCAGCGTGAACGACTGGAATTGGTCCGACGGGCAATAGCGCGACGGCATCAGGTACGGGATCGTCTCGCCCGGAAGCAGGCGGTGCGCGGTGACGGCAAGCGGCGCGATGTCGAGGCTGGCGCGCTCGATCTCGACGCGGGCGCGGTAGGTGACCTGCAGGCGCCCCTGGCGGTGCAGCCAGATCCGCTCGCCGATGGCATCGAGCGCGGCGATGCGGGTACCGGCGTCGTCGGCGGTAATGTCGATCCTGGCGTCGAGGATGCGCTGTTCGGGCAGCGGCGCGGCTTCGATCTGGAGCAGCAGGTCGGTCGCTGCATCGAACTGGTAGTCGAGAAGAACGTCGATCGAAAGCTGGCGCGACACAGATGCTCCTGGGACCCTTGGGTTTGTTTATCGGCAACCGCTTTGACAGGGGAAGGTTTCGGTTGCGATAGGGCGCATCTGTTCATTCCCCAAAAAAGAAGCGGGCGGGCCAGGCCGGAGTGATCCCAGAACCCCGGTTGACCCGCCCGCCGTCCCCCGGTCCCGCCCGTGCGTGGGGGCGGGGCGGGACCGGAGGAAGCTGGTATCAGAAGCGGTAGCTGACGCCGGCGCTGAGCACCCAGGGATCGAGCTTGTGCTTGGTTTCGAGCGCGAGCGTGCCGTTGTCGTAGAACTTGGCCGTGGGCTTGATGAAGTACTTCTTGGCATCGAGCGAGAGGCCGAAGCCCTTGTCGCCGAGCGCGATGTCGACGCCGCCCTGCAGCGCGACGCCGAACGAATTGCTCATCCTGACCTTGTCGATGCCGAGCGCCTTGGCGGTATCGCCCGGCTTTTCGCCGAACACGAAGAACAGGGCGGGGCCTGCGCCGACATAGGGCTTGATCGCGCCCAGCGGCAGGTGCGCCTTGGCGGTGACCGTGGCGGGGAGGATCAGCACGTGATCGACGATGCGGCCGGCACCGGCGAGACCCTTGTCGCCTTCGACATGGTGCCCGGTGAAGCAGCAGATCGTTTCGACCGAGACGTTGGGGGTGAAGAAGTATTCGACCGCGAGCGTCGGCACCACGTTGTCGTTCGCCTTGACGTCGGGGTTGGTGACGGCGGCGAGGGTCGAGCCCAGCGTGGTCGCTGTGTTGATCGACTTGATTTCGTCGATCTTGCCGTTGGGCAGAACGGCGGTGCCGAGCACCTTGACCTGCCACTTGCCATCGGCCGAGCCAGCGTGCGCCGCGGTCGGGGCGACCAGCGCGGTGGTGGCGAGGGTGGCGCCGAGGGCGGCGGAGAGCATTGTCTTCATGGGGTCCAATCCTGACGACCGCGGGTGGCCTGCCCCTCGCAGACCCGGTTGCTGCCTCGCGGTGTGACAGCGTGATGCACCCCTTGCGAATCAGCCTCATTGACCGAGCGCAAAAATCGGACCGGCGACCCTAGACCTTTGTAGGGGTCTGATTTTCCGGCAATTTGACCCGCATCAATGTTTGCCTGCCCACATGGGCCCACGGCGGCGAGACATCATTCATGGAAGGGAAGGGTCCATGGTCTCGTTAGTGACGCGCAGCGGCATATGGCTCGCTGTGCTATTTCTCGCCGTCATTGCGATCGCGCTCGCAAAAGACACCCCGTTCGCCATCCACATGGGCATCTGCGCTCTCGCCGCGCTGATCGGCCTGGTCGTCTCGCTGCGGCAGGCCGACGTGGATTCGCTCGCGCGCGGCATCCTCAAGATGCCAGACCAGGGGCGTTACGATGACGACCCGATCCGCTGGGGCGTGATCGCCACGGTGTTCTGGGGCATGGCGGGCTTTCTCGCCGGGCTTTACATCGCGCTGGAACTGACCTGGCCGCAGCTCAACTTCGGCCTTGAATGGATCAACTTCGGCCGCCTTCGCCCGCTGCATACCAGCGCGGTCATCTTCGCTTTCGGAGGCAATGCGCTGATCGCGACGTCCTATTACGTCGTCCAGCGCACCTGCCGGGCGAGGCTGGCCTTCCCCGGCCTCGCCCGTTTCGTTTTCTGGGGCTACCAGCTGTTCATCGTGCTGGCCGCGACCGGCTACCTGCTGGGCGTGACGCAGGGCAAGGAATATGCCGAGCCCGAATGGTACGTCGACCTGTGGCTGACGATCGTGTGGGTGTCGTACCTCGCCGTGTTCGTCGGCACGATCCTGAAGCGCACCGAGCCGCACATCTACGTCGCCAACTGGTTCTACCTCTCGTTCATCCTGACCGTGGCGATGCTGCACCTGGTGAACAACACGGCGATCCCGGTAAGCTTCTTCGGTTCGCACTCGATTTCCGTGTTCGGCGGCGTGCAGGGCGCGCTGGTGCAGTGGTGGTACGGCCACAACGCGGTCGGCTTTTTCCTGACCGCCGGCTTCCTCGCGATGATTTACTACTTCGTGCCCAAGCAGGCCGAACGCCCGATCTACAGCTATCGCCTGTCGATCATCCACTTCTGGGCGCTGATCTTCCTCTATATCTGGGCGGGTCCGCACCATCTGCACTACACCGCGCTGCCCGACTGGGCGCAGACGCTGGGCATGGTCTTCTCGGTCATGCTGTGGATGCCGAGCTGGGGCGGCATGATCAACGGCCTGATGACGCTGAACGGCGCATGGGACAAGATCCGCACCGACCCGATCATCCGCATGTTCGTGATGAGCCTGGCCTTCTACGGCATGAGCACGTTCGAAGGCCCGATGATGAGCGTGAAGAGCGTCAACTCGCTCTCGCACTACACCGACTGGACCATCGGCCACGTGCATTCGGGCGCGCTGGGCTGGAACGGCATGGTGACGTTCGGCACGCTGTACTACCTCGCGCCGCGCCTGTGGAACCGCGAGCGGCTGTACAGCCTGCGTCTGGTGAACTGGCACTTCTGGCTCGCGACCACGGGTATCGTGTTCTACGCCGCGAGCATGTGGGTGGCAGGCATCACCCAGGGCCTGATGTGGCGCGAATACGGGCCTGACGGCTATCTGGTGAACTCGTTCGCCGAAACCGTCGCCGCGCTCCACCCGATGTACGCGCTGCGCGCTTTTGGCGGGCTGCTGTACCTCACCGGTGCCAGCATCATGGCCTACAACATCACCCGCACGATCATCGGTTCGCCGCTCCGCGTCGAAAAGCCGATGACCGAGACTCCCTACGACGCGAACCGCGACGTGCCGCTGGCCGGCATCTCGGCGGCGCACGCCTGACGCCTTGGGGAAGGAGACACGACAATGGCATTCTCCATCATGGAGCGTCACAAGAAGCTGGAACGCAACATCACCCTGCTGGGCGTGCTCGCCTTCGCAGCGGTGACGGTGGGCGGCATCGTCGAGATCGCGCCCCTGTTCTGGATCGATAACACGATCGAGAAGGTGCAGGGGATGCGGCCCTACACCCCGCTCGAGCAGGCGGGGCGCGACATCTACATCCGCGAAGGCTGCTACTTGTGCCACAGCCAGATGATCCGTCCGTTCCGCGACGAGGTCGAACGCTATGGCCACTACAGCCTTGCCGCGGAATCGATGTACGACCACCCCTTCCAGTGGGGATCGAAGCGCACCGGGCCGGACCTTGCCCGCGTGGGCGGCAAGTATTCGGATGAATGGCACGTCCAGCATCTGAAGGACCCGCGCTCGGTCGTGCCGGAATCGATCATGCCGACCTACCAGTTCCTCGCCGAGAAGGAGCTGAACCCCGGCGACATGACGGCGGAGCTGCAAACGCTCTACCAGGTGGGCGTTCCGTACTCGAAGACCGACATCGCCAAGGCGAATGACGACCTGAAGGCGCAAGCCGATCCCGAAGCGGATACCGCCGACCTCAGGAAGCGCTATCCCAAGGCGCAGGCGCGCGATTTCGACGGCGATCCCAAGCGCCTGACCGAGATGGATGCGCTGGTGGCGTACCTGCAGGTGCTGGGTACGATGGTCGACGTCAACGCCCCTGCCGCGCAGGAGGATCTGGCCAAGGAGAAGGGACGATGAGCCTCTTCTCCATGTCCACCCACTCCACCTACGACCTGCTGCGCCATCTGGCGGACAGCTGGGGCCTCGTCGCGATGGGGATCGTGTTCCTCGTGCTCTGCCTCTGGCCGTTCCGGCCGGGCGCGCGGGTGACGAACGACGAAGCGGCGACCTCGATCTTCAAGGATGAGAACGATGGCGAACGATAAGCGCATCGACGAGGCCACGGGCGTCGAAACCGTCGGCCATGAATGGGACGGCATCGAGGAATTGAACAATCCGCTGCCGCGCTGGTGGCTGTGGACGTTCTACGCCTCGATCGTCTTCGCAATCGGCTACTGCGTGGTCTATCCGGCCATTCCGGGTCTGCACAGTGCGACCGCCGGCACCTCCGGCTGGTCGAGCCGGGGCGCACTGGCGCACGAGATGAAGGAAGCCGACGCCGAGCGCGCCGGCATCCGGGCCGAGATCGCAGCCACGCCGGTGGAACAGCTCGCCAGCAACGAAAAGCTGCTGCGTGCCTCGATCGAAGGCGGGCGCGCCGCGTTCAAGGTCAACTGCGTGCAGTGCCACGGCGCGGGCGCGGCGGGGGCCAAGGGCTATCCGAACCTCAACGACGACGACTGGCTGTGGGGCGGCGATATCGCCACGATCCACCAGACGCTGCAGCACGGCGTTCGCCAGCCCGGCGACGATGCCACGCGGATGAGCCAGATGCCGGCGTTCGGGCGCGACGGCATCCTCACGCCAGCGCAGGTGCAGGACGTGGTCAGCCACGTCCGCGTTATCAGCGGGCAGGAAAAGCCGAGTGGTTCTTCGCAGCGCGGCGCGGCCATCTTCGCGGCCAACTGCGCGGTGTGCCACGGTGGCGGCGGTGAAGGCGGGCGCAACGTCGGCGCGCCGCGCCTCAACGACGCGATCTGGCTCTATGGCGGGGACCGCGCGACGCTGACCGAGACGGTGACCAACGCCCGCTATGGCGTGATGCCGGCCTGGGGCAGCCGCCTCGATCCGGTCACGGTCAAGATGCTCGCCGCCTACGTCCATTCGCTGGGCGGTGGTGAAGCGGCGCCGGCACCTGCTGCGGCGCCAGCTCAGGCGGCCGCCAAATAATCGGGTGGGGCCGCTGCATCCGACCACGGACCGGCGGCCACCCTTTTCAGGACAGATCCCATGAACCTCGCGCACGATCCCAAGCTCACCCGCGCGGACCATTCCGAAGAAATCGGCTTCTACGAAAAGCGCAAGGGCGTGTTCCCGCGCGGCAGCGACGGTCCGTTCCGCCGGCTGAAGTGGGCAATCATGGCGTTCTGCCTGATCGTCTACTGGGGAACACCCTGGCTGCGCTGGAACCGGGGGCCTTATGCCCCCGACCAGGCGGTACTGGTCGATCTCGCCCATCGCCGCTTCTACATGTTCCAGATCGAAATCTGGCCGCACGAATTCTACTTCGTGGCGGGCCTGCTGATCATGGCGGGGATCGGGCTGTTCCTCGTCACCAGCGCGGTGGGGCGCGCGTGGTGCGGCTATGCCTGTCCGCAGACGGTGTGGACCGACCTGTTTCAGCACGTGGACCGGCTGATCGATGGCGACCGCAACGCCCAGATCCGTCTGCAGAACGCACCGTGGACGCCCGCCAAGATCGCGCGGCGCACCTTCAAGTGGGGCGTCTACCTTGCCATCAGCTTTCTCACCGGCGGCGCGTGGATCTTCTACTTCGCCGATGCGCCCACGCTGCAACGGGAGTTCTGGACCGGCACGGCGGCACCGGTCGCCTATGCCACGACGGCGGTGCTGACTTTCACCACCTTCTGGCTCGGCGGGTTCATGCGCGAACAGGTGTGCATCTACATGTGCCCCTGGCCGCGCATCCAGACCGCGATGCTCGATGAACGCTCGCTCACCGTCACCTACAAGGACTGGCGGGGCGAACCGCGCGGATCGGTCAAGGCGGCTGCGAAGCGGGCGGAACAGGGCCTTGATCCGCTTGGCGACTGCATCGATTGCAAGCAGTGCATCGCGGTTTGCCCCACCGGCATCGACATCCGCGAAGGGCCACAGATCGGCTGCATCACCTGTGCGCTGTGCATCGATGCCTGCGACAAGGCGATGGCCGATGTCGGCCGCCCGCGCGGGCTGATCGACTATTTCACGCTGGAGGATGCCGACAAGGTCAAGCGGGGCGAGGCGCCGACGCCGGTGCTGCGCACGATCTTCCGTCCGCGCACGCTGGTCTATTTCGGCGTATGGGCAGGGATCGGCGTGGCCATGCTGTTCCTGCTGGGATCGCGCACCCGGCTCGACCTGTCGGTCGCCAAGGATCGCAATCCCGAGTACGTCATGCTGTCCAAGGGCGAGGTGCGCAACGGCTTCACCGTCAAGCTGCGCAACATGGAGGACCGGCCTCGGCCCGTCACGCTGTCGATCGACGGGCTGCCGGGCGGTGCCATCTTCACCGACGAGATGGATGCGGCGCTGGCAAGGACTGTGCTCTCGGTCGAGGTGCCGGCCGATACGACCAAGCGCATGCGCGTCTACGCCATCGTGCCCAAGGGTGCGAAGCCCGCTGAATTCTTGTTCCAGATCAAGGCGCTGGACAAGGAAGGCGGGCAGGACAGCGTCCGCACCACATTCACTACAGCGGAAGGAAACGGCCAGTGACCCAGCAGCGCCGTGCAGACGAGCCCCGCCACAGGGGGCAATTCACCGGAATGCATATGGCCGCGATCATGGTCGCGTTCTTCGGCGTGGTCATTGCTGTCAACGTGCTGATGGCCCGGCTCGCCACCTCGACCTTCGGCGGCGTGGTCGTCGAAAACTCCTACGTCGCGAGCCAGCACTTCAACACCTGGCTCGACGAGGCGAAGGCTGAGAAGGCGCTCGGCTGGAAGGCGCTGGTAGAACGAACGGGCAGTGACCGCGTCGAAGTGCGGCTGCGCGATGCGGCGGGCAGGGCGCTTGGGGGCGTGAAGCTCAGCGCGGTGGCGGAACATCCGCTCGGCCTGCGTGCCGACGAAACCCTTGCCTTCCGTGAGAGCGCGCCTGGCGTCTATGAAGCGCCGCTGCCTGCCGGACGCTGGCGCCTGCGGCTTGCCGCGCGCGCGCAGGGCCGCGAATGGCGCACAGTCGGAGACGTCCAGTGACCGCCGCCGCACGCCGGATCTCAGGCGAAGCGGCTGTCGAGCTCCACAGCGTGTTCTCGGTCCCCGGAATGCATTGCGCCGGGTGCATGGGGAAGGTCGAACGGAGTCTTGCCGCCGTGCCGGGGGTTGCTTCGGCGCGCACCAACCTGACCGCACGGACCGTCGAGGTGGTGCACGAACAGGGCGTCGAGACGCCCAACCTGATCGCCGCGCTTGCCGGTGCCGGGTTCGAAGCGCAACCGCGCGTCGATATCGAGGAAGCGCCCTCGGCGGTAAAGCCGCTGCTGGCACCGCTCGCCGTGGCGGCCTTTGCCTGCATGAACGTGATGCTGCTTTCGGTCAGCGTCTGGTCGGGCGCGGAAGGCACCACGCGCGAGATGTTCCACTGGCTGTCGGCGGCGATCGGCGTTCCCGCCATCGCCTATGCCGGAAAGCCGTTCTTTTCCTCCGCCTTCGCCGCATTGAAGCGCGGGCGGACCAACATGGACGTGCCTATCTCGATCGGCGTCACGCTCGCCACCAGCCTTTCGGTCTACGAGACCGTCACCGGTGGCACCGATGCCTGGTTCGATGGCACGCTGATGCTGCTGCTGTTCCTGCTCGCGGGCCGCGCGCTCGACGCGATGATGCGCGATCGCGCCCGCGCGGGCGTGGATGCGCTGCTGCGCCAAGCGGCGACAGGGGCGATGGTCGTGGACGCCGATGGTGCGACGCGCTGGGTCACGGCGGCGGCGCTGGTGCCCGGCATGGTGATGCGCGTGGCGGCGGGCGAACGGCTTGCCGCCGACGGTATCGTGATGCGCGGCAACAGCCGGTTCGACCAGTCGCTGCTGACCGGCGAAAGTGCGCCCGTCCCTGCGCGCGAGGGCGAGGCGGTCCATGCGGGAACGCTCAACGTCGATGCCCCGGTCGACGTGCGGGTCACGGCGGCGGGCACCGATACGGCGCTTGCTGAAATCGCGCGGTTGATGGAGGCGGCGGGCCAGTCGCGCTCCGCCTATGTCCGCATCGCCGATCGCGCCTCGCGGCTCTATGCCCCGGCGGTGCACACGCTGGCGGCGCTGACGTTCGCGGGCTGGATGCTGGCAGGCGCTGGGCTGTATCATTCGCTGGTCATCGCCATCGCGGTGCTGATCATTACCTGCCCCTGCGCGCTGGGCCTTGCCGTGCCGGTGGCGCAAGTCGTGGCGGCGGGCGCGCTGATGAAGCGCGGCATTCTCGTCAAGGACGGCTCGGCGATGGAGCGCCTAGCAGAGGTGGACCGCGCGCTGCTCGACAAGACGGGTACCCTCACGCTCGGACGGCCCGTGCCCGATGAGGCCGCGCTCGATGCACTGTCGGCCGCTGATGCATCGGTCGCGCTCGCGCTGGCGAGTCACAGCCGCCATCCGCTCTCGCTCGGCCTGGCGCAGGCGCTCGCCGCGCGCGGCGTCCATGCGGCGGAACTGGGCGATGTGGCGGAAGAGCCGGGCAGGGGCGTCAGCGCAACCTGGCAGGGCCGCCGCGTTTCGCTGGGCCGTCCGTCGGTGGCCGATGGCATGGCCGCCGCACTCGATACCGGGATGGGCCCCGCGCGCGTGATCGGCTTTGCCGACCGCCTGCGGCCCGATGCGCTGGACGCGCTCGATGCGCTGGAAGGGCTTGGCATCGAATGCTCGATGCTGTCGGGCGACGGAATCGCCGCCGTCACCGAGATCGCGCGCCAGACCGGGCTCACTGCGCGCGCCTCTGCCTCGCCGGCCGACAAGCAGCAGAACATCGCCAGCCTGCAAAGCGTCGGGCGCAAGGTGCTGATGGTGGGGGACGGGTTGAACGACGGCCCCGCGCTCGCCGCAGCCGATGCCTCGATTGCGCCGGGCAGCGCGAGTGACGTCGGGCGGCAGGCTGCGGACTTCGTGTTCACCGGCGACAGCCTGCTGGCCCTGCCGCGCGCCGTCCGGGCGAGCCGCCGGACGATGCGGGTGGTGCGGCAGAACTTCGTGCTGGCGATCGGCTACAACGTGCTGGCGGTGCCGCTGGCGATGGCCGGGATCGTCACCCCGCTGATCGCGGCGGTGGCCATGTCGACCAGCTCACTGATCGTGGTCGCCAATTCGCTGCGGCTGCAGGGGGCGGCGCGATGACATCGATCGCCTTCCTGTTGCCCATCGCGCTGGGTATGGGTCTTTGCGGATTGGCGGCATTCTTCTGGGCGCTGAAGCGCGGCCAGTTCAGCGATCTGGATGGCGCGGCGGCGCGCATCCTGATCGAAGAGGACGAGGAGCGGTGAGCCGCGCGCTCGCCTTCCTCGCCCCGCTCGCGGTGCTGCAGATGGCGCTGCCGGCGCCTGCGCAGGCGGCCTTCGTTCTCGTGCCGATCTGCGGCGAGCCGGGCCATTCCGCACCGATCCGCATTCCTAGTCGGAACGAGGGGCCCGGTCGCAGCGACGGGCCGGGTGGCGCGCCGTGCTGCAAAATTTGCCATATCTCAATGCGCAAGCGGATCGGCGGCGATAGCTGTTGCGACCATGGCGAACCTTCTGAGGATGAGGCCGATGTCGGCTGATGCGTCGCGCAGCGAAAGCTACGGCGACTGGACCTATTATCCGGAGCTGCTGGCAACGCCGGTGCCCCGCTACACGAGCTATCCCACGGCGGCCGAGTTCGTCGAGGAAAGCTTCGAGGAGGCGCAGCGAACCGCGTTGCAGGCCGTGCGCGGCAGTGCCTCGCTCTACATTCACATTCCCTACTGCCAGGAAATCTGCTGGTATTGCGGCTGCAACACCGGCGCCGCCAACAAGCGCCAGCGGCTCGCCTCCTATCTCGAGGCGCTGCATCGCGAGATCGAGATGGTCGGCGAACTGCTCGATCCGTCGGTACGGATCGGGCGGATTTCGTTCGGCGGGGGCAGCCCCAACGCGATCAAGCCTACCGACTTCGTCCGGCTGATCGACGCGCTGACGCTGAACTTGCGGATGGAGAGCCCGGTGCTTTCGATCGAGCTCGATCCGCGCAGCATCACGCCCGACTGGTTCATGGCGATCCGCGGCATCGGCGTGATCAAGGCGAGCATGGGCGTGCAGACTTTCGATCCGCGCGTGCAGACGGCCATCGGGCGCGTGCAACCGGCCGAGATGATCGAGCGCGCGGTCGAAGGTCTGCGCCGGGCCGGCGTCGATTCGATCAATTTCGACCTGATGTACGGCCTGCCGTTCCAGACGGACGCGGTGCTGGCCGAAACGCTCGACCGGACGGTGGCGATGGGCGCGGACCGGGTGGCGCTGTTCGGTTATGCCCACGTGCCGCACATGATCCCGCGCCAGCGCCGCATCGATGCGAGCGAGCTGCCCGACCAGCGTGCGCGCTTCCGCATGGCGGCAGAAGGGCACGTGCAGCTGGTCGATGCAGGCTATCAGGCGGTCGGCTTCGATCACTTCGCGCGGCCAGGGGACGATCTTGCCCGTGCGGCGCTGGCGGGCACGCTGCGGCGCAATTTTCAGGGCTTCACCGATGACGATGCCTCCACGCTGATCGGCCTTGGCGCGAGTTCGATCAGCGAGTTCGACGGGCTGTTCGTGCAGAACGAAAAGAACGCCGGGCGCTATCGCATGCTGGTGGGGGCAAACCTGCTGCCGGGGCGCAAGGGCGTGGTTCGCACAGTGGAGGACCGGCGGCGCGGGGCGATCATCACCGACCTGCTGTGCCAGGGCCACGCCCGTGTGGACCGCGACCTGCTGATCGCCGCGCGCGACCGGCTTGATGGATTTGCCGATCGCGGGATCATCAGCCTGGACGGGGATATGCTGGTGCTCGAACGGGGCAGCGAACCGTATGCCCGGTCGGTGGCGGCGCTGTTCGATGCCTATCGCGGCGGGGCGCACCAGTTCAGTTCGGCGGTTTGACCGCACCTGTCGTGGGGTAATAGCTATGCGCGGGCGCGGTTAGCGGCTGCACAATAAGGTGTTGCGCGTTAGTCGTGAGGCAGACCATCATCTGTCCCATGAAAGAGTAGCGCCCCATGAAGCCGATCGAAACCATCATGCGCACCGCGCCCGTGATTCCGGTGCTGGTGATCGACACGGTGGAACATGCCGTTCCGGTGGCCCGCGCGCTCGTCGCCGGCGGCCTGCGCGTGCTGGAGGTGACGCTGCGCACGCCCGCCGCGCTCGATGTGATCCGCGCGATGAAGGGTGTCGAAGGTGCCATCGTCGGCGCCGGGACCGTGCTCAACCCTGATCAGCTGAAGGCTTCGATCGATGCGGGCGCGGAATTCATCGTTTCGCCCGGCCTGACCCCGCGCCTGGGCGAGGCGGCGGTGGCTTCGGGCATACCGTTCCTGCCCGGCACGGCGAATGCGGCCGATCTGATGCTGGGGCTGGATCTCGGCCTTTCGCACTTCAAGTTCTTCCCGGCGGCAACCTCGGGCGGGCTGCCCGCGCTCAAGGCGCTTGCCGCGCCGTTCCACACCTGCAAGTTCTGCCCCACCGGCGGGATCACGCTCGAAACCGCGCCGGACTGGCTCGGGCTCGATCCGGTCCTTTGCGTGGGCGGGAGCTGGATCGTTGGCAAGGGCGTTCCCGACGAGAGCAAGATCGAAGCCGCGGCGCGCGCCGCTGCGGCGCTAGCACAAGGCTGAAGCGCGCGCATCGTGGCAAAGAGTGCGCGCAAGGGGGGTAATCGGGCGATGAAGACGGTAGAAGCCTTGCGCGAACGCCTGCAGGTCCTGCACCAGCGGACGGCGGAAACCCCGCTGTTCAATCCCGTCTTCCAGCTGAGCCACGACTTGTCGCGCCAGCTCGAAGGCGGGGCGCTCTCGCTCGACGGGGTTGAGTCGCTCGTGGCGGAGCTGGAGTGCGAGGCGCTGCAGAGCCGCGCCGCGCGCCTGCGCCGTCTGATTGCGCCCACCGATCCCGCCCAGAACCTCGAGCGCGTCGCGGCGCTGCTGAATGAGGAAGACGGCTTTTCGGAATTCCGCGCGCGCTGGGAAAAGCCGCTGCTGCATGCGGTGTTCACCGCGCACCCGACGTTCCTGCTCAACCCGGTTCAGTCCGATGCGGTGGCCACTGCCGCGCTGGCTGATGATCCGCTGGCCGCGACGGTCTGCACCGTGCCTGCCGATGGCCCGGCGATCACGCTCGATTTCGAGCATGTCGAGGCGATGGACGCGATCGAGCGCGCCGGCACCGCGCGCGACAGGATCGTCGCCGCGCTGCTCGGCCATGCGCGCGCGCGCTGGCCGGGGCGCTGGCTCGATTTCCGCCCCCTGCCGTTCCGCTTTGCCACCTGGGTCGGATACGACATGGACGGGCGCACCGACATCGGGTGGCATACCTCGATCTCGTATCGCCTCGCCGAAAAGGCGCGGCGGCTTGCAGGGTATCTCGCCTCGCTGCAGGCGATCGATGCGGCGCATCCGCTGGTCGCGACGCTCGAAGCGGCGCAGGCCCATGCGGCCGAGATGGCCAGCCTGTTCGTGCGCCCGCTCGATGCGCCCGATGCGCTGGCCGCAGCGGCCAATCGCCTGACGGCGGACGATCCGGCCAAGCTGCTGAGCCTTGCCCCGCTGATCGCCACGCTGGAGGCCGATGCCAAGGCAGCGGACGGCGAGAAGGCGCTGGCGCTCGCGACGCTGGCGGCGGCGATGCGCGCCGACGGCCTCGGCATGGGCTGGATCCACTTCCGCGTGAACGCCAGCCAGCTGCACAACGCGCTGCGCCGCCGGATCGACCCCGACGCCACGCTCGACCTTTCAAGCAAGAGCGCGATTTCGCGGCTGCGCGAACTGCTGGCCGACGTGAAGCCGCTGCGCGTCAACTTCGCCGCGCTGGCGATCGAGACCAGCACGGCGATGCGCCAGTTCCTGGCCATGGCGCAGATCCTGCACCATATCGACGCCGATGCGCCGATCCGCATGCTGATCGCCGAATGCGAACAGCCGCAGACGGTGCTTGCCGCGCTCTATTTCGCCAAGCTGTTCGGCATCGATGACAAGGTCGACGTATCGCCCCTGTTCGAGACGGAGACCGCGCTGGAACACGGCGGCCGCTTCCTCGAAGCGCTGCTGGCCGAGGAAAGCTATCGCGATTACGCAAGGCTGCGTGGCCGCGTATCGATCCAGACCGGCTTTTCGGATGCCGGCCGCTTCATCGGCCAGCTTCCAGCAGCGCTCGCCATCGAACGTCTGCAGGGCCGCCTGGCCGAAGCGATGAAGGCGAGCGGCCTCACCGATGTGGCCGCACTGATCTTCAACACGCACGGCGAATCGATGGGTCGCGGCGCGCATCCCGCCGGCTTTGCCGATCGGCTGACCTGGCCGCTCTCGCGCTGGGCACGGGCGCGCTTTGCCAAAGCCGGGATCACGCTCGAACCCGAAGCAAGCTTCCAGGGCGGCGACGGCTACCTGTTCTTCCGCAACGACGACCTAGCGCTCGCAACGCTGACCCGGATTGCCGAGGCCGAGGCGGCCATCGCCGGGGAGCTCGTAGAAGGGGCACGCGATCCGTTCTACGACCGCACCGACCTCAGCCTAGATTTCTACCGCTCGATCCGCCGCGTGCAGCGCGAACATCTGGAAAGCGCGACCTATTCGCGGGCGGTCACCGCGTTCGGCCTGGGCCTGCTGAAGGCCACCGGCAGCCGCGTGTCTCGCCGCCAGTCCGACGTGGGCTCGGACCGGACGATGAGCCTGCGCCAGATCCGCGCGATCCCGCACAACGCGATCCTGCAGCAGATCGGCTATCCGGTGAACGTGATCGCCGGCGCAGGCACGGCGGCGGGTGACGAGATGGAGGCGATTGCCGACCTGCTCGGCCATTCGGGACGCGGCAGCCAGCTTGTGCGCCTGCTGCGCAGCGCAAACGGGCTCGCCTCGATCAAGACGGTCGCGGCCTATGGCGAACTGTTCAATTCGGCCTATTGGGCGAGCCGCCCCTATCGCGGCACCGAAACCGCGCTGGAGACGGCGTGCCTGACGATGGCCGAGCACCTGACCAAGGACGATCGCGCGGGCGTGTTCCGCCGCCTGGTTTCGCGCCTGCGGGTCGATTGGATGAAGCTGCATCGCCTGCTGGCGCTGACCGCCGGGGGTTCGACCGAGCGCGATCCGGCAGCCGATGCGGAACGGCGCAATATCGGGCTGCTGCAGTCGGTCCGGCTCGCGCTGCTGATGCACATGTTCCTGCGCGCGGTGCAGGTGCCGCCGTTCGCGCGGTCGAACGACGTCAGCCGCGACGATGTGCTGGAAATGGTGCTGTCGCTGCGCGTGGAGGATGCGCTGGCGCAGATGCGCCGTGCCTATCCGGTGGTCGAGCCCGAAATCTCGGACTTCGCGGTGGACGAGCCGACCGACTTCCCTGACAGCCAGGGTGAGGATTACGGCGCGATCCGGGCGCGGTTCATCGATCCCATCGAACGCGCGCACGCGCTCAACCTGCGCATCGCGGTGGCCATCGCCAACTATTTCGGGGCCCACGGCTGAGCAGCGCAGCTGGGCCGCTTGCGGGCTCGCGGCTCAATCCTCGGCCAGCACCGCAACGCCCCAGGCCGGCAGGTCGATAGGCTGGCGCGCGCCCACGGCCTTGCCGCTCAGCAGATCGTGCGCGGCAGGCAGGGCGATCGGTACGCTGGCGGGCGTTGCGGCGTAGTTGAGCACGTAATGCACCCGCTTGCCATCGGTCAGGATGCCAGATCGCTGGATCAATGGCCAGTGCAGTGCCGGTCGTTGCACCCCGGCGCGATCGCTCGCTTCGGCAAGGATCTTCTCGGCCAGTTCCGGTGAGGGCATGAAGCCCAGGTATTCCACTTCGCCCTTGCCGAAGGCGTTGCGGGTCAGGGCTGCCGTCCCCGGCCAGCCGCCGCCATCGTAACGCGCCAGCACGCTGGCCGTCGTCGGCTGAAGCATCTCCTGCCAGTCGCTGGCGGTGTTCGCGGGGCCCGCCTTATAGGGATCTCCGGCCAAGGTGACGCCTTGCGGCACCGCGAATTGGCTGAAGGTAACGCCCGCCGCTTCGGCCAGCCCGCCCGGCTGGACGCTGGCGCGTACGCGGGTGTTCTCGTCCGAAAAGCCGCTCTTGAAGGTGTAAAGCACGTGCCCGCCTGCCTTGGCATAGGCATTCAGCTTGGAGATTTCGGCATCGCTCGCGGCATAAAGCGCAGGCACGATGACCAGCTTGTAGCGCGACAGGTCGGCTGCGCCGTCGGGCGAGACGATGTCGGCCTCGATGTTCTGGCGATAGAGCGCATCGTACATCCGGCGCACCACGTCGTTGTACTTGAGCTTGTCGCCGGTGACGAAGGCAAAGGAATCCATCCCCGTAAGCGCGGCGTTGCTGACATAGAGGGCGACCTTGTTATCCTTCTTCAGGTTCACCAACCGCTTGCCGAGACGCTTCAGGTCGGCGCCGATTGTGGACGCTTCGGCCAGGACAGGATTCGGCGCGTAGTCCTGGGAAAGCAGCCCCTTCCAATAGGTTTCCAGCCCGGCGCCGGTGCTGGCCCAGTGCCAGTAGGCGATCATGTTCGCGCCACTGGCAAGGTGGCTATACGCCTGCAGCCGCAACTGCCCGGGGTAGGGCGTCCATTGCGGAAAGCCCTGTGCCTGCGTTTCCACGACAATGTAGTTTTGGCCACCCTTGATCGAGCGGGCAAGGTCGCCGCCAAAGGCAATTTCGGCGCCGGTCAGCGCACCTTGCGACGGGTGGTAGATATCGACGCCGGCCACGTCGAGCGGGCGCGCGGCCTGCCAGTGGTTGACCTCTGGCTGGACGCCATAGGAATAGCCGCGCCATTCAAGGTCGAAGTTCTGCGTCAGGAATTGCTTCGGCCGGGCATGCGCTCGGACGAGGCCCGCCTGCCAGGCGAGGTATTCGTTGACCAGCCCGCGCTGGTATTCGGCGAACGCGTTGCCGAGGCTTGCGTTGATCGTGCCGGTCACGTCGGGAAAATCCTCCCAACTGTTGATCCGGTTCGACCAGTAGTCCAGCCCGAATGTCTTGTTCAGCGCATCGGTGGAGCCGAAGCGCTCGCGCAAGCTTGCCTGGAACGCAGCCTGGACGCGGGCGGAGGCTACGCCATAAGCCTTGGTTTCGTTGTCGAGCTGGTACCCGATCACGGCCGGGTGATCGCGCACGTGGTCGATCAGTGCCACGATCACGCGTTCTGCGGCTGCGCGGAAATCGGGGTCGGTGATGTCCATGTTCTGACGCGGGCCGTAACGCGCGGGGCCGTCCTTGCGCACCACCAGCACGTTGGGATGGGCCTTCGCCAGCCATGTCGGAATGGCATAGGTCGGTGTGCCGACGATCACCTTGATGCCGTTGCGGTGCATCGCGACAAGCGTGCGGTCGATGCTGGTGAAATCGAACTGGCCAGGCTGGGGTTCGAGCGTCGACCACGTGCTTTCGGCGATGCGCACCACGGAGATGCCGGCCGCCTTCATCATCGCGGCATCCTGCTCTGCGCGAGGCGATGGCGTGTATTCGTCGTAGTAGGCCGCGCCGAACAGGACCGTATCGGGGAGCGAAGGCGCTGCCTGCGCGGGCACCGCTGCGATCGAAGCGGCAATTGTGGCGACGCTGCAGACAAACTTCACCACGTTCTCCCACCCTAATGACTTACGCTGTCAATCGATAGCGAGCTGCATTGCCCGCGCAAGTCAATTGTATGAGTAATTGCAGCGATCGAGCCATCAAGGGTTTTGGCCCGCCACGCTTAAGCGCGTAGCATTGCGGATCGGACGCGAAGGGCCTTTGCCAGCTCTGCGCGCGTAAGGGGAGTGTCCTGACAAGGCGCCAAGCGCCGGTTCTTGCAAGATCTTGCGGGAGTCCGTGCGCCAGTGCTGGGGGGCACAAGGCATGGATGCATATGACCTGATCGTCATCGGCTCGGGACCGGCGGGCCGCCGCGCGGCCGTGCAGGCGGCCAAGCTGGGCAAGCGGGTGCTGGTGGTGGAAGGCCGCCGCCGGGTGGGCGGGGTCTCGGTCCATACCGGCACGATCCCGTCGAAGACGCTGCGCGAAACCGTGCTGAACCTTTCGGGCTGGCGCGAGCGCGGGTTCTATGGGCATTCGTATCGTGTGAAGCAGGAGATCGGCGGAGACGACCTGACCCACCGCCTTGGCAAGACGCTGGAGCACGAAGTGGCCGTGCTGGAGCATCAGTTCCACCGCAACATGATCCGCACGATTTCGGGCACGGCGCGCTACACGGGTGCGCACGAAGTCACGATCACGCGCGGCGACGGCAGCGAACTTGCGGTGCATGGCGAGCGCGTGTTGATCGCGGTGGGCACGGTGCCGTTCCGCCCCGACAACGTGCCCTTCGATGGCACCCACGTGATCGATTCCGATACGATCATCGAGGACCTGCGCGTGCCGCGCAGCCTGTGCGTGGTGGGCGCGGGCGTGATCGGCATCGAATATGCGACGATCTTTTCCGCCATGGACGTGCCGGTCACCCTGGTCGAGCCGCGCGAGACCTTCCTCGATTTCGTCGATCGCGAGATAATTGACGAATTCACCCACGAACTGCGCGATCGCGGCATGATCATCCGCCTCGGATCGCCGGTCGCATCGGTGGTGAAGGACCCCGGAGGATGGGTCACCACGACACTGGCCGACGGACGGAGCGTGCGCAGCGAGATGCTGCTCTATGCCGCCGGGCGCACCGGCGCGACCGCAGACCTCGGGCTCGAGCATTGCGGGCTGGCCACTGACCATCGCGGGCGCATCGCGGTCGATCCCAAGACGTTCCAGACGAGCGTGCCCCACATCTATGCCGCGGGTGACGTGATCGGCTTCCCGAGCCTTGCCTCCACTTCGATGGAGCAGGGCCGCATCGCCGCCTGCCACGCCTTCGGCCTGCCGCTGCCGCCCGCGCCGCAGTACTTCCCTTATGGCATCTACGCCGTGCCCGAGATCTCGACCGTGGGCATGAACGAACAGGAAGTGAAGGCGCGCGGCATCGGTTACGAAGTGGGCATCGCGCGCTTCCGCGAAACCAGCCGGGGACACATCATGGGCCTCAACTCCGGCATGATGAAGATGCTCTTCTCGTTGAAGACCCGCCGCCTGCTCGGCGTGCACATCATGGGCGAGGGCGCGACCGAACTGATCCACATCGGGCAGGCGGTGCTGAACCTCAAGGGCACGCTCGACTACTTCATCGAGAACACCTTCAACTATCCGACGCTCGCCGAAGCCTACAAGATCGCCGCCCTCGATGCCTGGAACCGCATGCCGAAGTGAGGTGATCTGGTTCTACATAAGCGTGGGGCGCACCAGCGGGAAGTGGAGCAGGGCGGCGAGCGGCGCTGCAGGATCGGGCACCCCTTGCACCACGTTGTCGGCCACTTGCAGCACGGCCTGCTCGTGCTCGCCCATGAAGCGCGCGATCGCTGCGGCTTCGGCGTCCTCCTCCGGCGTGACCAGCGTGGCGAGTTCGAGATAGCGGGGCAGGTAGGTCGCGCGGATCATGTCGCCCAGCGCGTCGAACCGGTCCGTCCACGGCAGGGAACTGAGCTGGTTGGCCGCCGCCGCACCGCCCACACTGGTGCCTTCGCTGTCGGTGATCGGAAGGCCAAGCCGGGTGAGCAGTGGCCGCATCACCACCTTGGCCTCGGTTTCCGCCTGGAGCAGCGTCGAGAGGATATAGCGCTGCTCGCCGTCCTGCGCCCGAACCAGCATGACTTCGAAAACCGCTTCGGCGGCATAGACGCTCAGATAGACGTCGAGCAGGCATTCCTTGAACCGCGCCGAAACCATCGCTCCCCCCCCCCCCTTGTTCACCAAAATATATGCGCGACGCAGCTTGCGGGTGATAGTGGCCCAAGGGGTGAGCCAATGCCCCGCAGTCGTTGCGGCGGGGATTGACGTCTGCCGTGCAAACGCCACTTTGCGATGAGGGTGACCGACCCTTTGTGCATAGGCTCGCCATGAAATTCAAGACACCCGCTCCGTGGTTTGCCGCCAAGCGATACGGCTATGGCGTAGGGATGCCAATCGCGTGGCAGGGCTGGGCACTGCTGGCGACCTATATCGTGGCGATGGCGCTTTCGAACGCGATGCTATCGGGTTGGCAGCGCCCGGTCGCGATGGGCGTGGCAACTGTCCTGCTGGTGGTCATCGCATCGCGCCGCACGCAAGGCGGATGGCGCTGGCGCAACGGGCGGGATTAGGTCGACCAGGTCCGCCCCTGCTTCACCGGCCGCGCCGGCGTGGTGAAGATCGCGCCGGCCGAAAGGCGGCTGCCGCGCACCACCAGCATGACCTGATCGCCCGCCTCGATCTTCACGTCCTCGCCCGGATGCTCGATCGACTGGCCATTGGCGCGCTCGATGCGCACGATGAAGAACGCACCGTTGCCGCGCCGCTCTGCTTCGCCCACGCTTTCGCCGGTCAGCGCGCCCTTTTCGGCGGCCCGCACCACCTCCAGGTCAAGGCCGAAGTCGTGGAGGTTGCGCTTGACCGCCCCCATCTCCGCGCCTTGCGTCACCGCATCGGTCGCGGGGTAGAGGATCAGTTCGGTGATCCGTTCGGCGCCGATGTGCGTGGGCAGCACGACCTTGTCGGCGCCGGCGTGGAACAGCTTGCTTTCGGTGCTGGGGGCTTCGCCGCGCGCGATGATCTGGACGCGGGGGTTGAGGTTCTTGGCCGAAAGCGTGATGAACACGTTGGCGGCATCGTCGGGCAGCACTGACGCGAGCACGCGGGCGCGTTCGATCCCGGCATCGCGCAGCGTCTCCTCCTGCGTCGCTTCGCCGATCAGCGTCAGGTAGCCATGCGCCTTGGCCTCCTCGGCCTTGGCCACGCTTCGTTCGAGGATCAGGAAAGGTGCCGCGCCTCGGTCAACGCCTTGGCGAGTTGCACGCCGATCCGGCCATAGCCGCAGATGATCGCGTGGTTGTTCAGCTTTTCGATCTCGGTCTGCATCTTGTCGAGCCCCAGCAGGCGACGGAACTGGAAGAGGGTGAAGACCTGCACGAGCGCGCCGGTCAGCACGATCATGCCGGTGCAGCCGAGCACGATCGTCATCGTCGTCCACAGCCGCAGGAACGTGGTGTCGACCGGGCGGATCTCGCCATAGCCGACCGAGAAGATCGTCAACAGCACCATGTAGGCCGCATCGCCGAGCGGCCAGCCCGCGCGGACGTAGCCCATGGTCGAGATGACGAACAGCGTGGCGACATAGATCACCGTACCCGACAGCAGCCGCAGCGGCGAGCCGAGCACGGAATTGGCGCCCGCCGAGAGCGCCGAGAGGTCCCCGTTTCTGTCCATCCCGCGTGCGATCTTGGGGGAAGCGCGTGGAGCTTGTCCAGTGTGTCTCGACTTCGCTCGACACGAACGGATCGGTGTGAGCTTACGGTGGCCGTTCCACCCCGTCCGCCCTGAGCTTGTCGAAGGGCTGCCCTTCTTGTCGGTCAGGGAGGGGCTGCAACGAAGAAGAACGGCCCTTCGACAAGCTCAGGGCTACGGAGACGGAAACCTTGCCTCCGATACTGGCGAGCGAAGTCGAGCGGTATTACAGGCCTAAATCGCGTCGAGCGCCTGCGCGAAGTCGGCGATCAGGTCGTCGGGGTCCTCGATGCCGATCGACACGCGCACGAGGTTGTCGGTGATGCCGAGCGCGGCCTTGCGCTCGTCCGGTACGGAAAGATGCGTCATCGCGGCAGGATGGCTGGCGAGCGTTTCGGTGCCGCCGAGGCTGACCGCGAGCTTGGCGATGCGCAAGGCATCGAGGAAGCGGAAGGACTCCGCCTCGCCGCCCTTGATGAACAGCGAGAAGGTGGAGCCGGCGCCGCTGCAGTGGCGGTCGAAGATGTCCTGCTGGCGTGCGTCGGCGATCATGCCGAGGTAGCCGAGGCCGTCGACCTTGGGATGGTCCTTGAGGAAGGCGCAGACCTTGGCGGCGTTCTCCCCGGCGCGGGTCATGCGCAGCTCGACCGTTTCGAGGCTCCTCAGCAGCATCCACGACGAATGCGGATCGAGGATCGTGCCCATCACGTTGCGAAGCGAGCGGATCGGGTCCATCCACTTCTTCGCGCCCGACAGGCCGCCGGCGACAAGGTCGGAATGGCCGCCGACGTACTTGGTCAGCGAATAGACCACCACATCGGCGCCATGGCGCAGCGGCTGCTGCCACAAGGGGCCGAGGAAGGTGTTGTCGATCGCAATCGGCGCGCCGTCCGCGCCCAGCACCGCGTCGCGCGCGGCGCGCACCGCCTCGATGTCGACCAGCGCGTTGGTCGGGTTGGCCGGGCTTTCGAGATAGACCAGCGCCAGCTTGCCGCCCTGCTTCGCCGCCTGCGCCTTGCCCTGTTCAAGCAGGGCCGCGATTTCGGCCTGCGTCGCTCCGGCAGGGAAGTCCAGATACGTCACGCCGAAGCGAGAGAGGATCTTGGCGATGAAGGTTTCGGTCGCGGCATAGAGCGGGCCCGAATGCACCACGACATCGCCTTGCCCGCATTGGGCGAGCAGCAGCGTGGCGATGGCGGACATGCCGCTCGAGAACACGAGGCTCTGTTCCGCTTCGTCCCAGATGGCGAGGCGATCTTCGAGGATTTCCTGGTCGGGTCCGTTGAACCGGCCATAGACGAGCCCGTCCGCGCCGCCCGGGCGCTTGCCGGTGATGCCTTCGAAATGGCGCTTGCCCGCCGCCGCGCTTTCGAAAGCGAAGGTCGAGGTGAGGAAGATTGGCGGCTTCAATGCGCCTTCGGACAACTTGGGGTCGTAGCCCGCGCCCATCATCCGGGTGGAAGGCTTGAGCGTGCGGTCGGACGGGCTGGCGGTCATCGGAAATCCTCTGGCAAAACTCTATTGGTTTCAACTGTAACCAACAACTGACTGCTATGCCAGCCCGGTTCGCTCGGCGAGCCAGACAAGCGCGGCAAGGCCGGTCGCGCCCGCCAGAACGAGCCGCACTGCGTTGCCGTTCCGCAGCCGGGGCAGCGTCATCAGAACCGGCAGAGCGACCAGCACGACGATCAGCTGCACCGCCTCGATGCCCAGGTTGAAGCCGAGGATCGCGGTGGCCCGCGTCGCAAGGTCGAGCCCGAAGTTGGCGATGGTGGTGGCGAAGGCGAGGCCGTGGACAAGGCCGAACAGCCCTGCGACGATCGCCTCGCGCCCCGGGAACAGCGGCCTTGCCGCATGGATCGCAGAGACGAGGACCGAGAAGGCGATCCCCGCTTCGACCGGCGCTGCGGGGAGGCGTGCGCCGAACAGCGCGGCGAGGATCAGCGTGGTGCTGTGACCGATGGTGAAAGCGGTAACGATCGCGGCGAGATGGCGAATTGTCTCGCGGGTCGAGCGCCTTCCGCTCCAGCGACCGCCGCGCGCCAGCAGCGGCGCGGGGAGCAGCAGGGCTAGCAGGAACAGCAAGTGGTCGGTCCCCTCCGCGATGTGCCGCGCACCGAGGCGGAACGCGCTGGCAAGGAGCGAGGGCAGGCCGACATCGCCTCGGTCGACCATAAGGCTGGGCCGCGCAGCGGTGAGCGCGCCTACCAGTTCGCGCGCCTCCGCCGTGCCGCCGACGAGATCGCCGCCGACGACCAGCAGCGCGAAATGGGTCGGGACTTCACTGGTTATGACGCGCCAGTCGAAGCGGAAAGCGCGGTCGCTTGCGCCGGGAGGTGGCAGCAGCACGAGGCTGGCGTGGAGATCTGGCGCCCCGGCGATCGTCTCGAAGCGCAGCCGGCGTATTTCCACCTTCCAGTGCGCGCCCGATGGGGCGACGACGGCCATGTGCGAGAGCAGGTAGCGCGATGCGGCGCTTATGCTGCGAGGGCTGTTGTCGGTGGCAAGCCCGGTCGCGTAGCCGAATTCGCTCTGCGGCACGACCACGTCGGCGGTGACTGCACCGGGGGCGAAGTCTAGCCGAATTTCGGAATTGGGCGTGAGGTGTGCGGCGGCAGGCGTGGACAGGAAAAGCAGGAACAGTGTCGCCAGCCAGCGCCGCAATTCAGTCATGCCCGAACCACACGTACCGCGCGGCGGGATCGGCGGCGTGGGGATTGATCGCCAGCGCGGCATTGCGCGCGGCTTGCGCCTCGCCGTCGCGGCCCAGCGCGTCCAGCGCCTCGGCCTTTTGCATCAGCAACAGCGCAGAGCGCCAGCCGCCCTTTTCGGCGCGCTCGATCGTCGCCAGCGCAGCCTTGGCATCGCCGGTCAGCAGTTGTGCGCGGGCGAGCAGCGCCAGCGTCGCGCCGTGGGGGCGCAGCGCGGCGTCCTTGCGCGCAAGGTCGAGTGCGCGGGCCGGATTGCCGACCGCCAGTTCATGCTCGGCAGCGTGGGCATAGGCTGCAGTGGGGAGGGCCGCCACGCGCCTGGCCCACAAGGTTCCGGCGCGCGCAGCCCACACATTGCTGGCATCGCGCCGCCCCTGCAGACGCAGCAGGTGGGCGAGCGCGTCCATGACTTCGGGCGCGTTGCTGCGGTTCGCAAGATCGGTGTAGCGGTGCACCGCTTCGTCCGCGCGCCCCTCCACTGCGGCTTGCTGCGCGACGAAGGCCTGCGCCAGCCATTGCCCGGGAAAGACCGCATCGGCCCAGCGGACCCATCGACCGGCCGTGGCCCAGTCGCCCGTGGCATAAGCGATGGTCGCGCGCTGCAGCGCGGCGGTCTGCAGCGCCTGGCGCGTCAGCCGCTTGCCGCGAAGCACCGCATTGACCCGGCGACGGGCAAGTTCCGGATCGCCGGTGCGCAGCGCGAGCATCGACTGGCGCAGCGCAAGGCCAGCATTGTTGGCCGCTGCCTCTGCCTTGCCGTAAAGATCGCGTGCTGCTGCATAGTCGCCACGCTGCATCGCGACATCGCCGCGCAGGGCGAGGGCGCTCGATGCTTCGTCGGGCAAGGGCTTTGCTGCTTGCGCGTCAAACCTCGCCAGCGTCGTTTCGACTTCCGGTAGGCGGTGCAATGTGTTCGAAAGCGCCGCGCGGCTGAGGCTCGGCCCGGCGGGGTATTCGGCCAGCGCAAGCGCTTCGGTCAGCGTGCGGTCCGCCTCGGCAAGGTCGTCCCAGCGGCCGGTCAGGCGGTAACGACCGACCAGCGTGTCGCCCAGGATCTCAAGATGGAGCCAGTCCTTTTGCCCGCGCTCGATCCGCTCGCGCGCGCCGGTGATCTGGCTATCGGCCAGCACAATGGCTTCGGCCGCGGTCTTCGGGCCGAACCACGGACGGATGGCGACGGGGTCGGGGTCCGGAGGGCCCTGATGGTGCTGGCGCCATGACCGTACGCCAAAGCCTGCCGCCAGCACCACCAGGACGGCGATAAGCAGGAGCAACGGCCAGGGCGCGCGGCGCCTGCTTTCCCCGGTTTCGTTCATTTAAAGGGCGACCGAAACGCGTGGGTCAGGAGGTCTTGGCGCAAATCTTGAGGCCCAGCCCAACCAGATCGTCTCCGATCAGGTGGAACAGCTCGCCAAGATCGGCCTTCTCCTCCGCGAAGTACTTGTCCGTTTCGTCCGTAGCGGGATTGTCGTCGTTGTACTCAACCTTTTTAGGGCTGCGGATCAGTGCGGTGGCCACGGCCGGATTGCCCATGCGGTCGACGTTGACGTAGGCGCTGTCGGCATCGGTGCGGAAGTTGAAGCCACTGCCCGTGCCGCTCGCCACCTGCGGTGATCCGTTGGGCGTCGCCAGGAACGGGAAAGTGAGGCTGAAGGGCTTGTCGTTCGATGGCGGATCGAGCGGGATATTGGCCAGTGTGTTCGGACCCTGTCCCGAAGCGCTCATGTCGAGGAACAGCGTTGCCAGCAACAGGTCGACCACGGGATCGGACGGGTGGCGGCCATTGGGCCAGCGTGTCGCGCGGGTAATATCGAGTTTGAGCGTATCGGGGATGATGATTCCCTTCAGGGTGGCGGTAGCCCCCGTCTGGCCCTGGATCGTCTGGGTGAAGCACGGGCTGACATCGTAGGCGATCTCGGTCGCGGTGGGCGTCGCAGTGGGCGTGCTGGTAGTGCTCGGCAGCGGAGCCGGCACGACGACGGTGCTGCCCGCGCCATCATCGCCACAAGCCGCGAGGGTGAGGACCAGCGCAAGCGGCGCGGCAAACAACGCAGCGGCGCGGATGGGGAACGTGTTGGCCATCACAGGTTCCCTCCGAAGCGCAAGGTCTGGCCCCACAATTCCAGCTGGCTGACATCACCGCCGAACTTGGCGTCAGGAATTTCGAACACGATTGCAGTGTCGTTCTGCCCGTCGAAGAAATTGCGGTTGTTGCGGATGCGGATCTCGCCGAACGAGCGCGTTTCTCGAAAGCCGATCAGGTCGAAGAAGAACGGTTCGTCGAACAGGCCGGCGCGCGCCTTGACCCCGTCTTTTTCCAGCGTGGCTTCGACCGGCCCTTCGATCGTGCCGACCCCGGGCACGCCTTCGAAGCGCACGCCCCAGTCCTTGTCGCCCGATCCCTTGCCGAAGCGGGCCCGGATCGTGAATTCGTCGGTGGTGCCGGGCGCCTTGGTCGAGATGTGGATCTTGTAGAGAACGTCTCGATCGTAGTGCAGCGGATCGGTCGTCGCGACAGGGCCGGCAAAGGTCATCGCGATCTTCACCGTGCCGTTCGAATGCCAGGCGAAAACGTCGGCGATATCGGCGGGCACATCGGGCGTGGCGTCGAAGCCGGCGTCGGTGCGCGTCGGCGGATCAAGATGGTCGGCGCTCATCGCGCTGTCCGACGGTACGAATGCGATACCAACGAGCGCCGCGCTCAAGGCGCCGCCTGCCAGCAATGACGTGATGATCCTGCGCACGGTATGGCCCTCTTCCCGTTGCCGGTTTGTGGTGGTGCGCCCTATCTGGCCTGCTCGCCCGGTTCTTGCTGTGTCGCCGGTCACAATGGTGAACGACGACGGGGCGGCGGCCTACGCGTGATATCTTAGTGCCAAATTGGCGGAATGGGGAAGAGGGAAATGTGCGGAGCGCACTGGTCAGAAGTGCAGCACCTGCGCCACCGACCAGACCACCACGACAATCAGGACCGCGCCTGCAAGATCGAGCGCAAGCCCCGCCTTGAGCACGCGCGGCATGGCGATGTGCCCGGTGGCCCAGGCGAGCGCGTTGGGGCCAGTGCCGGCCGGTAGCATGAAGCCCCAGCTGGCGGCGAGCGCGGCGGGCAGGGCAAGGAGGATCGGATCGGCCCCCAGCGCGCCGCACAGCGCGGCGACAACCGGCATGATCCCGCTGGCCGCGGCAATGTTGCTGGCAAATTCGGTCACGACCACGACGAAGGCGACCAGTACCAGCGCCACGATCGGCAGGGGCACGTTGGCCAGCGGCAGCATGGCTTTTCCCAGCCAGTCGGCGAGCCCCGATTCGCTCATCCCCATGGCCATCGACAGCCCGCCGCCGAACATCAGCACCACGTCCCACGGTGCGCGGTTCGCTTCCTTCCACAGCAGCATCGGACGGCCCGTGCCATCGGGCAGCACGAACAGGACAAGGCCGGCGATGGCGGCGATGGTGCCGTCGGTCAGCCCGCCTTTCGGAAACAGCGGCTCGGTCAGCGGCTGCGTCACCCAGGCGAGCACGGCGAGCGCAAACACCGGGACAAGGCGCTTTTCGGGAAGCGTCCATTCGACCGAGTGCTCGATCGCGTCGCGCGCGGCGGCGGGATCGAAGCTGTCGGCGCGCAGGCCGTGGACCCGCGCGATCAGCCACGCGGCAAGCGGCACACCGATCAGCACCACCGGCATGCCGAAGGCCGACCACTCGATGAAACTTATTTGGACGCCCAGCGTGCGGTCGAGCAACGCGACGGCGATGGCGTTGGTCGGCGTGCCGACGATCGTTCCATATCCGCCCAGCGTGGCGGCGAAGGCGACCCCCATCGGCAGCGCACCGGCCATGCCGTTGGTCTCGCCCGGCTTCACCCCGCCCGAGGCGAGAATAGCCAGCGCCATCGGCATCATGATCAGCGCGGTCGAGGTGTTGGAGATCATCGTCGAGATTGTCGCCGTCGCTGCCATCACCGCCAGCAGCAGGCGAAACGGACTGGACCCCGCGTGGCGCAGCATGGCGAGCGCAAGGCGGCGGTGCAGACCGGTGCGTTCAATCGCGAGGGCGAGGAACGCGCCGCCGACGAACAGGAACATGATCGGCGAATAATAGGCGGACGCGGTCTTATTGGCATCGGCCACGCCGGTGAGCGGCAGGACGATGAATGGCAGCAGCGCGGTGGCCGACAGCGGCATCGCTTCCGTCATCCACCACACCGCCATCCACCACAGCAGGCCGGCGGCGTACCACGCGGGTTGCGGCATGCCTGCCGGGGGCGCGAACATCAGCGTGGCCGCAAAGCCGAGCGGGCCGACGACGAGCGCCAGCTTGCGTAGATCGAATGCCGCCACGGTGTTCCCCCAAATCCCTTTGGCATGTGGGGTAGCATGGCACGGCCGGCACGGGGAAGGGGGGCTGCCTGCAAAGCCCGACCCGCTCCCTTCTTGGCTATCCCGCCTTGAACTGCGCAGACGCATCGCCGAGAAGGACGGCGTAATTGTTCGAGGGGGACGTCATGTTCAAGCGCTGGATCGTTCTTGCGGGCCTTTGCACGGGCCTTGCCGCCTTGCCGTCAGCGCTGGCGGCGCAGCCCGTTGCCGCGCCCGCTGCACCGGCGGCGGCGCCAGCCCGCGCGCCCTTGGTGCTTATGACCGACTTCGGCACCGTCGATGGTGCCGTCTCGGAAGTGAAGGGCGTTGCCTATGGTGTGTCGCAGGACCTGCTGATCTCGGACTTGTCGCACCAGATCGACGGCATCTGGGACGGTGCCTATCGTCTTTACCAGGTCGCGCCGTACTGGCCCAAGGGCACGGTGTTCGTCACCGTGGTCGATCCGGGCGTGGGCACCAGCCGCCTGTCGATCGGCGTGCGCACCCGCGCCGGGCATTACTACATCGGCCCCGACAACGGGCTCTACACCCTGATCGACGAGGTCGAGGGCATCGACGAGGCGCGGGTAATCGACGAGAAGGTCAACCGTCTGGCCGGTTCTGAAAAGAGCAACACCTTCCACGGGCGCGACGTGTTCGGCTACACCGGCGCGCGGCTCGCATCGGGCACGATTTCATGGGAGCAGGTCGGGCCCAAGGTCGATCCGGCCAAGCTGGTGCGGCTGTCCTACCAGCATCCTGTGCTTGAAGCCGGCGTGCTCAAGGGCATGATCCCGGCGCTCGATGTCGCCTATGGCAATGTCTGGACCAATGTGCCGCAGGACCTGTTCGCCAAGGCCGGGTTCAAGCTGGGCGACAAGGTGAAGGTCGAATTCCTGAACGATGGCAAGGTCGTCGATACGGTGGTCGCGCCTTATACCCGCACGTTCGGAGACGTGCCGGTCGGGCAACCGATGGTCTATATCAACAGCCTGCTCAGCGTCGCTGTGGCGCTGAACCAGGGTGATTATGCCAAGGCGCACGGGATCAAGGCAGGCGCGGGCTGGTCGGTGCGGATCACCCGGCCGTAGACCCTGATCCCGACGCAGAGGCGGTCACGCGTCTGCGCGGACCCAGACGCAGACGCTGCCGCCGTTTACGGGAAAGCGCGCGCGGCCTTCGCCGTCCGTGGTGACAGTGTCTTCGCGGTGGGCCAGCCAGCAGCGGAACGTGGCGTCGGCCTGTTCGGGGCCGAGATCGACGTCCTTGCCGTTCTCCCCGCCTTTGGAAACCACGACGACGCAGCCCGGTGCTTCGGCGGTGCCGTGGCGCACGAAGCCGATGCATGATGGATCGTCGTCGACCAGATCGGTCTGCGGCCCGTTGGCGAAGCGCGCCCGCGCGGCAATCAGCGCGGGCAGGCAGCCGAGCGCCGGCAGTTCCACTTCGTGACTTTCGCCATCGCCCCCCGTGTCGGAATAGCGCGCGCCGTAAAGATCGGCGTGGAACACGCAGGGAATACCCTGCTCACGCAGCAGGATCAGGGCGTAGGCGATCGGTTTGAACCACGGCTCGACCGGCGTCTCCAATGCCTGCAACGGCTGCGTATCGTGGTTGGCGACGATGGTCATGGCGTGATCAGGCAGGCACTGCACCAGCGTGCCGTCGAACAGCGTGCGCAAATCGTAGTCCGCCCCATCGCGCGATGCGTGATGGATCGCGTGCTGCAGGCCGACGTCGAACAGCATCAGCTGATGATCCACCGCATCGAGATAGCCGCGCAGCACATCGACATCGGGATGCCAGTATTCGGCAACGACGAGTGCTTCAGGCGCCACGCAATCGCGCATGTGACCAACCCAGTCGCGGAAGAACCAGGCTGGCACGTGCTTGGCAGCATCGAGGCGGAAGCCGGCGATGGGGAATTGTTCGCCCATCCAGCGGCCCCAGTGCTTTAGCTCTTCCTGAACCGCCGGGTTGCGCATTTCGATGTCGGCGCCCATCAGGTAGTCGAAGTTGCCGTTCTGTGCGTCTACCTCTTCGTTCCAGCCGCCCAGATCGTGCTCATTCTCGATCTTGAACAAGCCGTTCTCGTCTGGCTGCTCGATATGGTCGACCCCGCCGAAGCAGTGCTTGTCCCACACGAAGTCCGAATGCGCGCCCTGCCGCCCCGGAAAGGTGAAGCGCGTCCAGGCAAGCGCGGTGAAGGCATCGTCCTCGATTTGGTTGCGGTCCTCCGGGTTGACACGGCGCACGGTCACTTCCTCGCGTTCGTCCGCACCCATCTTGTGATTGAACACCACATCGAAGATCGCGCCGATGCCGTTCGCGCTGAGCGCATCGACAGCGTCTCCCAGTTCGGCGCGGGTGCCGTACTTCGTCGCGACCGTGCCCTTCTGGTCGAATTCGCCAAGGTCGAACAGGTCGTAGGTATCGTACCCCACCGACATCGCCCCGGCTGCGCCCTTGCACGCGGGCGGCAGCCAGACGTCGGTCACGCCCATCTCGGCGAGCCGCGGCGCCTCGTCCCGCAACTGGCGCCATATCGCTCCGTCGCCGGGGGAGTACCAATGGAAGAACTGGATCAGCGTGCGGTTGGCCATCTATCGCTCCATGCTGCCCCGACATGCCGCGATAATGTTGCGCTGCAGCGAGACGGGAGCGATACGCCGTGCAAGCAGAAAGGTTGCGGCAGAGGCAAACAAAAAGGGCGCCGGAACAGATCCGGCGCCCTTTTTTGGCTATTGTCGGTGGCGCCAGTGCTTACTTCGGCGCGAGCACCATCAGCATCTGCCGGCCTTCCATGCGGGGGAAGGCTTCGATCTTGGCGATTTCGGCAACATCGTCCTGCACCTTGCGCAGCAGGTTCATGCCCAGCTGCTGGTGCGAAAGCTCGCGGCCGCGGAAGCGCAGGGTGATCTTGACCTTGTCGCCTTCGCCGATGAACTTGACCACGTTACGCATCTTGGTTTCGTAGTCGTGGTCATCGATGTTCGGACGCATCTTGATCTCCTTGATCTCCTGCGTCTTCTGGCTCTTGCGGGCGAGATTCGCCTTCTTCTGTGCCTCGTAGCGGAACTTGCCGACATCGAGGAACTTGCACACCGGCGGATCGGCGTTCGGCGAGACTTCGACAAGGTCGAGGCCGACTTCGGCCGCCTGCTCGATCGCCTCGCGGGTGTACATCACCCCCAGGTTTTCGCCTGCTTCATCGATCACGCGCACCTTGGGCACGTTGATCATGTGGTTGTAGCGGGGCCCGCTCTTGACGGGGGGCGCCATCATGCGCCGGGGAGGGGGTGCTATTGTGTGCTCTCCTGATGTGGTCGGATAATGCGGCTTTGCGCGCGCTCATATCACAATGGCGCAGCAGATAAAGGCCTAGTCTTGCGAGATGGTGCGCAAGGACCTCCGGTTCAACCAGGAGCGCGTCCATCCTGCCACAGCGGGTCGCGCCAGACCGGGAAGCGGGCAAGCCGCTCGCCAGCTGGAACCAGCGCATCGATCGCCGCGGCGGGCTGCATCGCGCGCACGATGGCCGGGTCGCCTGCGTCGAGCCCGCCGGTCAACGCCCCGAAGGCGGGCAGGATCAGCTTGTGATCGCTCATCACCGCGCAGGGGCGCGCGATACGGCGGCCGCGCGCGGCGATGCGCAGCTTGGGATGGTAATGGCCGGAAAGTTCTGGAGCGGTTTCGCCCGACTTCGCCACGTGCCGCAGGGCCACGCCGCGCACCGCCAGCTCGGGTACATAAGTGCCCGGCGCCGCGCCGCCTTTTTCATCGTGGTTGCCGGTGATCCACACCCAGTCGACCGCGCGGGTCAGTGCTTCGAGCATGCCGGCAGCGTGGGACTCGAGCCGTTCAGGCCCGGCAGCATCGTGGAAATTGTCGCCCAGGCAGAAAACCCGCGTCGCGCCGGTTGCGCGAATCGCATCGGCCATTCGGCCCAGCGTCTCGCGGCTGTCGTAAGGAGGCAGCATCTGGCCGAACCGGGCAAACCAGCTTGCCTTTTCAAGGTGCAGGTCGGCCACGAGGAGCGCGTTCTCCTCTGCCCAGAACAGCGCGCGTGCCGCCCCGAGATGCCATTCCTGCCCTGCGAACGAAAAGGGAACCATGGCTTCCCCTTGCCGCAGGGCGGATTGCTTGGCAAGGGCCTCGCCATGGACACGCCCAAGACTGACTGGTCGCAGGAGACCGCCGCCGCCCGCGCCTGGTTCGAATCCCTGCGCGACAGGATCTGCGCCGAGTTCGAGGCGATCGAGCGTGAGGCGGGAAGCGATGCGCGCTTCACGTACACGCCGTGGGATCGCCAGCATGACGGCGAGCCGGTCGAAAACGGCGGCGGCGGCGTGCAAGGGCTGATGAAGGGCCGCGTGTTCGAGAAAGTCGGTGTCAACGTGTCGACCGTGGGCGGCGCGTTTTCGAAGGAATTTGCCGGATCGATCAACGGGGCGAGCGCGGAGAATCCGGGCTTTACCGCCACGGGCATCAGCCTTGTCGCGCACATGGCCAACCCGCACGTGCCGGCCGTGCACATGAACACCCGCTTCCTGACGACGCAGAAGGCGTGGTTCGGCGGCGGCGGCGATCTTAATCCGCCAATGCCCTATGCCGAGGATACGGCGGAGTTCCATGCCGCCTACAAGGCTGCCTGCGACGCCCACAATCCCGAATACTACCCGCGCTTCAAGGCCTGGGCCGACGAGTACTTCTATATTCCCCACCGCAAGGTGCATCGCGGCGTCGGCGGGATCTTCTACGATCACCTGGAATGCGCAGACGAAGCGGGTTTTGCCGCCAACTTCGCCTTCACCCGCGACGTGGGTGAAGCATTCTTGTCCGTGTTCCCAAAGCTGGTGCGGCGGCGGATGGGCTTGGCATTTACCGATGCCGACAAGCTGCAGCAGCTGCAGTGGCGCGGCCGCTACGCCGAGTTCAACCTGGTCTACGACCGGGGCACGCTGTTCGGCCTGAAGACCGGCGGCAATATCGACGCGATCCTGATGAGCCTGCCGCCCGAAGCCGTGTGGAGCTGAGCGTTCCTATCCGTTCTCGCTGACGGCGCCGGGCCCGAAGCTGGGCGGGGTGCGGCTCTTGAGTTTGCGCAAGGTGGCGGTGAAGCCCATCACCGCCTCTCCATCCTGCCGCAACGTGCCGCGGATGAAGGCAAGGCGGCCTGTCTCGCGGATGCACGCGATCTCACCCTCGAGCGGCACGCCCAGCGCAGCGGCGGCGAGGTACTGCATCGCAAAGTCGACCGTCAGCGTGCCGCCGGCCGTGCCTAGCCGGTCGTGCAGCGCCAGCGGCAGGTAGAGCACCTGTTCGCCGAGTGCGGCGAGGAACGCGCCGTGGGCAAAGCCCTGATAGTTTGCGCTGCTCTCATCGGGCAATACCCAGCATTCTGCGCCCTGTGGTGTGGCACGGGCATAAATGGGCGGCATAGTACGGCCATAGCCAGCGGGTGTTTCGTTGATGCGCCGCCAACCGGCGCCCTGTGGACGATCAAGAACCAGAGTTTCCAAGAATTGTAGCCTTCTGCCGCGCGCGCCGAACAAGCGCGCGCTGTTGTCCTGTCGTGACAGACGGAAGCGTTCAGATGCGCGCGATGGCGTCCATGACCTGGCGCCCGTCACTTGCGAACGCGCCCAGGACCAATGCGTCACCCTCGCTTCGCAGTGCGAGGTTCAGCTCCTCGCCGCAAATCGCGGGCGACGTGCCGCGAAAGGCGAAATGGCGCAGGCTGTTCTCGCCAAGTTGCCGACGCGCAAGATCAAGGAGGAGCGTCGCGGTCAGTGGTCCATGGACGACGAGCCCGCGGTAGCCTTCTTCGCCAGTCGCATAGGGCAGATCATAGTGGATGCGGTGGCTGTTGAAGGTCAGGGCCGAAAAGCGGAAAAGCAGCGCCTCGCTTGGCGTCACGCTGCGCACCACATTCCAGGTGGAGCGATCAAACGTGCTGCTGCCGGGTGGCGGTGGCGCCGGGGGAACTCCTGCGGGAGCAGGCTCACGGTACACGAGCGACTGCACTTCGCGAACGCAGATGACCTGATCGGCCAGCGTTTCGCGCTCGATTTCGACAAAGACGAGGCGACCCGAGCCACCGCTCTTTTCCTTGACCGAACTGACGCGGCTGATCCTTTCCACGTGCGCCCCCAGCGGAAGTACCTCGCAGAAATCGACCTTGCTCGATGCCCACATTCGCCGTGGCAGCGGAACCGGCGGCAGAAAGCTGTCGGCGCTTTCGTCTCGAAGCGGGTGCCCGTCTTCGCCAAGGCCTGCGGTCGGCGCGTCTGGCAGGCAGAGGCACCAATGCAGGCCTTGCGGGATCGTGGCAGGGACGGGGCGATCGAGCGTTGCGCACCAGCGGGTCAGCAGACCATCAGTCACCGTGTCGCTGCGGCGCTGCTCGCGCCCGACCCACGCCTGCCAGTCCATCAGTTGCGACCACCGACGAGGCCGCGCGCGATGACCTGCGCCTGAATCTCGGCCGCGCCTTCGAAGATGTTCAGGATGCGGGCATCGCACAGTACCCGGCTGATTTCGTATTCGAGCGCGTAGCCGTTACCTCCGTGCACCTGCAGCGCCGAGTCCGCGTTGGACCAAGCCACACGTGCCGCGAGGAGCTTGGCCATACCGGCCTCGATGTCGCAGCGCTTGCCCAGGTCCTTGGCGCGCGCCGCATCGTAGGTCAGTTCGCGCGCCACGACGAAGTCGACCAGGCTCATCGCCAGCTTGTCCGACACGCGCGGGAAATGGACGATTGCCTTTCCGAACTGTTTACGGTTCAGCGCATAGTCGAGCGCAAGTTCGAGCGCGCGCCGGGCAACGCCCACGGCACGGGCTGCCGTCTGGATGCGCGCGCCTTCGAAGGTGCGCATCAGCTGCTTGAAGCCCTGGCCCTCCTCGCCGCCGAGCAGCGCGTCCTCCGGCGCGGTCATGCCGTCGAACTGCAGTGCGTATTCGCGCATCCCGCGATAGCCGAGGACCTCGATCTCGCTTCCGGTCATGCCTTCTGCGGGGAAAGGATCGGCCTCGCTGCCGCGCGGTTTGGGCACCAGCAGCATCGAGAGGCCAGCATAGCCCTTGGCATCGGGCAGGGTGCGCGCCAGCAGCGTCATCAAGTCGCTGCGGCTGGCGTGGGTGATCCAGGTCTTGGCGCCATCGATGACCCATGCCCCGTCGACCAGGCGAGCGCGCGTCTGCAGCGAGCCGAGGTCGGAGCCGGTGTCGGGTTCGGTGAACACGGCGGTCGGCAGGATCTCCCCACTGGCGATCTTGGGCAGCCAGTAGGCCTTCTGCTCCTCGGTGCCGCCGCCGGAGATAAGCTCGCCGGCAATTTCCGACCGGGTGCCGAGCGAACCCGCACCGATCCACCCGCGCGAGAGCTCCTCGGTCACGAGGCACATCACCAGCTTGTTGAGGCCCAAGCCGCCATAGCTCTCGGGGATGCAGACGCCAAACGTACCCAGATCCGCCATCGCCTGAACGGTCGCATCGGGGATCAGTTCGTTGGCGAGATGCCACTTGTGCGCGTGGGGCAGGATCTCGCTATCGGTGAAGCGGCGATACTGGTCGCGGATCGTGTCGAGATCGGCATCGTGGAAGCTTTCGCTAGGCCATTGGCCCTCGGCCAGCTTCTGCGCCAGTTCCAGCCTTATTGCGGCATGGTCGGCTTCGATGAGCGCTGCAAACGCAGCGTGAAGGGCGCGCGCGGCATCGGTCAGGTCCAGATCCGCCGGGCGGAACATCTCGTTCTGGCCCATGGCAAGGCCGCCGGTGAGCTGCGCGCCGAGTTCGGCAAAGGCGAGCCTGGCAACGAGCGCATCGACCGGGTTCGAAGCGCCGTTGCGTTCGAGCCATCCCGCAACCGATTCCAGCGCCGCGACGGTGGTTGCAACCCAGGCAAAGCCGTGGGCGGCGCGCTGTTCGTCATCGACCTTGCGCGTCTCGAGACGCTTCGCCAGCGCCGCTTGCGCGGCAGCACGGTAGGTCCGGGCGGCATCCAGTTCGTGCGTGAACATCAGGCCCTCTCGAACACTGCGGCAATGCCCTGTCCGCCGCCGATGCACATTGTCTCGATCCCGTAGCGCCCGTCGCGTCGCACCAGTTCGCGGGTCAGGTTGGCAAGGATGCGCCCACCAGTGGCACCGATCGGATGGCCGAGCGAGATGCCCGAGCCGTTGACGTTGAGTATCTCGTGGCGGCTGTCGTCCTTCGACCAACCCCAGCCTTTGAGGCAGGCAAGAACCTGCGGCGCGAAGGCTTCGTTCAGTTCAACGAGATCGATGTCTTTCCACGAAAGGCCATTGCGCGCGAACAGCCGTTCGACCGCAGGGACGGGGCCGATCCCCATGCGGCTCGGCTCGCAGCCCGCTGCCGCCCACGAATGGAACCAGGCGATCGGTTCGAGACCCAACTCCTCCAGCTTGTCCTCGGCCACGAGCAGACACGCGGCTGCCGCGTCGTTCTGCTGGCTCGCGTTGCCCGCCGTAACCACGCCGCCCTCGATCGGCTTCAGGGCGCCGAGCGATTCCATCGTGGCGTCGGGGCGGTAGCCCTCATCGTGGTCGAACAGCTTAGGTTCGCCTTTCTTCTGCGGCACCGGCACGGCGACGAGTTCTTCTTCGAAGAGCCCCTTTTCCCAGGCAGCGGTGGCGCGCTGGTGCGAGCGGACGGCGTAGGCGTCGGCTTCCTCGCGGGTTATGCCGTAATCCTTGGCGAGGTTCTCCGCCGTTTCGATCATGCCGGTGATCACGCCGAAGCGTTCGACCGGCTGGCTCATCACGCGGCCACGCGTCAAGCGGTCATGGATAGTCAGGTTGCCCATGCGCACGCCCTTGCGCAGATCCGTTGTGTAGTGCTCCACGTTGGACATCGATTCCACGCCGCCCGCGACCACGACGTCCGCCGCGCCGGTCTGGATCATCATCGCGGCGTTGACCACGGCCTGCAGCCCCGAGCCGCAGCGGCGATCCACCAGATAGCCCGGCACTTCGAGCGGCAGCCCGGCGGCAAGCCAGGCCCAGTGGCCGATGGCTGGCGCTTCGCCGCTGCCGTAGCCTTGCGCGAAGATGACGTCGTCGACGCGCGACGGATCGATCTTCGTGCGCTCCATCAGCGCCTTGAGGATCACCGCGCCAAGCTGGCCGGCGTTCATGCTGGAGAGCGAGCCGCCGAACTTGCCGACGGCGGTGCGGATCGGGGCGACGATGGCGACGCGGCGCAGGGTCATGGCAGTCATTCTCCGGTTCGTCCGACGCCGACGATGCCGGTGTCGATCAGGCGGGCTATCTCGCCCGAGGAAAGCTTGAGGCGGGTGCTGAGGACTTCCTCGCTGTGCTGGCCGTTCAATGGGGCAGGGCGGGGCTCGCCCCGTTCCAGACCCGGCAGCGTGGCGAAGGCCCCCGCCGCAGGATAGGCGCAGCCGCTGGGATTGGTACTGGCACCAAAGATCGGGTTGCCATCGACCAGCGCCGGATCGCGCGCGGCATCGAGCATCGTGCGATAGGCCGAATGGACGATCCCGGCAGCATCGAAGGCGGCGGCAAGATCGGCGTGGCTGCGCGCGCCGATGGCGGCTTCGAACAGCGGGAAGAGCGCGTCGCGATGATCGAAGCGCAACCCATCGTCCTTGGCGAACGAGACGCCGCGGGCCGCTTCGATCGCCGCGACCGCCTCTTCCATCCCCAGGGTTTTCAACAGGTTTGCCCACTGGCGATGGGTCACGACCACGATCATCGTGCGCACGCCATCGGCGGTGACGAAATCGCGCCCGAACAGGCCATAGACGGTGTTGCCCATGCGCGGGCGGTTCTGGCCGCCGACCAGCACTTCGGCGAGGCTACCAAGGTTGGCGACGGTGCCGATGGCGACATCGGACAGCGGCAGGCGCACTTCACCGCCCGTGCCGGTGGCATCGCGGCGGCGCAACGCGGCAAGCAGGGCGAAAGCGGCATAGGCGCCGGTGAGCAGATCCCACGCGGGCAGGACGTGGTTGACGGGTTCCGGCCCAGGCCCTGTCAGCATGGGATAGCCGACCGCGTTGTTGACGGTGTAATCGAGCGCCGGGCTGCCATCGGCCCAGCCCATCACGCGTACGGTGATCAGGTCGGCGCGT
Source organism: Novosphingobium olei (assembly GCF_012927405.1). Lineage (GTDB taxonomy): Bacteria > Pseudomonadota > Alphaproteobacteria > Sphingomonadales > Sphingomonadaceae > Novosphingobium > Novosphingobium olei. Next base: position 84,208 of record NZ_JABBGM010000004.1, on the reverse strand, counting down.
TCGCGCGCGAGCAGATCATGGGCGAGGAAGCCTTCGGCCGGGAAGTTGGTGATGAACTGCCCGGTGGCGCGCACCAACGCCTGTAGCAGTTCGCGCCCTTCCTGCTTGCCCAGATCGAGCGCGACCGACTTCTTGGCGCGGTTGAGGTTTTCCCAGTAGAGCGAATCTCCCGAAGGTCCCAATGGCCAGCGCTTGAAGTCCGGCCCGCCGCCGATCTGATCGACGCGGATGACTTCTGCGCCCATCTGCGCGCAATAGAGCCCGGCGGTGGGGCTGGCGACGAACGACGACGCCTCCACCACCGACAATCCGTTCAGGAGATCGTACAAGCGTCAGCCTTCCACGCCGGCGGCGAAGTTGCGCAGCATCTGCTTGGCGATGACCAGCTGCATGATCTGTGTGGTGCCTTCGTAGATGCGGTAGATCCGGCTGTCGCGGAAGAAGCGTTCGGCTTCGTATTCGGCAAGATAGCCGGCGCCCCCGTGGATCTGCACGCAGCGATCGGTGACGCGGCCGCACATTTCCGAGGCGAACATCTTAAACGAGGCGGCTTCCATCAGGACCTTCTGCCCGGCGTCCGCCTTGGCGATGGCATCACGCATCATGCACTGCGCCGCATAGATTTCGGCCTGGCTGTCGGCCAGCATCGCCTGGATCAGCTGGAAGTTGGCGATGGGCTCGCCGAAGGCCTTGCGCTCGTTGGCATAGCGCACCGCAGTATCGAGCGCGCGCTTGGCATAGGCGGTGGCCGCCGCGCCGACCGACAGGCGCCCGTTGTCGAGGCTCTGCATGGCCACGGCAAAGCCCTTGCCCTCTTCGCCGCCGAGCAGCGCTTCGCCGGGGACGTAGACGTCCTCCATGATGATGTCGGCGATGTGACTGCCCCCCTGACCCATCTTCTTGTCGCTCTTGCCCACGGTGATGCCGGGCGTGTCCATCGGCACGATGAAGGCCGAAACGTGGGCGTTCTTGGGCAGTGATTCCTTGTTGGTGCGCGCCATGATCAGCGCCACCTTCGCGAACGGCGAATTGGTGATGTAGCGCTTGGTGCCGTTGAGCACGTAGCCATTGCCCGAGCGCACGGCGGTGGTCTGCAGGCCTGCCGAGTCCGAACCCGAGCCGGGTTCCGTCAGGCCGAACGAGGCGATTTCACCGGCAGCGAGGCGGGGGAGCCATTCGGACTTCTGCTCTTCCGTGCCGTTCAGCTTAATTGCCGAGCAGACCATGCCGAGGTTGATCGAGGTGATCGAGCGGTAGGCCGGCAGCGCATAGCTGAGCGTGTGGATCGTCTCTACATACTGGGTGATGTTCATGCCCGCGCCGCCGTATTCGACCGGCATGGTGAGGCCGAACAGGCCCATCTCGCGCATCTCTGCCAGGATGTCGTCGGGGATCTTGTCCTCAGCGATCACCTGCGCTTCGGCGGGGATCAGGCGTTCACGGACGTAGCGCTTGAGTTGTTCGTGGAACTGCTCGAAAACGTCAGCGTCCATACCGGGGTTGGCTGTGGTCATCTGGGTCTCTCCTCAGACCGGATCGTAGGGGAAGACGTGCGCTGAAACCTCGTCGGCGCGCGCGAAAGCCGGCTTGAATGCGGGGACCAGCTCGTCGGCGATGGCCTGCGGAGTCCAGCCTTCCAGCTTGACCATCGAACGAACCGGGCGCGGCTTGTTGAACAGAAGGATCTCGTTCTTGCGCACGGCGAAGATCTGGTTGTTCACGCCGTGCGCGGCATCCGAGGCGAGGAAGGCTACCAGCGGCGCGATCTTGTCCGCGCTCATCGTTTTCATGCGTTCGACGCGCAGCTTCTGTTCTGGCGTTTCCGACGGAATCGATGCGGTCATGCGGCTCCACGCGAAGGGCGCGATACAGTTCGAGCGCACGCCCCAGCGCGCCATGTCGAGCGCGATCGAGTGCGACAGCGCGACGAGGCCGAGCTTCGCGGCGGAGTAATTCGCCTGGCCGACGTTGCCGATTAGGCCGCTGGTCGAGGTGAAGTGGATGAAGCTGCCCGAGCCCTGTTCGCGGAAATAGGGCGTGGCGGCTTTCGACACGTTGAAAGCCCCGGTCAGGTTCACGTCGATGACGCTGGTCCAGTCCTCGTAACTCATCTTGTGCCAGATGGTGTCGCGCAGGATGCCGGCGTTGTTCACCACGGCGTCGATACGGCCGAAACGCTGTACCGCGTCCTCCACGATGGAGGCTGCTGCTGCGGGATCGGCGACATTCGCGAGATTGGCATGAGCGCGTCCGCCAGCGGCCACGATGTCCGCAACCGTGGTGTCGGCCGGGCCAGCATCCCCGCCATCCCCACCTTGGGCGACGCCAGGGTCGTTGACCACCACCGCGGCGCCTTCGCGCGCGCACAGCAATGCGATCTCACGGCCAATGCCACGCCCCGCGCCGGTTATTGCGACAACCTTGCCTTCCAGAATGCCGGGCATCGCGACTCTCTCCTCTTCCTTTTTCCACCGCTAACTGCTCGGTTAAAACAGTTCAACGTATCGAATTGCTTTTCACAATCATGAAACCTATGCCAGTCGGCATGTCAGGTCCCGTGCGCTCCGTTTCCCAGGCGTTTGCCATCCTGCGCCTGCTCGCCGAGCAAGGCGCACTCACCTTGTCAGAGGTCGTGCGCGAGACGGGCCTGTCACCGTCCAGCGGGCTCAATCTGCTCCGCACGCTCGTTGCCGAGGGCGTTTGCGAGCGTGAGAGCATTGGCAAGCGCTATCGCCTTGCCGATGCCTGGGCGCACGCCGGTGTGCTTGATGGCGGAGACCTGGCTAGCCGGATTGCCGCCGCGCGCCCAGCCTTGGCGCGCTTTGCCCGCGAACATGATACCGCGACCGGTCTATGGCAGGTTGTTTCAGGCGAACGCCTCGCCCTTGTCGCTCTCGGCGAATCCGGTGAGGCGACGCGGATCCATATGGTGGTCGGCCAGCGACAGCCGATCGGCGGCGGCTCCACGGGCAGGGCGCTGGCTGCCGCGCTGAAGCTGGATCATGGCGAACTGGTTCGCCGCTTTTCCAAGGTGCGCTGGCGCAGGCCGATCGATCTCGCCGCGTGGGTCGAGCAGGTCGCCCGTGCGCAGGGTCTTGGCTATGCCGTGGACGATGGGTTCAACCATCCTGGCATCTGCTCGCTTAGCGCAACGGTGCCACCTCGCCCCGGCGAGGATGGCAAGGTGCACTTCTGCGTCTCGGCCTCGATCTTCGCCAATTCGCGAAGCGAGCGGGAAATCGAGACACTGGGCCGCGCGCTGGTCGATCTAGCAAGGGGGCCGGCGTTTGACGGTGCCGGGGCTAAGTAGTTTTAGCTAGTCAGCGGAAGCGGGCTTCGAAGCGGAGAAGAGATAGCTAGCGGATACAACCATTTGCGGTCCGGGGCATGCTCAAGCGCGTCGAAACAAACGAAGTCCGACTGGGAATGTTCATCCACAAGCTGGAAGGGAGCTGGTTCAAGCACCCCTTCTGGAAATCGCGCTTCCTGCTTGAGGATGAAGATCTGCTCCAGTCCCTGCGCGACAGCGCGGTGCCTGCCGTGATCATCGACACGGCGCGCGGCGCCGACGTGTCTCGTGCCCGCATGGCGGCGCCTGGCATGGCAGAGCGCCATAAACCAATTCAGACATCGATGCCTCGGGCCAGCTTCGGCCAGGCCAGGCGGTCGCCGGTAAGCGGAAACCGTCTGCCACCGGCGACTGCCATGCGCGCTGTGGGCACGAGTACCGCGGCAGAATTCGGCGCGGCGCGGCAGGTTGCGGGGCGGGCGGGGCGCGTCGTCAACAAGCTGTTTCTCGAAGCGCGCCTGGGCAAGACGCTCGCGGCAAGCGATGTCGAGCCGCTGATCGAAGACATCTATGCGTCGATCCAGCGCAATCTCTATGCGTTCAACGGTCTGCTCCGTTGTCAGCAGGATGGGGGGAACATCTACCGGCACTCGCTGGCCGTCAGTGCCCTGATGATCGCGCTGGCGCGGACGATGCGGTTGACGCCGCTCGACACCCGCGAGGCCGGCATGGCGGGGCTGCTGATGGACATTGGCGTGGGGCAGCTGCCCCCGGATGCCTTGCCGCAGGACGGCGATTACAGCCGGCTGCCCGACGATCTGCGTGATGGACACGTGGTTCTGGGTCACGCCCTGCTCAAGGCCGCGGGCGACATACCCGACCAGGTGCTGAGGGCCTGCCTTCGCCATCACGAACGCCTTGATGGCAGCGGCTATCCCTATCGCCTTGGCGCGGAGGATCTCGATGTAATTTCACGCATGGCAGCGGTCTGTGACAGCTATGATACGCTGGTGAATGGGCTGGCGGGAGGTGAGGCTCTCGATCCTGCCCAAGCCATTCTGGCCTTGCAGGCGATGGAACCGGCGCTTGATGGCGAGGTGATCCGGCACTTCATCGACAGCGTCGGTGTCTATCCGATCGGATCGCTGGTGGTACTGCGATCGGAACGGGTGGCAATGGTCGTCGACGAGGACCCGACCGACAACGCCAAACCAACGGTCCGCGTTTTTCATTCGCTGCGCCAAGGCAGCGCTGTCCGTCAGGCGACGATCGTGCTGTCGCAGTGCTATGGCGAGGACGAGATTGTCGGCATCGCAGATCCAGTTGCGCTCGGCCTCGGCGATGTGGCGGCGCTGCGCGCCTCTCTGCTTGGTGCCGTCGAGCGCGGAGCGTCGTGAGCCTGCAAGCGACTTTGCAGGCGCTGGACAAAAAAGGGGCCGCCTGGTTGCCCGGGCGGCCCTTTGAAGTCTTGGGAGAGGATGCCTGAAAGGCCTGTCCTATGTGTCCCCGACTCGGATTTTGTGCAAGTGCGAACAGAGCAATTGATGTTGCAGTTTATGCAATCATACGAATGCAGGCCTGGAAACGCTGACTTTTGCCGCCGTAGCTAAATGCCATTCAGGCGCTGACGGACATTTTTTCGCGCTGCAAAAGATCGAGCGCGAGCGCTTCTGCCACCTTGATGCCGTCCACTGCCGCTGAAAGAATGCCGCCCGCATACCCGGCCCCTTCGCCCGCGGGATAGAGCCCGGCGGTGTTGATGCTCTGGAAATCGTCGCCGCGCCGAATCCGCACGGGTGAGGACGTGCGGGTCTCGACCCCGGTCAGGATAACGTCCGGATGATCGTACCCCGGGACCTGGCGGCCGAACACCGGAAGCGCCTCGCGGAATGATTGCATCACATAATCGGGCAGGCACTGCGCAAGGTCGGTCAATTGAACTCCGGGCTGATAGCTGGGCACGACGGCGCCAAATTCGCCGCTCGACGCCCGGCCCGCCAGCACATCGGACAGCTTCTGGCCGGGCGCCTTGTAGTTCGATCCGCCGGCGGTGAACGCAAGGCTTTCCCATTTGCGCTGGAAGGCGACGCCAGCCAAGGGGCCTCCCGGGTAGTCGCGAGAAGGGTCGATATCGACTACAAGCCCCGAGTTAGCGTTGAATTCTGCGCGCGAATACTGGCTCATGCCGTTGGTAACGACGCGGCCTTCCTCGCTGGTGGCGGCAACGACGCGGCCGCCCGGGCACATGCAGAAGCTGTAGACCGTGCGGCCAGTCGATTTCGCCTGATGCGACAGGGCGTAGGCCGCAGCCCCCAGTATGTCGTTGCCGGCGAAGGGGCCATAGCGCGCCTTGTCGATCCAGCTCTGCGGATGTTCGATGCGCACACCAATGGCAAAGGGCTTCGCCTCCACGTGCACACCGCGATCGTGCAGGACCTGGAAGGTATCGCGCGCCGAATGGCCCACCGCCATGATCACGTGACTGGCTGGCAGGAATTCGCCGTTCGAAAGATGCAGGCCCTTTAGCTTCCGCGCGCCGTCCCGTTCCTCTACCTCGAAGTCCTCGACGCGGGTCTGAAAGCGATATTCTCCTCCAAGGCTTTCGATCGTTTCACGGATCGACATCACCATGGTCACGAGGCGAAATGTGCCGATGTGCGGATGCGCTTCGGTCAGGATGTCGTCCGGTGCGCCCGCCTTCACGAATTCGACCAGCACCTTGCGGCCAAGGTGGCGCGGGTCCTTGATCCGGCTGTAGAGCTTTCCGTCGGAAAAGGTTCCTGCGCCGCCTTCGCCGAACTGCACGTTCGATTCCGGCGTCAGTACCGAGCGCCGCCACAGGCCCCAGGTATCCTTGGTGCGCTCGCGCACGGCCTTGCCGCGCTCGATAATGATCGGCTTCAATCCCATCTGCGCCAGGATCAGCGCAGCAAGCAGGCCGCAGGGGCCCGCGCCGATCACCACCGGCCGCAGTCCCGACCAGTCGTGAGGAGCCATGACGGGAAAGCGATAGCTAGTATCCGGCGAGGGGCGCACGTGCTGATCATCGACATGGCGCGCAAGGACGGCGGGTTCGTCCCTGACGGTCGCGTCGATCGCATAGACAAGCTTGATTGCCGACTTTTTGCGTGCATCATTGCCGCGCCTTGCGACGGCAAACCGGACCAGATCGGCCTGTTCGATCTCGAGCCGTTCGCAGATCGCGCGCTCCAGTTCCTCCGGTGTGTGGTCGAGGGCAAGTTTCAGTTCGGTCAGGCGGAGCATCATTCTGCCCTAGACGGTGGAGGCCGCCAAGAAAAGCTGCTCAGGCGCCGCACCGCGCGATGATCGCGTCATAGATGGCGGGGTGGAGCGGTTCGGGAAACGAACAGCCCGCGATGAACCCTTGCGACCACATGACGATCGCACGGCGGGGCTCAAGTCCGGGCAATGTAACCCATACCGTTTCGCCAACGTCCAGACGGTCTGCACAACTCAGCCGCAAGCCATGTAGCGAAAGGTCGATCACATCCGCCCCAAGGCGGGCAACCCGTCGACGATACTGGGCACGCACGTTGAGCACACGCCGGGGAGAGCGGCGCTCTATCTGATCCGTCTTGCGTTCGGGCGAATTCATTTGCAGCCCCCCGGGCGCCGCACTTTCTTCGCAAGTGCGGAGCGTGATTTATAACATGGTCCGATGTGAATGGTAGTTAACTCGATGTCAGACTTCATTATCCTTCAACGGGCTTGCACAACGGATTTGACTCGCCACGCTCCCTGCGGTGCTATGGTCGCGATGATATCCTTCAGACTTTCCACACTCGCCCTCGTTGCCCTTGCCGTGTCGCTCGGCGCAGACGGGGCGCAGGCGAAGGCACCGCCCCGGCTGCAGGATCGCTTGCTCACGCTCGACACCCACCTCGACACGCCGGCATCCCTGGAAATACCGGGCTGGTCCATCGTCGCCGAACACAAAGGCGATTACACGCAGGTCGATTTGCCGCGCATGAAACGCGGTGGCCTGGATGGCGGTTTCTGGGCGATCTACACCCCACAAGGGCCCCTCGATCCTGTTTCGACCGCGAAGGCGCGGGATTTTGCCTTTCACCGCGCCGTGCAGATCCACGAGATGGTTGCCGCCCATCCCGAAGCCTTTGCCTTGGCGGACAAGGCCGACGATGCCGCCCGCATCAAGGCTGCGGGCCGGCGGGTCGTCTACCTTTCGATCGAGAACGCCTGGCCGCTGGGCGATGATCCCGGCCTGCTGCAGACGTTCTACCGCCTCGGCGTGCGGATTTCCGGCTTCGCACACTTTCGCACCAACCAGTATGCCGACAGTGCAACCGACAAGCCGAAGTGGGATGGTCTGAGCCCGCTTGGCGTGCAGCTGCTGGCCGAGATGAACCGTCTGGGCGTTGTCCCCGACCTGTCGCACAGCTCCGATGCCGCGCTCGCAGATGCGCTGCGGCTGTCGAAGTCCCCCATCATCCTGTCGCATTCGGGCTGTCGCGCGATCTACGACCACCCGCGCAACGTGTCGGACGACCAGTTGCGCGCGCTCGCTGCACAAGGCGGCGTCATCCAGATCAACTCGGTGTACCTCCGAAAGGCCGAGCCCAACCCCGAGCGCGAAGCGGCGCTGAAGGCGCTCGAGGCGAGATATCCCGAGGGCAGGGCGCTGCCGGCCGAACAGTATGCCGCTTTCCTCGCCGAGCGGCGTGCCATCGACAAGGCCTATCCCGAACGTGGCCGCGCCACGTTTGACCTGTTCATGGCCAACATGCTTCACGCGCTGAAGCTCATCGGTCCCGACCATGTCGGTATCGGCGCGGACTGGGATGGCGGCGGTGGTGTCGAGGGGATGGAGGACGTCGCTGACCTGCCGAAGGTTACCGCTGCCCTGCTCGCCGCCGGCTACAGCGAAGCCGACATCGCCAAGATCTGGTCGGGCAATGTCCTGCGCGTGCTTGCCGCTGCCGAAGCGGAAGCCGCACGCGAATCCGCCGCGGCCACGTCATCCTGATTCAGGAGCCGGCACCCTTCCTCGCCGATGCGATCAGCGTGTCCCAAGTTGCCCACGGGATTGCGCGGCCGGGATAGGCTACCGTGCGGAACGGCCAGTCCTTGGCGATCCACGCCGACACCCAGTCCTGCAGTTTGGCATCGAACCCTGCGTCGTACTCTGCCTTCGTCACCCAAAGCTGCACCAACGCATCGTAGCCGGGCACGGGGCTGGGATAGACGTAGACGCAGCCCCGCTCGCGCTTTCCGTCCGGCGTCAACACCGAATAGGCAAACGACGTGCGGGCGCTGAACCGGGCCTGCTCCGTCTCCATGTCCTTCAACGCATCAGCATCGGATATGCCGGCGGTCGGCCAATCGTTACTACGGGTGAAGGTGCGCTGGAGGTGTTCGATCGAGGACATGTAGGCGTCGAAATCGATCTTCACCAAGGCGGGCCCAAGCGGCACAAGGACAAATCCCGGGCCTTCGATCCTGGCAGGTGGGGCAAAGTCTGCGGGCACGAACTGCGGGGCTGGCGAACCGGCCTTGGCCGACAGCTCTTGCGCTGCTGCGGGAAGAGCGCCAGCCAGGGCCAGCATCAACCCTGCGGCGGCAAGCGGTATTCTCATCCGGTCGGTCCCCGAAAGCCTTGTGCAGGGAAGGTGTCGGGCGCGGACGCTTTCCGCAATACGCCGTTCTGCGCCTATCCGATGCGGATTTCGGGCTTGAGCGCCATGAAGTTGGCAAGTGCCCGCAAGTCGCGCTCGGTGCCATCGTTCACCAGCGCTGCGATTTCATCGCTGACGGTAAGGATTAGCCTGTCCCCTTCTGCGTGCAGCGAACTTCCGGTCAGGCCTTGCGCAGTGCAGCCGCTGAACCGGCGGCACAGCCGGGTTGCGAGGCCCCAGGCGACGGCTTCACGCAACTGCTCTTCCGAAGCGATCCGCAGCAGGTCCTGCGGCAATTCGGTCTTGCCAGTGTTGGCGACGAGCGCGGCGGCAAGCATCGCCCGGTCGCGCGCACTCGCGCCGATCCAGCGCTTGCGCAGTGCCCAGTCCCGGGCGAGGTCCGGGCGCAGGTTGGGTTCGACCATGGCGGAGGCAAGGCAAAGCATGATTGCCGAAAGCCGCAGGCGCTCGCGGCGCTCCGCACCGTCGGATAGCGACGCACTGGCCGTCCATCCCGCAACCATCGTCGCCGTTCCAGGCGAGATTCCTTCGTCGCGGACGAAGTCGGCAATGCCCGCCACCAGCGGATCCTGTGAGCGGACATGGGCCGGCATTGCTTCCCATAGCAACCCTTCGCGCAGCCCCCAGGCGGAGAAGACCAGGCGGGAGGGTTGCAGGGTCTTTACCAGCACGCTGATCAACGCGGCCGCATCAGGAAGGCCCGCAAGACGCGAAGCTGAGACATTGGCGATCGGCGCCAAGCTTTCCGGACTGACCCGGGCGAGGGGACGCGCAAGCTTGTCCGCCGCGGCTGCATCGATGGCAAAACCATGTGGATCGTCGATCGGCCAGCCTGCATGGTCCATGGCGTATCGGGCGAAGGCCCGCAGCGACCCACCCACTAGGTAGAGCGTCGAACCGGGCTCGACTTGCCAGTCGGCCTTGGTGAGCGCCTTGGCAACCTTGCGCGCAAATGCCACTTCGCCTTCCGCCCGCAACGCCGGCAGACGCAGCGTGCCCAGCGGCATGGAGATGCCGTGCCGACATTGCCCGTTTTCGATGTCGACCAGTTCCAGGCTGCCGCCGCCAAGATCGCCGACCACGCCCTTGGCTTGCGGAAACGCGCCGATCACACCGTGCGCGCTGGTAACCGCCTCTTCCTCACCCGAAAGAAGGCGGGGGGCAAAGCCCATGGCCTCCACCGCCGCCAGAAACTCCTGTCCGTTCGCCGCATCGCGCACGGCGGCCGTTGCCACGACTTCGATCTGTTCCACGCCCTTCAGGCGAAGCAGCGCGCGATACCTGCGCAGCGATGCGAGCGCCGCGTTTCGCGCCTTTTCCGACAGCAGACCCGTTTCAGCAACCGCCTTGCCGAGCCGCGCCGTGACCTTTTCGTTGTGCAGGACCGCAGGCGCACGCGCAGGTCCCCCGTAGATCACGAGGCGCACGGTGTTGGAGCCGATATCGATGGTCGCGCGTGGCGGGACGACGATGGGCTTCTTGCGATTGGTGGCCATGATCCTCGTGCGCCGGGCTAATCGTGCTTTGCCGTAGCGCCCCCCCGGCGCAACGCAAGCTTCGGTACCTTTCGCCCTTTGGTAAGCGCAGCGCCTCGCCCGGAAAGCGAGGGGTTGGTCATGAAATAGCGGTGGACATTGAACGGCTTGGTCACATCGCCGATCCGGTGATAATTCCCGTCGGCCTCAAGCCGCCAGCTTTGCTCGGTATCGATCAGGTTTGCCAGCATCACCTGATCCAGAACCTGATCATGCACTGTCCGGTTCCGCACCGGCACCATGACTTCGACGCGGCGGTCGAGATTGCGCATCATGCCGTCGGCCGAGGTGAGAAACACCCGGGCGCGCCGATTGGGCAGGGCGGCGCCGTTGCCGAACGCCCATATGCGGCTGTGTTCGAGGAAACGGCCGATGATCGACTTCACGGTGATCCGCTCGGACAGCCCGGGCACGCCGGGGCGAAGGCAGCAGATTCCGCGCACGACCAGCGCGATCTCGACCCCGGCAGAACTGGCCTCATAAAGCCGGTTGATGAGCTGGCTGTCGGTCAGCGAATTCAGCTTCGCCCATATGGCGCCGGCCTTGCCCGCCTTGGCGAAGGCGATCTCGCGGTCGATGCATTCGTAAAGCTTGCGCCGCAGGCCGACGGGCGAAATCGCCAGCATCTCCGTTCCGCGCGGCTCGATGTAGCCGGTGATGAAATTAAACAGTTGCCCAGCATCGCGGCCAAAGCGGGGGTCGGCAGTGAAGAAGGACAGGTCTGTGTACACCCGCGCGGTGACCGGGTGATAGTTGCCGGTGCCGAAGTGGCAGTACGTGCGGTATCCATCGCCCTCGCGGCGCACCACCATCGAAACCTTCGCGTGAGTCTTCCAGTCGACGAAGCCGTAGATTACCTGCACGCCTGCGCGTTCCAGCTGGCTGGCCCACATCAGGTTCTGTTCTTCGTCGAACCGTGCCTTGAGCTCCACCACGGCGGTCACCGATTTGCCCGCCTCGGCAGCCGCGATCAGCGCGGCGATCACGGCAGACTGTTTGCCGGCGCGATACAGCGTCTGCTTGATCGCCACCACGTCAGGATCGGATGCGGCCTGCCTGAGGAAATCGATCACCACGTCGAAGCTTTCGAACGGGTGGTGGATCACGATGTCCTTTTCGCGAATGGCAGCGAAGCAGTCGCCATCATGCTCGAGGATCCGCTCGGGATAGCGCGGTGAATAGGGCTCGAACTTGAGATCGGGCCGTTCCTCTTCGACGATCGCGGCAAGGCCGGTCATCGAAACGAGACCGGGCGACTTCAGGACCAGCGCGTGGTCGAGCCGCAGCTTCTCGCGCAGCAGTTCCTCCGCGCCGGGATCGAAGTCGGCCTGCAATTGAAGCAGGATGACCTTGCCGCGGCGGCGACGCTGGATCGCCGTGCGGAAATGGCGAACAAGGTCCTCTGCGTCTTCCTCGATTTCCATGTCGCTGTCGCGCAGCACGCGGAAGACGCCGCTCCCGTTGATCTTGAATCCGGGGAACAGCCGCGCAGCCTTTCGGCGGATCATGTCCTCGATCGCGATCCACGCGCCTTCCTTGCCGGGCAGGCGGACGAACCGGGGGAAGGCAGGCGGGATCACGATCATTTCGCGCACTTGCGCGCCGTCAGCCGCGCGGGTCAGCGAAAACAGGATGCCGGTCCCCTGGTTCGCGATGAACGGAAACGGGTGCGCCGGATCGATCGCCTGCGGGGTCAGAGCAGGCAGCATGTGCTGTTCGAAGTACTGCGCCAGCCATTCGGCCTCGTGCTTTTCAAGGCGGCGATCGTTGATCAGGCGGACGCCGGCCTTCTCGAGCTGCCGCGAAAGCGACGCCAGGATCGCGTGCTGTTCGTGGACGAGATCGGAAACCGCGCCGTTGATCGCCTGCAGCTGTTGTCCCGGCGTCAACCCGTCGATCGAGATCTCCTCGATCTGCTGGCGGACCTGCCCGGCAAGACCGGCCACGCGCACCATCATGAATTCGTCCAGGTTGCTGCCGGAAATCGACAGGAAGCGCAGACGCTCCAGCAGTGGGTAGCTCTTGTTCTGGGCTTCGGCGAGCACGCGGCGGTTGAACTGGAGCCAGCTCAGCTCTCGGTTGAAGAAGCGTTCGATTGGAGGCTTCACCTCTGCAGCAGCGTCAGTTTCGGCGCCACTTGGCGATCGCATCGGTTCGGTTTCCACTTTCATTGTCATGGCAATGGTCATTGTGCCACGGCCATGGTGTCACTGTGTTACATTAAGATTGCATTCCATCCGAGTGCAACCTTGGCGACCCCGGATCCCGCAGCCGTCGGATGGCGCAATACTCTGTGCGGCAACTCTACTCATTTGGTCGACAATATGGCGCGCTTGGGCGCAGGGCCATTATCTACTGATCAGGTTGAGTTAAGCTTCGGGCACCGCGCTGAGGACCCCGATTCGGTCAACCTTTCAACGCAGCAGAGGAACTTACGCGGCGTATCGCCGCTCCTTCTGCAACTGCGCCGGAAAGGTAGGCTTTAGAGGGCAACAGAACTCCTATAATGTCTACTTTGTAGATTGAGTTTAGTCCGACGGCGCCAACAGGGGAGTACGCACCATGAATCGCCGCACGTTTGTTTCGGCTACCCTCGCTCTCGGTCTGATCGGGCCGGTGCTCGCAGGATGTTCGAGCAAGCCGACGAATCCCAACGCGGTCGAGCTGACCAACGTCTCGTACGACCCCACGCGCGAACTCTACCAGGCGATCAACCCGGCCTTCGCCGCTTACTGGAAGCAGAAGACCGGCAAGGACGTGAGCTTCCGCATGAGCCACGGCGGCTCGGGCAAGCAGAGCCGCGCGATCATCGATGGTCTCGAAGCCGACGTGGCAACGCTGGCGCTCGCCTACGACATCGATGCGATTGCCACGAAGGGCAAGCTGCTGCCGGCCGACTGGCAGAAGGCGCTACCCGACAATTCGTCGCCCTACACCTCCACCATCGTACTGCTCGTCCGCCAGGGTAATCCCAAGGGCATCAAGGACTGGTCGGACCTGGTGAAGCCCGGCGTACAGGTCATCACGCCCAATCCGAAGACCAGCGGCGGTGCGCGCTGGAATTTCCTCGCCGCCTGGGCCTATGGCAAGAAGGCTGGCGGCGGCTCGGATGCGGCAGCTGAAGCCTTCGTCAAGAAGCTGTACGCCAACGTGCCGGTGCTCGATAGCGGCGCGCGTGGCGCCACCACCACCTTTGTCGAACGCGGCATCGGTGACGTGCTGATCTCGTGGGAAAACGAGGCATTCCTCGCCGAGAAGGAACTGGGCAAGGGCAAGTTCCAGATCGTGGCGCCATCGCTCTCGATCCTGGCCGAACCGCCCGTGGCGGTTGTCACCGAGAATGCGAAGAAGCACGGCACGACTGAAGTTGCCGATGCCTACCTGCGCTACCTCTACACGCCCGAAGCGCAAACGGCGATCGCCCACGCTTTCTACCGCCCGCGCGATCCCAAGATCGCCGAGCAGTTCAAGTCGCAGTTCCCGCAGATCCCGATGGTCACGGTCGACAAGGATTTCGGCGGCTGGACCAAGGCGCAGAAGCAGTTCTTCGACGATGGCGGCGTGTTCGACCGCATCTACACCGGCAAGAAATAACAGCCCTTTCCCTGATCGAGCAGGCCACTGCAGATGTCGACGCAATATCCTTCGCCGAAGGCGCGCGCCCGTAGCTGGCGCAAGCCGTCGGTCCTGCCGGGGTTCGCCCTAACATTCGGGACCACGATCGGTTGGCTCACGCTGATCGTCCTGATCCCGATCGCCACCATCTTCCTGAAAGCGGCCGGTCTCGGCTGGCAGCAGTTTCTCGAGGTAGGCTTCAGCAGCCGCGCGCTTGCCGCCTATCGGCTGAGCTTCGGCACGGCCGCTGCAGCTGGCCTCGTGAACGCGGTGTTCGGCCTGCTCGTCGCCTGGGTGCTCGTGCGCTATGCCTTTCCCGGCAAGCAGATCGTGTCCGCACTCGTTGACCTGCCGTTCGCCTTGCCGACGGCAGTCGCCGGCATCGCCCTGACTGCGCTCTACAGCCCGAATGGGTGGATCGGCCAGGTTCTCGAACCGCTCGGGATCAAGGTGGCCTTCACGCCGCTTGGTATCACCATCGCCCTGGTGTTCATCGGTCTGCCTTTCGTGGTGCGCTCGGTGGAGCCGGTGCTTGCCGATCTCGGTCGCGATGTGGAGGAAGCCGCCGCGACCCTTGGCGCCAACCGCTCGCAGACCTTCAGCCGCGTGATCTTCCCGGCCATTGCGCCGGCCCTGTTGACCGGCTTTGCCATGGCCTTCGCTCGCGGGGTCGGCGAATATGGGTCGGTGATCTTCATCTCGGGCAACATGCCCGGCAGGACCGAGATCGCCCCGCTGCTGATCGTCACCCAGCTTGAACAATATGCCTACGCCGGCGCGACTGCGATAGCGGTGGTGATGATGCTGGTGTCGTTCGGCATCCTCCTTGCCATCAACGCGCTGCAAGCCGCCGGGCGTCGGAGGATGGGCGCATGAAGCTGCGAACCGTCACCGAAGGGAAGGGCACCCAGATTGTCCTGATCGCCATCGCGCTCGCTTTCCTTGCCTTCTTTGTGCTGTTGCCGCTGATTTCGGTGTTCAGCGAGGCTTTGAAGGCCGGGATCGGCGGGTTCGTGGCTGCCATCGAGACCCCCGATGCGCTCTCGGCCATCAAGCTGACCCTGCTGATCGCGGCCATCAGTGTGCCGCTCAATGTCGTCTTCGGCATCGCGGCGAGCTGGGCGATCACGAAGTACAGCTTTCCTGGCAAGAGCCTGCTGATCACGCTGATCGATCTGCCGTTCTCGGTCTCGCCGGTCGTGTCTGGCCTCATCTTCGTGCTGCTGTTCGGCGCGAACGGCCTGTTCGGGGGCTGGCTGGCGGCGCACGATCTCAAGATCATCTTTGCGGTCCCCGGGATCGTGCTTGCGACGGTGTTCATCACCTTTCCCTTCGTAGCCCGTGAACTGATCCCGCTGATGATGGAGCAGGGCAAGGACGACGAGGAAGCCGCGCTTTCCCTGGGCGCGAATGGCTGGCAGACGTTCTGGCACGTCACGCTGCCCAACATCCGTTGGGGCTTGCTCTATGGCGTGCTGCTCTGCAACGCGCGCGCCATGGGTGAATTCGGCGCGGTCTCGGTCGTCTCGGGCCACATTCGTGGCGAGACCAACACCATGCCGCTGCATGTCGAGATCCTCTACAACGAATACGACTTTGTCGGAGCCTTCGCCGTTGCTTCGCTGCTGGCCGGCCTCGCGCTGGTCACGCTCGTCGCGAAGAGCGTGCTTGAGTGGCGCTTCGACCTCCATTCGGGAGCAAGGCATTGATCAAGGTTCAGAACATCACCAAGCGTTTTGGTGATTTCCCGGCGCTCCATGGCATCGACCTGGAGATCCAGGATGGCGAATTCGTTGCCCTGCTCGGGCCCTCTGGTTCGGGCAAGACGACGCTGCTGCGCATCATCGCGGGTCTGGAATTCCAGGACACGGGCGAGGTGTTCTTCAACGGGAACGATGTCTCCCGGCTCAAGGTGGCCGATCGCCAGGTCGGGTTCGTGTTCCAGCAATATGCGCTGTTCCGCCACATGACCGTGGCAGAAAATGTGGCCTTCGGACTTACCGTCAAGAAGCGCCGCGAGCGGCCGTCGAAGGCAGCAATCCGGGAACGGGCGGACGAACTGCTCCGCCTCGTCCAGCTTGATGGTCTCGGCAAGCGCTACCCCGGGCAGCTTTCCGGTGGCCAGCGCCAGCGTGTCGCGCTCGCTCGTGCCCTCGCCATCGAGCCCAAGCTGTTGCTGCTCGACGAACCGTTCGGCGCGCTCGATGCCAAGGTTCGCAAGGACCTGCGACGCTGGCTGCGTGATCTCCACAAACAGATGGGCCTCACCTCGATCTTCGTGACGCACGATCAGGAAGAAGCGCTCGAACTCGCCGATCGGGTCGTGGTCATGGATCACGGCAAGATCGAGCAGGTCGGCACGCCCGAGGAAATCTACATGAACCCGCAAACGCCGTTCGTTTCGCACTTCGTGGGCGAAACCAACCGCGTCGCGGGCGAGGGCGGTGAAGTCCACTTCCGCCCGCATGATGTCGACGTGGTCGAAGAGGGCGGCGAACTCGTCCTTGTCGACAATGTCTTTCGCAAGGGTGGCGCATGGCGCGTCGAAGGCATGCTGGTCGAAACCGACCTGCTTGTCGAATTCGACGTGGATGCCGCCCTTCCGCAACCCGCCGCCGGGGATCGCCTGCGCATCGTTCCGCGCCGATCCCGCCTGTTCAACCCCGCCTGATTTCGAAAAGGAGCACAGCCATGACAACTCCACCCGCTGCGCCCCGCAACGATGCCGAGCGCCACCTGGAAGAATCGATCGCCAGCGTGCGCGAAGCTCTTGCCGGCCTGCGTTACGGCAATGTTTCGCTGACCATTCACGAAGGCCGCGTCGTCCAGATCGACGTGACCGAGAAGAAGCGTCTCAAGCCGAACTAAAACTCAAGAAAAACAAAGACCCATTCAAGCGTTCCCGACTGCCAACCGGACCACTGGAGGCATCGTGACCCTGACCCAAAGGATCACCTCAAGATGTCTCGTGTAACCCTGCTTGCGGGTGCCGCGCCGCTTGCGCTGCTCGCGCTTTCCGCTCCCGCCTTCGCCGCCGACGCGGCGGCCGCTACCGCCGCCGATGAAGCGACCGCTCCAGCCGCTGAACGCACGTCTGTGGGCACCGGCCAGTCCGACGTGGACGACATCGTCGTCACGGCCCGCCGCCGTCAGGAAACGGCGCAGGATGTCCCGCTCGCCATCTCGGTCGTCGGTGGCGATCACATCGATTCCACCGGCAGCTTCAACGTCGGCCGGCTTCAGCAGCTGACGCCAACGCTGCAGTTCTACAGCTCGAACCCGCGCAACACCTCGGTCAACATCCGTGGCCTCGGCGCGCCGCTTGGCTTGACCAACGATGGCATCGAGCAGGGTGTCGGCATCTATGTCGACGACGTTTATATGGCGCGCGTGGCATCGAGCACGTTCGACTTCCTCGACGTGAAGCAGATCGAAGTTCTGCGCGGGCCGCAGGGCACGCTCTACGGAAAGAACACCACTGCTGGCGCGATCAACATCACTACTCGCCAACCGACGTTCACGCCCGAAGGCCGCGCCGAAATCAGCGTCGGCAACCTCGGCTTCATGCAGGCCAAGGCGGCCCTGTCCGGGCCGCTGACCGACACGCTGGCGGCTCGCATCGCGGTTTCCTCGACCCGTCGCGACGGCACTATCCTGAATGTCGCCACCGGGCAGAAGGTCAACGAACAGGACAACCTTGGTATCCGCGCACAGCTGCTGTTCCAGCCCAACGATGGCGTTGCCTTCACCCTCGCAGGCGATTTCAGTAAGCAGAACCCCCGCTGCTGCGTGCAGATCTACGCTCGCACGGGTTCGACCCAGCGTGCGCTCAACCGGCAGTACGCGGCGCTTGCCGCATCGCTGGGTTACAGCGTGCCGAGCACCAATGCGTTCGATCGCCTGACCGATGTCGATGTGCCGCTGCAAGCCAAGAACAAGATCGGCGGCGTGTCGCTGCGCGGCAAGATCGATACCGGGATCGGCACGATCACCTCGATCACCGCATGGCGCTTCTGGGACTGGAACCCGTCGAACGATCGCGACTTCCTCGGGCTTCCGATCACCACGAAGTCGAACAACCCGTCCAAGCAGAACCAGTACACGCAGGAACTGCGCCTTTCGGGTGAAACTGGCCGCCTGGGCTACGTCCTTGGTGCATTCGGCTTCTACCAGACGATCCGCACCAGCGGCGTGCAGCAGCAGGGCGCTGCGGCGTCCAAGTGGCTCATCCGTCCGTCGGATGCCCTGTCGAAGGACCCGTCGGTGCTCAACGGCCTGACCGCAACCAACGACATCAGCCTCAAGAACACCAGCGCAGCCGTGTTCGGCCAGCTGACGTTCAAGGTTACCGACGCCTTCAAGATCCAGCCCGGCTTCCGCGTCAATTATGACAAGAAGGTTGGTGACTACAATTCGGTGGTGACCAACGGCGCGGGCCAGTTGGTCGTGTTCAAGACCGCCGCGCAAGGTGGAAACACTGCGCGCGAGAAGGCCCAGCTTGCAGTGCTCGCGCCGCAGCAGTTCAATGTGCGCTTCTCCGACTGGAACTTCTCGTATGACGCCACCGCATCCTACGATGTGGCGCGCGACATTCATGCCTATGCGACCTACGCACACACGTTCAAGTCGGGCGGCGTCAATCTGAACGGTGTTCCTGCCGATACTGCGGGCGTGCCGATCCTCAGCCTGGCGACGGTGAAGCCCGAAACGGTCAACCACTACGAAGCGGGCATCAAGACCCAGTTCTGGGATCGCAAGGCCACCTTCAACGTCTCGATCTTCCGGACCGAAATCGAAAACTACCAGGCCCAGGTGTCCAACTACACCGTGGGCGCGCTGCGCGGCTATCTCGCCAATGCCGACAAGGTGCGCACGCAGGGCGTGGAATTCGACTTCTCGGCCCGCCCGAGCGAGCGGTTCAACGTCTACGGCAACGGTGCCTATACCGATGCCACGTACCGCAAGTTCACCAACGCGCCGTGCCCGCCTGAACTTTCCGGCGGTACCCAGAACGTCGACGCCAATGGCAACCTGATCGGCACCCCGGGTGCCGCTGGGACGCCGGGCGCGATCAGTCCGCTGTCGTGCGACATTTCGGGCCAGCGGCTGCCGGGCGTGTCGAAGTGGTCGTTCTCGTATGGCGCTGAGGCGAACGTCCCGGCAAAGCTGTTCGGCACCGACGGACAGGCCTACCTCGGCTTTGACGGCAACTATCGCTCGTCGTTCTCGTCCAACCCGTCGCCCTCGGCCTACACCTGGATCGATGGCTATGCCCTGTCGAATTTCCGTCTGGGGTATCGCACCGACAACGGCTTCGACATCTATGGCTGGGTTCGCAACGCGTTTGACGTCAACTATTACGAACAACTTGCGGTCGCATCGGGCAGCACTGGCCTGATCGTCGGCCAGCCGGGTGACCCCCGCACCTGGGGCGTAACCTTCAAGGCCAGCTTCTGATCTGAGGCTGATATGGATTGCCCGCCGGTTCGGGGAGTCCGGCCTCATCGGGCCGGCGGCAATCACCAGATTGAATACGGTATACCCTTGGCCTCGTCCCGGACGCCTCATAGCAAAGGTGGGGCAGGGTTGGGGGACGCATGGCAAATCTGAAGTCTTGGCTGGTGGCAGCGGTGGTCGCGTGGGCGCTTCCCGCGCCCGCTATGGCAAACTGGCTAGAGGCTTCGAGCGCGCATTTCGTGGTCTATACAGACGACAACGAAAAGAACGTGCGCGCCTTTTCGGACCAGCTTGAACGCTATCACGCGGCGATTGCCCTGCTGACGTCGAGCGAGGCGATCATTCCCAGTCCGTCCAACCGGGTGACCGTCTATGTCGTCCGGACAGAGGGCGAGGTGCGCAAGCTATATGGCGAGGGCAACAAGTATCTCGGCGGCTTTTATCTGCCCCGTGCCGGTGGCTCGATCGCCATCGTTCCAAGGGTGAAAGCCGCCAAAGGCGATCTGGAATGGTCGATGATCGCCCTGCTGCACGAATACGCCCACCACGTGTCGATCTCATCGTCGATGATGAGCATGCCGCGCTGGTACACCGAAGGCAGCGCCGAGTTTTTTGCATCTGCGCGTTTCGACACCGACGGCGCCATGGAGATCGGCCGACCGGCCATGCATCGTGGTGCAGAGCTCTATCTTGCCAAGGACGTCTCGGCCGAGGATCTGCTCGACCCGGCGGTCTACGAGAAGCATCGCAGCAAGACCTACGACGCCTATTACGGAAAGGCATGGCTGCTTTTCCACTACCTGACCTTTCACAAGCCGCGCGCTGGGCAACTCGACAAGTATGTGAAGCTCATCACCAGCGGCAAACCGCAGCGTGAAGCAGCTCTTGAAGCGTTCGGGGACTTCAAGGTGCTCGAGAAGGAGCTCGAGACTTACCTTACCGGCAACAAGTGGAAGTACATCAAGGTGGGATCGTCAGCCTTGAAGGTCGCTGTGATCCAGGTGCGCCCGCTCAGCGCCGGGCAGGCGGCAATGATGCCGGTGCAGATCCGTTCGCGGCGCGGCGTCAACACGGAGCAGGCAAAGGAATTGCTGGTCGAGGCAAGGGCCGTGGCAGCCAGGTATCAGCAGGATCCGGCCGTGCTGGCAGCGCTTGCCGAGGCGGAGCACGATGCGGGCAATGACAACGAAGCGATTGCCGCCGCCGACAAGGCGCTTGCCATCGATCCCGGCCAGACCAACGCCTATGTGCAAAAGGGCTACTCGCTGTTCCGGCTCGCCGAAAGCGCGCCCGATCGCGACGCGGCGTTCCGCAAGGCCGTGGCGCCGTTTGTTGCGCTGAATCGCATCGAGAACGACCACCCGCTACCGCTCTTCTACTTCTACGAAAGCTTCGCCAAGCGTGGAAGAGATCCCACGGAACTTGCCTACCGCGGGCTTGAGCGGGGATTGAACCTCGCGCCATTCGATGTCTCGTTTCGCATGACGCTGGCGCTTGAACAGATCCGCAGGCATGCCTTGGCAGACGCACGCGCGACGCTGCTGCCGGCCGCTTACGAACCGCACGGTGGTCCGGCAGCGCGCGCCGCACAGCGGCTCGTGGCCAGGATCGATGCCGATCCGAAGTGGGATGGGGCCGGGGTCGATGCGATCATGCATCCGGCTAAAGCTGACGACGAAACTTCTGACGATGCGCCGAAGGACGGTGCAGGGGATCGTACGTCCAACTGGCCGGGCGTGGCAGAACCTGCCGACGACTGACCCTCAGTTGTTGCCTTCGATGAAATCGCCCAGCGAGCCCAGCATCGATCCTTCGCCCCGGTTCTGCCCGCCGCCGCGTGCCGCCGCCGCCATCCGACCTGCGAGCCGGGCGAAGGGAAGCGACTGGATCCACACCTTGCCGGGGCCGGTCAGGCGAGCAAAGAACAGCCCTTCGCCACCGAACAGCACGCTCTTCACCCCACCTGCGGTGACAAGGTCGAAGGTGACCGACGGGGTATAGGCGGCAAGGCAGCCGGTATCGACGTGGAGTTCTTCGCCAGGAGCCAGATTCCGTTCGACCAGCGTCCCGCCCATTTGCACGAAGACCCAGCCATCGCCGTCCAGCTTCTGCATGATGAAGCCTTCACCGCCGAACAGGCCGGTCATCACTTTGCGCTGGAAAGCGATTCCAATCGATACGCCGCGGGCTGCGGCCAGGAAGCTGTCCTTCTGGCAGATCAGCGTTCCGCCCACCTCGCATAGCTTGATCGGCAGGATGGTGCCTGGCGTTGGCGATGCAAAGGCAACCCGCGCCTTGCCTGTCCCGCGATGGGTGAACACCGTGGTGAACAGGCTTTCCCCGGTTACCAGCCGCTTGCCCGCGCCGAGCAGCTTGCCCATGAACGAACCGTCCCCTGCAGAGCTCCCATCGCCGAACACGGTGGTCATGTCGATGCTGGCGTCCTTCCACACGAAGGCGCCGGCTTCGGCGACGGCACTTTCGCCCGGGTCCAGCTCGATCTCGACGAACTGGAGTTCCTGCCCCTTGATCTCGAAATCGACATCGTCCGCGACCGACTGGTTTCGCGCGTGTTGCCAAGGACTGTTTGCCATCTCTTCCAAATCCCCATCTGCCGTTGTGACGCAGATAGACATTTTACCGACCTTGCAGAAGTGACGTTCGCCTAGGCCGCACGTCGTTGGTCGATCAGCGCGAAGGCCGACTTTTCATCAAGCGGCACGCCAAGATGGAAGCCTTGGCCGAATTCGCAGCCCATCTCCACCAGCACACGCCCCTGTTCCGGGGATTCGATCCCTTCGGCCACGACGGAAAGGTTGAGGTTGTTGGCAAGGTCGAGGATGGCGCGGATGATGTTGCGGCTTTTGGGATCTTCGATCGAGGCCACGAAGGATCGGTCGATCTTGAGCGTGTCGAACGGCAGGTTCTGCAGATAGCTGAGCGAGGAATACCCCGTGCCAAAATCATCGAGGCTGGTCCTGACCCCCCAGGCGCGAATTTCCTCGAGCACCTGACGCGTCCGGTCTGCATCGATGATCGCGACACCCTCGGTTACTTCAAGCCTCAGGCAATCCGACGGAACTCCGGTTTCGATCAGCACGCGCTGAACCTGCTGGGCAAAGCTTGGCTGCAGGAACTGCTGCGGCGCGATGTTGATCGAAACGAAGGGCAATTCGCAGCCGGGCGTCTTATTTACCATCCGCTTGTGCAGCGAGGCGAGGGCGGTGCACCCTTGCCGCAGGACCCAATCACCGATGAACACGATCAGGCCGCTCTGTTCGGCGGCGTCGATGAACGCACCCGGATCAAGCAGCCCGCGCGTCGGGTGCTGCCAGCGGATCAGCGCTTCATAGCCCATAAGCCGCTGATCTTCGGTCAGCGCGAAGATGGGCTGGTAGAACAGCAGGAACTGCTTGTCGCGGATTGCCTCGCGCAGCTCGCGCTCCAACGCCATGCGGTTGCGCGCCTCGGTGCCGAGGGCATCGGTGAACGTGACAGTATGGCCCGATCCCGACGCCTTCGCCTCGTACATAGCAAGGTCGGCATCGCGGCGGATCTGTTCGACGTCGTCGTATTCCGGGCCGGACAGGGCAATCCCGATCGATGCTCCTGCCGTCACCTGATCGTTGTCGACCTGCGTGGGCGGGCGCAGAACGTCGTGCAACAAGGTTGCCAGTTTTTCCGCTACAGATCCGTCCTTGATCGAATCCAGCAAGATGACGAACTCATCACCGCCCACGCGGGCGAGCGTGGCATGTCCTGCCTGCAAGTGGGATTGCTGGAAGGCGTTGATCGCCGCCTGAAACCGTCCTGTCACGTCGACCAGAAGCGCGTCGCCTGCGTGGTGGCCGTACTTGTCGTTGATCGCCTTGAAGCCGTCGAGATCGATGACCATGATTGCCAGCCGGGCCGTCCCCGTGGACAGGCGCTGGAAGGCCGATCGGCACCGTTCGTCCAGCAGGACCCGGTTGGGCAATCCTGTCATCGCATCGTGCAGCGCATCGTGCAGCAGGGTCGCCCGGGCCCTTTCCCGCTCGATCACGCGGCCGAGCTGCGTTGCCGACTGGGTGATGGTCAGCAGGATCGCATCCTTGTCGATCATTGGCTTGGACGAGAAGAACTCGATCACCGCCACCAGCTCGTCGCCGATGCTGATCGGGAAGGCGCAAGCCGACAGCAGCTTTGCCTCAACGGCTTGCGGCCGCCGGGCAAGCCAGTCCTCGGCGGCTATTTCATCAATCCAGTGCGGATGATGATCGCGCAGGACGCGTCCTGGCAGACAATCGCCGACCCCCACCCGGATGGCCCGCGAAGCCTCAACGAACGGAAATAGGCGATCTGGCTCGGATGCGAACCAGGTATCGCACGCCGCCGCCACGCGACCATTGTCTGAAACACGGATGCCGTTGCCGAACTCCCAACCCATGTGCAGGCAGATTTCCTTGAGCGCCATGTCGAGCACTTCGGCAAAGCTGTTTGACTGGTTGGCAAAGTCGGTGATCCGCTGGAGCAGCGCGAGCCGTACCTGGCTTTCGTAGAGCTCGCGCAAACCTCGCTCGGCGATCGCCTCGGCCTCTAGCCTGGCCTTCCTCTCCTGCTCGAGTTGGCGCTCCAACCTGTCGACAAGGTCGGTACCCCTTGGCTCGGTCTTGCCGGAAAGCGGGATTCTCTCGTACTTCATTGCCAATCCAGCGCCAGACGGCAAAGGGCGTCGCCCTTGCTGGTGCAGGCGAGATGTTCGACGTCGATCGCATCACCGAAAAAGGCAGCCGTGCCCAGGACAAAGCCGTGAGCAAGGTGACAGAGCTGCCGGCGCGATTGGTAAGCCATCGCCAATCGACCATCCGCCAGATCGTAGAAATGGAAGTGTGGACAAGCAGCGCCTGCGTAGAGCTTGCGGACTTCGAGGTGGATCACATCGTTCACGCTTGTGATGAACGAGCGACTGCCGCGGTGATTTGCGAAAAGCGTGGGGTAGCGTTCCGCTAATCGGGGAATGGCGCCTTGGCCAAACCATCGCAACACGTCGGGAACGGGCAGGGCAAGGCCCGCGGCGGCATGATCGACGATGGCATACAGTTCCTCGTCGGGATAGGAACCGAGCGACGAATAAGTCCCGCGCGCGCCCGCAAGGTCCATGATGTCGACCCA
The DNA here is from genome assembly GCF_012927405.1 of Novosphingobium olei. GTDB lineage: Bacteria > Pseudomonadota > Alphaproteobacteria > Sphingomonadales > Sphingomonadaceae > Novosphingobium > Novosphingobium olei. Next base: position 59,486 of record NZ_JABBGM010000004.1, on the reverse strand, counting down.
GGCAGCGACACCATGTTCCGCGACAATCGCCTCTTCCAGCAAATTGAAGATGACGCCTTTCATTCCGCCCCACGCTGACTTCTGTCGCGCAGGGTTCTGCCGTCAAATGCTGGGAAAGCGATGAAGAGCGTCCCCCGGTTCGCCCACCGGGGGCGGATCAGGAACGATTAACCATCCCATCAATGCCACGGAAAAAGAACTGGGCGTATTCGCGTGCCCATTCCGCTCTTCCGTTCAGTCCTTCGGCACCCTCGCTTGCGGCAAGGCGCGCATGGCCAAGCAGACCTTCCAGCCAGAAGCGCGCGGCCAGATCGACATTCGGCACAGAAGCGCGGCCAGCTTCGTTCAACTCGGCAAATTCCTGGGCGATGGATTGCAAGGCGCTGCGGTAGACTTCGCCGCGAGCGTTCCCGGCGCCAGCTTCCAGATCGACCCAGTCGATCAGGCGCTCCAGCAACATTCCGTCGGGCGAGAAGAGGACTTCAAGCACGCGTTGCGCACGGAAGGTGAAAGCCTCGACCGGCTCCATTGCGCTGCTTTCAGCCATGATCTGGCTTCGCTGCCGCTCCACCCGCCAGGTAAGCAGTGCGCGCATCAAGTCGGTCTTGCCGGCAAAACGCGAATAGATCGTCGCCTTGCCTATGCGGGCATGGCGGGCCACCCGATCGAACGTGAAGTTCTCGAACCCGTTCGCAAGCAGTACCTGCCAGCTCGCCTCCAGGATGCGGTCAAACAGCAACCTGGCTTCGGCAACGGAAGGCCTGCCCCTCCGGGGGTTCAGGCAATCATTGCCGCAATCGCCATGGGTGCCGTCCAGTACGGCGGGCTCATCAGTGGCGGACAGTGACGCTTTGTTGGAGGAAGACTTCGACGTCATGCTGACGCATGTCGATATGACAGGGCGAAGCTGCTGCCTTTGTCTCGTCCTCGCATACAATCCGGTACACCGGGCAGCTCATGGTGAGCCCATCGGTGTAAGCCTTCAACAAGCGACGACCCATGTCCGAAAACCAGTCCATCTCTCTTCCCGTTCATTCGCCTTTGCGGCGTTCTGAGTGGAAATGAGACTGCTACGGAAATGATCCGATGAAAAGATAGAACAACGAGACGCTGAAGGTTCATTTTCGCTCCCTGCGGCAACGACACTGGCGCGTTTTGAGCCGCTGGTCCAGCCCAGTCCGAGCGACTTTTCTACCGCTATGAAGCTGTTTGTCAGATCGCCCCGTGCAGTCGCCGCGCCAAGTGCGCTCTGCAGCGCCGTGCGCTCGGCCGAAAGCGCATCGCTGCGCCCGACCGTACCCCCGCGGAAACGCTGGCCCTGCAACGTCGCGGCGCGTTCGGCCTGCTGCTGCGCGATCACGCTCTGGGCATAGGCGGTGCGCTGCCCCCCGAACCGCGTGAGCGAGCCTTCGGCATCCTGCAGGCCCCGCAGCACCGCCGCGCGATAGTTGGCTTCCGCTTCGGCATAGGCGCCCTTGGCATTGCGAATCTGCGCTTCGGTGCGGCCACCGTCGAACAGGCTCCACTTCAGCTGCGGCAGGGCGAGGCCGATAACCTTCGACGGATCGAGCACGTCGCCGATGTCCTGGCCACCAAGACCGATGAGGCCGAGGATCGAGAGCTTCGGGAAACGGTTGGCGATCTGCACGCCGACATCGGCATTCGCAGCGGCAAGCTGGCGCTCGGCGGCGCGGATGTCGGGCCGGCTGCGCAGAAGCAGCGAGGGATCGCCGATTGCCACTTCGGCCGGGGGGAGGGGGATCGGGGCGGCGGTGGCGAGCTGTGCGTCGAGCGAGCCGGGCTCACGCCCCGTCAGGACGGCCAGCTGATCAATCAGGACGGTCGTTTCTGCCCGTGCCTTGGCACGGTCAGCTTCGGTCTGTGCCCTTTGTGCGCGCAACTGGTCGAGCGGCTGCTCTGGCGCGGTCCCGCTGCTCAGCCGTTGTCCCGCCAGCGAAACCAGCGCATCGTCGATTTGCGCCTGCCGGTCGAGCACGATCAGCGCCTGCTGCCGCGTGCGCAAGCCGACATACGTCCGCGCCACTTCGGCCGAGAGGGTAACCTGCGCATCGGCGAGGCTCGCTTCGGCAGCCTGCGACCGCGCAGAAGCAGCCTCGATCTTGCGCCGGGTGCCGCCAAACAGGTCGATCTCCCACGAAGCGTCGAAGCCGACGTTATACACCGTGAAAGAATCGCGCCCGCCCGACTGGCCATCGCTGCTGAGCAGGCCGCCCGGTACGTTGACGTAAGGCGTGGCGGCCGAAACGTTGAAAGTCGGCAGAACGGCGGTCTTGTTGGCGGCAAGGCCGGCACGAGCCTGCGCGATGCGCGCGTTGGCAACGGCGATATCGGGCGAGCCGGCAAGCGCATCCGCGATCAGCTGGTCGAGAACCGGATCGTTTAGCGCGGTCCACCATGTTGCGGCCGGGGCGTCTGGGCGCACGGCATCGCCCGCCCGGACGAAGCTGCCGCGGGCCGCGGCGTTGGCGGCGACTTGCGGCGGGCCCTTGTAATCAGGCCCCACGGTGCAGGCGGAGAGCAGCAGCCCCGCGCAAAGGGCAGGGGCAATGGAAAGAAGTGTCGTGCGTCGCATCAGTGCATCGCCATTTTGAAGCGGCCCTTGGGAAGGGGCCGGAGAAGAAAGACAAGCGGCAGAACCACCGCAATCGCCACCACGAGCGCGATGAACTCGTCGCTGAACGCCATGACCAGCGCCTGCTGCAGCACCGTGCCGTCGATCGATCGGATCGCGGTGGCGAGGCCTTCGGGGCCGCCACCCGCGCTCATCGCCTGGCTGCTGACCCAATCCTGGACCGAGGGGTCGTTGCTGCCAAGCGACGCGTTGAGCGTCCAGTGGTGGAAGTCGAGCCGGCGTTCCTGCAGCGTTGCCAGCAGCGCAAGGCTGATCGACCCGCCGAGGTTGCGGGCGGCGTTGAACAACCCCGACGCATCACCCGCATCGTCCGCATCCACGCTGGCCAGCGCAGCCTGGTTCAGGAACAGCATGCACAGCGCCTGTCCCAGCCCGCGCATCAGCTGGGAGACGACGAAGTCCGACCCGTCGGACGTCAGGGTCAAGGTCGTGTCGAGGTAGCACGACGTCGCCATGATCAGCATGCCCATGCCCACCGCGACGCGCAGGTCTATCCGGGTGATCAGCAGGGGGAACAGCGGCATCATCATCGCGGCGGGAATGCCGGACAGGAACACGATCTGCCCGGATTGCAGCGCGTTGTAGCCGGCAACTGCCGCAAGGAACTGCGGGATCACGTAGCTTGTGCCGTAAAGCACCGCACCGATCAGCAGGCCGAGCACGAAGACCGAGGCAAAGGCCCGGTTGCGCAGCAGCGCAAGTTTGACCACCGGCCGCCTGGCGGTCAGTTGGCCAACGCCGATCAGGATGAAGCCCACGACCGTCACCGCCGTCAGCTGCCAGATCAGGGTCGACTGGAACCACTGCTCGCGATTGCCTTCCTCCAGGACTACAGTCAGCCCGCCGAGCCCCAGCGCCATCCCGGCAATGCCGAGCCAGTCCGCGCTCCAAAGCTCATCGAGCCGCGCCTTGGCCCCCTTCAGGCCGACCAGCAGGAATACCATGAGGATGATGCAGATCGGCACGTTGATGAAGAAGGCATAGTGCCAGGACAGGTTCTCGGTCAGCCAGCCACCGGCAAGCGGCCCAAGGACGGGTCCCAGAATCAGCGTCGAGCCGAACATCGCCGTTCCCACCGGTTGCTGGTGGCGCGGCAGGCGCGTGGCGATGATCGTCATGCCGGTCGGGATCATCGCGCCGCCGGTAAAACCCTGGCCCACACGCCCGATGATCATCTGCGTCAGCGACGTAGACAGGCCGCACAGGATCGAGAACGCGGTAAACAGCAGCGCGGCGATCAGCAGGAAGCGGCGCAGGCCGAAGACCCGCTCCAGCCACCCGGTCAGCGGAATGATCACGATCTCGGCAACGAGGTACGACGTGGCGATCCACGTTCCCTCGGTAGACGAAGCGCCGATTTCGCCCTGAATGGTCGGAAGCGATGAATTGACGATCGAGATGTCGAGCGTCGCCATCAGCGCGCCGATCGCGCCGGCAAACACCGCCAGCCAGGCCGACAGATCGGCCTTCTGCGATTGCGCCGGGGAGGGGCGCGGCGCGCTGCCGGCCGGCACCGCGTCAGCGGGAAGGGCGGCGCTGCTCACTTCGGGGCCTGCACCCGATCCTGCTCTTGCTGGATCGCGTTGATCGCGCCCTTGGCGGCGGTGGTGTCGACTTCGACGTGGAGCGAAAGTCCGGGGACCAGGACCTTGCGGGATTCAGGGCCGGCGTTGATGCGGATGCGCACGGGCACGCGCTGGACGATCTTGGTGAAGTTGCCGGTCGCGTTCTGCGGCGGGATCAGCGAGAAGTTCGCGCCGGTGCCGGGCGTGATGCTTTCCACCTGGCCGTGGAATTCCACGTCGGGCAGCGCATCGACCTTGATCTTGACCGGCTGGCCGGGGCGCATCAGGCCGATCTGCGTTTCCTTGAAGTTTGCCTCGACATAGATCTTGTCGGTTGGGACGATCGTCAGCAGCCGCTGGCCGGGCTGGACGTACTGCCCGATGCGCACGCCGGAAGAGGCAACCTTGCCATTGATCGGCGCGATGATACGCGTGGTGGCAAGATCGTTGCGCGCGGCCTGTTGCTGGGCCCGTGCGGCTTCGATCTGCGCGGCGGTCTGGCCCACCTGTGCCTGCGTCGTGGCAACCTTGGCCCGGGCAGCCTGCAGCGCCGATTGCTGCGCGCGCACCTGCGCCGCGGCCTTGTCACGGTTCGACACGAGCTGGTCGAGCGCCTGCTTCGGCTCGGCCCCACTCGCGGCGAGTGGGCGGTAGCGGGCGACTTCGCCGTTCAGGTAGGCAAGATCGCGCTGCGCGGCGGCAAGCGCGGCTGCGGCCTGCGCCACACCGGCCTGCGCCTCGCCGATCCCGGCACGCGTCGCCGCTTCGCTCGCCCGCGCGACCTCGACTTGGGCGGCGGCCTGCTCCAGCTTTGTCGAATAGTCGGTCGGATCGACCTGGATCAGCAGGTTGCCAGCCGTCACCGCCTGGTTCTCCGTCACGTTCACGCTGCGGACGTAACCCGCAAGCTTGGAACTGACCGCCACACCGTCTGCCTTGACATAGGCATCTTCGGTTTCCTGAAAGTATCGGCCGTACGTGCGGTATTCGAAATACGAATAGCCGCCATAGAGTATGCCCACGGCCAGGACGCCCAGCGCGATACGCCCGATCAGGCGTCGCTTGCCAGGATTGGGAGCGGCCGCGGTGGGGTCGTCAGCAGGGGCCGGGCTGGATGTGGAGGGGGTGGCAGTGGGCTCGTCCATCGTGGGATCCTGTAATGAAACGAGATCGTTTCGTTTATTCTGGGGCGCAGTTGGGCCGTCGCGCAACTGGTTTCAAGTGCAAAGACCGCAACTCGGATGCATGAAACGCAAGAGGCTACACCCGCTGCGTCGCGCGGAGTAACATTTGATGCACCGACTGGTTCCGGTGCCTTGATCGCCTTTTTCGATCAATTTAGCCGGAATTGATCATTGGAAATTGAAACATCGAGGCGCTAGCTCAACCCTCGTACCGGCGCTCCTTCGTGTGCCGCCCCGTTTCATAACCTGCGACTGCAAAGGAAATCGCATGTCTCTGCTGAGCACCCCGATCAAGCCCTTCGCCAACACGGCTTACAAGGAAGGCAAGTTCGTCGACATCACCGAGGCCGATATCGCCGGCAAGTGGGCGGTGTTCTTCTTCTACCCGGCCGACTTCACCTTCGTGTGCCCGACCGAGCTGGAAGACCTCCAGGACAATTATGCCGAACTCCAGGAACTCGGCGTGGAAGTGTTCGGCGTGTCGACCGACACCCACTTCAGCCACAAGGCCTGGGCCGACAGCTCGCCCGCCATCGGCAAGATCACCTACTACCTCGTCGGTGACCAGAACCACACGCTGACCAACGCGTTCGACAATCTGCGCCCCGGCGTCGGCCTTGCCGATCGCGGTACCTTCGTGGTCGATCCCGATGGTGTGATCCAGCTGATCGAAATCACCCCGGAAGGCGTGGGCCGCAACGCCGCCGAGCTGGTCCGCAAGATCAAGGCCGCCAAGTACTGGCGCGAACACCCCGGCCAGGTCTGCCCGGCGAAGTGGGAAGAGGGCGCCGAAACGCTCGCCCCGTCGATTGACCTCGTCGGCAAGATCTGACCCTGACGTTTCGGGAGGGATCCCGATACCTGCCGGGCGGTCCGATACAAAGTCGGCCGCCCGGCCACTACCGAAACAATGTTCCCCAGATGTTTCCCCGGGGAAACATTCTGCTCTCGATAACAGACAAGCCACCTTCGCGCCCGGCATACTCGCCGTGGCGGTTGCCGCGTGCTGCCTGAAGGAACCCTGACAATGCCCATGCTCGATGCCGCCACCACCGCCCAGCTGAAGGCCTACCTCGGCAATCTGCGCCGGCCGATCGAGCTGGTCGCATCGCTCGATGAAAGCCCCAAGTCCGCCGAAACGCGCGCGCTGGTCGAAGAAATCGCTGCGCAGTCGGACAAGGTCTCGGCGCGGTTCGACGGAACCGAAGCCCGGCGCCCCAGCTTCGCCATCCGCGCCGATGAAGGCCGCGCCGAAGCTGTCTTCGCCGGCCTTCCGATGGGACATGAATTCACCTCGCTGATCCTCGCGCTGCTTCATGTCGGCGGGCATCCGCCCAAGGAAGACGCGGAACTGCTCGATGCGGTGCGCGCGCTCGACGTGCCGCTGCACTTCGAAACGTTCTTTTCGCTGACCTGCCAGAACTGCCCGGACGTGGTGCAGGCGCTCAACATCATGGCGGCGCTCAATCCTAACGTTACACACACCGCGATCGATGGCGCGCTGTTCCAGGACGAGGTTGAACGGCGCAAGGTCATGGCCGTGCCGATGGTCTTCCTCAATGGCGAGATCTTCGGCCAGGGCCGCATGGACCTCGCGCAGATCATGGCCAAGGTCGATACCGATGCGGTCGCCCGCGCGGCCGAAAAGATCAAGGCCAAGGAGCCGTTCGACGTGCTCGTGGTCGGTGGCGGGCCTGCCGGCGCGGCCGCGGCGATCTATGCCGCGCGCAAGGGCATCCGCACCGGCGTCGTCGCCGAACGCTTCGGCGGGCAGGTGCTCGATACCCTTGGCATCGAGAATTTCATCTCGGTCCAGCACACCGAAGGTCCCAAGCTTGCCGCGCAGCTGGAAGGCCACGTCAAGGAATACGACGTCGACGTGATGAATCTGCAGAGGGCCAGCGCGCTCAAGCCGGCGAACGGCGATGGCTATGCCACCATCGAACTGGAAAGCGGCGCCAGCCTGAAGGCCAAGACAATCATCCTGTCGACCGGCGCCCGCTGGCGCCAGATGGGCGTGCCGGGTGAAGAAGAGTATCGGAACCGTGGGGTCGCCTATTGCCCGCATTGCGATGGTCCGCTGTTCAAGGGCAAGCGCACGGCGGTGATCGGCGGCGGCAATTCGGGTGTGGAAGCGGCAATCGACCTCGCCGGGATCGTCGCGCACGTCACCCTGATCGAATTCGACAGCGTGTTGCGCGCCGACGCGGTGCTGCAGGACAAGCTGCGCTCGCTGCCCAACGTCACAATCATCACCTCGGCACTCACCACCGAAGTGATCGGCGATGGCGACAAGGTCACGGGCCTGCGCTATCGCAACCGGAACACCGAGGAGGAGCACGAGGTGACGCTGGAAGGCATCTTCGTGCAGATCGGCCTTGTTCCCAACACCGAATGGCTTGATGGCACACTTGCTCTGAGCAACCGGGGTGAAATCGAAATCGACGCGCGGGGCGAGACCAGCCTTGCGGGTGTATTCGCGGCCGGGGATGCGACAACCGTGCCCTACAAGCAGATCGTCATTGCGATGGGCGAGGGCAGCAAGGCAGCGCTTTCCGCGTTCGATTACCTGATCCGACACTGAGGCGCGATTGCACCGCGATCGTTGATGCGTCGACCGCCAAGGCCGCTCCGGGGCGAACCCGGAGCGGCCTTGCAACGCATTGTGAATGCGATATGTCCTGCGCTGTCAAAAGAGTGCGTGGGAGAATGCGATGGGCAAGCGTTGGGTGGCGGCGGCCGTGGGTCTGGCCGGATTGCTGGGAACGACGGCGCTGGCCGATTCGCCGCGAACGTGGCGGGATCTCAATCACAACGGCGCGCTCGATGCCTATGAAAACCCCGCCGTGCCGACCGCGCGCCGGGTGGATGATCTGCTGGCGCGGATGACGCTGGCGGAGAAGGTCGGCCTGATGCTGCACGGCACGCTGCCGGGGCAAGGGGGCAACCCAATCGGCCTTGGGCAAAGCTATGACCACGATGGTGCCGCGCGGCTGATCGGTTCGGGCGTCAACAGTTTCATTACCCGGCTCGATGCGGATCCGGCGCACTTCGCCGAAGAAAACAACGCGATCCAGAAGATTGCCGAAGGCACCCGCCTTGGCATCCCGGTGACGATCAGCACCGACCCGCGCAACCACTTCGAGGTGATCGTCGGCGCGTCGTCGTCGGGCGGCGGCTTTTCCAAGTGGCCGGAACCGCTCGGGCTGGCGGCAATCGGCGATGAGAAGCTTGTCGAAAACTTCGGCCGGATCGCTGCGCGGGAATATCGTGCGGTTGGCATCCAGATGGCGCTGTCGCCGCAGGCAGACCTCTACACCGAACCGCGCTGGCCGCGTGGCAATGCTACCTTCGGATCCGACCCGGCCACCGTCTCGCGGCTTGCCGGGGCATACGTGCGCGGATTCCAGGGCAGAGCCAATGGGCTGGCGCCGGGCGGCGTTGCTACGGTGGTAAAGCACTGGGCGGGCTATGGAGCTGAACCCGAAGGGTTTGACGGACACAACTATTACGGCCGCAACGCGAAGCTGGATGCGGCCAGCTTCCAGCGCCATCTTGCCGCGTTCGACGGACCGCTGGCGGCCAGGAGTGCGGGCGTCATGCCCACTTACGTCATCCCCCATGGCGCCACCCGCAAGGGCAAGCCACTGCCCCCGGTCGGCGGCGGATTCAACCGGCCGCTGATCGAAGGGTTGCTCCGGCAGGACCGGCATTTCACCGGGCTGGTGGTGTCCGACTGGGCCATTACCAACGATTGCCCCGAACAGTGCCGCGCGCCCACAGCGGAAAAGCCGCAGGGCTTTGCCATTGCGATGCCGTGGGGCGTGGAGGACATGCCCGAAAGCGACCGCTTTGCACTGGGTGCCAATGCCGGCATCGATCAGTTCGGCGGCGTGGCCGACCCAGCGCCGCTGCTGGCTGCGATCAAGGCGGGCAAGCTGTCAATCGCGCGGGTGAACCAGGCGGCGCGCCGGGTGCTGGCGCTGAAGTTCCAGCTGGGCCTGTTCGACAATCCCTATGTCGATCCGCAGGCGGCCGCGCACGTGCTGGGCGATCCGGCGGTACAGGCCCAGGCGGACGCGGCGCAGCGCGCAGGCCAGGTGCTGCTGGAGAACCGCGGCGGCCTGCTGCCGTTGCGGTCCGCGCGCAAGGTCTGGCTTTCGGGCGTTTCCGCCGATGCAGCGCGGGCGGCCGGGCTTGAGCCCGTGGACGACATCGCCCGCGCCGATGTGGCGCTGGTGCGCGTGGCGACGCCGCATGAACTGCTGCACCCCGGCGCCTTCTTCGGATCGCGCCAGCATGAAGGGCGGCTCGATTTCCGTGCCGATGACGAAGCAACACGGACGGTCGCCTTTGCCGCCGCGCGGGTGCCCACCGTGGTCGCGGTCGACCTGGACCGGCCCGCTGTGCTGACCGCGCTGAAGGATGCACTGGCCCTGAACAAGGCGAGTGCGCTGTTCGGCCTGTTCGGCGCCAGCGACGCGGTGCTGCTCGATCTGGTGACGGGCAAGGCAAAGCCGCAAGGACACCTGCCTTTCGAACTGCCGTCCTCCGCGCAGGCCGTGGCGGCGCAGGACCCCGCGCGCAGCGACGACAGCCGCAATCCGCTGTACCGGCGCGGTGCAGGGCTTACGTATCGCTGAACCCTTCGCCGCAAAGTCGGGCCATTCAACGTAAACCCGGGGATGACGCGCCTGGCGGGGCTTGCTGATTCGGCCTTGCCCCGCCAGAGCCTCGTCCTGTGAGCGCATCCATCGTCATTGGGGCAGAGCGCACCGGCTCCCCCGTCCGGATCGACATCGAGGAGCTTCTTGCGACCCGCCTGCTCGTGCAGGGCAATTCCGGGTCCGGCAAGTCGCATCTCCTGCGCCGCCTGCTCGAACAGAGCGCCAGTGTGGTGCAGCAGGTGGTGATCGATCCCGAAGGCGATTTCGCCTCGCTGTCCGAAGCGTTCGGCCATGTTGTCGTCGATGGCTCGGCCTATGACCAGGCGGAAATCGCCAAGCTCGCCGCGCGCATCCGCAAGCACCGCGCCTCGGTGGTGCTGACGCTCGACGGTCTGGAGCTCGAAGCGCAGATGCGCTGTGCCGCGGTGTTCCTCAACACCCTATTCGATGCCCCGCGCGACGAATGGTATCCCGCGCTGGTCGTCGTCGATGAAGCGCAGATGTTCGCGCCCGCCGCCGCCGGGGACGTGACCGACGAAGTGCGGCGCCTTTCGCTCGGCGCGATGACCAACCTGATGTGTCGCGGTCGCAAGCGCGGGCTTGCCGGGGTCATCGCCACCCAGCGGCTTGCCAAGCTTGCCAAGAATGTCGCGGCCGAAGCCTCGAACTTCCTCATGGGGCGCACCTTCCTCGATATCGACATGGCGCGCGCGGCGGACCTTCTGGGAATGGAGCGTCGCCAGGCCGAACAGATCCGCGATCTGGAACGCGGCCACTTCCTCGGCCTTGGCCCGGCGATCGCGCGTCGGCCGGTGGGCGTGCGCATCGGCGATGTCGAGACGCGGGCGCGCAACGTGGTGCAGGGGCTGATGCCCTTGCCCAATGCCGCCGGGGCGGAGATGGAATCGATCCTGCTGTCCGAACCGCTGGCGATGGAGCCGCCGCCGCGCGCGCCGGAACCCGAAGCGGCGCCGGTCGATAGCGAACAGCTGCTCGGGCAGATCGAAAGCACGCTGCCGGTATCGGAACAGGTGGAGCCGCCGGTCGAACCCAGCCTGTTCATGCAGGAAGAAACCGCGGCGCAGGTGGCGGAAATCTTGGCCGAGATGGCGCGCGAACCGGACTGCACCTTCCAGCCTGCCGCGCAGCTCTATCAGGATTTCACCGTCCGTTGCCGGATGCAGCGGCTTGCCAACACCGGCATCGACCTTGCCGCGTTCCGCCGCCGTTTCGCGATGGCGGTCGCCGGCATCCCCGATGACGCCGATCCCGCCTGGCAGCTGTTGCTCAAGATCGCGCGCAACGTGCCCGATGATCTGCTCGCCCCCTTCCTGCTTCTGGCCGTGGCCGCGAGCGAGGGCGCGCCGTGCCCCGACGACGAACGCCTTGCCGAAGCCTATGGCACGCGCTCGCCCGGGCGCATCCGGCGTCTGCTCGAACATCTCGAAAAAAGCGGGCTGATCGTGGTGCGCACCGATTATGGCGGCCGCCGCTCGGTCGGCATCCCAGAGCTGGGGGCCGTCAGCGCGCCGGTAGCGGCTTGAACGAAAAGGGGTTTGCCTCTGCCGCCGGAAGTGTTCAGAGGCGCGAAAGCTGACAGCGGGTATCAGGTCTCTGCAATTCGGGAGTTTTCGATGGCGTTTCTTCGTTCGGGGATCGGCTTTGGCATCATGGCAGGCGCCGCGCTGGTGGTGACCGCCGCCAGTGCGCAGGCTGCGGGGGATCCGGCCAAGGGCAAGACGGTCTACGCCCGTTGTGCCGCCTGCCATGATCTCAATACTGGCGCCACGCGCCTCGGCCCCTCGATGAAGGGCATTATCGGCCGCAAGGCTGGATCGGTCGCGGGCTATGCCTATTCCCCGGCGATGAAGGGCAAGGGCGTGACGTGGAACGCACAGACGCTTGACGCCTATCTTGCGGCGCCCGCCAAGTACGTTCCGGGCAACAAGATGCCGTTCGCCGGCATTCCCAACCCGCAGGACCGCGCCGACCTGATCGCCTATCTCGCCCAGGCGACCAGGTAAGCGCTTTCATCGTGCTGAAACCTGCCGGCTGCGCTTGAGCGCCGGCAGGTCGCCCCCTATCGCAGGCCTCCTGCAGGAAAGGGCGATCCCATGAATCCGACCAAGGCCGCGCTCGATGGCGTACGCGTGCTCGATCTCGCTCGCGTGCTCGCGGGGCCCTGGGCAACGCAGATCCTGGCCGATCTTGGTGCCGACGTGCTCAAGGTCGAACAGCCGGGGAGGGGCGACGATACCCGCGCCTGGGGCCCGCCGTTCCTGCAGACGCCCGAAGGCGGCGAGGACCCGGAAGAGAGCGCCTATTACATCTGCTGCAACCGCAACAAGCGCTCGATCGCGATAGACATCGCAACGCCCGAGGGTGCTGACCTCGTCCGCAGCCTTGCCGCAAAGGCCGACGTGCTGGTCGAAAACTTCAAGGTCGGCGGCCTCGCGCGCTACGGGCTCGATTACGCAGCCATCCGCGCGATCAACCCGCGCATCGTCTATTGCTCGATTACCGGCTTCGGCCAGACGGGGCCCTATGCCGATCGTCCGGGCTACGATTTCGTGGCGCAGGGCATGGGTGGGTTCATGTCGGTGACGGGGGAAGAAGGTGGCGGGCCGCTGCGGGCCGGCGTTGCCATGGCCGACCTGTCCACCGGCATGTACGCCGCTGTCTCTATCCTTGCCGCCCTGCGCCATGCCGAACGCACGGGCGAGGGGCAGCAGATCGATCTTTCGCTGCTCGACACGCAGATCGCGATGATGGCCAATCAGGGATCGTCGTGGCTGGTCGGCGGGATCAATCCCGGGCGGCTCGGCAATCGCCACCCGACGGTGGTGCCCTACCGCACGTTCCGCGTGGCCGATGGTGAAATCATCATCGCGGTCGGCAACGATGGCCAGTTCCGCGCGCTGTGCGGTCTGCTCGGGCGGCCCGACCTTGCCGATGACCCCCGCTTCGCCACCTCTGCCGCACGGCAGGTCAATCGCGATGCCATCGAACAGCTTATCCAGGACGCGGTCGCCCACGAAACTGGGCTCGCCCTGATCGACCGGCTCGTCGCCGCCAACGTCCCCGCAGGACCGGTCAACACGCTGAAGGATGTCTATGCCGATCCGTTCGTGACCGCGCGGGAAACGGTGCAGTCTTTCGAACGGGCAGATGGGGCGGTCATCCCCACGGTGGCGTTCCCGGCGAAACTGTCGGCAACGCCTGCCACCTATCACACTGCGCCGCCGCGCGTTGGCGAACATACCGACGAAGGCCTGCGTGCCTGGCTCGATCTTTCGGGTGATGAACTGGACGGGTTTGCGCTGGCCGGGGTCATCCGCCGGGGCACACCCGTACCGAACCGGCATTGAACCTGCGCTGTTGCAGTGCAAAAGTATGCGCGCGCCCTGACCGGGGCGCTCGCATACTTATGCAGTCTGGACCGGTGCGCTCAGCGTTCTAGGGCTGCGCGTGGCGATAACGGTCGGGCCTTGTCCCGACGTGCCAAGGGAGACCTCGTTCGATGGCCCATGCAAGCTGCTCCGCCCTTCTCCTGTTCGGAGCGACGGGGGACCTTTCGCGGCGCATGCTGCTGCCTTCGCTCTACGCCCTCCACGAAGACGAACTGATCGATCCCAACCTGCGGATCGTCGGCACAGCGCGATCGGAACACGACGACGCCGAATTCCGTGCCTTCGCCAAGGCTGCGCTCGATGAATTCCTGCCCGCCGATCGCAAGGACGAAGCCAAGCTCGCTACGTTCCTCGATCGGCTCGAATACCAGGCGCTCGATGCCTCGCAGGTCGATTCCTTCGGCGCCCTTGCGGAAAAGCTGGGCGATACGAGCTGCGGGCTGTCGATCTTCCTCTCCACCGCGCCCGCGCTGTTCGAACCCACCATCGAAGGCTTGCGCCGCGCGGGGCTTGCCCATGCCGACGTCCGCATCGGCCTTGAAAAGCCGCTCGGCAACGATCTCGCTTCCAGCGCGCGGATCAACGACGCCGTCGCGGCCGGGTTCGACGAACGGCAGATCTTCCGCATCGACCACTATCTGGGCAAGGAGACGGTGCAGAACCTGATGGCGCTGCGCTTTGCCAACATGATGTTCGAACCGCTCTGGAACAGCGCAGGGATCGATCATGTGCAGATCACGGTCAGCGAAACCGTCGGGCTGGAGGGGCGCAAGGGCTTCTACGACGATACCGGAGCGCTGCGCGACATGGTGCAGAACCACATGCTCCAGCTGCTCGCGCTCACCGCGATGGAGCCGCCACGAGATTACGACGCTACCTCGATCCGCGATGAGAAGGTGAAGGTGCTGCGCGCGCTGCGGCCGGTGAAGCCGGAAGAGATGGTGCGCGGCCAGTATCGCGCCGGCGCGGTGAAGGGTGAAAGCGTCAAGGGCTACACCGAGGATCTCGGCCAGGATTCCGACACCGAAACGTTCGTCGCGATCAAGACCCACGTCGACAACTGGCGCTGGCAGGGCGTGCCGTTCTACTTGCGCCACGGCAAGCGGCTGGCCGAACGGCGCAGCGAAATCGTCGTCGAATTCAAGCAGGTGCCGCACAACATCTTTTCGGATCGCGGCGGCAAGCTGCGCGCCAATCGCCTCGTCATCCGCCTGCAGCCAGAGGAATACGTGCGGCTTCAGGTTATGGCGAAGGAGCCGGGGCTCGATCGCGGCGGGATCGTGCTGCGCGAAGTGAACCTCGATCTCTCGCTCGCGACCGCGTTTGCCAAGGCGCGCAAGCGCATCGCCTACGAACGCCTGCTGCTCGATCTTATCGAGGGCGAACAGACCCTGTTTGTCCGGCGTGACGAGGTCGAGGCGCAATGGAAGTGGACCGATGCCATTCGCGAAGTGTGGGCCAAGGGCGACATGGAGGTGAAGCCCTATGCCGCAGGATCCTGGGGGCCCAATGCCGGCATCGCCTTGACCGAGCGCGATGGGAGAAGCTGGAATGACTGAGCCGGCGACCGTCCGCTGGGCCGAGCCGGGCGATGCCGCCGCGGTGGCCGACCGGATTGCGGCAGAACTGTCGCGGCCGGGCGAAAAGCGGATCGCCTTCACCGGCGGCTCCACGCCGATCAAGGTGCTCGCCCTGCTCAAGGATCGTCCGCTCGACTGGAGCACGGTGACCATTGCGCTGACCGACGATCGCTGCGTGCCCGACGATCACGCCGCGTCGAACTTCGGCAAGATCCATGCGGCGCTGGGCCATTCGGGCGCGAAGTTCGAACGGCTTGAAGAAGGCATGGAGGTCACCCCGTTCGATCTCGTGTGGCTGGGGATGGGTGAGGACGGCCACGTTGCCTCGCTGTTTCCGCACATGCGCGCGATGGTCCGTCCGGGACCCAGCGTCATCGCCACGACCCCGATCCCGCTTCCTCCCGAAGCGCCGTTCGATCGACTCAGCCTCAACAAAAAGGCGTTGAAGGCAACGAAGGAGATCATCCTCGTTGTGACCGGCGCTTCGAAACGCGCGCTCATCGAACGCGTTCTCAAGGGCGACGACCGTTATCCGGTCGCCGACTTCCTGCGCGGCTTCGGCCCGCCCGTCACGATTTACTGGAGCGAATGATGGCCCTTCATCCCACGGTCGCCAAAGTCACCGACCGCATCGTCGCCCGCTCGCGCGACAGCCGCGCCGCCTATCTCGACCTGATCGCGCGCCAGCGTGACGCAGGGCTCAACCGTCCGCAGCTTTCCTGCGGCAACCTTGCGCATGGCTTTGCCGCCTCGGGCGAAGACAAGCCGGTGCTGCGCGCGGGCAAGGCGATGAACATCGGTATCGTCACCGCCTACAACGACATGCTTTCGGCGCACCAGCCCTATGGCCGCTACCCGGAACAGATCAAGGTCTTCGCCCGTGAACGCGGCGCCACGGCGCAGGTCGCAGGCGGCGTTCCGGCGATGTGCGACGGCGTGACGCAGGGGCAGGATTCGATGGAGCTGTCGCTGTTCAGCCGCGACACCATCGCGATGGGCGCGGCGGTTGCGCTCAGCCACGCGATGTTCGAAAGCGCGCTGCTGCTGGGCATCTGTGACAAGATCGTGCCCGGCTTGTTGATCGGCTCCCTGCGCTTCGGCCACCTGCCGACGATCCTCGTCCCGGCAGGGCCGATGCCTTCGGGCCTTGCCAACAAGGAGAAGGTGCGGATCCGCCAGCTCTATGCCGAAGGCAAGGTGGGGCGCGACGAACTGCTGGAAAGCGAAAGCGCGAGCTATCATTCGGCGGGCACCTGCACGTTCTATGGCACGGCCAATTCGAACCAGATGATGATGGAGATGATGGGGCTGCACATGCCCGGCTCCAGCTTCGTCCTGCCCGGCAGCAAGCTGCGGCAGGAACTGACCCGCGCCGCCGTCCACCGCGTGACCGAGATCGGATGGGACGGCGACGATTACCGCCCGCTGGGCCGCTGCGTCGATGAAAAGGCGATCGTGAACGCCATTGTCGGCCTGCTCGCCACGGGTGGTTCGACCAATCACGTGATCCACCTGCCGGCGATTGCCCGGGCGGCGGGTGTGCAGATCGATTGGGACGACATGGACGAACTGTCGCGCGCCGTGCCGCTGATCGCCAGCGTCTATCCCAACGGCGCGGGCGACGTGAACTATTTCCACGCGGCGGGCGGCATGCCCTACGTGATCAAGGAACTGGTCGGCGCCGGGCTGGCCCACGGTGACATCCTTACCGTCTATGGCGATGGGCTGGGGGAAGGCGCGCAGGAACCGTTCATGGACGGCGATGCGCTGCGCTGGAAGCCCGCTCCGGACAAGAGCGGCGACGATGCGATGTTGCGCCCGGTTTCCGCGCCGTTCCAGAGCGAGGGCGGTTTGCGGCTGCTGGGCGGAAGGCTGGGGCGCGGGACGATCAAGGTCAGCGCAGTCGACCGCTCACGCTGGACGATCGAGGCACCCTGCCGCGTCTTTTCCGACCAGAATGAAGTGCTTGCCGCGTTCAAGGCGGGCGAGTTGGAACGCGATGTAGTGGTGGTGGTCCGCTTCCAGGGCCCTGCCGCCAACGGCATGCCTGAACTCCACAAGCTGACCCCGCCGCTCGGCGTGCTGCAGGACCGCGGGTTCAAGGTTGCGCTGGTCACCGACGGCCGAATGTCCGGCGCATCGGGCAAAGTGCCCGCCGCCATTCACGTTTCGCCCGAAGCCAAGCTGGGCGGTCCGCTCGCCAAGCTGCGCGATGGCGATGTGGTTCGGGTCTGCGCGGAGACCGGCGTCCTTGACATCGCTGTCAGCGAAGAGGAATGGGCGTTGCGTGAACACGCGCAAGCGCCTGCGGAATCGATGGGTGTGGGGCGCGAGCTGTTTGCGTTGATGCGCCACCATTCCGATCCCGCCGAGCGTGGCGGATCGGCCATGCTGGCCGCAGCCGGGCTCTGATCGGCCGCAGGGAGGGGTTGGGACAATGAAACTGGTCACCGTCGATATCGGCGGCACGCACGCGCGGTTTGCGCTGGCCGAGGTGGATGCGGGCCGCGTGGTCTCGCTGGGTGAAGCGGTCACGCTCAGGACAGCCGAGCATGCCAGCTTCCAGCTCGCCTGGCAGGAATACGGCCGGCAGATTGGCACGCCGCTGCCGGGCGCGGTGGCCATCGCGGTTGCCGGACCGGTCGGCGGCGAGATCATCAGGTTCACCAACAATCCGTGGATCATCCGCCCGGCGATGATCCCGGAGAAGCTCGGCGCCGAAAGCTACGTCGTCGTCAACGATTTCGCCGCGGTGGCGCACGCCGTGGCGCAGGCCGGGCCAGAGCATTTCCAGCACCTGACCGGCCCGGATGCCGGCCTTCCCGAAACCGGCACGATCAGCGTGGTCGGCCCCGGCACCGGCCTTGGCGTTGCACAGCTGTGGCGCGATGGCGGTAAGTACCGGGTGCAGCCGACCGAGGGCGGCCACATCGACTATGCCCCGCTCGACGGGATCGAGGACGCCATACTCGCCCGCCTGCGCAAGCGGCACCGGCGCGTTTCGGCCGAGCGCGTCGTCGCCGGACCCGGGATCGTCGACATCTATGAAACCCTGGCCGGGATCGAAGGGCAGCCGTTCACCCCGCGCGAGGACAAGGAGCTGTGGACGCTGGGCACCAGCGGGCAGGACAGCCTTGCCGCCGCAGCGGTCGATCGGTTCTGCCTGTCGCTGGGAAGCGTGGCGGGCGATCTTGCGCTGGCGCACGGTGCTTCGGCGCTGGTGATGGCGGGCGGGCTTGGCCTTCGGATCAAGGACACGCTGCTGCGATCGGGCTTTGCCGACCGGTTCCGGGCCAAGGGACGCTTCGAACAGATGATGGCGGCGATGCCGGTCAAGCTGATCACGCATCCCCAGCCGGGTCTGTTCGGTGCGGCGGCGGCTTTCGCACAGGACAATCACGGCTGATCGATTGGCCTTGAATGGATGGCTGTGTTGGCGCTTGCCAACGCCGCCAAGCTGGCATAGCTCCTGAGTTAATCATTCGATTAAATCAGGAGAGGGTGCCTCATGGAATTCGAAACCATCCGCCTCGAACGCATCGGCGCCGTGGCGAAGATCGTGCTCAATCGGCCCGAGCGGCTCAATGCCTGTCCGCCGCACATGGCGGTCGAAATCGCCGATGCCCTGACGCTGATGGGCAAGGACGTGCGCGCGCTGATCATCACGGGCGAAGGCCGGGCGTTCTGTTCGGGGGCGGACCTTGCCGCGCGGGGCGATCGTCCTTCGGCCATCACTGGCGGCGCTGGCAGCTACAAGGCGCTGACCGAGGCCTACAATCCGATGGTGGCGAAGCTCGCCAAGCTGAACGTGCCGGTGATCACCGCGGTGAACGGCCCGGCAGCGGGCGTGGGCTGCTCGATCGCGCTGGCGGGGGACTTCGTCATTGCCGGGCGCAGCGCGTATTTCCTGCAGGCCTTCGTCAACATCGGGCTGGTGCCCGATGGCGGAGCGAGCTGGATCCTGCCGCGCCTGATCGGCAAGGCGCGCGCCACGCAGATGATGATGCTGGGCGAAAAGATCGGTGCGGAACAGGCCGAGGACTGGGGCATGATCTACAAGGCGGTCGACGACGCTACGTTGCAGGATGAAGCGCTGGCCCTGGCCGAGCGGCTTGCCAAGGGGCCGACCGTGGCGCTTGGCCGCATGCGCCAGAACCTGCTGCGCGCGCTGGAATGCGATCTTTCGGGTGCGCTGCTGGCCGAAGCCGAAGGGCAGCTGGTTGCCGGCGACAGCGAGGATTCGCGCGAAGGCGTAATGGCCTTCCTGGAAAAGCGGAAGACCAACTTCCAGGGCAAGTAAAAGGCGCTTGCCCGGTTGGCGGTGGACGTGGTGTGGGTTGCCGATGCACCTGGACCACGATCCCGCCGCCCCGGCCGCCGAGACGATCGGCTTCGACGACTTCCTGAAAGTAGACATCCGCGTCGGCACGATCGTGCGGGCAGAGCCGTTCCCCGAAGCGCGCAAGCCCAGCATCAAGCTGGAGATCGACTTCGGCCCAGCGATCGGCGTCCGCAAGAGCAGCGCGCAGATCGCCGCACGTTATGACCCCGAAGACCTGATCGGTCGGCAGGTGGCCGCCGTGGTCAATTTCGCGCCGCGCCAGATCGGCAAGTTGATGTCGGAGGTGCTGACTCTTGGGTTCGCGGACACCGAAGGACGGGTGATCCTTTTCTCTCCAGACGACCGCGTGCCGAACGGTTCCAAACTTTTCTGATACTTGTCGGGAGAGTTGAAGAACCCATTTTACGTTCATGCAAATCTGGACAATTGGCTACGAACAGAGTTCCATGCCCGCGTTCATTGCAGTGCTTCGGGCCGCTGGGGTCGAGGTCGTTGCAGACGTGCGGGCTTTGCCGCTTTCACGAAGACCGGGCTTCTCGAAATCTGCGTTGGCGGCGAACCTCGCGGAGGCCGGAATAGCTTATCGTCATTTCAAGGCGCTCGGCACGCCGCCGGAGGGCCGCGCTGCAGCGCGCGCCAACGATCATGCGAAACTTGAGCGTATATACAGCGGTCAGCTACAGATCCCCGAGGCGATGGTCGCTGGCGCGCAGCTTGCAGAGCTTGCGAAGGACAAGCGGACGGCGCTGCTTTGCTATGAGCGCGAGGCTAGTGGTTGTCACAGAACGCTTCTGCGAAAAGCGTTTCTGGCAGATTTTGAGGCGGTCGATCTAATCCCTTAGGCAGCCAGTTCTTCGTCTAGGAACGCGGCGACTTCGCCCAGGTCCACGTCCTTGGCGAGGAACGTCTGGCCGATGCCGCGCATCAGCAAGAAGGGCAAGGTGCCGGCGTCCATCTTCTTGTCGTGAAGCATGTGATCGGCAAGCCGCCGTCCATCGCAATCAAGGCCCAGCGCCCGCAGCGAGGCGGGGAGGCCCACCGCACCAATATGGCGCACCACGCGTTCGGCGTCCTGCCCGTGCATCAGCCCCTGCCGTGCGGAAAAGCGGGCGGCAAGCACCATGCCCAGCGCAACGCCTTCACCATGAAGCAGGCGATCGGAAAAGCCGGTTTCCGCCTCCAGCGCATGGCCGAAGGTATGGCCAAGGTTGAGCAGGGCGCGCACGCCTGTCGTTTCCTTTTCATCCTGCGCCACGATCCGCGCCTTGGCCGCGACCGAACGGGCGATGGCATATTCGCGGGCCTGGGCATCGCCGGCGAGCAGCTTTTCCCCGTTAGCTTCGCACCATTCGAAGAATTCGGCATCGTCGATCAGGCCGTACTTGACCACTTCGGCATAGCCCGCGCGCGTATCGCGCAAGGGCAGCGTATCGAGCGCGAGCGGATCGGCCAGCACCAGCGAAGGCTGGTGGAACGCGCCGACGAGGTTCTTGCCCATCGGCGTGTTGATCGCGGTCTTTCCGCCCACGCTGGAATCGACTTGCGCCAGCAGGGTGGTGGGCATCTGGATGAAGCCGCAGCCGCGCTTGACCATCGACGCGGCAAAGCCGGTCAGATCGCCGATGACGCCGCCGCCGAGCGCAATGACATTGTCCTTGCGTTCGACCTCCTGGCCGAGGAGGAAATCGACCGTCTGAGCGAGATGAGCCCAAGACTTCGTCGCTTCGCCCGCTGGCAGGACCAGCCATTGCGACGCGATGCCTTCGCCCGCCAGCGAGGCTTCGACCGTGGCGCGCCACTTTGCGGCAACGTGTTCGTCGGTGACGACCGCCACGCGGTTCTTGCGCACGAAGGGGCGGCAATGGCGCCCAGCCTGCGCCAGGATGCCGGCTTTGATCCGCACTTCATAGGGTGCGCCGGCGATGGCGACGGGAATCACAGCCATGAATCGATTGCCTTCAGGATCTTGTTCGCGGTGACGGCATGCGGGTGCTGGCCGCTGACCACGTGAATGGCGGCCTGCGCATAGTGCGGGCGCCGCTCTTCACGCAGGCGCGACAAGATTTCACGGGGATCGCCTTGCTTGAGGAGGGGGCGATTATCCTTGCGGCCGACGCGTTCGACCAGCGTGTCGATATCGCTGTCGAGCCAGACCGAGATCGCCTTGTCCAGGATCAGTTGCCGGGTATCGGGATCGACGAAGGCGCCGCCGCCAGTGGCGAGGATCTTGCGATCGCGGCCCGACCCATCTCCGACGAGGCGCGCGATCACGCGGCGTTCGCCATCGCGGAAGTACGGTTCACCGAACTGAGCGAAGATTTCGGGAATGGCCATCTGCGCCGCGCGCTCGATCTCTTCATCGGCGTCGACGAACGGCAGGTCGAGCATCGTCGCAAGGCGCCGGCCCACCGTTGTCTTGCCGACGCCCATCATGCCCACCAGCACGATCGGCCGATCGATGCGTCGGGCAAGTCGCATCAGTTCGACCGGGGTGATGGCCGGGGTGGGCTGGCCAAGGGAAGAGCCAGGGGAAGGGGAGGCTTCGTGCTCCATTGCGGCGCCGCCTATACTTGCGCTACTGCCCAGCGCAAGCGCTACGGCGGCGGGGCAGCTGGCCCTCGAACCGGGGAACAGCTGCTATAGGTGAGGTCGCGTGAACAAAGTTGTCCTGGCGGTGGCGATCGCGGTTGCGGTTCTGCTCGCAGTTCTGGTGGTGGCATGGATCAAGGGTGGGACAAGACCGGTAGCATGGATCGAGACGCCTGTTCCCGTTCCGGCGTCCGTTTCCGCCCCGGCGCCCGGTGCTGCGCCGACCGGGGTGCGTTGAGATGATCCGCAAGCTTCACGCCCTGCTAACCTGCGCCGCGATCGTCGGGCTGACCGGCACGCTGGCGGCGCAGCAGTCGTTGCTGCCGCCCGGTTTCGACGACAAGCCCGCGCCGCAGCCGAGCCGTTCGGCAGCGCCGCGCCCGGCAGCGAGCGCCCCGGCGCGCCCGGCGACAGCGGCACCCCGCGCGGCCAATGCCGCCGGGCCGTCCGCAACCCCTAGCGCAGCACCTGTGCCAGTGACGGCAACGGCAACGCCGGTGGTTCAATCGCTGCCGACCGACGCTGCACCAGCCGCGCCGGTCGCAGCCGATCCGCTGGCGGGGATCGATCCCGCGCTGATCGATGCGCTGGTCGAAAAGGTTCGGCCGAAATACGACATTCCGCCCAATGCGCAGCGCAGCCTTTCGCGCGTGGGACTGATTGCCGAGGCCGATGGTGGCTTGCCGGCTGTTTCCAGCCATTACCTGAACGGCCCGTTCGTGGCGGGTATCGTCAACGGCACCAAGGGGCCGCTGGTTTCGCGCTGGGGGCACATCCTGCTGCGGCGCGCGCTTGCCAGCAGGCTCGATACCCCCGTCGCCATGAACGGCGCGGACTGGGCGGCGATCCGCGCGCAGCTGCTGCTGCGCATGGGCGAAGCCGACGCGGCGCGTGCGCTGGTGCAGCAGGTGGACAGCGGGTTTTACACGCCGGGACTGGAAGATGCCGCGATGGGCAGCTTTCTTGCCACCGCCGACCCGGTTGGCCTGTGCCCGATCAGCAGCCTGACAGCTGCCGGCCGCGCGGGCTGGGACTGGTCGCTGACCCGCGCGATCTGTTCGGCCTTCACCGGCGATGGCCCGCCGGCGATGGCGCAGCTCGACCTTGCCATGCGCCGGCGCGGCGGATCGCTGCCGAGCGGGGACAAGATCGATATCCTGCTGGCGCAGAAGTTCGCCGGATCGGGCACCAATGCCCGCCGCGCGGTGCAGATCGAATGGAAGGACGTGGACGGGCTCACCCCGTGGCGTTCGGGCCTGAGCCTTGCGACCGGGATCGAGCCGCCCGAGGCGCTGCGCAAGAAGGCCGGCGGGGCATACCAGTTCCTGGCCGTGCGCGCGCCGATGCTGCCGCTGACGGCACGGGCGCAGGCGGCAGACTTTGCCGCTGCGCGCGGCGTGCTGTCGAGCGCGGCGATGATCGACCTGTGGTCCGAGATCGCCGCCTTCGACGAGGATGACGCAACCTGGGGGCCGCTCGCCTCGCAGCTGCGCACCGCCTATGTCGCGCAGGATGCGGCCGACCGCCTGGCCGCGATCAAGGGCCTGTGGGGGGACAGCAGCGATCCGGACCGCGCCTATTCGCGCCTGGTGCTGACCGCCTACGCCGCCGCGCGGATCGTGCCGGGCGAGAGCATGGCAGACGACGCGGCGGGGCTGATTTCCTCGATGCTGACTGCTGGACTCGATCGCAATGCGGCGCGCTGGGCAGCCTATGTGCCGGTGGGCAGCGAGGCGTGGGGTCTGCTCGCGCTGGCCAGCCCGAACAAGCTCTCTGCGGTGGGCGGTGATGCTCTGAACAAGTTCAGCGACGACGATTCCAGCAGCGGCAGCATCCGTTCGCGCTTTCTGCTTGCCGGGCTGATGGGACTCGGCCGCGTGGATGCCGACACGGCGAAGGGCTTTGCGCAGAAGCTGTCGCTCGACATCAATCGCCAGACGCGCTGGACCAAGGCGATCGATGCGGCGGCGGAATCGGACAATCCCGCGCTTGTCGCGATGCTGGCGGGCTTTGGCATGCAGGGCGCCAGCTGGGACAAGATGACCGCGGTGCATCTCTACCACATCGTTGCCGCGCTGCGGCGCGTGGGGCTGGAGGGCGAGGCGCGGATGATCGCGGCCGAGGCGGTCTCGCGCGTCTGACACGGCGATGATCCCGCCGGCGATCGCCTCATTCCTGTCGATGCTGGCGGCAGAGCGCGGGGCGGCTGCCAATACGCTGGCCGCCTATCGCCGTGACCTGCTCGCTGCTGTTGAGATTGCTGGCGATCTGTTGACGGTGGACGAAGGCGGCATCGCGCGCCTTGCGCTGGCTTGGGCGGACCTTGCGCCGGCGAGCCTGGCGCGCAAGTCTTCGGCGCTGCGCCAGTTCTTCGGCTTCTGCATGGACGAGGGACTGCGCCAGGACGATCCCTCGCACGCCTTGCCACGGCCCAAGGCGCGCCGACCGCTGCCGCGCATTCTCGACCATGGAGAGATTGCCGCGCTGTTCGCCACGGCCGAGGCGGAAGCCGCATCGGGCAAGCCGGAAGCGCTGCGGCTGCAGGCTCTGCTCGAACTGCTCTATGGTTCAGGGCTGCGGGCGACCGAACTGGTTTCGCTGACACTGGCCGCGGTGCCGCGCGATGCGCCGTTCCTGACCATCACCGGCAAAGGCGGCGCGCAGCGGATGGTGCCGATCGGTTCGCGCTCCAATGTCGCGCTGGCGCGGTGGCTTGCGGCGCGAGGCGGAGGTGGGCGGTACGTCTTTCCATCGCCGCGCGGCGGGCATCTGACGCGGGTGCGTCTGTTCCAGCTGTTGCGCGACCTGGCCCTGCGGGCGGGCCTTGCGCCGGAAAAGGTCAGCCCGCACGTGCTGCGCCATGCCTTTGCCACGCACCTGCTGGAAGGCGGGGCGGACCTGCGGGTGCTGCAGACCCTGCTGGGTCACGCCGACATCGCAACGACGCAGATCTACACCCACGTCGATTCGGCGCGTCTGGTGGCACTGGTTAACGCACGCCATCCGCTGGGAAATGCGGCAGGGCGTTGACCCGAGCGCGAAGCGCCCGTAGCGCACCGTTCATGATCTCTTATCTCGAATTCGAAAAGCCGGTAGCCGCGCTCGAGGCCCGCATTGCCGAGTTGCGCGATACCGCTGCGAGCGGCGAACTGGACATCGCGGCTGAAATCCGCCGGCTCGAGGCGAAGAGCGCCGAGCTGCTGACCAGCACCTATCGCGCGCTGACGCCATGGCAGAAGACGCAGGTCGCCCGCCATCCGGCGCGGCCGCACTTCAAGGATTTCGTGGCAGCGGCCTTCACCGACTTCATGCCGTTGGGCGGGGACCGTCTCTATGGCGAAGACCAGGCCATCGTAGGCGGCTTCGCCACGCTGGGCGAGCGCAAGGTTATGCTGATCGGCCACGAGAAAGGCAACGATACGCAGAGCCGCATCCGCCACAACTTTGGCATGGGCAAGCCCGAAGGCTATCGCAAGGCGGTGCGGCTGATGGAAATGGCGGGCCGGTTCGGCCTGCCGGTGGTGACGCTGGTCGACACGTCGGGCGCATTCCCGGGCATCGAGGCGGAGGAGCGCGGCCAGGCCGAGGCGATCGCGCGCTCGACCGAGGCGTGCCTGGCGCTGGGCGTGCCGATGGTGGCGACGATCGTGGGCGAGGGCGGTTCGGGCGGCGCAGTGGCGCTCGCCAGCGCCGAACGCGTGCTGATGCTGGAACATGCGGTCTATTCGGTGATCTCACCCGAAGGGTGCGCGTCGATCCTTTGGCGCACGTCGGAAAAGGCGCCGGAGGCGGCCGAAGCGATGAAAGTGACCGCGCAGGACCTGCTGGCGCTGGGCGTGATCGACCGAATCGTGCCCGAACCGGTGGGCGGCGCGCACAGGGACCCGGTCGCTACGGCCGAATCGCTTGGCAAGGCGATAACCGAGGAACTCGATTCGCTCGTAGGGAAGGACCCGCAGACCCTGCGTGCGCTGCGCGCGGACAGGTTCCTTCGCATCGGCGCCTGACTTCGGCTTCAGCGAAAGCGCAAGGCCGGGGTGGCTGGTCCGCTCTGGTTCCTGCTTGCCCTGTCTCGGCCTGGCTCCTGGACCCGCCGTGCCGCCAGGCCAGGAAGCCCCGCGAGGAGCGCAGGCAAACGGTCGATGTATCGACGCTCAACGGTGGTTAGCAGCTACACTAACCGATGGAACTACATACAAAAACGGGCGGGGATCACCCCGCCCGCTTGTAGATCCCGTAGTATCTAAGGAATATCAGCTGGTCTTGACCGTCGTTCCGACCTTGTTGAAGGTATCGGACAGGTTGCTTCCGAGCGACGTCATCGCCGTGATAGCCGCAACGGCGATCAGTGCAGCGATCAGGCCGTATTCGATTGCCGTTGCACCGGCTTCGTTCTTCAACAGCTTCGAAAACGTCTTCATCATTTCCCTCCAGCGCATCTTCAACACGTTCCGACCCCGTTGGAATGTCCTGCGGAACGGGAACTGGATTAGGCGAAAATCCTTAAGATGGGCTTATCATGGGGAAACGTTTCGGCAAAAAACGCTCTAGCGTTGATAATAAAACTGAACTTTAGATAGTTCCTTGTCTGTGCCGAACAAAGAAAAACGGGCGGGGAATGACCCCGCCCGTTTCCTATCTCGCTAGATCAGTTCGATCTTAGCTGGTCTTGACCGTCGTGGCGACCTTGTTGAAGGTGTTCGACAGGTTCGAGCCCAGCGAGGTCATCGCGGTGATCGCAGCAACGGCGATGAGGGCGGCGATCAGGCCGTATTCGATCGCGGTGGCGCCGTCTTCGTTGCGGACGATTTCGTTGAAAAGCTTCATGGTCAGTCTCCTAGAGTGTCTTCTTTCCCGTCCCGCTCCATTTTGTCCCCGGAGCGAGCATTCGTGTATTTACGCAGCAGTTCCTAAGAACCGATTAATGCTGCGACATCGCTGCGGCGCTTTTGTCAGAGACTTGCGACCACAGGCTGCCCGACCCGCTTGCGAGGGCGCGGACGCCGAACAGAACGAAGGTGGCGAACACGGTGAGAAGGAGGCCATATTCGACCACCGTCGCGCCTGTTTTATCCTTCAACAATTTGTGCAAGGTGTTCTTCACCACTCAGCCCCGTCCATTTCGGCAGCCTAGGTGTTACGCCCACGATGCTAACAAATCCTTGCCCGGGCCCGCGCCACGCGGGGGAACGCCTGGCCGAAGCGCCCTTGCTTGTCGTCGCAGCAGCGCTGATTTGTGCCGATGGCCGCGTGCTGGTGCAGCGCAGACGCAGCGACAAGCAGCACGGCGGGCTGTGGGAGTTCCCCGGCGGCAAGGTGGAGGCAGGCGAGACGCCTGAGGCTGCACTTTTGCGCGAACTGCACGAGGAGCTTGGCATCGGCGTTGGAGCGGGGGACCTTCACGCAGTGACATTCGCAAGCGGCAGCACGGACAAGGGCCGCCCGCTGGTGCTGCTGCTTTTTCGTTGCACGCAATGGCAGGGCGCGCCGGAGGTGCCGCAGGACGATACCGCCGCAGGGGCCGAGATTGCCTGGTGGGACGCCGCCACGCTGGATTGTGCCGCGCGACAGTCGGCCGCGATGCCTCCGCTGGACGTTCCGTTGGCAAGGGTGATAATTCCCCTGCTGAAATGACTTGCCAAGGCGGAATCAGCCTCTTAAAGGCGCGTCTCCCAAGCACCCGTAGCTCAGCTGGATAGAGCATCAGACTACGAATCTGAGGGTCGGACGTTCGAATCGTTCCGGGTGCGCCACCTTCCTTCGGTAGGTGTTTTTGGGATGCTGCAGGCGGTCTTCGGCCGGCGCAGCGTGACATGGTTATGCACCCGTAGCTCAGCTGGATAGAGCATCAGACTACGAATCTGAGGGTCGGACGTTCGAATCGTTCCGGGTGCGCCATTTCCCCTGACCAGACCAGCGCTAGGCTCCGAACGCACGCCGAAACTCTTCGTTGTGGGGCGGAGCGGAGCGCAGTTGCGCCACATCTAATAAGTCGCCGATAACGCTTATTGTCGCCTTGCGATTTGAATAGGTATCCGCGCGTCTGCCGGCTTCCTGCGGCGACGTTGCGGAATCCTCGTGTCCGGGCCATAGGAACGAGGACATTCGCATTCCGTGCGAAGCGAGGCTGCCAAAGAAAAGGAAACCGAAGACTTGGCCAAACCCGCCAGGCCGCGTGCCCCCCGAACCACGAAGCCCGCCGCAGCGAAGACACCGGCGGTCCAATCGAGCGACGCGATCGCCGCCGAGGACGAGGCCGCGTTCGCGCTGCGCTCGCTGCAGCAATCGCACGCCAACAACAAGCAGTACGAAGCGAGCGACGACGAGCTGCTGCGCTTCTACGAGCAGATGGTGCTGATTCGCCGATTCGAGGAAAAGGCGGGGCAGCTTTACGGCCTCGGCCTGATCGGCGGGTTCTGCCATCTCTACATCGGGCAGGAAGCGGTTGCCGTGGGCCTGCAATCGGCGCTGAAGGAAGGTCACGACAGCGTGATCACCGGCTACCGCGACCATGGCCACATGCTGGCCTATGGCATCGATCCCAAGGTGATCATGGCCGAGCTGACCGGCCGAGGGGCTGGCATCAGCCGCGGCAAGGGCGGCTCGATGCACATGTTCAGCACCGAGCACAAGTTCTACGGCGGCCATGGCATCGTCGGCGCGCAGGTGCCGCTGGGCGCCGGCCTCGCCTTTGCGCACAAGTATCGTGAGGACGGCGGCGTGTGCATGGCCTACTTCGGCGACGGCGCAGCCAACCAGGGCCAAGTCTACGAAACCTTCAACATGGCGGCGCTGTGGAAGCTGCCGATCATCTTCGTGGTCGAAAACAACGGGTATGCCATGGGCACTGCGGTGAAGCGCGGTTCGGCCGAGACCCACTTCTACCGTCGTGGCACGGCCTTCCGCATTCCCGGCATGGACGTAAACGGCATGGACGTGCTCGAAGTACGCCAGGCTGCCGAAGTGGCGCTGGAGTTCGTGCGCGCCGGCAACGGCCCGGTGCTGATGGAGCTCAACACCTATCGCTATCGCGGCCACTCGATGTCGGACCCTGCGAAGTATCGCAGCCGAGAAGAAGTGCAGGAGATGCGCGAGAAGCACGACCCGATCGAAGCCGCCAAGCAGGAACTGCTGAAGCGTGGCGTGACCGAAGACCGCATCAAGGACATCGACAAGAAGATTCGCCAGCAGGTGGCCGAAGCCGCCGACTTCGCCGAAAGCTCGCCCGAGCCGGCGATGGACGAACTCTATACCGACGTCCTGGTGGAGAAGTACTGACATGGCGATCGAACTGAAGATGCCCGCGCTCTCCCCAACGATGGAGGAGGGCACGCTCGCCAAGTGGCTGGTGAAGCCGGGCGACGAAGTGAAGTCCGGCGATATCCTGGCCGAGATCGAGACCGACAAGGCGACGATGGAATTCGAAGCCGTCGACGAAGGCACGGTTACCGAGCTGGTCGTTGCCGAAGGAACCGAAGGCGTGAAGGTCGGCACCGTGATCGCGAAGATCGCGGGCGAGGGCGAGGACGCTGCGGTTTCTGCGCCAGCTGCGGCGCCGACCGAAGCGGCGCCTGCTGCCGCGCAGCCCGCCGTCGAGCAGAAGGCCGAGGAAAGCGATGGCCGGGTTGGCACCGATGCGAAGGCCAAGGCTGCCGCCGCGATCGCGCCGGCGGGTACGGCCAAGCCCGCGGCCGATCCCGAGATCCCGGCCGGTACGCCGATGGTTTCGACGACGGTGCGCGAGGCGCTGCGCGATGCGATGGCCGAGGAAATGCGCGCCGACGACCGCGTCTTCGTGATGGGCGAGGAAGTGGCCGAGTACCAGGGCGCCTACAAGGTGACCCAAGGCCTGCTCGACGAGTTCGGCCCCAAGCGCGTGATCGACACGCCGATCACCGAATACGGCTTTGCCGGCATCGGCGCGGGCGCGGCGATGGGCGGGCTGAAGCCGGTGGTCGAATTCATGACCTTCAACTTCGCGATGCAGGCGATCGACCACATCATCAACTCGGCCGCCAAGACCAACTACATGTCGGGCGGGCAGATGCGCTGCCCGATCGTGTTCCGCGGGCCCAACGGTGCAGCGGCGCGCGTGGGCGCGCAGCATTCGCAGAACTATGGTCCCTGGTACGCCAGCGTTCCGGGCCTGGTCGTGATCGCACCTTATGACGCGGCCGATGCGAAGGGCCTGCTGCGCGCGGCGATCCAGAGCGACGATCCGGTCGTGTTCCTGGAAAACGAGCTGGTCTATGGCCGCAGCTTCGATGTGCCGCAGCTAGACGAATTCGTTCTGCCGATCGGCAAGGCGCGCATCGTCCGCCCCGGCAAGGACGTGACGATCGTGTCCTATTCGATTGGCGTGGGCTTCGCACTGGAAGCCGCAGAAGCACTGGCGGGCGAAGGGATCGATGCCGAAGTCATCGACTTGCGCACGCTGCGCCCGCTGGACAAGGCGACCGTGCTGGAAAGCCTTTCGCGCACCAACCGCATGGTTGTGGCCGAAGAAGGCTTCCCGGTCTGCTCGATCGCCTCGGAAATCATCGCCATCGCGATGGAAGAAGGGTTCGACCATCTCGACGCGCCGGTGCTGCGCGTGTGCGATGAGGATGTGCCGCTGCCCTATGCCGCCAACCTGGAAAAGGCGGCGCTGATCGACGCCGGCAAGATTGCAGCCGCCGTGCGCAAGGTCTGCTATCGCTGAAACTGGGATGGCCTCTTCTCCCACGGGGAAGGGGCCGCCCTTTACCGGTCAGGTCGTGTAGCTGCTGCAGCTCGCCACCGGATCGGGCTTTGACGTATCGCGCTGGTAGATCTGCGTCAGGTCGCGATCATCGCGCACGTTGAAAGCCGCTTGTACCTTGATCGTGCTCGACTGCGAGCCACCGGTGAACAGGTTCGAGATCAGCGGCTGATAATCGTACGTCAGTTCAACGAACATGACCGCATCGCCTGAGCTGGCCTTGGCCTCTTCGCCCGATGGGCCCATGCCGACCAGCGATCCATCCTTGCCGGTACCTTCGCCGCCATAGGCGCTCGTCACCTTCTTGAGCCCGCGGCAGCGCTGCCAGTGGATATACTGCGTGCTGGTGGTGCCAGGCACGACTTCGAGACTGCTGACGATCACGCGGCCATTGGTATAGAGATCGAGCGTGCTCGCCTGGACCTTGGCGCCGGCGAGCAGATCGTCGACGTCGGATTCATAGATCTTGCGGTTTGACAGCATCGACTGGTCGCCAATGCGCGAGGCATTGTCGGCGATCTGCATCGCCAGCTGCGAAAGTCGCATCCGCGTGACCATCTGATTGGCAAGCTCTGTCCCCCACATGCCGATCGTCAGCAGGAAGGGCAGGGCAAGCGCCATCTCGGTCGCGGCCGTGCCTGACCGGGCCTTCAGCAGGCGGCGGAGCAGGTGTGCGCTCACTTGCACGATCCGATCGTCGTCGATGCTTCCTGCAGCTTGTAGGGCTGGTTGCGCAGCACCGTCTTGGCCGTGGCCGAAACAGTGGACGACAGCCCGACCAGCTTGGCCATCGGGAAGATGCGCGGGTAAGTCATCGTCACGGTGTAGAGCACCGCATCGCGCGCACCGCCGACGCCATTGACCCCGCGATCGGCATCCCAGATCCCGTTGGAGTTCGCATCCTCGAACGGTTCGCCGTTGTCGCACACCCCGTTGCTATTGGCATCGGTGAAATCCTCCGGCGTGTTGACGTTGGAAAAGTTGGTGTAGGACTTTCGCGTGAAGGTGAGCTGAGCCGAGGGCACCAGTTGCTGCACGCGGGTGGTGACCTTGCCGTCGATGGTCGATGTCTGGGTGGCGGCGCTCTCCAGCGTGGAATTGCGCGCCGCCTGCTGCACCGCGCCCTGCAGGATATTGAGCGCCCACATGTTGTAGCCCATGTCGAACAGCCCCATCAGAACGGTGACGAGCACCGGCAGGACTAGCCCGAACTCTGCGGCAGTTGCACCGTCGTTCTGCCGGGCAAGGCGCGGCAAGCAATGGCCCAGGCCGGTCATTGCGACAACCTCAGTTCGCCGATCGAGCGTGCGATCGTTTCGAACGCGGCGCTCAGTTCAGTGGCGTTGGCTGCGGAGAAGTAGTGCCCGGTACCAGCGCATTCTGTCATGATCGGGTTGA
The DNA here is from genome assembly GCF_012927405.1 of Novosphingobium olei. Taxonomy (GTDB): domain Bacteria; phylum Pseudomonadota; class Alphaproteobacteria; order Sphingomonadales; family Sphingomonadaceae; genus Novosphingobium; species Novosphingobium olei. Next base: position 27,358 of record NZ_JABBGM010000004.1, on the reverse strand, counting down.
GATCGGTGCCGAATGCGATGAACCACACGGTGACGTTCTTGTTCTTCACTTGCTGGCAGGCGAACGAAAAGCGCTTTTCGACCGTCTGGGTGAGCGTCAGCGTCGACGTCGGGCTCCAGCGCCGCTTGGCCAGCGGTTCAACGCCATAGGCGCCATAGCTAAGGTCGTAGGACGAGGTCTGGCCATCCGTGAGAAAGATGAGATGGCGGCTCGTTGGTCGGGTTGGCGAAACGTTCGCATTCTCGCTGGCAAACAGACCAGTCGGCGAAAGCAGGCGCCCGGCCCAGATCATCCCGATGTCGTGATAGGTGCTGCCGCCCGCCTGCAAGCCGTCGATGTAGGTCGACAGGTCGGAGCTGGTCCAGGTCTGGAGCTTCTTGGCCGGGGCGGGACAATCGGCAAACCCGCCATAGTAGGGCGAGACGTACTCGGTCTGCGTCGTTACGTCGGCGGTCGACCAGCTTCCCGTGCCATTCCACAGCCAGGCGCGATCGTAGACCACCGCCGGGTACTGCGGGCGCCATTGCGTTGCGGGCGCGCCAGCAGTCGGCACGGTGTCGATGTCGAGATCGAGGGCCTTGGTCAGGTCGACATTGTTGTAGTCGGTGATTTCGTATGTTCCGCGTTCCTCGATGCATCCGTTCGAGCCTGTGCGCCATCCGCTGACGTCCTTGGTCACGTCCTTGTACCACCACTGGCTGCCGTTGCCGAGCTTGGGCTCGGTAATGGTCTGATATTGCAGCGTGTAGTTGGTGTAGGTCGTCTTGGTGGAAGTGCAGGTGGTGCCGCTGCGCGTGGCAGTGTCATAGGTCGCGCCGTTGTAGACCACCTCATAAGTCGTGACGGTGCGTGTGCCGGCCGGCGGTCCGGTCACAGCGGTCGACGTGGACGAGATAGTGTTGGTCTTGCTGGTCAGCGTATTGGCGGGCTGCGCGCAGAAGTAGGTGTGGGTCTGGTTGTTGTAGCTGGCGTTGAAGGTGTAGGTGCTGGGATAGCCCGTGCCCGAGACGAGGTCCGCGGACGTGTTGTAGGTGTAGGTTCCGTTCGTGTTGCCGGACCCGACCAGCGTTCGCGAGGGATAGGTCCAGCTTTTCACCACCCAGTCGTCGGCCAGCAGAGCGCCGACGTTCACGTTGGTGGAGTAGGGGACGAAGCCGTAGCGCATCCGGCTGCCCGGCTGCTTGTAGCTTTCCATTGCAGTGTAGAAGTTCTTCACCACGGTCTTGAGAATTGCGATCTTCGGGCTGCTGTCGCCCTGGTTGATCTCGTTCATCGACCCGGTGACGTCGAGCGCCATCATGATATCGGTGTTCGGCGCGTTGAGCTGCGCGGTGCAGTTAGCCGTCATGGTGATCGGCTGCGCGCCGAAGATCTGCATCAGGGTCATCGGCACGGTGGTGGTGGCGACCCCGGCAATCGACTGATCGTCCTGGATCGTCATGGTGAAACCACGACCCGTGGAACCGTACATCCCGCCGCTGAAGTTGACGTTGAACATCCTCGTGCCGCGATCGGCTACCGTCTTGGTGTCAGTCGCGGCGTTGAAGTTGGACATTGCGCCCATCTGCTTGCGCGCGGCAAGGACGCCCGCATCGCACGCCTGCTGCAACCGCGACTGGACGAGATAGAGTCGCCCGGCATCCACGCCGCCACCGACCATTGCCATCATCGGGATCATCGCGCCGGCGATAATCATCGCGGTGTTGCCCGCCGTGTTTCGTGCCAGGCGCGTCAGGAAGCCGCCTCCGCCCGTGTCACGCATGGGCGCGTGAGGCACCACTGCGGTCAGGAACCGCCAGCAGTAGAGGATGAGGCGCGAAGTCACGATCATCCCAATAACGCTGAACGCCGCATGATTTGGCAAATGAACACGGTTAACAAATTCTCCGAATAGAATACGTATTGCCCCGAAGAAAGGAGAATAATCTCTGTAATCGGGGAGATGTTCAGGCCTTTACGAAAATCGACCTTGTATAGGTTGTGGTAAAGCTCAACGGCGTGATCCACACGAAGATCGGTGCGTCGTAACTCATCGTCAGCGTATATTCGCTAGCACCCGTGATTCTTTGTGGGCTGGCAAGCGCTGCTGTTACGGTAAGCGATGCGCTGTTGAGAAAGTAGGGCGCCGAAGAGGCACGGGCGATGGCAATGTCGCGCATCTGTGAAGATGTCAGGACGTTACCTGCCTGCGATTGGGTGACAACCTGGCGCTGTACGTCCGCCGCAGCGCTGCCGAGCGCGTTGTACGATTGCATGACGACCGAGAACTGGAACACGGCCATCATCATCAGGATGAAGATCGGTCCGATCAGCGCGAACTCGATCGTTGCCGAACCTTCGGTCGCGGCACGCAGCCCTGTCGATTTCGCTGCAAGGGGGCGAGCAGTGCGCTTCATGACAGCTGGATGGTGCGCTGCATCGACGACGTGATCGGGGCGCCGACGCCGAACTGGGTCCACATGGGGGTGAAGGTGTCGGTGATGCTGATCTGCAGGTATTTGCCGATCTCGCCGGTCACCGAGCAGTATCCCGGCAGCGAGACGAACGTCGTATCGACCCCGCAGCGGTACACGGTGGAAATCGCGATGTTAGCTGTCGACACCCCGGTCGTCGTCGAAAGCACGCTTTTGAGCGCGGTGATCTTGGCATCGTTGTCGGGCGTTGCGGCCAGGACGATCTGGGTGCTTTCGCTCAGCGCAGCCTGCAGCGCGGTGCGCCGCGCGACCATCCGTGTCAGGTCCACGGTGCCCAGCCCGAGCAAGGCTAGCAGCGGCGCGAGGAAAGCGAACTCGATCACGACCGAGCCATCGCCCGACCGGGTCAGGTGTCCCAGCGTGCGGTGCAGCCGCATCATCATGAGACGAGGATGACGCTCGGCGCATCGGTGCCGACCTGTGTCGAGGTCTGCATGCCGGTGGGGCAGAAGCTGGTCATGTTCACATTGCCCTGGATCGAGATCATGTTGGCGGTGATCTGCAAGCAGCGGCTCGTGACGCGGGCGGTGCCACCGAAGCTGAGCGTCGACTTCGGAAAGTAGACCGTGCCGTTGATGATCGAATCCGAGTTGCCGTTGAGCGTCGAGACGTTGCCCGTGCTGTTGCGGTCCTCGAAGATCAGCATGCCTTCGAGCGAGGTAGCCTGGGCCGAGGTAAGCCCGGCTGCCAGCAGCTGCGATTGCGTCATCGCCGAGAGGTTAATCGACGAGCCGCCGTTCAGCTTGAAGTATGCGCCGTTCTTCAGCACGAACATCACGCCGTTGGCTGTCACGGCATCCTGCGCGCGAATGGTCACGCCGCCGCCGTCGATCACGTAGATCCCGGGGTTAAGCACCGTGTTGCAGGATGTGGTGATGGTCGAATAGGTGCCGGGATTGAGCGTGGCGACGGTGGTGTTGCCTGATTTCACGCACGAATAGGTCGTCCCTTTCGTCGGGTTGGTCGGTGGCGTCAGGCTCGCGAACGGGTCTGACAACGTGGTCATGTATTCCTTCACCACGTCGTCGGTATTCGTGTTGAACCAGTCGTCGATACCGCCCGCGCTCATCAGATAGTTGACGTCGATGGTGGGGTTGCCCGACACTCGGATCGAGTTGGTTGAGTTGGACAGCGCAGCAAGACCGCAGCCCGACTTCAGCACCGCGCTGCCACCGATGGTGATGGCGCCGTCGGCCGTCGCATTGGTGGCGATGATGCAGCTGGTGTAGGTCGCGCCCTTGGCGAAGCTTGCCTGCGCCGAAACCGAAACGGTGGCGGACTGCCCGCTGACGAATCCATAGAACGGCAGCTTGCGCGTGGCCGAGGCTGTCACGCGGACCGCGTTCGAGGTGCCGTTGTTGTAATTGACCAGATCGACGGTCGGCGTCGTCGCGAAATCCGCCGTGATCGCAAGGTTCGAGGTGAATTCCTGCTGGGCGTGCGTGGTATAGGCCGTCTTGCTGATGCCCTTGGCCAGCGACCACGCGGCGCTGATCGCTGCCTGGTCCGCAGCGTATTGCATCTCGCGCTTCCACAGGAACCATTGCGACGTGTCGATGGCGAAGCCCGCCGCCGATACCAGCACTGGCGCGGCCATGGCGCCCAGAACGATGGCGTTGCCCGAACGGCATTCTGCCAGGCGACGCAGGAAGCCAACGCGATCAGGAGAACCCTTCACAACAGCGCGCCCAAGCGCCGCGCGAGAGCGAACCATCAAGCCGATTTTGCCCAACATGTTCCGTTGCCCTGCCTGCCCGACAGACGGTACGGTGGGTTCAAAGCCCCCTAACCGATTGCGTCCGTTAGTTAGTGGTAATGCAACCGACGGCGTTAATTTGCCGTTACCGTCATACCGTATTCATAAGGTCCCGATGTCGCACATGCAGGCGATTGAAAACCAAGACAAAGCTCTCGATGACGTGCAGCTCGATCCGGTCGAGCGACTTGCCGTCGCCTATGCCCCCGCGGGCTTGCGCGCGCTGTGGATCGGTTTTCTGGCGTTCGATCATAGGCTGGCCGATGCGGCGCGCGAAGGGCGCGATCCGATCATGGTGCAGTTGCGGCTCGCCTGGTGGCGCGATCGGATGGGCGAGCCGGTTTCGCGCTGGCCGCAGGGCGAACCGCTTCTGGCCGTGCTCGCGCCGTGGGATGCCGAACGTGCCGCGCTGGGCGCGATCGTCGATGGCTGGGAGGCGCGCAACGTCGGCTCGGATGGCGGCGTTGCCCTGCGCGCGGCGCGGATCGGCGCCTTGGCCGCCATCGCGCGGCTTGGCGGGGCGCGGGACGGGGCAGTGCTTGCCGCCGTGGCCCAAGCTGGGGGTGAATGGCTCGACCGGAAGGCGGCGGCGAACGCTACGCCGCGCCTGCCGCGCTCCATGCGGCCGCTGGCTGTGCTGCGCGCGGCAGCGCTTGCAGCGGACGACACCCGCCCGATGCTCCGCTTCGGCACGCTGCTGCGGGTGGGACTATTCGGCCGCTAAAATGGAGCGATCTCCATCTTTGCGGGACTAGCCGCGCAGCTAAGCTTCCCGAGTCGCGCCAGCTGGGAGTTCGGCGATGAACCGCATCCTTATCGGAGCATTCGCAGCGCTGGCCTTGGTCGCATCGGGCACGTTCTGGTGGCAAGGCCGCGCCGCAACCGAACGCGCAACGCCGGTGGCTAAGCTTGCCACCGCCGCGAGCGCGCAGGCGGTCGAGGATAACCTGCCAGACGCGGACGCAGGTGACGCGGTGGGGCCTGCATTGCCGCACGTGTCCGAGCAGACGCGCGAGCAACGGCGGTTCGACCGGCTCGACAAGGATCGCGACGGGCGGATCACCCGGAACGAGATGCTCGCGCCGAGGGTCAAGGATTTCCGGAAGCTGGACGTCGACGGCAATAACCTGCTGACCTTCGAGGAGTGGGCCATGGCGACGTCGAACAAGTTCAAGAAGGCCGATGCCGATGGTAACGGAGCGCTGGACAGGGCTGAATACGCCACGACGAAAGTCGCGCCCAAGAAACCGGCGTGCAAGTGCAGCTGAGCAGCTTTGGCGTCAGGGGGGTCAGGCGAGCGTCGGTAACCAGTCGCGCAGGTCCGCCTTGGCGCGTTCGGTGTAGGCTTCCTTGCGCTGCTTCTTCTTCACGTCGGCAAGCGGCGGGAACAACCCGAAGTTGACGTTCATCGGCTGAAAGCTCTCCGCCTCGGCATCGCCGGTGATGTGCGAAAGCAGGGCGCCCAGCGCGCTGGTGCGCGGCGGCGGGGTCCAGTTTCGCCCCGCCAATTCTGCTGCCGCCATCAAGCCCGCGAGCAATCCCACTGAAGCGCTTTCCACGTAGCCTTCGCAGCCGGTGATCTGGCCGGCAAAGCGGATGTGCGGCGCTGATTTCAGCCGCAGTTGCCGGTCGAGCAAGGTGGGAGAATTGAGGAAGGTGTTGCGGTGCAGGCCGCCAAGCCGCGCGAACTCGGCGTTTTCGAGGCCGGGGATCGTGCGGAAGATCCGCACTTGCTCCGCATATTTCAACTTGGTCTGGAAGCCGACCATGTTCCACAGGGTGCCGAGCTTGTTGTCCTGGCGCAGTTGCACCACGGCATAGGGCCAGCGTCCGTTGGGGTGCTCGGGCGTCGCCCAGTGCGGGTTGTCGAGGCCGACCGGTTTCATCGGGCCGAAGCGCAGGGTTTCTGGCCCGCGCGCAGCCATCACCTCGATCGGCATGCAGCCGTCGAAGTACGGCGTGTTCGCTTCCCATTCCCGGAATTCGGTCTTCTCGCCGGCCTGCAATTCTTCCCAGAACGCGAAGTACTGCTCTTTCGTCATCGGGCAGTTGATGTAGTCGCGCCCGTCGCCGCCCAGCGCGAGGGAAGCTTCGGCGCCCTTGTCCCAGCGCGAGGCCATCCAGGCGACGTTCATGTCGATGCTGTCGCGATAGACGATCGGGGCGATGGCATCGAAGAATGCGAGCGAGTCCGCGCCGGTTGCCGCACCGATCGAGCCGGCGAGGGCAGGGGCGGTCAGCGGGCCGGTGGCAACGATGGCGAGCCCGTCTTGCGGCAGGACATCGACACGTTCGCGCACGATTTCCAGCGTGGGCAGCGATCGCAGCGCCTCTTCCACCGCAGCGGAAAAGACGTCACGATCGACGGCGAGTGCCGATCCTGCGGGAACGCGCGCCTTTTCGGCGGCGGCCATGAGCAGGCTGTCGCAGCGGCGCATCTCTTCATGCAGCAGGCCGACCGCGTTCTTTTCGTGATCGTCCGAGCGGAACGAGTTCGAGCAGACCAGTTCGGCAAGCCCATCGCTCTGGTGGGCTGGGGTCGTGTCTCCGCCACCGCGCATTTCGGACAGGCGGACGCGAATGCCGCGGCGCGCCAGTTGCCAGGCAGCCTCGCTGCCGGCCATGCCGCCGCCGATGATGTGAACCTGATGCTCCATGCCACGCGCATTGGCATTGCATCGCGGGAGCCACAACCCCAAGGTGGCCGGGACGAAGGGGAAGGGGGTTGGATGCCGCAGGGAACACTTGCCCAGCGCCGGCCATGGCTGGCACTCAGCCTGGTGTTCGGTCTCAGCTACTGGCTGGCCGACCATACGATGGTGCCGGGCATCTACGAGATCGCATGGAAGGGCGGCGGCGTCGCGTTGCTGGCCCTGTACGCCTGGTCGCACCATCCTGCGCGCGATGCGCACCGCATCGCGCTGGTCATGGCCCTCTGCGCGATAGGCGACATGGTGCTGGAGATCGATTTCACGCTGGGTGCAGTGGCGTTTCTGCTGGGCCATCTTGCAGCCATTGCGCTCTATCTCGGGCATCGCCGACCGACGCCCAGCGTCAGCCAGAAGGCTCTTGGCGTTGCGACGTTGATCGGCGTGCCGCTGATTGCCTTCGGGCTCTCCGGCCAACCGCAAGTGGCGCTCTATGCGCTCGGCCTCAGCGGAATGGCCGCTGCCGCGTGGTTGAGCGACTTTCCGCGCTACCGCGTCGGGATCGGCGCGATGATGTTCGTGGCTTCAGACCTGCTCATCTTCGCGCGGATGGGGCCGCTCGCGCAGAGTGCCATTCCCCACCTGCTGGTCTGGCCGCTCTACTATTTCGGGCAACTGCTGATCTGCACCGGCGTCATCGGCGCGCTGAAGACGAGGGGCGAATTCCGGGCCGAATAGATTAGCTCGCGACGGGGAGCACGATCGCGCCCTGTTCGTCGCGGCGCAGCGGACCGTAGGCGAGCACGGCGCTGAGCGGCAGATCTGCATAGATGTGCGGGAACAACTGCCCGCCGCGCGATGGTTCCCATTTCACCGCATCGCCCAACACGGCGAGATCGACGGTGGCGAGGTGCAAGTCATCCTGCCCGGCAAAATGCTTGTCGATCGTTTCGGCAAGCTGCGCCTCGGTCGACAGGTGGATGTAGCCATCCGCCAGATCGACCGGCGCGCCCTTGAACACCGCGTCCGCTTCAAGCTGCGCCATCTGCGGTGCGGTCAGCACCTTGTAGGCAACCTGCGGTGTTTCGCTCATTCCGACTGCTCGCCTGCTTCCTGTTCGCCCGGCACGTCTTCGCCGCCATCATCGGCAAGACGCACAGCACTGACCACATGTTCCTCGCCCGAGACGTTGAACAGGCGGACACCGGCCGAACCGCGCCCGATTACGCGCAGTGATTCGAGCGGGAGGCGGATGAGCTTGGCCTGATCCGTCACCAGCATGAGCTGATCGGCCTGCGCGGCCGGGAAGCTTGCCACGACTGGCCCGTTGCGGGCAATGTTGTCGATATTGGTGATGCCCTGGCCACCACGCCCGGTGCGGCGATACTCGTATGCCGAGGAGAGCTTGCCATAGCCGTTGGCGCAGACCGTCAGAATGAACTGCTCGCGCTCCATCAGGAAGGCGTAGCGCTCCTGATCGGCCATTTCGCCGTCCTTTTCAGGCTTCCACGGCGCGAAGCGCAGATACTCGTCGCGCTCGTCCTGGTCCTTCACGCCAACGCGATGGAGGATCGAAAGCGAGATCACCTCGTCGCCATCCTTCAGCGTCATGCCGCGAACGCCGGTAGAGGTGCGGCTCTGGAATTCGCGCACATCGTCGGCGGGGAAGCGGATGGCCTTGCCTTGGCGGCTTGCCAGCAGCACGTCGTCGCCTTCGGAAAGCAGCGCCACGCCGATCAGGCGGTCCTCGCTATCTTCCTCGAAGCGCATGGCGAACTTGCCGTTGCTGGGGATGTTGGCGAACAGGTCCATGGCGTTGCGGCGCACGTTGCCCTTGGCCGTGGCGAACATGACATGGAGCTTGCCCCATTCGCCTTCGTCCTCGGGCAGGGGAAGGACGGCGGCAATCGTCTCATCTTTGTCCAGTGCGGGCAGCATGTTGACCACCGGGCGGCCGCGCGTGGCGGGCCCGCCTTCGGGAAGGCGCCAGACCTTGAGGCGGTAGACCTTGCCCGCGGTGGAGAAGAACAGCACCGGCGTGTGGGTCGAAGCGACGAACATCGTGGCGATAGCGTCTTCGTCCTTGGTCGCCATGCCGCTGCGACCCTTGCCGCCGCGTGCCTGGGCCCGGAAAGTGGAAAGCGGCGTGCGCTTGATGTAGCCGTCGAGGGTGATCGTCACGACCATGTCCTCGCGCTCGATCAGGTCCTCATCGTCGATGCCATCGGCCGCCGGAGCGATCTGCGACAGGCGCGGCGTGGCGAACTGGTCACGCACCGCGACCAGCTCTTCCCGCATCACCGCGTAGAGCTTTACCCGGTCGGCCAGGATGGCGAGGTATTCCTCGATCGCCTTGGCCAGAATGCTCAGCTCGTCGCCGATTTCGTCGCGGCCAAGCGCGGTGAGGCGATGGAGGCGCAGGTCGAGAATGGCGCGGACCTGGATTTCCGACAGCTTGTAAGGCTTGCCCGACCCGTCGTCGGCATCGTTTTCGATCGCCTCGACCAGACGCAGGTAGGGCGCGATCTCACCCACCGGCCATTCGCGGGCAAGCAGCGTTTCACGCGCGATCGCCGGGTTGGCCGAACCGCGGATAATCTTGACCACTTCGTCGAGGTTGGTGACCGCGACGACAAGGCCGAGCAGGATATGCGCGCGATCACGCGCCTTGTTCAGCTCGAACTTGGTGCGACGGGTGATCACTTCTTCGCGGAAGCGGACGAAGGCCTCGATGATTTCCTTGAGGCTCAGCGTTTCTGGACGACCGCCACGGATGGCGAGCATGTTGGCCGGGAAGTTCGACTGCGCCGGCGTGTTGCGCCACAGCTGGTTGAGCACGACTTCCGGCGTGGCATCGCGCTTGAGGTCGATGACCACGCGCACGCCTTCGCGGTTGGATTCATCGCGGATGTCCGAGATGCCCTCGATCCGCTTGTCCTTGGCGGCCTCGGCGATCTTTTCGACCAGGCTGTTCTTGCCGACCTGATAGGGGATCGACGTCAGCACGATCGAGCGGCGGTCGCCGCGGCCTTCCTCGATCTTGTGCTGGGCGCGCATGATGATCGAGCCGCGGCCTTCGTGGTAGGCCTTGCGCGCGCCTGCGGTGCCGAGGATCATCGGGGCGGTGGGGAAGTCGGGTCCCGGAATGATCTCGATCAGTTCGTCGATCGTGATCAGCGGGTTGTCCATGTAGGCGAGGCAGCCGTTGACGACCTCGCCAAGGTTGTGCGGCGGGATGTTGGTGGCCATGCCCACCGCGATGCCGCCCGCGCCGTTGACCAGCAGGTTCGGGAAGCGCGCGGGAAGGACCGTCGGCTCCTGCCGCGAACCGTCGTAGTTGTCGGCAAAATCGACCGTGTCCTTGTCGAGATCGTCGAGCAGGAAGTTCGCGACGCGGGCAAGGCGCGCCTCGGTGTAGCGCATCGAGGCCGGAGGATCCGGGTCCATCGAGCCGAAGTTGCCCTGCCCATCGATCAGCGGCACGCGCATCGACCAGTCCTGGGTCATGCGCGCCAGCGCATCGTAGATCGCGCTGTCGCCGTGCGGGTGATAGTTGCCCATCACGTCGCCGACGATCTTGGCGCTCTTGCGATAGGGCCGCCCGGCGACGAAGCCGCCTTCCTGGCTGGCGAAAAGAATGCGACGGTGAACCGGCTTCAACCCGTCGCGCACGTCGGGCAGCGCGCGGCTCACGATCACGCTCATCGCGTAATCGAGGTAGCTGGTCTTCATTTCGTCGACGATGTCGATCCGCTGGAATTCGCCTTCGCCGCCGGGGGCAGCCGGATCGATCATCTGGGTGTCGTCGCTCACGTGCAGGTTTCCGCGTTTTGGCTTATGATTTATGGGAAGGCTTACGCCCTAGGACATATGCCGCGGCAAAGCCAGCAAGGGCGGCTCTATCGCGGTCAAGAATGGCCAGTTTTCCACACATGCGACAAGTTGCCTGAATGGCAGGACAAGTTGCTGTTCAAAGCGCGTTCACGGCGCATGATCCAATGGTTGTGGGCGTTGCCAACGGCGCAATTCCGCGCCACTAGCGCAAAGGCGACCATGGAGAGGTACCGGCCCGGCAACGGGCGATCGGGACAGACCGGGTCCGGGTCGAACAGGAGATCATGAAGATGCGGGGTTCTTTCGGCAAATTCGGCAAGTCGGCAGCTGCGCGCGCCGCGCTCGGACTGGCGATCGTCACGGGCGTTGCAGCCGGCGGGTTCGTTCCGGCGGTGGCGAGCGCCAAGGAAAAGGAAGCCAAGGGCGGCAAGGTCAGCAATTCGCCCGAATTCGTGAAGGCCGCCCAGGCGTTCCAGCCGGCGTTCACCGCCGCGCAGGGCCAGACTGGCGACGCACAGAAGACCGCGGGCCAGGCACTGGTACCGCAGCTCGCGGCGATCCAGCCCAACGTCAAGACGCCCGCCGACCAGATCATCTTCGGCCAGTGGCAGCAGTCGGTCGGCAACTGGGTCGGCGACGGCGCGCTGGTGCGCACCGGCCTTCAGAACATGCTCGATTCCGGCCAGCTGCCGGCCGACAAGGTGAGCCTTGTACAGTTCTTCATCGGCGCCAAGGCTTATGAAGCCAAGGATTACGCCGGCGCGATCAAGGCGCTGCAGCCGGTCGTCGCGGCGAACTACACCGATGACGTGGCGGCGGAAATGCTGGCTGAAAGCTATGCCCAGACCGGCAACCCCAAGGCGGGTCTCGATGCGCTGAAGCAGGCGATCGCGGCGCGCAAGGCCGCTGGCGGCGTTGCGCCCGAGGCGTGGTACAGCCGTGCCAACCGCATCGCCTACAACGGCAAGCTGAACGCCGAAACGGGCGAATGGGCCATCATGCTTGCCCAGGCTTACCCGACGTCGCTCAACTGGCTCGGCGCCACGCAGCTGGTGCGCAATTCCAGCCAGTTCACGGCGCAGGAAAACCTCGACCTCGGCCGCCTGATGGACCGTTCGGGCGCGCTGAAGGCTGATCCCAAGTACACCGAGCGGGAATACGTCGATTACATCCAGGCTGCAGACGCTCGCCGGAACCCCGGCGAAGTGATCAAGGTGGCGCAGGAAGGTCTCGCTGCCGGCGCGCTGAAGTCGACCGACACCTTCGTCAGCGACGCCATGACGCAGGCCAAGGGTCGCATCGCGGCCGACAAGGCTTCGCTGCCCGGCCTTGCCAAGGATGCAGCGGCTGCCGCCAACGGCGTCACCGCCAATGCGGCGGGCGATGCCTACCTGCAGTATGGCGAAGCGGCCAAGGCGGAAGAGTTCTACAAGCTCGCGCTGACCAAGGGCGGCATCGACAAGGATCGCGCGCTGACCCGTCTCGGCATCGCCCAGGCAGACCAGGCGAAGTGGGCCGACGCCAAGGCGAGTTTCGCCCAGGTGACCGGCATTCGCGCGCCGATGGCCAAGCTGTGGACCGTCTGGGTCGACCAGAAGGCTGCCGGCAAGTAAGCCGTCAGGCCGATACGCCAAAAGGAAAAGGCGGCTCCGGTGGAGCCGCCTTTTTTCGTTGTCGATCGAGGGGAATGTGCCTCAGGCGACCGGCTCGAAGGTGCCATTGCCCTCGTCAAGCACGTGCAGCACGCCATCGGAAATCGCGAAGAACGCGCCGCGCAGCTTGAGTTCGCCGCTGCGCTCCTTGGAGCGCACGCACGGGAAGGTGCGCAGGTTCTGGAGGCTGACCTTGACGGCGGCCTGTTCCATCGCCCGCTCGGCCGTGCGGCCTTCGGTGCCATGCTCGTGGACGACCGGCTCGCGCGCTTCATCAAGCAGCCCGATCCAGTCGGCGACGAAGCCGCCTTCGCCAAGCTCGGCGCCCTTCAGGCTCTGGGTCAGGGCCGCCTTGCAACCGCCGCACATGCCGTGGCCCATGACCACGATCTCCTTGACCTTGAGCACCTGGACCGCGAATTCGAGCGCGGCCGAAACGCCGTGGTGCCCGGGGTTGGTCTCGAACGGCGGGACCATTGCGGCCACGTTGCGGACCACGAACATCTCGCCGGGATCGGTATCGAAGATCTGCGCGGGATCGACCCGGCTGTCCGAGCAGGCGATGATCATCACCTGTGGCTCCTGCCCGTCCTTCAGCTGCTGCCAGCGTTCGAGCCGGGGCGTCCAGCCATGTTCACGGAAACGGCGGTAGCCGGCGATGAGCTGCTCCAGCTCGGGGGATCTCTCGGTTGCCATGACCAGTGCCCTTGCAGGCTTAGATTGAGTCTTTCAAGTGCGCTGCGATGAGCCTATCTGGGCCCCATGACCGAACCTGTCACCAAGCTAGAGATCGAAAGCCGCCCCGTCCGCCAGCGCAAGCCGGACTGGATCCGCGTGAAAGCGCCCGTCAGCAAGGGCTATGGCGAGACGCGCCAGCTCATGCGCGATCTCAAGCTCAATACGGTGTGCGAAGAAGCGGCTTGCCCGAACATCGGCGAATGCTGGACCAAGAAACATGCCACGGTGATGATCCTGGGCGATGTCTGCACCCGGGCCTGCGCGTTCTGCAACGTGAAGACCGGCATGCCGCGCGCGGTCGATCCGTTCGAGCCGGGCCATGTTGCCGAAGCTGCCGCCAAGATGGGGCTTGAGCACATCGTCATCACCTCGGTCGACCGCGACGACCTTCCCGACGGTGGCGCGGGCCAGTTCGTGAAGGTGATCAAGGCCCTGCGCGAGCAGACGCCGAACACCACCATCGAGATCCTGACGCCCGATTTCCGTGGCAAGATGGCCGCTGCCGTTGCCGCGATCGTCGAGGCGGGCCCCGATGTCTACAACCACAACCTCGAGACTGTGCCGCGTCTTTATCCCACCATCCGGCCCGGTGCGCGCTACTACGCCTCGCTGCGGCTGCTTGAGGAAGTGAAGCGGCACAATCCGATGATCTTCACCAAGTCGGGCATCATGCTCGGGCTGGGTGAAGAACGGCTCGAGGTGCATCAGGTGATGGACGACATGCGCAGCGCGCAGATCGATTTCCTGACCATGGGGCAATACCTGCAGCCGACACCCAAGCACGCCAAGGTGATGGAGTTCGTCACGCCCAAGGCGTTCGATGCCTATGGCTCGATCGCGCGGGCCAAGGGGTTCCTGCAGGTGGCATCGAGCCCGTTGACCCGGTCGAGCTACCACGCCGGCGACGATTTCAAGCAGATGCGCGCCGCGCGCGAAGCGCAGCTCGCCAAGGCTGCGCTGAAGGGCTGAGCGTCGACGTGCCGCACATTTCCGAGCAGCGCCCCATGCCGTGGTCGCCGGAGCAGATGTTCGACCTTGTCGCCGACGTGAAGCGCTACGGCGAATTCCTCCCCTGGGTCGTGGCGACGCGGGTGAAGTCGGACAGCGAGCAGGAAATGGTGGCCGACATGCTGGTCGGCTTCAACGCGCTGCGCGAGAAGTTTACCTCGCGAGTGAAGAAGGATCGTCCGCACCGGATCGAGGTGGAATACCTTGACGGCCCGATGAAGAGCCTGTCGAATTCGTGGGCATTCGCGCCCGACGGAAAGGGCGGCTGCGTGATCGACTTCTGTGTCGATTTCACGTTCCGCAATGCGATCTTCGAGAAGCTGGCCGGCCAGTATCTCGACCGCGCCTTCCGCAAGATGGTCAACGCCTTCGAAGCGCGCGCCGAAAAGCTCTACGGCCTGCCTGCACCAACGGCCTAAGTCCCGGGCCGCGCATTCGGCAGGGTTTCAGTCGGCAGGCGGCATCAGCAGTTCGAGTGCGCAGATCGCAGCTTCACGGCGGACGTCGGAGCGCGTCGTCGCGTTCTCGAAGAACTTGAGTTCCGCATTTACCGCCTCAGGGTCCTCGCCGCGTTCGGCCTTTGCGAAGACGACGGTGCCGACCGGCTTCTGCTCGGATCCCCCGCCAGGTCCTGCGACGCCAGTGATCGCCACCGCCACATCCGCCCTCGAATGCTTGAGCGCGCCTTGCGCCATTGACCAGGCGACCGCGATCGAAACCGCGCCGAACGTGTCGATCACGTCCATTGAAACGCCCAGCATCTCGTTCTTGGATTCATTGGAATATGTGACGAAGCTGCGATCGAGCACCGCCGAGCTGCCCGCGATTTCCGTCAGGGCCGCGGCAACAAGACCGCCGGTGCAGCTTTCGGCCAGAGCAACGGTACGACCGCGCGCCGCATTTTCCTCGATCACGCTGCGTGCAAGATCGACGATTTGGGACAAAATCAGCGTTTCCATGGCGGGCTCAATTCAGCGGGCAAAGATTGAGGGTGGCCTTCTTGCCCGGCTTGGGACGATCGGCGAGGCCGACGATGAAGGTCAGTAGCTCGGCCGTGTTTTCCGGCGGCAGCGGCGACAGCAGGCGGGTGGCCCGTTCGATGGCAACGCACTGGTCGGGCTTGATCCCCTCGGTCACCATCTGCGCCACCATGCCTTCCGCAAAAGGCTGCAGCGCGCTGTCGGGAAGATTGCCGATCATGTCTTTCATCCGGGCGTCGCGGGAATCTCCGATCTTGAGGATCGCGGCCTTTGCCGCCGGCCATGCGTCCTGCTTGCGCGCCGCGTAGCGCTGGACCAGCGCGGGTCCCTGCGTCGCGAAATAGCCCTGCGGTGAAAGGGTAGGGCGACAGGCCTTCATCGCGCCGTCCATCACGACGGGCAGGGCGAAGGTGACCATGCCGGTCAGTTCGGGTTGGGTCAGGCAGTCCTGCGCCAATGCGGTCTGCGCAGACGCCATGCCGAGCAGCGCCGCCAGCGCGACGAATTTCGAAGTCACCTGCTTCATCCCGGAAACTCCTCTTGCAGCGGGACCATAACGGCCACGGCCTGCGCCGCGATCCCTTCGCCGCGACCGGTGAGGCCGAGCCGCTCGGTCGTGGTTGCCTTGACGCTTACCTGATCGATGTCCGCGCCCATGACTTCTGCGAGCCGGGCCCGCATCGCCGGCTTGTGCGGGCCGATCTTGGGGGCTTCGCAAATGATCGTCACGTCGACATTGCCGGGGCGATAGCCTGCCTTGCGCGCAAGCGCGACGGCGTGGGCTAGGAAGCGGTCGGACGATGCCCCCTTCCACTGCGGGTCCGAAGGCGGAAAATGGTCGCCGATGTCTCCGGCACCGATCGCGCCGAGAATGGCGTCGACGAGCGCATGGATGGCAACGTCCGCATCGCTGTGACCTGCAAGGCCCTTGTCGTGCGGTACGCGGATCCCGCAAAGCCAGAGCTCCTCGCCCTCGGCCAGGCGGTGGACGTCAAGGCCGAGCCCTGTGCGCGGGTAACGTTCGGGCAAGCTGATCTCCTCAAGGTCGGTGGCGAAGGTGACCTTGCGCAGTCGCTCGTCACCTTGGACGAGGCCGATGGCAAGTCCTGCCGCCTGTCCCACTTCGGCATCGTCACCCGCATCGGCAACGCCCTGCCAGGCGCGATGCGCGGCGAGTATATCCGCGAAGCGAAATGCCTGTGGAGTCTGTACGCGGTAGAGCCCGTCCCGGCTGACCGACTTGACCCGCACGCCTTCGTCGCCGCGCACGACGCTGTCGACTACGGGCAACACGGGAATTGCCCCGGGCTTCGCAGCCAAGGCTGTCACAAGGTCTCTGATCACGCGCGCCGGCAAGTCGGGCCGGGCCGCGTCGTGGATCAGGACGTTCGCGGGGCGATGCTCCTCCAGCGCTTCAAGCGCGAGGCGCACCGATTCCTGCCGGGTCTCGCCACCGTGGACGAGTACGATCTGGTCGAGGCCGGAGAGGGCTTGCGCGGCAACGTCGTCCCAGCCTGCGGGGATGGCGACGACGATAGGGGCAACGCCCGCCGCAGCCATTGCCTGGGCCGAATGGCGCAGCAAGGGCGCGCCGCGCCATCGGGCGAACTGCTTGGGCACCTCGCCACCGGCACGCAGGCCCTTGCCCGCCGCGACGATGATCGCGGCGACTCCGGCGCTGGTTGATGGGGGAAGGGGCGCAGTCATGCGAGCGCGCCTCTACCAGTCACCTGCAGCCACAGGCAAGCGGGCAAGCGTGTCGGCCGATGACCTTGCCCTTCAGCGCCGGTTCCACTATGTGCTGCCTGTTTTTTAGGCAGAGCACCCTTTTCATGAACGCTACCCCGAAGCCCCCGAAGCTGCAGCCGCTGGTCGTCGGTCCCGTTACCGTCGGATGCCCGGTCGTGCTCGCGCCGATGACGGGTGTGTCGGACCTGCCATTCAGGACGATGGTACGGCGCTATGGGTCGGGGCTCAACGTCACCGAAATGATCGCCAGCCCGGCGGCGATCCGCGAAACGCGCCAGTCGATCCAGAAGGCGATGTGGCATCCCACCGAAGAGCCGGTGTCGATGCAGCTCGTCGGTTGCGAGCCGGAGCAGATGGGCGAGGCGGCGAAACTGCAGGAAGATCGCGGGGCCGCGATCATCGACATCAACATGGGCTGTCCGGTTCGCAAGGTCGTCAACGGCGATGCCGGGTCCGCGCTGATGCGTGACATTCCGCTCGCGACGCGCCTGATCGAAGCGACCGTGAAGGCAGTGTCGGTACCGGTGACGGTCAAGATGCGCATGGGTTGGTGCCACGATAGCCTCAACGCGCCCGAACTCGCCCGCATTGCGCAGGATATCGGCGCTAAGATGATCACCGTTCACGGCCGGACCCGCAACCAGATGTACAAGGGCAGCGCCGACTGGGCCTTTGTGCGCAAGGTGAAGGAAGCGGTGGACATTCCGGTCATCGTAAACGGCGATATCTGCGCGATCGAGGATGTTGCGCAGGCGATCGAGCAGAGCGGCGCCGACGGGGTGATGATCGGGCGCGGCTCCTACGGTCGGCCCTGGTTCCTCGGCCAGGTCATGCACTGGCTCGAAACGGGCGAGCGTCGGCCCGACCCGTCGCTCGCCGAGCAGTACGCAGTCATTGTCGAACACTACCACGCGATGCTGGAACACTACGGGCCGGTCACCGGCGTCAACATGGCGCGCAAGCACCTTGGCTGGTATACGAAGGGCCTGCCGGGCTCGGCTGAGTTCAGAAACCGCGTGAACTTCATCGACGATGCCGACGCCGTGCTAGAAAGCCTGGCTGGGTTTTATGGGCGCCTTCTCGATGCAGACCATGTCGACCGGCGCGCCGCCGCGTGATCCAGCGGCCGTGAGCCTGCCGGGCGAGACGCGGCGGGAAGGGCATCGGCCCGATCCCAAGCGTCTTGTCGCCAGCCTTCCGCTCGCGGTCTTCCTGCTGGGCCCGGATCTGGTTGTTTCGTCGGTGAACCCGGCGGCCGAGCAGTTGGCCGGCAAGGGCGCACGCCGCCTGATCGGTCGCAACGTGGCCGAAATCTTCGAATTTGACGAGCCGCTCATCCTCGGCCGCCTGGCTGAGGGCGAGGCACAGCTGTTCGCGCGAGATGCGCAAGTGCGCGTGCTGCGCGAACCTGCGCGGCGTTTCGACGTGATGACGTCACCGGTAACCCATTCGCCGGGCTGGCAGATGCTGATCCTGCACGAAGTGCTGGGGGTCGACGCGCTGTCCGGCGATGGGGGCGGCTCTGGCGGCGGCGAAGGGGTGGCGCTCCGCGCGCCGGAGGTCCTCGCCCACGAAATCAAGAACCCGCTGGCCGGCATCCGCGGCGCCGCGCAATTGCTCGATCGCAAGCTCGAAGGCTCGGACAAGGCGTTGACCGGGCTGATCACGGCGGAAGTCGATCGCATCGCCAAGCTGATCGACCAGATGCAGTCGCTTTCGCGGCGCAGCCAGGAGCCGGCGGTGCCTTGCAACCTGCACGAAGCCGTGCGTCACGCGCAGGCCATCATTGCCGCATCCAGCAGCGGAAAAGTGGTCGTGGAGGAAGAGTTCGATCCCTCGCTCCCGCCGATCATGGCCAACCCGGATGCGCTGGTGCAGGTCCTGCTCAACCTGATGACCAACGCGCGAGAGGCCTGCGAAGGCAGCACGCCGCCACGCATCGCCGTGCGCACGCGCTTTGCCAGCGGCATCCAGCTTCACGCGGGGCCGGGGGGCAAGCCGCTGCGCCTACCGATCGAACTGCGGGTGAGTGACAACGGGCCGGGCATCGACCCTGCGCTTCGCGACCATATCTTCGAACCTTTCGTCACCGCCAAGAAGAGCGGCCAAGGGCTCGGCCTCGCGCTCGTGCAGAAACTGGTGCGCGAGATGCACGGGCGGATTTCGCACGATCGCGACGAGGGCAAGGGCTGGACGCACTTCCGTCTGCACCTGCCCGTTGCGGGAACGGTGCCGGTCGAAGCGGTGGGAGAGGCAGCCAAGTGAAGAAGTCGATCCTGCTCGTCGAGGATGACGCCTCGATCGCCATCGTCATCACCGCCGCGCTCGAGGCCGAGGGTTTCAAGGTCGACCGGTGCGATTCGATCGCCGAACGCGACCGGCTGCTGGCGGACAGAGCCTATGGTCTGATGCTGACCGACGTCATGCTCACCGATGGTGATGGGATCGAAAGCCTTGGCCGGGTGCGTCTGAACTGCCCGCAGATGCAGGTCATCATCCTCAGTGCCCAGAACACGCTCGATACTGCCGTGCGGGCCAGTGATACCGGCGCGTTCGAGTATTTTCCCAAGCCCTTCGATCTCGAAGAACTGGTCCGCACGGTCCGCCAGGCCATCGGGTCGAGCCATAATGCCGAAGGCTCTGGCGAAGCTTCGGACGAGCCGCAGGCACTGCCGCTGGTCGGCCGCAGTCCGGCGATGCAGGCCGTCTACCGCATGATCACGCGCGTGCTGCGCAACGATCTGACCGTGCTGATCTTGGGCGAATCCGGCACGGGCAAGGAACTGGTGGCAGAAGCGATCCACCAGCTCGGCAACCGCGCGCAGGGGCCGTTCATCGCGGTCAACACCGCCGCCATTCCGGCCGAGCTGATCGAAAGCGAGCTTTTCGGTCACGAAAAGGGCGCGTTCACCGGCGCGCACGCCCGCCACATCGGCAAGTTCGAGCAGGCAGGCGGGGGTACCCTGTTCCTCGACGAGATCGGCGACATGCCGATGCAGGCCCAGACTCGCCTGCTCCGCGCCCTGCAGTCGGGCCGCATTCGCCGGGTCGGCGGTACGGAGGAGATCACGCTCGATTGCCGGATCGTGGCAGCGACCAACCGCGATCTTGTGCCGATGATCGCAGCGGGCCAGTTTCGCGAAGACCTATATTACCGCATCGCGGTGGTGCCGATCGAGCTTCCCCCGCTCAGGGAACGGGCCGACGATATCGAAGCCCTGTCGCGGCACTTTCTCGCGCTGGCGGCGAGTGAGGGTCTGCCGCGCCGGTCGCTGACAGCTGCGGGGGCTGCGCTGCTGGCCCGGCAGCCGTGGCGTGGCAACGTTCGGGAACTGCGAAATTTCATCTATCGTCTGGCCTTGCTGGCCCGCGACGAGGTGATCGATACGAGCACCATCGAGCCGCTGCTGGCCGGCGACGGTGGTGCACACACGCCTGACGACGGCGAGCCCACGCGGCAGGCGGACTTCGGGGAAGCACTCGCGAGCTGGCTGGCCGTAGCCCGCCCGCAACCCGGCGCACTCTACGACGAGGCGCTTGCTGCCTTCGAGCGCCCACTGTTCCTCCACGCCCTGTCGACCACCGGCGGAAACCAGCTACGCGCGGCGCAGTTGCTCGGCATCAATCGCAACACCTTGCGCAAGCGGTTGAGCGAATTAGATATTGTACCGGAAGTAGCGCTCGCAAAGCCCTAACTTGCCCCGCCCAAAGGGCATCCGCGCGTAAATGCCTTGCAAACAAGCAACATGGGTGTTGTTTGTAGGCCACTATGATGCAGCAACTCCGATCCGAGTCACGCCGCTCGCCAAGATGGTGGCGCAGGCTGCTCGTGACGCTGCGCAGGGCCAACGTCTTCCTGCTGCTCGAGCTAACCGCGGTCTTCATTCTCGCGGTGGCCCTGTGGGTCAGTTGGAGCACATTCAGCGCCAACACCGCGGCGAACCAGCTGCTTCCTTCGCGGATCACGTCGAGCCTCCTGATCGGCACGCTTGTGCCGGCGATGGCCTTGATCGTGCTGTTCGGCCGAAGGATCGCGCTGCGCCGCGCCTCGAAGAGCGTCCTTGGCAGCAGTGGCCGGCTGCATCTGCGGCTTGTCTGGCTGTTTTCGCTGATCGCAGCGATCCCGACCCTGCTTGTCGTGCTGTTCGCCTCGCTGCTGTTCCAGTCGGGCGTAGAGTTCTGGTTCTCGGACAATTCGCGCGGAATGCTAGAAAACGCCAACAATCTGGCGCGCGGCTACTACGCCGACAAGCTGCGCGACGTGGGCAACGAGAGCGTCGCGATGGCCGGCGACCTGCGCGATTATCTGGCCCAGGCGCCGATCACCAGCCAGGACTTCGCCGAAGGCTATTCCTGGCAGGTCATCAACCGCAAGCTCAACGAATCCGCGCTCGTTGAGCGCCGGCCCGACGGAACGCTGCGCACGGCGGCGATCGTCGATCCCAATTCGAACGACGATCGCCAGCGCATCACGCCTGATGAACTGCAGAAGATCGATGCCGGCGAACCTGTCGTCGTCAATGCTTCGGCGGAACGGATCGAGGCGGTCACGCCGGTCGATCGCACGCGCGGCATCTACCTCTACGTCGCGCGCAACTCCGATGCGCTTGCGCTCAACCAGTGGCAGCGGGCGCAGTCGGTGCTGAAGGCATACGATGTCCTCACACGCCGTGCCCGTGCGCTGCAGCTGCGCTTCAACTTGGCGCTTTTCGGCATCAGCCTCGCACTGGTCTCGCTTGCAGTTTGGGTGGCGCTGCGGTTCGCCGACCGCCAGGTCGCACCGCTGGTGGAGCTGGTTTCGGCCGCGCGCAACGTCGGCAGCGGCAATTTTTCGATGCGGGTGACGCCCCATAGCGGAACCGACGAAGTTGGCCTGCTGACGCGGGCCTTCAACCGGATGACGGCGCAGCTCGAAGGCCAGACGCAAGCGCTGGTCAGCGCCAATGCGCAGCTTGAAGTGCGGCGGGCGTTCATCGAGGCGGTCGTCGAATCGATCACCGCCGGGATCGTCTCGATCGACAAGGAAGGCGCCATCCGCCTGATCAACAGCTCGGCCCAGAAGCTGCTGCGCGATCCCGATGCGAAGGATCTCGTTGGCACGCCGCTTGCCGAAATCGCCCCTCAACTGGCGCAACTGGTGGAATCGGGCGATCCGAGCGGGCTGGTCCACTATTCCAAGAACGGCGACCTGCTGACGCTCGCCGTCAAGGTGACGCACGACACGACCGGCCATGTGGTCACGTTCGAAGACATCACGCGGCAGCTCCTCGATCAGCGGCGCGCCGCGTGGTCCGATGTTGCTCGCCGCATCGCCCACGAAATCAAGAATCCGCTCACGCCGATCCAGCTGGCCACCGAGCGGCTCAAGCGGCGTTATCGCCGGCAGATCGAGACCGATCCGGAATTGTTCGAGGAGTTGACCGCCACGATCATCCGCCAGGTCGGCGACTTGCGCAAGATGGTGGACGAATTCTCGTCGTTTGCGCGCCTGCCCAAGCCCGTGTTCCGCAACGAGGATGCGAGCGATCTCGTGCGGCAGGCCCTGTTCCTGCAGGAGGTTGCCCATCCGGAGATTGACTATTCGTTCACGGGCGAGGGGGGTATGGTGTTTGAGGCGGATCGCCACCAGGTGGGTCAGGCAATGACCAATGTCCTCAAGAATGCCCTCGAAGCCATTGAACAGCGAGCAAAAGTCGAAGTGGGCGCTTACAAGGGCCGCATCGCCGTATCGCTTGCAGGCGATGCGCAATCGGTCACCGTTGCGGTCGCCGACAACGGCGTCGGCCTTCCGGTCGATCGCGAGCGCATCCTCGAACCGTACATGACCACGCGCGAGAAGGGCACCGGCCTTGGCCTCGCCATCGTCAACAAGATCGTCGAGGAACATGGCGGCGAGATGCAGTTCGCCAACGAACCCGGCGGCGGCACCCGGGTAATCATGCGCTTCGCCCGCAATCCGCTCGTTTCCAACCTATCTGATCCGGCCTCGGCGTCCGCGCCGATGGCGTTGTGACCGACAACCGCAGGAATTCTGGCATGGCACTCGATATCCTCATCGTCGATGACGAGCGCGATATTCGCGAACTGGTCGCTGGCGTGCTGAGCGACGAAGGCTATGGCTGTCGCACGGCGGCGGACAGCACCGCGGCGCTGGCCGCGATCGACGAGCGCCGCCCCAGCCTGGTGCTGCTCGATGTCTGGCTGCACGGTAGCCCGATGGACGGACTGGAAGTGCTCGACGAGATCAAGAAGCGCGAGCCCGAGCTTCCCGTCCTGATCTTCTCAGGCCACGGCAATATCGACACGGCGGTTTCCGCGATCAGTCGTGGCGCCATGGACTTCATCGAGAAGCCGTTCGAGGCCGAACGCCTCTTGCTGCTGGTCGAAAGGGCCACCGAAACAGAACGGTTGCGGCGCGAAAACCAGCGCCTGCGCGAAGGCTTTGCCATTGCCGACGAATTCACCGGCAACAGCGCGTCGATCAACGCGGTTCGCGCAACCCTGAAGCGCGTGGCCAACACCGGCAGCCGGCTTCTGATCACGGGCCCGGCTGGAGCGGGCAAGGAAGTGGCCGCGCGTCTGCTCCATTCGTGGAGCCCGCGTGCGCAGAGCGCCTTCGTCACCGTAAGCGCCGCCCGGATCACTCCCGAACGATTCGAGCAGGAACTGTTCGGCGAAGAGGCCGATGGCAAGCTGGTGCGGGCAGGGCTGCTGGAGATGGCAGACGGCGGGACACTGTTCCTCGACGAAGTTGCCGATATGCCGGCCTCCAGCCAGGCGCGCATCCTGCGGGTGCTGACCGATCAGGCCTTTGTCCGCGTTGGCGGCAATCGCCAGATCAGGGTCGACGTGCGCGTGGTTTCATCGACGTCGCGCCCGCTCGAGAAGGAAATTGCCGAGCGGCGCTTTCGCGAAGACCTGTACTATCGCCTTAATGTCGTCCCCGTCACGATCCCACCGCTCAACGAACGCCGCGACGACATTCCCTCGCTGATCGATCACTTCTTCACCCGTTATGCGAGCGAGCAGGGGATTGCGCCGCCGGTCGTTTCGGCCGAGGCGATGGCCGCGCTGCAGGCCTATGACTGGCCGGGCAATGTGCGGCAGCTGCGCAATGTCGTCGAACGCACGATCATCCTCGCCCCGCGCGACCGCCTCGAACGGATCGAGGCCGACATGCTGCCCTCCGAAATCGTCAGCACGCGCTTCGGAGGCGGTAACACCTCGTCCGCGCTGATGGGCGTGCCGTTGCGCGAAGCGCGGGAGAATTTCGAGCGCGAATATTTGAAAGTCCAGATCCGGCGATTTTCCGGCAACATTTCAAAGACCGCCAGCTTCATCGGCATGGAGCGGTCGGCCTTGCATCGAAAACTCAAGCTGCTCGGCATGGCCGAGCGGCGCGAGGACGAGGACGACGACGAATAGCGATCCCGCCAAGGCCGCCGGAACCGTGGTGGAACTTACATGTTTACCCGCAGGGCATCGGGCAATAAGTTGTCATTGAACCCGGCCAAGGTTTCCCGATCCAGATTCGGGAGACCGAGGCCAGATCGCGACGGTCAGCATAAAGGCCGCGCCAATACGAAGGAGTCACATCATGACCGGACGGACCCTCTCTGCCCGCCCTCGTTCCAAGGCGGCCGAACCCGCCAATGAAGCGGCACCTGCAGCTTCTTCGACCGCTGCTCCGTCGCCATCGGCCGGACCTTCGGGAGGCAAGGGCCAGAACCTGCAGGACCTGTTCCTCAACCACCTGCGCAAGAACAAGATTCCTGTCACCATGTTCCTGGTGAAGGGCGTGAAGCTGCAGGGCATCGTGACCTGGTTCGACAACTTCTCGATCCTGCTTCGTCGTGATGGGCAGTCCCAGCTCGTCTACAAGCACGCGATCAGCACGATCATGCCCGGCCAGCAACTTTCGGTCGCTCACTTTCAGGGCGGCGGGGACGACAACGGCAAGAAGCGCCTGCTGCAGGAAGTCTTCCTGTCCAGCGTGCGCGATGCCGGGGTCCAGGTCACGATGTTCCTCGTCAACGGCGTCATGCTCCAAGGCAAGGTCGCCTCGTACGATCTGTTCTGCATGCTGCTCGAACGCGAAGGCTATGTCCAGCTTGCCTACAAGCACGCGGTGTCGACCATCCAGCCTGCGGGCCATGTCGACCTGTCGGGCGACTGGGACGGCGAGAGCACCTGACCTTTGAGCACATTTGAATTCGGCCGCGACGCGGGTGATCTCGAAGGCGAGGTGACCCGCGGCGCGCGAGCCATCGTTGTTCTGCCAGATATCCGCCAGAAGGGCGGCGGCCTTGGCGAAGATGCCGAGGTGAGGCTGGCAGAGGGGCAGGGCCTTGCCCGCGCCATCGGGATCGAGGTCGTCGATGCCTTCGTGCTGCCGATCCGCGCGGTGCGCCCCGCGACGTTGTTCGGCGAAGGCCAGATGGAGCGCATCGGTGTCGCGCTGGCGCAGAACGAGGCCGAACTCGTCATCGTCGACGGCTCGCTCTCGGCGATCCAGCAGCGCAATCTTGAAGAAAAGCTCAAGCATAAGATCATCGACCGGACGGGCTTGATCCTCGAAATCTTCGGCGAGCGTGCCGCGACCGCTGAAGGACGCCTGCAGGTCGAACTGGCCCACTTGGATTACCAGGCAGGCCGGCTCGTGCGATCGTGGACGCACCTTGAACGCCAGCGCGGCGGCTTCGGCTTTCTTGGCGGGCCGGGCGAAACCCAGATCGAGGCCGACCGCCGCATGATCCGCAACCGCATGGCGCGGCTGCGGCGCGAACTCGAACAGGTGCGGCGCACGCGTGGCCTGCATCGCGATCGCCGCCAGCGCGCGCCTTGGCCGATCATCGCATTGGTAGGCTATACCAACGCGGGCAAGTCGACGCTGTTCAACCGCCTGACCGGCGCGGGCGTGATGGCCGAAGACCTGTTGTTCGCAACGCTTGATCCGACAATGCGCGCGATCCGCCTGCCCGGCGTCGAAAAGGCGATCCTGTCGGATACCGTGGGGTTCATCTCGGACCTTCCGACGCAGCTCGTCGCCGCCTTCCGCGCGACGCTCGAAGAGGTAACCGCCGCCGATGTGATCGTGCACGTACGCGATATCTCCAATCCGGCAACCGCGCAGCAAAAAGCAGAGGTTGAAGAGATCCTCGCCGATCTGGGCGTGATCGGGGAGGATGGCAGTTTGGTGCCGATCATCGAGGCGTGGAATAAGTGGGACCTGCTCGCGCCTGACGAGCGCGACATGCGGCGCGATCTCATCACTCATGGCGTGCCCGAAGTGCCGGTTGTGCCGATCTCGGCGGTGACCGGGGAGGGGGTGACCGACCTTCTCGAACGGCTCTCCTCGCTGCTGACCGGGGGCGCGCAGGAACTCGAACTGACTGTGCCACTAAGCGACGGCCAGCGCCTCGCCTGGCTTCACGCCCATGGCGAGGTCTTGTCCGAACGCCAAGTGGAGGACGAAGCGGGCATGCCGTCGCTGCGCCTCAATGTACGGCTGAGCCCCAAGGATCTGGGACGGTTTACCCGTATCTAGTCCGCCACTGGCGGGTGTGCCTGATCGGCACGCTCGGCCGCCTTTACCCGTTGCCATAGCGCTTCCTGCGCATCGAGCGACAGGCTGTCGAAACCGCCGCCCGCGAGGGTCTCCATCGCGCGGAAGCGGCGCTCGAACTTGGCATTGCCAAAGCGCAAGGCATCTTCAGGCGCAATGCCGTACTTGCGCACCACGTTCACCGCGGCGAACAAAAGATCGCCGGCTTCGGCAAGTCGTTCCTCGTCTGTTTCAGCCGCGGCAAGCTCGGCCACTTCCTCGGCAAGCTTGGTCGTCGGGGTGTCTGTATCGGGCCAATCGAAGCCTACGCGGGCGGCACGCTTCTGCAGTTTTTGCGCACGCATCAGTGCAGGAAGGGCGGAGGCGACGCCGTCCAGCGCGCTGGTCGCGCCCTTGGCCTCGCGCTCTGCCGCCTTGGCTGCTTCCCAGCGTTCCTCGCGGGCCTGGCCATCTGCGCTGGCGGTGCCGAAGATGTGCGGATGGCGGGCTTCCATCTTGTCCGCTATCGCTGCGGCGACGTCATCGAACCCGAACGTGCCGGCTTCCTCTGCAATCCGCGAATGGAACACGACCTGGAGCAGGAGGTCGCCGAGTTCCTCGCGCAGGGCCGCCATGTCATTGCGCTCGATCGCGTCGGCGACCTGGTAGGCTTCCTCGATCGTATAGGGCGCGATGGTGGAAAAGGTCTGCGCCTTGTCCCATTCGCACCCGCGCTGCGGGTTGCGCAGGGTCGCCATGATGTTCAGCAGGCGATCGAGGTTGTTCGAAAGGGCCTTGCGACTGGCAGGGGGGCCTTGCTCCACGCGACATGCTCCAGTTCGATAATAATAATTATGTTAATACCGATACCATAACTGTCCATGTAAACTGTGTCCAGTGTGATGGCGAAAGGCTTGCAGTCACGGGGGTCTTTCAACAGTATCAGCGACCGTGTCCACTCCGTTCGCTACGACG
>NZ_JABBGM010000039.1 GCF_012927405.1 Novosphingobium olei | reverse complement strand
TGTCGGTGCCGGATGTATTCTCCCCAAAAGTGCCGAATGAAAATTCCCCAGTTTGAGGTCAGCGCCAATTCGCTCCGGGGTTAACCCCGGAGCGAATTGGCATCGATCTTCACATGCTACTCGATGCCCCCGCGGATTTGGCGGGAGTGGCTGGGTGGTCAGACTTGAGGAAGTTGTCATGATCCATGATCTGCACCGGCAGGGCCTGTCGGTGTCCGCGATCGCCCGCAAGACCGGTCTCGATCGCAAGACGGTGCGCAAGCACCTGGCGGAGGGTATCAAGCCGCCGACATACAAGCCGCGGCCCGAACGTCCGCGACAACTCGCCGCTTTTGAGCCCTACCTTCTGGAGCGGATCACGCTCTACCCTGACTTGTCGGGAAAACGCCTCCTGCGCGAGATCAGGGCAATGGGGTATGGCGGGGGCTACAGTGCCGTGACCGACTACCTGCGCGCCAATCGGCCTGCCCGCATCAAGCCGTTCGAACGCCGGTTCGAGACCGCCGCCGGCCGGCAGGCTCAAGTCGACTTCGCCCAGTTCCGCGTCGAGTTCACCGATGAGCCTGGCGCCGTGAAAGTGTTCTGGCTGTTCTCGATGGTGCTGGGCCATAGCCGGTGGCTGTGGGGCCGGTTCTGCCCGACCCAAGACCTGCAGACGGTGATGCGCTGCCACATCGACGCCTTCGATGCCATGGGCGGCGCTCCGCGCGAAGTCCTCTACGACCGGATGAAGACCGCAGTCATCGATGAGGACGCCGAGGGCGTTGTGATCTATAATCGGTCGCTGGTGGCGCTGCTCGACCACTACGGTGCCCTGCCACGCGCCTGCCGGCCCTATCGCGCCAAGACGAAGGGCAAGGTCGAGCGTCCCTTCCGTTACATCCGCCAGGACTTCTTCCTGGGCCGCACCTTCCAAAATGCCGAGGATCTGAATGGCCAGTTCCGTAACTGGCTCGACACGGTTGCCAACGTGCGTCGTCACGCAACGACCGGACGCATCGTCGCCGAGCACTTCGCCGAGGAAGGGATCGCGCTGACGGCCTTGCCTGCCGCGGCCTACAATGCCGTCCTTACCGTCGAACGGCGGGTCAGCCATGAAGGCATGGTATCGGTCGGCGGCAACCTCTACTCGGTGCCCGATGCGACAAGGAAACGCGTCGTCGAAGTCCAGAACCATCCGCGCGAGATCAGGATCTTCGAGGACCGCAGACTGATCGCGGTGCATCCCGTGCTCGATGGGCGCAATCAGCGCCGGGTCGATCCCGTTCACCGCAAGCTCGTCCAGATCCGGCAGGAAGCGCCGCCTCCTGCCACGGGCCGTGAGATCGGGCGTCGCTCACTCAGCATCTACGAGGCCGTCGGCAAGCGCCTGGCCGGTGTGGAGGTGCGGCCGTGACCGAAATCATCGACAGCATCCGCGCCAGCCTGGTCGGCCTCAGGATGCCTCGCGCCCTCGAAGCCCTGGATCATACCATGCGGTGCCTCGAGCGGGGCGAGATGACCGCGCTCGAGGCCATCGACATCCTGCTCTCCCACGAGCATGGCAACCGCGAGAGCCGGCGCTTCACCATGGGCGTCAAGACCTCCCGCCTCGTCCCCATGAAAACCATCGAGGGCTTCGACTTCTCGTTCCAGCCATCGCTTGATCGCAGCCGGATCATCGCGCTTGCCCAGCTCGACTTCATCGAACGCGGCGAGGTCGTCCATCTGCTAGGCCCGCCGGGGACCGGGAAATCTCATCTGGCAACGGCGCTCGGAGTCGAAGCTGTCCGTGCCGGCAAGCGGGTCTACAGGGCCAGCCTGGCCGAAGTGATCGACATGCTGGTCCGCGCCGAACGTGATGGCAGACTCCCGGAACGGCTACGCTTCTTCAACCGCAACAGCCTTCTGATCATCGACGAGATCGGATACCTGCCGGTCACCCCGGGCGGGGCCAACCTCTTCTTCCAGCTCGTCAACTCGCGCTACGAAAAGGGGGCGATGATCCTCACCTCCAACCGCGGCTTTGCCGAATGGGGCGACGTCTTCGGCGATCCTGTGGTCGCCACCGCCCTGCTGGATCGCCTCCTGCACCACGCCATCGTGATCCAGATCGAGGGCGCCAGTTACCGCCTGCGCGCCCATACCGACCTCATCCCCGAACACACCAGGACCATTGCCACCATCACACCACCACCCCCGCCACGCCGGCGCGGAAGGCCCCCAAAGGAGCGCCTCATCGATCACCGCTACGGCTGATCACCGAAATCCCAGACTGGGGAATTTTATATCGGCACTTCTGGGGAATCTTCGGTCGGCGTTGACA
>NZ_JABBGM010000038.1 GCF_012927405.1 Novosphingobium olei | reverse complement strand
GTGCGGATTCCGACGATGCCGCCCCCCCATTCCGATCTGATCGCGCCCACCGTTCCGATTTGATGCCGCCCGGGTGGGGAGCAGATCGCGGGCCGATATTCACATGTGATATTTCAGTCGGTCAAGCGGCTTGAGAGTGGAGATTTCTGCGCATGGATTCGCCGGATAGTTCGAGACGATGGGCGTTGTGAACGAGGCGATCCAGGATGGCATCGGCGTAAGTGGGATCCCCGATCAGATCGAACCAGCGGGCCACTGGAAGTTGGCTGGTCACTAGCGTTGAACGGCGACCGTAGCGATCTTCGAGGATCTCGAGCAGGTGATGGCGGGCATTGCCGTCAAGCGGTTCGAGCCCCCAGTCGTCAAGGATGAGCAGGTCGACGCGGGCAAGGCTCTTCATGCGCGCAGCGATGCGGCCATCTCCCTTGGCCAGCGACAGGTCGTCGATCAACCGCGGCAGGCGCGTGTAGAGAACCGAGCGATTGTCGCGGCAGGCCTGGTGACCGATGGCACAGGCGAGCCAGCTCTTGCCGACGCCGGCCGGCCCGATAATCGCGCAGTTCTCGTGGGCGGCGATCCAGTTGCCCTTGAGCAGCATCTCGAACAGGCGGCGATCGAGCCCGCGCGAAGCGCGGTAATCAACGTCTTCAGGCGCGGCATGGTGCCGCAGCCTTGCTTGACGCAGGCGCAAGGCAAGGCGCCGGTCATTGCGCCAGGTGGCCTCATGGTCGAGCAACAGGGCCAGCCATTCGGCATGGCCAAGGCTGGCGGCATCGCCATTGCCATCCAGGTCGGCAAAGGCATGAGCCATGCCGGTCAGCCCGAGCTGGCTCAGCAGATCAAGCGTGGGATGTTTGAGCATCGTCGTTCCTTTCAGTGGTAGTACTGGGAGCCCCGGATGTTGTCGTGCTGGATGGGTTCGCGCTCCGGGGCTTTGGACACGGGCACCTTGTCGAGCCCCTTTTCGAGGATCGATTTGACCGACGGATAATGGCGGGCCTGGATCTCCAGCGCGCGCACCGCGGCGGCTTCGAGCCGCTCAGGTCCGAAGCGCTTGGCAAGGCCGATGATGCCAAGGCACGAGCGGTAGCCCTGCTCAGGGTGCGGCCTCTCGTTGATGATGCGCTCGACCAGCAGCGACAGCATCGGCCCGATCCGGGCCGCCTCATCGCGGATCCTGGCCGGCGTCCATTCCAGATAGCGCCGGTGGCTCGAGGGCATATGCTCGGGCACCGTCGTATGCCGGCCATTTCCGCTGCCACGCATGTGCACCGCGATGCGTTCGCCGCCGAGAAAGATCTCGACGGTCCGCGCGGTGAAGCGGGCCTCGACCTCGCGGCGGGCGTAGCGATGCGGCACCGAGTAATGGTGGTGATCGACGGCGATATGGTAGTCGAGCCCAACCCGGCAGCGCTTCCATTGAGCATGGACCCACTGCTCCGCCGGCAGCGGCTTGAGGTTGGGCGCGTCAACCTCCTCGAACAACTGGCGACGCGTTCGGCCGAACTGGCGAAGGACCCGCGTTTCATTGAGGTCGGTCAGGCACTCGGCGATGGCGGCGTTGAGTTCGGCCAGGCTGTAGAAGATACGGTTGCGTAGTCGCCCCAGCACCCAGCGCTCGACGATGCCGACGCAGGCTTCGACCTTCGCCTTGTCGCGTGGGCGTCGCGGCCGGGCAGGTAGCACTGCCGTCCCGTAATGCCGGGCCATGTCGGTGTAGCTGCGGTTGAGCATCGGATCGAAGTGGCAAGCCTTGATCACCGCGACCTTGGCATTGTCGGGCACCAGCAACTGCGGCACCCCGCCGAAGAAGGCGAAGGCGGCATTGTGGCCCTCGATCCAGTCAGCAAACTGCTCGGTCCACGTCGCGCACGCGAACGACAGGCTCGAGCCGCCCAGCACCGCCACAAACAGATGGGCATCGCGGATCTCGCCGGTCCTGCGGTTGATCACGACTGGCACCGTGTCGCCGGCGTAGTCGACGAACATCTTCTCGCCGCCAGCATGGCTCTGGCGCATGACCAGCGACAACCGGCCTTCCCAGTTACGGAACAGTTCGCACCAGCGGCTGTAACGATAGCCGTCGGGATGAACGGCGATGTACTCTTCCCATAGGACCTGCAGCGTCACGTGCTTGCGCTTCAGCTCGCGCGCCACCACCGACCAGTCCGGCTCTGCCTGCTTGCGACGCCCTGGCTTCACGCCGGCGGGACCATAGAGGCGCGCCTCCAGAGCCGCATCGCTGATCTCGACCGGAACCGGCCACGACAGTCCCGAACGCTCAAAACGTGCGAGCATGTCGCGCACCGTCGACCGCGCCACTCCCGACAAACGGGCAATCTCTCGCACCGGAAGGCAACCCTCCCGGTACATTCGCATCACTTCGCGCAGTGCGCGCATCTTCGCCCTCCTCGTCGGCATCTCATTCTCCAGGCTGCTCAACAGCCCAGAAGATGGCCTCAACGATCAGCCTCGACACCACCGGGAAGGTGGGCGGGAATTAATCGGAATGGGGGGGCGGGATCAGGTCGGAATCCCGGGCGGGAATTCCTCGGAATGGCGGGCGGTATCATTTCGGAATCCGCA
>NZ_JABBGM010000037.1 GCF_012927405.1 Novosphingobium olei | reverse complement strand
AGGCACAGGCCGCAGCCGACTGGATGCACGCCCAGCAACCTCAGCCCGAGGAGCTGGCGGCATGACGTGCGTCCGGAAAATTGGCGGTGGAAGTCAGATTAGGGCTGGACTGTCAGGATATGTGGCAGAGCTTTCAAGCGCCATGCTGGGTGCTGAACTCGGCCTGCCCGTGGCGCATCTCGATCACCACGCGAGCTATATCGGCCACTGGCTCAAGCTCCTGCGCGATGATGACCGCGCAATCCTGACGGCGGCTGCCAAGGCTGAGGAAGCGTCCGGCCTGCTGCTGAGGCTGGGGGGAAGGGCAGTGCCTGAAGAAGCTGCATCCGCCGCCGGCGATACCGCACTCGCAGCTTGAGGAGGACACGATGGGCAGATCGGTTAGCTATCCCAGCGGTGCTCTGGTGGCGTTCACGGTCCTGAAGACCGAGAATGACGACGACTGGGAATTCGAATATGAATGGCTGCGCGATGACCTCAGCGAGCGGGCCGCCGCTGCCTTTTCTTCGCTTGCGCCCCATGCAGGCTGGCGCGGCCGCGAGGACCGGATACTACTGCGCAACGCGTTCGCGGACTTCGGTGTCTCGGTCTATGGCGGGTTGGTTGCGGTCTGGATCGCAGAGCGCGATGACGGCGCCTATTGGGATGCCGAGTGGCGCACCGCGCGATCACCGCGAGCGCAGCACTGGCTGGCCCAGATTGCGCCAAGGTTTGACGCGCTGTTTGGCGATTATGACTGCCTTGGGCACATGTCGAACGGGGAGGAGGTCTATCGAAAGCGCGCTGCTGCGTGATTCAGCATCTGTTCAAATGAATGATTTATGTTTATACGCATCATTTGAAAGGACTGGCCATGGCAACCCTTGCGACCAAACCTCAGCGCTCTGATGGACAGGTGCTATCCTCGGCTATTGCGAAGATTGCCGATTTCTGGGGTTTTTCCAACCCCAAGCTCGGCCAGGTGCTCGGTCTTTCCCCGGCAACGGTCTCGCGACTCAAGGGCGGCAAAACCTTGCTCGATCCGGCTTCGAAGTCGTTCGAGGCCGGGCAGTTCCTGCTGCGGCTGTTCCGCGGGCTCGACGCGCTGATGGGCAGTGACGATCTCGCTTCGCGGCGCTGGCTGGAAACGCCCAATCTCGATCTGGATGCGCGTCCGCTTGACCTCATCGACAGCTTCAAGGGCCTTATCACTGTGTGCGATTATGTGGACGCCCACCGCGCTCGCGTCTGAGCTGCGCTCCTATAGCGGCAAGGTCTGGCGGGTGGTCGAGGCCCAGCACCGGATATCGACCAACCGGCTGGCGGACAGTCTTGAGGATCAGGCCCGGCTCGAAGCGCTCGCCGAAGCCGCGAAGCCCGATCTGCCCCGGTCCGCTCACGGCCGCCATTACCTGCTCGCCTCTCCGTTTCGCTACGGCCATGGCACGGCCAGCCGGTTTCGCCGGGCCGATGAACGGCCAGGCATTTTCTACGCCAGCGAAGCTGAGGCCACTGCGATCGCCGAGACGGCCTATTGGCGCTTACGCTTCTATCTGCGCTCGCCCGGTTTCGTGCCGCCTTCCGCGACGACCGAGCACACCAGCTTCACCGCCGAGGTCGCGACGGCCCACGCGATCGATCTGACCCGCGATCCTTTTGCGGCGGATGCCGCGCTGTGGACCGACCCGATCGACTATTCAGCCTGTCAGGAGCTTGGTCATGCGGCCCGCGAGGCGGGGGCCATGCTGATCCGCACCCGTTCGGTCCGCGATTCCACAGGCGGCCACAATGTCGTCGTTCTCGCGCCCGAAGCCTTTACTGCGGTCCAGCCGGCGATCCGCCGAACCTGGCACCTGCGCTTCGAAGGCGGCCGCCTCACTGCGCTGGCCGCGTTCCCGTCGGAGCACCGCTTTGTCTTCACCGGAGCCGATTTTGGTCTCACCTGACGCACGGGACCAGCAAGCCGAACAGATGCGGCGATATTACCGGATGCTCTGACTGGGCAGCAGTTCGCCCGCTGGTGGCTGCGTCATGAGCGAGAGAGGCCCTGGGCCAGCTGGTGGACCCGCGCAACCCGGCTTGGGCAGGCCCGTGTTGGCCGGTCCCGGTGGGACCTGGCCTGCCCGCGCCAGCCTGCCCAAGCGGGTTCCCCTGCGGTGCGCGGGTCCACCCATGACTGGCCCTGACGGGCTCTCGCTGGCGCAGCCATCAAGCGGCGGACCAGCCTCACGTCAGTCAGGAGGACACCCATGCACACCACATTTGCCGATCAGCTTGCTGGTCTCGATCTAGCCGGTTTTTCGATTGGTCCAGCTCCGGTTTCGAGCAGCGATTTTCCGGTTCGTGAAGCCGTGGTCCAGACGCTTGACGCGGTCTGGTCCGATCTGTTTGCGCTCGTTTCCGGCACTGCACTCGAAGCCGACGCCGAGGATCTGGGTTGGGCTTTCGTCAATCTCTTTCACCGCTCCGCAGCGCGCAAATCGACTGCGCTCGACCGCGCCACCGATGAAGTCCGCGCGCTCGTTGCCAGCGCCGATGGCTCCGAGATCCATACCCATGAGCTCGAAACCCAGGTCGAGCGGGCGCAATGCGCCGAAGGCGCGATGCTGGCGCTCGAAGAGATGCGCGAGGTCGCAGCCAGTCTTTACCTCAACGAGTTCGGCTCGTCCTGGAAGCCGGTCTCGAGTTCGCGCTTCAACCACGGCGCGATGCTCACTTCCGCGCTGGTTGAAGGGCGTGATTTCTTGCGGGCCCGGAGCGAGGCTAAGCGCCGCGCGGCGATGCCCGAAGGCACGCCAGTTGTATTCGCCGGTGGGCGCACCCGTCACGCAAACGAAGCCGACGTGTTGAGTAGCGCTGAGGATTGACCCGGGATTATCACTGAGAATTGACCCGGGTGGGTGTGGGTTATGTGCTGCCCAAGAGGGGCACGGTCAAGAGTCGGGTTTATCCCTTTCTGGATTTGG
>NZ_JABBGM010000036.1 GCF_012927405.1 Novosphingobium olei | reverse complement strand
AAAGGGACTGGAATAGAAGTTGCCGCAGCTGGCAAGCCAGACGTCCTGTTCGCCGTCGAGAAGTGCGCGCGAGACGCCTTCATCATCCGGCGCGGGGCTCGCCAACGCGCCGCGCAGACGCTCCTCGTCGGGAGGAGGAAGGATCCTCGGGCCGGTCAGCGCTTCTTCGAGGGCGTCCGCCACGGCCTGCTCATGCAGCGGTCTGAGTGCCGGAATATCGGCGTAGTGTCGTGCCGCGATCTCGACGGTATGACCAACAGCGAAGCGGGCCATGTGCCCTTCGGTCTTGAGGTACCACAGGGCCTTGTGGGTCTTGCGTAGCTGCGAAAGGCGCAGGAGTAGCGGTCGACCGGCGTCATCGACAATGCCGTGACGCAGCGTCCACGCGTCGATCGTCGTGCGCGGATGGCGGATACCAGCAGTGATCTCGTTGGTCTGATAATAGACCCAAAGGTTGTCGCTGGAATTATGCACCCTGGCCTTGGCGGAGAGTGCGATAATCCGCCGGATCAGGCCGCCCGGTGTCGATGAGCCGCCATCACGGACCCGGATGGTCTTGTGCTCGGCACCGTGGGCGCGAAGCTTGGTGTAGGCGACATCGACGGTGCCGCCCGAAGCGTTGCGCAAACAATCGATGGTGAGCGACTTGCAGCACTCCAGCTCAAGCCCCGTCTCCAGCGAGAGCAGAACGAGAAGCGGCACGACGTCGCGTGCAGTAAGGTAGTGGGCAGCATGGAGGCCCAGGTTGAACCTTGCGCCGCTCAGTTCGCGAATCCACCGCAGCTTATACAGACTCTGACATGCGGGATCACGGTGGTGCAGCACGCCGCGCGCTTCGATGGCAGCGTGGGCTTGGCGGTAAGCGCCTTCTATCTCCGGCACCTCATCGAAACGCGACCCCGACCGCAAGCGCGCCTCGATCGCAACAAGATCGGCGCGTGCCGCATCGCGGAGTTGGCGAGCGACATACGGACTGTAGGCATCGCGTGGACGGGGGCGAACGTGGGGGTGCGAGCTGATGTAGCGCAGCCGTTCCCGCAAGCCAGGATCGACAAGCTCCGGACCATCGGCCGCAATGCGGCGAAGGACGGAGACGACCTTGGCGACATAGGTCGGCGCGTGCACGCGCGACTTGCCCTTCGCGGCGAGCCACCTCTCGAACCCGTCGATATGGTCGGCGCGAAGGTCTGCCGGGCCGTTGATCCGGTCGCCTGTCCCGGCAAGATAGGCAAAGAAGCTCGGCAACTGTGTGACGTATGTCTTGATCGACGAACGCACCATGATGGGGCCACGCGGAGCGACCAGCATGAACAGGCCCCGTGCAAAGGCGAGAGCCAGGCCACGGGGCCGCAAGCTGGTGAAATCCACGAGCAACTCGCCGCCGTATGGCGGATCGATCAAGAAGCGCAGCGTGCTGATCTGCGACCATGGATCGGCCTCGGGCGCAGTCGCGGCGGCCTCGAAACTGACCTTGCGCCCTTTGCGTGGAGCAGCGGTCATGATGGAAGATAGCCCGGTACGAGTGCCAACAGTTCTTCGACCGCCGCATCGATGGTATCGGCACGCGTGGCGAGGTGATCGAGATAGATCGAGGTCGTGGCGAGGCTTGAATGGCCGAGCAGTCGCTGGACTTGCTGAAGCGGATCGCCGACCAACTGGCGATAACCTTCCATAGCGCCCACCGGTGCCGCCGCCTCGGCAAGGCGGCGCTGGATCAGCATGGCCAGCATGTGGACCGCGAACGAATGCCTGAGCTGATGGGGGCTGACCCGGACGGGGATGCCGGCATCCATGGAGCGGCGGCTCGCCCGCGCGAAGATCGCTTCCCACGAGTTGGGAAGCACCGGATGCCCGACCTCGGTCAGCCAGAGCACCGCTGCTTCGCAGGGCGTGCCATCGTCAGCGCAAATAACAAGCCTTGCGCGTTCATCCGGTGTGACGACCTCCATATCCATCGTGCCACCGCCAACCAGCTGCAATGCGCGCAGCCCGAATGAGGGGCGGTGTATGAAGATCGGGCGGTCGATGGCTTCCCAGCCACGGCGCCTTGCGAACTTGGCGACGGCTGCGGCTCGCTCCACGGCAATATAGGCGTCAAACATCGGCAACAAACGGCGCGGCAGCAATATGCCACGCCCCCTGTCCCCCTTGGTGAGTGCCGCCGGAAGTTCGACCCGCCGCTGCCGTTCCGCGCGGGCGCCGCCAACCGGAATCTCGGCGGCGAGCAGAAAGGATGCCTCTTCGAGGCGCAGGCCGGTGGTGACCAGCAGATCGGCGAACAGCGCATTGCGCGCGCCATTGCGGTCACGTGCTCCAGGACGCTCGGTTCCCTCTACGGTCAGGCCGCGCAGGCCGACCTCGCGGAAGGCGCGGTAATCGGTGAGATCGATGAAGCGAACATCGGACCGACGGGCCGCGCGTTCATAGGCGTCGTTGCGGCCCGTGACGGCCGCTCGACGCCCTCCGTGCGAACTTCGCCAGACCTGACGGTGGGTAAATGGTGTGCGCTCGATCAGGCCTTCCCGCTCGGCCCATCGATAAAGCTTGTCGAGCGAGGCAATCGCCCGGTTCCATGTCGACGCCGAAACCCGGAACTCAGCGTCACTACGCCGACGTGCCCGATGATACGCACCGACATCATCGGTATCGGCTTGCCAGACAGACTTGCCGCGCGCGGAGGCGAGGAAGCGAACCCAGACCAGGACATCATAACCGTGGGCGCGCAGCGAATGGCGCGAACGCGCCCCGTTCAACGGCAGATCGAGGAAGTAGCGGTCGAGGTCTGGATCGTAGATCTCTCCACCTCGCAGGATTACCGGGATGTAGGAGTCCAGGCCATCCGCCGCCCGGCGTTCCTGAATGACGATCAGCGTCTCTGAAGTATCCACAGCTTGCCAGTCCCTCCCCCGGACCCCCTCCCGAATCCAGATCGCGCACGTTGCGCGTCTGCGGGACGGTGGCCATCAGGCCGGACTACGCCAGCTTATGGATAGCGCTTCATCCGGCCTGATGACCCCCTGCGTTGTGCCAAGAACATACCATTCAATGGTGCGTCAGGCACGGTGCAGACTGTCCAGATAA
>NZ_JABBGM010000035.1 GCF_012927405.1 Novosphingobium olei | reverse complement strand
TTATGTTAATACCGATACCATAACTGTCCATGTAAACTGTGTCCAGTGTGATGGCGAAAGGCTTGCAGTCACGGGGGTCTTTCAACAGTATCAGCGACCGTGTCCACTCCGTTCGCTACGACGCCCTGGCAGGCTGCGCGCATCGAAATGCCCGGCGGTCGCCGGTCGTGGACGGTATTGGATGATGACGGCGATGTCGTCGAGTGCCTTCGTCACTGGATCGTCCATCTCGAACAGACCCATGCGTCACCAAACACGATCCGCGCTTATGTTCGCCACGTTGTGGACTTCGCTAGCTTCCTCGGCGCAAACGGCGCCGGCATCCATGAAGCCACGGTTGCGCTGTATGACAGCTTCCTTGCCTGGCGGCTTGCCCGCCGAAAGGATGCGCTGCCAAGTCCTCGGCTGATCCTGCTACGCAAGCAGGAAACGCGGATTCTGGCACCATCGACGCGCAACCAGATCCAGCTCGCGGTCAAATCGTTCTACCGCTTTTACAACGGCACTGACGACTTCGCGGTCGATACGACCGAGGTCACAAAGGCCTATGACGGCCACCGGATCTACAAGCCGTTCCTTGAGCATATCAGCCAGCGACGGACGACACGGCGCAAAGACCGTTATCTCTCGGGCGATCCCGGCCGGGTCCAGCAGCAGGTGCTCAAGAAGCGGCTGACGCCGAGCGAGGTTCTGCGGCTGATCGAGGCCTGCGGGCTCGCGCGCGACGCCTTCCTGGTCGTGCTGCTCTACAACACCGGCCTTAGGATCGGTGAAGCGCTGGGCCTGCGCCATGTCGATATCGATCTCGCCGAAAAGGTCATCTGGGTCGTTCCGCGCGAAGACAATGCCAATGAGGCCCGTGCGAAATCGGGCCGGACGCGCGGTGTGCCGGTGCACGACTACGTGCTCAACATGTACGTCGATTACATCACCAGCGACGAATATCTGCCAGCCTTCGAGTCCGGCGCCGAGTACGTCTTCACCAATGTCAAAGCCGGCGTCATCGGGCACGCCATGAGCCTGTCCTACGCGCAGAAGCTCGCGGGCCTGCTGGAGCAGCGCACCCATATCGCCTTCAGCTGGCACATGTTCCGCCACAGCCATGCATCCGAGGCGATCGCGGCGGGATACAGCCTGCTCGAAGTGGCCGACCGGCTCGGGCATGCCAGCCCGCAAACGACAGCGGCGTTCTATCAGCACCTGTTCGCCTCGGAAATCCGCAGGCTTTACCTCACAGGACCCGACGAGGTGCATGAAAGGCTTGAGAAACTTCGCGAGGCTGAGCTGCTCGGAAAGGATCTGCGATGGGCCTGACGCCGCTGGCGCTCGTCGGCGGCACGCCGCACGATACCGATCGCTACAACAACTGGCTTGAGGGGCGCCTCGCGGAGATATCCCCCCTCCTCGTCGCCAATCCCATTTGGTCGGACGCCATGATGGGTGAGGTGTTCGGCCATCCCTGGCTGAGCCAGACATACGCAAGCTTGCCGCTTCAGGCTGCGGTTCCGGTACTCACCAACGAGATCAAGGCTTACCTGGCGGTATCCGTTCTCGACGATCGCAAGGCGGACGCCCACTGGTTCCAGCGCCGGATCCCGGTGATCCGCTATCTGGTAGAGGAAGGCGCGGACCTGCTTGGTCACTTTGAGGCGGGCTGCCTTGCCGACATCCCTCACCCCGGCTTCGCGCCATCAGATGACGAGGGTGCGCGCAAACGGAACCACCACAACGATGCAGTGCTGGAGTGCTACGCCGCCTGGTATGGCGCGAATTATGGACGGCGCAGGCAAAGCCAGACCCGCCAGTGGATCCGGGGCGGCAAGATCGTCACCAGCGAGTTCCGCTCACCGGAAGTGCAGCTGTTCGGTGATATCCATCGCTTCGCGATCATCAACCGGGCGCAGATGGCACCGATGCATGACCGCGACATCATCCTGCTCAACGATCTCTACAGCGAGGAGGACACACGCTTCCGCGATCGGCAACGGCGAAGCGACACCTATATCAACTTCCTGAACTTCGAGCCGTGGCTGCGCCCGCTGATGCGCGGCTTCCTGCTCGACAAGGTCGCACATGGGGAATTTGCGCCAAGAACGGTGATCGCGATGCGATCTCGGTTACGGCTGTTTGCGCAGTTCCTCCACGAAGAATCCGTCGCTGGTCCTGCGAAGATCAACGAACTAACGATGGAGCGCTATCTTGCATGGGGAAACGCGCGCAATGCCGCCGGCAAGAACTGGTACACCGACATCGTCCAACTGATGCGGGCAGCACCGGTGCTACTGCCGGGGGAATGGCCGCGGATCGCGCTCGACAAGCGCGCGGCGCGGCGCATCCGTTACAAGCAGGCACCGGATGACCCGCGCAACCGGCTCTACGCTTCGCGAGAGGGCGCCAACCGGGCGGCGCCTCCTGAGGCCTTGGCCGCGATGATGGCCAGGCTCGATGAACTGCCTGCCCCTATCCCGGTAATCTTCATGATCGGGATCACCACCGGTGCGCGAGCCGAAGACCTGCATGCCTTGCTCTTCGACTGCCTGCGGCCCGATCCGCACGACAAGCGGTTCATGCTGTTCACGTTCTGGCAGAACAAGGTCAGCCGCTGGAACACCAAGCCCTTGCTGGCGACCGATCCCGCGCACCGGGCCATGATCGAGTTGATCGAAGCCCAGCAGGATCGCGTCCGGCAGCGTTACGGGCGCGCCACGAAATACCTGTTCCCCGTCTTTTACGGCAAGCGGGAATCGTTCCTCGGCTACAACTGGACCTTGCAGGAGCTCAGGATGCTGTGCCTCAGGCACGGGATCGTCGATGGCGAAGGCAAGCCGTTCGACTTCTCATGGCATCCGTTGCGCCACCATCGAGGGACACAAATGGCGGCCGAAGGCCACGACATCCTGAGCATCATGTTCGAGCTCGGCCATGCCTCGCCGGATATGGCGTCGATGTACGTCAACAAGCGTCTCGATCTCAAGAAGAACGCCTTGCTGCGAAAGGGTGGCGGCCAGTTCTTCACAATCGCGGGCAAGGTCGACGAAGCGGTCGGCGATCTCCTGCTGCGCAAGGAAACCATGCTGGCCACGCGGGTCTGCGGCGGCGCCTGCACGCTGCCAGGGCAACTCGGCGAATGGTGCGAGCACGCCCACGCCTGCCTGACCTGCCGGTTCTTCCGCGCCGATGGCGGCGACGTGGAGCACTTCCGCTGTGAACGGGCCGGACTTTACGCCGCGATCGAAGGGCTCGAGCAGGAAGCGCAGAACTACGAGGAAGGCGGACAGACCCGCATGGCCGACATCACGCGCAAGCGCCTGCAACGCAATAAGGATGCGGTCCACAACACCGACACCATCATCCGCTCCATCGAGGAGCACGGCCTCTACAAGGGTGAAAAGCAGCGCTACAGGCCGGCCACTGCTCGAGAGGAAGCGACGTCATGACCATGGGACCGGATCTGCGGATCGCAACACTCAACGATGCCCGCAGCCGTCGTAGCGCAGAGAAGCGCGCTGCAGTCGAGGATGCGATCATGCGGCTGCGCGACACCAGGCAGGCTGTGACGTTCGTCTCGGTGGCACGTGAAGCAAAGGTCAGCCGCCAGTACCTCTACAACAACTTCGCCGACGAGATCGGCGAGGAACGCGTCGAAACCCGCGCGGAAACCGAGGTGATAGACGGCAAGAAGGTCCCGCTGCGAACGCCCGAGGAATATCGGCACATCGAAGCGGCACTCCGCAACAAGATCGAGCGCCTTGAGACCGAGCTCCGGGATGCCCGTGCCGAAAGGGCTAAGGCGGACCGAACGGCCGAGCGTGAGCGCGGTAAGGCGGAACACTGGCGTCAGCTCTACACGGCTGTCCTAGCTCGCGTATCACCGGGACAGTCGCCCGAGCCGCTGCCCTCCTCTGAAGACTGAACCGTCACGCTGCGATCGGGTTACGATCAAGCGAGTAGGAAGTGAGCCGCCTACGGCGTCTTGCACTTCCAACTCCCTTGATCGTCCAAATTATGAGCGAAACACAATGGACAGGTTTATCGCCTGCAAACCATTGAAACTAGGACACAAGACACGAATTGGTGTTGATATATGT
>NZ_JABBGM010000034.1 GCF_012927405.1 Novosphingobium olei | reverse complement strand
GACAAGAAAGGCCTTTGCGCTCACCCGATTTCCCCATCTTTCGCGCAGTACGCGCTTTGCTTGTCGCTATTGCTTCAAGTTGCGCGCCATAAGAAACGCGTCTTTCCGAATGTGAGGTATCGACCGCAGCGAAAGCTCGCTGCGCACCGTGAGGGGCGGGTTGGAATTGGCCATGGGCCGGGGTGCGGATGAGACGGGTGCTGCAGCCTTGCGCGGGCAGGGGTTGGCGCGCCCTACAGAAATCCAACTTATAACCACTGGTGGCTAGCGGACCCGGACAAGCGAGGAAAATCAGCATGGAACTGATGTGCAATTTCCACTCAAAGGCATTGACCAGCACCGACAGCCAGTCCAGAATGTGGGGACGATTGTGGGGTTCGATGGGCAAGCTTACAGCGATAAAGGTCCGCGCTGCGAAGCCTGGCAAAGACGCAAATGGCGCAGCAACCAAGGCCGTCTATCAGGACGGCGAAGGCCTGTTTCTCGTTTGCGCACCGACCGGCGCACGGTCTTGGATGCTGCGCATTCAGGTAGATGGAAAGCGTCGTGATATTGGTCTTGGCAAAGTTGATGACGGCGCAGGTCTGAATGCCTTTGCGAAAGGAGACGATCGGCTGGCTACGGTGCCCCTGATGCTCCGCAAGTCGCTTTCGTTGGCCGAGGCGAGAGAGAAGGCTGCGGCGCTTCGCAAGCTCGCCAAGGCCGGCTTAGATCCAATCGTGGAGCGCGATCGGGAGCGGGTGAAAATTCCGACCTTCAAAGAGGCGACAGCGGACGCCCATAGTGCTCTGAAGGCGGGGTGGAGCGACAAGACGGGAAAGGCTTTCCTTGCATCGCTCACTGATCATGCGTTTCCCCAGCTTGGGTCGATGAAGGTAAGCGCGATCGGTGCCTCCGACGTGATCGCAACTCTGGCGCCAATTTGGACTTCAAAGCCGGAACTTGCGCAGAAGGTGCGTACTCGCATCGGGCAGGTGTTGGCTTTTGCAAAGGCGCGGGGGTGGCGTTCTGATTCCCTGCCAGATGCGCGTGAGCTGCGTTCCGGTTTGTCGAAGCAGGGCAGGGGCGGCAACTACGCTGCAATGCCATACGTTGAGGTGCCGGCCTTCGTAAGTGCTGAGCTAGCGAAGAGCGCGACAGCAAGCCGCTATGCCGTGTTGTTCGCGATCCTCACGGCAGCGCGCTCGGGCGAGGTCCGCAACGCCAAATGGGATGCGATCGACCTTGAGGCGCGAACCTGGACCCGATCGGCCGACGACATGAAAATGAAGGTTGGCCACGTCGTCACGCTGTCCGATGCAGCCGTTGCGTTGCTGGAGCGGTGGCAACCGGACAAGGCACTCCGGGGCGGTATTGTGTTTCCCGGAACAAGGGGCGGTGCACTATCGGATATGTCTCTCACGAAGGCCGTGCGCACGGCTGGGCGATCGGAGACCGTGCACGGCTTCCGCTCTGCCTTCCGCGACTGGGCTGCCGAACGTATGCCAACGATCCCCGCAATGGTCGCTGAAATGGCCCTTGCCCACAAAGTCGGAACGGCAACTGAGCAAGCCTACCTGCGCAGCGATCTACGGGATATGCGTCGCGCCCTGATGGAAGCGTGGGGACGGTTCGCCGCACCTTCGCTGTCGGGCGTGGGAGGGAACGTCACGGCGCTGCGCGCGAGCGACGCAGCATAGGCCCAAGAGGGCTTGGTTTGGCCCGAGACATCCGAGATCTTGTTGAA
The DNA here is from genome assembly GCF_012927405.1 of Novosphingobium olei. Classification (GTDB taxonomy): domain Bacteria; phylum Pseudomonadota; class Alphaproteobacteria; order Sphingomonadales; family Sphingomonadaceae; genus Novosphingobium; species Novosphingobium olei. The sequence goes on along the minus strand of NZ_JABBGM010000034.1, from coordinate 2,489 downwards.
CCATCATAAAAGACTTCGCGCAGACCCACCCCGCTTGTTATTCCCGCTATTCTGCTAGCGTTTCTTCTCCGGCGTGTACCGAACACTAGTCGGCTGATGTGAATTGCATAGCGAAAATATTATAAACTATAATTTAAATTCATCAGAAATAACCAAGCGCTGAAAGCCACGTAAGACCACCCCCTCAGTGCTATTTAATTTGACGCTTAAAGGATTGCCGCCGTTTAAGAACGGCAGGCTAATAACTTTTTCATTTGATAAAATATCAACGTAAATAGTTGATTTTATATTTGTACATTTGATCCCATCGGGCATTGCAGAATTGTCGACCATGGAGATCCAGCTCGGATCTCCACTATCGAAGACTTGGAGCATCGACGATTCAAGCTCCTCTGGAGAGCAGATGTGTGAAAGTTGGGCGAGACCACTGAGTGCCGATCCGTACGGAAGCCCAACGATCGGGCCGGCAAGTTCTTCTAATGAAGGGTCATCTTCGATATTTGCAATTAATTTATGAACGGCGAGTTCGAGGCAGAATATGTTGGAAACTAGTCGCCGCAGAGCCCACGCATGCGAATAAACGCTTATAACTAAATCTTGTGTTTTAAATACAGAAAGCGAACCCGCATCATTCACGATTGGAGTATAACATGATGCTCTATTTCCGTCAGAATAAAATATATCAACAGGCATAAGTCGTAGGTAATTATGTTTAGATTTGTTGCAAATAGTACTCCATTCTGAAGTTAATTTGCGACTTTCATGGCGGTATGCATCCCTGTGCGCCTGCAACAATCTACCTGATTTAACAAGTGCATCAGTACCGAGAAATTTCTCAACATCTCTCGTGTAAAACTCACACATCTCAGCCATAGTATAAGCGCATAATAAAAGATAATCTCCAGCGGCGGCCGTATTAATGCCGGAAGATTCGCCACTCTCTCGATGTAGTAAATCTTCCTCTACGGATTTAGTTATCTTTATGCATTCCAGTAAGAAAGAATTCATCCTTCTATGCAAATGCGCGTAAGGGTAAGAAATATCCCTGAATGTAATGCCTTCTTTGACAATCGGCATTATTTGAATCCTACGCCCTTGAAGCGCCGTCAACAAAGGCGGCTCTATAGGCATCATGCTATGCGGCTCCTCAGATCCAATTACGCCTCGCCAATCTGCCATCCACTTCTCGACTAGGCGGAAAATGGAAAATCGATAACGCAGATTGCACCGGTTACTACCGAGGCGCCGATAAGCCCGTTTTATATCCTGCCTGCGGACGCCGGCCAATACGCCATCTTCTCAAAGCTGAAAGGCCGCAAGAGCGTCATCGAACCCACAGCTGCACTGATTACCCATGTGCCTGCCCTTGGCACAAGATGGATCATGGCGGGCGTACCTTGTGATGAAAGCCTGCACGGCCTCATCGATCGCGGTAGAACCTTGACGCTCGCCAACCCCTGTTTCGCAATCATCAACGGGGTTTGATGTAGGCACGCAATCAGCAAAGGCGGCATCACGAAGCGCATTCGCCTTCGCCCAGGCCGCGTCCGCTCGCTTTTTGCTGTCTCGAATTTCCCCTTGTGCGCCCAACTCATGAAGCCAGCCATCGATATCGGCTCGCATGAGCTGTTCGATTGCGTCCTCAGTCGCTTGCTGCGCGTCTTTCCACGCCTGCAACGCCTCAAGCGCCAGCTTCGTCAGGTGGCTCTGCATCAGCGTTTCTCCACGTTCGCGCATCGGTATTGTCAGTTCGAGCGGCTCATCGACTGGAGACGATGCCTTTGGCCTGCCAATCTTAGGCGTTCGCTGCGTTGGTGCCGCCGACATGGTCTCGCGGTCAATCCTGGAGGCCCTTCTCGACCAGTCGGCGGATTGCTTCGGGGCGGGTTGGCTTGTCGGGCTGAGCTTCGGCCCAGGCGTCGACCTTGCCAAGCTGGTGGGGCTGGAGGCGAACGCCGACAACTTGCCCCGTTCCCGTGGTCACCGGGCGGCCCCTTGATTTTTTGTTAACGCTAATTGACTTGGTCATAAGATTTGCGTTAACACAAAATCGAGCCGGGCGGAAGCTACCACCTACCGCCCGGCCCTAACCAACAACGCGAGGTTCAGACACGTGATGGCTGCCCCAAATCTACAGGCGGATTCCGCCGACCGCAACGGCGTGCGCGCCGATCTCCTGAAGTTCGAAGTCAATGGCATGCGCTTGGCCGTGGACCACGTCGACGGCGTGGTCGACCGCCTGGCCGAAGCTCACGCGCTGCTGTCTGTTCTCGCGTGCGCTTTCGAAGACGCCGAGACTGTTGGCTATCCGGCAGGCGACCGTTGCCCCATTTCACACATGCGGCCGCAGGTCATTTCCAAGGCGCTAGCAGGCCGCTGAAAAAGGGCTTGGCTATCGGGCCATGAGATGATTCATCGAGGCAGGACGCGATGAACGAGGCCGATGGATGCGCGGGACGGACGAACGATCGGGCGAACTGTTTTCCTAC
>NZ_JABBGM010000033.1 GCF_012927405.1 Novosphingobium olei | reverse complement strand
CGATCAGCCTCGACACCACCGGGAAGGTGGGCGGGAATTAATCGGAATGGGGGGGCGGGATCAGGTCGGAATCCCGGGCGGGAATTCCTCGGAATGGCGGGCGGTATCATTTCGGAATCCGCATGCAGAGCCGGCAAACCACCGATGTGGTGCTGCAGGCGCTGCACATGGCGGTCTGGCGGCGCAAGCCGAAGCACCGGGTGCTGATCCATTCGGACCAGGGCTCGCAGTTCACCAGCATGGACTGGGCTGCGTTCATCCGGGCTCACAGTCTTGAGCACTCGATGAGCCGACGCGGCAACTGCCACGACAACGCGGTTGCCGAGAGCTTCTTCTCCTCGCTCAAGCGCGAACGCATCCGCCGCCGCACCTATAAATCCCGCAAGGAAGCCCGGCAGGACGTATTCGATTACATCGAGATGTTCTACAACCCGGTTCGCAAGCAGGTCAGGAACGGGATGCTGTCACCCGTCGAGTTCGAACGGCAGCAGATTTTGAAAGCGGAAGGCGTCCAGAAAACTAGGGGCTACTCAAATATCCTATCTCGGTGTCCGCCAAACCGGCAGCAGGCCAGTAACCACAGCCGGTGTCCGGCTCCAAGCGCGTGCTCAAACCACCACTCGTCCTGCGATCATCTGATCACTTGACGGTATGAAATCGTAAGATAGTGTGTTGATTTGTCGCACCTAGAGGGCGCCTTGGACATGGCTAGCTTGTGCTAACATCCGATCGTCATAGCCATGGAAACAATAGGGTTGTTAAAGTGAGGCAAAAATAAAATAATAGGAGAGGATATCATAATGTTAATGAAAAAAAAGGCTTTGTTGGTTTCGGTCTGCAGCGCGGCCATTGCACTGCCAGCGCACGCCCAGGAGGCAGCCGATCGCCCCGACCCCACTGAAATCATCGTCACCGCGCAACGCACTAGCCAGCGCCTGCAGGATGTTCCAGTAGCTGTTTCAGCATTTTCTAATGAGCTTCTTGAGAAGCAGCAGATCAAGAACCCGCTGGAACTGCAGCTTGCGTTGCCAAACACGACTATCACGTATGGCAATTTTTCGGCAACCAATATCACAATCCGCGGAATCGGTTCACCTGTGGTTGCAGCCTCAGGCGATGCCGGCGTCGGTATCCACTTCAATGATATGCCCTTGGTGGCGAGCCGCATTTTTGACTCTGAGTTCTATGATATTGAGAGACTCGAGGTTCTCCGTGGACCGCAGGGCACTCTATTCGGACGCAACGCTACGGCTGGCGTTTTCAACATTATTACAGCGAAGCCTGATCTATCCGGCTTCAAAGCTTCTGGCGAAGCATCATATGGCAATTACGATGCGGTCCAAGCAAAGGGTATGGTCAACTTGCCCCTCTCCGATATTGCCGGAGTTAGATTTTCCGGTATGTATTTGAAGCGCGATGGTTACACGACAAATATTAACACTGGCAATAAAATTGATGGGCGTGATTACTATTCTTTGCGGGGATCGTTCAAGATTGAGCCGAGTGATAGCACGCGCTTCACATTATCAGCTCAATATTTTAAAGAAGATAGCAACCGGTCAAGAGGGCAGAAACAACTTTGCGCGACGGATCCCACGGCAATTCTCGGCTGCCGACCAGACAGTGAGGCTTTCGGCGCAATTAATGGCGATGCGACAGCAGTAGGGACTTTGGCTAGCCGTGAGTTTCTGACCATTGCGGGTTTTGGCCCGCTTGCCGCTTTTGCACTGGGTAGCGTCTATGCCGACGACGGGAACGCCTACGATACGTCCATTAACCCCTCTGACGTTCGCAAAGTTGCCATCGACTATGAGCCGACTTGGAAGTCGGAGCAAATTACAATTCAAGCTGAGCTTCAGCAGAAGTTTGGAAATTTGACGGCGACAATAAATGGTGGTTATTCTCGAAGCGATTATAGTTCTACCCTAGATTATAATTTGACAACTACGCGCAGCATCCTCGACAATCCAGGCCTTGTCGCACTCCGCGCAGCCGGGGCGGGCGGGAATCCTATCGCTAATGCTATTCTCAATTCCGGTGTGTTTCGCGGTAATCAAATTTGCTCGTCAAGATTTGACCCTCTGGATGCAGGATACCTAGCTGGGCGTATTTCTCAGTGCAGCAATAACACAAATGAGAACGATTACTCGGGAGGCCACAACGAACAGTGGTCCATTGAAGGTCGCATAGCCTCAGATTTCGATGGGCCTTTCAATTTTCTCTTGGGCGGCCTCTATTTGAAAGCCACTGGGAGAGATATTGATTACGCGGTGATGGCTTCCGGGTTTGACTATATGTCTGCATTCCTCGGGGCCGTTACGGCATATGGCGCCGGCTTGCCATCCTTGAATTATGGCATGGGCCCTCCCTTCTTCCACAGCGACACCAGTCGTTCGGAGTTGAAGACCTACGGCATTTTTGGTGAGGCGTATGTTAAGCTTGCTGACAACCTGAAACTGACCGGCGGTCTGCGTTATTCAAACGATAAAAAATTTATTAGGGCTCGTCAGCCATTTTTAAACGTACTCACGCCCTTTGGCACCAGCGATGTAACTGCACTTCTCCGTAATTTTGATGGCGACAGTTCGAAGCCAGGTCAGCAGACCTTCGCCGAACAGCAAGGAACTTTTGATGCTCTTACGGGACGTGTAGTTCTTGATTGGAAACCTGAACTTAGCTTCACCCGCGACACACTGGTATATGCCAGCTATACAAGGGGCAACAAACCTGGCGGCTTCAATCCACCTTACGATCCCAATCTTTTCCCACCGATCCCTCTCACATTCAAGGGGGAAACAGTTGATGCTTTTGAAATCGGCACCAAGAATACATTTTTAGGGGGCGGCCTACAGCTTAATGCTACAGCGTTCTACTATAAATATAAGGATTTTCAGGTCAGTAGAATTATCAATAGAACCGCATTCAATGATAACACCAACGCAAAAATTTACGGCGTTGAGCTCGAGACTATTATCCGCCCCTCTCGGGCATTTACAATTAATGCGAGTCTGTCCTACCTCAAGACCAAGATATCGGATTTTAGTACAGTTGACACTCGAGACCCTGCCAACGGGCGTTCGGATGCTGTAATTATCAAAGATTTGCAAAGTGCGGCAAATTGCGTTGTTGCGCCTACGGTTAAGGGTAGCGTGCCTATTGAAAGCACCCTTGCTCTCGTCAATGGTTTCAATGCAGCAGCGGGTGGTGGGTTGATACGGCCAGCAGTGCAGGTCCCTGGGACCAATTCCTACGGCGCTTTCTCGCTATGTGGGGCACTGGGGTCGTTCATTCGCGATAACACCCCTGCCGGTACATACCTCTTTGACGCAGGCGCTGGGGGCGGCTTTTTCCTCCCTGGGGGCGTAGAACGAAATATAAGAGGCAACGAACTTGCAAATTCACCAAATTGGAAGTTCTCAGTGGGTGCTCAGTACGATGCCGAACTTGGCGGTGGATGGGTGATTTCGCCGCGGCTAGACTTGCACTTTACCGGAAATTCGTGGGGCAGCAACTTCAATACCATTCGGGACAAGATTCCATCTTATGAAATTGTTAATGCTCAGTTCACGCTGACAAGTCCGGAAGACCGGTTCTTCGCACGCGCCTTTGTTTCTAACGTTTTTGACACACAGGCAATTACCGGAAAATACATCACCGACCCATCGTCCGGACTTTTCACGAACATATACACTCTTGACCCAAGAACGTACGGTATTTCTGCAGGATTTAAGTTCTAAGACAATTACATTCTCATTTTCGACCAATTAATCGGTTACTTATTATGAGATTCTGGAATTAAATTCTGAGTTATCCTAATTGACTATTACCCCTGATAGTCATATCATAAAATCGAGCCCTTTCAGGCTCGCTCCAGAACTGGGTCGTGCGGCTGCACGGCCCTTTTTTGTTAGAGACTGACGTGATGTCGTGGACGACCTCCCCACCAGCGTAGCTGTGCGATGATGTGGTCGTTGTAAGGTAACCGTTGCATGGGCCCCACGTATCGGGGCGGGGTGCTGAGCGAGTAGACCAGCGTGCTGAAGTGGAGAGCACGCGATGGCCTATGATTTTACCGACGAGTCCAACCGGGATTTGACCTGTGCATCGCACAGTGCGGCGACGGATTTAACCGGCGATGCGATGGTGGTTCGGCGGCGGCATGAGCGTTGGCCAAATGAGGAGCGTGCGCGGATTACGGCAGAGAGCTTTTCGCCGGGAGTGTCGGTTTCGCAGGTTGCGCGCCGCAACGGCGTGAGCCTCGGTCTGCTGCATTACTGGCGGCGTCAGGTTCGGGCGAGCGGCGCGGTCGAGGAGTTGCGCTTCGTGCCTGTCGCCGTGGCGCAACCGGTGGCTTGTGGATCGGGCAGGCTGGAGTTGACGATCGGCGATGTCACTGTCCGCATCGACGGGGATGTGGCGGTGCATCGGTTACGTGCGGTTCTGGAGGCGATCCGGGGATGATCCCGGCTGATTCATTGTCCTTCGTGATGAGCGGAGGCGGTTATGGCGGGGCAGCCGGGTTTCTTTGATCTTTCCGATCGTTACGAAGCGTTGAGCGCGGCGGGTGATCCGCTTGAGCGGTTGGCGGCCGTGGTGGACTTCGAGGTTTTCCGGGGGGCGCTGGTGGCCGCTCTGCGGCGCAGTGTCCACCGCAAGGGCGATCGGCCGCCATTTGACCCGGTGCTGATGTTCAAGATCCTGGTGCTGCAGGCGCTCTACTCGTTGTCGGACGAAGCGAGCGAGTTCCAGATCAAGGACCGGCTGTCGTTCCAGCGGTTCCTGGGTCTCGGGCTCGACGGCACGGTCCCGGACGCGACGACGGTTTGGCTGTTCCGGGAGCGCTTGGTACAGGCCAGGGCGATCGACAAACTCTTTGCTCGCTTTGACGCCGCGCTGAAGGATCGGGGCTAGAGCAAAATCCGATCAATTTGGTTCGTATCCTGCGGCGGTGAAGTAATTTGCACATTCGTTGGGTGTGAAGCGTGGCAGAGCGTCGCGGATCGCGTCCCATAGTTCTGTCACCGACCGGGC
>NZ_JABBGM010000032.1 GCF_012927405.1 Novosphingobium olei | reverse complement strand
GATGGCTTCTTTGCAGTCGCAGTTTATGTCGAGCGTGGCGGCGGGAGGCGCAGGTTTCCTTCGGTTTTCCATGATTTCACTCCAGATAATTGCCTGACAAGGTTGAATGCTGGGGCCGTTAGGATTGTCGGCACCGCTGGAATGGTGCAGGTTGTAGAAAATCCCCGAGGCAGTCGTTCGTCGCTTTCAATCGAGGTCCCGATGCAAGGCTGTCCGCCATGGAGATCTGCCATGCCGAACAAACTGCCCAAGCGCCCCATTATCGTTTTTCTCGCAGGGATTTTTCTGGGCTTGCCCGGCGTCGCAGGCGCAGTGACATTGACGTCATTAAAAGGCATGGATCTCGAAGGAAGCTATGGCTCGTATGCGCCGCGTGGCGATTGCTCTCGAGGGGCGAGCCTTGAGATCAACGAAACCGGCTTTACTTTCAAAGCGTCTGGTCAGACTGTAAAAAGCACCCGGTTTGAGTACGCGGCTTCGTTTCTTGGCCCGACCTATGAAGGCGTTAGCGCGGTCTTTTTTCCTTTTCCTGTCAATGCCAACGATTTCGGACGCGTGATCTTGACGGTCAATGACGACGAAAAGCGAGGCGTAGTCCGCCTTGAAGCAGACGTCGCGCCTGGACAGCGCCTGGATCCGTTCAAGTCAGCGCTCGTGTCGCAATCCCCACTGCTCTTGTGCAAGGGGTCTGGGCCGGCATCTGCTGCTTCAAAAGCACCTCTGCAAGCAAGGCCAGTCTTGGGAAAACCGACGCCGCTAGCCTGGACCAATCTTGCGAGTTCCATAGGAAAATTCCAAAGTGATTCCGATCCCAACGGAATAGATCTTTTGACAAGTGGTCCGATAGCTGACGCGATACGTTCGCGTTTGGGCCGCAAAATAGACCTGCTGGCCAGCAATCTTTCGGCGATATCCGGTCTCCAACGACAAGGATCTCTCTATTGGGTTACGGGAAATGCGCCGCATCAAGGCGGTGTAGAGCAAGCCTATGTTTTGCTTGATGCAAATCGCCGTGCTGTTCAAATTGGCCTTTGGGAAAAGGGAAAGTTGACGGTCTATGCGCCTCAAGGAGGCCGCTTGCCCGTGCCCCAGGACATTGCTCGCCTGCTTATGGACAGCCCACCTGAGGACGCAGTGCCGCTGCCTGGGACTGCTTGGGAGGTCGTGCCGGTCCAAGGTCGCGCCCCAATGGCCTATGTCGATGTAGCTGCTTCGCCAAACATCAAGTCGTTTAGCCTGTTTTGTGAAGGCAACCGCCCCATGATGGCCATGCTCCTTAACAAGCCCGCGACGGTGCCGCGCGTTACGGTTACATGGAATTTTGCTGGTCGATTAATTGACATTCCGACCGGCCGCGCGAACGCTCAGAGCACGTTTTGGCAGGCCAACCTCACTGGTTCCCAACTCATTCCGATGCTTCTCCGTCAAAACGGTTCGGTTATGCTACGCATCAACGGCCGCCTCGAAGGCGAAGCTTTGTTGGCGGGAGCGCCACTGGCGCTTCGAACTGCGATGCGGACCTGTGTCAAATTTTGACATGACCTCCTGCACGTATTTCCTGAAGCATTGATAGTAGATCGTCGCTTTGCGGCTTGAAGCGCCCGGGCCTGATGGCGGGTGCGCCGTGAGCCGCGAGGATTTGCAGCTTCTCCTCGGGATCGGCGCGCAAATAGGTCTCGGTGCTCTGGATGCTGGCGTGGCCGAGCCACAATGCAACCTTGCGAATGTCCCCGGTCGCCGCGAGCGTGTGCATCGCACAGGAATGCCGCAGCACGTGCGGCGTAACCCGCTTGCCAAGGATCGACGGCTGCTTCGTTGCCGCGGTCTTGACGTGCTCGGCCAAACGGAACGCAAATCCGTCGCGGGTCATGGGCTGCCCGTTGGCATTGAGGAATATCTCGGCAGCTTGCGCGTCGGGCCGTATCGCAAGCCACGCGCGCAATACGAACTGGGTCTCTTTCCAGAGCGGCAGGACCCGTTCACGCCGACCCTTGCCCATGATGTGCACGGTGGACAGGGAGCGGTCCGGGAAATCGCGCAGCTGCAGCGTTACGAGTTCCGACACTCTCAGCCCGCCGGCATAGGCCAGATGCAGCATCGCGCGATCGCGGGTGCCAAGGCGTGTCCGGGGATCCGGGGCATCGAGCAAAGCCTTGATCTCGGCCCGGTCGAGGTAGTCGATCAGCGCCTTGTCGGTCTTCTTGGTCGGGATCGATCTGACGCGGAGGGCCAGATCCAGGCAGGCCGGAATCCGATACTCGATGTACCGGAAGAAGGACCGGATCGCGGCGAGCCTGCCATTGCGGGTCCGCACACAGCTGCCGCGCCCGGTCTCGACATGGTCCAGGAAAGCCATGATCATGTCGGGGCCGAGATCCTCGATCTCAAGATCGGTCGGCCGACGCTTCAGCCGATCGGCAGCGAACTGAACGAGGAGGACGAAGCAGTTGGCATAAGTCTTCACTGTGTGCGGGCTGACAGCACGTTCGCGTGGCAGATGCTCACGCAGGTATGCCGAGAGATGCGGAGCGAGCGCCGTCATGCCGCCTCTCCCCGGTAAAGCTGCTCGCTCGCAGCCGCAATGTCGCGCAGCAGCACCGGAGTGGCCTCGAGATACCAGTACGTGTTGGCGACCGACGCGTGCCCCAGATAGACACTGAGACCGGCCATGTGGTGAGCGATGGCCTCCCTGTCAGGTGGGCAGGACTCAAGGGAACGGACAGCGAAGGTGTGCCGCAGATCGTGGAGTCGCATGCCCGCCGTACCGGTTGGTCCACGATATCCGAGCTGCCGGGCCAATCTGACGAACACGACGTGGGCGCGCACCTTGTGCGGTGCCCGTCCCCGGATAGTGACGAACAGGTCGTTGCCCCTGGCCGCGTGCTTCTCGCGGAGGGCGAGATAGGCTTCGAGTGCTTGGCGCGTCGATGGCTGCAAGGCAATCAGCCGCTGCTTGCCAAACTTGCCGTTGCGGACGATCAGGCCATCCTCGACCAGATCTTTGCATTGTAATGCGAGGGCCTCGGAAATCCGGAGACCTGTCGCCGCCAGCAGCCCGAACAGGTAATGGTACGTGTGTGGGCTGATCGTGCCTTGGGGTGGAACGTCCAATGCAGCAGTCATGATCGCCCGCACCTGGTCCGGCTCAATGATGGTCGGCGTCGGGCGTGGCCGCTTGCCCCGACCGAAGACGCCGGCAGGCGGAACTTCGTGGCCTGAATCTTCGGCGTGAGCGAAAAGGCTGAAGTTACGTGCGGTGTCGAACCTCCGGCGGGCCACATATTGTGAGCTCGACGTATGGCACCAGTCGTAGATGCGCTGGACCTGAGTGTGCCGATCGCCGAAACCCCCGGCGTAGGCGGCGTACAGGCGCAGCATGCGTTCCTGTTCAGAGAACTTCAGCCCGAGGCTGCGATGCAGCGCCACGTATCTGGAAATGTGGATGTTCAGCATGACTGTTCTCCCGGCCAGGGCTGCGCGATCTTCATGAGCATCGGCAGATCGACCTTGGCGTAGATGGCAGTGGTCTCGGGCGAGCTGTGACGCAGGATGGTCCCGACGGACTCCAGGCCTGCGCCCGCGCGCAGCAGGTTGGTGGCAAGCGAATGCCGGAATATGTGCGACCCGGTCGGCACTCCTTCGATCCCACCGCGGTCGCGCGTACGAGCGACGATGCCCGCTATCTCAGCGGACGAGCGGAATGGCCGAAACGGTGCTTGTGCACGCAGGAACAGATGCTCTTCGGCGGCCTTCGGGCGGGCTGCCGCAAGATATGCCAGGATCGCGTCGCCAACATCCTGCGGCAATGGCAGGCGGTCCGGTCGACGCGTCTTGCCCTTGACCGTCAGGTGGCCGGATCGCCAGTCGATGTCGTCGAGACGCATGTTCTGAATATCGGCAGCCCGCAGGCCGAGCCTGGCGAGCAGGAGAATGATGGCCTTGTCCCGGACTTCCACCGGACGATCTGTCGGACAGGCCGCAATGATCCTCTCGATCGTTGCCGGGTCGACGTGGCGCGGCAGCGTCGAAAGGCGGTAGCGCTGTACTGATGGAACTGCATGCAACAATGCCGGCCGGCACTCGCCACGCACGACCAGAAACCGGATGTAGCTCCTCATTATCGTGACGAGCAGCGATGCCGACCCCGGCGTCTCCTTGCTTCGTCGTTGGAATGCGCTCCTGAGTCCGGCGGCATCCCATTGCGAAGGCTCGCCCAGCATTGGCATGAGCCGTCTGATATCGGTCCGGTAGCGCCGGATCGTCTCGTCCGTGGCGCCGCGGTGTTGCTTGAGCCATGCCAAGTAAGCCGACATGTGCGGGTCATCGTCCGCCACCGGTTCAACCAATGGGATGGCGCCCCGGCCTCGCAGGAACTCGACGAAGTGCCGTGCGCATCGCCGCCGCCGCTTGGTGCCCGTTGCGACCAACTTGCCCCGCTTGCGCCAGACCGGGCATCGGCAATCATGCGCTGCATAGTGGTCGATGATCGTGTCATCGATATCGATCCATTGGCGCCGCGCCATGCGAAGCCAGGCCACGAAATGCTCGGCCTCGGACCGATAGGCCTGTGCCGGTCCCTCGGCAAGTTGCAGGCGATCGATCGCATCGGAATAGTCGGCGAGGTGCCGTGGCAGATCGTCGATCCCGTCGTCGACTTCGACGTAGCCTTGATCTTCCAGGAACCGGACGAAGCGCCTGACCCTTGCTGCTTGGTCAGCCTTGTAGTGCGCTTGCTGCGCCGAATACCGGTGGCACCGGCACCCATGCTTTTCGAACCGCCGGACAGCCCGATCGTCAATCGTGCGGATGGCGATCCTATGCAGGCCCAGCCAATGCAGGAAATGGCGGACCGCCGCGCCATACAGAACCGCACAGCCTGACTTCTCGTCGAGCGACTGAGAGGAGAGGAATGTGGTGAGAAGGGTGCCGTGACTGGGCGGGTCTTCGACCCGGAGCGGGGCCGCTCGAAACGGCAATGATGATCTTGATCGCATGTTGGTTCCTTCGACTTGTTGAGGTCGAGGGAACCGTAATTATCTGGAGTGAAATCATGGAAAACCGAAGGAAACCTGCGCCTCCCGCCACCACGCTCGACATAAACTGCGACTGCAAAGAATA
>NZ_JABBGM010000031.1 GCF_012927405.1 Novosphingobium olei | reverse complement strand
TCGTAGCGAACGGAGTGGACACGGTCGCTGATACTGTTGAAAGACCCCCGTGACTGCAAGCCTTTCGCCATCACACTGGACACAGTTTACATGGACAGTTATGGTATCGGTATTAACATAAGAAATATTATCGAACTGGAGCATGTGTAAGCGCAAAGTAGAGATGTCCCATCGTGATGGGCGCTCGCGGGCCGCGGTGGCATGGTCCTCCTCAGCACTGGAGGACGGCGCTTATGACGGTGTTGGCGATGAGCCATGGCGAGCTTTCGCGGTACGATACGCTGCTTCGAGTGATCCGTCGGGAGCTGCGGGTTCAGGATGCGGCGAACCTGCTTGGCTTGACGCGGCGCCAGGTCGGGCGGCTGTTGATCCGTGTACGAACTGACGGCGCTGAAGGCATTGTTTCGAGCAAGCGTGGGCGCCCGAGCAACCGTAGGCACAGCGATGCCTTTCGGGAACAGGTCCTGTCGCTGGTGCGCGAGCATTATGCGGATTTTGGACCGACGCTCGCCGCCGAGTATCTGTCGGAGCGGCACGGCATTGTCATTTCGCACGAGACGCTGCGCAAGTTGATGATCGCGGCCGGGCTCTGGAAGGATCGCGACGCGCGGCGGCCACGGCCGTATCAGCCACGTTATCGCCGGGATTGTCGCGGCGAGTTGATCCAGGTCGATGGCTCGAAGCATTGGTGGATGGAGGACCGCGGGCCGCAGTGCACCTTGCTGGTCTACATCGACGACGCGACCAGCGAGTTGATGCAGCTGAAGATGGTCGAGAGCGAGAGCACGTTCGCCTACATGGATGCAACCCGGGAGTACATCGAGCGGCATGGCAAGCCCGTGGCGTTCTACTCCGACAAGCACGGCGTCTTCCGGAACAACACCGCAAGTGCCAACGGCGACGGTATGACCCACTACGGGCGGGCGATGGAATCACTGAACATCGAGATTATCTGCGCCAACTCACCGCAGGCCAAAGCGCGGGTCGAGCGTGCCAACTCGACGCTACAGGACCGGTTGGTCAAGGCGATGCGACTGGAAGGAATATCGACGATCGCCGAGGCGAACGCGTTTCTGCCTGGCTATATGGAACGGCACAGCGAACGGTTCGCGAAGCCGGCGTTCGATCCGCGCGATCTGCACCGGCCGTTGGCACCGCATGACGATCTGCGCACGCAGCTGGTCTGGCGCGAGTGGCGCACGGTGACGCAGGCGCTGGCGCTGCACTACAACAAGGCGCAGTTTATCCTGGAGCTGAACGAGATCAGCCGTTCTCTGGTCGGCAAGCGCGTGGAGGTCTGCGAGTACCCCGATGGCGGCCTTGAGATCCGCCACGGCGAGCATGCCCTCCCCTACCGGATGCACGACAAGATCCGGCAGGTGAACCAGGCTGCCATCGTCGACAACAAGCATCTCGACGCGGCGCTGGCCACGGCGAAGCTGATGCAGGAGCAGTTGCCGCCCAGGAAGCGGAACACCAACGAGCCGAAGCGTCGATCGCAACCAACGCACCTGTTTCCTCCCCCGCTCGGCCCCGACGGCCTGCCAATCAAGCCCAAACGCGGACGCCCTCCCCTGCGCCGGATCAAGCCTACGGGAGCAGCTCCGCGCGTATTGGAGAACTGTTGAGGGAGCCCACTGCTATCGCAGCGGGTCCAGGGCGCATCCCAGCAACCGCAGCGCACCAGCAGGGTCTATGCTGCGCAAGGTTGAAACGCTACGCATAGCCCCTGCTGAACGCGAGTGGGACATCTCTACTTTGCGGAAAATAGGACTTGTCTAACTTGCACGAACAACGGTCTCTGCAAAATAGAGATGTCACCACTCAGGTCTCGGGTTCAGAATCGTGCGCCTCGATCAGGGCGGACTTGATCAACAGACCTCCCGGAATGACTTCCAGTGCGAGGCGTGACCCTGGGCCCCATGCGTGACGGGCCATGACCTCGTCAGGGAGTTGAAACTCGCCGTTGTCGTCGACAGCTATGATCAGCGGCTCTGCCATGATCTGATCTCCGTATCAGCGCCACTTAATTGCCTGAATTGCAAGCTTTACCCTGCAAATTGGAAAACGGCGAGAATGCGGGGTAATTTCCGTCACCGACAAGCCTTTCGAGCCCTATGCTGGACCGCTTTCCGCGGCATTTGCCCGATCTAGAAGGTCCATGAACGTGCGGGCCGCATCGCGGTCGCGCTCGTCCTTGAAGGCGACGTCGAGGTCTGGTGCTGAACCCAGCATGTAGAGCAGCGACCACATCGCGAACTTGCGCCCCTTGTCAGTCTCGAGGCCGAATTCGACCTGCATCCGCACGATGCCGCTGGCCATCGCTGCGGGCGAAACCGCTCCGAGATCATCGGTCCCAAAGAAGCGCCGCATCTGGTCGTCGAATTCCATTCAAGTCTCGCGTGGTGCCACGACCTCGAGCCATTCCGCGATTGCGGGCGGCACGCTGGCAGGACCTGAGCGTAGGTCGTAGCGCTCGCTCTCGCCCAGCTGGACACGGCAAACGGTGAAAGCCTGTTTGAGAGCGCGGCTGTTGTCCGTGAAAATTGCGGCATCAGCAACCTTCGACGCTGCGGCAATTGCTCGTTGTGTCTTGGGGAACCGCTTCAACAGCCGTTCCATCGGTACGTCATGCCCGTGCTCGGCTACTCGGGTCTGGACACGCAAGATAGACAGATCGGCATTTGTCAGCCCGACGAAGAACAACAGAACGAAATACCCTGCGCGTTGCATATCCTCGATCAGGTCGATCTTTGACAGAACCGTTCCATCGGGCTGCTCCTCCCAATATGAAAACACCGTCTCCATCGCGAATGGGACTTTCGCCCCCATTGCATGGCCGACGAAGGCTTGGACGCCGTCCTGAGCCACGCGCATCCAGCTCTCGTCTGTGTCGCGCAACGTTTGCGCCCACTCGTCAAGCGCACCATCGCTTCCTGGCTCCGGAAGGATGGAAAGCATCATGCGGTCCGCATTGATCAGCGGGATTTGCAACTGACCGGAGAGCCGCTTGCGCCACATCGTCGACTTACCAGAGCCGTTGTGGCCCGCGAGGACGATCGCCAATGGCTTCTTGGTCTTCTGCTGCGCCGCTAGGATCTGCTCGACGGCGTCCGAAAGAAAGGTCAATCGATGACCTCGAACGCACCGTTGACCAGACGTCCCCGATTGATGCGCCCGTTAAGCCGGCGAATGAACACGCCAGGCTCACCATCGGCGACCGAGAACTGCGGCACATCCCTTTTCGCGCGGATATCGACGCCCGGACGCTCGAGGCGCTTCACGACGCGCTCAAGCGCGGCCGTGCTGCGTTCGATGTTCTTCTTGACCAACCCGGCCGACGGCTTGCTGCCACTGATGGTCACGCTGCCAAACTTCACCTTGGAGCCACGTGCGCCCTTGGTGCGCACGACGACAAACTGTCCGTTGGTTCCGGTGCGGGATTTGGTGCCTTGGTTCGCCATGATTTCAAGATAACCCTTCAGGTGGATTCTTGCCACCCCTGATTGCATCGGTCGCGCCGCGACGGTGAGCGTTCAATCGAAGAACGACATCCCCCATCCAGCCTGGCATTACTCGTCTGCCTTTGAGCAGCGCCTGCAGGTCCTTGTCATCGAGCCGGGCGGAGAGATGCGCAATCGCGTCGGCATCGACTTTATTGCGTCCGAGACTGGCCAGAAGCTGGACCACCCCGTTCGCCATTGCCGACGCATTGACCAGCACCGGTGCACGGCTGTGCTTGAGCGTGATACTGCGGCCTGCTGCCATACGCACGCGAGTTCGTCCCGTTGTCGCATAGCTCGGCTTCGCCTGCACCTGCGTCGAGAGGCCGAGCCCGTTCGCTGCGGCAGTTGCCGACGGTGCGAGCTGGTCGCCGCTTTGAGCCGACACGGCCAGCGCGATCATTTCGGCGTCCGGCGTCAACGTGCCCAGCTTGTGGTGCAGCTGCGGATAATCATAGAGGCCGCGCCCGATCCTGCGGACCTCGCCCGCTTGCGCAAGGCGCGACAATGCCATGTCCACGGAGCCGCGTGTGCCGAAGTCGATGAAATGCTTAGGTGTGAAGACCCACCCTCGCCCTTTTGCGCGAACGCGCTTCATGATCCTGTCGGCCACGGCGGACATGATTCGAGTGCTCCTTTCGTTAGAAACTAGCACATGTATTTCTAACGAACCATTGCACCTCGCACATCCCGACGACGAGCATGATGAGCGGCCCCGTCAAGATTGTCGCACTCAGTCCCGCGCGCCCTTGCGGGCTGCGCTCCTGCGGGTGCGGGACTTCTCGCATTGGGCCGCCGGCACTCTCGCCTACGCCTCCGTCGCCGCCCCGCGCCCGTGCGATGCACCGGGCCACGGGCCGACTGACTGTCTCCGGCAAGGGGTCCGTTCTGTGTTGGGCCGCGCCAAAATTGGCGCAGCCAGAGCGCCCCGCAGCGAGCCCGTGACCTTCCTCGTTCAGGACGAACAGGCGGAGCACAGACGAGCGGCGTTTTGCGGTTGACCCCGAACGCCCAAAAGGGGTTCGGGGGCAAAACCGTAATCTCTCTCTCATCTTGGTGGCTGAGCGAAATCAGCATCGCCATAGCATGACGCCCGGGAGATTGGCGGCCGTCAAGGATCGCGGCTCCCCCCGCGCCCGCTGTTCGCGGCGGCAGCGCGCGCGCTGCCGTCCCTGACTGCCTGACTCCGGCACCCCTTCGATGGGCAACTTTCATCAGCGTGATGAGAGGAAATTCCTTTTGGAGGTTATCATGACGGACCGTTTCTCAAACTTTGCCGACCTTGCCGAACACCTTGCGCGTGAAATCGCGACGCCTGACTGCGCTTGGACGTTCATGGAGCAGACCGAGTTTGCCAAGCTATCGATCGGGATGGTGGACAGCAGCATCACCGACTGGAAGATTACTTTCGTCGATGCCGTAGCCCATAAACGTTCCTCCGCGCTCTTCGTCATCGCCGATCATGGCCCTGCCGCCGGCCGGGCTTGAACTCCACAGGGCAAAGATGGAAGTGACGCTCTACGGAGAGACTGTTTCCTCAGGCGTTGGCGCGGCCACGCCAGTTAATCTCCTGAACGCTGCGGCATAGCTGGCCCCTAATACCAAGGCGCGCTGAGTCTGACTCACGCCGGGGATTCCTAAGCGGATGAAAATCTGATTCGACGTTGCAAGCACAAGGAGGCTTGCGATGGCGGCAGCGATTGGGGTTCGATCTGACTACG
>NZ_JABBGM010000030.1 GCF_012927405.1 Novosphingobium olei | reverse complement strand
GGTCACCGGCACCGGATGGGCCGATCTGCGCGACGATGGCTGGCTCGAAGGCGAAATCGCCTACGATAATGGCGACGACACAACCTTCATCGCCAAACCGTGGCCTTTTTCAGCAGCCTGCTAAAGGATTGTCGTGAAACCGGTCGTCAAGCGCGGCGTCTTCGACGACCATTATTCCAGTTTCATTGATAGCGTGTGCGCAAAAGCTAAAGTCGCGCGAAGCGTTAAAATCGGTTATACCGTGGCTGGCGGCGAAAAATACACTATGGTCGCCGACTAGGTTCACTGCGGCTCCAGGACAACGGAAAAGACCCGCCGCCAGATCGACAATCGGCTCAAGGCTGGACAGCCGACAAGTGGCGTCCAAATGATATTCGGCAAGAGCTCGAAGTCGCCCATGCTCATCAGGAGGTCGGTCAGGGCAGCGCAAGCATAATCCTCCACCAATCCGTTTGATCAGAACTTGGGCAATCTTGTATCAAAATGTAGTTCGAAATTTTACCTAACCGGAATTGACGAACCACTTTGCCATGTGCCCCCCCGCCGCTTACGATCAGTGTTGGTTCGATGCCCTTCCAAAGCGGCTTCATCTGTCCGCTGCCGCTGACGAGCAACATTGGGGAGGCGCACTGCCATACCCCGTGCCGATCAGTGCGGCGCGCTCATGCGGAACATCAACCGTGGCGCGAGTGCGACTACGTTGGCGTTGCTGCAGGCACCGAGCATCACCCGGCAGTGCCATGGTAGCACCAAAAGCGCTCCTACCGCTCCCGCACGCGCTGCTGCTGATCAAATCCGACTAAGACTGTATCATATCCAACGGCGGCCCAGCCCTGCTATTCAACCGGCAGTGCTCATCCAGCGCATTCAGCAACCGCAGCGCCTGCTTGCACTACCATATTGCCGTGTGCAACGTCTGCAGCATCACATTGGTCGCCGGACGGCTAAGCATCGACGAACTGGCCGCGCGGCGGCAACCGGTGCTATCTCTGCAGCTAAATACTGAAGGGACGCAGCTGCCGTGCAGACGGGACTAAGACGGGGCAGGTCCAATGCGCATGAACGTAGGTCGAGCAATGCGCTATACTGAGGCGCCCCCGCCCGTAGCTGAGCAGGCCATGACCTATGCAAGTTGGCTGCGACGTCCGCCGGACCATCGTAGTCTGAGGCCGATTAAGGCCGGACTGGGTTGCAGAGTTCGAGCCACGCCGCGCTTGACCGAGAGCATAGTCCACGTCGACGCAGGGTGCCTTGCTCCCCTTTCGTGACACATGCTGTTAGTGCTCATTACATAATGGCTCAGCGTTGGCTTGCCGGGGCCAAGGTCATGCTTTGCATCCCGCCTCCGCATCATGGGAGCACGGCTTTGGATATGCACACGGCGCTGTGCTCATCCTCGGCTTCTTGCACTCCCATCCGATCAGCACCAGCGTACGAGGCTGTGCCTTTCAGATCGAGGGGTCTGGAACTTTCGCCCGCTATCCCAGGCGCGACTTGGCGCAACCTCCAATGCCCGCAAAGCGATGGAGCAGAAGTGCAGCATGCTGCACCCGCTGGCATAAAAGAGAAGACGTTACCCTGGTGATTATCGACTCTGTCTTGTCCCCGAAACCAAAATGACAAAGTTCCTTCGCTTCGGTTGACATTCCAATCGCGTGGTTCCGGGTTTATGATCGTTAGATCTCAGTGACCAGAGGTGATCGGCGCATTCATCTTCTCCAACTATTATCCGGCTAACCACACCAAATCAATTTGCTACACAGGGCAAGACGAATTTTTCAACTGACACGCAAGCATTTGCAATGATATCTTTATATGCTCAATCGTCTCTTGCAATTGATGTGCCTCAGATCCGGCACGGGAACTGTTTAACGCAAGCGCCGCAGTCTCCAATGGCGGGATAAGGGCATCGACCAGCTGATAAAACACATCCTCCTCATCCTTAGCGAAGTCCTGGCCGGCGATCGGGGGACGCAGGATCAAGAAGCTCGCTACATCCCGATTGTCGCGACAGGATCTAATATGATCGGGCACGCGCTTCTCATCCACGTCGACGCACTACGCCCGATGCAATGTGTGCCGCACAATGAGTCAGGACACGTACAGAACACAAAACCAAGATGGCTGACTATACATCGATCATTGGGCCAGCTTAGATTGCACCAGCGCTTTAGCTAAACAATGTGTCATTAAGGCTAAATGGAACGGAGATCGGGTTGGGCATGAGCTAAAGTCACGGCGCTGAACTATTAAGCCGAAGGCATTGATATGCCAAATGCACGTTTTTGCTTTAAACAAATTGAATACACCTCACTATACCATATAATTTAGGTGTAATGAAAGACCATCTTATCACATCTTGTTTATCATTAAACGTATCTAACAAACATCGACACCAAGTACAAAGCTTGAGTAATCACCTTTCAATTTTGTCAAGCTGTGCTTTTTCTCACGTCAAAAAATCTCCGGCGCATAGCACTCCAAAACCTCTTGCCATATCTTTAGGAGATCGGTTAGATTTACCTCTATGATGGCGCACAATTTAATGCATACGAACGCACATGCGCGCGAGTACTTTCGCAAGGTTTACAATGAAATAGCGCGCAGGTTTGAGATCCAATTTATCGACGATGAATTTTTTTTCGAGCGTTACGCAAGCGTCGAGCACGTTTGCAAAACCATCCTTCGCTGCTTTAAGTCCGCGATGAAAAGCCCGCCTCATCGAACGCGTCAGTTGGTCAAAGCGACTGACATGGTGATTCAACTCCAGGCCTTGCTGGAAGCGATGCGCATCAATGGGTCTGCCTGGCGGGAGATCCGGGTAATTAGCTTTCATCCGACTGCTGACGACGTGGTCGAAAGGGTTGCCAAGGGATCTGGTCCACAGGCGAGCACCATGCTCGCTATTTTCAGTGTTCCGTCGATCCGCGCAGACGTTGGATTTGCTTCACTTCAGCAGCATGAGACCTTTGCCCTAAATGCAAAAGATATCACCAGCACCGTCACTTTTATGCAAGAGCGATCACTCCTGTGTCCTAAAGAAGCCTCAATCCTTCTTGATCACGCTTCCCGGTCACCGTCGCTTCACGGCGAAATGTAGAATTCTGTTATAGATTAGAGCGCTCAGCGGCCCGCTCTTTTTCAAAATATTTATGTTTGGCCCGAACACCAGTCGGGATGGCTGCGGCATGCCCTCAACGCCGGCGCGCACCTTCGCCCTCAGTGGCGGCGGGACGTTCCAGCAGGACCATTTTCGGCTGTCTGTGCACCTGATGGTCGGCGCCGAGGGCTTGATTGGCGAGCACTTTCCGCTTGAGATGGTAAGCCACCCGACCACCACGCGCGGGGCCATGCCTGTCAAGTCAAAAACTTTCGTCCCAGGCTGGAACCGTTCTACCTCATCTGACTTTCTCGATTTGCACCACAAATTGTGATGCGATCCGAACAACTTGCCCTCGACGCGGCCCTGTTTCCCGAAGCACCCGCGTCGGGGCATTTTTCCTCCGCACCGTTTGCTTTCGCAAGCGTTTCACGCTCTTATTGAGCATCTGCTAGAGCAACTGTTGGTTCAACGGAACCGGCGATGGGCCGGCGGTGACTTTCAAGCGCTCTCTGCGGCCGTTTCAGCGAAACTTTTGCGAGACGACCTGCCAGCTCATGCACCCATTCGCATTGCCATCCGGGGCGTTAGCTCGATTTATTGCCTGACAAATTGTTCGATCACAGAGACGTCGCCGCATAATCCATGGCTAACCTGCGAGTTCCGCTCACGACCACCTCGCGGAAGAATTGCAATTACCTTGCCGATAAACGCAACAATACTAAGCTTTCCTCGCGCTATAGATCGTTACCGGATAAAAATATCCCACTCGCACAGCCTACTTTTGACGCAACTACCGGTAACATTCATGGCGTCGTTTTCATCATGTCGTTGAGCTTGTCGCGAAAGCCGAGGTGTTAACTTCGTGGACCGTCGTGGGTCCGCGACTTCATAGCATGACTGGCAGCTATGCATGGCACATGGACGCCAAGCGCTTTTTGGCTCCCAACGTCGATATTTGGATCATGCTGTTGTGCCCATGCAAGTCGCCAGCGAATTTCATTAAATTCTTTGATGAGGTGCACAATCGACAGGGCACGGTCGAGATCATCATGGGGGAACTTTTCAAATTCGGCTAAAGCAAAGATTACTCGAGTCTGCGCGAGCTCCAAGTTTCTCAGGTATACTGCAAAACTGCCTTGCGCAGCGCGGTAGTCTGCCAGACTTTGGTCAAGCTTCACGAGATTCGCACTGGCCTGAGTTTGATCCGGCACGCACGGTCGCACGTCCCTTATAAGTCTTGCTAGTCGGTGCCGCATTTTGCCCCCGTCCAGATTTCTTTTCGCGATTTCGTCGAAGTAGCACCGGTTATAGGGCGCAGGCCCGGCGGCCTTCAGGCTCCTTCACCACGCTGCAAGCGATCCTCCAGAACCTATGCAAATCTGGCTATAAATTATGCCTGGCGTGCGAGTAGCCACATTCGCACCGCGTCTGCCAGATTGGTAGCACCAAGCTTGCCCATCATTTTCATACGGTGAATTTCAACCGTTCGCGGACTGATCTCAAGGTCTCGGGCGACCTCCTTATTGCTGCCCCCCATTGAGACAAGCTCCAACACCTGGCGCTCACGGGTCGAGAGGCTCGCAATCTTAGACGCGGCCTTTGCCGCGGCTACAAAATCGACCAGGCGGTCTACATGGTCGTCAATAACGTGGCTTATAATAATGCGGGCGGCATCAGGTTCGATTGGCAAAGTCAAATAGTCAATTGCTCCGGCTTTCATAGCCGCAACCACCGCTGCAACGCTCGGATTTTCGCTGCACGCAACCGCACCGAGCGCAAGTCCGGCTTCGCGCAACCGCATCTTTGCGATACTAAATTGACCGATGGTCGTTTCAACGACCAAAGCGATACCTCCGCTTGGTCGATACACAATAAGCTCGTCTATACTGGCATAAATTTCACATGTATAGGAACAGCTCGTCAGGATCCGGAAAATGCTCGCACGAGTTGATGCATCGTCACTGATGATGTGAATGCGGGAATTTTGCGCCAGATCGTAGCTTTTTTGCGAATGAATAGGCTCGGCAGGTGCGTAAGGAGCCATTGCCAACGTGACGCAATCTGACGTAGCAGTTGAATGTTCCATGCTTATTTTGCCCCCCATCCAAGAACGGCATTAGGTACTGCCGCCGGCGTTTTGTTAACCAACTCGTGGATAAGAAACAGCGACAGCATAATACGCGGGAATCCTAAGGACATGTCCTTATTCGCCGGTTTGCCTTACGTTCGCGACGCTTCCTTTTTCGTAGCAAATGCATAATACATCATCCGCGAAGGATACCAGGGAACCTCTAGGCCTAATGGAGGTCATTGAAGGTCATGGATGACTCTCAACAAGCGGCTGCAAAATGGGCGCCGGAATTATTGTCGGATCTTTTAGGGGCGACTACCGAGGAACAGCCAAAAGGCGGTGCTTTTCGAGGAGCATTTCTCCGAGCGGCAGAGGTGTCCTTAGCCAGTCGGGCGCGGCGGCGCGAAATTCTTGGAGAAGATCTTGCAGGGCAGAACTGCTGGGATATTCTTGTCGCACTGTACCTTGCATTCGCCGAAGGACGACCAACAAGCGTTACGGATATCAGCTCTGCGAGCGGCGTTCGAGGCGCAACCACAATACGGTAGCTAAATCTGATTGCCGAACACGGTATGATCGAGAGAGAGAGAGAGAGAGAGATCCTTATGACGGCGATCGAGCGATATCCTCTTATCTTCGTCCGCCAGCCCGTCATCGCCGGGCGGCTGCTCTACGGCCACCGATACTCTAGCAAACACGCTCGCCACTGCATCGCGCTCGATACGCTCAAACTCAGCCGATGCGAAGATGCATAGAGCCCCCTAGTCGTGCTACCGATGATGCCGAACCTTGATCCCGAAGATCCTGTGACGACACTTGCACGATCCGATCCAACTTTTTGCCGTAAGACCTTTGAATTACACAGAGCCGCATTAAAAGATATGCCCAGAGAGAGTTCGCGGGGAAACTGCTCAAATTTGCTTGTGGGCGGGTTGACCGGTGGTGGGGTATGAAGGGGTCGATATACCGGGGACCGGGTTTCGTTGTCACAGGCGCCGATGCGCCAGACCGCGCTATTTTGATTGCTGCTGCATGGTGCGATCGATGATCGCAGCGTTGTAGGGGGTCATCCTGACGAGCCGGGAGCTTAGGTGTTTGATCCCACGGTTTGATGGTGCGATCCTTTCGTTGGAATGGAAGGAAGCCGTATGGGACAGATACGTCATGGGTGCGCCACGACCACGCACGCCGTCCGAGCAGCAATACAGC
>NZ_JABBGM010000003.1 GCF_012927405.1 Novosphingobium olei | reverse complement strand
CGATCAGCCTCGACACCACCGGGAAGGTGGGCGGGAATTAATCGGAATGGGGGGGCGGGATCAGGTCGGAATCCCGGGCGGGAATTCCTCGGAATGGCGGGCGGTATCATTTCGGAATCCGCAGCGATCTGCGTTCCCTTGACCGGGTGGATCGCGGGACGCTTCGGTTCGGTGCGCACCTTCGTCGTCAGCATGGTCGGCTTCGGCATTCTTTCCTTCTTGTGCGGTATTTCAATCACAATGGGGATGCTGGTTGCATGCCGGATCGGCCAGGGGATCTTCGGCGCGTTCCTGATGCCCTTGTCGCAGACGCTGCTCCTGAAGGTCTTTCCGCCGGAAAAGCGCAACATGGCTTTGGGCATGTGGGCTGTCACACTGTTGATGGGGCCAGCTCTTGGCCCGATGATCGGAGGCTACCTTACCGAGAACTACAGCTGGCATTGGATATTCCTGATCAACGTGCCCGTTGCGATCCTTTGTATTGGCGTGGGTATCGTGTTGCTGAAGCCCGTCGAAACCGATCGGCAGACCCAGCCCATCGATTTCATCGGACTCGCCCTGCTGGTCCTTTGGGTGGGTTGCCTGCAACTCGTGCTGGACCTTGGCCGCAACCATGACTGGTTCGCCGATCCGATGATCGTCGCGCTATCGATCACCTCCTTTGTCTGTCTTCTGCTCTTCGTTATCTGGGAGCTAGGCGAAGATCACCCGATTGTCGATTTGCGGGTGTTCAGACACCGGGGGTTCAGCGTCAGCCTGACAGTGCTGTCGCTCGCATTTGCTGGCTATTTCGCGGGTTTTGTCATTGTCCCCCAGTGGCAACAGGCCTGGCTCGGATTCCCGGCGACTTCAGCGGGATTGTCGTCATCTTTCTCCGCCACCGGCGCACTGTTTACAGCGCCACTGGCGGCCTTCTTGATGAGTCGCCTCGACCCCCGCCTGTTGGTCTCGGGCGGTATCGCCTGGATTGCGGCGACGACGCTCGTCCGAACGACCTGGACGACGGACGCCGATTTCTGGACTCTCAGCATTCTGCAGTTGGTTCAGGGCTTGGGGGTGACCTTCATGATGCTTCCGCTCATGTCGCTCACCCTCAACACCGTCGATGACAATGAAGTGGCGTCGGCTGCCGGCCTTCAGAGCTTTATGCGGACCATCGCAACGGCGGTAGCGACCTCGATAACGCTCTCCTACTGGGCCGACACGCAGCGCCTGGCGCGGAGCGATGCCGTCGGAGCGATGCAACCGGAAGCCGTGCA
This sequence comes from Novosphingobium olei, assembly GCF_012927405.1. Classification (GTDB taxonomy): domain Bacteria; phylum Pseudomonadota; class Alphaproteobacteria; order Sphingomonadales; family Sphingomonadaceae; genus Novosphingobium; species Novosphingobium olei. Next base: position 471,406 of record NZ_JABBGM010000003.1, on the reverse strand, counting down.
GGATAGCTTGACCGGACTCGGGTTTCCGCCCGATCAGGTGCGGCAGATTCTCAGCAACATGGTCGATCTCGAAGCGACAACCCTGGCGCTCATCCATACCTTCTGGGCCACCAGCGCCATCCTGCTCTTCGCCGCCGCTCTCATCTGGCTCGCTCCACGCCCGACTAGATCGGGCGGGATGCCGCTGGGGCACTGATCCAGTGCGCGGCTGCAATGTCTTCCGTTCCAGGGTCGTCACCAGAGCCGACAGAAGACTCCCCCTTGGCAGAGCCGAAAGCGCTGCGTTCCAACTACGCCAATCGTGCAAGAGCGCGATGTCGATTGTATCAAGGCAAGCAACCGTCAATTTGGAGACTTTCGCGACCCTGTCCTGCTAACGTAGAGAGTCTGCATGCTTGGCCATTATGCGGCTTCTGATTGCAGTTCGCACACCCAACCGGTTACTGATGGGCCGTAGTCGTAGATTTCCATTGCGTAGTTAGTCGTCGGCTTGTCGGCTGGATTGACAGTAGTAAAGGGGCGCGCCTAAATTGGGTTTCGCGCAACCCCATCTGCACAGCACGCCATCGAAAGGCGTGACGTGAAGCGTTTCATAATTTTTGCAGCCACCGCTGTGCTCGGGCTTCAGTCCCATGCACGTGAAGTGGCCGTCGAGGACTTCTCCCAGCTTAGGCTGAAAGACGGCAATGCAGCTGATCCAAGCCCCTTAGAGCTTCCCCCCGAGCCAGTTGCAGACGTGGCCAGTGTCCCCCATCAGCACCAATGGCACAGATTTGACGTTGTGATTTAAGGAGTGTTGGGGCTTCGTCGTAGTGACGAAGGAACGAATCTATGGACGCCTCCCGCGCAAGGTGGATTTTTGATGTTGCTGCGGCATTGGATGCGTGAATCTATCCGGCCTATCGATTGAAGCGGGTTTGCTCCTGGCCATGATGGGAATCCGCGCGGTTCAGTGCCTTCTAAGATGAGCGGCCTCGAAGGCCATCGTTCCTTACAGGCTGTGAAGCGGCGGTCCGTGCCGTTACACCATCAAGTCTTCACCTCGCATTTGAAGACATTCGTGATCCTGCTCAGCGCTGAGCAGGATCACGCGATCTTGTAGCTCTCTCCGCTGCGCAATATTGCCCATGCCATGCGAGCCGTCTTGTTCGCCATGGCGACGAGCGTTTTGTTGTGCCCAGCTCGGGATAGCAGATCCTGCGCCCAGTTTGATCGCCGGTCCTCGTGCTTGCTGATCCTCAGCAATGCCGATCGAGCCCCGTGTATGAGTTGCCGCCGAAGGTAGTGGTTGGCTCTGCTGCCGATGCCGCCAAGCCTTGGCTTGCCGCCCGTCGTGTATTGTCGCGGAACCAGACCGATCCAGGCAGAGAGGGCTCTGCCCGATTTGAAGTGTCGGCCATCGTCGATCGCGGCCACCAAGGAGGTCGCGACGATCGGTCCAACGCCAGGCAGCGTTGTCAGGCGCTTGCAACGCTCGTCAGTGCGGCAGATCTTGACCAGCATGTCATCGAGAGCCGACACTCTGGCATCAAGGTCGCGATACTCTTCGACGAGTTGCCGAAACAGGAGCTTGGCCAAGTCCGAGAGTTCGGCGGTCTCAATCATCCTGTCGATCTGCAAGCGGAACGGGACGCTCCAGCGGGCATGACGATGCCATACTCGGCCAAAAGCCCGCGCGTATGGTTGATCAAAGCGGTCCGCTGGACGACCAGCCTGTCGCGTGTTCGATGCAGGGCTTGAAGATCCTGCTGCTCGACGCTCTTCAGCGGCACGAACCGCATAGTTGGTCTGGTTGCCGCTTCGAAAATGGCTTCCGCATCAACTGCGTCGTTCTTCGATCCCTTCACGAACGGCTTCACAAACCGCGGATGGATGAGCCGCACGTCGTGCCCCAGCGCCTCGAAGGTGCGCCCCCAGTGGTGCGAGCTGGCGCAAGCTTCCATCGCGACCAGTTGTGGACGTAATCTGCTCACCGCGTCGACGAGCTTGGCCCGTCCAACCTTGCGCGAAACCACTTCTCCATCATCGCTTATCCCATAAATGTGGAAGGACTGCTTACCCAAATCGATCGCCAGCATGTGCATGTGATGAACTCCTCTGCTCCATTCTTGCTGCAATCTTTTTGGCTCGAATGCGGGAGGCGTCCATCCCATAAGATGAAGTCCCAACACTCCTTGAAAAAATCGCCGGTAAAGGCTCCTGCTGAGCGGGTCGTGAAGGACATTCGGCGGCAGACCCGTCGCCATTTCTCGGCCGAAGACAAGATCCGCATCGTGCTCGATGGGCTGCGCGGCGAGGACAGCATTGCTGAGCTGTGCCGCAAGGAAGGCATCGCGCAGAGCTTGTATTACACCTGTGACGTGACCCCCAACTTTCATCCAGTTGCGATTAAAGCCTCGGCATCGTTGTTGCGCGGTTGCGCGGGTGAAGCAAGGGGCTGCGTAGCGTAGCCTCCGGCTATGCGGAGCGCAGCAGCCCCTTGCTTTTTGAGGTCGGCGGCGAAGGCCGCCGGGGTGGCGTATCCGAGTGAGGAGTGCGGTCGGTCGGTGTTGTAATCGTCGGCCCATGCAGTGATCTTCTCGCGGGCATGGGCCAGCGAAGTGAACAGTGTCTCATTGAGCAGCTCGTCGCGCATCCGCCCGTTAAAGCTCTCGACGAACGCGTTCTGGGTCGGCTTGCCCGGCGTCGTGTAATGCCATTCGACCTTGGCATCGCCGCACCATTCGAGCACCGCGTTCGAGGTCAGCTCGGTTCCGTTGTCGCTGACGATCATACCGGGCTTGCCCCGCACCGCGATCAGCTCGGCCAGTTCGCGCACCACCCGCTTGCCCGAGATCGAGGTGTCGGGAACCGCCGCCAGGCACTCGCGCGTCACATCATCGACGACGTTGAGCACCCGGGACCGGCGACCGGTGATCATCTGATCATGCACGAAGTCCAGGCTCCAGCGCTGGTTGGGTAGCGCCGAAACGGGAGCTGGCACCCGTGCACCAACCGCGCGTTTGCGCCCTTTGCGTCGCCGCACGGTCAAGCCTTCCTCGCGGTACAGCCGCTGGGTCTTCTTGCGGTTGATCGTCAGCCCCTCGCGCCGCAGCAGGATGTGCAACCGCCGATACCCGAACCGGCGGCGTTGATGCGCCAGTTCCCGCAGCTTCTCGCGCAAAGCACCATCATCGCGCCGCGACTGGTAGCGAATGACTGTCCGGTCCGCATCGATGACCCTGCACGCCCGCCGCTCGCTGACATCAAGCAGGGCCTGAAGATGCGCGACCGCTTCCCGCTTGGCGGCAGGCGTTACCATTTTTTTGCCAGCAGATCCTTCAGACCCGCGTTGTCCAGCATCGCGTCGGCAAGCAGACGCTTGAGCCGCCCGTTCTCGTCCTCGAGCGCCCGCAGCCGCTTCGCCTCCGACACCTCAAGGCCGCCATACTTGGCCTTCCAGTTGTATAGCGTCGCTTCCGACACGCCATGCTTGCGGGCCAGGTCAGCCGTCTTCGCGCCTGCCTCTGCCTCACGCAGAACCCCGATAATCTGCTCTTCTGTAAATCGTAGTCGCTTCATCTGTCCGTTCCTTCTCTCAAGGGCCGGACTCTAATCAATCTTGGAGGGAAATCAGGGGGTCACGTCACCCTGGGTCCCCGACAGTGACATTTCTATTTAGCGGAGACCGTTCGGTATGATAATATTTCATATGATAAAATGGATTTCGGCTCAATTCGTCCGCAAAACCAATGTTGAGCGATCTAGATGTGTGGGTCTGAGTGTGGGTCCATTGCGCTTTTGAAACATTTTATCAGAGCAATATCAATACTATATGACAGATTCAGGGCGGACACCCTCTCCGCCAAGCCCCCTTTCCGTCAACATCCGCTAAGCTCCAAAACCCCCGGAAATCATGCGTTTTCGCGCGTCATGATGTCTGCTGCGTTCTCTGTTTGTTCAGATGTATCCAGGGCAGAGTTTGGGGAGGACTGTGGGGATTCTGTTTAGGCGGACGCTATGGGAAATCTAACTGCACTCAAAATACGAAGTCTCCAGAAGCCGGGTCGGTACTCTGACGGCGGGGGGCTCATCCTTGACTACAGTGGACCGGGCAAGGGCAGCTGGACCCTGCGAATCCAAGTTGCGGGCAAGCGACGGGACATTGGCCTTGGCTCACTGGAGTTCATGTCGCTGAGCCAAGCGCGCGATGCAGCCGGCGAAATGCGAAAGCAGGCAAAGGCAGGGCTGGATCCGCTCATCGAGCGCAGAAAGGCACAGCGGAAGGTGCCGACATTCGAAGCAGCTGAGTAGCCCCTAGTTTTCTAGACGCCTTCCGCTTTCAAAATCTGCCGCCGTTCGAACTCGGCGGGCGACAGCATCCCGTTCCTGACTTGCTTGCGCACCGGGTTGTAGAACATCTCGACGTAATCGAACACGTCCTGCCGGGCTTCCTTGCGGGTTATGTAGGTGCGGCGGCGGATGCGCTCACGCTTGAGCAACGAGAAGAAGCTCTCGGCCACAGCGTTGTCGTGGCAGTTACCACGTCGGCTCATCGAGTGTTCAAGATTGTGAGCCCGGATGAAGGCAGCCCAGTCCATGCTGGTGAACTGCGAGCCCTGGTCCGAATGGACCAACACCCGCTGCTTCGGCTTGCGCCGCCATACCGCCATGTGCAGCGCCTGCAGCACGACATCGGTGGTCTGTCGGCTCTGCATCGACCAGCCTACCACGCGGCGCGAGTAGAGATCGATCACGACCGCCAGATAGGCAAAGCCTTCCAGGGTGCGGATGTAGGTAATGTCTGTCACCCAGGCCCGATCTGGCGTCGCTACATCGAACTGGCGATCCAGAGTGTTGTCGACCGCCAGGGAAGGTTTGCCGCCATAGCTGCCAGGCCGACGCTTGTAGCCAACCTGGGCCCTGATACCCGCGAGCCTGGTCAACCGCGCAACGCGGTTGGGGCAGCAGGTCTCGCCGTGATCCAGAAGGTCATCGTGCAGCTTGCGGTAGCCATAGACCTTGCCGCTGTCGTTCCAGGCTTTGCGGATCAGATCGGTCTGCCGGGCATCTTCCCGAGCCCGCTGGCTCAGCGGGCTCTTCTGCCATGCATAGAAACCACTGGGCTGGATGCGCAGGCACCGACACATCGCCCGAACCCTGAACTGGTGACGATGCTCGGCAATGAACGCGTATCTCACTTTGCATCCCTGGCGAAATACGCGGTGGCTTTTTTTAGGATGTCGCGCTCCTCGGTCACCCGGGCCAGCTCGCGCTTCAACTGGCGGATCTCGGCATCCTTGCTGGCTTCGCCGGACACCACCTTCGCAAGCTGACGCTTCCAGGCATACAGCGAGTGCTGGCTGACGCCGAGCCGCTGCGAGACCTCGGCTACAGGATATCCGCGTTCGGTGATCTGGGCCACCGCATCACGCTTGAACTCATCACTGAAATTGGGCTTCCCCATCATCGCCTCCTGTCCTCAAAATTAGGATCGAAGGCGTCCAGAAATCTAGGGGCTACTCAAGCCGCCCGGTGCGTGTTTGACGAACACAAGGCAACGTGGAGGAACGGAAAGCATCAGGTCCAGTGGCTCAAAAGCCTAGAAACATATGCCTTCCCCCTCATTGGCAACTTGTCGGTGTCAGACATCGATGGTCCGCTTATTCGCGACGTGCTCCTCAAGATCTGGCTCTCCAAGCCCGAAACAGCCAGGCGAGTTCGCCAGCGGATCGGGGCCGTCCTCGACTGGGCTTACGCCGAGGGGCACCGGTCTTCCGAAGCTCCCATGAGGTCCTTGTCGCGCGGGTTACCCAAGCAACCCCGCAAGGGGCGGCATTTCGCAGCCATGCCTTATGCGGAAGTGCCAAACTTCCTTGCAAAGCTTAGGCGACGCAGCACCGTAAGCAGGCTGGCTCTGGAGTTTCTCATCCTGACTGCATGCCGCTCGGGTGAGGTGAGGGGCGCCGAGTGGTCGGAATTCGATTTCAGCAAGAAGCTCTGGTCGATCCCGGCAGAGCGCATGAAGGCGGGGGCTATGCATCAGGTGCCGCTTTCAGCTGAGGCGTTGGACGTCCTAAAGCGCGTCAAAAGCTACAAGGTCGAAACCTGCGACCTTGTATTTCCTGGTCAGAAGTCCCGGAAGCCAATGTCCGACATGACCCTGTTGGCGATCCTCAGGAAAATGGATCTGGACTTCACGGTGCACGGGTTTTGCTCGGCGTTTCGTGACTGGGCTGCCGAGAATGCGTCATATCCGGGCGAAGTCGCTGAGGCTGCTCTCGCGCACACCGTGTCAAACAAAGTCGAAGCTGCTTATCGGCGGACGAAGTTTCTTGGAAAGCGCCGGGGCCTCATGAGTGAATGGGCGCAGCATTGTCTCGACTGACAAGAGGCGCAAGAGCGTGTCACTTTTGTGGCCCAATCCAATCGGCGCGCAGGCGGTCGAGCCCCGCCACAGTGCCCTCGACTACCACCGACTGTCCCGAGGATGCGTCACGCAAGTCGTCGGTCTCTATGATCCAGATTTGATTTTCAGGGGTGGTCAGCATCAACCCCCGCGAGCCGATGCTCAGGATCCCAGAGACGCGGATACGCATTTCGTTACCTACGACGCGGGGACTGCCATTGCGCCGGCCAAGGGATTTGCACCCGGAGGTAAGATGGCATTGTGCTTCTAAGTCCTTGAGGGGGCTAGCAGCCTGTTGGTCTCAGTGCTGCCGCCAGATGCCTGTTGTTCAGCTTGTCAATCGGCTGGATGCTCATAACCTCACTGGCTGTCCTGACGGTCAGTTGCTGAGCTCGTCCCAAGTGAACAAGCACGCGCCGGATGTATCGCGATGTTTCAGAACTACGCAAAATTGACCCGTGCTTCTAGACTGCACCGGACCTGCATTATACGCGGCCAGACCCAGATCCAGCGCACCGAACTTGTTGATCATTTGCCTCAGATAGGCGCCTGCAGCCCACAGGTTCGTGCGCCCCTCGTAACGGTTGACAACTACGAGGCCGCGCGCGGTTTCGGGCGAGAATGTTGCGGATCACCTCGTCGCTGGCAGCACCGGCATCGAGCGCCTCGCGGATTGCCGTCTCGACCGCGTCCCGGCCATCGGTCAGAACGGCCACCAGCACCCGGACGAAGCGCCGATCAGCCTCATCGCCGCTGCCCAAATTGCGGCGCAGCCGCGCCAGTGCCGGTGGCAGGTCCCAGCCCTGGAAGGTCGCACCGTTGCGCAAGGCGCCGGTCTTGTTGGCCAGCACTGGTAGATAGTGCCAGGGATCGCAGATCGTCCGGTCACGACCGAGGTGTCGGGCATGTTCGGCAACGACCTCGTCACCGAGGCGCACAACGATCCGGTCGGCATAGGCGCGGACCTGGACAGCCCGCCGCGCGGCCTTGGCCATGACCAGGAAGCGGCGGTTGAACACACCTTCCTTGCCGACGAAGACCGCGGATACGGCGGTCTTCATGTTATTTTAGATCCCGCGCAGCGGAATCCCGCCGAAGAAAGCGAAGCCCCGGGCATCGGCAGCGAGCACCATCTCCTGCGTCTCGCGGGGATAGGCCCGGACATACACTGCCCGCGACGCGCACAACCGCATGTGCGCCACCTTCACCCGTATCGGCTTGCCAGCGATCTCCACGTCCTCGTGGCTCCAGTCGAACTGGTAGGCCTCACCGGGCTGGAACAGCAGCGGGATGAAGGCTGGGGCGACGTCACCTGCATCCTTGCCCTGCGCTTCCGCCCAGCGCCGGGCGTAGCTCCGGACTGCATCGTAGGAGCCCTCGAACCGCTCGCACTGCAGCAGATCGTCGATCCGGGTCATGCGCAGCCGGTCGCGCCGGTGCAGGGCCTCGTTCTCCGTCAGAAGCGTATCAAGGCACTCCTGGAATGGACGGTGCGATGGTATTCGAACGCCCCCTCCGGCGCCCGGATCGCCTTGCGCACTACCTTGCGAGACAACTGCAGATCCGCGCAATCGCCTTTATCGCCTTCCCGTTCACGTGCTCGCGCCGGATCCGAACAATTGTCTCCACCACCAACATCCGGATCTCACCACCTGGAAAACCAGGCGGCCCGCTGCACCGTCGTAATGAGGGCGCCCTTTTGCACGCCGGTCCGCACCACAAGCCATTTTTTTATGCGAACTGGCGGCCGCTCGAGGGCCTGAGCATTCTGCCAAGCGTAGATATCGCCTCGGATCGTCTGACGAGCACCACTGCCGCGACGCCGGTCTATTATGAGACAGGCCCCCATGTGCTGGCAAATCTGCGCGTCGACTATGCGCTGACGAGCGGCATCGAGCTGGGTGCTGGTGTGCGCAACCTGTTCCATCACAACTACGCGCTGACGGATGGCTTTCCTGAGCCAGGGTGGAGCCTTGATCAGCGCACGGGCGAAGTTCTGACTCTTGTAAAGCCTGGACGGGTTGAGATTGCGGCGGAGGAAAGGTGCGATGCCGCCGTGAGGGACCCTTGAACGCTCGGCGTCATTCAAATAGTCCAGCCGTAGACAACTCGGCCCTGTACTGAAGTTTCGATCGCGAATGGCTGCGGTGACGTGAGGTCATCGAATTCGGCAAGCTCGAACTCAAAATGCACCTATACTCCGCCTTGTGAATCACCTGAGCTGCCGCTTCTCGAGTTTTCGCGCCAAGGTACGCCGGTGCATGCCAAGGCGCCTTGCAGTCTCTGAAATGTTGAAATCGCATTCTGCCAGGGTAGTGTGGATGTATTCCCACTCCACCGTCTTGATCGAGCTCTTGCGCCCGTCGATTGGCACGTTGGCATCGCCGGTAGCACGACCGAAAGCCTCCTCGATGTCGTCGGTATTGGCGGGCTTGGCGAGATAGTGGGCCGCGCCGAGCTTGATCGCCTCCACTGCGGTGGCAATGCTGGCAAAGCCAGTGAGCACGACGATACGGGTTTGCGGATCACGAGCGTGAATCATCTCGACGCAAGGCAGGCCCGAAACCGTTCCCAGCTTGAGATCAACCACCGCGAACTCAAAATCATGAGAATCGAGCAGCGCAACCAATCGGTCGGGGCTGTCCGCATGTTGGACCGCGTAGCCGCGCCGTTCGAACGAGCGGGACAGCGTACGGGCAAACGCAGGATCGTCCTCGACGATAATGAGGCTGGGGGATGTGCCATCTCCGGTCACACGGCCACACTCCGTCCAAAGGCGAGCGAAGCCACAGGTATCGACATGCGCACCAGCGCACCGCCATCGGCAGGATTGCAGACCTCGACCTTACCGCCGAGCTTGCGCAACACGTTGACCACGAGGAACAGGCCAAGCCCGCCCCCGGCACGGCCCTTCGTGGACGAGTAGGGCCGCCCGAAAGCCTCCAGCATTTCCGGGGCGAAGCCGGGGCCACGATCGCGGACTGAAATGACCGCCTGCCCGGCTTCCACCACAGCAGAGAGCATGACGAAGTGGGGCGAGACTTCGAGCGCATTAGCGATCACATTGCCGATCACCTGGCGGAGCGCCGGGTCCGAGACGATATCGACGTCATCACCTCCGATGCGGTCCTCAAGGAGGACAGTCCCGTCACTTCGCGCGTCCCATTCCTCCGCGATGGTCTGGACGAACTGGCGCAACGTGGTCACCTCGGGTCTCTCGCCGCGCGCCTCGCCGGCGGATTGGAGGATGCCCGTGACGATGGTCTTGCACCGCTGGACTTCGGTCGTCATGTCCTCGACTTCATCCAGAAGCTCAGGGCTCCGGGCAAGCGCCGGATGGCGGCGCCAGTCTCCTAGCAGGACCGAGATCGTGGCAAGCGGGGTGCCGAGTTCATGCGCTGCACCCGAGGCGAGCAAGCCCATGCGCACGATATGATGCTCCTCCGCGGCCTGCTGGCGAAGTGCAGCCAGCGCCGCATCACTCTGCCGCCGATTGCGATCGATGCGGATCACGAAGAACATCAGCAGCGCGGCAATCAGGAGGAAACACACAAGGTTGCCGAACAGAAACAGCGGCATTGGTGTTTCGGAATAGGGCGCGGGCAGGTCGAGGGGGCGATAGTTGAAGGTCAGGCCCGCATAGGCGGCGGCGGAGACGGCCGCGACGATCCAGCTCCAACCGGGTGGCAGAAGGATGGCGCCGATCACGATCTGGAGCAGAAACAGGAAGGCGAAGGGGTTGGTAGTGCCGCCGCTGAACCAGAGCTGCCAGGCGAGCGATCCGACATCGAGCATCAGGGCAGCCAGCAGCTCGAGATGGCTATACCCCTCGCGCTCACGGCCCATGATCCAAGTGGCAAGGTTGACCAGTGCCAGCAGCACCGGCACAGCCACCAACTGCGGCATTGGGAGCCGCACCCCAAGCAGGTCGACCGCACCCCAGATCGTCACCAACTGGCCGACTACCGCCATCCAGCGCAACTGGACAAGCAGTGCCATGTTGCGCCCGCTCGCGGGGGGAAAGAGGAGGGCATTCGGGCTCATCTTGGCTTGCGCCATAGCACGAATGCGCCACTAGCGGACAGGATGGCCAACGCGGCCCAAGTCAGCGCATAGGACAGGTGGTTGTTCGGAAAGCTGACCACAGTGAGGCCAGCAATCGGCGCGTAGGGAGCAGCAGGGCTTTCGCTGAAGGCATCGACGAACAGCCGAGGATCGGCGCGCTGATGCCGGGCGGCGGCAATTGTGGCGATGTCGCGCGAATACCAGCGGTCCTCGGCCGGGCGATTAGCGCGCAGAAAGCCGCCGCCCGGTTCGCTCACGCGCAGCAACCCGATGACGGTGACCGGACCGGTGGGCGTCTGCCGCCGAACGGTGTCGATCCGGGTGCCTAGGGGCATGAATCCGCGATTGACGTAAGCAATACCGCCAGCAGTCTGCAGCGGGGCCAGTACCCAATATCCACTACCGCGCGTGGAGGCGCCGGAGACTAGCACTGTGCCGGATAAGCGATAGCGCCCCGAAACAATGACGCGACGGTATTCGAATGGGGCGGGATCAGAGGCCGCCACCCGTTCAAGTGGGAGCGGCGTGGCTCGCATCCCGGCATCAACGCGGGAGATTAACGCTTCCTTCCAATGCAGGCGCTGCACCTGCCAGACGGCCAGCGCCGCGAATGCCGCTGCCAGCACCAGCAGCACGGCGCACGGGACAACTGGCTTACGCCCAGCGCCCGCCGCCCCGCTGACTGTCACGGCATGTCCGCCATGCTGTGGCTCATCGGCATCATGTTCGTGTTGAGGTGGTGCATGACCCAGAGCGAGCCGGAGAGCACGATCAGCACCAGCACCGCCGTAAACAGCAGCGCCAGAAGGTTCCAGCCACCTTCGGACTTCGCGTTCATATGCAGGAAGAAGATCATGTGGACGACGATCTGAACCGCCGCAAAAATCACCACGATCCCGCCGGTCAGGCCCTTGTCGGCCAGCGGCTGGGTGATGACCAGCCAGAACGGGATGGCGGTGAGCACGACCGAAAGGGCGAAACCGATCGCGTAATCGCGCATCGTGCCATGGGCCGCACCATCATCGGCTCCATGAGTGTCGTGTGCAGCGCTCATCGCAGCATTCCCAGCAGATAGACGAAGGTGAAGACGCCGATCCACACGACGTCAAGAAAGTGCCAGAACAGGCTGAGGCACATCAGCCGCCGCTGGTTGGCCGCGACCAGTCCGCGCTGACCGACCTGCACCACCAGCACGCCGAGCCAGACAAGACCGAAGGTGACGTGCAGCCCGTGCGTGCCGACCAGCGTGAAGAACGATGATAGGAACGCGCTGCGCTGAGGGGTAGCGCCTTCGCGGATCAGGTGCGCAAATTCATAGAGTTCGATCGACAGGAAGGCTGCGCCGAACAGGCCGGTGACGAGCAGCCAGCCCTGCACTGCCTTCACGTTGCCGCCCTGCATCGCCAGCATGGCAAAACCATAAGTGATCGAGGAGAACAGCAGCATCGCAGTGTTGAGTGCGACCAGCGGTAGGTCGAACAGGTCCTTCGGGCCGGGGCCTGCCGCATAGTTGCCGCCGAGCACGCCGAACGCCGCGAACAGCATGGCAAAGATCAGGCAGTCGCTCATCAGGTAGATCCAGAAGCCGAGCAGCGTACTGCCGCCTTCGGGATGATCGTGTTCGTGCAGGTCGTACCAGCTAGCCGTGTCTGCCGATGCTGGGGTGGGATGGGCGCTCATGCCGCTGCTCCTGCCAAGGCGAGTTCGCGGCTGCGCGCGGCCTCGGTCTCGATCACGGTTTCGACAGGGATGTGGAAATCGCGTCGGTAGTTAAAGGTGTGGGCAATCGCGGTGAAGAGCAGCGCCGCAAAGCCGACCGCTGCAAGCCACCAGATATGCCAGATCAGCGCGAAGCCGCAGATTGCACTGAGGCCCGAGAGGATCACGCCCGCGCCGGTGTTGCGCGGCATATGAATCGGGCGAAAGCCAACCGCCGGCCGGGCAACTCCTGCGCGCTTCATCGCGGCCCAGTTGTCGAGATCATGCACCACCGGGGTGAACGCGAAGTTGTACGCAGGCGGCGGCGAACTGGTCGCCCATTCGAGCGTGCGGCCGTTCCAGGGGTCGCCGGTGAGGTCGCGGTTCTGGTCGCGGCGGATGATCGAAACCGCATACTGCACCAGCATGGCCGCAATCCCACAGGCGATCAGGCCCGCGCCGATTGCGGCGATCACGAACCAGATCTGCAGTGAAGGATCATCGAACACGCGCAGCCGCCGGGTCACGCCCATCAGGCCCATCGCATAGAGCGGAGTGAAGGCAAGCCAGAAGCCCACGACCCAGCACCAGAAGCTGACCTTGCCCCAGAACGGCTCCAGCTTGAACCCGAAGGCCTTGGGCCACCAGTAGTTGATGGCCGCAAAGACGCCAAACACCACGCCGCCGATGATCACATTGTGGAAGTGCGCAATCAGGAACAGCGAATTGTGCAGCACGAAGTCCGCAGGCGGCACCGCCAGCAGCACGCCGGTCATCCCGCCGATCACGAAGGTCAGCATGAAGGCCAGGGTCCACATCATCGGCAGGTCGAAGCGGATGCGGGCGCGGTACATCGTGAACAACCAGTTGAACAGTTTGGCCCCGGTCGGAATCGAGATGACCATGGTGGTGATCCCGAAGAAGCTGTTGACGCTGGCCCCCGATCCCATCGTGAAGAAGTGGTGCAGCCAGACAACATAGGACAGGATGGTGATGACGACTGTCGCATAGACCATCGACGAATAGCCGAAGAGCTTCTTGCCGCAGAAGGTCGCGGTCACTTCCGAGAACACGCCGAATACCGGCAGGACCAGGATATAGACCTCGGGGTGGCCCCAGATCCAGATCAGGTTCACGTACATCATCGGCGATCCGCCGAAGTCGTTGGTGAAGAAGTTTGTGCCGACATAGCGGTCGAGAGTCAGCAGCGTCAGCACGGCGGTCAGCACCGGGAAGGAGGCCACGATCAGCACGTTGGTGCACAGCGAGGTCCAGGTAAAAACCGGCATCTTCATCATGGTCATGCCGGGCGCGCGCAGCTTGACGATGGTGGCAATGAGATTGATGCCCGACAACGTCGTGCCCACCCCCGCGATCTGCAGCGCCCAGATGTAGTAATCGACGCCGACCCCGGGGCTGTAGGACAGGCCCGAGAGCGGCGGATAGGCGAGCCAGCCGGTCTGCGCGAACTCGCCAACGAACAGCGAGGCCATGACCAACGCCGCGCCCGCCGTTGTCATCCAGAAGCTGAAGTTGTTGAGGAACGGGAATGACACGTCGCGCGCGCCGATCTGCAGCGGCACGACGTAGTTCATCAGGCCGGTGACGAAGGGCATCGCCACGAAGAAGATCATGATCACCCCGTGCGCGGTGAAGATCTGGTCGTAGTGGTGCGCGTTGAGGTAGCCTTCAGATCCATTGAACGCGATTGCCTGCTGGATGCGCATCATGATCGCATCGGCAAAACCGCGCAGAAACATTACAAGGCCCAGGATCATGTACATGATCCCGATCTTCTTGTGGTCCACGCTGGTGAACCATTCCCGCCAGAGATAGCCCCACAGCTTGAAATAGGTTAGCGCGCCCACCACTGCGGCTCCGCCTAGCGCGACGGCGGCGAAAGTGGCGACGATGATCGGCTCGTGCAGAGGCAGCGCTTCGAGCGTCAGCTTGCCGAGCAGGAAGGACCAGTGCTGGTCTGCGGAAGTCATGCGATGGGCTCCGATTTTCAGGATGCTGCGGGTCCAGCGGCTGCGGCCAGCTTTGCTGTTTCAGGACTTGCAGGAGCTCGCTCGGTGGCCGGCTTCGCACCCGGCCAGATGAGCCCCGCGCCGCGCAGAGTCGCGGTGCTCAGGGGGGCTCCTGTTACCTTGCCAAGCGCGGTCGTCGGACGATTGTCCGCACAGAAGGCCTTGATGAACAGCTGATCCGCCTCAGTCAGCAGCCCCGCGCTTTGGCCGGGCAGCACGGCGTTTACCGCCTCATGCCCGAACTTGTCATAGCTCAGCGCGGCAAGGTTCCAGCGGCCCGCCTGGCCCATCCCACCACGCGCATCGAGCGCCATCATCTGGCTCATGCACATCTTACCCGGCCGCACACAGAGATTGACGACGGCGTCGAAGAGGTCGGGCGCGACAGTGGCGAAGTGGCGCACCGGCTCCTTTTCGGACGGCTTCTCCAGCTGGAGATAGGCAGTTCGATCGAGATCGCCCTTTCCCTTGCGCACGCCCTCCGCCCAGCGCTCGAAGCCAGCCTCGTCCTGCCCACGCATGGAGAAGCGCATGTTCGAGAAGCCCGCGCCGCTGTAGTTGGCGGAAAAACCCTCATAGCTGCCAGGTTTGTTGAGCACGGCGTGCAGCTTGGTTTCCATGCCCGGCATCGCGTAGATCTGCCCGGCGAGCGCGGGCGCATAGAACGAGTTCATCACCGCCGAGGAAGAGATGCGGAAGCGCAAGGGCCTGTCGACGGGAAGGACAAGTTCGTTGACCGTGGCGATCTTCTGCTCGGGATAGATGAACAGCCACTTCCAGTTGAGCGCGACGACCTGGACCTCCAGCGGCTTTGCCTGCGCGGGCACATCGCGGGCATGATCGATCCGGCCGATGGTGCGATAGGGATCGAGCAAATGCGTGCCGACCCATGTGACCGCGCCCAGCGCGATGATGATCAGCAGCGGGGCCGACCAGATCACCAGTTCGAGCTGAGTCGAATGAGACCATTCGGGATCGTAGTCCGGCGCTTCGCTCGATGCGCGATACTTCCAGGCGAAGAACACTGTCAGCGCCATGACCGGCACGATGATCAGCAGCATCAGCCAAGTGGAGATGACCACCAGATCTGCCTGCTGCCGCGCCACATCTCCGGCGGGATCGAGCACAACCCAATTGCAGCCGCCGAGCAGGGGCAGGAGCGGCAGGGAGGCCAGGATTGGCAGGCGTGAACGCAATGGTGAGACGTGGCGCATGCCGCGCGAACTACGCCGGGTGTTGCAGTGCAGCGATAGGACATTTTGTCCAATCCCTTTGATCCAGATCAAGGACGATAGGCCGCAAGCTGTGCCGCACCTGCATTCACCGAAGGATCCAACGCATGTCTGCCGCCGTCATCGACGCACCTGAGGCCGAAGCTACCGGTCACAGCGTTTCCCCCGGCGAGATCGCCATCGGGGTGATTATCGGTCGCACGTCGGAGTTCTTCGACTTCTTCGTCTACGCTATTGCCTCGGTGCTGGTGTTTCCGGGCTTTTTCTTCCCCTTCGTCGATCCGCTGACCGGCACGCTCTATTCGTTTCTCGTCTTTGCACTGGCCTTCGTTGCCCGCCCGGTCGGCTCGTTTGCCTTCATGGCGATTGATCGGGCCTATGGCCGGGGGGCGAAGCTGACCATCGCGTTATTCCTTCTGGGCGGATCGACCGCCGCCATCGCCTTCCTCCCGGGCTATCGCGACATCGGTGCTTTGGCCATCGCCCTCCTCGCGCTCTTCCGTATGGGGCAGGGTTTTGCGCTGGGCGGGACCTGGGACGGTCTTGCCTCGCTGCTCGCCCTCAATGCGCCCGAGAGCCGGCGCGGCTGGTATGCGATGATCCCGCAGCTGGGCGCTCCGCTTGGCCTGATCGTAGCAAGCCTGCTCTTTGCGTTCTTCACGTCGTCCTTGCCCGCCGCCGATTTCCTCGACTGGGGCTGGCGATTCCCGTTCTTCGTCGCCTTCGCGATCAATGTAGTTGCCCTGTTCGCCCGTCTTCGGTTGGTGGTGACGCCCGAGTTCCAACGTCTTTATGAGACCCGCGATCTCCAGCCTGAACGGGTCGGGGTGACGCTCCGACGCGAATGGAAGACAATCGTGATCGGGGCATTCGCGCCGCTGGCCAGCTTTGCCCTGTTCCACATGGTCACCGTGTTCCCGCTTTCCTGGGTATTCCTGTTCACGCAGGAAGCACCGACCCGGTTCCTGCTGATCGAGGCGGGCGCGGCGGCGCTGGGGGTTGCGGCGATCATCGTCTCAGGGCGCCTTGCCGACCGATACGGCCGACGCCAGCTGCTCGGCGCATCGGCCGCGGTGATCGCCATGTTCAGCGGCTTTGCTCCCCAGCTGCTCGCCTTGGGCGAGGTAGGCGAGATCGTGTTCATGCTCTCAGGCTTCCTGCTTCTGGGCTTGGCGTTCGGCCAGTCATCGGGCGCTGTTTCGTCCAACTTTGCGACGCAGAACCGCTACACCGGCTCTGCCATCACCAGCGACCTTGGCTGGTTGTTCGGTGCCGGATTCGCCCCGCTAGTGGCGCTATGGCTCTCGGCTAATTTCGGGCTCCTCGCTTCGGGCGGCTACCTGCTGTCAGGCGCCTTGGCGACGATGGGCGCCCTCTGGTTCAACAATGAATTGGGACGCACAAGTTGATCGAGGTCAGTGATCAAGGCACCGAAATGAAGCATCGCGACGCGACCTGATGACAATTCCGTTCGTCCAATGTAGTGCGCACTCGAAGTGACAACGCTCCGCGATCATCTCCAGCGACACCGCGTCTTGGCCATCCTGGTGGTCATGGCGGCGCTGTGCATGAAGATCATCGTGCCGTCCGGTTACATGATCGGGCAAAGCTCCAAGGTGCTGACCGTCCAGATCTGCGACGAGATCACGGGCAATCATGCCGTGAAGCAACTCGTCATCCCGATGAAGGATGGCGGGAGCGAATCGGGTCACAAGCAGGGCAAGGGCGAGTGCCCCTTCGCATCCCTGTCGATGGCCTCGATGACGGGTGCCGATCCTTGGCTGCTCGCGCTGGCACTGGCCTTCATTCTTGCGCTTGGCTTTGCGCCCGCGCGTCTCCCTCTTCCTAAACGCGTTTCCTATCTGCGGCCGCCTCTGCGCGGACCGCCGGCTTTGGTCTGACAATCTAACCGATTTGTCGGACCGGCCGGCGTGCGCGCCTTCCCTTAGCGTGCGCCGGCTTAGCCGGAGCATTCTTCCATGTACGAATTGCTATGCCGTTCCACGGAACGGCCTTGGGCTTCGAAGCCCGAACGCCTGGATTGCGTCCCCGAGACGACCAATCCCAAGCCTCTTATCCTGCACATGCAGGAGAACCGCTCGCATCTGAGCCAGGACGCTCGCGTCTGTTTCAGCGTCATCGGCCTCCTGTTCATGGTGACCAGTATCGGGCCTGCCCTGCACGGTCACTGGCTGGTGCCTGCTTTTTCCATTCTGGCCATGGCTGCCCTGACGTTCGCGCTTGAACGCCATGGCAAATCGACACCAGCGCAAGAGACGCTCGAACTGGCCGATGGCCAGGTGCGCCATCGCGACAGCAGCGGTCGCCAGATCGAGCTACCCGCGTTCTGGATGCACCTGGCGGCCGAAGGGCGCAGCCCGACCGACCTGCGCCTGTTCCTGCGCAGCCGCGACGGCAGCATCGAGTTCGGGCGCTGCCTTAGCCTCGATGAGCGCCGCGCGGTGGCGCCGCTGGTGGCGGCTGCGCTCGCGCACGCGCGGGGGTGCTGAACCATGGGCATGTTCAAGGTTTCTGACGCGCGGCATCACAGGCTCCAGCGCTTTCGGCGCAACACCTGGAAGGCGATCGCGCTCTGCGCCGCGCTGCGCCTCGCCGACACGGCCTTTGGCGTCGGCTTGGTCGAGCCGCCCCAGACCCTCGCCGCGCAGGCGATTCCCGTCTGCACCCTCGAACAGGATTTCAAGCTATGATGCGCCTTCCTCCCAAAACCCTTGTGCCCGCTCTGGCCTTGAGTGCCTTGGCGAGCGCTGCGTTGGCGCATGGTTATCAGGCCGGGAACCTGGGCATCCAGCACCCTTGGTCGCGGGAGACTGCTCCGGGGCAAGCCGTTGGCGGCGGGTTCATGACCATCACCAACAAGAGCCAGTCCGACGATCGACTGGTCTCGGGCACAAGCCCGGTGGCAGCCGAAGTCCAGCTGCATACCATGACCATGGATGGGGGTGTCATGCGCATGCGCCAGGTGGAAGGCGGCATTGCCGTTCCGGCCCGAGGTACGCTCGAACTCAAGCCCGGCAGCTACCACATCATGTTCATGGGCCTGAAGCGCCAGCTGCGTCAGGGCGAGCGTTTCCCCGTGACGCTCCGCTTCCAGCGCGCTGGCCGCGTGACCGTGCAATTCGCGGTGCAGCCCGTGACGTCGACCGGCCCGATCGAGAACGGCCATGCAGGACACTGAGCAGAAGGAACCTCGCTCGGGTTTCGCCCGCCTGCGCACGGCGCTGTGGCTTGTCCTCGGCGTCGCCACAATGGTCAGTCTCGCCGTGATCTATGACCGCGGCCATCCCGCGGGCGATCCTGCCAATGACTACGCCCACACCTTCGGCGGGCCGTTCACGCTGACTGCGCCGGACGGCTCGTTAGTCACCGAGAAGACGCTGGCGGGCAAGCCCTATGCGATCTTCTTCGGCTTCACCCGCTGTCCCGATGTCTGCCCGACCAGCCTTGCCCGCATGGCGCGGCTGCGCAAACAGCTTGGGGCCGACGGCATGAAGTTCAACATCGTCTTCGTCTCGGTCGATCCGGGCCACGACAAGCCTGCCGACCTTGGCAACTACGTCGCACTGTTCGGCACGCCAATCCTCGGCCTGACCGGGACTGATGCCCAGCTTGAACAGATCAAGAAGGGCTACGGTGTCTACTCGGCCAAGGTTCCGCAGCCGGGCGGCGATTACACCATCGACCATACCGCTGCGATCTACCTGATGACCGCCAGGGGCGAGTTTTCGGGAACCATCGACCACCAGGAATCCGACGCAACCGCGCTGGCCAAGCTCAAGCGACTGATCGCGTGACATCCAAAACCAACAAACAGCATTCCCAGGGGGGAAAATTAATGAAGACGTCTGTGTTTGCCATCGCAGCCGTGCTGCTGTCCGCCAGCCCCGCGCTTGCCGAGGACGCGAGTCCAGACCAGCGCGAAATTGTCGTAACCGGGCGCTATTCGGCAGACGACAGCACCAGCGCAAGCAAGACCGGGCAGCCGATCCTGCTGACGCCACAGTCCATACAAGTGGTGAAACGCGAAGTTCTGCTCGACCAGAACGCGATCACGCTGACCGAGGCAGTGCGCAATGTTGCCGGCGTCTCTTCAGACTTCGGCTTTGGTGGCGCGACCGCGCCACTGCTGGTGCTGCGCGGGTTCTCAACCGTCTCGATGACCACGCAAAGCTCGCTCTACAGCAGTGGCACCTACTATCTCGATGGCACCAAAGTGCGTGGTGTGCCGATCGACATGGCCAATGTCGAGGCGGTCGAGGTCGTCAAGGGACCAGACTCGGTGCTGTTCGGTCGCGCGGAACCGGGCGGCCTCGTCAATATTCGCGCCCGGCCGCTGACGGCCGCACCTGCTCGCGAACTGGCGCAGACGGTGGGCGAATATGGCCTGTCGCGCACGTCGGCACGGATCGGCGGAGCGCTCGATGCGAACCAGCACTGGGTCGCAGCGGTTTCGGGGAGCTATCTCAACACTGGGTCGAACCGCGACTATGTGGTGGAGAAGCTTGCCTCGGTGAACGCTTCGCTCGGCTGGCGGCCGTCGGCGGACACCAACGTGACTTTCAGCGTGGATTACCTCAACCACCGCTATCGCAACGACTATGGCATTCCATCTGACGGCGCGCGGCCAGCAGACATTCCGCTCAACACCGCGTACAACAATGCACCGGTGCTTTCGAAGGCAGAGACGCAGGTTTACCGGCTCGACGTACGTCAGGCCGTTGGCAGCGCCTGGCAGTTGCGCCTGCGCGGTATCCACATGCGCTCGCACACCCGCGAGCTTGATGTTGCGCCCTACCGGCTCGATCTGACGACAGGGGATGACCTGTTCGCATCTTCGCGCCGCCTTGCACTTTACTATTTCAACGTGCGGCCGGACGGGCGTTACCACGTCGATCAGGCCAGTGCCGATCTGATCGGTACAGTGCGGACAGGCGCCCTGGTCCATCATCTTGCGGTCGGGACCGAATACTTCCGCGAAGGCAAGACCGGGCTTTCATATTTCGAGCAGCTTGGCACGGTGAGCCTCACCAGTCCGAACGTGGCGAACACACCGCCGCTCGATATCGCGCAGGCCAGTCCAGTTGACATCGTTGACCGCGACCGCTGGTTTTCGGTCACTGCCGAGGATGCCATCGACTTCGGTGGCGGCTTCCACGCCGTGGCGGCGCTGCGTCACGATTGGACCAGCACGATCTATTCCTCACCTGGCCTTGCTCCCAACAAGGTGAGTTTCACCTCGCCGCGCATCGGCGCGACCTTGGAAGTCGCGCGCGGCCTGGTGGTCTACGGTCAGTTCCAACGCGGGCTCTCCGCCAACAACGGCGTCAATCCCGATGGCACCAAACTCGCCCCTGAAATCGGTCGGCAGTTCGAGGTGGGCGCCAAGGTGCAGACCGCAGACAAGCGGTTCAGCGCAACCCTGGCCGCTTTCGATCTCCTAAAGACCAACCGCGGCGATTTCACCTTCTTCCCGGTGATCCAGACAATTGGCAGGGCGCGCTCGCGCGGGATCGAGCTGGATTTCAGCGGCGAGATCACCCCACAACTGTCGGTAATCGGCTCCTATGCCTTCACCGATACCAAGGTGGATGCAGGATCGCTGCGCCTCGCCAACACCCCGCGCCATGCCGCTAGCCTGTGGGCCCGCTATCAGGCAACCAAAGCAGCCGCGTTTGGCGGCGGGGCATTCTACCAGTCCGCGCGGTTCGGCGATGTGGGTAACACCGTCACGCTACCTGGCTATGTCCGTTTCGATGCGGAAGCGGCCTATCGCTTCGTACTCGCGGGTGCCAACGTGACCGCCCAGGTCAACCTCAAGAATGTCTTCGACAAGCGCTACTACGTCTCGCAGCACCAGTTCTCGCCCGATTGGATCCTGCCTGGCGCACCGCGCACCTTGACGGCTACCGTCCGGGTGGAACTGTGAAGTCTGCATGGCTGGCGAGGCTAGGGGTTGCTGCCGCCCTGTTGATTGCTTCGGCCACCGCGCGCGCGGATCCCATTCATGAGACCGTAGTCCCGCTCTGGCCGGAGGGCGCTGTGTCTTCGCTCGGGGTTCCCGAACTGCGTGAGCAGGTGCCCGAGGCAGGTGGTCTGCTCATCCGCAACGTCAGTTCGCCCACGCTTGAACTGTACCGGCCGGCACCGGGCACTGCGAACGGTACGGCTATTATCGTCGCACCGGGCGGTGGCTTCGTTGGTCTCGCCTATGAGTCCGAGGGGACAGCCGTCGCCGAAGCATTGTCGAAGCACGGGATCACCGCATTCGTGCTCAAGTACCGTACGATCCTGAGTTCCGGGAGCCCGGCCATGCTCCCCGCGATCCACCTTCGCGAGATGGACCTGATCATGGCTCGGGCCAAAAGCGGTGTACCGCTGGAGGTTCCGCGTTTCGCCGGCGAGGCCAACGCGGTGATCGACGGCGCACGCGCGGTCGAGTTGGTGCGCCGGCACGCACGGGGATGGGAAGTGGACCCCCAGCGGATCGGTATGATCGGCTTTTCGGCAGGTGGGTACCTTGCGGCTGATCTCGCGATTGGTGACGTTGCCACGCGCCCGGCGTTTGTCGGCCTGATCTATGGCGGCTTGCGCACCCCCGTCCCGGCTGACGCCTCCCCGGCATTCATCGCGGCCGCCGCAGATGACGAGTTTCAGCCAGAGGACGCCACACTGCTGCATCAGGCCTGGCGCAAGGCTGGAGTACCGGCAGAATTACACATCTACGAGCATGGTGGCCACGGCTTCGGACTGAAGCGGCATGGCACGACGAGCGATCACTGGCTGGAAGAATTCCTCTGGTGGATGCAGTCCCGCGGCCTCCTTCCTTCGGCGAAGGATGGTCAACGATGACGACCAACCGCCGCACCCTTCTCGAGGGCATGACCGGAGCAGCCTTGCTCGCTCCCTGTCTCGCGATCGAAAAGGCTATGGCCGCACAGGCTGCCGGTGGTGCTGCTGCGCCCTCGGCAAACCCGTCTGCTGCCGAACAGACAGCCATGCATGACAAGCACATGGAGGCGATGAACCGGGTGCTCGGGCCGGGCCTGTGGGGGCAGGAGCAGATCGCGATGCTGCTCTACCCCAAGTTTACCGCGCTCGACCTCGTGGGACCGCATTACTTCTTTGCCTGCCTGTTCGGTGCAAAGGTCCACCTCGTCACTACCGAGAAGGATCTCTCGCCGGTGACGTCGGACCTGGGCCTGGCCATCACGCCCACGGTGACGATGGCGGACGCGCCCAAGGATCTCGACTTGCTCTTCGTGCCTGGCGGGACGGAGGGCACACTTTCGGTCATGGCGCGCGCTGACACCATGGCGTGGATCAGGGATCGGGCCTCACGTGCCAAGCACATCACCAGCGTCTGCACCGGCTCGATGGTGCTGGCCAAGGCCGGTTTGCTCAAAGGCAAGCGCGCAACTTCGCACTGGGTCGCCCGCGACATACTGGCTGATTTCGGGGCGATCCCGGTCAATGAGCGTGTGGTCAAGGATGGCAATATCCTGACCGGCGCCGGGGTTTCGGCAGGCCTCGATTTCGCCATCGCCATGGTCGAGCAACTGCGTGGGCGGGCCTATGCCGAAGCCCTGGTCCTGCAGGGCGAATATGCCCCCGATCCCTCGATCAAGGGGGGCACGCTGGCCACAACCTCTGCGCCAGTAGGCGAGATGATGAGCGAGATGTTTGCGCCTGTCGCCAGCATGTTCCGCGCGATGGCCGAGAGCTGATGCCTCCCTGCGAGCATAACTTCAAATTCGATTGGACCAACAATGCATACTTCGAAATTCGCCATCGCGCTGGCCCTGGCTAGCGCAGCTTCGCCTGCACTTGCCGATGAGCCTGCGCCGCCCGGCACCAGCGCCGATACGACCTTCACCGTCGGCGAGATCGTCGTTTCCGCCAACCGCATGGCGGGCTCGACCGGCAATGTCCTGACATCGGTCGATCGCCTCGGCGGTGACGTCGCGCAGCGCGCCAACGTCAACTATGCCTGGGAACTGGTAGGGCGGCTTCCGGGCGTGCTCCTCACCAATTTCAATCAGGGCACGACCAGCGGTAAGTTCTCGTTCCGCGGGTTCAACGGCGAGGGCGAGATCAATGCCGTCAAGCTGTTAATCGATGGCATCCCGTCCAATAGCAACGACGGCAACATGCCCTACATCGACGAGGTCTACCCGCTCGATATCGCCGGGATCGAGGTTGTGCGCGGCACCTCGGATCCGCGCTACGGCCTCCACGCCATCGCCGGAAGCGCCAATATCAAGACGCGGATCGGCGGCACCTATGCCGATGCTCGGCTCGCCGGCGGCAGCTTCGGGACCTACGAGGGCCAGCTGTCGGCAGGCCTGGAAACGGGCAAGTTCAGCCAGAACTATCTCGTCGCCTACCGCCAATCCGAAGGCTATCGGCGTCATGGCGACCTCGACCGCTTCAGTCTTGGGGGCAAATGGTTCTTCAACCCCAATGCGGATGTGCGGATCGGTGCGATCGCTCGCTACTACAAGGGCAATGCGCAGGAGCCCGGCTACCTGACCTTTGCCGATAGTCGCCGCGATCCGCGCATGACAAACGCTTACAATGCCTCGGACGGCGACAGCCGCGAAGTCCAGCAGTACAGTCTGCACTTCGACAATAGCCTCAGCGAGAGGCTCGATTTTACGGCGAAGGCCTACTTCAACCGCCTGCGCGACGATCGCTACGTCAAGTTCTCGGCGGGAGCCTCGCAGCAGCGGCGGGTTACCAGTGAGGATCACTGGGGCGTGATGGGGGCCTTGCACTATCACACCAGCCTTGCGGGCATGCCGTTGATGGCCGAAATCGGCGGCGACACGCAGTGGCAGGACAATATCTCCCTGCGCTACACGGCGGTCAACCGGGTGCCCACGGCACAGACCCGCGACCAGAAGTTCAAGCTCTCGGTGGGCGGCGTCTATGGCCAGTTGATCCTCGAGCCTGCACCCTGGCTGCGGGTCACACCCGCCTGGCGGTGGGACTGGGTTGGCGGCAGCTATCTCAACCGCCTGAGCGGTCAGTTTGCCCCGATCAACGACTACGGAACCATCAGCCAGCCCAAGCTGTCGGTCGCCGTGCTGCCCATCAAGGGCGTGACGCTGTACGGCAACTACGGGAAGAGCTTCCAGATTGGCCTCGGCTCTGGTGCCTATCTCATCCCGCCGCGCACCATCAACCTCGATCCTTCGATCAACGAGGGCTGGGAAATCGGCGTCAAGTACGCGCTTGGTGACCTGTTCGAAGGGCGCATCGCAGCCTGGCAGCAGACTGCGACCGGGGAGATCAAGCGCAAACTCAATGACCCGCTCGGTGACAGCGAGAATGTCGGGGCCACGCGTCGCCGCGGTTTCGATCTTCAGTTGAGTGCCAAGCCGGTTGCAGGCCTCTCGCTGTGGGGGGCGCTGACCTGGCAGAAAGCGACCATCACCACGCCCGATCCGGCAACCCCGCAATATAAGGGCAACGAGATTGACCATGTACCGCATTGGCTCTGGTCGAGCGGGGTCGACTTTACCGGCCTGCCGAAGGTCCGCGTTTCGCTTTGGGCCAATGGCCAGTCGAGCTACTGGCTGACGGCCGCCAACAGCGCTGCCAACGGCGGCAAGTTCGGCAACTATAGCCTGTTAAACGTTGAAGTGGCCTACATGGTGAATGATCGGATCGACGTAGCTCTGACCGGCAAGAACCTCACCGACACCTACTATGAATATGCGTGGTGGGACGGCGCCCAGACGCTGCACAGCCCCGGCGATGGACTTAACCTGATCGGCAGCATCAGGGTAAGATTCTGATCATGCAGCGCGTCCGCCTCATTGTCCGAGCAGCCCATCTCTGGCTCGGGCTCAGCTTCGGCGCGCTGTTCGTCGTCCTCGGGATTTCTGGGGCGTTGCTCGTCTTTTACCAGGAGATCGATGCAGCGCTCCATCCCGAGATCAACGTTACTGCTTCAGGGGTGGTGCCAGGTTGGAATTCTCCTGTCTGGGACACTTCGCTCGCGACCGTCCGTCGGCAATGGCCGGAACGGAATGGCGCCTGGCGCTTCGAGGTGACAGGTAAGCCTGGTCCGATCGCCGCACGCTATCAGCCACCTCATGGAGGACACCACGGCCAGCGCATCATGGTCTGGCTCGCGCCGGACGGCTCGCGGGTGCTGCGCGAGGCGGCGTGGGGCAGCTACGCCATGACTTGGATCTACGACCTTCACATGCAGCTGGCCGCAGGCCCCGCATGGCGGGATGTCGTTGGGTGGGCAGGGCTAATCATTCTTGTCCTGCTGCTGACTGGGCTATGGGCATGGTGGCCAAGAGGAAGTTGGCGCAAGGCACTGCGCTACAAGCGCGGAGCGTCCTTCGTTCGAACACTTCGGGACATCCACAAGCTGGCAGGTCTCGCCAGCCTGCCATTGCTTCTGATGCTGGTTGTAACCGGCGTGATGTTGGCGCTGCCAGATCAGAGCAATGCCGTTTTGACGCAGGTGACTGGGCCGATTGACGAGACCCCGTCACCGCAGTCCGCAGTCCAGACCCGTCCGCCGCTTACGATCAGCGAAGCGCTGGCGATTGCCCACTCGAAAATGCCTGAGGGCAGGTTGGCTTGGGTGGAAGTTCCAGGCCAGTCTGACGGTCCTTTCATGGTGCGCATTCAGCAGCCGAGTGACCCCTCTTACCGGTTCCCGCACAGCTACGTGTTTATCGACCAATTCAGTGGAGCGGTTGTCGGCCTGCAGGACAGCCTGCGGGCCAGTGCGTCGACAACCGTGAACAACTGGCTTCATCCGCTTCACGACGCCTCCGTAGGCGGTCTGAATTTTCGATTGCTGATCGTATGTGTGGGTTTGGTCCCGGCACTCTTGTTCGGAACAGGACTAGCTCGATGGCGGCTCCGAGAGGCCCATGTGGAGCAAAGTTTACTCCCAGATGTGTCCTGACGGCTCCTCTCGTGGCAACTCGACCCTCAATGGGGCAGGGTGGGCCTTACCGCCTCGACCGTTGGCGCTCCATCAAGGGCCAACCAGGCATCGCGCTACTCGATCTGTGCAGAAGGGAATTAGTATGCATCCGTCGATCCCTCGATTGCTGAGAAAAACCGTGCTTTTGGCGCTCCTGGCGATGCCGTCGGCTGCATGGTCAGCCGATGGAAAAGCCGGCGAAAACAGGGACGAAATCGTCGTCTATGGCCGCGCACTTGAACAGGTCGGCGTGGCCACCAGCGGGTCGGAGGGCGTCGTAGGCTACGCGGACTTCGAAAAGCGGCCGATTTCCCGGGTTGGCGAGCTGGCGGAGAATGTTCCGGGGCTCATTGCGACCCAACATTCCGGGTCAGGCAAAGCGAACCAATACTTTCTGCGCGGGTTCAATCTCGATCATGGCACCGATCTGGCTGGCTTTGTCGATGGCGCACCAGTCAACATGCGCAGCCATGGCCATGGGCAGGGCTATCTCGACCTCAATTTCCTGATCCCGGAACTGGTCGAGAGGATCGATTACACCAAGGGTCCCTACCACGCCGCCGATGGCGATTTCGCATCGGCGGGATCGTTGCGCTTCGTGACCAAGAACAGGCTGTCACAGCCCTTTTTCGAAGTCACCGGCGGCTCTTTCGGATATTGGCGCGGCGTGGCGGCAGGCAGCGCCGACACCGGACAGGGGACCGTGCTCGCTGCTATCGACGGAACGCTGTCGAACGGGCCGTGGGTGCTCGATGAAGACTTGCGCAAGGTTAACGCTCTGGTCAAATACTCGACACCTGACTGGTCGCTCGGGCTGGCTGGCTATTCCAGCCGCTGGACATCGACCGATCAGGTGCCTGAACGCGCGATCGCTTCTGGCTTGATCCCTCGCTTCGGTTTCATCGACCCCGATCTCGGAGGTCGGTCGGGCCGGGTGGCGCTGACATTCAATGGCAAGGCAGGCAACACAACCTTCACTGCCTATGCGATCGGCTCGCGGCTGCAGCTGACTTCCAATTTTACCTATTTCCTCGACGATCCGGTGAACGGCGATCAGTTTCGGCAGATCGACCGGCGCGGCGTATTCGGGGGATCGGTCAGCCATGCGTTCGACGCAGCCGGAATCGCGTGGCGGTTTGGCGGCGATACGCGGTGGGACAGGATCGGGCAGCTCGGGCTATACCGCACCAGCGCAGGCACGGTGACCGCAACCGTGCGGCAGGACCAGGTCGATGAATATGGCGGAGGCCTGTTCGGGGAAGCCCGGATCAACGCCACCTCACGGTTGAGGCTGGTGCTCGGCCTGCGCGTAGATGCCATCGGCTACAATGTCCGATCCGGTCTGGCGGTAAACTCGGGCAAGGGATCAGCCACCATTGTCTCGCCCAAGGCCGCGCTGGCATGGAAAGCGGGTGACGGCGTCGAACTCTATGCCAACTATGGGCAAGGCTATCATTCCAACGACGTGCGCGGCGCGACCATCACGGTGGACCCGGCCAGCGGCGATCCGGCAAACCGGGTGCCGGTTTTCGCCCGCTCGCGCGGGGCCGAACTGGGCCTACGGGTCGAACGCGGCCCACTGAATGTTTCACTGGTGGGTTTCTGGCTCGATCTGGCTTCTGAATTGGTCTTCGTGGGTGATGCCGGAAGCACCGAACCCAACGATGCATCGCGCCGGTTCGGAACCGAGTTTGCCCTGTTCTGGCGGCCTCTGCCCGGCGTGACGGTGGATGGCACCGCTGCATACACCCGCGCGCGCTTTCGTGGCGTAGCACCGGGCCAAGCCTTCATCCCCGGTGCCACGCCGTTCGTGCTGGGCGGCGGCATCAGTGCCTCGATGACCCCATCGCTTACCGCCACATTGCGTATCCGTCATTTTGCCAGCGCGCCGCTGATCGAGGACAATTCGCAGAAGTCAGATGCTACGACGTTGATGAACCTTGGCGTCTACCGCGAGGCTGGACGACTCCGCCTTGGGATTGATGTACTCAATCTCTTCAATGCCCGCGATCCCGACATAACTTACTTCTATGCCTCACGGCTGCGCGGTGAACCGGCGGGCGGGATCGATGACCGGCATATCCATCCGGTCGAACCGCGTCAGGTCCGAGTAACGGCGCGCTTCCTGCTCTGATTATGTCGATTGCTCCCCAGGTCACGATCGCTAGGGCCCAAATGTGCAGTTTGGGTCGAGGCGGAAATTGATAAGTGGATCCGCGCCGTATCGCGAATTCCAAATTGATTTCGACGTGCGGACTTTAGCCGACTGGCGCATTCAGCGCTTAGCAGCGGACTTGGCCCTTCGAGAAGACGCTGTGTCCGAACCTTGCTGAAGGGATGGCGCTGAAGCGGGCCTGCCAAACAAATAACCTTGCGCCTCGTTGCAGCCTTCCTCGACCAGCAACGCCAGCTGCATCTTCGTTTCTACACCCTCTGCCAGGACCGGGATCGACAAGGTTCGCCCAAGAGCCAGAACGGCTTTGACGATCGCGCGCGACTGATCATTGGTTTCTGATTGAAGGAGGAAGGACTTGTCGATCTTGATCTTGTCGAACGGAAATGAGTGCAACGTATCAAGTGAGGAATAGCCAGTTCCGAAATCGTCCATGGCAACGCTGACACCAAGGGCCTTGATCCGGCGCAGCGAATGAAGCGCCCTGACCTTCTCGGTGATGATAGCCGTTTCAGTGATCTCAAGTTCCAGGCGGCGGGGTGGCAGGCCGGTATCAAGCAAGATCTGCGTTACAACTTCCGGCAAATCTGGCTTCAACAACTGGACAGGTGAGAGGTTGACGGCAACCTTAAGGTCCGACGGCCAGTGCATGGCTTCAAGACAAGCAGTCCTGAGAACCCATTCACCGATCCGCACGATCTCACCGCTCTCTTCAGCGATGGGAATGAAATCGTCCGGTCCAATGTTGCCGTGAAGGGGGTGAGTCCAGCGCAACAGCGCCTCATAGCCTGTAAGGGTTTGATCGAGGACCGAACGCTGCTCCTGATAAAGCAAGTGCATTTCATTGCGTTCGACAGCAAAACGGAGGTCGCTGGCAATCTGGCGCCGCCACCTCGCCTTCTCGTCCATGCCTGCCTCATAGAAGCAGACCGACTGTCCGAGGGTCACCTTCGCGCGATACATGGCAAGGTCTGCATTGTTTAGCAGTGTGTCGAGATCCTCGGCATCGCCTGGATACAAAGCCACCCCGATGCTCGCTCCGTTCAGGGCAGCGACTGAGTTCGTAACGCAACCGTCAATTGCTGTTTCCAGACGAGAAAGGAAATCAGTCAGCTCTGTTTCACGCGCAAATCTTTTAGCTAAGGCAAATTCATCGCCGCCCAGCCGGGCTGCGATCTCGTTCTCGTCCAGACAGTTCGAGATAGCATTGGCAAAGGACCTCAGGACCTGATCACCTATGGCGTGCCCGTGGGTGTCATTGATTTCCTTGAACCGATCCAGATCGATCGCGACAAGAGCAACTTGCTCGCCCCGGCAAGGAGCAGCGACCAACTCGTGTGAAAGCCAGCGATTAAAGCTGCTGCGATTTGGCATGCCTGTAAGCATGTCATGGTGGGCCAGATGAGCGATGCGCTTTTCAGATCGGCGCCTCTCGCTGATGTCCTCAAAGGTCGTAACCCACCCGCCATCCGGCATGCCCCGGCTGGTGATCGACATGGAAAAAGCCTCACCATATTCGACGACGACAGGTTCACTGCCATTGGCGTCGAGTGATTGCCTCAGCAGCACATGAACGTTGGCGATGCGTTCTTCGGAAACTTTCTCGCCAGCCCTTGATGAAAGGGCAGCATAAGCTACCTCATCGAGAGACGCGCCGGGCGGACAGCTGCTCTCAGGCAAGTTCCAAAGTTCAAGGAAGCGCTGGTTGCGAAGGACAAGCCGAGCGTTGCTGTCGAACAGACAAAGCCCTTGATGCATATTGGACAGTGCCGTGGCGAGCTGGTGCCTGGCCTCTTCCAGCCGATCTTGGTCTTCCTTGAATTGGGTCATGTCGCGAGTGATCTTGGCAAACCCTAAGGACCTGCCTTCAGCGTCAAGAACATGTTCGATAGTCACATGCGCCCAGAAGCGTGAACCATCGCGCCTGACACGCCAGCCTTCACCGATAAACTTGCCATGCTGTCGTGCGCACTCAATCGCCTGTGCGTGAAGACCTAGCGCACGATCCTCGCTCGTATAGAAGATAGCGAGCGGCTGTCCGACCACTTCTTCTTCACTATAGCCCTTGAGCCGCTGTGCGCCGGCGTTCCAATTGGCGATGCAACCGTCTTGCTTGAGCATGTAAATGGCGCAGTCGGAGATTCCTCTTACGAGAATGGAAAACTGCTGCTGGCTATGAAGGATCGCTGCATTGGTCCGCTTAGCGATTAAGCCCCCGAAGAGACAAAGACCCAGCAGGAATAGCGAAACTGCGCCTATCAGCGCTGACATCGTGCTCGGTGAGAGCAAGACCGCCCCATCTTCCATTCTCGCAGGAACCAGTCGGATTGCTGTCATGCCGGTGAAGTGCAGACCGACAATCCCCAAGACCATAAGTCCTGCGGCCATTACCGCGTTCGCAAGCCCTCGCTTCGTCAAAGCAAGACGCAGCACTTGAACCATCGGCAAGATCGCCAACGCGACCGAGACCAAAAGATAGGCAGGATTCCATTCAATCTTGGCCGGAAGAGAAAGGGCCGCCATGCCGGTGTAATGCATGGCGGCGAACCCGCCTCCGGCAACGCAGCCCCCGAATGCCATCGATCCGGCCTTGCCGCCGAAGACGGCCAACCGAAAACCGATCAAAGTGGTTGCAAGCACTATTGCAAGGGAGACGGCGGTCAGACCGGGCTTGTATCCTGCAACCACACCCGGATCGTAGCCGAGCATCGCGATGAAATGCGTCGACCAGATTCCGAAGCCCGTTGCGAGGCCACCGGTGATCAGCCAGCGATGCTTCGTCTCTTCGGAAGCTGCGTTCCCTTGCCGAAGCATCATTACGGCAGTGGAGCATGAGATGATGCAGATCAGTGCCGCAAGGAAGACAAACCGAAGATCGTGCTGATCTCGAATGCAAAAGAAAACCTGAAACAACTTTCGACCTCGCGAAGACCCAGTCTAGCCTTCGCAGGGCAGCCCTAAGATGCTCGGTAAGAGCCAGTAAGGGCACATACGGGTTTGCCCTCATTCGCTGCCCGCTGCGCGGGTGCAGCTCTCCAGTGATCAATCACATCGACTGTTGGTAGAGGCTGACTGGCTGCAGCCCCACTGTCTTGCTGGCACTCTGCTCTCGGAAGACAGAATCGCGAAGTTTTAAGGGACGGCGTGTTGCGCGCGATCAGGGTGAGAACGGTAAGCGTCCGGCCTTGGTCGTGTTGCCAGGTTGATGCCCCATCGCGATGAGCCGCCTTACGCAGTGTCCATTCGCACTGCGTAAGGAGAGTGCGTTGGACAGGCTCGAGATCATCACTGGGGTGGAACGCCGCCGCCGGTATTCGGATGAGGAGCGCGCGGCGGTCCTGGCGATGTGCGATGTGCCCACGCGGAAGGAACGCGTAACCGCCCGCAGCCAATCGGACGATCAAAAATTGAATTTGCAATACCTACGGCGCGTTGTATGGGACAAAAACTGTTCAGCGCTTGTGACGGGGGTCTCGGCGCTGAACAGACACCGACTTAAGATTTTCCTCAATTGTGGAGCCTTGCGTGGCCGAATCCGCTTGGATTCGTTCAATTGCCACGACGGTAAGGCTGTTGTTTATAAGCATGGTGACGCCATGGTTGGCAAACAGCTTCAGGACCCTCTCTAAGCTTGCCTTGCTCGCGCGAATGTCCGTGAAAGCGCCTTCGAGGCGCCTGAGCGTCATGGGGGACAGGCCTGAAAGCTTCGACATGGTGTTGATCGACCAGCCCAAGGCGGCGCGAGCAGCCTTTAGATGTGCGGGTGCCACATCATCAAGATCAGCGTGCTGAAATCCTGATGCATCGGTCGCTCTGCCAGGCAATCTGAACGAAGCACCAAACCACTGGAAAACTGATCCGTCTCGTTTCCGGATTGGGGTGCCGACAGAGAGAAGATTTCGATACTTGCCATCGAGGTAGCGGACGCGGAAGGCGCAACTATAAACGGAGCCGTTCGCTACAGCCTTTCGCCAATCCTCGAGGGCGCGAGTTTGATCCTCTGGGTGGAGAGCCTTCGCCCACCCTTCACCTTCCACTTCGGCCTGTGACTGTCCGGTGAACTTGCGCCACTCGGGATTGTCCAAAACGTAGCCATCGCTCGAGGCAGTCCAACTCGCTTCGCATGCATCAGAAAAGAAGCTCATCAGCCAGTTGGGGTCGATTCCGCCGGTTCTTAGCATCGTGCCGATCTATAACATATGATGTAGGTGCTTGTAAGAGTGGAGCTTGACCCCGGTTCGGCTGCTTCACTGGATTGACTTGATTAAGTGGTATCCAGTAATGAACAAAATCTGATCAGCCGAGTGGGGGCGTTGACCATGTGGGCCGAACTCGGTCTCCAGACTATGCAGGAGGCTCTTGAGGCGTTGATTGCCCATTCGCCGGATTGCATAAAAATCATCGACCATGACGGCTACCTGGTAAAAATGAGCCCCAAGGGCCAAGTTGCAATGGAGGTGAATCACCTTGGCGCAATCATTGGTGCCAAATGGCATGAGCTCTGGCCGATGTCGACACGCCCTTTGGTTCTCAAGGCCTTAGACGAAGCGCGGCTCGGTCGTCATGGGGCATTTCGGGGCTTTTGTCCGACCGCAGCGGGTAATCCCCGATGGTGGCAAGTCGATGTGTCGCCTCTTGGCGTTGTAGAGGGGCGCGCCAGCCATTTTTTGGCCGTGTCACGCGATATTTCTCATCTTTACGTTGATGGTAGTCAGGTTGAGACGCTTAGGGCTATGGTTGCGGATCTGTCGGCCGAGCGTGAGCGACTTCTCGAGGCCAAAGCGGACGAAGAACATTCCGAGAGGCTGCGACTGCTTGGGCGGTTCGTCGGGAGCATCATTCACGATCTCAACAATGTTCTCGCCGCCATGCAAAGTGCATCTTCGCTGCTTCGGCGGCGGATTGATGATGGCGTTAGTGCTGACATCCTCGACCACGTTGATCAGGCTGTAACGTACGGCAGTCAGCTGACTCGCCAATTGCTGGATCTTTCGCGCCGTGACGAAGGAAGCGTTGAAAGTCTGGATCTAGCCGATGTCCTGGAACGCGATGCCGATCTGTTGCGTCACCTCGTCGGCAGAGCGATCACAATCGATTTTTGCCGAGGAGAAGAGGTCCCGCCAGTTCTCGCCTCCTCGTCTCGGATTAGGTCGGTAATCTTCAACCTCATCGCCAATAGCCGCGACGCTATTGGCGGCGAGGGCGCCATACGGATAGAGTTGAACAGGCGCACGGTCGCTGACCCTTCCGAGCGGCTTCAGCCTGGTGAGTATGTTGAGCTTTCATTCGTGGACAACGGATGCGGTATGCCGCCTGAAGTGGTTGCGAGATTGGGTGAGCCATTTTTCACAACCAAAGGCAGAGGCAAAGGCACAGGGCTCGGCCTCGCCTCAGCGTTCGAGCTCGCAGAACTGTGTGACGGCACAGTCGAGATTGAAAGCCAGCTGGGGGTAGGAACTACCATAAGGCTCATTTTAGCGGCTTCGGCTGCGTACACTCAGTATGCTTTATCCGATAACAGGTTGTCGAGCATACAAGGCGGAGACGCCACTATCTTGCTCGTCGAGGATTCCGACATGTTGCGCCAGCACATTGGCGAGAAGCTCAAGAGCGGTGGCTATACGGTTCTCGAAGCGATCAGTGCGAAGTCGGCAATTGCACTCGCAGTGGGAGCCGCATCTATCGACCTGCTGATCAGTGACCTGCAACTTGATCAGGGCAGCGGTGCTGAGGTCGCTCGTGAGCTGCGGAACCGTTACCCGCTGCTGCCAATGATCTTTGTTAGCGGCAGTGTGGGCGAGGCATTGCCCGAAGGTGAAATTTTTCTTCCCAAGCCTGTTGACACGAATCTTTTAAATCTGACCGTTGCCGAGCAGTTGGGGCGGCTGCCTGGCAAAAGGCTAACCAGCGCTCAACGAGCTCGCTCCGATCGGGTGGAAAGAAGGATCAAGGCGAAAGACCTCATCCTTTGCTTTGGGGAATGGCGGTCGCTTTGCAACGACCTTGGCAGGTTGCCGAGCCAAGGGGAGTTCACCTCGCTCAAACCCTATATCGAGAGGAGCGGATATGTCGTGGAAGTGGGTGGGACAACGGCTGTCCCAGTTTTCAAATTTTCTGCTGCCTCCGAGGCGGTAGAAACTAAGCTCGGGCGTCCGTTGCTCGGCACATACATTACAGCCCGAGACGAGGAGAGCCTTGGCTCAGTGACCGATGCTCTCCAACGGTGCCTGAAAGGTATCGCATACCACGACTACCTAGCCCTGAACGCGCGTGGAGTATCCACGACATTCGAGCGGATAATGTTTCCTTTGTCGGACGACGGATGGTTTGTGACCCACATAGTGGGCGTCACCAAGTTCTCGGAAGGTAAAGGCTGAGCCATGTTCGATAGACCCGATGTAGCCGCGATCATGGAGGCACTTTCGTGCGACGAGATTGACCAACTGCCTTTCGGCGCAATCAAGCTCGACAAAGACGATCGCGTTGTTTTTTATTCAAAGCGCGAGGCTATTGCGTCCGGGATGGGAGAGCGCGGCCAGGTTGGACGAGACTTTTTCAAGGACATCGCCCCATGCTTTGCAACTGACGAATTTTTGGGTCTTGTCGCTGAGGCCAGATCCGCTCCAGATTTCAGTATGGAACTCTATAAAATCGGTGATTTTGCTGATTCTGAAGCTGAATTGCATATTCGTTTGTTTTCAACACATGATCAGGCGCTCTGGATGTTGATCGAACGAGAAAGCGACATGGTCGCCGCCAATTGAAGAAAGACCAATAAAATCTGCAGATGACGACATTTTGAAGGATTTTCGGATGGACCGTGCAGATTGGAATGACAAAACGGTAACGTCCGAATTTGCGACTGACGAGAGCCAAACGTCATCTGTTTGGGGATTGCCCGTGCAACTCGCGCTAAGGTGATTGTCGACGCTGCTGACTATTTCGAAATTGTCCAGCAGGCGATGATGAACGCTAAGCAGCGAATCATGTTGATCGGTTGGGATTTTGACACCCGGATATCGCTCGTTCGCAAGCGGAAGGAACGTGGAGGGCCTCCCAATCGATTGGGGGATTTTATTATCTGGCTTGCCGATCGAACTCCAGGGCTTGAGATCAAGTTGTTGAAGTGGAACTTTGGGGCCTTGAAGATGCTGGGTCGAGGCTCGACGCTGATCGATCTAGCGAAATGGGCGATGCATTCGCAGATCGAGATGAAACTCGATAGCGCCCACCCCTTTGGTTGCAGCCATCATCAAAAGATTGTCGTGATCGATGACAAGTTCGCCGTTTGTGGCGGCATCGATATGACGTCAGATCGCTGGGATACCTCTGATCACCTGGATGACGATCTTCGTCGGAAGCGACCCAATGGAAAACCCTATGGGCCGTGGCACGATGTTACGATGCTGGTTGAAAATGAGGCAGCAGCCGCATTGGCGTCTTTGGCCAGATTACGGTGGGAAAGAGCTGGTGGTGCGCCGATCGAACCCTGCACCCCGATAGCGGCATCTCCGTGGCCTTCGTCGGTTCAAGCCGACTATCAGTTTGTCCGGCTGGGTATTTCACGGACGCGAGCGAAACACGATGATTGTCCCGCCATCAGCGAAATTGAGCAGCTGTTCTTAGAGCACATCGCCCGGGCAAAGCGGTTCATTTATGCCGAAAACCAGTATTTTGCCTCGCGCAAGGTCGCCGAAGCAATAGCGAAAAGGATGGCTGAGTCCGATCCTCCGGAAGTTTTCATCGTCACCTCAGAAAGTGCCGATGGTTGGCTAGAGCAGAAGGCGATGGATAGCGCTCGCGCCCGCCTGGTTCGTTCCATCGGAGAGAAAGACATCAATAGCCGTTTCTCCATCAACATCCCATACACTGCTAATGGCACGCCAATTTACGTCCACGCAAAGCTCATGATTATCGATGACGAGGTGCTGAGAGTGGGCTCGGCCAATATGAACAATCGCTCTCTGGGTTTGGACAGCGAATGTGACGTCTCTCTCGATGCTGCAGATCCGGCAATTCCTCGGCAGCCCCCGAAATTGCTCGCCTAAGGCATAAGCTCCTTGCCGAGCATTGTGGTGTCAGTGTCGAGCATATGGCGCAGACACTGAGCGCCGCGATCACGATGCGAGAAGCAGTAAAGCTCTTGACTGGTCCTGGTAGGCGTTTGGAGCGGCTAGAATTACCCGATTTGTCTGACGCAGAGACGGTTCTCGCAGATCAGGCCATACTTGACCTGGAAAATCCTGATGAACTCTATGAGCCTTTCGCCAAGCGCAGCATCTTTTCTCGTAGCCATGTGCTTGAGGAACCAGTTAAGGGGTGATCCGGACACCAGACAGCTGACGCTGCTCGGAACAAAATCATGTCGAACAGGCTATTTGATGGCTGAGGTTAGGCATCTAGGAACTGCCCGCAACGTCTTGCGTATGATGGATGTTAGCGTTGATCCGCTGACGCAGTCGTCATCCCTTCACTTCGTCATCGGCTCATCGGCGGCGGTCACCCGGTCAGCAATGATCGGGTGACCGTTTTTTATTGCGGCAAGTCGGACCCAAAGCTTGACGCCACTCGATCAGCGGGTGAGCCTATCTTTGAAGTTGCCACTGCCTCAAGCGACCGGTTAAGGCAGGCGCCGACAAACAAGGCCATAGCTGAAAAATAGAGCCAGGTGAGCAGAGCTACGATCGCCCCGAGCGACCCGTAAACGGTGCCGAATTTGCCGAGGTGATCGGCATACCAACTGAAACCCGACGACAGGAGAAACCACGCAAAAGCGGTCATCACGCTTCCCGGCGTAATCCATTTCCAATGTGCCTCAGTATGGTCAGGCACCCACCGGAACATGCTTGCGACCACAGCAGCGCTGATTGCGGTAAGCAGACCGACGGAAATGATAGTCATGAGAAACTCGGTGAACGGGGAGGCTGGAAGAAGCCTCGTCCCAATCGATGTGATGAAAGACGCTATGGAGAAGGTCGTTACGAGTGTAACGATGATAGCTGCGGTAAGGAGCAATGCTGTTCCCTGCAGCCTAAGAAACGAACGCGTCTCCTCCCGGTCGTAAGCATTGTTAAGGGCAGTAATGATCGCTGAAGCCGCGCCTCTCGCTGCAAAGATCGCGACAACCAAGCCTACGAGAAGTGCAAGGCCCTGCTTCGCCCCTGCGCTCTCTAGGGCCAGTCTTATCGGCTCTTGCAGGATTGCACCGGTTTCGCGCGGAAACAGTCGCTTGATGTCTTCGAGATGCTGCTCCAACACCTCCGGCTCAGTGAACAAGCCATAGGCAAGAGCAAAGCTGCCAATCAATGGCACGATAGAAGGAAACGCGAAGAAGGCGATGCCGGCGGCTTGGAGACTGAAATCGGTATCGCCCAACCGCTTTCGTAAGTTGGCAAAAACGGGTCGCGTCGAAACTCGTCTCACGGAGAGAGCAATCGTCGAGAGGACAGACGACTTGCGAGATGTAGCGCCGGAAGGATCGTTTTCCATAGCCGGCGCAACGGACACCGCGCCGTTTCGTTTCGTCCGATGTTGAACTCAACGTAAGACCATATGTCCGCGTCGTCATGAGAGGTGGCTCGCCCTACACTGCGTTTCCGAGGGTTGCTCGGATTGGCCGAGCCGATCCTCATCGCAGGAGGACGAGCCGTGGGCCATCATACAGATGTATTCGTCGGAATCGATGTTTGGAGAGCATCTCCAGATATTGCTGCGCGCGCGATGCGCGATGACGTTTTGCCAAGACTGTGCGCGCCCCTTTCGGCGCGTACAAAGCCGGTATTTGCGTTGTCCCTGGGACCTTGCCATTGACGGCAGGCGTGTCTCCCAGCAATCCGGCGAGCTTTCTGTGATCGGAATTGACGACTTCGCCTTCCGACGAGGCCAGACTTACGGAACGATTGTCTGCGATCTGGAACGGCGCAAGCCGGTCACCCTGCTACCGGATCGCGCCCTTGAGACGTCACGCACCTTTCTTGCAGCACACCCATCCGCCAGATCGTTCGGCAGACAGGTCACAGCCGAAAGCTGGTTCGAGATGTGCTGCGCGGCCAGCGCCTCGACGTGTTCCGCACCCGGCCGAGCTTTCTCGACCCCTGGCTGCCTTGGTTGAACGAAAGATGGGATGCTGGTGCTCGCAATGCACCGGCACTCTGGCGGGAAATGCGCAGCGAAGGATTCACGGGGCAAAGCGGTGTCGTATCTCAATGGGCCCAGCGGCGGCGCCTGGCCGAGAAAGCTAACCAAAGTGGGCTCGCCCGCACGCCATCGGCACGAGTCCTTGCCCGCCTGATGACATCTGCTCGAGACGGGCTTGCAAGGTCAGAGGCAATTCTTGTCGCCGTAATCGAAGACCACGTGCCAGATCTGGTCGCAGCTCGCCAGGTGATCGGAAAATTCCAATCCATGATCCGCTCCAAACCAGATGCGCTACCAGGCTGCGCTACTCCCCGACCCGCAGAAATCCAGTGTTTAAGCTAGATTTTCGCCGCCAGTTGAGGTTCTCCAAAATGCACGATTGACACTTAGTCAGGCGTAATCTGGACGTAGTGGAACCTCAACCGATGCACCGCACTTGCGTTGCGTGCGTTGGCCCCTTGGCAGCCAACCGACGGGGAGCCAAATCTGTACCTACGAACGTCCTAGGTGGAAGCGGATGTCAGTCTGAACCGAATTAAATCCGATGTCAGCTTGGCGAGGGTTGTAGGCCGCTGAGGGTCGGCACAAGACTCGCATCGAACGCATCGACAAGCTCGCTTAAAACGCAAGCGAGCAACTGGA
This sequence comes from Novosphingobium olei, assembly GCF_012927405.1. GTDB lineage: Bacteria > Pseudomonadota > Alphaproteobacteria > Sphingomonadales > Sphingomonadaceae > Novosphingobium > Novosphingobium olei. Next base: position 432,063 of record NZ_JABBGM010000003.1, on the reverse strand, counting down.
CATCATTCAATCCAGCAGCTTACTCGGACGGCCGCGCCGGACACTTGGCAGGGCTAGAGGTAGAATTTATTGACTGACCAACGGACGCTTTCCCGATGTGCAACCTTTACCGCATGACCACCAACTTCCAGGCCGTCGCACAACTGTTCGGTTCTACCCTGCAGGTCATCGCGAATGTGCCCGGTGAAATCTATCCTGGCTATCCCGGCCTCGTCGCCGCAGAAGGCCAGCTACGACAGATGACATGGGGCTTTCCGCTCACTCTCACTGGGAAGCAGGGGCAAAAAACTCAAACCCAAAGCAGTGACGAATGCTCGCGAAGACAAGCTTCATACGGCGTTCTGGAAGGACAGTTTCACCCGGCGGCGCTGCCTGATCCCGGTCACAGCATGGGCCGAAGCCGAGGGTGATAAGGGCAAAATGACCCGTACATGGTATGCGCTCCCTGGCGAGGAGACATTCGCGGTCGCAGGCGTCTGGAGACACACCGCTGAATGGGGCAACGCTTACGCTATGGTAATGGTCAACGGTTGCGAGCAAATGGCCGATGTGCACGACCGCATGCCTGTCCTATTGCCCCGCGCGACATGGGAAACATGGCAGCACGGTACACCTGAAGATGCATTCGGACTTTGCCTGACATGGGCCGGACCATTGCTAGTAGTGCAGACTAAGGATCGATGGGCTGGGTCGCGCTGAATACACGGGGCTAACCCGCTGGTTTTAGTGAGTAAATCGACCTCTAAGCTTTAGGGCTTGCGACCGGCAAAAAGCGACCTAAATACGGCTCCGATATCCCGGAAAAGGGGATGGACAGCGCGCCTCCTGCTCGAGACCTGGAGAACGGAGAAAGAGATGCGGGTTGCGGATTTGGGGGCCTTGCGCAAAGAAACGCTCATGGATGACTCGACAAAGCGTGCAGCGACGCACCTCGAATTTGCCCTCTCCCATATGAAGGCTGCGCTCATCTATTGGCAGACGGAGGCCGGTGGGCGCGAGGAGCTCCGGCAGCTGGCTGAGCGGATAGCTATCCTGATCGACGAGAGCGGGCCGGCGCCGGAGCGTTAACCATTTGTTTGCAAAGATGCGCTAGGTAAGTTGTCGGTCAGGGAGGGGCCCCTCCGCCGCCCTTGATCGTTCGAATCCTTAGAGCCGGGCCACCCATGTCCAAGGTCCGGCTCTATTGGAACCTCAGCCAAGAAACGTGCATCCTCGAGCGGCTTCGTTTATCCTGGCCCCATGAGCCTGCACGATCGCCTCAAGGGCTATTACGACCGGATCGCCAACTTTCCCGAGGGGAGTCGGTGCGAGCACGGCACACACCTCAAACCCGACGCCTTCGTGGCATTCCTCGACCTTCGCAGGCTGCTCGAAGTCGAGGTGTTCCCGCTGCTATACAAGATGGAGCAGACCGGCGAACTTCCTGCATCAGAACCGGCAGAACCTACTGAGATTGAGCTAGGCCCGTGCCGTGTCTGTGGTGGTGAGCCTGTGCCTTCATTCTACAATGGCTTCGCCAAGTCCGGCTATGTCGTCCAGTGCGAGACGGACATGGCATCCGGCGACGGCGCCCATGCGACTAGCGTTCACCGCACTGAGTGTGAGGCGGCAGCCGACTGGAATGGTCAAACATAGGAACCGTTGCCCCATCTGAGCGTCTAGCTACTATTCCCTGACTGGTTCTGGGCCCGCCTCTTTAAACGCCGAGGGGCGGGCCTTTGGACCGTACTTATGCGTCGCCGTCTGCCCGTCGCTGGCGCTGGATCACCTATTAATGCGTTATTAGGACGAGCATGAGCGAAGGTTACGCATCCTTGCTTCGCAATCAGCCGGCGAAGCGGACATTCCATCATCTCGCCCCCCAAATCATCCCCCAGTCTGGATTCTCCGATAAATGCCCTCATTGGTGTGCCAACATGAATGATCGCCGATGCAGAGCGACCTGACTGAGCTGGTGCTGCAGGCCTTGCATGCATGGAAAGAAGCACAGCAAGCAACGGAAGATGCGGTCGAGATTATGGAGCGAGCCGATATGGAAGGCTGGCTGCATGAGCCGAGCGCGCGGTGCCATATCCGCGACAGCGAAGAGCGAGCGAACGCGGCCTGGGCAAAAGCGAACGCTCTTCGTGATGCAGTCCTGGCCATTGGCGTGCCGACATCAAGCCCTGCAACAGAATGCGAAACAGGGGAGGGCGAGCGTCAGGGACCGACGTCAAACGATAGGATGTGAGGACTTTCATCAAAGTGTACGCTCGCCAAGATCAACCCTGCGACAAGAGCAGGCATCCCCGCTCGGTCCTACTTCCGCCACTGCCGCTGCTTCACATATTGTTGGCAGAACCATTCCGAAATCGTGAACGCGACTGCGAATCCAGCGGCAGTCGCACCAAGGATGATCAGTGTGGTCATCGCCCCAGAATGACCATAGCCGAGAAAATGTCACTATCTTTAGTTACTTAGGATAGCAGCCAGACGGCGAAAGTGGGGTGTGATCAGTCATTCGAATGATTGTCGGCTGAAAGGCGCTACGCGAGCGCGGATATTGTATATGCCCAGTAACATCACACCCACATTGTGAATTCCGCCAGCAGGTGGGCTTTCGCAGAAGTGGTTCGCAACTCACCTACTCATCGCGCAACCAATATCAGCTTACACAGTTAAACCTCGGGCGCCTCATTAGCCACGCCCAAGGGATATTGCTGATCATGACCAAGACGTCCGCTTCCTCGCAGCCAGATGGAAGCAATCCGGTAGCCTTTTCTGCGGATAATTCGCCCGAAGTAGTGGAAACGACGCACAGAACCGAAGCTGGCAGCTTCGAGGAAGCCGTCGCGGAAGTGGGCGAGGGCTCGATGTTGGGCTATCGTCTGACCCAGCAGGCGATCCTCTCGGATTTTGGCCTTCGAGCCCTTCAGCAGTCATCGCTTGGTGATCTACTCAACGATGCCGCGCAAAGTGCGGCCCAAGGGATGAGGACCAGTCTCGCCAAAATCCTCGAATACCGCCGCGACCAAGCGGATTTGCTGATTCGAGCCGGCGTGGGCTGGCAAAAGGGCGTTGTCGGGAAGGCTTCTATTGGCGCTGACGCAGGTTCACCAGCCGGGTTCGCGTTCCAGAGCGGCTCGCCTGTCATTTCCAACCACCTCGAGAAAGAGGAACGGTTTCGGACCCCTGAAGTGATGGCCAGACACGGCGTAAGGCGCGCGATCAACGTTGTCATCGCGCGTATCGGCGGACCATGGGGTGTGCTCGAGGTCGACAGTTCTAATGCCGGCGAATTCGAAGCGGCAGATCTTGCCTTTCTGCAGGGACTGGCCAATCTGGTCGGTGTCGCTTCCGATCGTATTGCCGCGGAGGAACAGCTGCGCCAGTCGCTGGAACACCAGCGAATGCTGGTAAAGGAGGCGAGCCATCGGGTGAAGAACAGCTTGGCCATGCTGTCGAGTTTGATGAAGATGCAGGCACGCAGCGCTAAGACTGACGAGACCATGACCGCGTTGGGCGATGCCTCGGATCGTATCCTCGCAGTCGCAGCGACACACGATCAAGTCTGGCGTCAGGAGGCTGGGGACAACGTCGATTTGTCGGAGCTTCTCCCTCAACTTTGTCATCAACTCGATGAACAGGCTCCCCACCACTCGATCCATTGCGACATTGATTCTTTCGTAGTGACTGCCTCAGCAGCCACTTCGATCGCGCTTCTCGTGACGGAGGCTGTTACGAATGCGATGAAATATGCCTATCTTGATGGTGGAAGTGGAAAGATCGAGATCAAACTGGAGAGGATTGGCGAAACGGCGACTTTAGTCGTCTCGGACAATGGGGCCGGTCTTCCGGAGGATTTCGATCCCAACAAGGCGCAGATCAGTAGCCTTGGCATACGCCTGATCCGGACACTTTCTGCGTCGGTTGGAAGCGAAGCGCAGTTCTGGGCGGATAAAGGCACCAAGGTAGTCGTCGCGAACATTAAAGGGAGTGTCGAATAGGCTCCCAAAGAGGGCAATCGTCCACTCATCGGCAGAATTTGCCAAGTTTTCCAAACGGTTCAAACAAATGGGGATGGAGTGTATAGTGATTGCCCCTCCGATGACCTGCCTGGTCTCCTTGAAACAAGCCTGGGCTTCGCCAGTAAAGCTGGTGGCGACAGAAGATAGCTGAGCGTCGCCAATTATTTGCACTGTGGCCGGGGTCAAGAGCAGCGTTTAACCGTCAGTTTTTTGCCGCTTCAGCCCTTTTTCCATACACTCCGCTATCTGGCTTGCATACCAGCCCACCGCGCGAGGGCCGATCGGGATTCGCTTGGGAAAGGTGCCAGCCTTGATCATGTTGGCGAGAGTGGATTGAGAAACCCCGATCCGGCTGAGAACTTCAGGACGGCGCAGGATAGCTTCTTCGGACTGCTCGACCGTTCGATCGATCGCAGCTGGCTCAGATTGTAACTTAGCCAGTGATGCGGCGGTCGCTGCATGTGGGACCTGCTGCTTCGGCGAAGCCTTCTTTCGGTTTCAGGATGTCGAGACTGGCAGCACTTCGACAGCTCGCTTTCTCGCGCGGGCGCTGGCTCCGACGGCATCGTAGATCTCGTCCTGCGTCATGAACGATGCGAGGAATTCCTCAACGTCATTACGATTGACGAAGATCCGGTGGGTTGAGGTCGCCAGGACATTGCACCAGTCATCGAGTTTCAGGCAACGACTTGCCATGCGCGGGACTGGGGTGTCGGTTTCCCAATGCAGGGGCCTGAGTAGGACGGGTTTACCGCCTGTGAGCGGACGGGCTGATGTCTCGAGCTTGCCTTCAAGGACCGCTTCCTGGAGGGTGCGGGCACAAATCTGGACAATCACGGAAACCGGGATTCGCCATCGGGCGTTTGTTCTTCCGAATTGGTCTTCGTGGGTGATGCCGGAAGCACCGAACCCAACGATGCATCGCGCCGGTTTGGAGCCGAGTTTGCCCTGTTCTGGCGGCCTCTGCCCGGCGTGACGGTGGATGGCACCGCTGCATATACCCGCGCGCGCTTTCGTGGTGCAGCACCGGGCCAAGCCTTCATCCCCGGTGCCACGCCGTTCGTGCTGGGCGGCGGCATCAGTGCCTCGATGACCCCATCGCTTACCGCCACATTGCGTATCCGTCATTTTGCCAGCGCGCCGCTGATCGAGGACAATTCGCAGAAGTCAGATGCTACGACGTTGATGAACCTTGGCGTCTACCGCGAGGCTGGACGACTCCGCCTTGGGATTGATTTACTCAATCTCTTCAATGCCCGCGATCCCGACATAACTTACTTCTATGCGTCACGGCTGCGCGGTGAACCGGCGGGCGAGATCGATGACCGGTATATCCATCCGGTCGAACCGCGTCAGGTCCGAGTAACGGCGCGCTTCCTGCTCTGATTCTGCCGATTGCCCGAGCTTGAATTCCTTTTAAGCGGACACAGGGGCTGGGCAGTTATCTGATCCTTCAACCGAGATCTAGGGCCGATACTCTTTTGGTGATTCTGCCCACGGAGAGCGACTTGGGCTACGTCGTTTGTAACGTGGCTAGCGTCAAACATGAACCAATGCGCTACTATGCCTATAGCTGCCTAGATCGTCGATCCGATGAGGTAGACTGCCGAGGAATCTGATTAAAACCATAAAGTATATATAGAGTAGGGTGTGCCGGTCAAGCCGGTTTTAAACTGCATTCCCCGACCCCGTAACTCAACGTCAATGCCCATCGGTATATGCAAATGAATTCCGGCGGATTCTACGTCCCAGCGCGGCATTTGAGCAGTGGGGATTTGGGTCTGTTCGCGAGGCTCATGAACCGCCATGTGCTATGTTTGTTCGGAAATGGGGACCAAATAGCCATTTTCGGTTGTAGATGCCCTTTGACCCTGCCAGCAGAGAGAAACTCGCTGCAAACCAGTCGCTTCTAAGGCACTTTGTAACAACCAATTTGGGCGATTGTGCTTGAAAAGCACACCACTTGCGAAGGTAGCCCTAGTTTCCGTTCGGGAACTAAATTCATGCCTAATTGCTGGCGCTGCTTAGCTGGTTTTTAAGTTGTCCATGTCGCCTTTCCGCTATGGAGTGGAATGATGTTTCGCAACCTGGACGTGCGCTGGCGAAGCTGATTTCGGATCGTATTATGTATGACGAAGTCATCGCAACGGCTAGCCCCTTTTGAACGGATGCGGAGCTCTTGTGGTGTCTTTCGCCGCAACAGCGTGGACCTCCACCGCTGGTCGGTGTCGGCAACGCATTGGCGATTGTGACCTTCTCTTTAGAGCGTCGATCAAACCGGATTGCGCACACTTAACACTCCCGCGTAGTTGCAACAGATCGTTCGTTGGTGATGTTCGCTTGAAAGTGAGGTTCGCGCTAGATGGCGCGTCTTCCGCCTGGGCGTAGCCCTCTGCTGTCGGACTTGATTATGACTGAAGCCAATCCCCTCCTCGCCCCGACGGATCTACCGGAATATGCCGCGATCCGGCCCGAGCATGTTGTACCGGCGGTCACGTCCGCCGTGGCGGCCCATGCCAAAGCCATGCGCCAGTGTGTAGCGATGGCGGGCGATCCGGGGCTGCTGGCGGCCAAAGATCTGGCCGATGTGGCGCTGTCGCGGGTATGGGGCGTGGTGGCGCATCTGCTCGCGGTGACCAATTCGCCCGAACTGCGCGCGGCCCATGCCGAGGCGCAGCCGATCATCGATGCGCATTTGAGCGCGGTGGGGCAGGACAAGACGCTCTATCAGGCGATGGCGGCAATCGATCTGGCGGCGCTCGACAGCGCCAGCCGCCGCGCGGTGGCGCTCGCCTTGCAGGAGTTCGAGCTTTCGGGCGTGGCGCTCGATGGGGAGACCGCTGCCCGCTTTACCGACAACATGATGACGCGCAGCCGGCTTTCCACCGCGTTTTCCAACGCCGTGCTCGATGCGACACAGGGCTGGACGCTCGACATTGCCGACGCGGCGCGGCTTGACGGCATTCCTGAAGCCGACCGGCAGGGCATGGCAGAAGCGGCACGGCAGGCCGGATTAGCGGGCTGGCGGATCAGTCTGCACGCGCCAAGCGTGATGGCGGTGCTGACCCACGCACACGATCGTGACCTGCGGCGCGAGGTCTATGCCGCCTACAACACGCGGGCTTCGGATCAGGGACCATTGGCCGGACGGTTCGACAATTCGGAGCGGATGCGCGAGCTGCTCTTGCTACGCGGCCATGCGGCGCTGATGCTGGGGTATGACGACCCCGTCGCCGTCTCGCTGGCAAGCAAGATGGCGCGCGATGGCGACGAGGTGGAGAGCTTCCTCACCGGCCTTGCACAGGCCGCGCGTCCGCGCGCGGAGCAGGACATGGCGAGCCTGCGCGCTTACGCGGCGCAGGAGCTTGGCCTTGCCGACCTGGAGCCGTGGGATATCGGCTTTGTCAGCGAACGGATGCGGCAGGCGCTTCATACGATCGACAGCGGCGAGATTCGCCGCCACTTGCCGCTGGATCGTGTGCTGTCGGCGCTCTTCGCGCTGGTGGGGGAATTGTTCGGCGTGGAGTTTCACGAGGGCCATGCGCCCGTTTGGCACCGGGACGTGCGCCATTTCACGTTGCACCATAAGGGGAGCGAGCAGCCGGTGGCTGCGCTTTATGCCGATTTCTTCGCGCGTGAGGGCAAGCGCGGCGGGGCGTGGATGGATGTCTGCCGCCCGCGCGCAGAGAGCGGCGCGGTGTGGCCGGTCGCCTATCTGGTCTGCAACTTTTCGCCCGCCGCGCCCGGCCAGGTGGCCACGATCACCCATGCCGATATGGTGACCCTGTTCCACGAGATGGGCCATTGCCTGCACCACCTGCTGAGCCCGGTCGATTTGCCGAGTGTGGCGGGCATTTCGGGCGTGGAATGGGATGCGGTGGAATTGCCCAGCCAGTTCCTTGAAAACTTCGCGTGGGAGCCCGCGACGCTCAAGGCGGCTTCCGCGCACGAGGAGACCGGCGAACCGCTCTCTGACGCGCTGATTGCCCGGATGCTGGGCGCGAAGAACTTCCTCTCCGCCATGGCCTTGCTGCGCCAGACCGAGTTCGCACTCTTTGACTTGCGCCTCCACCGCGCAGCGGGCGGCGGCAATGCGCCCGACTCGCAGAGGGTGCTCGATGCAGTACGCACCGAGGTGGCGGTGATCACCTATCCCGAATGGCATCGCTTCGGCCATGCCTTCAACCATATCTTCTCGGGCGGGTATGCGGCGGGCTACTACTCCTACCTCTGGGCCGAGCGGCTCTCTGCCGATGCCTATGGGGCGTTCGAGGAGCCGGGCGCCGACCGCGCAAAGCTCGGCGCAAGGTTCCGCGACGAAGTGCTCGCCAAAGGCGGATCGCGCGCGGCGATCGACAATTTCATCGCTTTTCGTGGGCGTGAGCCGGAAAACGGGCCCTTGCTGGAAAGCTGGGGCATTGCCGCGTAAGAAATCGGTTGCGGCAGGCTGAGCATCCGGCTCCGCTCCGCGTCCTAGAGATATGATGCAGCAGCGAACATCCTCTTTGCCCGGCTCCTGGACGGAAGAACTGGATGCCCGCTATCGCGGTGCGCTTTGTACCTTCTTTCGCCGCCGGATCGGCAATGGAGTCGAAGCTGAAGAACTGGCGCAGGAAGTGATCGTGCGGGTCTGCGATCTGCCTGAAGGGCAGATCGAACGGCCCGATTCCTATGTGTTCACGATTGCGGCCAATCTGCTGCGAGACCGGGCGCGCCGTGATGCGGTCAGGGCTTCGTATCGTGAGGCCATTCTCGCGGACTCCGAGCGTTGGGATGTGGAGCGGCGCGATCCGGAGCGCATTCTGGCGGGGCGGCAGAACCTCGCTAACGTGGCCGGGGCCTTGCGGGCCTTGCCCGAGCGGACCCGGGTGATCTTCGTGCTCTATCGCCTCGAGGGAATGCCGCGCCGCGACATTGCCGATGCGTTCGGCATTTCGGTCAGCGCGGTCGAGAAACACATTGCCAATGCCATGCGGGCTATCATCGCCCTGAAGGAAAACAATCAATGGCACAGCTGAAACCGCAGGAAAGCCGCACGGCTGCCGAAATTGCGGTGGATTTCATGATCCTGCATGTCGAAGGGCGGCTGGACGAGGCTGGCGAGGTCGAACTGATCCGCTGGTTCGAGCAGGATCCGTCGCACCAGCGCCTGTTCCAGAATGCGATGATCTCGTGGTGGGATCTAGAGAACCAGGGCCTTCAGCCGGAAATCGCCGAACTGCGGGCAGAGGCTCTGCAGGCCTATGGCCGGGCCAGCCAGCAACGCTGGAGGCGGTTTCGGCGGCCGCTGCGCCGGGCGTGGCTCGTCGGGGCGGTTGCGCTCGGCCTCGCTGTCGCCGGGCTCGCGGCGGTGCTCCTGCGCCTGGCCGGATGATCGCCGCCGCGAGGCGGCTTCCAACTATTGCAAATTTCTTGCTGAGCATCTGCTGCCGCGCTGCGTCATGCCGTCATCAAGTGGTGTGGCTGACAGCGGCCATGGCCGATCAGGAAGGGCGGTACGATGGGGAAATTGCGTCTTGTTGAGCTTGTGCGGGGGGCCTCGGCGCTGGGAATGATCGCGGGCGGTGCCATTCTGCCGTCGGTCGCGCAGGCGGAGGAAACCGCTGCTCCGGACGCCCAGATCGTTGTGACAGCCAAGCGCGACGAGGCCGAGATCAACCTCAAGGTCGACAAGGCGGCTTCATCGGATCGCACCGGCAAGGGTCTGCGCACGCTGCCCCAGTCGACCACTGTCGTCACCAGCGCGCTGCTCAAGGAACAGCAGGTTCAGTCGGTCACCGAGGCGCTGCGCAATGTCAGCGGCACCACGGCGAGCTTCGGCAATGTGCAGGGCGTACCCAGCATTTCGGTGCGCGGCTTCGGTGCCACCGGACTGAGCAACGGCCTCTCCGGCTCGCTGACCGCGCTGCAACCGGTAGACAATCTTGAGCGCATCGAGGTGCTCAAAGGGCCTTCTGCCATCCTTTCAGGTGCGGACAGCCTTGGCGGCACCGTCAACCTCGTGACCAAGCGGCCAAGCGCCGACCCCATCCTCGACGTGAACGGAGAATACGGCAGCTTCGATACCTGGGCAATTGGTGTGGACGCCTCCAACGCGCTCACGGCGGACAAGAAGCTCAGCGCCCGGATCGTGGGCCGGTGGCTCGATGCGGATCGCAACTATGGTGGCTATGCCGGGCGGAACGAGCACTTTTTTGCGCCGGCCCTGCGGTTCAAGGATGCGAAGTCCGACATCATCCTCGGCGCAAGCATTGCCGAAAACTTCACCCCGCTGACGCCTTACACCTATGTCGTCGATACGCAGATCGTCGATCCCAAGGCACCCGGTTTCGGCCAGATCGCTGCCAATCCAGGCAATCCGCTCGGCCCGCGCGGGCAAGGCATCGGCTCCAGTTCAGAGCGCTATTATTTTAATGCCGAGCACAAGGCCGCTTCGTGGCTGACACTGGTGGCGCGCGGCGAACATGGCAATCGCCGGGTCAATATCCGCCTGCTGCAGCCGCTGTTCACCGATCCATCAGGGGTCTATTATTCGCCGCTCTCGCAGGGCAGCCAGGGCCGCAATGATGCGCTGGATGCCTATGCCCGGTTCAATTTCAAGACCGGCCCGTTTTCCCATGCCCTGACGGCAGGCTACAACTACTCGCGCGATCGTTCGCTGACGCTGACCGGCGCCAGTGCGTTCTACGGCCCGTTCACCGATCGCGCCGCCGGCCTTGCCGGACTACCCCTGCCCGAACAAGCCGGAACGCCCAGCAACATTGCCACCATTGTGCAGAACGGCCTCTATGCACAGGATCTGATCGAGTTTAACCGGTTTCACATCTACGCCGGCTATCGTCGCAACCGCTATCACCTCAATGCGGCGTCGCTGCAGTTTTCCTCGGTCAACGACGAGCGGCAGACCGCCAATACGGTGAGCGCGGGCGCCGTGGTCGATGTGGTCGGCGGCCTTTCGGTCTATGGCAATTTCCTCAGCGGCTATGCGCCCAATTTCGCCCAATACGATGGCTTCATCCCCAAGCCGCAGCGCACGCGCAACATTGAAGGCGGGATCAAGCTCGACCTGTTCGGCCGCAAGCTGGCCATCGTTGCGTCCTACTACCGCAACAAGCAGAACAGCATCGTCAATGGCTCGCTTGCCCCGCCGTTCTATCAGGTGATCGACGGGCTGGTCGCTGAAGGCTTCGAAGCGGACGTCAACGGCCAGATCCTGCCCGGCTGGACCATTGCCGCCACCTTCAGCCAGGCCAGCTACAAGTATACCAATCCCAACCCGTTCGAACGCAGCGATTTTGTCATCGCCCAGCCGAAGACGCGCTACAGCTTCTTCACCGCGTACGAAATCCAGAAGGGGCCGCTCAAGTCGCTTGGCGCGTCGGTCGGGGTCTATGGCTTTTCGCGTAGCATTGCGGGGACCGTGGGCAGCGCGTACCCGATCTTCGATCCGGTCACGTTCGAGATCACCGGAACCTTCAACAACCGTGCGCCGGTCTTCCTCGGCGCGCAGACCTCGGTGGATGCCAATATCCACTACAAGCTCGGCGATCTTAAGCTGAACCTCGGCGTGAAGAACCTGTTCGACCGCAAGCTCTACAATCTGGCGCCATTGGTCGACTATATCCCGCTTGGAGCGCCGCGCACGTTTACGCTCACCGCGACTTACAGCTTCTTCTGATCGCTTGAAGAGGACCAACTTCCTTGAATGCTTCCGCTTCCCCGTTGCCTGAAGGGCCAGCGCCGGTCGCCGCAACCCGCAGGTGGAACCATGCGCTCCGCCTGCTCGGCGGCTTCTGGTCAGGCCGCGAGGCACCGGTGGCCTGGGCGATGCTGGCCGTACTGCTCGGCCTGCAGTTCGGCACGGCCACGCTGGGGCTTTGGATGGCCGAATGGGAAAAGACCTTCTTCGACATGCTGCAGACCCGGCAGGGCGATCTGGCCGCAAGCCTACTCCGCTTTGCGGGGATCGTCGGGGCCTTTGCCGCGGTCGGGTTTGCCACCAGCTATCTTTCCGCCACGCTGGCGCTGCGCTGGCGGGCCTGGCTGAATGCGGACTATACCGCGCGCTGGATGGCCTGGCGCCGATACTACCGGATCGAGCGCAGCGGCACCCTCGACAACCCCGACCAGCGCATTGCCGAAGATCTCGATCTTCTGTCGCGCGGCATTCTGGGGCTGGTCACCGGCTTCACCTTCGCGGTGGTCAGCCTAGTGCAGTTCACCGGTCTGCTCCTGTCCCTCTCCGCGCCGCTAACCATCACCGTGCTGGGCCATGCTCTGGTGCTCCCCGGTGATATGGTGATCTGGGGCTTTGTCTATGCCGTGGGAACGTCGGTGCTGGTGGTGTTTGTTGGCCGGCCCATCGTGGCGCGCACGATGCGCCAGCAACATTTCGAGGCGGACTACCGGTTCGAGCTGATCCATGTTCGCCGCAATGCCGAACAGATCGCATTTAGCCGCGCCGAGCCGGTGGAACTGGGCAATCTGGCGGCACGTTTTAGCGCCCTGCGCCGCAACATGCACGGGCTGATCCTCGCCACCACCAACCTTGGCGTAGTGCAGGGCCTAATCAGCCAGCTCACTCCGATGACGCCGATCCTGCTCATGCTGCCGCGCTATTTCGCCGGGCGGATGACGATCGGCGATGTGATGCAGGGCCGCAATGCCTTCAACCAGATGAGCGTGGCGCTGAGCTGGTTCATGCAATCCTATGGCAGCATCGCCACCCAGATCGCGATCATCCGCCGTCTGCGCGCCTTCGATGCGGCGCTTGCCCTGCCGCCTGCCGATGCGGCGGCGGATTTGGAAATCGGCGAATGCCATGAACCCGCCCTCCATGCCCGCGATCTGGCGGTGCGGCTGCCTTCGGGCCCGCTGCTTGTCACAGTGCCGGACTGGCAGGTGGAGATCGGCGAACGCTGGGTCGTGCGCGGCCCCTCCGGCGCGGGCAAGAGCACGCTGCTGCGCGTCATCGCCGGGCTCTGGCCCGAGGCAAGCGGGCACCTCGCGCACCTGCCGCAGGAACGCATGATGTTTCTGCCGCAGCGGGCCTATTTCCCCATCGGACCCTTGCGCGCCGCGCTGGCCTTTCCGGCCTCCGCCGATGCCTTTGCTGCAGCGGACCTCGCCGCCGCGCTCGCCCGCTTCAACCTTGCCCATCTCGAAGCGCGGCTGGACGAGGTGGCCCCCTGGACCGACGTGCTCTCCCCCGGCGAACAGCAGCGGCTTGCCTTCATCCGGGTGCTTCTGCACCGCCCGGACATGCTCGTGATGGACGAGGCGACCAGCGCGCTCGATGCGGGCAATGCGGCGCTGGCCTATTCCGCCGTGCTGCAAGCGCTGCCGGGCCTAACCCTGATCAGCGTGGTCCACGATGACGCGCTGGAAATCCACCACACCCACCTGCTGCATATTGCGGACGGCATTGCCCGCCGCGCTTCGCTGCGGCCCTGAAACTGTTACCCCACCCGATCACGGGAAGGAGCCCCATGAGCACTCTCATCACTAATGCCACCGACGCCGATTTCGATGCCGTGCTGACGGCGGACGACCGGCCGGTCCTGCTCGATTTCTGGGCCGACTGGTGCGGGCCGTGCAAAGCGCTGGCGCCAACGCTGGCCGATCTCGCCGAAGACTTTGCCGACGAACTGCGCGTGGTGAAAGTCGATATCGTCGCCAATCCGGAAACCGCAACGCGCTTTGGCGTGCAGTCGATTCCGCTGCTCATGGTGATGCAGGGCGGCGAGGAAAAGGCCCGTCTGCTGGGCGCGCAATCGCGCGCGCGGCTGACCGCGTTTGTCGAAGGCCATCTGGCATGAGCGAAGCCTATCTGGCGGCACCGGAACGCAAGGCCGCCGTGCTGGCCCGGCTCGAGGAGGCCTTGGCAGCGGGCCGGGTTCTCTTTGATACCGGCATCTGGAATGCGCCCAAGGGGAGCCCGGCTGCGGTGGTCGCGCAGGATGCGGACTTACGCAGCTTCGAAGCCTTCACCGGCTTCCCTGCGGCCATCGGCGGGCTGGTCGATCTCGTCGCGCTTTACCTGTCCAACGCACCGGAACAGCGCGATACTTTTCTTATGCGGTTCTTCTCGGCAGTCCGCCCCGGTGCGGCGCTCGACCGGGCTGCGGCGCAAATTCTCGTCGCCATGCATGATGACCCGGCGATGACCGCTGCGGCGGGCGATGATGCCGAGGCAGCCGCGCTGCTGGCCCGTTCACGCGCGGCGCACGGCGATGCAGCAGCCGGGCAGGACGTGCCCCGCGCGGTGTGGAGTGCGCTTCGCGGCGACGCGATGCAATTGGCCGAGCAGCGCACAGGCCCGGTGATGGGCGCGCTCGATTTCATCGAACGCACCGCTTGGCCGCTCGCGCGCTCGCGCAGCGTCCTGTCCGAAGGGCTTGGCATCGTGATCGGCCTCGTCGCCAGCCTCGCCGTCCGCCAATCCGGCTGGACGGCGGCCGACCAGCGGAAAGTCGACGATACGCTGCACGCCATCGAAGCCGAAGCCATGGCGCGGGGCGAAGCCCAGCCCAACTATCCGGCGATCCTCAGCGCGCGCGAGCCGGCGCTTGAGGCCCGATTCCGCGAGCAGATCGAATTGCAGAGCCGGTGCTATGCCGCCACCACGCAGGTCTGGGCGGACCGGCTTGTCGCGCTGATGGAGCACTTCTGATGCGCGGCACGCCCGAAAGCCTGATCCCGCGCGCCAGCCTGTTCGGCTACCCGGCGCGCTTTGGCCTGCAGATCAGCCCCTGCGGACGGTGGTTCGGCTGGATCGCACCGATCGATGGCGTCGCAAATATCTGGGTCGCACCTTTTGCCGCCATCGCCGATGCCCGGCCCGTGACGCGCGACACGGGGCGCGGCATCACGGGTTTTTCCTTCGCCCGCGATGGCCGCACCGTGCTCTATGGTCAGGACAGCCATGGCGATGAAAACTGGCACGTTTTCGCCGCCGATATCTCGACCGGAGAATCGCGCGACCTTACGCCCTGGCCCGGTGCGCAATGCAGCATTGCCGGGCTCAGCCGCAAGCGCCCGGGCGAAGTGCTGGTAAGTGCCAATGCCCGTGATCCGCGCTATGCCGATCTCCATCTGATCGATCTCGCGTCGGGCGCGACCACGCTGGTGATCGAAAACCCCGGCTTTGCCCATTTCCTCACTGACGAGCAGTTCGTGCCCCGTTTCGCAGTCGCCATGCAGCCGGACGGCGGCTCGGCAGTGCTGGCGCGCAGCGGCGAGGCGTGGGAACCGCTGATGGTGTTTCCCGAAGAGGATGCGCGCACGTCCGGGCCCTCGGGCCTCGATGCGGCGGGCGAGACGCTGTTTTATTATGACAGCCGAGGCCGCGACACGGCGGCGCTTTATGCGCTCGATCTCGCCAGCAAGACGCCGCGCCTGATCGCCAGCGATGATCGCGCCGATATCAGCGGGACGATTGCCGATCTCGAAACCTGGCATCCGCTGGCCTTTACTGTGACCTATGCGCTGACCGAGCGGCACGTGCTGGACGAGGTGATCCGCCCGACCATCGACCTGCTCGACCGTGCGGGGCTCGGCAACTGGACGATCACCAGCCGCACCGACGATGACCGTTACTGGACCATCGGCGCGAGCAGCGATCTTCTGGCCGGATCGAGCTGGCTGCTCGACCGGCAGGAAATGACGGTGCGCCAGCTCTATGAAGTGCGCCCCGAACTGACCGGCAAGGCGCTCGCCCCGATGGCACCGGTGGTGATCCCCAGCCGTGACGGGCTGAACCTCGTCAGCTACCTGACCTTGCCCGCCGGTGCCGGGTCGCTTGAGCAAGGGGTGGCCGCGCCGCTTCCCGCCGTCCTGCTGGTCCATGGCGGCCCCTGGGACCGCGACGGTTTCGGCTACAACCCCGAAGCACAGTGGCTGGCCAATCGCGGCTATGCCGTGCTGCAGGTCAATTTCCGCAGCTCGACGGGCCTCGGCAAGGCGTTCATGCGCGCCGGGGCCAACGAATGGGGCGCACGGATGGACGATGATCTGGAAGATGCGCTCGAATGGGCCATTGGGCGCGGCTTCATCGATCCGGCGCGGATGGCGATCATGGGGGCGAGCTATGGCGGCTATGCCGTGCTCTCCGCGCTCACTCAGCGGCCCGAGCGGTTCGTGTGCGGCATCGACATTGTCGGCCCGGCCAACCTGCAGACGCTGATCGACGAAATCCCGCCCTACTGGGAAGACGCGCGGCTGCATCTTTATGCCAATATCGGCGACCCCCGCACGGAAGCAGGCCGCGCTCAGCTGATCGCGCGCTCGCCCATCCACCATGCCGCGAAGATCCGCCGCCCGCTGCTGATCGCGCAAGGGGCCAACGATCCGCGCGTGCTCAAGCAGGAAGCCGATCAGATGGCCGCGGCGATGCAGGCCAATGGCATTCCGGGGAACTATCTGCTGTTCCCCGATGAAGGTCATGGCTTTGCCCGCCCGGCCAACGACATCGCCTTCAAGACCGTGGCCGAGGCCTTCCTCGCGCATCATCTGGGCGGAGCAAGCCAGCCGCCCGTGCGCGAGGAAGTGGCCGGGACCACGATGCAAGTGGTCGAGGGCGAAGCCTGGCTGAGGGACCTCCACCGCGCAATTACCGGGTTGGCATGACGAAGATGAAAGGCCGGAACTGGGCAAACTGGGCCATCGGACGGATCGAGGCGGATTTCACCCGCAGTGCCGACACGCACCTCATCCCGGTGCCGGTTCCCGCGCTGCCTGACATCGCGATCTATCTCAAGGACGAGAGCAGCCATCCCACCGGCAGTCTCAAGCATCGCCTCGCCCGCTCGCTGTTCCTCTATGCATTGTGCAACGGCTGGATCAGCGAGGGACAGACCATTGTCGAGGCCTCGTCTGGCTCCACGGCCGTTTCCGAAGCCTATTTCGCGCGAATGCTCGGTCTACCGTTTATCGCGGTTATTCCGGCGGGCACCGCCACCGAAAAGATCACGGCCATTGAATGGCAAGGAGGGCGCTGCCACAAGGTGGCCGATGGCGGACTGGTCTATGGGGAGTCCGCCCGCCTCGCGGCAGAACTCGGCGGGCATTACATGGACCAGTTCACCTATGCCGAGCGCGCCACCGACTGGCGCGGCAACAACAACATCGCAGAGAGCATTTTTGCCCAGATGGCGCGCGAGCCCTCACCCGTGCCATCGTGGATCGTGGCGGGCGCGGGCACGGGCGGAACGTCTGCGACGCTGGGCCGCTATGTTCGCTACAATCGTCATGCCACACGGATCTGCGTTGCCGATCCGGCAGGATCGGTGTTTCACCGTCACTGGGCCGACCGGACGATCGAAAAGGCATGCGACCTGCCTTGCCGGATAGAGGGGATCGGCCGCCCGCGGGTTGAGGCCAGCTTCATTCCTGACGTGATCGACCGGATGGAAGTGGTGGCCGACAGCGTGTCGATTGCGGCTGCGCGGACGCTCTCGGCGCATCTGGGCAAACGCGTGGGCGCATCGACCGGAACCAACATGGTCGCCGTGGCCAGACTTGCCACGGAAATGGCTGCGCAAGGGCATTCGGGCTCGATCGTATCCATCCTTTGCGATGGCGGTGAGCGCTACGCCTCAACCTACTACAACGAGGATTGGCTCGAAGCGCAAGGCTTGGCCGACCCGCAGGCCGAGGCGCAGATCGGGCACTTCTTCGCGACCGGCCGCTTGGCCTATGCCTGCAAATCAGTCACGATGCGGTGTAGTGTGATGCCAGCAAAGCCGCAGGCTAATCGACAGCCGCGATTACAAGCAGGCTAACAGAACCATGACCGCATCGCCAACCTGCTGCGCGGCGTCGAGTAGATGCTCGTCATCGAGATGAGCATAGCGGGCCGTCGATTGGTGGTTGGCATGCCCGAGCAGCCGCCCGATCATCGGCAAGGTTTCCTTGCTCATGGCCGCATGGCTGGCGAAGTGTGGCGCAGGTCGTGGATGCGTAGTTTGCCGAGATTGGCCCGTTGAAGGATCGTCCTCCAAAGATGCTGGATGCAGCCGATCGGCCTGCGGTACTGGTAGTTCCAGAACAACCGAGGAATCTTCGGATGGCGCGGCAGACTGTCGATGACCTCGCGTACCGCCGACCCTAGCCAGACCGTGCGCGGGCCGGTCCTGCTGTCGCGCAGGAGCAGACGGTTGCCCTCCACGTCCTGTCACTGGAGGGTGAGGATTTCGCGGTAGCGACAGCCGGTCAGCAACAGCAGCGTGATGAACGAGCATCCAGAGCGGATCGTGAGATTCTCGCTGGCGCGCAACTCGGCAAGCATATGGTCAAACCGCGCTAGTTCCTCCGTCGATAAGAAACGCTCGCATTGCCTGCGCTTGTTCGGCCTGACCGACCGGCAGGGGTTGGTATGCTCAAGCCGGTATCCCCAGACCTCGGCCTTGTTGAGCATGTTCTTGAGGATCTCGAGCGTGCGGTTCGCCGCGCCGGGGCCACTGCGGTTGTTGCGGTCCGCGAACCACTTGGTCACATTCTCTTCGTTCAATTCGTCAATGAATACGCCTTTGAAGGCACCATCGAGATACTGGCGGCGATAGCCATCGTGGGTTGCCAACGTCGAAGCCTTCCACTGCGGCGACCAGCGGGACCAATATTCTTCCAGAAAATCGTCAAATCTGGGTGCAGAGCGGATGCGCTTGCGGTCAGTCGCTGGATCGCGACCGACCTGCGCGTAGGCGATGACGCGCCCCGCCACCATTTGCGCCTGATGCCGCGTCAACACCGAGGCTGGGCCGATCGTGACCGTCCGCTGCCTCCCTGCCATGCGCGTCTGCACGATGTAGACGTTGCGGCCGCTCGGGTAATGGCGGATGCCAAAGCCGTGCTCGATCCCGAGCCAGGTGGTGGACCGGGCCTTGCCCTTGGGCACCAGCAGGAAATTGACGTTCGCGCCGACTTCGGCGAGCGCCTCCTCGACGATCCGCTTGAGACTGGCGGTGGTCATGGACGCAACCCGATCGCCTGCGCCAGCGATCCGGCGATGCGGCCGGCGGCATTGCCGATCACGTCATCGGACAGGTGAGCATATTTGGCGGTCGTCTCCGGCAGGACATGTCTGAGCAGCCTGCCGATGGTCGCAAGCGGTACGTTGTCCATGATCGCGGTCGAGGCAAAGCTATGCCGTAGGTCGTGAACGCGGACATCCGGTAAGGCGCAGCGCGCACGGGAGGGAAGCCACCAGTTGTCGAAGTTGAGCGGCCTTGTCCTTGCGCGGTTCGGAAACACGAACGTGGTGCCCTCAAGCCGCTCGATCCCTTCCAGCACTTCGAGTGCTTGGCTGTTGAGCCAGATCGTTTTTGCTCCGGTCTTGCTGTCAGGTAGGAGCAAGCGTGGCGGCTGCACCCACTCCCAGCGCAGATTCAGTATTTCCCCGACTCGCGCACCGGTGAACAGGAGTAGCCGCAGGAGCGCAACCTGTGCGGGATAGGCTGCCTGCTGCTCACGTAACACCGCTCCAATCCGGCGATACTCAGCCGGCGTCAGGTATCGCTCTTTCGGTTCGCGCCAGTATCTCGGCATGCCTCGGCAGGGGTTGGAGCCCTTCCGCCGCAAGCGCAGCGCCTAGGCATATTTGACCAGTGCTGCCAGGACCGGCAGGGCGCGATTGAACAACCCCTCCCGCGTACCCGCGCAGTCGTCGCGCCAGCGGTGAATGTCGGCGGGAAGAATGTCCGCCACGCGCATCGCGCCGAACGTTGGTGCGATGACGGTCTTCCAAGCGTTCCAGTTCCGCTTGGTCGTCGATGCTTTCCAAACCCGCGAAAGATCGCCCCAATAGGTTTCGACGAAGTCCGACATGATCGGCGTCGACTTGACCACGGCGCGCTTGGGCAAGCCATCGAGCGCCACCTCGGCAAGCAAGCGCCGGGCCGGTGCTCGGGCAAGCTCTGCCGCGAGTTCGTCGGAACGGCCCAATGTGATCCGGCGATGTTTGCCGCGAAGGCGCAGACGAACGAACCAGTAGGTGTTGCCGGTCGGCCTGCCGCGCAGACTAAAGCCAGCGAGTTCGGTATCCCAGATGCAGTATTCCGTTTCGCGCAGCGGCAGCTTGCGCCGCGCAAAGTTGCCATCGAGAAGTGCCCGGCGCCAGGGATTTCGCCGCATGGGGACCATATGGCCATCGCCCATATCAAAACTGGGGTCGAAAGTCGCGGAATTCCGGTCGTTTGCTGGGACCATATGGCCTTCAGCGGCATGCGCGCTGCCGAGCAGCCCCAGCATCTCGCGCACTGATTTTACGGCATTGTTTCCCATACCTCAGCAGTGTAACTGCGTAGGGTGTGCATACCAGATCCGAAACCAAGGGCCCACTGATGAAGAGTGGTTTTGCGTCCGCACGAAGCCGATTGAGGCCACTAAGGTCCGCAAATCCCACTATACTTACTCACGTCGAGATATGACTTGGTCGCTTCAGCTATATGGTAAGACCTACCAGGACCCACTCTCCGAAATGACCTTTTTCAGCCAGCGATAGGCCGATTGCACATCGTAATCACCGCTGTGAGGGGTCATCCATGGTAGCGCGAAATCAAGTTCCTTCACCGCGCTATCGCCTGCGATGGCTCGCGAAAGCGCGATTTCGACAGGGAAGGCGGTGTCGCGGTCAATCATGCCATGGCGCACATACCAATAGGGCGCGACCCTGGCTTTGGCCTCGGCACCAAGGTAGCTGAACGGATCGATCATGCGAAGCTGCCGGGCCAGGGGTTGGCCACGGTGTGTGATCCAACCCTTCCAGGCGAGGCCCGCATCGTCCGCTCCGGAACCATCGCCCGCCACGTCATTGGCTTCCCAGCCGTAGGGGGTGAAGTTCGACCAGGCCTGATCGGCCGCGCCGAACAGCGTATTTTCGCCGTCGATGCCGGTGTTGCCGCTGTTGTGGCTGCGGTCGAAGGCGGGCACCGGCTTCAGCGGGGTGATGGCAGCGACGAAGGTAAGGAAAGCGCCGAGATCGAAATCGGTGACCTTGCCGCCGCTGACCGTCACCCAGTCGTTGGCCCGCGTGATCTGCATCGAGCCGCCAAACATGCGCGGGATGGCAATGTTGAAGGGTTCGCCTCGCGCGGGCACGGTGCCGCCTTGCGCGATGTGGTGCTCCACTTCCGCGATCACCTGCGCCCCAATGGCATCGCGCATCGTGGCGGCGGTCAGCGCCCGGCCGTCGGCGAGCTTCAGGTGCAGACTGTCCAGATAGGCGGGATAGCCGGCTGCAAGCCGGGCCGACGCGGCCATCTGGGCAGGCATCCATTGGCCGCCTCCGGTGTTGCCCCTCGTGCCGCCCGCCGACCGGACCGGCCCGTAGAGCCATTCATAAGCCAGATCGGCATGGCCAAGATCGGTAATCGGACAATAGGCTATCGCGGCAAAAACGGCATCGGACAGCGTGCTTTTTCCGGTTCGGCTGATCCCGGCAGCGCCGATTCTGGCCAGTTCGGGCAGAAAATCTGGGCTATCGCCCGAAGCGGCGATCACCGCAGTAAGACCCCCGCCACCCGAAGTGCCCGTCACCACGATCCGTTCCGCCGAACCGGGCAGGGCGGCATCGTTGAGTCGCAGCCAGCGGATGGCCGCCTTGGTATCGATCACCGCCGCCGGCGCATGGCCCGGATAGGTCCCATCGGCGGCCACGATGCCGCGTCCGCGTGTGCCTACGTCGACATAGACGTAGCCGGCGGCAAGCGCGGCGCCGACCTTGTCGGTGTTGCTGGTAGACTGATAGCTGCCGCCATCGCGGATGCCCGCCCGAAGCTCGCTGGCGAACCAGCCGCCATTGTTGACGTTGAGGATGATGGCCGCATCAGCCTTCGCCCCTTCAGGCACGAAAACATAGAGCGACTGGTAGGCGAGGGGGTTGGCAAGGACCTGTTTGTCCGCCGCAGCCGGGCTGCCTCCCGGTCCCATGCGGCGGGCGGGCTGATTGGCGGCCATGGCCACCGGTTTGCGGACATAGACAGCTTCATAGCGGCGCAGCGCCAACGGCTTGCCATCGAGCGTGACATGGACGAGCGTAAACGCCTTCGGATCGACCTGCAGGCGCGCGGCAGGTGCGGTCTTGGCCAGAGCCGTGCTGGCCCCGAATAAGGCAAGTGCTGCGGAGCAGGCCACTTTCACTGCCACTTTCGCATAGCGCCGGGAATTCATTGTCTTGCCATTCTTTCTCGCACCGTGGGGCGCTTTATCTGCGTGTGGCGGGATTGCCGCGCTGCCTTGCGCCGCGGTGAAGCTGGCGACGAATCTCGCGGGCCGGTGAAGAATGTCAGGCACTGATGTAAATCCCTACGATACAAGAAAAATTACGCGAAGCTGATGGTGCAATCATAGGCACGATCCACCCACAGGGCTAAGACCCACAATGTCGGCCTTGCCTTTTTGAACGCGCGATGTCGCTTCCAAACGGCAAGGCCCGCCAATTCAAAGCGTGCGCGTGTTTTCGTCCATGATGCGGCGCGCCTCGGCAATGGCCTTGGACGTGCTGGTCTTGCCCGACCGGATGTCGTCGGCAAGCTGCATCAGCCGCGCGCTGATAACGGTTCCGGTTTCAGCCTCCTCCTGAATGCCGATCCCGCCCTTTTGGGCGGCAACCTTGTCCCATTCCGCGCGAATGGCCGCCCAATAGTCTTTGGTCGCCGCCCAATAGTCGTCGGCGGCCTTGACGTTGTAGCCATCGAACCGGGTGTAGGTGTTGAGCACATATTCCTGCACAATTGGCGCCAGCTTGCCCTGCTTCCAACCCATCTTGGTGTTGTCCTGCCAGTGGATCCAGCCGTCGGGGCTGTTCTGGTGGCGGTTGATCGAGAGGTAGCGATCATACACGGGCTTGCGCACCGCATCGCGGCGCGCAAGCGGGCGCCAGGTCCAGTTGGAACGCCAGCGGCGCACGCCGCCTTGGGTCTCGAACTGGCCCCAGCCGCCATAGCGCGGGGAATCGTCGACCTGCCAAACTGTCTGCGACCAGCGGCCGGTGCGCATCTTTTCCGGCACTTCTTCCCACTTCCAGGTGTTGCGATCCGCATATACCAGCACGCGGGCTGGTTCATACTCCCAATCCTGGCGCCAGTGCTTGATCACCATGTCCTTGCCTTCGTGCTCCACCACCAGCAGGTGCTGAAGCACGATCTTGCGCCCGGTGTCCTCGATCACGCGAACGACTTCGTGGCCGCCGGAGGTTTTCTTTTCCAGCGGGGTATAGGCCGGATCCCAGCGGGTGGATTCCTGCATGTCGAAACTCACGCGGTAGTTCCCCGCCATCGCGAGGATATCGGCGCGGTCGGTTTCAAAGCTGGCCGCCGCTTGTTCTGCGGCGATTGGCGGATGGGCCAGAGCAGGGCTGGCAGCGAGGGCAACGGCAAGCAGGCTTGCACCGAATAAAGACTTGATGGGGTTCACAGGTTTGCCTCCCTTTGAGATCAGAAACGATAGCTGAGCGAGACGCTCGCGTTGCGGCCGGGCTGGGTATAGGCATCGGCAATGGTCGTGGTGGAGGCCAGCCCGCGCACGTCGCTCCACCAGGCATATGTCGTGTCGAGCAGGTTGAAGAGGCCGGCCCGCAGCGTCAGCCCCTCCGCGATCCGGGCATTCGCGGTCAGATCAAGGATGGTGAAGGCATCGGGGCGATAGCAGGCCGGGGAGCATAGGCCGGTGGTGCGGTCCAGCGCCTTGCGCGCGCTGTGCGTCACGATCAGCTGCCCGCCAAACCGCCCCCGTGGATCGCGATAGCCCAGGCCCACGACCAGCTTGAGCGGGTCGATCGTGGAGAGCGGGGTGCGGATGCCGCCCGGCTCGATCACGTCCCCTGTCGCGTAGGACAGCGCGAGCGTGGCATGGAGGCCACTGCGCGCGCGACCCTCGAACCGGGCTTCGGCGCCTTTCACGCGGACCCGGTCCAGATTGACATACTGGTAGATGGCCGGATCGGTAGGGGTGAAGCTGCCGCTGACCACTTCCTGGCTGATGAAATCCCGGTAGCGTGATGAAAATGCCGTCAGATCGAGGCTTACCGCTCGGCTGGAATAGCGCAGGCCGCCTTCGAAGCTTTCGCTGCGTTCCGGGCCGAGATCGGGGTTGGGGCGCGAGGTGTAGCCGAAGGCAAGGTTCTGGAAAAACTGGTTGACCTGCCCGGGTTCAGGGGCCTTGAAGCCGGTCGCATAGTTGCCGAACAGGCGGATGGTGTCGGTCAGCTTCCACACGGCGCCGAATTTGGGCGAAAGGCGCGCGCCGCTCTGCGAAGCACCGGTGAAGCTGGGCAGCAAAACGTCCTTGCGCGGATCAAGCGAATACCAGTCGAGGCGCAGCGCCGGATAGAGCGTCAGCGCGCCGAACGTGATCTGGTCACCGGCAAACAGCCCCGCCCGGGTAAAATCGGTGGTCGGAAAGGCGCGGGTGGGAAAGACTTCTCCGGCAGGCGGAACCACGCCGTCGCGCAGTCCGCGCTGGCGCGTGCGGCTGTAATCGCCGCCGAAAACCAGCCGGTGAGAGAGCGCGCCGGTGGCGAAATCAGACCGCGCATCGGCGGAAAAACCGATCACGCGATTCTCGAAAGTGTTGAGCCTCTCGCGGTCTGCCGCCGGGGTGCGGTCCTCGTCGGTAAACTGGCGGTCCTCGCCATCCTGCCAGAAGACCGCGGCGCGCGCGAAATCGATGATGCCGCTGCCTTCCCAGCTCCAGTCGAGGGCGATGCGCTTGCGCTCGCCCGTATCGATACCCTCGAGCAGTTCGACAGTCGCGCTGCGGCCGGTCAGGCCCTCGGTAAACAGATGCGTGCCAAGATATTCGCCCGTAAGGCGCAGCTTGTGGCCGCCTGCCGGGGCGTAGACGATCCGCGCGAGCACGGCATCGGAACGGCCGTCCTGGGGATTGGGCTCGGTGCGCGCAGCGCCAAGGCCGCCGACCGTCCCCTTGTTGTCCAGTTCCTGCCAGTCGCGCCGGGTATAGGCAGCCATCGCCGACCACGCGCCGGACCTGCCTGCGAGAATGGCTGTTTCGGCAAACTCGTTGTCCGCACTCGAATAGGCGCTCCGCACAAGTCCGCCCACGGTCTTGCCGCCTTCGAGGAAATCGGCAGGATCGGCGGTGATGAAGCTGACAGCGCCCGCCAGACCATCGCTGCCATAGAGCGCCGAGGACGGGCCGCGCAGGATTTCAACCGAC
Source organism: Novosphingobium olei (assembly GCF_012927405.1). Classification (GTDB taxonomy): domain Bacteria; phylum Pseudomonadota; class Alphaproteobacteria; order Sphingomonadales; family Sphingomonadaceae; genus Novosphingobium; species Novosphingobium olei. The sequence continues at coordinate 406,885 of NZ_JABBGM010000003.1, read as the reverse complement.
TTGATCAGCCCGATATCGACATAATCGCCGCGCCCGGCACTTTGCGCGCCGAAACTGAAGCCATCAGGCACCCGCACGCCATCGACCTGCATGAGCACCCGGTTGCCGCCGATGCCGCGAATGGTGAAGCCGTCATTGCCGGCCCGCCCGGTCGCCGAGAGCGCAGCGTTGAAGCGGGCGGGCTGGCGCTGGACGCTGACGCCCGGCTCGAAGCGAACAAGATCCTTGATGTCCGTGGCGAGTTCATCGGCAATCTGCCCATCGGTCCGCAGCGACACCGTAACCGCCAGATCCTCGACCTTCACCGGCGTCCGCGTTGCGGTGACGACAATCTGGTTCATCCGGTTGAGCCAGTAGAAGCCGTCGTTGTCCTGCGCCTGAGCTGGAGCGCCGAGCATGGCAACGGCCAGTGCGAGGGATGCACATGCCGGCCGGGCGTGCTGCCATGCGGCGAATATCTGAGGACGCTGGCCAATCGAACACCCTTTCCTTTCGGGCTGCCGGAACTCTGGATACACCCCCATCTACGATCCTTCCTGCTAATGCGACTGACTCGCAGTAGCGGCTTATTCGCGATGTTAGGGCCTCCCGTCAACCCGTTCGGTGTCGGTAATCGCCTCGGCATCGCCTCTTGAGGTCGGCTTCTGCCGATGGAATAAGAGCGATGGAATCTATCAGGCGCTTGGTTTGGTTCTCTGCTGATTTCGCTGGCGGACCCGGCCATAGCGAGCGGTTTTTCCCCCCAAGCAGGTACAGTGAACCCATCGAGTTACGCGTGACTGAGGTGGTTACAAGCGAGGTTCGCCAGTCGATTTTGTTGCGGGCTCGGGCGATGCCGATGGTGCGAACAATGGCCCCCCATGCAATGTTTCTGGCTGACGAGCTCGTGATCGACCGCTAAGCGAGTCGTTGATCGCTCGGCATTGCCCCTGCCAATGCGCGCGGGATCGTCCGGCGCGGTAGCTTGCCGTTTCGGCGACCTGACAAGTTGCTGCCCATGGCCTAATCAGCGAGCGAGGAGAAATCTCCGCATCGATCTCGCGCCCCTGTAGCGCGACAAACTGGATGAGGATTCGTGTTGCCTCATGGAGGAATGTTCCCGAGTGGTCGATCATTGCCTCACGTAGTATGTACCCTGCAAGACATTGCCGGGCTTGACCACTGCTTGCCTGACGGATTGCCGCGCAGCCCCAAGCCGTAGGCGAGGCAGAGTGGCAATCCGTCAAGCAACGCCTACCAAAGCCCATGTGGCTGCCCTTTCCTTATTGCGCGAGGAATCTACTACGCTGCACACGAGCGCTCGGGCCTGTGCAGTGCGCTAACCTTTAAATCGACGCTGGACGGTCCGCAGGAGACCCTCCGTATAATCTCCCGGCACATTGGTCTGGAGCTTTTCCAGCAGCTCGCATCCAGTGAACCATGGCTCCTCGGTGAACCAAGTCTGCAACTGATCTGTAACCTCGGCCAGTGGATCTGGTAGCCGGCGCCCCCGTTGCTGTGGTAGTCTTACAGTTGTTGCGGGCAGCGCCTCGCCGCCCTGCCATAAGGTTTTTAGGCTCGACAGAAACGCATCCAAACGGGGGCGAGATCTCCTCCACCGGCGCAGCAGACGCAAACGCATCAGCGAGGACCACCAATTTCCGCTGGCCCGTCCGGATATCGCGCAGCAGGCGAACCGGGTCCAGCCCAGCGGCTGTGTCCCGCAACTGTTTACGTGTTTCCTCGCTGATCCGAGGCTCGTTGAGCAGGCGCTGGAACGGCGTGGCCGGGGCATGGCGCTTTTGCAAACGGCAAGCTCCCGTTTCTTGACCGGATGCTGCTCAACCAGACGACAGTTTTGGCCTTGCGCCATATCACCCGCTCCGCCGATTTCGATCTCCAGATTCCATTGCGCCGGCGGCACCAGCGAAATTGGCTCCGTTGCGCCACGATCGCGCACTATTCGCCGCCAGCAGTGCAACAAACCAAGGCTCACACCGTGCGATCGCTGAGCCGTTGGCGCCAGGTCCGGAGCTTTCCGCTGTTATGCACGCCTTCTCCCGCGGGTACCACCTCCGGTTCGTGCGCTGCGTACCCAGCAGCGTCGCATCGTGCAAAATCGCGTCGGCACTGTGCGGCACACTGTCCCCATCTGAATTCGCTCACAGTGCCGCATTGGTCAAATCACCTTGCCGACCGCCCGACGTCCATGTGGGGCGCACGCAACGCTAACGGCGATGCTGGTCTCAATGGCCTTGCGATGGGCTAGCGCCGAGATGAGGCCCTGTTCGATCCGGGCAGGATCGATGGCAGGCCGCTCTCACCACACGCCCAAGACCCACTGCGAGGTTTCCAGGTGCGGCGTCACCAGGACGCAGCTGAGGTAGCCGTCCATTTCCAATACCGGCAGGAGGCCGTGATCACGGGCCAGCGGCAGTTGGATGGAAAGAGGGGCAAGTGATGATGTGGTCACGGTGCTGATGGCGTTTGGGAACTATCGCGAGTCGCCTGCCAGCGCCCTAGTATCTGCTTAGTCACTTTGATCATGAGGCAATACGACACCCATAGCGCCGAAGTCCAAAGCCAGAGGACCATAAATTCAGTTTATGACGCTATTTTGAGTCAGTCCGAATCTATGCTGGCCACTACTAAATATCGAATTGTTATTTCACATCGGTAGTGAGCGGTCCGCTCAGCTTCAATTCCATCCCGTTACCACTAGCGTGCCATTGAGGCACTAGGTTCAGCGACGAAGCGATGGACTGTATGACTCGCGTGCCCAACCCTGTGCCTCTGGCTGCGCGCTCCGCTTCTGCTTGGCCAGCGTTCCCGTTGTCCCGGCAAACCAGCGCCAATTGGCTAGATTGCACTTTTATGTCCACTGCGATCGAGCCAACGCCAAGGCTAAAAGCATGCTTCGCGGAATTGGCGACGAATTCATTCACTACGAGGAGAAGGGAGTTAGCCAGTTCCGGAGCGACGCTGACGTCGCTCGTTGAAATTTTCAACTCAATCCCTTCAGAAAGTAAGGGTTGGAGGCCGGTTTCAATACGGGCGAATAGCGATTTGAGGCTGACCTGATCCTGGCAGCCAAGCTCATGAAGCTCTTCATGAAGAGCCGAAAGGGAGCGAATTCGGCTAATCGCATCCTCGAGTGCGTATCTCACGGCAATGTTGTTTTCTCTGCGGGCTTTCATCGAAAGCAGGGCGCTGATTGAGGCGAGGGAATTCTTGACCCGGTGATCAACCTCTCGTCGTAGCGTTTGCTCTCGTTCGAGCGATATGCGCAGGTCCAGTTCGCGCATAATATGGCGTGACAAGACCCGCAGCACTCCCCGCTGATGTTCTGTCAACTCCCGTGGTTTGTGATCCAACACGCAAAGCGTGCCTAACGGAAGACCGTTGGCTCCTTTGAGAACGGAGCCTGCATAGAAGCGGAACCCAGGATCGCTGGTACAGAGGGGATTATCTGCCATTCGTGCATCAGCAAGCGTGTCGGGGATTTCTATATAATCACCCTGCAGGATGGCGTGACCACAAAGGCTTGTTTCAAGCGGGGTTGATCTGACACCCAAACCGACTTCTGCCTTAAACCATTGTCGACCATGATCGATGAAATTGATGACCGACACAGGAGTTTGGCAAATTTCAGACGCTATCTCAACGAGCTCGTCAAACTCTCGCTCCCTTTGGGTGTCTAAAATCGCGTATCGCCGCAGCTCTCGTAGACGGTCATCTTCCAAGGGGTGAGGTGAAGGTTTCATATGATTTAATTATCGAAGTTTTAGGTGAATTGAAAGTCGATAATTTTCCTGTGGAGGTGTGCTGCCTCCAAGACAAAATAAGTTTCAACTAGGTGCCTGAATAGATATTCATCGCACTTGAAGATTTTCATAAGAAACACTTTATTCTGCATTTTTATTCCAAGTTTAAGATCTTTCAGTACACATTTATGAACCGCTAAATTAGACTCAATTTTATAAATACAGAAATAACAGTCAAATAGTCATATAGCAAAATAATATTACAATATTGCAGATATTGAATTAGTATAAAGATATAAATCATCTTACATACAATTGGGACCGTCTTTTCTGCCATTCGTATCGTATAACGCGTGAGAAGAATTGCTACGCAGTAAATGTTTTCAGTTGGTATGACCGGAGAATCTGCGGAAGCACACTGTCTTTACGGCACAGAAATTCTTGGGAAACTAGGTTCTCGAGAACCTTGACTCCAACCGATGGCTAACCCCGCCATGAAAAATGTAGAGGTCGCCGAGCTCAGCCTTCATAATCGCGTGAAGCAAAGGTGGCAGGTCAGGTCCGCCATCGTGCGCCCAACTCGTTCATGATTTTTTTGAGGCCTTGGATATATGCCTTTCTGGACGGAACTTTCCGCTGCTTCCGTCACGTTTTTTGGGATAGGATTTCAGGCGGGTGGAACCGATCGTGTTGGGGGGCGAGATCCTCTGTCCGCTAAAGCTAAGTGGGCAAAGGCGGCCTCATGGCTGCGTCGGAACGAGCGCACCAGGAGGAACCGCATCGCGACCGCCGGCAGTCTTGAGATCGAGCCTGCGGATCACGTGGGGTGTTACCATGATGTAAAGTTCGGTTTTCTGCTTGCTGATCTTGCTGGCACCCGCCAGAATCGAAAGGATTGGCAGGTCACCCAGGATCGGCAGTTTCGACCGGTTCTTGATCGAGCTCTCCTGCGACAGCCCGCCGATGACGAACGATTCCCCGTCTCGCACCGTGGCAAAGGTTTCAGCCTCTCGCTGGCTGATCGTGGGATAGCCTTGGAGATAGCCGGTCACGCTCGAGACGACGCAATAGATGTGGCTCGAAACGATGCCTTCCTCGGTGACGCGCGGGGCGATCTGCAAGGTCACGCCGACATTGACGTACTGGACCTGCTGTGAAACTCCGTTGACTCCGGAAAGCGTGATCGAGGTAAGGATGGGGATGGCATCGCCGGTGACGATCCGGGCCGACGCGCCGCTTTGCGCGGCAATGCGTGGGCGGGAAAGGATTTTGCCTTCGCCCTTCTGGATCTGGGCATAGAGCGCGGCCTGGACATTGACCGTGCCGTTGAACTGGTAACGGGTTAGTGGAAAGGCACCGCCGGAGGACGAAATGTTCCCGTAGGAGCCGTAGGCGGTCGCCACTTGGCCGTTGGCGTTGGCAAGATCGAGGCCGATGTTGCGGGCGCCGGTTTCGGTCAGCTCCACGATTTGGGTTTCAAGCATGACGGTGTCGATCGGGCGGTCAATCGCCGCGATCTGGGCCTTCAGCCGCTTGATAGTCTCGGTATCGCCCCTCAGCCAGATGGCATTGAGCCGGCGATCAATCGCAATGTTTGCATTGACTGGCTGCCCCAACGATTGGGCTTCACCAGTTTGGGTTTGGGCCCCCGGGTTGTAGCTGTTGCCCATGCCGCTGGCGCTGGTCGATCCGAAACCGGGGGAGCGGGGTACGAAGGTATCGTTGGGCTTAATCGCGCCGCTGTCGGCCAGAAGGCCTGCAACTTCGCTGACATCGGCATATTCGAGCATAACAAGCGCGAAGCCCATCGCTGCGTAATCAACCGAAGACGACCCCATGCCGGCCGCATTGCCCGTGCCGTTGCCCGAAGTGGCGGACGGCGTTGCACGATCGCCGCCACCATGTGGATCGCTGATAGTTACAATGACGCTCGCATCGGAATTGTCAGCCGATGCGATCTGCGCGCCGGGATATTTTGTGTCGAAGCGCAAAAACAGGAAGCCAGGGTTTTCCTCAACCCGAATGGTCTTCAGCGGCCCTTTGAAAAGGACGGGTATCGCGAGCTGCTGGCCCCGTTGCGTGAGAGTGAACGCGATGGCCGGTGTGCCAGAAGCATCGGATGCCGCGACATGGCTATTTATGCGTGGCGCAAGCTGCAGCTTGAGCACGGTCTTGGAGTCCGCATCCTCGACCACTGTTATTGCGGTCAGGTACGACAGGACTTCGCCGGTCTGTGCAAGGGCGGGCCGAACGCAGAAGAATGAGGCCAGTATGATTGCTACAGTCAGTCTGATGACCCGTGCCAGCGCGATTGTTTGACTTGTAACCCCAGCAAACGAGTCCCAAACAGCAAGCATTTGACCAAACCTTCCAAAACAGGATGCGGCGCAGTTCGTCTCCGAAACTCGCAAGGTCCAGATTCTCGTACCTTTTTAGTGAGCAGATACTCAAGAATCGGAAAATGTCCGGGTGCAGCACACCCGGACATCCTCTAACCGCGCCCCTTATGGCAGCGAAGCATATGGTTGGTTGTAGGGATTTACTTCGACGTAGCTACGTCCAGTGACGGTCTGTCCATTGAGCGTGCCCGCAACTTCCGAAGTGCCTTCCCAATAGGTGCGGTGGCCTGGCCAGATCATTTCTTGGTCCTGGACCTGCGGGGTAACGGTAACCGCGCCCTCGGGCAGGATCACTTTCCACTTCGACGGGTAATTGTAACCCGATTTCGGGCTGCGCCAAGTCGAAAGGACGTTGAGGTCCATCTGCGCGCCGGTCAGCGTGCTACTGACGCCGTTCACAACGCGCGTACCGAACTTGTTCACGACGGCACCGGTCGACGGGTCCTGCAGATAATAAAGCATGTATTGCGTGTTATTGTCGAGCTGCATCGCGAACCAATTCCAGCCACCGCCGAAAATCGTTCCGCCACCGTCGATGACAGTACCTTTAACGAACCATTGGCGGTCCTGCCAAGAAATACCGGTGACTTTGATCGGGACGCCATTGTCGTAAATTGTGCCGACGGTGTCGAGCGCGGTCGACGAATAGTAGGCTGATGTTTTGCCAATCGGGCGGTAATCCACGACGCCGTTGCCATTGTGGACGACGAAAGGAATTTTACTGCTTGTGGTCAGATCAATGCCAAAGCGGCCATCGGAAAGCATGCCCTTGATCGCGTACCGTTGCTGAGACCCGCTGATCGACCAGTCCTTGTTGGTGAAGCTAAACCCGCCGGTTTGCGTCGGGATAATGTCAGCCTTGATCCGCTCCTCGACCCGATGGAGTTTGTTATTCACGTCGGTGATGGCGACGTGCCACGAATAAGTGGCGGGGCCGAGCGGCAATGGCCAGAGCTGGAACACGGTGACCTCGTAACCGTACTCTCGCTTGGCGCCGCTCGGATCTGTGCCGTAAAGGTGGCCAACGAAATACCACCATTCAAGCTGGCTATGATGGGCTCCTTCGTCCTTGGGCAGGACTACGGGTGCAGGTTGTTCAAAAAGTTGGGCTTGGGCTGGCGATGCAGCGATCCCGCCAAGCATTGCGACTGCGGACAGCCAGCATGCTGCGCGGCCCAGAAGCCTGCGACCTCTCTTCCAATTCATTCATCCCTCCTGTTTTGAGCATTTTGTCGGTATTTTAGGGCAAAATCCGTAAGCCCCAATCGACACCCCAAGGGTTCATCTCCGCGAACGCCTTCCCAGTTACGGCCCTGCCCCCCAAGGTTCCGGTGACTTTCGCGGGGCCTTCATAATAAAATTTCTGAGTAACCGGGGCGTACAGCTCCGCATCCTGGATCATCGGCACGATATTGATCGAACCTTCCGGGAGGTTGACCTTCCAGCTCGCCGGATAGGTGTAGCCCGTGTGGGGGCTCTTCCAGCTGCCCATGCGTTCGAGGCTGAGCTGGTTCTCCGGGATCGGCGTAAACGTGCCATTCGCTGTCTTCACGCCGATGACCTTGTCGATTGTGCCATTGCCTTTCATGAAGAAGCTGAGGTTGTACTGCGTGTTGTCATCCATCGAGACGCCAAACCACGTCCAGCCGCTGTCAGCCTGACCGGGAGCGCCGGTGGCCCATTCGTGGTCGTACCAAGTGGTACCGGTGACCTTGATCGGCACGCCATGATCCCAAAGCGTGCCTGTCGTGCGGTTGACGTTGTAGGAATAGTAAGGGGACTTCCAGGTGCCGTAGGTCTCGACGCCATTGGCGCCGTTCAGCGTCGGTCCCTGTGTCGCCTGCGAAGTGAGGTCGATCGCATACTGAAGGTCCGCACGCGCGGCCTTGGCGTAATAACCGCCCATGGAGCCGCCCATCTTGAACCCGAGCACGTCGAGATCGAAGCGGTTTTGCGTGCTGGTGAATAGACCCGGCAGGGTGCGTTTTTCAAAGCTGAAGGTGCCGCGATTCAGGTCGGAGATGGCGAAATGCGCATCATAAACCGGGGGAAGACCGGCGACTGGTGCGATCTGGAAGACCACGACCTGATAGGCGTAGGAACGCTTCTTGCCCAAGGGGTCGGTGCCATCGATGAAGCCGGTCATGTACCACCATTCAGCGGGCTGACGATGCGCGGCTTCGTCCTTTGGCAGGGTGATGCCAGTTTCGATCGGCGGAAATTCACCGATCGCCTGAGCCGAAGCCGCTGTCGGTAGGGCGAAGCTGCCTGTGCTCAGAATGGATACTGCAAGGGTGCACGCGGCCGCGCGCAAACGCACTTTCTTCATGGCCAATTTTCTCCCAGTCCGGCCTATTCCGACCGATTTTGCTGCTGCCAAGGGGCGGGTTTGGCGGTCCGAGCATCCGCGATTTGCCAGCTGCCGGAATTGCGACTCGTCCGTTTGCCGTTTCCACCTTGGAGAAAAAATCAAACCAGTCAACGCGGACTATAAAATATTTTAATGCGGCGGTGTCGCGCTGCTGATTGTGGAAGGTGTCTCGCATCGTTCTCAGCTCGCTCGATTGGCGGATCTCCGGAAATACCTAGTTTAGTATGGTTCTGCAGCATGTCGTAAATGGGGGTTGGATCACCGATTGGGGAGGGCGAAGATTGGAGATCCTCAATCGCGACGCCAATGTCGCGCACCTAATAGTCTACATAGACTATAAAGTAATGCGACCATTGTTAAGACGTGGGCCGGATGTCGAGAAGGCGACGTCCGGCCCCTTCGCGCAGAGTTCAGTAATGGAAGCCGATCGTTGCGCCGAAGGTGCGCGGCATCCCGGTCTGGCGGACCAGGGCATCGTTGATGCGCGTGGCGGACGTCCAGTACCATTTGTCGGTCACGTTGCGGCCCCAGATACTGAAACGCCAGTTTCCGGCTTCGACGCCTACACGCAAATCGACCAATTGGTAGGCCGGAACCCTCTCGTTCGCATTGGGCACGAAGCTGGTGTAGGTACCGCTCTGCGTGGTCAGGTTGCCCCCGACGAATGCGTTGAGATTTTCGGCCAGAGCCCAGCGGTACTGGGCATCCACCGAGGTCTGCAGCTTGGGCACCAGCGGAAAGGCGCGGCCGCCGAAATCAGCCGGTGCGCCGACATAATCGAAGTTCAGGAACTGGCCGCGAACCTTGGTGTCGGTGTAGGACAGGACGGGATTGATCGTCAGTCCTGCAACCGGCCGCCAAGATGCGGCCACCTCGAAGCCTGCAACACGCGATCTCGGAACATTGAGCAGCTTGAGCAGGGTACCGAAAGCAATATCTGCATAGCGGCCGATGGTCTGCTTGTTGCGGTAATCGTAGTAGAAACCGGCAGCGGTGATATCGAGCGTCCGGTCGAACAGCGAGCTCTTGAGGCCGACTTCGTAGGCGCGCACCCGTTCCTGCGTCACCGGGTCCATCTCGGCCTGAGTTGAGGCGATGATGGTGGGGAAGCTGCCTGCCTTGTAGCCTTGGCTGACGTTGGCATAGATCAGGGTGTTGGCATCGACCTTCCAGTTAAGGCCGACGCGCCAGCTGACATTGTCTTGCTTGAGCCGGTCCTTGCGGCACCCCATCAAGAAAGTCGGCGCGGCGCCCAGCGAAAGGCAATCGTTCAAACCAGGCATCTGTCCGCTGGGCGTGAAAATGCCGTAAGCGGCGCGCAGCTGCGCCTGCAACAGGGTGAAGAAGAACGCCGTGTTGCCGTTTACACCATCGTAGGCCTGACCGAAGAAATCGCGGGTGGTTTGGGTATAGCGGGCGGCGCCCTGCAGCTTTAACGTGTCGGTCAACGGGTATTCGACGTTGGCGAAGGCCGCCACCGTTTTGATCTTCTGATCAGTCTGTTCGTAGTTGCCGGGTAGGTTGAGGATCGTAAGCGGCGACAGCGACAGCAGGACGTGGCTGAATGACCCGTCGCGATTGAGAATGCGGAACTGATCGAAAACGGTATCGTGTTCGTAGTTGCCGCCGATCAGCCAGTTTCCCTTGCCGCCAAAGCTGCCATCGACGCGTAGCTCCTGATACCAGGTCTTAACGTCGCCCGCCTGGATCGTGGAGTAGTCCTGAAACGCGGTGCCATCGCCTTCCACGGGCTGATTGCGCTTGAAGCGCTGGTATGAGGTCATCGATGTCAGGCTGACATCCTCGTCGAGGTCGTATTTCAGCTTGAGCGAGCTGAAGAGCAACGAGTTTCGGCGATGATAGTCAACGCCCGCGTCCCAATCAGCAGCGCGGTTGTTTTTCGGGGCGACCGGGTAGGCCAGCAGGCCTGGCGGCATCAGCAGCTCGGCACCGGGTGTGAGCACCTGGATCCCGAAGAACTGCGGGGCGGGGGTCTCGCCATGATCGCGCCACGCGCTGACATTCAGGCTGGCGTGGAAGTTGCTGGCGGGATCCCAGTCGAGCAGGACGCGGCCATTCAGCAGATCGCGCTCGCCCAGCTTGGCGTTAGTCGTGTAGCTCTTCTGCCATGCGCCGCCTTGGCTTGCCGAAAAGGCTAAGCGGCCCTTGAGCGTGCTGCTAAGCGGGCCAGACACGAAGCCGTTGATGTCTACAGCGTCAAAGCGGCCGTAGCTGACTTCGCCGCCGGCGCTGAAGTTGTCGGTGGGGCGGGCGGCGATGAAGTTGATCAGGCCACCTGTGGAATTCTGGCCATATAGAGTGCCCTGCGGCCCCTTCAGCACTTCGACGCGCTGAAGGTCGAGCGCCACCCCGGCGGTTTCGGGGCTGAACGGAATCGGCACTTCATCGGAATAGACCGTGACGGTCGGTGCGGCAGAGAGCGTCGTCTCCTGATAACCGATACCGCGCAGCGTGAAGACGTTGGAGCCATACGGCGTAGGGTTGCTGTTGAAGCCAGGAACGATCTTGACCAGGTCCTGCGGCGCGGCAATCCCGGCATTGCTCAGCGCGACATTGCTCAGCGCCTGAATCGACATGCCGACATCGTTGACCCGTTCGCTGCGCTTCTGCGCGGTTACGATGATCTCGCTTGACGGGGCTTCTAGTGCTGTTCCGGGCTGCTCCGGAGATCCCGATTGTGCAGGGGCCGACTGTGCATGGGCAACCGACGTGATGGCTAGTGCGAGAAAGCTGGTGGCGGCCAAGGACGCAGTCCTGGCCAAGGCTGATCTGAACATTTCCCCTCCTCTGGGTCTCTTCCATTTCGATGGTGTGCGAGCGTGTAGCCACGGCGCCAACCGCGTTGGCTCCCCGTTCCCCAAGCCTCGCTACACATTTCTCACAGCGGAGAAAAGTAGTTTATGCTGATCACTTTTTTTGCGCAATCTTGATAGAAGGTCGGGTTAAAGCCGTTTTATGTTGCAAATAATTCCCGAATTTTCAATAAATGTAGGATAAGTAGACTAGTTAGATGGAATTTGCGATGGAACGCGTGAAGGTTGCGTTGGGGGCCTATCTCGACTCGGTGCTAGGTGTGGGAGGGCAAGCGCTTTCGATCGAGCCGATTGCCGGCGGTCAGTCCAATCCGACCTTTTTCCTGACTCGGGGCGATGTGCGCATGGTGCTGCGCAAGCAGCCGGATGCCGCAATGCCGTCTGCGCACGCGATTGATCGGGAATATCGCATCATGAGCGCGCTGGCGCAGAGCGGCATCGCGGTGCCGAAGATGATTCACTATTGCAGTGATCCGGCGGTGATCGGCACGCCCTTCTACCTGATGGACCGCATTGAGGGGCGCGTGTTCAACGATCCTGCGCTGCCGGGTGTCAGCCGCCAAGATCGCGGTGCGATGTACCTGGCGATGGCCGATACACTTGCCTCGCTGCATGCGGTCGATTGGGAGCGGCTTGGACTGGCCGACTTCGGGCGTCCCGGTGATTTTTTCGACCGCCAGGTGCGCCGCTGGACAAAGCAATGGGGGCTTGCCGGTGCAGAGCCATCTTCGGACATCGACTTCTTAATCGACTGGCTGCCGCGCAACGTGCCGCCCGGTGATATCACGACGATAGCTCACGGCGATTTCCGCATCGGCAACCTGATGTTCCACCCGACGGAAGCTACGGTGGTCGGAGTGCTGGATTGGGAGCTGTCCACACTGGGCCATCCTGCCGCTGACGTCGCTTACAGCGCGCTGGGCTGGAAACTGGGGGCCGCCGAGTACATGGGCATGGCGGATCTCGATCCCAAGTCCCTGGGTATCCCGTCCGAGGCCGAATATCTTGCCCGCTATCATGAGCGGGCGACCCACGATTTTGCGGTAGAGCCCTTCCACAGCGCCTTTTCTCTGTTCCGGCTTGCAGTGATCTTTGAAGGCATTGCAGCGCGTGCGCGCCAAGGCACGGCGACTGCAGAAAATGCGTCGGACGTGGGCTGTCTCGCCGGGCGGTTCGCGCGGCTGGCCGTGGAACAGGTCACCTGACCGAAAATTTTTCAAGGATAGATCATGGACTTTGCATATTCACAGCGCGTCGGCGCACTCCGCACCCGCATGCGCGATTTTCTCGACACGTACGTCCTTCCGCACAATCGCGCCTGGGCACATGCGACCGAGGCCGGGCGTTACCCCACAGAGATCATGGAGCCGCTGAAAGACTTGGCGAGGGCTGAGGGTCTGTGGAACCTGTTCCTGCCCGCGTTGCGGGACGACGAGCCGGGCACGCGGCTCTCCAACCTTGAATTCGCGCCGCTGGGCGAGATGATTGGCCGCATGCCGTGGTCAGCAGAGGTGTTCAATTGCAGTGCGCCCGATACCGGCAACATGGAACTGCTGCATCTTTTCGCAACGCCCGAACAGCGCGCACGCTGGCTCGACCCGCTGCTTGCTGGCTCAATACGTTCCTGCTTCGCCATGACAGAGCCGGATGTCGCTTCGGCAGACGCGACCAACCTGCAGACGCGCATTCGCCGCGAAGGTAACGAATACGTGATCAATGGCCGCAAGTGGTTCACCACCGGCGCGCTTCACCCCAATTGCAGGTTCTCGATCGTGATGGGCATCACCAACGATGCCGACGGCGCATCGGCGCACGAGCGCCATTCGATGGTAATCGTGCCGATGGACACGCAGGGACTGACCATCGTCAGGAACGTGCCGGTGCTGAACCATCTCGCGGTCGAAGGGCACTGCGAGATGCTGTACCGCGACGTCAGGGTGCCGGTGACAAACCTGCTGGGTGCCGAAGGCGCTGGTTTTGCGCTGGCGCAGGCGCGGCTAGGTCCGGGCCGCATACACCATTGCATGCGGACCATCGGGCAATGCGAATTGGCGCTCGACCTGATGTGCGAGCGGGCGCTGGAGCGCAGGGCTTTTGGCCGCAACCTTTCGGACTATGCGAATATCCAGGACTGGATCGCGCTGTCGAGAATCGAAATCGATCAGGCCCGCCTGTTCGTGCTGCGCGCTGCAGCTGTGCTCGATCGGGAGGGCAACAAGGCTGCCAAGATCGACGTGTCGGCGATCAAGGTCGTGGCCGCGCAATTGCAGACGCGCGTGATCGACCGCGCGGTGCAGGTTTTCGGGGCGATGGGCCTGACCAATGACACGCCGCTGGCAGGCTTTCTCGGCTGGGCGCGTGCGCTGCGCTTTGTCGATGGCCCTGACGAAGTGCATCTCAGGATGATCGCTCGCAACGAGATTGCGCGGGTACGCAAGGATTTCGGCAGCCGTGCACTCTATTACACGCCGCCCCAAGGCGGCTGAGGCAGCTTCCGCCCACGCCGGCGAACATTTTTGTGTGGCTGTCGAAAATCACGATAGCGCTCACTCTAAAAATAGTCTAAGCAGACTACTTGATGGATTGGAATCCATATGAGCTCCGATCTTGGAGGGGAAGGGCAATTCATGGATCTTCGTGGAAAGGCAGCCTTTATCACCGGTGGAGCCAGCGGTATCGGCCTCGCTTTAGCCAAGCGTTGCGCGGCAGAGGGGATGACAATCCTGCTGGCGGATATCGAGCAGGGCGCCCTGCTATCGGCAGCGCAATTGCTTCGGGGTGAGGGTGTCAAAGTGTTCACATACATCCTTGATGTGGGCAATCTGGACCAGTATCGCGAGGTAGCCAATTCGGTTCTGTCGGAACATGGTGCCCCCCATCTGCTGGTTAACAACGCGGGTGTGGCGTGGAAGGCACCGGCCAGTGGCGCGACGCCCGAGGACTGGCGCTGGATGGTCTCGGTGAACGTGCTTGGCACAGGGTACGGCATTAGCTTGTTCGTGCCCGCCATGATCGATAGCGGGCAGCAGGGTTATGTGATCAATACCGCTTCGATCACCGGTCTGATCACATCGCCAGGCACTTCGGCAGTCTATTCGGCAACCAAGCATGCCGTGCTTGCCGTGTCAGAGACGCTCGCCCACGAACTGCGCCCCCACGGCATTCATGTCAGCGTGTTGTGTCCAGGCAGTGTTGCAACGAACATTACCGAGGCTGACCGCAACCTGCCTGCCGAAGTCGAGCGCAGCGCGATCACTGCCGCAGCAGAGGAGGAGCGCGCCTTTACCCGCTCGTTTGTTAGCAACGGAATTGCGTCGGATGCCGTTGCCGATCAGGCCTTTGCCGCTTTGGCGGAACGGCGCTTTTATGTGATCACGCACCCTGAATACCGCGAAGAGATCGAGACCCGGCATCGGCAGATCGAAGCCGCCATAGCGGGCGAACCAGCTAGCGATGTGGGTCTTCTGCAATTTGCCAAGCAGATGCTGAACCTTCAGCCGCTCACTTAACTTCAGCCGATTTCCAAGGAACAACCGATGACCACTCTTGTCCAGGATGACCTTCCGCGGGGCGTCGAACTGACTTCGCTTTCTCCCGTCTTCAGGGAAAACCCGCAAGCCGTTCTCAACGGCGCGCGCAATCGCTGTCCGGTCTATCCTGATGGTCAGTTGCGCGATTATGTTGTGCTTTCGGCTGAAGTCGGGCGCAAGGTCCTGGCTGACCGCAGCTTGCCGACCGATCCGCGGATGACTGCCGAAACGTCGACCCGGCGGATGCGGGGCGAGGATCTGTCCAAGGCGCCGCCGCTGCTGTTCATGGACGATCCGTTGCACAAGCGGGCGCGCGGTCTTGTCGCCCGCGCATTCAATGCCGAGCGCATCGAGCGGGCGCGTCCGCGTGTCGCTGCGCTGTGCCGCCGCCTACTCGATCCCGTGGCAGGCGGCAGCTTCGACTTCATCGAGGCCATCGCGCGGCCGCTGCCGACGATCACCATCGCCGAGATCCTGGGTGTCGATCCCAGCCACCACGA
Source organism: Novosphingobium olei (assembly GCF_012927405.1). Classification (GTDB taxonomy): domain Bacteria; phylum Pseudomonadota; class Alphaproteobacteria; order Sphingomonadales; family Sphingomonadaceae; genus Novosphingobium; species Novosphingobium olei. The sequence goes on along the minus strand of NZ_JABBGM010000003.1, from coordinate 391,508 downwards.
CGATTTCAAGGTTTGGTCGGACCAGATGGTCGCGGCGAGCCTCAATCCTCTTGCGCCAGCCGAAGTCAAGGCGGCCGGAGCGGAAGCGGCTGTTAGCCTGTACCACTTGTTCGCCGCCGAAATCGCAGCACGCCGGGCTGCGGGAATGACGGGCGACGATCTGATCACCGCCTTGATGACGTCCGAGCATGACGGGCAGCGCTTGGAAGACGCGGAAATCATCGAGCATTCCCAGCTGCTGCTGATCGCCGGCAACCAGACCACAACCGACCTTCTCGGCACGATGCTCTGCCAAATTCTGAAAGACGCAGAAAACTGGGCAAGGTTATGTGCCGATCCCGCTCTGATCCCGAGCGCGGTCGATGAAGCGATCCGCTATGAGCCGCCGATCTTTTCGACCGACCGTATCGCTCCCGAAGACATGGAAGTTGGCGGCGTCGCCATTCCGAAGGGCGCGAACATCTCGATCATGCTGACCGCGCTGAACCACGATCCTGCGCTTAACGTCGATCCTGAAAAGTTCGACATCGCGCGCAAGGCCGTAAAGCATTTTTCCTTCGGCGGTGGGCGCCATATCTGCCTTGGCGCGCCGCTGGCCCGACTGGAGGCGCAGGAGTTGCTGAAGGCAATGATCGAGCGGCTGCCCGGCCTGGTCGCCGACGCCGCGCATACGCCCGTGTTCAGCAGCAACCCCGGTTTTCGTGGTCTCGACGAATTCTGGGTCAAGCCGGCCTGATCGTCTTCGATTGCCCCGGAATTTGCCGAATCTTTCCTGATGCACTCCCTCCACGATCGGCCGGTGCAGGCCGTTCGAGGCAAGGATCAGACACATGCCAATGACCAACCTGAACGCCCAGCCCGTTGACCTTGAAACGCTCCGCGCCAAGTACCGAATGGAGCGTGACAAGCGATTGCGCACCGATGGCATCAAGCAGTTCATCGAGGCCGACGGCGAGTTTTCTTACTTTACCGACGATCCCTATGTCGCGTGGATCGAACGTGCGCCCATCGTGCGGCGCTGCGAGGTGGCTATCGTTGGGGCGGGTTTCGGGGGCATTCTAACTTCAGTAAAACTCAAGGACGCAGGCATTGACGATGTTCTGATGATCGACAAGGCGGGCAGCTTTGGTGGCACCTGGTACTGGAACCGCTATCCCGGCCTGGCCTGCGACATGAAGTCCTACGTCTACCTTCCGCTGCTGGAGGAAACTGGGTACCTCCCGCCGCGCAATTATGCATCGGGCGCTGAAATCCTCGCCCATGCCGAACGGATTGTCGATCATTGGGCCCTGCGCGACAAGGCGCTGTTCCAGACCGCGGTGACAGAAGCGCGCTGGCAGGAGGACAGCGGATTGTGGAGCATATCGACAGATCGTGGGGATACGATCGAGGCACGCTATCTCGTGACGGCGAACGGTCCGATGTCGAAGCCCAAGTTGCCGGGGATTCCGGGCATCGCCGGGTTCAAGGGGCACACGTTCCATACCAGCCGCTGGGATTACAGCTACACCGGCGGCTCGCCCGATGGGGGGCTGACAGGCCTCAAGGGCAAGCGCGTGGCGATCATCGGCACTGGCGCGACCGGCATCCAGTGCACTCCTTATCTCGCTGAGCACGCCGAGCATCTCTACGTGGTGCAGCGCACACCCTCAGGCGTCGACGTGCGCGAGGAAGTGGCAACAGATCGGGACTGGGCGGCATCGCTCAAGCCCGGATGGCAGCAGGAACTGATCAACAATTTCAACGCGCTGACATCGGGCGGCATGGCCAGCGAGGATCTGATCCAGGACGGTTGGACTTTCTTGTTCACCCGCATCGCCGCCGCCGCACAGAGCGCCACAGGTGAGGACGCGCTCGAACAGATCATCCTGGCCGGCGAGATCGCGGATGCCGAGAAGATGAACGAAATCCGCGGCCGGATCGATGCTGTTGTGCGTGATCCCGCGACGGCCGAGGCGCTCAAGCCGTGGTATCGGCGGTTCTGCAAGAGACCGGTGTTTCACGACGGCTACCTGGAGACGTTCAACCGCACGAATGTGACGCTCGTCGACACAGACGGGCGCGGTGTCGATGCTATCGGGGAAACGAGCTTCCGCGTGGGAGAGAAAGAATACCCGGTCGACTGTATTGTTTTTGCTTCCGGGTTCGAGGTCGGCACCGACTATATTCGCCGAGCCGGGTACGACATTGTGGGACGGGGTGGGGAATCCCTGCAGGCCAAGTGGGCGCGCCGCTTTACGACGTTCCACGGGATGCAGGTCCACGGCTTTCCGAACCTGTTCCTGCACCAGACCGCGCAGGCTGCGCTTCCGGCCAATTTCTGCCATGGCCTTGCCGAAGGTGCAAAGGCCATTGCGGCGATCGTCGCCCATGCGCGAAAAATCGAAATGCCGCAGATCGAGGTGACGCAGCAGGCCGAGGATGCCTGGGTCGCGCATTGCGGAGACGTGGCCGGGAACCTGATTCCGTTCTTCGAACAGTGCACACCGGGCTACTACAATCTTGAAGGCAAGCTTACACAGGAAGCGGCACAGGGCTTCGGTTATGGCGCGGGCGCGGCGGCGTTCTTTCAGGTGATGGATGACTGGCTGGGGCGGGGTGATTTTGACGGGCTTCGGTTCTTCGCCAGTTGATACGCACCGGCTGCGTGCGGTTTACGCCGCCCGATCTTTTCTGCATCATTGCCCCGTGACTTACGTGGCGGGAAGAGCAGTGTCGAAGGAAAGCATGGTCGATGGAATTGGCGAGCGGACGGGAGCCAAGACCCGGCGCGGGCAAGCCATGCGCGAAATCCTGCTTTCGAGCGCGATCAAGCTTATTGCGCTGCAAGGATATGCCGCCACGAGCACGCAAGCGGTGCTCGATGATGCTGGTGTGAGCCGCGGCTCGCTGCTGCACCAATTCCCAACGAGGGACTTGCTGGTTGCTGCCGCCGGCGAGGAGGCAATGGTGCGAATGATGGGCTCTGTTGAAGCAGGGTTGCTCCGTCACGGGGACCTCCTCAGGGGCTTGATGGACTTTCCCAATATCCTGTGGCGGGTTCAGAACGACCTTCCCGCGCGGGCCTTGACGGAAATCCAGCTAGCCAGCCGCTGGGATCCACTGCTGGAGGAGGGTTTGCGCCGCGCCATGGCAAACGTCAATTCCCTGACCAGCGCCAAGGTGATGACTGTAGCCGAGCAGTACGGTTTGTCCGATCTTAGCGGATTGCTGACCGAGATTTATCTGCTCATCAGCGCGACGCAGGGCTTGGCGATCGGCCGTGATTTAATTGGTGATAAGGTTCTGACGACTGCGTCCCTGGCGCTGCTCAAAGAACGGTTCGTCAGCGCGGTGAAGGCACGCATGCCGGTTTGAGAAGAGTGCTTGAGCCCACGGTTCGCGAACCTGCGGCGTTGTCTACCATGATCATCCACGCAGCCATGGCGCCGATTATGATCGCTGGCGCGTTGGTGTCGCTGGAAACGATCGTCGGCATGATCGCGGCGTCAGCTAAGCGCAGGCCGCTGACTCCATGGACGCGCAGAAGATTGTCGACGACGGCTTCACCGGCACCGCCCATTTTGGAGGTTCCGACAGGATGATTGATCGTGTTGCCGAACGCCCTGATGTTACCGTCCACGGATCGGTCTTTGGTCAGATTCAGGTTTTCGGATGATGCCAGGCGGCGAACAAGCAAGGAATTCAGTCCCGGCATTGCGTCGATCTGATCCACGCGTCGAAGCGCAGCAATCAGCGCCGCGGGATCTTTGGGGTGGTTGAGGTAATTTCGGTAGATTGCGGTCGGCGCCACAAGATCTGAGGATCGCAGGCGAGTTTCACCTCGGGATGCCGGTCGAAGATAAGATACCGACGCAGACCAGCCGGAAAAGTCGCGTTCGGCAGGCGTACCTGAAATTATCGGTTCTCGCTGCGGGGCCAGGTCGCCGCGATCAAGGCGGTCACAACAGATTGATCGGGTGCCTGCAGCCTAAGGCGCCAGCAGCGCCTCGAGGCCGATCATGTACTGCTCTCGTGCGGCACTGTCTGACAGGTTCATGGTCGCGTTCAGGTGGAACGCGCAGAAGCCAATGCAATAGGACAGCAGCGAGAGCGTAAGGACGCTGTTGCTCGGATGGACTTGTCTTTGCCCAATCCTCCACGATCGCACCGCCTCGTAGGCAATCTTGTACGTCGGCGCATGGATGCTTCGCATGCGTTGCGCAGATACGATCTCCCGCGACGCTTGGGGGGAGAGAAACATCAGTTCGAAAAAGACGGGATGGTCCACGGCGAAGTCGAATATCCTCCCCGCACGGTGGCGCAGTGCAGCCAGCGGCTCCGCATCCGGGGGCGGGGCGCCGACGTAGCGTTCGTACTCCTCGAAGCCGTGGGCAACCACAGCTTCCACCAGCGTGGCCTTGTCTGCGTAGTGCCGGTAGATCGCCATGGGCGTCACGCCCGCCTTCTTGGCAACCTCACGCATCGAGACTGCGGGCAATCCTTTCTCGCGAAAGGATTGCGCTGCAGCTTCCAGGATGCGCCGGGCGGTCTTAACGGTCTCGCGCTTCATTCCCCCGTGGTTAGTGCCGGCACTGCCTGTTCACGAGAGCGAATTTCGGAGACGAGATCTTTTCCGAGCACGGCGGATGCCGCGATGATGCCTCCGAACAGCGCTCCGATCATTCCGTCGTTGGTGACATCCTGCCCGGTGAGGAAGAGGCCCGGAACGGGCGTCCATGCCCCCAGCCATTCCTGCGCATACCGCGATGGGGAGCTCTCTATGCCAAGTATCTCTCCGCGCTCCCTGCGCAGGAACGTCCCATAGCTCACAGGTGTGTGGGTTTCGACATGGCGGACCTTCCCCTTGACCTGCGGAACCAGCCGGTAAAGTTCGGCCAGCAAGCGCTCCATTATCTGTTCCTTCAGCGCATCGTATTCGGCGCCTCGCTTCATCCAGCGCGTGTTTTCCCAGCGCTTGAAATGGCTGTAGTCCGTGAACGCATGAAGCTCGATCGTCGATCGACCGGGGAATTGCTCGTCCCAGGTCGGGTCCTTCGCGGAACCGAACGTGACGAAGCAGAATGGAAAAGGTGCCGAAAAGTCCGACTTGTGTGCAGCCAGGTTGGCCGTGAAGTCCGTGCCGGGATGAGACCATACATTGGCCGGCTCAAGGCCGAGTTCGCCCGCGCTGCCTTCGAGGCCGACGTGAATGCCGACGACAGTCCCGGTCGGCCTCACCTGTTCAAGCTTCTCCACCAGCCCGTATGATTGCGCCACCTGCCGATCGACAAGGCGGCCAAAGGTTGCGTGCATGCCGGCGTTTGAAATGACGGTTTTGCAAGTCACGGTGCTGCCGTCGCCAAGGCGCACGCCGACAACTCGCCCACCCTCGATCAGGATCTGTTCGACAGTTGCGCTGTGCAGGACAAGGCCTCCTGCGCTCTCGATGATCGGGACCATGGCATCGGCGAATGCCCCTCCGCCGCCGATAGGGTAGCTTGCGCCGTTGACGTAATGCTTGAAAAGCATTGCATGCATCGCGAACGAACTTCGCGAGGGCTCGATGCCGTAATCGCCCCAGTTCGCGCAGAGGATGGCGGTCAGCTCGGCGTTGGATGTCAGCTGGCCAATGACATCGCGTGTTATGCGGCGCGCAAGCCGGAAGAAGGGCAGCGCAGCCTCCTGAAGCTGGGCAGGCCGCTGGCCCTCGGGGTAGGCTTTGAGGGCAAAGTATGCCGGAGACGAGCGGGTCACTTCGCTGACCAGTTCCAGGTAGCGGTCGATCGCGCCGCGTTCGTCGGGGAACCATCCGGCGAGCGCCTCGCGATAGGCATCGATCCCCGCCGGAATTGCGTACTGGCGCCCCCCGATATCCATCCGATTGAAGATCGAAGGGAGGTGGGCCCACTCGATCGCATCGTTCGTCGCGTAGTCGAATATCTTGCGCGTCATCGTGTGGGGGCTGGCGACATCCCCGATGTAGTGCATTCCGACCGACCAGCGGTAGCCATTGCGCTCGAACGATTGGGCAAGGCCCCCCACCACATTGTGCTGTTCGAGAAGCAGCACCTTCCTGCCGTTCTTGGCGAGCGCAGATGCCACGCCCATGCCGCCCATTCCCGAGCCGACCACGATGACATCGAAGTCACCTTCGATCCCTGAGCCCTTGCGATAGGCCTTGCCTTGCGTCCTCATGATTTCCTCCCGAATGTATACACATGTATACTTCGTTCCGAATGACCGTCAATCTGGCTTGTGCTGGCGCACACCCGAGCCGGATCGCGATCGATGAACACATAGGTAATGGATGAGCCCTGGCTCTTGCGGGACTTCGGCCGATACCGGAAGTCGTCCGCAGGAGGACGACATCAGATGCGTGCGTTTACGGAAGAACAGGTTCTTTTTCGGGCATCCTATCGCAAGTTCCTTGAGAGCGAGATCGTGCCGCACATGGCCCGCTGGCGCGAGCAGGGGATCGTGGACCGATCGGCCTACGAAGCTGCGGGGCGGCAGGGTATGCTCATGCTGTGGCCGGACAAGAAGTACGGCGGAATTGGGGACAACGACTTCCGCTTCGAACAAGTGATCATCGAAGAGATCGCGCGGGCCGACGTCGGCGAGTTCTATGCGCCGCTCCCTTCGCGGCTTGTCGTTCCTTACTTCAAGCTCGGAACCGAGGAGTAGCGCAAACGATTTCTTCCCGACTGTGTCGCCGCAGGAAGATCCTTGCTGTCGGCATGACCGAAACGGGGGCAGGCAGCGATATGTCCGGGATGCGCACGTATGCACGCGACATGGTCGATGAAGGTGTCCAGCTTCACAGCGGTGCCCGCTACATGAAGGAATATGAGATCTGCCTCATGTTTATGGTTTCGCGGATTAACAGGATCCTGGCGGGATCGCCCGAAGTAATGAAAGACGTTATCGGCGGAGAACTTTATCTCGCTGAAGTATCAAAGTCTGCTGCAGTAAGCGCGGACAATGACGCAATGCTGCAGTGGAGCGGGTGTCGCGAGAACCTGTCGTTGAAGCTCACGGGCCACCAACTTTTTGATCGACCTCGATGCTGGCCTTGATGTCGGGATGATCGGATGGTTCAGCCCGATGTCAGTGATCAGTTCAATGTGCCCATTAACCTCGTCCGCATGAGCATGCCGGACATTGCCAGATCCGGCATGGCTGGCATCGCTCTGCTCACCTTTTGGCACGGCGATCTCAAGCGACTTTGCGGATGCCATGGGTCCGGATGAAAAAGACGGGCTCGTGAACTCAATTCAGTTTTATCGCCACGGCAATGATAAGCGACCCGACTAAGATCGCAGCAGCAATGATGTTTCCTGATCGGCGGATTGCGTTGGTGTTGTCGGGTGCCGGTGCGGCTGGCTCAGCCTCGAGCCGGCGGACGAGACTGCGAACAAGGCGTGGAGCGTCCTCGCCAAGGCGGGACAGTTCCATGCTCAGGGCAGCGCCCAGCGGCAGCCAATAGCCCGGGTCAAGCTTTCGGCGGGATGTCCTTGCAACCGCTCCTTGCATCGCGCTGGTCAGGTCGAAGTCGGGTTGGATCGTGGACAGCACGCCATCCATGGTCAGGAGAGCCTTGAACATCAGCATCAGATCGAGTGGCATAGTCAGCCCCTCGTCCCGCATCAGCGTCATAAAGGAGCGGATCAGCGGGCCGATGATCAACTTGCCGCCATGGCTGGCAATCAGCCTGTCGCTAGCCCGGCGAGCCGCTTCGCGCGATGCGCCGCCCTCGGACGTCCAGCTGTACAACACGTCCGTCAACAATGCAGCGTCGCCGGTTGTCATCGCCTGACCGAACGCGATGAACTCCTCGCGTCGTCTGCGCGATACGTGGCCGATCATACCCAGATCAATCAGCGCTAGCCGGTTGCCGGGAAGGCATAGGAGATTGCCTGGATGGGGGTCGCCATGGAAGCGTCCGTTGACCAGGATCATGTCGAGCACCATGTCCGCGCCGACGGCAGCGATCGTCTCGGGATCGAGGCCGGCGGCTCGAAGCGCAACAGCGTCCCTTGGCGGCATGCCGGCGATGAAATCCATCACCAGCACGGTCGGCGTCGTGAATTGCCAGTGGATCGCCGGCAGGACGACCTGTTCATTCCGGGCAAAGTCGGCCTTCAGCAATTCAGCGTTGCGGGCCTCGCTGGTGAAGTCCAGTTCTTCCAGCAGGGCAGCGGCCAGTTGACGTACCAGTGCCGCTGGCTGAAATTGCCGTGCCGCAGTGCTGGCCTGCTCTATCAACTCGGCCAGCTGCGTCATAAGCCGAAGATCGGCCTCCATTCGCGGGCGGATGCCCGGACGCTGGATCTTTACGACGACAGCCGTGCCGTCCTTCAGGGTTGCGCGGTGGACTTGAGCCATGGAGGCAGCGGCCAGAGGCTGTTCATCAAAAGTCTCAAACGCTTCTTCGGGTGCCATCCCGAGTGCGTCCTCCACGATCGAGCGAAGCTCCACAAAGGGAACTGTCGGGGCCTGGCTGTGCAACTGCTCCAGCTCCGCAATCCATTCCGGCCCCAGCATATCGCTGCGAGTGGCAAGGATCTGCCCCAGCTTGACGAACGTCGGGCCCAGTTCCTCAAGCGCGAGCCGCACCCGGCGCGGCGGGCTGGCCGGATGGACCGCCGCACCGTCGTCGCCGCGCGCGCCTTCGATCCCGAACTTGTTGAGCAGTACGCCCAGACCAAACCGCGAGGCGACCCCGCTCAATTCCTGAAGGCGGTCACGGTCACGCGCGGCAACAGCAAGAGTGGAGATCAACATCGGATATGGCTGCGTCCTGTTCTAAGCTTGGTATCATGTTCGGTCGCGATGGCCGATAGCAAAGCCCCAGCTTTTGCGAAACGGCTGGCTTTCCCTCGTCGCCGTGACGTGACCGATCTTCGAGCAGCTCGGCCGCCATCAGGCGGCTAGTCGCACCAGCTGGTCCCTCAGCCAGATATGCGCGGGATCGTGTTGCATCCGCTCGTGCCAGGTCAGGATTTTGGTGAACCCCTTTAGCGCGATGGGAGGTTCGCGCAGCACGAGGCCGTTTGCACCTGCCGTAAGACGCCGCGGCACAAGCGCGATGGTGTCGGAACCCCGGACGATGTCCATGAGCACCAGAAAGCTCGGCACGGTTGCAATCACCTTGCGGCTGCGGCCGATGCGGTCCAGTGCCACATCAGTGGCGCCCCGAAATCGCGTACCGTCATGCGACATGATGGCATGATCAAGTCCGCAGAATCGATCAAGGTCAAGCTGGTCGGCAGCGGGGTGCCCTGGGCGCAGGATGCAGATGTAATCCTCTTCGAACAACGTGCGTGCGCGCAGCGTGTCAGGTGCCATATCTGGGGTGACGCATGCCACATCGATCCTGCCTTCTGCCAACTCACCGGCAAAATGGGGACCCACTGGGCGAACGGCGAGGCGAATGCCCGGAGCCGCCTTGCGTAGTGCCTTCAGCAGCGGAAGCACGATTGCCGTCTGCGCATAGTCGGTGGCTGCAATCCGAAAGGTCATCTGCGCCTCGTGCGGAATGAATGCGGTGGGCTTTACCAGGGCCTCTAATTCCGTCAGCAGCCGGGCGAGCGGGCCGGACAGCTCAAGTGTGCGCGGCGTGGGCATCAGCCCGTGCTGGCCACGCACGAACAGGGGGTCCCCGAGAGCATCGCGCAGCCGTGCGAGAATGCCGCTCACCGCAGGCTGGCTAAGCCCCAGCCGCTCTGCTGCGCGCGTGACAGAACGCGTCTCGATCAAAGCGTGCAGACCGCGAAGCAGGTTGAGGTCGAGATTTTTGATATTGGTCATGCCGATATCCAAAATTCCACTTATCGATTGGAGTTATGCCGCAGATGGCCCCATTTTGTCAGCATGAAATGGCTGCCGACGATGGCAGCGCGTTGCGGAGGAGCATCCATGTCCGATATCATCTGGCCCGAGGGGTTTGTCCCGGGCTTTACCGACAATTACGTTTCGAACGAAGTGATCGTTGCCGGACTTTCATCCGACGACATCTGGCCTCTTTTGGCCATGCCCACAGCGTGGCCGACTTACTATGACAACGCATCGGACGTCGAGATTTACGATGGCAAAGGGCCAGAACTGGCGCTTGGCGACAGCTTCTTCTTCCGCACCTTCGGCTTCCCCGTTCCTGCCCGCGTCGTCGAATGCGTGCCGCCGGTTGCCGGGCAGCCTGCGCGAATCGCCTGGCACGGCTGGGCCGGCGAAGAAGGCGCCGCAGACCGGCTCGACGTTCATCACGCCTGGCTGATCGAGGATCTCTCGCATGGCCGCGTGCGGATACTGACACAGGAAACGCAGAACGGCGCACCCGCGAAAGAAATGGCTGCGGCACGACCCAACCCCATGATCAACGGCCACCAGGACTGGCTGAACGGCCTGGTCAACGCCGCCTGGGGAGCCCGGCAATCGGCGCGACGCTCCCGCAGCTGATGCTCGTTCCAAGTTTGTGCAGCTCGCGCCAAGGCGCTGCACCCAAGAGCTTCGGGAAATTGCGGTCGTGATGATCTTGGCCCGGTCGCGCACGCCGAGGATGCTCAGTCGCCGGCGACCGCAACTGTGCACCGCGCATATAGAAGTGTGCAATGGTGGCACGGACCCTTGATGATGACGACCGATGAGGTCCCCATTCGGCGAAGGAACCTTCGTGTAGATCGCACCGGAAGCTAGGGTGGAGCGCGCTGATCGCGATGCATTGATCAAGCGCGCGGCCCTCCAGATAAGCGGGGCGTATTGGGCTGTTGGCATGTTGGATAGGCAGGCGGATCGGTCAGCGACTTATGATTGCGGGTCGAGGCGCACCGCTCAAGGTCGAAATCGATGGGACGTCATGTGGTTGTGCGGATGAAGGCTAGCGTTGCCGGTGCCGCTCCGCTCTTATTGCTACACCACAGAAGGCGGCGCTGCCCGCATCACGGCAGTCTGAGTGTTGATCCGGCACTGTAAATGCTGCTTCAAGTGCCGGTGAACGGAAAGCCGATGACCCTTTTCCGTTACGAGGCTGTCTATATCCGCAAATCCGTTCGAAGGACTTCGCAGCAACCTGCGAGGCATAAGGGCCGGGCGGCAGGCCGACATCATCGCTGACGGGGGCGCTCGCCGATCTGCTTGGCTACCCGTCGCATAAAACTTCGTGCCCGAGGGAGCGAGCGCTGCGATCATCCTGAAAGCGAGAGGGGGCTGCTTTGCGAGTGATTTCACGCGCGGGGAGCCGCGAAGTCGGCGCTTCTGTGTCGAGACGAGGTACCAACGAGGTCGGGGCGGCGCTCGCGTCGGGCTATGTCTATGTCGAAATCGGCACCGAAGAAAAGGGGCCTTGGCTCCGGATGGCGCCTCTAACGGCGATGTCTCAACAGCGGAATTTGGTACTGAGGCGGCTTTGTGTTGCCTGTGGCTCAAAGCCGCAAGAATGCGCGATCGGCTGGAGACGCACAATTGAACAGCTCCGAAAATCGAGTCCCCGTCAACTCGTCCGACCATGAACTCAGTCCGTCGAAAACGTCCACAGCCGGGGGTATAATTGGGGGTATTTGCGCAATCCAGAATAATAAATCACGTTATATCAACAAGATATAGTATTTAGTAAATCCCTCCTCCGCTACCACCTTTCAAGCACCTATGATGCATGGCGGTTTCGACTGAAACGAAGTTTACAAAATCCTGTAAACTTTCGCGCGTTTAGGCGTTTGTGCAGCGACACGACCACGCGTTCTTCGTCGAAGTAGCGGCGCTGCGGGCAATCTCCTGATCGATCACGAGAGTGGTGGCGGAAGGTGCCGCGCAGCTCGGGAATGACCGCGATCCCCGCGCGGATCTTGCGCTTGCGGGTGCTGTCGATGACGATGGCCCTCTCCGGGAAATCAACATCGAATTGGCAGAAGTGCTGTGTGATCGGCAACTGACGGATGGTGGCATGTAGCATAACCTATAAGTATGCTAAGCAAACGTTAGCTTATTATATTGCGCCGTATCACTACGTAAATGCGGAATTCATAGCGCTTAACATGCGTCTTCTACTGCGCCTGGGAGGGAAATTTTTGACGAGAAACTAGATGCGCACCTGGACTTTGCTCTCCGCCACGCTTCTGAGCTGTTGCATGGCAACTCCCGCCCTGGCCGAAGACGCGGGCGATACGGGTGAGCCGGCTTCGTCAAAGCTTGCCGAAGGCGTGTCCAAACCCGCGCCGGCAGGAATGACATTCAGCACGGGCGTCGCCAAAGGCCGCGATCTTCTCGACACGGCCATTTCGGCCAGCGTGATCGACGAAGGCGAGCTCGCCAAGCTGTCGGTCAGTTCCATTTCCGGCATCATGCAGAACATCCCCGGCATCCGGTCGCTGACTTCGGATGTCGACGGCTATTCGTCGATCACGGTCCGCGGTCTGCCGCTTGCCGCTGATGGCTCGAAGTACCTGCAACTTCAGGAAGATGGCCTGCCTGTCCTGGAATTCGCCGACATGCAGTTCAACACTGCTGACCGGTTCTTGAGGGCTGACCTGAACATTTCCCAGATCCAGTCCATCCGCGGCGGTTCAGCCTCGACCTTTGCGTCGAACTCGCCCGGCGGCGTCGTGAACTTGATCTCGAAGACGGGAGAAACGGAAGGCGGCAATGTCCAGGTGTCCAGCGGGCTTGGCTACGATCTCAAGCGGCTGGACTTCGACTATGGCAGTCCCCTTGGAGAAAACTGGCGCTTCCACGTCGGCGGGTTCTATCGAGAAGGCGAAGGGCCGCGGGATTACGGATACACCGCGTTCCGCGGCGGACAGGTCAAGCTCAACATTACGCGCAGCTTTGCCGGAGGGTATATTCGCATCTACGGCAAGTACCTTGACGACCGTCAGCCGAACTACGGCACCGAACCGGCCCTCATTGCGGGCACGGATGCATCGCCAACCTTTGCCAGCATCCCTGGTACGCGCCTTGCCAGCGACGGCTTCGGCTCGCCGCTGATCGCGGGCTACCTCGGCACCGACGATCGGAACAATCCGGTAAGCCGCAGTCTCGAAGACGGCATGCACGCCGTGGTCAAGTCCATCGGGCTGGAGACGCAGTTTCAGGTCGCCGACTGGACGGTGAGCGATCGGTTCCGGTTTGCCGATATCAGCGGCAGCTTCAATCAGATCGATTCGATGCTTGCCGCGCCTTCGGCGGTCATCTCGACCATTCTCGCAGGCCCTGGCTCGACGCTGACCTATGCCTCCGGTCCGAATGCTGGCCAGGTGGTCGCGCCCGGCAGCCAGATCAACGGCAATGGCCTTGCCAGCATCAATCTTCTGCTGAACTTCGACCAGAAGTCGGTCAACAACGTCACCAACGATCTCCGCGCCTCGCGCGTCTATGACCTTTCCGGCGGCAAGCTGACCGTCAGCGGCGGCGTCTACCACACGGTTCAGGACTACAAGGCCGACTGGAACTTCACGAATGCCATTTCTGATGTCGTCGGCAATGGCCGGATGGCGCCGCTTGACCTGCGCAACGCCGCAGGCACGCTGCTGAGCCAGAACGGGGTATTCGCTTACGGCTTTGGGTTCGGCCAGCCGCGCGCTTACGGCAATTACTACTACGATGTGCAATACCGCATTACGGCGCCCTATGGCTCGATCAACTTCGCCAAGGGCAAGTTGTCGATCGGTGGAAGCCTGCGCTACGATCGTGGTGATGTCAGCGGCCATGTGCTTACGGATTCGCTGGTCGGCCCCTCCGACATCAACCGCGACGGCGTGATTGCCCCAGTCGAGACGTCGGTTGCGCTGTTGCCGCTGACCAGCCAGATCCCGGTCGGCTACCGCTATGGCTACCTGTCATATTCGGCCGGTGTAAACTATCGCATCGCCCAGCCGGTCTCGGTCTTCGCCCGCTACAGCCGCGGTGGTCGGGCCAGTGCGGACCGCGTGCTTCGGCCCGGATCGCTGAGCAGCACGACCGGCAAGCTTACCAATGACGCGTTGAAGTACGGTCTCGTCAAGCAGGCGGAGGCGGGCGTAAAGTACCGCAAGGACGGTTTCGAACTGTACGTCACCGGCTTCTGGGCATCGACCGAAGAACGCAATACCCAACTTGCCGCGGACAAGAACGGGAATGTCATCGTTCTCGATGTGGTGCGCGAGTATTCGGCCAAGGGCGTGGAGCTCGAAGGGGAAGTCCACCGTGGGCCCTTCAGGCTGGCCATCGGGGGAACCTGGACCAAGGCGAAGATCGCCAAGGACGCCGATTTCCCTGAGCTGGTGGGCAACGTTCCTCGCTACATTCCGTCTCTTTCCTTCAACGCCCGGCCGTCCGTCGAATTCGACACCATTGCCGTGGGCGCCGTGATCAATGCCACGACCAGCAGTTATGCGCAGGATAGCAACCAGCTCAAGCTGCCGGGCTATGTCCTCGTGAGCCCGTTCGTGCAGTTCCGGCCTGCCGAAAAGCTCACGCTCGCCGTCAATGCATTCAACGTCTTCGACAAGCTGGCGGTCTACGCCGCATCGGCCTCGACGATCCCCGCATCGGGTATCGCCAACATCCGGACGATGAACCGTCGAACGGTGACCGGTTCGATCCGGTATAGTTTCTGATCGCTTGAGGCTCGCCCGCAGCTGGGCGAGCCACACCGCTGCAAAGCGCAGCAAGCCCTGGAAGGGAGGCCACCGGTCAGCCCTCGATATTTCGGTCCGGATGATCTTCCGCTTTTCGGAGGCGCGATGGCGGTACCTGCCGGGGTTCGACTGGCGACGCTTTATCAGTGCGGAAGCCGTTTATCGAAGCCGGGTCAGCTCTCTCGCCTTTGACCCGAAAGGAAAGCGTGCACGGCGCTGTCGCTCCCATCGGGCAGCATGCCGCAGTCGACCAGGAACTGGTCCATCTCGTCCTGGTCCTCGGCGTCGGTGCCCGCGCAGCCACAGCGCTCGCACCCGCCGTGGAGCGCCGCCGGTTCCACGTCCGCGCCACACGCTGTGCAGATGGGCTTGCGTTCAACGACCACGCTTTTCCTCCTCGCCGCCTGGCAGGTCGGGCATCGAACAGGGTCATGCACCTGATCATCCAGCTTGGCCGTGGCGGAGCGATGAACTTGCGGCAATGATCGGACAGATTGATGAAACGAACGTCGTTGGTGCTGGCTGAGGGATTTGAACCCCGCAGCGGAGCCGCTTGCGGCGTAGCGCATCAGAAGACTCAGGGGGTTTCTCAAAGCTGAGGTCGCTGGTGCCGGCTGAGGGATTTGAACCCCACAGCGGAGCCGCTTGCGGCGGAGCGCATCAAGGACTCGGGGATTCCCGGAGACAGCATCGAATGGTGCCGGCTGAGGGATTTGAACCCCGCAGCGGAGCCGCTTGCGGCGTAGCGCATCAGAAGACTCAGGGGGTTCTCAGAGCTGAGGTCGCATGGTGCCGGCTGAGGGATTTGAACCCCCGACCTTCGGTTTACAAAACCGCTGCACTACCACTGTGCTAAGCCGGCCCACCAAACGCGCTGATCGCGCATAGCCTTACCGGGCGCCGAACGTCCAGCCCTCGGTGCGGGCAATTTCTTCGGTCAGGCCAGCCGGTTTCCACAAGCCGGGATCGTGCGCGGCGGTGCGCAGCCAGGCAGAGGTAAGGATCGCGTCGCTGCGATGGTCGTCGATCGCGCCCATGTGCCCGAACGCGCGGCTGCCCAGCGCGGCGAGCGCCACGTCGAGTTCGCCCCCATCGCGGATCTTCGATCGTTGCGCGGTGCGGCCCGCCGCCATCGCTGCGATCGTGGTGTAGATCTCGCACGCCACCGATCCATGCGCGGGCAGGGGATCGACCGGCCAGACCGGCAGCCGCCCCGCCAGGCGGTGCAGCACGCGCATCCCCGAAAGGCTCGATTTGCCCACTTGCGCCGCGCCGACGAGGTTGAAGTTGGAGTAGGGCTTGCACCCCATCGCCTCCTGCGCGCGCTCTGTCACGCGAAAGCGCCCCCGGCCGCCGCGCGTGCCGTTGTCGGCAAAATGCGCGCCCTCGCGCCCGCCGTGGCGGCGAAAGTGCGGGGCAATGGCGGGATGATCGACGAAGCTCGAAACGCCAAGGTGCGGGTCATCGGCGCACGTCGCATCGACCAGCGCCCACAGTGCGCGCGCATCGGCCGGGCTTTCCGCCCAGCCGGGCAGGAACGCGCCACGGTCGGCAAAAGCCAGGCTGATGCCAAGGTCCATGCCCACCAGCGTATCGCGGGGCAGGGCGCCTGCCAGCCAGTCGAGCACTTCGGCGCGCGACCAGCGATGGCCGGCGCGCACCAGTTCGGGCGCCTGATCGCCTGCGCTGCAGATCGCCACCGCAATCCCGGCATGGCGCTCGCCCGCCGCGCCCGACCAGTCGATCGCGGCGAAATGCCGGAACCGGTCGGGCCTCACCCCCGCTCCCGGCGCTTCTTGTCCCACCATTCGAGCCGCTTGCTCACCTCGCGCTCGAACCCGCGTTCCACCGGGCGGTAGAAGGTCTGCGGCGCCATGTCCTCCGGCCAGTAGTTCGCGCCCGAAAAGCCGTCCTCGGCATCGTGGTCGTAGGCGTAGTCCTTGCCATAGCCGATGTCCTTCATCAGCTTGGTCGGCGCGTTGAGGATGTTGGCGGGCGGGCTCAGCGATCCGGTATCGCGCGCCGACTTCCACGCCGCCTTCTGCGCGGTGTAGGCGGCGTTCGATTTGGGCGCGGTGGCAAGGTAGAGGCAGGCCTGCACGATCGCCAGTTCGCCTTCGGGGCTGCCGAGGAAGTCGTAGGCGTCCTTGGCGGCAAGGCACTGCACCAGCGCCTGCGGATCGGCCAGGCCCACGTCCTCGCTCGCAAAGCGCACCAGCCGCCGCAGGACGTAGAGCGGCTCCTCGCCCGCCACCAGCATCCGCGCCAGGTAATAGAGCGCCGCCTGCGGGTCCGATCCGCGCAGGGATTTGTGCAGCGCGCTGATCAGGTTGTAGTGCCCGTCGCGATCCTTGTCGTAGACCGCCACGCGACGCATCAGGAACTTCGACAGCCCAGCGGGGTCGAGCGGTTCGGGCAGCGATACGTCGAACAGCGTTTCGGCCTGCCCCAGCAGGAAGCGCCCGTCGCCATCGGCCGAAGCGATCAGCGCGTCGCGCGCCGCCGGGGTCAGCGGCAGGCGCAGGCCGGTGTGCTCCTCGGCGCGAGACAGCAGCGCGCCCAGCGCCTCCGCGTCCAGCCGGTGAAGGATCAGCACTTGCGCACGGGAAAGGAGCGCGGCGTTCAGCGCAAAGCTCGGGTTCTCGGTCGTCGCGCCGACCAGCGTCACCGTGCCCTTTTCGACGAAGGGCAGGAAGCCGTCCTGCTGCGCGCGGTTGAAGCGGTGGATCTCGTCCACGAACAGCAGCGTCTTGCGGCCGGCGCCCCCGCCCATTTGGGCCATCGCCTCGGCCTCGGCGAACACCTTCTTCAGGTCGGCCACGCCCGAAAACACGGCGCTGATTGCCACATAGCGCATGCCCACCGCATCGGCGAGCAGGCGGGCGATGCTGGTCTTGCCGGTGCCGGGCGGGCCCCACAGGATCATGCTCGAAAGCTTGCCCGCCGCCACCATCCGCCCGATCGCGCCTTCCGCGCCGGTCAGGTGTTCCTGCCCGATCACTTCTGAAAGTTCGCGCGGGCGCAGCCGGTCGGCCAGCGGGCCGGCCTCGTCGGCGGCGGGGCGGGGCGTATCCTGCGGGGGCGGGGCGAAAAGGTCGGCCATGGCGTCCTCTCCCACATAGGGCCTGCGATAGAGAATTGCATCCTTGCCCTTGCAAAGAGCGTTTAAAGATATATCTTAGAGCCATCGAATCGAATTAGGAGTTATCATGCGTTTCGAACACGGCGGACATCCGCGCCACGGCCATTTCGGCCACAGGATGATGAAGAAGATGGCCATGGCCGGTGGCTTTGGCGGTGGACGCTTCAACGATGACGGGGACGGCTTCGGAGGGGGCTTTGGCGGGGGCTTCGGCTTCGGCGGCGGGCGTCACGGCGGCCGCCATGGCGGTGGTCCGCGCGGCGGTGGCCGCATGGGCCGCATGTTCGCGCCCGGTGAACTGCGCCTGTTCCTGCTCCACCTGCTTGGTGAACAGCAGCGGCACGGCTACGAGCTGATCAAGGCGATCGAGGAACTGACCGGCGGCACTTATGCGCCGAGCCCGGGCGTGGTGTACCCCACGCTCAACCTGCTCGTCGACGAAGGGCTGATCGCCGAAGTCCCGGGCGAAGGCGCGCGCAAGGCCTTTGCCGCCACCGACGAAGGCCGCGCCGAACTCGCGGGCAAGGATGAAGCCATCGCCGCGATCCGCGCCCGGCTCGAAGGCCTTGCCGAAATGCGCGGCCGCGAAGCCAGCCCGCCGGTGCTGCGCGCGATGAGCAACCTCAAGCTCGCGCTGCGCCAGCGCGCCTTTGCCGGCGCGCTCGACAAGGACACCGCCCACCAGATTGCCGACATCATCGACGATGCGGCGCGCAAGATCGAAAGGCTATGAAAGACATGACCGATACCACTTCCACTTTTGCCAGCACGGCCCGCGTGCCCACCGCCAGCGGCTCGCGCTATCTCCAGCAGCTTTGCAAGCACTGGGCCCACAACCTTGCCGTCGAATTCGATGCGCAGCATGGCAAGGTGACGTTCCCCCGCGATGCGCGCGGCGCCAGCTGGGCGGGCGATGCCGTCGTCACCTTCGATGCCGAACCCGACGTGCTCGTCTGCCGGATCGAAGCCAGCGAACCGGGCCAGCGCGACGGGCTCAAGGGTGCGGTCGCCCGCCACGTCGACCGCTTCGCCTTCCGCGAAGCGCCGCTGCCGTTCGAATGGGTCGACGCCTGAGCCCCATTGCACGGCTCGGTTGCGCCGCTGGCCGGACAGGCGTATCCTCGGCGCATTGTCGCACGGGGGGAGACCTGCGATGGCCAGCACTGCACCTGCCGAAACCCGCCCTTCCGCGCCGTGGCACCTCTGGGCCATCGGCACGATCGGCCTCTTGTGGAACGCGTTCGGCTGCTACGACTACGTGATGAGCAAGCTGTCGCCCGACACCTACTTCGCGGAGATGGGGCTGGGGCCGGACATGGTCGCCTACATGGCGGCGTTCCCGGCCTGGCTCACCGCGTTCTGGGCGCTGGGCGTGTGGGGCTCGCTCGCAGGCTCGATCCTGCTGCTCGCCCGGTCGAGGCTGGCGGTGCCGGCCTTCGCGCTCTCGCTGCTCGGCCTCGCCGTCAGCCAGGGCGCGCAGATGCTCTGGCTGCACCCGCCGCAGGATCCGCCCGCGGCGATCGTGGTAACGATCTGGGGCGCGCTCGCCTTCTTCCTGATCTACGCGATGCGGATGAAGCGCGAAGGAGTGCTAGGCTGAAAGCCTTCAGCCGCCCGCCATCCGCTGCTTCTTCTGCCGGATCAGCCGCAGGTAGGTGTCGGCCACCGCCTGGTTGATGCGGTCCCAGCTGAATTCCAGGCTGCGCGCTTCGCCCGCGGCGCCGTGGGCGGTGCGCAGGTCCGCGTCCTCGACATAGCAGCGCAGCGCCTCGGCGAACTGGCGCACCGCGCCCGGCGTGATCAGCCGGCCCGAGATGTGATCGTCGACCAGGCTCTGGCTGCCGGTGGCGGCGGCGGCGACGACGGGGACACCGCAAGCCATCGCCTCAAGTGTCACGTTGCCGAACGTCTCGGTGATCGAGGGGTTGAACAGCACGTCCATGCTGGCGACCGCCCGACCGAGATCGGCACCGCCCTGGAACCCGGCGAACACCGCGTCGGGCAGGCGCGCGGTGAACCAGTCGCGGGCAGGGCCTTCGCCGATCACCAGCACCTTGTGCGCGATGCCGCGGCGGGAGAGCTGGTCGATCGCGTCGGAAAAGACGTCGAGCCCCTTTTCCATCACCAGCCGGCCGAGGAAGCCGATCACAACGTCATCGTCGGCAAGCCCCAAGCTGCGCCGCCAGGAAAGATCGCGGCGGCGGGGGTTGAACACGTCGCGATCGACGCCGCGCGACCAGATGTCGATATCGTAGTTCATGCGCTGATCGCGCAGCACCTGGGCGAAGCTTTCCGACGGGGCGACCAGCGCATCGCAGCGGCGGTAGAACCGGCGGAGCAGGGCGGTGAGGGCGGGTTCGAGCCAGGCCATGTTGTAATAGCGCGGGTAGGTATCGAACCGGGTGTGCACCGAGGCAAGGATCGGCAGGCCGCGGCGGCGGGCCCAGCTGACGGCGCGGTGCGCGGCAATGTCGGGCGAGGAAACGTGGACGACCTGCGGCGCGAAGGCGGCGAGATCGCGGCGGACGCGGGGCGAGAGCGCGCTGGGCAGGCGGTATTCGGCGCGGCCGGGAATGGCGAACGAGGGCACCGAGACGAGATCGCCGGTGGGCTCGAACGCCGGATTGGCGACCGTGGGGGCATAGACCCGGACCTGCGCGCCCTGGCGCAAAAGGTAGCCGACCAGCCGGTTGAGCGCGCGGTTGGCGCCATCGACGGTGACGTTGTAGTTGCCGCTGAACAGCGCGACGCGCAGGCCGCTGAGGGGCGCCACCGACGTGTTGGATTCTGGGATCGGGTCCATCGCGCGTGCCATAGACCCGCTTGTGCAACTTGGCGAGAGGGCGGCGGCAGGCGCTTTCCCGCCGCCGCCCTTCTTCAACGTTCCGTCAGGCCTTACCAGCCGCGACGGTGATCGCGCCAGCCGTCCCGGTCGCGATCATGGCCCCAGCCGCCGCGATAGTGATCATAGCGGCGATAGCGGTCGTAATCGCGATAGCGATCATAGCCGCGATAGGCCGGATAGGCGTTGTAGTTGTAGTTGTAATAGTACCCGCCGCCGCGATAGGCGCGGGGGTAGTAGTACCCATCGCGGTAATAGTACCCATCGCGATCGCGGTGGTCCGAAGCGATGGCCGCGCCCACGGCGAGGCCGATGATGCCCGCGCCGATGGCGATCGCGGCATCATCGCCGCCGCCGCCGTGGCGGTAGTAATCACGCGCCTGCGCCGGAGCGGCTGCGGTGAGCGCCGAGGCAGCGAGGCCGAGCGCAAGGGCGCCCTTCTTCACAAGGTTCATAACGTCTCTCCGTGGCGCCGGCGATGCCTGCGGGCAAAGGCGCGCAGGGGCCGGAGCGAACTGGACACACTATGACACGCAGCGCTGAACCCCGGCTTAAATGTTTGTTAATAGGCGAGGGCGCCGATCACGCTTCGTCGCAGGCGAGGGGCGGTAGGGCGCTGCGCCAGCCAACCCTCGCGAAGGGTGCGACGGGCGCCCAAGTTGACGAAGTTGACAGTGTTCATGCGACTTGAATTCGAGCGGGGGGAAGGCGGTTTTGTGCCCGGTTTCCTGGGCCTCCAGGGGCTCGGGGGAGAGCGGCCTGGGTGCCTGGAGGAGGGCGATCCCAGCCTTCGCTGGGATGACGGTTACTTCTGCATCAACATCATCATCATCGTCATCCGGCGCTTCGAGCACCGCGTCGAGGCGGGCGAGGCGGTCGGCGCGGTCTTCGTGCCATAGGGCGCTGGCTTCTTCGCGGGCGGCGTGCGTCGCCTCTTCAAAGGCGATGTCGACGATGTCGCGCTCCTCCAGCGCATCGGGATCGTGGGCGGGATCGGACAGGATGCGCTGGACCACGGCTTCGTCGAGATCCTCGACATGGCCGGGGAAGTCCTCGTTCACCGCGCTCGCGGCCTGGTCCATCGCCTCATCGCGAGTGGGGAAAGGCTTTTCCGGATCGAGATCGCCATCGAGCAGCGCGGCAAGGTAATCGTCGAAGCGCCCCGCCAGCTGGTGCGCGGCGGGATTGGCGGCGCGGGCATCGAGCCGGGCGAGCCAGGCCAGCTGGAGCCGCGCATCGAAGCGGATGCGTTCGCCCACGACCTCACCCCGATACCAGATCTGTTCGCGATAGCCTTCGGTTGCGTGGGCGGCGAGCACCTGTTCGGCCTGTTCCAGCCCCAGCACCATCGCCGCATCCCACCCGGCGGCAAACGACGCATCGCGCCGCCGCGCCATGTAGGCCGCCTGCGGCGACACCCCGACCTGCGCGCAGGCCTTGCGCACATGGCCGTGCCCGGCCAGCTCCGACAGGAAGCGCACGCGGCGCGCAAGGGTGAAGCTGCGGCAGGAAGCGGAAGGCGCGGAAGCGGCGGCGTTCGTCTGGTCCATGAGGCGAGTCCCACAAGAACAAAAAGGGGCCGAGGACTACCGCAGGTGGGGGTGTGTAGGAAATGGGGGGCGACCAGACGTAGTAATGCAAAATTTCTTTCGTTAAAGTCAGCTCCAAAAATTTGCAGTCAACTAACTACTGCGAAGCCAGCTTTTCGGTAATCGCCCCAAGCGCCGTTGCTGAGTGCTGCACGAAACAAGATAATCACCCGACGAGATAAAACATCAATCGGAGTTGAAGTGAAATTTGTTGGGTTAAAGCATTAATTGATATAATAAAATCTGATTGCGGCTTGCCTCAAATATTCAAGAGTAGCGTATATTTAATGCAGATCAACTTTCATACGAGACCCCGGTTGATCATTCAAGGTGAGCGTGCGATGCTCCCGTCAAGGCCTATCCGCCGTTAGAGGATTTTGCATTGGATATCCCGTTAAATGCGTCGGCAAATAGCGCGGGCGCGATTTTTTCGAATAACGTCTTTGAAATACCGCGTTTTCAGCGTGAGTACTCATGGGGAAGCGATGAGGTTAATGATTTCTGGACCGACCTGCAAAGCAGCTTGGACGCTGAGTCGTACTTTCTTGGGCTGATCATTTTAACGAGCCCGCACGCCGATGCTGCGGCAGGTCGCAAGCAAGTTGTTGACGGTCAACAGCGGATAATTACCCTCAGCCTCCTTGCAAATGCGATCTACCACGAGGCGATGCGCAGCGATCGCAAGGCGTTGGCTGACCGGATCCAAGCCAGTTTTCTCCGGTCCATTGATTTCCACACCGATGAGCAAGTGTCGCGAGTCAAATTGGCTGACGAGGCGGATAACGCAACTTTTCAGGCCATTCTTGCAACCGGTAATCGTCCCCAGGGCGACCTAGCACCCGATTCAGTGTCTGCGAGGATGGCTGCTTCGAACGATCTGCTGGTCAAACATCTTAGAGAAGATCTCAAATCTGATCCTTTTAAACGCCTTGGAAAATGGACTGACCTTCTAACAAATAGGTTGTATTTTGCTGTTTTTGTCCATCCAAGTTCTGACGCTGCTTATCAAGTATATGAAGTAGTCAACACTCGTGGGCGTGATCTCACTACTGCCGATCTCCTTAAAAATTACGTTCTTAGCCAATCAGGTGCGAATCAAGCTTATCGTTACGAACAGTGGCAGTCTATTGCGAAACAATTCTCAACTGACGGGGCCAACAATTTTGTTCAATATATTCGGCATGTGGTAACGGTTAAGAGTGGTTACATATTGCCGAAAGATCTGTATGGATTTCTCGCAAATCGAAAGAAAATGGGGGATCGTCAGCCGCCTCGACCGAATGAGTTAATGGGGATCCTCGAGCAGTATCTTCCGCTGTATCAGCAGATGATCGATCCAACCTCTGCGGGGCCAGCAGACGCAGAAGCGCTTGGCGTCTTCTCCGCGTTGAACAGCCTGAGCGTTTTGACTGTTAGGCCAATCCTATTGGCTTGTTCAGAGGTCGAGGGAGCGCAGCGAGGGATGGAATGGATCCTAAAGCTCGTGGTTCGCCGCATCGTTGTAGGCAACCTTGGTACAGGGAATGTCGAGCGACGGTTCGGCGAAGCAGCCAAGGCGATTCATGATGCGAAGAAGTGGGAGGTAATGATTGATCTGCTTCGGGATTTAAATCCGACTCAAGAGGATTTTGTTAGTCAACTAAGAAAGCGGTCGCTTAACAAGCAGGTACTGACATTTCTCCGCCGTTCAGTCATCCAACAATCTATTACCCCGAACCCCCATGGTTTCCTTCATTTCATTTGGGTGAAGTCTCCGCCTTTTGGCGGCATGGGAGAGGATGAAGGCGCGTACTGGGCGTCTACGCTCGGTAACACGATCATATCAAGCGTTGAGAAGAGGCCCCGAGCTGTACTCGACTGGGGAACTTTTAAAGACACAATGCTTGCCACCGCGGCCGATGGCGAATGGAGCAATCAATTGAATCATGTGGTAGAGTGGGATGCGCAAGCGGTTGAACGTGTGGGCGCCGACTTGGCTGCGGAAGCTGGTCGGATTTGGTATGATGCCTGATGCGCTAGCCGTCCGAGGGGGATGTATAGACCAAGTTTGCGCGTTGTTGGATCGAAAGGTCGATATCAGTGCGTTATCCTCGCTTTCGGGAGCACTCAAATTCGAGCCACCTAACTGTGATCTCGCCCAGACTGTTATCGCCTTCGACGCAAACGTTGTGTTGCGTTTGAGCAAACACACAAAATGTGATGATATTGTCGACTATCTTCGGGCTGAATTTCCTGGCCACCTCGTTCTTCCCGGGCAAGTGATTCAAGAATTTTGGAACAATCAATTTCTAGCGATCGATTCGATATCATCATCTGTGCAAAAAAAATTTAAAGAATTAAGCGAAGCCATCGGGAGTTTTGATGAGAGATTTGCGGATTATTCGATCCGATTCCAGTCATTGATGGATGAATTTAACGAAAATTACGGATACGTTTTTGACGAACAAACGGCGCGCAAAACGAAGCTTTTTGTGGACCTTTTGCTAGAAAAAGCGCGAGTTCCATTCGTGCCGAGAACGTTAATTGCCGCATCGGCGGAGGTGCGCAAGAAGTCCAAAACTCCCCCGGGTTTCAAGGACGGGGGGGACGGCGACTTCTTCGTGTGGGCAGATCTTTTACTCGCGCTCGCGGAACTGAAGAGCGAAGATGTCAGATACGAAAGAGTCACGCTAGTGACGCTCGACAAAAAAATTGATTGGAGCCGAGGTGGAATCCCGCACCCTATCCTGTCAGCTGAGATACACGCGATTTGCGGCGCGAAATTCGAAACAGTAACTGTCGATACCTTGGCAAGGCGACTCTTAGATTAATTGGCGCGCGTGCAGGTGTCTGCCCTCGTTGTCTGAGGCGTCGGGTTGGGAGTGTCGTTCGCGGTGGGGGTGTGGTGGCGTTGTGGCGCTGCCCCTCCGCGGCGCGCTTTGCGGGGCCGGCGCGTTGCCGCGCCGGGCTCGGCGGGCGGACTGCCCCCGGCAGTCCGCTATCTCCGCCTCCGCCCCCTTCCCCCGGTGGGGGAGGTTTTCACGCTGGCTCAGTAGGTGACGAGTTTGACCTTGGTGCCGGTGGGGAGGCGGGTGGTTTCGGTCAGGCCGTTGAGGACGAGGAAGCGTTGCAGCGGCGCGTCGGTGTATGCCATGCGGGCGGCGAGGGTGCGGACGGTGTCGCCGGCCTTGACGGTGACGATGCGCAGGCGGCGGGGGCGGATCTGGCTCGCTTCGGTCGTGGAGATGCGGCGCAGCGAGCGGTACATCGGATCGAAGGCGCCGCCGCGTCCGGCAGGGGCGATGGTGACGAAGTGGTAGGCCTGTCCTTGCGCGAAGGCATAGGCGAAGACGGTGACGTCGACCGGGCCGTCGCTGGTGGTGACGCGGGCCTGGCCATAGGCGGCGGGGATGCCGTTGACGGTGGTGCGCTCGATCTGGGTGGGGGCGAGCTGGGCTTGCGAGCTGAGCTTGCCGAAGACGGCGCGCACGTACGTATCGAGATCGCCCGAGAAGGGGGCCGAGGTGAACTGGCCTTGCCCGTTCTTGCCGCCGATGGACACGGCCTGCGTGCCGTTGGCGAGGAACGACCCGGCGGGCGCGGTGAAGGTCAGCTTCATTTCGGGGTGGGTGAAGGTGCGGCCTTCGACCATGCCCTGGCGCGGATCGTCGCCGTACATCAGGCCGTCGATGCGGGTGAGGTAGGCGTCGCGGTTGGTGATGCCGCGCGCCTGGCCTGCTAGCGCGAGGGCAGTGCGGACGCGGGCGGCGGGCTCGGGGTGGGTGGAGGCCCAGGTGGGGGTGCTGTCGCTGGTGCCCTGGAGCTGCGCATCGAGCGCGTTCTGCGCGGCGAGGCGCTGGAGGATGGCGCCGAGCGCGGTGGGATCGTAGCCGGCGCGCTTGAGGTAGGTGACGGCGAGCTGGTCGGCCTCGCTTTCCTGCGCGCGGGAGAACTTGAGCGTGAGCAGCTGCGAGCCGCTGGAGAACAGCTGCTGGCCCAGCTGGCCCAGGCCCGTGTTGCCCAGCACCACGCCGCTGAGGATCGAGCCGATCGCGCCGATGATCGAGTTGCGCTGTGCCGCGCTCTGCCGCTTGGCCGAATGGCGCGCGGCGACGTGGCCGACTTCGTGGCCGAGCACGGCGGCCAGCTCCGCCTCGTTGTTGGCGAGCGCGGCGAGCTGGCGGGTGAGGTAGATGTAGCCGCCGGGGTTGGCGAAGGCGTTCTCTACGGGTGAGTTGAGCACGGTGACGGTGAAGTCGGTCTTCGCGCTGCCGAGGCCGGACTGGACGGCGATGTTCTTGCCGATGGATTCGATATAGGGGACCTGCGGGCCGGAATAGGGGCCGCCGTATTCGGCCAGCAGCTGGCGGTGGGCCTTGGCGCCTTCCTGCCGGTCTGCCGCGGTAATGGGCAGGGCTGTGGGATTCTGGGTCTGGGTGGTGGCGCGCGGCTGGTATTGCGGCTGGGCCTGTGCGGCGGCGGGCGTCGCGGCGAGGAGAAGGCCGGAAAGCGCGGCGGTGGCGAGCCGGGTGGTGATGGTCATGGCAGGTGGTCCCCTGTTGGTTTGCCCGAATACGCTTCCTTGTCCTATCCGGTTCCAGAACGCATTATGAATGCGCGCACGGACGTGTGTTCCTGCGGGAACCGATCGGGCAGAGACGCGTTGAAGTGACGCCGGTACCCTGCGTCCTGGGCACAGCTTGAGCGCCAAGCCATTGCCAGCTGTCAGCAAGTGGCGGAAAATCGTGGGGGGTTCGTGCAGGCTTCAATCCAGTTGCGCGACATTTTCGAGGCGCTGGGCGATGGCGTGTTCGTCGCCAATGCGCAGGGGCGCTATCTCGAGGTCAACCCGGCGGGCTGCCGGATGCTGGGCTATACGCTGGAGGAATTTCGCACGCTGACGCTGGTCGACGTGGTCGATCCCGGGGAACTGGCGCGGCTCGACGCGGTGGTGACCGAAATGGCGGACATGCAAATCCATCGCAGCGAATGGCTGTTCCGGCGCAAGGACGGATCGACCTTCGTGGGCGAACTGGTCGGCGGGCAATTGCCGGACGGCCGGCTGCAGAGCATCGTGCGGGACGTGACCGAGCGGCGTGAGCGCGAGGAGTTCGAGCGCACGCTGCGACGCGAGGCGGCGCATCGCACCAAGAACGTGCTGGCGGTCGTGCAGGCGATCCTGAAGCAGAGCCAGCGATCGAGGCCGGACGACTTCGTGGGGGGCTTCGAAGAACGGATGCGGGGCCTTGTCCTGTCGCATGACCTGTTCGTGCGAGGGGAGTGGGCGCAGGTCGACCTGGTCGATCTGGTGACGGCGCAGATGCAGCCGTTCGGCGGCGCGGCGGGCACGCAGATCGCGATCCAGGGGCCGTCCGTGTCGATGGGACCGGCGGCGGCGCAGGCGCTGGGTCTGGCGCTGCACGAGCTGGGGACGAACGCGGTGAAATACGGCGCGCTGTCGGTCGACACGGGGCGGGTGGACATCGCCTGGCGCATCGAGGACGGTGCAAAGGGCCCGGAATTGCGCATGACATGGCGCGAGATCGGCGGCCCGCAGGTGACGGCGCCCGAACGGACCGGGTTCGGTTCGGCGCTGATCGGCAAGCTGACACAGCGATCGTTGCGCGGCGAGACGTGCATGTCGTTCGCGCCGACGGGGGTGCAATGGTCGCTGACGTGCGAACTGGCCCACCTGGTTGACGCGTAGGAGCGGCGTGGACGGCGCGCGCTGAACGGGCGCGGGGCAGGGGATACGAAAAAGGGCGGCCCGTTGGGACCGCCCTTTCGCTGTTTCAGGCCGCTTCCTTCTTCCGCGAGGCCTTCTTGCGCTCGTTCGGATCGAGGATCGCCTTGCGCAGGCGGATCGACTTGGGCGTGACTTCGACCATTTCATCATCGTCGATGTAGGCGATGGCCTGTTCGAGCGTCATGATCTTGGGCGGGGTCAGGCGGATGGCATCGTCCTTGCCGCTGGAACGGAAGTTCGTCAGCTGCTTGGACTTCATCGGGTTGACTTCGAGGTCTTCGGGCTTGGCGTTTTCGCCGATGATCATGCCTTCATACAGCGGGGTGCCGACGCCAACGAAGAGGATGCCGCGCTCTTCGAGGGGGCCGAGGGCATAGGCGACGGCTTCGCCGGTGCCGTTCGAGATCAGCACGCCGTTCTTGCGGCCTTCGATCTTGCCCTTGTGGGGGCCGTACTTTTCAAACAGGCGGTTCATGATGCCGGTGCCGCGCGTGTCCGACAGGAATTCGCCGTGGTAGCCGATGAGGCCGCGCGAGGGAGCCGAGAAGGTGATGCGGGTCTTGCCGCCGCCCGAGGGGCGCATGTCGGTCAGCTCTGCCTTGCGGATGGCCATCTTGTCGACGACGGTACCCGAGTGTTCGTCGTCCACGTCGATCATGACGGTTTCGTACGGTTCGAGCAGGTTGCCGTCTTCGTCCTTCTGGAACAGCACGCGCGGGCGGCTGATGCCGAGTTCGAAGCCTTCGCGGCGCATCGTTTCGATCAGCACGCCGAGCTGGAGTTCGCCACGGCCGGCGACTTCGAAGCTGTCCTTGTCGGCGCTTTCGGTGATGCGGATAGCGACGTTGGATTCGGCTTCGCGCTCCAGACGATCACGGATCATGCGGCTGGTGACCTTGCTGCCTTCGCGGCCGGCCATCGGCGAATCGTTCACCGCAAAGCGCATCGACAGGGTCGGCGGGTCGATCGGCTGGGCCTTGATCGGCACGGTGACTTCCGGCGCGGCGATGGTGTTCGACACGGTGGCGATGGTCATCCCGGCGATCGAGATGATGTCGCCTGCGCGGGCTTCATCGACCGGCACGCGGTCGAGGCCGCGGAAGGTCATGATCTTCGACGCACGGCCGGTTTCGATGATCTTGCCATCCATGTCGAGCGCGCGGATCGGATCGTTGACGCGGATCACGCCCGACTGGACGCGGCCGGTGAGCACACGGCCAAGGAAGTTGTCGCGATCGAGCAGCGTGGCCAGGAAGCTGAACGGTGCGTCGGCATCGAGACTGGGCGGGGGCACGTGATCGACGATCAGCTGGAACATCGGTTCGAGCGTGCCTTCGCGGCGATCGGGATCGGTGCTGGCATAGCCGTTGCGGCCCGAAGCGTAGAGCACCGGGAATTCGAGCTGTTCGTCGTTGGCATCGAGCGTGACGAAGAGGTCGAACACTTCGTCGAGCACTTCCTGGATGCGTTCGTCGGGACGGTCGACCTTGTTGACCACCACGATCGGACGCAGGCCGAGCGCGAGCGCCTTGCCGGTGACGAACTTGGTCTGCGGCATCGCGCCTTCCGAGCTGTCGACCAGCAGGATCACGCCGTCGACCATGCTGAGGATGCGCTCCACTTCACCACCGAAGTCGGCGTGGCCGGGGGTGTCGACGATGTTGATGCGGATGCCGTTCCATTCGATCGACGTCGGCTTCGCAAGGATGGTGATCCCGCGTTCCTTTTCGAGGTCGTTCGAATCCATCGCGCGCTCTTCAACGCGCTGGTTGTCGCGGAACGTGCCGGACTGACGGAAGAGCTGGTCGACCAGCGTGGTCTTGCCATGGTCGACGTGGGCGATGATCGCGATATTGCGCAGGGGCAACGACATGGTGTGCTTTCGGTTGAGAATCGGGTCAGTGCCCCAAGCGCAAGGCAAAGCCTGGAATGCGGGGCGATACGGGCGCGCGCCTACACGTAATTGTGCGCTGCGGCAAGGCTGGAGCGGCAGGGCGGTGTCCCGATCTGTGCCTTTGTGGCAACTAGGGCCAGACCGCCGAGATCGCTCCGTCGCAGTGCGGATTGTTTCGCCCCATGGCTGCGGCTAGGGCGAAGGTTCGTGGCGGTTGGCGCGTTCAGGCCGGAAAGGCCGAACGCTGGTGCCTCCCCACGTGCATACAAAGAACAGGGGAAGCATACCGTAATGACCGCCGTTTCGATTGCGCCGCGCGCGCTGCTGCTTGCTGGCGCCGCCTTCGCGTTGCCGGGCATCGCCTTTGCGCAAGATGCCACGACCGCCGCGCCAGGAACCGATCAGGTTGAGGAAATGGCGCAGCCGGCGACCGAGGAAGCCCAGCCCGCCCGGGATGCGGCGGCGGGCGACAGCGACCAGATCATCGTGACCGCCACCAAGCGCGAGCAGACGCTGCAGAACGTGCCGATCGCGGTCAGCGTGACCAGCGGCAAGACCATCGAGCAGGCGCAGATCCGCGACATCAAGGACCTTTCGAGCCTGGTGCCGTCGCTGCAGGTGCGCCAGCTGCAATCGAGCGCGAATACCAACTTCTTCATCCGCGGCTTCGGCAACGGCGCCAACAACCCCGGCATCGAACCTTCGGTCGGCGTGTTCATCGATGGCGTGTACCGTTCGCGTTCGTCCGCGCAGATCGGCGACTTCCCCGACGTGTCGCGCATCGAAGTGCTGCGCGGCCCGCAATCGACGCTGTTCGGCAAGAACGCCAGCGCGGGCGTCGTCTCGATCGTGACGGCCAAACCGAGTTTCACCTTCGGCGGCAGCGGCGAGCTGAGCTATGGCAACTATAATGCCGTGGTGGCCAAGGGCGTGGTGACCGGCCCGATCAGCGACAAGGTCGCGGTGAGCCTGGCGGGCGGGTACAACCGCCGCGATGGCTATGTGAAGGATCTGGGCACCGATACCGACATCAACGACCGCAACCGCTGGTTCGTGCGCGGGCAGATCTATGCCGAGCCGACCACGGGCCTGCGCGTGCGCGTGATCGGCGATTATTCGCGGATCAACGAGCTGTGCTGCGCGACGGTCAACCTGCGCCGTTCGAGCGCGACGGGCGCGATCGCGCTGCTGGGCGGGCAGGTGAACGATCCCAGCGCGATCTATGACGACAAGGTCTATTCCAGCTACAAGCCCACCAACGACATCCGCAACTATGGCGTGTCGGGCCAGGTCGACTATGACTTCGGGCCGCTGACGTTCACGTCGATCACCTCGTACCGCAAGGGCAAGAACAAATCGGACACCGATGCCGACTTCACCAGCGCGGACCTGATCGGCACGTTCGCCAACGACACGAAGATCGACACCTTCACGCAGGAACTGCGCGTTGCCACCAACATCGAAGGGCCGCTGAACTTCCTGGCGGGCGCGTACTACTTCAACGAGAAGATCGACCAGGCCAACGCGCTGAAGTGGGGTGCGGACGCGCGCGGCTATGCCGACGTGCTGGTGCGCGGGATCAGCAGCAACGCGATCACGCTCAATGGGCTGGAGACGCTGTTCAGCGGGCTTTCGGGCCGGAACTACATCGGCCGGTTCTTCGCCGACGGGCAGGGGCTGGACGAACGCTATCGCCTGAAGAACGATGCGATTTCGCTGTTCGGGCAGGCCGATTTCAAGATCGGTGACCGCGTGACGCTGACCGGCGGGGTGAACTACACCCGCGACAAGAAGCGCTTTTCGACCGACGTGCAGACCAGCGACGTGTTCGCGCAGCTGAACATCGCCTCGCTGCGCACCGCCGCGGCGAACTTTGGCATCGCGCAGTACATCGGCCAGACCTTCTTCGGCGTGCCGCTGGCTTCGGCGGCGCAGGTGCAGGGCTTTGCCGCCGCCAACCCGGCGGCCTTCGCGCAGATCAACACCGCCGCGCAGCGCACCACCGCGCCGCTGCTGGGGCTGACCAAGCTGCAGTACCTGCCCGCGTTCCTGAACGTGCCCAACGCGGTGGAGCCGGGCAAGACGCGCGACAGCAAGGTGAGCTGGACGGCGCGCGTCGCCTTCGACGTGACCGACGAGATCAACCTCTACGCAAGCTATGCCACCGGCTTCAAGGCCAGCTCGATCAACCTGTCGCGCGACAGCCGGCCGAGCGGGGCCGACCAGAACGCGATCGAGAGCGCCGGCATCCAGGTGGTGAACCAGACCTATGGTTCGCGCTTTGCGGGGCCGGAATATTCGAAGGTCTATGAAATCGGGCTGAAGGCGGACTGGAAGGTCGCCACCGCGAACATCGCGCTGTTCCAGCAATCGATCGAAGGCTTCCAGTCGAACGTGTTCACCGGCAGCGGCTTCGTGCTGGCGAACGCGGGCAAGGAAACGGTCAAGGGCATCGAGTTCGAAGGCACGGTGAAGCCGGCGCAGGGGTGGCTGTTCTCGGTATCGTTCACCTATCTCGACGCGCGCTACGACAGCTTCAAGCTTTCGGCGGTGGGCGATCTTTCGGGCACGGACCCGGCGGGCATCCCGTCGCTTTCGACCACGTTCGCGGCGCAGAAGGACTTCGCGCTGCCGGGCGGCGACCACCTGATCGTGCGGGGCGACTATCACTACGAAAGCCCGTCGCAGATCGTGGAAGGCATGCCTGCGTTCCTCGATCTGGGCGTTGCCGCCGCCATCAACGCCGCGCGCCCCTATCGCCGCGAAGTGAGCGAGGCCAACGCCTCGATCACCTATGCCATGGCGATGGGGCTGGAACTGACGCTGTGGGGCCGCAACATCACCAACAACCGTTACCTGCTGAACGCGTTCGACAGTCCGGCGCAGCCCTACTCGATCAGCGGCTACACCAACCAGCCGCGCACCTGGGGCGGCACGGTGCGGTACCGGTTCTGATCGATCGCTTCCTACGTCACCCCGGCCGTGCGCGGGGGTGACGTGGGGGTCAGATATTTCCCTGCTGCTCTTCCGGCACGTCGTCGTCGGGGCCATAGTAGAGCCTGGCGCATTCGGCGGCGAGGCAGCCGCCGGCGATCTCGATATCGTCGCGATAGGCATCCGCGATGAAATCGAGCGTGTTGATGTGGCGGTCCTCGAAATACATGCGGTGCACGTCGCCACGCCCGGCGCCGTAGACGACGCGGCCGACCTTGGACCAGATCGAGGCCATCGTGCACATGCCGCACGGTTGCAGCGTGGAATAGAGCGTCGCGCCGCGCAGCTCCATGTCGCCGATCCCTTCGCAGGCGCGGCGAATCGCCATCATCTCGGCGTGCGCGGTGGCATCGGGCAGTTCCTGCGTCTGGTTGCGTTCGGCCCCCAGCACCGCGCCATCGCGCACGATCACGCAGCCGAGCGGCGAAGTCGACGGGTCCGAACCCTTCGACCGGGCGATGTCGATCGCCATGCGCATCCACTTTTCGTCTTCGGCGGTGATCTTCGATGGCATCTGCGGGCCTCCTGTTGCGCATCGCATAACGCGCGAAAGGCGGTTCGGGTGCGGCTGTCCGCTGGGGCAGGGGGAACCGTCTTGGCAACGACGGCGGCTTTGCTAGGTCATGGCCTATGCATTCCCCGATCCGCACCTGGGTAACTTCGATGGCGGCGATGGCCGCGACGCTGCTGACGACGGCAAGTCCGGCGCTGGCCGGGGCGCCGCCCGCGCCTGTGCCTGCCACGACCGACTGGAGCCTGAGCGCCGAGCCCGAGCGGTGCGTGCTGTCGCGCGATTTCGGTGCCGGCAAGACATTCGTGCGCCTGCGCCTGACGTCGTACGGCGCGGGCGAGTGGTTCGAAGTGGACGCTTTTGGCAATATGCATGGCGTAAGCGTCGCCTCCTTTCGCTTTCTGCCCGATGGCAAGCCGACGCCGCGGATCGCTGCGGCTTGGGGGAGCACGCCGTACAACCGCCGGTCGTTGGGGGGATGGATGATCGGCGGGTCGGACCTGCTGGGCCGGGTGGCGGACATGAACGAGGTCTTGCCCCTCGTCACTGCGGTACAGGCCGAGGCGCAGCACGCCCTGGCCATCGACATCGGGACAAAGCGGTTCGTCCTCGACACGGGGCCAATGGCGGCTCCGCTCGAGCAGTTGCGCGCATGCAGGGCGGACATGGTGCGCGGCTGGGGCCTCGATCCCGAAGTGCAATCGCGGCTGAAATCGCGGCCGCAACCGGTGAACGATCGGACGCGGTGGTTTACCACGGCCGATTTTCCGTCGTTTGGCGCCAGCGGCATTCAGAGCGGGCAGGTGTTCTTCCGCCTGATGGTCGACGAACAGGGGCAGGCGACATCGTGCCACGTGCAGAACGAAGCCGCTGAAGAGCGCCTCGGCCAGCTCACCTGCAAGCTCGCGCTGCGGCGGGCGAAGTTGCAGCCGGCGATCGGCGCGGACGGTGCAGCGGTGGCGAGCACCTACGCCGGCGTCGTGACCTGGGGCGGCGTGGTGCTGCGCGTTTCAGGCGGGGAGGCGGCGCCGGTCGGCGGAGAATCCGCGACGGTGGTGACGGCACCGGTATGGGACCGGCCGCCGCTCGAGCCGATCAAGCGCCCCTGAACCGCGAACCGCTTGCGCAACGCGGCGTTTGGTGGCTCAATCGGACGGCTGGCCTTGCGCGGGATGCGGGCCAAGGGGGGCAGACTTATGGAATGGATGCTGATGCCGTACCGTCGCTATGCCGATTTTTCGGGGCGTTCGCGGCGCAAGGAATACTGGATGTTCGTGCTGTTCACGTTCATCGTCGCGATTGTCTGCGGCGGTCTGATGATCGCAGGCGGACTGCAGAACGAAGTGGACGGCAGCGGCCAGCCGGGCGGGCTGTTCTGGCTTGGCGTCGGGCTGCTGGCGGTGTGGGGCATCGGCAGCTTCATCCCATCGATCGCGGTGCAGGTGCGGCGCTTCCACGACCAGAACCGGTCAGGCTGGATGGTGCTGCTGGGCTTCGTGCCCTATGTCGGCGGGATCATCGTGCTGGTGTTCATGTGCCTTGAAGGCACGCGCGGGGCGAACCGTTTTGGTCCGGACCCGAAGGACCCCGGCGGCGTTTCGATCTTTTCGTGAAGCCCGTGGCCCTGGCCTGCAAGGACGATCTGACATGAACTGGATGCTGCTGCCCTATCGCCGCTATGCCGAGTTTTCCGGTCGGTCGCGGCGGCGCGAGTACTGGATGTTCGCGCTGTTCTACTTCCTGGTGCTGGTGGCGCTGAACGCGGCGTTCGGCACCAACGAGGTGCAGCGCGGGGCGGGCACCTTCGTCTATGGTTCGCGGCTGGTAGGCGCGGGCAACTGGGTGGGCGGGCTGTTCTGGCTGGCCTCGCTGATCCCCAGCCTTGCCGTGTCGGTGCGGCGGCTGCACGACCAGGACCGCACGGGCTGGCTGCTGCTGCTGATGTTCATCCCGTTCCTGGGATGGTTCGCGCTGTTGGTGCTGATGTGCCTTGAAGGCACGCGCGGGCCCAACCGCTTCGGTCCGGACCCGAAGAACCCGGTGCCTTCGGACGTGTTCGCCTGAAGGGCGGGCGAGGGTGGGCGCAAGCGCCCACCCTGCCTTGAACCGCGCGGCCTTCAGGCCCTGGTCGTGCGGATGTATTCGGTGATGTTGTCGGCCAGTACATCGAGCGGCACGTTGCCGCCGCCGACCACCGCATCGTCGAAGCTGCGCAAATCGTAAGCCTTGCCCAGTTCGGCCTGTGCCCGCGTGCGCTGGCGCAGGATTTCGGTGTGGCCGATCTTGTAGCCGCAGGCCTGGCCCGGCCAGCTGCAGTAGCGATCGACTTCGGGGGCCACTTCGGCCACGCTGGAGCCGTTGGTTTCGGCGAACCACTTCACCGCCTGTTCGCGGGTCCAGCGCTTGGCGTGCAGGCCGGTATCGACGACCAGGCGGCAGGCGCGGAACGCGATGGATTGCAGGTAGCCGAGCTGTCCGACCGGATCGCCATCATAGGCGCCGAGTTCATCGCCCAGCGTTTCCGAATAGAGCGCCCAGCCTTCGGAATAGGCGTTGAAGGCCAGCATCGAGCGGATCAGCGGCAGGGTCTGCGCATATTCGCCCTGCCACACGTGGCCGGGGATCGCTTCGTGGTGGACGAGCGTGGGCAGGCTGAACTTGTTGTGCAGCTTGGTGGTCCCGAGGTTGATCCACATGCGCCCCGGAATCTTGCCGTCGATCGAGCCGGGACCGCCATAGGCGCCGGGTGCGCCGGGTTCCTCCTCGGGCGGCAGGCGGCGCACTTCGACGTTGCCGCGCGTCAGCTTGCCGAAGGCGCGCGGCATCTGCGCGCGGATGTAATCGAGCCGCTTCTGGATGAAGGCCATGATCTGCGCGCGGCCTTCGTCGTTGTCGGGGAAGGCGAAGCGCGGATCATCGCCCAGCGCGGTCATGCGCTGGCCGACCGACCCTTGCGTATAGCCCAGCGATCGCAGGATCGGGTCCATGCGCGCGTGGAGCGCCTTCAATTCATCGAGGCCGATCTGGTGGATCTGTTCGGGCGAAAGCGTGGTTGTCGTGCTGGCCTTGAGCGCCCAGGCATAGAAGGCATCGCCGCCGGGACGCGCCCACATGCCGGCGTCGGACTTGGCAAGGGCGCGCTGGCGAGTGAGTTCGGCGACCTGGCGGCCGAGCGCCGCGACCACGGGGCCGGTGGCGAGCGTGCGGGCGCGGGCCTCCCAATCGCCGGGGATGCCCTTGGCCTTGGTGCGGCGGGCGATGGATTCGACCAGGCCGCCGCCGCTCTGCGCCCCGGCGAGCGAGGCCTTGAGCTGGACCATTGCCTTGTCGATGAGGAAATCGGGCGCAATCACACCCTGCGCGGCGGTGGCTTTCAGGCGCTCCGTCTCACCATCGAGCACGCCGGGGTAGGCGGCAAGACGAGCGAGGTAGGCTTCGGCATCGGCGGCGGTGTCAATCGGATGGTCGCTATCGAGGAAGCGCGGAATGTCGAGATAGGCGCCGACGTTCTGGATCACGACGTAGGGCGTGTTGCGATAGCCGCCCACCGCGACATCGCCATAGGGGAGCGCGAAGCCTTCGAGCGCGGTCTTGTAGGCGCTGCGGATCACGGCGAAGCTGGTGCGGGTGGAATGATCGAGCGCGGAGGCGTCAAACGCTTCGACGCGGGCAAGATCGGCGCGGACTTGCGCGGCGATGGCGCGCTGGCCGGCGGCGGAGCGGTCGGTGAGGCGGCTGCGCAAGTCGGCATGCGCGCCGGTATCGACGCCAAGGCTGGTCGCGCCTTCGGGCGAGAGCGCGAGCATGTTCCACGCGACCGCGTCAAGCAGCGCCTTGGCGCCTTCCGCCGTGGCGGGCGGGGGCGGGGCGCTGGCGATGCCGGCGGCGGTCGGCGCGCAGGCATTGAGGGCGAGGGCGGAGCTGCCAGCGGCGAGGGAGCCGAGGGCCTGGCGGCGGGAGAGGGTGTGGCCTGATGAGGGCAGCGGGGCGAGCGCGTTCGTTTCGGGTGCAACCATGGCGCGCACCCTGTCCGGGCGCGCGCCACCTGTCAAATGGGCTGTCGGCTGGCTCAGTCGGTCATGCTGGCGGGAACCTTGCCGCCGTTTTCGGCAAGCTTGCGCATCGTCGCCTTGTGCAGCCAGATATTCATTTCGGCAGAGCCATCGAGCGCGCCGGTATAGCCGAGTTCGCGGGCGAGTTCCTTGCGGTTGTCGAGGCTCGAATCGATCCCGACGAGCTTCATCAGATCGACGATCGAGCTTTGCCAGTTGAGGTTCTTGCCCTGCGCCAGCTGAGCGAGCTGGGCTTCGACATCGACATCCTGGAGCACCGGGGCGGCGGTGGCGGGCGGCACGGCCGGGGCGGGGGCAGCCTGCGGCGCGGCGCCGGCGGCCGAGGGGACGGGCGCGGCTTGCGCCGGGGCATCGTGATGCTGGCCGGTCTGGGTGGGGCGGGTGCCCTTGAACGAGATGGCGTCCATGATCTTGGAGAAAATGCTCACGGCGATAAGGCTCCTGTGGTTTTGCAGGAGCAACCGGCAGGGAGCGGGAGCGGTTCCGGCCTTGCGCCGCAGCCTTTAGCCGGACTAACGCGAAACGATGCTCGACACCGCTCTATCGCTGCTGATGCTCGCCTCGATCGCCCTGCTGGTGGGCGCTGCGTTCCTGTGGCGGCGCGGCGAGCGGCAGCGGCCGGTGCTGATGCTGGTGCTGGCCGCGATCATGCTGGGGAACCTGGTGATCTGGACCCTGCCGACGCGCCAGGGCGGTACGCTGGTGCAGGCAGCGGCGGGCAAATAGTTGTCACCGTCATGCCAGCGCAGGCTGGCATCGCTTCCGGTTGGCGGAGCGGTTCCGCAAGGACGCCAGCGATCCCAGCCTTCGCTGGGATGACGGTGAGGGCGTGGGCGTGGCGGGGGCAGCCGCGCAGTTGGCGCGCGGCTGCCCGCGCCTGTCACTTGATCGGGCAGTCCGGCGAGAGGCGCATGTCGAGGTAGTTGTCGACCGCGCGCATCATGTCGTCCATCTCGTTTTCGAAGAAGTGGTTCGCGCGCGGCACTTCGTCGTGGTGGATGGTGATGTGCTTCTGCGTGCGCAGCTTGTCGACCAGCTTCTGCACCGCGTTGGGCGTGACGACCGTATCGGCCGAACCCTGCACGATGATGCCGCTTGCCGGGCACGGCGCGAGGAAGCTGAAGTCGTACATGTTGGCGGGCGGGGCAACGGAGATGAAGCCGCGGATCTCCGGGCGGCGCATCAGCAGCTGCATGCCGATCAGCGCGCCGAACGAATAGCCGGCGATCCACGTGGTGCTGGCTTCGGGATGGATCGACTGCACCCAGTCGAGCGCGGCGGCGGCATCGGACAGTTCGCCGATGCCGTTGTCGAAGCTGCCCTGGCTGCGGCCGACGCCGCGGAAGTTGAAGCGCAGCGTGGCAAAGCCGCGCGCCACGAACGTCTTGTAGAGCGCCTGGGTGATGCGATCGTTCATCGTCCCGCCCGCCTGCGGGTGCGGGTGGAGGATCATCGCAACCGGTGCGCGCGGACGCGAAGCGGGCTGGAAACGGCCTTCGAGACGGCCTTCGGGACCGGGGAAGATGACGGCTGGCATCGTGTGTCCTGGTGAACCTTGCTGGGAAGCCACGCCGGCGAGGATGCGCCGGGGCTTGGGAAATGAAGCAAGCGCTATATAGAAACGAGCGCTCCAAAAGCAATGTTTCCGGGATCAGCCATTGTCTCCGATTTATCTGGACCACGCCGCGACCACGCCGATGCTGCCGCAAGCGCAGGCGGCGATGGCCGAAGGCTTCAGGATCTGGGCCAATCCATCGAGCCCGCACAAGGCCGGCCGCGCGGCGCGCGCGGCGCTGGAAGAAGCACGCGGGCGGGTGAAGGCGCTGCTCGGCTGGAGTGGCGAAGTGGTGTTCACCAGCGGCGCAAGTGAAGCGCTGGGGGTCGCGATATCGCGTTCAATCAAGCCCTTGGTGGCGGTATCTCAAGTCGAGCATGAAGCCGTGCTGCGGCTGGCGGGCGATGCGGTGCGGCTGCCGGTCGATGCGGGCGGGATCCTTGCCGCTGCGCCCGAAGCGGGCGGGCTGGTCGCGGTGCAGCAGGTCAACAACGAGACCGGGGTGATCCAGCCGCTGGACGCGCTGGCGGCCAGCGTGCGCGAAGGCGGCGGCTGGCTGCTGGCCGATTGCGCGCAGGGCGCAGGCAAGATCGCGCTGCCCCAAGCGGACCTGATCGCGCTGTCGGCGCACAAGTTCGGCGGGCCGATCGGGGTCGGCGCGCTGCTGGTCAGGGACTGGGCGATGCTGAAGCCCACCGGCGGGCAGGAGCGCGGCTATCGCCCCGGCACCGAGAACCTGCCCGGCGTGCTGGCGATGGTCGCCGCGCTGGAAGCGGGCAGCGGCTGGATGGAACAGGCCGCGACCTTGCGCAAATCGCTGGAAGATCAGCTGGTTGCGAGCGGATGTGAAGTGATTGCCGCAGGATCGCCGCGCCTGCCGACGATCGGCGCCTATCGCATGCCGGGGCGGTCCGCCAATGCGCAGCTGATCCGCTTCGACGGCATGGGCTTTGCGGTTTCGGCGGGGAGCGCGTGCTCTTCGGGATCGCTCAAGGCGAGCCACGTGCTGACCGCGATGGGCGTGGAGGGGGCGGGCGAAGTGATCCGCGTGTCGATCGGGCGCGAAACGACCGCAGCCGAGATCGACGCCTTCGTGGCGGCATGGCGGGAGATCGCGGCATGATCTACCTCGATTACCAGGCGACGACGCCGCTGGCGCCCGAAGCGCGCGAGGCGATGCTGCCCTGGCTGGGCGGGCCGGAGGGCGCAGGCTTTGCCAACCCGCACAGTTCACATCGCGCCGGGCGTGGGGCGGCGGCGGCGGTGGAAGTGGCGCGCGAACAGGTCGCCGCGCTGTTGCCGCCGGGCGGGCGGGTGATCTTCACCTCGGGCGCGACCGAGGCGATCAACCTCGCGATCGTCGGATCAGGGCGCGAACGGCTGGCCGTCTCCGCGATCGAGCATGCGGCGGTGCTCGATACCGCGCGCTTCGTCGATCCCGGTGTGGCGCTGCTGCCAGTGAATGCGGGCGGACTGGTGGCGGCGGACGTGGCCATTCCCGAAGGCACCGGCCTTGTCGCGGTGATGCAGGTCAACAACGAAATCGGCACGATCCAGCCGGTAGAGGCGCTGGCGGCGCGGGCGCGGGCAATGGGCGCGCTGTTCCTGTGCGATGCGGTGCAGGGCGCGGGCAAGATCGCCGCGCCGGAGGGCGCCGACCTGATCGCGGTTTCGGCGCACAAGATGTACGGCCCCAAGGGCATCGGCGCGCTGTGGGTGCGCGATGGGGTGGATCTGGCACCGCTGGTCCACGGCGGCGGGCAGGAGGGAGGCCTTAGATCGGGTACGCTGTCTCCGGCGCTGTGCGCAGGGTTCGGCGCGGCGGCGGCCCTGTGCAAAACATGGTGGGAAAGCGATGGACAACATGTCGAAAGGCTGTGGACCAAAGCGCGCGCGCTGTTCGCCGACTGGACGCTGAACGGCAGCGAGGAGCAGCGCTGGCACGGCAACCTGAACATCCGGCGCGCGGGGCTGGACGTGGCGCGACTGTTGTCCGAATGCCGCAGCGTGGCGATTTCGGCAGGTTCGGCCTGCGCCAGCGGCTCTGGCAGGCCAAGCCATGTCTTGCGCGCCATCGGCTTGTCGGACAAGGATGCGCGCAACGCGATCCGGCTGGGGTTCGGACGATATACGGGGGAAGAGGAGCTGGAACGGGCCGCCGTGGCGATAAACGCCGCGGTGCGGGCGCAAGGAGTCTAGCCGATGGTACGAGTGACGTTCGTGAACGCGGAAGGCGCACGCATCGAGACGACGGGCGAGGCCGGCCAGCGCCTGCTCGAGGTCGGCCAGAACGCCGGTCTGCCGCTGGAAGGCACCTGCGAGGGGCAGATGGCGTGCTCCACCTGCCACGTGATCGTGGCGCCCGATTGGTTCGACCGTCTGAAGCCCGCGGTGGAGGACGAGGAAGACATGCTCGACCTGGCCGCCGGGGTCACCCGCACCAGCCGCCTTGCCTGCCAGATTGCACTGACGGCCGAGCTTGACGGGCTGGAAGTGCGCGTGCCCGAAGAGGCGCACGACATGCAGCGGGGCTGATCGGCAAGAGCACGGCTGCGCGTGCCGCGTATGTCCGGCATTGCTGCCGGCGATCCCAGACTTTGCCGGGACGATGGTTCTTGAGGGTATAGCCCCTCCCGCATGGCAGGAGGGGATTGGAACGGACTTAGAGTTCTTCGACTTCGTCGTCTTCTTCCTCGTCTTCGTCGTCGAGCTCTTCCTCTTCTTCTTCCTGCGCTTCGAGCGCGTCGATCAGCGCCTGGGCGAAGGCGGGGATGTCGTCGGGCTTGCGGCTGGTGATGAGGTTGTCGTCGATGGCGACTTCCTCGTCGACCACGTCGGCACCGGCGTTTTCAAGATCGGTGCGGATCGAGGGCCAGCCGGTGACGGTGCGACCGTCGATGATGTCGGCTTCCACCAGCAGCCAGGGGCCGTGGCAGATCGCCGCGATCGGCTTGCCGAGATCGTCGAATTCCTCGACCAGCGCGACGGCGCGTTCGTCCATGCGCAGGATATCGGGGTTCATCTGCCCGCCCGGCAGCATGAGCGCGTCGAAATCCTCGGCCGAAACGTCGTCGAGATCGGCGTCGACGGGAACGCTCTGGCCCCAGTCGCCGTGGTTCCAGCCCTTGATTTCGCCGACCTTGGGGCTGGCGACGACCGTCTTGTAGCCTGCTGCTTCGAGCAGCTTCTTGGGTTCGATAAGTTCCGACTGCTCGAAGCCGTCGGTGGCGATGATGAGCACGCGCTTGGCCATCTTGTTGAAACTCCGTGGGGAAAGGGAGGGGGGGATTCGCCCCGCCATAATGAGCAGAGGGGTGGACAGTTCCTCAGTTCCCCACGGACCAACTCGTTGCTAAGACGTTCCGTCTATGGCCAGCACCACGTCAGAGCCCGATCCCTTCGACGCCATCGTCGATGCGCCGTTCGATTCCGCGCTTTCCGAGCGCTACCTCGTCTACGCCCTTTCGACGATCACGGCGCGGTCGCTGCCCGACCTGCGCGACGGGCTGAAGCCGGTGCACCGCCGCCTGCTGTGGGCGATGCGGCAATTGAAGCTCAACCCCACCGACGCGTTCAAGAAATCGGCGCGCGTGGTGGGCGACGTGATCGGCAAGTACCACCCGCACGGCGATGCCTCGGTCTACGATGCGATGGTGCGCCTCGCCCAGGACTGGTCGCTGCGCTACCCGCTGGTCGAGGGCCAAGGCAACTTCGGCAACGTCGACGGCGATAACGCCGCCGCCTACCGCTACACCGAGGCGCGGCTGACGCGCACCGCGATGCAGCTGATGGCGGGGCTCGACGAAGGCACCGTCAATTTCGTTCCGACCTACAACGGCGAGGACGAGGAGCCGGAAATCTTTCCGGGGCTGTTCCCCAACCTGCTCGCCAACGGGGCCAGCGGGATCGCGGTGGGCATGGCGACCAACATTCCCAGCCACAACGTGGCCGAGATCGTCGATGCGACGCTGCTGCTGATCGACAATCCCGCCGTCGAACATGCCCAGCTGATGCAGGTGTTCCATGGGCCGGACCTGCCGACCGGCGGCGTGGTGGTGGACAGCCCGGCGGTGATCTCCGCCGCCTATGAAACCGGGCGCGGCGCGATCCGGGTGCGCGGACGGTTCTCCACCGGAAAGGGAGAAGGCGGCAGCTGGGAAGAGACGGGGATCGAAAAGCTGGGCAGCGGGCAATGGCAGCTCGTGGTCAGCGAAATCCCCTACATGGTGCAGAAGAGCAAGCTGATCGAACAGATCGCCGCGCTGATCGCCGACAAGAAGCTGCCGATCCTGGAAGACGTGCGCGATGAATCGGACGA
The DNA here is from genome assembly GCF_012927405.1 of Novosphingobium olei. Lineage (GTDB taxonomy): Bacteria > Pseudomonadota > Alphaproteobacteria > Sphingomonadales > Sphingomonadaceae > Novosphingobium > Novosphingobium olei. Next base: position 348,277 of record NZ_JABBGM010000003.1, on the reverse strand, counting down.
ACAGATCCGCATCGTGCTGGTGCCCAAGAGCCGCAACGTCGATCCCGAGCTGCTCAAGGAATCGCTCTATCGCCTGACCGATCTGGAAACGCGGTTCGGCCTCAACCTCAACGTGCTCGACGCGCACCGCACGCCCGGCGTGCTGGGGCTGAAGCTGCTGCTGCAGGAATGGGTGATCAGCCAGATCGACATCCTGCTGCGCCGGTCGCGCCACCGGCTGGAGAAGATCGCCGCGCGGCTGGAGCTGCTTGAAGGCTACATCATCGCCTTCCTCAACCTCGACCGGATCATCGAGATCATCCGCACTGAGGACGAGCCCAAGCCGGTGATGATGGCCGAGTTCGGCCTGACCGACCGGCAGGCCGAGGCGATCCTCAACATGCGGCTGCGGTCTTTGCGCAAGCTCGAGGAAATGGAGCTGCGCAAGGAGCGCGACGAACTGCTGGCCGAGCAGGCCGACTTGCAGGCCCTGCTCGACGATCCGAAGCTTCAGAAGCGGCGGCTCAAGGCCGACTTGCGCGCGCTGCGCAAGGAATACGGGCCGGAGACCGCGCTCGGCCGCCGTCGCACCACGATTGCCGAGGCCGCGCCGACGCGCGAGTTCAACATGGACGCGATGATCGAGAAGGAGCCGGTGACGGTGATCCTGTCCGCCAAGGGCTGGATCCGCGCGGCCAAGGGTCATGTGCCGCTCGACAGCGACTTCAAGTTCAAGGAAGGCGATGGCCCGGCCTTCGCGCTCCATGCGCAGACCACCGACAAGCTGCTGGTGGCAGCGGACAACGGGCGGTTCTACACGCTGGGCGCCGACAAGCTGCCCGGCGCGCGCGGCTTTGGCGAACCGATCCGCACGATGGTCGACATCGATCCCGAAGCGCACATCGTCGCCATTCTGCCGTGGAAGGCCAAGGGCCAGCTGCTGCTCGCCAGCAACACAGGCCGTGGCTTCACGGCGGAAATGGACGAACTGCTCGCCGAAACGCGAAAGGGGCGCGGCGTGGTTTCGACCAAGCCGGGGGTGAAGCTGACCCACGTGCGCGAAATCGCGCCCGAGCACGACCACGTCGCGGTGATCGGCGACAACCGCAAGCTGGTGATCTTCGCACTGTCCGAAGTGCCGATCCTCGGCAAGGGGCAGGGGGTGACGCTGCAGCGCTACAAGGACGGGGGGATGGCCGACCTCGTCACGCTGAAGTTCGAGGATGGCCTTACCTGGACGATGGGCGGCGAAAGCGGGCGCGTGCGGGTGGAAAAGGACCTGCTGCCGTGGAAGGTGGCGCGCGGTGCGGCCGGGCGGTTGCCGCCCAATGGTTTTCCAAGGGACAACAAGTTTTGACTTCTGTCTTGCGTAGTGCCCGGAAGAAGAGGGCTGCCCTTCGACAGGCTCAGGGCCGGCGGGTTGGGGGACCGTTCCTTTTCCCCCGCATGTCCTGAACCTGTCGAAGGACCGTTCTTGTTCTTGAGCCTTGCGCCTTGCCGGGAAGAGTAAGGGCGGCCCTTCGACAAGCTCAGGGCAGCGGGGTTCGGAGGTTTGGCCCATTCGCCGCGTATTCCGAGCCTGTCGAAGGATCGCCTTTCCTTTCTCCGCGCCTCTTCAAAATCGGACTCGACCTTGTTCACAGGTCTGTTAAGCGCCCGCTTAATCGTTCGGTGATGGGAGAGAGATGATGGACAAGCCCCGCTATTCGCTCGAAGGCCGCGTGGCGCTGATCACGGGCGCATCCTCGGGCCTTGGCGCGCGGTTTGCGCGTCTGTTCGCGGCGGCGGGCGCGGCGGTGGTGATCGGCGCGCGGCGCGCCGAGCGGATCGCCAGCCTTGCGGCAGAGATCGAGGCCGCGGGCGGGCGCTGCCTTGCCGTGTCGATGGACGTCACCGACGAAACCTCGATCATCGCAGCTTTCGATGCCGCCGAAGCCGCGTTCGGCGCGCCCGACGTGGTGGTCGCCAACGCCGGCATAGCCGAGGCGGGGCGCTCGGTCGATCTTCCGGCGGACGCGATGCGCCGCGTGGTCGACACCAACTTCAACGGCGTGTGGCTGACCGCGCGCGAAGGCGCGCGGCGGATGATCAAGGCGGGATCGAAGGAAAGCCGGCGCGGGCGGATCATCCTGACCGGATCGATCACGGCCGAGATGACCGGCCAGGGCGATGCCGCCTATGCCGCGAGCAAGGCCGGCGTGGTGCATCTGGGCCGCCAGTTCGCCCGCGAATGGGCGCGGCTGGGCATCAACGTCAACACCGTGCAGCCGGGCTACATCCGCACCGAGATCGACGGCGAATGGTTCGACAGCGAAGGCGGCGCCAAGCAGATCGCCAGCTGGCCGCGCCGCCGCCTGACCGACATCAGCGCGCTCGACGATCCAATGCTGTTCTTCGCCTCGGACGCGTCGGAATACGTGACCGGTTCGCACATTACGGTGGACGACGGGCAGAGCCTGTAGGCCGGAGAGAACAAGAACAGCCCTTCGACAGGCTCAGGGCGGACGGGATTGGAGGAGGTTTTGTCCTCATCCCGCCTGTCCTGAGCTTGTCGAAGGACTGCCTTTCCTGGTCCTCTACTTCCCCGCCGCCAGCCCCGGCAGCGTTTCGGGCGTCAGCACTTGCGGCAGTTTCTGCGGCTCGCCGTTCGCCGGATACCACAGATAGAGCGGCACGCCCGCGACGCCTTGCGCGGTGAGGAAGCGGGTGATCGCTTCGTCGCGGCGGGTCCAGTCGCCGACGAGGACGACGACGCCCGCCTTGGCGAAGGCGTCGCGGGTGGCCTCGCGCTCGATCGAGGTGCTTTCGTTGACCTTGCACGACAGGCACCAGTCGGCGGTGAAGTAGACGAAGACCGGCTTGCCCGAAGCGCGCGCCTTGGCGAGCGCTTCCTCGCTGAAAGGCTGGGCAGCGAGCAGGCTCGCCTCTTGCGCGGCGGCGGGCCTGGCGGGCGGCAGGCCCACGACGCCGCCGATCGCGATCACGGCGGCGATGGCGAAGAGCAGGGCCACGGGTTTGCCCTTGCGCTGCGTGACGCCGACGGCAGCGAGCGCGCCCAGCAGCAGCACGGCCGTTCCGGCCAGCACGGCGAGGAAGGTCGGCCCGCCGACGCGCCAGGCGAGCCAGCCCAATGCCAGCGCGGTCAGGCCCATCGGCACGGCCATGAAGCGGCGGAACTTTTCCATCCAGCCGCCGGGCTTGGGTAGAAGGCGGCGCAAGGGCGGGATGAAGCCGAGCGCGAGGAACGGCAAGGCTAGACCGAGGCCGAGCGCGGCAAAGACGGCGAGCGCGGCCCACGTCGGCAGCAGCAGCGCCGCGCCCATCGCCGCGGCCATGAACGGCCCGGTGCACGGCGTTGCGACGAAGGCCGCAAGCAGCCCGGTGCCGAACGCGCCCATTGGGCCCGAGCCGCGCTCGACCGAGAGGCCGGGCAGTTCGAAGAGGCCGGCGAAGTTGGCAGTGATCGCCGCTGCGAGAAGCAGCAGCACGGCGACGACGCGCGGGTCCTGCAGCTGGAACGCCCAGCCGACCTGTTCGCCCGCCGCACGCAGGGCGAGCATCGCCGCGCCCAGTGCGAGGCAGGCGAGGACGACGCCGGCGGTGTAGGCGAGGCCTTCGCTGCGGGCGTGGGCGGAATTGCCGCGTGCCAGCGCCAGCGCCTTGAGGCTGAGGATCGGGAAGACGCAGGGCATCACGTTGAGGATCAGCCCGCCGGCGAGCGCGCCGAGCACGGCGGCGATCAGCGCGGCGGCGGAGAAGGCGGGCGCGGCGCTTCCGGCAAGCGGGGTGCCGCCATCGGGCACGGGCCCTGTGTTGGCGGTGAGCGCGATGCCGCCGCGTGCCTGGCCCAGCGAGAGCACGCCCGAAACCATCGTCGGCTGTTCGGCGCTCGGCACCTTGGCGCGGGCCATGTCGACGATCAGCAGGTCGCCCTTGCGGCGGAAGGCCTGCGGCGCGGCGTAATCGATCAGGCCATCGCCGGCGATGAAGAAGTGCGGATTTTCGAGCGTGGCGGAGGCAGGGAAGGGGATGGCGAGGCTGATCCCCTTGGCCGTGCTGGCGAAGGTGCCGGCGCGATCGAGCGGGGCGGGCAGGGCGGCGCGCCAGGCCGAAAAGCGCGGATCGGAAGCGCCTTCGCCGACCACAACGGTGCCTTGCAGCGTGGCCTGTTCGGGTACGCAGATTGCTTCGGTGCAGGCGAGCCATTGCGCCTTGGCGCTGATCGGCAGGGTGGTGCCCGGCTTTGCGTCCGCCGGCAGGGTCAGCGGCACGAGCACGGCATAGGCGTGTTCGTAGACGTGATTCATCAGCCCCTGAACGAGCAGCGTCTGCGGCACGGGATATTGCAGGTCGCCCGCCTTGGCGCCCTTAGGCAGAGTCCAGTCGAGCGTGAGGCCGAGGCCGGCATCGCCCGGGTTGACCCAGTAGCCATGCCAGCCCTGTTCGGGCTGCATGGCGATCGCCAGCATGACCTCACCCCCCGGCGCGCCCGGCTTTTCGGCGACGAGCGAGGCGGCGATGTGGTTCGCCTGCGCCGAAGCGGGCAGGCTGAGCGCTGCAACGAGCGAAAGAACGACCGCAAGCAACCGTGCGGTCACATTCGCGGCTAAAGTGCTGGCGCGCATGGACGATCTGGCCCTTCCGGCTGGCGCGGCCCCTTGCGCCATTGGGCTGGCGGGGCCAAACCCCGCGCTTAAGGGCGCATTGTACCTGAGTCCAGTGCAGCCCATAGTGCATGACCCATAGGAACACGTCCCAGATGATCCGGCCCCTGATCCGCTCCAAAGCCCTGCTTCTTCTCGCCGCCGCGATGCTGCCGATGGCTGCAAACGCCAAGCCTGCCGCGCCGGCCAAGGCCGGTCCCGGCACCAGCCAGCCGCGCCCGCAGGTGCAGCCAGCGGGGCCGGTGAAGGGCGCGCCGCGCCTGCTGGTGGCGATTTCGGTGGACCAGTTCTCTGCCGATCTGTTCGCACAGTATCGCAGCCACTTCGTGGCGGGGCTGGGGCGTCTGGCAGGCGGCATGGTGTTCCCTGCGGGCTACCAGAGCCACGCCGCGACCGAGACTTGCCCCGGCCATTCGACGATCCTGACCGGCATGCGGCCAGCGCACACCGGGATCATCGCCAACACCTGGATCGACCAGTCGGCGGCGCGACCGAAGAAGGCGATCTACTGCGCCGAGGATGAAACCAAGCAGGCGGCGGACCCGAAGGACTATGTCGCCTCGGTCGATCATCTGCTGGTGCCGACGCTGGGCGAGATGATCAAGCGCCAGTGGCCGACGAGCCGCAACGTCGCCGTTTCGGGCAAGGATCGCGCCGCGCTGATGATGGGCGGGCACGTGATCGATCAGGTCTATTGGTGGAAGGGCAAGGGCTTCACCACGCTCGATGGCCGCACGCTGGGGCCCGAGGCCGTGGCCGAGAACAAGAGCCTTGAAAGCGTGCTGGCGCAGGGTGCACCAGCGATGACCATGCCCGCATGGTGCGGCCCGCACGACCACGCGATCGCGCTGGGCGGCGGCGCGCCGGCCAGCGGCGGGATCGGCATTGCCAACTCGCTCGCCACGGCCGCGCCTGCACCGACGGCGAGCGGCTTTACCGTGGGCACCGGCCACTTCGCGCTGGCGCCGAACGATGCCAACGCCTTCCGCGCCTCGCCCCGGCTCGACCGCGCGACGCTCGACCTGGCGACCGAACTGGTGGACAGCATGAAGCTGGGCAAGGGGGCGACGCCCGACATGCTGGCGGTGAGCCTTTCGGCCACCGACTATGTCGGCCATGCCACGGGCACCGAAGGCGCCGAGATGTGCATCCAGATGCAGCAGCTCGACCTGGCGCTGGGCGATTTCTTCAAGGCGCTGGATGACCGCCACATCGATTATGCCGTGGTGCTGACCGCCGACCATGGCGGGTTCGACCTTCCCGAACGCCTGCGCGAACAGGCGCTGCCGAGCGCCGAGCGCGCCGCGCCCGCGCTGCTGCCCGATCAGGTTTCGGCCGTTGTCGGCGCGAAGCTCGGGATGGAGCCCAAGGACCTGATCCTGGGCGATGGCGCGTTCGGCGACTTCTGGATCAACAAGGCGGTGCCGGCCGATCAGAAGACAAAGGTGATCGACGCGGCCAAGGCGGTGTTCCTGTCGCAGCCGCAGGTGCAGGCGGTGTTCACCGCGAGCGAGCTTGCCGCGGCGCCGATGCCCACCGGCACGCCCGATACGTGGAGCCTGCTCGACCGCGCGCGCGCCTCTTTCTATGCGCCGCGTTCGGGCGATCTGGTGGTGATCCTGAAGCGCGGGGTGGTGCCGATCGTGCGCCCGATGCCGGGAATCGTGGCGACGCACGGCTCGGCCTGGGACTATGACCGCCGCGTGCCGATCCTGTTCTGGCGCGCCGGGATGACCCCGTTCGAACAGCCGAGCGCGGTAGAGACGGTGGACATCGCCCCCAGCCTTGCCGCATTGATCGCGCTCAAGGAACCGGCGGGCACTTTCGATGGACGATGCCTCGATCTCGATGCCGGCCCCGGCACCACGTGTGGAGCAACCAATTGAGCGACGTTAACGGCGAAGTTTCGGCCCGCGGACCCAATGCCCGGGCAGACGTGGTCATCCTTGGCGGTGGCCTCGTCGGCATGACGCTGGCGATCGGGCTTGCCAAGCAGGGGCTGACCAGCGTGGTGGTCGACAGTTCGGACCCGGCGGCGCAGACGGCGCAAGGGTTCGACGGCCGCGCCTCGGCGATCTCGACCGCGAGCTGGAACCTCTACGTCAATCTCGGCATGGCGGGCGATCTGGTCGACAAGGGCTGCCCGATCGACGCGATCGCGGTGACCGACGCGATGAAGCCGGGGCGGATCGATTTCCGCCCCAACGCCGACGAAGGCTCGCTGGGGCGGATGTACGCCAATCGCGACTTGCGCATCGCGATGTACGCCGCCGCCGCGCGTGAAGAGGCGATCACCTTCATCACCAACGCCCGTGTCGCCAGCCGGGAGCGGGGGCCTCACGGGGTGACGGTGACGCTGAGCGACGGGCGGGTGCTGGCCGGCAGCCTGCTGGTCGGCGCCGAAGGTCGGCAATCGCCCACCCGCGACGAGGCGGGCTTCACCCCGGCGCGCTGGGACTATGGCCATCGCGCGATCATCAGCGGGCTGTGGCACGAAAAGCCGCACGACAACGTCGCGTGGGAAATCTTCTATCCGGCGGGGCCGTTCGCGCTGCTGCCGCTGCTCGATGAGGACGGGCGTCATCGTTCGGCCCTGGTCTGGACGGTGGCGGAAAAGGATGCGGCCGGCGTGCTCGCCCTGCCCGAGGGCGCGTTCCTGTCCGAAGTCGCGCGGCGGATGGACGGGATCTTCGGCAAGATCGAGTTGGCCAGCCCGCGCACGTCCTATCCGCTCAATTTCCACCACACTGCCAAGGTCGTGTCCGACCGGCTGGCCTTGGTCGGCGATGCCGCGCACGGGATGCACCCGATCGCGGGGCAGGGCCTCAACGTGGGCCTGCGCGACGTGGCGGCGCTGGTCGAAGTGCTGGCCGAAGGCGCGCGGCTGGGGCTGGAGCCCGGCGATGCGCAGCTGCTGGCCCGCTATGAACGCTGGCGCGCGCTCGATACGTTCATGGTGGCGGGCGCCACCGACGTGCTGACACGACTGTTCGGCCTGCCGGGGCGGATTCCTTCGGCGATCCGCCGCTTCGGCATGGCCGGCGTGCAGCGCAGCCCCACGCTCAAGCGCTTCTTCATGGACGAGGCGCGGGGGATGAGCGGGAAGCTGCCCGCGCTGCTGCAGGCCTGACGCCGGGTGTTTTAAGGCGCGGTGCTGGCCTGCGCGGCCGGTGCCGGCGTCGCCGCCGCGCTGGCTGACGCGCTTGGGCCCGGCATGGAGGTCGCGGCGGGCGTTGCCACCTGCACCGGATCGGGCAGGGTGAGCGCCGAGGTTTCGAGCTGGTCGAGCGCGCGCTGGGTCATGACCCAATCGCGGGCGTGCGACAGCCAGTCGACCGCGACATCGCGGCCGGGCATGCGTTCGACTTCGGCGATGGCAGCGTCGATGCGGCCGCCGGCAATGGCATAGCGTGCCCGTTCGATCCGGCTTTCGGGCGTGGGCGAGGGCGAATCGTCGTGGCGGATGACGACGAGCGAGCCGATCTGGCGCTTGAGCCAGTCCCAGTTGCCTTCGTCCTGACGGCCACCGGCAAGGCGCGGGGCGATGCGTTCGAATTCTTCATCGAGCGAGGTGAGCGTGACGGGCTTCTGGCTGGCCATCAGCAGGCGGTCGACCGCGCCGGGCTGGCTTTGGCCAAAGCGCAGGCGCAGCTGGTTTTCGAGATAGCCGAGCGGCGCGCCGCGTTCGACCGCGCGACGGGCGGCGACTGCCAGCAGCAGCGCTTCGGCATGGGTCGCCTGGCCCGAAGCGGCGATGGCTTGCTGGTTCAATTCCGCGAGGCGCTGTTCCAGCGCCGAAACCTTGGCTGCAGCACCGGCCAGCGCGGCTTCGGTGGCGACGCGGTCGGCTATCAGCTGGGTGTTCTGGACCGGCACCGCGCTGGCCGTGGCGGCGGGCTTGCCATCGAGCGAGAGGTGGAGCCAGCCTTCACGCCAGCCGAGCCAGGTTGCCGCGGCGAGCACGCCCAGCAGCATGATCAACACCAGAACGGCCACCACTGCGCGGTTGCCGCGTCCCCGGCTTGCCGCCCGGGACGGGCCCGGTTCGGGATAAGTCGTGTCCTGCATGCGCCTTTTTTCTTGTTGGTGGCCCTAGGGTCACACTGTCTGGCACATTTGTGCGGCGAGCGCCAGCAAGGCCTGATCGGTTCTGGCGCCAGCGATTTCAACGCTTTGCCAGCCTTCGCCCGCCTTTGTTGCGATTCGGGACGCCAGGCAGGCGAGCGAAACCCGTTCGCGCGATAGTTTCAGCCGCACACATTCGGCGGCAAAGTGGCCCGCGGCTTCGCCCGAATGGAGCGCCACGACCGCGCCTTCGGCCAGCGTGGCGGCCAGTGCTGGCGGCAGCGGCAGGCCGCGCGCGGCGTAGACCACCCGGGTGTCGACCTCTACCCCCGGGGGCGGCATCAACGGCACGTGGCGTTCGCCGGCAATGCGCAAGTAGCGGCCCGGTGGAAGCTGCGCGACGAGCGGCTCCATTCCGCCTTCGCCAATGCCCGCGATCGCGAAGCCCGACCCTTGCGCCACTGCAGCGGTCGTCTCCCCCACGGCATGGACCGGAAGGCTGCGCAGCGCATCGAGCCCGGCGCCACCCAGCCGGAACAGCGCGGCACTTCCGGCGAGGATGGCGTCGAATTCGGATGCAGGCGGAACAACCCATGGCACCGGCGCCATCGCGAACAGCGGATGCGCGTGGACGATCAGCTCCAGCGCGCGCGCCGCCTCGGCCGTCGCGGTGTTGCCCGGTTCGGGCCGCAGCACGACCAGCGGGCGCATCGGGCGGTTCAGTCCTTGGCCGGGCCGGAGAAATGGACGGTGATCGCCTCGGGCGCCTGTGCCAGCAGTACCTCGGCAAGCGCCGCGGGGGCTGCGGCATCGTCGGGCGCAAAGCGGGCGCTTGCTTCGACCCGCTCGGCTCCGTCAGGGCTGTAGAGCGCGGCACGCAGGCTGAGCGTGTCGCCCTCGATCCGGCTCAACACCGCGATCGGGCTGTGGCAATTGCCGCCGAGCGCCAGCAGCAGCGCGCGCTCGGCGCGGATCGCGGCGTGGCTGGGCGCATGGTCGATCGCGGCGAGCCATTGGCGCACCTCGGTGCGTTCGGTCAGGCATTCGATGCCGATCGCGCCCTGCGCCGGGGCGGGCAGCCATTCGTCCTCGCCGAGCGGATGGCCGACGCCGGTTTCGCCAAGGCGCTGAAGGCCCGCGGCGGCGAGCAGGGTGACGTCGGCTTCGCCCGCCTGCAGCTTGGCAAGGCGCGTCGCGACATTGCCGCGGAACGATACGACCGAAAGATCCGGCCGGGCGTGGAGCATCTGCGCGGCGCGGCGCGGGGCGCTGGTGCCGACGCGCGCACCGGGCGGGATCGCTGCAACGGTCGCTGCGCCGACCAGCACGTCGCGCACGTCGGCGCGCGGCAGAACGGCGGCGATGGTCAGCGTGTCGGGCCGGATCGTTTCGACGTCCTTCATCGAATGGACCGCGAAATCGATCTCGCCCGAATGCAGCCAGGCGTCGAGCTCCTTGGTCCACAGCGCCTTGCCGCCGACTTCGGCGAGCGGGCGGTCCTGCACCTTGTCGCCGCTGGCGGTCACGGGCACCAGCTCGACCAGCGACTGGTCCCAGCCGTGCGCGGCGCAGAGCCGGTCGCGCGCTTCCTCGGCCTGTGCCATGGCGAGCGGCGAGCGGCGCGTGCCGAGCCTGAGCGGACGGTCCGGCGCGGGGGCGGGCGCGGAGCCTGGCGCAGCGGTATGCAAGTTCGGGGCGTTCATGCCCGGTTGCCGTAACGCCGATTATCTCTAAGGGGAAGCGCTCCCATGGCACTGATCCTCGGCATCGAATCCTCCTGCGACGAAACCGCCGCCGCGGTGATCGACAGCAACGGCGAAACGCTCGCCGCGCGCATCGTCGCGCAGCGGATCGCCTCGCAGGACGAAATGCACCGCCCCTATGGCGGCGTGGTGCCCGAAATCGCGGCCCGCGCGCATGTCGAGGTGCTGGGCCCGATGATCGGGCAGGTGCTGGCCGATGCCGGGCTGACGCTGGACGACATGGACGCGATCGCCGCGACGGCAGGCCCCGGCCTGATCGGCGGGGTGATGGTCGGCCTCGTCACCGGCAAGGCGCTGGCGATGGCAGCCGACAAGCCGCTGATCGCGATCAACCATCTGGAAGGGCACGCGCTTTCCCCGCGCCTTGCAGAACCCTCGCTCGCCTATCCCTACCTGCTGCTGCTGGTCTCGGGCGGGCACTGCCAGATCCTGGAAGTGCGCGGTCTTGGCGATTATCGCCGGCTCGCCACCACGATCGACGATGCGCTGGGCGAAGCGTTCGACAAGACCGCCAAGATCCTGGGCCTCGGCTATCCCGGTGGCCCGGCGGTCGAACGGCTGGCGCGCGAGGGCGATGCCAAGGCCGTGCCATTGCCGCGCCCGCTGGTGGGCAGCGGCGAACCGCACTTCTCGTTCGCAGGGCTCAAGAGCGCGGTGATGCGCGCCAAACAGGCGGGCACGCATCGCGATGCCGACATCGCCGCCTCGTTCCAGCAGGCCGCGCTCGATTGCGTGATCGACCGAACGCGGATCGCGCTTGGCGCCTGCGGGCCGGTGACCGCGCTAGTAGTGGCGGGCGGGGTCGCCGCCAATGCCGCGCTGCGCGGGGCGCTGGAGGAGCTGGCGTCGGGCGCGGGCCTGCCGCTGGTCGCGCCACCGCCCAAGCTTTGCACAGATAATGCGGCGATGATCGGCTGGGCGGGGGCGGAACGCTTCGCGATGGGTTATAGCGACGCGCTCGACGTGGCGGCGCGCCCGCGCTGGCCGCTCGATGCCAATGCCGCGCCAGTACGCGGCGCAGGGGTGAAGGGATGAGCGAGGGCAATTTCGCCACGGTGGGCGTTGTCGGTGCGGGCGCCTGGGGCACCGCGCTGGCGCAGATGCTCGCCAGCGACGGGCGCGAGGTGCTGCTCTGGGTACGCGAGAGCGAACTGGTGGCGCAGATCAACGAAGAGCGGCGCAACGGCCTGTTCCTGCCATCGGCCGAACTTCACCCGACCATTCGCGCCACGGGCAACCTGGCCGACCTGGCCCAAGTGCCGGTGCTGCTGATGGTGACGCCGGCGCAGCACCTTGGCGCGGTGCTTTCGGGTATCGGTCGTCGCGGCGATGGCGATCTGGTGCTTTGCTCGAAAGGCATCGAGGCGGGCACCGGGCGTCTGATGGCCGACGTGGCGCGCGATGCGGCCCCCGGCGCCAGCCTTGCCGTGCTGTCCGGTCCGACGTTCGCGCACGAAGTCGCGGCGGGGCTTCCGACCGCGGTAACGCTCGCCTGCGCCGGCGGCGAAGCGCAATGGCGCAGGCTTTCGGCGGCGATCGCGCGGCCGACCTTCCGCCCTTATTACTCCGACGACGTTGCCGGGGCCGAGATCGGCGGCGCGGTCAAGAACGTGCTCGCGATCGCCTGCGGCGTGGTCGAAGGCCTGCGGCTGGGCCAGAACGCCCGCGCCGCGCTGATCAGCCGGGGCTTTGCCGAAATGCAGCGCTTCGGTCTTGCCATGGGGGCACAAGCGGAAACGCTTTCGGGTCTTTCGGGGTTGGGAGACCTTGTGCTGACCTGTTCCTCCACGTCCAGCCGCAACTTCTCGCTGGGCAAGGCGCTGGGCGAAGGCGCGAGCGCGGCCGCCATCCTGGCCGACCGGGCGACGGTGGCCGAAGGCGCCTTCACCGCGCCGGTGCTGGCCGAGATCGCACGGGCGCGCGGCGTATCGATGCCGATCGTCGAGGCGGTAACGCTGCTGCTCGAAGGCAAGGCGCCTGCGCATCAGGTCGTCGCGCAGCTGCTGGCACGGCCGCTCAGGGCGGAAGCGCTGCTTGGCTGACGCCGCCGCCTTGCCTTCGCGCAGCCCCGAGCAGCAGGACATCGCCGCGCTCGCCAAGGGCGGGCGGACGAACTTCCTCGGCTTCGTGCTGCGGCTGGGCGGCACCGCGCCGTTCCTGTTCATCGCCGGCCGGTTCTATGGGGTAGAAGCGCTGGGGCGCTATGCCTCGGCTCTCGTCATCGTCGAACTGGTGAGCCAGGTCTGCAGCCTTGGCCAGCGGCGCGGCCTTGCCCAGCGGCTGGCCAACGATACGCGCGATGCCGCGCACAGCGTGGCCGATGCGATGACGCTGTCGCTGGTCGTCTCCCTGCTCGCCGCCGTGCTGCTTTATGCGGTCCCTGCGCCGATGTTCCCCAGTGGCGAATTCAACGCGTTTGACCGCCTGCTGCCGTTCGCGCTGATCGCCAACACGCTGACCGACGTGGCGCTGGCGGCGCTCGCCTATCGCTACAACGTGGGCGCCACCGTGCGGGCGCGTTCGCTGGTCGAACCCTGGGCACAGACGCTGGCGGCGGTCGGCTTCCTGTTCGTGCTGCCGCAGGCCGGGCTTGCGCTTGCCTACATCATCTCCAAGGTGGCCGCGCTGATCGTCGCCTGCGTGCCACTGGTGCGCAGCTACGGCGCGCCGCAGCGCTGGTCGCCCAGCCCGACGCGGCTGGCGCGGCTTGCCTTGACCTCAGCGCCGCTTGCCGGGGCGGACATGATCGAATGGGGCACGCGGAAGCTCGACATCGCGCTGCTCGGCTTCTTCACCTCTCCGGCGGCGGTCGGCATCTACTACGCCGCGCAACAGGTTGCTACGCTGCCGCAGAAGCTCAAGACCAGTTTCGAGCCGATCCTGGGCCCGGTGATCACGCGCAACCTGAAGGAAGGCAACTACGCCGCGATCGCGCAGCAGGTGTGTCAGGTGGGCTTCTGGATCACCGCGGCGCAGGCGGGAATCGCGCTGGCGCTGGGCATTCCGGGCCGGGGCGTGATGGGGCTGGTCGGCCCCAACTTCGTTGCCGGCACCGGCGCGCTGGCGCTGCTGCTGACCGCCGAAGTGGTCGCCGCGCCCGCCGTGGTGAGCGAGGCGGCCCTGATCTACATGGCGCGCATGCGCAACCTGTGGATCAGCATCGGCGCGATCGCGACGCAGGGCGTGCTGACGGTTGCGCTGATGCTGCTGGCCCGCCGCGCCCACGCCAATCCGCTGCAGCAGGCAGAGGCTGCGGCTTTCGCGCTCGCGGTCGGGCTCGCGCTGTCGTCGCTGATCAAGTCGAAGCTGCTCGGCCGCATTCTCGGCGCGCGGATCACCAATTTGCGCTGGCCGCTGATCTGGGCGGCAGCGCCCGCCGCGCTGGTCGGTTTTGCCGCCAAGCTGCTGCCCGAATGGCTCGAACTTTCGGTCGGCATCCCGGCGATCCTGGGCGTCTATGGCTTCGTCATCTGGCGCTTCGGGTTCGGCCCGGAAGACCGGCTGTTGTTCCGCAAGCAGCGCGTGGGCTAAGGCGCGCTTTCAAGTTTAATCAAAGGGCGTGCTGGCATGCTGCAGATGATCGAAGCCAACTGGATTGCCGTGACCGCACTGGTCGTGCTGGTGCTGCTGGTGGCCTGGCTGTTGTGGGGACGCAAGAAGCCGGCGCCCGCCAGACGCGAATATCGCGACGTGCTGTCCGAAGGCGCAGGCCCCGCGCAGCGCAACAACGCGCTGATCGATGCGCCCCCAGCCGCCGCCATCCCACCGATCGTACCCCCGATCGTTCCGGCGCCCGCCGCCGGGATCATGGCGGGCGTAGCCGAAGTGGTGGCGCACGAAGCGCAAGAGGAAGTGGAAGCCGCCCCGGTGGTCGCTGCTGCACCTGCCGCCGCACCCGCGGAGGCGGGCAGCGCCGACGACCTTACCCGGATCAAGGGCGTGGGCCCCAAGCTCAACGCGCGATTGAAGGAACTGGGCGTCACCCGCTTTGCCCAGATCGCCGCGTGGAGCGAGGCGGACCTGGCCGCGATCGACGCGCAACTGGGGGCGTTCGCCGGCCGCCCCAAACGCGATGCCTGGATCGAACAGGCGACGCTGCTCGCAGGCGGCGATACCGGCGCCTACGAAGCGAAGTTCGGCAAGCTCTGACTTATTCGGAAGCCGGTGCGTCGGTCCCGCCAAGGGGCGTGACCGGCGCGGCGGCAGCCGGGTTGGCCTTGCACCGGCGCAGCACCTCGCGCATCGGTTCACCCGCGGTGACCTTGATCATCCCGCCGCCGGGCAGGGTGCCGTTGAAGGCGCTCTGAAACACCGCCGCGCCCGGATCGCCGGGGGCAAGCGAGCCCTGCCAGATATAGCCGCGCTGACCGGGGATGGCGGTCGCATCGACCGGAAGCCGCAGGATGCGCCCGCCGCCCTGCAACGCAAACAGCGCCTGCGCCCCGACTTCGGCGGGCGAATGGCGCGTGACCATCAGCAGGCCCGACCGGCAGGCGACGGTCAGCAAGGGCGGCTGCCCGGCATAGCCGAACGTTGCCGAAGCGCCATCGGGCGCAGCGATCCAGCTACCCTTGGCCTTGGGATCGATCGCGGAAAATCCGGCGCCGTCGCTCTGCGGCATGGCAAGGCGCACGGCATCGACCGGCGCGTTGTCGGGCGCGGGCAGGGCTGAAGACCTGGAGCAGCCGGCGAGGGCAAGCGCGGCGAGGGCGATGGGATATGCGATCTTCATGGGCGGTCAGGCGGCGCGGGGCACGATCCGGTCGAGGTCGTCGTGCAGGTTGCGCTTGGCTTCGCGCAGTTCGAACTGGTCCTGAAGGCGCAAGAAGAAGCCCTCGCTCATCCGGAAATACCGTGCGAGGCGAAGATCGAGTTCGCCGTCGATGCGAGCGCGCCCTTCGATTACATCAAGCAAGCGCGTGACATCGACGCCGATCGCGGATGCGAGTTCGGACGGGGCGAGCGCCAGTGGCTCGAGAAACTCCGAAGCGAGCAGTTCGCCCGCATGGGGGTTGTGCAATTCGTCCATCTCAGTGGTAGTCGGCGATTTCGACATCGTGGGCGTTTCCGTCCTTCCAGACGAAACATATGCGCCATTGCATGTTAATGGAAATGGAATGTTGGCCCGCGCGATCCCGCTGGAGTTCGTGCAGGCGGTTGCTCGGCGGGTTGCGCAAGTCGTCGAGATCGGCGGCCGCGTCCAGCATGGCAAGCTTGGCAAGGGCCCGCTGCTGAATTTCCGACGGCAGCTTGCGGCTGCGCCTTCCCGACCAGACGAGTTCGGTTTCCTTGTCGGCAAATGAGGCGAGCATGGCTGCAGTTCCGTTTGGGCAGCCATCTATTAATCGTGCTTTTTCGCGGTGCGCTACAGTATAGTACGATGCGCGTTACGCCGCTGTGCAAAACTCATCGCATCTTCCACCCTATTGACAGCCTACTTCCCCCACTTCGTCTTCTGGCTCTTCCCAAACCGCGTCTTCCTGGTCCCCGGCTTGCCTTCGTTGCTGCGGCCGACGATCGGCGCCTTGCGCTCGTCCTCTGGCAGGCCCAGCTCCGTTGCTTCGAGCTTGCGGATCTCGTCGCGCAGGCGGCCGGCTTCCTCGAATTCGAGGTCGGCGGCGGCGGCGCGCATCTTGCGTTCGAGCTCCTCGATGTAGGCGCGCAGGTTGTGTCCGACGAGGTTGTTGCTGCCTTCGGCATCGATGTCGACCAGCACGCCGTCGCGGCTGGCGGTGTCGGCGACGATGTCGTGGATGTTGCGCTTGATCGTCTGCGGCGTGATGCCGTGGAGTTCGTTGTATTCCTGCTGCTTGGCGCGGCGGCGGTCGGTTTCGGCGATGGCGCGCTCCATGCTGCCTGTCATGCGGTCGGCATAGAGAATCACGCGCCCGTCGACGTTGCGCGCGGCACGGCCGATGGTCTGGATCAGCGAGGTTTCGCTGCGCAGGAAGCCTTCCTTGTCGGCATCGAGGATGCAGACGAGGCCGCATTCGGGAATGTCGAGCCCTTCGCGCAGCAGGTTGATGCCGACCAGCACGTCATAGACGCCAAGGCGCAGGTCGCGGATCAGTTCGATGCGCTCCAGCGTCTCGACGTCCGAATGCATGTAGCGGACCTTCAAGCTTGCTTCGTGCATGAACTCGGTCAGGTCCTCGGCCATGCGCTTGGTCAGCGTGGTGACGAGCGTGCGATAGCCCTTGGCCGCGGTTTCGCGGCATTCGTTGATGCAGTCCTGCACCTGGTCCTCGACCGGGCGGATGAGGACCGGCGGGTCGATCAGGCCGGTGGGGCGGATCACCTGTTCGGCGAACACGCCGCCCGCCTGCTCCATCTCCCACTGCGCGGGCGTTGCCGAAACCGCGATCGTCTGCGGGCGCATCGCGTCCCATTCGTTGAAGCGCAGCGGGCGGTTGTCGATGCAGCTGGGCAGGCGGAAGCCGTATTCGGCCAGCGTCAGCTTGCGCCGGTGGTCGCCGCGCGCCATCGCGCCGACCTGCGGCACGGTCTGGTGGCTTTCGTCGATGAACAGCAGGCAGTTGTCGGGCAGGTATTCGAACAGCGTCGGTGGCGGCTCGCCGGGCAGGCGGCCGGTCAGGAAGCGGCTGTAGTTCTCGATTCCCGCGCACGATCCGGTGGCGGCGATCATCTCGAGGTCGAAGTTGGTGCGCTGTTCCAGCCGCTGGGCTTCGAGCAGGCGCCCTTCCTCGGTCAGCTCCTTCAGCCGTTCGGTCAGTTCGAAGCGGATCGCTTCTGCCGCCTGCTTCATCGTCGGGCCGGGGGTGACATAGTGCGAATTGGCGTAGACGCGCACGTTTTCCAGCTTCGTGCCCGCCTTGCCGGTCAGCGGATCGAATTCGACGATGCTCTCGATCTCGTCACCGAAGAAGCTCACGCGCCAGGCGGTGTCGTCGTAGTGCGAGGGGAAGATTTCGAGGTTGTCGCCGCGCACGCGAAACGTGCCGCGCTGGAAGGCGGCGTCGTTGCGCTTGTACTGCAGCGCGACGAGCTTGCGGATGATCTCGCCCTGGTCGACGCTGGTGCCGACCTTGAGGTCGAAGATCATCGCCGAGTAGGTTTCGACCGAGCCGATGCCGTAGATGCACGAGACCGAGGCGACGATGATCACGTCGTCGCGTTCGAGCAGCGCGCGGGTGGCCGAGTGGCGCATCCGGTCGATCGCCTCGTTGGTCGAGGATTCCTTCTCGATGTAGGTGTCCGAGCGGGGTACGTAGGCTTCGGGCTGGTAGTAGTCGTAGTACGAGACGAAATACTCGACCGCATTCTCGGGAAAGAAGCTCTTCATCTCGCCATAGAGCTGCGCGGCGAGGATCTTGTTGGGGGCAAGGATCAGCGCCGGGCGCTGCAGTTCCTCGATCACCTTGGCCATGGTGAAGGTCTTACCCGAGCCGGTGACGCCGAGCAGCACTTGCGTCTTCTCGCCGCCGAGCGCGGACTCCACCAGATCGGCAATGGCGGTCGGCTGGTCGCCCGCCGGCTGGTAGTCGGAAACGACCTTGAACGGCCGCCCGCCGTCCGATTTCTCGGGCCGCTGCGGCTTGTGGGGGACGAAGGTGCCGGAAGTGTCGGGCTCTTCGAGCCCGCGGCGGATGACGAGTTCGGCCATGCCTTCGAGTATGGGTGTTCAGCTTGCGTTCTGCAATGCCGGGCAAGACCATTGCCCCTTGAACAGTGGGACCTGCCAAGCGCCTGAAGGAACTGCCATGCTCCAGATGCGAATGCTGTTTTCCCTGTCGTCCGCTGCCCTGCCGCTCGCGCTCGCCGGACAGGCTGTTCAGGCTGCGCCGCCGCCTGCCGGTCCCTCCGCTGCCGCGCCCGTAGGGGTGCAATTGCGGGCGACGACCAGCAATCCGTCGATCAGCACGTTCACGCCGGGACAGCCTGTCTCGCTGCGATTTGCGGTCACGGGAATGAAGCCGGGGGCGGCGACGACGCTTGCCGTGACGATCACCGACGACCGGCAGGTCACGGTCCTGAGCAAGTCGGTGAAGGTCACCGCCGATGCGACCGGCGCCGCGCAGGTCGCGCTCGATGCGCCGCACGGACGGCTGGGATATTACGAGGTCGCCGCGCGGCTTGCCGATGGCACGGCCATCGCGGCCGAAGGCACGCGGCCCGCCGGCATCACCAGCTATGCCGTTGTGCCCGATCCGGCCGGGCGCACCGACTATGGCCCTGATCTTTCGCACTTTGCGATGCAGGGCGGGTTCAGTTCCAAGGCGCAGATCGTGCCGCTGCTGGGCCTGCGCTATTACCTCGATCGCGTGCAGTGGCACTGGATGGAGGAGAAGGCCCCGGGTGACTTCGCCAAAGCCTGGGACAGCGAGCGTGCGCGCAACGGCAACAAGCCTTGGCCAAAGGGCCTGGACCAGGACATGGCCCCGTCGTGGCAGGGCAAGCCGTGGGCGATGTATCCGATCGCGGCGGCGATGGGTTCGGGCGTGCCCGACTGGGCGCTTGTGCCCGGCACCGGCGGCAAGATCTGCAAGACCTATGGCCGGCTCAACGCGCAGGGCAAGGCGGCGCTTCCCGTCTATGCCGCGGCGCTGGCAAGGGCCTTTGCGCACGATTACCCGACGATGCACAAGCGCATCTACCAGATGGCGTGGGAGCCGGGGCAGGGCTGGTGCTTCGGCGGAACGAACGAAGACCTGATCGAATACTTCCGCCTGACCTACGATGCGATCCACGCGGCCGATCCCGATGCGGTGGTGGCGGGGCCGACGCTGTTTCCATCGTCCAACTATGACGATCAGTTGCGCGGGCTGTGGGCGGGCGGCCTTGGGCGCTACATCGATGCCTATTCGATCCATCCCTATTCGCCGGGCGATCCGCCCGAAACCCACGGCCTTGCCGAACACCTGCGCACGCAGATCGCTGCGGCGGAAAGGAGCGGCGGCCATCCCATCGGCCTTGTCGGCACCGAGCACGGCTCGGAAACCAGCCGCAGCGGCAATCGCGGGCAGGCGCGCGAGAACATCCGCGTCACGCTGATCATGCTGGGCGAAGGCGCCAGCGTCGACACTGCGTTCTACGTCGCCGATTTCTGGGGGCCGGGCGGGCCGCGATCGAAGGACGTGCAGACCCACGGCTTCTACTGGAACCTCAACGACAGGCTCGCCTTCGGCACCGACCGCATCGCGCCCAAGATGAGCGTGCCGGCCTATGCCGCAATGACCCGGCTGCTCGACGGCACCACCACCCGCGGTCCGTTGAGCGGCCTTCTGCCGACGCAGCGCGGCTATCGCTTCGTGCGCGGCGGCACCACGATCGACGTGGTGTGGGATTATGCCGGGACATCGAGCCGTGCCGTCCCACGCGGGGCGCAAGTGTGCGACTGGATGGGCAATTGCCGCGCCGGCAGCGCCACTCCGGCGAAGGTCGATGGCCAGCCGGTCTACATCGTCACCGGTCCGGTGTGATTCTTGACACAAATATGAAACACTCGGGCGAATCTGGCGTTGTGGGCGAAGCGGACCTACCAGCGGAGCGATCATGGCATCGGCGCAGCAACAGACCCTTTCCCGGAAAACGGCGTTCGACTGGCACGCGCTGGGCGAGCGGCTGACCGCGTTCCGGGAAGAGGCCGCGCGCCGCAGCGCCCTGGCGTTCGAGCCGCGCCCGACCGCGGCGCGGGGCCCGCACATGGCGCGGCTGCTGGCCGAGCTGCGTACCCCTGTCGAGCTGTGGCAGGCGCACCGCGCCGCGCGGCGGCATGTCGAACCCGTGCCGGGGCCGGGGTCCGACGCCGCCGCGCCTTCGCGTCCGGTCATGCTGCTGCCCGGCTTCGGCACGCATCCGGTGCGGATGAAGAGCCTGCGCGTGGCGCTCGAAGCGGCCGGCCACCGCGTCTCGGACTGGGGGCTGGGCTTCAACTTCGGGCCGACCGAGGAAGGGTTCGAACGGCTGGCCGAGCGCGTGGTGACGATGGCGCGCAAGGAAGGCGAACCGCTGGTGCTGGTCGGCTGGAGCCTTGGCGGCCTGTTCGCCCGCGAAATCGCGCATCGCCACCCCGAAGCGGTGGCGATGGTCGTCACGATGGGCTCGCCTTTTTCGGGTGATCGGCGCGCCAACAATGCCTGGCGTGCCTATCAGGCGATCGCAGGGCACAGCGTCGATGCCCCGCCGGTCGGGCATGCCTTTGCCGCAAAGCCCCCGGTACCGACGGTGGCACTGTGGAGTGCGCGCGACGGCATCGTCGCGCCGCGATCGGCCTGCGGGCGCAAGGGCGAGCGCGACCGCGCCATCGCGCTGCGCTGTACGCACCTGGGGTTCGCCGGCCACCCCGACGTTGCGCGCACGCTGCTGGCGCTGCTGGCGGACCTTCACGGCGCGGCGGCGTAACCCGATCGTAAAATATTTCGCAGGTGCAGCATCGGCGCTTGCGGGCCGTCGGATCCTATGCAAGCTTGGGTCCGAAGACGGGATGCGCCTATGAACAACTCCTCACCCTCGTCCTATGACGAGATGGTTGATGCCGATGGGGCGGTTCGCCCTGCCTATGCCGGTTACCGCCAATGGTTCGAGGAGCAGCCCCCCGATCTCCTGCGCCGCAAGGGCAGCGAAGCGGAAGCGTTCTTTCGCCGGACCGGGATCACCTTCAACGTCTATGGCAACGAAGATGCCGAAGAACGGCTGATCCCGTTCGACATGGTGCCGCGGATCATCACCGCGCACCAGTGGCGCAAGCTTTCGCGCGGGATCGAACAGCGCGTGCGCGCGCTCAACGCCTTCCTCCACGATCTCTACCACCGGCAGGAAATCGTGCGTTCGGGCCGCCTGCCGGCACGCCTGCTTAAGGGGAACGAGGCGTTCCTGGCGCAGATGGCGGGCTTCACCCCGCCGGGCGGCGTCTACACCCACATCGTCGGCATCGACCTTGTCCGCACCGACGAGGACGAGTTCATGGTGCTCGAGGACAATGCACGCACGCCCAGCGGCGTGTCGTACATGCTCGAAAACCGCGAAACGATGATGGCGATGTTCCCCGAACTGTTCACCCGCGTCCGGGTGCGCGAGGTTTCGGACTATCCCCGGCGCCTCGCGCGCAGCCTTGCCGCCTGCGCGCCGCCTGCCGCCCGCGGGCACAAGCCGGTGGTCGCGGTGCTCACGCCCGGCATCTACAATTCGGCCTACTTCGAACACGCCTTCCTGGCAGACCAGATGGGCGCGGAACTGGTCGAAGGCAGCGACCTGCGCGTGGAGAACGGGCGCATCGCCATGCGCACCACGCGCGGCTGGCAGCCGATCGACGTGATCTACCGCCGGGTCGATGACGAATATCTCGATCCGTTGAGCTTCAATCCGTCGAGCGTGCTCGGCGTCGCCGGGATCATGGACGTCTACCGCGCGGGCGGGGTGACCATCGCCAACGCGCCGGGCACCGGCATCGCCGATGACAAGGCGATCTACAGCTTCATGCCCGAAATCGTCGAATTCTACACCGGCGAGAAGCCGATCCTTAAGAACGTGCCGACCTGGCGCTGCAGCGAGCCGGACGCCCTGAAGTACGTGCTCGACAACCTGGCCGACCTTGTCGTCAAGGAAGTCCACGGCTCGGGCGGTTATGGCATGCTGATCGGCCCGACCTCCTCGAAGAAGGAGATCGCCGCCTTCGAGATCAAGCTGCGGGCGCGGCCCGACAACTACATCGCGCAGCCCACGCTCTCGCTCTCGACCGTGCCGATCCTGACCAAGGCCGGGCTCGCCCCGCGCCACGTGGACTTGCGGCCATTCGTGCTGGTCAGCCCCAACGGGATCGACATCACGCCGGGCGGGCTTACCCGCGTTGCGCTCAAGAAGGGGTCGCTGGTGGTCAACTCCTCGCAGGGCGGCGGCACCAAGGACAGCTGGGTTCTGGACGACTGATGGCGGAATACAATCTCGAGGGCATGCCCAAGGACACGCGATGCTAGGCAGATCCGCAAACGGCATTTTCTGGCTGTTCCGCTACCTCGAACGGGCGGAGAACACCGCGCGCCTGATCGAGGCCGGTTTCCGCATGGCGCTCACCCGCGATACCCGCGATGCGCAGGACGAATGGCGCTCGGTGATCGTCACGCTGGGCTTGCAGGGCGCGTACGAGGCGAAGTTCGGGCTCGATTACGCAGGCCCGCAGGTGTTCAACTTCGTGCTGCGCGACAAGGACAATCCCGGCAACGTCCTCGCCATGGTGGAAGGCGCGCGGCAGAATGCGCGCATGGTCCGCACCGGCATCACGCGCGAGGTGTGGGAGACCGTCAACGAAAGCTGGATGCGGCTCAAGGAACTGCTCGCCCGCCCGGTGACGGATGCGCGGCTCGGCCTCGTCATCGACACCATCCGCCGCCAGTCGACCGAAGTACGCGGCGCGATGGAAGGCACCATGCTGCGCAACGACATCTACAACTTCGCGCGCATGGGCACCTTCATCGAACGCGCCGACAACACCGCGCGCATCCTCGACGTGAAGTACTACGTGCTCCTGCCCTCGCTGTCCTATGTGGGCTCCAGCCTCGACAACGTGCAGTGGGAGAACGTGCTGCGCTCGCTCGCCGGGGAACGCGCCTATCGCTGGCTCAACGCCGGCCGGATGGAAGCGCGCGGCATTGCCGAATTCCTGATCCTCGACGGGCGTTTCCCGCGCAGCCTGGCGTTCTGCTATGGCAAGCTGCAATCCAACCTTGCGCATCTGGCTCGGGAATACGGCGCGCACACGCCGGCGCACGATATCCTCAACGCCGCCGCCGCGCGGCTGCAGGGCATCACCATTGAATCGATCTTCGAACAGGGCCTGCACCAGTTCATCGGCGATTTCATCGCCACGAACAGCCGCCTTGGCGCGCAGATCCAGCGCGATTACCGGTTCACAGAATAGGCCACGGGGGGAAGGCCGCCATGCGCATCGCCATCGAGCACACCACGCACTACCATTTTTCGCCCGGCATCCAGAACGGGTTGCAGCGGCTGCGCCTGACCCCGCGCAACAGCCAGGGCCAGAGCGTGATCGAATGGGCGGTCCATTTCGAAGGCGCGCGCGTCCAGCTCGAATACGACGATCACAACGCCAACCGCGTCACCCTGATCAGCTTCGAGCCGGGCACGCGCGAAGTCTCGATCCGCTGCGAAGGGGTCGTCGAAACGTCCGACCAGTCGGGCATCGTCGGGCGCACGGCGGGCTACCTGCCGCGCTGGCACTTCCTTGAGCCGACTCCGCTCACCCAGGTCGGGCCCAAGGTGCGCGCGCTGGTCGCGCGGCTTGCGCCGGGCGCCGACATGCTGGCCCGGCTCCATGCGCTGTCCGATCTCGTGGCCGACGCGGTGACCTATGAACTCGGCCATACCGACGCCGCGAGCACGGCCGAGGCAGTGCTCGCCGCAGGGCACGGCGTGTGCCAGGACCACGCCCACGTGTTCATCGCCGCCGCGCGCGCGATCGGCGTGCCGGCGCGCTATGTCTCGGGCTACCTGCTGATGGACGATCGCATCGATCAGGATGCCGGGCACGCCTGGGCCGAAGCCGAGGTGGAAGGGCTGGGCTGGGTCGGTTTCGACATCTCCAACCGCATCTGCCCCGATGCGCGCTACGTCCGCGTCGCCTCGGGCGCGGACTATCGCGATGCGGCCCCGGTTACCGGCATACGCGTGGGCAGCAGCGACGAGACGATGCACGTCAGGCTTGCGGTGCAGCAGCAGCGTGTGGAACAGTAAGACCGATCGGTGACAAAGCGCAGGGGCCGGGTTGACTCAGCGGCCCCTGTCGGACGATCGGCGACAGGGGAAAGCCGGGGAAGACAATGACGTATTGCGTGGGCATGGTGCTCGACAAGGGCCTCGTCCTGATGAGCGACACCCGCACCAACTCGGGCGTCGACAACATCTCGGTGTTCCGCAAGATGCATTCCTGGCAGGTGCCGGGCGAACGCATCATCACGATCATGACCGCCGGCAACCTCGCCACCACGCAGGCCGTGATCAGCCAGCTCGAAGAACGCAACAAGGCACCCAGCGAACGGCGCCCGTCCATCCTCGAGGCGCCCACCATGTTCCAGGTGGCCACCCAGGTCGGCCGCCTGCTGCGCGACGTGATCGAAGGGCGGCAGGATTCGGGCATGCAGTCCGAAGGGCCGCGCTTCACCGCCTCGATGATCGTCGCCGGGCAGATCCGCGACATGGAGCCGCGGCTGTTCCTGATCTATCCCGAAGGCAACTTCATCGAGGCCAGCTTCGACACGCCCTTCTTCCAGATTGGCGAGACCAAGTACGGCCGCCCTATCCTGCTGCGCGGCTACGATCCGGGGATGAGCTTCGAGAACGCGGTCAAGCTGATGATGGTCAGCTTCGATTCGACGCTGGCCGCGAACCTGTCGGTCGGGCTGCCGCTCGACCTGATGGTGATCGAGCGGGATCGGTTCGAACCGTTGCACCAGAAGCGCATCCTGGCGAGCGATCCCTACTTCAAATCGATCTCTTCCAGCTGGAGCGAAGCCTTGCGCAAGGCGTTCCATTCGCTGCCCGACTACACCTTCGATGATGAGGCGGCCTCGATCAGAACTATCGAGTAAGTAGAAAGCCTTAGGATAACCTCTGAGGCGAGTTTGGTAAGGGGCGAACCATACTTGGTAACTGCGATGAGACGCGCCAAGGCGCATATCCGCGGTCATGGAACACGACCTTCACCCTCGAACGCAAACGATCGCCGGGAACAAAATCCGATCCGGATATAATGCGGCTAAGGGAAAGCCTGTAGCAGCGTCCGAAAGGGCCACCATTTCGTTTCGGAACGAAGCTTTCGTCGATGGCGCTGCGTCTTCGGACGGCGTCTTACTTCCCGGCATGGTCGAACGTGTCACACTCCACATCCTCGATGGCGATAGTGCGCGACGCGCGCAACTCGCCCGTCTCGCTTTCGCAGCGGGGCATCATGCCGAAATCTACGCCAACGCGGAGGAGCTGCTCTCCCACGCGCCGTCGAACGGCCTGGTGCTGGCGCACGACGAACCGACAGGGCAGGGCATCGCCACGCTCATCGCGGCGATGATGCGCGCCGGGCACTGGCTGCCGGTGATCGCCGTGGCTGAAACGCCCGAAACCCACGCGGTCGTCACCGCGATCAAGGCGGGCGCGCTCGATTACCTCGCCGTGCCGCAGCAGATCGGCCCGCTCAACGAAGCCATCGCCCACGCCACCAAGGAAGCGGAAACGCACCGCGCCCAGCGCGCCCGCGCCGCCGAAGCGCGCCAGCGCATCGCCCGCCTCAGCTTGCGCGAACGCGAAGTGCTCGATCGCCTGGCCGAAGGGTGCAGCAACAAGGCGATCGCCCGCGATCTCGATATCAGTCCGCGTACCGTGGAAATCCACCGCATGAAGATGATGGGCAAGCTCGGCGCCCGCCATGCGGCAGAAGCGGTTCGCCTGCGCATCGAGGCGGCCGGCCTCGGAGACGTCGCGGCGTGACGACAGGGGGCATCAAGGCCGTATCGCAAAGCCGGTAACGCCCAGGAGGGATTGGGGCGCGGCAGGCGCACAGGGGGTGCGCAACGGCCAGGATCGACCATTCGCCACGCCGCGGCCATTCCATCTTCCTGCCGACCGCGCGCACCTTGCGCGCCCCGCTGGACAGGCTGGATATACCTGAGACCACGTTGCCCCCCGCGGTCTCATCGAGCGGGCCGCCCGGATCGTCAGCCGGGCGGCCCGCCTTCGTTTCGGGCTTCTGCATTCTTGGTCGCCCGGGTGGAGCATCTGACAGGCGCGCCGCGCCCATCGCTGCGCCGATGTATCCCCTTTCAAGCTCCATTCTCGTCGGGATGCCAGGGCAGCGCGGCTTTCTCCTTGCCGATCAGCGGCAGAAGCTGCGCGTGCCGCCCACTTCCAGGTGCAGGTGATCGTGGTGGGCCGCGTTGTAGTCCGGGCTCAGCACGGTGCCGAATCGCTTGCAGCCGCTGTCGCGGACGGTGCGCAGGAAGGCGCGGATTTGTGGTGAATCGCTGTTCCAGTCGCGCATCACGTTGATCCGCCGTCCGTCCGCTAACACAAATCCGCCGACGTCGATGGCATTGGCGGTGGCGTGGGCGGACATCCGGCTTGTGCCCGCCACCGTACGGCAGCTGTAGCTGCCCATCGTCTCGATGCGGACAAGCGGGCTGCCCAGGATCTGCCGCGCGGCGCGGTCCACGCCAAAGCGCGCCCAGCCCGAAAGCGTGTTGGCCGCCGTGCAGGTCACCGGGCCAAGGTTCGAAAGCTGCAGCCGCGAATCGTCGCTGCGCAGCCAGTTCAGCCGCACCGCGCCCAGCGTCGAACAACCCGCGCCGTAATACTGGTCGGGCAGGGGGGTGAAAGCGGCTTCGCTGCGGCCAAGGTTGGCAAGGCACTGCCGCTCGTCCGGGCGCGGCGCGATGGTGTCCACGGTCGTGCGCGTCGGGCGGCGCGGCGGCGCCTCGGGCGCGCCGACGCAGCCGGCCAGCAGCGTGGCAACAGAAAGCGCGGCCAGGGCAAGGGCGCGGGTCATGCAGCCGACTTTCGGCCCGGATGGTTAACGATTGGTGAGCGTCGCGACGAGCCGTGCATGACGATTCGCTGTCCTCCCCGGCGCCGCCTGTCACCGTCCTTGCGCCGCATGAAAATAAATCTGCGGCAGGGCGAAGCCACGGCCTTCCGCGGTTTTGGCGCCTGACCCGCGTAGAATCGCACAAGGGGCCGTGATTGACAACGCAGGGATCGCCGCTAGGGCGGCCGACGGGCCACGCGGTCCCAACGCCGCGCGTGCTCTCTGCAAGGAGAGACTACATGACTGAGCTTCCCGCCGCCAAGCCGGCCAATACGCCTGCACGTCCGTTCTTTTCGTCCGGACCCTGCGCCAAGCCGCCCGGCTACGCTCCCGAAAAACTCGCCACCGAATCGCTCGGCCGCTCGCACCGCGCCAAGATCGGCAAGTCGCGCCTGCAGTACTGCATCGATCTGATGCGCGAAGTGCTCCAGCTGCCCGATACGCACCGCATCGGCATCGTGCCCGGCTCGGACACCGGCGCCTTCGAAATGGCGATGTGGACGATGCTCGGCGCGCGCCCGGTCACCACGCTGGCCTGGGAATCGTTCGGTGAAGGTTGGGTCACCGATGCCGCGAAGCAGCTGAAGCTCGATCCCACGATCCTGCGCGCCGACTATGGCCAGATCGCCGATCTGAACGCGATCGACTGGTCGAACGACGTGCTGTTCACCTGGAACGGCACCACGTCCGGCGTGCGCGTGCCCAATGCCGACTTCATCCCGGCGGACCGCGAAGGCCTCAGCTTTGCCGACGCCACTTCGGCGGTCTTCGCCTACGACATCGACTGGTCGAAGATCGACGTCGCCACCTTCTCCTGGCAGAAGGTGCTGGGCGGCGAAGGCGGCCATGGCGTGCTGATCCTCGGCCCCCGCGCGGTCGAACGGCTCGAAACCTACACCCCCGCCTGGCCGCTGCCCAAGGTGTTCCGCCTCGTTTCCAAGGGCAAGCTGGCCGAAGGCGTGTTCAAGGGCGAAACGATCAACACCCCCTCGATGCTCGCGGTCGAAGACGCGATCTTCGCGCTCGAATGGGCCAAGGGCCTGGGCGGGCTGAAGGGCTTGCAGGCGCGCAGCGATGCCAACGCCGCCGCGCTCAACAAGATCGTCGAAGAGCGTTCGTGGCTCTCGCACCTTGCCTCCGACGAAGCGACCCGGTCGAAGACCTCGGTCTGCCTCTCGGTCGAAGGCGCCGATGCCGACTTCATCAAGAAGTTCGCCGCCCTGCTCGAAAAGGAAGGGGCCGCCTACGACATTGCCGGATACCGCGATGCCCCGGCGGGCCTGCGCATCTGGTGCGGCGCGACCGTGAACGCCGAAGACATCGAGGCGCTCGGTCCCTGGCTCGACTGGGCCTACGCCGAAACCAAGGCCGCGCTCGCCGCTGCCTGATTTCCTGTACCACTTGGCGTCACCCCGGCCTTGAGCCGGGGTCCCGCTTCGTTTTCTCGCCCGCGCAAACAAGCGGGATCCCGGGGCAAGCCCGGGGTGACGAAGGACATAAAGACATGACCAAGCCCAAGGTTCTCATTTCCGACAAGATGGATCCCAACGCCGCCCGCATCTTCACCGAGATGGGCTGCGACGTCGACGTGATCACCGGCGAAACGCCCGAACAGCTGGCCGCGCGCATCGGCGAATACGATGGCCTTGCCATCCGTTCGTCGACCAAGGTCACCAAGGAAATCCTCGCCGCCGCCAAGAACCTCAAGGTGATCGGCCGCGCCGGCATCGGTGTCGACAACGTCGATATCCCGGCGGCTTCGGCACAGGGCGTGGTGGTGATGAACACCCCGTTCGGCAACTCGATCACCACCGCCGAACACGCCATCGCCATGATCTTCGCCCTCGCGCGCCAGATCCCCGAAGCCAACGCGCAGACCCAGGCGGGGCTGTGGCCGAAGAACGGCTTCATGGGCGTTGAAGTCACCGGCAAGACGCTGGGCCTGATCGGCGCGGGCAACATCGGCTCGATCGTTGCTACCCGCGCGCTGGGCCTCAAGATGAAGGTCGTCGCCTACGATCCGTTCCTCACCCCCGAACGCGCGATCGAGATGGGCGTCGAAAAGGCCGATCTCGACACGCTGCTGGCCAAGGCCGACTTCATCACGCTGCACACCCCGCTGACGGCGGAAACGCGCAACATCCTCAGCCGCGAAAACATCGCCAAGACCAAGAAGGGCGTGCGCATCGTCAACTGCGCGCGTGGCGGCCTGATCGATGAAGCCGCACTGAAGGATGCGCTCGATTCGGGCCAGGTGGCCGGCGCCGCGCTCGACGTGTTCGAAACCGAACCCGCCAAGGCCTCGCCGCTGTTCGGCACGCCCAACTTCATCTGCACGCCGCACCTCGGCGCATCGACCACCGAAGCGCAGGTCAACGTCGCGCTGCAGGTGGCAGAGCAGATGGCCGAATACCTCACCACCGGCGGCGTGACCAACGCGCTCAACATGCCGAGCCTGTCGGCCGAGGAAGCGCCCAAGCTCAAGCCGTACATGGCGCTGGCTGAAAAGCTCGGCAAGCTGGTTGGCCAGCTGGCGCACGACAACCTGACCAAGATCGCGATCGAGGTCGAAGGCGCCGCCGCGCAGCTCAACCAGAAGCCGATCACCGCCGCGGTGCTCGCCGGGCTGATGAGCCAGTATTCGCAGTCGGTGAACATGGTCAACGCGCCGTTCCTCGCCAAGGAGCGCGGGCTGGACGTGCGCGAAGTGCGCCATGACCGCGAAGGCGAATACCGCACGCTGGTGCGCGTCACCGTTGGCACCGCAGCGGGCGACCGCTCGGTTGCGGGTACGCTGTTCGGCAACGGCCAGCCGCGCCTTGTCGAAATCTTCGGCATCGGCATCGAAGCCGATCTCGACGGCGACATGCTGTATATCGTCAACAGCGACGCACCGGGCTTCATCGGCCGCATCGGTACGCTGCTGGGTCAGGCGGGTATCAACATCGGCACCTTCCACCTCGGCCGCCGCAACGCCGGTGGCGAAGCGGTGCTGCTGCTCTCGCTCGATAGCCCCGTCCCGGCCGACGTGCTCAAGCAGGCGTGCGAGATCGAGGGCGTCCGCACGGTCAAGGCGCTCAAGTTCGTCTGACGGACGCCATGCTCCGACCCGTTCGCTTCGCCTTCGACTTTGGCGGGGCGAGCGGGTAGGGGGCGAATCGCGATGACCGACGATACCGACCTGCTGCCCGAGGGGCTCGAGGACCGCCTGCCGCGTGAAGCGGCGACGACGACGCGTGCGATGCGCAGCATCCAGGACGTGATGCACGGCCATGGCTACGACCGCGTGCTGCCGCCGATGATCGAGTTCGAAAAGAGCCTCGCATCGCGGATGGCAGGCATCCAGAGCAGGCGCATGTTCCGCTTCGTCGATCCGTCGAGCCTGCGGATGATGGCGCTGCGCAGCGACTTCACCCCGCAGATCGGCCGGATCGCGCAAGGCCGGCTGGCAGGCGCGGCGCGGCCGTTGCGGTTGATGTACGCAGGCCAGGTGCTGACGATCAAGGGCGACGGGCTCGACCCGGCGCGCGAGAAGCTGCAGTGCGGGGCCGAACTGATCGGCGCCGACAACGTGGCGGCGGCCATCGAG
This sequence comes from Novosphingobium olei, assembly GCF_012927405.1. GTDB lineage: Bacteria > Pseudomonadota > Alphaproteobacteria > Sphingomonadales > Sphingomonadaceae > Novosphingobium > Novosphingobium olei. The sequence continues at coordinate 317,671 of NZ_JABBGM010000003.1, read as the reverse complement.
ATCCTGATCGTGGCGATCGAGGCGCTGCAGGCGGCGGGCGCCCGCAGCGTCAGCGTCGATTTCACGCTGCCCGATCTGGTCGATACGCTGGCGGCCAAGGCCTTCCCGCTCGAACCCGGCGCGATCGAGGCGGTGCGGCGCGAGCTGGATACCAAGGATGCCGGCGGCCTGCGCGATGCAGGTGGTGAAGCGTACGTTCCGCTGATCTACGCGACCGGGGATTTCGACGGCGCGATCGAAAAGCTGGCCGCCATCGATGCCGGTGGCGCACTGGCCAGCCGCATCGCCGCGCTGCGTGAAATCGCCGCCGCCATCGCTCCGACCGGTGCGCGGCTGACGCTCGATCCCAGCGAACGCCACGGCTTCGAATACCAGAGCTGGTTCGGCTTCACGCTCTACGCCGAAGGCGTGCGCGGGCTGCTGGGGCGCGGCGGCACCTACCGCATCGCCGGCGCGAATGCGGGGGGAGAGGGCGAAGTCGCGACAGGCTTTTCGCTCTATCCCGATGCGCTGATCGACCTGATCGCGCAGAGCGAGCCGCTTTCCGACAAGGTGTTCCTGCCGCTGGGCCACGACCGCGAAGTGGCCGCCCGGCTGCGCAGCATCGGCTGGCGCACGGCAGCCGCATTGAGCGAGGGCGACAGCGCCGTATCGCTCGGTTGCAGCCACACGCTCGATGGCGGAGAGGTCGTGGCGCTGGCCTGAGCATCCCAGCGGCCTGAAACTTTTCGATTTACCTGTAGGGTTTGGCGGCAATTGTCGCACTGGTGCGATGGGGGATGCGGGTGCATCTCTGTCGCAACCGGTGGCTATCGGGCTGCCGACGATCGAAACAGGGGATTGAAATCATGACCGACCTTGCAGGCAAGACCGTCCTCGTGCTGGGCGGAAGCCGGGGCATCGGCGCCGCCATCGTCCGCCGCTTTGTTGCGGGCGGCGCCAAAGTATCCTTCACGTATTCGGGCTCCGAAGCCGCTGCGCTTGCCATAGCGGCAGAGACCGGTGCCGAGGCGATAAAGACCGACAGCGCAGATCGCGATGCGCTGGTCGCCACCGTCGCCGGTGCGGGCGCGCTTGACGTGATCGTGATCAACGCCGGTATCGCTCTGATGGGCGATCCGCTGACGCTCGATCCCGACGCGGTCGACCGGATGATCGACATCAACGTCCGCGCACCGTATCACGCCGCGGTCGAGGCGGCGCGGAAGATGAACGACGGCGGCCGGATCATCGTGATCGGATCGGTCAATGGCGACCGCATCCCGTTTCCCGGCGTTACCGCCTACACCATGACCAAGTCGGCGATGCAGGGCATGGTCCGGGGCCTGGCCCGCGATTTCGGCCCGCGCGGCATTACCGTGAACGTGATCCAGCCGGGGCCGACAGACAGCGACATGAACCCCGCCGACGGTCCGATGGCTGACCTTATGCACACCACGATGGCCATCAAGCGCCACGCCCGCGCCGACGAGATCGCCGAATACGCGGCTTATCTCGCAGGGCCGCACGCGGCGATGATCACCGGCGCGCTGCAGACCATCGACGGCGGATTCGGCGCCTGATGCGGGGCCTGATTCGGGGCCGCCTAAATCGGCCAAGTTGACGAAGTTGACAGACTTCAAAGAGCAAAGTCACCGATTGCCCCTGCCTGGCACATGCTGGCAGGGCAATCGGCGCAAATGCGTGGGTCAGGACCCGGGCAACAGGGTTGTAACGACCTTACGCACTGTAGGACAGAAGGTGGAGGGGCGTTGGTGATGCATCATGCATACGCAATGCCGCTTTGGAGCGCCTAGCCGGTCGTTTCGAGCAGGACATATTCGCGCTGCGGATCCTGCAGGACCAATGCGCGCTTGCCATCGCGGGTGGTGGCGAGAAATTCGAAGCCGCTGGCGCCCGGCGAGATCGTGGCGAGGCTGGTCGAGCCATCGGCGTTCTTCTTGAGCGCGAGGTCCGACCAGATCGATGTGGCACGCGCGTGGAGCACGCCGTCGGCATAGGTGACGGTGAGGGGGCCCAATTCGCGGTTGGCGTAGTTGCCGACATAGCGGCGCGCTTCTTCCGGCGAGACGTTGCGATCGAGCTGGCTGCGGTTCTTTTCAACCCAGAGATCGGCCTGCCGGGCGGCAACGGCGACCTGTTGGGCGGCCTTCGGCGCGCCGTCGTAGAGCAGCTCGATCATGCGGCGGCTGGCCGCCTTGGTCAGATCGTAGCCCATTTCGGAATTGGTAAGGACGACGATGCCCACCTGGGCCGAAGGGACGGCGAACCAGTCGGACTTGTAGCCGAACATGCTGCCGCCGTGGTGGATGACCGAGACGCCCGACATGATCGAATCCTCGAGCCCCATGCCGTACCACTGCTGATCGGCCACGGGCACGTTGTGGACGCGGCGGGCGAGCAGGTTGGTGGCCGAGACGAGGCGCTTGCCATTGGGCAGGCGGCCCTGGTCGAGTTCATCGAGCACGTAGCGCGCCATGTCATGCGCCGAGGACCATGCGCCACCGGCGGGGCGATAGGGCACGACGGTATCGTTGAACTTCATGTCGATCAGCGCGACCTTGCCGTCGATGTCGAGATCGTAGGGCCGCGCCCAGTTGCCCGCCGTGGCGACGGTGTTGCTCAACGTCGTGTCGCGCATGCCGAGCGGGGTGAAGATGCGGTCCTGCATCGCCTTGTCGTAGGCGGCGCCGAGTTCCTTGCCCGGTGCGATCAGGCGGGCGCCGAGATAGCCCGCCGCGCTGGCCATCAGGTTGTTGTACTGGAAGACTTCGCCGAAGCCGCTGGTGGGCTGCGAGGCGGCCAGCTGGTCGAACGTGGCGGTCGCCGGGGTGGAGGGGCTTGTGTTGAACAGCCATTCCATGTCGCGCCGGGGCAGGCCGGTGCAGGCGCATACGAGATGCTTGACCAGCACCTTGCGGGTGGTCGCGTCATCGCCGAGGCGGAATTCGGGCATGTAGCGGGTGACCGGCTGGTTCCAGTCAAGCTTGCCCTGATCGACCAGGGTGGCGAGCAGCAAGGTGGACATGCCCTTGGTGTTCGAGGCGATCATGAACAGGGTGTCGGCATCGACCGGCGTGCCGGTGGCGAGGTCCTTCACCCCGAGGCCGCCTTCGTAGACGATCTTGCCATGATCGACCACGGCGAGGCCGATGCCGGGGATCTTGAGCTGCTGCATGGCGGACAGGACAAAGCGCTTGAGCGCTTCGACCCTTGTCGCATCGAAGCGGTGGGCGGCCTTGCCGGCAAAGCTTTCGGACGTGAAACCCGCCGGCTTGAGCGTGTCGCTGGCGACGCGCAGCTGGGCGTTGCGCTTGGCGAGCGTAGCCAGCGCGCCTTCGATCGCGACCACGGTGTAGCTGGTGCCCTTGCGCAGTACGATCGCCTGCGCGATCGCCTTTTCGGCGGGCGGCACGTCAAACCCGGTGACAGCGGCATCGTCCCACCCTTCGCGCGGGGGCAGGGGCTGGGTAAGGTCGATCGCACGCGAAAAACCGGGGCGCGCCAGCGCGAAGGCCTGCATTGCGGCATCATCGGCATTGCGCGCGCTGGCGATGGGGACGATCACCGCCGAGGCATCGCCTTCGGGCGCGACGAAGCGGACGAGCTGGCCTTCGCGCTTCTGGCTCCAGCCTTCGGGCGGGACGATGGTGGCCCCCGTGCCGACGGGGATGGCGGTGGCGCCGGGAACGGGCGTGGCTGGTGCGGCCGGCTCTGCCCGCGCGGCGACGGCCGGCGCAAGGGTGGCAAGCGGGAGCGCGAGGCCCGCCAGCAAGGTGCGAACGCGCATCGACCGGGTGTTCATCGGGAAGCCCCCTTCCAGCAGAGCGACGATCCTGCTCTGCCATCGGCCGCTTGGCAAGCGGGCTGGCCGGTGGCGCGTGCCGCCCCGTTCAGCCCAGCGATTGCTGGCGCCAGGCGGCGGGGGTGACACCGGTGAAGGTGCGGAAGGCGCGGGTCAGGTGGCTTTGGCTGGCAAAGCCGAGCTGGTCGGAAATCTGCGCGATGGTGAGGTCGGTGGTGACGAGCAGATCCTGCGCGCGTTCGAGCCGGGCCTTCATCACGAACTGGTGCGGGGTGAGGTTGGTGGCGCGCTTGAACACACGGCAGAAGTGCGACGGGGTAAGGCCGGCGATGGCGGCGAGCGCTTCGATGGGGTGATCGTCCCCCGGCTGGGCCAGCACTGTGTTCATCACGCCGTGGAGGCGATGGGCGGAAAACTCCGAAGTGGGGATCGCGGTATCGTTGGCGGCGAGGGGGCCGCGCAGCATATGCGCGGTGAGCGCATCGACCAGCGTGGACACGTAGACCTTACGCGCATCGTCCTGCGGGGCGTAGATTTCGGCCAGGATCTGGCGGGTGAGGGCAACGCCCAGCGGATCGGAGAAGGCGAAGCGCAAGGCGCGGAACTGGTCTGCCGCCGGCACGCCCTGCAGATCGCGCGAGGCGATGGAGAGCGTGACGACGTCGAGCTCTCCATCGACCAGCCAGCCACTGGGGCGACCCGAGGGCAGGATGGTGGCGCAGCCGGGGATCGAGCTGGTCTCGCTCCAGCCGTGCTGCAGGCGGGTGCGGACCTGCGGCTTTCCGGCGATGTGGACGACGAAGGTGGGATCGGGCAGCGCGGGCAGTTCATAAGTACCGACGAACTGGCGCCAGCGCGACAGCCGCCAGGAATTGTCGCGCGCGCCGATCTGCACGTCGGCGCCGCGCCCCAGCGCATCGGCGATGATCTGTTCGTTGGTCCAGCTCTCTCCCATGTCCTGTCCTTTGCCGCCGGGCTTCAGCCGGGGGTGAGCACGACGTCGAGGTTCTTCAGCCCGTTGAGGAAGTTCGAGCGGAAGCGCCGCGACGGGCCGGTGACATCGAAGGATTTCACCCGATCCGCCAGGATGTCAAACGCGACGCGCAGCTGCATTTCGGCGAGGCGGGACCCCACGCAGACGTGTTGGCCGAAGCCGAAGCCGAGGTGCGGGTTCCTGGTGCGGGCGATGTCGAACCGGTCGGCGTGGTCGAACACGTCTTCATCGCGGTTGGCGGCGGCATACCACAGCACCACCTTGTCGCCCCTGGCGATGGCCTTGCCGCCCAGCTCGGTGTCCGCAGTCGCGGTGCGGCGCATGTGCAGCACGGGGCTGGCCCAGCGGACCATTTCGGGCGCGGCGGTCTTGAGCAGGCTGCGATCGTTGCGCAGGGCCTGCCACTGGCCGGGGTTGTCGCTGAAGGCGCGGACCGAGTGCGACAGTGAATTGCGCGTGGTCTCGTTCGCGCCGACCAGCACGAGGATCATGTTGCCGAGGAAATCGCGGAAGCTCGCCGGCTCGCCGCCCACCTCCATCGTCGCCAGCAAGGTGGCGATGTCGTGGCCCGGCGCGGCACGGCGGGCTTCGAACAGTTCGGCGGCGAAGGCTCCGAATTCCTCGAAGGTCGCCGCCATGGCCTCGGGGCTCTGGCGGAACTCGGGGTCGTCCTCGCCGACGAAGGCGTTGGTCCAGTGGTAGAGCTTGTCCCACATGTCGGGCGAGAGGCCGAGCAGCTCGCACAGCGTGAGCAGCGGCAGCGGGGCCGAGAGCAGGGGCACCAGATCGATCTGTTCGCCCAGCGGGATCGCGTCGATCAACCGGGTGGCGCGTTCGCGGATGCGCGCCTCGATATCGCCGAGGCGGGCGGGCGAGACGGCGGGCATGATGTGCTTGCGGTATTGCGTGTGGGTGGGCGGATCGCGCGAGATGAAGGGAATGCCGATCGCGCTTTCGCCCGCGCCGGTCAGTCCCACCTCGTTTTCGTTGAAGATGCGGTGGCCGCCGTTTTCATAGGCCGAGGAGAACAGGCCCGGGTTCTTCGACACCGTGACGATATCGGCGTGGCGGGTCAGCGCCCAGAAGCCGGCCCCGTCGCTTTCAGGGTTCCAGTGGACCGGATCTTCGCGGCGCAGGGCCGCGAAGAGGTCCCACGGGACCCCGGCTTCGTAAAGCGCGGGATCCCGAAGGTCGGTCGACAGGTCGGCTTCGATGGGGAGAGACATCAGAAATCGACCCGGACCGAGCCGCCGAAGGTGCGCGGCAGGGCTGGCACGAGGAAGTTGTAGGGGAAGCCCGCCCCGCGCAGATCAAGCCCGTAGACATAGGTGCGCGCGTTGAAGAGGTTGTTGACGTAGCCCTTCACGGTGAAGCGCCCGGTCTTGAACGCGGCGGTGACATTCACCTTGGCATAGCCGTCCTGCGCCAGTTCGGCGTTGTTCTGGGCAGAGCCGGTGGCGTTCACCGCGTTGAACGGCGAGAAGTACTGCTTCGAGAAGTAGGCGACGCTGGGCGAGATGGTGAGCTTGCCCGCGCTGCCGTCGTAGGGCGTGATGTCGGCCCCGGCCTGGATCGTCCAGGTCGGCGCGAAGGGCAGGCGGTTGCCATCGAGCACGGTGTTCTGCAGCGTCAACTGCTTGTAGCGGGCGTGGAGGTAGCCCAGCGAGGCGTTGAGGCTGAGCATGGGCGAAACCTTGGCGCTGGCTTCGATTTCACCGCCATAGACTTCGGACTTGGGCGCGTTGACCAGGAACGAGACCGGGCCGGGGCGCGTATCCTGCACCTGCTGGTTCTTGTAATCGTAGTAGAATGCCGCGCCCGACAGCGTGAGCATGCCCGCGATGCGGCCCTTGGCACCCAGTTCGAAGGCGTTGACCTTTTCGGGATTGATGTAGGTGATCCCCACCGACGAGGTGTAGCCGCCGCCGTTGAACGCACCCGAGCGGTAGCCGCGGTTGTAGCTCGCATAGACCAGCGCGCCGCCGTCGGTTTTGTAGGACAGCGCGACGCGGCCGGTGAGCGCGTTGTTCTGCCCCTTGAGGTTGAAGCGTGCGGCGGGATCGTAGGGGCAGGTGCCGGGCGGGGTTGCGCAAGGCACCGTGGTGGCGAGCGGGGTGTCGGGTCCGTCAAAGCCACCGGCGTAGAGGTAGGCGTAGCCGTCCTTGTAGGTGGCGCGGTCCCAGGTGTAGCGCGCGCCGAGGGTGAGGGTGAGCGAACGGGCCAATTCGACGTCGCCTTGCGCGAACAGCGCGGTGGACGAGCGGCGCTGGTTGTAGTGCTGGAAGAAGCCGCCGTCGACGCCGGGGGCGAGCGCACTGCCGATGGCGAAGCGGTTGTCGGTGACGACGCGGTCCCAGCCATAGAAGGCGCCGGCGACGAGCGAGAGGCCGTTGCCGCTGTAGTTGAAGCGCGCTTCTTCGCTGAACTGGTCGTAGTCCGACTTCCAGCGGATCTGCAGGATGTCGAGCGGGCTGCCGTCGGCCGCCTGGTCGAGATCCTGCTTGCCGCCATCGCGCGAGGTGATCGAGGTGAAGGTCAGCTTGTCGCTGATTTCATAGGCGATGTTGGCCGAAACGCCCCAGGCGTCGGTGTTGGCGCGGCCGATGCGGTTTTCGTTGGTTTCGAAGAAGCCGAGTCCGGCGCGCGAAGGCAGGAAGCCGTGGACGGCGGTGCCGGTGCCACGATCGCGCCCGCCATAGGCCTTGAGCTTGATGTCCAGCGCGCCGTCGCCGGGCTTGATGCGCAGCATGGCGCGGCCCTGCAGCGTATCCTGCGCGTAGGGATCACGCGCGCCGGGGGCGACGTTCTTCATCTGGCCATCGCCGTTGACGAGGTTGCCGGCAAGGCGCAGGCCGACGTGGTCTTCGACCACCGTGGTTTCGAGCGCGGCCTGCGCGGTCCAGGTGTTGAAGCGGCCATAGCCGACTTCGCCATAGCCTTCGTTGCCCGAGAGCGAGGGGGTGCGAGTGATGAAGTTGATCGCGCCGCCGGTGGTGTTGCGGCCGAACAGCGTGCCCTGGGGGCCGCGCAGCACTTCGACGCGATCGAGATCGAACAGGCCCATGCCGTGCGCGGTGCGGTTGGCGAGGTAGACGTCATCGAGATAGACGCCGACGGGCGAAGCCTGGTTCGAGTTGTATTCGTTGGCGACCGAAATGCCGCGCAGCGAGAAGTTCGGCTGGGTCGAGCCATAGGGGCTGCTGATCTGCAGGTTGGGCACCGCCGACTGCAGGTTGGCCGAATTGGTGATGCCCTTGGACGCAAGGCTGTCTCCACCCACGGCCGAGATCGCGATCGGCACGTCGAGCAGCGACTGTTCGCGGCGCTGTGCGGTGACGACGATCACGCCTTCATCGGCGGCGTCGGTGGCTTCCTGCGCCAGGGCGGGCAACGGGCTGAGCACGCTGGCCAGCAGCAAAGCGCGCGAAAGGGTCTTGTTCATGCAATCCTCCCCATGTCGGGCCGGACAACTCCGGCGTTCTCTTGGGGGCAGAGATAGAGGCAAGGGCCGCGCAGGGCTTTAGCCAGGGTCGCGGGGCTTTTTGCACAATCTTGCTGTCTGTCAGTGCGCCGCGAAGCCGCCGGGCGCCACTGCCCCCTTGACCCTCTCGCCATGCCACCCTAGGGCGCGCACCGCACATCGGGTGCGCCGCTTCGCGTGCCCTTTATCCCGTCCGCTACGCCGAGACCTGTCGAAGGGCGTTTCTGGATCCACCTTGGCAGGGTGGAGGAGTATATTCATGGCCAGCGTTACCGTGATCGGCGCCCAGTGGGGCGATGAGGGCAAGGGCAAGATCGTCGACTGGCTGGCAAGCCGCGCCGACGCCGTGGTCCGCTTCCAGGGCGGCCACAATGCCGGCCACACGCTGGTGGTGGGCGAACAGGTCTACAAGCTGAGCCTGCTGCCTTCGGGCATCGTCACCGGCACGCTGTCGATCATCGGCAACGGCGTGGTGCTCGATCCCTGGGCGCTGAAGGCCGAGTTCGACAAGCTCACCGCCCAAGGCGTGACGATCACCACAGAAAACTTCGCCATTGCCGACAACTGCCCGCTGATCCTGCCGTTGCACCGTGATCTGGACGGTCTGCGCGAACAGGCGGCGGGTTCGGGCAAGATCGGCACGACCGGGCGCGGCATCGGCCCGGCTTACGAGGACAAGGTCGGCCGCCGCGCGATCCGCGTGTGCGACCTGGCGCACCTCGATGCGCTGGACAGCCAGCTCGACCGCCTGTGCGCCCACCACGATGCGCTGCGCGCGGGCTTCGGCCAGCCGCCGGTCGACCGCGCGGCGCTGCTGGCCGAGCTGGCCGAGATCGCGCCGTTCGTGCTGCAGTTCGCCCAGCCGGTGTGGAAGCGGCTGAACAAGGTGCGCAAGGCAGGTGCACGCATCCTGTTCGAAGGCGCGCAGGGCGTGCTGCTCGATGTCGACCACGGCACCTATCCGTTCGTCACCAGCTCAAACACGGTATCGGGCACGGCGGCATCGGGTTCGGGGCTCGGCCCCAACGCCACCGGCTTCGTGCTGGGCATCGTCAAGGCCTATACCACCCGTGTCGGGTCAGGCCCGTTCCCGACCGAGCTGGAGGACGAAACCGGCCAGCGCCTTGGCGAACGCGGCCACGAATTCGGCACCGTGACCGGGCGCAAGCGCCGCTGCGGCTGGTTCGATGCGGTGCTGACGCGCCAATCGTGCGCGATTTCTGGCGTGACCGGCATTGCGCTCACCAAGCTCGACGTGCTCGACGGGTTCGACAAGGTGAAGATCTGCACCGGCTACCGCCTGCGCGGAAAGGTGCTCGACTACTTCCCGAGCCACGCCGCCGACCAGGCCGCGGTCGAGCCGATCTACGAGGAAATGGACGGCTGGCAGGGCACCACCGCCGGGGCGCGTTCGTGGGCCGACCTGCCGGCACAGGCGATCAAGTACATCCAGCGCGTGCAGGAACTGATCGAAACGCCGGTCGCGCTGGTTTCGACCAGCCCCGAGCGCGAGGACACCATCCTCGTGCGCGATCCCTTCGTCGACTGACATGGCACTGCGCCGCCCGTTCCGGACCGGAGCGATGGCGGCGCTGCTGCTGTTCGCCGTGTCTTCGCCGGCCATGGCGGCGGGCGATGTGCCACAAGCCTCGGCCGAGGAGGATGGCCCCGTTGCCGCCTCGGTGCTGGTCGAAAAGGCGGCGCGGCGGCTGACGCTGTTCGACGAAAGCGGCGTCCCCTTGCGCGTCTATACCGGCATCGCGCTCGGCGGCGCGCCCGTTGGGGCCAAGCGCTTTGAAGGCGATCGGCGTACGCCCGAGGGGCGCTATGTGATCGACTGGGGCAATCCGGGCAGCGCCTACCACCTGTCGCTGCACATTTCCTATCCCGATTCGGACGATGTGGCGCGGGCGCGATCGGCGGGCCGAAGCGCAGGGGGCCTGATCTTTATTCATGGCCAACCAAACGGCTACGGAATGACACGTATAAAAGGCGACTGGACGGACGGCTGCATTGCCTTAAGCAACGAAGAAATAGAGGAAATCTGGGGTCTGGTGGCCGATGGCACCCCGATCGAGATTCGACCTTGATCCATTCTGGAAGCATTGCCGATTGAACGCCCGCTGTCGTTCCCGTGTTGTTCGCTCAGGAATGTTACGGAGGCACTGAGTTAATGGGGCAATCGGCCGCACCGTTCGATCATCGGCCCGGCGGCTCTGGCGGCGCCGAACGGAGAGGCGGTGCCCTGGCAGTCTCGATCTTCGCCGACCGAGGCTATCTTCGCGCCGAAATGGCGGAAGATGCGGCGGCGGCTGGCTTGCGCGTGGCGCAGACCGGATCGCTCGACGTGGTGCTGGGGTGCGGGGACAACGGGCCCGAAGCAGGCGTGATCGCATCGGCCGAACTGGTGCTGGTGGATTGCCCGATGGCCGAAGCGGCGCAACTGGCGGCGCTGGCCCGGCTGGACAGGGATGCGGCGCGGACCGGCGCGGCGCTGGTGGTATCGACCAGCATGGGCTCGCTCGACGACGTGTTCGGCTGCCTTGACCAGTCGGATGCGCAGATCCTCGTTTCGCCGAGCCGTGCCGAGCGGATGATCGCACTGGGGCAGGTGATGGCGCGCAGCGGATCGCGGGTGCGCGAACTGTCGGAGGAAGACCGGCTGTCGCTGCTGCGGCTGACCGACCAGGTGACGCAGATCGCGCAGAAGCTGGAGGCGCTGTCTTCCGGGCAGAACGTGCTTTCGCCCGATGCCTCGGCCTTCCGTTTCGACGGCACGGCCAGCAACGATCTGGGCGACGAGCAGATCGACCGGTCGGGCGAGCGGGCGCTTGATCGTGGTGCCGACCGTTCGGGCGACCGGCTGGTGCGCCCGCCGCGCCCGCCGATGCCCGATCCGCGGCTGGTGCGCCGGATCATCCGCCACCGCCAGGCGCGTGCGCGGTTCCTGCCGCCCGACCTGTTCGCCGATCCCGCCTGGGACATGCTGCTCGACCTGACCGCCGCGCGCGAAGAACACACGCGGGTGTCGGTCACTTCGCTGTGCATCGCATCGGGCGTGCCGCCCACCACCGCACTGCGCTGGATCGGCCAGATGACCGAGGCCGGGCTGCTGCAGCGGCTTGAGGACGAAACCGACCGGCGCCGCGCGTTCATCACCCTGACCGAAAAGGCGGCCGACGCGATCGCGCGCTATTTCGTGGAGATCGCGACACCGGCAGCGTCGGCGGCGCTGGTGGTGTAGCACGCTGGGTTATCAGGGCGGGTTGTCGGGAAGGGACGCGGAGGTCTTGCTGACCAGCGCCGGCGCGGAAATGCGCCATCGGCGCGTGGTGGGCGGTGACGGGCTCGAACCGCCGACCCTCTCGGTGTAAACGAGATGCTCTACCAACTGAGCTAACCGCCCGGATCCCCGGAAGGCGCGCTATTGCGCGGGTTATCGGGAATAGTCAATGCCCGCCATGTCCGCGCTGAAAGCTTGATCGAGGCGGCCGGCTTTTCCGGTGCCGCAACGCCATCCTTCGGTAGGCGGGCGATGCTGTCCCCCGCGTGATACGATGGATCAGGTGGTCCCGAACACCATCAGCGTCGAGGTCGCCGTGGCACATATCCGGCCCTGGTCATCGGTCAGGGTCGCCTCGGCGAAGGCTACACGCTTGCCGATCGAAATTGTGCGTCCCTCGGCGCGGACCCGGCCGGATTGCGCGGACAGTCCACGCAGGTAGGAGACCTTGAGTTCCAGCGTCGTGAAGCTCTGGTCCGCGTCAAGGTGGGCATGCACCGCACAGCCGCAGGCGGTGTCCAGAATTGTCGCTGCATAGCCGCCGTGGACCGATCCCATCGGATTGAGCATCGTCGCCTTGGGCTCTCCTTCGAAAACGGCGCGGCCGGGTTCGATTTCGACCAGCGTGAAGTCCATGAGCTCGATCATGGGAGGACGCGTTCCGGCGGCCAGGAAAGACTGAAGCAGGGCAAGGCCGCTCATATCGCGGGTGTCCGGGGCGGTGGTCATCGGCTTGGTCCTCCATATTGGAGCGGGCGGGCGGCTCTGTGTCAGGTGAGCCCGAGGCGCTTCTTGAGATCGGCGCGCGCGGAATCGACGAAAGCGACGGCGGCGGTCTGGTCCTGCATCGTGCGGGCGAGGGTCAGCGCGCCGACCATCTCGGCCAGCACCGAGCGGGCCAGGGATTCCTCTTCGGCACAGCCGGCATCCTTTAGAGCCGCCGCAAGCCGGGTCTGGAACATCTGCACGCCCTCCTCGAAGGTGCGGCGCGCGGCAAGCGGCATGCGGCTCGCCTCGCTCGAGAGCGCGGGGATGGCGCACCCCTTCTCGATGTTGCGCACGTTTGCCTCGGACAAGTAGAAGTCGAGCAGCGCTGCGAGGCCCTCTTTCGGAGGGCTGCCGGCAAGCGACGCGTCGAGCATCCGTCCTGTGCCCGAAAACATTTCGGCAATCGCTTCTGCCACCAGCTCGTCGCGGTTCTTGTAGTAGGCATAGAAGCCGCCATGCGTGAGCCCGGCGCGCTGCATCAGCTCGGCAACGCTGACCCCGTTCAGCCCCTTGGAGCGAAGCGCGAAGGACGCCTCCCTGACGATCGTGTCGCGCATCTTCGCCTTGTGCGCACTCTTGTTAGCCATGGTCGTTGTCTCGCTGTTCAAATCCGCCGCCCAGCGCGCGCACTGCAAAGATCGAAGCCTGTGCAGCCTGGGCGCGAGCCAGGGCAAGTTGCTGCGTTGCAGACAGCACATGCTGATCCGCTTCGAGCACATCAAGAAGCGCCACGTCGCCCTTGCGATAGGCCGCGTTGATTCGATCGCGCGCTGCGGTCAAGGCTTCGACCTGCTGCTGGCGGGTGGCAAGCGCCACGCGCGCCTCGCCAAGGCCGGTGAGCGCGGTTTCGACATCCGCGGTCGCCTGTACCAGCGCGCCGCGATACCGGGCGAGAGCCTCGGCGTGACGGCCGCGCGCCAGAGCCACTTCGGAATCGACGCGGCTGAAATCGAACAGGCGCCAGCGCAGGGAAGCGCCGCCCGCGGTCTGTACCGAATCCCCGGTGAACATCTTGGACACGCCCAGCGTCACCACCCCCAGCAATCCGCCCAGCGAAATCCGCGGATAATACTCCCCGAGTGCGACCGCGACGCGATCGTCGGCGGCGATCATGCGCCGCTCGGCCGCGACCACGTCAGGCCGGCGACGCATGAGATCGGACGGAACGATGGCGGCACCGGGATCGATCGTTTCCGGGATGGCGGCAAGCTCGCCCACGCCTCCGGCAAGTTCCGTGCGCGCTGCTCCTGCATTGCGGCCCATCAGCACATCGATGCGGTCGGCATCCGCAGCGACGGCGGCGCGAAGACCGGGCAGTGCGGCCCGGGCTTCGTCCCTGAGAGCCAAAGCCTGGTCGAGCGCGCGAGCGGGGACAAAGCCTTGATCGACTTTCAGGCGGACCAGTTCGACGGCTTTCTCGGCGTTTGCCACCTGTGACTCGGCAATGGCTAGACTTGCCTGCAGACGGCGCAGATCCACGTAGGCGGTCGCGGCCTCCGCTGCGAGACTGAGACGCATCGAGGCGGCATCATGGGTGGCAGCATCGAGATCGGACAACGCGGCGTGGCGTTCGCGGCCGAGACGACCGAACACGTCGATCTCCCACGATGCCTCGGCCCCGGCCTGATACAGATCGAAGGATCGCGGCAGGCCCAGCGCTGACCCTGCCGCGCCCATCGGGCTTTCGAGCGATTGGCTGACGCGCTGGGCGCTGGCCGACAGATTGGCAGACGGCAGCATGTTGGCGCGCGCGTAACGTGCCATCGCGCGGGCCTGCGTTATACGAGCCGAGGCAGCCTTCAGATCGAGATTCTGGTCGAGCACCGTTGCGACGATCCGGTCAAGCACAGGGTCGCCAAAGGCCCGCCACCAGCCGGCAGTTTCAGCCTGCGTGTGCACCGCCGGAACGTCCGACGCAGGCCGGACGCGCAAAGGCCTCGCCTCGACCGGCGAGAGAGCGCCGATCGTGGCCGTGGCTGTGAGCAGGAGTGCGAGTTTGGAAAAAGCCATTTTGTCCTCGTAGCCCTTCAATGTGCGGCTGAAGTGTCGGCGGGAGCGGCGCCGGACTGACGACAGAACGGCACCAGCACGAGCGCTGCCAGAAACATCCAGCAGATGGTCAGAAAGACATTGTCGAAGGCCATCGTGAGGGCCTGCCGCCCGACTACCTGGGCGAATTCGCTGCGCGCCATTTCCTGCGCGATGACGGGATCGGGCGTAGTGGCAGAGAAGCGGGCCGCCAGCCCATCGAGCGCGGTGCCGGCTTCCTGCCGCGCTTGGCCAAGCGTTTCGCTAAAGCGCAGCGCGGCGATCCGGGTGTTGTCCTGCAGCCAGGTGTTGACCGTGGCGATGCCGATCGCGCCACCCAGATTGCGCATCAGGTTGAACAGCCCGGATGCCGCGCCGAGATCCTTGGGCGCAACCCCGGCGAGCGCCATGTTCACGCTTGGCACGATGCACAGCATCAGGGACAGCCCGCGCACCGCCTGCGGCCAGAACATTTCCCAGAAGCCCCACTCGCTCGTCAGGTGCGAGGTGATCCAGTTGCTCCACGCGAACAGCAGCAAGCCGACGGTGATCATCCAGCGCATGTCGACCCGCTGGCTGAGACTTGCGGCGATGAATGTCGACACGAGCTGGGCAATGCCGACGACGTAGACGGTGAGCCCGATCTGCAGCGAGCTGAACCCGCGCACCCGGCCCAGGTAAATCGGCACGAGATAGATCGAAGCGAACAGGCCAAAGCCGATGACCAGGCTGAACAGGCAGGCAAAGGCGAAGTTCGGTGCGAGAAGGGGCTTCAGCGAGACCACCGGGTTGGGCGAAAACAGCGCGCGTTCGAGGAACACGACGAAGCCCACGAAGGAGAGCCAGGCCGCGATCTGGATCGTCGTATCGCCGAACCAGTCATGGCGCGGCCCTTCCTCCAGCACGAATTGGAGCCCGCCGAGGAACAGGGCCATCGAGAAGAAGTGCAGCCAGTCGATGGTGAGGAACAGCGCAGGCGCGGCGCGGTCGACGCGGATCAGGATGATCGCCGCGATGGTGATCGCGATACCGGGCAGGACATTGACGAAGAACAGCCAGTGCCAGCTGAGCGCGTCCGAAATCAGACCTCCCGCCGTGGGCCCTAGCGCGGGGCCGAGCACCGCCGTGGTACCGAGGATCGCCGGGATCAGTGCCCGTTGCGGACCCGAAAAGATGGTGAAGCCGACTGCGAAGGCGAGCGGCACCATCGCGCCGCCGGTGAAGCCCTGGATCGTGCGGAAGGCGATCATCGATTCGATGTTCCATGCGAACCCGCACAGCAGGCTCGAAAGCGTGAACATCCCCGACGAGAAGGCGAACAGCCAACGCGTCGACATCGCTCTTGCCAGGTATCCCGACAAGGGGATCATCACCAGCTCGGCCATCAGGTAGGCGGTCTGCACCCAGCTGATCTCGTCCGGTCCGGCCGACAGCCCCGCCTGAATGTCGCGCAGCGAGCCCGCGACGATCTGGATGTCGAACAGCGCCATGAACTGACCGAAGGCCATGATGCCGAAAAGCGTGAACTTGCGCGCGGTCGGCATGGCCGAGGGATCGTGCGACCAATCCTGGCTTAAGCCCGCGAGACGCTGAGGGAGGGAGGACATCGGCAACGAACCTGCTTGTAAATATGTTGAGCATCATATATCTGATGAACGTCATATTTACAAGCAGGGTCATGAGACTTCGATGGCAGACGAAACTTTGACGGCCGACGACGGCAATTCGGCAGGGGTGGGCAAGAAGCGTTTCCCTCGCGCATTGCTGGTTGCAGGGGTTGCGGCTGTGGTCGCGACGGGCGGCATCATCTGGCTCACGGCCAGTCCCGCTGCAGAGACGACCGACAACGCCTATGTCGCGGCAGACACCACCACGATTGCCCCGCGGATCCGTGGCTTCGTCGCCAAGGTTCTGGTGCGTGACAACCAGCAGGTGAAGGCGGGCGATCCCCTGGTCGTCATCGAGGGCAGGGAATTCGACGCGCGGCTCGAGTCGGCCCTTGCCGAACTTGCACAGGCGGATGCCAACGTCGCAGCCGCCAAGGCCGCTCTGTCGAGCCAGTCGGTTTCGGTGTCGCTCGCCCAAGCGCGGGTGTCTGCCAGCCAAAGCGCGCTGAAGGCCGCCAGCGCCGAGGAAGGGCGTGCACTGTCGGATCGGCGCCGCAACGAGGCGCTTGCGCAGAGCGGGGCGATTGCCGCGCGCGATATCGAGGCGGCCCAGTCGACTGCCATCGGAGCGCAAAGTTCCGCTGAACAGGCACGGTCCGACATCATCGTGAAGCAACGCGAGGTGGCGCTGGCCTCGGCCCGCCGCCCCGAGCTGGAGGCGGCCTTGCAGCAGGCCCTGTCGGCGCGTGCGCGCGCGCAAGCCGCGGTGACGCTTGCTCGGCAGGATAGCGGCTACACCTTTATCCGCGCTCCGATCGATGGCGTGGTTGGCAACAAGAAGGTGCGGGTCGGCGACTATGTCCAGCCCGGCACGTACCTCCTCGGCCTGGTGCCGCAGAGCGAAGTCTATGTGGTCGCCAACTACAAGGAGACGCAAACCGAGAGAATGCATCCCGGCCAGGCAGTGACCGTGAAGGTAGACGCGCTGGGCGACACCCAGCTGCGCGGCAAGGTAGAAAGCCTTGCTCCCGGCACCGCATCCAGCTTCGCGCTGCTGCCGTTCGAACCGGGCACCGGCAATTTCACGAAGATCGTGCAGCGCGTGCCGGTGCGGATCTCGCTGGAGCAGGGACAGAAGGTGGCCATGTTGCGTCCGGGCCTGTCCGTGACCGCAAGGGTCGAAGTGGCGCGCTGAGCGCGCCCAGCATCCACCGTCCATCATCAATCGGGATACGGCCAATGACCGAGGAAAGCGAAAAACCGACCCAGCCACCGCTATGGCGCCGGCTCGTCGCCCGCCTTTCGGCTTTTGCCGAAGCGATGGAGATGAGCGAGACCGAGTTTCAGGCCCGGAGACTGTCCGCTCTGGAGCGGCGGCTGGCTGGCAACCAGGCTCCGGAACAGAAGGAGCCGGTCAGCCGATCGCAGTGACCGCTGCCCGGGATGACCACCACGGCAATGCCGGTCTGCTTCTCGCGGGTGGGAAGCACGGGGGTAACCGTCGGCCGCACCACGTTGCGCACGATCGTCTGGCCTTGCCAGCTGTCCCAGATTTCGGTGTCCTCCACCGGCGCGTTGCGCAAGGGAATCTCGCGCAACTCGGCCGGCTTGGAGATCCGGATGGTGGTGTCGGCGGCGTGCGCCGGTTCGGCACACAGCCCCACCGCAAGGCTCACCGCTCCCGCCCACGCACGGGCGATCCGCAGTCCTTGCATACCACTTCCCTCCCGACTTCAGGATGTTCGCTGAGCTCCGGCGACTTTACAACCCGGTCATCGCTTCGGCCGCAGGGGTGTAGCGGTTGCCCTCGACTGCCACGGTGGCGAGCAGCGCATCGATCCGCGCAAGTTCTTCCGGCGCGAAGGAAAGGTTCGCCGCGCCGAGGTTCTCTTCGAGCCGGTGCAGCTTTGTGGTGCCGGGAATGGGCACGATGAACGGCGCCTTCGCCAGCAGCCAGGCCAGCGCCACTTGCGCCGGGGTTGCCGCGTGATCGGCCGCGATGGACTTCACCAGATCGAGCAGTTCGAGGTTCTTGGCAAAGGCGTCCTGCTGGAAGCGTGGGAGGGTTCCGCGGAAATCGCCCTTGGCCACCTGGTCGGCGCTGGCGATTCCGCCGGCGAGAAAGCCCTTGCCGAGGGGGGAGTAGGGCACGAGACCGATGCCCAGTTCGTCGCACGCATCGAGGATGCCGTTGGTTTCGACCTGGCGGCTCCACAGCGAATATTCGTTCTGGAGGGCCGAGACCGGCTGCACCGCATGGGCGCGGCGCAGCGTGGCGGCACCGGGCTCGGACATGCCGAAGTGCTTCACCTTGCCTTCGGCGATGAGGTCGCGCACCGTGCCCGCCACGTCCTCGATCGGCACCTTGGGATCGACCCGGTGCTGGTAGAACAGGTCGAGGCTTTCGACCCGCAGGCGCTTGAGCGATGCTTCGCAGACCTTGCGGATCTGTTCGGGGCGGCTGTCGACCCCGCGCATCGTGCGGCTGTCGGGATCGATGTCGAAGCCGAACTTGGTCGCGATCACGACTTCGCCCTTGAACGGTTCCAGCGCTTCGCCGACCATGTCTTCGTTGGTCCACGGGCCATAGACCTCGGCGGTGTCGAAGAAGGTGACGCCACGTTCGAACGCGGCGCGGATGATCGCAATGCCATCCTCACGCGAAAGCTTGCTGTTGTAGCCGAAGTCGATGCCCATGCAGCCGTAGCCGAGGGCGGAGACGGAAAGGCCGGATTGGCCGAGATTGCGGTGTTGCATCATCATTTCCTCACTTCGAAAATTCAGCCGGGCAGGCCGATCTTGCCGGCGAACATGGCAGCGATCACGCCGCCATCGATCAGCAGGTCGCTGCCGGTCACGAACCCGGCTTCGGGGCCGAGCAGCCACGCGCAGGCCGCCGCGATTTCATCTGGCGGTGCCATGCGTTTGGCCGGCGAAGCTGTGATCATGGCGCGGTAGCCATCGCCGATGGGCGAGGCGAGTTCGTGCAGGGCAAGCGGCGTGACCACGATTCCCGGCGAGATGGCGTTGATCCTGGCGCCACGGTTGCCCCACGCGATCGAGGCGCCGCGCACCCGCACCGTGTTGGCCCGCTTGGCGAGGCAATAGGCAACCATCGAATCCGGTACGGCAGCCGGGGACAGGAAGTCGAGTGCGAGCAGGTCATCGGCCGGCGTGAAGGCGAGCGCCTTTTCCTGTTCCGCCGGAAGCTGCGGGATCATGTGGCCTGCCATGCTCGACACGACGAGCGCGGCACCGCCGCGGGCGATTACCTGTTCGAACACCTCGAACACTAGCGCGGTGCCGTAGAGATCGACCTCCAGCACGCGCGCCGGAGGAGCCATGTTGGGCGATACACCGGCCGTGTTGACGAGGTTCACAACCGCGCCGAGGTCTGCCGCACGCTGTGCGAGCGCGGTGACCGACGGGCGCGACGTTGTGTCGACCAAGGTCGTCTCGACCGTGTAGCCCGCTTCCTGCAGGCGGGTCGCGGCTGCGGAAAGCACGCCCGAGTTGATGTCGGCCAGCAGTACGGTGCGCCCGACGCCCTGCCGGCGGGCGACCGCTTCGCCGATCCCGCCAGCCCCGATCACGACAATCACTTCACTGGTCATCTGGTCTGCCTTTCAAAGGTAGGAATACCGCAGCACGCTCTC
Organism: Novosphingobium olei; assembly: GCF_012927405.1. GTDB lineage: Bacteria > Pseudomonadota > Alphaproteobacteria > Sphingomonadales > Sphingomonadaceae > Novosphingobium > Novosphingobium olei. Next base: position 298,049 of record NZ_JABBGM010000003.1, on the reverse strand, counting down.
GGGCAGACGGGCGCCCTCGATCGCGATGGAGGAGAGAACGTCGTCAAGACGGGCAAGGTCTGCCGGCGGAATTCGAAGGGTGGTCGCGCGGTTGTTCTCTCGCACCCGGTCAAGCCGCCGCGAGCCGGGGATGGGCACGATGAACGGTGCGCGGGCGAGTAGCCAGGCGAGCGCGACTTGCGCAGGCGTCGCCTGAAGCGAGGTGGAGATGGCTTCGACCACGTCGAGCAACGCGCGATTGGCTTGCCGGGCCTGCTCGGTGAAGCGGGGCGAGGCAGAGCGGAAGTCTTGCGCGGCGATGGGCGTCGTCGCGTCGATGGTGCCCGTGAGAAACCCCGCGCCAAGCGGGCTCCAGGGCACGAACCCGATCCCTTCGCTGGCGCACAGGGGCAGGACCTCGTCTTCGGGATCGCGCGTCCACAGCGAATATTCGCTCTGCACCGCCGTCACCGGCTGGACCGCATGGGCGCGCCGGATAGTGTCGGCGGAAGCTTCCGACAGCCCGAAGTGTCGCACCTTGCCCGCGGCAATCAGGTCACGCACCGTGCCGGCGACGTCCTCGATCGGGACTGCCGGGTCGACGCGATGCTGGTAGAGCAGGTCGATCGTATCGACCCGCAGCCGCTTGAGCATGCCATCGACCGATTGAACGATATGCGCCGGCTGGCTGTTCAGGCCGGCGCGTCGTTCTCCGGTAACGGGATCGATGTTCCAGCCGAACTTGCTGGCAATCACCACCTGATCGCGAACGGGGGCCAGCGCCTCGCCGACGAGTTCCTCGTTGGTGAAAGGGCCATAGGCTTCGGCCGTGTCGAACAAGGTGACGCCGTCTTCGAACGCGCCCCTGATCACGCCGATGGCCTCGGACCGGTCCGGCGCAGCACCATAGATGCCGGTGAAGCTCATCGTCCCGAAGCCCATCGCCGATACGTCAAGCGTGCCGAGCTTGCGCATTTCCATGTGGGATCTCCTGCTGTGCCTGCTGCAGATAGACCTTGCGCATCTGTTCGATTAGACGCTGATTCCTGCACGAACCAATACTGGAATCTAATCAATGGCGCGGGATGAACTCGGCGACCTGGCAATTCTTCTGGCCGTGGCGGAGGAACGCAACTTCACGCGGGCGGCGGCGAGGCTCGGCACCTCGCAGTCGGCGGTGAGCCAGGCGGTGCGCCGCCTCGAGGAAAATCTCGGCATCAAGTTGCTCGCCCGCACGACCCGCTCCGTCGCGCCGACCGAGGCGGGCGAGCAATTGCTCGAAACCTTGCGTCCCGCGCTGGGCGACATCCGCGAGCGGCTTGCCAGGCTGAGCCACTTTCGCAGTGCGCCCGCAGGGCTGGTCCGCATCACCACCAGTCGTCATGCCGCCGAAACCATACTGTGGCCCGCGATAGACGCGGTCGTTGCGCGCTATCCCGAGATCGAGGTCGAGCTGTCGATCGACGGCGCGCTGACCAACATCGTCGCCGACCGCTTCGATGCCGGTGTGCGCCTGGGCGAAAGCGTGGAAAAGGACATGATCGGCGTACGTATCGGACCCGATCTGCGGCTCGCGGTGGTGGGCGCGCCGTCGTATCTGGAGCGCCACGGAACGCCCATCGTGCCGCGCGATCTGTTGCAGCACCGGTGCATCAACCTGCGAATGGCCACGCGCGGCACGCTGTATGCCTGGGAATTCGAGAAAAATGGCCAGTCGCTGAGCGTGAGGGTCGAGGGGCCACTGGTGCTGAACGACAGCGCAATGGCGGTGAAGGCGGCGATCGCGGGGCATGGGCTGACCTGCGTGCTGGAAGATGCGCCGCTGCACGAACACCTTGCCAGCGGGCGGCTGGTCCGGGTGCTCGATGACTGGTGCGAGCCCTTTGCCGGGCACCACCTTTATTATCCCGACCGGCACAACCTTTCGCCAGCGTTTCGCGCCGTGCTGGCGGAACTGAGACTTCGCGCCCAGGGATGAGGCGGGTTGTCCGACGCGCCACCGGCGCCAGGCGTCAGACGATGGCGAACAGCACCACCAGGCCCAGCACGGCAACAATGGCGATCAAGCCCGCAATCAGCAGGGCGACCAGCCATTCCGCGGTCGTCCAGTCTGGCAGTTTCATCACCGGCTCCCTGCCCCGGCAAGGGGACTTGGAGGATCAATGCGTGGTGACGCAAGCCTTTCCCGACGTTGCACTTTTTTCATTTAGCCTCACGATGGAGGCAATGGTGGAAGGCCGAGCAGGGCAGGCGAGATGAAGCTCGGCACCGGGGCTGACTTGCAAAAGTCGCAATTCATCCCTATCTGATGCGCATCGCCTGCATGAACATGCACCAGGCGGCTGAGAGACCAACGCGCTCCCGCAAAATCGGAGAGCTGCCGTGGACCTCAATCACCTCCTTTTCCAGCATCAGGTCGCGGTGCTGCGCGCTTCCGGGGCGAACGAGGCGGGATGTGGATCGCGCTTCGATCTCGTGCGGCACTACCAGGTCCGCATCGATCGCCTGCGTCACCATCTGGGGGCGTCGGCCTATCCCGAATGGTGCGGCATGCCGGTCGGCGACATGTCTTGAGCGTGCTGCCGCGGAGAGCAGAGCGGCGGCATTATCAACTGCATTATCGCAATCCCGCCGTATTGCGCCGTGGGCAGGCCTTCCACCTAGCTTTCGAGCTGCTTGGCGGACCGCGCGCAGCGCAGGCGTTTATGACGACGCCGCAGGGCGAACTTGGCGAAGCGCCCGAACGGGTGGCGATGGCTTCTCGCTGGGGTCTGATCAAGGTTCTGAAAATGATCCACCGCGACGCCGCGCGGCGCCCGCAGGTAGAGCGCAGCCGTTGGGCGCGCTGACCGCGCTGGCGGCATGCGCCGCGCGGAGAAATTCGCGGGAGGTCCGGCAATGCCGGGGCCCTGCGTTGCGTCACCGTACCCGGTGAGCGCTGTGGGCGGGGCCGTCCGGGCCAGCGCCTGCGCCAGAAGGACGGGGCGGCCGCCGGTCGGGCCTCGTGACGAGACGATGGAGCATCACATGGCGACACGTGCGATAAATCTCGCCCTGCCCGAGCAGGACATCATCGACCAGTGCAAGCGCAAGGACATCCGCATCAGTGCGATCGAGCCGCTGCGTTCGGGCGGCACGCATCTCGTCTGCCTGACGATCGAGGGCGCCGATGCGGCGCGCGTGGTATTCAAGAAGGCGATCATCGAAGGCGCGGTGAAGAGGTTCGCGTTCCTGCGCCATGACGAAGTACGCTACAGATAAGGCAAAACGAAAGGGCCACCCCTGGCTTGATCCGCCGGGAGTGGCCCTTGCCGTTTGGTGACGCCGCTGCCGACGCGAAGGCCGGCCGCGACTGGCGCCGGACGATCCTTTGCAGGAACGCCCGGCAGCCGGATCAGTCGACCGACTGCAGGTTGACCGCGCTGGTCTTGCCGCGCTGGTCGGTTTCGAGATCGTAGCTCACGCGCTGGTTCTGGTTCAGCGTGCGCAGGCCGGCGCGCTCGACGGCGGTGGCGTGGACGAAAGCGTCCTGGCCGCCGGTTTCAGGCGCGATGAAGCCATAGCCCTTGTCGACGTTGAAGAACTTGACGGTTCCGGTGATAGCCATGTGCGTATCCTTTCAAAAACGGCTCTCCGAAAGGCGGGAGCCTCTAGCTGCAAGGGGCAGGGATTGAGGGAAACGCAGCAGCCGCGAAGCGCCGAAAAACCGTCAGTGTGCGACTGGTAGCACGGCCTATGTAGGGACGATCGGGCGCCACACAAGGACAATCGTGCGAAAGGCGCGGTTTGCCGGGCGCTCTGGCCCTGCGGATCATGCGATCAGGCGGTAGCCGACGCCGGGTTCGTTGCGGATGGCGCTGCGTTCGACATCGACGTCTTCAAGCTTGCGCCGCACCCCGCGCGCCGCGACGCGCAAGTATTCGACGTCGTTTTCATGGCCCTGGCCCCACACGGCGCGCAGCAGCTGGGCGTGCGAGACGACGCGGCCGGGATGGCGGCACAGTTCGGCAAGAAAGCCGTATTCCTTGGGGGTGAGGTGCACCTCCACGCCCCGGCGGGTGATGCGGCGGGCGGCGAGATCGACCTCGACTTCGCCGAAGCCGACGATGCTGTCCTCGCTGCCCTGCTGGCGTCGGGCGCGCAGCGCGGCGCGGATGCGGGCGAGGACTTCGTGGGTATCGAACGGCTTGGTCACATAGTCGTCGGCGCCGAGATCGAGCGCGGCGACCTTTTCCTCCGTGGTGTCGCGCGCCGAGACGACGAGCAGCGCCGCGCCCGCCGCCTTGACCAGCGGCACCAGCTCCATGCCGTCGCGATCGGGCAACCCGAGATCGAGCAGCACCGCATCGGGCTTGTCGATGGACACGGCGGCCAGCCCGGCGCGCGCATCGCCCGCCTCGATCACATCGTAGCCTTCGTGGCCAAGGCTGCCGCGCAGCAGGCGGCGGATGGCGGGTTCGTCATCGATGACGAGGATCTTGAGGCGCAGGGTCATTCGGGTTCGCTCGGTTGGCGCAGGCGGTCAGGCGGGAAGCGGATGGTAAAGCATGCACCCGGCCCGTCGTTCCGGTTGGCGGCGATCGCATCGAGCTGCATTGCCTTGCAGAAACCGCGCACGATGGCGAGGCCAAGGCCGGTGCCGCCCTTGCGGTCTGAGCCTTCGAGGCGGGTGAAGGTTTCGAACACGCGTGCTTCGCTGCCGGGGGGAAGGCCGGGGCCGGCGTCGATGACCATCAGGTCCAGCCCGTCGCCCCGGCGCGCGGCAACGATGGCGATCGGGCCTTCGCCACCATGGCGCGCGGCGTTTTCGATCAGGTTGATCAGGCAATGATGGAACAGGCGCGGATCGACCAGCGCCAGCGGCAGGTCTGGCGCGATGTCGATGCGCAAGGGCTGCGTGCCCAGCGCGCGGCGCAGGTCGTGCACGGCGCTGGCCACGGCTTCGGCAAGGTCCACCGGCTCGATCGACAGCGCGATGGCGCCGGCTTCGATCCGCACCATGTCGAGCAGGTTGGCGACGAAGCGCTGCAGCCGGTCGGCCTCTGCCCGGGCGACGCCGAGCAGTTCGCGCTGTTCTTCATCGCGCGGCTCCAGCGTGCGCAACGAGCCGAGCACGGCAGTCAGCGGGGTGCGCAGATCGTGGCTGACCGAGGAGAGCAGCGCTGCGCGCAGGCGGTCACGCTCTTCCAGCGTGCGCACGTCGGCGGCTTCCTGTTCGAGCCGGATGCGCTGCAGCGCGAGCGCGGCCTGATCGACCAGGCTGCCGAGCAGGGGCAGCTGGTCGGAGCGGACGGGCAGGGCGCCATCGCCGCGCGCCACGCCCAGCGTGCCGAGCGTGGCCCCGCCGGCCATCAGCGGGGTGAACAGCCATTCGCAGGCGGTCAGCGTGCTCGAACCGCGTCCGGCGGGTTGGCCCTTGTCCACGCTCCAGCGCGCGGCGGCGAGATCGAGTGCGGCGAGCGGGGTTTCGGGCGCGGTCGTGGCGAGGATCGACAGGTCGTCGGCCGAGCCGAGCAGCAGCACCGCGCGCACATCGAGCAGGCGCGCGGCTTCGGCGCAGAGCACGTCGCCCAGCGCTTCGGGCCGGGCCATGCCGGTCAGCGTGCGGGCAAAGCCGGCGAGCGCCGCGCTCTGGCGCGCGCTGCGGGCCGCGAGCAGGGCCTGCGCGCGCAGCCGGGCGGCGAGCTGGCTGGCCACGGCGGCAACGAGCAGCAGGACGCCCACGGTAATGATGTTCTGCGGATCGGCGATGGTGAAGGTGCCCGTCGGCGGGATGAAGCAGAAGTTGTAGGCGAGCGAGGCGACAAGGCCGGTTAGGATGCCGGTGGCAAGGCCATAGCGGGTCGCGGCGAACAGCACCGGCAGCAGGTAGAGCAGGCCGACGTTGGTGATATTGTTGCCCCGCGCGAAGATCGCCTGGCCGAGCGCGGTGACCAGCGCAGTGGCGAGGAACGAGGGCACGAGGCCTGCCGGGATGCCCGGCATGGGCGGGCGCAGGCCGTGCCCCGCCGCCTCGGCATGGCTGGTCTGGACAAGGTGAAGCGACAGCCCCGGCAGGCGGCGTGCCAATGGGCGGGCGTGGAGCCGGCGCTGCCAGGGCCAGCGGCGCGGCTGCGGGCGGCCGATCACGAGCAGGGTGGCGCGCGTGTCCGCCGCCGCATCGGCCAGGCCATCGACCACGCTTGGCCCGGACAGCGTCAGCACTTGCCCGCCGAGCTGGGTGGCAAGCTGCATCGCCTGCGCCAGATGGGCGGCGGCGGGGCCGCTGCGCTCGCCCGTGGTTTCGATGTGGACGGCCGTCCAGGGCGCACGCAATGCATCGGCCAGCCGCTTGCCGGCCCGTACGACTTCGCTCGCCACCGGGTTGGCGCCGACCGCGACGAGCAGGCGTTCGCCCACAGCCCACGATCCCCCGGTTGCCGATGCGCGCAGATCGTCGAGCATCTGCGCGTCGACCGCCTGCGCCGCGCGGCGCAGCGCAAGTTCGCGCAGGGCGGAAAGGTTCGATTTCGAGAAGAAGTGATCGAGCGCCCGCGCCGCTTCGTGGGGGACGTAGACCTTGCCTGCCTTGAGCCGGGCGATGAGCTCGTCAGGGGGCAGGTCGACGACTTCGATCTCGGCATTGTCGAGCAGGCGGTCGGGCACCGTTTCGCGCACCCGAACATGGGTGAACGAGGCGACGACATCGTTGAGGCTTTCGACGTGCTGGATGTTCAGCGTTGTCCAGACGTCGATCCCGGCGGCGAGCAGTTCCTCGACATCCTGCCAGCGCTTGTCGTGCCGGCTGCCCGGCGCGTTGGTGTGCGCGAATTCGTCCACCAGCACCAGCGCCGGGTGGCGGTTGAGGATGGCGTCGAGGTCCATCTCCTCGAGCGGCTGGCCACGATGCGCGATGCGCGCGCGGGGCATGATCTCGAACCCGGCAAGCTGCGCCTGGGTTTCGCTACGGCCATGGGTTTCGACGACCCCGACGACGACGTCCAGCCCGCCCGCGCGGCGGGCAGCGGCGTCGCTCAACATCTCGTACGTCTTGCCGACGCCCGGAGCCGCCCCGAGGAAAACCTTGAGGCGGCCGGTGCTGGCGCGCGCGGCGGTGCGCAACAGGGCGTCTGGATCGGGGCGGGCAGGGCTCACGTCGGTCCGTTTGCCCCCGAAGCGGCCATCGCGTCGAGCGCGATGTTAAGTTCTAGCACATTGACGCGCGGTTCACCCAGAAGGCCGAGCAGCGGGCCTTCGACATGGTCCTGCACCAGCGAGCGGACGCGCGCCTCTGGCAGGCCGCGGGCCTTGGCGATGCGGCTCACCTGAAGAAAGGCCGCCTCGGGGCTTACATGGGGGTCGAGCCCCGAGGCGGAAGTGGTCACCAGGTCAGGTGGAACGAGGGAACCCGGTGAGGATGGGGTGGACTTGAGCGCATCGCGCACACGGTCGTGCAGCGCCTGCGAGGCGGGGCCTAGATTGGAGCCGGACGAGGCCGCCGCATCGTAGCCATTGCCGGCGGCCGAGGGGCGGCCGTGGAAGTAGCCGGGCGCGGCGAACTGCTGCCCGATGAGGTGCGAGCCGACGACCTTGCCACGCTCCACGATCAGGCTGCCGTTGGCCTGCTGTGGCATGGCGACTTGCGCCACGGCGGTGATCGCCGCGGGATAGGCAAGGCCGAGCAGCCCTGCAAAAAGGCCGGTCATGACCAGTGCCGGACGCAGGCTGGTGGCGAATTCCTTGAGCATGGAAGCGATCCTTCAGGCGAGGTGGAGCGCGGCGACGACGAGGTCGATCGCCTTGATGCCGATGAACGGGGCGATGAGGCCGCCAAGGCCATAGACGGCAAGGTTGCGGGCAAGCAGCGAGCCGGCGTCCATCGGGCGATAGCGCACGCCCTTGAGCGCGAGCGGCACCAGCACGGGGATGATCAGCGCATTGAACATGATCGCCGAAAGGATCGCGCTCTGTGGGCTGGCCAGCCGCATCACGTTGAGCACGCCGAGCTGCGGGTAGAGCACGATGAACATCGCCGGGATGATCGCGAAGTACTTGGCGACATCGTTGGCGATCGAGAACGTGGTCAACGCGCCGCGCGTCATCAGCAACTGCTTGCCGAGGCCGACGATCTCGATCAGCTTGGTGGGGTCGCTGTCCAGATCGACCATGTTGCCCGCTTCGCGCGCGGCCTGGGTGCCGGTGTTCATCGCGACGCCGACGTCGGCCTGCGCGAGCGCGGGGGCATCGTTGGTGCCATCGCCACACATCGCCACCAGCTTGCCGCCTTGCTGTTCGCGGCGGATCAGCGCGAGCTTGTCCTCTGGCGTCGCTTCGGCGAGGAAATCGTCGACGCCGGCTTCGGCGGCGATGGCGGCGGCGGTCAGCGGGTTGTCGCCGGTGATCATCACCGTGCGGATCCCCATGCGGCGCAGTTCGGCAAAGCGTTCGCGCACGCCGGCCTTGATCACGTCCTTCAAGGCGACGACACCCAGCAGCACGCCGTCCGATGCGACCGCCAGCGGGGTCTGCCCGGCGCGAGCGATGGTTTCGGCAATCTGGCGCAGTTCGGCGGCGGTCGCACTGCGTTCGCCCTGCGGGTTGGCGCGCAGGATCGCATCGACCGCGCCCTTCTGCACCAGGCGTCCGTTGTGGGAGAGGCCGGAGATGCGGGTCTGCGCGGTGAAGGGGATCACTTCGGCGCCGTCCGGCACGCCCTGGCGGACAAGGCCGTGCAGTTCGCCCGCAAGGCGCACGATCGAGCGGCCCTCGGGCGTTTCGTCGGCAAGGCTGGCCAGCAGGGCTGCTTCGGCAAGCGTTTCGGGCATGACGCCGGACAGCGGGCGAAAGGCGCTGGCCTGACGATCGCCGATGGTGATCGTGCCGGTCTTGTCGAGCAGCAGGACATCGACATCGCCCGCCGCCTCGACCGCGCGGCCGGACTTGGCGAGAACGTTGAAGCGCACCAGGCGGTCCATGCCGGCGATGCCAATGGCCGACAGCAGGGCCGCGATCGTCGTCGGGATCAGCGTGATCAGCAGCGCGGCGAGCACGGCCACGGGGATGCGGCCACCGGCATAGTTGGCAAAGGCGGGGATCGTGCCGACCGCGATCAGGAAGATCAGCGTCAGCCCGACGAGCAGGATGGTGAGCGCGATCTCGTTCGGCGTCTTCTGCCGCTGCGCGCCTTCGACAAGGGCGATCATGCGGTCGAGGAAGCCTTGCCCCGGCTCTTGCGTTACCCGCACGACGATGCGGTCGGAAATGACGCGGGTGCCGGCCGTCACGGCGCTGCGATCGCCGCCGGCTTCGCGGATCACGGGCGCGCTTTCGCCGGTGATCGCCGCTTCGTTGACGCTGGCAACGCCTTCGATGACTTCGCCGTCCGCCGGGATCAGGTCTCCGGTTTCGACCACCACGGTATCGCCCCGGCGCAGCGTTGCGGCGGGCACCTGTTCGCCCGAGGGGAGGCGGGCGACGAGATCGGACTTGGTGGCGCGCAGCGATGCGGCCTGGGCGCGGCCACGCCCTTCGGCCAGTGCTTCGGCAAAGGTGCCGAACAGGACCGTCAGCCAGAGCCAGACGATCAGCTGGAGCTGGAAGCCGAGCGAAAGGCCGCTGCCGCCGACGAACACGAGCACGCTGAGCAGCGCGGCGACCACGGCGGTGGTGAACAGCACCGGGTTCCTGACCAGCTCGCGCGGGTTCAGCTTGCGGAAGGCGTCGCCGATGGCGGGCAGGACAAGCTCGCCCGAGAACATCGACGTGGCTTTGGAGGTTTCTTGGGACGCTGATTGGGACACGTTCATGGTCCTCAGTAAAGCTTGCCGGACAGCAGGGTCAGGTGGTCCGCCACCGGGCCGAGCGCGAGCGAAGGCAGGAAGGTGAGGCCGCCGACGATCAGGATCGTGGCGACGAGCAGCCCGATCCACAGGCCGCCGGTGGTCGGGAACGATCCCGATGTCGCGGGGGTGTGCTTCTTGGCGGCAAGGCTGCCGGCGATGGCCAGCACGGGGACGATCACCAGGAAGCGCCCCAGCCACATCGCAACGCCAAGAAGGCCGTTGTAGAAGGGCGTGCCAGCGGTAAGCCCCGCAAAGGCCGAACCATTGTTGCCGGTGGCCGAGCTGAAGGCATAGAGCACTTCGGAGAAGCCATGCGGGCCTTTGTTGAGGGGGCCTGCAAGACCCGCCGGCAGCACCACGGACAGCGCGGTAAAGCCCAGGATGCAGAGCGGCAGGATGACGATGGCCAGCACCGCCAGCTTGACCTCGCGCGCCTCGATCTTCTTGCCGACGTATTCGGGCGTGCGACCGACCATCAGCCCGGCAATGAACACCGCGAGCAGGGCATAGAGCAGGAAGCCGTAGATCCCCGACCCGACGCCGCCGATCACGATTTCGCCCAGCTGCATGTTGAACATCGGCACCAGGCCGCCGATCGCGGTGAAGCTGTCGTGCATGGCGTTGACCGCGCCGCAGGATGCAGCAGTGGTGACGACCGAGAACAGCGCGCTGGCGGCAATGCCGAAGCGCACTTCCTTGCCTTCCATGTTGGCGCCGGCAAGGCCGATCTGGTGCAGCGCGGGGTTGCCCGCGGCTTCCTGCCAATAGGTAACCGATGCGCCGACAAGGAACAGCGCAAGCATGGCGGCAAGGATAGCCCAGCCCTGCCGGGTGTTGCCTACCGCCTTGCCGAAGGTGAAGGTAAGCCCCGCGCCGAGCACAAAGATCGACAGCATCTGGACCAGGTTGGTCAGCGCGCTGGGGTTTTCGAACGGGTGGGCGGAGTTGGCGTTGAAGAAGCCGCCACCATTGGTGCCAAGCATCTTGATCGCTTCCTGGCTGGCGACGGGGCCAAGCGCGATCGTCTGGCGCGCGCCTTCGAGCGTCGTGGCATCGATGCTGCCGACGAAAGTCTGCGGCACGCCGCAAAGCACCAGGAACAGCGCGTAAAGGATCGAGGCGGGCAGCAGCAGGTAGAGCGTGACGCGCGTCATATCGGCCCAGAAGTTGCCGACCGTCTTCGTCTCGGTGCGCGCAAAGCCGCGGAACAGCGCGAAGGCGATGGCGATGCCGGTCGCGGCCGACAGGAAGTTGTGGATCGTCAGGCCCAGCATCTGCGACAGGTTGGAAAGCGTCGCCTCGCCCGAATACCACTGCCAGTTGGTGTTGGTGACGAAGGCGATGGCCGTGTTCATCGCGCCATCCGCGCCGACGCCGGCAAGGCCGCGCGGATTGAGCGGCAGCACGCCCTGCAGGCGCAGGACGGCGTAGGTGAACAGCGTCGTCACCAGCTGGAACATCAGCATGTGCAAGGCATAGGCCTGCCAGCTTTGCTGACGGTCAGGATCGATGCCGGACAGGCGATAGAACCCGCGCTCGATGGGGCCGGCGACGCGGTGGAGCGGGGTGGTGCGGCCTTCGTACAGCGCGAAGAGCCACAGCCCGAACGGCTTGGCCAGCAGCGCGACGAGTGCGGTGAAGCCGAGGATGAGAAGCCAGCCGGCGAAAGTCATGACGGTGGGCCCTTTTCAGAACCGCTCGGGCCGCAGCAGCGCGGCGACGAGATAGACGACGAGGCCCGCCGCGGTGATCGCGGCGAGCAGTTCGGGCAGATGCATGGGAAAAGTCTCCTCAGGCGCTTTCGCACAGGCGCAGGAAGGCGAGCGTGGCGAGGACGAGGCCGGCGAGCACGGCGATCCAGACGAGATCGGTCACGACCGGTGGCGCCGACGTTCGGGCAGCCACGAGCGCGGCGGCGCAGGCTGCGGGCGGAACAGTTCGCGCCCGCCGACGAGCAGGGTCAGCCCGCTCCACGCCAGCAGGACGACGGCGAGCGAGAGCAGCAGGGCAAGCGGGCTGGCGCCGCCAAAAATGTGCTGTTCGCGTTCCTCGAACGCGCCGGTGGCGACAGAGGCGGCCAGCACGGCCGCGCCGGTCAGCCGCAGCGCGACGCCAAGGCGGCGGGAACGCGGACCTTGCGCGGCGCGGCGAAGGCTTTGGGTGGAAATCATCTCGGGCTCCTTGAAGGATAGCGCGAGAGACGATGTGGGCCGCGTGCCCGTTAAGCTTCCACGGGAAAGGCGGCGCGCGGGCGTAAAGAACCCATAAGCAAAACGGGGAGGCACGCCCGGCGCGCCTCCCCGTTCAATTCACGGCGCGACGATCAGCGGCTGCGTATGGGCGTGTACCAGATCGGCGAGGACCAGGCGCGCTGCTGGATCGTCGGCGCGACTTCCTTGGGCAGCGGCAGGCCGAACTCGATCGCGCGCAGGGTGGACCAGCGCGGGGTCGGGATTTCCAGCACGCGGACGTAGTAGACTGCGGCCTGGTCGGCCTTGAAGGTGGGATCGGTCCACACCGTGGCGAGGCGGGCGGCGCCGATCGAGTTGTCCCACTTGCCGGTCTTGAGATCGACCGTATTGCCGACGGGCGCCAGCTTGCCGGTCCTGGCGTCGATCTTGCGGGCCCCGCCGGCGGCATTGCCCCAGGCAACGTCGAAGATCCTTTCCTGCTGCTTACCGCCGTCAAGGAAGACCTTGACCACCTGCACGCGGTCGAGATTGCCGCTCAGCGGATCCTTCACCGCCTCGATCACGAAGTTCGGGGCCTTTCCGGCGCGCGCCTGCGGCAGATCCCCGCCCATCGGCACGCCGAGCTTGTAGGCATCGTGCACCCAGTTGGGCTTGGCCACGAAGCTGCGCGAAAAGTCCCAACCGCCGAAGAAGCGCACCTTCAGGCGGCTGCCGCTGGTGGCATAGGTCTCCTTGCGGCGGAACGCGGCGTAGAGCGCGTCGCGCGTATTGGCCTCTGCCCACACGCCGGTAAGGGCACCGGGGCTGAGGATCACCGGATTGAGGCCGACGGTGTGGCCCGGCGCAAGGCCGAGCTGTTCCTTGGCAGTGTCGCCTTTCAGCTTGCCGCCGCCCAGGTTCGCGCCGGCAATGCCGCCGTATTCCTGCGCGGTGCTGACCTGCAGCCCGCCGTGCAGATCGCTCGATCCTTCCGCACCGTCCTTGTAGGGGTTCACGCCGAGCTTCTGCTGCAGCACGAGCCCGCGGCCCAGCGCATCGCGCCAGTAGGAACCGGCCGGCTTGCTCGGGGTGTTGCCGAGCAGCAGCTTGTCGAAGATTTCGTAGTTGGCGAATTCGTCATTGGCTGAAAGCGCCGGGTGGGTTTCGCTGGTGCCTTTGTTCTGCGAGACTTCGGACAGCGGCTCGTTGGTGGCGCGCAGCTGGGCCCAGGCTTCGTCGATCGGCTTTCCGTCGAGCGAGGTCCAGTCGTACATCAGCCCGTTCGAGGCGTTGCCGTTGTGCGGAATGGCCAGCGCTTCGTAGCCTTGTCCCCGGATCTTCGAAAGCCAGGTCCACAGGTCCTTCGGATCCTTGCTGTCGATCGCGGTGAACGGCGCGGGCGCCTTGTCGCCCTTGAAGATCACGTTGCGGTGCAGGTTCGCGCCGCCCGGCATCGAGGTCCATTCATAGGCGATGAAGGCGGTGAACTTGCCCGGTTCGTTGAACTTGTTCGCCGTCTCGATCTCGCGCGCCCAGGTGGAGGCTGCCACCTGATCGGCATTGCCGCCCAGCGGCTTGCCACTGGTGATCAGCAACGCGATCTTGATGAAGTTGGCCGCCCCACCTTCACGCGCCAGCTTGCCGATGTCGGAAAGCGAGAAGGCGCTGTTGGGATCGTCGAGCTGGTTGAACACGCCGAGGTTTTCGGAGTGGTCGGTGACCGCTTCGAAATCCAGCGGGAAGCTGCGCTTGATCGGCTGGCCCAGGTACTGGATCGTGTCGCCGCGCGCGAAGCGATAGGCATCTTCGGGCGTGGTGCGCGTGCCCATCAGCACATAGGCGTCGAACGAATTGGTGGTGTGGAGGTGCAGGTCGCCGAAAAAGGCCTGCTTGTCCGGAAACGTCTGCACCCCGGCCGGCTGCGCCGCGGCGCTTGCGGCGCCGACCGGCTGGCTGGCCGAGGCGGTGCCGAAGCCGATCAGCAGATGGTAGGCGAGCGGCGCGGCGATGGCAGCGCCGGCAAGCCAGCGGGTACGCTTGGTCATGGTAAGTCCCCTCCTGTCGTCATGCAAAGTCGATCACGGCGTGGAGCCGCTCGAGAAACCAGAAAAACGAGAACGAGCCGATCGCGTAGCTCGCCGCCGTCCAGGCGATGCGCGGCGTGGCGGCGGGCCAGCGCAGCCGCTTGAGGCCCCACAGCGCGGCCATGACAGCGGCAACGAACAGCAGCTGGCCGATCTCGACGCCGACGTTGAACAGGAACAGCGAGGCCGGGATGTTGCCTTGCGGCAGGCCGATCTGCTTGAGCGCGCCGGCGAAGGCAGCGCCGTGGAGCAGGCCGAAACCGAAGGCGACCAGCCATGGCTGCCGCTGGGTCAGGCCATCGACGCCGCGCTGCTTGCGCACCAGTTCGACCGCGAGGAACAGGATCGACCAGGCAACCATCGCTTCGACCAGCGCAGGATCGAGCGCCATCACGTGCAGCGCGGTAAGCGCGAGCGTGATCGAATGGGCGATGGTGAAGGCGGTGATGGTGCGCAGCAGCTGCCGCCAGCCTGAGCTGAGCAGCAACAGGCCGAACACGAACAGCAGGTGATCGATGCCGGTCAGGATGTGTTCGATGCCGAGGACGAGATAGGCGGGAACGGCGGCACCGGCGTGGGCGTCGATGGTCATCGCCGGCTCACCCGGGGTCAGCACGCGGCTTTCCTCGTCGCCATTGGCAAGCTGGATCAGGACGAGCGTGTCAGTGATCGTCTGGTCCAGCCCATCGACCCGCACTTCGCGGCCATTGAGCCCGTTCGTGCCAATGTCGACCCCATCCCAATGGCGGATCTCGAAATTGGTGGCGCTTTCGACGCGGCTTGCCTTGCCGTCGATCAGCCCGCCCGAAATGCGCGGACGCAGGGGCACCACCAGCATGCCGATGGACGGCTGCTTCCAGGTGACGTCGGCCTTGCCATCGGCACGCGCGGTGATCTCGAGAAAGGCGGGCCGCACTTCGTGCGCACAAGCGCCCGTCGAGCCGGCCATGGCCCCGCCGATCAGCAGCGCAAAGAGCGCGAAAAGGGCGCGGATCCGCCGCATCAGCGCACCTGCGGCACGGTGACGGTGTAGCGCGCGCGCAGTTGCTGCCACGCCTGGTCATTGCGCGCCTTGCGGTCCGCCTCGATCCAGTCGCTGCGCACATCGGCGCGGGCTTCGTCAAAGCTGCGCGGATGGGCGGCGCTGTGCTCCGTCACGCGGACGAGATGCCAGCCGAAGCCCGAACGGAACGGGCCCGTCCAGCGGTCCGTGGGCGCGGCGAAGACGTTCGCGGCAAAGCCTGTGCCGCCGAACACGCGGTCAACGTCGTCGCGGGCGAGCGAGACGATCCGGGGCGGTCCGGGAAAGGTGTCGCCCGGCGCGGTTTCGGGATGGGCCAGTGCGGCGGTGGCGAGTGCCCTGGCCGCAGCATCCCCGCGCTGATCCGGCGCGAAGTAGCGTTGTTCGAACGAAACCTTGGCGGGCGCGGCGAAGCGGTCGCGGTGCGAGCCGTACCACCCGCGCAGTTGCGCCTCGCTCGGTTCGCGTGGGGCCGCCTGGTCCTGCTGCAGGAAATCGAACTTCTGGGCGATGCGGCGGCGGACGATCTCGTCGTTGCGGTCGAGCCCGAGTGCGAGGCCTTCGCGCAGATAGATTTCTTCGCGCACGGCGTTGTCGATCATCGTGCGCATCTGTTCGGGCGTTGCCTGCGCGCCATATTGCTGGGCGTAGGAGTTGGCGATGCGCAGCACGTCGGCGTTGGTCAGCGTGAGGTTGTAGCGCGACTGGCGCTCCTCGATTACGTGGCTGATCACGAAGATGCCGATGCCGATGGCGACGAAATGGGTCAGCGGTTCGCGCAGCAGGCGGCGCAGCAAGGGCTGGCGCACGGGCGCTTGATGGCCTGGCGCCAGGGGCGCTTCCCAGCCGTGGTCGGTTTGGGCGTCACGGTACATCGGGGCGAACCTTCGCATCGGGAAATGGGTGGAGGCGACCAAGGGGGCCGCCTCCGAGGGAGTGTGTCAGGTCAGGCCGATCAGGCCTGTTCGTACTGCGTGGCCTTTTCCTTGCGCACGATGCGGCTGGTGCGGCCGTCGATGCCCACCGGCACTTCGCCTGCCACGGTCGCGCGGCGCAGGGTGCGGCGCTGCAGGCCGAAGTCGGCCACGGCGCGGTGCTGGGTCGACTGGTTGTCCCAGAACGCCACGTCGCCCTTGCGCCAGTTCCAGCGCACGACGTTTTCGGGGCGGGTGATGTGATCCTGCAGGATCTGGAACAGGCGCGCCGAATCCGCCTGGTTCAGCCCGACGAACTGCTTGACGAAGTGGCCCAGCAGCAGGCTGCGCTGGCCCGAGACGGGGTGGACGCGGACCACCGGATGTTCGGTTTCGTAGACGGTCGAGGCGAAGACGTTGCGGTTGAAGGCCGAGCGGTTCTTCTCCGCCTCGTCGTTCTTCGGCGCGTTCTGCAGCACGGCGGCATAGTCGTAGACGTTGGTGTGCACCGCCCAGAGGTTGTTCACCAGCTGGCGCAGCGATTCCGGCAGGCCTTCGTACGCCGTCTCGCCGTTGGCCCACAGCGTGTCGCCGCCCGCTTCGGGAATGGTGATCGCGCGCAGGATCGAACCCTTGGGGTAGGCATCGACGAAGGTGACGTCGGTGTGCCAGCTCGACGCGGCGTAGCCTTCCTTGCTGTCAAGCTCGAGCAGATAGCGCGAACCTTCGGCGACGGGGACGGTGGGGTGCGCGACCGGATCGCCGAACAGCGCGGCGAAGGCTTCATGGGCTCCATCGTCGAGTTCATGCTGATCGCGGAAGAACACCACCTTGTGGCGCACGACGGCGTCCTTGATCGCCTGGACGGTGCTGCCGTCCAGATCCCCCGACAGGGTCACGCCCCGGATCTCGGCGCCAATGGTGCCGGTCACGGGGCGGATGTCGAGCGGCGAGGCGGGGTCCTTGGCGTTCGCGTAGGTCACGATTGCAGTCATTTCACGTCTCCTCAGGGATTATGGGGGGCACTTCAGGGGGGAGGGGATCATTCTGCCGGAACAAGCTCGGGCACCCGGGCATCGAGCCTGCTGCGGATTTCGGCGTGGGCGCGGCTGTCGAGCGGGAAGCCCGCGACAAGCGCTGCGGAAAGGGCATGGGCGAGGGCCGGGCCGAGCGCGAAGACCAGCACCAGCGCCTCGAGCGCCTGCGGCGGATTGACCACGCCGCGCGGATCGAAGCCGAAGGCCGACACCAGCGGCAGGGCAATGCCCACGGCCAGCGCGCCGCCGAGCTTCTGCGAGACGCTGAACACCGAGTAGTACAGCCCGACGCGGTCCTCGCCGGTTTCGACGCGGTGATGGTCGGCGATGTCCGCCACCATCGAGCGCAGCATGAGGTTGCCCGAACCCTGGCTCAGCCCCTGCAGGAAGGCGAGGAACAGCATCAGGCCGAACCGGTCCGGCGTCAGGAAGACCAGGCCGAGGTTGATCGCGGTCTGCACGAGTTCGGCGAGCACCGCAGCGCGGCTCTTGCCCAGCGCCTGGCCGATGCGCTGCCAGATCGGCCCGGCCAGGATGCCGAACGAATACTGGAACAGGAACATGCCGGCGGCCCATTCGGGCTTGCCGAAGTAGATCGTGATCACGAACAGCAGCAACGCGGTGCGCACGCCTTGACCTGCGGTGACGGCGGTGTCCGAAGCGAGCACGCGCAGCAGCAGCTTGTTGGCAAAGATCGCGCGCAGCGTGGCCTTGAGATCGAACGGGCCCTGTTCGCCCGGCACGGCGCTTCGATCGGGCAGGGCGGTGAGCGTCAGCCACAGGCTGGGCACGGCGGTGCCGAGCACGAGCACGCCGAACAGCGTCAGCCGCAGCGGGCCATCGTCGGGCCGCAGCTGGTCCGCGATCGCCGGCAGCACCAGCGTGAGCACCAGCGCCGAAGCCGAAAGGAAGGTGAAGAGCGAGGCGATGCGTGTGCGTTCATGGTAATCGCCGCTGATCTCGCCCGACCAGGCGAGCAGCGGCGTGACCGTCGCCGCAGCGCCGGTGTAGTAGAGCAGCACCGCGATCGAGACCCAGGCCACGCTGACGAAGCCGGCGGGCGGGAAGAACAGCATCGCGCAGCCGATGATGAACAGCAGGCCGCCACCGGCGATCCACGGCCGCCGCCGCCCGAAGCGGCTGACGGTGCGGTCGGACAGCGCGCCGATCACCGGATCGAGCAGCGAATTGAGCGCCTGGCCGATCAGGAACAGCACGCCGAGCGAGGCGAGCGGTATGCCATAGTGCCGCGAAAGGATTGCCGGCACGAAGGCGACCACCGGCTGCGCGGCGGCATAGATCGGCACGGCCATGGCCGAGAAGCGCAAGAGCCGCGTCCTGCCCAGCACGTCAGAGGGGCGATCCTCCGTTGCGGTATGAAAGGGCATGACGCGGCTCCTTGATCGTCTGGCTGGTGGGATCAGAACTTCGTGCGCAGCGTGGCGCCGATGGTCCGCGGTTCACCCACCTGGCCGGTGACGACGCCGGTCGTCGCGGCCGAGAGGCTGAGGTAGTAGTTCTTGTCGAGCAGGTTGCGCGCCCAGATCGAGGCATCCCACAGGCCGTCGGCGGTCTTGAAGCCGATGCGGCCGTTGAGCAGGCCGTAGCCCGCGACGTCGGCCCAGGCCGAGTTGCTCGACGAGGTGTTGAAGTGGGTGCGGTATGACCAGTCGGCGTGGGCGTAGATGCTCAGTTCGCGCCCGCCCAGTTCACCCAGCGGCGCATTGGCATCCGCGCCAAGGGTATAGGCGAACTTGGGCACGCCCGGCAGCTGCTCGCCCGAGAGGTCCTGGTTGACGATGCCGTGCTGTTCGGGCGCGACCGGGGCATTGGTGTAGCGGACGTACGTCGCCTCGGTGTAGCTGGCCGATGCGTTGACCTGGAAATGCTGGCTCAGCGCCAGGTTGAAGTCGCCTTCCACACCCTTCGAGCGGACCTTGGGGATGTTGGCGATGTACTGGCGGGTGACCAGCGGGTTGGCCGGGTCGACGTCGGTGATGGCGGTCTGATAGTCGCTGATCTCGGTCAGGAACGCGGCCGCGTTGAACGTGGCGCGGCGGTCCCAGAACTGTGACTTGAAGCCCGCTTCGAACGAATTCACCTTTTCCGGGCGCACCGTCGGGTCGGTGATGCTGGCCGGCAGCTGCGTCAGATTGAGCCCGCCCGACTTGTTGCCGCGCGCGTACGTGCCATAGAGCAGGACGTCGGGCGCGACCTTCCAGCTCAGCGAAGCGAGGCCCGACAGGCTGTCGTCGTTGAAGCTGGTCTTGTAGAGCGGGACGACCTTGTTGAAGTTCGCTCGGATGCCAAGGATTGCCGCTTGTACGGCGGCGGGAAAGGCCGAGATATTGGCGGCGCTTGCCACCCATTGCTGGAACTTGCCCTTCTTCTCCTCGTGGGTGAAGCGAAGGCCCGTGGTGAGCGTCAGCGAAGGCGTGACGTGCCAGTCGGTCTGGCCGAACGCCGCGATCGTGCGGGTCTGCGGCTCGGAATACGAGTTGACCTCGTAACCGTTGAGCGCGGCGTTGGCGACTGCCTTGGCCACCGTCGGGATGAACCAGGTCGGCGCTGCCGAGCCATAGCCGGTGGCGCCATAGCCGCGCACCGTCTGCCAGAAGTAGTAGGCGCCGACGACGTAGTCGAAGGTGTTGGTGCCCTTGCTGGCAAGGCGGATTTCCTGGCTGAACTGGCGCTGGCGGTTGGCCTGCTGCGCCTTGACGATCACCGGCAGCGAGGTGTTGTCGGCATCGTTGGCCGGATCCCAGTCCCACCAGCGATAGGCGGTGATCGACGTCAACGCCGCGCCGCCCAGATCCCAGTCGACCTGCCCCGAAACGCCATAGCCCGCCATGTTCGCCTGGTAATGGCTGTCCGCTTCGCCCACGCGGTCAAAGGCGTTGAAGCTTGGCAGGGTGTAGCCGGCAAAGCGCGAAGTGCGATCGGTGAAGTTGTTGGCGATCCTGGTGCCGTCGGCATACGTCGTGTGGTTGGCGACGAACAGGTTGAGCACGTTGTGCTGGCGCTGGCGCGAATAGTCGCCGATCACGCGAACTTCGAGGTTCGACGAAGGCGTGAACAGCGCCTGCGCGCGGATGCTTTCGTTGCGATAATCCTGCGCGCGGCTCGCCGTGGTCTTGTTGTAGACGAAGCCGTCGTTCTGGCTGATCGCGCCCGACACGCGCACGGCGAGCAGGTCCTTGATCACCGCGCTCGAAACCGATCCGCGGATTTGGTGGTAGCCGTAGTTGCCGACGCTCGCTTCGAAAGAGGCTTCGGGGTCGAAGCTCGGCTTGCGGCTGGTGATGTTGATCACGCCCGAGGTGGTGTTCTTGCCGAACAGGGTGCCCTGGGGCCCGCGCAGCACTTCGATGCTTTCGAGGTCGACGAGGTCGAACTGGGTCAGGCCGACACGGCCGTAGTAGACGTTGTCGATGTAGAAGCCGACGCCGTTTTCGAGCCCGTCGTTGGTCAGCGAGACGTTGGAGCCGAGGCCGCGGATGTTGATGTTGGTGTTGCGCGGGTTGAAGCTGAAGACCTGCAGGCTGGGCACCTGCTGCTGGATCTGGCCGAGCGTGTAATCGCCCCGCTTTTCGAGCGCGGCGGCGCTGACCACCGAGACGGCAAGCGGGATGTCCTGCACGTTCTCTTCGCGGCGGCGCGAGCCGGTGACGACGATGCCACCTTCGTCAGCCGCGTCCGACGGTGCGAGCGTGGCGGCGGAAGAGGACGCCTGCTCCTCGGCCGCGCCATTGGCGGCGAACGCAGGGCTGGCGAAAAGGGCGAGCGCGCTTGCCGAAGCAAGAAGCGCGGTGCTGACAGTGTTCGGTACGTTCTTCATTGGTCGATCCCTGAACCTTCGTTTTTTGCGGATGCTTAGTCGGGCCGGTTCTCTGCGGACGCGGGCGCGGCGGGCGCAGTGCGGGGCAGGCCTTCGGCGCATGCCGAAAGCTCGACGCCAGCGAGGGCGGCGATGATCTGCTGCAAAGACACCGGATATCGCGCCAGATCGCGCAGGTCGGCCTGCGTCAGTCTGTGCATGGCGATCCCCCTGCCGCGCGATGGCGGCGGAAGTGCTGATGTGTCTGGGTTTTACGGCGCAAGGAGAAGCCGTCGCGCCTCCCGTCCAAAGGGGCGCCCGTCTGCTCCTGGTCCTGCCGTTACGCGGCCTAGCCGCGCATCATGGTCATGCGCATCATGTCACCTCGTTGTTGAGGGGAACACGACGCCTGGCGATGTCGCCCTGGTGTCGCGCGCTTTAGCTATTGGTCACGCGGAGCAAAGCTTGCCCGTAAAATGCCGCGGTCCAGGAACCCTTGAAACGAAGGGAACGGCCTGGACTCCGTTACCCTCGGGTTAATCTCTATCTATTTGATAGACTCATGAGCGTCAAGCAAATGCTTTGCTACACACCCCCCAAGAAGAACTTCTTGCGGCGCCGGCTTCAGATGGAAGAGAGGATCGAGGATGCAGCGGAAACCGGACGGTCCTGTTCGACCCGTTCCGAATAGCGATCCACCAGGCGATCGGCATGCGGTCGCAGCAGGACGGTGAAGCGGACCAGTTCCTCCATCACGTCGACGATGCGGTCGTAATAGCTGGACGGCCGCATCCGGCCCGCCTCGTCGAACTCCTCATAGGCCTTGGCCACGCTCGACTGGTTGGGGATGGTGAACATCCGCATCCACCGGCCCAGCACTCGCAACGTATTGACCGAGTTGAACGATTGCGACCCTGCGCAGACCTGCATCACCGCCAGCGTGCGCCCCTGCGTCGGGCGCAGGCCCTTGTAGGCAAGGGGCAGGTGGTCGATCTGCGCCTTCATGATCCCGGTGATCTGGCCGTGCCGTTCCGGGCTGCACCAGACTTGTCCTTCCGACCAGAGCGAATGTTCGCGCAGTTCATGGACGGCGGGATGATCGTCGCCCGCCACCTGGTCGGGAAGGGGCAGATCGGAAGGGTCGAAGATCCGTGTTTCGCAGCCGAAGTGATGAAGCAGCCGCGCCGCTTCCTCCACCGCCAGCCGCGAAAACGAGCGTTCGCGCAGCGAGCCATAGAGCAGCAGGATGCGGGGCGGGTGATCGAGCGGGCCAAGACCCAGCGCCGGACTCGCGTCGAGATAGGCAGGCTTTAGCGCAGGCAGCACGCCCGGCGCATCGAGCGTGCGCAGACGACCATGCTTGCTATCGTTCATCCGACGCGGTTGCCTGCCGCATCGACCACCTGTTCGCCATCTTCCTTGGCGAACGCGCCCTGCTGCGCGGCGGGGAGCAGATCGAGCACCAGTTCCGACGGACGGCACAGCCGCACGCCCAGCGGCGAGACCACCAGCGGTCGGTTGATCAGGATGGGGTGCGCCATCATCGCATCGAGCAGCGCCGCGTCGGACAGGCTTTCGTCGGCAAGGCCGAGCTGGTCGTAGAGATCGCCCTTGGCGCGCAGCAGATTTCGCACGGTGATCCCGGCCCGCGCGATCAGGCTTTCGAGCAGCGAGCGGGTCGGCGGGGTCTTGAGATATTCGACCACGTGCGGCTCGATCCCCGCGTTGCGGATCATCGCCAGCGTGTTGCGCGAAGTGCCGCAGGCAGGGTTGTGGTAGACGACGATGTCGACCGGAGCGGGAGCGGTTGGGGTGGCGGTTTCAGGCATCGGCGGTGGCGTCCTTGTCGAGCTCGGCTTGCGGGAACAACAGCCGGGCAACGCCAAGCGCGAGCAGGGCGCCGGCCAGCTGGCAGGCGATGAACGGGGCGGCATCGACAGGCGCGATGCCGGCGAAGGTGTCCGACAGGCTGCGCGCCAGCGTGATCGCGGGATTGGCGAAGCTCGTCGAGGAGGTGAACCAGTAGGCGGCGGTAATATAGAGCGCAACCGCGGCTGGGACCGCGCGGGGCCGATGGTGCAGGGTGCCGAGGATCGTCAGCACCAGACCGAACGTCGCCACCACCTCGCCGGTCCACTGGCCCGCGCCGCTGCGCGCCTTGGTCGACAACTGCAGCACATCGAGCCCGAACATCGCGTGTGCGCACCACACGCCAAGGATGCCGCCCGCGATCTGCGCCGCAACGTGCCCCAGCGCCTGGCGCGTATCGAGCGCGCCGAGGATGCGGAACACCAGCGTTACCGCCGGATTGAAATGCGCGCCGGAGATCGGCCCGAGCATGGTGATCAGCACGTAGAGCATCGCGCCGGTGGCGATGGTATTGCCCAGCAGCGCCACCGCGACGTTGCCCTGCGACAGGCTTTCGCCCATCACGCCCGAGCCGATTACGGTCGCAAACAGAAGGAAGCTGCCGACGGCCTCTGCCAGAATCGGGCGGGTCAAGCTGCCGCTCCCTCGCAAGGGGCGGGAATGGTGCAGGCGGGGACGGCGATCCCGCAGTCCGCCCCGCCGCAGCAATTTTCGGTCAGGTAGCCGATCAGCGCGCTCATCGCCGCCAGGTCGGCGCGATAGATGATCGAACGGCTGCGGCGTTCCTGGCTGACCAGCCCGGCCTGTGCCAGCAGCGCAAGGTGATGGCTGAGCGAGGATGGCGCGAGCGCAAGGCGCGCGGCAAGCTCGCCCGCGGCAAGGCCGTTGCCGCCGGCCTCGATCAGCAGGCGAAACGCTGCGAGGCGATGGTCCTGCGCCAGCGCGCCGAGCGCACGGACGACGTGGGAAGCTTGCTCGTCTGAATCCATGTTTCGAATATTGTCGAAATGTCGAAAGGTCGTCAACCGATCACACTCGCCCCCTGAGTCATCCGACTATTTCCTTGATCTTAACCGCGGGGAGGAGGACACTTGGCATTATGACGATGCGATCGGCGATCTCCCTGCAACGCGCGCTATCGCTGCGTCACGGACGATTGCTCCGATACCGCGCGGATCGCTGCCGTACTGGTCGCGCTTGTACAGGTGTCACAGGGACTTGTCTGCTCGTCTGGCCCCGTGAATTGCGTTACCATCCCATTGCACAAGCTTCCGCCGTGCCGAGCGTTTCGGTGTGCAGCGGTCTTGTGTCCGCCCGCGCGGAAATCCCCGCCGGAATGCCCCGTACTGCGGAGACACGGTGATGAGCGACCACACCGAAGAACGCCTTGCTGCCTATCTCGACGGTGCGATGACCGCCGATGAGGAAGCCGCGTTCGACCGCGAACTCGCCGCCGACGTGGTGCTGGCCCGCCTGGCGCTCGAATGGCGCGACCGCGACCGCCAGCTTGCCGACCGCACCACGCGCCGCACACCATCGGTCGAGCCTGAAATTGTCGAGCGGCTGAGCCGAGGCCATGCCCGGCCGCAGACTGTGGCGGCACCACGGCCGGGGGCTTGGAGCTGGCAGCGCCTGGCCATGATCGTCGCTGCCATGGCAATGGTCGCAGCGGGTGTCGTCTCGGCGCTAAGGCCGCGTGCAGCCAAGAGCGCGGCCGATCCCGTGTCGCTCGCGCTCGAAGGCACGTCTTCCGGGCGCACCGCGCATCTCGCCGATGGCCGGATGCTGACGCCCGTGCTGACGGTGCGGGCCGCCGACGGCAGCTGGTGCCGCGAATACACCCTCGCGCGCGCCAGCGGCCTTGCCTGTCGCCGCAACGGACGCTGGGTGATCGAGGCGCAAGGCGACGCGGCATCGTCCGAAAACAGTGCGCCGTCGCCGGCGATCGAGGACGCCTACCGCCGCATCGGCGCGACGTCGCCGCTGGGCGCAGACGAGGAAATGGCGCTCGTCGGCAACTGGGACTGATCGCCCCAAGCCGTCGGCAAGCCGGCCCCTATCCAAAGTGGGCATCGCGCTCGGAGGGCAGGGTGGTACCAAGGCTGCATGCCGACAATCGACTATCACGCCCCATTGAAGGTCCTTGCCGCCGTTCGCGGCCATCCGTTCGACCGCAACGCCTATGCCGCGCTGTTCGATGGCATGGAGGGCATTTCGGTCACCTTCGTCGACCAGCCCGCCGCGTCGCTGCTGATGCAGCCCGATCTGGCCGATCAGTTCGACGTGCTGCTACTCTATGATATGCCCGGCATCGATTTCCATGGACCCGTTCCGGGCGCTCCGATGCCGATCCCCGACGCGGTGCGCGAAGGGATCGAACGGTTGCTGGAGCGGGGCATCGGCGTGGTCGCCACGCACCACGCGATTGCCGGCTGGCCTGCCTGGGAAGGCTTTGCCGAAATCGTCGGCGGGCGCTTTCTCTATCGCGCCGCCACCTTGCGCGGCGCGGCGCGGCTCGATTCGGGCTATCGCCACCAGGCGAGCTACAACGCGCAGGTGGTCGCGCCCGATCACCCGGTCATGGCCGGCATACCGCCGATGTTTGCGCTGACCGACGAGCTTTACCTCGCCGAGATCTTCGAGCAGGACGTCGTTCCGCTGCTGCGCTCGGACTACCGGTTCGAGCGCGACAACTTCTATTCGGCCACCGCCGCGATCGAGGGCACGATGTTCTCGAACGAAGGCTGGGACCATGCGCCTGGCAGCAACCTGATCGGCTGGGCCAAGCGCGCGGGCAACAGCCCGCTGGTCTATCTCCAGCCGGGCGATGACGAGGTGACTTATGCCAACCCGGTCTATCGCCGCCTGATCGAGAACGCGATCCGCTGGACCGCCTCGGCCGAAGCGCGCGACTGGGCGCGGGCTGCGGCCTGAGCATAACCTCCCACGCATTGACGGCGGTCGCGTGCCGTCGCGCGGAGAGAGAAGGCTTTCGGCGCGAGGCGACCGCCACCAGGAAGGCCGCCCGGCGCGAGGGAGCGCGGGGCGGCCTTCGCCGTACAAGTGGCGCGATCAGTCGAACTTGAAACGCACGCCCAGCGCGAAGGTGCGCGCCAGCAGTGTAGTGCCCAGGTTGAACTGGTCCGCATTGCCGACGTCGCCGAACCGGTAGTAGTTCTGCTGGGTCGAGTTGGTCAGGTTTACCGCGTCGAAGGTGACGCCGATCTTGTCCGTGACGTTCCAGGTCAATTGAAGGTCGAGACTCTTTTCGGGGCGGAACCACACGCCGATCGGGTTGGCAAACAGGCGTGCCTCGTTGTTGTGGAGGAACTCCTTGCGCCAGATGTACGACAGGCGGGCATTGAAGGGCCCCTTGTCGTAGGCGAGCGTCGCATTGTACGAAAGCTTGGAGACCCCGAAGAACTGCGATGTCGACTGGCCGACGATGTTTCCGGCGCTGTCGGATTCCGGGATGTTCTGCTTCGAATCGAGGATCGTGACGCTGCCCTGGAAGCCCAGGCCGTCGAGCGGGCCGGGCAGGTAGTGCGGGAAGTAGGTCACGCCGACTTCGACGCCCTTGAGCACGCCATTCGATGCATTCACCGGACGGGTGATCGCAAAGTAGTCCGTCGCGCCCGCCTGGATGCCATTGTTCGGGATGTATTCGCGTACCGTCAGCGGCACCACCAGCCCGTCAATCTCGCGGCGGAAGCCGGTGACGTAGATCGCGCTGTCGCGGTCGAAGTACCATTCGAGCGCCAGGTCGAAGTTCTTCGAATGGGTGGGGCGAAGGTTCGCCGTGCCCGCCGAGCCCGAGCCATAGCCGACGTTGGTGAGATCGCCAGTCAGGCTGTAGTTCGGGTTGATGTCGGTGAAGTTCGGACGACGCAGCGTTTCACCGTAATTGAAGCGCAGCCGCAGGTTATCGGTCACCTCATACCGCAGCGTGAAGGCTGGGAGGAACTTGTTCGATCCGCTTGACGCGTTGGTTTCGGCACCGCCGTTATAGCGGTCGAAGAAGCGGCTGTCGGTGTCGACGTTCACGAAACGCACGCCACCCTGAAGCTTCAGCGGGCGCCCGAACAGGTCGATCTGCGCGTCGGCCATGATATAGGCCGACATCGTCGTTTCGGTGATGTCGAACACGCGATCGAGCACCAGCTGATCCGAAGTCTTCAGGCCATAAAGTGCGCGCACTTCGTCGGCGTGCGAGTTGATCCAGTATCCGCTCGGCAATACCCAGCTGGTCGGTACATCGGCGCGGCCGTCGAAGAAGCCGCTGTTTGTGAACAGGCCGTCAGCGGGAAGGGCCGCGTTCAAGGCCCGGTTCAGGCGGCCGCCATCCTGTGTCCGCACGAAGGTCTGCGCGGTTCGGCGATCGACGCGCAGGCCGGCCTTGATCGAACGAAGGAAGCCGTCGTCCCAGGTGTAGTAGCCGTCGAGCGTACCGGTGATCGCATCGCCCTTGGCTTCATTGGCGTTGTCATAGAACTCCGCGACGTTCCAAACCGACGGATCAGCCAGCAGGCTGTCATCGTTGAAGTGGAACGAGGGGATGCCTCCGCTCTTGTTGAAATCGACCACGATCTGGTCAGCGACACGATCGGTGCGCATGGCTTGGAACGTCGTCTTGTTGGTGCTGGTCTGATAGGCGAGGTCTGCTGTGATCTTGCCGCGGTTGCCAAGGTCCCACTTGCCGTTCAGCGCATAGACGTAGCTGTCGGTGCGGTTGGTGGCGTAATCGCCGCTGTTGAACCCGTAGACGTTGTCGACGGTGCGCGACTTGATGATGTTGGTGCCATCATAGAGCTGGACCGGTCCCGGATTGCCCCACCAGTCGACGAAGCTGAACTGCAGCGAATTGAAGGTGTTGCCGCGGAAGCCGGCATAGAACACCTCGGCCGTGTAGACCGAGCTGCTGTTCGGTGCCCATTGCAGCGCCACGTTGAACGAGGGCCGTTCGCGCTTGCCATACAGGTCCGAGCTGAACACCGCATCGCGGCCAAGGTAATATGGAACGTCGACGCCATTGACGTTGAGCGTGGAGCCCGCTGCCGTGGGTAGGCCGGCGTTGAGCCCTGGCTGCCAGTTGACGTTGCCCGGGCCGGGGAAGATGCGCTCAAGCTTGCTCAGGCCCGAACCCGCGGGCGGCGTCTCGGTGGCGAATGGCACGAAGGCACCGGCCGTCGTGCTCATGTTCCGGTACTTGGTCTTGCTGTAGCTTGCGTTGACCAGCAGTCCGATGTCGCCGATGCCGGTTTCCCAGCGATCGCTGACAAGCAGGGCAACGTTGGGGTTATAGCTATCGGCCTGCTCGTTGTAGATCCCGCGGGCGAGGCCCGAGATGGTGAATCCATCGAAATCGAACGGGCGGCGGGTTTCGACGTCGATCTGGCCGGCAAGGCCGGTCTCGATCTGGTCCGCCGAGCGCGTCTTGTAGACGTTCACCGCCTTGACGAGGTTTGCGGAAATATCCTGCAACGCGAACGACTGTCCGGCGGCGGTGAAGATATTGCGGCCGTTGAGCGTGGTCAGCGGGTCAGACAGACCACGGATCGTAACGGCGCCTGCTTCGCCACCGGCGCGATCGGTGATCTGGATACCGGTAACGCGCTGCAGCGCTTCCACGACGTTGTTGTCGGGCAGCTTGCCGACATCTTCCGCGACGATGGAATCGACGATCTGGGTCGACTGCTTGCGAACGTTCAATGCGCCCACGATCGAGGCGCGCACGCCGCTGACGACGATTTCATCGCCCGCCGCCGCGTCCGCAGAAGCCGCGTCCACAGCCTGCGCGTGCGCAACCGTCGACAGCGTGAGCGCGAGAACCGACGTCGTACCGAAAGCAAATGGCTTGATCGCCATGAGATCACCCTCCCTGTTATGGGCCAGCCCCTTCGCCATGCCCAAATTTGTCTGACTAATTATTTGTCTGACTTATTCTTGGCAAGGGGATTTTTTTGCGCTCTGGAGGCGGTCGGAAGAAGTGCTGCCAAAGCGACGCAGCAGCCAGGCAGCTCTCCAATCTGCACCATGCATTGGTATGAACAACGCCGAGTAATCAATCCACGCGCCAAAGCGTTGCGCTGGGCGCCGGAACGAGCGCCAAGGTACGCGATGCCGACAGGGCAAACGAGCGGCGCGCGGCCGACTCAAGCGATACCGTGCCTTCTGCGGAGCGGTGCGCGATGAAACGTTGGGCTGGACTTGCACCATTGCGCGCAAGCCCGATGCCGCCATCCGGCAGCACGGTAACACGCTCGTCACGGCGCAGGATCGGCTGGATCGTCACGATTCCTGCCGCATCCTCGATCATGCGGAACTGTGTCGATGCGAGATGGGCAGCACCAACGAACAGGCGGCCCTCTTCACAGCAAAGCGCCGATCCGTCGGGACCCAGCAGGCGGACGGGGAGCGGCCCGTTGCCCACGGGGACACCGAAGTCCGGCGACCCATCGGCCTTGAAATAGAGCCGCTGAACGCGCGTGTGGCGGTTGGGATCGAACAGCGGATCGCCATCGATCCGTTCGTAGTCCCGCCCGTGATAGACCAGGATGTCGCGTCCCTGCTCATCGACCGTGAAGCTGTTGTGGCCTGGCCCGAACACGCCCGTCTCACCGCTCGTGACGAACACCGGCATCTGCGCCTTGGTCCAGGCGCGCGGGTCCATGATGTCGGCATCCTCGGCCGCGGTCAGCATTCCCAGGCAATAGCGCGCGTCGGTCGCGCTCGCCGAATAGGTCATGAACAGGCGACCGTTGCGGGCCAGCACGGCGGGCGCCTCGTTGACCTTGAAGCCTCGCACTTCCCAGTCGAGCATCGGAATGCTCAGGCGTGTCGCCGGGCGCGCGAGGGTTAGCGGCGAGGCGAGGGGGGCGATGTAGAGGTTCGAGTTCGTCTCGATCCCCGGTTCGCGCTGCGCCCAGGCGAAGTAGCGGGTGCCGCGGTGGACGAAGCTGGTGGAATCGAGGCAGAAGCTGTCCCAGGGTGCCTGGAACTGGCCGAGCACCGTCCAGTTGCCGGCCATCGGATCGGGTCCGTCGCAGACGACGGCGAACGTGCGGATGCGGAAAACGTCTTCGCCGCCGCCGCTGGGGCCTGCTGCGAAGTACATGATCCAGCGCCCGTCGATCAGATGCAGCTCTGGCGCCCAGATGAACCCGGACATCGGCCCTGACGCCTGGTGGCGCCACAGGACCCGCTCCTCAGCCGTCGCAAGCCCCGCGATGGTCTTCGATCGGCGCAGCACCAGGCGATCGTACTCGGGAACCGAACCGGTCAGGTAATAGAAGCCGTCGTCGTGCCGGAATACCTGGGCGTCGGCGCGCTGGCGGACCAGCGGGTTGACGGGGCCCGCATCAGCCGACGGCAAGGGCAGGTGTGCCGCCATCGGCGCGCAGGCGATGGGCAGGGCAGCGCCGCCGGCAACGAAGGCACGGCGCGAGAGCGAGATTGTCATGGCAGGTCCTCTCTGTCGTATTGGCTTCAGTCGATCGGTTCCGCCACAGGCCAGCCGGTTTCGTCCCAGCGCAGTTTGCCGACGCGCAGCTTTGGCGCGCCGTTGGCTTCACGATCGTAGGCATGCCACACGAGCCAGGTCGTCCCGTCCGCGTCGGTGAACGCGCCGGCATGGCCTGGTCCGCGATAGCGCTGCTTTTCCTGCAGATCGGCGCGAAGCAGAATGGTGCCGCCTCCCTCCAGCATCGAACTGCCGTCGCGACCCTTGTAGGGGCCGGTGATCCTGTCCGCCCGTCCGACCACGGTGTAGTAGGTGCTGTTCACGCCCTTGCAGCAGTAATCGTACGAAGCGATCAGGTAGTAGGCGCCCCCGTGCGGCACGATGAACGGAGCTTCGATCGCTGCGGGTGCTGTGGCAGGGGCAGGCCGGCTGGCGAGGGTATAGGGTTCGGTCCCCGGAGCGGGCTTGCCCGTCTTCGGATCAAGCGCAAACAGCTTGATACCGCTCCAGAAACTGCCCAGCGCAAGCCATTGCCGCCCTTGGCCATCGGCCACGAAGTTCGGATCGATGGCGTTGAAATCGTCTTGCGGCGTGGATTGCACAACCATGCCGCGGTCCGTCCAGCGATAGGCCTTCGATTTGGGATCGAGAGTCGGGCTTGTCGCAAGGCCGATTGCCGAACGGTTCGAACCGAAGGTGGATACCGAGTAATAGAGCCGGTATTCGCCGTTCACATAAGCGATATCGGGTGCCCAGATCCCCTCCGTCCCCGGCACGGCTTGCCGCGCCCAAGCGGGTATCTCGGCGAACACCGATCCGGCATCTGTCCAGTGTCGCAGGTCGGCGGACGTTTTGATCCCGACATACTTGCCCACGGTGCTGAACACATACCATGTCGCCCCTTCGCGGGTCAGCACGGGGTCGTGCACCGTCAGGTCGCCGGTCAAGGGGGTGGGCTGCGCGTTGCCCGGCGTGGGGACGATCCACAGGGCAAGCGCCAGCACGGTAACGCGCAGCCGGCTCATGCCTCGCATGCCATCCAGGCTTCGACGAGAGCGCGCGCCTTCGCGCCGACCGCCTCGGGCTCGTCGCCCGGCTTGTACAGGCTGCCTCCCACACCGATACCGAATACACCGGCCTTGCGGAATTCGGCGACGTTGGCCGGACCCACCCCGCCCACGGCCCATATCCGCGTGCCAGCGGGCAGGACTTCGCCAATGGCTTTGACATAGGCGCTGCCAAGCACCGATCCGGGGAACAGCTTCAGGCTTGTCGCGCCCGCGCCGATGGCGGCGAAAGCTTCGGTGGGAGTGAGGAAACCGGGCAGGACGTCCATCCCCAGGTCCAGCGAGCGCCGGATGACCGCGGGATCGACGTTGGGCGATACCATGAAGGTTCCGCCCGCCTGCGCAAGTGCCTCGGACAGTTCGATGCTGGTCACCGTGCCGCCGCCAATCGCGGCCCGATCGCCGAGTGCGCCGGCCATGGCCGCGATCGAAACTGCCGGATCGGGAGAATTGAATGGCACCTCGATCAGGCGGACGCCGGCGGCAACCAGGGCTTCGGACACGGCGACCGCTTCGTGCGGGCCGATGCCGCGCAGGATCGCCACGATCGGTGGAGCGCCCGCAGCCAATGCTTCTTCGATGGTCATGTCCGGTCCTGTTGCTGGAGCGATTGGGTAAGGCCCGCGAGCACGGCGGCATCGCCGTCGATGGTGCGCGTGGCGATGCCGCGGCTTTGCAGCGCGCCTGAATAGAGCGTGGCGAGCGTTGGCGCGCCGATGACGATCACGGTCCCCGTGCCCGGCGCAAATTGCGCGACTTCCGCCCCGATCAGCAGGCCGGAGAGGTAACCGCGCGACCATGCCTGTGATCGCCCGTCCATCAGGCGGGCTGCCCGGGCTTCGAACAGGGCACCCGGCATGGGCTCTCCCGCGCGCTCAAGCCCGCGGGCATAGCCCTCGTCGAAACTGCCGGTTCCGCCCTCGTTGCTTCCTGTCAGCGACGACTTGCCAGCGAGCAAGGCGAATACTTCACCCGTAGGTGCGGTCGAGAAGCGACGGATCGCGCCGTCGTCGAGCGTTACCCACTTGCTGTGGGTCCCGGGCAGGACAATGACGTGGCTGCCCTGCCCGAGAGAGGGTTCCAGCGCGATCGCCCCGAAAACCTGCGCTTCCTCGCCGCGCATCACGTCGGGCACGGCCGCATCGCTACGGTGCGACAGGCCCGGCAAGACGTCGACGTCGATACCTGCCACCTTCACCGTGGCCGGCGCGGCGAGCCACTGCGCCAAGGTGCAGGGGCAGGGCACATACGGGGCCAGCAGAAGTCCGGCGGGAGAGCCCGCCATGCCGCACAGCGTAACGCGCAAAATCGGTCCCTGCACGGCCCAGGACGTCAGGCGCTCCTCAAGAACCTGCGCTGCATTTCCAGCAAGCGCGGTCGTTCCGGGTCCGTCAATCCGGTCGGTGATCGTCCCGCCGCGCAGCCGCCACAGCCGCAGGTTGGTGCCGCCCCAGTCGCCAAGGACCTGCGTCGCGGTCATTGCAGCGTCAGGACCACGATGGACTTGGCAGGAAGTGTGACGGAAAGCGCACCGTCGCTGATCGAAGCTCCGTCGAAGGACACCGGCCTGACCACGTCGGGCGCATCGAAAGTGTTGTGCGAATTGATTGCCGGCGCGGTGAGCACGCGGCCCGAGACACCGCTGGCCGCCACCCCGGTCAACTTCACCCGCACGGTGTTGGCCTGATTGGGATCGAGGTTGGACAGCGCGACGTAGGTCTTGCCATCCTTGGCCTTGACGGCCGAACCGCTCACGGCGGGCATCGTGAACTGGTCCTTGGCATACCACGGCGCGTCGATGTCGATCGGCAGGACGGTCCCGTCCTGCCATGGCTTGTACATCTCGAACACGTGATACGTCGGGGTGAGCACCATCTTCCGGCCCTCGGTCAGGATCATCGCCTGCAGCACATTGACCATCTGGGCGATGGCGCTCATCCGCACGCGGTCCGCGTGGCGGGCAAAGATGTCGAGGTGGATCGAGGCAATCAGCGCATCGCGCAGGGTATTCTGCTGGCGCAGGAAGCCCGGATGCGTGCCCGGATCCTGCGCATACCACGCGCCCCATTCGTCAACCGCCAGGAAGACCCGCTTCTTGGGGTCGTACTTGTCCATGATCGCGGTGTGACGGGTGATCAACTCGTCCATCCGGCGCGCGCCGGCGAGGGCATCGGCCCAGCCATGTTCGTCGAAATCGACCGCCGGCGCCCGCGGAGGCCACCCTCCGGCCGGATGCACGTAATAGTGCAGGGACACGCCATCCAGCATGTCACCGGCCACGCGCATCATCGTCTCGGTCCAGGTGTAGTCGTCGACATTCGCCCCTGCGGCGATCTTCAGAATCCGGGTACCGGCCGGCGCTTTGACGAAGGTGGCGTAACGGCGGGTAACGTCAGCAGCATATTCGGGCCGCATGTTGCCGCCGCAGCCCCACAGTTCGTTGCCCACGCCGAAGTAGGGCACCGCCCACGGCTGCTTGTGCCCGTTGCGCGCGCGCAGGTCGGCCAGGCTGCCGGCCGGGGCGGTCATGTATTCGACCCACTCCGCCATTTCCTGCGGCGTACCGTTGCCCACGTTGCCGGCGATATAGGCTTCGGCACCGACCTGCCGCAGCAGTTCGAAGAATTCGTGGGTGCCCACCGCGTTGGGTTCGGTCACGCCGCCCCAGTGCGTGTTGACCTTGACCGGGCGCTTTGCCTTGGGCCCGATGCCTTCGCGCCAGTGGTATTCGTCGGCAAAGCACCCCCCCGGCCAGCGGATAACCGGTACCGACAGGTTCTTCAGTGCCGCCACGACATCATTGCGAAAGCCGTTGGTCTGCGGGATCGACTTGTCGTCCGCTACCCAGAGCCCACCGTAGATGCCGTTGCCGAGGTGCTCGGCGAACTGCGTGAAGATCCGCCTGTCATAGACGGGGCCGGGCGTATCGGCGTGGAGCGTTGCACTGGTAGGCCGGCCACCGGTGTCGGCATGTGCAGACGTGGCAAGTGCGCTCGCGGCGAGCAGGACGGCCGCAGCGGTGCGGCGGAAAAGTGATGTCATCGGGCCTCTCCCAAGGCAGTCGGTCAATCGATGAATGCTTCGGTGGTGGCGCGCTTTCCTCGGAGGAACGCGTCGGCCACCAGCCGCAACGGATCGACGTCGACGTCGCTGCGGCCGCTGCGGATCAGTGTGGCGAAACGGGCATAGAGGCCGGGGTATTCGTGGTCCTCGGCGTGTTCGGTGCCGCTGGGAAGCGACAGGACCGCTCCGCCGTTCGACAGCTTCAGCGTGCCGGCGTCGGTCTCCACGATGATGTCCCAGCTTTGCGGGCCGGTCTGGCGCCAGTCGAGGTCCATGTGGATCGCCGCGCCTCCGGTATCGCAGAAGTGCATGTCAGCCGCGATCGGTGCCGCGCGGTTCGCCGGGATTTCCAGCGTCGCGGTCTTGAGGAAGAATGGCCGCGGCAGGATGTGGGTCACGATCGACAGCGCATTGATGCCGGGATCGAACACGCCGAGGCCGCCCGGCTCCCAGATCCACGCCTGACCCGGATGCCAGACCCGCACGTCTTCGCGCCACGTGATCTCCACACGCTCGATCCGTCGCTCGGCGAGCCAAGCCCGTGCTGGTGCCACGCCGGCGGCAAAGCGCGAATGCCAGGCTGCGAACAGCGTCGCGCCTACCTTGTCCGCCCGGCTTTCCAGCGCGGCGACCTCGGCCAGTGTCGCGCCCGGCGGTTTTTCCAGGAACACATGGATGCCGCGCTTCAGCGCCATCGCGGCAAGGCCGTAGCGAACCTGCGGCGGGGTGCAGAGCGCCACCGCATCGACCGCCGGGCCATCTTCGAGCAGCTGTTCCAGGCTTTCGAGATGCGGAACCTCCGGCACGCCCGGATCGTGCGGGCTGACCGTCGCGGCCAGGCTGAAAGCGCGGTTGCCGGCAATGGCGGGAAGGTGCTGGTCGCGGGCGATCTTGCCCACGCCGACAACGGCGATGCGAATGGGGTCCATGATGGTTACAGGACCTTGACGGCAACCGGCGCGTCGTCGCCGGCCGCCCGCGCCAGCGAATTGCGCAACGGCAGGGTAAACGGCGCAGCCTCGATCTCGAACGTATCGCCGACTTGGGTGCTCAC
This sequence comes from Novosphingobium olei, assembly GCF_012927405.1. Classification (GTDB taxonomy): domain Bacteria; phylum Pseudomonadota; class Alphaproteobacteria; order Sphingomonadales; family Sphingomonadaceae; genus Novosphingobium; species Novosphingobium olei. The sequence continues at coordinate 262,693 of NZ_JABBGM010000003.1, read as the reverse complement.
GCCGTCGGCGAACGATAGCGTGGCCGTGCCGAAGAAGTGGACGTGGATATCGCCGGGACGACGGAACAGGCCATATTTGAAGTGGTGATGTTCAAGGTTCGCAAGGGCGTGGCTCATGTTGTCCTCGCCTGAAAGGAACGGCTTTTCCCACAGCACTTCGCCGTTGCGCACGATCCGGCTGGTGCCGCGAACGTCGCTCGGCGCCTCGTCGATCAGCAGTTCCGGACCGAGCGATGCCTGGCGCAGCTTGGAGTGCGCCAGCCACAGATAGTTGTGCCGTTCGGTCACGTGGTCGGAGAACTCGTTGGCGAGCGCGAAGCCCAGGCGGAACGGCGTGCCGTCCGTGCCGATCAGGTATATTCCGGCAAGCTCGGGCTCCTCGCCTCCGTCCTTTGCGAACGCGGGCATCGTGAGCGCCTCGCCCGGGCCGACGAGCTGCGAACCATCGCCCTTGTAGAACCATTCGGGCTGCTGCCCGACCGCGCCCGGTGCCGGCTTGCCGCCCTCCAGCCCTTCGAGGAACATGCGCATCGAATCCGTCTGGTGCGCAGCGGCTGCCGCATCCCGGTGCATCTTGTCACGCCCTTCGGCCGATCCGAGGTGGGTCAGCCCCGTACCGGTCATGATCAGGTGCGCCGGATCTTCATGGTCGATGGGCGGCAGGAAGCGCCCTTCGGCCAGTTCCTGCGCCAGGTCGATGTCGCTGCCTCGGGCGCAGGCGCGCGCGGCAGCGGCAAGGGTTATACCGCCGGCGATCGCGCGCTGCGCCAGATCGCGCACGCCGGCGACACCGTCCAGAACGTGAGCACTGGCGCCATCTGCAAAGACGACCGATCGCGTGCCATCGGGGGCACGATGCTGAAGCAGGCGAAGAGACATCGTTTATTCCTTCAGATCTTCAGGACGCCATCGACCAGACGGGGCGCGCCGTGCGCATCGTCGCGCAGTTCCGGGGGCAGCAGGTTGGCGGAAAGGTTCTGGTAGCTGACCGGGCGCAGGAAGCGGTCGATAGCCAGGCTGCCGACCGACGTGGTGCGCGAATCCGACGTGGCGGGGAAGGGGCCGCCGTGCACCATCGCATGGCAGACTTCGACGCCGGTCGGCCAGCCGTTGGCAAGGATGCGCCCGGCCTTGATCTCCAGCACGGGCAGCAGACGCGCGGCCAGCGGTTCGTCGGCGACATCCATGTGCAGCGTGGCGGTGAGCTGTCCTTCCAGTCCCTTGAGCAGCGCCAGCAGTTCGGCCTCATCCTTGCAAACGACGACGAGCGACGCTGCACCGAACACTTCGTGGCCCATTGCCTTGTCGGCCAGGAAAGCGCTGGCGGTTGTGCGGAACAGGGCCGCGCCGCCTTGCGTCCCTTCGCCGGGCGCACCCTTGGCCAGCGTTTCGACCGCGGCGTTTCCTTCCAGCGCCAATACACCGCTGGCATAGGCCTGGCAGATCCCGCTGGTCAGCATGGTCTGTGCCGCAGCCGCTGCCACCGACGACGTCGCGGCCGCCACGAACGCATCCAGCCCTTCGCCCTCGATCGCGAGGACCAGTCCGGGGTTGGTGCAGAACTGGCCAGCGCCCATGGTCAGCGAAGCGACGAAGGCCGTGCCCAGCGCTTCGCCGCGCGCCTTCAGCGCTTCGGGAAGAAGCAGCACGGGATTGATGCTCGACATTTCGGCATAGACCGGGATCGGCACGTCACGGGCCTGTGCCAGCTTGGCAAGCGCGAGCCCGCCTGCACGCGAACCGGTAAAGCCCACCGCCGCAATGCGCGGGTCCTGCACCAGCGCGGCACCCAGTTCGTTCGACGGGCCGACAAGGTGGCCGAACACGCCCGATGGCAGTCCGCAGGCAGCGACCGCCCGCTCGATCGCGGCAGCGACCAGCGCGCCCGTCTGCGGATGCGCGGGATGGCCTTTGACGACAACTGGGCAACCGGCCGCGAGGGCGGAGGCGGTGTCACCACCGGCGGTCGAGAACGCCAGTGGAAAGTTCGATGCGCCAAACACCGCAACAGGGCCGAGCGGGATCATCCGCAGGCGAATATCCGGGCGCGGCAGCGGCTGGCGATCGGGCAGGGCGGGATCGATGCGCAGTTGCTGCCAGGCGCCTTTGCGCACCACATCGGCGAACAGCCGCAGCTGGCCGACGGTGCGGCCGCGCTCGCCTTCCAGGCGGGGCCGGGGCAGGCCCGATTCCTGCATCGCCGCTTCGATCAGGTCGTCCCCGATGGCAAGGATTTCCTCGGCAATGCGCTCGAGGAATGCAGCGCGAACTTCCGCATCGGTCGCGCGATAGGTGTCGAACGCCTCGGCCGCGGCGGCGCAGGCGTTGGCGACATCGGCGGGGCCATGAACGGCAAAGGACGGTCCTTGTGGCTGACCGGTTGCGGCGGCCACGGAGCGGAAGTCGGTCATTGGAGTCTCCTGATTTACTCCGACATATTATGGCGCTTGGCGAAACGCAATATCTTGCGCAGGCCTGGCTGCATTAATCGTTTCGCCGTGCGGTACAGGCTGTTAAGCCAAGTCAGCAGGAGGAACCCCAGCACGTGACGGACGCCGTACCCGATAAGCTTTCCGACCAGCGCAACCCGGCAGAGGGCGCCAAGGGCGGCGCCACGCGCGGACCGGGCAGGCGGCTGCACGGCGCGCTGGCGCACAAGCTGGGTACCGCGATCTTGTCCGGCCAATACGCGCCCGGCGATGTCCTGCCAGGCGAGGTGGCCTTTGCCGAGGAACTAAAGGTTTCGCGCAGCGCCTATCGTGAAGCCATCCAGGTGCTGACCGCCAAGGGGCTGGTCGCCAGCCGGCCCAAGGCTGGTACGAAGGTGCTCCCGCGCGAACGCTGGAACCTGCTGGATCCCGAAGTGCTGGCATGGGCCTTTGCCGGCGAACCGGACGTGGCGTTCGTGCGCGACCTGTTCGAACTGCGCTCGATCATCGAACCTGCGGCGGCAAGGCTTGCCGCATTGCGCCGATCCAAGGAGGACGTGCGGCTGATGCGTGAGGCGCTGGCGGCGATGCGTCGGCACACCTTGACCACCGAGGCCGGTCGCGCTGCGGACCGCGATTTCCACGACGCCATCCTTCGCGCAACCGGCAATCACGCCATGGTCGTGCTGTCCGCCAGCATCGGCGCGGCCGTTCACTGGACCACCCAGTTCAAGCAGCGGACCCGCGAACTGCCGCGCAATCCGATCCCGGACCATGCCCGGGTGCTGGACGCCATCGCCGCAGGCGATGCCGACGCCGCGGCAGAAGCGATGGGTGTGCTGGTCGATCTGGCGCTAGAAGATACGCGCAGCTCGATGGAGCGGGGCCCAGGCTGACTCCGAGCGGCTGATTCCGACCGGCTGAGCCCGCCCGGCTGGCAGGCAAAGCAAAGGGGCGGAACCTTCCGGCTCCGCCCCTTGCGGCCCACAATCCTTGCAGGGCTGCGCGTCAGCTCTCGATCGCCGCGTCGGGCAGCGCGTGCGTCGGCCGTGATCCCCACAGCGCGTAGAACAGCACGTAAAGCTCGCAAGCCGCCGTCAGCAGGAACGAAGTCTGCAGTCCGTAGCTGTCCGCCAGGTATCCCTGAACCACCACCAGCGCGCCACCGGCGATCGCCATGATCAGCAGCCCCGAGCCTTCTTCGGTCAGGGGGCCAAGGCCCTTGATGCCAAGCGTGAAGATGGTCGGGAACATGATCGAATGGAACAGCCCGACCAGGATCAGCGACCACATCGCGACAGGTCCGGTGCTGAATACCGTGACCAGCATGACCACGAAGGCGCCGATCGAAAAGGCCGCGAGCACGATGCTTGCGTCGATCTTCTGCATGATCGCGGAGCCTGCGAAGCGGCCGATCATCATCCCGCCCCACAGGAACGAAAGGTACTTGCCCGCCTGCTCGTGGGTCAGGTTGGCGATTTGCGGCTGGCTGACGAAATTGACGAACAGATTGGCGACGCCGATCTCGGCGATCAGGTAGATGAAGATGGCGGGCACGCCGAACACCAGGTTGCGGTGCTGCCACAGCGAGTGCTTCTTGCGCTCTTCCTTGGCCAGGCGCTGTGTCGCAGACCCCATCGCCGGTAGCGGGAAACGCGCGATGATCACGGCCAGCACGATCAGGACCGTCGCCACCAGCGCATAGGGCAGGATCACCGATTGCGCATCGGCTATACGTTCCGCCTGCGTCAGCACCGTGCCAGCAGTCGCGGTGCCGCTCTTGGAACGGCCCAGGATCAGGTAGGCGCCGAACATCGGCGCCAGCATCGTTCCTGCCGAATTCATGGCCTGTACCAGGTTCAGCCGCGACGAAGCCGTCTCGGGCTTGCCCACCACGGCGACATAGGGATTGGCGGCCACTTGCAGCAAGGTGATGCCGCTGGCGATCACGAACAGCATCGTCAGCGTCACGCCGTACGACGGCATGGACGCGGCCAGCATCATCCCCAGCGCCCCGGCGGCCATGATCAGCAGGCCGGTCACCAGCGACTTCTGGTAGCCGATCTTCTCGATGAGCTTGGCCGAAGGGATCGATGCCACGAAATAGGCAATGAACCAGACGCTCTCGATCAGCGTGGTCTGCGTGTAGTTCAGGTCGAACACGGCGCGCAGATGCGGCAGCAGCGTGTTGTTGATGACCGTGATGAAGCCCCACATGAAGAACAGGCTGGCCAGAAGTGTCAGCGCGGGCCCGTAGCGCACGGAACTGTCGTGGGGGGTGGCGCTTGCACCCGGCAATACCACTGGCGGCATAACTGTAATGTCCTCTCGCTGTGCAACGGCACCTACGGCAAGTCTTGCGTTCCGTCTCTTACCGGCTTGCGCTCGTTCTATTTGTCGGACTATATGCACCAAACGGCGGCGTCAATGGGGCTGCCTGCGTGAAAGGATACGGGAATGAGGGGTCGCGGAAAGAATTCGGCGATGGTGGCGGCAGCGCTCTGCGCCAGCATCCTCGGTGGTACCGGCGCGGTCGCCGCCGAAGCGACGCAGGAAGCGGCCGGAAACCTGGCCGATGGCGCCCCGATCCAGGCCATCACGCTGAAGGCCGCAAACGGGATTTCGGCGCGCATCCTGTCCTACGGCGCCACCCTGCAATCGCTCAAGGCGCCCGGTCGCGATGGAACCGTCGCGGACGTGCTCCTCGGCTATGACGATCTTGCCGGCTATGTCGATCACCCCAACTATTTCGGCGTGACTGTTGGCCGCTACGCCAATCGCATTGCGGGCGGCGCCTTCACGCTCGACGGCAAGACGTATCGCCTGCCGCTCAACGACAAGACCAACTCGCTGCACGGCGGCGGCAAGGGTTTCGACAAGCAGGCGTGGAAGGTTGTCTCGATCAAGTCGGGGCCGGTCGCCAGCGTGGTGCTCTCGCTGCTCAGTCCCGATGGCGATTCCGGATATCCCGGCACCCTCGCAGCCACGGTGACCTACTCGCTCGACGAAGCGGGCAACCTGACCATCGCTTTCGAAGCGAAGACCGACAAGCCGACGATCGTCAACATGACCAATCACGCCATCTTCGACATGGCCGGCGAAGGTTCGGCGGCAGGGGCGATGGGGCAGCTTCTGACGATCCCGGCTTCCGCCTTCACGCCGGTCGATGAAAAGCTGATCCCCACCGGGGAACTGCGAAAGGTCGATGGCACGGTGTTCGATTTCCGCGCGCCGCGAACCGTGGCGCAGGGTCTTCGCGACGGGCGCGACCGGCAGATCGTGGTCGGTCGCGGCTATGACCACAACTTCGCGCTCGACAAGGGCGTGACGGCGACCCCGCAGCTCGCGGCACGTCTTGAAGATCCGGCGTCGGGCCGCGTGCTGGAAGTGCTCAGCACCGAACCGGGAGTGCAGTTCTACTCCGGCAATTTCCTCGACGGCACGCTCGTCGGCAAGCAGGGCCATCTCTACCGCATGGGGGACGGGATCGCGCTCGAACCGCAGAAGTTCCCCGATGCGCCGAACCAGCCCGCGTTCGTGTCCGCCCGCGTCGATCCCGGCAAGCCCTACCGCCACACCATGATCTATCGCCTCAGCGTCGCCCGCTGAACGAAGTTCCTACCCAAGCGAAAGCTGCAATGACCGACACCCCATCGATGAAGCTGCGCAGCCGCGCGTGGTTCGACAATCCCGCCAACATCGACATGACCTCGCTGTACCTCGAACGCTATCTCAACTTCGGGATCAGCCTCGAGGAGCTGCGCTCGGGCAAGCCGATCATCGGGATCGCCCAGACCGGCAGCGACCTTTCGCCCTGCAATCGCCACCACATCGTGCTGGCCGAACGCATCCGTGAAGGCATTCGCGAAGCGGGCGGCATCGCGCTGGAATTTCCGGTTCACCCGATCCAGGAAACCGGCAAGCGGCCGACCGCCGGGCTGGACCGCAACCTTGCCTACCTCGGGCTGGTCGAAGCGCTCTATGGCTACCCGATCGATGGCGTGGTGCTGACCACCGGTTGCGACAAGACCACGCCCGCGCTGCTGATGGCGGCGGCCACCGTCAACATTCCGGCGATCGCGCTCTCGGTCGGCCCGATGCTCAATGGCTGGCACAAGGGCGAACGCACGGGTTCCGGCACGATCGTGTGGAAGGGGCGCGAGATGATGGCCCGGGGCGAGCTCGACGCCGACGGCTTCATCAAGCTGGTCGCAAGCTCCGCCCCGTCGACCGGTTATTGCAACACGATGGGCACGGCCACCACGATGAACAGCCTGGCCGAAGCGCTGGGCATGATGCTGCCGGGCTCGGCGGCGATCCCCGCGCCGTACCGCGACCGGCAGGAATGCGCCTATCACACCGGCAAGCGCATCGTCGACATGGTGCGCGAAGATCTCAAGCCCTCGGACATCCTCACGCTTGAAGCGTTCCACAACGCCATCGTCGTCAATTCCGCGATCGGCGGATCGACCAATGCGCCGATCCACCTTGCCGCGATTGCACGGCACGTGGGGGTCGAATTGCCGCTCACCGATTGGCAGGAAAAGGGTCACAAGGTTCCGCTGCTCGTCAACCTGCAGCCGGCGGGCGAATACCTGGGCGAAGATTACTACCGCGCCGGCGGTGTGCCCGCCGTGGTGGCGCAACTGATGGGGCAGGGCCTGATCGCCGAAGCGGCGATGACGGTCAACGGCCGCACCATCGGCGACAATTGCCGCGATGCCGTCATCGAGGACGAGCGGGTCATTCGCCCGTTCGCACAGCCCTTGCGCGAAGAGGCGGGTTTCCTCGTGCTCACCGGCAACCTGTTCGATGCCGCGATCATGAAGACCAGCGTCATCAGCGAGGAATTCCGCGCGCGCTATCTTTCCAATCCAGACGATCCCGAAGCGTTCGAAGGGCCGGCCGTGGTGTTCGACGGTCCCGAGGACTACCACCACCGCATCGACGATCCCGCGCTCGGCATCACCGCGCAGACGCTGATGTTCATGCGCGGGGCAGGGCCAATCGGCTATCCCGGTGCCGCCGAAGTGGTCAACATGCGTCCGCCGGCCTACCTCATCACCGAGGGCGTCGGCGCCCTGCCGTGCATTGGCGATGGCCGCCAGTCCGGCACCAGCGGCAGCCCCTCGATCCTCAACGCCAGCCCCGAAGCGGCGGCGATGGGCGGTCTGGCCCTGCTGCAGACCGGCGATCGCGTTCGCCTCGATTTGCGCAAGGGCCGCGTGGACGTGCTGATTTCCGATGCGGAACTTGCCGAGCGTCGCGCCGCGCTGGAAGCGGCGGGTGGCTATCCCTATCCCGAATCGCAGACGCCGTGGCAGGAAATCCAGCGCAGTATCGTGGGTCAGCTGAACACCGGCGCCATTCTCGAAGGCGCGGAAAAGTACCAGCGCATCGCCCAGACCCGCGGGCTTCCCCGCGACAATCACTGAGCGGGTGCCGCCATGTCGAACTGGAAGGTGATCGAGCGCGCCGGCGTTCGCGATGTCCTGGGCGAAGGCGCCCTGTGGTGCGCCCGTGACAACGCGTTCTACTGGGTCGACATCCTGGCGCCCGCCCTCAATCGCTTGGCGCTGTCGACGATGCAGGTCGAACGCTGGGACATGCCCGAGCCGCTCGGCTGGGTGGTGGTCCATGCCGATGGCGGACTGGTTGGCGGCTTCCGCTCCGGCATCGCGCCCATCACCGTCGATCCCGAACTCGTCGTCGGGCCGCGCAAGGCGATCGAGGCGCACCTTCCGGGCAACCGGATGAACGATGGCAAGACCGATGCCACCGGCGCCATCTGGTGCGGCACGATGGACATGGGCGAAACGCAGGCCAGCGGCTCGCTCTATCGCATCGGCCCGCAGGGCGACATGTCGATCATCGACATCGGCTACATCGTGCCGAACGGCCCCACGTTTTCCCCCTGCAACCGATGGCTTTACCACACCGACAGCGGGCGGCGGACGATCTACCGCTTTGCGCTGGAGGACGGCCGGGCGCAGAAGGATGGCGTGTTCGCCGTCTTCGATGAAGACGATGGCTTCCCCGACGGCATGACGACCGATGCCGATGGCTTCGTGTGGATCGCGCACTGGGATGGCGGGCGCATCAGCCGCTATTCGCCCGATGGCGTCCGCGTGCGGACGATCGAACTGCCGGCACGGCGAATCACCAACATCGCCTTCGCCGGAGAAAACCACGATCGCATGTTCGTGACGTCGGCCTCGATCGGTCTGGACGCGACCGAATTCGACGGCGCACTGTTCGAAGTCGATTGCGGCACGGCAGGCCTCGCCACGATCCCCTATCCCGGGCCGGTTACCTGACGTCTGAGTGATCGCGTCATGCCCGACGAAGCGGCTGGGGCACGAAATTTGCCGCTAATGCGCCTGCCTGGCTGGGGCGGCAGGATTCGAACCTGCGAATGCCGGTACCAAAAACCGGTCAGACACGGCCTCTAAGGCCGGTCCTCGTGCGGAAAGTCGGACTTATCCACACGCTGATTTCAATAACTTAGGTGGAAACTGCGGAATGCGGAGGGCCGCCGCATGACCGCCGCGCTCTTCATCCTCGCCGCGCTAAGCGTTTTCGGTGCGCTCACGCTGGCGCGCTTCATCCGGCGCACTGACCCCTATCGCTGTCCCTACGATCTGAACGACTGCACCGAGGACACCATGTGCCTGCGTTGCTGGGGAGACTGGCAATGGTGAGTGAGACCTACAGCACTGACGCGCCGGTCTGCCCGTACTGCGAATACACCCACAAGCACGATGGCGGCTTCTTCTACGATGAAGCTTTGACCGAATTTGAGTGCGAGAGCTGCGAGAAGGCGTTCAACGTGAATGTCTACACGCGGACGTCTTGGACCTGCACACCCAAGGAGCCCCATCATGACAGCATGGCCTGAATGGAAGGATATCGAGAGCGCGCCGTACAATACCGTCGTGCGCGTGAAAGCCGGGCAGATGACCTTTCTCGCCCGGCTCATCCCGAACGGTGCGATGTCCGACATGGACACTTCCTGCGATCAGTGGGTCGCAGAGATCGAGGGGGAGCATCCCCCCTGCTGGTCTGGTGGCGCTTGCTGGGAAAACAACGAGGATGAATCTCCTAGTTTGCAGCCAGACGGTTGGCAGAGCCTATCGCGCCAAGGGCCTGACCTTCTTGAGGCGTTGGAATTGGCCGACGCTCTTTTGCGCGGTGCAAATATGAACCGTGGATTGGTGGAGCGGAAAGTTACCGCCGCGATTGCCGCAGCCAAGCTCCCCACCCCTCCAGCACAGGCAGGTGAAGGACAATGACCGACCCCCAAGCCATCGCCGCAGGGCTTACGGATGCGCAGAAGCGGGCGTTGCTTGCCACGCCGGAAGAGAACCCTTGGCTGGATGAATACACGAACCCTCCGTGGCCCAACATTCACGTTCGTGCTGATCTCGGAGACTTAGGTACGATGAGGCCAAACACGCGCTTCCGACATGCATTTCGCCTCACCCCGCTCGGGATCGCCGTTCGCTCAATCCTACAGGAGCAGGAAAATGAAGGATAATTCCGGGCGTCCGGCCATGACGCACGTACCCTACCCCGGCTGCTACTGCGCCGATTGTGTAGAAGGAGCCGAGCCAATTGGCTACATCAACGCAGAGATGCTGAACCGCAAAGGCGAGTTCGAAGCGAACGGCATGGTACTGTTTGACTGCCCATGCGGCGCGGCCACTATGCCGCTTTATGCTGAACCCCCTTCCGCGAGGATAACGGGCGATAAGGACAGGTCAGTCCAGTCGAGGGCGCCCACCCAACGCATCATCATCCTGACTGAAGCCAACCGCCAACTTGCCATCGAATGCCACCGGTTGCGTGGCGTGCTGCGCTGGATCGCAGAGGTCGCCTACGTGGACCAACATTCTGGCAACCAGAACTTCGAGTACCTGCAAAGCGTGGCCCGTGATGGACTTGCGCAAGGGATGAGCGCCGAAGGCCAAGACCTGAAAGGGCTTGGGGCAACGCCCGCCAGCCCGGTCGCTGAAAGCGATGCGCCCGTACCTATGGGGGACAACCGCCATGAGGGATAAGCTGGAAGCTGCGGCTTACGACAAGCACGGTCGCCAGATCAAAGTTGGCGATGTCCTCAAGGTGTTCCACTTTACCGGCGCGCGTCGAAAGCGGTACTACATGTACAAGCATGTGGTCGGCACCCGGCCTGCTAACAATGGCGGTGAGTTCCTTGTTGTCTCCCACCTCAATCTGAAACCGCTCGACGGGCGGGACGCTGGCTATTGGATATTCCAAGAAGGCCAGATCGAGCGCGATACCGAGATTGTGCAGAGTTCCGACGACTATTTCGAGGATCGCCCACGTCTCCCCGCCATCCTATCCACCAAGGAGCAAGAACGTGGAAATTGAAAAACTGGTTCAGCCCGCGCCTGACTGGTGCGGCGGCTCTTGGGCGGCGCGCATCGATCAGGCTGCAAGTGTGCTGTTCCTGCACGGCTATATCTCACAGAGCCAGCGGCAGAAGATTACGCAAAAGCTGGAAAAGCAGTTCCAAGCGGGACTTGGGCAGGGCCGCATCGTCTGCGTAGCCACCAAGGAGAACACCTATGTCGAGTGATGTGACCGTGACGCAAGCGCATGTTGGCTGGGCAGGAAGCATCGCACAGCACTTGTGCCATTCCGCCGACCGGGACGCAGCGATCCGGCTTGTCGCAGATGCCTTCGCCCGCTTCGAAGCCGAAGTTCTCGCCCGCCACCGCGCACCGGACGCCGAACCTGTGGCGCAGGCCGTGGAGCATGAAGCGGTGCTGGAACTGATCGCCATGCTTTCGCCAGACGGGCCGAAGGAAGAGGGCTGTACCGTGTTCGACCACAGCCCCGAGGAAATCGGCCTGCATGTGATGGAAAACCACGAAGCTATCCGCGCAGCCCTCGCAGCAATGGGAGAGCGTCAGTGAGCGAGGTTCGCGAGCCGGATGAGATCGTCACCCTGTCGCCTTGCGGCGCGGCGCGCTTGCGGGTTCGCGTGTACCTCAAGCCAGAGAAGCAGCAATGCCACGCGGCGCGCGATGGTGAATGCGGGTGGGTCTATTGCCCGCAGCTTCGCGACAACGAGCCTTATGCCACCGGGCGGCACTGCCCGTACGATCACTGGTGCTACTACTGCGGAAAGGACGAGAGCGATGGGCACATCTGCTAACCCACCCATGACAAACGAAGAACTAGCCGCGCTGGATGCGGCTGCGACGCAGGGGGAGTGGGCGATTGGTGCTCACTACACAGCGACCGGGCCTGATGAGAGATGCCATGGCCTCGTGGAAGTGGACGATTTTCCCATCGGGATAATAGACGAGGAAGGGGCTACGGCAGAACGCCTGTCTCCAAATCTTGAGTTCATCGTCAGCCTCGTCAACCTCTACCGAGCAGGCAAGCTGGTGCTGGTGCCGAGCGTGGAGGAAGTGGCGGACGCCATTGAGGCGCGCATGGGGCCGGTGTTCGGTTCTCCTGAATACCTGGCCGACCCGGTGAAGCTTGCACGCGCCGAGAAGCGTCGCCGCGATGGAGCAATGACTTACGCCACCGCCGTCCTCGCCATCATGGGAGCCAAGACCTAAGCAGAAGATTGACCATCGGGGCCGACCCGCCGTCTCAGGCAACGCGCCGGCCCCTAAGCCTTTCGGCCTGGCATCCGCATAAGCTCACGCCGACGCATCCGGTATGCCGGAAAAGGGGTATAGACGGGGCGCACGAAAGGATTCGCGATGACCAACAACCCCCAGCACGCCGCCGCCGAACTTGAAAAGGCGCTCGCCCACCTCAGGTCCTCGCTGATCTACTGGCGAGCAGAAGCCAGCGGTCGCAAGGAACTGTCCGGCATTACCGAGGAATTGACCGGTCTGGCTGAACGGCTCGCAATCCTGATCGATGAGAGCGGGCCGGTGAAGGGCCAGCCATGAGCCTGCACGACCGCCTGAAAGGGCTCTACGCCCGCCTCGCCATGTTCCCCGAAGGCGGAAGGTGCGAACATGGCGTGCACCTGAAGCGGGACGCCTACGTCGCGTTTCTCGACCTGCGCAAGCTACTTGAGGACGAGGTGTTCCCGCTGCTTCACAAGCTGGAGCAGACCGGCCGGACCGAAGCACCTGTCGCGCCGTCCGAGCCTGCATCTATCGAGCTAGGACCCTGTAGCAAGTGCGGCGGCGAACCGGTCCCGTCGTTCTACAACGGCCTCGCCAAGGCTGGATATGTCGTCCAGTGCGAGACCGATATGGCGACGGGCAACGGTAGCCACGCAACCGGCGTCCACAGGACAGAACGGGAAGCCGCGGCGGAGTGGAATGCGCGAGGGTAGGAACCAAGGTCGCATCAGCGCGTATCATTGGCTGTCCGGTGTATGGCCCGCCTCTTTCAGCAAGCGAGAGGCGGGCCTTTTCTATGCTGGCGCCCAAGGAAAAAGCTGGCCTTAACCATCTGTCCCAAATGAAACCAATCGCTTAACTTGCGCTCCGACTCGCAAAACGCGGGCGCACGGGTCGCTCTGTAAGGAGCGAGAAGCATGGCAAGGCAGTTGATCGGCGTTAAGCCGCAACATGGTTTCAGCATCGATGCATCGGCGAGCTTCGCCGACTACTTCATATACGAGCGTGGCTTCGCGACCGATGAGGAAGCCACAAATTACAATCTTCTCGGCGGGAAGCAGCAGTTCGCAGACAATCAGCTGACGACAGGCGACGCGGGTAGCTCCATCACGATCCGCAACCTCCATGTCGACTTCCACGGCGGCAGTGGTGACGACAACGTGTCGTGGACGCTGGGCCAGACCTATCAGCATTATGACGCGCTCAAGCCGAGCTTCGATGGCGGTGCCGGCGACGACACGCTGACGATCGACTTGTCAGATCAGGTTATCCCACTGACCATGAAGCCCGCCGTCATCTACGGCGAGTTCAACGTTGGCAAGCCGAGCTATCGCGAGCTGGCGGGCCTGATTACCAACTTTGAACACTTCAACTTCACCGGCGGCTCAGCTGACGACGAAATCCAAGGCGGTGCGTCGACCGATCGCCTTGATGGTGGAGCCGGGCGCGATCTCATCGTTGGCAACGGTGGCAAAGACATCTTGACCGGCGGCGCCGGCGGCGACTTCTTCAAGTTCAATGTCGGCGACAGCGGCATCGGTGGCAACAACCGCGACATCATCAACGACTTCCAAACTGGCCTGGACAAGATCGACTTGACGGCTCTTGGTGTTGGCACTGCCGTTAAGATCACGCAGACGGCCTCAGGCTCGCTCTTGCAGATTGATGCCGACCACAACGGCAGCTTCGAAATGCAGATCAGCACCGTGGGACATGTCGCCGAGACCGATCTCCTTTTCCAGTACGTCTAGCTTGGCGTGATCGTGATATTCACCGGGCCGAACTGCACCACAGCCCCGTAGTTTAGCGCGCTGTCTCGCACCACTGCCGTGACCTGAATGTCAAACGCTGACGTTCCAGTCGCGGCAGTGGTGTAGAGCAGGCCCGACCAGCCCTGCGAAACCTTCCCGGCGTTCGGGCCACTGATCACGAAGTCGACTATCACCGGGCGACCGGCGGAATCGTTCAGACCATCGACCCAGTTGTGTGCCAGGATCAGCTGGCCAACCTCGGTCCCGACTGCTGCGCCGCCAGAAAACGGCGTGGCGGTCAGGCTGATGCCGGTCATGTCCGCGCTCACAGGATCGCGCTGATTGTGGAACTGGTACTGGTAATTCCAGACATCGAGCGTCGGCGGCGCATAGTCGCCGTTCGGCGGAGTGCCGTACTCGACGCCGCCGCGCCAATTGGACCAGTTGTCGCCCTCGAAGGGAAGGAACTGGTTGCCATTGGGCAGCGTCACCGCGTCGTTGGGCGGGAAAAGCATCCGGTCGAAACCGATGCGTGGCGGCGTATTCTCGATGTAGACGTTCGTCGCCTCGCGCCGATACGGCGAGCCAGCGGAAAGCCCGAGATAGATGAGAGGGGCGGTGTATTCCTGCGGGTTCTTGTCGAGGCGGCGGCGCACGTTCTCGTTGGAGATGATGCACTCGTTGTCATTGTCGGATGTGTTTCCGTCGACGCCCCAGGCGGTGTAGTTGCCGTAGTAGGTGTTGCCGTCGCGTCGGGTGCGGCCAGCCACGCCCTTGTTCTTCTGGCCACCATCTGAGTGGTTGTCGGCCTTCTTGACCAGCACACAGCACTGGCCGGTATTGTTCACGGCACGCGCGCCATTGGCCGGACCGAATGAACTGCCCAGTTCCGGTGTGGCGATGATCTCGCCGGTTGCGGCGTTGTAGCTCACGACCGCGTAGTTGGTGTTCCAGTCGACGTTTACGTCGGTGGTAACACCTGCGCTCACCTGCGCGCCGTAGACGATCAGGTAGCCTGCATCGCCGTTGGCATCGACAACCACGGGCGCGCGGAATCCGGTCGGCACGTTCACCGTGTCGATGATGATCCGGATGCTCCCGCTCGTGCCGCTGCTTATCCGCTCGATGCTCTTGATCGGCGCAGAGTTGTAGCCCGACGATGGCGTGTTCGGGGTGATGAACGGGTTCGCGTAAGTGCCTTTGGTCGGCAGGTAGCAGCCTTGAATGTCAGTTTCCTGATAGCCGGAAACGCTGATGTCGCTGCCGCCGTAGAAGATCTGGTCCTGATCGCCGGCAACGTCGCCGCCCTTGATGCCGACGAAGGATACGCGGCCCCATGCCCGGGTGTGCTGTGTCTTCCAACCGTTGGTCTCGAAGCCCCAATAGATACCGTTGCGCCCGACCTGGTTGACGATGGCGTTGCCCATGGGAGTGCCTGGCGTCTGCCAGTGCAAATTGCCCCGATAGTAGAAATCGACACGCTTATCGAAGGTGCGCTGTCGCGAGCTGAAGCTGTTGAGCACCTTCGCGGTGCCCTTCTTGCCCGGCTCGTACGGCGTGATGAGCACGGGGGTCGGATAGCGCTTGCGGCTGCCATCAAACCACGACGGGTTGCCGTGATAGTTGCGCGACAGCTTCGGCGAAATCGTCGCGCTGTTCGATGAGCGAGCGACAGCTACCTTGCCTGAGCTGTTGGTCCGCAACTCAAGGCATTCGATCGTCTTGTACCTATCCGCCCACTGGAACTGATACGTCGTGCCCGTGGCGCCATCGATCGGCACGCCGTTGGCGACCCACTGCCGCTGGGGCGCACCGGACGAACCTGTAGCGGTGCCGGCCACCCACGTTGCGACATCGCCAACTTCGGAGCCCGTCACGGTGATCGACGGCTGCTGAGTGAACACCGGCGGTCCCGGGGGCGCCAGTACGATCGTGTCGGTCCAAGGCGTGTAGGCCTCGCCGTAAAGCGAGCCGCGGTACCAGCGGATGCGCCAGCGATACTGCCAGCCCTCTTCGGTCGAGGGGATCACACGCGTCTGGGAATCGCCGCCCTCATTGTACGGAATTGCGGCACCCACGCCGGTCGTGCCGGAGCGACGGAAGATCTTGTAGCCGACCGATGTTCCGCCCGGGGCAGCGCCGGGGTCAGCACCAACAGTCTGGCCAACCTCATAGACATTTCCGGCCTGCAGGGACGGCTGCACCGTGAACGACGGCGCGCCAGCCAAGACACTCACCGGGCTGACCAGTGGACTGTTCGTCGCATTCGGCGCCGTCTGCGTGATCGAGAAGCTGTCGCCCGATGCCGTTGCCGTGCCGAGCACCTTCACCGGTCGCACCGTCGCATCGAGCGTCAGGCCCGGAACGTCGAGCGTCGGGGTCACGCCGTCGAGCACGCCTTCGATCGTGATCCCGTCAGCTGGCACGCCGATCTGCGGAATTCTAGAGAAGTTGACGGCCTGCAGCGTGATCGCGCCCTCCGCCACCGTCACCGAAGTAACCAACCGATACCGCCACCCCGTCGCATCCGTCGCCAGGACGATCAGCGGGAACGTCCCCGCAACCGGGTTGTCTGCCAGCACCAGGTTGCTGCCGGAGATCGCGAACAGGCCGCTTGGATCGGAGAGCAGCGCGTAGGATGCCGCTGCACCCGTTGGCGTCGATGCGCTGAAGCTGCCGGCGACGGAGCCAATGTCGGCTGCGCTGTCGATTGTGGTGGCGGTGAAGGCCGCGGCGCCTTGCACGATGACGTACTTGGTCTTTCCGCCATCGACGGCGGTGACGTACTTCGTTTTGCCGCCGACTGTCGATGTGACGAACTGGCCGCCGTTGGGCAGCGATCCCGGGCCTCCGGCGCGCAGATCCAGGCCGGGTTTGCGGCGGGCGTCTGCGGAGCGGAGGTCGAGGGTTCGGGTCATCGTTCAATCACCTGATGCGCGGTGTGCAACGCAGGGCTGGACAGTGATCAGACGAAAGAGGCGTTGTCCCAATCGGCCTTCAGTGCGGTTGCCATAGCGGTATGACCTGCCAGGTTGGGGTGGACCCGCGCTCCCGAACTCGTGCCGTCTGTGGTTATGTAGTTAGTGTCACCAACCGCACTGAAAGCCGTCGCAAGCGACGTAAAGCGGAAGCTTGGGTCATTAAGCGCGCTAACTGCAGAGGCTGCATAGGAGCGAACTGGCTGCAATACTGATGTCTCAATGCTGTCCTGCCGTGGCGGCGCACCAATGATGCACTTCTTGGCACTGGGATACATATCCCGCATCCATGCCAATAAGGGCGGAAGGTTTGTTTGAACATCGGTTAGGAGCAACTCGTTCGTGCCCAGCATCAGGGTAACTAGATCAGCCTGCGGGACATCAAGCACCCCTCGCTTCATGGCAATTACTGCGTGGGCCGTCTGCCAGCCACCATCGCCTTTAAGGATGCGGCGATACCACTTCCCCTGTGCCCTGTAAGCGCGGGCCACCTGGGCCGTGTAGAACTCGCTGCCGTAGGTCGGGCCGGTGGTATTCGTGATACTGTCGCCAATAGCGAGCCAAACCTTCGGGGCTTCGAACGCAAAGTCATTGGTCATTCGATGCCCGGTCATCCCCGCCCGGAACTGGAACGTGTCTGTCCCGGATCCCGTTGTAACGGTCGTCCGCAAGATGAATGAAATGCTTTCGCCCTCGCGGAGAATGGAGTTGATGGTGATCGTGGGGCAGCCGTAGTTTGGCCCGACCAGTACAGGCGTAAGTTGCGAGGCCGCGCCGTTGGCAATGATCGGTGCCATCGCTCGCTGCACCCACACAACGACATCGATAAGCGAAGTCAGGCTGATGCTCTCAATGAACCATGCCTGCCCCGGTCCGGGGCCGATGCCGCCGAGAGAAGCGCCAATCGCCAACCCGCCGCCCGAATTACTTGCCCCGATACTGCTAGCGGTAAGGGGATAACCCTCCCGGACTGCCCGCTCTTGGATCGACCTATCGCCTCTGACTTGCAGATTGAGAGCCTGAATATCAACTGTGTTCCCAGCCATTACGAAACCCTCGCGATAACAAAGGCGGTGCGCCCGCCCGAAGTGGTGGTGACGCGGCTCAGGCCGCCGTTGGTGGTGACGAAGGCGTACCCCTTGGGCAGGCCCGCCCGCAGGTCGTGGCTCCCACGCCCGCGCAAGCCAGGTGCCCGGAGGTCGAGAGACTTCATCAGTCGGTCAGGCCGCAGGAGACGGCGGCGTTGGCGCGCAGGGCACGGACCCAGATATGATCCGAGGTGCCATAGGACATGACCGCACGCCCCATGATGGTCCCGTTCGATCCGGTCGGTGCCGATGCGCCTCCCCAATAGATCAGGACCTCGTCCGGGCCTTTGCACTGCACAAACGCCGAGGCCGAGACGAGGTCAGTGAACTGCACGGTGAGATCGACCCAGGTCGAAGTCAGCGCCACGTCGTCCTTGGTAGCAGCCATCTCAGTTCCCTTCCGTCCAAGCGCGCAGGCCATCGACCTTGGCGCGGCAGTCTCCCCACGCATCGCGCAGGGAGAGCACGTAGTTTAGCGTCAGAGCATCGCGCTGGGCTTGCTGGTCGCGGCCCGGGAGGTCCGGCGCCTGCGGTTCATCGGCGCAGACCAGCAGATCAGCGGGAGGCTTGATCCGCTCGACCCTTGTTGGCCCGCAGGCTGCGCAGGCCATCAGCGAGGGGATCATCAGAGCGAGCCGCAGCTTGGCGAGCATCGTCATTCTCCTGTTGAATTGTTGCGGCGGTGGACGCGGCGATCTGTCCCGCCATGTCGTCGGCTTGCTTGCCCTTGGTCAGGGCATCGGCGCGGGCCTCGTTGCGATCGGCGACCACGGCGTTGTGCACGTAGAGCTGCAGCGCGGCGAAGATTGCAGCGATGAGTGCCAGCGCGGCAAGGATGCGCCAGAAGATCGGGGGCGGGATCATGGTTGCGTCTCCACGGGGACAGGGGCGTCGGGACCGTTCACGACCGCCACGGGCGCAGGCTCGCCGTCCTTGGCCTTGCCGGCCGAGCTGCTGCCCAGCCAGAAGCCGAAGGCCAGCGTGGCAAAGCTCTTCCATGTGCCGACGACGTCGCCCCGGAGGGCCGCATCGGCGGTCCAGCCAAAGACCCAGACCGAGAAGCCGAAGTAGCCGAGCACTGCGAGCAGACTGGCTCCGACCACGATCTGGAGGTGCGGGATGCGGGTCATGCCGCCATCTCCTGCGCCAGCTTCTCGTCGTACCGATTCTTGCGATACGACGGCCCATTGTACGCCGCAGCGAAGGCGCGGCAGGTTTCCGGGTTCGATGTCAGGGCCGCCAGTTCGTCCTGCAGGCGGTTATGCTCGATGTACCGGATCAGCAGTTCAAGCTGGTCGCCTTCGCTCTGTGCCGTTGACCAGGCCAACGCATAGGGCGAACGATAGCCAAGCTCGTCCCACCATTCGCCCATGACCTGAAACGCGCCCCAGCTTGCCGACTGGAAAGCCGCGTCAACCTCGCCGGTTGCGATGGCGCTGCAGAGCTTCGTCCACGAACTGACATCGTAGCCGCCCCAATCACGCTGGCTAAACGGCGCAGGCGTGTACCGCCCACCCGTCAATTTGTGGAAGCGATGGCGTTCGAACAGGATCTTGGGGCGGCCCACAGCATCGAAGCCCCGGCCAGCGGCTTCCACCTTGCGAACGGCATCGATCTGGTGGATCGAGCAGCCGAGACGCACCGCAGCGCCCGCGATCTCGGCAGGAGACAGTGTCGGGGCGTCGGTGTTCGTGAACTTGGCGAGGAGCGCGCCGGTCGACTTTGGGCCCCAGATGCCGTCGGGCGTGGCGCCGATCTCGCGTTGGAGGTCTGTGATGTTCATTCCGAGCCCCCGTCCATCTTCGCGGCCAAGACCGCCATGTCCTTCGGGATGCAGTCCTCGGGTGGGAACGCACGCTTGAGGCCCGGCCGAGTTGCCAGCAGCATTGCCTCCAACCGCGCGGCCTTCGCCTCGCTCTCAGCATGCTTGGTTTGACAGTCGGCAAGCTCTCGCTCGACAGTTGTTACCCGCTTCGTCAGCTCGTCGATCCGGGCTTCGAGGCGGTCCATGAGCCGCTGCGTGCCGTCATCCAAAGCCGCAGCGCGTCGATCCATTCGACCCCCAACGTACTCGAAGACCCATTTCAGGGCGAAAAAAGCGCTCCCTAGGCCTGCGCCGAGCCCAGCGCCGCCACCAAGCACCCGTGCCGCATCGTCGAGCCAGGTAGGCATCAGTACCCCCACGCCCGCCAGCGGATGCCGCCGGCGATGTCGACGAGGCTCGACTGGTGGTTCTGCGCATAGAGCAGTGCAGACCCAGCCGAGAGCGACACCTCCTGAATGGTGGTCTGCCCGGTGTTCGACTGGCTCGAATTGATGACCGTCGCCACGACACCGAGACAGGCGTTCGGAAATGCCTGCGGGAACGTCAGCGTGAAGTTGCCCTCGGTGGAGCGGCCAATGGCTGCGACACCGCCGGTTTCGATCCAGCCGTCGGAGTTCACACGCCGCCATGCCGAGCCGGCGATGGTTCGCTTGGTCGCGCCCATGGTCTGCCAGTTGGTCGCATTGACGTCCGGGTCGGCCGTGTTGTTGTTGACCTGCGAGACGAAGAAGAGGCCATCGGTTGCAGCCGAAGCGAGCACGGCGCCCTTCGGATAGCCGCCGATGGCACTCGACAAGGCAGCATCGAAGAATACCGGGCCACCAGCCTGCGCCCACCGTACCGCCAGCGACAGCCAATTCAGGATGCCGTTGAAGTCCTTGCCGTTGGGCGGGATGCCGCCGGATGCTTCGGGCAGGAACGTTTCGGGTGGAAAACCGTCGAAGAGGCTAGCCGGCGCGTCTGTCGAGGTCGCAGCCTGGTGCGCTTGCGGGATGGCGCGGATGTAACCAGCCCCAGCGCCGTCCGCGAAGGGGATCAGGAACCGGGGCGGAATATCGGACTGCTGCATCAGGACGTCTCCACGGACACCGACACACCGGCAGGGCGGGGGAGCGCACCTGATTGCGTGACGATGGCGTAATCAACTTTCGACAGTGCAGCGCCGAAAACATAGGTCATCGTCATGTTGCCGTTGTCGCGGACGTAGACGTTGCCGTAGCCGGGGAAGAGCGCGCGCAGGATCGCGTTGATCGACGGGATCGCGCAGTCGGTGATATTGGCTGCTGCCTTGGCGAGGATCAGCTGGCGATAGGCGTCATCCGCCAAGCTGAAATTCGGCGTCAGTCGTGATGCGGAATAGAACGGGCCGGAACCGAACGGTACGGCATCGGCGCTCTGCGAGAAACCTAGAAAGCTTCCTTCCGAGACGTAAAGCGACCGGGCGACACCGACGATCCGGCCCCAGATATCCAGCCCGAAGCCGATGGCCGTGTCGACGTTCCAGACCGTGTCGTAGAAGTCATCGAACGCCGCCTCGGGATCGATCGAGTAGGCAAGCGCATCGATCAGGCCCAGCAGGACCGGGCTGTTCGCATACTGGCTCAGCACGGTGCGGCGGACGTCGAAGAATGTCGCCCGACCGCTGTCCGGGCCACCGGCATAGCCCAGCGGCTGCGAGGTGAAGGCCTCGAGCGTCATACCAGCGTGACCGAGATGTTCGCTTGGGCCAGCGTCGGGATTTCACCGATACCGGCATCGACTTCCGAGCTGGTCGGTGAAGACGTCGTGCCGATCTGCAGCGATACGACCTGCGCCCAGGTGCCGAGACCGGCGACGGCAGAGACGAAGCGCAGGGCGTAGACCTTGCCGCCGATGCGGGCGCGCGGGCCGCCGTCTTGCCCTGCGAACGCCGCGGCGATCGCGGCTCTGATCTGCGCCTCTGCGTCCGCCGGGACCTGCCCGTTGTCGGCCAGCGCGACAGCGAAATAGATCGGCTTCGGCGTCGGCCGCTGCAGCTTCACCGTGTAGGAAGGGTAGGGCGGCGAATAGCCTTCGCTGGTGTCGGTGACAGTGACAGACGTCGAGCCCGTCATGGCACAACCCGGCGGCTTCTTCGACCAGATGGCCTTCGCGACGTCGGCATCGGTGCCGCCACTGACGCAGACGTAGATCGAGCGGGCCGCGATGCTGACGCCGCCGATGGTCACCGCCGAGCCCGTCGCGTTCTCGGTCACGTAGGCATCGGAGACGCCGTCGACAGCCAGCACGGCGCCCTTGACGGCGGGCAAGCTGCCCGCAGCGTTGGCGGCCACGGAACCGGCCCGGCGCGCCTCGAATTCGGTCGCGGTCTCGATGTTGCGTCCCGGCACCCCCGCGCTTGGGTTGGTGATCGCATCCCAACCGGGGACGACGCGATAGATCCGCGTCAGGGTGCCGGGAGCGCATTCGATCGGTCCGACATCAACGCTGGCGAAGTCGATCGAAACGGTTCCGCCGCTCGGGATCGTGACGGCCCCCAGCGATTGGTAAAGCCTGCCGTCCGTTGCCTGGGCGAGCGCAGCATCGGGAATGACGGTGCCGGCGCGCCCGGTGCAGGTGCAGGTCACGACAGTCGGCTGACCCGCGATGCGCTCCATGTAGTAGATGCGCCCGATCGCGTCCTGCATCCGGCCCGATGTCCGCGCCGGATCGACGAGGTTGACGTAGCTCAGCAGCAGGTCATTCGCGGCGCCAATGACGGCGGTCAGTGAGGTGACAAGCTGGCCTTGCGGGGTCGCATCGGATTCGTTGAGGTTGCCGCCGAACGCCGCCTGAAAGTCGGCCCACAGCCCCTCCTTGATGGCGCTCTCGGTCGGAACGGTAAGGCCCGCCGTCGTGAATGCCGGGGAAGGAACATTGCTCATAGCGTGGTCGCCCCGCCTTCGAATTGAACCTGCCCGCGAACACCGCGCTGCGAGATGTCGGTGAGGTAGACGACGACGTTGCGGACGCCGGGAACGCGCCGCGCCGCGGCCGCCAGCCGCTCCTTGATGAGCAGCATCGGCACCGGGCGGCCGAGGATCGATGTCAGGTAGGGAACGCCGAGAGTCGTGTCGTACCAGGCCTCCCCCTGAAAGACGCGGCACTCCGACGCGACGTCCTGTTCACGGGAATAGGGTTCGGTCGCAACGGCGATGTTGCCGGTTGCATCGACGGCCAGGTCCCAGTTGTCGCGATCGAGGAGGAGAGTTGCGGCCATGTAATCTAGTCTAGGACGAGATCAGGCCGTGCCCCCGAAGTGCAGAGAGGATGGCACCGATTGCGGTGCGCGCTTGGCTGTCGACTGTCGAGCCGCCGGTCGGTGCGGTGATCGATCCGGCCTGCGCGCCGACAACCTTGGTACCGCCGACGCGGTATTCTGCCGAGGTGTTGACTGACCCGGCGACATCGACCTTGTCCGTGACGGTGATCGTGACCTTAGGCGCCGTGATCGCGACATTGTCGTCTGCATCGATCTCGATGAACGTCGTCGCCGCGCCCTGGGCATGCACGCTGCCGCAATAGATGCCATCGGACCAGTCGAAGCGCCGCCGGCTGCCCGGATTGGCAACGTCTCCGGTCTCCTTCACCGCCGAGATATCGCTGTGGCAGAACGAGACCAGCCCGACGTCGCCGACGCGCGGCTTGACCCTGATCTCGCAATTCCCGGCGCGTACGGTCTGCACCGGCAGGTCGTGAATCGTGCCATGCGGAATGCCTGTTCCGGCACCGTCGATCTGGTTGACCATGATCTGCACATCGACGCGCGGGCCCGATGACGTGTCGTGGACGGCCAGCACCTTGACGGGAGCGTTGGTGGCCATGGTGTTCATGACCTGGCGGGCGATGAAGTCGACGAAGCTCGCGTCATCATGGGTTGCAGCAACGCCGCCGAAGCCAGTGGTCACTGGGCGAACTCCAGATAGTTGGCTTGAATGTCGGAAAACCACTGTCCGCCGGGAACGTTGGCTTCGAGCCGGTGCGCCAGGCCATAGACTTCCCACTCGCCGTTGGCGGGCTCGAACTGGCTTTTCAGCCGGAACTTGCGACCGAATTCGAGCGCGGGATTGTAGAGCGTGGTGATCTGAATCCCGCCCTGCGAGAAGGCAGGGTAACCGACGAGCCCTGTCGCGGGTGAAATCTCGATGATGCTGCCTTGACGCGCCGCGCCCTTCGGCCAGATCGCGACAACCTTGCGCGTCTCGTCGAAGTCCACCTTGCAGTCGACGTCGCGGCAGATGCTCTCGATCTGCGCCTTTGCCGAACCGGGCTTGTACGGATTGGTGAGCGTCGCCTGGACGCCGGAATTCTCGAAAGCATAGCCGATCTGGCCAGCGATCTGCTGGATCGCGAGCGCCGCATCGACACCGCCTCGAAAACTCGTCGCCGAGATGGGCTGCGAAAGGTCGACCAGTCCCGCAACTGCCGTGACGTGGAACATGACATCGGGCTGCTGGCGACCATCTGCCCATGCCTCAAGGATGCCCCCTGTGAAGCACACCGACGTTCCGGCCTCGTCCCCGGCGCTGATCGTAAGCGCGTTATTCGGGCGCCCCTCGAAGAAGAACTTCTGCGTAACCGTCAGCCGGTTCATCAGGTCGAGGCTCATGCCCCAGACTTGGACGTCGGCCTGTCCGCCATAAAGCCCGCCGCGCACGATGTTGACCGAGCAGCGCAGGCCTTCGAGCGTGACGGTATCCTGCCCGGCGCTCCCGAAATCGCCCTGGCCGAGCGTGAATTGCAGCGTGATCCGGCGGCTCGTCAGGCTCATGTCGCGCTCGCCCACAGCAGCTTGAAGCGCGAGCCGAGCCCGGTGAAGTCGGGGTCCGAATTGCCCTTCATGTCGAACAGGGCGAGGTCACCAGGAAAGCCCAGATGCGCGGCGTTGATCAATGGCACGGCGTCGCGGCACAGGACGCCGGCAACGACGGGCAAGCCGTTCATGGTGATGTCGGCGAACATGCCCGTTGCCTTCTGCGCCAGCGTGACGCCGATGCTCTTTCCGCCGAGTTGCGTGACCAGCGTCTGTGCCGGAAAGCCCGCCGCCGTGGCCACCGTGACCAGCGTCTGCCCCAGCTTTGACGAGAAGAACGGCGTCTTGCCCGGTGCGGCGACCGCAGTGCTCTTGGCCTCGACAACCTGCTTAGTCGCCTCGTCAGCGGCCTGTGGCTGCACGGTGCCATCGTTGCGAACGTCGGCCCCGCTAGGCTCTGCAGTCGAGCTGGTGTAGGTGGACGTGACCGTCTGCCGGATTTCCTGCAGCACGATCTCGGCGCTGATCAGCCCGGCGCCCTGTTCGCGGCTACGGTCGATGCTGACGCGCGAGATGTTGACGTTGAGGTAGGCGCGCTCCGGCGTGACGACGGAGTACAATTCGGTGTCCGCCCTGATCTCGTCGAGCGTTGCAAGGAAGGTCCGCCGCTCCTCGATCGTGCCGCCCTTGGTGAGGACGACACGCGTCTGGAATGGCAGGCTGACCTTGTCGTAATTCTCGAACCCGCCTTCCTCGATCGGGAAGTCGGCAATCCGGAACTCCGAATCGTACCCGACCGACGTCACGCTGTCGGCCTCCAGCGCAAGTTCGTCGCTGCTGTTGTAGATGCCCCATTCCGCTAGCGCCGTAACCGTGATCGGAACGGCGTCTTCCGTGGCCTTGGGCTCGGTGGTCGTCACTGCGCCATCGGCGCGCGCGACAGGCGGCACGCCAGCGGTGTCCGGCACGTTGGGCTGGGCGACCGACATTAGGGCCGTACCATCGGGTCAGCTTTGGCAACCGAGATCCGGCGCTGCATTGCGCCATTGATGGAACCTGCAATTCCGTTGGCGTCTCGCGCCTGGGTGTGGACGGTGATCTGGCCGATGTTCACGCCGGCGCCGGCGCGGGCGAGGTACTTCCGCCCCCGGTCCATATCCGCGATCAGGTCGCGATATCGCTCATTGTTTCGGCCTTGTGGGCGCATGAAGTCGCGGAAATAGGACGCCATTGTGCCGTGGGCTGTCCGCTGCGCCAGCACTGACCGGCCGCCGTGATCACCGCCGTTCAACTCCCACCAAAGGAATTCCAGCTGTTGCATCATCGACGGACTGTGGCCGTATCGCCTGAATAGCTCTCGCCGTCTTGATCCACGCCATTGCCCAAGGCCGAACGCTCCATTGGCGGCCATCCCGAGCGACCCGCCTTCAGCGTGAATCCCGGCCCGGATACCCAGCGCCTGTTCGCCGGACAGGCCGCGCCTCATGAAGTAAGTGACGATAGGGTCAGCGCCTGCGGGTGTGGCATTTGGCAGCGGGATGCGGACTTGCCCATGGTCGCTACCTGGCAAGAGGTTTTTGGCGTTTCCGCGCGCGACGCTTCCGACGCCCCAGCCATCGATGCCGCCAATAACCGCCCCGATAGCCGCCCCTGGTAGCCCCCCCAACAATCCGCCTGCAGCAGCACCAGCCGCTGCGCCGGATAGAGTATCCTTAGCTTCCTGCGGCGTGTCAGTCATCTTTCCAAGGAAGCCAGATATGGCCTGAAACACCGGCAGCATCTGCTGCAGGATCGGAACCAACGCCTTCATGTACTGAGTGTTGAGTGTGGCGAGTTCTTCCTGAAGCTTCTCAGTTTCCTTCGCCAATTCTTCTTGCCCGTCGGCGTTCGCCTCGTACTTCTGAATCAGCTCGTTGACCGCATCCTGCCCTTGCATGAGCATGGAGACCATCGGGCCGGACAATCCGATTTGCATCAGGCTGTCGGAGTAAAACTGCGGGTTCGTTGTACGGAGCCGTGAGCCCGCCAGCTTCTGCAGGATATCACCCGCGCTGCCTGTGCGCAGGTCGTTGCCGGTGATTCCGAGCATCCCCCACTGGTTCTGCTCCTGCGGCCCCATTTGACCGCGCTGATACTGCATCTTCGCGCTCTGGATGCGCTGCAGCGAACTGTCCGCGTCTCCGGCAGCCCCGCCGAAGCCCTTCATTGCGGAGCGCCAAGCCCAGATTTGCTTGACCGACATCCCGATCATCTGACCGAAGCGGTCGGCGCTGGCAGCGCCCGCCGCCATGTTTGCGAGGAAGCCGGTGATCGACTTTGCACCCATGAACGCGAGACCCAAGCCGACGACTTCGCGCGTGACGCCCTTGATCGTTTCGCCCGCCTTCCGACCGGACTGCTCGATCGCGTCGAAGGTCTTCTTCTGGCCGTCTTTCAGCTTGCGCGATTCGTCATCGATCTCGCGGGCGCCAGACTTGAAATCGTCTAGCTTGAGCCGGAAGATCGTGACAAATTCGTCAATGACGTGCGAGGCCATTTTAGCGCTCCGAGGTTGTAACCTCAGGATAGCGAGTGAAGGGAAGGCAATGCGCAGGATTGGTTATCTGTTTGTCGGCCTCGCTGCCGCGGCATCATCGGTCTGCGCCGACGCGAAGCCCCAAGCCCGCTATTTCCAGACCAGCAAGGAGTTGCAGCGGCAATGGATGGTCATGGAGACGGAATGTCGCGGCGGGCAACACGACCCGAATGATGCCATCTGCCGGTCACGCGACAGCATCGGTGCGGAATTGAAGCGTCGAGGTATCTGTTGGGCGTATAGCGACTGGCGCGTCTTCCCGACGCAATACGACTGGCATCCATGCTCACAGCCGCGCCCGAAGGGGTGGCGGCCTTAAGCCCTTTCCGCCGCTTCGTGTGCACGGCGCTCGTTCTCAGCCGTGACCGCCAACATTTCGAGCAGATCGTAGACGTCCTCCAGCCCATAGACGGACTGGACTTCGGCTAGGCTCGCTTTGCCCGCTGAGACGACCGCGCCGCACGACCTGGGGGCGTTGACGAATTCTGCTGGTTCGAAGCTGTCACCGCCGCCGACAAACCTGAGAGGGCGGCGGTGATGGAAAAACCCAAGTGCAATTCAAGCACCTCCGCGCGCAGTTTCAACAGCGTCGCGATCTCGGAGATGTCGCCGTCGTTGAACTTGTCGGGCACCATCAGCGCCCGGGTAATGGGCAGCCCGGTCATCGGGTCCTTGGCTGAAACGTCGGGCACGAAGCTGATGCAGTCGACCATGGCCGCCATGAGCGGCTCGACATCCTGATACGGCGCGCGCTTGAATGCTTCTAGCCCAACCGCGAGAAGGCCGATCGCGCCTGCGGACGCGACGTCGTCGGGGATCTCCATCCCAGACTTCGCCAGCACGGAAAGCGCTTGAAGCGCCCACTTCTCCGTCTCCCACGCCGACTTCTCGACGATAAGGAACGACTTGCCCTTGTCCCGCCCCTCGGCGTCGATGGTGACCGTCTTGTGTTTGCGCACGTCAGATCTCCGGCGTCGGGGTCACGCTCTGCCAGGTCAGGGTGTGACGGCGCGGCTGCAGCGTCTTACGGGCCGCAGGCATCGGGGCGTAGGTGGTCAGGAAGCCCCGGGCGCAGATGAAAACCTTGTCGACGGCGGGCAGGATGATCTGGCCGGTCGCGACCAGCGCGCGCTTGTAGGTGCGCTCGTAGGTTGCCCAGGCGTCGAAGAAGTCGTTGGACTGGCTGTCAGCCTGCAGGGTGACGTTCTGCATCGCCGGGGCAGGGATGAAACCGGCGCTGAGCCGGCCATCGACGCCCATCGACGTCTCCTTGATCGTCTGTGCGTCGATGTCGGTGATGTCGTCGGCGCTGAAACCCTGAATCCGAACGGCGACGGGGAAGAGCGGGTCCACCGAGATCGTGAAGATGCAGTCGGCGCTGGTAAGCGTGCGGGTGTTCATCTTCGATCCCCCTTACTGGACGTTGACGCTGCTGAGCGTGATGGTCTGGACGCTCTGGCCGTCGGTGTAGAAGACGGTGCATGGCGGCGAGCCGCGTGCCGCGCGCACCGATGCGTCAGCGTCCTGCACCAGCACGTACCAGCCCTGCAGTTCGAGCGTGTCGGCAACGTTGCCACCGGCGAGATTGTTCACCTCGGCCTTCTGCTGCGCGCTGAGCGTGACACCGGCACGGATCGCGCCGAAGTTCACGGCGCTGTCGATGACGCCGCGCAGGGCGGCCTTGATCAGCGCGTAGCCCTCGGCGTTGTACGGGACCTGCCCGACGCTGGTCAGCAGCTCCATGAGCGCAAGCTGGAAGGCGTTGTTCATCCAGACCTGGCAGACCCAGCTGTCGATCCAGTCGAATGCGCCGCTGATCTGGCCCGGGTAGAAGAACGTGAAGGCATCGTTCGCCGTCGCGTAGGAGCCGACGAAGTTGTAGCCGTTGGCCTGCAGGTTGGCGGCAACGGTCTGGTCGATGACGCCGGCCGTCACGTTGCCGGTGCGGAAGGCCATCGTTGCCCGGCCGTTGGTGCGGCCGAAGTCGAGGCTGGCGATCGCCCCCATCAGGAACGCTGCGATCTTGGAGCCGTCGTTCGGATCGTAGATCGGGACCGCGCCGGAATAGCCGTTCGCGCGGACCTGCGCGCCGAAGCTGGTCGTGTCGCCGTTCGCGATGGCCGCTGCGGCATTGTCCCAGCCAACGAAGGCGAAGCGGTCGTTCTTGCTGTCCGTCCAGACCGAGAACAGGACCTTGTCGGCAGTCGAGACGGCGAAAGTGGTCGAGAAGCTGACGAAGTTCTGCGTCAGCGCGATCAGCGCATCCATCGCGGTCGCAGGCGTCGAAGCTGCAGCACCTGCGCTGGTCACGGCACCATCGGCGGGGCGAAGGCGCAGGTTGGCGCCGAGCGATCCGGTCGACGAGGTGTAGACGACCGATGCCGCCGAGCCCGTGGCGACTGAGGTGAACACGAAGGCATTGGCGATGCTGTCGTAGGTGACGGTGAAGCCGGGCGACGAAAACGCGGCCTGGATCGCGGCGGCGGCGTCGCTGAAGCTGGTGATCGCGCTCAGGCTGATGTTGCTCGATGTCTTGGCCGCACCGCCGACCGTAATGGTGAGCGTGCCGCTGACCCCCTGCAGCTGGGTCAGCGTGATGCCTGCCAAGCTGTTGCCGCGCAGGAATGCAGCTGCAGCGGCATCAGCGTAGCGATAGAACCGCAGCGCGGCGGGCTTGATCGTCGAACCGTCGTAACCGGCGAAGTAAATCGCGGCGAGCCCGGCTTCGGTGCTGAGCGGGCCGAAATAGGCTGAGACGCCCGACGCCGATGAGAACGAGAGCACGGCACCCATCGGTACCCGCGTCGAATTGGTGAGGAACAGGCCGACCAGATCGAGCCCCGAGCCGCCCGCATCGATGACGCTGGGCAGCACGGAAACAATCGCCGACGCCGGGATGCTAGATGCCATGGGTGATCTCCGTCAAACCTGTAATCAGCGTATCAGCGAATTGCTGGGGCACGCTGAGGGC
The DNA here is from genome assembly GCF_012927405.1 of Novosphingobium olei. Taxonomy (GTDB): domain Bacteria; phylum Pseudomonadota; class Alphaproteobacteria; order Sphingomonadales; family Sphingomonadaceae; genus Novosphingobium; species Novosphingobium olei. The sequence continues at coordinate 232,685 of NZ_JABBGM010000003.1, read as the reverse complement.
GATGGTCCCGTGGAAAGTGCACTGGATCATCCAGCGCTGGATCCACTGCTGCTCGCCCGCAATTACCGGCATCTGCTGCGGGTCGGTGCAGTGCATGGGGGAAACGCCCGCCGCTTTGAACTGCTCGACGCCCCACAGACTGCGGAAGGTGGTCACGATCGTCTGCGCGGCCTCGGCCGCCTCTGGGCCGTAGCAGTCCACCTGGAAGGTGAGGGTCGTTGACAGGCCCATTTCCTGTTCCTGCGCGCCGACGTCGTACTCGCGGACGGTCGTTGCGACGGCACTGCGTCCAACGGACTGCATTACGATGAAGTCGGGGCCGTCGGGCATCGGCACGCGGTTGATTTGCCCGCGCACGACCTCATTGCCTGTCACCGCCGTCAGAAAGTCTCCGAGCGCGACATAGATATCGAACTGCGTGGGGGCGGTGTTCATGCCGTCGGGTCCGTCATCTGCGAGGTGATTGCGGCCTTGCACCAACCGGAGCCGATCCAGCCTTCGAGCAGGGCGACAACCAACCAGGTCTGTCCGCGCAAACCTTCAGGCGTGGCTACATCGGTACCGAACACGATGATGTCGCCGCCGCTCTGACTTGAGCGATCAGCGCTGCTCAGCTGACGGTTGGCGAAAACGCTGGCCTGCCCATTGGAGATGTTCATCTTTTCGAGGTGCTGCAGCTCTTTCTGCGTCAGCGCCTGTACCTGAACCACGATCGGCTCTTCGCTGTAGGTCGGGATCTGATCGTAGCTCGCCCCCTTCGTGTAGCCTGTGCTCCGGCGCAGTGTGGCCGCCACATTGGGATTGATCCGCGACGTCACCCGATTGGCGATGGTGCGCAGGTTCATGCCGCCTCCTCGTGATCGACACTCGCCAGCATGTGCCCGGTCCAGCTCAGCGGCTTCTTGGCCGGAGCCGTCACGCCGGCACGGACATCGCGGCGCGCCTGCTGGACGTCGTCGAAGGTCTGCCCCCCCATGGGGAAGCGCTGGAATAGCAGGTCGGTCACCGGGCTGTTCGCGGGGCCAGCACCTTGCACGATCGCCTCGCGCAGCTGGCCAGCAATGCCCGCCCCCATCAGCGGCATGGCCTTGCCGGTGTCGCCCTCATTCGCCCGAAGGACCGCGGCGAACGATTCCCCCCAGGTCGACGACTTCTCGCGCACCATGTTCGTGAAGAACGGACGTGCCGGGATGCCTGCCTCGGGTGCGCCGAAGTTGTTGAGAGCCGCCACCATCGCGACCGGCGTCCCGTCGGGGTAGGTGGCGTTCTCGAGGAAGCCGACGCGGGTCTCGGTGAGGTGGCCCAGCTTGGCGCCGTATTCGCGCAGGACTTCCGCGATCCGGTCGCCGCCGGTTACGGTCGCCACGGCCTGCTCCGGAACGGCTCGAAATTGTAGGCCTGTGCCGGGACGTAGATCGCAGAGCGATAGGGCTTGGTCGCTTGCCAGAACGACAGCCCATAGCTGGTCTGGGCGAACCAGGGCGCGGTACCCGCTTCGAGGCCGCTGTCGACGCTAACGGAGACCGAACCTTCCGATGCCGACGAGACGCGCCCCACCATGCCCGTGGGCTGGCCGCTGGGTTCGAGCGCGCCGGCAAGGGACGCGATATGCGCCGCCAGCATGTTGAGCAGGACGCCGCGCACGGCGACATCGGAAACGACGCTGCCGTCGGTGTTGTCGAGGTAGAGCCCGGCTTCGGCGAAGAAGAGGGCGGCCCGCTCTTCGCTGACCGCCCCGAACTCCGGATACCGCTGGATCCACGCGGCATAGTTGAACGCCGCGACGCCCATGGATTACTTTTCCTTGACCGAAACCTCGACGCCAAGCTCGTCGGCCGACTTCTGTTCGAGGCCCGACTTGACCTCGCCAGCAAGTTCCTTGGCCTCGTCCTGCGCCTTGTTCGCGGCAGAGGCGAAGATCACGCCGTTGACGACGGCAGGGAACTCGGCCGCGTCCTTCTTCCAGCCCTCGAACCACTCGGAATCGACGCCGGGCGTCATGCCGTAGCCTTCGAGCAGAACCGGCTCGCCGGTGACGTCGACACCCTTGGCGCCGTTGAACACGACCGACGTGCCGCCGAACTCGGCCTTGAAGTCGAACGGCAGCTTGCTGCAAACGGTAACGGTAGCCATGTGATCAAATCCCCAGCATCTGGACGATGGCATACGGGAAGCGGATGACCGTCCCCCAGGTGCCCGCCGACTTCTTCTGTTCCCAGCCAGACGCCATGGTCAGCACCGGATGGACGCGCATCTTTTCGGTGAACGCGGCCTTGGTGACGGGCTTGCGGTTCACCTCGCGCAGCTTGAACTGCATCAGGTTGCCCGAGCCGGTCGCGTTTTCCGGAACGACGGTGAAGTTCAGGTTCGGGAACGACTGCTGAAGGATTTCCTTCACGGTCTTGCCGAAGTCGTTGGTCTTGGCGAGGTACGGCTCGACGGTGTTCGGGATCGAAACGTCGAACGGGCTCGACATGTTGACCAGCGCCGGCATGGCGGTCTGGATCGCCTGGTAGCACTTGAGGAAGTCGTTGTAGATCTCGAGGACCGTGGCGTTCGCCCAGGTGTAGCCGCCGGCCACCTTGGTGACGGGCTGGATCGTCGCGGGCAGGGCCGGGTCATTCAGGCCGCCGTAGAGCTTGAGGCCCGAGATGCCATAGAAGTACGAGGCGTTGAGCGCGCGGGCGAGCGTTTCCGAGCTGGCTTCCGACTGGAGCGACGCCCAATCGATGCGCGCCTCGCCATAGCGCGCCAGTTCACGTTCACCCCAGCGGGTGAAGGTCTGGAAGTGGAAGCTCTGGCGGCTGACCCAGTTGGCGTTCGCGCCCGACTTGCCGTTCTGGTTGAAGTCGCCGTAGGCCGACACGAAGCCGGTGACTTCCGTCAGCGGGAAGGACGCGGTGTCGGTCGTCCAGTCGCCCATCTTCTCTTCGCCATAGAACTCCGCAGCCTGCGTAGGCTGGAAGATGACGCTGATGATCTCGGGCGAGATGTACTGGGTGAACAGGGCGGGCACGCCGATATTCGGCGCGGTCGCCAGCGTGGGCTGGGCGTCCATGGCAAGGGACATGCCATTGCCGGTGTTGCGCCATTCCTTGGGCAGGTAGTCCATGCCCATGGGGAGTTCGATGCCACCAGCTGCAAGGCGGGCGCGGTGTTCAGCGAGACGAGCAGTCAGCATGGCTTAGAACCCCATGTGCGAGATGATGAGGATGTCGCCCGCCACACCCGCCGTCTTCACGAAGAAGCGGGTTTCGTAGGCGGTGGTGACGGTGGCCGTCGGCGAACCGGTCGCCGTGGCGTTGGCCGACAGGGTGGCCGTGCCGGCGACAGCGTTCACGGTGGCGACAGTTGCGCCAGCCGGAATGCCGGTGCCGCTGATCGGCATGCCCGGATTCAGGGTCAGCGAGGCCGGGGTGTAGGTGATGTTGGCCGAACCGTTGGTCGTGCCGATCGTGCCCGTGGTGGTCGGGGGCGAACCGGCCGTGCCGAGAACGATGGTGCCGTCGACATATTTGGCGAACACCTTTTGGCCGATCGTACCGCCGCCGCTCGGGGCGGTGATGAAGTAGGCGCCGCCATCGTACAGGGTGATGCCAAAGCCAGCGTTCACCGCGAGCGATGCTTCGCCGAGGAAGGTGGTGATGAGCGAGCGCTGTTCGCGGCCGACGAAGCCGAAGCGGGTCGAGGCGAGGTTGGGCTTGCCGTTGGTCACGACGCCGGTGTTGTCGTCCGCCCAGGCGAATACGCCGACAGTGACGCCCGAGGGGCCTGCGGTCAGTTCACCCGAGAGAGCCGGGACCGTGGAGTAGGGGCCCGAGGTGGCGAAATCGCCAGCCACGCCGAGCGCGAGATTGCGAGATACGCTGGTCTGAAAGCCGGCCATGGTTACTTGCTCCCGTAGAAGGCTTCGAAGCTGTCGTTCGCGCGCTGGGCGGCTGCAGCATCGAGGGCGATGGGCTTGGCGTTCTTGCGCTCGGTTTCGCGCACGACGATCGCCTTGAGCGTGGCGACGGGCGAACCCTTGAGCGCGGCCTTGGAGTAGCCGACGCTGTCGAGCGCCAGGTGATAGATCGCCACAGCGCTATCCATGCCGACCACTTCGCCGATCAGTGGCTGAACGAGGCGACGAGCCTCTTCGATGGCGAGGACGTCGGCGCGTGCATCGCTGCGGGCCTGTTCCACCATGCGACGGACGGTCGCGGCATCCATGGCCGGCTTGTCGTCCTTGTCGTCGTCATCGTCGGACTCGTCTTCGGCCTGGCCGTCGTCTTCGTCCTCATCCGCCTCGTCTTCGGCCTGCTCGTCATCGTCGATCTTGTCCTCGTCGTGGGCGAGGGGAGTGATCGCGGCGATGGCCTTGGCGAGCGCGTCGGAATCGAGCGCGGCGTCGGTGGCGAGGTGAGGGGTGACCAGCGCGGCGACCTTGTCGGCGATGCTGGCGGCGGAACCCTTGCGGGCGATCGATTTGCTATCGACACCGGCCAGCGCCGACGAAATGTCGACCTTGGCGTCGGCGGCGAGCAGCGGGCGGACGAGGGACTGGACGGCCCCCGAAACCATCAGCGCGGTGCGCGACTTGAGCTTCATCACTTCATCTCCGACCAGAACGTCAGGCCCCGCGCGCCCTTCGATCACCAGAGCAACGTGGTTGCCCATGATCTCCCGCATTACACCGTCGTAACGCAAACCTTCGGGCGTCACGCCGGAGGTCATGTCGGCGCGGTAGCGATAGCCGCAGGAAAGCTCGCGTTTGCGGTCAGCCTCGATCGCGTCCTGTTCGGCCTGGCGCCAGACGACCAAGCTGTTGCGCAGGTAGGTGCCATCGAAGCTGGCATCGGTGCCGGTCGAGCCGATGATCAGGTCTTCGGGCAGCTGTTCGGGCAGCACAGGAACATGCTCGGCGAGCAGCGGGATGTTGTTGAACGTGTCGGCCGCGCGCGCCAGCTCGTCGGGATCGCGGTAGAGCTGGTAGACGCGATCGGGATCAAGCCCGAGTTCCGCGGCACCAGGAATCTCGCGACCGTAGTAGGGGCAGACGTTCGCCTTCGAGATGTTCGACACCTCGACGTGCAGGAAGCCGTTGGCGTCACGGCTGCGGACGCTGGGCGCCCGGTCCATGGCGATCAGGATCATGCGAAGACCTCGTGCTTGACCTGGTCGCCATCGCGCCAGACCTTCCACTTGCCCGGCACGGCAATCCGCTGGCAGTGGCGGGCGCGCACCTGTTCGATCGCGGCTGCAAGGTCTTTCGGCATGGACAGCACCCTTTCCATCACAGGCGGGTCACAAGTACCGGGCCGCTGGTGACCCGGTACTGCGCGGTGAGCTTGGAGTTGACGGCGGTGGGCGTCAGCGTGACGGCGAACGTCACCGTGTCCGAGACGACCGTCGCCGTGAAATTGAAGAAGCCGGACGCCGGGCTCGCCGGGTCGGAAAAGCCGACAGCGGTTTGCTCCGTGGCCGTGACCGTCGATCCGTTGTGCTTGATCGTGAAGGCCTTGCGCCGCACGCCGGGCGCGACACCTTGCACGATGCCGCCGACCTCGAGCTCGACGACGCAGGAATAGTCCGCTTGGATCTGCACCGAGCACAGCGGGATCGACTGCGCGCCGATAGGCAGGCTTTCGAGGTATGTGCCGCCGGTGGATTCGCCGTAGCCCTGCGCCTCGAACTTGTGCCCAGCGGTGCGGAAGCTGTCCTTCGCGATGTCGATGTCACCGCCGACGTTCTGCGGTGCTGAGCGCATGTTGATGTTGGGCGTGGTCGGCAGAGGGTCGAAGAAGATGCCGCGCTTGGCCTGAGCATCGATCTGGCTGTGCGGCGTCAGGCTGATCTGTGCCCGGTAGGAGCAAGCACCATCGATCGACACGGCACCGACCTGGAGGCCTGAGAAGTGCCCGCTGATCGTGATGTCGCCGCACACCGCATTCACGCCACCCGCTTCGATGCGGACATATGCCGGATAGCCCAGCAATTCGGTGCCGACTGGATCGGTGCCGGTCGGAGAGACGCCGACGGCTAGGTTGTCACGGCAGCCTTCGTACGACCAGCCAGTGCCCGAACCGGTGCGGCGGCGGAAGAAATACTTCGCGTTGAGCGCGCCGTAGTAGTTCGGGACGCATCCGGCGACGATGCCGTGGTTCATCCGGCTCTCGTTGCCGAACGGCGTCGTGTAGGTGCCCGCATCGTCGTCGAACATCTGGTAGAAGCCGTAGCCCTTCACGTCCCGGAACTCGGGGTAAAGGATCAGCGCGCCCGCCGACTGGAACTTGATGATCGAGCTGCTCTTCTGCGCCTGCGTCCCGTTGGTGTTAATGAAGGTGCCGCCACGGATGAACCAGTCATGCACCTCGCCCGAGGTTGCCGGCGTCTTGAGCGTCAGCCAGGCAGTCGTGGTGTTGGTCAGCACGCGCCCGTCGCAGATGATCGACACAAGCCCGGTGAGGCAGCTGATCCCGCCGTCGATGTACCAGTCGCCATTGGGGATGTAGATCGCGCGCCCCGTCGAGGCGGCAACGGCGAAGAGGTCTTGCACGGCTGTCTTGTTGGCGGCCGATACATCAGGCGTGGATCCGCGAACGCAGACCGTGGCGATCGACAGCGGCGCCTGCTTGATCGCCTGAACCGCCGCTTCCGTGCTCTCGCCAGTCGACAGGCCGACACGCGACGCGCCAGCGGTGCCGTTGAAGTAGGCCACGGTGGCGAGGTTGCGCTGCAGCTCGGCAGAGCCCGCGTTGTTGCGGTAGATCGTGACCGTGCCGTCACCATTGTCGACCGCGAAGCTCTGGCCGTTGAGCGTGTCAGCTATACCCGCCGCCGTGCTGGCGTAGGACGGCCCGACGATGGCCTCGGCTGCGGTTGCGGCAACGTCCGCCTGCGCTGCGGCCTGCTGCGCCTGCTCCAGATAGAACAGGTTGTTGTTGTCGAGGTCCTCCGCCAGCGCCGTGAATGCCACCTGAGCACCGCCCGCGAGCTTGATGGCTGAGCCGCCGCGCGAGCTGAACATGACGCTGCGGGTCATCTGCTGGCTCTCGGCGAGGTAGGTGCCGCGCCCGATTTCCCAGTTGGCGCCCTGCTGGATCGAGTAACTGTAGCTGCGCCCGTTGGTCAGCGCCTCGACACCGCGATAGCCCGTGGCCGCTGAGCCGAGCGTCAGAGCGCCGGTTCCAGTGCTGGTGATGTTGATCTTGGTCAGGTCAACGAGCGTGGACGCCATGAGTTACTCCTATGTAATCTCATGGTAGGGCGGTCAGTCGAAGCCGGGGACTACGGGAACCCAAGTGCACCGGCAGTTGATGGCGACGCCCGGCAGAACAGGCCCGAGCCCGTCGCCGAAGTCGTGCCCCTCGGCCAGCTTGAAGCGCTTCCCGCTGAATCGGACGTGCGGCTCTCGCGGATGCTTGCCGCCGGCACTGTGCAGCCACTTGCCCTCGGTGATGCCGATCTCGGTCTCGCGAACCCGCCGCATGACCGCCGTCGCCTTGTTGTTCTGATCGCGGGCGATGAAACTGGCACGCTTGCGGGTGAGGCCGTAGGTCTTTTCGAGCGCCTTGGTCAGCTGGCCGAGGTCGCGGCCTTGGCTGACGGATTGCATCACCAGCATCTCGACCTTGGCGAGGTGCTGCGAGGCAATGGACTTGATCAGGCCGACGTTCTCGGCGCGTACCGCTGCGAAGGCATCACGCATGGCCGGCGTCATCTTGAACTTCACGGTGAAGCCGCCCTTGCGCAGCATGTCGGCAAGGGTGCGGTCGCAGCGCGCCCGGGTCGCAGTGCTGAAATACTCGGCAAGGCTTTCGGCCAGGTCGTCGAAGCGCCGGATCCAGCGCCGTGCCGCTTTCTGGATGATCGCCTGCAGCGCCTTGGCCGGTATCTCGTCCTTGGCGATCGTCTCCGGCTCACGGCGTTTCCAGACGCGCTCGATCTCGCGCATCAGGTCGCGGTGCATCGCCGCCAGTTCACCCCAGACCCGCTGCTCGTACTTGGCGCGGATCGGGGCGGCGGCGCGGATGGGTTTGAGCATCACGCACCTCCGAACGCCAGCGAAGCCTCATCCTCGTCGTCATCGTCCTCAGGCTCAGGCGCTGGCCCAGACAGACGCCCGGCATAGAGCCCGCCTTCCTCGTCGTTGAGCCTGTCGCGCGCCTCTTCGGGGCTGACGACGCCGGAATTGATGTACGTGGAATCGGCCTCTGCATCGGACTTGCGGATCGCGGCCTTGTCGGCGTCCGACATCTCCCAGAGGCTCTCGAACTCGAAGCTGATCTCGGGATCGATCGCGTCGAACAGACTGAGCTGCACGACGTTGAGCAGGGTCTTGAGGTTCGGCCCGACGACCTTCTCGTTGTAGGCCAGCACCTTGTCGTAGAAGGTGCGGACCTCGCCGTCTGAGCTGGCATTGAGGCCCGAGGGGGTGACGCCGAGCAGAATCACCAGCGGGATTCCGGAGACCGACGCGATCTGTTCGAGCGCCTGTGCCTGCAGCTTGTCGAGACCTGCGATGGGGGCTGAAACGTTGGAGAATTCCTCGCGGTCCTTGTCGACAGCGAAGATGCCGCGGTTGTCGCGGGTCCGGCTGAACATGTCGAGGCGATCGAACAAGTTCTTGGCGACGCCGCCCGAAAGCACCTGGTCCATGTCCGTCTTCAGGACCATCACCGAGAACGCATGGGTCAGGTCCGAAACAGACTGACGCGTCCGAAGCCAGTTGTCGACGTAGGGCTTGCAGAGCTGCGACAGCGCCATACCCCCGAAGGCATAGGCGGGTTTCAGCATGTTCGGGACCGGCCTCCCGACCAGCGTCAGCATGCGACTGGCATGCACGGTCTGGCCGGACACGTACCAGGCCGACGGCTTGTAGAAGTCCGGAGCGAGCGGGTTCTGCGCCGAGTAGGCGCCGGGGTATGCCCACATCGGCTCGACGAGATCGAGGCGGGCGAGGGGCTTCGCGGTGCCGATTTTGCCCTTGTCGAGGACGATGGGCTTGTCGGTCTCGTTGCGGTTTTCCCAGTCGCCGAAATCCATGAAGAGATGGATGCGCCCGAAGAAGCACTCCTTCTCGATCGCCTCGCGGAACAGGTCGCGCACCTCGAGCCGGTCAAGCTCGGCGTTGATCGCGTTGACCTTGTCCTCTGGCCCTTTGACCTTGATCCACTTGCGGGTGCAGTGCTCGGCCCAGATCGACGCAACATGCCGGTATTCGGCGCGCTGGCTCAGTTCGGCGAGGTAGGGGTAGCCGAGGAAGCCGATGCCTTCGTGCGCGAATTCGGCGCTCAGGGCATAGCTGATCAGCGCATCGGAGCCCGGAAGGCTGTCCATCGCCATCCCGGCAGGCAGCGTGCCAGGCATGGGCTCAGCGACGCGGAAGGTGCGCTCCGGCAGGAACACCGGCGCGTTGTGCCGTTCCGCCTCATACAGCGCCACCGGGCTGATGCGCATCTCGCGCGCCTTCTCGATGTCGGGATTGACCGCAGCGACTGGCAGGGCGGTGCCGGATTTCCAGAAGGCCCGCCACGCGGCACGGATGCGACTAAACATCAGCGGAACAACCTATCGAGAGGGAGCGGGTCGCCGTCGTGCGGTTGCGCCCTCACAGGGGCGTCGTCTTCCGCAAGCCCGGAGTAACGGGGCCGATCTCGCGGCCCCGCTGTAATCGGCTTGTCCGGATCCTTACGCGGCCGGCGAGAAGTCGACATAGAACTTCTGGCCGGGCTCGAACTGGCCATGCAAAGCCGGGTTGGCGATGCAGATTTGCAGGTGAGCGCTGGGGCTCATTTTTGCAAAGGTGTTGTCCTCGTCGAACTCACTGTCCGAATAGCTCGACTTTGAGACGGCAAAGAAGTTGACGGTCTCGGTCACAGTCTCGCCAGTTTCGGGATTGCGGTACGGCATCACCGAACCGACCTGCAGCTTGGCACGCATGGTAGTCATGGACTTCTCCTTCAGCTGATTGCGAGCATCTGACCTCGCTACGACGCTGTAAGGTCCATGTTACCTGTGCTATGCCGGGCGCATGGTACTCAGCCTCAGGGATCTGCTCGAAGCAGCCGCCGCGTCCGAAGAGCTCAAGGCGCGCAAGGCCCGGCTTGAGGAGCAGGGCGTGTCCGAAGAGGAGCAGGACGCGATCTGGGCCGAGATGGCGCGCATCATGCCGCCGCAAGAGCCTCAGGACTGATCTGCATCCCGCGTCGACCCGGCGCGAACGCCATCACGAACGCATCGGCAAGGTTGGGGGAGGGCTGGGGCCCGCCGACGCGGTTGGCCTTGGCAAGGTCCTTCTTGCTCTCGACCTTCACCTTGCCGGCGTTGTCGAAGTCGCGCTTCGGCGTGCAGAGCTCGTCGATCAGCTGGTTGAGGTGCGGCAGGTTGCTGTCGATGAAGATCATCTCATCGGGCCTGAACGTCATGTCGGAATGCACGGCGTTGAAGGTGTTGCGGAAGCGGTCGGCAACGCTCCACCACGCCTGAGCCTTGAGGTTCGCGAAGAAGTCCTTGTTCGAGCGTGGCGGATGGGATCGGCCATAGATCTGGTCGGGCCGGTCGACAGCGCCGCCAGCGTTGAACCCGGTGTGGCGAACCGGCGTCGCGCGCGGGCCCGCAGCCTGATTGAGCTCGTTGATCTTTCCGCCGGTCATCGCACCGACGCCAATGCTATCGAACGTGATGTCGGCACCGTGCTCGCGGGCCTGATCCCAGACGCGGGTGGCCGACTTCAGCAGCTCGTGCTCCCCGGCCTTCCATTGACCCGCATCGCAGGCGAGGGGGCCATGGGCGCGGATCGTCGCGCACTTGTCCGAACCGCTGTCAGCCACGTCGAAGCCGATGCGCATGGAGCCGCTGATCTCGATGCCCAGCGTCTTGTGAGCGTCGATCGCTGCCATGATCCACGACCGCTTGATGACCGCATCGTCGTCATCGTCACGGGGGACACCGAGATAGATATGCTCGAACTCGTCAGCGTCCTCGGCCTTCGCCGCGTCGATCACGTCGGTCATGGTGCGCGATAGAAACGGGTTCTCGGTGTAGTTGATCTGGCGCACCAGCGTCCCGCGCGGTGGCGACACGACGAACCGACGCCAGGCGAAGTCGGTACTGAGGCGCGGGTTAAAGATGATCCAGAACTGCGAGCCTTCCTTGCGGACCGTCGGCTCCAGCACTTCCCATTGTTCCGCTGTGAGGGCATGCGCTTCCTCAAGCCAGCAGATGTCGACGCCTTCGAGCGACTTGATTTCGGAGATGTGACGCCAGAGCCCGTAGAACAGGAACTCAGAACCGGTGCGCCGGTGAATGATCTTGTTATCAAGGATGCGGAACTGGTCGCGCAGCCCGAACCGTTCGATCTGCAGCACCAGCAGCGAGTAGACGGATTCCTCGATCTTGTTCTGGAACTGGCGGGCGCAGAGGACGCGGATCTTGTAGTTGCAGGCGAGGTAGACCGCGAACCCGGCGGCGTCCCACGACTTCGACGAGGCACGGCCGCCGTAGAGGACGCGGTTGCGGATCGATTCACCGCGCTCGTTGCGTTTCGCCAGCCAGAACGGCCGCAGCACAGGATTGAGCGTCGGGCCCTCCGCAGCGCGGCGGCAGGCATGCAAAGTTCCTTCGATCATTGGCCTTCTCCTTCTTCACCGTAAAATTTGTCCAAGCCCGGCGCGATGTTTATGTTTACTTGCGCTCCGCCCTCCTTGAAGGCCAGCACGTCGATATGCTTGCCAACTAATTCGAGGGCCTTGGCTGCGCCGGCCGCATTGAATTCGAACAGGGGATTGCCCGCCTCGTCGGTGACTTGCTGGCCCTTGCGGTCGAGGATCGGCGACACCTCCTGCATGCACCGCTCGTGCAATTTGACCGCTTGGCGCAGGACGTAGGCGGCATCGACCGAAGCTTTTTCCGACAGCTTCGAGCGCGCCTCTGTGAGCGCCGCTGAGACGTCAACATTCGTCAACAGCCTCCCACCCTGCTGCTTCGCCGTCTTCGCGCTGTAGCCTGCCCGGATCGCCGCCTGCGTGGCATTGAGATCGACTAGGTACTCCTCCACAAACCGCTGCTGCTTCGGGGTTAGCGCCATCTCACATCTCCATCCCTTGAACGTGCTTGTAATTCCGACCCGAAATCACGTTCCTGATCGTGCCTTCGCTGACACCAAACCGTTTGGCGATACTCGCGCGGGTCTCGGTGGACGCGGAGCAACGCCGTCGGATTTCACGCACCTGGCTGTCGGACAGCTTTCCCCGCCGCTGCTCCCAGATGACAGGGGCCTTCGCATGCGGCTCGAACCCGATCTCGTGGCGCCAGCGAGTTATGGTCGAGGCGCTCGCATTGTAGTGTCGCGCGCATTCTTTCGAGCCAATGAGCGAGAGCAATTGCGCAAAATCTGAAGGCACTGGTCGCCGGAATGTTGCGACGGAGCATGGCTTGCATCTCCCTCGCGAATGCCGATCGATAGCTGTCCCGCAATCGATGCAAAAACGTTCGGACTTGGGCAGCGCTACTTTCGCGCCGGGCCTAAGACTGAATTCACTCCAGCATTCATGGCAACGCACGGATCCGGGCCTGATAGGCTCGCCGCAATCGATGCAGGGTTTCATGACGCCATCCATGGCGCGGGCTCGGTGCTTCGCTGCGCAGGGGACGCAATATGCGTTTGCCTGTTTTGTGATCGGTGCGCCGCAGTCTGTGCAAGAGCGATCCATCACATGAACTCCCTTTTCCAGCCCAGCTTCTCAGCCCGGGCGATCAATTGCTCATCGCTCAGCACGGCATAGTTGCGCCGCCAGTGCGTGCCCTTGGGCTTCGGCGATCCGGTCTCGTCGCAGCGGTAGACCGAACCGAAGCGCCGGAGATAATCCGCAGCCTGTCCGGCCAGCGTCATGTCGCGGTTGTGGATCATGGGGCGGGGCACGAAGCCGCGATCGGGACGCGACTGGCCGATGCCCTTCTTCATGCGCGCCTGAGGCTGCAGCTTCAGCTCCCGACGCCAGCGCGTCACCGTGGCGAGGCTGGCCCGGTAGTGCTGGGCCGCACCCTGCGATCCGAACCGACGCAGCATCGCAAGGAAGTCGTCGGGGCATTCGCGCTTCAGCCCGATATGCGCACAGGCCTTGCAGCGTCCGCGGCTGCTGCGGTTGATCTGGCAGCCACAGTCCCGGCAGTGCTTCGGCGCCGGTTTCGCACCACGGCGGCGGCGGTGCATCGACGGGCGACTGTCTGCCCAGGCGAAGAGCGGGAGGTCCGACACGTTTGCCCTGATACGGACGGCCTGCAGTGAAAGCGCGGTCATGCTGCCCCCATGAGATAAGCGATGGCGTTGCGAAGGTTCGTGTCACGCGCGGTGCGGTAGTGGGCGCGGATCGGCTCAGGGTCCGAGCCATCGCGTGCCGTGCGCATCGTGTCGGCTAGGATCTGGGCTGTGTGCTTGGACCAGCAGGCGGAGAGGTCGAAACACTCGAGCGGGGCATGGGCGAAACACTGGGCTCCCCCTTTAGGGGGAGAGCCCCGCAGTGTTTCGCTCCCTGCCTTTGCCGGGGCATGCGAAACATCGATGTTTCGGTGAGTGTTTCGCTCTGTTACGCGAACCATACGACCTCACCCTCCGCATGGATTTTACCCTTAGAAATCAGAGCTTTCTTGATGCGGTTGAACTGCACGCGCGAAACATCGCGGTTGTGCGGGTCTGTTACGCCGCACCCCGACAGGTGCCTGCGCCAGTTGCCGACCGAAACAGCCGTAACAGTCTGGTTGTTTCGGCTTGTTACGGTCTCGAATCCGGCCGTCAGCATGATCCGATCAAGGGCCTCCAACGCGACGAGCTCCTTGTCGGAGAGCTTGTCCGGCGAGCGCCCGATCACGGTCTGTTGGTCGGGTTCCATGACGACGCAGGAGGTCACTGGCTTCCCCCTGCGGTTGTCTCCCAGTGCCACCGATTGCAGTGTGAAATTGAATGGATCACCGGCTTCAAGATCACGCTGCTTGGCAATACGGACACTGGAAAGGGTAAGTTCGGGATCGCGCTTGATCTCGATCTCGGTATCGGTTGCGGCACGCAGGGAGCTGTGACCGCGAGCGCCGCGTGCCTCGTCCTTGCCGCTGTGGTGAACGATGCAGACATGCGAGCCGGTTGCGTGCCGGATGGCATCGCAGTTGCCGATCAGCGCGGTCATGTCCTCAGGGCTGTTCTCGTTCCCTCCTGCCATTGCGCGTGAGAGCGTGTCGATGATCACCATGGCGACGGTGAGGCCGGTCTGCTCGGCGACGTGCTTGACCAGGGCGATGACCGCATGAACGTCCGCGTCGTTGTCGAGCAGGTTCACCGGCTGCGGCATGGCGACAAAGGGCAGGTCGAGCCCGGGCACGTTGTGATGCCGGCGAAACGCTGCGAGGCGGTTGCGGATGCCCTGAGCGCCTTCAAGCGACAGGTAGACGATAGCGCCGCGGTCAACCTCCCGGTTGCGCCACGGACGCCCCCAGGCAACGTGCAAAGCGAGGTCAACGATGAAGAACGTCTTGCCGCAGTTTGACGGGCCGTAGACCACGGACATGGCGCCTGAGGTCAGCAAGCCCTCGACGAAGTCGTTCGCCTCGAGATCTGGTTCGGCGTCCTTGAACCAGAAGAAAGGGAGCGTCTTGGGCGCGCCCGCGGCCGCCTCGGACGCTTCAGCAGCGGGCTCGGCATCATAGCCCCATTCTGGCGCCTCATCGTACGGGGGCAGGTCGTTCATCCACTCCGGCGGCTCGGCGTCGAACTGCGGCGGATAGATCACATTGTCGGCGCGGCGCTCAGCCCCCAGCTGACGAAGCGCGGCCTTGCGGTCGCCGCCGAACTTGTAGTGCGCAAACAGATCGAAGGCGTCGCCGTAGCACCCCGCGTCGTGTTTCTCGCCAAGACCGGACGCCGCGTCACTGGCGGAGAGTGACACCCACTTTGAACCGATGACCCGTGTGGCGTAGGTATCACCAGTCTGTTGCGGCGATTTCCAGTCGTCCCCATTGCGTGGAGACTGTTCGTAGCCGGACATCTCCAGCATCGAAGTCACGGAATTACTGGCGTTAAAATCGTCGATCAACGACGCGCCATTACCCTGGGGCTGGGACGCACGGCGGCGTTCGGCCTCGGCCTTCAGGCGAGCTCGCTCTCGTTCGTCGATCGCGCGCTGACGGCGGATTGCCGCGATGCCTTGCGAGACAGGACCGCATTCGAGGTCGAGGCCGGAACATGTCAGCGGCGTGGCGTGCCGCTCGAAATAGAGTGGCGTGCCGTCAGCGCCCCGAAGAGACGAGCCATCCTTGTACTTTGGCGGGACGTTGGGGAGGTAGACAGGCTGGCCGGGGCGGGCGAGCGCGTGATCCATCGCGATCCCGCGCGCTTCCATGAATGCGAAGAACGATTTCTGTGCGTCGTACCAAGTGTCGAAGCCTGTGGCGGCCGCCAGCGGCAGGATCACGCGCCAGCGCTGATCACCCGGGCGGCTGTGCGCGCTCGAATAGATCAGATGCGCGGAACTGCCTGCAAATTCGCTGACCGCGGCGACGATGGTGCTTGATTCATGGTTGCCCGCATCGATGTCGCCGGTGAGCGCGATGAAGCTGCCATGCTCGCGCTGCGCAGAATGTTCGCGAGCGTCGAAGTGATCGTAAGACGACGGGATCATCGATGGCGCAGCGCGCTTAATCGCGTCTGCAGGCGCCATCGTCCACAGTTCAGCAAGCGTGCGTGACGAGTAGCACTCTCCGGTCTGCTCGGCCTCGGCGTAGGCGAGGGCCTTAAGACGAGCCCGCTCTTCGCTGTCGACCCGCCGACCATTGGTTTCAATACGAAGCAGGCTGTCGAACTGCCCTTGGAAAAATACGAAGCGGTGTCCGTGCCAGGCGTGCGTGGCTTCGATCGGATGGCTGCTCACTCAGCGCGCTCCGGCTGATGCCAACGGGTGTGGCAAGGCTCGCACAGCGCCACGAGTTCAAATGCGAACTCCGCCCCCTTGTGAGCGTAGGTCAGGTGATGGACGTCAGTCGCTGGATTGGTGAGACAGCCTTCGCAGGTGTGATTGGCTCGGCTCAGGACCTTCGAGCGCCGGCGCTGCCAAGCAGGGGAGCGCAGGTAGTCGCTGTATTCTTCGCGCTGCTGTGGTTGGATACGATCAGCAGCGGAGTTTGCCAGCGCAGTGAGGCGCGCGAGGCGTTCTGCTCGATACTGGTTGCTGAGAGAGGCCGCACGGTCCTTCGTAAAATCGACCGCAACGCCCTCGCGCTCTGCGTCCTCCCGCTTGAGCCAACGGCTCTCGGCATATCCGCACCCGGTGCAGCAGTGCTGGTGCATGGCCTGCCCGCCTGCGTTGGTGAACCGGATGACTACGCGATGCGAATGCCGGCACGCATCGGCCTGCCATTGGGCAAACAACGCGGGGAGGCGCTCGTCACCCTTCAGGAGAACGCGGCGGCCGTCTTCGGCAGTGCCCCACTGAGGGCATTCCGATTCGTCTACAGGGTGAAGCGGCAGAAGCTTCGATTGTTCGTTCACGCCGCGATCCTCCCCACAACCGGCGCACCGTGGCTGGCAAGCCATTCCAGCGCGCGCTCGGGCGAGAAGAAGCAGGCTACCGCATGCCCCATGCGAAAGTGCGCGTTGCCCCAGTCGATCTGCGCCTGTGACAGCGAGCCAGCCTTGCCGCTCGCGTCGTATCCCTTGAACTCCGGCCAAGCGACGCCGCGGCTATTCCCGCGCGGCTGCCAGGTCACGCAGAGGTCGAAAACCCCTGCGACCATGCCTTCCTTCTTGGCCTGCGCCTGTGCCTTGAAGCCGCGCTTCGCCGCGTTCGGGATGGCATGAACGTGCACCCCGCGCGTGCAGGTGCGGACAAGATCGCGGAACTCGATGACGCGCGCCAGCTCGCTCAGGTGCTTGCGGCCGTCAGGGCGTTCCACCGGGAATAGAGGGGACGCGTCGAGCGCGCTTTCCAGATCAGCCCACTGCACGCTGGGCCTCCTGTGCCGCGCGCCATTCCGAAGCCGCGCGCGGAATCGCATCGCGCAGAAATCTACCCGCCAGATCGCAAATTGCAGGATCGCTGGTAGTAGCCTTTCCCAGCCAAGACAGATAATCTAAGTAATTGCTAGAATCATGATCACCTTCGTAGGGCTTCTCCGCGCGAAGCCTTTCATGAGTATATACCCAAAGTTCATTGAACTCGGTGTCAGTTCTCAACGCACTTTGAGCGCGCCTCATGATCCACCGAGCGGCGACCCTCTTTTTTTCCTCAGATGCCGAAGAAAATATGCCGACTGCAGCAGACTGGTTCTTAATGAAATTATCTTTATTTGCAGAGAGCATCCGCTCTCGTTGTTCTTCCCAGGTACGCTTCATCGTTTTGGAGGAGCGAGCGTTGCGAACTTTCTGCCATTCAGGGTCTGCGTGCCGCGCCTTCATTCGAGCCGAAGACTTCGCCGCGAATTCTTTGGTCTGTGTGTAAGCACGCAGCTTTTCGGCGCACTTGGCTTGGCGTTCACGATAGCGCTCGGGATTCGCGGCTCGCCAGGCAGCAAGGGAAGCATTTCGCTTTGCGATTGTTTCAGGGGATTGCTTCTTGGTCACAGGTGCCGCTCCCGCGCGGCGCGCCGCCGATCGATCTCGTTGGCCACGATCTCGCGCACGACAGCCGGCGAAACCTTCCGTGAACGCGCCATGCTGTCGATCGCGCGATCGTCGCCAGCCAGCTTGTCAAGGTCCGCATGGAGCAAGATCGACGAGACGAGCGCGGCGCGGTGGTAGTCGCGGGTGGGCTGCTTGCGCTGGTTGTAGGGAGGTTTCATCCGCTGAACCCCTCCCGAACCTGCCCAGCCAACTGCTCATACGCAGTGGGCGAAAGGCCGTGCTCGCGCATGATCCAGCCTTTGTGCTTGCCAAGGCGAATGTCGCGACGAGCGGCAGAGTTGATCGACCTGCGTTTGGCCTCGCGCTGGTGGCGCTGCTCAAGGATGGCTTCGGCGCGGGTCATGCTGCCTGCACTCCCCGTTCGCGGTGAATCTCGATAAGGCATCGTGCCACGACGGGATTGCTGTCAGCGTAGGACTGCACCCTGCGCAGCAGGTTGAGGATGGTCGTGTGATCACGCCCCAGCCGCTCGCCGATCAGCGCCAGCGACATGCCGCGGCGGCGCAGCTCTTGTGCGACGATCGCGCGCGCGTGGATCAATTCCGAGGACCGCTTGGCTGAAAGCACCTCCGCTTCGGTGACGTTGAAGCGCTCAGCGACCGCGCGAATCAGCATCCGCCACCCGAGCTTGCGCAGGTCCGCGTCGATCAGCGATTTCGGCGCGAATGCTTTGATATTGCGCCCTTCGAACGCAGCGGCAGCAATCGGATCTTCCCGCCGAAAGTGAGCAAGGACGATCTCCCGACGCTCCGCAGCCTTCAATCCATGGACGGCGAGGCGAAGATATTCGTCGCGCAGATGTTCAGGGATATGTGCCAGCCGAACAGCGCGCGCCGCTACAGAAGCCTTTGCGCGATATTCGGGGTTGAGGAATATTTCCTGCGAGCGCCGCGCGCGCTCCTCGATTGCAGCTGGCGCCATGGTCGCGTGCTTGTAGAGGTTTGCCAGATGCCGGGCCCGGTATTGCGGGTCACGCTGGATCAGCTCGCGACGCTTGGCTGCGCGCTTGGCGACGATATGGCGGTCAGTGCCGACCATGCGGGCGTAGCAGCGGCGGCAATATCCGGTCTTGCTGCACCTGGAGATCGGCGCGTCGCACTTGTGGCAGAGGCGTGGCGCTTTCATCACCGCCCTCCCGCAAGCGCCCGCAGGCGCGCCATGTTGTCGCGGTTCTCCGGCTTCAACTCCAATCCGGTCAGAGCAAAGAACCCATCGAGCAGCTTGAGCGCCCAGCGCAGGGCAGCGCGTTCCTCGCGGCTCATACGGCTTGCGGTCCGAGCATCTGGCGGATGCGCTGCAGGGCGGAGTTGCCCTGGCGCGGCGTCCAGCACAGGCGTGCGGCGGCATCAGCCACGCTGAAACCGTCGGCGAGAAGATCGGCGAAGCGATCGGTCTTGGAGAGCTGGGGCTTCATGCAACGACTCCCATGTCAGCGGCGCGCGCACGCAGCGCGGTGACGATCCCGTCGACCTCGCGCAGTTCAGTCGCGATTGCGGCCATGGTCTGGTGATTGAGCTGCGCCCCGCCACCGGGTGCTGCAGCGGCGATTTTTGCGACCAGGGCGGTCAGCGCCGGGAGGATGTTCACCGCCTCTTCGCACTGCGCACGGATCGCCTTGTGGCCGAACAGGGCCATGTAAGGCTGGATGTATTCCCCGCCGAACTTGGCCGCGACCGAAGAGATCAGCGACGCCGGGACCTTCTTCGTCTCCATGCCTTCGAGGCGCTCGACCGTGTCGACCGTGACGTCGAGCAGGCGGGCAAGATCCTTGCTGGTCACGCCCTCGTCGCGCTTGACCGCGAGGATGATTGATCGTGCGGCTTTCTGGATTTCTGCGGTCTCGGGCACGCCGAACAGGCTGTTTTGCCCTTTCGATTCAGGCATTACGCTTCACCATGAGCAGGAACAGAAAAGAGACCGGAGCGCCCGCAAAGGGTGGGGACGGACGCCCCGGCCGGAGTTGGGGACGTTGCCCCGCGCGACCCGAGATCAGGCTCGGGGTGTTGGGTGGTCGCCATGGTCAGGCGGCGTTGCTGGTGGGCCGCGACCACGGTTCGATCTGCTCGAGCGTGTCGATCTGCTCGTCAGTCAGCCCATCAAGGACGGAATGCCGCCAGCCGGTCGTGCGGAGGATGTGGATGGCGAGGGAGCGGCGCGGGTTTCGCGCACCACTCATGATCTGGGAGGCGTAAGGGAGCGATATGCCCGCAGCCGCCGCAATGCCCGTAGGGGTGACCGTTTCCATGCCGCCAATCTTTGCAGATTGCAAAGATATGGTCAAGCGTCATCAAGTAGACGAACTTTGCAGCCTGCGTGAGGACTTGATTGCAGATTGCCTTCACAATGTGGGCATGGCTGATGACAAAAACGGCGGCCCGAATTTCCTCCGCGTGTGGCGGGAATATCGGAAAATGACCCAAGAGGAGTTGGGCGCCGCTTGTCAGCCCCCGACCACCGGATCGGTCATCAGTTTGCTAGAGGAAGGTGAGCGCGGTCTGTCGTTGAAATGGCTTCGCAGATTGGCGCCAGCGCTTCGGACGCGGCCAGGCTGGCTTGCGGACCTAGATCCGCGTGAGGCTGACACTCGCACGCTGGAAATGATCGAGGCTGTTCCTGAGGAAAGCCGGGACCAGGTGATGAAAATCATCGAGACGTTTCTACTCGACGGCACGCACAACTGATGTGCCGCCAGTAAATCGTGCTGATGGCCTTTGTCCAAGGATTGGTGGCGGGTGCAGCGCTAGCAACTTTATGGGCGGCGGCGTCTCACATCTTGAAGCCGCGCCGCAGCCGCCGGGAGCTGCAACAGCTGCTTGCGCGCAAGGCTGATTTGGAAAAGAGAGCCTACGACAACGCAATAACGTTGCTTGGAAATCTGACGATTGCCTGGGGCATGTTGGAGAACTACCTCGATCAGGTAAACGAAGTGATCTTCCTGAACGGCGGCAGTCCAGGATTTAGGACAATGCCCGTCCAGCTTGAGCGCAGATTGGAATTCTTGCGCTCCGGCACTAGGCACAATCCATGGCTTCGGCCATCGGAGGCAGAAGTGCGAGAACTGTCAGCAATTATTGCTGAACTTGCCGTGAAGAGAAACCACATAATCCATGGTATTGTAGACGTCACCGCCTTACACGGTGAAACTATCGTCTTTACTAAAAACATTTATACTGGCGATGGGCTTTTGGAGAATGACCTCTCTGTTAGTCACGACGAGCTTCTGAGCTTTATCAGGAGCGTCATCAAAGCGAACAATCGAATCACGGACCTGTTCAACGCCATAAATCTCGCACTGTTTCACCACCGCCAACGCGATCTCAACTGAGGCATCGTAAGGCGCGAGGCAGACGTCGCCACTCTCGTAAGCGGCGGTCAGAATACGCCATGTGATGTCGACAGCCGGCGGGACCACAGGCGTAGGCGGATAGTGCCTGATACATTCTCGCAAGTGCGCACGACGTGCGACCACTCTGGCCGCCCAGTCAGCTGCATCATGATCGACTGGGAGTGGCGCCCTTTGATCAGCCATTTTCCGTTTTCCTACAAGCGCACCGGGCTTCATGATCGGCGCGGGTGATTCGTGGCCTACGCAGGTTGCAAAGCCTCGCGTCGACTGACTTTGCAATCTGCAATGTTTTTGACTTGACCGCAACTTTGCAATCTGCAAATGTGTTTCCAACAGCCGGTGAGCCGCAAGCGCAGACCCGGCCCAAGTTGGAGCCCCGCCCATGTGGTACCTTTCCCCCGAAGCGCTGACGATCATCGCTGGCATCACGGCCAAGCCGCCGGTCGAGCAGCACAGCCACACCTACGCCATCACCGTCGACCGCTGGAACGAGTTCACCGGCCCGCAGTGGGAGCGCCTCAAGAACCATTGGCACGCGGTCTGGGATCGCTCGAGCTGGTCCGAACGCGATGCGCTGCTGTCGTCATCGCCCGAGGACGTTCTCGGCGCGCTGTGGGGTGATCCGAACGGCAACGAGCACTTCCGGACACACCGCGATCTTTCGGCGGCTTGGGAGCGCATCCGGCGCGATGTGGCTGGGGCTCTGGATCGGAGGGCTGCGGCGTGAGCATCGACGAAGCCCTGCGCGCACTTTGCGCCAAGCACGACCTGACCACGATCAGCGTCCACATGAGTGCTCAATATGGCCCTTGGGCGAACGCTCATTGGCATGGCGAAGGCCTCACTTGCTCCTCTGGCAGCGGGAGGACCGTGGCGGATGCAATCGCTGACGCAATTGCCAACGCGAGCACGGCCCGGACGCCGCCGCCTGAGGTGCCCGCTCTGGAAATGGATGACGCAGCATGAACGCCGTCTCGCCCATCCGCCCGGTCCACGCGACCACGTTCCACGCCTGGCGCATCCCTGCCAGCACAACGCAGGCCTATCCGCTCGACACCGAAGGCGCGCAGACGCTGGCCGACGCGGTCAACGCCGCTGCCCCGCGCTGCAACCACAAGGACGCGCTGCAGGTCCTGCACACCAACGGCAAGGGCGAACGCCTGCTCGTGGTCTACGCGATCAAGCAGGGCGCGCCGACCTATCGCAAGTGCCCCGACAAGCTGATCGACGTCCGCTTCGTGCCGTTGAAGCCGGTCGAGCTGTACCGCGTCGCCGTCGAGGACTTCGCGCCGGTCGAGCCTTGGTCGTGGTCGCCGGGTGCTGATCCGGTCGGGCTCAATCGTGGGCTTGTTGAGGTGCGGGGAGGGGTTCGGTGAACGCCCCCTTCGACCTCCGCCACGACCAAGACGAAGCCGACACCGCAGCCGCGCGCGAGATGATCGCCCGGTTTCGAGCAGAAAGCGACGAGCCCAGCGGCGTCCTCGCGCTGGTTTTCGGCATGGTCATCGGCGCGACCATGATGCTCGCGCTGTGCCTGTTCTTCGCGCCGATGCTGGGAGCAGGACAGTGACCGCCGACCGCATCTTCCGAACCGCCACACCGACCCGAGATCACGCGCCGCTGATCGGCGCCGACACCGAGTTCATGGCGTTTCTCGCCTCCCGCCGTGCAGCCTCGCCATCCGGTGCACGCCCGTCCCACACCCCCGCTGCCGAGGCCGGCGCGGGCAAGGGGAGCCGCTGACATGAATGCTCCGGCCAAGATCGAAATTCCGTCGACCGACATTGCTGTCGTAGTTGAGCAGACGCCTGAAATTGTCCTGACCGACAAGGCCCAGCGCGAGAGCTTCTACGAGCATATCCAGCGCGAGGTCGACGCCTTCGAGCCCGACACCAGCACGGAGAAGGGCCGCAAGGCGATCAAGTCGCTGGCCTACAAGATCACGCGCACCAAGACCGCGATCGATGATGCAGGCAAGAAGCTCAACGAAGAGGCGAGGGCTCGCATCAACGCCGTCGACGCCGAGCGCCGCTCGGTCAAGGAGAAGCTGACCGCGCTGGCCACTGCGGTGCGCCAGCCTCTGACCGACTGGGAAGATTTCGAGGCGGAACGCGTCGAGACGTGCCGCGCCATCATCGCCGGGTTCAAGGCCTCGTCCGTGGTGACGATCGAGGATACCGAGGCATCGGTGCGGGCTCGTGGCGGTGACGTCTGGAAGACCGAACTCAATGCCGACTTGTTCGGTGAGATGCTGCCGGAAGCCGAAGCGGCAAAGGCTCTAGCGATCGACACCCTCAAGGCTGCGATGGCGCGCTTGGCGAAGGAAGAAGCCGATCGTGCCGAGCTCGACCGGCTGCGCGCCGAACAGGCCGAACGCGAAGAGCGCGAGCGGGCTGAGCGAGAGGCGCGGGAAGCGGAAGAGCGCCGCGCTGCTGAGGAAAAGGCAGCCGAGGAACGCCGCATTGCCGCCGAGAAGGCGGAGGCCGAACGCATCGAGCGCGCAAAGCAGGAGGCCGCCGAACAGGCTCAGCGTGAAGCTGCAGCCGCTGCACAGCGCGAGATCGACGAAGCTAACCGCCGTGCCGCCGAAGCCGAACGCGCGGCTCAGGTGGAACGCGACCGCATCGCTGCCGAAGAGGCCGAACGTCAGGCTGAGGCCAAGCGTCTCGCGGACGAACAGGCCGCGCGGGAAGCCGACCAGGCGCACCGCAGCGCGGTCATGAAGGCCGCGAAGGAGGCGATCATGACCTGCGGCGTCGACGAGGACACCGCGAAGAAGATCGTGCTGCTGATCCGCGCCGGTGAGGTGCCCAACGTTTCGCTGAGGTTTTGAGATGCCGGGCGTTTTCCACTGCTCGCCGACGAACAGCACGCATTTTACCCGCTGCTGCGAGACCGCGATTTGCGACAACCAGCGCTGCTGCCCCCGCTGCGGCGAGCCGGTCTACCCCCACTACCACCGCTACGGTGAGGACGCGGACGAAGATAATTACTCCGACCACTACCGATCGATGGCTCGCCACCGCCAAGCAATGGGAAGATGATCATGACCGACAATCCATTTGATCCCGACTACCGGGAATACGTCGCTGCGGTAGATGATTTGGTTTCCGGCCCCACCGACGGTCCGCCTCGCAAGCCAGCACCGCACGTCATCTACCACGGCGACCTCCTGCAGGGCTCCGACGAGTGGCTGCAGGCGCGTTGCGGCCTGCTGACCGCCAGCGAGATGAAGCTGATCATCACGCCGACCGGCAAGGTCGCGAACAACGACAAGACGCGGGCGCATGCCTACGAATTGGCGTTCCAGCGCCTCACCGGGTTCGTTGAGCCTCAGTACGTGTCCGACGCCATGCTGCGCGGGCAGGAAGACGAAATTTACGCCCGCGCCGCCTACAGTGAGCACTATGCCGACGTCGTCGAGACCGGGTTCATTACCAACGACAAATGGGGCTTCACGATCGGCTACAGCCCCGACGGTCTGGTCGGCGACGACGGCCTGATCGAGTGCAAGTCGCGCGCCGGCAAGTACCAGGTGCAGACCATCGCGACCGACGACGTGCCCGAGGAATACGTGCTGCAGCTGCAGACCGCGCTCCTCGTCAGCGAGCGGGAATGGATCGACTTCATCTCCTACTCGGGCGGCCAGCCTGTCTACGTAAAGCGGGTCCACGCAGATCCCGAATTGCAAGCCGCGATCATCGCAGCCGCGACGGCGTTCGAGGCGCGCGTTGCCGACGTGATGCGCGAGTACCGCGCCACTCTCGCCCGCATGCCCAAGGTCATCGAGACCGAGCGGCGCGCGCTTGAGGAGATCATCATATGACCGTGATCCGCGTCATCGACTTTGAGACGTCCGGCACTGAACCGCCTGCCGGAAAGGTCTGCGAAGTTGGGCTTTGCGACCTTGATCTGGACGCGCGCAAGGTGATGGAGCCGCGCTCATGGCTCTGCGGCGTCGACGCCATGCCGCCCGACGTTCGAGCGGTCCATCACATCTCGTTGACTGAGTGCGCGGGAGAGGAGCCGTTCCGTGCGGACGACATGTTTGCTCACGTCAACGGAATGCCCGCCGCCATCGCCGCCCACAACGCCGAATTCGAGACCAAGTTCTTCACCAGCCCGGTGCCGGTCATCTGCACATACAAGGCGGCGCTCCGGGTGTGGCCGGAAGCTCCCAGCCACTCGAACGGTGCGCTCCGGTACTGGCTTGAAGACGCGGGCAAGATCGCGCCTGAGCATGCCCTGACGCAGCCTGCCCACCGCGCAGGCCCCGATGCCTACGTCACCGCGCATATCCTGCTCGCGCTCTTTGATGCCGGAGCGACCGGCAAAGACATGGTGCAGTGGACGAAGGAGCCGCGCCTCCTGCCGACATGCCCGCTCGGCAAGTTCCGGGGCGTGCCCTGGCCGGAAGTCGAAGCCGGCTTCCTTGGCTGGATGCTGCGCCAACCGACCATGGAAGAAGACCTCAAGTGGAATGCGCAGCGCGAGATCACTCGCCGCCAGAAAGGAGCAGGACTGTGAACGACATGATCGACATGTCGCAATTCGTGGAAGCGAAGAGCGACCAACTCAACGCCGACGATCTGATCGGCGCGCCGCGCACCATCACCGTGCGCAAGGTGACCGGCAACGACGGCGACCAGCCCGTCTCGATCTTCTACGAGGGCGACAACAACAAGCCCTTCAAGCCCTGCAAGACCATGCGCCGCGTCCTGCTCGGCGTCTGGGGCCGCAACGCCGCGGACTACGTCGGCCGCTCGATGACGCTCTACCGCGACGACAGCGTCACGTTCGGCGGGCTCAACGTCGGCGGCATCCGCATCAGCCACATGAGCCACATCGACAAAAAGACCGTCGTCGTGGTGATGAAGACGAAGGGCAAGAAGGCCGGGATCGAGATCCAGCCTCTCGCCGATGCACCGCGCCAGCAGCGTCAAGGTGGTCAGCAGACACCCGAACAATGGGCCGACAAGTTCATCGCCAACGTCGCCAAGACCGACAACGCCGACGCCCTCAACGCTATGGTGTCCAAGCATTTGCCGACGCTTGACCGGCTCAACGACGACCTGCGCGCCAAGTGCGATGACGCGGTGGCCGAGCGCCTGGCGGAACTGATGCCGGGTGCGGGCCGCGCCGACCACGAACACGGCGACCAGTTCCCGGGCGATGAAGCCGACGGTTGGGAGGCGTGACGATGCAGACTTTCCTCCCCGTCGCGGTCTTCGCGTTCGCCACCGGTTGGTTCGGCTTCGACGCCTGGCACTACCGCCGCCGCCTCACCGCCCTGCGCAACAACTGCTGGGTCCGCAACGAGCGCCAGCACTTCGTTCGCTACGCCAACGCCTCGCCGGACGTGCGGGCGGCGGCTGAAACCACCAAGGAGAACTGACCAATGGCCGAATCCGCCGACGACCGCCTGCGCCTTCTGATCGAGCGCATCGAGCGCCTCGAAGAAGAGAAGAAGGGCATCAGCGACGACATCAAGGACGTCTACAACGAGGCCAAGGCCACCGGTTACGACGCCAAGGTGATGCGCATCATCGTCCGCCTTCGCAAGATGAAGCCGGATGACCGCCGCGAGCAGGAGTGCGTCGTCGAGACGTACAAGAACGCGCTCGGGCTCGACTAACCTTTCACCCCAAGGGAACGGCGCGTCAGCCTAAGAAGCGGCGCCGGGAGATTATGGCGGATCATCTTGAGTTTGGCGCCGGCCTTACCAAGGCCGACTACGACCAGCCCTTTCGCGATACGTTTCTCGGACAAGCGCATATCGCGGGAACCGGACCAGCTGGCGCGACCTGCCGAGAATGCAAATTCTGGCGCGTCATGGGCCGCGACGGTCCGGCAATCCCCGGGCATTACTCGCGGACCAACAAGGACAAAGCCGGCCAGCTCAAGAAGGCCAAGTGCATCTTCCCGATCCCGCACAAAGCTAACCGTATGTTCCCGCACTCGGCAAAGGCCTGTCGCATGTTCGAGCAATCGGAAACCGTTCCGCCGCTCAACGCGCCCCAGAAGCGGGACACACAATGACCATCCCCCCGCTGATCCACGACTGCCTCAACACCTGGCTCCCGGTCCACACGCATCACCTCATCACCGAGGCCGCGTCGCTGGAAACGGACCTTCGCTGCGACGCGCTGGTCCCGCTCGACCTGTCCGAGGCGCTGCGGGAGCACTTCGGCAGAGAGGTGCCCGACGCCGTTATCGAGCGGTGGGAGACGGTGGGTGATGTCTGCCGGACGTTTCGGGAGATGGAAGGAGTTTTGGCGTGAGTGCGCCGCGTGTCCTGATAGGCTGCGAACGTTCGGGTGTGCTGCGCCGCGCCTTTCTCGCGCGCGGTTTCGATGCCTGGTCTTGCGACCTTGAGCCTGCCGACGATGGCAGCAACCGTCATATCCGCGACGACCTTCTCGCCCACCTCGACGACGGTTGGGACATGCTGGCCGTAATGCACCCGCCGTGCACGATCCTCTGCAATAGCGGCGGCCGCTGGCTCTACATCGGCGGGAAGAAGGTGAACGGGCGCGACGAACCGCGCTGGGCAGAACTCGACGCCGCGGCGGCCTTCTATCGCGCGTGCCGGGAGAAGGGGAACATCCGCCGGCGGGCTCTTGAAAATCCTGTCATGCACCGCCACGCGATCGAGCGCACGCAGCGCGGCCGGACGCAGTTCGTGCAGCCGTGGTGGTTCGGCGATCCGTTCTTCAAGTCGACCGGGTTCGAGCTGATCGAGCTGCCGGACTTGCAGCCGACCAACAAGCTGATCCCGCCCAAGGCCGGTACCGACGAGCACAAGGCATGGAGCCGCGTGCACCGCATGCCCCCGGGTGCCGAGCGCGCGCGCCTGCGGAGCGAGACATTTCCCGGGTTGGCGGACGCCTGTGCCGAGCAATGGGGCGCAGCGTTGCTCAACCCGGCTCAGCCCGACCTATTTGAGAGGATCGCAGCATGACCCGTCTCACGACCAAGGAAGGCATCTGCGCCTATCTCGGCGACATCAAGCCTGCGACCTACGACAGCTGGCAGGCAAAGGGCATCGTGCCCGGTCCCGTGCCCGGCACGAACCGCTATGACATCCGCGCGCACGACGCGGTGCTCGACCGTCTCGGCGGCTTGTCGGTGCCCGCGCACGCGTCGAACCTGTCGCCGCTGGAGCAATGGGAACAGGGTCATGCGGCTTAAGCTCAAGGGCGTCTACGCCAGCCACAAGAAGGACCGGCTCGGGCGCCTCAAGGACTACTACTACCTGCGCGGCTATGGCGCCCTGCGTCCGCAGCCCGGCGACGAGGAAGCGGACTTCACGCCCGGCTCGCCTGCCTTCATGCGTTCGTACCAGGCCGCGATCGATGCGCCGCGCCGCGCGCGCGTCACCGGCACGCTGCAGGAGGTGATCGACGGCTATCGCAAGAGCCCGCAATTCCAGCAGCTCGCCGAGCGCACGCGCTCCGACTATCTCGGTCACCTCGACAAGATCGCCGCGGCGAAGTTCTCGCCCAAGACGCCCGCGTTCGGCACCTATCCGCTGGCCGTGATCGAGGACCCGAAGATCCGCAAGCGCTTGCTCGACTGGCGCGACGAGATGGCAAAGTCATCCCGGCGCCAGGCCGACGCAACGTTCGGTGTCCTGCGCATCATCCTCGAATGGGCGCGCGATCGCGGCATGATCAGCCACAACCACGCGACGCGGCCGAAGAAGGTCTACAAGGCCGACCGCTCCGACAAGCTCTGGCTGCCCGAACACCTCGACGCGTTTCGCGAGCATGCCACGCCGGAACTGCGCCTCGCGCTCGAGCTCGCGCTGTGGACCGGCCAGCGCCAGTCAGACCTGCTGCAGCTGGGCTGGAGCGCGGTGAAGGATGGCCGGCTGACGTTCCGCCAGGGTAAGCGCAAGCGCAAGGTCGACATGCCATTGCCGGCGGCGCTAAAGGCCGTGCTCGACGCCGCGCCGAAGAAGGCGACCACGATCCTCGCCACCGACAAGGGCAAGCCGTGGACCGTGAAGCCACGCCCGATCCACTTCATGCACAAGTGGCGCGAAGTCGCGCTCGCGGCCGGGCTCGACGGGCTGCACTTCCACGACCTGCGCGGCACGACCTGCACGATGCTGGCCGACGCCGGCTGCACGCCATCGGAGATCGCCGCGGTGCTGGGCTGGACGCTCAAGACGGTGAACGAGATGCTCGACCGCTACCAATCCATGACCGCGACCCAGTCGGACAGCGCGGTCGCCAAGCTCGAAAGGAAGGCGCAATGACTGCGGAAAGCGTTGCGGAAAGCGCGAATTGTGCCGGTGTTGACAGCGGCAAGACTCGCGGATTTCTGCTGGCTGGGGCGGCAGGATTCGAACCTGCGAATGCCGGTACCAAAAACCGGTGCCTTACCACTTGGCGACGCCCCAGCAGGAGGCGCGCTTATAGCCGCCTTTCGCTTCGTGAAAAGGGGGCTTGTGGCACCCGTCGGGGCAGGCCGGCAGAGCCCGCCCCGACAGCGGCTTCAGGCCGGCGAGAGCGTGTCGAAGTCCTTGGCCGAATGGCGTTCGAGCAGGCCCTTGGGGCTGTTGACCAGCCGGCCGCGCTGCGCGCCCGGCCGCGTGTCGATTTCCTTCACCCAGCGGTTCACGTTCTCGTATTCGTGCATCGACAGGAACGTCGCCGCATCGCCATAGGCATCGCCGCGGATCAGCCCGCCGAACCAGGCATAGGTGGCGATGTCGGCGATGGTGTAGTCCTCGCCCGCCAGGAACCGGCTTTCGCCAAGGCGGCGGTCGGCCACCGAGAACAGCCGCTTGGTTTCCATCGCATAGCGGTTGATCGGGTATTCCATCTTGTAGGGGGCATAGGCGTAGAAGTGGCCGAAGCCGCCGCCGATGAACGGGGCCGATCCCATCTGCCAGAACAGCCAGGACAGCGTTTCGGCGCGGCCCTTGGCGTCGGTGGGGATGAACCTGCCGAACTTTTCGGCGAGGTGCAGCAGCATCGCGCCGGATTCGAACAGGCGGATCGGTTCGGGCCCGCTGCGATCGACCATCGCCGGAATCTTCGAATTGGGGTTCACGTCGACGAAGCCGGTGGTGAACTGGTCGCCTTCGAAGATCTTGATGATCCAGGCGTCGTATTCGGCTTCACTGATGCCGGCTTCGAGCAGCTCTTCCAGCAGGATCGTGACCTTCTGCCCGTTCGGCGTGCCGAGCGAATAGAGCTGGAAGGGATGGTCGCCCACGGGCAGTTCGGCTTCGCGGATCGGCCCGGCGATCGGGCGGTTCAGGCTGGCGAAGGCGCCGCCGTTGGGCTGGTCCCAGGTCCAGACCTTGGGGGGGACGTATTCTTCGGACATGCGGGCATCCTTGCTGGCAGGTGAACGTAAGGGAAGCTGGGCGGAAGTTGGGGGGCTGGGGCAGGAACCGCAAGGGGGCTGTCCCGTTCGCCGAAGATGGAAAGCAAACCCCAGGCGCTGCGTTTCGGCAAGACCCGATTGATCTACGTCGACGATTCCCTGCCCGGCATCCGCCGTCGCCGCTGTGGCCGGGGCTGGGGGTACTGGGACGCGCACGGCCAGCGGATCACCGACCGCGAGGAGATCGACCGGCTGAACGCCATCGGCCTGCCGCCCGCCTATGGCGAGACATGGTTCTGCCCCGCCGCCAACGGCCACATCCTGGCCACCGGGATCGATGCCAAGGGGCGCAAGCAGTATCGCTACCACCCCGAATTCCGCGCCGCGCGCGAAGGGGAAAAGTTCGACGGCTGCGCCCGCTTCGGGCACCTGCTGCCGCTGGTAAGGAAGCGCGTGGAGGACGACCTTGCCGCGCCGAAGCTGACGCGCGAACGCTGCATCGCCTCGGTCGTGCGCCTGCTCGATACCGGCGGCATCCGCATCGGCAACGAAGCCTATGCCAAGGCCAACGAAAGCTTCGGAGCGACGACGCTGCGCATGGACCACGTGGCGGTGAAGGGGCAGGTGCTGCGGCTGCGGTTCAAGGCCAAGTCGGGCAAGCTGCGCGAAATGCGCATTTCCGACCGAGGCCTGGTCCGCTTCGTCAAGAAGATGCAGGACCTGCCGGGCCAGCACCTGTTCCAGTACCTCGACGAACATGGCGAGGCCTGCCCGGTGGGCTCGGCCGACGTCAATGCGTACCTGCGCGAAACGATGGGCGATGACTTCACCGCCAAGCATTTCCGCACCTGGCACGCGAGCGCGCTGGGCTTCGAACTGCTCGCCGATGCGCGCGAGAAGGTGCCGCTGAAGGCCCTGCTGCTCGACGTGTCCGAACGGCTGGGCAACACGCCCGCCATCGCGCGCAAGTCCTACATCCACCCCGCCGTGCTGGCGCTGGTCGACGAACAGGAAGCCTGGCGCGAAGGGCTGCGCCTGCCGCGCGCGACCCGCTGGCTGAGCCGCGCCGAACGCGGCCTGATCGCCCTGCTGGAAGAAGGCCCCCGCGCGGTCGAACTGCTCAAGGCGGGATGACGCAAACGCCCCCCAAGTTGACGAAGTTGACAGTGTTCTAAAGGCAAAACCGGCGGTGAGGGCGCCGCTGGCGGGCAGCTGCGGAAGTTCGCCTGATATCAACGGTTTGAAAGAACGACGCGCTGCCTTTTACGCTCGGTTTGGCGTGTAGGACAGTGGCTCAATCATTGCGTATGCAAGGTGCCTGTCAACTTGTCCGCATGCGGAGCCGTGGGGGCAAATTCGAAGGTCCGGAGACGCCCATTTGCGGACGTTCCATCGCCGAGGCATCGTGCGTCATGCTCGAAGACGACCTAGCGCAGCTACGGCGGGTGATCGCACGCGGAGCAGCAGCCCGAGATATCGATGCTGTCCTTGAGCCAATCATCTCTGTCGGAGATCCGAGAACAATAGCGCCGCTTCTGCTCATGTTGACTGATGACGCGGAAGATGAGAGTCTATGGTCACTGGTTCACGCTGTCGAACAGTTTGATGACGCAACATATGTCAGGCACTTTCTTAGCGCCTTGTCTGGCTTGGTGGTTGGTTCAAGCCGTTGGGCGTCAATACTTATGATGCGGATACTGAACTCGGAGGCATCCCAAGCGGAGTTGATACGCCAAGTTCGGATAGCGCCTGTTTATTCGCGCAAGGCTGCCGCCTTTCTCTGTGGCGCAATCAACGAACGGGACGCCCGGTTCTTAGCGAAGACGACCAGCGTTTTGCTCGCTGCATCGGACGGCAGCTAACCACCAACACCTGCCGTCGCCCCGTGCTTGACACGGGGCTTGGCTGTTTCGCGCTTGCGCCTTGCGCCGCCGCTGCCGCATGCCATTGCTCCCGAAGGTCGAGCCAATAGAAGTTGTCCGCCTCGATCAGCGCGTATTTCCTTTCCCGGCGCCATTTCCTGACGATTTTTTCGCGCGCGATGGCGACCTCGATTTCCTCGTGCCGCTTGGCGAGTGCGAGGTCGCAAGGGAAGCCAAGCCCCGTGTCAAGCACGGGGCGACGGAAGGGTTTTTATGTATTTGACCGGTTCCCGCTCGATCCCGGCCGCGCTGTGATCGTTGCGCGTCCGTTCCGATCATAAGCAAGCGCGCCAACTTCCCGCTTGACGAATACCCACCTCCATATCACGTTATATAACACGATATGGAGATGGACGTGACGGACATTCTTGCGGACATGGGGCCATCGTTTCTGGGCAGCCGGCTGCGGCGGCTGGCGGAACGGCTGCAGGCGGGCGCGATGCAGGTGATCGAGCAGGCGGGGCTGCCGCTGCAGCCGGCGCACATGGTCGTGCTGGCGGCGTTGCGCACCGGGCCGATGACGGTTGGCCAGCTGGCCGAAGCGGCGGGGATCAGCCAGCCCGGCGTGACGCGCAGCGTCGGCCAGTTGAAGCAGCTGGGCATCGTGGCCGAGGAGCAGGGCGGCAGCGACCAGCGCACGCGGCTGATCGCGCTGACGGCGGCGGGGCGCGATGCGGCCCGGCGCGCCGCTGCGGACATGTGGCCGCGCATCGGCATGGCGGTTGAAGACATCCTGGGCGAGGGCACGCGGCAGTTCATGGCCGAGCTTTCGGCGATCGAGCGCGCGCTGGATGCTGACTCCATCGCCGGGCGCGCGGCGCGGATGGTGCCGCAGGGCCTGACCCTGCTGGAATACGACGACACGCTGGCGGCCGACTTCCACGATATC
This sequence comes from Novosphingobium olei, assembly GCF_012927405.1. Taxonomy (GTDB): domain Bacteria; phylum Pseudomonadota; class Alphaproteobacteria; order Sphingomonadales; family Sphingomonadaceae; genus Novosphingobium; species Novosphingobium olei. Next base: position 199,539 of record NZ_JABBGM010000003.1, on the reverse strand, counting down.
AACGCGCAGTGGATCACCGCCATGTTCGCGCTGGAACAGACGGACCGGGACGTGCTGGAAAACCCGCGCGCGCGGATCATCGATGGCGGCGGGACCATCCTGTTCGTGGCCGCGCCCGGCCTTGGCGTGGTGGGCACCTGCGCGCTGCAGCAGACCGGGCCGGGCCGGTTCGAACTGACCAAGATGGGCGTGCGCGAAAGCGCGCGGGGGCTGAAGGCGGGGGAATTCCTGCTCGCCGCGATGATCGACCGCGCCCGCGCCATGGGGGCCGAGCTGCTCTACCTGTTGACCAACAAGCGCTGCGAGGCCGCGGTGCATCTGTACGAGAAGCTGGGCTTCGTCCACGACGCGCAGATCATGGCCGACTACGGCGCGCGCTACGAACGCTGCAACGTGGCGATGCGCTATCCGGTGTAGGGGAGAATGCGACGGGGGTGGCGCTCACCCCCGCCCGATCACCTCCAGCGCGGGGACCAGTTCGTCGAAGTGGTCGATCACCGCGTCGGCGCCGAGTTCGTCGGGCGGCAGGTCCCAGAAGCCGAAGCGGCAGGCGACGACGGGCAGGCCCGCCGCACGCGCTGCGCCGACGTCGAAGGTGGTGTCGCCCACGAATGCCCCGCGCGTGCCGCCGCAGCGCGCCATCATTTCGTGCAGCATGTCGGGCTGGGGCTTGGCGCGACCCGGGCCTAGCGTATCGCCGCCGATCACGCAGGCGAAGCGGTGGAGCAGGCCCAACTCCTCGAACAGGCGCACGGCCATGTCCTCGCGCTTGTTGGTGGCGACGGCGATCTTCACGCCGCGCGCGTCGAGCGCGTCGAGCATCGCTTCGCCGCCGGGAAACAGGCGTGAATGAACGGCAATGTTGGCGGCGTAGTATTCGAGCAGGCTGGCCTGCAGCGAAGGGAAGGCGGCTTCGTCCACTCCGCCGCCGGCGATCAGCGCATTGCGCAGCATCTGCGCCGCACCGCCGCCGATGAACTGGCGGACTTCCGCCAGCGGCACCGGCGCGCGGCCGGCGAGCGACAGCGCATGGTTGAGCGCGTTGCCAAGGTCTGCGGCGGTGTCGAGCAGCGTGCCGTCGAGATCGAACCCGACCACGTCGAATGAGAAATGCGTCATGTTGCGCTCACGTGCCGTCCCGTTCTGGAAACTGCAAGCAAATGCTGGCAATAGCCCGTGCCATGACCGTTTCTTCCTCCCCCCTCGCTGCTTCCTTCACCGCCCCTCTCGCGATCGTCGTTCTCGCTGCCGGCAAGGGCACGCGGATGAAGAGCGACCTGCACAAGGTGCTCCACCCCATCGCCGGGCGGCCGATGCTGATGCACCTGCTGGCGAGCGCCGCGCAGCTTTCGCCGCAGCACCAGGTGGTGGTGGCGGGGCACGGGCGCGAACAGCTTGAAAAGGCGCTGGGCAGCGCGGCGACGATCGCGGTGCAGGACCCGCAGCTCGGCACGGGCCACGCGGTGCAGCAGGCGGAGGGCGCGCTGGGCGGCTTTGATGGCGATGTGCTGATCCTCTATGGTGACGTGCCGTTCGTGCGCGCCGAAACCATGCGCGCTATGCTCGAGAGGCTGCACGGGGACGACAACCCGGCGGTGGTCGTGCTGGGCTTCGAACCGGCCGATACGTTGCAGTACGGGCGCGTGATCGCGCACGATGGCGTGGTTGCCAAGATGGTCGAGCACAAGGACGCGACCGAGGCCGAGCGCGCCTGTCGCCTGTGCAATTCGGGGCTGATGGCGGTGCGCGGGGCCGATCTGTTCGGCCTGCTGGCGCGGGTCGGCAACGACAACGCGCAGGGCGAATACTACCTGACCGACATCGTCAACGTGGCGAACGGCGACGGGCGCGTCTGCGCGGTGGTGGTCACCGACGATGCCGACGAAGTCATGGGCATCAACAGCCGCGGCGAACTGGCGATTGCCGAAGCCCGCTGGCAGGACAAGCGCCGCGCCGCCGCGATGGCCGACGGGGCGACGCTGGTGGCGCCCGAAACGGTGTGGTTCGCCTGGGACACGCAGGTCGGCCGCGACGTGACGATCGAGCAGAACGTGGTGTTCGGCCCCGGCGTGACGGTCGCGGACAACGTGGTGATCCACGCGTTCAGCCATGTCGAAGGGGCAAGCCTGGCGAGCGGCGTCAGCATCGGCCCGTTCGCGCGGCTGCGCCCCGGCGCGGTGCTGGAAGAAGGCAGCAAGATCGGCAACTTCGTCGAGATGAAGGCCGCGCGGCTGGGCAAGGGGGCAAAGGCCAACCACCTGACCTACCTTGGCGATGCCGAGGTGGGCGAAGGCGCCAACATCGGTGCAGGGACCATCACCTGCAACTATGACGGGTATTTCAAGCACAAGACGGTGATCGGCCCGCGCGCGTTCATCGGCTCGAACTCGGCGCTGATCGCCCCGGTGCGGATCGGCGCGGACGCGATCGTCGCGGCGGGCAGCGCGGTTAGCCGCGATGTCTCCGATGGCGAGCTGCGGCTGGTGCGCGCCGAACAGCTGATCAAGCCGGGCTGGGCCGACCAGTTCCACGACGCGATGAAGAAGAAGAAGGCGGAAAAGGCCGAAAAGGCCAAGGGCTGAGCGCTACCGCCCCCCGCGCTCACTCCTGCCGCTTGAGGAAGGCGATCAGCGCGGCGAAGTAGGCCTGCTGATCGTCGTAGAGCGCAAGGTGGCTGCCGTTGGCCATCAGGGCGTAGCTGCCCTTGGGAAACTCCTTCGCCATGCGCTCCATGTACGCCGGGTCCATGGTGTCGTGCCGCGCGCCGATGACCAGCGTCGGCACCTTGATCGTGTGCAGGTCGGCAAAGCGGTCCCACTTTTCGAGCCGCCCGCTCGAGCCCAGCTCGCTCGGCCCCTGCATCAGCGTGTAGACGTGCACGTTCTGCCTGGCGAAGGCGCGGTTGACCGGTTCGGGCCACTGCGCGGCGGGGCGGCGCAGGATGTGCTTTTCGTAGAAGCCGGGGATCAGGATGCCCATGTAGCGCGGATCGCTGGTCTTGCCCTGCGCCTCGAGCTGTTCGACCATGGCGAGGTCGTCGGGCTTCATCTGCGGCTTCAGCACCTTGTCGGCATAAGCGTTGTAGGCCGGGATCGACGCCATCATGTTCGAGATCACCAGGCACTTGAGCGCATCCTGGTGCTTCAGCGCATATTCCATCGCCAGGATGCCGCCCCAGCTCTGGCCGTAGAGGCAGAAGTTGCCGGGACCGAGGCCCAGCGCGGTGCGCACCTGGTCCACCTCGTCGACATAGCGCTCCAGCGTCCACAGGTCGTCGTCGTCCGGCTTGTCGCTGAGCCCGGCGCCAAGCTGGTCGTAGTAGATGTATTCTATCCCTGAGCCCGGCAGGAAGCTGTCCATCGCCTCGAGATAGTCGTGCGGCACGGCGGGCCCGCCGTGGAGCAGCAGCACCTTGAGCTTGGGATTGTTCCCCACGCGCTTCACCCACACGCGGAAATCGCCCTTTGGCGTATGGATCGGGATCATCGTCGCGCCGCCGCTCCACGCATCGGGCCGACCGGCGGTGGCGTAGTAGCTGTCGGGCGGGGCGGCTTCCCCCGGCACGGTGGACAGTACGAGCGACAATGGCGCGAGCCAGCGCGCGATGCGGTGCAAGGTCATGGTCTGCGGTCCCCCCGTTCAGCCCCCGGGGCGGGCAGGGTATGGCGATCCCGGCGCGTCGACAAGCCGCCACTGGACGTATGGACGATTACGCAGCATGAGGTTCCTGCCCGGGGTTCCCGCCCCGCTTGCCGCAAAAGATCGAACGAGGGTCCATGCCGATTGCCCAGATCAACGTCGCGCGGTTTCGCGTTGCCAAGGACGATCCGGCCAATGCCGACTTCATGGCCGCGCTCGATCACGTGAACGCGATGGCCGAAGCCTCGGACGGGTTCGTCTGGCGGCTGGTGGGCGATGGCGGCAATGCGACCGACATCGCCGCGATCCCCGACGATCCGGACTTCATCGTCAACATGTCGGTGTGGCGCGACGTGCCCTCGCTCGAAGCCTTCGCCTATCGCCAGGCGGACCACCGCGCGGTGCTGGCGCGGCGCAAGGACTGGTTCAACCCTATGGAGCCGTCGATGGCGCTGTGGCCTGTGGCAGAGGGCCACGAGCCGAGCGTGTCCGAGGGCATGGCGATGCTGGCGAAGCTGGGCGCGGAAGGGCCAGGCGATGGGGTGTTCACCTTCCGCTGGTGGCGCGAAAACCGAACTGCCAAGGCTTGACGATATCATGATATGATATCATGATATCGTCATGACCCGCATCCTTGCCGACTTGTCCGACGAAGATATCAAGTGGCTCGATGCCCGTGCCGCGGAGCAGGGCACGTCGCGCGCGGCGCTGGTGCGCGAGGCTGTGGCGAGCTTCAAGGCGCTGAGCCCGGCGTCTGGCAGCAAGGACTGGATCCAGCGCGGCGCCGGATACTGGAAGGACCGCGCCGATGTTCGCGACGGCGTGAATTTCCAGCGCGCCATCCGCCAGGATCGTCGATCTTACGACGACCTCTGACCCGTGTCCGATCCCTTCTTCGACACCAACATCCTGATCGACTGGCTGCTCGATCGCCCGCAGGCGGCGGCAGAGCTATCGCGCTATCGTCGTCATCGCATCAGCCGGATCGTCTGGACCGAGATCATGGCCGCCGAACCGCTCGAACGGCGCGATCATGTGCGCGAATTAATCTCCCCGTTCGAAGTCGTAGAGGTTGATGCCCGTATAGCGAGTGCAGCAGCCGATATCCGGCATCGAACGAAGATGAGCTTGATGGACGCCACAATCCTCGCCACGGCGCAAGTGAATGGCGCGATCCTGATTACGCGAAACACCAAGGACTTTCCGGCCGAAATGCCGGGGATCCGCGTCCCTTATACTCTCTAACCAAAGGCAATTGCTCCCATGTGCGGAATCATCGGTATCGTCGGCAAGGATGAAGTGGCCGACCGTCTTGTCGATGGGCTCAAGCGGATGGAATACCGCGGCTATGACAGCGCGGGCGTCTGCACGGTCAAGGACGGCGCGCTGATCCGCCGGCGCGCCGAAGGCAAGCTCAACAACCTGGTGATCGAACTGGCGCGCAATCCCGCCGCCGGGCAGATCGGCATCGCCCACACCCGCTGGGCCACGCACGGCGCGCCGACCACCAGCAACGCCCACCCGCATGCCACCGGCGAAGTGGCGCTGGTGCACAACGGCATCATCGAAAACTTCCGCCCCTTGCGCGAGGCGCTGATCGCGCGTGGCCGCAAGTTCGAAAGCGAGACCGACACCGAAGTCGTCGCGCATCTCGTGTCCGAACAGGTCGAGGCGGGCCTGTCGCCGACTGACGCGGTCAAGGCCGTGCTGCCGCAATTGCGCGGTGCCTTCGCGCTTGCCATCGCGTTTCGCCAGCATGACGACATGCTGATCGGCGCGCGATTGGGCTCGCCGCTGGTGGTGGGCTATGGGGAAGGGGAAACCTACCTCGGTTCCGACGCGCTGGCGCTCGCCCCGCTGACGCAGAAGATCAGCTACCTTGAAGAAGGCGATTGGGTGGTCATCACCCGCGAAGGCGCGCAGATCTTCGATGTCGACAACAATGCCGTCACGCGCCCCGTGGTCGCTTCGGGCGCCACGGCAGCCGCGATCGAGAAGGGCGAATTCCGCCACTTCATGCAGAAGGAAATCTTCGAGCAGCCGACCGTGGTGGCGCAGACGCTGCGCAGCTACCTGCGCCGCATCGACCAGACCGTGGCGCTGCCGCAGATCGATTTCGACCTGTCGAAGATCAACCGCGTGACGATCGTCGCCTGCGGTACCAGCTTCTATGCCGGGATGGTCGCCAAGTACTGGTTCGAACAGTTCGCGCGCCTGCCGGTCGATATCGATGTGGCGAGCGAGTTCCGCTACCGCGACCCTGTGCTCGAGCCGGGCGGCCTCGCCCTGTTCATATCGCAGAGCGGCGAGACCGCCGATACGCTGGCGGCGCTGCGCCATTGCAAGGCGGCGGGCCAGACCATCGCCGTTGTCGTCAACGTACCGACCAGTTCGATGGCGCGCGAAGCGGACCTGCTGCTGCCCACCCACGCCGGGCCGGAAATCGGCGTCGCCTCGACCAAGGCGTTCACCTGCCAGCTTGCCGTGCTGGCGGCATTGGCCGCGCACCTTGCGGTCAAGCGCGGGCGGCTGACCCGCGCGGAAGAGGCGGACATCGTCGACCAGCTCGCCGAAACGCCCGCCTGCCTCAACGATGCACTGTCGCATGACGACGAGATCGCGGCGATGGCCCCGCTGATCGCGCCGGCGCGTGATGTGCTCTACCTCGGGCGCGGGCCGGACTATCCGCTGGCGCTGGAAGGGGCGCTCAAGCTCAAGGAAATCAGCTACATTCACGCCGAAGGCTATGCTTCGGGCGAAATGAAGCACGGCCCCATCGCGCTGATCGACGAAGCCGTGCCGGTGATCGTGCTGGCGCCCAGTGGCCCTCTGTTCGAAAAGACCGTCAGCAACATGCAGGAAGTGCGCGCGCGCGGCGGCAAGGTGGTGCTGATCTCCGATGCCGAAGGCATTGCCGAAGCGGGCGAGGGCTGCCTTGCCACGATCGAGATGCCCAAGGTGCACCCGCTGATCGCGCCGCTGGTCTATGCCGTGCCGGTGCAGCTGCTCGCCTATCACGTGGCGGTCGCCAAGGGCACCGACGTGGACCAGCCGCGTAACCTGGCCAAAAGCGTCACGGTGGAGTGACGCGACCGGCAGGGGCGCGCGTCACGGGGAAGTAACGCGCCAGCCGACGCGAAAAGGCCGCCGCGAACCGATGGTCGCGACGGCCTCGTCGTCCGTGGATGGTCCGGCGGGGTGAGCCCGCCGGCGGAGGATCAGGGCATCGACACCGCGTAGGTCACGCGGCCGTTGTTGGTGTTCACGCCGCCGTAGGTGCCGGCTGCGACGATGTTGCTGTTCTTGTAGCTGAAGGTCCACTTGGCATCGAGGTTGGTGACCTTGGTGCCGCTGGTCGGCGTCAGGTTGATGCTGGTCGTGCTGTTGTCGGCCAGCGTCGGGTGGGCCAGCGCGGTCGTGCTGGTGTTGGTCGCCACCGCGACGTTCATCTGCGACCACGAGATCGTGTCGCCGCCGCCGTTGCCCAGCGCGCCGGCGGTGGTCGACGAGAAGGCGATCGTGCCGTTGTTGCCGGTGACGCGGGCGGTCACGACGCCGCCGGTCAGGTCACCGCCGGTGCCGGCGATCGAGGTGCCGTCGCCGACGTTGGCGGCGGGCACGCTGAACACCAGGCTGTCGACGTTGGTGTTGTTGGCAACGTTGGTGCCGGTGCCCACGCGGATGTAGACGAACTTGGGAATGGTGATGGTGAAGTCGAGGCTGGCCGACGCGGTCAGCGGCGATGCCGTGCCGGTCACGAACTTCGATTCAGCATGCGCGGCCGGGGCCATGGCCACCGATGCGGCCAGCGCAGCGAGCGACGCGCAAAGGATCTTCTTGGTCATCAAACTAGCTCCACACTCTTGCAACCGGCCCCCCCCAATTCGGTTGGCCTTGAATGTGGTTAATGGCGTCGATTGGTTGAAAAGTGCTTAATGGTAAATCTTGACCAGCAACTTTATTCGTAATCGAACGTATGACCGTGACGTAACATAACGCTGGTTAAGGAAATACCTCCTTTGGTATATCGGCTAAGTAAATGGCGGATTTTGGTTCGGACATTTCAGCGAGTTTCGTCGTGATTGTTGCGATGGGCGGATTATAGAACTGAAAAAGGGGCTTTCCGCTCGCTGTATTTAAAATGTCCTCCGCTCGTCCTATGGCCTAATTGTCAGTGCAGGGCGTTTCGCAGGGCCGTAAACGAGGCTTAAAATACGGGAAACAACAGCTCTCATACGCGCAAATGCTGATCTGCGCTCACGCAATCCTTTGCCATTTCGCCGTCGTTAACCCTGTCGGTTCACTCGCGCTCGGCGGCGATGTCCAGCTCGGTGGTGCGGCGCACGCCCACGTCCACGGTCTTGAGGTAGGTGCCCTGCGTGCCCGCGCCTTCGGGTGCGGCGATCGACCAGGGCAGGGGCAGCGCATCGGCGTTGAGCGTGATCCGGTGCGGTCCCTCGGCCACGCTGTCGAACCGGTAGTAGCCGTTCTCGTCGGTGCGCACGGCATAGAGCCCATCCATGTAGACCAGGATGTCGGCCGCGCCCTTTTCGCCCGGATCGCGCCGGTGGTTGCCGTTGGCATCAAGGAACACCCGCCCGACCAGCTCGCCCGTGCCGCTGAAGGGATAATGCCGCAGCCCGTTGGTCTGGTGGGCCGATCCCGCCGACATCGAATAGCGCAGGGTCAGGTACCCCGCGACCAGCCGGAACGAGGTCTTCTGCCGGCTGTCGTAATCGCCCGGCAGCGTCCCGATCGGCGATTGCGACGGATCGGTCAGCCCATAGCGGTTGAGCGTGTTCGAGCGGGTGCTGATGAACGAGGCGATCGCCGTCCACTTCGACGACAGCCGCGCCGATGCAGTGACGTTGGCGGTCAGCGTGCGCCCGCTCTGCGTCGACAGCATGCTCAGCACGCCGCCGCCCGCGTCGACCGGACCATAGACGCTGGATGACAGCGCCGTGGCGCTTGTGCTGTAGACCACGCTCGCATCGAAGCCCACGCCGGCAAAGGGATTGGCTCCCGCGTTAACGCCGATCGACACGGCGTTGCTGTGGCTGTGCGCGGATCCCGCCGATGCCGTGGTGGTGGCGACGAGCTCGCTTTCGCGGCGGTGGTCGAACGCGATCTGGGTGGTGAGCCGCGCTCCTGCCGGCAGCGAAGGGGGCAGGCTCCAGGTCTGGTTCCAGGCGACGCGGTAGAGGTCGTAGGTCGGCACGTGGCTCCACCCCGCTTCGGCCCGGGTGGTGCCGAAGCGCGTGGAGAAATCGACATAGCCCAGCGCCTGCGCGGTGACTCGGCCTTGCGAGGCGCGCAGCGCGGCGTTGACGCCGACGTCGGTGGTGAAGGTCAGCTGGCGGCGCACGTCGGCGGTGGCGAGCGCGCCGTCGGTGCCGCGCCGGTTGACCGAGCGCACCGCGTCTATCGTGCCCGTCCAGCGCCAGCGCTGCGAGGATGTGCTGTAGCGGTAGTACCCGCCCCAGACGTTGTTGATCACCGCCGCGTTGCCCCAGGCAAGGTCGGGCGCGAAGTAATAGAACCCGGCGGTCTGCGTGGTGCGGCCCGAACGGTGGCTGCCGTCGATCCAGGCCCCTGCGGCAAGGCCGCTGCTGGCGATGAACGAAGCGCTGCCCCCGGTCGAACGCACGCTCGAAACGATGGCGTTGGCCTGCAGCCGCCAGCCGGGCGCGCGCCAGGCGAGGCTGGCGATCCCCCCGCGCGAGGTGACGCGCGGGACGGCGGTGGTGCCATCGCCCGTGCCGAACACCACGCCATAGGGATCGCGCGTGTTTTCCACCGCGATGCCCTGGAACGCGGCGGTCAGCCGCCCGCTCAGTTCCGACTGCGCGCCGGCGCTGATGGCCAGGCCGCCAAGCCCGGTGAAGTTGCCCAGCCGCAGCCCGCCGAACAGGCCCGGCTGCCCGATGGCGAGGTTGACGGTGGAAACCGGCTTGGGATTTTCGTCGGCATCGCTGGGCGTCAGCGCGCGATAGCGGTTCAGCACCACGCCGCCGCCCAGCAGCGGCAGCGACGGGGTGTAGAAGCGCGGCTGCTGGCTCATCAGCGTCAGCACCGGGGCCGAAAGCGTGCCCAGCGTGGTATCGGCCAGCCACCCGCGCCCCAGCGCCAGCCGCCGGTCGCTCAGCGCCAGCGTGCCCTGCAGCCGCCTGCTGCTGTTCGTTCCGCTGCGCCCGGCGGTGCCGCGCCACAGTTCGCCATCGATCCCCAGCATGCCCCAGTTGTCGGTCTGGTAGCGGCCCGAAAGCGACAGGCCGATTTCGCGCTGGACCTGGTCCGATCCGCTGGAGGTAACCCCGTTGATCCGCGTGCGCGGGGAAATCAGCGTGCCGCCCAGTTCGGCCACGATCGAGCGGATGCGCCCGCTGCGATTGTGCGCAGGCTCATCGCTGCGCGATGTATCGGGCGCGAGCTTGCCGTCCGAGATCAGCCGGTCGCTGTAGCCCGCCGGTTCGGCAGGAGCCGGCGCGTCCTTGGCGAAAGCCGGTTCGGGAATGGAGGCGTGCGCAGGCTCGGCCTTGCGGTCGCTCGGCGGATCGTCGGTGCCGGCGGGGTGCGGCGCGGTCTGCGCCGTGGCGGCCTGGGGCACGGCCAGCAGCGCGCCGGCGACCGCGAGCAGCGAGCCCGCGTCGCAGCGCGCGGGGCGCGGGGCCCCTTGCGGCTGGTCGTCCCCCCCTTTGGACATCAGGGCTCGAACGTGCCTTCAAAGGCGAAGGCGCTGACCGAATCGTTCATCGTGCCAGACACCTTGAGCGGGAAGGTGATCGGATCGGGCTTGGCCGGCGGGCTGGCCTTGTCGGCCTCCACCGCATCGGTGCCGTTGTCGACGCCCAGCGAGATCGTGCGCGTTTCGCCCGGCAGGATCGGCAGCGTGGACGGCGCGAGTTCGCGCTTCACGCCCTTGGCATCCACGCTTTTGAGGAAGGCGGACAGGCGGCCGTGGGCCTGGCCGTTGTTCTTCACTTCCAGCACCGGGGTCTGCTGCCCGTTGATCGTGCGCACGTCGGCCTTGACGATTTCGAGCTGCGGCTTGACCCCGCCGACCGCGACATAGACCAGCACCGCGATCTGGGCCGAAACGGGAAACTCCAGCCCGTTCGACTTGATGTTCTCGTCCCGCCCGGCAACGATGATGGCAAAGCGGCATTCGACCGGCGCGGTCCCGGCAGGCGGCGTCACCTCGAAGCGGTAGCGCAGCTGCGACTTGGCCTGCAGCGTCGTCTCCTTGCGCTCGATCGCCACCCACGGGCGGCAGGAATTGGGCCGCAGCGCATCGCTGGTGCGCACCCCGCCATCGGGGTTGAGGTCCCATTCCGCGGTCGAGAACTTCAGCGGCGTCGCCATCGCCGATGCGTTGGACAGTTCCACCACGCCGCGCACCGTCTGGCCCGCATCGGCGCTCAATTCAAAGCGCGGCGGCGAAACCGACAGCGCGAATTCCTCGGCATGGGCGGCCGGCGCCAGCGCGAAAAGGCCGGTCAGCGCAGGCAGCAGCATCAGGCCGGAACGGGCGGCGGAACGGTTCATGGATCGACCTCGATTTCAAAGCCGAAGGCAAGCGCCTGCGGCTGGGTAAGGCGGGTGCTGTCAACCTGCAGGCGCAAGTCGAGCAGGTCGGTCAGCAGGGGGCCGCGCACCGCGCCGCTGTAGACCAGCGCGCGTTCGCCAGAGAGGACCTGCCCCGGCAGCAGCTTGCCCCCGCTGGTCTAGGTGGCGCGCACTGTTGGGCCGGTGCCGCGCGGCAACACCATGTAGATGCGGCCCGACCGGCCGATGTAGGGCGCAAGGTTCAGCTGGACGCTGACCCGCGTGCCGGATTCGACGATGCGCGATCCGGCGTTGCCGGGCTTGGGCATCCATTTCATCTCGAGATAGGGATCGATCACCACCGTGCCGGTGTCGTCGACCCGCAGCGCGGCGCTTCCGGCTGTCGACTGGGCGGCAGTCGTTTGCGCAAGCGCCGGGGTGGCGAGGGCCGGCGCGATCAGCAGCGCGCCGGCGGCGAACAGGATGTGGCGCATCACGGCAGCGAAAGCGTGTAGACCGCCCGGCCGGTGTAGGTGCCGGCGGCCGGGATGGCATCGTTGAGGTAGATGAAGGTCATGCACTGCTCCTTCCACGTGTTGGGAGGGATCGTGCCGAGCGTCTGCGTGGCGCCGTTGAAGGTGCCGTCGGGAAACTGGAACGTGGTGTCGTTGTTGCCCGACATCGTCCAGCGGATCTGGCTGAACGGGATCGTGCTGGTGCCGCTGGTCAGGTTGGTGGGCGTCGTCACGGTCAGCGTGGCGCTGCCGGTGCCGGTGCCGGGGCGCGACCAGGCGCCGATATAGACTTGCGCGGGCGGATTGCAGAAGGCGAAGCCATCGATCGGGCTCTGCGCCACGGTGCTGTTCGACGTCATCGTCTGGTCGGTGCCCGAACCGACGTCGGTGGCCGCGACCGAGACCGAAACGGTGTTGATGGTGCTGTTGCTGGCCGGCGTGCCGCCTTGCGAAGAGGGCGCGTTGTAGCCGCCCGCGCCGACCTGCAGGTAGATCGCCCGCGTGCCCGATGCGATGGTCACGACATAGGCATGGGCAAGCCCCGGCGCGATCGCACAAAGCAGCGCCGCGCCTGCCATTGCGCGCCTGTTAATGACTCCACAGCGCGGCCACTGTGCGTGACCATGCGCGACCCACCCCATTTTCATTCCCCGTCCCGATCGTCGTCGTGCCGATCCCGCGCCACGCCCCGATCGCCATTCCATCGCCTTCGGACGGCGTGCGGCCCTTGTGCCGACGCATCCTCCATCCTTGCCACCGATTCTTGCAGAAGCGCCGACCCGGCGCAAGCGAGCCAATGCCGGCGGCTGCGGCGGATGCCGTGAAAGTGCCGAGTTTTCAGATGGAATTAAACAATTTTTAACAGGAATTGGACCCGTTCCGGGGGCTGTTCAGGGCATCGCCAGCGAATAGGTCACGCGCGTCGGCAGTCCGGCGCTGACGGGTACGGCGTCCGCATAAGTCCACGTGGTATCGAGCCGGGTGATCCCGTTGCCCGAAACCGGCAGCGCCTGCGCCAGAGCCTTTGACCCTTCGGCCCCTTGCGCATCCGTACCGAGCGAAAGGCTGCCCGCATTGCCGAGCACTTGCGCCGACAGGACCGAGCTTTCCGTCGTGGTCGTGGTGGTCGTCGTGGTGGTCGTCGTGGCGGTCGTTGTGGTCAGGGTCATCGTCTGCGGCGCGGGCGTCGTTGTCCCGGCGGTGCCGAAGCGGAAGAAGGCGACGCTCGGCACGATGATCGTGAAATCGAGGTGCGCGCTCGCCCTGGTGGGCGATGCGGTGCCCGTCTCGAACCGCGAATCCGCCCGCGCCAGCGCCGGCCACAGCGCAACGAGCGCCATGGCGAGGGCTGCACTGCGATCGGAACGGCGCGAAAGCACGGCGCGAATGACCCCTTCGATCGTGTCCGGCAAGAAGCTGCCGGGGCTGCAACGCATTGCCGGCAATCTTGTGCCGATCGCGTGAGATCGGGGTGAAGCCCTTCCTGCGGGGAATTGCGGGGAAGGGCGGTAACCCTGTTTCTTTCGCGACTTTTACGGTTCTTTCAAACCCTTGGCGGTGCGGCAACACTTTCGTTCGGGCAAAGTGTACCTTTATGGGAATTGATTAGTCGGTTGATTAAGGCCATCACTGCGGCATGTTCGAGAAACTTTCCGCCCCGCTGATGTGCGCGCCGATGAGCATTGCCTCCTCGGTCGATCTCGCCACCGCCTGCGCGCGCGCCGGCATCATCGCCGGCTGGCAGGGCGGCACCTACACCCAGATGGACGAATTCGAGCGCTATCTCGAAGCGCTGGCGGCCGATCCGGGGGCTGGTCCGGCTGCTGGCCCCGCCATCGTCAACCTGCCCGCGCGGATCGCTACCGAACCGACCGGGCCGGCCAAGCTGGACCTGCTGGAAAAGCACCGCGTGCCGCTGGTGCTGACCAGCCTTGGCGATCCTTCCGCGGTGGTCGAGCGGGTGCACGGCTGGGGGGGCAAGGTCATCCAGGACGTGACGACGATGCGCCATGCCGAAAAGGCGATCGCGGTGGGCGTCGATGGACTGATGGTGACCTGCTCGGGCGCGGGCGGGCACACCGGGTTCCTCACCCCCCTGGCCTTCGTGCCGGCGGTTCGCCGCGTGTGGGACGGACTGCTGATCGTGGCGGGCGGGATCGCCGATGCCGCGGGCATGGCGGGCGCGCTGGCGCTGGGCGGCGACATCGCCTGCATGGGCACGCGCTTCATCGCCACGCCCGAAAGCGGCGTGGTCGAAGGCCACCGCAGCCACATCGAACGCGCCGGAGTGGACGGCATCGTCGTTTCGGCGGCGATCAATGGCGTGCCGGCCAACTGGATCCGGGATTCGCTCGCCGAAGCCGGGCTGGACGACGTGACGATCCGCTCGCCTGGCAAGGTCGACTTGCCCGAAGGCCTGGTCGGCTGGCGCGATACGTTCAGCGCGGGGCAGAGCGTGGGGCTGATCGACGGGATCGAGCCGGTGGCCGACCTCGTCGCGCGGCTGGCGCAGGAATTCGCCGCGCGCGTCCCCGGCGACGGCTGGCGCAAGCGCCTGGCCGCCGTCGAGGCCGGCTGGGGCTGAGCCGTCAGGCGGCGGGGGCGAGCGTGGCCATGTCGATGACGAAGCGGTACTTCACGTCGGCGCGCTCCATCCGCTCGAAGGCGTGGTTGATCTCGTCCATGCGGATCATCTCGATTTCGGGCAGGACCTGATGTTCGGCACAGAAATCGAGCATCTCCTGCGTTTCGGGAATGCCCGCCACGCCCGATCCGGAAACGGCGCGGCGGCCGCCGAGCAGCAATCCTGTATGCAGTTCGGGCATCATGTCGATCATGCCCACGATGCACAGCGTGCCGTTGCGATCGAGCAGGAACAGGTACTTGGTCACGTCGTGGCGGACGGGCACGGTGTCGAGCACGAAGTCGAACTTGCGCGCGGCGGCGCGCATGGCGTCCTTGTCGCTCGACAGCAGCACTTCGTCGGCGCCGAGCAGTTCGGCATCGGGGATCTTCGAAGGCGAGCCGGTGATCATCGTCACGTGGGCGCCCAGCGCCTTGGCAAACTTGACGCCGAGGTGGCCGAGCCCGCCAAGGCCGATGACCGCAACGCGCGTGCCGGGGCCGACCTTCCAGTGGCGCAGGGGCGACCACGTGGTGGCACCGGCGCAGAGCAGCGGGGCGGCGGCCGCCATGTCGAGATTGTCGGGCACGCGCAGCACGTAGGGTTCGGCCACGACGATGTCGGCGGAATAGCCGCCATAGGTGGGGCTGCCGTCGATGCGGTCGGTGCCGTTGTAGGTGCCGGTGTTGCCGACCTCGCAATACTGCTCGTCCCCGTGCGTGCATGCATCGCAGGTGCGGCAGGAATCGATCACCGTGCCGACCGCCACCCGATCACCGACGGCAAATTTCGTCACGCCGGCGCCGACCGCGCGGACGATGCCCACGATCTCGTGCCCCGGAACCGCCGGGTACTTGGTGCGGCCCCAGTCGTTGCGCGCGGTGTGCAGATCCGAATGGCACACGCCGCAATGGGTGATCTGGATCGCCACGTCCTCGTCGCGAAGCGGGCGGCGTTCGATGGTCAGCGGGGCCATCCCCGAATCCGGCGCGGTGGCGCCCCAGGCAGCAGTGGACATGCTCGTTCTCCCATTGCGCGCGACGTCCGGCGCGTTGCGCAATGCAACTTATAGCGCCTTGCCGGTTTGGCCAGCCTGCCAAAGCTGATGAGGCGACGAAACGACAACCAACACGAAAAGAGAGGAAGAAAGCACATGAAGATCGACAGTTCGGTTTCCGCCGTCGTCACCGGCGGTTCGTCGGGCCTTGGCCGCGCCAGCGCTGAAGCGCTTGCCGGGGCGGGGGCCAAGGTCACCATCTTCGACATCAACGAGGACTGGGGCCAGAAGGTCGCCGCCGAGATCGGGGCGACGTTCGTCAAGGTGGACATCACCAGCGAGGAATCGGTCGTCGCAGGCTTCGAGGCGGCCCGCGCCGCCAACGGGCAGGAGCGCGTGCTGGTGCACTGCGCGGCGACGATGAAGGGCGGCAAGACGCTGGCCTGGGATCGCGAGAAGGGCGCCTACAAGCGCTTTTCGACCGAGGACTACACCTATTCCGCGCACGGCGTGCTGATCGCGAGCTATCGCCTCGCCTCGCTCTCGGCGCTGGGCATGGCGAGCCTAGAGCCGCTGGAGGACGGCGAGCGCGGGGTGATCACGCTGACCGCCTCGGTCGCGGCGCAGGACGCGCAGATCGGCCAGATCGCCTATGGCTCGCTAAAGGCAGGGGTGAACGGCCTCGTCCTGCCGATGGCGCGCGACCTGATGGACATCGGCATCCGCGTCAATTCGATCATGCCGGGCATCTTCGCCACCCCGCCGATGCTGGCGGTGAAGGACCGCGCGCCCGCGATCTTTGAAGGCCTCGAAGCCTCGGTGCCGTTCCCCAAGCGCCTCGGCCGCCCGCCCGAGTTCGGCAGCCTGGTGCTCGAACTGGTGCGCAACGGCTATTTCAACGGGCAGAACCTGCGCCTCGACGGCGCGATCCGCATGCCGCCGAAGTAAGGCTCCCCAAGTAGGGGTGAGGGGCATCGCCGCCGGACGCGCACGAGCGATTATCCGGCGGCGAGCCCGGACGATAACGCCGTTGGGAAGTGTACGGACCTGCGCGACCGGCGCGGGCGCCATGCGTGGCGCTTGCGCGTGGAGGGCAAGAGGAACGCTGTGGCGAGTGGCCGGCGGGGCGTTGGCTATCCCGGATCGGCTCAGCCTGTAGTCGGACGGGGGCTCGAAACCCGGGCGGCGGCTCGCAAGGCGGCCCGGTCCGTAGCGATAAGTCCCTGAAGGATCAGCCCGGACGGCCTCGATCGGCGCTAGGGCCATCTTGGCAGGTCATGGGGCACTGTGACTTCAGGGAGGCGCTGCCACGCGGTTGAACCACCGCACCACATCCGCCCGTCCGTTGCAGTGGCTTGGGTGTGCCCTGAGGGACTTGGGGCTTAACGCCCTCGCTGCCGTATCCCCCGAAAGGGATGCGGCTCCCGCAGCGCCGACCCGCGCCGGTCGCGTCGGGCCATACCCCACGTGGAGATTGGCCCGAAGGAGCGAAGAGCAAGCCGGCCATGCCGCTCCCGGTCCGTGAGGTGGCATATAACCTATATGGTACGTTTTGTCAAGGTTGGTGGGGGAAGGCCAGAGAGCAGGATAGATGCGAGGGGGTGACCCCCTCGCGCTCCCGGGACGTCTTCCGGCGCTGGTCAAGCGCTTTGGGGAGGTGCTGCGTTCGATCTCGCTGTTGCGCTGGAAGGACGAGGGCAGCCCTTCGACAGGCTCAGGGAAGGCGGTTTGGGGGGTAGGGGTGGTTCTTGCTTCCAAGGCCGTCATGCCAGCGTAGGCTGGCATCGCTCTCGGTTTGCGGAACGGTTGGCGCGCGCGACACGGCCAGCGTCCCAGCCTTCGCTGGGATGACGCTGGGGGCGGGGGCAGGCGCTGCCTCCACTCCCCGTCCGTCCTGAGCTTGTCGAAGGACTGTTCTTATTTCTTGGGGCCGCACCCCCTCCCCTTGGTGGGGAGGAGGGGTTCATGCAACCAGGCTTGCGGGCACCTTGATCGGCATGTCGAGCAGTTGCTGCGCCTTGCCCTTGGCGAGGGGGTCTAGGCGCAGGGAGGAGAACTGGCCGCCGCCGAGCGCGTCGAGGAAGTGGAGGTTTACCGCATCGAGGCCGGGCAGGTCATAGCGCAGCACGGCGGGATTGGCGCCGCCTTCGAATTCGTGCGCGAACCACTTGAGCATGGCATCGGGCGAAAGCGCGGCGCGGATCCAGGGGAGGGCGTCGGGCTTGCGGGCGATGACGCCGATGTTGAAGGCATCGCCCTTGTCGCCGCTGCGGCCCCAGGCGACTTCGACCAGCGGGACTTCGACGAGCTCTTCGCCGCGCGCGTCGGGTTCGGCGGGCGGGACGGGGCGTTCGATGGCGGATGCGTCGAAGACGGAGGCGGGGACGGGCTCGGTCAGTGTTTCCTGGGCATCGCCCAGCGTGATGGTGACGGGCACGGCATCGCGCGCAATGGCGACGGAGAACACGCGGAACACCGGGGTGACTTGCGCGCGGGCGCCGAACCAGCCGGCGGTGCCGACCGACATCGAGGTGGTGGGGCTGTCGAATTCGCGCAGGAAGGGTTTGAAGGCCTCTTCCTCGTCATGCTCGGCGGCGAGCTTGTAGACCACTTCGCGGGTATCGGTGTTGCGCGCGTTGGCGCCGTAGCTCGATTCCGCGCCGATCAGTTCGATGCGGCTGGCGCGATAGGGGCCCATGTTGCGATCGCGCAGCATGCGATTGCAGCGGGCCAGCACGGCTTCTGCCTGGCGCTGCGCCTTCCTGGCGGCATCGCGACCGACCAGCGCCATGAAGCCGATGCAGCGGAAGCCGTCGGCCCAGGTGACGCAGACCTTGTATTTGCCGGTGGGCGCGCGGCCGATCGAGCCGGTGACGCGCACGCGGTTCTCGCCGACCTGTTCGAGGCGGACTTGCGTGAAATCGCAGGCGACGTCGGGCAGGAGATAGGCCTGCGGATCGCCGACTTCGTAGAGGATCTGTTCGGCGACGACCGCCTTGTTGACGAGGCCGCCGGTGCCTTCGGGCTTGGTGACGATGAACGAACCGTTGGCATGGGCTTCGACGATGGGATAGCCGATGTTCTCCCAATCGGGCACGTCTTCCCAGTCGGTGAACAGCCCGCCCGATCCTTGCGCGCCGCATTCGATCACGTGACCGGCAAGGCTGGCCTGCGAAAGCTTGTCGTAGTCGGTGGGCGCCCAGCCGAATTCGTGGATGCAGATGCCGAGCGTGAGCGCGGAATCGACGCAGCGACCGGTGATGACGACATCGGCGCCCATGGCCAGCGCCCGGGCGATCGGGCCGCCGCCGAGGTAGGCGTTGGCGGTGATGATCTTGTCACGCGGCGGGAAGGGCGCGTGGGTGAACATCTCGGTCTGGTCGGCGATGTCGTCGAGACGGCCGAGCATGTCGTCGCCTTCGAGATAGGCGATCTTGAAATCGGGGTAGCCCGCTTCGGCCGCGATCGCCTGCATCCGCGCAACGCAGGCTTTGGGGTTCACGCCGCCGGCATTGGTGACGATCTTCGTGCCGGTGGCCTTCAGCGCGCCGAGGTTGTCCTTCCACACCCATTCGGTGAAATCGCTGGCATAGCCGAGGTCGGCGCGGTGGCGCTTGAGGCTGCCCAGCGCCGACATCGTCGCTTCGGCGAGGTAATCGAGGATCAGGTAATCGACCCCGCCCGCGATCAGCTGCGTTGGCGCGACGCTCGAATCGCCGAAGAAGGCGCAGGCGCCGCCGATGCGCACGGTTCTGGACATGAGGATCCTCTCTATGGTTATTTAACCGATGGATTAACATGCGCGGGGCCGGTGGCAACCCGTTAGTGCAAGGCAATTGCCGGGGCCATTTCACGGCTTGCCTTGCCGCGCCATCCGGTCCAGTTTAATGGGGCGATTAAACAAATCGCCGCGTCGCCGCAGGGCGCACGTCAGGCAGTGTTGGGACAGGAAAACAAAGGGATGTCGATCCTTTACGACGAGGGGCAGCAGGCAATCGCGACCGAATCGCGGCGCGTTCTGGAAGCCCGCACGAGCAAGGACCGCTTGCTCAAGTTGCTGACGACCACGGGTGAGGTGGACAAGCCGTTCTGGGATACGGCGGTCGAGCAGGGCTGGACCGGCCTTGCCATCCCCGAGGAGCATGGCGGGCTGGGCCTGAGCCTTGCCGAACTGGGCCTGGTGGCGCAGCAGGCGGGCGCGGTGATCGCCGGCGCGCCCTATCTGACCGTGGGCTATGGCGCTTCGCAGGCGCTCGTGGCGAGTGGCGTTGCCGAGGCGCAGGCCGCGTGGCTGCCGAAGCTGGCGGCGGGCGAAGCGATCGGCACCGTTGCCTTTGCCGAAGGCACCGCGCCGCTTCCGGCCAATCCGAAAGTGACCTTCGCCGACGGCAAGCTGTCCGGCACCAAGCCGGGCGTGACCGCGGGGATCACCGCCGACGTTGCGGTGGTGCTGGCCAGCCATCAGGGCAAGCCTGCGCTGGTGCTGGCCGATCTTGCGGGCGTGACGCGCAACGCGATCGACAGCTACGACAACACCCGGCTCTATGCCGACCTGGTGTTCGACGGCACGCCGGCGACGCTGCTGGTCGAAGGTGAGGCGGCATCGACGCTGGCGCTCGACCTGCTCGCCCGCATGGCGGTGGTGACCGCGCACGAGCAGACCGGCGCTGCCGAAGCGCTGCTGTTCACCGCGCGCGACTATGCGCTGACGCGCAAGGCCTTCGGCCAGCCGATCGGCGCCTTCCAGTCGGTGAAGCACCGCATCGCCGAGCTTTACGGCTTCGTCGAGATCGCGCGGGCCAACTGCATCCATGCGGTGGCGAGCGAGGGCAAGGACAACTTCCTTCTCGCCGCGGCCGACGCGCGGATTTCGGCGACCGACGCCTATGACACCGCCGCGCGCGATACCGTACAGATCCACGGCGGCATCGGCGCCACGTGGGAAGGCGGCCTGCACCTGCACATGCGCCGCGCGCGCAGCCTTGCCGTGGAGCAGGGCAACCTGATGTTCTGGGAAGACCTTCTGGTGGATCACCTGGGAGAAGCGGCATGACCGATTTCGAAGCCTACCGCGCCAGCGCGCGCGAATTCCTCGAATCCGTGGCCGGAGAGTTCGGCAAGGACGCCCGGCGCGGGCTGGACGTGGAGCAGGACCTGGCGCTCGGCCGTCGCTACATGGCGACCAAGTACGACGCCGGGTTCGGCGGGATCAGCTGGCCCAAGGAATACGGCGGGCAGGGGCTGACCCACACGCACAAGCTGATCTTCGACACGGAAGAGGCCAAGTACGGCATGCCGGTGGTCTATTTCGGCATTTCGCTGGGCATGCCGGTGCCGATCCTGATGCACTACGGCCAGGACAAGGACTTCGTGAAGGAGCGCATCGTCAAGGCGCTGCGCGGCGAGGAGATCTGGTGCCAGCTGTTCTCAGAACCTTCGGGCGGATCGGACCTTGCAGGGCTTCGCACCCGCGCCGAAGTGGACGGCAACGGCTGGCGGCTCAACGGGCAGAAGCTGTGGACCAGCTGGGCGCAGTATTGCGACTATGGCGTGATCGTGGCGCGCACCGATCCTACCGCGCAGAAGCACAAGGGCCTGACCTACTACTGGGTCGACATGAAGGCGCCCGGTGTCGAGGTGCGGCCGGTGAAGCTGGCGGCGGGGGACAGCCACGTCAACGAAGTGTTCTTCGACGACGTGCGGCTGGAAGACAGCCAGCGCATGAGCCCGGTGGGCGGCGGCTTTGCCGTGGCGATGCACACGCTGATGATCGAACGCTATATCGCAACCGACAGCGCCGGCTTCGGCCCCCCGCTCGACGTGTTCGTCGAACTGGCCAAGACCACCGACTACAACGGCCGCCCAGCCATTTCCGACGGGCGCATCCGGTCGCAGATCGCGCGCAACCACGCGATGCGCGCAGGGCTGGAATCGATCACCGCGCGCGCCATGCTGATGATGCAGGCGGGCATGGAAGCGGGGCCGGAAGGTTCGCTCAACAAGCTGGTGGCGGTGCGCAGCCGGCAGAAGCTGTCGGAGCTGGCCATGGACCTCAAGGGCCAGTCGGGCTTTGCCTATAGCGAGCACAACTCCCCGCGCGAGGACTGGACCAACAGCTGGATCAGTGCGCCCACCGGCCGCATCGCCGGCGGCGCGGACGAGATGTTGCTCAACACCATTGCCGAACGCATCCTCGGCCTGCCGCAGGATCACCGCCCCGACAAGGGCGTGCCGTTCAACCAGATCCCGGCCTGACGCGCCGGCAACCTCTTGCCCGTCGCCTTTGAGGGAAGGCGGCGGGCATCCCTTTTTCAAGAAGCTTCGAGGGGGGCTTTTCCCATGGCTTTCAAGACCCGCATCACCGAAATGCTCGAGATCGAGCATCCGATCGTCCAGGGCGGCATGATGAATGTCGGCACCGCCGAGATGGCTTCGGCCGTGTCGAACGCGGGCGGGCTCGGCATCGTCACCGCGCTGACCCAGCCAAGCCCTGAAAAGCTGCGCGAGGAAATCGAGCGCACGCGGAGCATGACAGCCAAGCCATTCGGCGTGAACATGACCGTGTTCCCGACGATCAATTCGCCCGACTACAAGGCCTATGCCCAGGCGATCATCGATGGCGGCGTGAAGGTGGTGGAAACCGCCGGCACCCCAGCCGTGCGCGAGATCTGGGAGCAGCTGAAGCCCCACGGCATCAAGATCCTGCACAAGTGCACCGCGGTGCGCCACGCGGTTTCGGCCGAAAAGGCGGGCGTGGACGTGATCTCGATCGACGGCTTCGAATGCGCCGGCCATCCGGGCGAGGACGACATTCCGGGCCTGATCCTGATCCCCGCCGCAGCCGACAAGGTGAAGATCCCGCTGCTGGCGAGCGGCGGCTTCGGTGACGGGCGCGGCCTGGTCGCGGCGCTGTCGCTGGGGGCCGAAGGCATCAACATGGGCACGCGCTTCTGCGCCACGGTCGAAGCGCCGGTGCACGACAACGTCAAGCAGGCCTACATCGACAACGACGAGCGCGGCAGCCACCTGATCTTCCGCAACTTCAAGAACACCGCGCGCGTGGGCAAGAGCGCGGTTTCGGACGAAGTCGTGCGCCGTCTGGCCCAGCCGGGCGCGGTATTCGAGGACGTGCGCGAACTGGTGGCGGGAACGGCGGGCAAGGAACTGCTCGACACCGGCGACCTGTCGAAGGGCGTGTTCTGGGCCGGCATGATCCAGGGGCTGATCCACGACATCCCCACCTGCCAGGTGCTGATCGACCGGATCATCGCCGAAGCCGAAGGCATCATCGAGGGCCGCCTGCAGGGCTTCCTGAAATGAAGATCGACACCAGCATCGCGGCGGTGGTGACGGGCGGGGCTTCGGGCCTTGGCCGCGCGACCGTCGAGGCGCTGGCGGCGGCGGGCGCGAAAGTCGCGATCTTCGACCTGAACGAGGAACTGGGCGCCGAAGTCGCCGCGGCGACCGGCGCGCTGTTCGTGAAAGTGGACATCACCGACGAAGCTTCGGTCGAGGCGGGCTTTGCCACGGCGCGCGCCGCGCACGGGCAGGAACGCGTGACCGTCCACTGCGCGATGGTCAACCGCAAGGGAAAAACCGTGGGCCGCAACCGCGAGACGGGCGCCTTCACGCGGTTTTCGAGCGAGGACTATGCCTTTGCCGTGCACGGCATCCTGACGGCCACCTACCGCGTGGCGTCGCTGTCGGCGCTGGGCATGGCGGGGCTCGATCCGCTGGAGGATGGCGAGCGGGGCGCGATCGTGCTGACATCGTCGGCGGCGGCGCAGGATGCGCAAGTGGGGCAGATCGCCTATGGTTCGGCCAAGGCGGGTGTCTCGGGCCTCGTGCTGCCGATGGCGCGCGACTTGATGGATCTGGGCATCCGGGTCAACGCGATCCAGCCGGGGATATTCAACACGCCCCTGCTTGCCCGCAACACGCAGAAGGTGCTGGACGGGCTGAACGCTTCGGTCCCGTTCCCCAAGCGCATGGGAAAGCCGGAAGAATTCGCCAGCTTCGCGCTGGAACTGATACGCAACACATACTTCAACGGGCAGAGCATCCGCCTTGACGGCGCGATCCGCATGGCCCCGCGATAAAGACGAGAGGAACGTTTCAATGGGTCAGGTAGGCACCACCGAAGTCGTCGACGGCATCGGCATTCTCACCATCGACAATCCGCCGGTCAACGCGCTGAGCGCGGCGACGCGCCAGGCGCTGGCCGACGGCTTCGGCGAACTGTTCGCCAACGACGAGGTCAAGGCGATCGTGCTGATTTGCGCGGGCCGCACCTTCATCGCCGGCGCGGACATTTCCGAATTCGGCAAGGAATCGAAGGGCCCCGATCTCAACGCCGTGTTCAAGACGATCGAGGAAGGCACCAAGCCGGTGATCGCCGCGATCCACGGCACCGCGCTGGGCGGCGGTTACGAAACGGCGCTGGTGTGCCATTACCGCGTGGCAGTGCCTTCGGCCAAGGTCGGCCTGCCCGAAGTGAACCTGGGCCTGCTGCCGGGCGCGGGCGGCACGCAGCGCCTGCCGCGCATCGTCGGCATCGAGGCCGCGCTCGACATCATCACCGGCGGCAAGCCGATCGGCGCGAAGAAGGCGCTGGAATTCGGCATGATCGATGCGCTGGCCGAAGAGGGCAAGCTGCGCGAAGGCGCGATCGATTTCGCGAAGAAGCTGGTGGCGGAGGGCGGCCCGCTGGTGCGCGTGCGCGACCGGCAGGACAAGGTCGAACCCTATCGCGGCAAGAGCGAAGTCTATGCCGAATACCTCAAGAAGAACGCCCGCGCGTTCCGCGGCTTCAAGGCGCCGTTCAACATCGTAAAGGCGATCGAGGCTTCGGCCGAGTTGCCCTTCGACCAGGGCATGGAGCGTGAGCGCGAACTGTTCCTCGAACTGCTGACCAGCACCGAGAGCGCGGCGCAGCGCTATTACTTCTTCGCCGAGCGCGAAGGGGCGAAGGTGCCCGACCTGCCCAAGGGCACGCCCGAGCGCGAGATCAGGAAGGTCGGCGTGATCGGTGCCGGCACGATGGGCGGCGGCATCACGATGAACTTCCTCAACGTGGGCATTCCGGTGACGCTGGTGGAAATGAACCAGGCCGCGCTCGACCGCGGCGTGGGCGTGATCCGCAAGAATTACGAGAACACCGCCGCCAAGGGCCGCATGACCGCCGAACAGGTGGAACAGCGCATGGCGCTGATCACCCCGGCACTGGGGCTGGAGGCGCTGTCGGACGTCGACCTGGTGATCGAGGCGGTGTTCGAGGAAATGGGCATCAAGAAGGACGTGTTCGGCAAGCTCGACGGCATTGCCAAGAAGGGCGCGATCCTCGCTTCCAACACCTCGTTCCTCGATCTGGACGAGATCGCCTCGGCGACGAGCCGCCCGCAGGACGTGGTGGGGCTGCACTTCTTCTCGCCCGCCAACGTCATGCGCCTGCTGGAAATCGTGCGCGGGGCGAAGACGGCGGACGAAGTGCTGGCGACCGCGCTGAAGGTTGCCAAGACCATCGCCAAGGTGCCGGTCGTGTCGCGCGTCGGGCCCGGCTTCATCGCCAACCGCGTGATGGCGCCGCGCTCCTACGCCGCGAATGCGCTGGTGCTCGAAGGGCCGACCCCGTCGGACATCGACGCCGCGATCTTCAACTATGGCTTCGCCATGGGCCCGTTCGCGATGACCGACCTTGTCGGCCTCGACGTGATCGGTCGCGGCAGCAACGAGCGCACGCTGTCGGGCGACCTCGTCAAGCTGGGCCGCCTGGGCCAGAAGTCGGGCGGGGGCTTCTACGACTATGACGAAAAGCGCAAGGCATCGCCCAGCCCGGTGGCGGCGCAGGTGATCGCCGATTTCGCCAAGGCCAAGGGCGTGACCGCGACCGGCGCGCTGAGCGAGCAGGACATCGTTGCCCGCCTGCTCTACCCCGTGGTCAACGAAGGCGCCAAGGTGCTGGAAGAAGGCGTGGCGATCCGCGCAAGCGACATCGATGTGGCCTGCATCCTGGGCTATAACTGGCCGCTCTACACCGGCGGGCCGATGTTCTGGGGCGATACCGTCGGCCTGTCGAAGGTCGTCGAAGGGCTGAAGGCCGCCGGCATCGAACCGTGCAAGCTGCTGGTGGAAAAGGCGGCAAGCGGCGGCAGCTTCACCCGCGGGTGAGCTTTTGACCGACGGTCAATACGAGGGGGCGGTCCGGCGGGCCGCCCCTTTCGCATGTGGCGCGGGGTTCATGGTTAAGACCTCTTAAACGCCGGGCCGCTATGCCTCGCGGTCATGGCGACGATCATGGCGACGGGGGCTTTGGCGCAAGGCGACGAGACGCGGCGTGGCGAGCGGGCCGCTGCGTGGTGGCCTGCGCTCGCGATCCTGCTGATGGCGCTGGCGTGCCGGTTGTGGTGGTTCGGCAATCCGGCGACCGACCTCGACGCGCCGTTCTATTCCTACGTCGGCAATGCCATGCTGCACGGGCAGCTGCCGTATGTCGACGTGTGGGACCGCAAGCCGATCGGGCTGTTCCTGATCTATGCCGCCGCGCACGCGGCATTCGGGCCGGGGGCGAATGCCTACCTGACGGTGGCGCTGGGCTTTGCCTGGGGCGGGGCGTTCCTGACCTTCCTGATCGCGCGGAGGCTTGCCGGGCAGGGAACCGGGCTTGTTTGCGCCGCGCTCTACCTGCTCGGGCTAGACGCCTATGGTTCGCGCGGCGGGCAGAGCGAGCTGTTCTTCGCGGTGCCGTGCCTTGCCATGGCGTGGCTGTTGGTCGTGCGGCGGGGGAGCTTTCGCGCGCTGGCGCTGGCCATGCTGCTCGGCGGGATCGCCATCCAGATCAAGTATTCGGTCGCGCCGTTCTGTGCGGTGGCCGGCCTGATCGCGCTGGTGCAGCGCTGGCAAGTGTATCGCCGGCCGTTGCGGCTGGGCGCTGAGGCGCTGGGCTTTGCCGCCATCGGGCTCGCGCCGACGCTGCTGGCGTGGCTTGCCTATGTGGCGATGGGCGAAGGGCAGGCGTTCGTCTTTGCCAACTTCGTGTCGATCTTCCTGCGCCCGGTGACGGTGGGGCGCTGGCCGGCGGAGACGTTGGCGGCGATCGGGCCGCTGTTCCTGACCGCCGCGGTGGGGCTGTGGGCCTTCTTCCGCATGGGGCGAAGCTACGCGAAGGGCGACTATGCCATCCTTGCCGCGCTGGCCGCAGGGGCGATCGCGGCGATCTTCAGCACGGCCAATGTGCTGGCCTATTACTACGCCTTCCTGGTCCCGTGGGCGGTGCTGCTGGCCGTGCCGTTCATCGATGTGCGCGTGCGGGCAGGTCAGATTGGCGCGGCGCTGCTGCTGGCGGCGTTCCTGGTCGCCGCGAACTATCCATCGCGCATCGCCGAGAGCCGGCGCGACGTGGCGACGTTCGACCGCATCGTGCAGCGCATCGGCGATGGCGGGCGCAGGGGCGGGCTCTATGTCGTCTACGGGCCTTCGTCGCTTTATCTTGCGACGGGGACGCAAGGGGGGCGGTTTGCCTTCCCTTCGCACCACAGCGCCGGGTTCGAGGACGGCGCGCTGGGTGTGTCGCAGCGCGCGCTGGTCGAGGCGGCGCTGAACCGGCATCCGCGCTTCGTGGTCACGCTGACCGACCCGCGCATGGACCCGCAGTCGCACACCGCGCCGATCGTGGCGCGGGCGATGCGGCAGGGCTACGTGGCGCGCGAGCGGGGCACGATCCTGTCGCAGGACCTGACCTTGTGGGAGCGACGCTGACACGAAAAAGGCCCGGCGCATCGGGTGCACCGGGCCTCTGTCGGTTGGTGGGGCTGACGATCAGCCGAGCTTGCGCAAGGGCTCGCTGCCGTCCCAGTTCTTGCCCGCATCCTTGATCATCTGGAACAGGCCGGGTGCAGCGGCAGTGTTCTGCAGCAGTTCGATCACGTGGCCCGGGCCCCCCCCGCCATCTCTGGCACCTGGATCGACGTAGATCACTTCGCCATCATCGCCGACCTTGCCTTCGACCAGCACTTCGGCACCCGCTTCGGCACAGGCGGCGCGCGCTTCGGCGATGGAATCGACAAAGATGCAGATGTGGTGCAGCTGGTCGGTGACCGCGTATTCGCCAGTGTAGATCGACGGTTCGCGGTTTTCCGGGCGGATCAGCTCGATCTGGACATCGCCCCAATAAGCGATGGCGATCGAGAACATCGCGTCCGTGGGCACGCCCTTGTACTTGCAGTCGGTGAGCTGGATGTTCTCCATCAGGAAGAACGGGCCCACGCCCATCGTCTGCGTCCAGTACTTCAGCGTGGCGTCGAAGTCCGAGGGCAGGTAGGCGAGCTGGCCGACCGGACCCAGTTCGTGGATCTTGCGGGTCATTGGAACAGCCCTTCCGGCGCTTCGATCAGGCCCTTCAGCGTCTGGAGGAACTGCGCCCCTGCTGCGCCGTCGATGGCGCGGTGGTCGACCGACATGGTGAACTGGATGCGGCTTTCGAAGCCGATGTCCCCGTTCGGCAGCTCGACCGCCACCTTGTTCACGCCGCCCACGGCAAGGATCGCGCCCTGCGGCGGGTTGATGATCGCATCGAACTGTTCGATCCCGAACATGCCGAGGTTGGAGACGGAGAAGGTGCCGCCGTCCATGTCCTCGTAGCCAAGGCGACCGGCCTGCGCCTTGTCGATCAGGGCGCGCGTGGCGGCCGCGATCTGGGCGATGTGCATCCGGTCCGCCTGCCGCACGATCGGCGTGACCAGGCCCTTGGGGCTGGCAACCGCGATGGCGACATCGGCGTGCGGGAACACGTGGACGCTGTCACCATGCACCTGCACGTTGACGTCGGGGTGCCTGACCAGCGCGAGCGCCACCGCCTTGACCAGGTAGTCGTTGATCGAGGCCTTGACGCCCAGCACCATGTTGGCGGTCTTGCGCAGGGCGATCAGTTCGTCGACCGCAGCCGAGACGCGCAGGTAGAAGTGCGGGATCGTCTGCTTGGCTTCGGTCAGGCGCTTGGCGACGACCTTGCGCACCTTGTCGAAGGGCTGGATCTGCGGGCGGTTGTCCACCGGCTCGAACGGCGCGCCGAACACAGGCGCCCCTGCCGGAGCCTTCGGCTTCACCAGCGCGAGCACGTCGGCCTTGCTGATGCGGCCGCGCGGGCCGGTGCCGGCAAGGCCCGACAGATCGATGCCGTTCTGCGCGGCGATGCGGCGCGCGAGCGGCGAGGCGAAGATCGCGCGGATCTCTTCAGGCAGCAGCGCGGTGCCGCGATAGCTGGCCCCGCGTTCGGGC
Source organism: Novosphingobium olei (assembly GCF_012927405.1). Lineage (GTDB taxonomy): Bacteria > Pseudomonadota > Alphaproteobacteria > Sphingomonadales > Sphingomonadaceae > Novosphingobium > Novosphingobium olei. The sequence continues at coordinate 170,948 of NZ_JABBGM010000003.1, read as the reverse complement.
TTCAGCGCCTGGGCCACATCCTGGTAGGTGATGCGCCCATTGCGGCCCGAACCTTCGATCCCTTCGATGTCGACGCCTTCGGCTTCGGCAAGCTTGAGCGCTTCGGGGCTGATCGGACGGTTGGTGACGATCTTGATCGGCTGGCGCGCAGGGGCTGAGGCGGCTGGCGCAGCCGGGGCAGGGGCGGGCGCTTCTGCAGCTGCGCCCGCGCCAGCCTTGGCCGCGACCGCGGTGTCGGCCGGCTTGAAGGCTTCGACGAAGGCATCGACTTCGGCGTCGGTGGCGTCGGCATCGGCGAACACGGCGAGGAGAGCCCCCACCGGGTGCGCATCATCCCCTGCCGGCACGAGCAGGCGCTTGAGCACCGCGTCGTATTCGGCCTCGACCTCGTTGGTGATCTTCGCGGTTTCGATCAGGCAAAGCGTCTGGCCCTTGGAAAAGGCCTCGCCTTCCTTGACCATCCACTCGGCGATGGTCCCCTCGGTCATTTCGATGCCCCACTTGGGCATGCAGAACGGGCGGATATTGGCCATGTTCTGGCTCCTCAGCGGTAAGAGAGAACCTTGCGCACCGCCGCCTCGATCTTGTCGGCCGAGGGAAGGTAGGCAGATTCCAGCTCGCGCGCGAACGGGACGGGGGTGTGCGGCGGGTTGACCGCCTGCGGCGGCGCCTTGAGGCTGGCGAAGGCCTTGTTGGCCACGGTCGCGCAGATGTCGCTGGCAAGGCTGCAGCGCGGCGGCGCTTCGTCGACGACGACGAGGCGGCCGGTCACTTCGACCGAATCGAGGATGGTCTCTTCATCGATCGGGCTTGTGGTGCGCAGGTCGATCACGTCGCAGCCGATGCCTTCGGCGGCAAGCTTGTCGGCCACCGCTTCGCAGAAGCCCAGCAACAGGCCGGTCGACACGATCGTCACGTCCTCGCCCGCGCGGCTGAGGCGCGCGTGGCCGAAGGGGATGGTGAAGTCCTTGTCGTCCGGCACTTCGCCGGTGACGCCGTAGAGCGCCTTGTGTTCAAGGAAGATCACCGGATCGTCGTCGCGGATCGCCTGGCGCAGCAGGCCCTTCACGTCGGCTGGCGTGCTGGGCATCACGACCTTGAGCCCGGGCATGCCGGTCAGCATCTGGTGCACCGCCTGGCTGTGCTGCGCGGCGGCGTTGTAGCCCGCGCCATAGGCCATGCGGATCACCGCCGGGCACTTGGTCTTGCCGCCGAACATGTAGCGGAACTTGCCGATCTGGTTCCAGATCTGGTCCAGCGAAACGCCGATGAAGTCGGCGAACATCAATTCGGCCACCGGACGCTTGCCCGACAGCGCGAGGCCCGCCGCCGCGCCCACGATGGCGCTTTCCGAAATCGGCGTGTCGATCACGCGCGCGGCGCCGAACTTGCCGTATAGGCCGGTCGAGGTTGACCAGATCCCGCCGATGGCTTCGGGGCCGCCGGGCGTGCCCATGCCGCCGACGACGTCTTCACCCAGCACGACGACGTTTTCGTCGCGCTCCATTTCTTCCGCGATCGTCGTCACGACGGCGTCGCGATACATCATCTTGGCCATCTCGTTCGCTCCCCCGATCAGTACGAAATGTAGACGTCGGCAAGGACGTCTTCGGCGGTCGGGCGCGGGGCGGCCTTGGCCTGGCGGACGGATTCCTCGATCGCTTCGAGCACTTCGGCATCGAGCGCGTCGAGATCGGCGTGATCGAGCAGCTTGGCGTCGGTCACGCTCTTGCGGAAGTTCTTGAGGCAATCGCGCATCTCGCGGATGCGGTCGAGTTCGCCCGGGCCGCGGTAGCGCTGGGGATCGCCCTCGAAGTGGCCGAAGAAGCGTTCGGTATCGAATTCCACCGCCGCCGGGCCGTTGCCGGGCACCCGGACATAGTCAAGCACTTCGCGCATCGTCTCGTAGACCGAGAAGAAGTCGGTGCCGTCCCCGCGCCACACCTTCATGCCGAAGGCTTCGGCGCGGCTGGCGATGTCGTTGCTGGTGCCCACGGCATATTCGAAGCCGGTGTGTTCGGAGTAGTGGTTGTTTTCGAAAACGAACACGCATGCGGCTTTTGTGACGACCGCCATGTTCATCGCTTCGAAGGTGGTGCCCTGGTTGCACGCGCCGTCGCCCGAGAAGGCGATCGCCACCGCGCCCTTGGCATCGATCTTGGCGGCGATGCCCGCGCCGACCGCGATCGGGGCGCCCGCGCCGACGATGCCGTTGGCGCCGAGCATGCCCTTGTCGACATCGGCGATGTGCATCGATCCGCCCTTGCCCTTGCACAGGCCTTCGCGGCTGCCCCAGATTTCCTTCATCATGCCGTTCACGTCGCAGCCCTTGGCGAGGCAGTGGCCGTGGCCGCGGTGGGTCGACACGATCTTGTCGTCATCGGAAAGATGTTCGCACACGCCCACCGCGACGGCTTCCTGCCCGCAGTAGAGGTGGGTGAAGCCGGCGATCTCGCCGGTCTGGATATCCACGTGGAGCCGTTCTTCGAACTCCCGGATCACTTTCATCTGTCGATAGGCGCGCAATAGCGCCTCACGGCTCAGCTGCATCCTGCTTCTTCCCTCAGAGTCCCAGTACTGTCTTGGCGATGATGCCCGACTGCACTTCGTTTGTCCCACCAAAAATAGTCCACGCTCTAGAATTCAGATAGCGTGCTGCGGCAACCTGCGCTTCGCGACCCTGCACCGGCGGCGGCGCGTTGTCGCCATAGAGCGGGCGGATCGTGTCGAGCTGGAGGCCGGCGGTGCCGAGCGCGTCGACCGCGAGCAGGTCGACGTCCTGGCGTAGGTTCGAGGCGAGCAGCTTGCACAGCGAGGTTTGCGGGCCGGGCGGGCGGCCCTTGGCCACTTCCGACAGGATCTTGAGCTCGATCATCTCGAGCGCCTGGACTTCGAGCCGCACCTTGGCGACGCGGCGCTTCCAGTCGCGGTCTTCGGCAAGCGTGCCGCCGAAACCGTCGTTCTGACCCTGCGCGATGACTTCCACCTGATCTAGATCGTAGCCGAGCTTGGGCGCGTGGCACGAACCGCCGCGCTCGTTTTCGAGCAGGAACTTGGCGAGCTTCCAGCCGTCGCCTTCTTCGGCGATGCGGTTTTCGACCGGCACGACGACGTCTTCAAGGAAGACCTGGTTCACTTCGTGATCACCGGCCAGCGTCAGGATCGGCCGCACCGAGACGCCAGGCTGGTTCATGTCGATCAGCAGGAAGCTGATGCCCGCCTGCTTCTTGACCTCGGCATTGGTGCGCACGAGCGTGAACATCATGTTCGCCCAGTGCGCATGGGTGGTCCAGATCTTCGATCCCGTAACCTTGTAGTGGCTGCCATCCTCGCTCAGCACCGCGCGGGTCTGCAGGCTGGCAAGGTCGGAACCCGAGCCCGGTTCGGAGAAGCCCTGGCACCAGTAATCTTCGCCCGACAGGATGCGGGGCAGGTACTTCGCCTTCTGTTCCGCCGTGCCGAAGGTGTAGATCACCGGGGCGACGAGCTTCAGCCCCAGCACGGTAAGGTTGGGGGCGCCGGCGAGCGCGCATTCCTTCTCGAAGATGTAGCGCTGCACCGGGCTCCAGCCCGTGCCTCCGTGTTCCTTCGGCCACTGGTAGGCGAGCCAGCCCTTTTCGTTGAGCACGCGGTTCCAGTGCTGGCCGATGTCGGGTTCGACGAAGACGGTGGGCGAGGCGGCGGCGCCGTCCTTCACGTCCTGCGGCAGGTTGGCGGCCAGGAACGCGCGGACTTCGTCGCGGAAGGCAAGGTCTTCGGGGGAAAGCTCGATATCCATCTTGGGTCTTATCGCTCGAGAATGGTGACGGCCGAAACGCCCGGCGCGCCGTAGACATGGGTGTAGGCGGTCCTGGGGTCGCCCGGAACCTGGCGGCCGCCGCCATCACCGCGCAACTGCACGACGTTTTCGTAGACCTGGCGCAGGCCCGAGGCACCGATCGGTTCGCCGCAGGCAAGGCAGCCGCCATCGGTGTTGACCGGCAGCGCGCCGCCGATTTCGGTGCGGCCTTCGGCAAGCCAGGCTTCCTGTTCGCCATCCTTGCAGAAGCCGTTTTCGGCCATGTGCATGATTTCGGCACCGCATTCGGTATCCTGCAGCTGCGCGATGGCGATGTCCTGCGGGCCGATGCCGGCCATCTCGAACGCGGCGGCCGATGCGATCTGCGTGGCGGTGGCGGTGCCGCCGCCGATCTCGACCGAGGGCGCGAAGACTTCGAAGCTCTTGGGCGGGCGGGTGCGCATGGCCGCGGCCTTCAGCCGGATCAGCGGCTTGCCGAGTTCCCGCGCCTTCTTCTCGCTGGCGAGGATCAGCGCGACGCCGCCTTCAGCCGGCGAGCAGAACATGTACTTGCTGTAGGGGTCCGAAACCATCGCGCCTTCGAGAATTTCGTCGAGCGCCACCGGTTCGCGCCGCCAGGCGTGGGGGGCGTGCACCGCGTTGCGAAACGCCTTCTCGGCGACCCGGCCCAGCGTCGTGCGGCTGATGCCGTGCAGGTGCATGTAGCGGGTGATCTTGTTGGCGAAGAACTGCGTGGTGACCATGTAGCCCGCATCGCCGTACCAGTCGGGCAGATTGTATTCCGACGGCAGCGCGTTGAACGCACCGCGCGGATGCTTGTCGAAGCCGACGGCAAGGCCAAGCTCGAATTCACCTGACTTGATCGCCATCTGCGCCGAAAACAGCGCCGAACCGCCCGCCGCGCAGCCGTTGCGCACGTTGATGAACTGCATGCCCGTCAGGCCGAGCCGTTCGACCATCGTATCGGGATTGCCCGCCGCGTCCGAGCCGCCATAGGCGAACTGGAGATCCTGCCACGCGACGCCCGCATCGGCGAGCGCCTGGCGGACGGCGAACACGCCCTGGTCGAGCCCGGAGACGCCATCGGTGCGCCCGAACGGGTGAATGCCGATGCCGACGATGCAGACGTCGCCGCTCATGCCGCAGCTCCTATGGGTTGAAAGGCGTGGATCAGGACGGGATCGGCCGCTTCGGGATCGAGCGGGACCAGCGTCATTTCCAGCGGCATGCCGATGCGGATATCCTCGAACGGCACGTTGATGATGCGGCTTTCGACGATCACTTCGCCGGGCAGCTCGACATAGCCGACGGCCCACGGGCGGAACGCTTCGGGCCCGGCATAGGGCGGGCTCTTGGGCCGGAACCGCTGGATCGTGTAGGACCACAGCGTGCCGGTGCGCGACAGGGCGCGCGGTTCGTATCGTCCGCCCGGCGGGCAAGGGAACACCACCCGGCCGGTATCGGCATCGACACCCCCGATCAGGCGCGGTTCTGCCTCGTCCGTCCATATTCCTTCGGCGATAGCGCGCATTCTGGCCCCGGCCCCGTCAATCGATTCCTTCATTCATCTCTTAAGCGCCACCGCGCGGGCAACGACGACTCTGCAAAACGCTAGGGTTACCCCTTTTGCCAGTGTGCCATTGTGCCGGTGCGAAGACGGGGAGAGGCGCGGGTCGCGAACGCCCCCCGCGCGCTGCAGGGAAGTTCAGGCTGATGGCGGTGATCAAGTTCAAGGACGTGCGGGCCGGGTCGGCAACGGGCGATGCGCGCGCCGTGGCCGATATCCGCCGCCCGCATTTCGGCTGGACGATGCTGGAAAGTCCGCGGTTCCTGGCCGAAGCCGGGGCGCTGGCGCTGAGCTGGCCGCTGCTGTTTTCCGCGCCGCGCGGCGATGGGCATCCGGTGATGGTGCTGCCCGGCTTTGCCACCAACGATGCGATGACCGCGCTGCTGCGCCGTTATCTGCAGATGGTCGGCTACGACGTGTTCCCGTGGGACCTTGGCTGGAACCTCGACCAGCACAGCGCGGGCGAGAACGGCGAGCACGTGGCGCGGCGGATCGAGGAGATCGCACAGAAGGCCGGGGCGAGGGTCAGCCTTGTCGGCTGGAGCCTTGGCGGCGTGATCGCGCGCGAGGCGGCACGGCGCGAAGGGCCGGACGGCGCGTTGCGGCAGGTGATCACGCTGGGCAGCCCGTTCACCGGCAACCCGCGCGCGACCAGCCTGACCTCGCTCTACGAGCTGCTGACCGGCAACAAGGTTTCGAGCAACGAGACATCGGCGCGCTATGCGCAGGGGCACCAGCCGCTGCCGGTGCCGTCGAGCGCGATCTACAGCCGCACCGACGGGATCACCGCGTGGGAGAACTGCGTGAGCGGGACCGACGCGCGGACCGAGAACATCGAGGTGCACTGTTCGCACTTCGGCTTCGTGTCGAACCCGGCGGTATTCTATGCCGTGGCAGACCGCCTCGCCTTGCCCGAAGGCGGCTGGCGGCCGTTCGAAAAAGCGGGACCGTTCGCCGCGTTCTATCCCTGAACGCGCCCGCTCAGCGCATTTCGACTCAACCCATGCCGTAAGCGGATTTGAGGCCGCCCTGGCGGTCGATGTTGAGCGCCATTATCGCGATGTCGTGGGTTTCCCCCTCGGCATCGCGGACATGGTCGCGCAGCAGGGCTTCGGGCACGAAGCCCATGTCCTCGAACACCTTGAGCGCGCCGGCCTGATCGGGGGTGAGGCGGGCGACGATCTTGGTGACCGGCAGGTCCAGCGCCTGCGCCATGCATTCCTGGGTGAAGGCGCGGCCGAAGCCGCTGCCGCGCAAGGACGGGTCCACCACGATGCGGATTTCGGCCACGTGGGGCGACCAGCTGAATTCATCGCGGACCAGCGCGGTGCAGCCGACGACCTTGCCATTGGCGTCATGCGCAATGAGGCTGGCCATCTGGCCACGCTCCACCTGTTCGACCCAGGCGGCGACGACCTTGGGATTGCGGATATCGCGCAGCAGGAACAGCAGGTCGTGCGCGGGGATCGAGCGTGCGAAGGCGACGATATCGTCGGCATCGTACGCGGCGAGCGGGCGCACCGTCATGCGGTGCTGCTTGGCCACGATGGTGCGGGGGTAGGAAACGGTCTGGGACATCAAACGGACCTTTTGCCAAGCCAGTCGTCGATCAGCGGCCACAAGCGCCGCAAGGCTGCGGGGCCGGCCACGAGGCTGACGTGGCCGCCCTTGGAGATGATTTCCTCGCGGTCGGTCGAGCCGGTCAGCGTCATCAGCGGGCCGGCGGCTTCGCGGCTGACCACGTGATCGTGCTGCGCGATGATGTTGAGGATGGGGCAGGTGATGGACGAGAGGTGGGCGATGCGCCCGGCAACCTCCAGCCGGTCGTTGACCAGGCCGTTGTCCCACATCAGCTTCTTGATCTGTTCGCGGAAGTATTCGCCCGGCACCGGCAGCGTTTCCGCCGCCCAGCGATCGAACATGCGGTAGGAGCGGACGAATTCGTCGTTCCACATGTTGGTCCACAGATGCATGCGGCCCGCCGTGCGGTTGGCGGGGCGGGCAAGATCGAACGCGCCGAGCATCAGTTCGGGCGGGATCACGCCCAGCCGTTCGACCATCATGTCGACATCGAAGTGGCGCTGGTCGGCCCAGGTCTGGAACAGGCGCATCGTCGCAAAGTCGATGGGCGTGGCAAACAGCAGCAAGTTGGTGACGCGGTTGGCCGCCGCGCCCTGCGCCTCCGGCCCCGAATGAAGCGCGGTATGGATCGTCGCCAGCGTGCCGCCCATGCAGTAACCCGCAAGCGTCAGTTCGCGTTCGCCGGTGATCTCCTCGATCCGGGCCATGCTGTCGGGGATGAAGCGATCGACATAGTCCGCCAGGCCGAGGTGGCTTTCATCGTGGCGCGGCGGCGCCCAGTCGAGGTTGAACACATCGTAGCCGCGCTGCAGCAGGTATTCGACCATGCTCTGCCCGGGGGCGAGGTCGAAGATGTAGCCCTTGTTGCTGGGGGGCGAGACGATCAGCAGCGGAAGGCGGTAGATCTCGTCGACCACCGGCGTGAAGCGGTAGAGCATCGCGGTGCCTTCGCGGTGCACCAGCTCCTTCTTCATCGCGCCGACGTCCTGCCGCCCGGCGGTCAGGAATTCGAGCCCCTTGATGTTGCGCTTGAGCGCCCGGTCCACTTCGCGGCGGACCCGCTCGGCGATGTCTTCCCGGCTCGGTTCGGTTCCGCTCGCCAAGGCAGGCTTATCCCTTCACCGGCGGCTTGCGCGTGCGTTTCGGTTCCACCGGCGCCGGCGCGGCATCGACCGGCGCGTTGCCTGGCACCAGCACGCGCGCTTCGATGGCGAGGCGCAGGCGGTCGATCGAATCCTCGATTCCCGCCATGCGCTCGGCCAGTTCCTCGACCTGCGCCTTGGTCGGCATGGCGAGGGTGGTGAGCATCGATTCCATCTGTTCCGCCACCATCCGCTGCACCACCAGCTGGATGCGCGAGACGTTGCCGACCAGCGCGCCGAACTGTTCGTTGTCGGTCATCTTCGCCGACCAGCCGTTGATCTCCTGCTCCCACTTCTGGACCATGTCCGCCCAGGCGGCGACGGGATCGAACGGCTTGTCGGTCATGCGGGGGTGCCTTCAGGTGTTGAGCGAGATGTAACCAAGCTGCGCGGCCTTGAAGACGGTCTGGCTGCGGTTGACCGCATTCAGCTTCATCGAGGCGTTGTGGATGTGGAAGCGCACGGTGGCGCGGCTGCGGCCCATGATCATGCTGATTTCGAGGTCGGTCTTGCCGATCGCCGCCCAGCGCAGGCATTCGACTTCGCGCTTCGACAGGCGCGAGCCCGGCGGCAGCGCCTGGACCGAGCCCATGGCGTGGACGTAGCTGGCGATGAACGTGCGCGAATAGACGCCGAAGGCATCGCCATGTTCGAGGAAGGCGTCATCCAGCTCGGTCACCGTCGGATCGACCGGGTTGAAGCTGACCGCGCCGATCTGGCCGAAGGGCAGGTGCACCGGCACGACGATCGCGGCGCGGGTCATCGCGCGCGTTTCGAAATTGGTGAGGTCGATCGCGTTGAGGTAATGGTTGGGCTGGCGGGTGTGGAACCCGCTGGCATTGACCCAGAACGGTTCGCTTTCGAACCGGCAGGCCGATGTGATCGGCGAATCGAGCGCGATGCGCGAATTGCGCCACCACACCTTTTCATCGCTCCACCCGAACACGTCGTTGGCCAGGATGTTGCCGTCTGCGTCCACCGGCGTGCGCTTGTCCGCGATGTCGTGGGCGGGCGCGGCGCGCATCCCGGCGGCCAGCGCAAATTCGTGCAGCGCCTCGGCTGCGCGCCGCACGTCTCCAGGTCCACTGATCCGGACCCGGTCGATCGATTCCACCGAAAGCACCGCAACTCTCCCAAAATGCCTTTTGGTTCATAGGGGTCTTATGGGCGCTGAACAATCATCACATTCCCGCAAGAGCCCTAGCTTTTTGCAGAGCGTGGCGAAGTGTTCGACGGTGGTAGGGCTGGCCGTCTGTTGGACAGAGGGAACCCTTCGTGAACTTCGACCTCACCGAAGACGAGGAAATGCTCAAGGCCCTGGCCGAGCGCTTCGTCGAGGACCACTATGACATCGATCGCCGCCGCCAATATGTCGCGGCGGACGAGGGCTTCTCGCGCGCCAATTGGTCGCTGCTGGGCGAACTGGGTCTGATCGCTGCACCGTTTGCCGAAGAACATGGCGGCCTGGGGCTGGATGCCACGGCCATCGCCACGGTGTTCGAGGCGCTGGGCCGCGGGCTCGTGGTCGAACCGCTGATCGACAACGTGCTGGTTGCGGCGCGCCTGTTCGCGCAAGCGGCACCCGATGCGCTGCGCGATGCCTGGCTTGCCGGGCTGCTCGACGGCAGCCGCCGCATCGCGCTGGGCCATGCCGAAGCGGGCAGCCGCGATGGCAGCCTGTGGGTGGAAACCCGCGCGCAAGGTGCGGGGGCCGAGGCGCAGCTGACCGGGACGAAGGCCTGCGTCGTCGCGGGGGCGGGGGTCGATGGCTATATCGTGAGCGCGCGCGCAGCGGGCGCGGCGGGCGATGCCGAAGGGCTTGGCCTCTACTTCGTCGAAGCGCGGGCCGCCGGGCTTGTCGCCACGCCCTGGCGCATGGCCGACGGATCGGTGGCGGTGCGGCTCGAACTGGCGGGAACGCCCGCGGTTGCGCTGGCCGGCGGACAGGCCGAGCTTGCCGAGACCGAGACGCTTGCATCGCTGGCGCGGTCGGCCGAAGGGCTGGGCATCATGCAGCGCCTGTTCGACGACACGCTCGATTACCTGCGTACGCGCAAGCAGTTCGGCGTGACGCTGGGATCGTTCCAGGCGATCCAGCACCGCATGGCCGCGCAGTATGGCGTGATCGAACAGGCCCGCGCGCTGCTCAACCTCGCGATGGTCAGCAGCGGCACCGATGGCTTTGCCAAGGCGGTGGCCGGTGCGCGCGCCTACATCGCGCCAGCCGGGGTGACGCTGGGCCACGAGATGATCCAGTTCCACGGCGGCATGGGCGTGACCGACGAACTGACCATTGGCCACGGACACAAGCGGTTGCTGGTGCTGTCGCGCTGGCCCGACAGCCCGCTGGCCGCGCTCGACCGGTTCGCCGATGCCGCTTGATCGCGGCGCCGGTCGGTCGATCGCCGTTCCATCGAAGGCAGCTCAATCGAAGGGTTTGAGGCGGTCGCGCAGCGGCTTGCCGATCTCGACGATGGCCTTGTTGGCGGCATCGTTGCCCGCGTTGGTCACCAGCAGCGTGATGATGTCGTGCCGGGGCATGATGCGGATGTCGGCGAGCCAGTAGCCGTTGCTGCCCGAATGGGTCAGCAGGTCGGGCTTGCCGTCCGCCCCCGGCTTGACGCCCCAGCCGAGCGCGTAGGGCGCCACCACCACCGTGTGCAGCCGGGCATAGGTTTCGGGCTTCAGCAGCCGGCCCCGTCCATGGACGCCGTCGAGCTGGTCCTGCGCGAACAGCAGCCAGTCGTGCAGCGGCAGGCTGATCATGCCGGCCGGGCCGATCAGCGGCGGATTGTCGCTGCCCGGCGAGCCCGGATCGATGGCGACGAGCCTGCCGCGCACCGGCTTGTGGCCCCACGGCTGGTCGTGGGCGTGGGGCAGGGCGGGGTTGCCGAACCCCGAGTGCATCATGCCGAGCGGGGCGAACACTTCCTCGGCCACGAGCTGTTCCCACGGCTTGCCGGTGTGCGCTTCGGCGATGGCGCCGGCGATGATGTAGCCGAGGTTGGAATAGGCGAAATGCCCCACGGCGGTGGCGGGCGGACGCGACAGGAAGGCGCGGGCGACATTGGCGCGCTGCACCTGCCAGCCGCCGCTTGCAGGGCCGGCGATCGCCATCACGCTGTCGAGGTCCTTGTCGTCGGTCACGGGCAGGAGCCCGGCGGTGTGACTGAGCAACTGGACGATCGTCACCTTGCGCATCGCCGGGTCCATCGTCGCCGCCCAATCGGGGAACGCCTCGCCCATCGTCTCGTCGAAGCGCAGCAGGCCACGCTCGACCAGGCGGGCGATCATCGTGGCGGTCATCGCCTTGGTATCGGAGCCGATGTGCCAGAGATCGCCGGTCGTGACTTTCTCGGCAAAGCCGTTGGCGCGCAGGCCTTGCGCGGTTTCGGCAACGATCCGCCCGTCGATCTGCACCACGGCGGCAACGGCAGGCAGGTGGTTGCGCGCGCGGACCTGTGCCACGGTGCTCTCCAGAAAGGCCTGGAGGCCGGGATCGGGCGCGGCCATCGCCGGGAAGCCCACAGCCGCAAGGCCAAGGCCGAAGATCATGCGGGCCGGGCGGGGCAGGCGGAACGACATGGTGGGACCTTCCTGGCGCCGATCCCCGAAACGGGAAACGGCAGGGGCCACTTGTGCGCCCTGCCGTCCGTTGTGGCAAAGCCTCCGGTCGATGCGGGAGGCGAATTCGTCGAGTTCAGCCCTGGTTGGGCGCTCGGTCCTTGATCCAGCCGATCCCCCGCCGCAGAAGGTCGTAGAATACCGGGAGATCCCACGCGCAGCGATCCACCGTGGGCCACCAGTCGAGCATCGGCTGGAGATCGTAGTGACCGCGGCAATGGCCGAGCGTGTTGTAGAGCACCGCACCCTTGCCATGGGCCTTGATGTACATCACCGGATGGGTGCCGGGCGCGTCCGCCGCCTCGACGAAGCCGGTGCCGGGTTCGGTGCACTCGGTTTCCAGCAGCACGTGCAGATCGCCGTGGCATTCGAGGTGGTACAGCTCGTCGGTGGTGTCGAACGCCTCGATCCCCTGCGTCAGCGGGTGATCGTGGTCGGCCACGGTGACGGTGTAGGGCGCGATCGGCGGGTGGCTGATGAACTGGCTGCCGAGCAGGTCCATCATCAGCGGCGCCCAGCGCGGCGCGTCCCACAGGTCCTTGTTCGGCCCTTCGGTCAGGAAGCGCAGCACCGAGTTGGTGCCGTGCAGCGCATACCAGCGCCCGCCCGCCTGAAGCCAGCTGCGCAGCGCTTCCTGCGCCTTCAGCGAAGGGGTGACGTCGCAGGTGTAGGTGATGAGGATGTCGGCCGCCTCGATCGCGGCGATGTTCTCGTAATCCTCGAACACGCGGGTGCGCACGCGCGGGTCTTCGGCCAGCAGCTTCAGCAGCTCCAGCCGGGCGAAGTCCATGTCGTGCCAGACCCCGCCGCAGACCAGCACGCAGTCGATGCGCGGCGGATGGCTCTCTGTCGCGTCGTCGCTCATGGCTTGGCCCCCAGCTCGCCGTTCAGGTACTTGTCCAGCGTCTGGTGGAACTGGCGGATGCGGATTTCCTGGTAGTCGCCCAGATTGACCTGGCCGGTCTTGGAGGCGTGGAGGCCCCGCTGGACGTAGGGCAGGTTTTCCATGTCCTGTTCGAACACGTCCCCCAGCACGCCGAGTTCGGGCGCGTCGGTCCACTTCTGATCCGCCGTCAGCAGCTTCATCGGCACGGCGCGAGGGATCGGTTCGCCCTTCTTGACGCGGGCGAGGATGCGCACTTCCATCAGGCAGGTGTCGGGCGTGGCGCCGGGGCGCCAGCGATAGACGATGTTCGGCATGAACCCGCCCCACGGCGCGAAGTTCGGGAACACGTTATAGACAAGGCCATCGAGCAGTTCGGCATCGGTGGCGTGATCGTGGTCGTAGCCGGTCTGTTCGGTATAGCCCTTGCGCATCGCAGCACCGAGCGCTTCGCGCGCCGTCATGCCTTCGGGCACGGTCACCGCGAAGGGATCGCCGCTCGATTCGTAATTGTCGGCGCTGCGGCCGTTGTACTTGACGAATTCGTCGACGATCCACTGCTGGCTGCGGCCTTCGCCGTCGATGTGCGGGCTCATGATGCCGAAGGGCACCAGATTGACGTTCACGTTGTCGCCCCAGGTCCAGTAGGCGCTGTTCGCGTCACCGGTGAAGGGCAGCAGCTGCGGGTGGGTGACGACGGTGTGCCAGGCTTCCATGAAGGCTTCGGCGGTGACCTTCCAGTTCGCCGGCACTTCCTTGGCGACGTAGATCACCGTGGTGCATTCTTCGTGGCGCCAGCGCTTGAAGAATTCGGGGATCGGGGCGAGGAATTCCTCGAGGCTCGGCCCGCCCTTTTCCTCGCGCAGGAAGATGTATCCGCCCCAGCGGCCGACTTCGGCCTCGGGCAGTCCCATCTTGTCCTTCTGCAGGTGCTTGAAGTCCCACGAACAGGGCATGCCGTCGAAGCTGCCGTCCTTGTTCCAGGCAAAGCCGTGGAACGGGCAGACGAACTTGTCGGCCGCGCCGTCCTCGGTGCGCAGCTTGCGCCCGCGGTGGAGGCAGACGTTGTGCATTGCCTTGACCGAGCCATCGTCCTGCCGGCTGATCAGCCAGGAACGGCCGACGTTCTCGAACACGATGTAGTCGCCGGGCTCGGGAATGTCCTCTTCGCGCGCGGCGAACTGCCACACGTGGGGCCACATCTTCTCGCGCTCAAGCTTGGCAAAGTCCTCGCTGGTGTAGCGGGCGGCGTCGAGCGGCTCGCTGCCGCGGTACTGGTAGCTTTCTTCGGTCAGGATCGCGGGCGCGGGCCGCGAATCCTGCGCCATCAGGTCCTGCCAGCTGATGCCGTTGTCGCAGCGGGCGAGTCCGCCGCCGATTTGGGGGTCACTTTCGGCCATTTTCTCGATTCCTCACCCGGTCGGGATATTTCCGTCAATGTTGCCGGTTTTGCCGGTCCCGCGCGCGCGCGTCACCTTGCAAAAAAGCATAGGTTGCGCAGAGAGCCCAGTCGCCTACCACTTTCGACCACGGAATTCCTGATGAGCCGGAAACCGGCGGGAGAGAACATGGCTGGAAGACTGGAAGGCAAGGTCGCGCTCATCACGGGCGGCACGACCGGGATCGGCGCGGCCGCCGTGCGGCGACTGAGCGCAGACGGCGCGAAGGTGTTCTTCACCGGCTCGAAGGCCGAAGTCGCCCGCGCGCTGTGCGAGGAAACCGGCGCACGCTTTGCCACGCACCGCGTGCAGGATGCCGATAGCTGGCCCGGCCTGATCGACGAGGTTCTGGGCGCGTTTGGACGGCTCGACATCGCCTTTGCCAACGCCGGCACCGAAAGCGGCGATGCCAGCATCGAAGACGTCGGGATCGACGGCTGGAACAACGTCGTGGCGGTCAACCAGACCGGTGTTATGCTGACCGTGCAGCACGCGATTCGGGCAATGAAGGCCAATCCCGGCGGTTCGGGCGGGTCGATCATCATCAATTCCTCGATGAACGCCACGCGCCCGCTGGGCAACTACGTCACCTACTCGGTGACCAAGGCGGCAGTCTGCGCGCTCGCCAAGTCGGCGGCGGTGCATTGCGGGCAGCGGGGCTACAACATCCGCGTCAATGCGATCCTGCCGGGCGTGGTCGAGACCGAGTTGATCATGGGCATCCTTGCCGCGCAGGCCGATCCGGACGGCGCGCGCGCGATGTACAACGCGATGTCGCCGATGGGCCGCATGGCCAAGCTGGAAGAGATCGCTGGCCTCGTCGCCTACCTCGCTTCGGACGAGGCGGCCTTCGTGTCGGGCGCGGAACTCGCCATCGACGGTGCGACAACTGCCGGCATGATGGGGGTCTGAGAGCATGGAATTGTCTGCCCAGCGGCTGAAGGGCCGCGTCGCTTTCGTCTCCGGCGGCCTGCGCGGCATCGGCCTAGCCTGCGTCGAACGCTTCCTGGCCGAAGGTGCCGAAGTCGTGCTGTCCGACCTCGATGCGCCAGACAGCGATCTGGCGCGCGAGACGATGGCCAGGCTTGGCCAGGCGGCCAGCTACGTTTCGGCCAATGTCGCCAAGGAAGAGGACTGGGAGCGCGCCGTCGCCTTAGTGAAGGAGCGCCACGGCAAGTGCCACATCCTGGTCAACAATGCCGGCATCGACCTGACCGGTGCGGTCGAAAGCCTATCGATGGAAGGCTGGCGGCGGATCATGTCGATCAACGTCGACGGAGTGTTCCTGGGCGTGAAGCACTTCACCCCGCTGATGGCCGAAAGCGGCAAGGATGTTCGCGGCGGTTCGTCGATCATCAACGTCAGCTCGATCATGGGCCTTGTCGGCATGAACGAGGTTTCGGCCTACAACGCCAGCAAGGGCGCGGTGCGGCTGTTCACCAAGGGCATCGCCATCGAATTTGCGCAGAAGCAGACGCCGATCCGCGCCAACTCGCTGCATCCCGGCTTCGTCGAAACGCCGCTGCTGAAGGCCGGCTTCCAGCGCTGGGTCGACCAGGGCTTTGCCGAAAAGCCCGATGATCTGGTGGCGGGCGTCGTCGCCTCCACGCCGATCGGCCGTCTCGCGCAGCCGAGCGAACTGGCCAGCGCCGCATTCTTCCTCGCTTCCGAGGATTCAAGCTACATGACCGGCGCCGAGCTGGTCATCGACGGGGGATTCACCGCACAATGACAATCGCTCTCGACAACGTGGTGGCCGTCGTCACCGGCGCCGCCGGCGGCATCGGCCGCGAACTGGTCAAGGCGCTCAAGGCCGCAAACGCCACGGTGATCGCCACCGACATGGCCGAAACCGCCGATATCGAAGGCGCCGATGCCTATGTGCGGCACGACGTCACCAGCGAGCAGGACTGGGAAGCGCTCGCGGGCAAGATCTACAAGGACTACGGCCGGCTCGATGCGCTGGTGAACAATGCCGGCATTTCGATCGTCGAGAAGTTCGAGGATACCAGCCTCGAGGCGTTCCACCGTGTCAACGCCGTGAACGTGGACTCGATCATCATCGGCACGCAAGTGCTGCTGCCGCTGCTGCGCGAAGGTGGCAAGGCGCGCAAAGGGGGCGCCTCGGTGGTCAATTTCTCGAGCGTGGGCGGCCTGCGCGGCGCGCCGTTCAACGCGGCCTATTGCACCAGCAAGGCGGCGGTGAAGATGTTGAGCAAGTGCCTTGGCGCCGAATTTGCCGCGCTGGGCTACAACATCCGCGTCAACTCGGTGCATCCGGGCGGGGTCGATACCGGCATGCTCGGTTCGATCATGGACCGCTATGTCGAACTGGGTGCAGCGCCTTCGCGCGAAGTGGCGCAGGCCAACATGGAAGCGCGCCACCCGATCGGTCGACAGGGCCGTCCCGACGAGATGGGCGGCGGCGTTGTCTATCTGTGCAGCGAAGCGGCCAGCTTCGTGACCTGCGCCGAATTCGTGATCGACGGCGGTTTCAGCCAGGTTTGACGCCATCGTCCAGGCGACATGAAAAAGGCCCCGGTTCCATCAGGAGCCGGGGCCTTTTCGTTGCGCGGCGTGCGAACCGGTCAGCGCGTCAGGTAGCCGCCTTCGACCGCAAGGCTGTGGCCGGTGACATAGCTTGAGGCGTCGGAGCAGAGCCATGCGCTCGCTTCGGCGACTTCCTCCGGCTTGCCGAAGCGGCCGAACAGCGACAGGGCAGGGGCAAAGTCTTCCTCAGTATTGCCCGTGGTTTCGAGCGCGCCGCGCAGCATGGGCGTGTCGATGGCGCCGGGCAGCACGGCGTTCACGCGAATGCCCTTGCCTGCGTAGTCAAGGCTGCCAACCTTGGTCAGGCCGATCACGCCATGCTTGGCGGCCACGTAGGCGGGATTGAACGGTTGCGGTCGCACCGAGCTGACCGAGCCGATGTTGACGATCGAGCCTTGCGTGCCTTGGCGCAGGATCTGCGCAATCTCGTACTTCATGCACAGCATGACCGAGCGCAGGTCGACGTTCATCACCCGGTCGAACGCCGCCATGTCGGCTTCGTGGATGGGGAGGTTGTCCGGCGTGATCGCCGCGTTGTTGACCGCGCAATCGAGCTTGCCGAACACCGCGACCGCTTCTGCCACCAGACGTGCGACCTGCGCTTCGTCGGCAACGTTGCAGCGGAAGGCGTGGGCTTCGCCGCCCGCCGCGCGGATCGCCTCCGTGGTGGCGGCGGCAGTCTCGGCGTTGATGTCCGAGACGATGACCCTGGCGCCACGCGCGGCGAGCAGGCGGGCGGTCGCCCGGCCCATGCCGACGCCGGCGCCGGTAACGATGGCGACCTTGCCGGTCAGGTTCACGAGATCTGGATTCACGTTTTCGCTCCCGTCCTACTTCGCGTTCTCTAGCGTGCCCGATAGTGGCAGCAGGAAATCCATGGTGTAGCGCGTGGCCTTCCAGCCGGCGGCGGTGCGCCGGACGTCGAAGTAATAGCGGCCGTTGACGGTGACCGTGCTGCCGTCCTTGCCCACGCCCATGCCGATCACATAGGCGCGCATCGATGCCGTATCGCCGGCATAGGCGGTGACCGCGAAGTTGGTCAGGTAGTGCGCATGGTGCGCCATGTTGGCAAAGACGTTGGTGAAGAAGCCGCGGATGCCGTCATGGCCTTCGAGCGCGGCAAGGCCGATGCCGGAAAGATCGAACACCGCATCCTCGGTGAACACGTCGAGAATGCCATCGATGTTGCCGATGGTGTCCACGGCATGGGCATAGGCGATCATCAGGTCCTGGATCGCAAGACGATCCTCGATCGGGCAAGTCACGGACACGGTTTTCTCCCAAGGTGATGTGGTGTTGTGATGCGCCCTTTGCGGGCTGCATCGAGGTCTGGGATCAGGCGAACAGGGGGCGGAGTGGCTCGGTCACGCCGTCCCAATCCAGCGCGGCCTGGGCGATGCGGGTGAACGCCTCGGTCTGGCCCGCATCCTCCTCCACGATCTCGATCATGCAGCCGAGCGCGGGCGAGGTATCGATGTAGCAGAAGCGCATCGCGCCGAACCGGCCATCGACCGCGCTGATGAAGCCCTGGTCGAGATAGCGCTGGCGCGTCTCGTCATAGGCATCGGTGTAGATGCAGAAGTGGTGGAACCCCTGCGCACCCTTGGCGATGGTGTCGCGATAGGCGCTGGGGCGGTCGCAGTGCTGCTGGATCAGCTCGATCTGCGTGCCGCCCGACTGGGCGAGCGCAACCGAGAAATCGATGCCCTCTGCCGGTTGCCCGCGATAGTCCAGCTCGGCCAGCTGGATGTGGGGCACGATGAAGAAGGGACCGATGCCGGTGGCCCTGGTCCAGGCCCGCGCGGCCGCTTCGACGTCATCGACGATGAAGGCCGCCTGCATCAGGTGCGGCCCCGTGCGGCCGGGAACGATCGCCGGCAAGGCGGCCGTCCCCTGCGCCAGTGCGCTCACGCGCCGCCCTTGACGTAGTCGTTGAGCAGTTCGTGGAAGCGCTGGATGCGCTTTTCCTGGCCGGGCAGCAGGCAGCCCTTGAAGCCGCGCGAATTGAGGCCCTGCTGCTGGGTGGTGCCGATCGACAGGTCCTGATCGGCGACGTAGCCCACCGAAACGCCGTCACCGTAGACCGAGTGGCGGTGGATCGCGTCGTGCCTGAACGGTGCGCGGCCCACGGGCGTGTCGATCTCGGTCATGCCTTCGACCGGCGGATAGAGGCACCAGTGCTGGAACACGCACTTTTCCGGGTCGGTCGGGTGCGGTTCGGTGCGCAGAATCTGGCACTGTTCGGGCGACATCGTGATGGTGAGGTTCGGGAACAGCGTGCAGTGGAAGTAGTCCACCAGCTGCTGGTCGGTCATCTCGCTGTAGTCATAGCCGCGCTCGGCGCCCTTTTCGCGCTTGGCCTTGATCACCGCCTCGCGGATGTCGTTGGTGCGGCCGCGATATTCCTTGGGATCGATGCCCCAGGCTTCGGCCGCTTCATAGAGGCCCGGCGGCACGTCGCCGCTGACGTAGTCCTTGCGGGTGGTGGCCTGGTGGCCGATCATCCACATCGCGTTGTGGCCGCTCTCGTACATCTCGAACAGCGTGGTCGGCAGGCCGTCGTTGATGAAGGTGGCCAGTTCGGGGTGGATGGTGGGGAGGTGGTAGCTTTCGTTGAAGTTGTCGCGGATGATCTTCCAGTTGAAGTTCGCATCGGCCGACACATTCAGCACGCGCACCCAGTTTTCCAGCTTGTAGCCCTTGAGCCGTTCGGGGAAGGGCGAAAGCCATTCGTGCAGCGGGGCGACATCGTCGTCCATGCACCAGAACACGAACGGACCCCAGGTTTCGCAGCGCAGTTCGGACAGCTTGGTCTTGCCGCAGGGGTTGCCGCCGGCGAAATCGTCCGGGTCCTGCACGTGGACCAGCGTGCCGTCGGGATCGAACTGCCAGCCGTGATAGCCGCAGGTGATGCGCGGGGTCGAACCGGCATCGCCCAGGATCAGGCGGTTACCGCGGTGCGGGCAGGAGTTGTAGAACGCCTTGATCGAGCCATCGGCCTGCTTGACCATGATGACCGATTCCTTGCCGAAGTTGTGGCGGATGAAATCGCCCTCTTCCTCCAGCTCCGCCGTCACGCCGCCCAGGTGCCAGACCTTGGGCCACAGCCGGTCGCGCTCCAGCTCCATCCATTCCTTGCTGATGTAGCGGTCTGCGGTGATCGTGTCGCCGCGCACGGCGACGTCGAATTCGGGCGAATAGCGCGAGATCGGCTGCTCAACGGTCATCTTCGGTTCCTCTCCAGGCGGCTCCCCGCAAGGGGCGGTCTGACGGCGAATCTGGAACGCCGGCGACCGTTGGACCGCACTATCCTCCTGATGCCCGCCCCATGCCCACTCACCAAACTCGCAGGTTGCATTTCTGCGGCTTGAGGCGTGAAAACAGGCACCCTTGCCGGTTTCTTTTGCCACCGTTCACACGCGCGAAGAACCTGAAGTTTGTGATAGGAGCCCGAATGGCCACCACGATGCAGCAACGCATGCTCGATGCGATGCTTCCTGCAGATCTCGCGGCAGAGCCCGAGCGCTGGCAGCAGCGCAAGAGCGTGCGCACGCGCGTCCGGCTGGTGGAGGCCGCGATCGACTGCCTGGTCGAGGAGGGGTACTCCGGGCTCACCACGCAGAAGGTGGCAGAGCGCACGGGCTCCTCGCGCGGGGCGATGCACCATCACTTCGCCACCCGCATGGACCTTGCCGCCGCCGTGGTGGAGCATGTGTTCTATCGCCGGATGCAGGCCTTCCTCGACGATTACCTCTCTGCTGTTGCCGGCGCGCGCGACGAAGCGCTGTTCGAGATCAGCACAGAGGCGTACTGGCGCAGCGTCCAGACGCGCGACTATGCGGCCTATGTCGAGCTGGCTGTGGCGGCCCGCAGCGATAGCGACCTGGAGCGGGTGTTCCTGCCCGCCGCACAGCGCTTCGATGCCGTCTGGATCTCGGAAATGATCGAGAGCTTCCCGCAATGGCAGGCGCGGTGGGAGACGATGAAGCTCGTCAGCGATTTCGTGGTGACGGCCCACATGGGTCTCATGCTCAACCTGCCCGTCATCGGCGCGAAGCGCGCGGCGCTGGTTCGCCGGCTGGTGGCGCGCGTGGTGGCTTTGCTGCACGCCGAGGCGGCTGCCGGCATTCTCGACCTCGAAGAAAACAATCCGACTGGACTTTAATCTGGTTCTTCTGCCAGTATCCCGCCGTGCACCGCTGGGCCACAGCTTGGCCCACGGCATCCGCAGCAGACGGACGGGCGGGAGACGACGATGAACGAGAACAGCGCCAGCTTTGCCGCGCTCGATGGCCGCGATCCGGCCAACCTGCGTGGCGATCCGATCACCGGCGATCGCTACTATTCGAAGGAATTCGCGCAAAAGGAGTGGGATGGCCTGTGGTCGCGCATCTGGCATGTCGCCGGGCGCACTGCCGAAATTCCCGAGCCGGGCGACTTCCTCGTCCACACCTTCATGAAGGAATCGGTGATCTGCATCCGCCAGGATGACGGGTCGATCCGCGCCTTCTACAATTCCTGCCGCCACCGTGGCATGCGCATGGTTGCGGAAAGCTCCTCGCTTGAGGCGATCACCTGCCCGTACCACGGCTGGAAGTGGGGCAAGGACGGCGTGCTGCAGTTCGCGCAGGACGGGCACGATTTCCCGCAGGGCGATCCGTGCGGAAAGCTCAGCCTGAAGGAACTGCGCTGCGACACATGGGGCGGGTTCGTGTGGTACACGATGGACCCCAAAGCCGAGCCGCTGCTCGACTATCTCGATCCGATGCCGCAGCTCTACAAGAACTACCCGATGGACACCGCGGTCCGCGTGGCGTGGTACCGCATCGCGCTGAACGCCAACTGGAAGTTCGTGACCGACAACTTCTCGGAAAGCTACCACACCCGCACCGCGCATCCGCAGGTGCCGCCGTGGATCGACCAGGATGTCGACACCGCACGCCACGAAATGTGGCCGCGCGGGCATGGCCGCACCGTGCAGCCGATGCGTCCGTCGCTGTCCGACCGGCTGCCCGAGGGCGTGCCGCACCCGTTCGAGGCGATCCTGCAGCAATGGGATATCGATCCGTCCAGCTATGCCTCGTACGAAGACATGGCGATGCAGGGCTGGCTCGACCTGAAAGCCGCCAAGCGCCGGCTGTGGCAGGAGCGGGGCTATGTCCACTACAAGGACATGGACGACGAACAGATCACCGACAGCCCGCACACGGTGATCTTCCCGAACGTGACGATCAGCTTCCTGCCCGACAACCTGATCTTCTTCCGCAGCGAACCGCACCCCGAGGACCCGGAGAAGTGCTTCTTCGACCTGTGGTGCATGGCATTCCCGGTGGAAGGGCAAGAGACCTGCCAATCGATCATGGCCGGCGAAAAGCCGCTGCGCGAGGTGGAAACCTGCGAGCATCGCGATTTCGATGGCGGGCGCGGCATCCCCGAACTCGCAGGACAGATAGTTTACCAGGACATGGAGCTGGCCGAAGGTATGCAGGCCGGCATGCATTCGAAGGGCTATGAAGACGCCTACCTGCCGGCACAGGAAACCCGTGTGCGCTTCTTCCACGAAGTGCTCAACGACTGGCTCGAAGGGAGAAGGTAAGTCATGGCAACCGTAGCAATCACCGGCGCCGCGCGCGGCATCGGGCTGGAGATCGCGCGCCAGCACGTCGAAGCGGGGGACAAGGTGATCGCGCTGGCGCGCTCGGCCAGCGACCAGCTCAACGATCTTGCCGCCGCATCGAACGGCAAGCTGACGATCCATGCGATGGACGTGGCCGAAGATGCTTCGGTGAAGGCCGCCGCCGCCAGCGGCAGCGATTCCATCGACGTGCTCTACAATGTCGCCGGCGTGACCGGGCCTTCATCCGAGAAGGAGCTGGAGACGGCGGACTGGCAGGCGTGGAACGATACGTTCAACGTGATGGTGCAGGGCCCCTTGCGCGTGCTGCAGGCGTTCCTGCCGCGCCTGGGCAAGGGTGCCAAGGTGATCAACATCACCAGCCAGCTCGGCGCGTCGACCTGGCCCTATGGCGGGTTCTATGCCTATGCCGCGTCGAAGGCCGCGCTCAACCGGCTGATGCGCTCGGTGGCGATCGATCTCAAGGACAAGGGCGTCATTGTCGGGCTGGTGCATCCTGGCTGGGTGCAGACCGACATGGGCGGCGCCGGCGCCGACATCACGCCCACCGAATCCGCTGCCGGCATCCGCAAGGTGGCCGCCGACTGGACGCTCGAAACCTCGGGCGATTTCCTCAAGTGGAACGGCGAACCGCACGCCTGGTAAGGGAGGAGCAAAGCCATGCCGTTTACCGGCCCGATCGAGGACCGCACCGCGATCCGCGAACTGATGGATACGCACGCGCACGGCGTGATGACGAAGGACGCCGCGCTGTGGGGCTCGATCTGGGCCGAGGACGCGCAATGGGAACTGCCCGAATACCCTGATCTGGGGGTGTTCATGGGCCGCGAGACGATCGTCGCCGGCTGGGTCGAATCGATGAAGGCCTATGGCCTCGACAACATGACCCGGCCAATGATCTACTTCATGCAGCCCGGATCGATCGAGGTGGATGGCGACGAGGCCACGGCCGTTGCTTATACCATAGAGATCTACGACGACCCCCAGACGGGAAAGCGCGTCTACAATAACGGCCGCTACGACGATCGGCTGCGCCGGATCGACGGGGCCTGGAAGTTCACCTACCGCGCCTACAGGATCGTGTTCGCGGAATAAGGCTTCTTCTCCGAATCGGAATGGGCGGCTGCGGTAAGCGGCCGCCCGTTCCTTTTTCAGAACTCCACTTCGAGCAGCAGCCGCAGCTGGCCCCGGGTATCGTCGCGCGCCTTGTCGATGGCGAAGAGATAGCCGGCTTCGATCGCGATCTCGGGCCCCAGGCCTTCGACCTCACCCTTGACCACCGGGCCGAGGAAATGTTCGGCATGCGGCGCGAACCGGCGGAAATCGCCCAGGTCGCCGAACGCGGCCAGGCCCAGCCGGACTTCGTCGCCCGCCACGGCGTAGTCGGCCGACGCGGCATAGCCCAGTTGCACGCGCTCGCCCGTGGCCAGCGCCTTCTGGAAGATCAGGTTGAGCCGCGCGTCGAACGGTCCGGCCTTGCGCTGCAGCAGGATCTTGCCTTCGAGCGCATCGGGCGTTTCGTGCAGCAGGCCGACTTCATATTCGCCATAGACGGCGACATCGATGCCTGCGACGCGGCCGAGGCCGTATATCGCTTCGAAGCTCATCGCTTCGGCCTTGCGCGGGCCCGAAGGTTCGCGTTCGAGCTCGACTTGCGCACCCAAGCGCAAGCGCGAGGAGGGCGAGTAGGCGGCTTCGAGCTTGAGCGCATCTTCGCCGGCATCGGCGCCGCCCATCAGCCGGCCATAGCGCGATTCCAGCTCAACCTTTCCGGCCTCGGTCGTCGCACCATAGACTTCGTCGCCGGTGCCCGGCGCGGCGAAGGCCACCGCCGATGGCAGCGCCAGCGACAGGGTGAGCGCAGCGCGCACGATCGAATTCAAGATGTTCATGTTCCCCCCATCGCCCCGCACGCCGGCTAATGCGATAAACTCGCATTAGCAATGCAGAAAGATTCCGACACAAACATTGCTTGGGATCAAACAAGGGAAAACTGCGGCCGCGGACTCGTAATCTGCCCGCGCAGATTCTATCTCGGCCCTCGACTGGAGGACCCTTCATGGCGACGACGCACAAGACCCGCATGCTCATCATCGGTTCCGGCCCCGCCGGCCTTTCCGCCGCGATCTATGGCGCGCGCGCGGGCATGCAGCCGATCGTGGTGCAGGGTCTGCAGCCCGGTGGCCAGCTGACCATCACCACCGATGTTGAGAATTACCCGGGCTTCCGCGACGTGATCCAGGGCCCGTGGCTCATGCAGGAAATGCAAGCCCAGGCGGAGCACGTCGGCACGCGGATGATGTGGGACACGATCCTGGAAGTCAGCCTGGATGGTTCGCCCTTCCGCGCCATCGGCGACAGCGGCGATGTGTACGAAGGCGATGTCCTGGTCATCGCCACCGGCGCACAGGCCAAGTGGCTTGGCGTTTCGGGCGAAGTCGAATTTTCGGGCAAGGGCGTTTCGGCGTGCGCCACGTGCGACGGCTTCTTCTATCGCGGCAAGAAGGTCGTGGTCATCGGCGGCGGCAACACCGCGGTGGAAGAGGCGCTCTACCTCACCAACCACTCACCCGACGTCACGCTGATCCATCGCCGCGACAGCCTGCGCGCCGAGAAGATTCTGCAAGATCGCCTGTTCGCGCACCCCAACGTCAAGGTGCTGTGGAACAAGGCGGTCGAGAGCTTTTCGGGCGACCTTGGCGGTGGCGGCCTGCAGGCAGTCGAGCTAGTCGACACCGTAACCGGCGAGAAGTCGTCGCTCGCGACCGACGGTGCGTTCGTCGCCATCGGCCATGCGCCGGCGACCGAACTGTTCAAGGGCAAGCTCGAGCTGGACGAGAGCGGCTATATCGTCGTCCAGCCGGGCACGCCAAAGACCGCGATCCCCGGCGTGTTCGCCTGCGGTGACGTGATGGACCACACCTATCGCCAGGCGGTGACCGCCGCCGGCACGGGCTGTATGGCCGCGCTCGATGCCGAGCGTTTCCTGGCCGAGCTCGACTTCGCCGCGCACCAGGCCGAAGCGGCCGAATAACCGGCCCCTAGGCCAGGGCTTCCCGCAGGCGCGCGATCAGCCAATCGCGCGCCGGTTCGCTGTCAAAGGCGTGTCCGGCGCTGGCGTGCCGGGCGATGCGTTGGTCCGTGCGTGGCCAAGCCGCCTCGAACAGCTGGGCGGTTCGGTCGCCTTCGGCCAGCAGGATCGAGACTGGTCCGGCAAAGCGCGACAAGGCTTCGTCCATCTCGCGCACCAGCGCTGAGGCGCGCGGTGCCCTTGCGGCGCCGCCCACGTCGCGCGCCATGCTGGCAATGCTGACGCCCCCGCTCAACAGCCGCCGCCATTCGTCCGGGCGGGCCAGCTTGCCAATATAGCGCCGCCACAGGGCGCCTGCCGGCAGCGCGCCAGCAGCCTCTTCGGCATCGTCGCGCGTCCACGGGTTGGCGAGGACCAGCCCGTCCAGACCGGCATCGCCGCCAAACAGTGCCAGCGCGCTGGCGGCGTCGCAGATGCCGAAGCCGATCACCCGCCTGAGATGCGGCGCAGCCTGCCGGAACGCGACGAGCGCTGCGGCGATGTCGGGCGCGCTCGAGCGGTAGCCGTGGTTCTCGCCCTCGCTTTCGCCCACGCCGCGCCGGTCGAAGCGGAAGCAGGGCACGCCTTCCTCGCGCGCCAGCTGCGCGGTCAGCCGCGCCATGCCGGCAAAGGCGCCGCTGCGGATTTCATTGCCGCCCGAAACCACCAGCAGCCCCGTTGTCCCGGCTGCGCTCGGCGTGTCGAGCGTGCCGACAAGCTGTGCCCCTTCGCAGGCAAAGCCCAGATGCCGGCGCATCATGCCGCAACGATCCGGGCAAGTGCAGCAGCCTGCGCAGCATCCTCGCCGGGTTCGGCGCGTGTCCATAGCGCCGCGCCGCCGCCCAGCTCGGACAGCAGGATCGTGCGCTGGCCTTCATGCGCGGGAAGGGCGCCTTCCAGCCCGGCGATCATCGCCGGGTTGAAGCGATAGCCGGCAAGGATCAGGCCATGCTCGCGGCCCTGGTCGAGCAGGCCCTCGATCGTAAGCTGCTCGCCCGCCTCGCGCCCTGAGATCACGCGCGCGCGCAGCAGGTGACGCAGCAGTGACGCGCCCTTGACCGGTTCGAGCACGTGGCCGGGCAGGTGCGCGGGAAAGACCAGCGCCCCGCCGCGCACGGCGAGGACTTGCGTGGCGGCGAACTGTGCGGTCGCGTCGGCCATCGCCCGGCGCCAGGCATGAAGGCTCTGGTGCGCAAAATCCTGCGGACTTTCGTTGCAGCCGGGCAGGTCTGGCAGGAAGCTGTCGAGGCCCGCCGCATCGAGCCGCCGCATCGTTTCGACCAGCAGCCGACGGGTGCGGTTCTGCTCCTCGAACAGCGCAGGCACGATCAGCACGCGGCGTTCGCGGCCCCGATCGAAGGCGGCCGCATGCTCATGAATGGGGCCGTCGGGGCCGGGGCAGGTCCAGGTCGCGCAGAATTCCATGACGAGGCACCTGCGATAGCGCAAAGCGCCCGCAGTGTCGTCAGCGCAATGGTCCGGTTTCGGGACGCTTCTAGCCGAGGCGCGCCGCCGTGAAGGCGAGAAGGTTGCCGTAGGTTTCCAGCACCTCGCCATCGATGTCGTCGTCGTCGATGACGATGCCGAAGCGATCCTCGATCTCGGTCAGCAGGCCGGCCACCGCCATCGAATCGAGTTCGGGGATGGCGCCGAACAGCGCGGTATCGGCGTCGAAGCTGGCGACGGTATCGGCATTCAGCCCAAGCACGTCGCGCAGGATGGCACGCAGCCGGTCGTCGGTATCGTCACTGGCCAAAGCGCTCACCCTCACTGCTCCCGCACGAAATCGCTGTTTTTCCGGCCTCTAACCAGTGGAACCCGGCAAAACAAGGGGGCGCTTGATCCATCCGCGCAGAGCCAGCCGTGCGAGGCGGGGCCAGCTGGATGGCGAAGATAGTCTATGAAATTCAATCCTGTATAGTGGGCGGACCGCATCCATCCAGTCCCGCTTGTAGGCATCCGCGCCGGTTCCGAAGTCGATCCGCGATACCTTGTCGACGTCGATCGCATGGGAAAACATTGCTTGAGCAAGTAACGTGCCCGGGGAGCGGGCCTTGTGCCGTTCGTCGTGGGCCAGCTTGTGGATCCATGCAGTGCCGCCCTCGATCGTCCAGAACTGCGCGGCGACGGGTTCGCCATCGATCCGCGCGATGCCCAGCCGGAGTGCACCAGCAGCGCCTTCCGCTTCGGCAAAGCGGCGCAGGAACGCGGGGTTGCCTTCGGCGGGCTTCCAGCTGCGCTGATAGACTGTTTCGTACGCGTCCCACGCGTCATCGCTGAATTGCGAAAGCACCTGAAGATCGACCGCACAGTCGCGCCCCTTTCGGCGCACCGTGGCACGCAACGCACCGGGGCGTGCGCGCCACCAATCCTCGAAACAGGATGAGGTTATGTCGCAATAATAGTTGAAATCACACACTTCGATGTTGCCGAGCCAGCCCTGCGATCGCAGCGCCCCGGCCATCGCTTCGGCGTCCTCCTGCAGCATAGGGTAAAGCCGCAGCGGCCGGTGCAAGCTGGCGGCGAGTGCGGACAGCAAGTCCACATCGCGCCCGAGCGGGCGGATGAAGAAGCTGTACCAGTTGCCCAGTTGCGCGAACCCGAACGCCGTTTCGCGCAAGGGCAGGGCCACGATCCGATCGCCTTCGCGCGCCACGGCGAGGAAGCACCGGCCTTGCGCAAAGCACGTCTCGGCCAGCAGGCGAAGCCAGTCCAGCCGGTCGAACGGCGCGCTCGTGTCCGATCTCGCGAACAGCGCGGCGAGCGCCGGATCGGCTTGCGCTTCGCGCAGATCGACGTGATAGACCCGGATCGCCAAATTGCCCTTCCGCCTTTGCCTGCGACTGACCAGAGCCACCAAGGTAATCCCCGCGTGACCGCTGAACCCGACGCCATCGTTCGCCCGCTCGACCATCTGCCCCTGCGCGGCGAGGCTGGCGCGCCCGCGCTGGTGCTTCGTTCGGGCACGCTCACTTACGCAGAGCTCGATGCCCGCGTCGGACAGCTCGCCGCCTGGCTGCGCGGCAAGGTATCAGCGAAGGGTGAACGCATTGCAACCTGGGCGGGCAAGGGCGAGCTGACGTGCCTCGCGCCGCTCGCCGCCGTCCGTGCCGGGCTGGTGCATGTGCCGATCAATCCGCTGCTCAAGCGCGCGCAGGTCGCGCACATTCTGGCCGATAGCGGTACGCGCCTGCTCATTGCCAATGCAGGCCGCCTGACCAGCCTGGAGCCGGGCGACGCGAACCATGCGTCGCTTTGCGATGAAGCGGCGATCTGGTCTGAAATCAGTGACCTGACTCCGCTTCCTCCGTCAGATACTGAGGATGACGCACTGGCCGCTATCCTCTATACCAGCGGATCGACCGGGCGCCCCAAGGGGGTGATGCTGTCCAACGCCAATCTATGGCTGGGGGCGGCAAGCGTTGCCCATTATCTCAAGATCGCGCCGTCGGATCGCGTGCTCGCGGTCCTGCCGTTCGCCTTCGACTACGGCCAGAACCAGCTGCTTTCGACCTGGCATGCCGGCGGCAGTGTGGTCCCGCTCGACTACCTGATGCCGCGCGACGTGATGAAGGCGGTGGATCGGCACGGCATCACGACCATCGCCGCGGTACCGCCGCTGTGGCTGCAACTGGTCGAACTCCAGTGGCCGGCGGAGATCGCGGCGAAGCTGCGGCGGCTAACCAACAGCGGCGGCGCGCTGACGCCGTCGCTTGTCGCAGCCTTGCGCCGCACGTTCCCGCAGGCCGATCTCTACCCGATGTACGGCCTGACCGAAGCCTTCCGGTCGACCTTCCTCGATCCCGCGCTGGTCGATGCGCACCCGACCTCGATCGGCACGGCCATTCCCTTTGCGGAAATCCTGGTCGTGACCGATGACGGCCGTGCGGCGGGCCCGGACGAGGAGGGCGAACTGGTCCATGCCGGGCCGCTCGTCGCCCAGGGCTACTGGCAGGATGCGGAGCGCACTGCCGAGCGTTTCAAACCGGCGCCCGCGTTCTCGGTAATGGGCGGCATGGCGGTGTGGTCGGGCGACCGTGTGCGGCGCGACGCGCAGGGTCTGCTGCACTTCGTCGGCCGGCGCGATGCCATGATCAAGACCAGTGGCAACCGGGTCAGCCCGCAGGAGGTGGAGGAAGCCGCCGTCGCAACCGGGCTGGTGGCCGAGGCGGTGGCACTCGGGCTTCCCGATCCGCAGCTGGGCCAAGCGATCCACCTCGTCGCGCGGGCCACGGGCGAGGCCGATACGCCGGCGCTCATCACGGCGCTGGCGCGTTCGCTGCCCAATTTCATGGTGCCGCGCCACGTCCACTGGCGCGATGTCATGCCGGTCAGCCCCAACGGCAAGCTCGATCGCGTTGCGCTCGCCGCCGAACTCGCGCAAGGGCCCGAGGCATGAAACCGCTCGGTCCCATCCCCGAAGGATTTGTCGCGATCGACGGCGAACTCGCCATTGCCGGTCGCAAGGCGAGCGATCTGGTCGCCGAGGCGGGCCGCACCCCCCTGTTCGTCTATGCCCGCGAACGGCTCGATGCGCGCGTCGCCGCCCTGCGCGCGGCGATGCCCGACCGGCTGGCGATCCACTATGCGGTCAAGGCCAACCCTTTCGCCCCGCTGCTGGCGCACATGGCCGGGCTGGTCGATGGCTTCGACGTCGCCTCTGGCGGGGAGCTCGCTTTGGTCGAGGCGGCCGGGATTGATCCCGCCAAGGTCAGCTTCGCCGGCCCCGGCAAGCGCGATGCCGAGCTGGAACTGGCCATTGCCAAGGGCGTGACGCTCAATCTTGAATCGGTGCGCGAAGCCGAGCGCGCGCTGGAGATCGCCGGGAAGATCGGCGTGACGCCGCGCCTTGCCATTCGCGTCAATCCCGATTTCGATCTCAAGGGATCGGGCATGAAGATGGGCGGCGGGGCCAAGCCGTTTGGCATCGATGCGGACAAAGTGCCTGCGCTGGCGCGTCGGCTGGTCGATGCCGGGGCCGACTGGCGCGGGTTCCACATCTTCGCCGGAAGCCAGGCGCTGGACGCCGCCGCGATCATCGAGACGCAGGCGCAGACCCTTGCCCTCGCTGCACGGCTTGCCGAGGAGGCGGGCGTGACCGTGCCGAAGTGCAATCTTGGCGGCGGCTTCGGCATCCCTTATTTCCCCGGCGACAAGCCCCTGGACCTTGCCGCCGTCGGCAATGCCCTGGCCGAGCGCTTCGCCGATCTGCCCGCGGTTTTGCGCGATACCGCTTTCTGCATCGAGCTGGGCCGGTTTCTCGTCGGCGAATCAGGGGTTTACCTGACCCGGGTGATCGATCGGAAGCAAAGCCACGGCGAAATATTTCTCGTCACCGATGGCGGCCTGCATCACCAGCTGGCGGCCAGTGGCAACTTCGGCACCGTCGTCAGGCGCAACTATCCCAGCGCCATCGCCACGCGCTTCGATGCGCCGGTGGAAGAAGAGGCGAGCGTGGTCGGCTGCTTGTGCACACCGCTGGACCGACTTGCCGAGAAGGGCGGTTTTCCGCGGGCCGAGGAGGGTGATCTGGTTGCCGTGTTCTGCGCCGGGGCCTATGGCGCCAGCGCCAGTCCGGTCCATTTCCTGGGGCAAGGGCCAGCGGCGGAAGTTCTCATCTGAAACAAATGATTAACCATTACCGTGTGCGACGTGCCAAATCGGGACTGCCCCTGCAAACCCCTTGTCACTTGGGGGTTTGCGAACAAGGCTAACGCAATCTTCACCACTCGGCGGTAATTCCCCGGGGGAGCACGGTCGCAATTCCGCAGATGGTCCCGGGTCATGGGACAGTCGTGGAACTGGCCGTGCGGAAGTTCCGAAGGATCTTGCATGCGGACCGTGTTGCGCCCCAGTTTCCTCCTTGCCGGCACTGCGCTGGCCGGCATGGCGCTCTCCGGATGCGCCGCCGCGAAGCCTGCGCAGCAGTTGCCGCCCGCCTCGTTCGTGGCGTTGCAGGAAGGCCCGGGCGAGGAATACGTGATCGGCCCGCTCGACGAGC
The DNA here is from genome assembly GCF_012927405.1 of Novosphingobium olei. GTDB lineage: Bacteria > Pseudomonadota > Alphaproteobacteria > Sphingomonadales > Sphingomonadaceae > Novosphingobium > Novosphingobium olei. The sequence goes on along the minus strand of NZ_JABBGM010000003.1, from coordinate 139,657 downwards.
TGACCATCTTCGTCTGGCGCAACCCCGAACTGGGCGCGAGCGTGCAGGTGCGGCCAGACGGGCGCATCACCACGCCGCTGATCAACGACATGCCGGCCGTGGGCAAGACCCCGTCGATGCTGGCCGAAGATATCAAGCTCCAGCTGTCGCAGTACATCCAGGAGCCGATCGTCTCGGTCATCGTCAACAAGTTCGCCGGCACGTTCAGCCAGCAGGTGCGGATCGTTGGCGCGACCGAGAAGCCGTCCTCGATCCCCTATCGCGCCAACATGACGCTGCTCGATGCTATGATCGCGGTGGGCGGCCTGTCCGAGTATGCCGCCGGCAACCGGGCGCGGCTGGTGCGGTTCGACAAGACCACGGGCAAGCAGAAGGAATACAACCTGCGCATCGGCGATCTGCTCAAGAAGGGCGAGAGCAAGGCCAACGTGATGCTGATGCCGGGCGATGTCATCATCATCCCGGAAAGCAACTTCTGAGCGCGCGGAGATCCCGACCGGCATGACCAACATCTACGAGGAAGTGCGCATCGCGCTCTACGGGATCTGGAACCGGCGCTGGCTGGCGCTGGGGATCGCGTGGGTGGTGTGCCTCGTGGGCTGGCTCGCGGTCGCCATGGTGCCCAACAGCTATGAATCCAAGGCGCGCATCTTCGTTCAGATCGACGACGTGCTGTCCGACCAGATCGGCATCGGCGGCGATCGCAAGCGCGACATCGAACGCGTGCGCCAGACGCTGACCAGCTCGGTCAACCTCGAAAAGGTGGTCCGCGCGACGCGGCTGGGCGACAAGGTCACCTCTGACAAGCAGATGGAATCGACGGTTGCCGGCCTTGCCAAGGCGATCAAGGTGGTCAGCCAGCAGGACAACCTGTTCGAGATCACCGCCTCGTCGGGCAGCCGCGGCTATTCCGATGTCGAGAATGCCAAGCTGGCGCAGGACATCGTGCAGAAGATGATCGACATCTTCCGCGAGGAGAACCTTGCCGGCGGGCGCGGCGAGATGACCGATACCATCGCCTTCATGGACCAGCAGCTGCAGGACCGGCAGAAGGATCTCGAAGCCGCCGAACAGCGCCGCCAGGCCTTCGAGGCCAAGAACGCCGGCCTGATGCCCGGCAGCGGCGGCGTGACCGCCCGGATCGAAGGTGCCCGCAGCGAACTGCGCGGTGTCGATTCCGACCTGCTCGCGGCGCAAAGCGCGCTTGCCGCAGTGAACGGCCAGCTTTCGGGCACGCCGCCGACGATCATGGTCCCGGGTGCGGCCGGCGGGGCGAAGGGCGCGCTGGCGCAGGCGCAGTCCGAGCTTGCCGGGATGCGCGCGCGCGGCCTCACCGACAGCCACCCCGATGTGCAGGCGCTCAAGAGCCAGATCGCCGGCCTTGCCAAGCTGGCAGCCGGCGAGGGCGGGCCGGCCGGCACGCCGAACCCGGCCTATGTCTCGCTCCAGTCGATCAAGGCCGACCGGCAGGCGAGCATCGTTGCGCTGCAATCGCGCAAGGCATCGCTGCAGCAGGACATCGCCCAGCTTTCGACGCAACAGTACAGCGAACCGGCCGTCGCGGCCGAAGCTGCGCGCATCAACCGCGATTATGACGTGCTCAAGGAACAGTATGACAAACTGCTGCGCGATCGCGAACAGCTGCGCCTGCGCGGCCAGGTCGAAAGCGAGCGCAATGCGGTGAAGTTCGAAGTGATCGATCCGCCGACCACGCCGCGCAGCCCCTCCGCGCCTGATCGGCCGATGCTGCTGATGCTCGTGCTGGTGGTGGGCCTTGCTGCCGGATGCGGCGTCGCTTTCGCGATGGCCCAGCTGAAGTCGAGCTATTCGACCACGGGCCAGCTGGAACGCGCGACCGGGCTTCCCGTGGTGGGGTCGATCTCGCTCGGCATGACGCGCGAACAGCGCAGCGAATACTGGAAGCACCTCAAGTGGTTCGCCGGAGGAACGGTCGGCCTGGCTGCCGTGCTCGTGGTGCTGCTGGCGCTCGAATACATGAAACGTGGCATGGTGGCATGACGGGATGGACACCATGACCGAAGATCGCGACGAAATCGCCGCCGCCAAGGCCGCATCGAAGGGCCGCCCCTCGCTGATCGAGCGTGCGGCGGGCCGCTTCGGGCTAGACCCGTTTTCGCTGCCGCCGACACCGCCGCTTGGCGGAGCGGTGCCGCCGGCTGCGCCCATCGTCACGCCGGTGACGGGCACATCGCCCGAAACCGTGCCCCAGCCCGAACCGACCAGGGAGCCGGTCGCAGCCGCTCCCGAACCCGCGTTCGAGCCCCAGCCCGAGCCCGAGACCGAGTCCCAGCCCGAGCGGGCACCGTTCGCCCCGCCGATCGAGGGCATTCCGGCCAAGCAGGTGTTCCGCCGGGTGATCCATCAGGTCGACCGCAAGCGGCTGCGCGATCTCTGCCTGATCGAGCCCGAGGGCCCGGTTACCTCGCTGCTCGAGGAATTCCGCATCGTGAAGCGCCAGCTGCTGCTGACCGCGGCGGAATCGCGCAAGGGGCGCGGGCCCGATCACGGCGAGCGAATCCTGATCTGTTCGGCCCATCCGGGCGAGGGAAAGACCTTCACCGCGGTCAATCTGGCGCTGTCGATCGCTTCCGAAAAGGACAACGAAGTCCTGCTCGTCGATGCCGATTTCGCCAAGCCGAGCGTGCTATCGACGTTGGGGCTGCCCGGCGGATCGGGCCTGATGGACGCGCTGGTCGATCCGGCCATCGCGGTCGAGGATTGCATCCTGGCGACCGACGTGCCGGGGCTGTTCGTGCTGCCTGCTGGCAACCCCAGCGGGCAGGACACCGAGTATCTCGCCTCGGCGCGGACGCAGCGCGTGCTTGACCGGCTGACGGCGCAGGCGCCCAGCCGCATCGTCATCTTCGACAGCCCGCCCGCGCTCGCCGCATCGCCAGCTTCGGAACTGGCCATGCACGTCGGCCAGGCGCTGATGGTCGTTCGCGCCGATCGCACCGGGGAGGCGGCGCTGCGCGATGCCGTCAACATCCTGGCCGGGTGCGAAGACATCAAGCTGCTGCTCAACGGCACGCGCTTTTCTCCCACCGGTCGCCGTTTCGGCACCTATTACGGTTACAAGGACTGATCGTGCGCGCCGCCCGGAACCTTGGCCTGCTGCTGTTCACGGCGCTGCCCGCGCTGGCGACGACGCCCGCGCTTGGCCAGAGCGCCGGCGGTTCGACCTCCGCTTCGAGCATGCCCGCAGCGGGACAGGACGATCCCGAGGCTCCCACCGGCGGCGACGGGCCGACGGTGAAGCGCGCGGGCGGTGGCATCACCCGCACCCGCATTCAGCCCTACATCGAAGTCCGGCAGAACTTCATCAAGGAGCTGCGCCCGGGAGACGATACCGTCACCTACACCGCGCTGGCGGCGGGTGCCGACATGCAGTTCGGCGGACGCTATACGCAGGGCTCGCTTTCGGTGCGGTACGAGCGCCGCTTCGTCGAGAAGGGCAACTTCAACGATGGCGATTCCATCTCGGGTCTTGCCCGCATCCAGCGCGACCTGATCCCGCGCACGCTGCGGATCGAGGCGGGCGCGCTGGCATCGCGCACGCGCGTCGATTCCACCGGCAGCGCGCTGGTCAACGGCGGGCGCTTCACCGATTCGGTGACGCAGGTCTATGCCGTTTACGGCGGGCCGACCTATTCGTCGCGGATCGGCGACGTGAAGGTCAATGCAGGCTACACCGCCGGGTATACCAAGGTGGACAACAAGGATGCGCTGCAACTGGTCCCCAATGGGCCGCGCACCGACATCTTCGACCACTCGTTTACCCAGAACGCCCAGGTTTCGGCCGGCGTCCGTCCGGGCGAGGTCCTGCCGGTCGGCGTGACGGCCAGCGGCGGCTTCACGCAGGAAGATATCTCGAACCTCGACCAGCGCATCCGTTCGCTGCGCGCAGGCGTGCAGGTCACCTTGCCGGTCACGCTCAGCCTCGCTCTGGTCGGCGATGTGGGCTGGGAACATGCGCAAGTCTCTTCGCGCGATGCGGTCCGCGATGCCGATGGCAATCCGGTGCTGGGCAGCAACGGGCATTACCTGGTCGACAAGTCGAAACCCCGCCAGATCGCCTATGACAGCGAAGGGCTGACCTGGGACGTTGGCGTAATCTGGCGGCCCAGCCGGCGCACCTCGCTTTCGGCCTTCATCGGCCGGCGGTACGACAGCACGACCTATTACGGCTCGTTCAGCTACAATCCCAACCCGCGCCACGCGCTGCAGGTGTCGGTCTACGACGGCATTTCGGGCTTCGGATCGAGCCTTGGCAACCAGTTGCAGAGCCTGCCGACCGATTTCAACGGCAGCCTCGATCCGGTGGGCGGGGGGCTGACGGGCTGCGGCTTCGGCGCGACCGGAGGCACCTGCCTCAACGGTCCGTTCGGCTCGCTTTCGTCCGCCGCCTTCCGTGGTCGCGGCGTGAACGCAAGCTATGTGCTGACCTTGCAGCGCCTGCAGTTCACCTTGGGCGCGGGATACGCCAACCGCCGCTTCATCGGCGCGCCGGGCACCGTGCTCGGCATCGTCAATGGCACAGTGTCCGAAAACTGGTACGTGACCATGGGCCTTGGCGGTCCGATCGACGCGCGCTCCAACTTCGGGGTCAACGTCTACAGCGCCTGGTTCCGCAATCGGCAGAACCGCCTGGGCGATTCGAACGCGGTCGGCGCTTCGGCGTCGTACTACCGCCAGCTGACCGATCGTCTTGTGGCCTCAGCAGCCTTGGGTTTGGATGCTGTTAACTATAATGTGATTGAGGATCAGCTTATCCTGTCGGGCCAATTGGGCCTGCGCTACAATTTCTGACGGAGCGAGCGGCGCCATGTACGACGACTTCTACCAGCTGACGGGAAGGCCGTTCCAGCTCACGCCCGATCCGCAGTTCTATTTCGAAAGCCTGACGCACCGCAAGGCGCTGTCCTACCTCGGCTACGGCCTGGCGCAGGGGGAGGGTTTCATCGTCATCACGGGTGAAGTCGGTTCGGGCAAGTCGACCCTCGCCGCGCACCTGATGGCCACCGTCGATCGCCAGCGCCTCAGCGCCGCGCAGATCGTCACCAGCAAGCTTGATGGCGAGGAACTGGTTCACATGGCCGCGCGCGCCTTCGGTCTCGAAGTCGCCGGGCATGACAAGGCGAGCGCGCTCGCCCGCCTCGAAGCCTTCCTGCATGACGAAGCACGCGCCGGGCGGCGGTGCCTGCTGGTGGTCGATGAATCGCAGAACCTCGCGGTCACCGCGCTCGAGGAACTGCGCATGCTGTCGAACTTCCAGCTGGGCGCGCATCCGCTGCTGCAGATCCTGCTGCTCGGCCAGCCCGAATTTCGCGCGCTGCTTTCGGGCACGCCGGAACTGGAGCAACTGCGCCAGCGCGTGATCGCCTCCTACCACCTCGATGCGATGGAGCCGTCGGAAGTCGGCCCGTATGTCGAACACCGGCTCGCCTGCGTGGGCTGGCGCGGAAATCCGGCCTTCGACCAGCGCGTTTATGCTGAACTCGCCAAGGCGAGCGGCGGCATCCCGCGCCGGATCAACCAGATCGTCAATCGCCTGCTGCTGATGGGCGCGGTCGAACAGCGCACCCGGCTCGATGCCGCGATGCTGCAGGACGTGCTCGCCGATCTCGATCAGGACGGTGGCTTCGGCTCGGCTCTGGCCCGGCCGGTCCAGCCTACGCCCGCGCCGGCGCAACCCGGCGTCGAGCCGGTCCTTCGCGCTGCTGCGCCCGAGCCGGTTGCCGCTTCGCCGGTCGTCGCCGGCATCGATCCCGAAACCTTCGAGCGCGAACTGCGCATGCGCGATGAACAGATCGCCGAGCTGCAGCAGGCGGTCATCGAGCTGTCCGACCAGCGTCACGCCATCGTGCCAGAGCCCGCGCCCCAGCCCGATCCGGTCGATGTCGAGGCGGTCGCCACCGCTGCTGCGCGCCAGGCGGTGGAAGACAGCGACGTCCTCGCCCAGATCGCCGAGCGAATCGCCGGTCTCGCCAGCCGGATCGAGGCGATGGAAGACCGCACCAGCGAACAGGAACAGGCGCTGCGCCATGTCCTTGCCATGCTGATCGAATGGATCGAAAGCGACGGCCACCACCGCGCTGCCGCCTGATCGCGAGCGAAAGATTCCCGTGCCCGCAACTGCCTCCGGTCTGGTCAACGGCCTGTCGGTCGACGTCGAGGACTGGTTCCAGGTCGGCGCGTTCGAAAGGACCATCGCCCGCAGCGACTGGGACGGGCTCGAATTGCGCGTGGAGCGCAATTGCGACGCGATCCTGCAACTGTTCGCCGATGCGGGCGCCAAGGCCACCTTCTTCACGCTCGGCTGGGTTGCCGAACGCCACCCTGCGATGATGCGACGCATCGCCGGGCAGGGGCACGAAATCGCCAGCCATGGCTGGGACCACGCCCGCGTGTTCACGCTGGGGCGCGACGCCTTTGCCCAGGACATCGCCCGCGCCCGCGCCGTGCTGGAGGATGCCTCCGGCACCCGCGTCACCGGCTACCGCGCGCCGAGCTTCTCGATCGACGCGCGCACCCCTTGGGCGCACGAGGTGCTTGCCGAACACGGCTATGCCTATTCCTCCAGCGTCGCGCCGATCGTCCACGATCACTACGGCTGGCGCGAAGCCCCACGCTTCGCCTTTCGTCCCGTGGAAGGCGCGCCGCTGATCGAAATTCCGGTGACCACCGCCGAAGTTGCCGGTCGGCGCATGGCGGCGGGCGGCGGCGGGTTCTTCCGCCTGTTGCCCTACGCCGTCTCGCGCTGGGCGGTGGCGCGGGTCAACTCGCGCGATCACCGCCCCGCCGCGTTCTATTTCCATCCGTGGGAGATCGACCCCGGCCAGCCGCGCCGCAGCGATGCGCCGCTGCGCTCGCGCCTGCGCCACTATACCAACCTCGATGCGATGGCGGGCAAGCTGCGCCGTCTGCTGGGGGACTTCGCGTGGGGCCGCATGGACGAGGTTGCGCGCGCCGAAGCGGCGCGATTGGGGTGAGGGCATGACCGCGCCCGTCACGGTGCGCCTGGCCAGCGATGCGGACGCACCGGCGCTTGCCGCCTTCGTCGCCGCCGATGCGCAGGCCAGCGCCTTCCACACGCCCGCCTGGCAATCCGCCGTGACGCGCGCCTGCGGGCACGAAGCGGTTGCGCTCGTGGCGGAACGGGGTGGCGGCATCGTCGCCATGCTGCCCTTCCACGTCGTCCATTCGCCGTTGTTCGGCCGCGCGCTCGTTTCGACCGGGTTTGCCGTGGGCGGCGGGATGCTCGGCGACGCCGCTTGCGCCGAGCAGCTCTATGCCGCTGCCTGCGAACTTGCCGTGCGGCGCAACGTCCCCACCATCGAACTGCGCGGCGGCCCCCTGCCGCAGGCGCGTGGTTGGCATGTGAAGACCGACAGCCACGCCGGCTTCGTCGCCCCGCTCGCCGCCGATGACGAAGCGCAACTGCTGGCGATTCCGCGCAAGCAGCGCGCCGAGGTGCGCAAAGGGCTCGCCCATCCGCTCGAAGTGCGCGTTGGCCACTCGGCGCAGGATCGCGCCATGCACTATGCCGTCTACGCCGAATCCGTGCGCAATCTCGGCACGCCGGTGTTCCCGCGCGCGCTGTTCGACGCCGTGCTCGATGCCTTTGGCAGCGACGCCGACATCCTCACCGTGCTCCATGACGGCGCGCCCGTCGCCAGCGTGCTCAGCCTCTACCATCGCGGGGCGGTGCTCCCCTACTGGGGTGGCGGCACGCGCGCGGCGCGGACCCTGCGCGCCAACGATGTCATGTACTACGCGCTGATGAACCATGCCCGCCAGCGCGGTTGCGACCGGTTCGATTTCGGTCGATCGAAGGTCGATACCGGCGCCTACCACTTCAAGCGCAACTGGGGCTTCGCGCCCGAACCGCTCGCCTATGCACACTGGACGGCGGACGGCATGGCCCCGCGCGATATCAATCCGCTCAGCCCGCGCTATCGCGCCCGCATCGCCGCGTGGCAGCGCCTGCCGCTGGGCATTGCCAATCGCCTAGGTCCGTGGATCGCGCGGGGGCTGGCATGAGCGAAGTCCTGTTCCTCGCCCACCGCGTGCCGTTCCCGCCCGATCGCGGCGATCGCATTCGCTCCTCGCACCTGCTGCGGCGCATCGCGGAGGCAGCCACGGTCCACTTCGGCTGCCTGATCGAGGACGAGGCCGACAAGGCCGCGCTTCCCGCGATCGAGGCGCTCTGTGCCAGCCACCACTGCGCCGCCCGTCCACCCATTGGTCGGGCGGGGATCGTCGCGCTCGCTCGTCGCCAGCCGGTCAGCGTCGCCGCGTTCGATGCCCCTTCGCTCCACGCTTGGGTCCGCGATACGATCAACACGCGCCCGATCTCGGCGATCTTCGTCTTTTCCGGGCAGATGGCGCCCTACGTGCCGGACGACTTCGCGGGGCGCGTGGTGATGGACTTCGTCGACGTCGATTCTGCCAAGTACGAAGCCTACGCCGCCGCGGCGGGCCAACCCCGGCGCTGGCTCTATGCTCGCGAGGACCGACTGCTGCGCGGGCTGGAGGAAAGCGCCGCCCGTCGCGCCGATCTGTCGCTGTTCGTTAGTGCCGAGGAGCGCGACCTTTTCTCGGCGCGGCTTCGGTCACACGACGGTATTGCGCTCGCGGCGCTCGGCAATGGCATCGATGCGGCCGCGTTCGATCCCTCGGGCATCGCTTCCACCCCCGAACTCGCCGATGGCGGCCCGCATCTCGTGTTCACCGGGCAGATGGACTACCCGCCCAATGTCGAGGCGGTGACGCTGTTCGCGCGCCAGGTCTTTCCCCGCGTCCGCGCGCTGTACCCCAACGCCCGCTTCGCCATTGTGGGCCGCGCGCCGACCGCGACCGTGCAAGCGCTCGGCGCCTTGCCCGGGGTGCTGGTCACCGGCGCGGTGCCCGATGTGCGTCCCTGGCTCGCCGGTGCCGATCTCGTGGTCGCGCCGTTGGCCATTGCCCGGGGCGTGCAGAACAAGGTGCTCGAAGCCATGGCCATGGCGCGGCCCGTGCTGCTGACCAGCGGCGCTGCCACCGGCATTGCCGCGCGTGATGGCGAACACTTTGCCGTGGCCGATGGCGCCCACGCTTTCGGCACGCGCGCACTCGCCCTGCTGGGGCAGGCGCAAGCCCGCCGCGCCATGGGATGCGCCGCGCGCGATTTCGTCCTCGCACACCATGCATGGGAAAGCGTACTTGCCCCGTTGCCCGCGATGCTGGGGCTCGCGGTATGAGCGCCACCGCTCCGTTGCCGCGTCTTCTCCTGCGCCTGCCGCAGGACTGGCGGCGCCCGCTCGGCCTGCTCGCGCTCGCCTGGTGCGCGCTCGTCGCCGTTTTCTTCCGCGATTGGGCGGACATGGCCGGGCAGTGGTGGGATTCCTCGACCTACAACCATGTCCTGCTCGTACCTGCGATCCTCGCCTGGCTGGTGAGCCAGCGCTGGCCACAGTTGCGCCAGTTGACGCCACAGGGCTGGTGGCCTGCGCTGCTGCCCTTTGCCGGCGGTGCGCTGTTGTGGATGCTGGGCGATTTCTCCGGCTTCTCTCTCGCCCGCCAGCTTGGCGTCGTCGTCATGGCGCAGTGCATGGTGCCGTTGCTGCTGGGACCGCGCGTTACCGCCGGGTTGCTGTTCCCGCTCGGCTACATGCTCTTCCTCGTGCCCTTCGGCGACGAACTGATTCCCACGCTCCAGCAGATCACCGCGCGCCTCGCCATGCTGCTGCTGCGCGTGGCGGGAGGGCCCGCGGTGCTCGATGGCGTGTTCATCAGCACGCCAGCCGGTTACTTCGAAGTGGCAGAGGCGTGCTCGGGGGTGAAGTTCCTGATCGCGATGATCGCGTATGGCACGCTGGTGTCCAATGTCTGCTTCCGGTCCTGGCCGCGACGCGCCGCTTTCATGGCGCTGTCGCTGGTCATCCCGGTGCTGGCGAACGGCGTGCGCGCTTGGGGCACGATCTGGCTTGCCGGGATTTTCGGCATCCAGTTCGCCGCCGGTTTCGATCATATCTTTTACGGTTGGGTGTTCTTCGCGGTGGTCATGGCCTGTGCCATGGCGCTCGGCTGGCGCTTCTTCGATCGGCCGGTCGACGATCCCTTCATCAATGCCGCCGCGCTCGAAGCTTCGCCGGTGCTGACCAAGCTCGGTCGGGCAAGGGTCGCCGGCCCGCTGGCGCTCGCGGGCGCAGCCGCCATCCTCGTCACGATCTTCGCGTGGGCCGCGGCCGCTACCCGCATCGAGGCGCAGCTTCCGCAGCGCATCGCCTTGCCCCAGGTGCCGGGCTGGACGCAGGTCTCCATCGTTCCCGAAGCGCCATGGCAGCCACTCCATACCGGTGCCGACCATCGCCTGTTCGGTCGCTATGCCGACAGGGCCGGCCATGTCGTCGATGTCTCCTTCGCCCTCTATGCCACGCAGTCCGAAGGGCGCGAGGCTGGCGGCTTCGGGCAGGGCGCCCTGCCGCTCGGCAGCATTTGGGCGTGGGAAGGGGTGGGGCCCGCCTTCGCCGATGCGCGGGTGGACCTGTTGCAGGCGCCGGGGCCGGTCCACCGCCTCGCCGTCACCCGTTATCGCAGCGGCGATGTCCTCACCGGCAGCAACGCCCGGCTCAAGCTCGCCAACATCCGCGATCGGCTCTTGCTGCGCGCCCGGCCAACCTCGGTGCTGATCCTGTCGAGCGAGCGCGACGTATCGGGCGCGTCCATCCACGCTTTCGAAGCCGCGATCGGCGATCCGGCGGCATGGATGGACCGCATCGGCCAGGCGCGCTAGGCGGCTCGCATGTGCGGCATAGCAGGCATCTTCCACACCGAGGGCCTCAAGCCTGTCGACCCGACGCGCGTGCGCGCCATGTGCGATGCCATCGCGCACCGGGGGCCGGACGGCGACGGGATCTGGACCGCGCCGGGGGTCGGACTCGGCCATCGCCGCCTCGCGATCATCGACCTCGCCGGCTCGCCCCAGCCGATGGCCTCGGCCGACGGCGCGGCGATGCTCGTGTTCAATGGCGAGATCTACAACTACCGCGAGCTGCGCCGCGAACTCGCCGCCGAAGGCATGCAGTTCCACACCGATGGCGATAGCGAGGTGATCCTCGCCGCCTGGCAACGCTGGGGCGTCGATTGCCTGCCAAGGCTCCATGGCATGTTCGCCTTCGCGCTTTACGACCTGCGCGAACGTACGCTGCTCCTAGCCCGCGACCGGCTCGGCGTGAAGCCGCTGTTCACCGCAACGCTGGCCGATGGCAGCGTGATCTTCGGCTCCGAACTCAAGGCGCTGCTGGCGCACCCTTCGCTGCGGCGTGAGATAGACCCGCTGGCGATCGAGGACTATCTCGCGTGGGGCTACGTCCCCGACCATCGCTCGATCCTGAAAGGCGTCGAAAAGCTTGCCGCCGGCCACTACCGCCTGCTGCGGCACGATCGCGTGGCCCCGCCGACGGTGCAATGGTGGGACATCTCGTTCGCCGACCGCGAGCGTGGCAGCGAGGCGGACCTTGGCGTCCACCTGCTCCACCGCCTGCGCGAAGCGGTCAGCTCGCGCATGGAAGCCGATGTGCCGCTTGGGGCTTTCCTTTCGGGCGGTGTCGACAGCTCGAGCGTCGTCGCGCTGATGGCCGAGGCGAGCACCAGTCCGGTCAAGACCTGCTCGATCGGGTTCGACGTCGCCGCACTCGATGAAAGCAGCTACGCCGAAACGATCGCGCAGCGCTTTGCGACCGAACACCACGCCGCGATGGTTGGCGCAGATGACTACGCGCTGATCGACCGCTTGGCAGGCATGTTCGACGAACCCTTCGCCGATGCCTCGGCGCTGCCCACGTTCCGCGTCTGCGAGCTTGCCCGGCGCCACGTCACCGTCGCGCTGTCGGGCGATGGTGCGGACGAAGCCTTTGCCGGATACCGCCGCCAGGTGTTCCACCATGGCGAGGAGCAGGTCCGCCGCCTGCTGCCGCAAGGCTTGCGCCAACCGCTGTTCGGCACACTCGGCGCGCTCTATCCCCGGCTGGACTTCGCCCCGCGCCCATTGCGGGCCAAGGCCACCTTGCTCAGCCTCGCCCGCGATGGAAACGAAGGTTACGCCCGCGCGCTCGCGGTCACGCAGGCCGAACAGCGACAGGCGCTCTATTCGGCCGATTTCCTGCGCTTGCGCGGCGATTACCGGGCCGAGCAGCCCTTTGTGGAAACGATGCGCCGGGCGCCGGCCCGCAGCGGGCTCGATCGCGCGCAATATGCCGATCTCAAGTTCTACCTGCCCGGCGACATCCTCACGAAGGTCGATCGCACCAGCATGGCGGTCGCCCTCGAAGCGCGCGAGCCGCTGCTCGATCACCGCCTCGTCGAATTCGGCGCCCGCCTGCCCGAAACGCTGCGCGTGCGGCGCGGCACCGGCAAGTACCTGATGAAGCAGGTCATGCGCCGTAGCCTGCCCGACGAGGTGCTGTTCCGCCCCAAGATGGGCTTCGTCACGCCCATCGCACAATGGCTGCGGGGCCCGCTCGCCGGTCAGGCAAGGGCCATCGCCGACAGCGCCACGCTTGCCCGCACCGGCTGGTTCGACGCCGGCCAGTTGCGCCGGTTAACCGATGCGCATATCTCCGGAACGGCGGACAACAGCCGCCTGCTATGGCAATTTGTCATGCTCGATCGATCTCTTGCGGGCCTCGTCTGAAGTCAGGTAGCTGAAATCGTTTGCTATCGATGGTTGACCCCAGGGTAACCAGGTAAGGCAATATCAACCAATTCGGACTATTCCGATCGCGTAAGCCCTCTTTTCGCGACGGTCGATGCGCCAGTTCCTGCGTTCTCCCTTGGGCATAGCCCTGCTGATCAGTCTGGCGCTGGGCATCCCCGGCGTCTGGCTGCCGATCAGCTCGTTCTACTGGAACAAGGTGGCGCCGATCATGGCCAGTCCGGCTTCGGACCGGGTGATCATCGTGCGCATGGATCAGGGAGCAGATCCGACGACGGCCGACGCCGCCACCTTGCTCACGCAGATCCGGCGCGAAATGCCTCGAAGCGTGTTCTTCGACGCGAAGGTGTCCTACGGCGTCAATGAGAGCGGGGACGAGGCGCTCCGTCACGCGATCGCTTCGTTCGGACGGGATTTCACGTATGTCGTGCGGGCGCAGAAGCCCGATCAGTTCGAGCCCGATGGCTTCCGACTGCCGCCTCGGCAGATCGTGCCGGATTCGCAAATCGCGATCTCGGCATGGAACACCAACTTCATGTACAAGGCGGAATCCGCGCCCTACTACGTGAGCCTTAACGGGCGGGACTATCCGACTGTCAGCACGGTACTCGCCGATCGGCATTCGGGCGCGCAATCCCAATATTACCCTGATTTCTCAATAGCGCCGTCGACGATACCCACGGTATCCGGCCATGCCTTGCTGCGAGGCGAAATCGCGCCGGGTACTTTCACCGGGCGCTCCGTGGTCCTGACATCGGATCAGGGCGCCCTCATGAGCTATTTCGGCACGAACCTCGTTCAGCCGATCGCGATCGACATCGCCGCTGCCGAAGCGCTGCGCAAACCTCTGTCGATGAGCCTCAGTTTTGTGCCCTTGCTCGTGCTCGTCGGGATGGCTGTGTTTGCCATTCGTGTGATCCGCAGGCAGCGTTATCGCGTCATCTCCTACCTGGCCCTTTTTGGCGCCACCTTGTTCATACCGATGCAACTGCGCGCGTGGGGCATCGTCTGCGAGCCGGATGCATCGATCATGTTTTTCGTGATCTACGCAGCCATCCGCGGATGGCAGAAGCGCACACGCCGGATCCAGCACACGTCGCTGTCCGGCCTTCCGAACCTCGCGGCCTTGTCCTCGCAACAGATCGAAGTGGGGCGAGATGTCGTCGTGGTGGTCGTGGCGCGCTACGAAGAGATGATGGCGACGCTGCCACGCGATCTTCATGGTGAGGTCGCGCGGCAGATCGCCCGCCGCCTTTCGGTCGGCTCTGGCGCGAACGAGATCTATCATGGCGAAAGCGGCCACTTCGCCTGGACCGAGGAAGCGCGCCCGCTCGAAATGCAGCTCAATCATCTCGAAGGCTTGCGCGCGCTGTTCTCGGCGCCGCTGCAGATCGGCGAGCATACCTTCGATACCAATATTCACTTCGGCCTCGACCGGAACGAGGGCCTCGATGCCTCCACCCGCGTCAATTCGGCGCTCGCCAGCGCCAACGAGGCGCTGGCCAATGGGCGCTCGATCGAGCTGTTCGAATCGCAGCGCCTGGTCGAAGCGCCGTGGGAACTGTCGCTTCACGCGCGAATCGAGGAAGGCCTGCGCAACGGCGAGATCTGGCTCGCTTTCCAGCCGCAGTGGGATTTTCTCGAGGGTCGCGTCAGCGGTGCCGAGGCGCTGATTCGCTGGAACCATCCCACACGCGGGCCGATCGCGCCCGATGCCTTCATCCTGCAGGCCGAACGCGCCGGGCGCATCGACACATTGACGTACTGGGTGCTCGAGGAAGCCATCAGCGCGGCACTTGCGCTCAATGCTCTGGGCCCACGGTTCCAGATGAGCATCAACCTCTCCGCGCAGATGGTCGACAAGGCGGACCTTGTCACCAACTTCGCCGAAATCGTTCGCCGACGCCGCATCGAGCCTTCGCTGCTCACCATCGAGGTTACCGAAACCTCGAGCGTGCGCAATCGACCCGCGGCCTGTCACAACCTCACCAAGCTGCGCGAGATGGGTTTCCGGCTGTCGATTGACGACTTCGGCACGGGCGAGGCCAGCCTTGCCTATCTCGCCGACCTGCCAAGTGACGAACTCAAGCTGGACCGCCGCTTCGTCTCGCGCCTGCTCGACAGCGAACGCGACCGGGCGATCATCACCAGCACGATCGGTCTTGCCCACGCCCTGCGCCAGTCGGTCGTTGCCGAGGGAATCGAGGACGCCGCAACTTTCGCGATGCTGCGCGATCTCGGCTGTGACCATGCCCAGGGATACTACCTCGGAAGGCCGCAGCCCTTCGCGGTTTTCCTCAGCGATTACGAACAGGGAAGGCGCCGAGCAATTTCCGACGTTTAGGTCTTGTTAACCAAAGCGGGTAATGATATTTAAGCTTCCGTCACCGTGGATGGAGGCTTTTATGCGTCGTTGGGATTTCTGGTCCTGGGCCCTCAAGTGAGCTGATCCTGCGGGATCACTTGCTTGCCTCAGGCAAACAAAAGCAAAAAGCCCGGGTGTCGAACCCGGGCTTTTTTTGTTGGATTTCCGCCATTTGGTGGCAACTTCCAGCAGGGCGGGCGTTCAGTCCTCGCCGTGGCCCAGCGCCAGGTACTCCTGGCTCTGCATCTCCATCAACCGGCTGACGGTGCGGTCGAAGGCGAACCGGCCTTCGTCATCGCCTTTGCCCCGCGAATCATAAAGGTTAACGGGATCTGCCGCCGCCGTGGCGATCAGCTTGACCTTGTGTTCGTACAGCGCGTCGATCAGCGTGATGAAACGCATCGTCTCGTTGCGCAGTTCGGCGCCCAGGCGCGGGATCGCGACGACGATCACCGTGTGGTACTTTCGCGCGATCGCAAGGTAGTCGGCCGCGCCGCGCGCTTCGGTGCACAGCCGCTTGAAGCTGAACACCGCAACGCCCTTCAGGCTCTTGGGAACGTGCATCGTCCGGCCTGTGCCGACGTCGATATCCGCGCTGGGCACGTTGGCGCTGTCTTCGGGCGGATAGTCGGTCAGCCGGAAGAACGCCTCGCGCACCGCCTCGGTCGATTCGGGTCCGATTGGTACATGCCACGTGCCCACGCCCCGCATCCGCTCCATGCGGTAATCCACCGGCCCGTTGAGCGTCAGCACGTCGAGCCGCTGTTCGACCAGCGCGATGAACGGCAGGAAGTGCTCGCGGTTGAGCCCGTCCTTGTAAAGGTTCGCCGGGACCCGGTTCGATGTCGTCACCACCACGACGCCGTGGTCAACGATCAGCGCGGTGAACAACCGGCTCATGATCATGGCGTCGGCGCTGTTGTTCACGACCATCTCGTCGAAGCACAGCACGCGCGTCTCCGCCGCGATGCCCGCTGCCACCGGCAGGATCGGATCGCCGCTTTCCTTCTTGCGCTCCTCGCGCAGCCGGGCGTGGACGTCGAGCATGAATTCGTGGAAGTGCGCGCGGCGCTTGGCGGGGACGTCCAGGTTGTCGTGGAACAGGTCCATCAGCATGGACTTGCCGCGTCCCACATCGCCCCACATGTAGATTCCGCGGGGGCTTTCGGGCGCCTTGCGACCGAGCAGCTTGCCCAACAGGCCGGGCGAGGGCGGCGGGCTCTCGAGCTCGCGCTGCAACGCGTCGAGCTTCTGTGCCGCTGCCGCCTGTTCAGGATCGGGCTTCAGTTCGCCGGCGGCCACCAGCGCGGCATAGCGGGCGGCAACGCTGCCCATCAGCGCGAAGGTTTGCGGATCGTGCCGTTGAACGCGGCGATCGTTTCCTCGCCCTGTTCGACCAGCCCGCGCAGGAACACCAGCCGCTTGGTTTCGCGCAGCACTTCGACCACCGCGTCGAGCGGCTGGTCGAGCCTGCCGGCACCGATGAACTGGGTCGAAAGGTCCAGCGTTACCGATCCCGCCGCATTTCCGTTTAGGATCAGCCGCATGCCGGTGAACAGCGCGATGTCGATCAGTGACAGCGTCGCGCCACCGTGTACCGCATCGAGCAGGTTCGAATGCTTGCGCTCGGGAAACATCCGCAGCCGCGCCCGGCGCTTTCCGTCCGGCCCGTCTTCCAGCCGGGCGACCAGCTTGCCGATGGCGTTGGCGTTGTAGCGGGTCGGATCGGCCAGGTCCCAGGTCAGCCAGCCCTCATGCTCGGGGCTGGGCTCGACCCGGAAACCGGTCATCATCTCGGTCATGGCGAAACGATCAAGTATGGATGGTCAGGCCGGACGCGATCAGATCGCGCGTTCGGCCTGCATCTTCTTGATCTCGGCGATCGCGCGCGCCGGCGACAGGCCCTTGGGGCAGACGTTGGCGCAGTTCATGATCGTGTGGCAGCGATAGAGGCGGAAGGGATCTTCCAGTTCGTCAAGCCGCTCGCCGGTCATCTCGTCACGGCTGTCGGCCAGCCAGCGATAGGCCTGGAGCAGGATCGCCGGGCCAAGGAACTTGTCGCTGTTCCACCAGTAGCTCGGGCACGACGTCGAGCAGCAGGCGCACAGGATGCATTCGTACAGGCCGTCGAGCTTTTCGCGCTGTTCGGGGCTCTGCAGGCGCTCCTTGCCCGAAGGCGTGGGGCTGACGGTCTGCAGCCAAGGGCGGATCGAGGCGTACTGCGCATAGAAGTGCGTGAAATCGGGGACCAGGTCCTTGATCACTTCCATGTGCGGCAGCGGCGTGATGCGGATCTCGCCGTTCAGGTCTTCGATCGCGGTGGTGCAGGCAAGGCCGTTGCGGCCGTTCATGTTCATCGCGCACGAACCGCAGATGCCTTCGCGGCATGAACGGCGGAACGTCAGCGTCGGGTCTTGCTCGCCCTTCATCTTGATCAGCGCGTCGAGCACCATCGGCCCGCACTGCTCAAGATCGATCTCGAACGTGTCGTAGCGCGGGTTTTCGCCGCTGTCCGGGTCGTAGCGATAGACCTTGAACTTCCGGATGCGACCATTGGTGGCCGCGGCGTGGTGGCGCGACTTGCCGGTGATCTTGGAATTCTTCGGAAGCGTGAAGGTTGCCATCTACTGTTTCCCCGATGCGCTATTCGAATCGTCCTTAGCGAATGCGCAGGGCAGGGCAAGTGCTCAGGAGGGCAGGTGGCAAGTCTCTGCCTTGATGGAAGTGCAGGGCGCGGGAGGCCTGACCATCACCCCGGCGCGCCCTGCGTCGGCGCGGTCAGGCGCCAGTGTTCACCGTCGTCGCCACTTTGTTGAACGTGCCGGAGAGCGAACTGCCCAGCGAGCTCATCGCCGTGATCGCCGCCACCGCGATCAGCGCTGCGATAAGGCCGTACTCGATCGCCGTGGCGCCGCGGGTATCGCTCATCAGAGTGCGAATGGTCTGCATGGATCGTCCTTCTTCCATATCGTTGGACCCCTGCGGCGTTCTCTAGATTTAAACTATGAATAATTTATAACTTTGGTTTGTTTACGCCCTCCGTTTCGACAAGGGCTTGCGCCTCACGACAAGGGGCGCATCCTCGTGTGCAAACAAAGGGGATGAAGGGCATGGGCGGTTTCTGGGACAGGGTCGTGGTGCCGCGGCTGATCCGGTGCGCCTGTTCGGCGCCCGGCATCATGGATTTGCGCGCACAGGTGGTGCCCAAGGCAAAAGGCGCCGTGTTCGAACTTGGCTGCGGGGGCGGGCTCAACCAGAGTTTCTATCGCGCTGAGGCGATCAGCAGTTTCGCCGGGCTCGATCCCTCGCCGTTGGGTCTTGACCAGGCACGGGGTGAAGCCGCGCGCAAGGGCTGGCAGGCCGACTTGCGCCAAGGCGAGGGCGAGGCGATTCCCTTTGCCGATGCAAGCTTCGATACGGTCGTGTGCACCTACACGCTTTGCTCGGTGCACAGCCCGGCCCGTGTGCTGGGTGAACTGCGCCGGGTGTTGCGGCCCGGTGGGCGTCTGCTCTTTGCCGAGCATGGCGCGGCGCCCGATCCGGGCGTCGCGCGCTGGCAGCGACGGATCGAGCCGGTGTGGAAGCGCATCGCCGGGGGTTGCCACCTGACACGTCCCGTCATCGCCGGGATCGAGCAGGCGGGATTCACCGTCGCACCCGGCGGGCGGCGCTACATCGACAAGACCCCGCGCTTTGCCGGCTGGATGGAGTGGGGCGAGGCAGTCCGCGCAGACTGACCGCTGACACGAAAAAGCCCCGCCGGTCCGTAGACCAGCGGGGCCGTTTCCATCCGGTCAGGCGCGCTGGATCAGGCGCCGAACGTCCGCTGCCACCAACCGCGACGCGGCGTGCCGCCTTCCTCGCCTTCGGTGGTCTCCCCCCCGTTGGCTTCCACGGTCTGTGCCGCAGGCGACGTCTCCGCTGCCGGGGCCGGTTCGGCTTCGACCGGAGCGACATCCGCTGCTGGGACGGCTTCGGCTTCAACGGCCGCGTCGGCCTTCTTGCGGCGCGTGCGCTTGGGCTTGGCCGGGGCCTCTTCGGCCACCGGCGCAGGCTCGGCCACCACTTCGGTCACGGCTTCGGCCGGAGCGGCCTCTGCTGCAACGTCGGCCTTCTTGCGACGGGTGCGCTTGGGCTTGGCAGGCGCTTCCTCGCCAGCCGCTTCGGCAGCGGCCACTTCGGCAGGCGCTGCCGCGACCGGTGCCGCTTCTGCCGGCACGTCTTCGGTCACGACCGGAGCTGCTTCGGCGGCAGCGTCGGCCTTCTTGCGGCGGGTGCGCTTGGGCTTGGCCGGCGCTTCCTCGGCAACCGGCTCGGCCTCGAGGGCAGGCGCCTCGACCGCCGGCGCTTCGGCGACCGGCGCGTCCGCAGCGACGGCATCGCCTTCACCGGCTTCGGTCTCGGCTTCGTTGCCTTCGGTCTCGTTGCCCTCGTTGTCGCGACCGCCACGGCGGCGACGGCTGCGACGGCGACGGCGGCGACCGCCGCGCTCTTCGCCATTGCCCGCTTCGCCTTCGCTCGCGTCCCGACCTTCGCCGGCGCCTTCGGCTTCGTCGGTCTCGGTCTCGACGGCCTCGCCTTCAGCGGTCTCGCTGCCTTCGCCGCCTTCGTCCTCGCGACGATCGCGACCGCGACCGCGCCGACGCTTGCGGCGCTTGCGGCGACCGCCTTCATCGCCATCGCGACTTTCGCGGCCACCATCGCGCGGCTCGCGCTCGCGGCGGCCTTCGCTGTGGTCTTCGGTGGCTTCGTCCTCGGTGTCGTAATCGTCTTCGATCTCGTCGTCCTGGTCCTCGACCAGCTCCACGATCGGCGCGAACTTCGGCACGAATTCGTTGCGGGGCCCGCGCGAGGCGACGCGCATCTTCGCGCCTTCGTTCTCGCCTTCGGGGATCACCTCGACCGAAACGCCATAGCGGTCCTCGATCTCGGCAAGATCGGTGCGCTTGGCGTTGAGCACGTAGATCGCCGCTTCCTGTGAAGCATAGAGCGTGACGACGGTGCCCTTGCCCTTGGCGGCTTCGTCCTCGATCAGGCGCAGCGCCGAAAGGCCGGCGGACGATGCGGTGCGGACCAGGCCCGAACCATCGCAGTGCGGGCAGGCACGGGTGGTCGCTTCCAGCACGCCGGTGCGCAGGCGCTGGCGGCTCATCTCCATCAGGCCGAAGCCCGAGATGCGGCCGACCTGGATGCGGGCGCGGTCGTTCTTGAGCGCGTCCTTCATCGCCTTTTCGACCTTACGGATGTTCGATCCGTATTCCATGTCGATGAAGTCGATGACGACGAGGCCCGCCATGTCGCGCAGGCGCAGCTGGCGGGCGATTTCGCGCGCGGCTTCGAGGTTGGTGGCAACCGCCGTCTGCTCGATGCCGTGCTCCTTGGTGGAACGGCCCGAGTTGATGTCGATCGAGACCAGCGCCTCGGTCGGGTTGATCACGAGGTAGCCGCCGCTCTTCAGCTGCACCACCGGATCGTACATCGCCGTCAGCTGGTCCTCGGCGCCATAGCGCTGGAACAGCGGCACCGGGTCGGCATACTGCTTCACCCGTTTGGCGTGGCTGGGCATCAGCAGCTTCATGAAGTCCTTGGCGGCGCGGTAGCCGTGCTCGCCTTCGACCACGACTTCCTCGATCTCGCGGTTGTAGATGTCGCGGATCGCGCGCTTTACCAGGTCGCTGTCCGAATGGATCAGCGCCGGCGCGCTCGACTTCAGCGTGCGCTCGCGGATCTCGTCCCACAGGCGCGCGAGGTAGTCGAAGTCGCGCTTGATCTCGGGCTTGGTGCGCTGCAGCCCGGCGGTGCGGACGATGCAGCTCATCGAACGGGGCAGTTCCAGCTCGGAAATGATCGTCTTGAGCCGCTTGCGGTCCGCGGCCGAATTGATCTTGCGGCTGATGCCGCCGCCGTGGCTGCTGTTGGGCATCAGCACGCAGTAGCGGCCAGCGAGGCTGAGGTAGGTGGTCAGCGCCGCGCCCTTGTTGCCGCGCTCTTCCTTGACGACCTGCACCAGCAGCACCTGGCGGCGCTGGATCACGTCCTGGATCTTGTAGCGGCGGCGAAGCGCCATGCGCTTGGCGCGCAGTTCGTCGGCTTCCTTGCCCTGCGCACGGCCCTGGCGACGGCCACGGCGCGGACGGCGCTGGCCGCCCTCTTCGTTGCCTTCGTCCGATGCCTCGGCGCCTTCGTCGGCATGATCGGCATCGCCGTCATCGTCGAAGCCGTTCTCGACCACGCCGCCTTCGATCGTGGCGACATGGTCCTTCTCGGAGGTGTCGACTTCGGTCACGCCGCCGGAGAAGTCGCCTTCGTCCGATGCGTCGTAGCCTTCCTCGCCCCCAAAATCCTCGCCTTCGTACTCGTCGTCCTCGGCGTCCTCGGCAGCGCGCAGCGCGGCCTCTTCCTCGGCGTGCGCGGCTTCTTCGGCCAGCAGCGCCTCGCGGTCTTCCTTGGGGATCTGGTAGTAGTCGGGGTGGATTTCGCTGAAGGCCAGGAAGCCATGGCGATTGCCGCCGAAATCGACGAACGCCGCCTGCAGCGACGGCTCTACGCGCGTAACCTTGGCGAGGTAGATGTTGCCCTTGATCTGCTTGTGATCCGCAGATTCAAAGTCGAATTCTTCAATACGGTTGCCCTTGAGCACCGCCACCCGGGTTTCTTCCTGGTGGCGCGCATCGATCAGCATGCGCGTGGTCATTATGGATTCTCCAGCCGCGCCGCCGCGGGACAAAGCCCGGGAACTTGGCGCGGATCGTTGTAGTGGCGCGAATGGCGTGCGCGCCGGCTTCGGGCCGGCGCTGTCGCTTCGCGAATGCGGTGGTGCCGGATGCAAGCGCGGACGGATCGTCCATGCGCGAGCCGCCCGGCGGCGGCAGGTTCGTGTCTGCGGTAATGACGATCGGCGATAGTGCGCGCTTGCCGATCAGCGCCCGAGCGGCCGGTCCCGCGAGGGGACCTTTGCGCTGGACGTCAACTCGGCTCATCATCACGGCATCAACCTCTGGCGCGGGGGTTGGCGCGAATGCGCTTGAAAGTTCCCCCGCAATTCTTCTCTCGCAAGTCGGCGGCCGGGTGCCACTTTGCCCTGTCCCCTTGCGGCTCCTTGCGCTTTGCCAGCACATTCCTGCGGAACCTTGGGCCGGGCCTGGTACACCAATCTGGTGCCTGCCTGCTTGCGATACTTGGGGTGCTAGCACTGCAATTGCAAAGCGGCAATTAAATTGCATTGCGGATAGATGACGCAATTTCGCGGGGCCTCGAAGGTTTGGCAACCTATCCTGCCTGCACCAGATCGACACCCGATGCGTACCCGGCGAAGCAAGAACATGCTGGACCGGTTCGGCCGTGCCGTTGCATAGCGGCGATGAATGGAAGGGCGCGCGATCTTTGTCAGGCAGGCGGCACTGGCGCTGGGGCTCGCCCTGCCGCTGTCGCTGCTGGTCGTCGTGGGCGTGGGCGTGTGGAAGGTGCGTCAGGTCGCGCGCGCCCAATCCTATGTGATCCACCTTGCGCTGCCCGATGCCGGCGCGCGGCTCGGCCTGCCGCCGATCGAAGGCCCGGCCGATAGCAGCCGTCCGCTGGTGGTGATCGATGCCGGCCACGGCGGGCACGATCCGGGCGCAAGCGGCGCCAACGGCACCCGCGAAAAGGACGTCACGCTGCTGCTCGCCCGCGCGGTGCGCGATGCCCTGCTGCGCGAAGGCCGCCTGCGCGTGGCGCTTACCCGCGATGCCGACCGCTTCCTCGTGCTCGATGAACGCGCCGATCTGGCCCGCAGGCTGGGGGCGGACCTGTTCGTTTCGGTCCATGCGGATGCCGCGGGCAACGATCAGGCGGGCGGCGCCACGGTCTACACCCTGTCCGATCGCGGCAGCGATGCGCTGGCCGATGCGCTGGCCCGGCGGGAAAACCGCGCCGACGGACCTGTTGCCGATGTCAGTGCGTCCAGCGCGGTGTCCTCGATCCTGGTCGATCTGTCGCAGCGCGAAATGCGCGAAAGAAGCGTCGCTTTCGCCGATCTCGTCGTGCGCGAAGGGCAGGGCCGCATCGCCTTCCACGCAGACCCGCGCCGCCAGGCGGCCTTCGTCGTGCTGAAGTCGCTCGATCTGCCGTCCGCGCTCGTCGAAGCGGGCTACATCAGCAATGCCGACGATGCCGCGCGCATGGTCGATCCCGCCTGGCGCGCCCGCTTCGGCGAAACCATCGCGCGCGCCGCCACGATTGCGCTCGCCCGGCGGGAAGCAGCCCCCTGACCTGCGCAACGCGGCACCCTTACAGGTGCGTCGTCATCCACAGCGCCATGGCGATCATGCCCAGGTTTTCGACCAATGAAACGAACCCCAGCGGCACGTTCGACGATCCGCCGACGCACGCGCACTTCAACTCGCGCCGGTCGATGTAAACCGCCTTGAACACCGAAACCGCGCCCACCGTGCCGATGAACAGCGCCAGCGGGATCGACAGCCATGGCAGCACGCCCGCGATCATCAGCACGCCGGCCAGCGCCTCGGCGAAAGGGTAGACATAGCCATAGCGCACCCAGCGCTTCGCCAGCAGGTCGTAGTTGAGGAACATCGTCGAAAACCGCTCGACATCCTGCAGCTTCAGCAGCGCCAGCGTCGCCATGCTGATCCCGCCGAACCACTGCAGCGCCAGCGCGGTGAACGCTGCGCCCAGCGCCGCCTTGCTCGCCGCCAGCGCGATCAGCGCGGTCATCGCGAACAGCGCCGCGACCGGGCGATAGCTGGTTGCCCCGGCCACCGGCACGGGGATGCCGAAATGGCGGCGCAGGTCATCGTATCCGCCGATCCGCTTGCCATCGATGAACACCTGCGGCGTCGTTGCCACGCCATGCTCCGCCTTGAACGCGTCGGTCTGTTCGCGGGTGGCCAGATGGTGGTCCTCCACCGCAAAGCCCTTGCGCTTCAGCAGGTCGAGCCCCTTCAGGCCATAGGGGCACGTGTGGCTCGGCATGACCATGCGGTAAAGCTCGGCGGTCGAACCGGTCTTGGCAGGGCCGGTCTTGGCAGGGCCGGTCTTGGCAGGGATGGACACGGGGCCTCGCTCCTCGTTGCTTGTATCGTGACCCACCCTATCTAGGGTCCGTACCATGGTGCGGAGTCAAGGGGTGGCCCGATGAAGCAGATGACGATCGCGGGCCTTGCCCGTTCCGGCGCGGTCGGCGTCGAAACGGTGCGCTATTACCAGCGGCGCGGATTGCTGGCGGAACCGCCGCTGCCTGCAGGCGGCGGTTTCCGCACCTATGGCGATGACGATGTGCGGCGCCTGCGCTTCATCCGCCAGGCGCAAGGGGCGGGCTTCACGCTCGAACAGATCGCCGAACTGCTCGATCTCGATTCGGTCGACGACCGCGCCCGCGCCCGCCAGCTGGCACGCTCACGCATCGCCGAACTCGATGCGCGGATCGCGGAAATGCAGGCCGCGCGCGATGCGCTGCAGCGCCTTGCCGACGATTGCGGTCGGGGCGGGCAGGGGGCCTGCCCGATCCTTTCGGCCTTCGATCAGGCAAGTCGCTCCGCCGTCTGACCGCTGCTAGGCCATTACCTGCGCAGCCCCGCTGGCGTTTGCGCAAAGCGGCGTGCTAGAGGGGCGCGCAAGATGGCCGACGATTTGCCCGAGAACGAGCCCGGCGCGCAGCGCTTCCGTATCCGCCGTGGCGTTGGCCTGCTGCGCTCGCCGGGCCTCGCCCGCGTCGCCGATGTCTGGCGCTCCAGCAAGTGGGTGCGCCGCGCAGGCTATCTGCTGGCCGCTCTGGTTCTGGCCTATGCGCTGCTCTGGGTCACGGTGATCCGCACGCTGCCCTCGGCCGACAAGTTGCTCACCTACCAGCCGCCGCTGCCCACCATGGTGCGCGGCAACGATGGCGAGATCGTCTCGAGCTATGCCCGCGAACGCCGCGTCCAGCTGCGCTTCGTCGATTTTCCCGAACCGCTGATCAACGCCTTCCTCTCGGCCGAGGACAAGACGTTCTGGACCCATGGCGGCGTCGATGTGTTCGGCTTTGCCGGCGCGGTGGTCGATTATGTCACCAAGTACGGCTCGGGCCAGCGCGCGCGCGGCGGTTCGACGATCACCCAGCAGGTCGCCAAGAACATCCTCGTCGGCGATGAATACTCGGTCAGCCGCAAGCTCAAGGAAATCCTGCTCGCCCGCCGCATCGAAGGCGTGCTGAACAAGCAGCAGATCCTCGAACTCTACCTCAACGAAATACCGCTCGGCCGCCAGAGCTTCGGCGTCCAGGCCGCCGCGCGCGCCTATTTCGACAAGGACGTGGGCGATCTCAAGCTCAACGAAGCGGCCTTCCTCGCCATCCTGCCCAAGGCGCCCGAACGCTATGGCCGCAAGAAGTACGAGGAACAGGCGATCACCCGCCGCAACTGGGTGCTCGACCAGATGGTCAAGAACGGCTGGGCCACCGCGGCGCAGGCCGAAGAGGCCAAGGCGCAGCCGCTGGGCCTCGTCCCCCGTCGCAGCGAAAACTACACGGCCGACGCCGGTTACTTCCTCGAAGAAGTGCGCCGCCAGCTGATCGACAAGTTCGGCGAAAATGCCGAAGAGGGCCCCAATTCGGTCTATGCGGGCGGCCTGTGGGTGCGCACCTCGCTCGACACCCAGCTCCAGACCGCGGCGCAAAGCGCGCTGCGCACCGGCCTGTTGCGCTATTCCGCCGGCCGCGCCTGGCACGGCCCGATCGCCACCATCGATGCGGGCGACAGGTGGCAGACCGAACTGATCACCAGCAACATCTCGATCAACTATCAGGACTGGCGCGTCGGCGTCGTGCTGTCGCGCAGTGGCGGGTCGGGCACGATCGGCTTCAGCGACGGCAAGACCGCGCCGCTCTATGGCATGCCCGATGCGATGAAGGCGGGCGACGTGATCGCCGTCGCGCCGTCGGGCGGGGGCTGGACCGTGCGCACCGTGCCCGAAGTGTCGGGCGGCATGGTCGTCGAAGATCCGCAGAGCGGCCGCGTGCTCGCCATGCAGGGCGGGTTCGATGCGCGCCTCGGCTCGTTCAACCGCGCCACGCAGGCCCAGCGCCAGCCGGGCTCCACGATCAAGCCCTTCGTCTATGCGACCGCGCTCGACAACGGCATGACCCCGGCCTCGCCGGTGCTCGACGGCACCTTCTGCGTCTACCAGGGCGCCGCGCTCGGCCAGAAGTGCTTCCGCAACTTCGACATGCGCGGGGCAGGGGGCACCCACACCATGCGCTGGGGCCTCGAACAGTCGCGCAACCTGATGACCGTGCGCATCGCCAACGATACCGGCATGGACAAGGTCGTGCGCACCATCAAGAACGTGGGCATCGGCGATTACCAGCCGTTCCTGTCGATGGCGCTGGGCGCGGGCGACACCACCGTCGCGCGGATGGTCAACGCCTATGCCGCGCTCGCCAACCATGGCCGCCAGCACGAACAGACGCTGGTGGACTACGTGCAGGACCGCAACGGCAAAGTCGTGTGGAAGGCGGACAACCGCGAATGTTCGGGCTGCAACATGCCCCGCTGGGACGGGCGGCCGATGCCGCGCTTCAAGCCGCTGGGCAAGCAGGTGATGGACCCGCGCACCGCCTACCAGGTCGTCCACATGCTCGAAGGCGTGGTCGTGCGCGGCACCGCCGAAGTGCTGGCCGACCTGAAGCTGCCGCTGTTCGGCAAGACCGGCACCACCACCGGTCCCACCAACGTGTGGTTCTGTGGCGGCTCGCCCGACATCATCGCCGGCCTCTACATGGGCTACGATTCCCCGCGCAGCCTGGGCGGCTATGCCCAAGGTGGTCGCACGGCCGCGCCGATCTTCAAGCAGTTCGTGCTCGATACGCGCAAGCGCTGGTCCGATACCCCCTTCACCGTTCCGGCCGGCGTGCGCATGGTCAAGATCGACCGTGTTTCGGGCAAGCGCGTCTTCGCCGGCGTGCCGCAGGACGATGAGCGCAAGGCCAGCGTGATCTGGGAAGCGTTCAAGCCCGATACCGAACCAAAGCGCACCGTCCGCGCCGAAGAGCTCACCGCCAAGGAAGCGGTGATCGAAGCGATCAAGCGCGCCCGCGCCGCGCGCGGCCTGCCGGTGCAGCAGGATGCAGCGCCGGCCGACGAAGGTGATTTCCTGGAAGAGCAGGGCGGCATCTACTGATTGCTGCCCCTTGGAGCGGGGCCGCTGGAATTGTGTTGTCGGCCGCCCGCGCTGTGATAGCGTCGCGCCCATGAACCGCTTCATTGCCAAGGCCTTGCTCGCCGCTCCCGCCGCAGCCGCGCTCGCGCTTCTCGCGCCCGCCGCTGCCAATGCCGAACTGGCGCAGGGCGCGCTCGCGCCCGATTTCACCGCGCAAGGGGCGCTCAAGGGCAAGCCTTTCGCCTTCCACTTGCGCCAGGCGCTGAAGAAGGGCCCGGTCGTGCTCTACTTCTATCCCAAGGCGTTCACGCAAGGCTGCACGCTCGAAGCCCACGCCTTCGCCGAAGCCAGCGCCCAGTTCGCCAAGGCCGGTGCGCAGGTCATCGGCATGTCGAACGACGACGTGCCCACCCTGCAGAAGTTCTCGACCGAAGCCTGCCGCGACAAGTTCGCCGTCGCCGCCGCCACGCCGCAGATCGTTTCGGCCTATGACGTCGATCTCAAGCAGGGCGGCGTCTCGACCGGCCTCACCAAGCGCACCAGCTATGTCATCGATCGCAAGGGCAAGGTCGTGCTGGTCCACTCCGACATGGACTATCGCGATCACGTCAAGCTGACGCTCGCCGCCGTCCAGAAGCTCAAGACCGCGCGCTAAACCGATTGCCGCCAGACACCCGTGACCCCGGATCAAGTCCGGGGTCACGCAGATGATGCGGCACCTGCAGCTTCCAGCCGGCCCACTGTATACCCACCCCCCTTTACAAGGCGCGCCGCTCCGCTAAGCGGCGTCCTTCGAATTTTCGAGCCGGAGTGCAACGACATGCGTGCCGAAGGGCAGGCCCACATCGACCGCATCAACGCCGCATTGGCGCTGGTGCGCAAGTTCCTCGACTGGGACCGCGCCGTGCGCCGTCTCGACGAGCTGAACGCGCGCGTCGAGGATCCCAAGCTGTGGGACGATCCGAAGAAGGCCGAGGAAGTGATGCGCGAGCGTCGCCGCCTCGAAGCCGCGATCGGCGCGGTCAACCAGATCGGCCAGGAAATGGCCGATGCGATCGAGTTCGTCGAACTGGGCGAGATGGAAGGCGATGACGATACCATCGCCGAAGGCCTCTCCACGCTCGCCGCGCTGGCCGAACGGGCCGACAACGACAAGATCCAGGCGCTGCTGGCGGGCGAGGCGGATGCCAACAACGCCTTCCTCGAAGTCCACGCGGGCGCGGGCGGCACCGAAAGCCAGGACTGGGCCGAAATGCTCCAGCGCATGTACACGCGCTGGGCCGAACGCCACGGCTACAAGGTCGAACTGCTCGATTACCACGCGGGCGAAGCGGCCGGGATCAAGAGCGCCACGCTGCTGATCAAGGGCGAGAACGCCTATGGCTATGCCAAGACCGAAAGCGGCGTGCACCGCCTCGTGCGGATCAGCCCGTATGACAGCTCGGCCCGCCGCCACACCTCGTTCAGCTCGGTCTGGGTCTATCCCGAAATCGACGACAATATCGAGATCGAGATCAACCCCGCCGACCTGAAGATCGACACCTACCGCGCATCGGGCGCCGGTGGCCAGCACGTGAACACCACCGATTCGGCGGTGCGCATCACCCACGTGCCTTCGGGCATCATCGTGGCGAGCCAGATCGACCGTTCGCAGCACAAGAACCGCGCCACCGCGATGGGCATGCTGAAGGCGCGGCTCTACGAAGCCGAGCTTGCCAAGCGCGAGGCGGCGGCCAGCGGCGAATACCAGGCCAAGACCGAGATCGGCTGGGGCCACCAGATCCGCTCCTACGTGCTGCAGCCCTATCAGCAGGTGAAGGACCTGCGCACCGGCGTGGTCTCGACCAACCCGACCGACGTGCTCGACGGCGCGCTCGATCCGTTCATGGCCGCGGCGCTTTCGCAGAAGGTCACCGGCGAAAAGGTCGACGTTTCGGACGACGATTGATGGTTGTCAGGCGCGGCAGGGCGGACATGCCCTTCCGGGCCGTGCCGAAATGTGGCGAGTTTTTGGCAAAGGGCGCGGCATCCTCTTTCGTTTGCGCGCAATTGCTCCTAAGCGGCAGGCAATCAGCGGACTTGCTGGCGGGGACCGCTGGCTGGCAGGTTTACGGTGCCCGGTGGCTCGGATCGGGCACAGCGGGGCAGGGTTGAAAGAAGGCTATGTCTGGTTTCAAGGGTTTGAGTCCGATTCTCTATGGTGGCCGCGAAGTGTGGCCGCTGGTCGAAGGCGGCAAGGGCGTCGCGGCGACCAACCACATGAGCTCGGGCGCCTGGGCGGCCGCTGGTGGCATCGGCACGGTCAGCGCGGTCAATGCCGATAGCTACGACGCCGAAGGCAAGATCGTGCCGCAGGTCTATGCCCAGCTCACCCGCAAGGAACGCCACGAACAGCTGATCCGCTATGCCATCGATGGCGCGGTCGAACAGGTGAAGCGCGCTTACGACATTTCGTCGGGCAAGGGCGCGATCAACATCAACGTGCTGTGGGAAATGGGCGGGGCGCAGGCCGTGCTCGAAGGCGTGCTGGAAAAGACCCGCGGCCTCGTCACTGGCGTCACCTGCGGCGCGGGCATGCCCTACAAGCTGTCGGAAATCGCGCAGCGCTTCAACGTGCACTACCTGCCGATCGTCTCGTCCGGACGCGCGTTCCGGGCGCTCTGGAAGCGCGCCTACAGCAAGGTGCCTGAGCTTCTTGCCGCCGTGGTCTATGAAGATCCGTGGCTCGCCGGCGGGCACAACGGCCTGTCGAACGCCGAAGACCCGAAGAAGCCCGAAGATCCCTATCCCCGCGTCAAGGCGCTGCGCGATGTGATGCGCGCCGAAGGCGTGTCGGACGATGTGCCGATCGTGATGGCGGGCGGCGTGTGGTTCCTGCGCGAATGGAACGATTGGATCGACAATCCCGAGCTTGGCAAGATCGCCTTCCAGTTCGGCACGCGGCCCTTGTTGACCGAGGAAAGCCCGATCCCGCAGGCGTGGAAGGACCACCTGCGCACGCTGGAGCCGGGCGACGTCCTGCTTCACCGCTTCTCGCCAACCGGCTTCTATTCCTCGGCCGTCCGCAATCCCTTCCTGCGCAGCCTCGAAGCGCGTTCGGAACGCCAGATCCCCTATTCCAAGGTCAGCGCGGGCGAACACACCGTCCAGCTCGATGTCGGGGTGAAGGGCAAGAACTTCTGGGTCACCCCCACCGATCTCGGCCGCGCGCGCGCCTGGCACGGTGCAGGCTTCACCGATGCGCTGCGCACGCCCGATGACACGATCGTCTTCGTGACCCCGGCCGAGCGCGAGGAAATCCGCAAGGATCAGGCCGATTGCATGGGCTGCCTGTCGCACTGCGGATTCTCGTCGTGGAAGGACCACGACGATTACACCACCGGACGCCTCGCCGATCCGCGCAGCTTCTGCATCCAGAAGACCTTGCAGGACATCGCCCACGGTGGCCCCATCGACGAAAACCTGATGTTCGCGGGCCACGCCGCCTACCGCTTCAAGCAGGATCCGTTCTATTCCAACGGCTTCACCCCCACGGTGAAGCAGCTCGTCGACCGCATCCTGACCGGCGATTGAGCGTGCGGCTGCCCCCTCTTCCCGTACGCGGAAGGGGGCGGCGCCCTTCGGGCGATTGACAGGAATCGCCATTCTAATTTAAAAGTCGTGTCGTTCGCTTCGGCGGACACAGCCTGGTGATCGGCACCCGCGCTTCTGCGGCTGGCCGGTCTGGGATGGCGTCGCATTACGCGCGCCAGCTGCAGGCCCCACAGCGTTTAGGCGGGATGATCCCGCGTGGTGGGTGCGGGCATGCAGGATTGATACGACAAGCACAGTTGCGCGCCCGCTCCCCGTGATCGGAGGAGAGTGATCGCATGTCCGCATTTGTCCGCAACGCATGGTACATGGCCGCCTGGAGCCAGGAAGTGCCGAACGACGGCTTCCTGCCGCGCACGCTGCTGGGCGAACCCTGGTTGATCCTGAAGGCCAGCGATGGCGCCCACGTCATGATGGCCGACCGATGCCCGCACCGCTTCGTGCCCTTGAGCCGGGGCAGGCGCGTCGGCGATGCCGTTGCCTGCGGCTACCACGGGTTGACCTTCGGCACCGATGGCGCCTGCGTGTTCAATCCGTTCGGTCGCGAAGTCCCGCCCGAAGCCCGGGTGCGCACGCTGCCTCTGATCGAACGCCACGGCGGCCTGTGGTTCTGGCCCGGTGATGCCGAAAAGGCCGATCCCGCCACGATCCCCGACTTCGCCTTCATCGACGATGAACACGATGCGCGCGATTGGCTGGTGATGGATGTCGGCTACGAACTGATCTCCGACAATCTGCTCGATCTCAGCCATGCCGAATTCCTCCACGTCGAAACCTTCGGCGTGAACGGGTCGCTGTTCGAATGCGGCAAGCAGACGGTCGAAACCGACGAGACCGGGGCGATCTGGAACAAGTGGGACATGGACTCCAGCCGCGCACCCGCCTGGACCGTGCCGATGCTGGGGGAAGGCGCACGGGTCGATCAGTGGCTCCACATCCGCTGGCACGCGCCGGCCTCGCTCGCGCTGTTCATCGGCCTTGCGCACGAAGGCACCGGACGCACGCAGCCGGTTGTGCCGCCGATGGCCAACCCGCACATCCTGACGCCGAAGAACGAGACGGAAACGCACTACTTCTTCACCCGCGGCCATGGTGCCGAAGCCGAAGCGATGGCGCGCAAGGTCTTCCTGGAAGAGGATGAACCCATGATCCGCGCGCAGCAGGCGGCCATGGCGGGGCAGGATTTTTGGGCGCTGCGTCCGGTGATCCTGCCGTCGGATGCCGCCGCGATCCGCGCGCGGCGCAAGCTGATGCAGATGCGCCGTGAAGAGGCTGCGCCGGACGCGGCTTAGCCGCACGCGGCTTAGCCGCACGCAGGCATGGGTTGCGTATGCAAGGTGCATCCGCAACCGCCTCCAACCCCTTTCCTACAGGCGGGCACGGCCCTAAAATCACGCCCGCCATCGGAAAGATGCCGTCTAATCAGCGGCTTGCCCGTCGCGCCTTGTGTCGGCGGGCGAAATCGCGATTTTCCTCTTTGAAGTCTGTCAACTTTGTCAACTTGGCGGATTTGGAAGGGCGCCTTTCGGTGTCTTTCGCCCGCGCTCGGCCCGCCGCGACTCAGTCGAATTCCCAGGCCCGCTCGCCGTGGCTGATGATGTCGAGCCCCTCGCGTTCCTCGTCCTCGGTCACCCGCATCGGGATCACCATGGCCACCATCAGCGAAGCGATCACCGTCGCCACCGCACTCCACAGCGCCACTACGCCCACGCCCACCAACTGGGCGATCAGCTGCCGGCTCATCCACATGCCTTCGGCATAGCCCGTGCCGCCCAGCTTGGGCGAAATGAAGACCGCCAGCAGGATCGAACCGGTGATCCCGCCCATCCCGTGCACGGCGAAGACGTCGAGCGAATCGTCGATTTCCAGCTTGAACTTCACCAGCAGGATCATCGGGTAGCACACCGCCACCGACGCCAGCCCCAGCAGGATGGCCGCGCCCGGCGCGATGAACCCGGCGGCCGGGGTCACCGTGGCAAGGCCCGCGATGGCGCCGGTGGCAAAGCCGATCGAGGTCGGTTTGCCCACAGCGATCCGCTCGACGAGGATCCACGCGAGCGCGGCGGTGCAGGCGGCCAGATGGGTGTTGATGATCGCGGCGGCCGCATCGTCGTTGGCGGCCAGCGCCGATCCGCCGTTGAAGCCGAACCAGCCGACCCACAGCAGCGCCGCGCCCGCCATGGTCAGCGCCGGGCTGTGCGGCAGCATCAGCGTCTTGGGAAATCCGTTGCGCTTGCCCAGCAGCAGCGCCACGACCAGCGCGGAAACGCCCGCCGTGGTGTGGACCACGATGCCGCCCGCGAAATCCAGCGTGCCGAACTTGCTGGCAAGCCAGCCGCCGCCCCACACCCAGTGCGCCACCGGGGCGTAGACGATCAGGCTCCACAGCGCGGCAAAGCCGACCACCCAGCCGAAGCGGGCGCGATCGACCCAGGCGCCGACCATCAGCGCCGGCGTGATCAGCGCGAAAGCCATCTGGAACAGCGCGAAGGCGCTTTCGGGCACGTCTGTCGCATTGCGCACGTTGCCCAGATTCAGCAGCATCCAGGCGTTGCCGCCGCCCAGCCAGCCGTTGCTGACATCGCCGAACGCCAGGGTGTATCCGCACACGACCCAGATGATCGAGGCCACCGCCGCGATCGCGCCGGTTTGGACCATCACGGCCAGGAAGCCCTTGGCGCGCACCAGCCCGCCGTAGAACAGGGTGAGGCCGGGCGCCGCCATCATCAGCACCAGCGCGGCCGAAACGAGGATCCAGGCGGTATCGCCGCTGTCGGCGATGTCGACGTCGCTGGTCAGGCCGGCGGTCTGCGCATGGGCCAGCAACGGAAACGCGACCAAAGCGGCAGCCAGTGCCGCGCCCAGAACCTTGCGCATGGTGATGACGTTCTCCCTCTTGCCCGGTGGCGGCAAGGCACACCGGACAGCCGACCCTCTCTGGTCGCGCGGTCTAGGCAACGATCTGGCGTGCCGCAAGTATTACGCGCACGATCGTTGTGTGTGATCGGGACAGGTCGGCGCCGGTCCGCGGGGAGCGTCAGGCCCAGCCTTCGAGCACCTGGTCGGGCGGGCGGTGACCATCGGCCCAGAAGCGGATGTTGGCGATGACCTTTTCGCCCGAGGCGATGCGCCCTTCGAAGGTCGCGCTGCCCATGTGCGGCAGGATCGCCACATTGTGGTGCGACAGCAGGCGCGGATCGACCGAGGGTTCATGCTCGAACACATCGAGCCCCGCGCCGCCGATGCGCCCTTCGACCAGCGCGGCAATCAGCGCCTCTTCCTCGATCAGGCGGCCCCGCGCGGTGTTCACGATGTAGGCGTGCGGCTTCATCAGCGCGATCCGCCGCGCATCGATCATGTGGTGGGTTTCGGGGCTGGCCGGGCAGTGCAGGCTCAGCACGTCCGCTTCTGCCACCAGCGCGTCGAGATCGGGTTCGAACCGCGCGCCGAGCATGTTCTCCAGCCCTTCGGGCAGGCGGTGGCGGTTGTGGTAGACCACGGCAAGCCCGAAGGCGCGGGCGCGGTGGGCCACCGCCTGACCGATCCGGCCCATGCCGACAATGCCGAGCACCTTGCCCCCAAGGCGGTGGCCGAGCAGCGTGGAGGGCGCCCAGCCTTCCCAGTTGCCCGCCCGCAGCACGCGGCCGCCGTGGTTGAGCCGGCGCATCACCGAAATGATCAGCGCCAGCGTCATGTCGGCGGTATCGTCGGTGAACACGCCGGGAGTGTTGGTGACGGGAATGCGCCGGGCACGGGCGGCGGCAAGGTCGATGTGTTCGGTCCCGGCGCCGAAGTTGGCGATCAGGCCGAACTGCGGGCCGGCGGCGGCGATCAGTTCGGCGTCGATGGTATCGGTAACGGTCGGCACCAGCACGTGGGCGCTGGCCAGCGCTGCGGCCAGCGCGGCGCGGTCCATCGGGGTGTCGGTGGTGTTGAGCGTCACGTCGAACAGCTCGGCCATCCGCGCCTCCGTTTCCGGCAGCAGACGGCGGGTCACCACGACGCGCGGCTTGCCGTCCACGCGGCGGGCGGGGCGATAATCGGCGGGGGCGGCAGACTGGCTCATCGTGGATCTTCGCTAAGCCGCTTGGCGAGTCCCGGTCAAGCCGCGACCTGCGTGTTGCGAAGTGCCCGATCGCGAAGACCGTGGAACAAGTCCGCAGCAGGGCATTGTCATGATCGATCAGCGGTGTATCGGATGGAATCGCATGCAAGCCTTCTCGATCGTGTCCAAGCGCCGTGCGCTGCTTCCTCTTTTCGCAGGTCTGTCGCTGGCGCTTGCCGCGGGCGCTCCGGCCCGTGCCGAGGACGACAGCGGCGTTCCCTACTGGGTGTCGCTGCGCAAGCAGCCGGCCAACCTGCGCGTGGGTCCGGGCCGCGAATACCGGATCAGCTGGGTCTACGTGCGGCCGGGCGTGCCGCTCAAGGTGCTGCGCGTGATGGGCGGCTGGCGCCTGATCCAGGACCCGGACGGCGCGCGCGGCTGGATGCTGGCGCAGTTCCTGACGCGCACCCGCACCGGCATCGTCAAGGGCGGAGAAGCCGCGATCCGCGAGAACAAGGACGGGTCCGGCAAGCTGATGTGGCGCGCCGCGCCCGGGGTCGTCGCCAAGCTGGACGATTGCGACAGCGGCTGGTGCAAGGCCGACATCGATGGCCGCAAGGGCTATATCGAAGCCGACAAGGTGTGGGGCGCAGGCAACCCCTGAGCTGCGATCCGCGCGCAAGGTGCCTGAAGTGGTAAGGTCAGCCCTTCGACAGGCTCAGGGCGGGCGGAGTTGTGAGGCGGCCCTTTGACAGACTGCTCAGGGCAAGCGGATTGCGCTAATCGTTTGCATTCCTAAACCGCACGCATCCCTTGACCGTCCGTGCTGAGCTTGTCGAAGCACTGCATTTCTTCGTCAGCGACGGGCCCGTGGCAAGCGGCTTCGGGCGAGGTGCCGGCAACCGCCCTTGCGAGCGATTGCCGGCCATCCGGATCAGACCAGTTCGACCGCGATCGCGGTGGCTTCGCCGCCGCCGATGCACAGGCTGGCAACGCCCTTCTTGAGGCCCTTGTGCTTGAGCGCGCCGATCAGCGTGGTGACGATGCGTGCGCCCGAGGCACCGAGCGGGTGGCCGAGCGCGGTGGCGCCGCCGTGGACGTTGATCTTGTCATGCGGGATGCCGAGATCGTGCATCGCAAACATGGCGACGCAGGCGAAGGCTTCGTTGACTTCGAACAGGTCAACGTCGGCAACGCTCCAGCCGGCCTTGGCGAGGACCTTCTGGATGGCGCTGACCGGCGCGGTGGTGAACTTGGCCGGTTCCTGCGCGTGCGCATCGATCGCGACGACCTTGGCAACCGGGGTCAGGCCCTTGGCCTTGGCGGTGCTTTCGCGCGTCAGCACGAGCGCGGCCGCGCCGTCCGAGATCGACGAGGACGAGGCGGCGGTGATCGTGCCGTCCTTGCCGAAGGCGGGCTTCAGCGTGGGGATCTTGTCGGGGCGGCCCTTGCCGGGCTGTTCGTCGGTATCGACGACGACTTCGCCGCTGCGCGTCTTGACCGTGACGGGCACCACTTCGCTGGCAAAGCCGCCATTGGCGATGGCCGCCTGCGCGCGCGACAGCGACGCAATGGCGTATTCGTCCTGCTGGGTGCGGGTCAGCTGGTATTCGTCGGCGGTGGCCTGCGCGAAGGTGCCCATGGCGCCGCCCTGATAGGCATCTTCCAGGCCATCGAGGAACATGTGGTCATAGGCCGTGTCATGGCCGATGCGTGCGCCCGAGCGGTGCTTCTTGAGCAGGTAGGGGGCGTTGGTCATCGATTCCATGCCGCCTGCCACGATCAGGTCGGCGCTGCCCGCGGCGATGGCTTCGGCAGCCATCATCACGGTCATCATGCCCGAACCGCAGACCTTGTTGACGGTGGTCGCTTCGACCGACTTGGGCAGGCCCGCCTTGATCGCGGCCTGGCGGGCCGGTGCCTGGCCAAGGCCGGCGGGCAGCACGCAGCCCATGTAGATGCGTTCGATGTCTTCTCCGGCAACGCCCGCGCGCTCGACCGCGGCCTTCACCGCCGTGGCGCCGAGATCGGTCGCCGCGACATCGGCGAAAACACCCTGCATGCCGCCCATCGGGGTGCGCGCATACGAGAGGATGACGACGGGATCGGCGGCGGAGAACTGGGCCATGGCGCGGGTTCCTTGGTGTGGTAGAACGACGGCCGAGTGGCCGATCATCTGGCGATCTAATGGTGCGGCGCAACAATTGCAAATGACAGGGCGACCGATCAGGGGGATGTCGTGAAGGGGCGGGCAGGGTGATCGCGGGCGTGGATGCTACCTCGGTGCAAGGGACGGCCGCGCTGATTGCGGGGGCCGGGGTGCTGGGCGCAATCGTCGGTTCGTTCCTTGGCGCCACGCTGGCGCGGCTGCCCGCGGGACGGTCGGTCGTGACCGGACGATCGGCGTGCGACGGCTGTGGCAAGACATTGAGCGCAAGGGAACTGGTGCCCGTGCTTTCGTGGCTGGCGCAAGGCGGCAAGTGCCGCGCCTGCGGTGCGCCGATCGGGGCGTGGCAGCTGGGGGCCGAAATCGGCGCGGCGCTGGTGGCGATGGGCGCGGTGGCGTTTGCGATGCAGGGCACGGTGCTGGCGGCCATGCTGCTGGGCTGGCAACTGCTGCTTCTGGCGCTGCTCGATGCCCGGCACATGTGGTTACCACGTATGCTGACCGCCTTGCTTGTCGCCAGCGGAGTCGCGGTGGCGGCGACACACGCCTACGCGATCGGGGATCTGCTGCCGCTGGAGCTGGCGCTGCTGGGTGGCGCGCTGGGCTTTGCGGCGCTGTGGCTGGTGGCCTTTGCCTATCGCCGAGTGCGCGGGCGCGAGGGGATGGGCGGGGGCGATCCGCCGCTGATGGGCGCGATCGGGGTGTGGCTGGGGCCGCAAGGGGTGATCCTGACAATTCTGGGCGGCACCCTGATCGGCCTTGTTGCGGTCCTTGCGCTTTTTGTGGCCGGGCGTAAACTATCTGCTGATAGCGTCCTGCCGCTCGGAACCTGCCTTGCCATTGCGGCCTGGCCGCTGTTCGTGTGGGGCGGCGGGGTCTGATACGAAAACGTTCTGAGAGACAAACGGGGAGCGAGCGATGGACGTGATGGGCAAGGACGCGATGCAGGGCATTCTCGACCGGCAGCGCAAGGCGTTCACCGCGGCCCGGCCCGAGGCGCTTTCGGTGCGCAACGACCGGCTGGAGCGCTGCTTCACGCTGATGAAGGAACATGGCGAGGACTTTGCCCGGGCGATGAGCGCCGATTTCGGCCATCGCAGCCACGAACAGTCGATGATGACCGACATCATGCCTTCGGTCAGCCTGTTGCGCTATTGCCAGAAGAACCTGAAGAAGTGGTCGAAGCCCGAGAAGCGGCACGTCAACTTCCCGCTGGGTCTGCTGGGTGCCAAGGCCGAGGTCCGCTACGAACCCAAGGGCGTGATCGGCGTCGTCGCGCCATGGAACTTCCCGGTGCAGCTGACCATGGGGCCGCTGATCCAGAGCTTTGCCGCGGGCAACCGGGTGATGATCAAGCCGTCCGAGTTTACTGAACGCACGTCGGACCTGATGGCCGAGCTGTTCCCCAAGTATTTTGCGGAAGAGGAAGTCGCGGTCGTGCTGGGCGGGGCGGACGTGGCGCAGGCGTTCTGTTCGCTGCCGTTCGACCACCTGCTGTTCACCGGAGCGACCGGCATCGGCAAGCACGTGCTGCACGCGGCGGCCGACAACCTGGTGCCGGTGACGCTGGAACTGGGTGGCAAGAGCCCGACGATCCTGTCGCGCAGCGCCGACATCAAGCGCAGCGCCGAGCGGATCGGCCTTGGCAAGATGATGAACGCTGGGCAGATCTGCCTTGCGCCCGACTACATGCTGGTGCCCGAGGAGCTGGAGGGCCAGGCGATCGACGCGGTGCGCGAAGGCGTGAGCGCGATGTATCCCACGCTGCTCGACAACGACGACTATACCTCGGTCGTCAATGCGCGGCACCGCCAGCGGCTGCAGGGCCTGATCGACGATGCGCTCGACAAGGGGGCAGAGGCGGTGGTGGTGAACCCCGGCAACGAGAACTTCGAGACCACCAACGGCAACAAGATGCCGCTGACCATCCTGCGTGGCGTGAACGACGGCATGAAGGTGATGCAGGAGGAGATCTTCGGCCCGGTGCTACCGGTGAAGACCTATCGCGGCATCGACGAGGCGATCGACTACATCAACGCGCACGACCGCCCGCTGGGGCTGTACTACTTCGGCGAGGACGAGGGCGAGCGCGAGCGGGTGCTGACCAGGACGATTTCGGGCGGGGTCACCGTCAACGACGTGATCTTCCACGTATCGGCCGACGACCTGCCGTTCGGCGGGGTGGGGCCTTCGGGCATGGGCAGCTACCACGGGCCGGAAGGCTTCAAGACGTTCAGCCACGCGCGTTCCGTCTATCGCCAGCCGAAGTTCGACCTCGCCAAGATGGCTGGGCTGAAGCCGCCCTATGGCGCGGCGACGCAGCGCACGCTGAAGATGCAGCTGAAGTAGGCGCGCCGGGGCACGGGGGCTTTCCGGGCGGCAGAAGGGCGGCCCTTGGACAGGCACAGGGCGGGCGGCTGGCTCCAGGGGGCGGTTGGCAGTGCACGGAAGGAGGCATGATTGCGGCCGTTGCCCACGCGGGCAGCGGCCGTAATCATGTGGACCAATGGTTAAAAGGGCAGGGGTTTGAGCGCATATTGCGGCGCACCCCACTTGCGCGTGAGGCACGGCGGGACTAGGGCGCGGTCCAAACAATTGCCCTGAACAC
Source organism: Novosphingobium olei (assembly GCF_012927405.1). Lineage (GTDB taxonomy): Bacteria > Pseudomonadota > Alphaproteobacteria > Sphingomonadales > Sphingomonadaceae > Novosphingobium > Novosphingobium olei. The sequence continues at coordinate 100,031 of NZ_JABBGM010000003.1, read as the reverse complement.
CAGCAACGCGAGTCAGGCCCTTGGTCGATCAAACCGCCCTTCTGGCAGAATACCTTCCGATCCTGATCTTCCTCGGGATCGCGCTCGCACTTTCGACGGCATTCGTGTTCCTGCCGATGGGCGTTGCCCGGTTGACCGGCACGCACAATCCGAATGCCGAAAAGCTGTCGGAATACGAGTGCGGCTTCCCCGCGTTCGAGGATCCGCGCAGCCAGTTCGATGTGCGGTTCTACCTCGTCGCGATCCTGTTCATCATCTTCGATCTTGAAGCGGCGTTCCTGTTTCCCTGGGCGGTAAGCCTGAAGGAAACCGGCTGGGCCGGCTGGACGACGATGATGGTGTTCCTGGGCGAACTGGTGATCGGCTTCATCTACGCCTGGAAGAAGGGCGCGCTGGACTGGGAATGAGCAACATGGCCACCACTTCTTCTTCGCTGATCACCACGCCGCAGGGTGCGGTCACGGCGCCCGACCAGTCGTTCTTCGACAGCCTCAACGCCGAGGTCAACGACAAGGGCTTCCTCGTCACCTCGACCGAGGAGCTGTTCCAGTGGGCCCGCACCGGCTCGCTGTGGTGGATGACCTTCGGCCTTGCCTGCTGCGCGGTCGAGATGATCCACGTGAACATGCCGCGCTATGACATGGAACGCTTCGGCGTTGCCCCGCGCGCTTCCCCGCGCCAGTCGGACGTGATGATCGTGGCCGGCACGCTGTGCAACAAGATGGCCCCGGCGCTGCGCAAGGTCTACGACCAGATGTCGGACCCCAAGTACGTGATCTCGATGGGTAGCTGCGCCAATGGCGGCGGCTATTACCACTACAGCTATTCGGTGGTGCGCGGCTGCGACCGCATCGTGCCCGTGGACATCTACGTCCCCGGCTGCCCGCCGACCGCCGAGGCGCTGCTGTACGGCGTGATGCAGCTGCAGCGGAAGATCCGCCGCGCCGGCACGCTGGAACGCTGAGGGAAGGGGAGCCATGGCCGTTCTTCACTCCGCCCCGCGCTATGCCTCGTTCGAAGGCGTGCTCGACGAACTGACCGGTGCGCTGGGCGACATGGTCGTCGCATCGCGCGAGGAATATGGCGAGATCGTCATCAACGTGGTGCGCGAACGCGTCGAGGACGCGCTTCGCAAGCTTCGCGACGAACACCAGTTCCAGCAGCTGATGGACATTGCCGGCGCCGACTATCCGACGCGGCTCGATCGCTTCGACGTGGTCTATTGCCTGCTTTCGGTGACGCGCAACCTGCGCCTGATCGTCAAGACGACGACCGACGAGGCGACCCCGGTGCCGACCGTGACCACGCTGTGGCCCAACGCCGGCTGGTACGAGCGCGAAGTCTACGACATGTACGGCGTGCTGTTCGCCGGCAACACTGACCTGCGCCGCATCCTGACCGACTACGGTTTCGAAGGGCACCCCTTCCGCAAGGACTTCCCGCTGACCGGCTATGTCGAGCTGCGCTATTCCGAGGAAGACAAGCGCGTGGTCTATGAGCCGGTCGAGCTTGCGCAGGACCTGCGCCAGTTCGATTTCATGAGCCCGTGGGAAGGCGCCGACTACGTGCTGCCGGGCGATGAAAAGGCCGTGCCGCCGCCGCCCGCGCCTGCGCCGGTTGCAACTGCACCGGTAACGCGCGGGCCGGCCGAGGCGGACAAGCCGAAGACAACCGACACGCCCGCCCAGACCGGCGCTGGCGACAAGGCGAACGCCGAAGCGGCCAAGGACGGGGAAGGCAAGGACGGGGGCAAGGCTCCCGAAGCGCCCGCGCCGACCGAGAGCCGTCCCGACGCCGACAAGGGAGGCAAGGCATGAGCTTCTCGCTCGAACAGTCGCCCACCACCGGCGACGAGGTCATCACCAACTACACGATCAACTTTGGGCCCCAGCACCCGGCGGCGCACGGCGTGCTGCGCATGGTGATGGAGCTTGATGGCGAGATCATCGAGCGCATCGATCCGCACGTCGGCCTGCTGCATCGCGGCACCGAAAAGCTGATCGAGCACAAGACCTACCTGCAGGCGCTGCCGTACTTCGACCGGCTGGACTACTGCTCGCCGCTTGGGATGGAGCACAGCTACGTCCTCGCGGTCGAAAAGCTGCTCAACCTCGGAGTGCCGCTGCGCGCCCAGTACCTGCGCGTGCTGTTCGCGGAGCTGACCCGCATCTGCAACCACATGCTCAACATGGGGTCGCACGTGATGGACGTCGGCGCGATGACGCCGAACCTGTGGCTGTTCGAAATCCGCGAGGACTGCCTCAACTTCTTCGAACGCGCGAGCGGCGCGCGCATGCACTCGGCCTGGTTCCGCCCCGGCGGCGTCCACCAGGACGTGCCGGAAAAGCTGCTGGTCGATATCGGCGAGTGGATCGACACGCGCCTGTTCCCGCTGTTCGAAGACGCGATGAGCCTTGTCGTCGACAACCGCATCTTCAAGCAGCGCAACGTCGACATCGCGATCGTGAGCAAGGAAGACGCGCTGGCCTGGGGCTTCTCCGGCCCGATGATCCGCGCCGCCGGCATCCCGTGGGACCTGCGCAAGAGCCAGCCCTACGACGTCTATGACCGGATGGAGTTCGACATTCCCGTCGGCACCAATTCGGACTGCTACGACCGGTTCATGGTGCGCGTGGAAGAAGTGCGCCAGTCTGCCCGGATCATGAAGCAGTGCCTGGCGCAGATGCCGCAAGGGCCCATCGCCAGCACCGACCGCAAGGTTGTGCCGCCCAAGCGCGCCGAGATGAAGCAGTCGATGGAATCGCTGATCCATCACTTCAAGCTCTACACCGAAGGCTTCCACGTTCCGGCGGGCGAAGTCTATGTCGCCACCGAAAGCCCCAAGGGCGAATTCGGCGTCTATCTGGTCAGCGACGGCAGCAACAAGCCGTACCGCTGCAAGATCCGCCCGACCGCGTTTTCGCACCTGCAGGCGATGGACTTCATGTCCAAGGGCCACATGCTGCCCGACGCGACCGCCATTCTCGGCGCGATCGACGTGGTGTTCGGGGAGTGCGACCGTTGAGCAACCTCGACACTGCCAAGGCGATGATCGCCGCGTACAACGCGCAGGACGTCGACACCTACGTCAGTCACATGACCGACGATGCCTGCGAGGCGAACTATCGCGGGGATGTGGTGCGTGAGGGCAGGGAAGGCACGCGTTCCGGTCTTGCCGCCGCGTTCGCGCGCTGGCCGCAGAACCATGCCGAGATCAGGGAAGCGCAGGCCATCGGCAACTATGTGCTGATGCGCGAGCACGTGACGCGCGGCCCCGCCACCGATGGTTCGGCGCTGGTCGAACCGTTCGACGTGATCGCGGTCTATTCTTTCGAGGGCGACAAGTGCTCTCGCGTGGAGTTCATCCGGTGAAGCAAGATCCCACCCGCCAGCTTTCGATCCTCGCCTGCGTGACCGGGCTTCTGCTCGCCGCCGTGTGGTTCCTGGCCCTCGCCAACCAGGCCGATACGCCCGACTGGATGCCGATGATGATCGCGGCCATCGGCGGTTTCGAGCTGTTCCTGTTCGGCCAGGACTTCTGGATGAAGCGGGCAGGGGAGCGCTGAGGACTTATGGCTGATCGTCATCCCGAACCCGACAGCCCCGAGCTGCGCGCGCGCTGGGGCAACTTTGCCTGGACCGAGGCCAATGCGGCCAAGGCCAAGGAGATCATTACGCGCTATCCCGAAGGGCGCCAGCGCTCGGCGGTGATGCCGCTGCTCGATCTGGCCCAGCGCCAGGTCGGCGCGGAGGAGAACACGCAAGGGTGGCTGCCGCTGCCGGTGATGGAATACGTCGCCGCGCAGCTCGACATGCCGATCATCCGCGTGCTCGAAGTCGCGACCTTCTACACCATGTACAACATCCAGCCGGTCGGACGCTTCCACGTGCAGGTCTGCGGCACCACGCCGTGCATGCTGCGCGGCAGCGACGACGTCATGGCCGCGTGCAAGGCGAAGGGCATGAAGAAGGGGCATACCACCCCCGACGGCCTGTTCACGCTGACCGAGGTGGAATGCATGGGCAACTGCGCCTCGGCCCCGATGGTGCAGATCAACGACGACAATTACGAGGACCTCACCGCCGAGCGGGTGACGCACATCCTCGACGAGCTTGCCGCCGGCCGCCAGCCGAAGACGGGCACGCAAGAGCCGGGCCGCCACACGGTGGAGCCCGCCGGCGCACTGTCGAGCCTGACCGCGATGGTGAGCGAAAACCACGATTACCGAGGGGAGTGGTAAGATGTCCCTGCAGGACAAGGACCGCATCTTCACCAACGTCTACGGCTATCAGCCGTGGAACCTGAAGGCTGCGCAGGCGCGCGGCGATTGGGACAACACCAAGGCGCTGCTGGAACGCGGGCAGGACGCGATCATCCAGGAAGTGAAGGATTCGGGCCTTCGCGGCCGTGGCGGTGCGGGCTTCCCCACCGGCATGAAGTGGTCGTTCATGCCCAAGGAAAGCAAGGACGGGCGTCCGAGCTTCCTGGTGATCAACGCCGACGAATCCGAGCCCGGTTCGTGCAAGGACCGCGAGATCATCCGCCACGATCCGCACAAGCTGCTGGAAGGCGCGCTGGTCGCCGGGTTCGCGATGCGCGCGCGGGCGGCCTACATCTACATTCGTGGCGAATATATCCGCGAAGCCGAGACGCTGTTCGCGGCGCGTGACGAAGCCTATGCGGCGGGCCTGCTGGGCAAGAACGCCTGCGGTTCGGGCTATGACTTCGACGTCTTCGTCCATCGCGGCGCGGGCGCCTACATCTGCGGCGAAGAGACCGCGATGATCGAAAGCCTTGAAGGCAAGAAGGGCCAGCCCCGCCTGAAGCCGCCGTTCCCGGCAGGTGCGGGTCTCTATGGCTGCCCGACCACGGTCAACAACGTCGAGTCCATCGCCGTCGCCCCCACCATCCTGCGTCGCGGCGCGGGCTGGTTCTCGTCCTTCGGGAACGAGAACAACCGTGGAACCAAGCTCTTCCAGATCAGCGGCCACGTGAACAAGCCCTGCGTCGTCGAAGAGGCGATGTCGATCTCGTTCGAGGAGCTGATCGAGAAGCACTGCGGCGGCATTCGCGGCGGCTGGGACAACCTGCTGGCGGTGATCCCTGGCGGTTCCTCGGTGCCGCTGGTGCCGGGTGAGCAGATCCGCCACGTGGCCATGGACTTCGATGGGTTGAAGGCAGTCGGCTCGGGCCTTGGCACCGCCGCCGTCATCGTCATGGACAAGTCCACCGACATCGTCCGTGCGATCAGCCGCCTGTCGTACTTCTACAAGCATGAAAGCTGCGGCCAGTGCACGCCCTGCCGCGAAGGCACCGGCTGGATGTGGCGCGTGATGGAGCGCCTGCGCACCGGTGACGCCGACGTGGCCGAGATCGACATGTTGCAGGAAGTCACCAAGCAGGTCGAAGGCCACACGATCTGCGCCCTGGGCGACGCGGCCGCTTGGCCGATCCAGGGCCTGATCCGCCACTTCCGCCCCGAAATCGAACGCCGCATCACGGAGCGCGCGGGCGACGTGCGGGAGGCGGCGGAGTGAGGTTGAGAGATTTCCTGATCGGAGGGCTAGCTTTTCTGGGCGCTATCGTCCCAGCGGCAGCACAGTCCAACCGAGAAGCGGACATGGGTTCTTTGTTGACGCATCCCAAGCGCGCGCGGATCGATGATCTGCGCATGAGCGACGAAGAGCGCCCGCGGTATCTTCTCGAAGAATTCTCTCGGTGCGAGGTGGATCGGGACAAGACACGTGTTGCGGCTGCTCTGAAGCTGCCCCGTGGGCAGGATTCGAAGGCCTTGCAGCTGGCGGCTCGCGAAGATTGCCTTGAATATGGTGCGCTGAAGTTCTCGGACGTACTGTATCGTGGCACGCTTTTCGGTGAGCTTTATCGCCGTCAGAAGGGCAACCATGGGGACATGACGTTGCTGGTTCCCGTGGTGCCGCTAGACTGGTCCGCTCCGCCTCCGCCGCCGAGCGCCGGGGAAGATATCCTGTCGCACTATTTCCTTTTGTGGATGACCGATTGCGTGGCGAAGCGCAAACCGGCTGCCGTGGAAGGGGTGGTCTTGAATTCGGCTGGCAGCAAACAGCAGGCAGCAGCTTTTGCTGAGGTAATTCCTGAACTTGGACCATGTGTCCCGCAAAACCAGACGCTGACGCTGACTCGCGCCACGCTTGAGGCAGCATTTGGCGAATATCTTTACAGATCGCTTGTGCCGGCAATCAGCGCACCGGCAGGGAAGGCAGGGTAATGCCCAAGGTCAAAGTAGACGGCGTCGAACTCGAGGTCCCGCAGGGTGCTACGGTCCTGCAGGCGTGCGAGCTGGCCGGCAAGGAAATCCCCCGCTTCTGCTATCACGAACGGCTGAGCATTGCCGGCAACTGCCGCATGTGCCTGGTCGAGGTGAAGCCCGGGCCGCCCAAGCCGCAGGCAAGCTGCGCGCTTCCGGCGACCGAGGGCCAGGAAATCCGCACGGATTCCGAAATGGTCAAGAAAGCGCGCGAAGGGGTGATGGAGTTCCTGCTCATCAACCACCCGCTCGACTGCCCGATCTGCGACCAGGGCGGCGAATGCGACCTGCAGGACCAGTCGGTCGCCTATGGCCGGGGCGCCTCGCGCTATCACGAGCACAAGCGCGCGGTGACCGAGAAGTACATGGGGCCGCTGATCAAGACGATCATGACCCGCTGCATCCACTGCACCCGCTGCGTGCGCTTCTCGGAAGAGATCGCCGGCGTGGACGAAATCGGCGCGCTGTATCGCGGCGAGAACATGCAGATAAGCACGTACCTCGAAAAGGCTGCGCAGCACGAGCTGTCGGCCAACGTGATCGACCTTTGCCCGGTCGGCGCGCTGACCAGCCGGCCCTATGCGTTTGAGGCGCGTCCTTGGGAGCTCAAGAAGACGCTCGCCATCGACGTGTCGGACGCGCTTGGATCGAACATCCGGCTCGACAGCCGTGGCCGCGAAGTGCTGCGCGCCCTGCCGCGCGTGAACGACGACGTGAACGAGGAATGGCTGTCGGACCGTGGCCGCTACATGGTCGATGGCCTGACCCGCCGCCGGCTCGACAAGCCGTGGCTGCGCCGTGACGGCAAGCTCGTCGCCGCGAGCTGGACCGAGGCGTTCGACGCGGTGGCGAAGATCAATCCGGGATCGTCGGTCGCGGTGATCGCGGGCGACCTGGTCGATTGCGAGACGATGTTCGCGGCCAAGAAGCTGGCGGGCGCTCTGGGCTCGACCCTGCTCGAAGGCCGGCAGACCGGGCTTGCCTACGACGCGTCGAACCTCGCCGCGGTGAACTTCAATTCGACTCTTGCCGGGATCGAGGACGCCGATGCCGTGCTGATCGTCGGCTCGATGATCCGCGACGAGGCGCCGCTGCTCAACACCCGCCTGCGCAAGGCGGTGAAGAAGGGCGCCAAGGTGTTCATCGTCGGCCCCGAATGGGATCCGACCTATGCCGCGACGTTCCTGGGCGACGACCTGTCGATCCTCGGCAACCTGCCGCAGGCGCTGGTCGACGCGTTCGAAGGCGCTTCGAAGCCGGCCGTTATCCTGGGTGGCGCTGCGCTGGGCAAGGGCGCGCTGGGCGCCGGCCTCGCCTTCGCGGAGCGCTTCAAGCTGGTGCGGGATGGCTGGAACGGCTTCAACGTCGTCCACATGGCGGCGAGCCGCATGGGCGGGCTGATGCTGGGCTACGCGCAGAAGGGCGGCATTGCCGACCTCGTCGCGGCCAAGCCGAAGATGGTTATCTCGCTGGGCGCGGACGAGGTGGACTTCACCAAGTTTGCGGGCAGCATGATCGTCCACATCGGCCACCACGGTGACAAGGCGGCACATGCTGCCGACGTGATCCTGCCTGCCGCTGCCTTCAGCGAAAAGGACGGCACCTACGTCAACACCGAAGGCCGCGTGCAGTATTCGGAGAAGGCCGTGTTCGCGCCGGGCGAGGCCCGCGAGGACTGGACGATCCTGCGCGCGATGGCCGATGCGCTGGGCGTAACCGTCGGCTTCGACAGCTTCGACCAGCTGCGCGCCGCGATGGTTGCCGAAGTTCCCGCGCTGGGCACCGAAGGGCTTGCCGATTACGGCGCGCTGCCTGCGGCTCCTTCTGATGCCAAGGCGGAAGGCGTGATTGCGGGCTATCCGATCAAGGACCGTTACCTGACCAACGCCATCGGCCGGGCGAGCCCGACGCTGCAGCGCTGCTCGGCGGAGCTGGTCCACGGTGAAACCTTCGCGGAGGCCGCGGAATGACCGAGTTCTTCATGGGCCTCGGCCTCTCCTACGGGTGGGCCTGGGGCATCTCCACCGTGTGCGGCATCCTGCTGATCGCGCTGCCGCTGATGCTCGGCGTGGCGATGATCATCTATGCCGACCGCAAGATCTGGGCGGCCATGGCGCTGCGTCGCGGCCCGAATGTGGTCGGCCCGCTCGGCCTGCTGCAGTCGTTCGCGGATGGTCTGAAGGTGTTCCTGCAGGAAACCATCATTCCGGCGGCGGCGAACAAAGGCCTGTTCCTGATTGCGCCGATCATCACCTTCACCGTGGCGCTGATGGCGTGGGCGGTGATCCCGTTCAATTCGGGCGCGGTGCTGGCCAACGTCAACGTCGGCCTGCTCTACGTGCTCGCGATCTCCTCGCTCGGCGTCTACGGCGTGGTCATCGCGGGCTGGTCGTCGAACTCGAAGTACCCGTTCTTCTCGGCCATGCGCGCCTCGGCCCAGATGATCAGCTATGAAGTCTCGATCGGCTTCATCCTGATCTGCGTGGTGCTGTGGGCGGGCACGTTCAACCTGAATGACATCGTAAAGGCGCAGCAGGGCCACGTCTGGATCATCAACGGCTTCGTGGCGAACCCGCTGCTGTTCCCGATGTGGGTGATGTTCCTGATTTCGGGCATGGCCGAAACCGCGCGCGCGCCGTTCGACCTGACCGAGGCGGAATCCGAGCTCGTCGCCGGCTACCAGACCGAATATTCTTCAATGAGCTTCGCGCTCTACTGGCTGGGCGAATATGCCAACGTGCTGCTGATGTGCGCGCTCAACGCCACGCTGTTCTGGGGTGGCTGGCTGCCGCCGCTCGACCTGCCGATCCTCTACATCGTGCCGGGCTTCGTGTGGCTGCTGCTCAAGATCCTGTTCTTCTTCTTCGTGTTCAGCTGGGTGAAGGCGACGGTTCCGCGCTATCGCTATGACCAGCTGATGCGCCTGGGCTGGAAGGTTTTCCTGCCCGTCTCGCTGCTGTTCGTCTTCGTGATCAGCGGCTACCTCATGGCTACCGGACACTTCGCATGACCGCCGCTCAGCTCATCAAGAGCTTCACCCTGTGGGAGTTCGTGAAGGCGCACTGGCTGACCTTGAAGTATTTCTTCAAGCCCAAGGCGACGATCAACTACCCGTTCGAGAAGAACCCGCTGTCCCCGCGCTTCCGCGGTGAGCACGCCCTGCGCCGTTATCCCAACGGCGAGGAGCGCTGCATCGCGTGCAAGCTGTGCGAAGCGGTGTGCCCGGCGCAGGCGATCACCATCGAGGCCGAGCCGCGCGAGGACGGCAGCCGCCGCACCACGCGCTACGACATCGACATGACCAAGTGCATCTACTGCGGCTTCTGCCAGGAAGCCTGCCCGGTGGATGCCATCGTCGAAGGGCCGAACCTCGAATTCGCGACCGAAACGCGCGAGGAACTGCTCTACGACAAGGCCAAGCTGCTCGCGAACGGGGACAAGTGGGAGCGCGCGATCGCTGCCAACCTTGAAGCCGACGCACCGTACCGGTAGGGGGCCGCGCAAACGTGACAAACAGGCAGCAGGACCCGTTCGTGTCGAGCGCAGTCGAGACACCTTCTCAACGCCTCTCGACTTCGCTCGAGGCGAACGGAGGTAGGAAATCATGATTCAGGCATTTGCCTTCTACCTCTTCGCGACGCTGATGATCGCCTCTGGCGCGATCACCATCCTCGCCCGCAATCCGGTGCACTCGGTGCTCTGGCTGATCCTCGCGTTCTTCAACGCGGCGGGCCTGATGGTCCTTGCCGGGGCCGAATTCATCGCGATGCTGCTGGTCATCGTCTACGTCGGCGCGGTCGCGGTGCTGTTCCTGTTCGTCGTCATGATGCTCGACATCGACTTCGCCGAACTGCGCGCCGGTTTCATCAACAATTTTCCGCTGGGTTTCGTGCTGGCGGTGGTGCTGCTGGCCGAGCTGGTGCTGGGCGTGGGTGCCTATCGTGCAGGGTCACTGCCGTTGGGCGTGGCTGACGGTGCGGGCGCGGCAACCGCCGGCCTGTCGAACACGGCGGCCATCGGCGCGCTACTCTACAGCCGCTACCTGTTCCTGTTCGAAGCGGCCGGCGTGATCCTGCTGGTGGCCATGATCGGCGCAATCGTGCTGACCCATCGCCAGCGCAGCGGCGTTCGCGGCCAGAACATCTCGAAGCAGGTCGCGCGTCGTCCCGAGGACGCCACGATCAACGTGCAGCCGGAAGTGGGCAAGGGGGTCCAGCTCTGATGATCGGCATCGAACATTATGTCGTGGTCAGCGCGATCCTTTTCGTGCTCGGCGTGCTCGGCATCTTCCTCAACCGCAAGAACGTCATCATCATCCTGATGGCGATCGAACTGATCCTGCTGTCGGTGAACCTGAACCTGGTGGCCTTCAGCGCGGCGCTGCACGATCTGGTCGGCCAGATCTTCGCGATGTTCGTGCTGACCGTGGCGGCGGGTGAGGCGGCCATCGGCCTTGCAATCCTCGTCATCTACTTCCGCGGACGCGGCACCATCGCCGTCGACGACGTCAACCGGATGAAGGGATAAGAGACGTGCATCCTATCCTGATCATCGTGTTCCTGCCGCTGCTGGCAGCGATCGTCGCCGGGCTCGGCAACAAGAAGCTGGGCTTCGTGCCGAGCAAGGTCGTGACCACTGGCGCGCTGTTCATCAGCTGCGCGCTGTCGTGGCCGATCTTCCTGTCGTTCCTGAACGGCAGCGCAGAGGCCAGCGTCGTGCCGGTGCTGCAGTGGGTGAAGTCGGGTGACCTCGACTTCCAGTGGGCGCTGCGCGTCGATACGCTCACCGCGGTCATGCTGGTGGTTATCACCAGCGTCTCGGCGCTCGTCCACCTGTACTCATGGGGCTACATGAGCGAGGAGCCGGACCAGCCGCGCTTCTTTGCGTACCTCTCGCTGTTCACCTTCGCCATGCTCATGCTGGTGACGGCGGACAATCTGGTGCAGATGTTCTTCGGCTGGGAAGGGGTGGGCCTTGCCTCGTACCTGCTGATCGGCTTCTGGTTCCGCAAGCCCAGCGCCAACGCCGCCGCGATGAAGGCCTTCGTGGTCAACCGCGTGGGCGACCTTGGCTTCATGATGGGCATTTTCGGGGTGTTCCTGGTGTTCGGCACCGTGTCGATCCCGACCATCCTGCAGACGGCACCTGGCGTGCTGAACGGTTCGACCATCGGCTTCCTGGGCTATCGCCTGGATACCGCGACGGTGCTGTGCATCCTGCTGTTCATCGGCGCGATGGGCAAGTCGGCGCAGCTTGGGCTGCACACCTGGCTGCCCGACGCGATGGAAGGCCCGACCCCGGTGTCGGCGCTGATCCACGCCGCGACGATGGTGACCGCCGGCGTGTTCATGGTCTGCCGCCTGTCGCCACTGTTCGAATGCAGCCCGACCGCGCTCGGCTTCGTGACGTTCATCGGCGCCGCGACCTGCTTCTTTGCCGCCACGATCGGCACGACGCAGACCGACATCAAGCGCGTGATCGCGTATTCGACCTGTTCGCAGCTGGGCTACATGTTCTTCGCCGCGGGCGTCGGCGCCTATGGCGCGGCGATGTTCCACCTCTTCACCCACGCGTTCTTCAAGGCGCTGCTGTTCCTTGGCGCGGGTTCGGTCATCCACGCGATGCACCACGAACAGGACATGCGGTATTATGGCGGCCTGCGTAAGCACATCCCGTTGACCTTCTGGGCGATGACGATGGGCACGCTGGCGATCACCGGTGTCGGCATCGTCGACGTTGCGGGCTTCGCCGGTTTCTATTCGAAGGACGCGATCCTCGAAGCAGCCTTTGCGCGTGGCACCGAACTGTCGCACTTCGCCTTCTTCATGGGCATCTTCGCTGCGCTTCTCACCAGCTTCTACAGCTGGCGCCTGGTGTTCCTGACCTTCTTCGGCAAGCCGCGGTGGGAGCAGAGCGAGCACATCCAGCATGCGGTGCACGATGCGCATGGGCACGGTCATGATGACCACGCCCACGACCATGCGCACGGGCATGACGATCATGCGCACGCGCATCACGACGCGCATGGCGATGGCACGGCAGGCTACCACCCGCACGAAAGCCCGTTCAACATGCTGGTGCCGCTGGGCATCCTTTCGCTGGGCGCGATCTTCGCGGGCATTGTCTTCAACCATGCCTTCGTCAGCGAAGGCGAGGGCGAGTTCTGGAAGGGTGCGCTGGTGTTCCACGAACACCTGATCCACGCGATGCATGGCGTGCCGCACTGGGTGAAGTGGGCGCCGTTCACGGTGATGGCGACCGGCCTGCTGATCGCGTGGTACGGCTACATCAAGAACACGCGCTTCCCGGCGGCGTTCGTCGACCAGTTCGGCTTCCTCTACAAGTTCCTGCTGAACAAGTGGTACTTCGACGAGCTCTACCACTTCCTGTTCGTCCGTCCGGCCCTGTGGCTCGGCCGCGTATTCTGGAAGGTGGGTGACCAAGGCATCATCGACCGCTTCGGCCCGAACGGCGCGGCCTGGGTCGTCGCCAAGGGGAGCAAGGCCGCGGTCAAGCTCCAGTCCGGATATCTCTACAGCTATGCGCTGGTCATGCTCGTCGGACTTGTCGGGGCGATCAGCTGGGTGATTGCACGATGAGCGGCTTCCCTATCCTTTCGCTGATGCTGCTGGTGCCGCTGGTCGGTGCGGTGGCGTGCCTCAAGGCGGGGCGTGAACAGGCGCGGATGATCGCGCTGGTGACGACGCTGGTCGATCTGGCGCTGGGCGCGGTCCTGTGGGCCAATTTCGACACCGGCGGCGCGCAGTGGCAGTTTACCGAGCGGGCCAACCTGTTCGCAGGTTTCAGCTGGGCGCTGGGCATCGACGGCATCGCGCTGGTGCTGATCGCGCTGACCGTGTTCCTCATGCCGATCTGCATCGGCGCCAGCTGGAACTCGATCGAGAAGCGCGCCGGCGAATACTACGCCGCCTTCCTGCTGATGGAAACGCTGATGATCGGCGTCTTCGCGGCGCAGGACTTGTTCCTGTTCTACATCATGTTCGAAGCCGGCCTGATCCCGATGTACCTGATCATCGGCATCTGGGGTGGCGCGGATCGCATCTACGCCAGCTACAAGTTCTTCCTCTACACGCTGCTCGGCTCGGTGCTGATGCTGATCGCGATGTTCTGGATGGTGAACGCCGCCGGCACGACCGACATCCCGACGTTGATGCAGTACAACTTCCCGCCGCACGCGCAGACCTGGCTGTTCCTGGCCTTCTTTGCCAGCTTTGCGGTGAAGATGCCGATGTGGCCGGTCCACACCTGGCTGCCCGACGCGCACGTTCAGGCACCGACCGCAGGTTCGGTGATCCTGGCAGGCGTGCTGCTCAAGATGGGCGGCTACGGCTTCATCCGCTTCTCGCTGCCGATGTTCCCGGTTGCCTCGGCGCAGTTCGCGCCGCTGGTCTGGGGCCTGTCGATGGCGGCGGTGGTGATCACCTCGCTGATCGCGCTGGTGCAGCACGACATCAAGAAGCTGATCGCCTATTCCTCGGTGGCGCACATGGCGATCGTGACGATCGGCCTGTTCGCCTTCAACGTGCAGGGCCTCGAAGGCTCGATGCTGATTATGCTCAGCCACGGTCTGGTCGCGGGCGCGCTGTTCCTTGGCGTGGGCGTGATCTACGATCGTCTGCACACCCGCGAGATCGACCGCTACGGCGGACTTGCGATCAACATGCCCTATTTCGCGCTGTTCTTCCTGCTGTTCACGATGGCCTCGATCGGCCTGCCGGGCACCAGCGGGTTCGTCGGCGAATTCCTTTCGCTGATGGGCGTGTATCAGGCGTCGAGCTGGGTGGCGCTGGTCTGCACCACGGGCATCATCCTGGGCGCGGCCTACATGCTCTATCTCTATCGCCGGGTGATCTTCGGCGAACAGAAGAACGCCGACGCAGCCGCGATGCCCGATCTGGACACGCGCGAATGGCTGATGATGGTTCCGCTGGGCCTCGTCGTGCTGTGGATGGGCGTCTATCCGGAATCGTTCCTCGCGCCGATGCGCAAGGATATCGCCATGCTCGATGCCCGCGTTGCCGTTGCCGCGCCGAAGGGCGATGCGCAGGTCAAGAAGGGCGCTGCCAAGCCCGCCGCTGAACATGAAGCCGCAGAGCACAATGACGCGCAGGGGGAGGCGCACTGATGGAACTCGTCCGCTCTCTCCAGCTGGTTGCCGGCGAGGAAGTCCTGAGCATTGCGGGGCTGATCCTGCTGCTGTGGGCCGCCTGGGCCGGTGACAAGGCCGCGCGCGCAATCTCGATCGCGACGGTGGCTGCGCTGACCGTTGCCGCGCTGATCGCCGCGCCCGCCCTGTGCGGCGCCGCGATGGGGGCCGATACGATCGCGTTCGGCGGCCAGTATCGCGCCGACGCCTTCTCGGCCTTCGGCAAGCTGCTGATCTATGCTTCGGCGGCGGTCACGCTGATCGTCGCGCCTGCGTTCTTCGACCGCTTCAAGGCGATGCGCGCCGAATTCCCGCTGCTGGTGCTGTTCGCGGCGCTGGGCATGGGGATCATGGTTTCGGCCACCGACCTGCTGACGCTGTACATCGGTCTGGAGCTCAACAGCCTCGCCTCGTACGTGCTGGCCGCGATCCTGCGCAAGGACGAGCGTTCGGCGGAATCGGGCCTCAAGTACTTCGTGCTCGGCTCGCTCGCCTCGGGCATTCTGCTCTACGGCGTCAGCCTGACCTACGGCTTCACCGGCACCACCAGCTTTACCGGCATCCATGCCGCGCTGGCCGCTGGCACGCTGTCGACCGGCGCGGTGTTCGGCATGGTGTTCGTGCTGGCCGGCATGGCCTTCAAGATCAGCGCCGCGCCGTTCCACATGTGGACCCCTGACGTCTACGAAGGCGCGCCGACCCCGGTGACGACTTTCTTCGCCACCGCATCGAAGGTTTCGGCACTGGCGCTGCTGATGCGGATCAGCCTGGTTGCGTTTGGCGCCGTGCCGCAGGCGTGGCAGCAGATCGTGATCTTCGCCGCGATCCTTTCGATCGTGATCGGCGCGCTGGGCGCGATCGGGCAGGCCAACATCAAGCGCCTGATGGCCTATTCGTCGATCAACAACGTCGGCTTCATCCTGATCGGCCTTGCCTGTGCGAACCAGCCGGGTGCGGCGGCGATGCTGATCTACATCGCGATCTATGTCGCCATGTCGGTGGCGGGCTTCGTGGCTATCCTGATGCTGCGCGACGAAGATGGCG
Source organism: Novosphingobium olei (assembly GCF_012927405.1). Lineage (GTDB taxonomy): Bacteria > Pseudomonadota > Alphaproteobacteria > Sphingomonadales > Sphingomonadaceae > Novosphingobium > Novosphingobium olei. The sequence continues at coordinate 84,533 of NZ_JABBGM010000003.1, read as the reverse complement.
AGCCGGTGGAATCGATCGCCGACCTCGCCGGGCTTTCCAAGACCCGCCCGGGCCTTGCCGCGGCGCTGGCTGCGGTGATGTTCAGCCTTGCCGGCATCCCGCCGCTGTTCGGCTTCTGGGGCAAGTTCGTGGTGTTCCAGGCCGCCGTGCAGGCGAACCTCGTCGCCCTGGCAGCGATCGGCATCGCGGCTTCGGTGATCGGCGCGTTCTACTACCTCAAGGTGGTGAAGGTGATGTATTTCGACGAGGCCGCCGACAAGGTGCGCGGAAAGTCGGAGCTTGCCCATGGCGTGCTGCTGGTGATCGCGTCGGTGTTCATCTCGCCGCTCGGCTACCTGCTGACGAACTGGCTGCACACGCTGGCAGGCAACGCCGCGGCCGCGCTGTTCCACTTCTGATGCCCAACGTCTGATGATCCGGGCTAGGCAGGGCGCATGATCGAGACGGTCGCGGAGATCGGCTCGACCAACGCGGCCCTGCTGGCCCGGCTTGCCGCGGGCGAGGCGGCGCCAGAGGCCGCCTGGCTCGTCGCTGACCGACAGGTTGCCGGCCGCGGCCGCGCCGGTCGCATCTGGTCCGATGGGTTCGGTAACTTCATGGGATCGACCGTTGCGCACCTGCGCAGCGGCGATCCATTGCCGCAGACGCTGGCGCTGGTGGCCGGGCTTGCCGCGCATCGGGCGGTCATGGCGCTGGCGCCTTCGCTGCAGGATCTGGTGCTCAAGTGGCCCAATGACCTGCTGGTGGGTCAGGCGAAGCTCGCCGGGATCCTTCTCGAACGGCAGGGCGATGCCGTTGTCGTCGGCATCGGTGTGAACCTGTCGCAGGCGCCACAGCTTCCCGACCGCCAGACGGCCGCGCTGTCCGCGCTCGGCTTTCCGATCGAGCGCGACGCCTTCGCCACCGCGCTGGCGCAGGAATGGAGCTGGGCGCTCACGCGCTGGCACTGCGGCGAATGGCCGGTGCTGCGGCAGGAGTGGTTGGCCCGCGCCATGCCGGTCGGCAGCCTGATCAGCGTGAACGACCGAGAACATGGCCTGCTGATGGGCGCGTTCGGCGGGATCGATGCCGATGGCGTCGCGCTTCTCCGCTTGGCGGATGGCGCGACCCGTGCCATCCACGCCGGCGATATCGATCTGGTCGGCTGAAACGCCGCCGAACCGGTCGCGAGAGGGAAAAGTCTGATGCTGCTGGCAGTCGATGTGGGCAACACCAACGTGGTCTTTGCGCTGTTTGACGGGCGGGAGATCAAGGGCCGCTGGCGCGTTGCCACCGATCCGCGCCGCACGGGCGACGAATACGCCGTGTGGCTGCTGCAACTGCTGCAACTCGAAGGCTACGGTCGAGACGTTGTGAAGCAGATCGTCATCTCCACGGTTGTCCCGCGCGCGCTGCACAATCTCAAGGTTCTGGCGCAGAAGTATTTCGGCATCGACGCGCTTGTCGCGGGCGAGGGGCTTGCGAGTTACGGCTTCGTCGCCGATGTCGATGAACCGCGCTCGCTGGGCGCCGATCGTGCGGTCAACGCGATTGCCGCCCACGCCAAGTACGCAGGCGATCTGATCGTCGTCGATTTCGGCACCGCCACGACCTTCGATCACATCGACTTCATGGGATCGTACAAGGGCGGCATCATCGCGCCGGGGATCAACCTTTCGCTCGATGCATTGGTGAGTGCGGCGGCCAAGCTGCCGCGCATCGCCATCGAAGCGCCGGCCAGCCGCAGCGTGATTGGCCGCAACACCGAAGACCAGATGCACATCGGCGTGTTCTGGGGCTATGTCGCGATGATGGAGGGGCTGATTTCCCGGATGCGCAGCGAGATCGGTCGCCCTGCGCAAGTCGTGGCGACAGGTGGCCTTGCCGTCCTGTTCGGTGACCACACCGGAATTTTCGACCACGTCGATGCCGATCTCACGCTGGAGGGCATCGCCCTGCTGGGTGAGCGCGCGGCATCGCTGGCCTGAACGAGAAGGATACCGTTTTGAGGGAGTTGATGTGAAGCCCGGCAAGGAACTGCTTTTCCTCGCGCTCGGCGGTTCGGGCGAAATCGGGATGAACGTCAACCTCTACGGTTGCGATGGCAAATGGCTGATGGTCGACCTCGGCATGACCTTCGCCGATCCGTACTATCCGGGGGTGGACCTGGTCTTTGCCGATCTCGAGTTCATCGAGGAGCGCGCCAGGGATCTGATCGGCATCGTGCTGACCCACGCGCACGAAGACCATATCGGCGCCGTGCCCTATTTCGCGCAGGAACTGGGCGTGCCGCTTTACGCAACGCCCTTCACCGCGCGCCTGGTGAAGGAGAAACTGGTCGAGGCCGGGCTCGACAAGACCGTCGAGCTGAACGTGGTGCCCAACGAGGCGGCGTTCAGCCTGGGTCCGTTCGACATCCGCTACGTGCCGCTGGCGCACTCGATCGCCGAGGGCAACGCGCTGGTGATCGACACGCCCTATGGCCGCGTGTTCCATACCGGCGATTGGAAGCTCGATGACGAACCCCGCATCGGCACCCCGGCGACTGAAGAAGAATTGACCGCGATCGGCGACGAAGGCGTGCTCGCGCTCGTCTGTGATTCGACCAACGTGTTCAATCCGAACCCGTCCGGTTCGGAAGGCGCGGTGCGGGCCGGACTGCTCGAAAGCGTCGAGCAGATGAAGGGCCGCCGCGTGGTGGTGACGACCTTCGCCTCCAACGTGGCGCGGCTGCAAACGCTGGGCGAAGTGGCCGAGGCGACCGGGCGGCAGCTTTGCGTTGCCGGGCGCTCGCTCGACCGCATCATCGCGGTGTCGAAGGCCTGCGGCTATCTTGAGGATTTCCCCGATATCGTCTCGATGGACCAGGCGATGGACCTTCCGCGCGGCGAGGTGCTGATCCTTGCCACGGGCGGACAGGGCGAACCCCGGGCCGCATTGTCGCGCATCGCGGGCGACCAGCATCCGATCAAGCTTGAGAAGGGCGACGTCGTGCTCTTCTCCAGCCGCCAGATTCCGGGCAACGAACTGTCGATCGGGCGCATCCAGAACCAGCTCGTCGAAAAGGGCGTGCTGCTGGTGACGGACCGCCAGTCGATGATCCACGTCTCCGGCCATCCGGGCAGGCCCGAACTGGTTGCGCTCTACGACTGGTTGCGCCCCCAGATCCTCGTGCCGGTGCACGGCGAGATGCGGCACATGAGCGAGCAGGCGCGGCTCGGCAAAGCCGAAGGCATCGCCAAGACCATCGTGCAGAAGAACGGCGATCTGGTTCGCCTGGCTCCCAACGGGCCGCACAAGCTGACCGAGGTGCGCGCCGGGCGTCTGGTGCTCGATGGTGATATCATCGCGCCTGCTGATGGTGAGGCGATGGGCGTGCGGCGCAAGCTGGGGCAGGCCGGCATCGTCGCCGTGTCGCTGGCCGTGTCGCGCGATGGAAAGCTGGTGTCGCCGGTGCAGGTGGCCCCGGTCGGCCTGCCGCTCGACGAGGATCTGCAGGACTTCGTGATCGAGGCGGAAAGCGATGCGGCCGAAGCCGTGCGTACCCTCAAGGGCGATCGCAAGCGGGATCGGGTAGCGGTTGCCGAAGCGGTGCGCTTGGCGGTAAGGCGGGCCGCGCAGCGCTGGTCCGGCAAGAAGCCGGTGGTCCAGGTTCTGCTGCGCGAAGCCTGAATCGTTTCAACAGACTCCAGCAGACAGGGCATTGCCATGAAGTGGACGTCGATCGTCGCGATCTATTCGCTGTTCTGGGTCTTTTCCGCGTTCCTGGTGATGCCCTTTGGCGTGCGCACCGCCGACGAACTTGGCGTCGAGAAGATACCCGGCCAGGTCCATTCGGCACCCGCCAACTGGCGCCCGGGCCGCGTGGCGCTGCGCGCGACGATCCTTTCGGCGGTGCTGTTCGGGCTGTACTACGTCAACTACGTCAACCGGTGGATCACGATCGACGATCTCGACGTGTCGCGGCTGTTGGGTATCTGACGGCCCTGTCCGGGGTCGCGTCGCGGTCTCAGACGCCTTCGAGCGCGTAACCGGCCGAGCGAACGGTGCGGACCGGATCGGCTGCTCCTGGCAGCGCGATGGCCTGGCGCAGGCGGCGGATGTGCACGTCGACGGTGCGCAGTTCGATGTCCGAGCCCGATCCCCAGACCGCATCGAGCAACTGCCCGCGCGAAAAGACGCGGCCGGGATGCTCCATGAAGTGCTTGAGCAGGCGGAATTCGGTCGGCCCGATCTTGAGCGCTTCGCCCTGGCGCATCACGCGGTGCGCCGTGGGATCGAGAGTCAGGTCGCCCACGGTGATCGTCTCACCGGCAAGGGCCGGGCGCACGCGGCGCAGCACCGCGCCGACGCGGGCGATCAGCTCGCGCGGGGAGAAGGGCTTGGTGACATAGTCATCGGCCCCGGTTTCGAGACCGCGAACGCGGTCGTCCTCGTCATGGCGCGCGGTCAGCATGATGATCGGCACGTGCGCGGTCGACTTGTTGCGGCGCAGGCGGCGACACACCTCGATGCCGCTGGTCCCGCCGATCATCCAGTCGAGCAGGACCAGATCGGGGGTGTCCTCGGCCGCGAGCAGCAAAGCCTCGTCGCCGTCATCGGTGGTGCGGACATCGTAGCCCTCGCCACGGAAGCGATATTCGACCAGCTCGGCCAGCGCAGTATCATCTTCGACGAGAAGCAGCTTGGGAGCCGACACACAATCCTCCGTGACAGTCCTATTGCCAAGACACGGGAAATGTTACTGCCGTGTGACGAAGATCAGACCTTAGGCGCGGGCACGTCCTCGCGTTCGGGAAGATTGAGGCCGGTTGCCGCGTAGTAGACCATCTCGGCGATATTGGTCGCCTGATCGCCGATGCGTTCGATGTTGCGCGCAACGAACATCAGCTGCGCCACCGAGCTGATCGTGGCGGGATTTTCCACCATGTACGACACGAAGTTGCGGAACACGCTGTCGTAGAAGGCGTCGACCTTGGCATCGCGCTGCACGATCTCGGCCGCGGCCGAAGGATCGCGCGCGGCGAACGCGGTCAGCACATCGTGTACCATGTCGGCAGCGAGTTCGTTCATCGCCGGCAGCAGGGTCAGCGGCTCGAACCGCTTGCGCCCCTCGATGTGGCCCACGCGCTTGGCGATGTTCTTGGCATAATCGCCGATCCGCTCGATCACGCCCGCGATCTTGAGCGCGGTGATCACCTCGCGCAGGTCGTCCGCCATCGGCGCACGCAGCGCGAGCACGCGGATGGCGAGCCGGTCTACCTCTGCCTCGAGCTGGTCGATCCGCTTGTCGCGCGTGATCACGCTGGCGGCGAGTTCCTCGTTGCCGTTGACCAGCGCGTCCATCGCCTCGGTCACGGAAAGCTCGGCCAGGCCGCCCATTTCCGCCACCAGTCCGCGCAGGCGGGTGATGTCTTCGTCGAATGCCTTGACGGTATGTTCGGCCACCATGCTGTTCCTTACCCGTAGCGCCCGGTGATGTAGTCCTTGGTGCGCTCTTCACGCGGGTTCGTGAAGATGTCGGACGTGGTGCCATATTCCACGATCTTGCCAATATGGAAGAACGCGGTGCGCTGCGAAACGCGGGCAGCCTGCTGCATCGAGTGGGTGACGATGACGATGGCGTAGCGTCCGCGCAGTTCGTCGATCAGCTCCTCGATGCGCGCGGTGGCGATCGGATCGAGCGCCGAGCAGGGCTCGTCCATCAGGATCACTTCGGGATCGACCGCGATGGCGCGCGCGATGCACAGGCGCTGCTGCTGGCCGCCCGAAAGCGCGGTGCCGCTGTCCGACAGGCGATCCTTGACTTCGTCCCACAGACCCGCACGTTGCAGCGAGGTTTCGACGATGCCGTCCAGCTCGCTCTTGCTGCCGGTGATGCCGTGGATCTTGGGGCCATAGGCGATGTTGTCGTAGATCGACTTGGGGAACGGGTTCGGCTTCTGGAACACCATGCCCACGCGCGCGCGCAGCTGCACCACGTCCATGCCCGAACGATAGATGTCCTCGCCATCGAGCAGGATTTCGCCTTCGACGCGCGCGCCGGCGATCGTGTCGTTCATCCGGTTGAGCGAGCGCAGGAAGGTCGACTTGCCGCACCCCGACGGGCCGATGAAGGCCGTGACGTAGCTCTTGGGAATGTCGATCGACACATCGTCGATGGCACGCTTGGCGCCATAGAACACCGACACGTTCTTCGCGCTGATCTTCGCTTCGGCGACCGGATCAGGGAAAGTCGGCGTCGGGGCGGGGCTGAGGGCAGGGGTGTTCATGTTACCACCGTTTCTCGAAGCGGTTGCGCAGGTAGATCGCAAGGCCGTTCATGATGAGCAGGAAGACGAGCAGCACGACGATCGCGGCGCTGGTGCGTTCGATGAAGCCGCGGTCGATTTCGTCGGACCACAGGAAGATCTGCACCGGCAGCACGCTCGACGGTGCGGTGAAGCCCGAAGGCGGGCTGGCGACGAAGGCGCGCATGCCGATCATCAGCAGCGGCGCGGTTTCGCCGAGCGCGCGCGCCATGCCGATGATCGTGCCGGTCAGGATGCCGGGCAGGGCGAGCGGCAGCACATGGTGGAATACCACCTGCACCGGGCTGGCACCCATCGCCAGCGCGGCGTCGCGGATCGATGGGGGCACCGCCTTGATCGCGTTGCGGCCGGAAATGACGATCACCGGCATCGTCATCAGCGCCAGCGTCATGCCGCCGATCAGCGGAGCCGAACGCCAGTTCGGGAACAGGCCGAGGAACACGGCGAGGCCGAGCAGGCCGAAGATGATCGAGGGCACCGCGGCGAGGTTGTTGATCGAGATTTCGATCAGGTCGGTCCAGCGGTTCCGCGTCGCGTATTCTTCAAGGTAGAGCGCGGCGAGCACGCCCACCGGGAAGGCGAGGCCCAGCGTGACGAGCATCGTCAGCATCGAACCCTTGAGCGCGCCCCAGATGCCCACCGCCTGAGGGCTGGTGGCGTCCGAGCGGGCAAGGAAGCCCCAGTCGAAGGCACGGACCAGCTGGCCCTTGCGGCCCAGGTTGTAGGCGGCGTCCTGCAGCGCCCTTTCCCCGCCGCCGCGCTGCGCGGCGGCCAGATCGTCGCTCGCCGGCAGCGAAACGTCGATCTTGTCTTCGTTCAGCAGGTCGGGGTGCGCAATGATCCGCGCGCCGAGATCGCGCCAGGCGCCGCTGGCCAGATAGGTCGATCCGTCCTTGCCGAGCGCTGCATCGGCCGCACTGTCGACCAGCATCGGCAGCCCTGCGGATTCGAGCGCGCCGAGCGGGTCGGCCTGCTGCAGGCGCGAGGCATCGACCAGCAGCTGGCCCTTGAGCGGCACTTCGAAGCGCAGTTCGGCACGCTTGAACCCGGCAACGCCGTTCGAGGTCATCGAGATGAGCAGGAAGGCCAAGACGAGCGCCGAGAAGACGATCGCGCCAAGCCCGAGCAGGCGGAAATTGCGCTCGGCGCGATACCGCTTGGCAAGCCCTGCCTGCATGCGCGCGCGGCGTTGCGCCTGGATGCTGTCGAAGCTGTCGCTCATGGTGCCGGTCACTCGTAGGCTTCGCGGTAGCGCTTGACGACGCGCAGGGCGATGAAATTGAGGGTGAGGGTGACGAGGAACAGCACCATGCCCAGCGCGAACGCCGACAGCGTCGCGGGATGGTCGAAGCTGCCTTCGCCGGTCAGCATGGCCACGATCTGGAACGTGACCGTGGTCATCGACTGGAACGGGTTGGCGGTCAGGTTGGCCGAAGCGCCTGCGGCCATGACCACGATCATCGTTTCACCGATCGCGCGGCTGATCGCCAGCATCACGCCGGCCACGATGCCGGGCAGGGCGGCAGGCACCAGCACCTTGCTGATCGTCTCGGCCTTGGTCGCGCCCATGGCGAGGCTGCCGTCGCGCAGCGCCTGCGGCACCGCCGCGATCGAATCGTCAGCCATGGATGAGACGAACGGAATGATCATCACGCCCATGACAAGGCCTGCGGCCACCGCGCTTTCGGTCGAGGCGCTGGAGATGCCGATGGCTTGCGCAAAGTCGCGCACGGCGGGCGCCACGGTCAGCGCGGCGAAATAGCCGTAGACCACGGTCGGTACGCCGGCGAGGATTTCGAGCAGCGGCTTCATCACCTTGCGCACGCCGTTGGTGGCATACTGCGTCAGGTAGATCGCGCTCATCAGGCCGAGCGGGATTGCCACGATCATGGCGATGATCGCGCCGATGTAGATCGTGCCCCAGAACAGCGGGATGGCGCCGAACTGCTTGCCGTCGGGCGTGCCACTGCTCATCGGGTCGGGCGCCCAGTGGGTGCCGAACAGGAAGTCGATTGGCGACACCATCGAGAAGAAGCGCGCGGTTTCGAACACCAGGCTGACGATGATGCCAAGCGTGGTCAGGATCGCGACGAGCGAGGCCACCAGCAGCAGGCTCATCACCGCGCGTTCCACGCGGGTGCGGGCGGTGAAATCTGGCTTCAGGCGCAGGAATGCAAACACGCCGCCGGCAAAGGCGATCACCAGCGTGGCGACCAGGCCGATGATCTCATAGCGCAGGATCGCCGCGCGATAGGGTGCGACAAGCCCCTGTGCATCGACATTGAACACCGCAGGTGCCGCGCCCGTGGCGACCGAGCGGGCTTCGGCCAGCATCGAATCGCGCTCGAACCCGAAGGCGGGCAGCACTGACGCGGCAGGGTCGGCCAGCACGCTCGTCGTGACGAGGTTGGGGCTCAGCGCATTCCAGGTCAGCGCGAAGAGAAGGGCAGGGACCGCGATCCACAACGCCACGTACCAGGCGTGGAAGCCCGGCAGCGAGTGGATGCGGCCCTTCGGCGCTGCCCGGCGAAAGGCCCAGGCGCGCGAACGTGCCGCCAGCCAGCCGACGAGACCCAGCCCGAAGGCGAGCAGGAGCAGGATGGCTGGCGACATGACGTGTTCGGTATCCTTACTTCAGTTCCGCGCCGTCGAGCACGGGCAGGTCGGAAACGGCCTTGGCGCTCTTGGCAAGAACGTCTTCGGGCGCAACCACCATGCCGAGCTTGGCGAGCGTACCGCCCTTGCCCCACGCCTTTGACCATTCGGTGACATAGGCCTGCAGGCCGGGGATGGCCTTGAGGTGCGCCTTCTTCACATAGATGTAGAGCGGGCGGGCGCCGGGGTAGCTGAAGTCCGCGATCGACTGGTAGGTCGGCACGATGCCCGACATGGTCAGGCCCTTCAGCTTGTCGCTGTTCTCTTCAAGGTACGAGAAGCCGAAGATGCCGATGGCCTTCGGATTGGCCTCGATCTTCTGGACGATCAGGTTGTCGTTTTCACCCGCGTCGACATAGGCGCCGTCTTCGCGAACTTCGCCGCAGATGGCGTCATGCTTGTCCTTGTCGCTGTCCTTCAGCGCCTTCATTTCCGGATTGGCATCGCAACCCTTGGTCAGGATCAGCTCCTTGAGCGCATCGCGCGTGCCCGAGGTCGACGGCGGGCCGTAGACAAGGATGGGTTCGTCGGCGAGCGCCGGGTTCACGTCCTTCCAGGTCTTGGCGGTGTTGGGCTTGCCATAGGGGTTCTTGGCGAGCGCCTTGTAGACGTCCTCGGGGGTCAGGGCCATGCCGGGGCCGTTCTTGCCTTCGGCGAAGGCAACGCCGTCCAGGCCAACCTGGATCTCGACGATCTCCTTGACGCCGTTCTTCTGGCAGTCCTCGAACTCGGACTTCTTCATGCGGCGCGAAGCGTCTTCGATGTCGGGGTGCTGCGGGCCGACGCCGGCGCAGAACAGCTTCATGCCGGCGCCCGTGCCGGTCGATTCGATGATCGGCGACTTGATCGAGGCGTCCGACTTGGCGAGCTGCTCGGCAACGGCCTTGGCGAACGGATAGACGGTCGAAGAACCGACGGCGCGCACCTGATCGCGGCTGCCGCCACCCTGCGAGCCACAGCCGGCGAGCGAGAGAGCGGTGAGGGCGACAGTGGCAAGAGCGAGATTGTGCTTGGTGATCATGGTGGAAACCTTTCCATCCGCGTGGACGAGGCGGCCAATGCGACGATTTTGTGACTGTTCCGTGACAAATGCCGGCGGGGCGGAAAATCCTGTCATCAAGCTGATGCCGCCAGTGCAAGGCGGATGGCGACGGTTGTCCCTACTCCCAGCGTGCTCGAGATGTCGAGATCGCCGCGATGGCGTTCCACGATATGCTTCACGATCGCAAGGCCAAGGCCGGTGCCACCCGCCTGACGGCTTCGACCGGGATCGGTGCGGTAGAAGCGGCGGGTAAGGTACGGAATGTGGTCCGGATGGATGCCTTCGCCGTGATCGGTGACGGTCAGCAGCACATCGCGCCCTTCCACCGCGACCGCGACTTCGACCGGCTTGTCGGGCGCACCGTACTTCAGCGCGTTGTCGATCAGGTTGCGCACCACCTGGTCCAGCTGCTGGCGATCGCCGGTGACGTTCGCCGACGCCGCAGACACCGTCACGCGCTCCTCGCCGACGGTGGCGCCGACTTCTCCGACGATGCTTTCGGCCAGTTGGCCAAGGTCGATCCGATCGGTCGGCACATCGTGCTTTTCCGCCTCGATCCGCGACAGGCTCATAAGGTCTTCGACCAGGCTCTGCAGCCGCTTCGCCTCGCGCAGCACAGTTGCATGGAATCGCGCGGTGGTTGCCTTGTCCACCTTGGCATCGGGGTCGGACAGCGTCTCGATGTAGCCGATGATCGAGGCGAGGGGCGTGCGCAACTCGTGGCTCGCATTGGCGACGAAATCGGTATGGGCGCGGCTGATGTCCGCTTCGGCGGTGCGGTTGACCAGCTCGATCAGCGAAAAGCGCGAATCGATCGCCACCCGGTTCACCTGCCAGATCGATCGCGCGCCGGTCAGGCCGCGCACCATCGCGCTGCCCTCAGGCTGATCGAGCAGCTTGATCGCCGCCGGGTGGCGCAGGGCAACGCGCGCATCCTGTCCAACGACATGCGGGCCCAGCGCTTCGCGCGCAGCGGCATTGGCAGCGGCGATACGCTGGTTGTCGAGCATCAGCACCGGCACGCTGAACGGTTCGACCAGTTCCACCATCGCCTGGCGGCTGACGGTCCCTTCATCGGGGCCGCGCGTCTCGACCGTCGGCTCGGGACGCGATAGCCAGATCGAACCGAGCCACAGAATCAGGACCGAAACCGCAAGCCAGAAGTTGGCGCCGGCGACGATCATCGCCGCCGACGTGCCGATAGCCACGGCGATACCCGACCAGGGAAGCTTGGGACGCTGCATCATGCCCGCCCAATAGCATGAATGTTACGGAGGGATGACGCAGCGTGATCGAAACCGTGGAGAACCATGGTGTCGCCACCGGTCCGGGCGCCGGGCTCGTCATACATCAGTCAAGAACGTGCAAAATTCCGACACAATCTGTAACAATAGTGTCACCGAAGCGTCATAGGCGGCCGATCGAGCTTGAACCGAGGAACTCGAGAATGCGCATGAGCCTGAAGGCCACGATCCTTATCGCCACGGCCTCGGCCGCTTTCGCCAGCCCCGCCATGGCGCGCGATGATGCGCAGGCCTGGGGTGCGGGCACTGCCAATGTCGATCTCGGCGGCGGCTTCCGTGCCAGCAGCGAGACCGTGCTGCGCTTCAGCGACAACCGTGGCGGTCTCTATGAAATCGAGGAGAACCTGATGGTCGGCTACAAGCCGTCCAAGCAGGTGACCGTGTGGCTTGGCTACACGCACAATCCTCAGTACGATCACGGCGATTTCACCCTCATGGAGCGTCGTTTCCGCCAGCAGGTCAACGTCGACAACTTCGCCGCGATCGGCAAGCTCAAGCTGTCGGGCCGCGTCCGGCTAGAAGAGCGCTGGCGCGAAGGCCAGGGCGGCCCGGCATGGCGCCTGCGCCCGTTCATCAAGGCGAGCGTGCCCGTCGCCGGCAAGGTCAACCTTGTTGCCAGCCACGAAAGCTTCATCGATCTCAATACCAACAGCTTCCAGCGTATCGGTGGCGAAGAGCGGATGCGCAACTTCGTCGGCCTTGCCGCCCCGCTGTCCAAGAAGTTCGGGATCGAGGCAGGCTACCTGCTGCAGCACGGGTTCGTGCGCAATGGTCCCGACAACCACGATCACGTGTTCTCGGTCGCGCTCACCGGCAACTTTTGAGCGAGGGCCCTTTCTGATCGGTGGGGGGGCTGCCTCAACGGCGCGGGGCGAGGCGCAGCTTTGCCTCGCCCTTGAGCCATACTGTCAGCGCCAGCAGCCGCGAACGCCAGTCCATGGCGACATGGCGCGCGGCCCAGCCGATATAGCGCACGCGATCGCGGCTGACCGTTTCGTTGCTGAGCGTGCCCGCCGCCTCGGCCTTGATGCACATCGAATCCGGGTGCATCCGGTAGGACGAGACCACCTCGTCGAGCAGCCAGACGTCGTGGCGTGCCAGGATCTTCATCAGCAGCGCCGTCTCCTCGTACATGCCGTGCCACAGCGCGCCGTCGCCGCGCGTCGCCAGCAGCACATCGCGGCGCAGCGCGATGCTGCACGGCGGCGGGTGGCGCGTGTCCCAGCGGATCAGGTCGCGCAGCATGACCTGCCCGGCAAGGCGACCGGGCGGGAAGGGGGCGAACGAGGATTCCATCTCCTCCTTGCCGATGGTCATGTCCCACGCCCAGTAGAGCGTGCGCGCGAACACCATGGCGACGTCCGCCTCGCGCTCGAGAATGCCCGTCATCCGTGACAGCGCCCAGGGGCGAAGCACGTCGTCGTGGTCTAGAAACACGATATGACGCCCCCGCGCCGCGTCCACGCCCAGTTTGCGCGCAGCGGCAACGCCATGGTTGCGCCCGTCGGGGTGGCTCAGCGTCCTGATGCGCGGATCGTTTGCCGCATGGCGCGCGGCGATCGCGGGGCTTTCGTCACTCGATCCGTCATTGACCAGCACCAGCTCCCAATCGGAGCAGTCCTGCGCCAGCACGCTGCCGATCGCCTCTTCGATGAAGTTGGCGCCGTTCAGATAGCAAACGATGACGCTGACCCGCGGTGCAGGGCCGGTTGGCAAAGAAGAGGCGGGATCAAGCGGCGAATGCGCCACGCATGGACTTTCTGCCAGACTTGGAGAAGACCCTGCTTATCCCTGCCGGCAAAGGCGTGCAACGCCCGCGCGCTCGCGCCATGCTGCCAGGCGCGACGAGCGCACGCGGATCAGTGGCGGCTGCCGTTCGCGGCCTTGGTGTCGGCAGCGTTGTCGTCCAGCTTGTCGATCAGCCAGTCCAGGCTGTCATCCTCAGGCAGGCTGAACACGCTGGTCAGGCAGGCCTTGAGCGTTTCGGAAGTGCCCGATGCCTCGGCCGCAATGCCAATTCTCTTCAACGTGTCTTCCCTCATCGACAAGGCCTCGAGTTCGTCGGCGAACCGGTTGACGAGCGCGACGTCTTCGCTGCTGTTAAGACCGATCGCAGCGCTTCGAAGGCGCTGGGCCGATCGAGAGAGGCGAGAGCCCATGTCGAGAAACCTGTCATGATCACCGCACGTCCCAGTCTGCGGTTTCAACCAATATGGCATGACCGTGTTCCGTTACTTGTAGGCAATTTGTCTCATTTCGGAGATGTTTCGACTAAGCACATGCAACATCATTGGCAGAATTTGCCAATTGGGCTCGTGAATTTGGTGAAATGGTGACCCCTACGGGAATCGAACCCGTGTTTCAGCCGTGAGAGGGCCGCGTCCTGACCGCTAGACGAAGGGGCCGAGCCGGGGGCGCATCTCGCCCGCCGGGAAGGCAGCTAGTGGTGACCCCTACGGGAATCGAACCCGTGTTTCAGCCGTGAAAGGGCCGCGTCCTGACCGCTAGACGAAGGGGCCACTGGGCTAGCGCCGCTGGGCAGGTCCGCGCCTCTATTGGCATCATGCCGGGGCGTCAAGCGTCGATTTCGTGAAAATGTCATCCATCCGCAAAGGCGGCATCCTCGACGTGCAATTCGGCGGCGGGACGGCTGCCCCAGTCGTCGATCCGCACCCGCCCGGCGAGCCAGAACTGCCGCCCGCGATGGCCGTGGAGCAGGGCCTGGCCCAATTCGGTCTGCGCTGCCCGAAAGGCCATGGCCTTGAACGATCGCCCGTCGGCGCCGCTCGCCACCATGCGCAGGTGGTCCGCGCCGACCACGTCGCATTTAACCAGCCGAACTGGACCGACTGCCACGCGCGGGCCCGGCCAGCCGACCCCGAACGGTCCTGCCGCCTCCAGCGTCTCGACCAGGTGCGGCGTCAGGCCGCCCGGATTGAGCGACAAGTCGAGCAACAGCGATTGCGCCGCCCGCGCCTCGCCCACGTCGCGCGCCAGCCGTTCGTCCAGCCAGTCGGACAGCCGTTCCAGCTGTGCGGGATCGATGGTCAGGCCGCAGGCCATGGCATGCCCGCCGCCCGCCACCAGCATCCCCGCCTCGCGCGCTGCGATGATCGCGGCGCCAAGGTCCACCCCGGCGATGGAGCGGCCCGAACCCTTGCCCATGCCCGCCTCGTCGGCGTCGAGCGCGATGACCAGCGTAGGCTTTCCGGTCTTTTCCTTGATCCGCCCGGCCACGATCCCGATCACGCCGGGATGCCAGCCTGCACCGGCGCAGACCACCACGGCGCGGTTGTGCTGCGCGTCGATCTGCGCCTCGGCGGCTTCCTGCACGGCCTGTTCGATCGCGCGGCGTTCGTCGTTGAGCGCGGACAGCCGCGTCGCGATGTCGCGCGCCTCGTCGGGATCGTTCGTGGTCAGCAGACGCACACCCAGCGACGAATCGCCGATCCGCCCGGCGGCATTGATTCGCGGTCCCAGCGCAAAGCCCAGGTCCGAACACGTCGGCGCGCGGTTCAGCCGGCTCGCATCGATCAGCGCGGCCAGCCCGACGTTTTCGCGCCGGGCCATCACCTTCAGCCCTTGCGCCACCAGCGCGCGGTTGAGTCCCTTCAACTGCGCCACGTCCGCTACCGTGCCCAGCGCGACAAGATCGAGCAGGCCGAGCAGGTCCGGGGCAGGGCGGTCCTTGAACCAGCCGCGTTCGCGCAGCGCGCGCACCGTCGCGATGGCGAGCAGGAAGGCAACGCCCACCGCCGCAAGGTGGCCGTGGGCGGCCGCTTCGTCGATTTCGTCCAGCCGGTTGGGATTTACCAGCGCGGCGGCGCGGGGAAGTTCGGGCGAACATTTGTGATGGTCGACCACGATCACATCGACGCCGGTGGCGTGCGCGGCGGCCAGCGCCTCGTGCGCCATGGCCCCGCAATCGACCGTCACGATCAGCTGCGACCCTTCGTTGGCCAGTCGCACCAGCGCCTCGCCCGACGGGCCATAGCCTTCGAGCAGGCGGTCCGGGATATAGGGCTGCGCGGGCAGGCCAAGATCGCGCAACAGGCGTATCAGCAGCGCCGCGCTGGTCGCCCCGTCGACATCGTAGTCGCCATAGATCGTCACCTGTTCGCGCCGCTCGATCGCGTCGGCCAAGCGCCGGGCCGCCACGTCCATGTCGCGGAAGATCGATGGGTCGGGCAGGAAGTCGCGCAGCGTCGGGCGGCGATGGCGGTCGAGATCGTCGGGCGCCACTCCGCGCGACAGCAGCAGCTTGTCGACCAGCCCGTCATTCAGGTCGAACCGCGCGCCAAGGTCCATGTTGCCGCCACGCCAACGCCAGGCGAGGCCGGATAGGGAATGGGTGATGGAGGTCACAGGGATCATGTGGCTTCCGCGCTAGACCAATCCTGCCGCTGCGGAAAGGCCGGCGCGTCTTGCGCCAGATCACAGCGCGTTGACTCGATGTCGTGTCCTATGGTCGCATCGGGGTGGTCGCAGTCCACCAGAGAGACCGTCCGAGTCTCGGGCCTGTTCGGAAGGAGACGGATTTGATGCGACATCACAACTGGATTCGGCGTGCGGCAGGACTTTCTGCCGCCACCCTGCTGCTGGGCGTTGGTCTTGGCGGGGTCCTTCAGGCGCAAAGATCGACCGGGCCGGTCGCCCGGTACGAAATGCGTGCCGGCACGGTTTCGGGCATGGGAGGGATGGCTGCGATGGGCCGTGGTGGCGGTATGCGCGCGGCCATGAGCATGGCGTTCGGTGGCGGCAGGTCCAGTGCGAACCACGAACTGTGGCTCGATCTCGGCTCCAGCCGCGCGCCGACGGGCGCCTCGCCCCAGGCCGATCACTTCATGCCGGCCGGCGCCAAGCTGGGTGTATCGGTGCCGTTGAAGACGCCGGTGTCCACGCCGACCGTGCCCGAAAAGCCGGGCGAGCGTGATTTCCAGCGACCCAAGGGACGGATGCTGATCTTCTGGGGATGCGGCGAACACGTCGGGCCGGGGCAGCCGGTGGTGATCGACTTTGCCCGGATCGCGGCGGGGCAGATGCCGCCGGGGCTGTGGTCCACCGCCGTTCCGACAGAGCGCTATGTCAGCCCGGCCAGCAGCCGGACCTGGGGCCACTGGCCCGCCGACGACGGCAAGAGCGTCCAGCCCGAAAGCTCGCTGCTCGGCGCGCATCGCGTGGCGGGCAACTATACGCCCACGATGAACTTCACGCTGTCGCACGATTTCATGGGCGCGTTGAAGGCCGGATCGACCGCCAATCCAAGCGGGTCGGTACTGTTGCGGTGGAATTCCCTGCCCGATGCCACGGGCTACCACGCCTCGCTGATCGGCGGCAAACAAGGCGGGCGCGGCGGTGAAATGACCGACATCGTCTGGTGGTCGTCCAGCGCCACGCGCGAATTCGGCGGCGGACTGGCGGACTGGCTCACGCCCGCCACGGTCGCGCGGCTGGTGGCCAATCGCACGGTGCTCTCGCCGCAGACGACCACCTGCACGGTCCCGGTCGAAGTGAAGCAGGCCGCGCCCGATTTCATGATGACCTCGCTCTATGCCTATGGCCCGGAAGAAAGCTTTGCCTTCCCGCCCAGGCCCAAGGATCCCAAGGCCGTCTGGAACATCGAATGGAGCGCGCGCATTCTGCATCGTTCGATGACCTCGTTCCTTGCCGGAATGCCCGGGATGGATGGCATGGCCATGGGTGACGATGGTGCTGCCGATGGCCGGGATTCGAAGCAGAAGCAGTGCCCGCCGCGCAAGAAGAAGGGCGGCTTCGGCGGTCTTGGCGGATTGATCGGCAGCGCCGTTGGCCTGCCCGGCACGAACGACGGCTGCTGAAGACGGTGACGGCAGGCGCGCAGGATCCCAGACTGCTCGTGGTCTGGCACAGCCGCACCGGCGCGGCTCGGCAGGCGGCCCAGGCCGTCGCCGATGCCGCAGGTGCCTGTGCCATCCTCGTCCACGCAGAGGCGGCAACTGCCGACATGATGCGCGCGGCGTCTGCCTATGTCTTCGTCTGTCCCGAAAACCTCGGCACGATGTCGGGGGGCATGAAAGAGTTCTTCGATCGCACCTACTATCCGCTGCTCGGGCAGGTGGAAGGTCGCGGCTTTGCCACGATCATCGCCGCCGGTTCGGCGGGGCAGGGGGCCGAGGCACAGATCAACCGGATCGTCACCGGTTGGCGGTTGCGCCGCGTCCAGCCGGGCCTGATCATCAATACTGGAGCGCAGACCCCGCAGGCTATTCTTGGTCCGAAACGGATCAGCCGCGACGATATTTTGCGATGTCATGAATTGGGACAGGGACTGTCCGCCGCTCTCGATATCGGCATGTTTTGATATAAGGATCGTTTCTGACGTGGCGTTGCCCTGCAATTAGCCGGCACAGTGATAGACGAACGGGCAGGGGTCGAAGGAGCAGGCGTGGCTGGGATCGCACAACGAGTGGGTGGCAACCCTCTGGCAGCGCTGTTCTTGGCCGCCGGGGAACGCCCGGATGCATCCCGGATCGATGAACTGGCCCGCAGCGGGGGCGACTTTTCGATTTCGCACCGGGGAAAGGACCCGGCAAACTGGGTGGAACTGCTGCGCGATGGGCTCACGTTCGACCTCATCGGGCTGTCACCGGAAGAGTCGTGCGCGGTCGAGATCGATCAGGTCCGGCTTCTGGGGCTGCCGGCTGACGTTAATCTCGCCATGCTGGAGCCAGTTTGTCTGGCTGCCGGACCGCATCTCGCCGGCGCGGAACACCTGCTGCCGATCGTGCGGGGCGCGGCGCAATTGTTAACCTCTTTATCGCAAAAACTGGCGGTAAAGGCCGTTTTGTGGACGCCATCCGGCTCAGCTGTTTCCCCCGAATGGTTTGCCAAGGCATGCAATGCGTGGATCGCGGGCGGGCCTTTTCCAGCCTTTGCAATGACCTCGTTCGTCAGAACTAGCTCCGATATGACGAGCCGGGGACTTGCGTTTCTGATTGGTCAAGAATTCAAACTCTACTCCTCGAGCGGGATCTTGCAGGAGGAGGATGTTCGCGTGTCAGTGCGGCTTGTCGATTGGCTGGTAGCCCATGGCAAGGTCGAAAGGCCACGCGAAGTCGTCCTTCCCGGCGTCGGGGCTGTCCGGCTGGAGCCGGGCGCCGACGGCCTGATCCACGCTCGGAGCGTATGAGCGGGCGGGGCCGTTCCTCGCTTCCGTTCCGGGCGGTCAACCAGCCCGGGCAGCCTGGCTACAATCCGGGCCTGCAGCGCCACCACGTGCTGCCCCGCCAGCTGGCCGCGACCCCGGGCCTGGTCGCTATGATCGAGGAACTGGGCGAAGAGCTCGGCATCGACGATTTTCGCCGCAACGGGCTGTTGCTTCCGGCAACGGACCAGGAAGCGCAACGCATGGCGCTGCCGCTGCACCGCGGGCCGCATCGCGAATACAGCGATCTGGTGATCGAGCGCGTCGGGCAGGTCGAAAGCCGCTGGCAGCGCATGCGTCGAACCAACCAACGAATGGCGACGAGGGAGGCCCTGATGCGGATGGACTGCCTGCAACGCGCACTGCGCCGGCGCCTTCTCGACCCCGCGCGCTGGCAGGGGCCGGCGCTGCACCGCCGCGACCCAAACCGCATCGTCGCCGACGCGTCGGTCGACTACGCGCACCTCGATGCGATGGCGGCGCAGCTCTGGGCCGAGACTGCGCCGCTGGATTGAGCTTTCAGCGCAGGAACGGCGCGCTGTTGGCCGAAAGCGCGGCGGCGGCTTCGCGGTACTCGGCCTCGAACCGGGCAACGCGGGTTTCGACCGATTCCACTGCGTGGATCGCGCCGATGCCCTGGCCCGAACCCCAGATGTCCTTCCACGCCTTGGCCTCGGTATTGCCGCCCGAGCCGAAGTTCATCTTAGAAGGATCGCTCTGCGGCAGGTTGTCGGGATCGAGTCCGGCCGCGACGATGGAGGGGCGCAGGTAGTTGCCGTGCACGCCGGTGAACAGGTTCGAATAGACGATGTCGTCGGCGTGGCCTTCGACGATGGCGTTCTTGTAGCCTTCGGGCGCGCGGGCTTCCTCGGTCGCGATCCAGGCCGAGCCGATGTAGGCGAAGTCCGCGCCCAGGGCCTGCGCGGCAAGGATCGAGCGGCCATGCGCGATCGAGCCCGACAGCGCCACCGGCCCATCGAACCAGCTGCGGATTTCCTGCATCAGCGCGAAAGGCGAAAGCGTGCCGGCATGCCCGCCCGCACCGGCGGCGACCGGGATCAGGCCGTCGGCGCCCTTTTCGATCGCCTTGTGCGCGAAGCGATCGTCGATCACGTCGTGCAGCACGATCCCGCCCCAGCGGTGTGCGGCGGAATAGACTTCCTCGCGCGCGCCGAGCGAGGTGATCAGCATCGGCACTTGCCACTTTTCGCACAGCGCCATGTCTTCATCGAGGCGGTTGTTGGTCTTGTGGACGATCTGGTTGACCGCGAAAGGTGCCGCCGGGCGATCGGGATTGGCGCGGTTGTGCGCGGCCAGTTCCTCGGTGATCTGGTGCAGCCATTCGTCCAGCTGGCTGATCGGACGGGCGTTGAGCGAGGGGAAGGAGCCGACGACGCCCGCCTTGCACTGGGCGATGACCATCTCCGGCCCCGAAATGATGAAAAGGGGCGAAGCGATGACCGGCAGGCGGAGCTTGGAAAACAGCGGCGGCAGCGACATCGTCAACTTCTCCCATCGAGCCCGTTAAGCGGGCGATTAAGAAGCGCTAACAAGCCGCGCCGCTGCTGTCAAAGGCTCCCGCAAGGGCAGCCCGGCCGCACCAGGTCAGGCCGTTTCGAGCAGGTGCTCCACGCCATAGACCCTGGCCGCGGTCCCGGCGAACAGCGCGCGCTTTTCGCCGGCGGAAGCCCCGGCGGCGAGCCGCTTGAACGCGTTCCACAGCGTGCGGTAGTCCGCGCCCCAGCGATCGACCGGGAAATTGCTTTCGAACATCGCACGCGATGGGCCGAAGGCATCGATGCAAGTTTCGATGTAGGGGCGCCACATCCCGGCCAGGACTTCCGAGCCGATCCCCGCAGCGGGGCCCTTGTCGGGCATCATGCAGAACGCCATGGCGAGGCCGCCGAGCTTGACCGACACGTTCTGGCATTCCGCCAGCGTGCGGATCTTGGCGCGCCAGGTGTCGAAGCGTTCGGGCAGCTTGCCCTTGTAGCTGCCGATCCCGAGCGGTGTGCCGCAATGATCGAGCACGATCGGCTGGTCGGGGAAGGCGCGGGCGAGGTCGATCACGTCGTCAAGCTGGGGTTCGACCACCCAGGCATCGAAGGTGAGGCCCATGGCGCCCAGATGCTTGAACCCCGCGCGGAAGGCATCGCTGTGGTAGAGCCCTTCGGTCGCGTGGAACGGGGGGCCGAGCACGTCGGGATCGGCATCCCAGGCGCCCTGGTGGCGAATGCCCTTGAAACGCCCGTTCCCCGCGGCGACGAGCGCTTCGAGCACGCCCTTCGCGCCATCGCCCAGCGTCATGTCGGCATGGCCGATGATCCCGGCGCAGGGGCGGTAGTTGCCATAGAGCCCGCTTGCCCCCTGCGCGGCGACGCCGTTCACGTATTCGACCTCGCCCACCGGCTTGTAGGCCTGGTCCGCGCCGGACCGGTAGAACGCGCCGCACTCCATGAACACGGTGCCGATGACGTTGTGGCCCGATTGCGTATCGGCCAGCAGTTCGTTGAACGTGTAGTACGGCGCGAGCGTCAGCGCCTCGATGAACGGATGGCGCGGCTGGGGAAAGGAATCGATCAGCGGGCGCAGATCCCACAGGTGATGGTGCGGATCGATGATCGGCAGGTCTGGTTCGAGAATGGCTTCAGGCATGGCTCTCTCTCTTGTCGTCGGCCTCTGACGGGCGCGCGGGGACAACTATGCAGAAGGGGCGGGGCCTCGCCAAGGGAAACCAGCGGCGTCTTGCCGTGCGGCATTTCGGGAGGCCCGGGGGGCTCCAAGTTGACAAAGTTGACAGTGTTCTGGGGAAAAGTGTCAACTTGGTAAGTGGTTGATTTATAGAGATAGTTGGAAAGAGCCTATCCTCGCGCACCGCCGATATCTGACGCACGCGTCAGGAAACCGGGTCGGAGCGGGGCGGTAATGACGGCACATCGAGCGGTGGTTATGGTACGCGCGATGGGGCGTTGTAGGACAGCGGGCTGCGCCCGGCAGAGCAGACCACCAAACCTCGAGATCAGACGCGTGCACCCGTTGCGGGCGGCCAGGAAGTCATCGTGGAGGACAACAAAGGCTCATTTGGCTTTCCACTTCACCGGGATGCGAAGGTATGTGACGCCGTTCGCCTCGGCCTGATCGAAGTGGCCCGCGCGGATGTTTACCTGGATCGAGGGCAGCAGGAGCTTGGGCACGGACAGTCGCGCGTCACGCTGGTTGCGCATCGCGACAAATTCGTCCTCGCTCACCCCATCATGGACGTGGACGCTCGATCGGCGCTGCTCGCCCACGGTCGTCTCCCAGCGATAGTCATTGCGACCCGGTGCCTTGTAATCGTGGCAGAGGAACAGGCGCGTCGTGTCCGGCAGGCTCAGCAGACGCCGGATCGAGCGGTAAAGCGTGCGGGCATCGCCGCCAGGGAAGTCTGCGCGGGCGGTGCCGTAGTCGGGCATGAACAGCGTATCGCCGACGAACGCGGCATCGCCGATAAGATAGGCGACGTCGGCCGGAGTGTGCCCGGGGACGTGCAGCACTTCGACTTCCAACTCGCCAATGGGGAATCGATCGCCATCTTCGAACAGGCGATCGAAATCTGAACCATCCGTCTTGAGGTCGTCCATTGCGAACACGGGGCGGAAGATTTTCTGCACGTCGCGAATATGGGCACCGATCCCGATCCATGCGCCGGTATGCGCCTTGATGAAGGGGGCGGCCGACAGGTGATCGGCATGGGCGTGGGTCTCCAGCACCATTTCTATCCGCCAGCCCTGCTCGCGTGCGAAGGCGAGGATGCGCTCGGCCGAACGCGTATCGGCCACACCGCTCGGCATGTCAAAATCGAGAACCGGATCGATCACGGCCGCAGTCCGCGTTGCGGGATCGCCGACCAGATAGCTGATCGTGTTGGTTGGCTCGTCGAAGAACGCCTTGATGACGGGTTGGACCATGATTTCCTCCGTTAGCTCTTGCTAATATATTAGAAGATTCTACATAAGCAATGCCTAATGGAGTGACTATGATGCTGAAGCCGCCGATGGATCTGGCGACATTCGAAGCGAAGGCGGCGCAAGTTGCCGATACGCTGAAGGCAATTGGCAACACGCGCCGGCTGATGCTGCTGTGCAAGCTGGTCGAGCATGGCGAGGTGACGGTTGGCGATCTGGCCCGCGATGTCGGGCTGTCTCAATCGGCCTGTTCCCAGCATCTCGCCAAGATGCGGCAGGAAGGCCTCGTGACCTACCGGCGCGAAAGCCAGACGCTTTGGTACACAATTTCGGATGAGCGCGTCGAGACGCTGCTCGGCACGCTTTACCAACTCTATTGCAAGGACTGATGCGATGATGCTCGCTGCCTTATCTCCTGCCGATACGCGCGCTGCGATGGATGTCGGTGCGCGCCTGATCGACATTCGCGGTGCCGATGAATTTGCCCGCGAGCGTATTCCCGGTGCGATGAACCTGCCGCTTGACCGCATCAGCGATCTTCCATGTGACAGTCGCGCGGTCGTGTTCCACTGCAAGTCGGGGATGCGTACTGCTGCCAATGCGGCACAACTCTTTGCAGCAGCGAGAGGTGCGCCGGCCTATATCCTGGGGGGTGGCATCGAGGCGTGGCGACAGGCGGGACAGCCCGTCGTCGCCGATCGCTCGCAGCCGCTGGAGATCATGCGACAGGTTCAGATTACTGCCGGTGCGCTGGTGCTGATCGGCGTGTTGCTGGGCATGTTCGTTGCTTCTGGCTTCCTTGCGCTGTCCGCATTCGTTGGCGCCGGGCTGGTGTTCGCGGGCGTCACGGGGTGGTGCGGGATGGCCAACCTGCTGCGTCTCATGCCCTGGAACCGGCGCAAGGTCGCCTGAGGCAATCATGGACACCGCTGCCCTACTTGCCGCGCTGGCATCCGGTGGCCTGATCGGTCTGATCCTCGGTCTTGTCGGCGGAGGAGGATCGATCCTGGCCGTGCCACTGCTGATCTATGTCGTCGGCGTGGGATCGCCGCACGCCGCAATCGGGACGGCCGCGGTGGCCGTCACGGTCAACGCGCTGGCCAGCCTCGTCGGCCATGCGCGTGCAGGCCGCGTGAAGTGGCGCTGCGCAAGCGTCTTTGCGGTTTCCGGCATGATCGGTGCCGCGCTGGGAGCCGAATTGGGCAAGGCGTTCGACGGCAAGCGGCTGCTTGTCCTGTTCGGGCTGCTGATGATCGGTGTAGGGCTGTCCATGCTGCGCAAGCGTCGCACGGCTGAAGCCCCCGATGTGCGGCTGACCCGGCAAAGCGCCGCAACGCTGCTGCCGCGTCTGGTTCCGATCGGGCTGGGTGTCGGGCTTGCGGCTGGCTTTTTCGGAATCGGTGGTGGCTTCCTGATTGTACCCGGGCTGGTCCTGGCGACCGCGATGCCGCTGCCCTTCGCGATCGGCACGTCGCTGGTCGTGGTCAGTGCGCTGGGGTTCGCCACCGCCACGTCCTATGCCCTGTCAGGGATGGTCGATTGGCGCGTGACGGCGTTGCTGGTCGTGGGCGGTGTCGTCGGGACGATCGGCGGCATCTCGCTGGGCAAGCTGCTTGGCAGCCGGAAGGGGCTGCTCGAACGGGGCTTTGCCGCCGCTGTGATCGCGATTGGCGCCTATATCACTTCGTCGTCAATCTAGGCGTCAAAGAAGATTTGCCACCTCCCCGAGACGAGCCCGGGGAGGGGCTGTGTTGCCTTAGCTTGCCGCGTTGGCGGCGCTGAGGATGGCGCGGACGCTGGCGGTGGCGACGTCTTCGTCGATGCCGACGCCCCAGATCGCGCGGCCATCGGGGGTGACGCATTCGACGTAGGCGGCGGCGCGCGCGTCGCTGCCGCCGGTGAGGGCGTGTTCGGTGTAATCGCGCACATCAAGCTCGATGCCGAAGCCGTCCTTGAGCGTGGCGACGACCGACGAGATCAGGCCATTGCCGCGACCGCTGACCGACTGGACCTTGCCATCGACCTCGATCTTGCCGGCGAAGACGCGCGTGCCGTCGGGCGCGCGGCTTTCGTCGTAATCTACCAGCTGGAAGCGCTGCGCGCCTTCGAGGCGGTAGGTCTTGCGGAACACGCTCCAGATGTCGGCCGCCTGCAGTTCGCGGCCCAGTTCATCGGCCAGTTCCTGCACGTGGCGGCTGAAGTGCGCCTGCATCTTCTTGGGCAGCTTGAGGCCCTGATCCTGTTCGAGCACCCAGGCAAAGCCGCCCTTGCCTGACTGGGAGTTGACGCGGATCACCGCTTCGTAGCTGCGGCCGAGGTCGGCCGGGTCGATCGGCAGGTAGGGGACGGCCCAGAGATCGTCGTTGCGCTTTTCCTGCGCGGCGAAGCCCTTCTTGATCGCGTCTTGGTGGCTGCCCGAAAACGCCGTGAACACCAGTTCGCCGCCATAGGGGTGGCGCGGGTGGACGGGCAGCTGGTTGCAGTATTCGACCGTCTGGATGACTTCGTCGATGTCCGAGAAATCGAGGCCCGGATCGACGCCCTGCGTGTAGAGGTTGAGGCCGACGGTGACGAGGCAGCAGTTGCCGGTGCGCTCGCCATTGCCGAACAGGCAGCCTTCGACGCGGTCGGCCCCGGCCATCAGCCCCAGTTCGGCGGCGGCGACGCCGGTGCCGCGATCGTTGTGGGTGTGCAGGCTGATGATCGCGCGATCGCGGTTCGGCAGGTTGCGGCAGAAGTATTCGATCTGGTCGGCGTAGATGTTCGCCGTCGCCGCTTCGACCGTGGCCGGCAGGTTGAGGATGATCGGCTTTTCGACCGTGGGCTGCAGCACTTCCATCACCGCTTCGCAGCATTCGATGCTGAAATCGACTTCGGCGGTGGAGAAGGTTTCGGGGCTGTATTCGAAGTGCCAGTCGGTCTGCGGGAAACGGGCCGCCTGATCGCGCAGGAAGGTGGCGCCGGCGCGGGCGATCTCGCGGATTTCGGCCTTTTCCATGCCGAACACCACCTGGCGCCACAGCGGCGAGACGGCGTTGTAGACGTGGACGATCGCTTGGCGTGCGCCGGCGAGGCTTTCGAAGCTGGTCTTGATCAGGTCTTCGCGCGACTGGGTCAGCACCTGGACGAAGACGTCGTCGGGGATGCGCCCCTCATCGACGAGGCCGCGGATGAAGTCGTACTCGGTGGCGCCCGCGCTGGGGAAGCCGACCTCGATTTCCTTGAGGCCGACCTTGAGCAGCAGGTCGAAGAAGCGGGCCTTCTTTTCCGCGTCCATCGGATCGATCAGCGACTGGTTGCCGTCGCGCATGTCGGTCGACAGCCAGCGCGGGGCCTTGTCGATGACGCGGTTGGGCCACTGGCGATCGGGCAGGTGGATCTGCGGGAACGGGCGATACTTGACCGAAGGGTCCTTGAGCATGGTCATGGGTCTGCAACTCGAAGCTGGAATTGGAAGCGTCTGGTGTGGTCCGTAACCCCTGGGCGCCGTGCGCGCCGATCAGGACCGACGCATCAGCTCACGCCCAAGGGCGGGTAAGTCGCAGGGTAAGGTCCAGCAGGCCGGTCATGGGCGAAGCCTATGGTGAATCGGGCGGCGATTGTCCACAGTGAAGTGGAAAAGGGATGAGGGAATGAGCATGTCCGAAAGCATTGAACCGTTCGTCGTGCAGGTGCCGCAGAGCGAGATCGACGATCTCAACCGCCGGCTCGACCTGGCGCGCTGGCCGGAAAAGGAGACGGTGGGCGACTGGACGCAAGGGACGCCGCTCGCCGCGCTGAAGGACCTCGTCGCCTACTGGCGCGACCGGTACGACTGGCGCGCTTGCGAGAGCTGGCTCAACCGGCTGGGGCTGTTCAGCACCAAGATCGACGGGCTCGACATCCGCTTCCTGCACGTGCGTTCGGCCGTGGAGGGCGCGCGGCCGTTGATCCTGACGCATGGCTGGCCCGGCTCGATCCTGGAGTTTCGCGGGGTGATCGAACCGCTGACGAATCCGGAAAGCGGCAGGGCGGAGGACGCGTTCCACCTCGTGATCCCGTGCCTGCCGGGCTTCGGCTTTTCGGGGAAGCCCGAGCAGACCGGCTGGGGCATCGAGAAGATCGCAAGGGCCTGGGGCGAGCTGATGGCGCGGCTGGGCTATGACCGGTGGTATGCGCAAGGCGGCGACTGGGGCGCGGGCGTGACCACGCAGATCGCGATGCAGAACGTTGCGGGGTGCGCGGGCATCCACGTCAACATGCCGATCGCGCAGCCCGACAAGGACGATCTCGCCAATCCCGATGCCGCGGACCTGCGCGCGCTGACCGCGCTGAAATACTACCAGGATTGGGATTCGGGATATTCCAAGCAACAGGCCACGCGACCGCAGACGGTGGGCTATGGCCTGGTCGATTCGCCCGTGGGACTGGCGGGCTGGATCTACGAGAAGATGTGGGCGTGGACCGACAACGCCGGTGCGCCGGAAGATGCGCTGAGCCGCGATGCCATGCTCGATAACATCATGCTCTACTGGCTGACGGCGGCCGGCGCCTCTTCGGCAAGGCTTTACTGGGAAAGCTTCGGCAATTTCGGGGCGGGGCCGATGACCATTCCGGTGGCGGCGAGCGCCTATCCCAAGGAAGTGCTGCCGACGCCGCGCAAGTGGTTCGAACGGCATTGCGAGCGTCTGGTGCACTGGGGCACGCTCGACAAGGGTGGGCACTTCGCCGCGTGGGAGCAGCCGCAGGCGTTCGTGCGCGAACTGCGCACGGCCTTCGCGTTGATGGATTGAGCGGCGGCGGGAAGGGTTTCAGCCGCAGCGCAGGGCGACGATGCGGTCGGCATCGTCGAGCACGATGTTGAGTCGTTCGGACACGTAGTCGGTGGTGACGGCGCGGCCCGGGCGGACCCAGCGGACAGGGTCGCCGCCCGCGAACTGGGCGACGCTGGCGCGGATCTGCGGACTGTCGGTGCGCTGCAGCAGGGCGGAGAGCGCGCTGGCGCCGCACGGATCGTCCTCAGACGCCGAGGCAGGCGCGGAAGGCAGGAGCGGCGGGCCTTGGGTGGCTTCGTCCCGGGGGCCGGGCCCGCAGCCTGCGGCAAGCACGCAGAGCAGGCCAGCGCTGCTCGACCTTGTCAGGAATCGGACCATCTTAAAAACCTGCCCCCGTTCTCTCCATTATGGAGATATCTGGGCAAGCCCTAAGTATCCATTACCTCGGTCGAGCGCGGATGGTCGTTGGTGGAATGCGACCGGGAGCCGCAGGTGCAGGCTCCCGGCGCGGTGTCGATCAGTTCTTGGTCTTGTCGACCAGCGCGTTGGCGCCGATCCAGGGCATCATGGCGCGCAGCTTGGCGCCGGTTTCCTCGATCTGGTGGCGCTTGGCGGCGATGCGCGAAGCCTTCAGCTCGGGCTGGCCGGCGCGGTTGTCGAGCACGAAGTCCTTGACGAAGCGGCCCGACTGGATGTCGGCGAGAACGCGCTTCATTTCCTTCTTGGTTTCTTCGGTGATGATGCGCGGGCCGGTCTTGATGTCGCCGTATTCGGCGGTGTTCGAGATCGAGTAGCGCATGTTGGCGATGCCGCCTTCATACATCAGGTCGACGATCAGCTTCAGTTCGTGAAGGCATTCGAAGTAGGCCATTTCCGGCGCGTAGCCGGCTTCGACCAGCGTTTCGAAACCGGCCTGGACCAGCGCGGTGGTGCCGCCGCACAGCACGGCCTGTTCACCGAACAGGTCGGTTTCGCATTCTTCGCGGAAGTTGGTTTCGATGATGCCCGAACGGCCGCCGCCGACGCCCGAGGCGTAGGCAAGGGCGATGTCGTGGGCGTTGCCGGTGGTGTCCTGGTGGATAGCGACGAGGCACGGCACGCCGCCGCCACGCTGGTATTCGCTGCGGACGGTGTGGCCCGGGCCCTTGGGCGCGATCATGATCACGTCGATATCGGGGCGCGCTTCGATCAGGCCGAAGTGGATGTTGAGGCCGTGGGCGAAGGCCAGCGCCGCGCCGGGCTTCAGGTTGTCGTGCAGGTCCGCCGCGTAGATCGCCGCCTGATGTTCGTCGGGGGCGAGGATCATGATGATGTCGGCCCACTTGGCCGCTTCGACGTTCGACAGCACCTTGAAGCCGGCCCCTTCGGCCTTCTTCGCGGTGGCCGAACCTTCGCGCAGCGCGATGGCGACTTCCTTGACGCCGCTGTCGCGCAGGTTCTGCGCGTGGGCGTGACCCTGCGAGCCGTAGCCGAGCACGGCGATCTTCTTGTCGGTGATCAGGTTCAGATCACAGTCGGCGTCGTAATAAACCTTCATCTCAGTTCCGTTCTCTATAACGTTGAAAGGTTTTAAAAATTTCAGGCGGCCGTAGCGCCGCGGATCATGCCGACGATGCCGGTGCGGCCCATCTCGACAAGGCCCAGCTGCTTCATCAGCGCGACGAAGCTGTCGATCTTTTCGGGCGCGCCGGTCAGTTCGAACACGAAGCTGGACGTGGTGGTGTCGACCACCTTGGCGCGGAACACGTCGGCAAGGCGCAGCGCCTCGACCCGGTTCTCGCCCGTGCCGGCAACCTTGATCAGCGCCAGCTCGCGTTCGACGAAGGGGCCGATCTCGGTAAGGTCGGTGACCTTGTGCACCGGCACCAGCCGTTCGAGCTGGGCGCGGATCTGGTCGATGATCGGCGGCGGACCGTGCGTGACGATGGTGATGCGGCTGACATCGTGGCCATCGGTGATGTCGGCCACGGTCAGGCTGTCGATGTTGTAGCCGCGCGCGGTGAACAATCCCGCGATCTTCGCGAGGATCCCCGCCTCGTTGTCGACGGTGATGGTGAGGACGTGGCGCTCCTGCGCCTCTTGGGCAATGTGCATCATGATCTTGCGTGGTCCCTCAGACGAGCGCCTTGGCTTCGTCGTCCATCGTGCCGGCGACTTCGTCCCCGTAGAGGATCATGTCGGTGTGCGCCGCGCCCGACGGGATCATCGGGAAGCAGTTGGCTTCCTTGGTGACGAGGCAATCGACGATCACCGGCCCATCATGGTCGATCATCGCCTGGATGCCGGCGTCGAGCTGGCTTTCATCCTCGATGCGGATGCCCTTCCAGCCATAGGCTTCGGCGAGCTTCACGAAATCGGGCAGGCTGTCCGAATAGGAGTTAGAATAGCGGCTTTCGTAGGTCAGTTCCTGCCACTGGCGGACCATGCCCATCCATTCGTTGTTGAGGATGAACACCTTGACCGGCAGACGGTACTGCGTGGCGGTGCCCAGCTCCTGGATGTTCATCTGGATCGAGGCGTCGCCCGCGACGTCGATCACCAGCGTGTCCGGGTTGCCCAGCTGCGCGCCGATCGCGGCGGGCAGGCCATAGCCCATCGTGCCGAGGCCACCCGAGGTGAGCCACTTGTTGGGCTTCTGGAACGGGAAGTACTGCGCCGCCCACATCTGGTGCTGGCCGACTTCGGTGGCGATGATCGGATCGCGATCCTGGGTGAGGGCATGGAGCCGCTCGACCGCGTACTGGGGCATGATCTCGCCCTTCTTGCGACGCGGATAGGCGAGGCTGTTGCGTGCGCGCCAGCCATCGATGCGGGCATACCATTCGGCCTGATCGACCTTCTGGCAGCCGGCTTCCAGCCAGCCTTCGATGATCTGGCCGAGCACCTTGGCGCAATCGCCGATCAGCGGCAGGTCGACGCGCACGGTCTTGTTGATCGAGGCGCGATCGATGTCGATGTGGATCTTCTTGCTGTTGGGCGCGAAGGCATCGAGGCGGCCGGTGACGCGATCGTCGAAGCGGGCGCCGACGCAGACAATCAGGTCCGCCCGGTTCATCGCCATGTTGGCTTCATAGGTTCCGTGCATGCCGAGCATGCCGAGCCAGGCCGGGTCTTCGGCGGGGAAAGCGCCGAGGCCCATCAGCGTGGACGTGACGGGCGCACCGGTCAGCTTCTGCAGTTCGCGAAGCAGGCGGGTAGCTTCGGGCCCGGAATTGATCACGCCGCCGCCGGTGTAGAGGATCGGCGCCTGCGCCGCGGCGATCATGCGCACCGCTTCGGCGATATCGTCGGCCGGCGCCTGAACCTGCGGGGTGTAGCGGTTGCGCTGCTGCGGGGCGACCGCATCCCACGCGGCCTGCGCGATCTGCACGTCCTTGGGAATGTCGATCACGACTGGGCCGGGGCGGCCTTCGGTGGCGATGCGGAACGCCTCGTCGATCGTCGCGGCGAGCTGCGCCGGGTCTTTCACCAGATAGTTGTGCTTGGTGCAGTGGCGCGTGATGCCGACGGTATCGGCTTCCTGGAACGCGTCCGAACCGATCAGGCCGGTGGGCACCTGGCCGGTGATGACGACGAGCGGGATCGAATCCATGAAGGCATCGGCAATGCCGGTGACGGCATTGGTCGCACCCGGGCCCGAAGTCACCAGCACGACGCCGGGTTTGCCGGTGGCGCGGGCATAGCCTTCGGCTGCGTGGGCCGCGCCGGCTTCGTGGCGGACGAGGATGTGGCGGATGCGTTCATCGCCGAAAAGGGCGTCGTAGATCGGCAGCACAGCGCCGCCGGGATAGCCGAACACGAATTCGACGCCCTTGGCGACCAGGCTCTCGACGAGGATTTCGGCGCCGCTGCGCTCGGTTTTCACGCGACAATTCCCTTGCTTGCGAAGGCCCGCCCCATAGCGCCGGGGGGACCCGAACGAAACACCTTGTGACGACCCTGACGGACGTTCTGCATCGCCTGAGCCGAAAATATTTCGGCCCGGCGCATTGCCTGCGCCGGGCCGTCTCTCCCACCTCGGGACACCCGACAAGATGCCGGGCAATTGACGGCTTGCTACGTGATACAAAACTATCTGTCAATCACTGGATTGCGCAATAAACTTACGGCGTGGGCGGTGTCAATGGAATTTTCGAACGTCATCCGAGGCCAGTGACCCGGATTCTGGTGCCGCAACCAGGTATATTGCCGCTTGGCGTAGTTTCGCGTCGCCTGCTGACCGGCGCGAATCGCCTCTTCCTGCGATATTTCGCCGCGCAGGAAGGCGGCAATTTCGGGCACACCGATCGCGCGCATGACGGGAAGGGCGGGGTCGAGTCCGCGCGCAAGCAGCGCTTCCACTTCGCCCAGCGCGCCGCCTTCCCACATGCGGGCAAAACGCTGGTCGCAGCGGGCATAGAGCCAGTCGCGCTCGGGCAGCAGGATCAGCGGGTGAAGGGTAACGCTCTCGCCGATGCCGCCCTCGCGCGCCGCCTGCCAGTCGGCCAGCGGCCGTCCGGTGCTGCGCACGACTTCGAGCGCGCGGGCGATACGGGTCGTGTCGTTGGGATGGAGTGCGGCGGCGCGATCCGGGTCCTCCCGGCGCAGCGCATCGAAGGCTTCAGCGACGGTGAGGGCGCGTACTTCGGCGCGGATGGCGGGATCGATCTCCGGCACCGGGGCGATCCCGTCGAGCAGGGTGCGGATATAGAGGCCGGTGCCGCCGACCAGGATCGGCAGCGCGCCATGCGCCTGGGCGCGCTCGATCTCGGTTCGTGCGGCGGCGGCCCACTCGGCGGCCGAGCAGGCGTGTGCGCCGTCCCACGCGCCGAACAGGCGGTGGGGCACGCCGAGCATCTCTTCCTCCGAGGGGCGCGCGCTGAGCACGGCGAGATCGGCATAGACCTGCGCGCTGTCGGCGTTGATGACGACGGCTTCGCGCCCGTCCGCGCGCTCGGCCAGCGCCAGCGTGACCGCGAGATCGCTCTTGCCGCTGGCGGTCGGCCCTGCAATGAGCGCCAGCCTCGGCTTGGCGTCCTGCGGCTCGCCTGACTCTCTAGATAAGGAACTTCCGGTGCTCATCGCGCGGCTGATAGCAGACCCTGACACGCTTGGTGACAATCTTGCGCTCGCCATGGAACTGATCGAGGCGCGCGGCTGGGACGTGGCCGGGGCGGGCATGCTCGAATTCTGCACCAACGTGCTCGAGCTCGAACTGGTCGAGGGCGATCCGGCGCAAGTGCGCGCCATTCTCGACCAGTGCTTCCCGGACAGCGACCTGCTGCTGTCGCACCAGCCGTTCAGCGTTCCGAACCTGTTCGTTTCGGACATGGATTCGACGATGATCGGGCAGGAATGCATCGACGAGCTGGCCGATTTCGCGGGCCTGAAGGATCGCATCGCGGCGATCACCGAGCGCGCGATGCAGGGCGAGCTCGATTTCGAAAGCGCGCTGCGCGAACGCGTCGGCCTGCTGAAAGACTTGCCAGAGGCGGCGATCCGCCAGTGCCTCGACGAGCGCATTCGCCCGATGCCGGGCGCGCGCACGCTGGTTTCCACGCTGAAGGCGCGCGGCTGCCACACCGTGCTGGTGACGGGCGGTTTCCATTCCTTCGCTGATCCGGTGGCAGAGATGCTGGGGTTCGATCGCGTGGTCGGCAACCGGCTGGGCCTGCACGACGGTGTGCTGACCGGGGGGCTTGTCGGCGGGATCGTCGACAGCTCGGTCAAGAAGAAGGTGCTGCTGGAGGAAACCGCGCGGCTGGGCGAGGGCACGATCAGCCTGGCGACCGGCGATGGCGCCAACGACATCCCGATGATCGAGGCGGCAAGCTTCGGCCTGGCCTATCGCGCCAAGCCCAAGGCCCGCGCCGCCGCCGATGGCTGGATCGACCGTGGCGACCTGACCGCGATACTCGACCTGCTGGGCATCGCGCGTTCGGATTGGGTCGTCGACTGATCAGGCGAAAGCTTGCGCGCCGCGACGGCGGTGCGCAAGCACGCGAGCGAGCAACGCGGCAAGCGCCAGTATGGTCATCACAAGGCCGACCTGGCGCGTTTCCGGCACCGGAATGCGCTTGGCATAGGCGAGGGTGAAGATCAGCCAGATTACGTGGATGCCCGTGGCGTGAAGGCGCTTCCAGTTCCGGCCCAGCGCGCGCATGGCGGCGTCGTTCGATGTCAGCGCCATCGCCAGTATGAACAGGTAGGCAATCCCGCCAGGGATCAGTGAGGCCAGTGGGCGCGGCGCGGGATCGAGCCGGAGAGCCATGATCAGCGCGAGAAGATGGACGGTGTGGCTTGCGGCAAAGCCCAGGCCCCACCACCGCCTCTGCCGGGCGAGCGACCGGCTCCATGGGGCGGGGGACAGGCGAACGAGCGACGAGGCGAGATAGGTCGTCAGGAAGATCGGAAAACCGACGCGGGCTGTCCAGCGGGCAGCAAGGTGCCAGCCAAGGTACGGCGTCGTGCCCATGACGAGGCCTGCTGCCAGCGCGGACAGCGACAGCGCCAACCCGAGCGCCAACGGCCACGTGCGTTTCATGTCCTCACCCCCCCGTTTGGCGAAATTCTGCACCGTGTCTTGCCGGCTGGCAAGCGCTGGCCCGGGGTGGGAATTGACGTTGTATTTACAGTGATGTTAGTATTTGGTTGCAGAGTATCGGGAGAATCGACGTGAACGCCATGACCGCTCCGTTGCAGGCCGACCTGCCGCTCTATGACGAGCGCCGCCCGGAACTGAAGCTGCGCCCGCTGAAGGCGTGGCGTCATTTCCGTGAGCTGCTGAAGAACAAGGAAAACACCGAAGAGGTGTTCCACATCTTCGAATCGCTGCCGTGGCGCAATCTCAAGCCCACGGCGCTGGCATTCCTGAAGAGCGAGCGGGGCCAGACCCTGCGCGCCCGCGAAGTGCGCCTGCCGCTGATCCTCGACGATCACCCGCGGCTGCGCGCAATGCCCGAGGGCTCGGTCGCGCACGCCTATTGCGACTTCATGGAGCGCGAAGGGCTGACCGCGCAGGGGCTGGTCGACGAGTTCGACAAGTTCGCGGCAGACAAGCCCAAGTTCGACGACCAGTTCATCTGGTACCTGAACCGCATGCGCGACGTGCACGATCTGCTCCACGTGCTGACCGGCTATGGCCGCGATGCGCTGGGCGAGGCCTGCGTGCTCGCCTTCACCTACAGCCAGCAGCCGAGCCCGGCGCACCTGTTCATCGGCTACATGGCCGGTCTCAACATGAAGAAGCAGGTCAAGAGCGACGCGCCGGTGCTGAAGGCGGTGCGCGAGGGGCAGAAGCTGGGCAAGGCGTGCCCGCGCCTGTGCGAACAGTCGATCCTCGACCTGCTGCCGATGCCGCTGGAAGAAGCGCGGCGGAAGCTGAACATCACGCGGCCGGTGCATTATCACGCGGCGCACGATGCGTGGCGGGCGCTGGGCGTCGATCCCTATGATCTGCTGGGGCAGAACGCGAAGAAGGCGGCTTAAAGCGCGGCGATCAGCGCCTGGGCGGCTGCCGGGTTACGCGGCTTCTCGCCGGAAATGAACAGCATGTAGACATCGCGCCCGCCCTGCGTCCAATCGCGGGCGCGGGTGGCCCATTCGGCGATGGCTGCGGCGCTGTAGCCGGCCGGGTGGTCGGCGCTCGATCGCTGCAACCGGGCATACGTGAAGTCGGCGGTCTGTTCGTCGATCTGCGGAAACTCCGCGCTGTCGGCATAGACCACGGCCATGTTGCGCGCGCGGGCAAGGTCGAGGAAAGCAGGATCGCGGAAGCTTTCGTCGCGCACTTCGAGCGCGTGGCGCAGCGGCATGCCGTTCTGCGCATCGGGGATCAGGTCGAGGAAACGGGCGAAGTCATCGCGCTCGAACCGCTTGCCGTCGGGGAACTGCCACAGGATCGGGCCGAGCTTGGGCCCGAGTTCGGTCAAGCCCTGGCCCAGGAACTTGGCGATGGATTCGCCGCCGTCCGCCAGCACCTTGCGCTGTGTGGAATAGCGCGAAGCCTTCAGGCTGAAGCGGAAACCATCGGGCGCGGCGGCGGCCCAGGTGGCGAAGCTCTGCGCCTTCTGGCGGCCGTAGTAAGTCGCGTTGATCTCGATGCAGGTGAGGTGCGCGGCGGCGTATTCGAGCTCGCGCTTGTGCGGCAGGCCCTCGGGGTAGAAGGCCCCGCCGCGCCAGGGTTCGTAGGTCCACCCGCCGACGCCGACGCGGATGGACCCGGAACTCACGCTTCCATCCACTCGCGGAAGAAGGCCTCGTTGGCTTCGCGCAAGGCGGCAACGGAAACGCCCGCCACCTGCGACCCGCCGACCGCGCCAATCCGCGTGGCGCCGTCCAGCACGGTCTCCGCCGCGGTGGTGACGATGTAACGCGACTGGTCCTCGCCAAAGGCCTTGGCCGTATCGAGCGCGATGTCGAGCGTGCAGCCCTTGTTTCCGGAAAGCGCCATTTCGGCGAGCGCGACGAGCAGGCCGCCGTCGGAGATATCGTGCACGGCGGTAAGCTTGCCGTCGGCGATCCATTCGCGGACCTGTTCGCCGTTGCGGCGTTCGGCGGCAAGATCGACCTTCGGCGCATCGCCGGCTTCGCGGCCCGCGATTTCGCGCAGCCACAGCGACTGGCCAAGGTGGGTGCCTTCACCGCCCAACAGCCAGATCGCATCGCCTTCGTTCTTGAACGCGACGGTTGTCATGACTTCGTGATCGAGCATCAGGCCGACGCCGCCGATGGCGGGGGTGGGCAGGATGGCCGAGCCGCCGCCGGTCGCCTTGGATTCGTTGTAGAGCGAGACGTTGCCCGACACGATCGGGTAGTCGAGCGCACGGCAGGCATCGCCCATGCCGTTCAGCGCCTCGACGATCTGGGCCATGATTTCCGGCCGCTGCGGGTTGGCGAAGTTCAGGCAGTTGGTGATGGCGAGCGGCGTTGCACCGACTGCGCAGATGTTGCGGAAGGTTTCGGCCACCGCCTGCTTGCCGCCTTCGTATGGGTCGGCATAGCAGTAGCGCGGGGTGCAGTCGGTGCTGATCGCCAGCGCCTTTTCGGTGCCGTGAACGCGCACGACCGCAGCGTCGCCGCCCGACTTCTGCAGCGTATCCGCGCCCACCTGGCTGTCGTACTGTTCGAAGATCCAGCGGCGGTTGGCGAGATCGGGGCAGCCGATCAGCTTGACGAGGTCTGCGCCAAGGTCGGTGCTGGCGGGGACATTCCCCAGCGGTTCGACCTTGGCCCAGGCCTTGTATTCGTCCAGCGAAAGATGCGGGCGGTCGTAGAGCGGCGCGTCTTCGGCGAGGGGGCCAAGCGGGATGTCGCACACCGTCTCGCCCTGGAAGGTCAGGACCATGTGGCCGGTGTCGGTCACTTCGCCGATCACGGCAAAGTCCAGCTCCCACTTCCTGAAGATGGCTTCGGCCATGGCTTCCTTGCCGGGCTTGAGCACCATGAGCATGCGCTCCTGGCTTTCCGACAGCATCATCTCGTAGGGCGTCATGCCCTCTTCGCGGCAGGGCACCTTGTCCATGTCGAGGATGATGCCAGCCTTGCCGTTGGTGGCCATTTCCACCGACGAGGAGGTGAGGCCCGCCGCGCCCATGTCCTGGATCGCGACGATGGCGTCGGTCGCCATCAGTTCGAGGCAAGCTTCGATCAGCAGCTTTTCGGTGAAGGGATCGCCCACCTGCACGGTGGGGCGCTTTTCCTCGCTCTTCTCGTCGAAGTCGGCGCTGGCCATCGTTGCGCCGTGGATGCCGTCGCGCCCGGTCTTGGAGCCGACATAGACGATCGGATTGCCGAGGCCGGTGGCCGCCGAATAGAAGATCTTGTCGGTATCGGCCACGCCCACGGTCATCGCATTGACCAGGATGTTGCCGTCATAGGCCTTGTGGAAGTTGGTTTCGCCGCCGACGGTGGGCACGCCGACGCAGTTGCCGTAGCCGCCGATGCCCGCGACCACGCCCTGAACCAGATGTTTCATCTTCGGATGATCGGGCCGGCCGAAGCGCAGCGCGTTCATGTTGGCGACGGGACGCGCGCCCATCGTGAACACGTCGCGCAGGATGCCGCCGACACCGGTCGCCGCACCCTGATAGGGTTCGATGTACGAAGGGTGGTTGTGGCTTTCCATCTTGAAGATGGCGGCCTGGCCATCGCCGATGTCGATCACGCCGGCGTTCTCGCCGGGGCCGCAGATCACCCAGGGGGCCTCGGTCGGCAGCTTCTTCAAGTGGATGCGGCTCGACTTGTACGAGCAATGCTCCGACCACATCACCGAAAAGATGCCGAGCTCGACAAGGTTCGGCTCGCGACCGAGCGCGTTCAGGACGCGCTGGTATTCTTCCTCGGACAGCCCGTGGGCGGCGACGACGTCTGGCGTGATCTGAGACATGCGCCGCCCCTTAGCGCCGCCGGAACGAAAGGGCTAGTCCGCGAGGATGTCCTCACCATGATCGAGGAAGCGGGCGATCAGGCGGTCGGTTTCGGGGCTGTCGATCAGCGTTCCGGCAAATTCGCGCGCGGTCTGGCCAAGTATCTCCTGCTGCGGCGTGCCCGCTTCGATCATGCGGGCAAGCCGCCGCGTCGCGGCGATACCGATGCGCGGTCGCGCGGCGTATTCCTGCGCCAGTTCGAGACCGCGCGCCCGCGCATCGACCACCAGTTCGTCGACGATGCCAAGCCGGTACGCCTCTTGCGGGGCGAACACTGCGCCGCGCATCACCGCGGCCGTCGCCCGCGCCGCACCGATCAGGCGCGCGAGCAGGTAATGCCCGCCGACCCCCGGAATGATCCCCAGCCGCGTTTCGGGAAGGCCGATGCGATAATCGCCGTCTTGCGCCACGCGCATGTCGAAGCTCAAGGCGAATTCGCAGCCGCCGCCCATGCACATGCCGTTGATCGCGGCCACGGTGGGGACCGGCGAATCGAGCATCGCCTGGATCAGGTCGAGGACGTTCGAGCCCTTGTCGAAGTTTTCGGGGCCGATCTTGCCTTCGGCCAAGGCGGTCGAAAGCTGGGCGATCTCGCCCACGTCGTAGTGGCGGATGAACACGCCTTCGAGCCCGCCGGTGACGAGCAGCGCGCCGACGCTGTCGTCCGCCTGTGCACGGCGCACGGTGTCGAGCAGATCGGCCGCCATGCGCGCGTTCATGTAGCCGCGCGGGGTATTGGTCAGCACGATTTCCAGCACGCGGCCGTGGCGGCGGGTGGCGACGGGGGAGGGGGTGTCGGTCATGCACGGTCTCCGGGAACGGCGGCGCTTCGGGCCACCCACGCACAGAGTGCGGCGATGACGAGGTAGGCGGCGATGGCGGTGAGCGATGCGGAAGGCCCGGCATCGGTGTTGCGCGGGCCGAACCAGTCGATCGCCTGCACCGCCAGCAGCACGACCGCGAGCACCGCAACCGGCAACAGGCGCGGGCGCCGCTTGCGCACGTAGAAGGCAAGCGCACCGAACGTCAGCGCGAGTTCGAGCGGCTTTTCGATCAGCGGCGCATTCCACAGGCCGAGCCCGAGCATCGGCGGGGCGCCCGCAAGGGTGAGGTCCGGGCGATGGACGACGAAGTCCAGCAGCCAGTGCGAGAGCACCACCAGCGC
Organism: Novosphingobium olei; assembly: GCF_012927405.1. Classification (GTDB taxonomy): domain Bacteria; phylum Pseudomonadota; class Alphaproteobacteria; order Sphingomonadales; family Sphingomonadaceae; genus Novosphingobium; species Novosphingobium olei. The sequence continues at coordinate 45,790 of NZ_JABBGM010000003.1, read as the reverse complement.
GGCGATCAACGCGGCGGTCCGGTCGCAATCGGCCAACCACACCAACACCGCCAGTGCGGCCGCGAAGGCAAGGCCTCCCAGCAGGCTGTGGGTATAGGGCGCCGAATCCAGCATCAGCCAGTTGCTCGCCGTCGCGCCCGGAACGAAGCGGAAATGTTCGATGCCAACCATGGCAAAGGCGAAGAAGGCGATGTCGACGAGTTGCGCGCCGATCGCCAGCGTGCCGAGCCGGGGCGCCCGGCTATGCGCCGCGGCGACGAACGCCGCGCTCCAGTGTCCGATGAACATGTCCTCGTCCCCTCGGGCCGTTCACGCAGCCCTTTTCGTTGTCGGCCAAGCTTGACCCGCCGCCGCCGCCGGGTCAATGCTGGCATCGATGGGAACCCTACCTGATATCGCCGCGCTGTCGTTCGAAGAGGCGCTGAAGGCGCTCGAAGACGTCGTGCGCAAGCTTGAAAGCGGCGAAGCGCCGCTCGACGAATCGATCGAACTCTATGCCCGGGGCGATGCGCTGCGTGCCCATTGCCAGAAGCGGCTCGATGCGGCGCAGGCGCGGATCGAGGCGATCGTCTCGGATCGCGACGGCAAGCCGGTGGGCACGCGCCCGTTCGACGAAGCATCGGCATGAGCGCCATTTCCGCCACGGGTCTGCTGAAGCCCGCGCTCGTCCAGATCGCGCGCGAGATCGATGCGAGCTTCGATGCGCTGCTGCCCCTGGCCGGTGACCAGCGCGATCGCCTGGTCGAAGCCATGCGCTATGCCGCGATCGGCGGGGGCAAGCGGATGCGCCCGCTGCTGCTGGCGGCCACCGCGGGACTGTTCGGTGCCGACCGCACCTCTGCCATTCGCGCCGGCACCGCGATCGAAGCGATCCACGTCTATTCGCTGATCCATGACGACCTGCCGTGCATGGACGACGATGCCATGCGCCACGGCAAGCCCACCGTGCACAAGGCCTTCGACGAGGCGACCGCCGTGCTGGCAGGCGATGCGCTGCACGCCTTTGCCTTCGAAGTCCTGTCGGACCCGGCGATGAGCGGCGATCCGTTCGTGCGCATCGAACTTGTCCGCACGCTCGCCACGGCGAGCGGCATGGACGGCATGGCCGGCGGGCAGATGATGGACATCGAGGCGGAGAAGGGCAGCTTCGATCTGCAGACCGTTACCCGCCTGCAGCAGTTGAAGACCGGCGCCCTGTTGGGCGCGGCGGTGGAAATGGGCGCGATCCTGGGCCGCCTGCCGGTCGAAGGGCGCACCCCCTTGCGCGGCTATGCCCGCGATATCGGCCTTGCCTTCCAGATCGCCGACGACCTGCTCGATGCCGAAGGCGACGAGGAAGCCGCCGGCAAGGCGCTGCGCAAGGACGCGGCGGCGGGCAAGGAGACGTTTCTTTCGCTGCTCGGCGCAGAGCGCGCGCGCGAACAGGCGCGGATGCTGGTCGACCAGGCGATCGCGCACTTGTCCCACTTCGGCCCGGAGGCCGACCTGCTGCGCGAAATCGCGCGCTTCATCATCGAAAGGGATCGTTGAATGGCAGAGAGGATCGGGGTCTATCCCGGCACGTTTGACCCGATCACCCTCGGCCACCTCGACATCATCCGTCGCGGCGCCAAGCTGGTCGACAAGCTGATCATCGGCGTGACCACGAACATGTCGAAGAACCCGATGTTCACGCCCGACGAGCGCATGGCCATGGTCACGCGCGAGCTGGCCGAGCAGGGCATCGACAATGTCGAGGTGGTGGGCTTCAACGCGCTGCTGATGAAGTTCGCCCGCGCCCAGGGCGCCAGCGTCATCATCCGCGGCCTGCGTGCGGTGGCCGACTTCGAGTACGAATACCAGATGGCCGGCATGAACCAGCAGCTCGATGCCGAAATCGAGACGGTGTTCCTGATGGCCGACGTCTCGCTCCAGCCGATCGCGTCGAAGCTGGTGAAGGAAATCGCGCTGTTCGGCGGCGATATCAGCCAGTTCGTGACCCCGGCGATCCGCGAGGATGTGATCGCCCGCGTGGAAAAGGTCGGACGGCTGGGCGATTATTGAGGCCAAACGTGCATGTCTGGCGTGCAATCGTTCATTGCAGCGTCAGCGCGCGCATTCTATCGGCACAGCGAACAGGGCAGGGCCGTCCCGGTGCCTCCGCCGCGTGCCTCGAAGGTGATAACCGCATGAAGTTTCGTGTCTCCGGCTCGTTCGTCCTTGCCGCCGCCCTTTCCGCGATGATCGCGGGCCCGGCGCTGGCACAGAAGGAGAAGGCCGAAGTCCGTCCGTTCGACGTCCAGCGCGTCGAATCCTCGAAGTCGTTCCCTTACGCGGTGGACGTCGACCAGAGCCACGACCGCGAGAACATCCTGCTGCTCGACCTGTCGAACGGCGGGCGCGTCGCCATCCGCCTGATGCCGCAATGGGCGCCGCACCATGTCGAGCGGATCAAGGAGCTGGTGGGGCAGGGCTTCTACAACGGGATCATCTTCCACCGCGTGATCGACGGCTTCATGGCGCAGACCGGCGACCCGACGGGGACCGGCCAGGGCGGTTCGAAGCTGCCGGACCTTACCGCCGAGTTCAACGATGCGCCCCACGTGCGCGGCACCGTCTCGATGGCGCGCACCGATGATCCGAATTCGGCCAACAGCCAGTTCTTCATCGTGTTCTACCCGCGCATGGGGCTTGATCACAAATACACCGCCTTCGGTCGCGTGATCGCCGGCATGGACGTGGTCGACGCGATCCAGCGCGGCGAGCCGCCGGCGAACCCGACGCGCATCCTCCAGGCCTCGCTCGCTTCGGACAACAAGCCGCAGGCGATGCCCGCCGCCCCCGCCGCAGCGCCCGCGATCACCGCGGACATGCTGCGCAATTCCAAGTCGAACTGACGGCTTTCGCAACGGCCGGACGGACAGGCTCGAATTGATCGGCCAATCGCGCTAGGGGCCCCTCCCATGCGCGTTGACCTGTTCGATTTCGACCTTCCGCCCGAAAACATTGCCTTGCGCCCGGCGCGTCCGCGTGATTCCGCGCGGCTGCTGTGCGTGGGTGCGGAAGGGCCGTTCACCGATCACATCGTGCGCGATCTGCCGGGCTTGCTGCGCGCGGGCGACGTGCTGGTTTTCAACGACACGCGCGTCATCCCCGCCCAGCTCGAAGGCCAGCGGGGTGAGGCGCGGATCGGCGCGACGCTGCATAAGCGCGTGGACCTGCGCCGCTGGCAGGCGTTCGTGCGCAACGCCAAGCGCCTGCGCGAAGGCGACGAGATCGCGTTCGGGGCGGGCGTGACGGGCCACGCCGAAGCGCGCCACGCCGATGGCAGCTGGACGCTGTTCTTCCCGGGCGAAGAGCCGGTCGAAGTACTGCTCGAACGCGCCGGGCGGATGCCGCTGCCCCCCTATATCGCCGGAAAGCGGCCGACCGACGAACAGGACCGCGCCGACTACCAGACGATGTTCGCGGCCAAGGATGGCGCCGTTGCCGCCCCGACGGCGGCGCTGCATTTTACCCCTGAGCTCATGGCCGCGCTGGCCGACGCCGGCGTGCGTACCGAGACGCTGACGCTGCACGTGGGCGCGGGCACGTTCCTGCCGGTGAAGGCCGAGGATACCGACGACCACGCGATGCACGCCGAATGGGGCACGATCGATGCCGCCACCTGCGACCGGCTCAACGCCGCGCGCGCCGCCGGGCATCGCGTGATCGCGGTGGGCACCACCAGCCTGCGCCTGCTGGAAAGCGCGGCGGGCGAGGACAGGATCATCCGTCCGTTCGAGGGCGACACCGCGATCTTCATCACGCCGGGCTACACCTTCCGCGCGGTCGACGGGCTGATGACAAACTTCCACTTGCCCAAGTCGACTCTGATGATGCTGGTCAGCGCGCTGATGGGCCGCGATCGGATGATGGCCGCCTATGCCCATGCCATCGCCAGCGGCTACCGCTTCTACAGCTACGGGGATTCGTCGCTGCTGCTGCCGTGATGCCCCGCAATCCGGCGGCCAACTAAGGCGGGTCACGCCTATTGAGTCGCCATGCCGGCCAAGTACCTTTCGCGCCGAAACGCGGACGAGGGGGCGATTCGGATCATGAAGACGAAGCGATTGGCGCGGGCTTCGGGCCTGCCACTGGTCTTGCTGGCGCTGGTGGCCGCCGCGCCCGATCCGCAAGGGGTTTCCCCCGAACCCTGGGGCTACGACCTTTCGGCGCTCGATCGATCGGCGAACCCCGGAGACAGCTTCGATGACTTCGCCAACGGCGCGTGGAAGGCGCGCGTCAAGATCCCCGACGACCGGCAGAGCTGGTCGGTGGGCGCAATCGGGCAGGAACTGGTGTCGAGCCAGCTGCGCACCCTGCTTGAACAGGCGGCCGCGCAGGCGCCGCGCAAGCCGGTGACGGAACAGCAGAAGATCGGCGCCTACTACGCATCGTTCATGGACGAGGCGCGGGTCGAACGGCTGGGGCTTTCGCCGCTCAAGGCCGATCTGGACGCGATCAAGGCGACGACGACGCGCGAAGCGCTCGCCGCGCGCATGGGGCGCACCAACGAAGGCTTCGACGGCTCGCTGTTCGGGGCGCAGGTCTTCCCCGATCTGCGCAACCCGGAAATGAGCGCGCCCTACATCGGCCAGGCCGGCCTCGGCCTGCCGGACCGGGATTATTACCTGAAGCCCGAATTCCGGGAAAAGAAGGACGCCTATCAACGCTACGTCGCCAAGCTGCTGGGCCTGGCCGGCTGGCCCGATGCCGAGGCACAGGCGGCTGCGGTCGTCGCGTTCGAAACGCGGGTGGCAGAGGCGAGCTGGAGCAAGGTCGAGCAGCGCGACGTCACCAGGCTCTACAATCCGCGCACCCTTGCCCAGTTGCAGAAGGATGCGCCCGGCTTTGCGTGGGCGCCGTTCCTGAAGGCGGTGGGCTTTCCCGATAAGGTGGTGGTCGCCGAAGTGACCGCGATCCCCAAGATCGCGGCGATCTTTGGCGCGACGCCGGTCGAGACGCTGAAGGCGCGTGCCGCGTTCACCCTGATCGACAATGCGGCGGTGTTCCTGTCGAGCCCGTTCGCCAACGCCTATTTCGATTTCCACGGCGCGACGCTGGGGGGCGCCAAGGTCATTCAGCCGCGCTGGAAACGGGCCGTCCATGCGGTCTCGGGCGGCGACTTCCTCTATGGCGAGCGCAGCGAATACTTCGGCGCGATGGGATGGGCGGTGGGCGATGCCTATGTCGCCCGGCATTTCCCGCCGCAGTCCAAGGCCGCGATCGAAGCGCTGGTGGCGAACCTGCGCACCGCGTTCCGCGCCCGCATCGAAAAGACGGAATGGATGGCCCCCGCCACGAAAGCCGAAGCGCTGCGCAAGCTCGCCGCGATCCGCATCAAGGTCGGGTATCCCGATACGCCGCGCCGCGACTATGCCAGCCTTGCGATCGATCCCGCCGACCTGATCGGCAACGTGCGGCGGGCCGGCGCCTTCGAATGGCAGGTGCAGCGGCGCTTCATCGGCAAGCCGGTGGACAAGGGCGAATGGGCCATGACCCCGCAGACGATCGATGCCTACAACGGCGGGCCCAGCAACGAAATCGTGTTCCCCGCCGCCATTCTCCAGCCGCCCGAATTCGACGCGGGCTACGATGCGGCGATCAACTATGGCGACATGGGCAGCATCATCGGCCACGAACTGACCCACAGCTTCGACGACCAGGGTCGCATGCTCGATGCGACGGGCGCGCTGCGCGACTGGTGGAGCGCCAGCGATGCCGCGACCTACACCGCGCGGGCCAAGGTTCTGGGCGCGCAGTATTCGGCGTACGAACCGGTGCCCGGCGCGCACATCAACGGCGATCTGACCATGGGCGAAAACATCGCCGACCTCGGCGGCGTGCTGATCGCGCTCGATGCCTACCACGCCTCGCTGGGCGGGAAGGAAGCGCCGGTGATCGCCGGCTTCACCGGGGACCAGCGCTTCTTCCTCGGCTATGCGCAAGGGTGGCGCGGTGTGGCAAGGCCAGACGCGATCGCCAAACAGATCGCCAGCGACCCGCATTCGCCGCGCCGATACCGGATCGATGGCGTGGTCCGCAATGTCGATGCCTGGTACACCGCGTTCGGCATCCAGCCGGGAACGAAGCTCTACCTCGCACCCGAAGCGCGGGCGCGCGTGTGGTGACGGGCCTCAACCCGTAAACCAACTCCACAGCAGCCGCCCCGTCAGCCCAAGGCTCACCACCACTAGCAGCGGGCGGATCACCTTGGCGCCGTGGCGGGTGGCGAAGTGGCTGCCGATCACCGCTCCGGTCATCGCGCCTGCGCCCATGCACAGCCCCAGGATCCACATCGCCTGACCGCCGATGGTGAACACGATCACGCTGGCGATGTTGCTGGTGACGTTGAGATACTTGGTCAGCCCCGTTGCGCGCGTCAGGCCCAGACCCCGCAGCGCCACCAGCGTGGTGGTGAAGAACTGGCCTGCGCCGGGGCCGAAGAACCCGTCGTAGAAGGCAACGCCCGCGCCCACCGGCATGTAGCCCTTTTCACCCAGCCGCGCATGGCGATCGTCGTCGGTCATGCTGGGCGACAGCACAGTGTAAAGCGCCACCGCGATCAGCAGCACCGGCACCACCAGCTTGAGCACGTCGGTGCTGAGCCGCTGGATCGCGAGCGAGCCGATCAGCGCGCCCACGAATACCACCAGCGCGGTCGGCGCACTGGCGCGGAAGCTGAACAGGCCCGCGCGCCAATAGCGCCACGTGGCCATCGCCGTGCCGCACATCGACTGCACCTTGTTGGTACCAAGCACCACGTGCGGGGGCAGGGGCGTCGACAGCAGCACCGGCATCATCACCAGGCCGCCACCGCCCGCCACCGCATCGATGAAGCCGGTGAACACCGCCACCACCGTCAGCACGGGATAGAGCCACAGGTCGAGATGCGCCGGTTCGAGCATTTGCGCGCCATGGCGATTGCGCCTAAGGGCCGCAATCTTCTTTTTGGTCAGTATTCCCGATGACGCGTTTTTCCTTCCAGATCCACGCCACCGACGGCAAGGCCCGCACCGGCGTCATCCAGATGCAGCGCGGCGAAATCCGCACGCCCGCCTTCATGCCCGTCGGCACCGCCGCCACGGTCAAGGCGATGAAGGTGGAGGAGGTGCGCGCCGCCGGCGCCGACATCATCCTCGGCAACACCTACCACCTGATGCTGCGCCCCGGCGCCGAACGCGTGGCGCGGCTTGGCGGCCTGCACAAGTTCATGGGCTGGGACCGCCCGATCCTGACCGACAGCGGCGGCTACCAGGTGATGAGCCTGTCCGAGCTGCGCAAGATCACCGAGGAAGGCGTCACCTTCGCCAGCCACATCGACGGTTCGCGCCACATGCTCAGCCCCGAGCGCTCGATGGAGATCCAGCGCTTGCTCGGCAGCGACATCGTCATGTGCTTCGACGAATGCCCAAAGATCGACCAACCGCGCGACGTGATCGCCCGCTCGATGGAAATGTCGATGCGCTGGGCCCGTCGCAGCCGCGATGCGTTCGATGCGGGCGAGGAGCACGCGAGCCGCGCCGCGTTGTTCGGCATCCAGCAGGGTGCGCTTGACGAAGGCTTGCGCAAGGCGAGCGCCGATGCGCTGATCGACATCGGCTTCGACGGCTATGCCATCGGCGGCCTCGCCGTGGGCGAAGGCCAGCAGGCGATGTTCGAAACGCTCGAATTCGCGCCCGGCCAGCTTCCCGCCGACCGCCCCCGCTACCTGATGGGCGTAGGCAAGCCCGACGATCTGGTCGGCGCGGTGGAGCGCGGGGTCGACATGTTCGACTGCGTGCTGCCCACGCGTTCGGGCCGCAACGGCCAGGCCTTCACGTGGAACGGCCCGCTCAACATGCGCAATGCCCGCCATGCCGAGGATACCGGCCCCATCGACGAACGCTGCGCCTGTCCCACTTGCGCCAAGTACAGCCGCGCATACCTGCATCATCTGCACAAGACTGGCGAAATGTTGGGGGCGATCCTGCTTACCGAACACAACATCTGGTTCTACCAGCAATTGATGGCCGCCATGCGCGCCGCGATCGCAGACCAGCGGTTCGAGGCCTTCGCGCGCGATTTCCGGCGCGACTACTTCGAGAAGCGATGAACCGAGTTCGGATCGGACAACAAAGTATCTGGCCTATCCGACAAGCGCCGCTAGTCTCCCCGCTCCAATGGGGGGCTTCATGACCGTTACATCGCGTTTCGCGTTTCTTGCTGCAGTTTCTTCGCTGGCTTGCCTTGTGCAGCCGGCGCTTGCCGACACTGTTCCGACCGACGAACTTGCCGCGCGCTTTGGCGCGCTGGAGGAGGTCGCCTCGATGAGCCTTTCGCCCGACGGCCGGCACATTGCCTACGTCGCGCCCAACGGCGGCGGCGGCGAAGTGGTGTTCGTGGCCGACATGGTGGCCGGCGGCACGCCCAAGGCGGTGTTGACCAGCAATGCCAGCGGGACGAAGCTGGTCGATTGCAGCTGGCCGACCGACACGCGCCTGATCTGCACGATCGTACTGTCCACCCGAAGCGCGGGCGACGTGATGACCGCCAGCCGCCAGCTGACGCTGAACGCCGATGGCAGCGACATGAAGGTGCTGACGCGCCAGACCAACAGCCGCTCGCTGCGTCCCGCGCTGTTCGGCGGCAGCGTGATCGACTGGAACGGGACCAAGCCCGGGACAGTGCTGATGCTGCGCGACTATGTGCCCGAATCCGATCTCAACACCCATCTCGCCTCGTCGCTGTCGGGCTTGGGGGTCGAGGAAGTCGACGTCGTCAGCCTGCAGCGCCATCCGGTCGAACAGCCGCGCAAGGACGCCACCGATTTCTTCACTGACGGGCATGGCAAGATCCGGATCGTCGGCACGTCCCCGCGCACCGGTTATGGCTACCAGAGCGGCGTCGTCAGCTATTCCTATCGCTTGAAGGGCGATGGCGGCTGGCACGATCTGGGCAAGATCGATTACAGCGACGGCGGCCACGTGCGAGGGTTCGAGCCGGTCGCGGTCGATTCTGCGCAGGACGTCGTCTATGGTTTCGACGATGCCGGCGGGCGCAAGGCGCTGTACCGCATCCGGCTCGACGGTTCGCTGACGCGCGAGCTGGTGCTGTCGCGGCCCGATGTCGATGTCGACGAGCTCATCACGATCGGCCGCAACCGCCGCGTTGTGGGCACGAGCTACGCCACCGATCGCCGGCTGGTCGAATACTTCGATCCGTCGCTGCGTTCGCTGGCCGGCGCGCTGAGCCAGGCGCTGCCGACGAAGCCACAGATCAGCATCCTCGATGCCAGCGCCGATGAATCGCGCCTGCTGATGTTCGCAGGGCGCGATAGTGACGCCGGAACGTTCTACCTGTTCGACAAGGCCACCTCGAAGCTGGAGGAAGTGCTGTCGCTGCGCCCGCAGCTCGCGCCGGTGAAACTGGCCGAAATGAAGGCGGTCAGCTTCCCGGCTGCAGACGGTACGATGATCCCGGCTTACCTCACGCTGCCGGTGGGCTCGAACGGCAGGAACCTGCCCGCGATCGTCATGCCGCACGGTGGCCCCGCCTCGCGCGATGAATGGGGTTTCGACTGGCTGGTGCAGTTTTTTGCCGCGCGCGGCTATGCCGTGCTTCAGCCGAATTATCGCGGGTCCGCCGGGTATGGCAACGACTGGTACAAGGAAAACGGCTTCAAGTCCTGGCGCACCGCAATCGGCGATATCGACGACGCCGGACGCTGGCTCGAAGCGCAGGGCATCGCCGGCAAGGGCAAGCTCGCAATCTTCGGTTGGTCCTATGGCGGCTATGCCGCGCTGCAATCGGGCGTGCTCGATCCGGGGCTGTTCAAGGCAATCGTGGCGGTGGCGCCCGTGACCGATCTCAACAAGTTGCGCGCCGACCGGCTCTACTGGAGCGATTACGGCATCGTCGACAAGATGATCGGCACGGGGGACCACGTGAAGGCCGGTTCGCCGAGCGAAAATGCCGCCGCGATTACGGTGCCGGTGCGGCTGTATCACGGCACGTTCGACAGCAATGTCGACATCGGCCAGTCGCGCCTGATGGCGGACCGGCTCAAGGCGGCGGGCAGGGACGTGTCGCTGGTCGAATTCCCGGGCCTTTCCCACAGCCTGGTCAACGCCGCGGCGCGCACACAACTCCTGTCGGAAAGCGATGCGCTGTTCCGCAAGGCACTGGGGCTCTAGGGTCGCTGGGCGAGCAGGGCTAACCCGATGAGGATGACAGTCCGGCATCGCTGGCGCTGGGTCATCCTGGCGGCTGCCTTGCTCGCCGTTGCCTGCGGGGGTGTGTTCGGCAAGACTTATCCGGCCTATCGCTACCGCGTGACGGTGGAGGTGGAAACACCGCAGGGCCTGCGGCGCGGATCGAGCGTGATCGAGGTGCAGACGACGGCGGGCGGGCCGTATAGCATCTCAGGCGGAGGGGGCGGCGGAATCGCCACGCGGGTAACCGGCGAAGCGGCTGCGATCGATCTGCCCAACGGTGAGACGCTGTTTGCCTTGCTGCGAACTCACGGATCGCCGGAACTGCCCGAAAATCTTTACGCGTTGCAGATCCCTTACCCAACCAAGGCGGAAGTAGAAGCGCGCACTGGCAAGGGCAAATGGAGCTCGTCTACCGCGTTCGACATCTGGATGGAGCGGGTTAGAACGTCACGCGGGATATTCACGGTCCCCCGCTGGCGCACGGACGCTCTTGCTGGCGCTAGTGGATGGCCGATGCTGGTTCGGTTCGGGGATACCGGCGATCCCGGTTCGGTCGAAGAAATAAATCCTAACGACCTCAGATCCACATTCGGAAGAGGTTACGCGATAAAGCGCGTTCTGGTCGGAAAAACAAATGACCCGATAGCTTTTAAGCTAGAAGCTCGCTTGCCATGGCTTCCTCACACGAAAGGTTCGCTTGTCGAGCAACCACGACGAGCGGATGGTTCGCTAGTTCCGCTCGGGGAAGCTGGACTGGCCGTGATCCTCAATTACAGGGCCTTTCGTCGAGACGATAAATAACCCGCCATTGACGATGTTTGCTGACAAGGCGTGTACCTTCAAGCCGCGATGACCTGCGGCTCCACCGGCTCCAGCACCTGGGTTTCCAGGCGCGTGCCGGGGTACTGGTAGAACTCGCCCGATCGCGGTTCGAGGAAGCCGGCGCCGATGGCGTAGGCCTGTTCCTGCGCGGTTCGCAGGTCCTGATACCATTTGCCGGTGCGGTGAGCGGTCACGAAACGATAGAGCGTGTTCATGCCCCATCAATCGTTCGAAGGGGCCTGCGGTTCCGCTGCCTGCCGCTGAAAAAGTGCAGCACGAAGGTGCAGCAAAACATTCTTTCCAAACGGAAAAAGGCGGGACATCCGTCCCGCCTTCTTGCCGCGTTCCAGTGCTGGAGCGATCCCGATCAGCGCGAGTAGAACTCGACGACCAGGTTCGGTTCCATCTTAACCGGATAGGGCACTTCGTCGAGCGTCGGAACGCGGACGAAGGTCACCTTGTCGGTGCCGTCCTGGGCAACGTAGTCGGGCACTTCGCGCTCGGGCAGGGTCAGCGCTTCGGCGATCAGGGCCATTTCCTTGGCCTTCTTGCCGAGGCTGATCACGTCGCCGGGGCGAACGCGACGCGAAGCGATGTTGCACTTCACGCCGTTGACGAAGATGTGGCCGTGCGAAACGATCTGGCGGGCCGAGAACACCGTCGGGGCGAACTTGGCGCGGTACACGACCATGTCGAGGCGCTGTTCGAGCAGACCGATCAGGTTCTGGCCGGTGTCACCCTTCATGCTCGCCGCTTCCTGGTAGGTGCGCTTGAACTGCTTTTCGGTGACGTCGCCGTAGTAGCCCTTGAGCTTCTGCTTGGCGCGCAGCTGGATGCCGAAGTCAGAGACCTTGCTCTTGCGGCGCTGGCCATGCTGGCCCGGGCCGTACGAGCGGCGGTTCACCGACGACTTGGGACGACCCCAGATGTTTTCGCCAAGGCGGCGGTCGATCTTGTGCTTAGAAGCATGACGCTTGGACATGCGCTTTCCTTTCCAATCTGCTTGCCCGCGGCAGGATTGCCACGGACGGGTTCGCTTCCGGAGCGCACCATCCGGCCTGTTGCCGGATGCGGCCGCCGCTTCACCGGAAATGCGGGGCCAATAGGACGAATTCGACGAAAGAGGCTTCCGTCGGGTCCAAGTGAAGCGCGGCCCTTACAGGCTTGGCCGCACGAGTCAAGCCGAAGCGTCGCCTTCCTCTTTCGGGCCGGGACGGCGGCGCAGGATCGACAGCACGCCACGGAAGGTGCGCACTTCCAGATGATTCCAGCCGGCCTTGGTCAGCAGCGTGCGCAGCGTGCGGCGGGTGACCGCGGCGCGGATCGCCGGCTCGAAATAGCCGCGCGGCTCCAGCATGTCGCACAGCTGCTCGAACATGCCCTCGAACTCCTCCTGCGGGGCAGGGGGCAGGATATCCTCGACCGTCGGCTGCACCAGATCGAGGTGCTTGGAATATTCATAGGCGCACAGGATCACCGCCTGCGCCAGGTTGAGCGAGCCGAATTCGGGATTGATCGGCGCGGTGACGATGGCGCGGGCCAGCGCCACGTCGTCGGTCTCGAGCCCCGAGCGTTCGGGCCCGAACACCAGCGCGCTGCGACCCGGCGCGACGACGATGTCTTTCGCCGCCTGTTCGGGCGTCAGCACCGGCTTGGTCACGCCCCGCTTGCGCACGGTGGTGGCATAGACGTGGGAACAATCGGCCACCGCTTCGGCCAGCGTGTCGTAGACCTGCGCCTTTTCCAGCACCACGTCCGCGCCCGAGGCGGCGGGGCCGGCCGAAGGGTTGGGCCAGCCATCGCGCGGGGCGACGAGGCGCATCTCGTCCAGCCCGAAGTTGAGCATGGCGCGCGCGGCCTTGCCGATGTTCTCGCCCAGTTGCGGACGCACCAGCACGATTACCGGTTTGCGGGTTTCGGCTTCGGAAGTCATTGGCCGCGGCGGCTCATTTCGGCGACGCTGCTGGCGAATTCCTCGAAATCGCGCGCTTCTGAAAAGTCGCGATAGACGCTGGCGAAGCGGATGTAGGCGACGCTGTCGAGTTGGCGCAAACCTTCCATCACCATCTCGCCGATCTCGCGCGAGCTGACCTCGTTTTCGCCCAGCGTCTCGATCTGGCGCTGGATGCCCGAGACGAGCTGGTCGAGCCGTTCCTGCGCCACGGGCCGCTTGCGGCTGGCGAGCGCGACCGACTGTTCGATCTTCGCGCGGTCGAAGGGTTCGCGGCGGTCGTTGCTCTTGACCACGGTGACCTCGCGCAGTTGCACGCGTTCGAACGTGGTGAAGCGCGCGCCGCACCCTTCACACTGACGGCGCCGGCGGATCGAGGTATTGTCCTCGCTCGGCCGGCTATCCTTCACCTGGCTGTTGTCATGGGCACAGAACGGGCAACGCATGCGTGTGGGTCAGTTCTTGATCCGCTGCCAGAACGCGATGCCGGCGCCGATCAGCAGGCCGGCCGGAAGCGAAACGACCGGCAGCAACGCGCCCGCCACCGCGCCGATGCCGGCGCCGACCAGCACGGGCTTGGTCGAAGGGTGGTCCATGCCTTGCCGGGCCATGCCCGAGATTTCGGTCTTGGCGCGGGTGGCGAGATCGTCGTTGCTGCTCATCGGGTCAAAGCTCCGGGTAAATCGGGAAGCGGGCGCACAGCGCCTCAACCTGATCGCGCACGCGCTGCTCGACCTGGCCATCGCCATCATCGCCGTTGCGGGCCATGCCGTCCACGACTTCGGCAATCAGCTTGCCGATGGTGCGGAACTCGTCCTCGCGGAAACCGCGGGTGGTGCCCGCCGGCGTGCCGAGGCGAATGCCCGAGGTGACGAAGGGCGAGCGCTTGTCGAACGGGATGCCGTTCTTGTTGCAGGTGAGCCAAGCGCGATCGAGGCCCTTTTCCGCCGCCTTGCCGGTGACGTCCTTGGCAGTGAGGTCGACGAGCATCAGGTGGTTGTCGGTGCCGCCCGAAACGACGCCGAGCCCGGCATCGACCAGCGAGGCGGCAAGGGCGCGGGCGTTGGCGACGATCTGCGCGGCATAAGCCTTGAATTCAGGCCGCAGCGCTTCGCCGAAGGCCACTGCCTTGGCCGCGATAACGTGGACCAGCGGGCCGCCCTGCAGGCCGGGGAAGACCGCGGTGTTGAACTTCTTGGCGAGATCCTCGTCGTTGGTCAGGATCACGCCCGAGCGCGGCCCGCGCAAGCTCTTGTGCGTGGTGGTGGTGACGACGTGGGCGTGCGGGAAGGGCGAGGGGTGCGCGCCACCGGCAACGAGGCCCGAGAAGTGCGACATGTCGACCAGCAGCCACGCGCCGACTTCATCGGCGATTTCGCGGAAGCGCTGGAAGTCCCAAACGCGCGAGTAGGCGGTGCCGCCGGCGATGATCAGCTTGGGCTTGGCTTCGCGGGCGATGCGGGCAACCTCGTCCATGTCGATGAGGTGGTCGTCCTCGCGCACGCCGTAGGGCACGGGGTGGAACCACTTGCCGCTCATGTTCACCGGGCTGCCGTGGGTGAGGTGGCCGCCCGAGTTGAGGTCGAGACCCATGAAGGTGTCGCCGGGCTGAAGCAGGGCGAGGAACACCGCCTGGTTCATCTGGCTGCCCGAGTTGGGCTGGACGTTGGCGAAGTTGCAGCCGAACAGCTTCTTGGCGCGCTCGATGGCGAGGTTTTCGACCACGTCGGCATATTCGCAGCCGCCGTAGTAGCGCTTGCCGGGATAGCCTTCGGCATACTTGTTGGTGAAGACCGAACCGGTCGCTTCGAGCACGGCGAGCGAGGTGATGTTCTCGGACGCGATCAGCTCGATCTTGTTCTGCTGGCGCTTCAGTTCGCCTTCGATCGCGGCGAAGACTTCGGCGTCGGCGGACGCGAGGTGCTCGGTGAAGAAGCCGGGCTTGCGGATGTCGGGAGCGGTAGAGGCCATGGGTCCGGTCTCCTGTGTCAGAACGAAGGGTTGGAAAGCTTTTCGACGCGGCCGGCGTGGCGGCCTCCGCCGAAATCGGTCGAAAGGAAGGCGTCGAGGCAGGCCTTGGCCATGTCCTCGCCCGTCAGGCGCGCGCCCATCGCGATGACGTTGGCATCGTTGTGTTCGCGGGCGAGGGCAGCCGAAAGCGGTTCGGAGACGAGTGCGCAGCGGCAGGCCGGGTTGCGGTTGACCGCAATCGAGATGCCGATGCCCGAACCGCAGAGTGCGACGCCGCGATCGACGATCCCTTCTTCCACCACCGAGGCCAGCTTGTAGCCATAGTCGGGATAATCGACACGGTCGGCCGTTTCGGGGCCGAGGTCGGCGACTTCGTGGCCAAGGCCGATCAGGTATTCGCGCAAGGCGGCCTTCAGATCGACGGCGGCATGGTCGGAAGCAATGGCGATGCGCATGGGGTGCGGTCTGGCCCTTGGCAAAGTTGACGGAGGAATCGCGGCCCCCCTTAGGCCTGCTTGGGGCCAAGCGCCACCCGAAAAGGGCCCGTGCCCCGGCGCTGCACCGGAGGGAATGTCGCTGTGCGCGAAGTCCCTGCCGAGGGGGCTGTACGAGACCCAAGTTGACGAAGTTGACAGACTACAAAGGGAGAGTGCGCAAGCGTGCCGGGGCTGAGGGCGTGCGGAGCCCTGCAGGCCCGTCGGGCTGGGAGGCTACCGGGCAAGGTGCTGATTTACAGTGCTTTCAAGGATCGAGAGTGCGTGGCCTTACCGGCATTGGCGACTGTAGGACAGACGGCGGGCGGCGGTTGCCGGCGGGCAGGCAAGGTTGCGTATGCAATATAGCGTGTCAACTTGGCGGGAAGAGGGTAAAGAGGGGAGGGGGATCCCGGATTAAGTCCGGGGTGAAGATGGGGTGATGGCCTCATTTCATCCTTGCCCCTTGTTGGGCCCATACGAAAAAGGCCCCGACGATCCCGTCGAGGCCTTTCCCGGTCGTCCCGGACGGACCGACCATGATGCTTTCCATACGCTCTGACCCATCAACGGGTGGCGCCGTGCGCCGTTCCTCGGCTCGTCTTGGGCATGGCCCGTTCCGTGGAAGAGCCGCGCCGCTTGTCCGATCAGGACGACCCGGCCGGCTTGGGAGGATGCTACATGAAGTAGGCGGTAAGCTCGGCGACCAGTTCGCGCTGCATCTTTTCGACCAGCGGCTGGAGTTCGCGCAGGTAGGCCTTGTTGACCTCCGCAAAGGCGGGATCGGCGATGATCGCGCTGCTGCGCAGGAAGTAATGCTGGCCGACCGGCGTTTTGGCGAAGACGAGGATCTGGTCGAGTTCGGCCTGGCTGAATTCGCGGGCATAGCCTTGCGCATAGGCGTCCATGAACGGGGGGATGTGCTGGACCATCACCGCCTTGCCTTGAGGAATGAAGCTGTCGAGCTTGCGTTCGACCATGCCCTTGGCGACGGGATCGTTGTTGAGCGAGGGCATCATCGCCGAGCGCATCTGGCCGGTCATGGTATCGACCACACCGGAAAACATCTCGATCCGCTTGTCTTCGGGAAAGCCGACGCGGATGATTTCGCGCGCGGTGGCCAACGCCCTGGCATCGAGCGCGGCCGTGGCGGGAGTGGCCGGCGCGGCGGCCGGTGCGGGCTGGGCCGCAGTGGCCGCAGCCGGCGCGAGGGCGGCAAGGGCCGCCGACATCATGAGCAACATCGGGCGGCCCTTCTTGTTCTGGCGCTTACTGATCGAGGAACGAGCGCATCTTGCGGCTGCGGCTCGGGTGCTTGAGCTTGCGCAGCGCCTTGGCCTCGATCTGGCGGATGCGTTCACGGGTGACCGAGAACTGCTGGCCGACTTCCTCGAGCGTGTGGTCGGTGTTCATGCCGATGCCGAAACGCATGCGCAGCACGCGTTCTTCGCGCGGGGTGAGGCTGGCAAGGACGCGGGTGACCGTTTCCTTGAGGTTCGCCTGGATCGCCGCGTCGACCGGGATGATCGCGTTCTTGTCCTCGATGAAGTCGCCCAGGTGCGAATCTTCCTCGTCGCCGATCGGCGTTTCGAGGGAGATCGGTTCCTTGGCGATCTTCATCACCTTGCGCACCTTTTCGAGCGGCATCGACAGACGCTCGGCCATTTCCTCGGGCGTGGGCTCGCGGCCCTGCTCGTGCAGGAACTGGCGGCTGGTGCGGACCAGCTTGTTGATCGTTTCGATCATGTGGACCGGGATGCGGATGGTGCGCGCCTGGTCGGCGATCGAACGGGTGATCGCCTGGCGGATCCACCACGTGGCATAAGTGCTGAACTTGTAACCGCGGCGGTATTCGAACTTGTCGACCGCCTTCATCAGGCCGATGTTGCCTTCCTGGATCAGGTCGAGGAACTGCAGGCCGCGGTTGGTGTACTTCTTGGCGATCGAGATCACGAGGCGCAGGTTGGCCTCGACCATTTCCTTCTTGGCGATGCGCGCCTCGCGCTCGCCCTTCTGGACCATGTTCACGATGCGGCGGAATTCACCGAGCGACATGCCGGTGGCGCTGGCGATGTCGGAAATCTCTGCACGAATGCGTTCGACCGCGCTCGCTTCGTTGGCGGCGAAGGCGGCCCACTTCTTGTCGCGCTTGGCGTGCTGCTGCAGCCAGCCTTCGTCGAGCTCGTGCCCGACGTAAAGGTCGAGGAAGTCCTTGCGCGAAACCTTGTGGCGTTCGGCAAGGCGCAGCATCTGGCCGCCAAGCGTCGTCAGGCGACGGTTGAAGGCATAGAGGTTGTCGACCAGGTATTCGATCTTGGTCGCGTGGAACTGCACGGATTCGACCTGCGCGGTGAGCTCTTCGCGCAGCTTGTGATACTGTGCTTCCTTGGCTGCCGGGAAGGCATTGCCAAGACCCAGCGCATCGAGCCGTTCCGCCTGCAGCTTTTCGAAGGCGCGGAACAGGCCGGTGATCTCGGCAAACTTTTCGAGGGCGGCAGGCTTCAGCTGCGCTTCCATCTGGGCGAGGCTGAGAGTGTTGTCCTCTTCCTCTTCCTCGGCCGGACGCGCGCGGCGTTCGCGCAGCTCATCGTCCTCGTCGTCGGCGGATTCCTCCTCCTCGACGTCCTCTTCTTCCTTGAAGGTGGGGCCGGCAGTGGCTTCACTGATCTCGCCGTCGGCTTCCTCGCCATCTTCGGAGAGGTTTTCGGGCTGCGGCTCCTTCGACAGCATCGCGTCGAGATCGAGGATCTCGCGCAGCTGCATCTCGCCCGCGTTGAGCGCTTCGGACCACTGGATGATCGCGTGGAAGGTGATCGGGCTTTCGCACAGGCCCATGATCATGGTGTCGCGGCCCGCTTCGATGCGCTTGGCGATGGCGATTTCGCCTTCGCGGCTGAGCAGTTCGACCGCGCCCATTTCGCGCAGGTACATGCGCACCGGATCGTCGGTGCGCTCGACGGTTTCCTTGCGCTTGACGATATCGGGGCGATCGTCGACCGCTTCGCTCTCGTCGATCTCTTCGTCCTGTGCCTTGTCTTCAGGATCGACGGCATCTTCGTCGCTCTCGACGATATTGACGCCCATTTCCGAGATCGCGGCCATGATGTCCTCGATCTGCTCGGAAGACATCTGGTCCTGCGGCAGGGCCTCGTTCAGTTCGTCATAGGTGATGATGCCGCGACGCTTTGCGCGTGCGATCAGCTTCTTGATCGAAGCATCGTTGAGGTCGATCAGCGGGGCATCGCCGCTATCGGTCTTTTCGTTCGAAGCCATTGAAACCCGGTACCACCTGTCATCCGCCGGCCTGCTGGGGGCCGGAGCGCGTGCATCATATAATTATAACGAAAGCCGAGCACGGCCCATCTGCCCCAAACGGGCAAGCAACGCCAGCCTTCGTTGCAGCAAACGCTGCTGTTCGGCAAAACTTTCGTCGGAAAACTCCGCCTCGTGGCGCCGGTTTGCGTCGACCAGCGCCGTTTCGACGGCCGGCAACTCGACCAGCAGGGCGATTGCTTCGGCGAGTTCGTCGCGCGCCGAATCGCTTGCCGGGTTCAGGAAGCCGAATCGCATTCCGGCGTAGTCCGCCGCTTGCGGGACCTTCAGCCCTCGCTCCGCCAATATGGTGGCGAGCCGTTGCGTTTCAACCGTTTGGCCCGAGTCGGCCATGAGCAGCAGCGCATCGAGCAGCGCGGCCTGGTCTGGCTGCTGGGGATGGAGCCGGGCAAGGGCCTCGCACTGCGGCGCGATCAGCGAAGGGTGCGCGACAAGGCCGGCGAGCACGGCGGCCATCAGCGCATCGTTGGTGCCGACGTTGCGCAGGCGAGCGGCGTCCTGCGGATCGAGCGGGGGCGGGGCAGGCTTCCACGGCTGGCCACTTCTCTGCTGGGCGCCGCGCTGTGGCTGCTTCGATCGCGGCTGGAACGGCGCGCGTTCGGGCCGGGCATAGGCGAGATCGCCGAAGCGGCGGGTGAGGTCGCTGCGATAGAGCGCCTTGATATCGGGATGGGCGATGGTGTCGCAATGGGCGAGCAGGCGCGCCTTGAGGCCGGCCTTGTCCTCGGGCGTGGCGAGCGGGGCGGCGTCGCGCTCGGCTTCCCACAGCACATCGACGAGGCTGCGCGCTTCGCCCAGCAGGGTTTCCATCGCCTGCGGGCCCTGCTTCTTCACGACGTCGTCCGGGTCCATGCCCTGCGGTAGGGTGACGATGCGCAGCGAGTGCCCGGGCTGGAGCATCGGCAGGGCGCGCACCACCGCGCGCATCGCGGCGCGCTGGCCGGCGGCATCGCCATCGAAGCATAGCGTCGGCCGCTCAGTCACGCGCCAGAGCCGTTCGAGCTGGTGTTCGGTCAGCGCGGTGCCCAGGGGCGCGACCGCTTCGGCAATGCCGGCGGCGGCGAGCGCGACCACGTCCATGTAGCCTTCGACAACGACGATCCGCCCCGACTGGCGCGCGGCAGGGCCTGCGCGGTGCAGGTTGTAGACGGTGCGCCCCTTGTCGAACAGCGGCGTGTCCGGCGAGTTCAGGTACTTGGGCGCATCGGTCTTCTCGGGCGAGAGGATTCGGCCGCCGAACGCGATGACGCGGCCGCGCGCATCGAGGATGGGCAGCATCAGCCGGTCGCGGAAGCGGTCGTAGGGATCCTTGCCTTCGACCACGATCCTGAGGCCCGCCTCGATCAGCATGTCCTCGGGGAAAGCGGAGAGCGCGGCCTTCATTCCTTGGCGGTCATTGGGGGCATAGCCAAAGCCGAATTCGCGCACGATGCCTTCGGGAAACCCGCGCGAGGCCAGATAGGCACGCGCCGCTGCGCCGCCGGGACCTTTAAGCGATTCGCGAAAGTACTCCTGCGCTGCGGCCATGACGTCGTGCAGCGACTTCTGCTGCTCCGCACGCCTTGCCGCGCGCGGATCGGGAGCGGGGACTTCCATGCCCGCCTGCAGCGCCAGTTCCTTGACCGCGTCCATGAAGGGCAGGCCCTGGTGGTCGGTCATCCAGCGGATCACATCGCCATGCGCGCCGCAGCCGAAGCAGTGGTAGAAGCCCTTTTCGTCGTTGATGGTGAAGCTGGGCGTCTTTTCGTTGTGGAACGGACAGCACGCCTTGAATTCCCGCCCCGCCTTCTGGACGCGCACCGACCGCCCGATCAGCCCCGAAAGCGAGACCCGGGCGCGCAATTCGTCCAGCCATTGGGGGGAGAGGCTCATGGCTTGTACATGCGTTCGTGGCGGGCCTTTGTGAAACGTGTCTCGACTACGCTCGACACGAACGGGGTGGGGGCATTTTGAAGGGAGCGCCAATCTACCCGTTCGTGTCGAGCGAAGTCGAGACACGTTCGCGCGGTGGTTTGGCGAAGTGCGAAATCCGCGCCCAATCAGCCGCGATCAGCGCTTCCTTCTTGGCACGCGACCATTTGCCGACCCGGACTTCGCACGAAAGCGCTTCGTAGCGGGTGGGAAAAGCTTCAGACCACACGAGGGTCACGGGGCGGCCCGGCGTGGTGAAGGCGCAGAAGCCACCTTGCGCATGTTCAGCCATGCGCCGTTCGAGGTCTTCGGTGTGGCCTGTGTAATACTTTCCATCGGCACAGCGCAGAATGTACGTCCAGAAGGCCATGGGATCACATTGCGGGGTGTCTCGACTTCGCTCGACACGAACAGGAAGGGGGGGTGCGGTAAGAGATGTAAGACTAGGCTGATCTCCATTCGTGTCGAGCGTCGTCGCGGCAAGGGCTTTCCTTTCCGCGCGAAGATCACCCCGCCAGCGCGGCCTTTACCAGCCCGCTGGCCTTGCCCATGTCGAGCTGGCTGCCGTGCTTCGCCTTCAGAGCGGCGACGACGCGCCCCATGTCCTTCATGCCGGCAGCGCCGGTTTCGGCGATGATCGCGGCGATTGCGGCGCGGGTGTCTTCCTCGGAGAGCTGCTGGGGCAGGAATTCCTCGATCACGGCGAGTTCGCCCTTTTCGACGTCGGCGAGTTCCTGGCGGCCGCCCTGTTCGTAGAGCGCAATCGATTCGCGGCGCTGCTTGGCCATCTTCTGCAGCACGTCGACCACCAGCGTATCGTCGTCGGGCACGTTGGCGGCGGTGCGCAGTTCGATATCCTTGTCCTTGAGCTTGGCAAGGATCAGGCGGACGGCGGCGAGGCGGGGCTTGTCGCCGGCCTTCATTGCCGAAACCTGCGCGGCCTTGATGGTGTCGCGGATCATCTTCGATTCCTGTGGATGTGGGTTCGCGTGGAACGCGGATGGCCCCATCTAGGGGAAACTTTCTGCCTTCGCTAGGTTGACGCTGGGACGCCGCAGGTCTAGCGGGCGAGCCTTAGCGACATCGCCAGACCCCTTGCCAACGGAGCGCCCCCAATCATGGCCGACCCCGCACTTTCGCACGCGCCCAAACCAGATGGTGCGACGCCAAAAGGTGCGACCGGAGTTCTCGTTCTTGCGGATGGATCGGTTTCGTGGGGACGCGGCTTCGGTGCCGTCGGCTCCTCGGTGGGCGAGGTGTGCTTCAACACCGCGATGACCGGATACCAGGAAGTGATGACCGATCCTTCCTATGCCGCGCAGATCGTGACCTTCACGTTCCCGCACATCGGCAACGTCGGCGTGAATTCCGAGGACATCGAAAGCGCGGGCGTGCCCGGCGCGATCGGCTGCGTGGTGCGCGAGGACGTGACCGACCCCGCCAACTTCCGCGCCACCGGCACGTTCCAGCGCTGGCTGGAAGTGCAGGGCAAGATCGGCCTTGCCGGGATCGACACCCGCGCGCTGACCCGCCGCATCCGCATGTCCGGCGCGCCCAACGCGGTGATCGCGCACGATCCCGAAGGCAATTTCGACATCGAGGCGCTGGTCGAGCGCGCGCGTTCGTGGCCGGGCCTCGAAGGCATGGACCTTGCCATCAAGGTCACGCGCGAGGCGAAGGAAGAGTGGGAAGGCTCGATCTGGAAGCTGGGCGAGGGCTATACCAAGCCCGAAGGCACCGGGCGCCCGCACGTCGTCGCCATCGACTATGGCGCGAAGGACAACATCTTCCGCAACCTGGTGAAGGCCGGGGCCGACGTTACCGTCGTGCCGGCGGAGACCAGCGTGGACAAGATCCTCGAACTGAAGCCCGCCGGCGTGTTCCTGTCGAACGGTCCGGGCGATCCGGCGGCGACCGGCGCCTATGCCGTGCCGGTGATCCAGAAGCTGCTCGAAATGGACATGCCGATCTTCGGCATCTGCCTTGGCCACCAGATGCTGGCGCTCGCCGCCGGCGCCCGCACCACCAAGATGCACCAAGGCCACCGCGGCGCGAACCACCCGGTCAAGCGGATCGAGGACGGCGTGGTCGAGATCACCTCGATGAACCACGGCTTCGCGGTCGACAACGCCCCCGGCGCGCTGGGTGAGAACGTGGTCGAGACGCACGTGTCGCTGTTCGACGGCTCGAACTGCGGCATCGCGGTAAAGGGCAAGCGCGCGTTCGGGGTGCAGTATCACCCCGAGGCGAGCCCGGGGCCGCAGGACAGTTTCTACTTGTTCGAGAAGTTTGTCGCGTCGCTCGGTTGAGCGGCTCATTTGAGATATTCCTGCCCGGCACGACATTCATCGTGATCCGGGTGTCGAGACACGAGAGCGAAAATGCCCAAACGCACTGACATCTCCTCGATCCTGATCATCGGCGCCGGGCCGATCATCATTGGCCAGGCTTGCGAGTTCGACTATTCGGGCACGCAGGCGGTGAAGGCGCTCAAGGAAGAGGGCTATCGCATCATCCTGGTCAACTCGAACCCCGCGACGATCATGACCGATCCGGACATGGCGCACGCGACCTATGTCGAGCCGATCACCCCCGAAGTCGTCGCCAAGATCATCGAGAAGGAGCGCCCTGATGCGCTGCTGCCGACGATGGGCGGGCAGACCGCGCTCAACACCGCGCTGGCGCTGTTCAACGACGGCACGCTCGACAAGTTCGGGGTGCAGATGATCGGTGCGAATGCCGATGCCATCGACAAGGCCGAGGACCGCCAGCGCTTCCGCGAGGCGATGGACAAGATCGGGCTGGAATCGGCGCGTTCGGGCGTGGCCCACACCATCGAGGAAGCCCTCGCCGTGCTGGAACGCACGGGGCTTCCTTCGATCATCCGCCCGAGCTTCACCATGGGCGGCACGGGCGGCGGCATCGCCTACAACAAGGAAGAATTCGTCCAGATCGTGAAGGGCGGGCTCGAAGCCAGTCCCACGACCGAAGTCCTGATCGAGGAATCGCTCCTCGGCTGGAAGGAATACGAGATGGAAGTCGTGCGCGATCGCAACGACAACGCCATCATCATCTGCTCGATCGAGAACGTCGATCCGATGGGCGTCCACACGGGCGATTCCATCACCGTCGCGCCGGCGCTGACGCTGACCGACAAGGAATACCAGATCATGCGCAACGCCAGCATCGCGGTGCTGCGCGAGATCGGCGTGGAGACCGGCGGATCGAACGTGCAGTTCGCGGTCAATCCCGCCGACGGGCGCCTGATCGTGATCGAGATGAACCCGCGCGTGTCGCGCTCGTCGGCGCTGGCGTCGAAGGCGACGGGCTTCCCCATTGCCAAGGTCGCGGCCAAGCTCGCCGTGGGCTACACGCTCGACGAAATCACCAACGACATCACCGGCGCGACGCCGGCCGCGTTCGAGCCGACGATCGACTATGTCGTCACCAAGATCCCGCGCTTCGCCTTTGAAAAGTTCAAGGGCGCCGAGCCGCTGTTGGGCACGGCAATGAAGTCGGTCGGCGAAGTCATGGCGATCGGCCGCAACTTCAAGGAATCGCTGCAGAAGGCGCTGCGTGGCCTCGAAACCGGGCTCGACGGCTTCAACCGCGTGGTTGAGCTGGAAGGCGCCAGCCGCGACGAGATCAAGGCGGCGCTGAGCCGGGCGACGCCCGACCGCCTGCTGATCGTGGGCCAGGCCTTCCGCGAAGGCTTCAGCGTGGAAGACGTCCACGCGATCACCAAGTACGAGCCCTGGTTCCTGCGCCACATCGCCGAGATCATCGCCGAGGAAGCCAACGTCCAGGAAAACGGGCTGCCGGTCGATGCGGCGGGCATGCGCAAGCTGAAGGCGATGGGCTTTTCCGACAAGCGGCTGGCGACGCTGGCCGTGCGCTCGGTGGGCGTGGCCGGCGGCCTTGGCGAAACGCAGGCCAAGCGGTCTGGACTGCTCCACGACACCATTCGCGCGATGGCCGGCGCGACGAGCGAAGCCGAAGTGCGCAAGCTGCGCCACAAGCTGGGCGTGCGTCCGGTGTTCAAGCGCATCGACAGCTGCGCGGCCGAGTTCGAGGCGGTTACGCCGTACATGTACTCGACCTACGAAGGCGCGCTGTTCGGTGAGCCGGAGAACGAGGCGGCGCCGTCCGACCGCAAGAAGATCGTGATCCTGGGCGGCGGTCCGAACCGCATCGGCCAGGGCATCGAGTTCGACTACTGCTGCTGCCATGCATGCTTCGCGCTGGAGGACGCAGGGTTCGAGACCATCATGGTCAACTGCAACCCCGAGACGGTCTCGACCGACTACGACACCTCGGACCGGCTCTATTTCGAGCCGCTGACGGCAGAGGACGTGCTCGAAATCCTCGAGACCGAGAAGTCGAACGGCGAGCTGGTCGGCGTGATCGTGCAGTTTGGCGGGCAGACGCCGCTGAAGCTGGCGCAGGCGCTGCAGGATGCAGGCATCCCGATCCTGGGCACCAGCCCGGATTCGATCGACCTTGCCGAAGACCGCGAACGCTTTGCCGCGCTGGTGGAGAAGCTGGGCCTGCTCCAGCCGGCCAACGGCATCGCCCGCAGCCGGGAGGAAGCGATCGCGGTTGCCAGCCGGATCGGTTACCCGGTGCTGATGCGCCCGAGCTACGTGCTTGGCGGGCGAGCGATGGAAATCGTCGACAGCCAGGCGCAGCTCGAGGACTATATCCAGACCGCGGTGAAGGTTTCGGGCGACAGCCCAGTGCTGATCGACCAGTACCTGCGCGATGCGATCGAGTGCGACGTCGACGCGCTGGCCGATGGCGACCAGGTCACCGTCGCCGGCGTGATGCAGCACATCGAGGAAGCAGGCATCCATTCGGGCGACAGCGCCTGCACGCTGCCGCCCTACAGCCTGCCGGCCGAGATCATCGCCGAGATGGAGCGCCAGGCGGTGCTGCTCGCCAACGGCCTGTCGGTGCGCGGCCTGATGAACATCCAGTTCGCGGTGAAGGACGGCAAGGTCTACCTGATCGAGGTCAACCCGCGCGCCAGCCGCACCGTGCCGTTCGTCGCCAAGGCGGTGGGCCAGCCGATCGCCAAGTTCGCGGCGCGGGTGATGGCGGGTGAAAAGCTCGCCGATCTTCCCGCGATCAAGCGCGACATCGACTACATGGCGGTGAAGGAAGCGGTGTTCCCGTTCGCGCGCTTCCCCGGCGTAGACCCGGTGCTTTCGCCGGAGATGAAGTCGACCGGCGAAGTCATGGGCATCGACAGCAACTTCGCGGTCGCCTTCGCCAAGGCCCAGCTGGGCGCGGGCGTGAAGCTGCCGACGCAGGGCACGCTGTTCGTTTCGGTGAAGGACAGCGACAAGCCGGTGGTGCTGCCGGCGGTGCAGAAGCTGGCAAACCTGGGCTTCAAGATCGTCGCCACGGGCGGCACGGCGGGCTACCTTTCCGAAAACGGCGTGGCGGTGGAACGGGTCAACAAGGTGGCTGAAGGGCGTCCGCATATCGTTGACCGGATCATCGATGGCGAGATCGCGCTGATCTTCAACACCACCGAGGGCTGGCAGAGCCACAAGGATTCGCAATCCATCCGCGGGTCTGCGCTGACGGGCAAGATTTCCTACTTCACCACGGCAGCGGCTTCGGTCGCGGCGGCGGAGGCAATCGAGGCGCTGAAGAGTGCCGACCTTGCGGTCCGTTCCCTGCAGGATTATTATCTCTGAGCTTCCACGGGTCCCCCCGCACGTACCGGATGTGAAGTCCCGGGCCGCATTGTGTGGTCCGGCGGGGAACGGTTTGCCCCGGCCAGCGTAGCGTCTTGAACGCCCGCTTGCGCCAAGGGTTTGAAAGGAAAAGGAATACTGATGGCCAGTATCGAAAAGCTGCCGATGCTCCAGGAAGGCTATGAAAAGCTGACCTCCGAGCTGAAGGCGCTGCGCGAAGAGCGCCCGAAGATCGTTGACGCCATCGAGGAAGCGCGTGCGCATGGCGATCTTTCGGAAAATGCCGAATATCACGCCGCCAAGGAGCGCCAGGGACAGGTCGAGGCGACGATTGCCGACCTGGAGGACAAGATCAGCCGCGCGCAGATCATCGATCCGACCACGCTGTCGGGCGACCGGATCGTGTTCGGAGCGACGGTGACCTTGCTCGACGACGACGACAAGCCGGTGCGCTACCAGATCGTGGGACAGGCCGAAGCTGACGCGAAGCTTGGCAAGATCAGCTACAATTCGCCGCTCGGGCGCGCGCTGATCGGGCGCAAGGTCGAGGACGAGGTCGAAGTGACCGTGCCTTCGGGTGACAAGTTCTACGTTGTCGAGAAGATCGAGTTCATCTGAGCTTCGACTTTCGAATGCGAATGGAAAAGGGCCCCGGAAGCAATCCTTCCGGGGCCCTTTTTATTTCCCGTCGCCAGATCAGGCCTTGGGCAGGTCCGGTTCGAGCAGGCGATGGAGATGCACGATCACGTAGCGCATTTCCGCATCGTCGACCGTACGCTGCGCCGCGCCGCGCCAGGCGTCTTCGGCGCTGGCATAGTCGGGGAAGACGCCGACGACGTCGATGGCCTTGAGATCCACGAATTCGAGGGCCTGCGGGTCCTTGACCCGACCGCCCATCACCAGGTGCAGCTTCTGCATGTCGCGATTGTTCCTTGAGGGGAGGAAGATTCGCCTGCGCCACTGGCAAAAGTGCTGGTCGGTGGCAAGAGCACCGAAAGTCGTAGCGTAAGATTTGTGAAACAAGGAACGCGGGGAGCCGATGCCGCTCCCCGTGTCCGCAAGGGCTGACCGTCGATCAGTGCTTCACGCGATCCTTGAGATCGTTTGCGCGCTTGAGCGCTGCTTCACCCGCATCGCGCAGGGCACCGACGGCGATCTCGGCGAAGTCGGCGGCGCGCTTTTTCGCCTCGCTTGCGCCATCGCCGATCCTGCCGCTGACGCTGCCACCGATATCCTCGAGCTTGTGAACGCCTTCGCGGCCCTTTTCTGCGGCCTTGGTGGCATAGGCGAGGGCGAGTTCGGCGCCGAGCGCGGCGAGGGCCGAGGCGCTCTTGCCCGCCTTCTTCACCGGCTCTTCCTGCGTCTTCGAACCGCGCGGAAGCATGCGCGCGACGATCGCGCCGACGAGGATACCACCGGCAAGCGCGGCGACCGGATGTTCATGGATCACGCCCTTGACGGTCTCGACGCTGGAGCGGGCGACGTCGCGGGCCTTGGCGGCGTCGAGACGATCACGCAGGCGGGACGCGGTTTCTTCGGTCACGGGAGACTCCTGTGTCTGTGTGCGATTGGCCCCGTTCGGAGCGGTTTGGCCCGGTCAACGCCGGTCGACGTAATCGGTAACGGCCTCGGCGACATCCTGTGCCACTTCCGCGATGGGCCGACGGAAGAACCATCCGATCAGCGCCGCGAGGGTCAGGCCGATGACCGCCTTGTTCTCGGTTGCGACATCGCGGGCGTTATCGATGATGTCGACAACCTCGTCCGCCGCCTTGTCCTTGATCCGCTGGCCGATCGAGCGGCTGTCAAGCGCATCGCGCAAGGCTTCGACGTCGGAGCGGACCTGGCTCCATGCCCGTGTGCGCAGTGTGCGCAGCTCGGCGTATTCGCTGGCCGTGGTCATGCCTTGCTCCCGTCCTTGCCGAGGAGGACGTCACGCGCCGCGCGATAGCGCGACACCGCGCTCACGAAGCTACCTATAGTGCCCACCAGCAGCACGGCGGCGACGATCCCCAGCGCACCCCACGGTCCGACCAGCGGCGTGAGGGCGAGAAGAAGGCCGACGACCAAGGCCACCAGAAAGAAGAACGCCAGAAACAGCGTTGCCACCAGAAGGAGTGCGATACCCTTGGCGCGACCGAGCACATATCCGACGCGCGCTTGCTGGAAGGCGATCTCCGCCTCGAACAAGGTCTGACCGTCTTCCAGCAATGCGCGGATGCCATCGCCCAGCGCGAAGTCGCGCGCACCCTTGGGCGCGCCGGCTTCGCTGCCGGGCTGGCCTTCGCTGTCCATCATGCCCGCAGCCCTTTGCCTGCGTGCATCAGGCGTCGGACTTGTCGGAACCGCCGAACAGGCGCGCAAGGGCAAAGCCTGCCACCGCCGCAATGCCCACCGCGATCGCCGGGCTCTTGCGCACGGCTTCCTTCAGGTCTTCGCCCAGCTCGGCGAAGTCCTTGGATTCAAGGCTCGCCGCCGTTTCCTGAACCTTGCGCGCGGCAGTGCGGGCATAGTCGCCATATTGCACGCCAAGCTTTTCATCGATCGTTTCGGCCGTGCCGGAGATGGTCTGGCCAAGCGTCACCAGCGCATCGCTGGCCTTGGTCTTGCCGACCTTGGCGAGTTCAACGCCCTTTTCCTTGGCCTGGGTGGCATAGGCGCCGGCCTGTTCCTGCCAATCGCTGGCGGTGCTGGCGGCCTTTTCCTTGGCATCGGCTGCGCGAGAGGCGGCTTCGTCCTTGAGCGCCGCAGCGCCAGCCTTGGCTTCCTCGATCGCCTTGCCGAAACGGGTCTTGGCGTCGGCCAGGCCTTCCGCTGCACTGGCCTTCACGTCGTTCGCCGTGGCCTTGATATCTTCTGCCGCGTTCTTTGCGCCTTCGGCCGAAAGCACGGGCGTTGAAGTGTCGCTCGAGTTGGTGTCAGCCATGGGTCGGTTCCTCTGATTGATGCGGCCAGTCCCGGACGGGAGAGGGACAATAGACAATTGTGGCTATTATTGCGCGCAAATGTTGCACCTGCGCAATAGCCGGTGTTCAAGGCTCTCAACGCGGCTTGCTAGCGCGGGTTCCACCCGATAGGAGCCGCAGCCGAGGCCCGGACCCGGCCACCGTTCCACGCCTCGCCGCCCGGCGAGATTGCCCACCTGAGGGGGAGCCACCATGACCGCGATCATTGATATCCACGCCCGCGAAATTCTCGACAGCCGTGGCAACCCCACCGTCGAAGTCGACGTCCTGCTCGAAGACGGCTCGTTCGGCCGCGCCGCGGTGCCTTCGGGCGCTTCGACCGGCGCGCACGAAGCGGTCGAACTGCGCGATGGCGACAAGGGGCGCTACCTCGGCAAGGGCGTAACCAAGGCGGTCACCGCCGTGAACAGCGACATTGCCGAGCTGCTGACCGGCCTCGACGCCGAAGACCAGCGCGACATCGACCTTGCCATGATCGAGCTCGACGGCACCGAGAACAAGGGGCGCCTTGGCGCCAACGCGATCCTTGGCACCAGCCTTGCCGTGGCAAAGGCGGCAGCCGATGCCCGCGGCCTGCCGCTCTACAGCTATGTCGGCGGGGTTTCGGCGCACGTCCTGCCGGTGCCGATGATGAACATCATCAACGGCGGCGAGCACGCCGACAATCCGATCGACTTCCAGGAATTCATGATCATGCCGGTCGGCGCTCCGTCGCTCGCTGAAGCCGTGCGCTGGGGCGCGGAAGTGTTCCACACCCTGAAGAAGGGCCTTCACGAAAAGGGCCTCGCCACCGGCGTGGGCGACGAAGGCGGCTTTGCCCCCAACATCGCCAGCACACGCGACGCGCTCGATTTCGTGATGGCCTCGATCGAAAAGGCGGGCTTCAAGCCGGGCACCGACATCGTGCTGGCGCTGGACTGCGCCGCGACCGAGTTCTTCAAGAACGGCAAGTACGAGATCAGCGGCGAGGGCCTTTCGCTGTCGCCCGAGGCCATGGCCGACTACCTCGCCGCGCTGTGCGACGCCTACCCGATCAAGTCGATCGAGGATGGCATGAGCGAAGACGACTTCGAAGGCTGGGCCGCGCTGACCGCCAAGGTGGGCAAGAAGGTGCAGCTGGTGGGCGACGATCTGTTCGTGACCAATCCCAAGCGCCTGACTATGGGCATCGGCAAGGGCCTGGCCAACTCGCTGCTGGTGAAGGTCAACCAGATCGGCACGCTGACCGAGACGCTGGAAGCGGTCTCGATCGCGCAGCGCAACGGCTACACCGCCGTCATGTCGCACCGTTCGGGCGAGACCGAGGACGCGACCATCGC
Organism: Novosphingobium olei; assembly: GCF_012927405.1. Lineage (GTDB taxonomy): Bacteria > Pseudomonadota > Alphaproteobacteria > Sphingomonadales > Sphingomonadaceae > Novosphingobium > Novosphingobium olei. The sequence goes on along the minus strand of NZ_JABBGM010000003.1, from coordinate 15,122 downwards.
CGACCTCGCCGTTGCCACCAACTGCGGCCAGATCAAGACCGGATCGCTGGCGCGCTCGGACCGTCTTGCCAAGTACAACCAGCTGATCCGCATCGAGGAAGAGCTGGGCAAGAACGCACTCTATGCCGGTGCAGGAGCCTTTGGGCGTCTGGCGGGGTAAGGTCGCACTGCCAATTGAAATCAGGAAGGGGCCGCCCGTCGGGGCGGCCCTTTCTCTGTAAACATCCTGGAAGTCCGCTCAGCCTGCGTGCATGTGTGCCCTGAACTTTGCCAGCATGTCGCGAAACGTCAGCTCGGCATCCACATGCGTGTAAACGCGCATTGGCCGGGCCGCTGGATTGTCCACGTATTGACCGTCAGGTTCGATGCGGGGTGTTGGCATGCGGACATAGGTGCTCGAAGCGGGATCGGGCTGAAACTGGGTGACAAGTGCCGTGAGCGTCACGAGCGGGCTATCGCCCAGAACGTACGTTTCTGTCGGGGGGATCGGCGGGATTCCGGGGATACTCGCCATGACCGCGCTGACCTTGTCGACCTGCGCCTTCAGGTAGGCACCGAGTGGCCCGAGCGTCGCGAGCTCTTCGATTTCTGCATTCGGAAACAGCATCTGGCGGTACGCGTCGCGTGGAACCTGCCAGATCTCGATATCGGAATCGTTGAAGATCACTTGTGCGGCCAAGGGATCGATCGAAAAATTGAACTCTGGTTCAACGGCGCCGGGTGGAGCGTTGGCAAGACCCGCATGTTCGGAGCCGCCAATCCACACAAGCTTCAGTCGCTTCCCGATCCGAGGTTCCGCCAACCATGCGAGCGCAAGATCGGTGAGCCCTGCGCCGACGCAATAGATGAGCGGCTCGGCGGTGTCTTCGCGCATGGCTTCGCGGACGATGGCAGCGGTGGAGGGTGCGGGCCTCCAGGCTTTGCGATCCAAGATTGGCGCATCGGCACCAGCCACGATCGGCGGCGCCGGCAGTCGCATCAGATCGACAAGCTGTTGAGCCTTCGCGGCAGCTGCCTTGCCGGTCGGGATAGGAGCGTCGGGTCCGGCAAATGGCATGTTCGGAAGATGCGATCCGACGATCAGCGAGATGCGCAGGGACTTGCAGAGAAGATGGTGCGCCAGTTGGAACAGGCCGTCGGGATCACCTGCAAAATCATTGTCGAGGATGACCCGCGCGAGCCGAGGCGCCTCGGCGTTGGCGCCGCTTCGAAGCGCGAGCGCGGTTGCAACGGCTGCTCCTGAACCGATTACGCCGCGCCTTGTGAACGCCATATGCAAGTCCTCCTCTCTCGTCGAATTGTGTGCAGCACAGTGGCGCTGCGCAACGATTGAGGAAAATCGCTCTTGCGAGGTGGTCATTAGTCCTAGCTACGAACCGGTATCAGCGAATGACGGTCTGCTTGCCCTACACCTCGTTTTTGGCCTGTTCCGCGAGTTCTTCCTGTTTCTTGATCTGGCGCTTCTTCGTGGGGCTCAACAGGTATTGCCATACGCCCCAGGCGTTGATCGCGAGCAGCAGCGCGTTCTGCACGACGATGGGCATCGTCTCGTGAAGCAGGCCCGAGGCAATCCACGCCACCGACACCGCGACGAACAACGCGAAGCCCCAGCCGGTCCAGCGTCGGCCAAGGTCCGCGGCGATCATTCCAGCGGCGATGATGGCGCCGATCGCGCCGAACCATGCAAAGGGCCCGTTCATGGTGCAACCAACTGATAAATCGACATTTCAGTTCCGTTGCGTGCAACCGATTTAAGCAATCAATTAAATCCTCTTCACAAGAGGGTGCGGCTCTGCCAGCATGGGCTTGGGAGAGCATGATGACACAGTTTCCGAAGTCCCCTGCCGAGGTTACCGCGCCTTGGCTCGAAGACCGCCTGCGCAGTTCTGGCGCGCTTGGCGAAGGCCGCATCACCGGTGTCGAATGGGTATCGATCGGTACCGGACAGGTCGGTGACACCGCGCGTTTCACGTTGACCTACGAGCCTGCCGGGGCAGGCCCGGCGACGGTCGCGGCCAAGTTCGCTTCGACCGATGCCACCAGCCGCTCCACCGCAGCGATGTTCGGGCTCTATCGCAAGGAAGTGAACTTCTATCGCGAGCTGGCGCCCAACATCGACGTTCGCACAGCGAAGATCTACGGATCCGAGCTGACCGAGGATGGCGCGGACTTCATCCTGCTGTTCGAGGATCTGGGCCCGTGCCGCGGCGGCAACCAGCTGGCAGGCTGCACGCTGGAGGACGCGCGCCACGGCGTGAGGCAGGCGGCTGCATTGCATGCGCCGACGTGGAATGCGCCGTGGCTGGCAGAAGCACCCTGGCTCCAGCCGGCGCCCGGCACGCAGGAGCAGATGATCGCGCTTTATCCGCAGGCGCAGGCGATCTTCCGTGAACGCTACGCCGACACGCTCGAGCCGGAAATGATGGCCGTCTGCGAGCAGCTCAACGATCTGATCGACATATACTTCACGCGCCTGCCCACCGACTTTTCGGTCACGCACGGGGATTACCGGCTCGACAACATGCTGTTCGACGTCCGCGGCGGCGAGAATCCCATCGCGGTGGTCGATTGGCAGACGACCGGGATCGGCTGTCCGCTCAACGATCTCGGCTATTTCCTCGGCTGCGGCATCGGCAGCGCGGTGCGCCGCCCGCACGAGGACGAGCTGATCGAGCTGTACTGCGCCGAAATGACTCGGCGCGGCGTTCCGCTGACCCGGGCCGACATCTGGGACCGCTACCGCGTCGGCGCGCTGCATGGCGTTTCTACCGCGGTGTTCAGCGCCGCCTTCGTCGTCCGTACCGAGCGCGGCGATGCCAACTTCCTGTCGATGGCGCGCAACTCGTGCGAGCTGTGCCTCGATCATGACAGCATCGGCGCCCTCAAGCGCCTGACGGAGACTGTGTGATGTTGACCAAGGGTGACGATTTCCCGCTGCACCAGACGCCCGAGCCGATCGCCTATTCAGGCACGGATCGCAATTTCTACGACCGCTACTTCTTCAACGGGTATGCCCCGGACGGGACCGGGTTCTTTGCCGTTGCCTTCGGCGTCTATCCCCACCTCAACGTCGCCGATGCGAGCTTCTGCGCGGTGCGGGATGGCAAGCAATACAACCTTCACGCCTCGCGCGAACTGGGGATGGAGCGGCTCGATCTCGTCGTCGGGCCGATTTCGATCGAGGTGGTCGAGCCGCTCAAGCAGCTCGTCGTTCGCGTCGATGGCGAAGGGATCAAGGCCGAGGTGCACTTCACCGGCCGCGCCTTCCCGATCGAGGAGCCGCGCTTCGTTTTCCGCAACGGTCCGCGCACGTTCATGGACTACACGCGCCTGACCCAGAACGGCCACTACACCGGCTGGATCGAGATCGACGGCGTGCGCGAGGAACTGGCCGCTGGAACCGCCGGCACGCGCGACCGCAGCTGGGGCGTGCGCCCCGTCGGCACGAGCGACACGCAGCCGCATGCCGGCAACCAGGTGCCGTCGTTCTTTTGGCAATGGACGCCGATCAACCTGCCGACGCGGTCGGTGTTCTATCACATCAACGCCGATGTTCACGGATCGGCCTGGAACACCCGCGCGGTGGTGGCCCCCGATGGCGCGCATCACGACGGCTTCTTCGAAACGCCTTCGGGCACGATGGTCTCTCCCATGGAGAAGGGCACGCGCTGGCCGGCCTCGGGCGAACTGACCGTGCAGGCGCCTGACGGGCCCCTGACGCTGACGTTCGAGCCCTTGGTGCGCTTCCAGATGAAGGGCCTCGGTTACACCTCGCCAAAGTGGGGGCATGGATTGTATCATGGACCGCTCGAGATCGAGCGGGAGGACTTCGTGCTGGACCAGATGGACCCGCTGCAGATGGACAACCTGCACGTCCAGATCGTCAGCCGCGTGACCACGTCGGCCGGCGAAGTCGGCACCGGCGTGTTCGAACAGCTGGTGATCGGCCCTTACAACCCGTGGGGCCTGACCGGCTTCACCGACGGCGGCTGAAGCCTTGGCGCGGGGTCGGCACAAGCGCAGGGCAGGGGCGCGGCGTGGACCGCTGCTGCTGGCCATCGGGCTCGGCGTGGTGGCCGGGCTCGGTTCGGCCTGGTGGGTGATGAAGCACGGCTCTGGCGGTGAGGTGCATGCTCACTGGGCCGGCAACCGCGTGACGGGCGCCACCGACGCCGATCCCTGGACGCGGGCCCAGGTCGCGCTGACCGGTCTGCTCGCGCTCAACCGCAGCCAGGCGATCTACTTCCGCCGCGACGTAGACGACAGCGGCGCGCGCCTTCGCGCAGACTGCCGATACCGCGTCAGCGGTGGCGCCTTGCCCGGGCGATGGTGGTCGGTGACGGTCTATGCGGCCGACGATTACCTGCCGCTCAATGACGACGATGCGCTTTCGTTCGATGCGACCGAGGTTCGACCCGATGCGAAGGGCAGGTGGAGCGCAACCGTGTCGCCGGCAAAGCCGGGCGAGGGCGCCTGGGCATCGAGCCGCAATGCCGGAAATTTCGACCTGACGCTGCGGATCTACAACCCGAGCCTCAAGGCGCAGGGTGACTTCGCCTCGATTCCGTTCCCCAAGGTGGAGCGGATCGATTGCGGCAAGGGGGCGGGGACATGAAACGCGCGCTGATCCTCGTCGCGGCCTTCCTGGCGACGGCGCTTGCCGTTCATGTGATCACGGTGTTCGTCGCGCCGCACGCGATCATGGCGGTGGCGATCCGCAAGCTGGGACAGGATGGCAAGGCGGTTAACGCGTTCCAGTTCTCGCGTCGGACAAGCTCGCAGTCGCGCGCCATCGTCCGGCCTTCGCCCGACCTTGCCTACGCCAGTTGCGTCTACGACCTCGATAGCGGTCCGCTCCTGGTGAAGGCAGCATCGACTCCCGGCGGGGGTTACGCGTCGATCTCGGTCTTTGCCGGCAACACCGACAACATCGGGGTATTCGATACGATCAGCCATCCCGACGGCATCCGGTTCGTGCTGGCACGTGCCGGCGAGCCGCTGCCCGATGCAGCCGTCAGGCTCGCTTTGCCCGTCGTGCTCTCGTCTTCGCGCCAAGGGGTCATCCTCGACCGGCGTCTGGCGCCGACCGCGGAAACCTTTGCCCTGGCCGACAAAGCGCGGCGCGCGGATTCGTGCGCGCCGCTGCGCTAGACAGAGAACACAGCGCGCGCGGCATGCGCTGAAGTGCGCTGTATTTTCATGTCGCTTGCCGGCGATGCCGACCAGACGCCGCCATCCCCGACAGCCACGAGTCGGTCGACTCGTGCGATCTATGGGAACTAACGGATCATCGACTCACGCATCGGGGTTTAAAATGCCCGTGGTGGAGGGCGATGTCCGGGTGAATTTTATCTGATCTGTGAGGGTATTCCGACCAAAGTCGCGAAGGGCGTGAAGCTCCTGCCGCTACGGAACACTTTCGTGTTAATTATCCGGTTGACAAGTTGCCCGTCTCAATATGTCTTTGCGGCAGGGGACCTGCGAAAAAGACGGGCCCCGCTGGAGAGAGAGGTCAGAAAGATGAGGGGCAAGCTTACCCTGCTTGCGGGCGTGTGCGCCGCAGCCGTTACCACTCCGTCATTCGCGCAATCGGCCCAGGCGGGCGCGAGTTCGGGGGTCGAGGAAATCATCGTTACCGCGCAGCGCCAGTCGCAGCGCCTTCAGGATGTTCCGATCGCGGTCAGTGCGTTCACTGCCGAAGGCATCGAAAAGCAGCAGATCAAGAATACCAGCGATCTTCAGCTGACCCTGCCGAACGTCACGTTCACCAAGACCAACTTCTCGTCCGCCTCTTTCACCATCCGCGGCATCGGCGACCTTTGCGTCGGCGTCACCTGCGACAGCGCGACCGCCATTCACCTCAACGACGCCCCGCTCGGCGGTTCGACCCGTCTGTTCGAGGGCGAGTTCTACGACCTCGCGCAGATCGAAGTCCTGCGTGGTCCGCAGGGAACCCTGTTCGGGCGCAACGCGACGTCGGGCGTGGTCAATTTCCGCACCGCCAAGCCCGATCTCAACAAGTTCGGCGCCAATGGCGAGGCGGAATACGGCAACTACAACTCGATCAAGGTGAAGGGCGCGCTCAACGTGCCGCTGTCCGACACCTTCGGCGTGCGCCTTGCCGGGTTCTATCTGGACCGCGACGGCTATACCAAGAACCTGTACGACAACAGCCGCATCGACGATCGCCACATGTTCGGCCTTCGCGGCTCGGTCACCTGGGAGCCGACGCCGACCACCACGGTCGACTTCATGGCGCAGTACTTCAAGGAAAACGACAACCGCCTGCGCATTCAGAAGCAGTTGTGCGATAACGATCCGACGGGCATTCTCGGCTGCCTTAACACCTCGTACGGCTATGGCACGACCAACGCCAATTCGACCGCCGGTTCGATCCTCATTTCGAAGCAGTTCCTGGCGCTGAACGGTCTTAGCAGTCTCGGCCTCGGACTGACTGACGTTTATGGTAAGAACATCTACCAGAACGTGGTCAATCCGACCGACCCGCGCGTGGTGAACACCGATTACAAGCCCTACTACAAGGCTGAGGAACTGATCCTTCAGGGCCGCATCAACCAGAAGCTGGGTGACAAGTTCAACCTGCGCATCACCGGGCAGTATTCGAAGGTCAAGAACGACTCCGGTCAGGACTACAACCTGTCGGTTGGCGATGCATCGGTCTACGCAGCCGGCCTTGCCCGCTTCGAGGCGGCTGCACTGGGTGCCTATGACGGCTTCCTGCCGGGCTTCTCGAACTACATCAAGCCGGCCTACAACGCGCTTCTGCCCAAGGGCCTTGCCGGCGGCACGTATTGCACGTCGCTCGGCGATCCGAGCAACACCGGCGTCTATGGTGGGCATGCGCTCTGCGCGTCTACTCCGGAAGACTTCGACCGCTCGACGCTCGATACTTCGCAGTGGTCGGCGGAAGCGGTGCTGACCTCGGATTTCGACGGTCCGTTCAACTTCCTTCTGGGCGGCATCTATTCGCAGGCGCACGTCACGGATGCGAGCTACTACGTCAACTCGTTCCAGCTTGACTATGCGAGCGCCCTGCTGGGTGCGGCAACGGCCTATTTCCGTGGGCTTCCGCCATCGTATATGGGCTCTCCGAACTTCCATTCGGACTCCACCGACCTGCGCCTCAAGAGCTACGGTCTGTTCGGTGAAGGCTACGTCAAGTTCAGCGACAAGGTTAAGCTGACCGTCGGTCTGCGTCTCAACCACGACGACAAGAAGAACCGGGCCGCCACCACGCTGCTCAGCGCGCTGGTCCCCTATGGCACGGCCAACTTCGACGATTCGCCGTATGCTGCGGGCTTCGACGGGGATCCGTCGGCTTCGAACCCGGGCGTGCAGCGCTTCCAGGAGCGCCAGGTCAAGTTCACGCGTCTCACCGGTCGCGCCGTGCTTGATTTCCAGATCACGCCGGACAACCTGCTCTACGCTTCGTACTCGCGCGGTTACAAGTCGGGCGGCATCAACCCGCCGCTGTCGGCTGAAGTTGCGGCGCAGGTTCCCGAAACCTTCAAGCCGGAAAGCGTCAACGCCTTCGAAATCGGTTCGAAGAACACGTTCGCCAACGGTGCGATGCAGCTGAACGTCACGGCGTTCTACTACAAGTACAAGCAGCTGCAGCTGTCGCGCATCGTCAACCGCACGTCGGTGAACGACAACATCGATGCCGATATCTGGGGTGTCGAAGCCGAGGCGGTGTTCCGTCCCAGCCGCGACATGTCGATCAATGCCAACTTCAGCTACCTGAACACCAAGGTGACGACCGACAAGCCGATCTCGAACTCGCGCGATTACGGTGGCGGTCGTGCGGACGCGGTGATCATCAAGGACCTCACGACGGCGGCAAACTGCGCCGTCGCCTCGAAGTCCGGCAACGCCGCGATCACCAACGCCTACGTCAATGCCGTCAACGACGTGCTTAGCGCGGCAACTGGCGCGGGTCTGCAGCACACCACGACCTTCCCGTCGAACGGTGGCATCGCTTCGACCGGGGCGTTCTCGGTGTGTAGCGCCATCGCCAGCGGGGTTGGCGGGGTTGTGCCCAAGCCCGACGACGTTGTGTTCTACGGCTCGGGCGTGCCCAGCAGCGTGAAGGGCAACCATCTGCCGGGCGCTCCGACGATCAAGTTCTCGGCGGGCGTGCAGTATGACTTCCACATCGGCGACCTGACCCTGACGCCCCGTGCAGACCTTGCCTTCACCGGCGAATCCTACGGCAACATCTTCAACGGCAACGTCAACAAGGTCCCGGCCTTCACCCAGGTGAACGCCCAGATCCAGCTCGACGGGCCGGACAAGAAGTGGTTCATCCGCGGCTTCGTCCAGAACCTCACCAACAACAACTCGATCACCGGTCTGTATGTGACCGACCAGTCGTCGGGTCTGTTCACCAACATCTTCACGCTGGAACCGCGTCGCTACGGCGTCGCCGCGGGCTTCCGCTTCTGAGCGTGACACAGGGATAACAGGGGCCGGTCCAGCCACGGGACCGGATGAACTGGCGCCGGGGGGCAACCTCCGGCGCTTTTATTTGCATGCTGGAGCAACAAGGCAGAGTGCCTGCGGGATGGCGGCTTCATATATCGCAAGGGCGGTGCCGCCGCCTCCCCGGGCCTTCAGGGCATCGGCGCGTCGTTCTCAGGTAAAAGCGGCTTGGGGCAGGCCCGATCCGTCATACACCGGCTGCTTGAGGTCGACGCGGTATTTGTTGACCTCGGCCCCGGTCATGCCGGCATCGGCGAGGTATCCGGCCATGTCCCGGTACAGCGATCCGTCGAGATGCGCCTGAAGATCTTCGACGCGCTCCCATTCCTCGAACACCCACACGCGATGGGTCTGCACCGGGTCTGCCGTCCAGACGTAGTGGACGCAGCCCTGTTCGGTATAGGTCGGCGCGATCAGGTGCGTGGCGCCTCGCACGATCGCGCCAGCGTCCTTCCCCTCGAAGTCGATCCAGCCCCACAGGGTGATACGTTCCATAGCCTTGGCTCCTCTCGCTGCGGCGCTGTGCCGGGCCACGGCGATAGACCTCGATGCGACCGCGCGAACCGCATCTTTTCGTCAGGGCTGGGGAAGGGTGGTGGACGCACTAGGGCTCGAACCTAGGACCCGCTGATTAAGAGCTGCAATCAGAGGGTCCTAGCGCATCCGCATGGGTCCAAAAATGGCGGAAATCTGCGATTCATAGTCCGTATTGTTCTTGAAATGTTCGCCAGTATCCAGTACCAAAAGCTACCTAAGGTAGCGGGTACATATGGCGAACAAAGTTGGTTTGACGGATGCTCGGATCGCAGGCTTGAAGGCTCCTGCCAGCGGGCAAATTGAGCTTGCTGATGGCATCGTGACCGGGCTCCGGCTTCGGATGGGTGCAAGCGGCATCAAGACGTACATCTTGCGCAAGCGCGTTCAAGGCAAATGGTTGAATGTCACGATCGGCCGACATGGCCCGAGCTTCACTCTTGCCAATGCTCGGCGGAAGGCGCGAGACCTTCTGGTCGATGTTGAGCAGGGCAAGAACATCGCCAGAAAGCCAGGCGCGAAGAGGAAGGGATCGAAGGGCGTCGGGACGGTCGCTGAGCTCTACGAGATTTATCTGTCTCAGCAGATCGAGGGTAAAAAACGGAGCGCGAAGGAGTTCGACCGGGTTTTCCGGAAGTACATCGAACCCGAGCTGGGTGACCGTCTCGCGGATTCCATCACTCGAAGCGACGTGAGCCGCTTTGTCGAGAAGATCGCCTTCGAGCGGGGCAAGGAAACCCTGACGATGGCGCGCATCGTGTATCGCCATCTTTCAACTTTCTACACTTGGGCACTCACCAGACTCGAGCATTTGCCAGCCAATCCTTGCCGGGATGCATGGCGTCCGAAGCGAAGTGAGCCTCGCGACCGCGTACTCAGCGATCGAGAGCTCGCCGCATTGTGGCAAGCCGCTGTCGAGGATGGCTATCCGTTCGGTCATCTCGTGCAAATGCTTGTTCTCACAGCCCAGCGCCGGGGAGAGGTGCTCGACGCCACTTGCGACGAGTTCGATTTCAAGGCGAAGGTTTGGACCGTCCCTGGAGACAGAGCGAAAAACGGCAAGGCGAATGTCGTGCCGCTGTCCGCTCAGGCACTCACAGTCGTCACCGACATCTTCGCGGCCGCGGGGATTGCTCCTAACGACGCCCACAAGCAGTCGCAAATTCTATTGGCATCCAAGGTCACCAACACAAATAGTGTCAGTGGGCTGTCAAAGGCCTGGAAGCGGATTAGGGCAAGCGTGGATGAGAAGCTTGGCTATGATGCCGGTCATTTCACCATGCATGACATTCGCCGGACAGTGGCAACTGGGCTGCAGAGGCTTGGAATACCGCTGGTCGTTTCTGAAGCTGTTCTCAATCATCAGTCGGGCTCGGCAATGGCCGGTGTCGCCGGGGTTTATCATCGGCATCAGTACACCAATGAGAAGCGCGAAGCTCTCGCACTGTGGGGCAGGGAGCTTCTCCAAATCGTCGCGAAATATCCGCCCCAGAATCAGGAAGGATGACTGTCCGCGCCAATCCAGTCGGCGCGTAGACGATCCATGCCTGCAACGACGCCTTCAACAGTCACGTTCGAACCGATGAGATCATCGGCAACTTCCTCGCTTTCGACGATCCAAACCTCGTCCGATTTCGTGGTCAGGATCATTCCGCGTCGTCCGCGGCTCAGCATTCCCGACACGCGTATTCGACCGGAACTCACAACTACCCCCTGCTCAAAAGCGCCAATGACGCAGCACGTCGCGCACATAGGCCGGTGTCTCGCCATTGCGTGGGATACCGCCGGCTCGCTCGACGGCGCCAGGGCCTGCATTGTAGGCAGCGAGGGCCAGATGCACTACCCCGAACTTGTCGAGCATCTGGCGGAGATACCGCGCCGCACCGAAGATGTTGGCCATTGGATCGAAGCGATTGGAAACGCCAAGGTCGCGGGCGGTCCCCGGCATCAGCTGACCCAGACCAGCGGCGCCAGCCTTGCTGATCGCCAGAGGATTATACCGCGATTCCGTCCATACCAGGGCGTCGAGAAGACCACTCGGCAGCGAATATTGAGCCTCGGCAGCATAAACATGGGGAAGGTAGCTTGCCCGTCGAAAGCCTGAGGGCCCGCTAGCTTCGGGCTTTGCATAACGATTGGGAAGGTAGGTCCGGCCTGCGTCGAGAACCGGAGCCCCTGACGAAGCGGCTAGGGGCTGGCGCCAAATCCCATGCTCCACCAGCTGGAAACCGTTCGACCCCTCGGCAACGCGGAAACCGTCGGGCCGCATCTCAGGTGCAGCAGCAGCCTCAGCAGCCATTTCCTCCTGCGCCTGAGCCGGGACGACGAACGCCAATCCCGCCAGCGCCGCTGTGATCGTTGCCCATCTCAGTCTCATATCTCGATTCCTTCTATAGCCGAATCGAGGTAGAACATATATAGAACACCTCATGTAGGAAAACGCATTGGCAGCAGCGCAGAGCGGAGGCTGCGCGGGTGGAGGCATGTCATGATGGAGATGCCCCATGTCCCAGATTCAAGGTCGCGAAACGCTCGAAGCCCGCGCTCGTAAGATCGTCGAGGCGCTGAGCGGGACCTGGTCGCGCTCGCGCGGTATGTGTTGCTGCCCGGCCCACGCTGACCGCACCCCCTCGCTCAGCATCACGCTCGGCAAGCGCGCGATCCTGGTCCATTGCTTCGCCGGCTGCACCAACGAGGCAGTCATGCAGGGCATGGCCAAGCTTGGGGTGCGAATCTCGGACCTGTTCGACGGGACGGGCGGCCCGGTCGCATCCGCGCCGCGTCAAGAAATCGCTGACCGCAACGCACTGAGACTGTGGCGCGAGGCCTCGCTACTCGCAGGCAGCCCGGCCGAGCGCTACCTTGCCGCGCGAGGCATTACGATCTCATCTTCCGACCTGCGCTTTCATCCGCACATGCCGCTGGGGCCGAAGGGCGCGGTGCGGTTCCTACCGGCCTTGGTGGCAGCGGTACGCAACGACGCCGGTATCCTGGCGCTGAACCGGACGTTCCTCGATCCCGACAGTGACCGCCTCGCCTCATTTGAGCAGCCCAAGCGCTCGCTCGGCAGTCCGGGCTCGGGAGCCGTACGTCTGGCATATCCGCGCGATGGCAGGCTCGGACTCGCCGAGGGCAACGAGTCCGCGCTTTCGGCGATGAAGATGTTCGACATTTCCTGCTGGGCGACGCTGGGCAACGAGCGGTTCGGCCTGGTCACGATCCCGGAATCGGTGCGCGAGCTGCATCTCTTCGTTGACAACGACGCCGGTGGACTCCTCGCCGAGGAGCGCGCGCGTCAAGCCTATGCCTGCAAGGGGCGCCGGATCGTCACCCGGCGGCCCGAGCGACCGGGCGACGACTGGAACGACGTGCTGATGCGCCGGATTCGCGCGGCGGCTTGAGCCAAGCAGAGAGGAGAGTGGGCTTGGGGCCTTTTGAGGCCCCCAGACGGACTTGGGCCTCGTCAGGAGGTTTCCAATGTCCCATGCTTCTCCCGCTCTCGCCTTTACCATCCCCGCCGAACCGCAGGTTCTGGCCGCGGCAAGGTCGTTGGCTGCCCGGATCGGTGCCGATCAGGCTATCTCCCGCGCCGTACTGAACGCCACAATGCGTGAGCATTTCGGCGGCAGCGATGCCGAAGGCCGCTGGTCGGTGCGAGATGCCCATGCCGCGCTCGAATTGGCCCAGGTGCTATTCTTGGCTGACGAGTCCGAGCTCGTCACCGCTGTGTCGCCTGAATTGGCCGATCGGACCTTTTCTCGCTTGGAAGCGCTGGTGCCGAGCCAGACCACTCGCAGCGACGAGCAGATCGAATGGCAACAGTTCGCAACGCCGCCCCGCATCGCCTGGCTCGCGGCCCGAGCCTGCGGGATTTCTGCTGGAGAATTGGCGCTCGAACCCTCGGCCGGGACTGGGATGCTGGGCATTTGGGCGGCTAAGGCAGGCGCGCGCCTCGCGCTCAACGAGATCTCACCGCTCCGTCGTGAATGCCTTGGAGCACTGTTCCCCGAAGCCACGGTGACGGGATACGATGGCGAGCTGATCGACGAGCTGCTCTCGCCCAATATCGCGCCGAGCGTGGTGTTGATGAACCCTCCCTATTCGCACGGGATTGAGCGCGGCCACGATGGACGCACCGGTTCGCGGCACCTGCGTTCGGCCTGGAAGCGGCTGCTCCCCGGCGGTCGCCTCGTCGCGGTGATGCCCGAATGGTTCGACCTGCCGCGCTTCCTTGCCGGGATCACCGGTCCGGTGGCGCTGCGGCTCAACGCCGTGATCGAGCTCGGTTTCGTCAAGCAGGGCACCTCGATCACCACCCGGCTCTTGGTGCTCGACAAGGTCGATGGCGGCGATAGTCCGGTCATCGCCAAGCCGGTGAACTTTGCCGAGCTCTGCTTCCTGGTCGGCCTTTTGCCCGATCGCACGGGGCAGGTTGCTGAGCCGATCATCGCCCAAAGACCGGCGCTCCCGCTGCGGCTCGTCGGACAGCCGAGCAAACCGGTCCCGCTAGTGGTTCGGCCCGTCGCGGCCGCACCGTCGATCCAGCCGCTGGCTTACCAACCGCTCGATGCGCCCGCGCCGATCGCCGAGCAGGTCGGGCACTATCTGCCTTACCGACCGAGCCGCATCGCGATCACCGGCGCAGTCGAACATCCGACGCCACTGGTGGAATCGGTCGCGATGGGCTCGATCACCGCGCCGGTGCCCGAAGCGGTGCCGCAGCTCCCTTCCGATCTTATCACCAAAGGCGTACTCTCCGCCGCGCAGACCGAGACCCTGATCTATGCCGCAAACGCCCATGCCCGCGATCTTTCGGGCAGGTTCGAGCCCGACGACAAGGGCTGCGTGCTGAAGGCGAGCGCCGAGGGCCGGACCTACCGGATGGGCTACTTCCTTGGCGACGGGACCGGGGCAGGCAAGGGCCGGCAGGTTGCCTCGGTCATCCTCGATCGCTGGGTGAGGGGCGAGCGCCGCCATATCTGGATTTCAAAGAACGAAGCGCTGCTCGAAGACGCGCGCCGCGACTGGAGCGCACTTGGGGGCCTGCCGATCGACGTCCAGCCGCTCGGGCAATGGAAGCTCGGGGTCCCGGTCGGGATGCGCGAGGGCATCCTCTTCGTCACCTATCCGACCCTTCGCTCAGGCCGCAGCGATGCGACCCGGCTCGAGCAGATCCTCGAATGGGCGGGTGACGACTTCGACGGGGTGATCGTCTTCGACGAAGCCCACGCCATGGCCAACGCCGCGGGCGGCGAAGGTTCACGCGGTAAGGTCAAGGGATCGGAGCAAGGCGTTGCCGGAGTGCGGCTTCAGAACCTGCTGCCGCGCGCCCGCGTGCTCTATGCCTCGGCAACCGGGGCGTCAGACGTCAACAATCTCGCCTATGCGACCCGACTTGGCCTCTGGGGACCGGAAACCGCCTTCGCCAACCGCGAGGCCTTCGTCGCCGACATTCGCGATGGCGGCATTGCCGCAATGGAACTGGTCGCCCGCGATCTCAAATCGCTAGGGCTCTACACCGCGCGAGCGCTGTCGTTCGCCGGGGTCGAATACGAGATCCTCGAACATTGCCTCTCCGTCGACCAGATCGCGGTCTACGACGCCTATGCCGAAGCCTGGGCGATCATCCATGCCAACCTGCGCGATGCACTGGCGGCGACCCGGATTGTCGATGCCGACAGCGGAGATACCCTGAACTCCGGGGCCAAGGCGGCGGCGCTCTCGATCTTCGAGGGCACCAAGCAGCGGTTCTTTGCGCAATTGCTGCTCTCGATGAAGTTGCCGAGCCTGCTACCGGCAATCGATACGACACTTGCCGAAGGCAATGCCGTGGTGGTGCAGCTCGTCTCGACTGCGGAAGCCATGCTCGATCGCCGCCTCGCCGACCTTACCGATGCCGAGCGTGAAGCGCTTGAGATCGACCTTTCTCCCCGCGAATATGTGTAATGTTGAGCTCAACATTAGATGGCTTCTTTGCAGTCGCAGTTTATGTCGAGCGTGGCGGCGGGAGGCGCAGGTTTCCTTCGGTTTTCCATGATTTCACTCCAGATAATTGCCTGACAAGGTTGAATGCTGGGGCCGTTAGG
>NZ_JABBGM010000029.1 GCF_012927405.1 Novosphingobium olei | reverse complement strand
CAGGCCGGACTACGCCAGCTTATGGATAGCGCTTCATCCGGCCTGATGACCCCCTGCGTTGTGCCAAGAACATACCATTCAATGGTGCGTCAGGCACGGTGCAGACTGTCCAGATAAGGCGACCAGTTCCTCGGCGGCATAGGCCGCCGTGCCGAAGCGGTTCTTGAGATCGCGCGCCAGGCGGCTGGAATGACCGGTCCAGTGCGACAGTTCGTGGGCGAGAGTCGCGTAGTAGTGGTCAAAACCGGAGAACAGGCTGGCTGGCGGCATGGTCACACGGTCGGTGGTTGGCTCGTAGTAGGCCTCGCAGCCTTGGTGGCGCAGATTGACGAGGATCGCGGCAAAGAAGGCATCGAGCTCGGCCTCGCGCCCCTCGGGCTCGACCAGATCGAGCGAGACGGCTGGATGAAACCGCTCGGGCAGACCTTCGACCTGATCGGCGTTGAACACCGGATAGGCCTTCAAAACCCGGCACGCCTCGTCGCTCTTCTCGCCGGTATCGGGCGCTTCGACCTCCTTGGTGTAGCTCTTGTAAAAAATGGCGATGGTCGACTTCTCACCCTTGCGGACCTGGGCGCCGAGGGTTTTGGCCTGGTTGTAGGTCATCCAGTAAGGCGAGGCGAAGCCGCACATGTCGGCGACCATCCACAGCCAGAATACATTCATGCCGCGATAGGGAATGCCGCAAGCGCGCAAGGGCCGCGACACGGGCACGTCGCGCCAGGGCTGCACCCACGGCTTGGTCCCGGCTTCAAGCCGCGCGATGATCTCCTGGGTAATGCGCGTCGCGGGTGACAATCTGCCGGGCGAGGGTTTGCGATAGGCCATGAGGGCTCTCCTGATGTGGCCTGCCGGCAGGTTCGCCGGTCAGTTCCGCTCAGCATCGAGCTCCCTCCACTCTCTTCCCAAAAGGAAGCGGCCCCTTGGGCAAAGCCAAGGGACCGCTTCGCAAGGGGCGAGTGGCCTGCCTGTCAGGAGGAGGTCAGGCAGCCAGCTCGCGGGGGGGCTGATTGTCGTCGTTGGCGCCTTCGGCGCTCGCGACGGCTTCGCCGGTGGACTCGGGGATCTGCGCATCGTCCGCTTCGACCTCGACGGGCGCGGCGCCAGCAAAGCGCATGACCTCGGGCACCCAAGCGAGCGCGCGTTCGCGGATCTCGACTTCGGTGATGTAGGTCCCACCGAAGACGCGCTCGGCGCTCATCGCGAGATCACCCTTCTTGACCGAGGCGAACCGGCTCGACAGGTCCGGACCACCAACCGCAGCCAGCGCGTCGAGGATCACCGCCTTCGACACCCGGTCGAAGTAGTTCGCCGCGGTCGGGCGCCACCAAGCGGCCATGTCGATGCCGATGAGCGTGGCCAGATGATCGTGGAAGTCGATCCTGCGCTCGCCGGCCATATTGAGACTTGCTTCCAGAGTGCGGCCGACGACGTGACCGAGCCAAGCGGCACGGGCTTCATCGGAAAGCGCCCGGAACCGGTCGAACCGCTCCGACACGTCCGCGCCGCCACGCCAGTTCTCGTCGAGGCCCGACTTGAATTCGGCGAGCGAGGCGCTTGCCGCGGCATCCTTTGCCTCAAACCCGATGATCGGGCCGGCAGGTGTGCCGCCCCGCAGTGTCGTTGCCGAACGCGCCCGGTAGTCGAGCGTGTCGGCGTCGGCGAGCGTGAAGACCATCAGGTCGAGCGCGAGACCGGGATCGGACGCGACATGGAGCGCAAGGACGTCTCGGCGCTGCATCGCGAGTTCATCGACAAGGCGCTTCGACAGCGCCGCGCGGCGCTTGCCCTCCCCGGCTTCGCCCGACACGATTTCGACCGCGTCATCGTTTCCGCCGTCGACCTCTCGTTCGCCGTAGAACACCGGCTGGAGCACCGGCGTGCCATCGCGCGACAGTACGAGGATCATCCCTGCCTCAGATTTGAGCTCGGCCGCGATCACCGGCGGACGAGCGCGGATATCCTGACACTCGCGTTCGATCGCCTCGATTGCCGCTTCGGCCGCGGCCACGGCTTCCTCGGCACTGTCCTCATCTTCAAGGATCGCGGCATGTTCGTCATAGGAAGTGTCGAGTTCATCGAGCCGGGCGAGTTCGGCTTCAGTGAGTGGCGCAGGTTCGGCCGGAAGCCGTACCAGGCCCTCTACGAGGTCATGACTGGCGTAGGGATCGAGCGTCGGTTTAACCCACGCGAGGCCCTGCTCTTCGGCAAGGACCTTGGCCTGTTCCTCCATCTTCGCCGCGGCGAGGGTCTCCAGCAACGCGACATCGGCCCAGGCTTCGCTGTCCTCGTCATCGAACAGCTCGCGCTCGATCAGGCCACCGGCAGCGATATAGGCATCGCGTCCAACGAGCCGGGCACGGGGGTCGCTGCCACGGACCGTGCCCGAGAGCACCATGCGGCGGATCGAGTCCGGGTTGGGGGCATAGTAGCCGGTCGAGACCTGTTCGAAGACCCGGGCCTGGATCGCCTGGTCCGAAGTGGCGCCGTATGCCTTGGCGAGATCGAGTGTGATTTCGCCCGAAGCCAGTGCCTCGAACACGACCGGCGCGAGCTTGGCGAGTCGCAGGCGACCTTCGACGAAACGGACTGTCAGGCCGAAGCGGCGCGCCACATCCTCGATCGAGGCGCCCGCCTCGATCAGCGATGCGAAGGCCTGGGCCTCGTCGGCCGGATTCATCGCCAGGCGATGGAAGTTCTCCGCGAGGCTGGTCTCGATGGCGCCTTCGGCGGTGTCTTCGAGCACGAGGCAGGTCACTTCGTGGTCCTTGGGCAGGACCTTGGCGTCCGCCAGCGCCAGCATCGCCTTACGGCGGCGCTCGCCGGCCTCGACCTCGAACTTGCCCTTGGCGCCCGGGCGCACGATGAGATTCTGCAGCAGCCCGCGGGCAGCAATGCTGGCCGTAAGCTCGGCGTCGGCCGCCGGGTCGTTATGGCGGCGGACATTGCGCGGCGAGGGAACCAGCTTGTTCAGCGGGATCGTCTTGATCATGGCACATACTCCTGATTGCGAGCCCAGCGCATCGACCATCGACGCCCAACTGGCTCAATCAGGGCAAAGCCTCCTCCCCTCTGCTCAATTTAGCTGAAGGGCTCATTCTCGTCGCGACGGGTTCACGCTTGAGCACACCAAGCCAGGCCGCGCAGCAGTACGCTAAATCCGCTCGCGGACGTCCAGAAAGACATCAAACTCGCCGGGTTCGGCATCAGGCTCCATGCACGGTGTCAGAACGGCATCCGCATCAAAGACGATGCAGTGCTCGACGGGCGATGTGACTGGCCAAACGGCGACCACGGCCGAACGAATGCGGCCGTTCGAGTTCTCAAAGATGTCTTTGAAGTAGCTGGTCGCAGCATCTTGAGGCGAAGCGCAGCGAGAAACATGGGAGGGATCGGCCCCAACATTCTCGTCGAAAATGTCGGCGAAGAAGTCCACATGCGTTCCCACTATCGCGAGATTCCGCTTTCCCATCCGTAGCAACTCCATGCTGCGATCATCGGACTGCTACTCATCCGCCGGTAGATCGATCACACGAAAGACCGCGCCCGTCCCCGCGTCGCGCACCAGATCGACGCGCGTCCCATCCCAATGATAGTCGAGATGGCGCCCCTGAACGGGTTCTGATGCGCAGTCAGGGTAGAACAGTCCGACACATTCCCCTCCGGGATGCCGGATGCTTGGATAGACCATGCCATCGGCCCCACCCGCTTTAAGGGCTGCTGCAAGCCTCTGGGACGCCACATAGCTGTCGGGATCAAGGGCTGGATTGGCGGGCTCAGTTCCCCTCAGGTCGTGCAGATCGGCACTGACCGAAAGAACGATCTCCCGGAATTGAGAGGTCCAACCGGGCTCTTCGGTGGTGCGGGCCATGAACCGGGCATGGTGATGGATGGTTTCGAAGAGAGCGGTTTCGAAGGCATTTCCGACATAGAGAACGCCATAGCTGCCATCGGTGAAGCGGCTAGGCCGATCCGTGCTGACATGGGTGAACGGCGCCATCAGATAAGATGCACCGTTTCCGCCTACCCGCCGGTCCGCTGGCACAAGGTCAAGATTGCCGATGGTCGCCATGATCCGGGGATTGGTCTTTTGCTCTGCCGAGATCAGCAGCGGCCAGTCGGCGGGGTCGGCGATGTCCTCGAACAGGTCGATCGGCGGAAAGGCGCTGAGGAGGATCCGGACCGCGCCTTTCCACTCAACATGGGAAACAGGGCCTTGCTCTTGATCCGTCACCAGCCACCGCGCTCGGCGTCGAGGTAGCGGCGCACGCGCATGATGTCGGTGAGTTCACCGCCGAGCATGACATCAAGTGCGCTCGATCCGGCGAAGGCGCTATTTCCTGCCTTGATCCAGGCATAACCGCGCTGGGCGTCCGAAAAGACAATCCGTAGCGCCTTGTGAATGCCCATCAGGTTGGAAAGGCGAGCCGCGCCATCACGCGAGACCCGGCCGGGCCCTTCAGCCTTCCAGCGCCGATAGGAGCGCACCGGCATATCAAGCAGCGTCGCCGCCTGTTCGTCGGTAAGTTCCCACTTGCCAAAGAGGTTGAGAACCGCCCTGAACATAGCGGCAGCTTCGTCCTGGGTGATCGGATCCGGACGAAACGCCGGAGCAGTAGTATCAACGGGTTGCAAAGCCAGCATGGCAAGTCTCCATATGGCACTATATACTCCATTGGTTGCCATTTGGCAATATGTTTCGCAGCTACTGGCCAAGCCGCGCGAGGATACCCGCAGCGCCGATCGTCGGCACGAACAACCGCGTCTGATAGCGGATGATCTCGGTAAAACAGCCTTGCGCCTTGTACCAGTCAAGCCGCGCCGCCGACCAGTCGGCAAGCTCGAGCCGCTGAGTCCCGTTGACCAGGCTGCGCTTGAGGGTGAGCGCCTCGCGGCCCTTGACCTGCATCGGCCGGCCACCGGTGAGCACAGCGTCGACGATCTGCTCGGCCGAGAACGCATGTTCGTCCTCCAGACCCAGGGCCTGGCAGATTTCGGGAACGCAGTGGAGTGGCACTTCGCGACCCAGTAGCGAGCGCCCGTCGCGAGCGGAGATCCGACTGACCCGAACATAGTCGGAAGGGAGCTTGTCCCAGACCGGAAGCAGCAACCCAGTCGCGAGATGCAGTCGTTCGCGCTTGTGGCTCGCAGCGGCTTCACCGACCTCAGCTTGCCAGAGGCGGCGAAACTCGGCGAAATCGACTGGCTCCCAGTTGCTTTCCTCAAGCTGCTCGGCGGTTAGGTGGCCGTGCTTCAAGGGCCGGACCAGTCCGAAACGGGCAACCCGCGTGCCGTCGTCGGCAAGTAGGCTGCGTGCCGGAACCAACAGCCCGATCCGGCCCGAACGGGCATTGCGCAGCAACTGCTGGCGCTCGCCCGAGAGACCATAGAGCTCCTCAAGCCGTGCGAGGCCCAAGGGCTTCAGCGCGCGGGCGATCTCGAGTTCGAGGAGGTGCGTGGTCGCGCCCGAGAGCGCATCGGTGCGCAGCAGGGTGTCGGAGAGCACCTCGAAATGCTCGACCGCGATGGTCTCGACCCCGAGTTCGAGCGTGCCCGCCTGCCGCGCGGCATCGATCCGCGCTTCGACCAACCCGAGGAACTCGTCGAAGATGCCGTTCTGCAGAGCGATCGGCAGCGCGAGTATGCGGTTGAGCCAGCGCTGGATCGTCGGCAGGTCGTCGACCATCGATCCGTCGGGGCCTTCGATCCTGAGTCCGGTCAGTTCCTCAAACCGCGCGAGGCTCACGGCGTCGAGCTTTCCGATGAACAGCAACCCGAACCAGCGGTGAAGCGCCTCCTTGGCATAGGAGCTTTCGAGATTGTCGGCGGGATCGAACAGGTTCTGCCCGCCGGTCTGGCGCTGACCGCGGGTTAGCGCGCCGAGGCTGTCGAGCCGTCGCGCTATGGTCGAGATAAACCGCCGCTCGCCGCGCACATCGGTGGTGACAGGACGGAACAGCGGCGCCGAGGCCTGGTTGGTGCGGTTGGTCCGCCCGAGTCCCTGGATGGCGGCATCGGCGCGCCAGCCCGGTTCAAGCAGGAAATGGACGCGGCGCGCCTGGTTCTTTGCCGCAAGGTCGGCATGATAGCTGCGGCCCGTACCGCCGGCGTCAGAGAAGACCAGAACCTTTTTCGAGCCGTCCATGAACGCCTGTGTCTCGGCAACATTGGCACGGGGGCTACGGGATTGAAGCTGCTGGCGCCCGTCGCGTCCGACGATCAGCCGACGGGTTCGCCCAGTGACCTCAGCTACCTGGTCGGTCCCGAACCGCTCGATGATCGCATCGAGCGCGGTGGCGATCGGCGGCAACGCGCAGAGTTGCTCGATCATTCGGTCGCGCGCGTCGAGCGCCGAGCGGCACAGCACCGGGGCGCCAGCATCGTCGACCATCGGCTCGGAGCGCGGATTGCCGTTCTCGTCCTTGAACACGGCCATCAACCGCACCGGAAAGCTCTTGGTGAGGTAGTCGATCACGTATTCTTTGCAGTCGCAGTTTATGTCGAGCGTGGTGGCGGGAGGCGCAGGTTTCCTTCGGTTTTCCATGATTTCACTCCAGATAATTACGGTTCCCTCGACCTCAACAAGTCGAAGGAACCAA
>NZ_JABBGM010000028.1 GCF_012927405.1 Novosphingobium olei | reverse complement strand
GGCCATCAGGCCGGACTACGCCAGCTTATGGATAGCGCTTCATCCGGCCTGATGACCCCCTGCGTTGTGCCAAGAACATACCATTCAATGGTGCGTCAGGCACGGTGCAGACTGTCCAGATAAGGCGACGATTTCCTCGAAAGCATAGGCATCGTCGCCGAAGCGCTTGCCGAACTGGCGGTTGAGGCGCTTTGCCGAGCCTGTGGCGTGGCCGAGCTCGTGGCACCGGGTCGAGAAATAGGCCTCGATCGAATGGAACGCCTGGGGCGGCGGGAGCGTCACCGTGTCGGTACCCGGCGAGTAATGCGCGCTATCGCCGCCGTGGACGACGCGGATCGGAATCGCATCGAGAAAGGCCTGAACTCCGGCCGAGAGCTCGCCGATCGCCTTGGGATCGGGCGGTTCGGGATAGTAGTGCGCCGGCAGTCCCTCGATCTGCGAGGCGTTGAAGACGTGGTTCCACTTCATGAACCGGACGGTCTTCTCCGTCGCCTCACCGGTCTGGCGATCGGTGTCTGTCTTGCGCGCCGAGCTGTAGAACACGCTGAATGAGCCGCTCTCGCCCTTGCGGACATGGGCGCCGAGTTCGAGCGCTTGCCTGAAGGTCATCCAGTAGGGACTGGCGTAACCCCTGCTCTCGGCGACCGCCCAAAGGAAGAAAGTGTTTATCCCCGAATAGGCGATTCCGTTATGGCGGAGCGGCCGCGTGCTAGTCGAGGTCCAAGGTTTGAGCCAAGGGGCGGTGCCGGCGGCGATCTTATCGAGGATCAGGTCGGTGATGACCTGCGCGACGTCGGGTTTGGGATAACGGGTCATTGGGCCGGGCCCTCCTGGGCAGAATCGAGCGAGAGGTCGGAGCAGTCGCCCGACCAGGAGAGGCGCAGCGTACGTCCGTGCGGGATGCGCCAGGCTACGCGGTCTGCGAAGGCCATGCGAATGCCGGCAAGGATCGCCGCGTCCTCGCCTTCAAGGATGGCATGCGCGCGCACCGCCGCGTCATGACGGAAACGAGTCTCCTGGGTGTCGTAGCTGTCGGCATCGGAATCGTCGGAAGGGCTGAACACCGCATCGATGATGAGGTCGGTGAGATCGTCGGGACCCAGTACGGTGGTGCGGGTCAGTGCAATGCGCGCGCAGTCGGGATCGCCCCAGGAGTCGGCATCTTCCAGAATCGCAAAGTCGGTCTCGAGATCGAGCCGCCGGTCGTGCTGATCGGTGAGTTCGATCGTGATCGCGTCGGGGCGCAGGGTAACGGCACCCTCTTCATCGGTGGGCTTGTCGCCATCGAAAGTGAAGCGCTCGCCGGTGCGCACGAAGGCCGGGAGGGCATCGTACCAGGGATAGCCGATGAAATTGGAGATCGGCTCGTAGAATGCGCGCGGTTCGGGGCCGCCGAGGCGGTGCATCTCGCCCCCGTTCGAGCGCCGCAAGGCGCGGCCGAAGGTGACGGCATCGAAGGAGTCGGTGTCGTCATAGATCGCCGCGCCCGGCTCGAGGTCGGCAAAGCGCGGCACTTCGCGGTAGCTGTCACGGGCAAGCGTCGGGTACCACAGCGGTAGCTGCCGGACCGCTTGCGGAAAGTCGTCGTGATACAAGCTCGCTTCGAGCCAGTTCTCGAAGCTCAGACGGTGGAATGGTTCCTCGCGAATGGCCGCGAAGATCGCCTCGCGGCAGAGCGCCACGAGCCGGTCGAGCGCGGCGTTGCGGTAGATTTCCTTGCGGGCGGGGAGCACCAGGACGAGATCGGGCGCGTCGACGACATCGACTTGCACGGACCACTGGGTGTAGTGGACTTCCTTCACGACCGGGAAGGCGTGTTTGAGGGTCACCCCGTGGAAGTTGAGCGTCGCGATAGGGGGCGAATGCCGGTCGCGGAACACACCAATCCGGAAACCATCCCGCTCGATGACCTTGTGCGCATCGGCGAGAAAATCGGCGCGGGCGAGGTCCTTGCCATTGTAGCTGACCGGCAGCGGCAGAAACCGGGCCGCCGCCTCGACGCAGCGTTCGAGCTTACCGTCAGGCTGCGGATCGAACCGGAAGGCGATTGCCGTGCCGCGCGGCCCGTCGAAGGGCAGGACATCGATGTCGGCCTCGCCGGTCCAGGCATCGCCTGTGATTGCCAGCGAGAACGCACCGCCCGCGCTTTGCGAACTGACCACGGTGTCGAGGCCAGCAAGGCTGAAGAAGCCCATGCCCGCCGGATCCTCGCGGGTACGGCACTCGTCGGACCAGTCGGAATGGCCCAGCGATACGAGGTCGAGCGGGTCGGCAATCCCGGCGCCGTCATCGCTCACCGTGATGTGGCAGGCGTCCTCCATATGCTCGGCGGTGACCGTGATGCGGGTCGCGCCCGCTCGGCGGGCGTTCTGGAGGAGCTCGTTGAAGATGTCGTCGAGGGTCCCGTTGAAGATCCGGGTAACCTTGGAGATCGCGTGCGGAGAGACCCGGGCGCGCAGCTTGGTGATCATGGTCATGGGGTGGTTCCTGGATGGACCGGCACGCTGCCGCTGGCCGCAAAGGGTGCGCGGGCAGCGTGCCGGCAAGGCTGGCTCAGGCGTCGACGGTTTCGCCGGCTTGGGCGCCCTGCTCCTCGGCAGATTCGACCTCATCGGCATCGCTGTCCGGTTCGTGCTCGACCGGCGGTTCGTCATCAGGCTCGCTCGCGGCGAGCACCCGGAAGCGCATGGCCTCGGGCACCCAGGCGAGCGCAGCCTCCTTGACCTCGGGGGCGACGATGGTCTCGCCGGCGAACAGCTTCTCACAGGAGGCCGAGAGGTCGCCCTTCTTCGAACCCATGAAGCTGGCCGCCATGGTCGGTCCGCCGACTTCGCTGACGTGGGCAAGCAGCGCCTGCTTGCTGACCCGGTCGAAGTAGTTGGCCGATGTCGGCCGCCAGTGGCTGGCGACGTTGATCCCCATCAGCGCGGCGAGATGATCGTGCAGATCGATCGGCTCAGGGCCGGACTGGCCCGCCTTCTTGTCGATCCCCATGCTGGCCTCCAGCGTCTTCGCCATGCACCAGGCGAGCCAGCTTGCCTTGGCATCGTCGTCGAGCGCGCTGAATGCGGAGAACCGGTCGACCGTGCGGCGATGCTCGGTCCATGACAGGTCGAGCGTCTCGCGCATGTCGGCCATCAGCGTATGCGCCGGGCTTTCAGGGTAATTGGCAAGGTAAAGCGAGGGCGACGGCGCGCGGAGCGTCGTGCCCAAGGCCTGCGCGCTGTAGAGCGCGCGGGAGTCAGCGATGGCGAAGATCAGGTAGTCGAGCGCGATCGCCGGGGTCGAGGCGAGGTTGATCGCGAGGATGTCGCGGCGCTGGACGGCAAGTTCCTCGACCAGCTTCTGCGATAGCGGCTTGGGGGCGGACGAAGGATTACCGCCCTCCCCTGCAGTCCCACTGGCGCCCTCGCCCGCGTCGGACCCACGCGCCTTGCGGCGTTCGAGTGGCTTGTCGCTGTAGAGGCCGCTCGCAACCGCAGGCTGGCCGTCGGCGCCGATGATCACGAAGCAGCCGACGTTCGCCTTCATCTCCTCGGGGATCACCGGGGGCTTGTCGTGGAGCGCGTCGTAGGCGCTGCTCGCGGCTTCCCAGCGGGTCTGGAACTCGGCGGCAGCGGCTTCGTCGTCCTCGTCGACGCCGTCGCTTTCCGCTTCCAGCGCGGAGATCGTCTCCATGAGGCGGTCGGCTTCGGCCTGTTCCTCGTCAGAAAGCGGTGCGGGTTCGAGGTGGACCTGGTGGAGGTCTTCGGTTGCGCCATAGGTCACGCGGGTCTCGAGGATCGGCCGCACCCAGGCGTAACCCGAGGTTTCGGCGATCTGGGTCGCGAAGGCCTGCAGCTTCTCGCCCGCGATGCGCTGGGCAATCTCGGCATCGATCCAGGTCTCGCCGCCATCCTCGGTGAAGAGGTCGCGCTCGATCTTGCCGCCGGCGGCGAGGTAATCTGCTTCGCTTGCGAGCTTCGCCATCGGCGAGGACGAGCGGATCGCGCTGTGGGTGATCATCCGGCGGATGGAATCTGCCTGGTTGCCCTGCCAGGAGTTCGAGAGCTCGTTCCACACCAGCATCTGGCGTTCGTGGTTGGGGGTCGTTGCGTAGGCCTTGGCGACATCCAGGGTGATCTTGCCTTCCTCGAGTGCGGCGAAGATCGGATCAGCGAGGTCGGCGAGGCGCAGGCGGCCTTCGATGAACCGGCGGGTGCGGCCAAACCGCTTGGCAATCGCGTCGAGGTCGCTGCCCTCATTGACGAAGTGCTTGTAGGCCCGGATTTCATCGGTCGGGGTCATGTCGAGCCGGATGACGTTCTCGATCAGCGAGAGTTCGGACTGCTCGGCGGCATCGATGTCGAGCACGCGGCAGGCGACGGGGTGATCCTTGGCGAGCTTGCCCGCCTCGAGGAGAAAGTTCAGTGCTCGCAGGCGGCGACCACCGGCGGTCACATCAAACATGCCCCGCTTCTTGGCTGGCGCCACGATCAAGTTCTGAAGGAGGCCCTTGGCCTCGATGTTGGCGGCGAGTTCCTCGATGAAGAGGTTGCTGTCATTCTTGCGGACGTTGGCCTCGGACAAGCGTAGCTTGCCAAGCGGGATCATCTCGATGTCGTTCATGGGGGGTGCTCCTGAAAGCTGGATTGACCGAGCCCTTCGGCTCACCCCTTCCAGCCCCCCTCCCCTCGACATTTCAGGAACGGCCCCGGGACTTCAGGCCCATGGTTTACGGCGATATGCCAGAGCTGCGGAACCCGGAGCGGAGAATTTGGTTGCGTTTATTGCGAATATTCGATAGTGAATATGGCCATCACGGAGAGAGCCAATGACCCTGCCAGCCAACGCCTTGCCCTTTGGCAACAGGCTGCCCTCGGCCGATGACCGACAGATCGCCAACCAGCTTCGCCGAATTCTTGCCGCCCAGAAGGCCGGCGAGGCGAAGCTGCGCGTGCCCGATCCGAAAACCAGAAAACCCGTTGAAATCGCCCTCACACCGGCGATGTCGGATCTGTTCCTGGAATTGCTGCGTCACATTGGCAGCGGCGATGCCGTCACGCTCGTTCCGATTCAGCAGATGCTGACCACACAGCAAGCGGCGGACCTGCTCAATATTTCGCGGCCCTACCTCATCAAGCTGATCGAAAAGGGCGATATCCCCCATAGCATGGTTGGTAGGCATCGTCGCCTCAAGGCAGAGGATGTGTTCGCCTACAAGGCTAAGCGTGATGAAACGCGCGCCAAGGCTATGGACGATCTGCTTTCGGGCGACGCGGACCTTTATTGATCTCCGGCCGCCATGTTCGCCAATCGCTACACAGCTCTGGTAGATGCCTGCACACTGGTCAGCGCCCCTAGGCGGGACCTGCTCCTCACGCTGGCCGAAGCGGAGTTCTTCCGGGTGCGATGGTCGCAGCGGATTCTCGATGAAACGCAAAACGCACTGGGCAGGATTTTCGCCGAGCGCGGCATCGAAGATTCTGCCTCGCGCGCGGCGCGCTCGGTCGGGGCCATGCACCGCGCCTTCCCGGAAGCGCTGGTAATGGCTCCCACTTCGCTTGCGTCGATGACCTTCGGTCTTCCCGATGCGAACGACGAACATGTGCTGGCGGCAGCCGTCCAGACACAGGCCCAAGCGGTGGTCACGGAGAACAACGCGGATTTCCCCGAGGCAGTCCTGACGCCGCTCAACATCGAAGCACGAACTGCAGATGAGTTCATCGCCGACACCATTGCTCTTGATGAAGGCAAGGCGGTTGCCGCGATCCGAACATTGCGCACTCGGCTTACGCGACCGGAAATGTCTGCAGAGGGCTACCTGAGGTCGCTAGAGGCGCATGGGCTATTCGTCACTGCCTCACTGCTCAACAACCACATCGAATCCATCTGAGGTCCATTCGCGTCTCGATCGCTGACGTGAGGTAGGCCGGTCTAACAGCACAGTCCTATTTAACATCGCTGATGTTAAATGCGCTCAAGGCACCCCTGCGCCGATCAAGGCCTCGGTGAAGCGCCCCCAGCACTTGCGCTCGGAAATCGGCGGCAAGCGCCCCGTGAGGCATAAATCATGGCTTTATGCCTCATAATGAGCTATCGAGTGAGTTATAAAGCGGGAACGAATGCCTCATGAAGTGGAATTGGCAGCAGCCGGACTGGCCTGATTTTCGCTGGAATAGCGAAGCCCTGGCCGTGCACGAGGCCCGTTTCCTGCAGCAATCCGGGATCATGATCGGCGTGGTGAAGCACCTCGGCGATGAGGACCGCACCAGCGTCGTGCTCGACGTCATGACCGACGAAGCGATGAAGACCTCGCAGATCGAAGGCGAACTGCTCAATCGCGACAGTGTCCAGTCTTCGCTGCGCCGCGAGTTCGGTCTCGAAACCGAAGCCCGCCGGATCCCGCCTGCCGAACGCGGCATCGCGGAAATGATGATGGCGCTCTTCCGGGACTTCGCCGCTCCACTGACCGAAGAGGTCTTGGGCGACTGGCATCGCCTGGTCCTGAGTGGGCGCAGCGACATCGACGTCGTTGGCCGTTACCGTGAGCACGAAGATGCGATGCAGGTCGTCTCGGGAGCCTTGCACAAGCCCACCGTCCATTTCGAGGCACCACCGTCGCGCGAAATGGCGGCGGAAATGGCGCGGTTTCTCGAATGGTTCGCGGCTACCGGCCCTGGCGGCGCTACGCCCCTACCCGGCCTAACCCGGTCTGGCCTCGCGCACCTCTACTTCGTGACCATTCACCCGTTCGAAGACGGCAATGGCCGTATCGGGCGCGCGATCGCGGAGAAGGCACTGTCGCAGGCAATCGGGCAGCCAAGCCTGATCGCGCTGTCGCAGACCATCCAGCGGCGGCGCTCGGCCTATTACGACGCACTCGAAGCGGCGAACAAGTCCAACGAGATCTCCGACTGGCTCGCCTATTGGGCTGAGACTGTCCTTGATGCGCAGACCCACAGCCTGGCGCTGATCGACTTCCTGCTGGAGAAGACCCGGTTCCACGACCGGTACCGGGGGAAGCTCAACCCGCGGCAGGAGAAGGTCATTGCGCGCATGTTCCGTGAGGGGCTCGACGGGTTCAAGGGCGGGCTCAGTGCTGCCAACTACATCACGATCGCCGACACCTCGCGGGCCACGGCAACCCGCGATCTTCAGGAGCTGGTCGCGCTCGGCGCGATGGGGCAAACGGGAACGCTCAAGGCCACCCGTTACCACCTGATCCTCGATGCTGTTGCCGGGACAAACCCGCCGGTCAATCAGGCGTAGTCCCTGGGCCCGTCATCGCCTGCAGAATGGCCTCGGCCTTGTCGGTTGGCACGAACACCCGGGTTTTGTAGGCGATGATCTCGGTGAAGCAGCCCATAGCCTTGAGCTCGGGGATGCGGGCCGCCTCGGCGCCGACGATCTCGATCCGGCGCGCCCCGTTCACCCGGGACGTGCGAACGGTGAAGTTCAGCGGATGCGGCGCCTTCCACGTGCCACCACCGAGAATGGCTTGGGCGATCTTGGCCGGGTCAGTCTGCGCTTTGCGCGAGACGCCAAGCTTCTCGAGCGTCGCATCGACGTAGAGGTCATGGACGTGCCGACCGAGCCACGAGGCGCCGGACTTGTCGACGATGCGGTTGACCGTCAGGTCCTCTTTAGGAAGCGCGCCCCAGATCGGCAGCAATAGCCCGGTCGCAAGAAACACCGTCTCGGTCACCAGCTGGTTCTCGTCAGCGGCGTATTCTGCTTCCCACAGCGCGCTGAACTTGGTCTGGGCGACAGGCTCCCAGGCGGTCTCGTCCAGCCTGCCCGCAAGGATGTATTCGCTGCGCAACGGGCGGACGAGTTCGAACCGGCGGATAAGCTCGCCCTCCTCGTCCATGTGCGACGGCGCAGGGATCGCGAGCGCGACCTTGCCCGACTTGGCGTTGCGCAGAAACAGCGGCTTGTTCTCGTATGAGGCCATTTTCAGCACGCGCTCGAGCGCGAGCAGCTTACGCCGCTGGGTCAGCGACAGTTCGAGGAGGTGCGAGGTCGCCCCCGTCACCGGATCGGTACGGATCACCGTGTCGGAGAGCACCTCGCAGGTCTCGGCCGCGACGGTCTCGACGCCGATATCGAAAGTCCCGGCCTCCTTGGCCGCCGACACCCGCGTCTCCACCAGAGTCAAGAACTCGTCGAAGATGGCATTCTGGACGGCGATCTTCATTGCCAGGATGCGATTGAGCCAGCGCTGGATCGGCGGCAGGTCCTCGCGCAGCACTCCGTCTTGGTCGGTGAGTTCAAGCCCGCTCATGGCCTGGAATTCTTTCAGCGACGTGCTCTTGAGTTTGCCGGTGGCCAGCAGCCCGTACCAGTCGTGCAGCGCGTGCTTGGCGTAGGCGCTCTCGAGGTTGTCTGCGGCATCGAACATCCCCTGCCCGCCGGTCTGGCGCTGGCCGCGCGTCAGCGCACCGAGCGCATCGAGCCGCCGCGCGATCGTGCTGGTGAACCGGGCTTCGCCTTTGCAGTCGGTGGTGACCGGCCGAAACAGCGGCGGGCAGGCCTGGTGGGTGCGGTGCGTTCGTCCAAGCCCCTGGATCGCGCGGTCGGCTCGCCAGCCCGGCTCAAGCAGAAAATGCACGCGGCGCTGCTGGTTCTTGGCATCGAGGCTCGCATGGTAGCTGCGGCCCGTTCCGCCGGCATCGGAGAACACCAGGATACGCTTTGCCCCCGTCATGAACGCGGTGGTTTCGGCAAGGTTGGTGCGCGGCGAGCGGCTTTCGAGGCGCTGCTGGCCGCTGCCATCGCGGACCAGGCGTTTGGAGCGCCCAGTAACTTCGGCCACCGCGCTGACCCCGTAGTGCTCTAGCAAAGCGTCGAGCGCGGTCGGGATCGGCGGCATCGCGCAGATATGCTCGATCAGCTGCTCGCGAGCGGCCTCGGCCTGCGGGTTGTGGACCGGGTTGCCGGCTTGGTCCCACATTGGCCGAGAGCGAACGTCGCCGAGTTCGTCGACGTATTCCTCCATCTGCCGGGTCGGGAAAGCGCGGGTGAGGTAGTCCACGATGGCTTCTTTGCAGTCGCAGTTTATGTCGAGCGTGGCGGCGGGAGGCGCAGGTTTCCTTCGGTTTTCCATGATTTCACTCCAGATAATTGCCTGACAAGGTTGAATGCTGGGGCCGTTAGG
>NZ_JABBGM010000027.1 GCF_012927405.1 Novosphingobium olei | reverse complement strand
GACGTAGGAAAACAGTTCGCCCGATCGTTCGTCCGTCCCGCGCATCCATCGGCCTCGTTCATCGCGTCCTGCCTCGATGAATCATCTCATGGCCCGATAGCCAAGCCCTTTTTCAGCGGCCTGCTAAATACAGGTACGCCGACCAGTTTTCCCCGCCTCAACAGCTATGTTCTGATACCCAATGAGGCTGGCGCGACAGTGGCCTATGTCACTTGGATCGGCATCGAGCGTTCGCCATTTCCAAAACGCTCGGGGCTGAAGGACTTCGGCCTCATCGACCTGCCGTTCCCGCTGCGCAAAATGGCGCTCACTCCGATCGGCACGCTGACCGTGCGCCGCGACCGCCGCGCAGGAACCAGCGTTTACGACCTCAGCCGCGGCGTGGTCGCATTTCCCTCGGTTGGCGATCAGATCCTGATACCGACGCCCGAGCAGATCGCAGCGATCGTCGGTGCAAAGGACAAGGATCGCCGTGTCCGGATCGGCTCTTCGCCGCTTGCCGCAAACACCTCGATCATGGTCGATCCGGACAAGATTTTTGGGCGTCACGTCGCTGTGCTCGGTAATACTGGCAGCGGCAAGTCCTGCTCGGTTGCTGGTCTAATCCGATGGTCGCTCGACGCCGCGCAAACAGCGCTCACAAACCCGGCTCAAGGGCCGAACGCCCGGTTCATTATTCTCGACCCCAATGGAGAATACGCCAAAGCGTTCGCCGATCGCGCGGACAATGTCCGGCTGTTCCGCGTGCCACCCGTCGACGATCAGAAGGGTGAACGAGCACTGCGCCTGCCGGCCTGGCTCTGGAACGGCCATGAATGGACGGCGGTGTCGTTCGCCCGACCGGGCGCGCAGCGACCGCTGTTGCTCCAAGCCCTTCGTGACCTGAAAAGCGGCAATCTCGCCGGCGTGCCGGCGGCGGCGCTGGTTCGGCGGCACATCTATTCATACAGGTTGCTGGTCGATGCCTTGCTCGCGCGCGGACCGGCGGCGTTTGCGGGCGATGCCGGTTCACGACGCCAATGCGGCGACCTGATGGACAACATGGCGGCGGATTGCGACGCGATGAGCGCGCGGCTCGACGGAGACCCTGCGGCAACGCTCATCGATATTGCCGCGACCATTCGAGACGTCGCCAACAATCGGCGCGGAAACAACGGTTGGTTCAACAGCTTCGCCGTCGAGGAAATCGAATCCGTTCAGGCTGCCCTGCAATCATTTCTCGATCAGGTCGAGGATGCCTTGGCGGCCGCGCAAATCACCGAGGATGCACCGATCCCCTTCGACGTGCAGATGTTGCCGGATCACCTCGAGCGGATCGCCGCGACCGAAGGGGGCGGGCTTGCGGGCTTCATCAGCACGCTTGGCATGCGAATCCGGGGAATGATGGCAGATCCCCGGCTCGGGCAGGTTGTCGGCAGCGAACCGCAGATCAGCTTCGATACTTGGCTCGACGACCTGATCGGCAGCAACGCGTCAGCGAACGGTCAGGTGGCGATCATCGATCTTTCGCTCGTTCCCTCCGAGGTTATCCATATCGTTGTCGCCGTGCTCGGCCGACTGACCTTCGAGGCATTGCAGCGCTACAGACGGCTGCATCCGGACGGAAAGCCGCTGCCTACGACGCTGGTCTTGGAAGAGGCGCATAGCTTCGTTCGCCGCGGCGGGAACGATGATGGCGTTCCTGAGAACCCCGCGCAACTCTGCCGCGAGACGTTCGAAAAGATAGCGCGCGAAGGACGAAAGTTTGGCTTAGGCCTTATGCTATCCTCCCAGCGACCGTCCGAACTGTCACCGACCATCCTTGCCCAGTGCAACACCTTCTTGCTTCATCGGATCGTCAATGACCTTGACCAGGCGTTAGTCGCACGGCTTGTTCCGGACAATGTTGCGGGTCTGCTGAAGGAGCTTCCTAGCCTGCCATCGCGTCAGGCCGTGCTTCTCGGTTGGGCAACGCCGATCCCTCTGCTGGTTGAAATGGACGAACTGGCCGAGGAACATCGGCCGCAATCCTCAGACCCTGATTTCTGGGACGTGTGGACCGGGAAGAGTGCGCGCGTGATCGATTGGCGTACGCTCGTGCAAGACTGGACTGGCGAGCCGCCCATCTGACCCTAGGCGGGAATGTCGGCAAGTTCACTTGGCGATTAAGCGCGAATGCCTTTTCGAACCATCCGTTCCCATAGCGCACCAGTCTTTGACTGTCTCCGAGCAGCACGTGCGCTAGCCCAGCGTATGACCTCGTCGATAGCAGCCGACGGTATGAGGGCAGCGATATCCCAACGGCGTTTACCTCGACCGCAACATCCTCTCGGCGATCCTCCTTTTTCCCTCCTCCCTCGCGGCGGCGATGGCGGCATCGACCTCATCTATGTTCTCAATGCAGATCTGGACACGTGTGGCTGGCAAGTCCGGGAGATCCAGGTTCATCCGCTTGATGAAGTAGTACGCCATCGACAGCCTGACTTCGACCTCACGACGACCGTCATCCATGTCGTAGTCTCGCTGAATGGCCAGCCTCTGGTCTTCGGTTAGGCCTGGGTGTGGACGCAGGTGTAGTTTGATCCGCGTTCCCCATTCGATGTCATCCTCGGGATCGTACGAGGCTGCTTCGATCTCGCCGAACTGGCCGATCCGGCTGAGGACGAAGTCGCGAAAGTCGTGCCGGTCGCAGGACCAGGCCCGAAGATGCCATCGGTGCCCGTCGAACGCGAGCGCGTGCGGGGCGATCTGACGCCAGCGGATGTTGGTCAGCGACCGGTACTCGACATTGATCGCCGATCGCGTGCGGATCGCCTGCAGGATTACCCGGAGGCAGTCGGGATCGACATGCCTGACGAGATCGGGTGCCATGTCGATAGCTGGAAGGGACTTGAACCAGACTTCGCGCCGCGGCAGCGCAGCGGAGAGGAGCGCGCGCAGCTGCAGCAGCAGACGATCGGCGGACGGCGCCAAGAACTGCGGAACGAGACGGCGAGTGGGGACGAACGCCTTCTCCGTGGCGTCGTACGCGATGTTGTCTCCCGCCATCTCGCGATAACGCTTGAGATCGACCGATGCCTGCGGGGTGGAGATCTCAAATTGCGTCTCGAGGTCGCTTCGGTTGAGCTGCCCCTCCCAGAAGAGCTTCCATTCGATGAACTCAAACCGCCGGTTCTGCGTCCACGGACGCTTCGGATCGTCGTTCACAATTTTACCCCTCTAGCCTCTTGACCCATATAGAAGCGAGACCCATCTAGTTTCAAGTCGGGTTACAAAGACCCATCCGAGTCGCCGCGTCAAGATGCGGACGTCAATCGGGGGCTGCGGCATGACCAGGGAAGGAAACGACGATGGCCGACGCCGTGATACCCCGGTGGCATGGGGACGACTACCAATCTCGTTTCTTCTGGCTGCACGCGGCCGCGTTGCGCGATCCGCAGCGCCCGGACGTCGTCGAGGTCACTTTCGAGGCGAAAGAGCCCAAGGCGTTCGACGACGTCGTCGTGCGATACGACCCCGGCCGACCGAGCTCCGGTCCCTATCGCATCACGGTCGACTACCATCAGGTGAAGTGGCACTCCGACCACAGCGGCCACTTCGGATATGAGCGGCTCATCGATCCTGATTTCGTCGGCGGCAAAACCTTCTCGATCCTCCAGCGTCTGGCACAGGCCAAGGCCAATCCCAACGTCCCGAAGGAGGCGGCGTTCACGCTGGTGACGACCGACCAGATCACGCAGGGCGACGTGCTGGGCGAGCTCGTCTCGCGCAACGACGGTAGACTGCGCATCCACAAGCTGTTCGACGGCACCAAGACGGACAGCAGCCGAATGGGCCAGGTGCGCAAGCTCTGGCGGGAGCACATGAAGTTCGACAGCGATGACAAGCTGAAGGAGCTGCTCACCGACTTCTTCATCAAGCCGAACAGCGACTCGCTCGAGGATCTTCGTGGTCGCGTCAGCGAGAAGTTCCGCCTCGTCGGTCTGTTGGGCGACGAGACATCCTCCACCTTCCGCTATGACCAGGCGGCCCGGAACCTGCTCGTCAGGAGCATCAACGGACTGACCCGCGACGCCTTCGACAGGCTGTGCCGGGAGGAGAATTGGCTGCAGCCGGACACTCCAGCCGGGCCCGATCGCATGAACGTGGCGATCCGCTCCTTCACGAAGGGCGTCACTGCGGCCGACATGCTGGAGGCGGCGCCGGAGAACACGCTCTCGCTTGTGCGGCACTTCAACCTGCGCCACCCGCGCGACGGCGTCACATGGGATGCCCTGCGGGACGAGGCGCTGCCCTTCCTCGAAGGCGTGCTTGAGCGCGGGAAGGTGCTGCGCCTCTTCCTCGACGCCCACAGCTCGCTCGCATTCCTCGCCGGCACCGTTTTCGGCTTCAAGTCGGGCGCGGATGTCGAGTTCCTCCAGAAGGGGCGCGCGACGAGCATCGTCTGGAATTCCGCCGACGGACGCGACGGCCCCGATCCGGTGGTCACCGAGGAGGTGATGGGCGATGGAAAGGACGTCGCGGTCTCCGTCGCCGTGACCCGTGACACGATCGCTGACGTCCGCAGCTACATCGCGGAAAACCTGCCTTCCGTCGGCCGCCTGCTCATGGTCGCGCCCGAGGGTGGGCCGGGGCCGCAATCGGTGGCTGGCGGCGCGCATGCCGCTAGGATCGCCGACGCCGTCGCCGGCGCGGTGGCCAAGGTTCGCCGCCCCGGCGGCACGACGCATCTGTTCGTCGCCGCGCCCAACGCCTTTTCCTTCCTCCTCGGCCAGCACGCGGATTCCATGGGGATGTGCGCGCCATACGAGTTCGACTTCGGGGGCCGTGTCGATGGCCTCTACCGCCCAACCTTCACCATCTGAGGCAGCATCATGGAGCTTCGTCCGCAGTTCGATCAGTTCCTTCGCGACATCCGCCCGAGCGAGCGGCACAAAGAGGAGTGGAAGATGGGATCCCGAACGCTGCGGGCCCGTCTCATGGCCGATCCCGATCTGTCGCCGCTGATCGTGTCGTCGTTCCTCCAGGGAAGCGTCCGCCGGTCGACGGCCGTGCGCCCCACCGGGGGCAAGCGGTCAGACGTCGACGTGGTGATCGTCACCACCATCGACCACAATGCCGAGAAGCCAGCCGTGGCGATGAAGCGCTTCGTTCCCTTCCTCAACCAGCACTACGCCGGGAAGTGGGTTCAGCAGGACCGTTCCTTCGGCATCGAGCTGTCCTACGTCGATCTCGACCTTGTCGTCACGGCGCTTCCAGCCGACGCCAGCGACCGCGAAAAGCTGCTGGCCATCTACCGGTCGCAGGCGGTCGAGACCACCGCTTCGCTCGAGGAGCGGTCCGACTGGAACCTCAGCAAGAGCTGGAACCCCGATAGCGCCGTCACCGCGTTCATGGCGAACGACGCCATGCCTGAGGCCGACTGGAAGCCGCATCCGCTCATGCTGCCGGATCGCACGGTCAAGGACTGGGGGCCGACCCACCCGCTGGCGCAGATCAAGTGGACGGCAGACAAGAACCGGGCCTGCAACGGCTACTACATCAACGTCGTGCGTGCCATGAAGTGGTGGCGCCACGAGCATGTCGACAGCCTGCCCAAGTACCCCAAGGGCTATCCGCTGGAGCACATGATCGGCTATGTCCTGCCCGACGGCATCGAAAGCGTCGCGGAAGGCGTAACGCTCGCCTTCGAGGGCATCCGGGACCAGTTCCGCATGTATGCGCAGGCCAAGGTGGTCCCCTTCCTTCCTGATCACGGCGTGCCGACCCACGACGTGCTCAAGCGCCTCGATGCGGCGGACTTCGTCGCTTTCCATACGGCCGCCTCCGCTGCCGCTGGCAAAGCGCGCCGTGCGCTGGACTCGCAGGACGCAGCGGAGAGCGGCGAGATCTGGCAGGGCCTGTTCGGCAAGTGCTTCCCGCTGCCCGGTCCGCAGGGCGGAGACAGGGCGCGCGGCTTCACGTCTCCCGCGATCGCCGCGCAGCCTAAGACCAACCGCTTCGCCTGACGGATGACGGTCCCCGAACCGCTGGCGTCGGCGCTGGCGACCATACCTGCCGACCCGCGCTTCGAGCTCGTCGACGGCTGGACGGATCGCGGCGGCGGGGTGTGGTCGTTCCGGTTCCGCGCGGCGCTGTCGGTGCCGGCGAGCGAGCATATCGACGAATGGTCGGGGTGGCATCTCGTCGCTTCGCCATGCGGCGTCGGGTTCGAGATCGATGTCTTTCCCGATGTCGAGGAAGGCATAAAGGCGACGTTTCCGCATCAGAGTTACAACGCCCACCCGCCGGAAGGCGTAGCTTGGCGTACAGGCAACCCCTGCCTCGAGCGACCGACTGCGACATTCCGCCGCGAAGGCTGGAGCGGCGAGCCCGCCGACCTGGATCGACGGATCGACTGGTACATCGGCCGGCTGCTGACGTGGATCGACGCGGCTGCGTCTGACCGGCTCGTCGAGGAAGGCGACCCGATCGAACTGCCCGTCCTGCCGTCCACCATTGCAGCCGTGACGATCGGTTTCTGGGAAGACCGCGCCGGGCTGGAGTGGTGGAGGAGCGCCGCCGTGCCTTGGGGCTTCGCGTCGCTGGCCAACGTGCCCGGTTCCATCGGAACGGCTGCGATCGCCGACTTCATGGATCCCAGCCGTGCCAGCATCAGGCGTCCGAGCTGGGGGCCAGGGTTGCCGGTCACGCCCGGTCAGGTCGACGCCGTGTGGTTCGTGATGCCCATTCTGGTGATTGGTGCGCCGTGGCGCCTGCCGGCCACCTGGGAGCAGTTGACCGGATTCTGTTCCGAGGTGTCGGTCGATCTGCCCGGAATCCTCGCTCAGGCCGGAGCGCAGCTGCGTCATATCGAACGGCCCGGCCGGCGGATCCCATCGACGCTTCTCATGGGCTTCCCGATGGCGGAGACGAAGGGTGCGGATCCAGAGAGGATGCACTGGCTGGCGATCGGGAACATGCGGACGGCCCGCAGGGACGACGTGCGCCGCGGCTTCTCCGATCGCGCCGATGCCCGACGCCAGTGGGATCGGGCGCTGGCGGCGGACAAGCGGCCGCTGGATTACGTCAAGACGGCGAACTGGGCGCCCGACCAGATCCGGAGGCGCGGCGCGGCGGAGGACGAGCTGCGGGGCAAGTCGGTCCTGATGATCGGAGGCGGCGCGCTTGGGAGCGCGGTGGCGGAGAACCTGGTGCGCATGGGCGTCACCCGGATGGGGATCGTCGATGCGGACGTCTTGAACCTTGGCAACCTCAGCCGCCACACGCTTTCGATGCGTGAATTGGGGCACGGCAAGGCGAAGGCGCTTGCGGCGGCGCTCAACCGGATGATGCCTGACGCTAACGTCGAGGACGTCACGATTGCATTTCCGCCGGCCAAGGCGGCCGAGCGCAAACGGCTCGAGGGCTGGGACGTGATCGTTGACTGCACCGCGGAAGATGCGGTCCTGCGGGCGATGGCCGACTATCCCTGGGACGGCGTGAAGATGTTCGTCAGCCTGTCCATGACATGGCGCGCGAAAGGACTAGTCGCCTACGCCGACGAGCAGGCGTCCTTCCCGGCGACCGATGCAATGGAGCGCTTCCTCGCCGCATCAGCAAGGCCCGAGGAGGAGGCGCTAGACCTCATGGAGGGTATTGGGTGCTGGCACCCCGTTTTCCCCGCTTCCGCCGACGACGTTCGGCTCTGGGCCGCGATCGGGACCAAGTTCATCCGCCGCGCAGTGGTTGAGCGTGGTCGCCTGTGCGAGCATTTCGTCCAGGACGACTATGGTGCGATCGAACGCCATGTGGCCTGACGCCATGGAGTTCCGGAATTTTGCTTCGGGCTATGGCGTATGGCTGTCCAGCACAGCGATCGACACGATCCTCGCAACTGCGGCACAGGCGGGGAGGTGCGAGACAGGTGGCATCTTGATCGGTCGCTACGATGCCGAAGGATGGGTGGCCGAGGTCATTGAGGCCACTTCAAAGCCGCGTGGATCGCGGGCGGGATGGTGGTGGTTCAGGCGCGGCACCTCCGGCCTGCGCGAGTTACTGGCTGCGCGCTGGGCGGACGGATACCATTATCTTGGCGAATGGCATTATCACCCGAATGGCTCGCCTGCGCCCAGCGGCACCGACATTGTCTCGATGCGCGAGATATCAGTCGATCCTGCGTATCAATGTCCGGAGCCGATCCTAGTAATTATTGGAGGCCGACCGCCTCAACAGTGGAAGCTGTCGGTGTCGGTGGTCCGGCGCGAAACTTTGGTGAGCCTTTCGCATGCTTGAATTTCGCGATCTTCGTCACTGGGCGTACGAACCTGAAGCAAAGCTCCTAAAATTGGAAAGAATAAGTTTGGCGAAAAACTCATGAAATTTGAAGCGTAGCTTCTTTATAAGATTATCTGTATATTGTTAAATAATCGAAGTAAGTTTTGTTCGAGTCATAGTGATTCACCATTGTCCGTGTCTATCGTGAGATATACTGCGAACGCACAAGAGGGGAGTGAGCTTTGCCCTGATTGAGCCATTTGGGCGTCGATGGTCGATGCACCGGGCTCACATCAGGAGTGTAACCCATGATCAAGTCGATCCCGCTGAACAAGCTCGTTCAATCTCCCCGCAATGTCCGCCGTCACAGTGATCCGGCAGCAGATGTTGAGCTTAAGGCCAGCATCGCAGCCCATGGGCTGCTGCAAAACCTCATTGTCCGGCCTGCCGCAAAGGGCAAGTTCGAGGTCGAAGCCGGCGAACGTCGCCGCCGCGCGATGCTGGCGCTGGCGGATGAAAAGCTCCTCGCCCGCGATCACGAAGTCACGTGCCTCGTGCTCGAAGACAGCGCCGAAGCCGCGGTCGAGACCAGTCTCGCGGAGAACTTCCACCGCCTGGCCATGAACCCCGCCGATGAAGCACAGGCCTTTGCCGCGCTCGTGGCAGGCGGTGCGACAGTTGAAGATGTTGCCAGACGTTTCGGCCTGGCGGTTCGTTTCGTCGAGGGGCGCCTGCGTCTCGCGAAGCTTGCGCCCGTCGTGTTCGAGGCACTGGCCTCCGGCCAGATCACCCTCGACATCGCCAAGGCCTTCGGTGCGACTTCGGACCAGGAAATCCAGACCCGCGTCTTCGAGCAGGTTTCATCGGCCTACTATGCGCCCAATCCCGACAGCATTCGGCGAATGGTCCTCTCCGGGACCGTCCGGGGCAGCGATCCCCGTGCCCGGCTTGTTGGCCGAGACGCCTACATCGCTGCCGGCGGCCGGATCGAACGCGAACTGTTCGATGACGATGACAGCGAATCCTGGGCCGATGTCGCCTTGCTCGAGAGCCTCGCGGCGGCGAAGATGGAAGAACAGGCGAAGGCGCTCGCAGCCGAGCAGGGTCTCGCCTGGGTCAAGCCCACGCTCGATCCCTATGCCAGCCATGATCTGGTCGAAGGGCTGGTCAGGCTTCCTGCCGAACCGGCGCCGCTCACTGAGGCGGAACTGGCGAGGCTCGACGAACTCGATGCCTCCTATGACGAGCATGCCGCGATCCTCGAGGACGAGGATAGTGCCGGGGAAGCCGTGGCGGCGGCCGAAGCGGCTATCGAGGCCATCGAACGCGAGTGTCAGGAAATCCGCGCACGGCCGCCCGTCATCGCGGCCGCACTCAAGGCCGAGGCAGGGATGGTGCTGGTGCTCTCGCGCGATGGCACGCCGGTTCTCCAGCCGGTGTTCTACGGCGAGCGTCAGGCTGAACCCGCCAAGGCCGACGATGGG
This sequence comes from Novosphingobium olei, assembly GCF_012927405.1. Classification (GTDB taxonomy): domain Bacteria; phylum Pseudomonadota; class Alphaproteobacteria; order Sphingomonadales; family Sphingomonadaceae; genus Novosphingobium; species Novosphingobium olei. Next base: position 1,815 of record NZ_JABBGM010000027.1, on the reverse strand, counting down.
ATCGAAGTCGTTGCTGGCGAGGAAGGTTCGGACAAGCGCCGGACGACCTTATCCAAGCGCCTGGTCGACGAGCTCGCCATGCAGCGCCGCGACGTCCTGGCGCTGCATGTTGCCTCTGATCCGGGGCTTGCGCTCGACGTCATGGTCTTCACGCTGGCTGATGCTGATACGCATGACTGGCGGGCACGGGCCGCAACCACACTGCGTGCACCCCTACCGGCAGGGCCGATCATCGGCTTCGAAGCCAAAGATGCTCCGGCCAGCAGCGCGCTTGCCGAGCTCAGGTCCGGTCTCGACGAAAGCTGGCGCGCTGGCGAAGATGCGACTTGCCGCTTCGACCTGTTCCGCGCGCTCTCCGATGACAGCCGCGCCGCTTGGCTGGGCTATGTCGTTGCCCGGTCTCTCGAGGCGAGCCTCAACATGGCGGGCGAGCGTCAGCTGCCGTTCCAGGATCATCTCGGCCGCCTGATCGGCATCGACATGGCGCAGTGGTGGCGACCGACTGCGGCCAACTACTTCGACCGGGTGTCGAAGCAGGTGATCCTCGACGCCCTGACCGACGTCGGCGGTCTTGAGCTTTCCTCGCGCTTTGCGTCGGTCAAGAAGGGTGATCTCGCGATGAGTGCCGAGCGTGTCTTCGCCGGCACCTACATCACCGAAGTCGAAGTACGCGAGAAGGCTCTGGCCTGGGTGCCCGAGGTCATGCGCTTCGCTGCAGCTGGGCAGGATGCTGGCGAACCCGGGATCGACGCCACTGCAGCTGATCCCGCTGTCGATACCGACGATCAGTCCCCCCGCGAGCTGGCCGCCTGACCTCCTCCTGACAGGCAAGGCCACTCGCACCTCGAGAAGCGGTCCTTCGGCTTACGCTGGAGGGCCGCTTCCTTTTTTGGAAGGAGAGCAGAGGGGGCTCGGGACCCTGTGGCACTGACCGGCGAAACCGTCGCCGACTGACCAGATGCCAAGATCAGGAGAACCATCATGGCCTATCGCAAGGGACAGAGCAGCGGCTTGTCGCCCGCCACCCGCATCACACAGGAGATCATCGCGCGTCTGGAATCCGGCACGAAGCCGTGGATCAAGCCGTGGCGCGGCGTGCCCGTTTCGCGGCCCTTGCGGGCCTGCGGGATTCCGTACCGGGGCATGAATGTGTTCTGGCTATGGATGGTCGCCGACATGTGCGGTTATGCCTCATCGTTCTGGATGACGTATAACCAAGCCAAGTCGCTCGGCGCCCAGGTCCGCAAGGGCGAAAAGTCGACCATCGCGATCTTCTACAAGAGCTACACCAAGGAGGTGGAGGCTCCCGATACCGGCGAAAAAACCGACGAGGCCCGCCGGGTGCTGAAGGCCTATCCAGTGTTCAATGCCGATCAGGTCGAAGGCCTCCCCGAGCGCTTCCATCCGGCTGCAACGCTGGAATTGGTCGAGCCCGAAGGACGCGAGGCCGAGCTCGATGCCTTCTTCGCCGCCATCCCCGTCAATCTGCGTCATCAGGGCTGCGAGGCTTACTACGAACCGACTGCGGATCGCGTCACCATGCCGCCGACGAGCCTCTTCGAAGGCTTCGATCATTACTACGCCACGCTCGCCCACGAGCTGTCGCACTGGACCGGACATGCCAGCCGTCTGGGGCGTGATCTCAAGAACCGCTTTGGCACAGCGGCCTATGCCGCCGAGGAACTTGTCGCGTTATCTGGACAGTCTGCACCGTGCCTGACGCACCATTGAATGGTATGTTCTTGGCACAACGCAGGGGGTCATCAGGCCGGATGAAGCGCTATCCATAAGCTGGCGTAGTCCGGCCTGATGGCC
>NZ_JABBGM010000026.1 GCF_012927405.1 Novosphingobium olei | reverse complement strand
CACGCCGGCGCGGAAGGCCCCCAAAGGAGCGCCTCATCGATCACCGCTACGGCTGATCACCGAAATCCCAGACTGGGGAATTTTATATCGGCACTTCTGGGGAATCTTCGGTCGGCGTTGACACGGCGGCAATGTCAGGCTCAACCTTCAAGCTCCCCAACGATCTCGAGGACCAGTCTCAACGCCTCCCTGTCCACCAGCCTGTCCACCGAGACGATGAAGCCGTCACCCCGCCTGATATCGATCCGGCCGACATCAGCGAGCTTGCCAACAGGTGCAGGCTTCACCAGTTCAACGGGAACAAATCCCGCCATCGCGCCGCGCAGCAACTGCTTGTGCCACGTATAGAGTTGGCCTGTTCCGATCCCATGCCGCCGCGCAACCGCCGCCACGATCACGCCAGGCTGCGTCGTCTCCTTCAGGATCGAGAGTTTCTCCTCGTCGCTCCAATGGCGCCGCCGCTCAACCCGCACGACCGCTCCACCATCCCGGCAAGCGCCCATACGAGGCTCGTTTGACTGCTCGATATCCACTCGCAAGGCCTCCTACTGCCCCGCGAAATTCACGCCAGCACCATCATGCACAAGACCGGGTCCGTCGGCGCTTACGAAGAACCTGCGCCTCGCGTAGGCGAGGTAGCCAGCTTTGAGCACGGGGCCGGCGTGGCGGTCCGCAGCGTAGAGCTCGCCATAACCGCCATAGGCGTCCGCCTGCAGGATCCCTGACCATGATGCGAGGTGTGTTCGTGGATGCTCCCCACATCGGTGGCATGAGTAGTGGGCCGGCGGATCGGCGCCAGCGAAGGGGCGATTGTAGCGTGACAAACTGGATGAGGATTGCGCGACAATCAGGATGAGAATGTGATTGTCGCGGCGCGACGATCAGTGGCTGTTTTGATTGTCGCTGGCAAGGTCGTCGTTCTCATCCTGATTGTCGCGGATGGCCTCGAGGACCTTTGGCGTGGTGTAGGCGGCGGGGCGCCCGGCGCCGGTTCGCCTGGCCTGTGCGGTGCGCCGCCGGTAACTTTCGACGTTCATCTCGAAGATGGTGGCGTGGTGCACGAGCCTGTCGACGGCGGCGAGCGTCATGGCGGGATCCGGGAAGACCCTGTTCCATTCGCCGAAGGGCTGGTTGGCGGTGATCAGCAATGACCGTCGCTCGTAGCGTGCGCTGATCAGCTCGAAGAGCACTGACGTTTCGGCCTGATCGCGCGAGATGTAGGCAAAGTCGTCGAGCACGAGCAGGTGGTATTTGTCGAGCTTGGCCATCGCGGATTCAAGCGTGAGTTCGCGCCGCGCGACCCGCAGGAGTTGCACCAGGTCGACGCCGCTCCGGCCCCGAGAACACAGTGATCTGAACCCTCAACCGCTCCTACGCGCACTCACAAAAGCACGCTTAAAACCGCTCACACGCCCACCCGGCAAGGCGGGGCAAGCCGGATAGACACCCCGTTCCGTGCTCGCCGGATGAATACATCGAACCCCAATCTCTGCCACCCCTCACAAGCCTCCTCGTGCATGCAAGGTTGAATAGGATCTCCAGCAGTTTGGAGATCCCTCTAATAAGCATTTTTATGCACAAGAACCGCAAAGGTTCGCAATATAATCACGATATCGCTCCACAAGGACCACCTGCCGAGATACTCTAGATCCGCAGTCACGCGATCAGTTAAGTCTCGCTTTTGATGCGTCGCTCCGCGAAAGCCCTTCACCTGCGCAAGACCAGTGATCCCCGGTTTGCAGGCGTGACGCTGCCAGTAGCGCGCGTCGATGTCCCAAAACAAAAGATCTTCTGCGGTCGAGTTTATAGCATGAGGACGCGGGCCTACGACGCTCATATCGCCGCGCAGAACATTGAAGAGCTGCGGCAACTCGTCGATGCTGGTCGCTCGGATGATACGGCCCACCCGCGTAATCCGAGGATCACCTCGCTGTGTCGATTTTTTGCCGCCGTGATCAAGAAGATTCACATGCATCGATCGAAACTTGAACACGTAGAAAATTCGGTTCTGACGCCCGATCCGCGGTTGCATGAAGAAGACAGGCCCAGTGCTGTCGAGCTTGATCGCAAGAGCCGTCAGGATCATTAGCGGCGAAAAAAACAACACGGCAAGGCCTGAAAACGCGACATCGAACAGGCGCTTGAAGATGCGATCACGCAAGGCAAGAGGGCCCCGCGCTATAACCAAAGTCTGATCTTCGGCGAAACTACCAATGCCGAGCGGCCGTAAGCCGGATAGTTCAGGGGCAACCACTTCAGCATGGACATTCATGCCCTTCAGGACATGGGACCAGTCACCACGGCGCTCGGGGCTGCATTCGACAATGACCCGGTCGAAACCAGCGATGACTTGTGCGAGGCGATCATAATCGTCTGGGCCAGGGCAATCGATGTTGAAGTAGCGCCCCACCTCGATTGCAGGGAGAGAGCTGCGCGGATCGCCCAGCACTCCATCCCGAAGCACCAGGCACGAGTAAAGCGCACCTTCAAGCTGGTCGCGCGAATAGTGCACATAGATCAGACGGAAGAGGACCATCAGGCCGCTCGCAAAGGCGATGCCAAATGCGACTTCCAGACGCGATAACGCCCCACCGGCTTTCAGGAGAAACAACAGCGTCGAAAGAGTGGCTGCCGCAATGAGGATCGAAAGGCCCGCGCGGGTAGCGGTTGCCACATGAGAAATCAGCACTTGGCCGGAGTATGCGCGCAGAGCAGCTCCGCATATGAGATAAAGGATGAGGGTCGCCATGATAAGGATCGAGGTCGTGGGCGACCAGGCAGTCTCAAACCGTACGAAGCTGCTGGTGGAAAAACCCAGGACAATTGCCAAAAAGTCCATGGGAAAGAGAGCCAACGCCAGTCGGGCGCGAAGCAAGGCCTTGTTGGTGTTGCGTACACCCAAGACGTCTGCCGCTGCCGAAAACGATGCAAGCGCAACTTGCTCGTTCATAGTGCCCCACCTCTTGTCCATCCAGCCCTGTCCCGCAGTATCATACGACGCTGCCACGACGCGGTGCATCGCAGCTTGTGCTTCAGGCTGCCTCGCATGCGATGGTAAATATTACGTAACGAGCATCCAAAATGCGATGGAGCCAGTCCGAGACCGAGACGTGGCATACGCACATGCTGGAGAGCAATTCTTGCCATCGCCAAGCCCCTGTCTACTAAATTGTAGAAGCGATGAATCGCAAAAAGCGCTGTTCGCATACGCAGCATAACCGAATTGCGTTGGTTGGCTAGTCATTTGCGCCGGGCAACGCAGGGTTTAGATTGGAACCTGCGCCAGTCCGTGAGGTTGGCGCGACAGGATGTTTAGTTTCTTCGCTCAGGCTGATTTATTTGGTCCAGCGGATAAGCATCCACAGAGTAGCCCGGCCCAAAGCGGTCTGAAACAAGAGCCGGCAACAACTGCTAAGTCGTGCTCATTCGGGAACACGTCAGTTGCAGGTGCAATATCGCGACTTCGGACGATTCGCAGCTTTTTGGGCTCGAAAATTGATCAGGCCGGAGAGCGCGCGCTTTGCAGGATCGCGCGACACCGTGCGATGGAGGCAGCCGACTGATCGCGAACTTTTTGGCGAAAGGCGGTCTCAGCGCTCATTACTCTTACCACGACAAAGGCCACGGAAAGGAAGAAGGCATAGCCGGCAAAGGATGGCATGTTTCCGAACGGGGATGGTTCGGTGACCCCGCGCACGAGGAAGAAAAACAGCACGATCATCGGTTCAAAACAGCGCTTTCGGACACCTTCATAGACGGTCATAAGGATTGCGGTGAGGAACAGGCCCAGTGCGATGAGGCCACCTGAAAACAGCACTTCGAGATAAAGATTGTGAGTATGAGCCGCCACGGAAAACAGTCGCGGGTCGAGCGGAAGGATGGACGTCGCAGCAGCGTAGCCATAACCTGTGACGGGTCGCCGTGCGATATGCTCGAGCACCACGGACCAGATCTCGGCACGTCCCGTACCCGTGGTGATTTCGCTCGCATCGCCAGAGCGCGCAAGTGATGAAAGGAAAAATTCAGGGGCCGACAGCAAGACAATCAGCATCGCCGTCAGTGCAAGACCAACAAGCAAGCCGTTAGCTAGCCGGTTGCCCCGGTTGATGAAGTAGATGCCGGTGCAGACAATGAGCGAGACGAAGCTCATTCGGTTGTCGGTCATTACCAGGCAGATGGCGACCGGAACGCATGCGACGATCACCGCTTTTCGGACCGACGGCGTCATTCGCTTGAAATATAGCAACGTCAGCAGCAACGCCATCGCGGTCATCGAACCCAGACCATTCGGAGAGCCGGCGATGCCCTGAATGCGATTGTTGCCGCCAAACTCACTGCCAAGCCAAGCGCGCATGCGACCTAGCTCTGGATTGACGAAGTAGACGACAAGCGAGAGCACGGCGACGGTGGCAACAATCAGCACCATCAAGGTGGCTGAGTTGGTCTCGCCAAAGCGCGTTGCCATCCAAACGCAGAACAGGAAGCAGCCCACAAATGCAGCGCTGTCGATGAACGATACTGAGAACAAGGGCGCTTGGAAGGAGGAGGCAACAAGCGTCAGCAAAAAGGCAAGCCAGACAAGCACGATCCGGTTGGAAAGAGAAATGCGCCGAACAATCAGGGAGGCAATCGGAACGACAAAGCTGAGCCCGATCGCGAGCAGTTTGAAAGCGGTCTGAAAATCAAGCGATTTGTCAGTGTAGTCGCGAATCCGAAAGAAGGTCATGCTGGCAAACAGCACGATGAACACTGCTGCCACGTTGATGCCGGTGCGATAGAACGGCTCATCGCGTAATGCGTTGCGTCCGATCGAGGCAGAGCTGTCGGTGTTCAAGAAGCCAATCATCGCGCTTGCCTCATTCTAAAAACCGCATCCTGACGCCATTGGACGCTCCGCTTTGCGACGCATTATCCGCAGGTGCTCTTCACGAGGCCCCTGATGCGCGCTGCCACTTGCTGCCGCAGTTGGCGCGCTCTCTTTGCAACATAAATGTGAAGCAGGTATTGAGGCAATCTATTTCACACCGCGAATCGTGGCTCGTTGTGCTGGCCTCTTCTTGCGATCCCGACGTCGGGTGCAAACGAACGACTCTTAGAAAAGTGAAACAAAATGACACACCTTTCGGGTGGGGGAGGGCTTAAGGTTCAAACGTGGTTAAGCCGTTTGCAAGGAATTTCCGAGTCCGGTAATGCTGCACTGCACGCCTAGCCAAGATGGAACTTATGACTGACGTCCTGCAACTCGCTCCCGGCGCCAATGAAAGCGACATCGCAGGTGCGCTCGCCCTGCTAAAAAACGGCGGCACGCTGATCTTACCGGCAAATGAGACAATCCGGATTACGGACGGTCTCAAGATCGATGTCACGAGCCGCGACATCACGATCAATCTCAATGGATCAACACTCCAGCAGGCGGGCGATGCGTCCGTTATTACCGGGTTTGGCACGATGTCTGCTGGACAAGCCGTCTCGCTCGACATCTCTGGCGAAAACGCAAAGGTCACCTTCAGTGGAAGCACCAGCGGCCTCAAGGTCGGGGACTGGATCAAGATCGTTGCCGACGATGTGTTGCCGTTCGACAATCGCAACACGACCGAGCCGACTCGCCTTGGCCAGGCGATGCAGATCGTGTCGATCAATGGCAACACCGTCGAGGTCAAGGGTGAGCCGCTTTATGCAGACCAATATCTGACCAACGTTCGGGCGGGCGAGATTGTCAGCGGAAAATTGACGATCACAAACGGTACGGTGGTCGGCGATCAGACTCAGCCGTCCTGGAATGCAGACCTCATCGCCATCCGCAATGCCATTGCGCCCGAAGTGAACCATCTGACCGTCCGGGACGGCAACTCGATGGGAATCAACTTCGTCAACACCGTCAATGCGCTGGCGCAGGACAACGCGATCATCAATCTGCTCGATGACATTCCGCTTGGGCACTACGGGTACGCGGTCCATTCAGCGAGCTCGATAGGGACGACGGTGATCGGTCTATATGCCGAGCGTGTCCGGCATGCGACCGATGACAATGGCGTTGTTTCGGACGTGAATGATCCCAACCTTGCGCACTACGGGGCGGATATAAATCTGCACGTCAAGGACACTGTGTCCTATTACGCATCGGCATTTTCCTATTCGTTCCACTCCGAAGGGCGCAATGCTCTCCTGGAAAACGTGATGTCGTTCGAGTCCAACGGATTTGTTGGCTTTCGCGGAGTTGGCAACCAGGTCATTAATTCAGGGAGCGTCGGCGATCAGCGCGGGTTCCAGTACATGGAATACGGCTACGGCGATTCTAGCTACGAGGTCGCGGATAACGTAATCATTCGCGAGGCGGGTCGGTACGTCTATGTGGTCACCGGCAACCCCACGAATAATGTTATCAAAAATAGCTACCTCGAATATGAAACCCGCGACGGAAACCTTGGCACGACCCAGCTGGTCAATACCACCGTCACTCGCTGGAGCGGGGTTGACGATGATATCTTGGTGGGAACGGACCAAGGTGACCGCCTCCTTGGCGGCCGTGGGGTCGACACCATTAATGGTGGCGGCGGTGCCGACTACATTTGGGGAGGCGCTGGTGCAGATCGGCTGACGGGTGGCGCAGGATCAGACCGGTTCGTGTTTGATCGCACCGATTCCGTCGACATCATCACCGATTTCCAAGCCGGCAGTGGCGGTGACTATCTCGATGTTGCCATCCTGGGCGCGCGATATGGTTGGACCGGCGATTTTCTGGCGAAGGGTTATGTCCATTTCATCCAGGACGGGAGCGACACGCTTGTCGAGGTCGCTCCGGCTCTTGGGGGCACCTACTACCAGATAGCGCGGCTGCAGAATGTTTCGGCGTCGACGCTGACGGCTGACAATCTGCAGATGAGCCTTTCAGGCGGCGCCAGCCCTTCTGCTTTGCCTGTCCCCACCGCCACAGTCCCGACCGGTTCTGTGGGTTATGCCAAGGGCGTCAAGATCGTCGGGACAACCGGGGTGGACTTCGTCGATGCGACGCACTCGCCGTCGGGCCAGCCTTTGCCGACTATCAACGCAGACTCAATCAGTACCAACGCCGGCGATGACTATATCGACGGACTGGGCGGGGCTGATACGATCAATGCCGGGGCCGGCAATGACACAGTCGTTTATTACGGGGGTGTGCAGAGCAATCTTCAGGGCGGCTCTGGCAGAGACGTGCTGCTCCTTTTGAGCAGCGACATCATCGACCTTTCGGCATCGGACCAGTCCGAAGGCCTGCCCGTGGTTTCCGGTTTCGATGATGTCGATGGGCGTCTGACGAGCGCCCCGCTCCACATCACTGGCAACTCTTCCAACAACAACTTGTGGGGCGGAAGCGGCGACGACGTTATCAAAGGCGGTGACGGCAATGATACGATCGATGGCGGACAGGGTGATGACCTCATCATCTATGACGGCAATCGCGAGGACTATAGCTTTATCCGGATCAATGCGACCACGTGGCGGGTTCAGGACTTGCGCGGATCGCTTCCGTATCGCGATTATGTCTCGAACGTCGAGCGGGTTTCTTTCGACGATGCGACCTTCTTCATCGACGACCTCAATCGACAACCAACTGATATCATCGTTTCGGCAGCGACCGTTGCGGAAAATGCCCCGGCGGGAACACTCGTTGGCGTTCTGACCGGCATTGACCCGGATGTTTCTGAAATCAACACCTGGACTCTGCTTGACGATGCGCAGGGACGCTTTTCGCTGGTTGCCAACCAGATCTTTACAACTGCCCCGCTGGATTTCGAGAATGGGCAATCCTACACTGTCTCAATCCAGCTGACGGACTCGGACGGCCACATTCTGGTCAAGGATTTCGTGCTTGGTGTCCGGGACGTCAATGACAATGCGCCAACTTGGACATCACCGTCTTCTGCAGCCGTCAACGAGAACACCCAGTTTGTTCAGCGGTTGAGTGCTGCTGATGTGGATACCACCGGCGAAGCCTTGACCATGGCAATTGACCCGACGGTTGCGGATGGCGCCCTATTCGAAATTGTAAACGGCAACGAACTCCAGTTCAAGTCGGCCCCTGACTTTGAGAGCAGCACGCATAATCCGCTGTATCAGGTGCAGATCATTGTGTCAGATGGGGTTAACAGTTCGACACAGTTGCTGACTGTGGAAGTCAAGAACGTAACCATCTCTGACACGGCTTTTGGTACCAGTAGCGATGATAGCGTGGTCTACGATGATGGCCAGGGTATTTTCACATACAATGGCGCACAAAGCCCGATTTCAACTCTCGGCTACGATACGTTGAAGTTGCTCGAGGGTAACAATCGGTTTGAGTTTCGCGCGGCCAGTGTGGCCATAACTGGCGACGTCAATGGTCTTGTGCACTTTGATTCTCGCGGCGATGCAGTTCCGGAATTCTCGATCGGCGACGCGCAACAAATCCAGGTAACAGCAAGTGCCGTTCGTTTTGACAGCCCCATCGTCAACACATCCATCTCAAGTTTAAAACTGGTCGGAACCTCAGCGATCGATACCCTTGATGGATCTGGAGCTGGCATTGCGCTATCGCTTCAAGGCCTTTCAGGTAACGATGTTTTGGTCGGAGGCTCGGGCGCAGACATCCTTGATGGCGGGAGTGGGGATGATCGCATGACCGGCAACGGCGGCGACGATCTCTACATAGTGGACAGTGCAGGTGATGTGGTCGTTGAGCAGGTCGGCGGCGGCATCGACACCGTCCAGACGTCTCTTACATCCTACACCCTCAGTGCCAACGTTGAGAATCTCACTTACGTTGGCACGAAATCCTTTTCAGGCGTCGGAAATGCGCTGGACAACGTACTGGTCGGATCAAGCGCAGCAGATCGCCTGGATGGCGGTGCCGGCGCTGACACGATGCGCGGGGGCGCAGGTTCGGATACTTACGTCGTTGATAATGTCAAAGACGTGATCTTTGAATTGTTCAACGAAGGGACCGATCGTGTCCTCTCCCAGGTTAGCTACACGCTCAGCGATAACGTCGAGAACCTTACGCTCACGACCAGTCTCGCGTTGAGCGGTACCGGCAATGCCCTTGCTAATGTGATTATAGGCAATGCTGGCGCAAACGTGCTGGATGGCCGAGGTGGCGCTGACACCTTAACCGGTGGTGCCGGTAACGATACCTTCGTTTTCCAGCGTGGCGAAGCTGCTGGTGACGTCATTACCGACTTTGCAGGGGCCGGCGTGGTTGGCGGCGATGTTCTGCGATTTGTCGGTTTCGGGCAGGATGCGTATCTTACCCATGCAGCGGGCTCGGACATGTATGAGATCCATGCCGGAGCCGCTTATGGCGGTGTTGTGGAAACGATCCAACTGACTGGAGTGACCAACCTGGCAAGCGGAGACTATATCTTCATTTGAGCGAATTGCGAGCAACGCAAAGGGACTCGCTAGTTGTATCTGTGCCAGCTAGGGTCGAAGCGTGATCGGGCCTGCGGAGTTGGAAAATTCCGCATGCTCATGCCTTGAAGCATATTGGCAAGCGCTCGCGTGACCAGGCCGTCGCGCGAAGCGGGGGAAACCTGTGGATCGAGCGACGACAATTCCTGACGCGATGGATCCGGCACTAACGGTCAGACGATTTCGCCATTCACCGGCCTTGGATGGCTTGCGCGCGGTGGCAATCGGGATAGTCTTTCTCGGCCACGCAGGGCTAGGCCGTGTTCTGATCCCTGGCGGATTTGGCGTTACGATCTTTTTTTTCCTGAGCGGGTATCTGATCACCTCGCTGTTGAGGGTTGAGCAGGCGTCAACAGGGCAAGTCAGCTTGAAGGGCTTCTATCTGCGACGTGTTTTGCGGATCGTGCCCCCTCTTTGGATCAGCATTGCGCTGTTTGGCATTGGCAGTGCTGCAGGCCTCGTTCCTTCCGCGCTCGATCCGATTGCAATCTTTTTGCAGATGTTCTTTGGCATCAATTATGCCGAGCCGTTTGGTCACGCAGATGGCGTGCCAGGCATGCCGCTCTGGTCACTTGCGGTCGAAGAACACTATTATCTGTTATTTCCGGCAGTGTTTATTTTTCTTGCTCATAAAATGAGCATAAAAAAGATGGCTCTCGTTTTTGGCCTATCTTGCCTAGTAGCACTAGCCCTGCGCATGGTCCACGTGTTTGTCTACGGGGATACCTATTATACTTATTACTTTAGCCACACGCGCTTCGACTCGATCCTATTCGGTGCAGTCCTTGCGCTTTGGCAAAACCCGGCGCTGGAAAAGCGCGCGTGGACTCCGAAGGCGTGGCAATATTATGGAGCACTAATCCTGCTAGCGCTCACTATCATTCCACGTAACGAGGCCTTTCGAGAGACCATACGCTATACCTTACAAGGCGCCTTGCTGTTCGTATTTTTCTCGGGTGTGCTTTCCCGTCGCGATACAATTGTTCGTGTGCTCGAGTCAGCGCCATTTCAAATTATTGGCCGCTATTCATACACAATCTATCTATCTCATTATTTCTTCATAAAGATGTTGCATAATCTGCATCCGGAGCTCGGCAAGCTTGGCTCTGCGGTGTTGGCCGCGGGCCTCACGCTTGCTTATTCGGCGGCTATGTACAAGTTTGTCGAGCAGCCCGCTGGGGCGTTGCGCCGAAAGCTGAATCCCGCAGAAGCTCCTCCGGTCAGCAAACTGGCAACCTAGGACAAGCCTTGGCAAACCGGTGTCGTGCCCATCCTTTTGACGCGCTCGCGCCTGTTTGGCTTGCTGGCTCGTTTGCAAACCGCTAAGACGCTGTGGGGGCCTTGTTTCGAGGTAAACATGATGCTGCCAATGGCACTAGCACTGGCGACTGCGCCACTTCACTGGCCCGCACCGCGCTTGGAGAAGCCGCAAACCATCCTTCTGAATGCCGGGCCGACAGTCACTCGGCTCGATGCAAACAAGGACTATGTTCTCAAGTTGCCATCTGTTGTGAAGCGAGGCTCAACGGTAATTCTTGGCGGCCGCAATGTGATTCTTATCGGAGGGCACATTTCCGTTCCCGAAAGCGACAAAATGCGCCGCGCGATCTACATCAAGGGCGCAACCGGCACGGTCCATATCGAAGGTGTCCTGATAAGCAATCCGGATGGAGGGGAGTTCGATGCAATAGCAATCGCGGCGCCCGATGCCACCGTGCAGGTCGAGCGCGTCCGCGTCGAGGGGCTTCAGGGGACACAGGCAACGTTCCATTCCGACGTGATCCAGCCCTGGGGCGGCGTCCGTGAGCTTCGCGTCGATCAGCTCACCGCTACCAGCGGCTATCAAGGTATTCAATTACCTGACATGCATGGTGGCAAAGAGACTGGGCTTGTGTCTCTTTCAAGAGTCAACTTGCGATATACCGCTCCGGTAAAGCCACAGTTTTCGGATGGAAAACCAAACAAGGGCGGGTTTCTGCTCTGGACAATACAAGGTCGGAATTGCGCGCTCAATACTCGCATGGTGCTGCGTGACGTGTACATCGTACAAAACAGTCTGCGCAGCCCCGAGACCGCAGTGTGGCCACCCGCCAATAGCCAGATCGATTGCGCCAGTGCAGTTGATCATGCAAGGCAGCGGGTGATGTTCCGCAATTTGCCGATCGACGGGACAGTGACGCTGGGTGAGCCCCCTCATGGTGATTTTGTTCCTGCAGGCGTCGCTGGCGAAAGCTACCGCTCGCGCGAACCAGTAGCTGATGCAGAAGAAGGTCCCGGCGGGATGCTGGAGAATTGGGGGCGCAAGCTCTATGCTTTCCTGGCAGCGACGTTGAAGCGGCTTGGATGAGATGAAATGCGACAGGGCGCCACGCCCGCGCGCTTCATTCGGCCATGGGCTGGCGCGCAACTATGTTAGCAATCTTCCCAAATTGACCTGAGTTTTGCAAGGCGAACTGGACACTCCCAATCGGGTTGGAGAGCAAGCTGGTGGAGGCAGCCGATCGCCCCGTCGGATTCGCGTCCCAATTGGAGACGCGAATCCGAGGCGTTTGAGAAATATGGTAAATCGCGTTTACGAGAATCGCGCGGGCGGGTAGGGCAGGACGATGTCGAGTTGGCGCTTCGGTCTTGCGCAACAAGCCGCCGCCGTCCCGACAAACTGTGTTAACTCCGATGGTTAACAGCTTCGGTTGATTGAGAAGGTCCTGTATGCCGCTTGCTTCCTCTGGGCTCCCGACGAACACGATCACCGGAACGGCGGTCGGACAGAACCTGGTTGGCACGAATGCAAACGACGCGATCTACGCGTACGGCATTCCGGGATCGAGCGGCAACACCCTAGCCGGCGGGTTGGGCGATGACAGCTATTACGTTCACTCGACCAAGGACGTCATCACGGAGAAGCCGGGCGAGGGCACCGACACGGCCTATGCCGATTTCATTTATTCACTTCCGGCCTATGTCGAGAACCTGGTCCTGACCGGCAACCTGTCGATTATGGGGACAGGGAATGGCGGCAACAACATCATCAAGGGCAATGCTGCAAACAACGTTATCGACGGTGCAGGCGGTGCTGATGAGCTGACCGGCGGTGGGGGCAAGGACATTTTCACGGTCCTTGGAAATGACACCATCATGGATTTCGGGACCGACGACCGGGTCAATCTGTACAACTTCACCACTTATACGTCATTCGCGCAGGTGAAGGCGGCAATGACCCAGAGCGGAGCCAATGTTGTGCTCAAGCTCTCAACAACCGATTCCGTGACATTCAAAAATTTCAACATCAATAATTTTACGGCTGAAAACTTCCTTCTTAAAACTCAGATCCAATCCTACACCCCGACCTTCGCCGATGAATTTAATACATTTAGCGTTAATACTGGTACGGGAAGCACTGGTAACTGGTACCAACTTTATCCCCGCACAGGATTAGCCGCGCACAGCACGGTCGATCATGGATCGATCCAGTACTTTACCTTCAAAGGCGACCTCGACGCTTTTGGAAACCCGGTGACTGTTGATCCGTTCGCTGTTAACGACGGTGTTCTTTCGATCAGCATGAATCCGGTAGCGCCGGAAGATCAGCCCAAATACAATGGGTTCCAGTACACCTCGGGGATGATCAACTCGATCGGTACGTTCAGCCAGGCGTACGGATACTTTGAGATTCGTGCGAAGCTCCCGGCGGGCGCGGGCTTGCACGACGCATTCTGGTTGCTCCCAATGGACGGCAGTTGGCCGCCAGAGCTCGATATTATGGAGCAGAAGGGCAGCGACCCCACACACGTCATCAACGTTGCGCATGCAGTCGATGGGGGGCAGCAGATAGCCTATTCCAAGCAGCTGACCGTCAACACCGCAACGACTGAATTCCACACCTATGGCCTTGATTGGGAACCAGACTACCTGACCTGGTATGTCGACGGCATTGCGCAATGGACGATGCCGACCTGGCCTGAAATGAACAAGCCGATGTATATGATCGCCAACCTTGGCGGTGGCGGCACGTGGTCGGGTGATCCCAACAGCACGACGCCTTTTCCGGCAACGATGCAGATCGATTATATTCATGTATTTGCAAGCCAGTACACTGTCGAGAAGGGCGTAGCTGTCAACAAGGTTGGCACCGATGCTTCCGAAGAGCTGTTCGGCACTAATTTTGACGATACACTGAATGGCGGTCTTGGGGACGATCAGCTTTACGGTGGCGCCGGCAACGATACGTTGACTGGCGGGGGTGGCAATTATGACCTTCTGGATGGTGGTTTTGGCGACGACACATACTTGGCGTTAACTCTGGCCGACCACGTTCAGGAGGGCGAAAACAGGGGCATCGATACCGTCAAGACCACGCTTTCCAGCTACACGCTCGACAACAACGTCGAAAATCTGATTTACATCGGCACGGGCCAGCACTCATTGCTGGGCAATGGCTTGGACAATTACATCCAGGGTGGTGACCAAGGCGGCCTGATGTCAGGCTGGGGCGGCAACGACACGATGCAGGGCGGTGCTGGTGCTGACCAGATGAATGGCGGCGATGGCAACGATGTCCTGCGCGGCGGCGGTGGAGCCGACACGTTACGCGGAAATGATGGCGACGACCGGCTTTTCGGCGATGATGGCGATGACCTGATCAAAGGCGACGCCGGCAACGACTATATTGAAGGTGGAGCGGGCAACGACAACCTTCAGGGTAACGACGGTGACGATGTCATTTACGGCGGAGATGGTGCAGATTCGCTTGACGGCGGTGCGGGCAGCGACATTCTGATCGGCGGCGCCGGAAACGACACATATTTCGTCGACCACGTCACGGAAACTATCATTGAAAAGGCTGGCGAGGGCAACGCCGACCTCGTTAAGGCGAAGCTCGACCAGTACACCTTGCCAGATCAGGTCGAGAATCTGACCTACATCGGTACTGGGAACTTTGTTGGAACCGGCAACGCCCTTGCCAACAAGATCATCGGTGGAGCAGGCACCGATATCCTCGATGGTGCAGGCGGAGCTGACATGCTCACCGGCGGCGCTGGCGACGATGTGTTTTCATTCACGCTCGGCGAGGCCGACGGCGACAAGATTACCGATTTCCAAGGAGCGGGGGTCGCAGGAGGCGACAAGCTTAGCTTCGTAGGTTACGGGCTCGATGGCACTATCGCGCAGGTCGGCTCAACAGACTACTACACCATCACCGCTGGCAAGGATTACGGTTACGTCACCGAGACGATCCAGATTATTGGTGTCTATGGACTAAGTGCCGACGATTATGTGTTCCTTCCGCCGATCAACCATGCCCCGACTGACATTGCGCTTGCTGCAGGGGCCGTGTCGGAAAGCGCTGGTGTGGGCACAATCGTCGGGACGCTTTCGACCGACGATCCGGACATTGCCGAGGTCAATAGCTACGTTTTGACTGACAATGCCGGGGGGCGGTTCAAAATCTCGGGCGATAAGCTGGTGCTGGCAAAGCCGCTCGATTACGAGACCGCGACATCGTACCAAGTTACGGTCCGGGTGACAGACTCGGCCGATCACAGCATCGAAAAGACGCTGACGGTCCAGATTGCGGACGTAAATGACAACGCGCCTGTGTTCAGCTCAAGCGCTGCGGTTTCGATCAACGAAAACCAGACTGACGCCGTTGTGCTTTCGGCAACCGATGCCGATACGACGGGCGAGGCCACGGTGTTCTCGATTGATGGTGGCGATGATGCGGCGCTATTCCAGATCCGTGACGGAGTGCTGGCCTTCATCGCTTCGCCTGATTTTGAGAACAGCAACCACGCCCCGGTTTACACCGTAAATGTGCGCGCGTCGGACGGCACGAACAGTTCTGTACAGGCGATCACGGTGACAGTGGCTGATGTCAAGGCAGGTGATACGCTTGCGGGCACTGCATCGAACGATACTTTCACCTACACCCCTAATCTGACGTATGACCGCGTTGACGGGCAAGCTGGCCTGGATATCCTTAATCTTACCGCTTCGAGCATCTCCGCGGGTGTCTCAGCTGGCGATGTCCGCTTCTCGTTGAACGCAAGCGGCAATACCGATTTTACAGCTAGCAACATTGAGGTGCTGAACCTCACCGCAAGCGCGATTGCAGTGGCTGGGGACCTTTCGAGCGTCGGCGTGAGCGATCTTCGCCTCAACGGCACAGGAAACAATGACGTCCTAGACGCAAGCCTTTCGGGCGTCGCAAGCTTGATCAAGAGCGGCGCCGGAAACGATACGCTGTTGGGAGGCGCTGCATCCGACACCTTGGATGGTGGTAGTGGCGATGATACCATGACCGGGAACGGTGGCGATGATACGTATATCGTCGACAGCGCATCTGATGTCGTGATTGAGCAGGCCGGAGCAGGCTTTGACCGGGTGCTCACGAGTTTGACTAGCTATACGCTGGGCGCAAACGTCGAGGCTCTGGTTTATACAGGAACAACGGCGTTTACAGGCAAGGGCAATGCGCTCGACAATGTCTTGCAAGGCGGCAGTGGCGCCGACCGACTTGAAGGTCTTGGCGGAGCCGACACCATGATCGGTGGCCTTGGCAACGACACTTATATTGTTGAAAATGTCAATGACGTGATCATCGAACGTGCCAACGAGGGGATCGATCGGGTACTGAGCCAAGTCACGTATACGCTCGGCGACAATGTTGAAAACCTGACGCTTTCCACGAGCTTCGCTATCAACGGTACTGGCAACATACTCGCCAACACTATTGTCGGAAACGCTGGCGCGAACGTGATCGACGGACGCGGTGGAGCAGATACGCTGACCGGTGGTAGCGGAAACGACACCTTTGTTTTTCAGCGAGGCGAAGCGAATGGTGACGTGGTCACCGACTTTACTGGCGCGGGCAACGTGGGAGGCGACATCCTCAATCTCGTTGGTTATGGCGCGGGCGCTTATGTGTCTCACGCAGCTGGGTCTGATTATTACGTTATCCATGCTGGAGCGGAATTCGGCGCAGCTACAGAGACTATCCGCCTCACCGGAGTAACCAATCTCGGCGCAGGCGACTACCTGATCGATGGCGTTGCGGGGCCGGCACCGGTTGTTGAGGGCGATGTGACGCCGCCAATCGACCCGGGTGCGGGAGGCAACGATCACCTTGGTGACGATATTTATGTTGTGAATTCCGCCTCTGACGTTCCCGTAGAGCTAGCAAATGGCGGATATGACATCGTCCAGACGGCCCTTACATCCTATACACTTGGGGCAAACATCGAAGCTCTCTTCTATACGGGAACCAAGGCCTTTACAGGCACTGGTAATGCCCTGGACAATCTGCTGGTTGGCTCGAGCGGAGCGGACCGTCTCGATGGCGGTCTAGGCGCTGATACGATGAAAGGCGGCGCGGGGAACGACACTTATACGGTGGACAACATTAACGACGTCGTGATTGAAAATGCCGGAGCGGGAACTGACCGTGTTCTAAGTCGCGTAAGCTATACGCTTGCTGACAATGTCGAGAACCTCACGCTTTCCTCCAGCCTTTCGATCAACGGCACCGGGAATGTCCTCAACAACGTTATTGTTGGTAACGCAGGGGCCAACGTCCTTGATGGCCGCGCGGGCGTCGATACGCTGACCGGCGGCGCCGGCAACGACACCTTTGTGTTCCAAAAGGGTGAAGCGAACGGCGACATCGTGACAGATTTCGCCGGGGCAGGCGTAGCAGGAGGCGATGTGCTGCGCTTCACAGGGTTCGGCACTGATGCCTATCTCACGCATAGCGCTGGGACGGATCTCTATGTCATCCACGCCGGCGCCGCGTTTGGCGGCGTTACAGAGACCATCAAGTTGACCGGTGTGTCCGTTGATCTGGTCCAGGGCGATTACATTTTCATCTGATCGTGCGCCGACGCGCGTCGCTTGACCGAACCAATATCGTGTGGCCGCTGCTTGAGCTGGCCACACGCGCGCTGCTGCATGGCTTCGCAACAAGCACCGGCCACCGAGTGGACCGCGCATCTCGACATCCTCACGAATAGGAGGACGCCGTGAATGGGTTCTATTTCGGCAACTATGGTAAAGCCTCGGCGGGCGCCACCATGGGGCTGCGCCTGGCAGATGGACGTCGCCGGCCTTGAGCAGCTCTTCAAGTTCGGCCAGGTTATACCAACGCGCATTGATCAGAACCCATGGGCCCACTGGCGCAATCCGAGAGACATGATGCGCCACGGCTGATCGGCGAGTTTGTTCCATGCGAAGCAGCATTGGTCGACGATGTCGTCGTAG
>NZ_JABBGM010000025.1 GCF_012927405.1 Novosphingobium olei | reverse complement strand
TCAGGTCACCGGCACCGGATGGGCCGATCTGCGCGACGATGGCTGGCTCGAAGGCGAAATCGCCTACGATAATGGCGACGACACAACCTTCATCGCCAAACCGTGGCCTTTTTCAGCAGCCTGTTAGTGCAGTTGATTGTGGAGCATCGAGATCGAGGAGGACGCGGATTTCATCGGACGAGATGGACTCGACAGTGCCGATGACCAACTCTGACAACCGCTCGATAGGAGAGCTCATGCGGCACTGCCCGGTTCAGCCGGCGCATCCGCAGCCGGCGCCGCGACGACAGCAGGGACTTCGGCGAAGGCCCGGTTCTTCAGGAGCTCCGACATCCGTCCGGTGATATAGTCGAGGGCGGGCTTTGGCAGATAGTCGTCAACCAGACGCTGAAGGCTCCCAAAATGACAGCCAGCAAGGAGGCTGACCTGGGCTGGCCGGGTTTGCGCCAGGAACCCCTTGATGCGATCATCGAGATCGAACGCGATGATAACGAGATGCGCAGATGGCACCGACAGCATGTCGAGGAGGACTCGGTTGATGTGATCATCACCAAAGCCATAGCCGTAGGTGACGACGACGGAATTTGGCTTGCATGTCGCAGAAGCGAAATCTCGAAACAGCTCTGCATAGGGATATTGGGTCGTCTCTACGTCTTTCGCCGGATTTGGATAGATCATGACGGTATCGACGGGAGAATCCGGAAGGCTTGGATGATCCTCCGCCGCACCAAAGGGGGTCTCGGCACGATAGATGCGCCGCGTAGACTCGTCGAAGCGCCAATCGAGACTGCCGTGCAACTTCGTCAGGCGAACGACGCCTTCCATGAAGCGCGGTTCCCCCCGGATTCCTGGCGGATTATAGTGATAGTCCAGCTCGATGCGTGTGTTGCGAAACAAGGGGCGCAAAGTGCCTACGAACCGATCGATGATGCGCAGGCCGGCGTCGTCGCACCCGCGTTCGATCAGTCGGTCGTAGTTGGTCGTGAACACGTGCAGGCGCTCGCGTGACGCCGCACGGCTGGCAAAACTCAGAAGAAAGGACTGGAGCATAGCGGAGGCCGGCGCGCTATCGGCGTCGGCGATACCCCGTTCGGTCGCAAGCAGTGAATAGAGAAATGTCTCAATTGCAGCGTTAATGTCGGCACGGACGGATTCCGCCGCATCCTTATCAATGATGTCGAGCCCGTCGAGCACAGCGATGGCGCTGCGTAGCTGATCCTCGATATTGGCTTTGCCGCGCCCCATCTTCTTGGCGCTGGCGGCAGCATGATCCATGATGGCCTTGGCATGGGCCGAAGTGCCAGCGGCCACATCCATTCCCGTTGCGGCTACCCCCGCGGCGAACGCGACAGATGTCGTAAATCCGCTGCCGAGCAGCAGGTTGAGATGTTCTGCCTGAAATACCGCAGATAGCCAGGGCTCGATCCGGCGACGGTGCAGCGCCACGAACTGATCGAGCTCATCAGCGTCCGTCGGGATGTCGTCGAAGGTCTCATTTGAAGATCCCACCCGGTAGCCGTGCGCCTTCCACTCCATACTTTTCCCCGACTTGCATTTATGAAGCTGTGCCATAATTGACCCGGTCGACCGAGAAAAAATTGCTCTGAAATTTGAGCACGTCCATCCGACCAATCCAAGTGCCGCTGGATGGTCGGGATGCCCGATGATAGCACGATTAGCCAATCAGAAGGGCTGATCCTCGTCGAGGTCATCGTCTTCCTCCTCATCATTGTCGTCGTCATATTGGCTTGAGCGTTCTTCGATGGCGAACGCGACTGAGCCGAAGTCGTTCTCGTCGAGATCCTGGAAGACGATCGGAAGTCTATTGGGTGCGAACAGCGTGATACCTTGCTGAGCGAGATCCTCGATGAGTTCGTTTCCGAGCGTTAGATTTGCGCTACCTGCCCATCGTCGCGACCGCCATTCCAGAAGCAATGGCCAATAGGGTCCAGACGCAGTTTCGTTCGTGACGATCTCAGCGGCAGCCTCAAATACGGCGGGTGCGACCAGCGTCTGCTCGACGCAGGAGAGCAGCGCCATCACGGTGAGCGGACCGCAGTTCTGAACTATCAGGTTGGCCGTTCTGATGGGGATCTCAATGCCGAGCCGGATCGCGGCATAAAGTGCCCACGACACCTCACCATCGTTTCCCAGGCGCCCGTGCCGATCCAGTATCGCCACCAGGATCGGCGACCAGTCGGCAATTACGAGGTCGCGGAACGCCAAGTGGCGCCAGACTATCATTCGGGCGACGTAGTCGATGGAATGACCGAAATGCACCGCAGCACGCTTGAGGAAGGGTTCCACGACAGGCCACTGGGTAGCGGCGAGGTTCGACCGATCCAAGTAGCGAAGGGTGTACTTAAGAACCCCGTCGTCGTTGTTTTTCGAGGTGAGCGAGAAAGCGTATTCCAGCGCTGCACGAAGTCGCTCCGGAATGCGTCGATCAAGCGAATTGCTCGCGAACTCGAACTTGGCGGCGATGTCAGTTGGCCATGTGTCGGAAAAAGAAAAATTATCGGAGTAAATCGCCGTCTTCGACTCGTTGATGTCCAACTCAAAAAACCGAATGGCTTCCCTGTAACGCCACAGTGCCTCCTCGGCTGCGGCGTGGGTGTCGGCACCGATCCAAACGTCGTCGACGTGCCGTATCAGGTCGCAGTTCTGGTGCCCGCCGCGGCGGACAAATTCTTGGTCGATCGCGGTGCCGATCACCTCCGCCACGTATCTCGACGCATCAGGTCCGACTGGAACGCCAACCGTCTGGCCGTCTTGTCCTGCCCGGATGATGAGGTCGAGACGGTTGGCGTAACAGCTCGCTGAGGCGGGACTGCGGTCCGCCTTTGCGGCGGCCCGCCCGTGTACAGCCCAAGGAATCGAGTGGGTGTAGATTGTGTGGTAGAACCGTGAGATGTCAGTCCGCGCGACGAAGCGATACCGAGCAAGGCGCGATAGCCGAGCGCTTTCCAGCTCGGAATGCGATGCGATCGTCACTGCCCTGTCCATATCGGGGTTGTGGACGGGTTTGGACAGGCTGAAATCCGACAGCGCGAAATGCCGTGTTAGCTCCGCCTCGCGGTGGGCGACAAAGCGCGCGAGATCGTGGGCTGTAGACGGATGGACGAATGAAAACTCGCGACGCGTCATCCCTCGTTTGGACGCGTTGAACGGAGATGATCTAACCGGATGCTTCCCGTCGGTGAGCCATTCGTTGCGAGCCGCAAGGTTGGCGCCGATAGCAGCCGTCACGAAAGTCGGCGGTAGGTTCTCGGGTAGATACCCTTTCTCGAGAAGATCGTCCTTCAGTGCCATCGCACTATGATGACACCACGATTTGATATGGCCAACGGAAGTCTGCTTTTGGCATGCCCCGACGTCGAAATGTCTACCGGGAATAACTGACTATCGTCGGTCATTGCCATTCCGGTGAACGGGCTGGTAGCTCGGTAGACGTGCTTAACAGCGAGCACTAACGTGGGCCGCGATGTTCCACCTCCATTGCACCAAGAAGCTGCTTGATCGGATCAAACCGGACATCGTTACCCTTGGGCGTAGCGACACCGCGCTGGGCAGCTGGTATGCCACCGTCCTGTTCTGGAAGCCGCAAGTCGCTTTGCTGGTTTCTGAGCGCACGCTGCTTCCCGTGCTTATGCCGCTGGCCCCAGTGGCTACACTTGCTCGAAGATTCCCGGCACAATTGGCGCTGATTCTGAAGGAGCACGGAGTCCCTAGCGAATTCATTGCCCAGGAAGTCTGGCGGATGGACCAGGTCCGGTACGCAAAGACTGCGAACCGGCGTGTCTTAGGCATCCTCAATGAGTTCGTTAAGCAGGCCAAATTCTGGCTGGCCGCCTATGCCTATGAAAGGGGCGATAATGACGACCTCCTGGCGATTTCCGCCAAGCTAGCGGAGACACCGTGTAGCCCGCTGCACAAGGGCCCGGTTTCGCCGGACAAAGCCCTTCATGAACTCGTGAAGTCTGGTGCGCAGACTTGATTCTGCTGGCCGACCCCTGTGCTCGGAGATCCTACAGCACTCGGCCGGAAGCCCAACTCATGCGGTCAGACAGGATCGATCGGCAAATCGACGATGCGGAAAACAGCCCCAGATCCGGCATCACGGACAAGGTCAACGCGCTGGCCATCCCAGTGATAATCGAGGTGCCGTCCCTGCAAGGGGTTTGACGCGCAGTCCGGGTAGAAGAGTGCGACGCACTCCCCACCAGGATGCCGCATGCTCGGGTAGACAATGCCGTCGGATTCCGCGCCCCTGAGAATCGCAGCTAGAGCTTGGGATGCTGCGTAACTTTCAGGATCCAGCGCCGGCGCGGGTTCTACATCTCTGAGATCATGGAGGTCTGCATCGACCGCCATGACAATCTCCCGGAATTGCGAGGTCCAGCCAGGCGCTTCCTTTGTCCGTGCCATAAAGCGGGCATGGTGGTGGATCGTCTCGAACAGCGCGGTCTCGAACCGGTCGCCCACGTAGAGCACGCCGTAGCTGCCATCGGTAAAGCGACTTGGCCGGTCAGTGCTGACGTGGGTGAATGGCGCCATGAGGTAAGAGGCCCCGTTGCCGCCGACGCGGCGGTCAACCGGAACGAGGTCAAGATTGCCAATAGTCGCCATGATGCGAGGATTGGTCTTTTGCTCTGCCGAGATTAGCAGCGGCCAGTCGGCTGGATCAGCGATGTCTTCGAAAAGGTCGATCGGTGGAAAGGCACTGCGGATGATCCTGACAGCGCCCTTCCACTCAACTCGAGAAACGGGGACATCCGCGGTTTTGCTCACCAGCCACCACGCTCGGCGTCGAGGTAGCGACGCACCCGCATGATGTCGGTGAGTTCGCCTCCGAGCATCACATCGAGAGCACTGGCTCCACCGAACGCGTCATTGGCTGCCCTGAGCCAGGCATAGCCCCGCGTCGCCTCCGAGAAGATGATACGGAGCGCCTTGTGGATGCCCATGAGGTTGGAGAGACGCGCACGCCCATCACGCGAAACGCGCCCGGCACCTTCAGCCTTCCAGCGGCGATAGGAGCGCACTGGCATGTCGAGCAGCGTTGCCGCCTGCTCGTCAGTCAGCTCCCATTTGCCGAACAGATTGAGGACTGCCCGAAACATGGCAGCTGCCTCGTCCTGGGTAATCGGATCGGGACGGAAAGCGGCAACGGCAGTATCAACGGGTTGCAGAGCCAGCATGGCAAATCTCCATATGGCATCATATACGCCACTCAATGCCATTTGGCAATGGTCTATGTGGATGATGCCAATCTGGCAACCACGCTCGCCGCGCCCTCGATCGGCACGAACAGCCGCGTCTGGTAACGGATGATTTCCGTGAAGCAGCCTTGGGCCTTGTACCAGTCAAGGCGTGCTACGCTCCATCCGGTCAATTCAATTCGCTGTGAGCCATTGACCAAGCTGCGCTTGACCAAGAGCCGCTCACGACCCGGGAATTCCATGGCACGGCCAGACGCCAGAACGGTCTGGACGACGTCATCGGCGGAAAGCGCTTGCTCGCGTTCCAGACCCAGCGCCCGGCACAGTTCCGGAACACAATGGAGGGGAACCTCCCGGCCAAGCAGCGACCGGCCATCCGCCGCCGAGATGCGGCTCACCCTCACGAAATCCGACGGGAGCTTGTCCCAGACCGGCAGCAGGAGGCCCGTCGCGAGATAGAGGCGCTCGCGCTTGTGGCTGGTCCGCGCTTCCTCAACCTCAGCAGCCCAAGCTTCGCGGAAAACCTCGACGGAGATCCCCTCCCAGCTGCTCTCAGCCAGCTGATCCTCGGTGATGTGGCTACGCTTGAGCGGGCGCAGCAGCTCGAAGCGGGACACGCGGGTGCCGTCATCAGCAAGAATGCTGCGTGCAGGCACAAGCAAGGAAACCCGGCCTGAGCGAGCATTTCGGACAGGCCGCTGCCGCTGCCCAGCCAGGCCATGAAGCTCCTCGAGCCGCTTCAGCGTGAGCGGCTTCAAGGCTCGGGCGATTTCCAGTTCCAGCAAATGGGTGGTAGCACCCGAGGCCGGATCAGTGCGCAGCAGCGTGTCCGATAGGATCGTGAAGTCATCGACCGCGATGGTCTCGAGGCCGAGATCGAGCGTGCCGGCCTGACGGGCGGCATCGATCCTCGCCTCGACCAGCCCCAGGAACTCATCGAAGATCGCGTTCTGCAGGGCGATGGGAAGTGCGAGGATGCGGTTGAGCCAGCGCTGGATCGACGGCAGGTCATCGACCATCGACCCGTCAGGGGCTTCGATCCTGAGACCTGTCAGCTCCTGAAAGCGTCCCAAGCTGACCGCTTCGAGCTTGCCGGTGAACAAGAGGCCGAACCAGCGGTGGAGCGCCTCCTTGGCGTAGATGCTTTCGAGATTGTCAGCCGGATCGAACAGGTTTTGCCCGCCGGTCTGGCGCTGCCCGCGCGTCAAGGCACCGAGGCTGTCGAGTCGCCGCGCGATCGTAGAAATGAACCGGCGCTCGCCGCGCACGTCGGTCGTCACAGGCCTGAACAGCGGAGCAGATGCCTGATTAGTGCGATTGGTCCGCCCCAACCCCTGGATCGCCGCGTCAGCCCGCCAGCCCGGCTCGAGCAGGAAGTGAACGCGGCGAGCCTGGTTCTTGGCCGCGAGATCGGCATGGTAGCTGCGTCCGGTTCCTCCAGCGTCGGAAAAGACGAGGATGCGTTTGTTGCCGTCCATGAAGGCCTGGGTTTCAGCCACATTAGCGCGCGGTGACCGGGATTGGAGTTTCTGACAACCATCGCGGCCGACGATGAGCCGGCGTGTCCGGCCGGTCACTTCCGCCACCTGATCAACGCCGAAGCGTTCGATGATGGCATCCAGCGCGGTCGCAATCGGCGGCAAGGCGCAGAGTTGCTCGATCATCCGGTCGCGCGCGGCGAGTGCCGATCGGCAAAGTACCGGCGCGCCTTGTTCGTCGCTCATCGGCTCTGAGCGAGGATTGCCGTTTTCATCGGTGAAGACCGCCATCAGCCGGACAGGAAAGCTCTTGGCGAGGTAATCGATCACATATTCTTTGCAGTCCGCCATTATCTCGAGCGGAGCGGCAGGAGGCTCGGATTTGCGTTGTTTTGTCATGATTTCACTCCAGATAATTATCGTTCCTTTGACCTCAACAAGTCGAAGGAACCACGATGCCAAGAAGATCATTTTGTTCGTTTCGGCCTGCGCCGAGCAGGGTCGAAGATCCGCCCAGTCCCGACACACTATTCACCGCATTCCTCTCCTCTCTGTCCGTGGACGAAGGAGCGGCCAGTGCGGTCCTGTACGGTGCAGCGGTTCGTCATTTCCTGCACTGGCTGGAGCTGAGGGGGATTATAGTCGGGGAGATCGACGACGGTGTTGCGCGCCGGTTTGAGAAGCATCGATGCCGATGTGCAGGCTACTGCGCGCAAGAACCTGACTACAAAGCCGATCTTGCAGCTCGCGTCAGGCGGTTCATTCGGTATCTTGAAGATCAGGGTTACATCATTGTCGCTGACGGGATCGACGAACTGGGGCGCCATTTCGCCGACTATTCGGATAACATCGACGATCTCCAACTCGCTCCGGGAGTGTCGCAAAGTTACCGGTCGGAAGCCGAGCACTTTGCCGCGTGGCTCCGCATATCCAGGCGGCGCTGGGATAATGTCGATGACAAGATTATCGGCCAGTACGCGGTGCATGATTGTCGCTGTCCGGTCTGGCGCAAGCGAGGCAAGCTAGTCCCATCGGGGGCGAAGCGGCGGCGGCGATGTGCTCGGCATTTCGTCGAGTTTCTGCGCCACAAGGGTGCCATCCCTTCGATTCAGCCAGTGACCGATGCTGACCCGCATATGTCGGCATACCTCGCCTGGCTTCTACAGCACCGCGGTGCCAGCGAAGAGACGATCCGCCGCTACAAGGCCGAGATCGCTCGGCTCATGCCCATATTGGGCGAGCCGGCACAATGGGATGCGGCCGCTCTCAGGCGCGCGTTCGAACGACGAAGCAAGGAGACGCCCGGTTCTGCGTCACTTCTCGTCACCATCATAAGGAGCTTCATTCGATTCCTGATCGTGCAAGGCGACTGTCAGCCTGCGCTGTTGCACGCGATCCCCTCGGTCCAGCGATACCGTCTTTCAGCGCTGCCCCGCCACGTCGACCCGGCAACGATCGAGAAGATCATTGCGGCTTGTCCTACAGGTCATCCGGTAGAAGTCCGCGACAAGGCCATCATTCTCCTGCTCGCCAGGCTTGGCCTGCGTGCCAGTGATATCCGGGATTTGCGCCTCGACGACATCGACTGGCGCTCCGGTCATCTGACGGTGAAGGGCAAGACGCGGCGGCCAGACCGGCTGCCTTTGCCCCAAGACGTTGGCGACGCGATCCTGGATTACATTGTCGCGGCCCGCCCCAAGTCCGTCGATCAGCACGTGTTCTTGCGATCGCAAGCCCCGTTCCGTTCGTTCCGCTCGCCCGCCGAGATTGCTGGGATCGTCGCACGCACACGGGAGCGCGGCGGGATCGATGGAGTGCCAACCGGGTCGCACATATTCCGGCATTCGCTTGCCACCAACTTGCTGCGCGCGGGCGCAGGCCTGGAGTCCGTCGGGACCATCCTGCGCCACAGCACGCCCGAGACCACTGCCATCTACGCCAAGGTCGATCTGCCGATGCTCATGAAGATCGCGCAGCCCTGGCCGGGAGACTTGCCATGCTGAGCATTCACATTTCCAGATACGTAGCCCTTCACCGGAGCCTGGGGCGGAAGTTTGCCGAACAGGAGCGATTGCTGCGCCTCTACGCGGCTTTCGCCGAAGTGGTCGGTGACCGATATACCAAGGTCGAGCGGATCTACGACTGGTGTCACACATCGACATCGCAGTATGTGGCCCAGACCCGGTTCAATACCGTTCGCAACTTCAGCCTGTTCGCTCAGGCCGAGGATTTGCAACACGAAGTTCCGCCTGCTGGCGTTTTCGGTCGGGGCAAGAGACCACGGCCAACGCCGACGATAATTGAAGCCCATCAGGTCCAAGCGATCTTGACGGCAGCATTGAACCTGCCGCCCCGGGGCACGATCAGCCCTTTCACGTACCATTACCTCTTTGGGTTGCTGGCTGCGACAGGGCTCCGGATATCCGAAGCGCTGGCTCTGCAGTGCACTGATCTGGTCGAGGATGGCCTGATCATCCGCAATGGCAAGTTTGGCAAGCAGCGGCTCATTGCCGTGCAGCCGTCGACCCGGCAGGCGCTCGAAGCCTATCTTGCCACCCGGGCAAGGCTCGGTGCCACCGGCAACGACCTCTTCGTGACGATCCGGGGACGAGCACCCCACAAGGTACGCGCCCATGTCGTGTTCGTGAGGTTGGCCCGGCAGCTCGGATATCGTGGACCAACCGGAACAGCCGGCATGCGGCTCCACGATTTGCGGCATACTTTCGCCGTGCGCTCACTGGAGTCGTGTTCGCCGGATAGAGAAGCCGTGGCGCATCACATGGCAGGGCTTAGCGTTTATCTGGGGCACGCCTCGGTCGCCAACACCTATTGGTATCTCGAAGCCACTCCGGTGCTGCTGCGCGACATTGCGGTCTCGAGCGAACATCTATTCCTGGGAGAGGCGGCATGACGGCCCTTGCTCCCCATCTCTCGGCATATCTGCGCGAACATCTTCCGCGAGAACGGGCCGTCAGCCCGCACACGGTGAAGACCTATGCCAACTGCTTTGTCCTCCTGGTCAAGTTCGCCGCCGATCGATTGAAGCGTCGCCCGACGGATCTCGAGATCGAAGATTTCGGCACAGACATGATCATGGCCTTCCTGGACCATGTCGAGAACGGACGTGGCAGTTGCGTGCGCACGCGCAATGGCAGACTCGCCGCGATCCGATCCTTCTTCCGGTACATCGAGTATCGGCTTCCAGCCTGTCTGGACCAGGCCCTTCGCGTTCGAGCTATTCCGACAAAGAAGACCGACAAGGTGCTGATCGACTACCTCGATCGAGCCGAGATCAAGGCATTGCTCAATGCTCCTGATCCCCGGACACGCCTCGGCACCCGTGACCGCGCAATGCTGCATCTGACCTATGCCGGCGGGCTCAGGGTGTCGGAACTGGTGTCGCTGCAGTTGCGCGATTTCCCGGACCGCTCGCTGTCCACCGTGCACATCATGGGCAAGGGCCGCCGGGAACGGGTCTTGCCCCTATGGAAAGAGACTCAGTTTGCATTGCGCGCCTGGCTGGCGATCCGCCCGCAAGTGCAGGCAACCGAGATATTCCTTAATGCGAACGGGCAGCCTTTAACTCGCGATGGCTTCGCGTTCCGCTTGGCCGAACACGTCAAGACTGCCGCGGCAAAGCAGCCGTCGATTCATCGCAAACGGGTCACGCCCCACGTGCTGCGTCATTCCTGCGCAATGCACACACTCGCGGCGACCGGGGACATCCGCAAGGTCGCGCTGTGGCTTGGCCATGCCAGCATCCAAAGCACCGAGACCTATCTGCGGGCCGATCCCGAGGAAAAGCTGCAGATCCTCGAGGCCCACGGCGCCCCTGGCATCAAACCCGGGCGCTTCAAGGCGCCAAGCGATGCCCTTATGTTGGTGCTGAATGAGGCACGTAACGGCTGTTCCCCTAAATCTTGAGACATGTTCTCATTCCTGACCGGAGTGCCGCCGGTGCTCCGGTCAAAAGGGCCTCACCTTCTAACCGACCGTTGATGCGCAGCATCACTGATCCGGTCTGTCGCAGCAACATCGGAATGAGTTGGGAGCCCGTCAGGCTGGCCTGCCAAAATGTGCTTTGTGCATTGGCACGTGCAACTGGCACGTCGACCAAGCGGCCGGCAAAGTTCCAGGTAACGGTCACACGAGGTGCCGTTGCAGGCTTGTTCAGAAGTACCGCCATCATCGGTCTGTTGCCCTCGCAGAACAGGCTGAACGATTTGATGTTCGGTGAGGCAGCAACATCGACATATGCCATAGGAGGGCGACCCTGGACCGGCACAACTTCCCAAGGTGTTCCAGGCAGAGGAACCGCGTCCTCCGGGGGGCTATCCGCAAGAAGGCGGGCAATTTCCGCCGGCACGGGTATACGACCGCCCAAGGGCGGATAAGTCGTCAGTTTTCCTCGCTCCCAGAGGCCGACTTGAATGACGCGACGCGATGAATCTATCAACACATAAGCCTGCTCCACTCCACCTTGGTGTGGGGCATTTCCGGTCACCCAGTACAGATTACCCTGCCGCTGGAGTGGAGTCATAGTCGACAGGTTGACACCCAGTGCCTGCATTCTCGCGCCAAGGCGGTTCCGCAATGCATCAGCAATCGGACCGGAAGTCAGCAGGTCGATCCCGTTACCATCAGAGTCGCTTTGATATTTTCCAACCGAAGCCGGGAGGTTTGTCCAACCGAGCGGCGTCGGCTTGCTCGATACCGGCTTGGCTGCCGGCTGTGCCTTCGTCGGCGCAGGCGCGGCCGCAGAGCCTCCGCAAAGACGCAGCGGTGAGGCCGATACCAGCGCAGCCTTAAATGGATCGAGGCGCTGTCCGGGAGCAAGATCGGCTTCAAGGCGGACAACCCCGCGCTTCTCGTCATCATTGACGGTCATGACCACCCGGCCGAAGTCGTAATCGCTGACCGGGAACGGGAAGAATACCGCGCTAATGCCCTCATATGTCGGGCCGAGGTAAGAGGCGGCATATTCAAAGCGGTTACTTCTAACGGACTGGCCCAAGGCGGAGAAGGTAAACCCGCTTTCGCTGATTGTGAGGCGCACGCCCTGAGAGCAATCGCCACGAGGCGCATAGCTGCCATAGCCTCCTTCAAGGCCCATGCCCTTCAAAGTCGTCAACGTAACGGCCCCTGCAGATCCAGGCAGAACAAATATAATTGCAGACAGCATGGGAAAGAATGGGCGCTTAATGGAAAGGATCGGCATAGCCTGAAACTCCTTTGCGGACAGTCTCACATCGCAAGCGTCAGCCTCGGCGACGCAGACCGTCTCCTAGAATTCACTTAACCTGCACGAACCACAGTTCAACGACAAGCGCAGCCCGGTCAAATGTGATCTTCTACTTGGATTATCTGGAGTGAAATCATGACAAAACAACGCAAATCCGAGCCTCCTGCCGCTCCGCTCGAGATAATGGCGGACTGCAAGAAATACGTGTAATGTTGAGCTCCACATTAAATCGCTTCCCGCGGGGACAGATCGATCTCCAGCGCTTCGCGTTCTTCGTCCGAGAGGTCGGCTAGCCGACGATTAAGCATGGCTTCTGCGGTCGAGACGAGCTGGACGACAACAGCGTTCCCATCCGCAATTGCACCATCGATGGCTGGTAACAGGCTCGGCAACTTCATTGAGAGAAGCAGCTGCGCGAAGAAGCGCTGCTTGGTTCCCTCGAAGATCGACAGCGCTGCAGACTTGGCACCGGAGTTGAGCGTCCCTCCGCTGTATGCGTCGACTATACGGGTGGCTTCAAGGGCTTCACGCAGGTTGGCATGGATGATCGCCCAGGCTTCAGCGTAGGCATCATAGACCGCGATCTGATCCTCGGTCAGGCAATGTTCCAGGATCTCGTACTCAACACCCGCGAAGGAGAGCGCGCGAGCGGTGTATAGGCCGACCGACTTGAGATCGCGCGCGACCAGTTCCATCGCTGCGATCCCACCATCAAGAATGTCGGCCACGAAGGCCTCACGATTGGCGAATGCGGTCTCCGGCCCCCAGAGGCCGAGGCGCGTCGCATAGGCCAGGTTGTTGACGTCCGACGCGCCCGTTGCCGAGGCATAAAGCACCCGCGCGCGGGGCATGAGGTTTTGCAGGCGCACGCCAGCGATACCCTGCTCCGATCCCTTGACCTTGCCGCGCGATCCTTCCCCGCCAGCGGCATTGGCCATGGCGTGCGCCTCGTCAAACACGATAACACCGTCGAAGTCATCACCCGCCCATGCCAGGATCTGATCGAGGCGGGTTGCATCGCTTCGGCCCGAACGCAGGGTCGGGTAGGTCACGAAGAGAATGCCCTCGTGCATAGCGATGGAGGTGCCGAGCTTCCAGGAAGCCAGAGGCTGGATGTCGATCGGCAGACCACCAAGCGCAGCCCAGTCGCGCCGGGCATCTTCTAGCAGCGCCTCATTCTTCGAAATCCAGATATGGCGGCGTTCGCCGCGTACCCAGCGATCGAGAATGACGCTCGCAACCTGACGCCCCTTCCCGGCGCCTGTCCCGTCCCCGAGGAAATAGCCCTGCCGGTAGGTATGACCTTCCGCGGATGCCTTGAGCGAACAGCCCTTGTCCTCTGGCTCGAACCGGCCGGGCAGATCGCGCGCATGGGCGCTTGCAGCGTAGATCAGAGTCTCTGCTTGAGCAGCAGACAGCAGACCCTTGGCAACCAGCCCGTCGGGCAGCTGCGGCACAGCTTCGGGCATCGGTGCGGCGATCGACCCCATAGCGACGGACTCAACGAGCGGCGTTGGATGCTCGGCCGCGCCATCGATCACGATCCTGCTCGGGCGATAGGGCAGATAGTGGCCGACCTGAGGGGCAAGCGGCGCAGGGGCTTCGAGCGACTGATAGGTGAGCGACCCGATAGCGGTGGCTGCAGGAGTGATCCTTGCTGGTGTCGGCAATGGCCTGCGCGGCGCGGCCACCAGGCGAAACGGCGAACGAACTGGAAGGCTCGATTGCTCGGGAACAGCCTCCAAGCTGGCGCGAGCCGGCAAAGCATCGACAAGATCGACTAGCCGGCCGATCCCGTTGGTACGAATAGTGACCGCCTCCGTGGAGCCTTCCACCTTGTCGATGACCAGCAGCCGCGTGGTGATCCCGGTGCCATGCTTGACGAACGCCCGCTCGACGGAGGCATCGAGACGCAGCGAGATCGGCCCCTTCAGACCCGTGAGAAATCTCGCGAAATCGAACCATTCGGGCATGATTGCGACCAGCCGGCCTCCCCGCGCCAGACGGTTCCAGGCCGACCGCAAGTGGCGCGAGCCGGTGCGACTATCGTGCCCTCGCTCGATGCCGTGCGAATAGGGAGGGTTCATCAACACGACGCTTGGGATGATGGCGGGATCAAGCAGTTCGTCGATCAGCTCAGCGTCATGACCGGCCACTCGGGCAGCCGGGAACAGGGCATTCAGGCAGTCGCGGCGGAGCGGCGAGATTTCGTTCAGGGCAAGGCGCGAGCCGGCCTTGGCGGCCCAGACCGCGAGCATCCCTGTTCCGGCCGAGGGTTCCAGTACAAGCTCGTCAGTTGCCAGCGCGCAGGCCCGAGCAGCAAGCCAGGCAAGGCGCGGCGGCGTCGCAAACTGCTGCCATTCGATCTGCTCGTCGCTGCGATTGGTCTGGGTCGGCAGTCGGGCATCGAGGGAGCAGAAGAACTGTTCCGCCTCGTCGATCGACGCCGAGAGCAGGATCTGATCCGCTGCTCGCAGGTAATGAACCTGTGCCAGCTCGGTAGCTGCATGGGCGTCACGAACTGACCAACGCCCGAGAGCATCGCTCCCCCCGAAGTGCTCTGTCATGATGCGCGTGACGTCGCTGCGTGAAAGCGCGCAGCCTGCCGCGAGCTCAGAAGCCATGGTCTGGGCCGCCATCACGACGACGGGCGGTGATGGGTCATCGAATGCAAAGGCGATGGAAGAGTTGGGCATGGGAACCTCCTGACGAGGTCCTGCGGCGGGCAGGCCTCAATCAGCCAAAGGCTCCCTCCCCTCTTCCCGATGGTTCAGGTTTTCGGGCAAGCCGCGACTGCAGCTCATCGTTCCAGTCAAAACCAGGCGAGGCCGGTGCTCGCGAGTGGATGACACGATTAGGCGCAACATAGGCCTTCAGCGCTCGCTCCTCGGCGAGAGCGCCTCCGGCATCATTGTCGATGAACAGGTAGAGCTCGCGCACGCTCTCCGGGATCGAAACCAGACCGAACCGCTCGTTTCCAAGTGTCGCCCAGCACGGGATCCCGAAGAGCTGCATGGCTGCGAGGGCGCTCTCGATACCTTCGGCAAGACCCAGACGCCCCTGAAGTGCAGGGGCAATCCTGACAGCACCATAGCCAAGGCTGCCGAGCGCACGCTTGGGCCGCTCGAAACTGGCCAGCTTGCCGCTCGCCACATCAAGAAATGTCCTGTGTACTGCGATAATGCCAATGTCAGTCGTGACTGCCGCCAACATCGCAGGGAGAAATTGAACTGCCCCGCGTGGTCCGAGCGGCGTACGTTCCAGGTATCGGAACTGGTCAGATGAGCGCTGGAGACCGCGCTGTGAGAGATATCGTTCGACGGGGCTGTCGGAGATCGCCGAAGCTGATTGCCACAAGCGTCGCGCATTGGGACTGAAGTCACCCCGATTTTGCCGTTCGGCGGTCCCAGCGCCAGAACCATCAAAGAGCTCTCGGCTCCGAACGCCCTGGCGATCCAATGCTGCAATGACGTCCTCATTCGAACATCCGGCGAAGCAATGGAACAGGATGGCCTTTCGCCCCAACGTCACGCTCAGCGACGGTGTGCGATCGTCGTGAGCAGGACAGCAGCACATGCCCCTGCTCTGGCGCCATGTTCCCTTGAGACTTTCGACGATCGTGCGGGCGCGGCGTTCGAGTTGATGAGTGTTCTTTAGCAGGGGCATCGACCTACTCCGGTTGAGGTGCCCTCCCCGTGCAGCCTCCGCTCTGCACCAGCGCCAAAGCATTTTCCTACATCATTTGTTCTTTATATGTTCTCTCTCGATTCGGCTATAGAAGGATTGAGAAATGACAATGAAAGTCCTCTTGATCGGTGGCATTGCCATCGCATCAGCCATTCCTGCCAATGCCCAGGATCTGCCAAGGCCAGAAGTCCCCGAGCAACATGCCGGTCCATCCGGCGGCATTAGGATTGCAGAAGCATCGAACGGGTTTCAGCTGGTCGAGCATGGCTTCTGGCAATCCGCGCAGGCCGCCGCAGCACAAAGTTCGAGCGCTGCGGAAAATAAACGGGTGAACCTGCCGTACAGGTACGAGCCCACGGCCAAAACTGGCCCATCCGGGTTTCGGCGGGCGAGCTACCTGCACCACGTCTATGCGGCGGAAGCGAAGTATTCATTGCCCACCGGCCTGCTCGACGCGCTCGTCTGGACAGAATCCCGCTATAACCCCCTTGCTGTCAGCCCGGCAGGCGCTGCGGGCCTTGGCCAGCTGATGCCAGCAACGGCAAAGGAACTCGGCGTTTTCAATCGCTTTGACCCCATGGCCAATATCTTTGGCGCGGCGCGGTATCTAAGGCAGATGCTCGACAGGTTCGGCGTGGTTCACCTCGCCGTGGCGGCCTACAATGCCGGTCCAGGCGCAGTCGAACGCGCAGGCGGTATCCCGCGGAATGGCGAGACCCCCGGATATGTCCGCGACGTCCTTCGACACTGGCAGTTTTGATACGAACTGAATCGAGTGAGATTAGATTGGACTGAACGCATAAAATGATCGGCGTCACGCGGCACGCTTCCGCCCCTTCCTGATGTCGACCACCTTGCGCCCATCGAGAAAATCAGCCCAATCCTGCATCATTCGCCGGCGGGGGGCGAGATACTCCGCAGCGTTGTAGGCACCCCGGACATCGTTCTTCTCTGAATGGGCAAGTTGCATCTCGACCCAATCCTCATGGTATTTCCGGATCCACATCGCTGGCTTGCCAAACTCCACCAGCTGCTCGTTCGCCCATGTGCTGGCAAGCCCTCGAAATCCGTGGACGGTCTGCCGACTATGATACCCAAGGCGGTACAGCGCATAGATCATGGTGTTTTCAGACAGCGGCTTGTCTGGGTGGGTCCCAGGAAACAGGTAATCGCCGGCCGCCGATGATACCATTTTTCTAGCAATGAGTGCGGCCTGAGCGGAAAGCGGAACAAGGTGTTCACGCCCCATCTTCATGCGAGCAGCCGGAATCCGCCAAACGGGTTCCGTACCATCGAGATTTTCGAATTCAGATTTGACTGCTAGCCGAAGCTCTTTTGTCCTGACCCAGGTCAGCAAGGCGAATAGTACCGCATCGCGGGTGATAGCCGAGCGCCGGTCACCCTCCTCTTGATAGGCTCGCAGCTTTTCGAGGAACGCAGGTATTTCGACCAGAGGAAGGCGGCTCATGTGCTGCACCCTGGGCCTGGGCTTGAGCGCTCCGCGAAGATGAGCAGTGGGATCGCTGGATGCCAGCCCACAAGCAATCGCGAACTGAAAGACCTGCCCTACCCCTTGCTTGGCTCGCCGACTGATATCGAGCGCACCTCGTGTCTCAATTCTGCGGATCATCTGCAAGACATCTGGGGCAGTGATCTCGTGGATCAGCCTTTGTCCCAGAGCGGGGAACACGTCCCGCTCCATTCGTGACCAGACACGTTCGGCATGTGCCGGATTCAACGCCGACTGGCGGTTCTCGTGCCAGCGTTTCGCCACCATGTAGAAGGTGTCACCGTTCTCCGATGTCACCTCGCCCTTGGCCTTCATCGGATCCTTGCCCTCGGCAAGCAGCGCCTTAGCGGCTTTGCGCTTATCCCGGGCAGCTGCGATCCCCAGCGCCGGATAAGCCCCGAACGACAGCAGCTTTTCCTTTCCTGCAAAGCGGTACTTCATCCGCCAAAGCCTCGTGCCATTTGGCTGGACGAGCAGGAACAAGCCCTCGCTATCGGCAAGCTTATAAGCTCGCTCGCGGGGCTTGGCATTTTTGGCTTGAGTCTCCGTCAGAGGCATGGGGGTATCGCTCCTTTCCGATACTCCGCAAAACTACCCCCAAAATACCCCCACACCAAATCTGGCTGCATGTGGAAGGGCACGGGCGCATGCGGACGCGAATCACCCGCAACCCTCTGCTTTTTCTTCGATTTTTGGAAAAATGCGGAAGCTGATGGAAGCTTCCGGATAGGGTGATGGTAGCGGAGGAGGGACTCGAACCCCCGACACGCGGATTATGATTCCGCTGCTCTAACCGACTGAGCTACTCCGCCCCGAAGTGCGCGTGTCACGGTGGATCTTGCGCGGGGTAGGCGGCGC
>NZ_JABBGM010000024.1 GCF_012927405.1 Novosphingobium olei | reverse complement strand
GCCCGGTCGGTGACAGAACTATGGGACGCGATCCGCGACGCTCTGCCACGCTTCACACCCAACGAATGTGCAAATTACTTCACCGCCGCAGGATACGAACCAAATTGATCGGATTTTGCTCTAACGTCTCTGGCTCGCTGACGACTCTCACCTCGCGAATCATTTCTCCCGTCGCATCGACGAGGCACAGGCTGCACTCTTCCAGAGAGACGTCGATTCCTGCATAACGCTCCGTGATTGTTGCTCTCATGATGCTTGAGGCCGATCGCTCGGACCTCGTTTCCAACACCATCATTTTGAGGGGCAGCGACCCAACATGGCTACTCTTAAGACGCCGGCCCATTACGGCGTCTTAAGGACGCACCACTATCTAAGGCACGCACGCGTGAATATCGTGTCAGTTTTTTCGCGCCGGTCTTCATTGTCCTCTTGAGAAAGCGACTGGCAGCGCTCGCTTCGGAATAGCCCAACCTGTGGGCCAGTTCGGTCAGGCTCGCCTTTCGCTCGTTGGCGAAATACTCTTCGGCAGTTCGCACGCGCACTCGTTCGACAACGGCGCTGAAAGTCAGGCCCTTTTCTGCCAGGCGGCGTTGCAATCCGCGTGCGCTCGTCGCCAGCGCTTCCGCCGTCGCTTCGAGAGAACCGCCCCGGGTCGAAAGCTGGGCTGCCACCAACCGTTCCACTTGCGTCACGACGTCGTCATGATGACGAATGCGACTTGCCTGTTCGAGCTGTCGTTCCAGAAAGGAGAGGAGGTGCGCATTGCCGTTGGGCGAGACGCGACGCATGTCAGCGCGGTGCAGTACAAGCGCCGATCGATCTGCACCGAACCGTATCGGGCAGCGAAACACGCTGCGGTGGATATCAAGGTTGGATGGCGCTGGGTGATCGAATTCGATTCGTACGGGGTGCCACTCGTCACCTAGAATGAGCTGGATCACGCGCATCTGCAGCGTCAGCGTCGCTTCCAGATACTGGCTGCCACCGAAGCGGGCAGGAATAGCGATGAACTGCTGGAGGACGATCTCGTCGCCGTCCTCGGTCATGCGCGAGCCCAGGGCCTGGCTTTCGAGGTGCAGGAAGCGGGCACTGATCCGCACCGAATCCTCCACTGTCGGGCAATGGTCCCACAGCAGGCTCAAGGGGCCGTAGCCGCGCAGGTTGCACCACATCGCGAAGGCAACACCTATGTCCGGACGGCGCGCGACGATGGCGCAAAGCTGCATGATGTCCACCATGGCATGGGCAGGAACCGTCTCAGCCGTGCGGCTGGCATCGAGCAGATCGAGCATGTCGCGATCGAGTATCGCGTTGAGATCTATCCCAGATATCCGCGCAAAGCGGATGAACTGTTGCATCGAAGACGCATGTGCGGCGGTGGTCGTGCTCACGGCACAATAGGTCACTATATTGGCGCATAATGTCAATACTTAATTGTGCACATGATGCAGAGTCGTGGCCGACGCTGACTCCCGTGGCACGAGGAGTAGCGCAAATGGCATTGGTCGGCGTCCTGCGCCGGTCTTTCGAAAGGGAGCAGTATGAAGGGCATTTTGCGCGCCGGCACCGCTGGCGTAATCCTCGCGGCCATGATCGCGACCCCCGCTTTCGCACAGGAAGCGCAGGCGGACTCGAATGACAGCGGCGGCCTGGCGGAAATCGTCGTCACCGCGCAGCGCCGTTCGGAAAATCTCCAGAACGTGCCGATCGCGATCACCGCGGCGACGGCCGACACTCTCGCCCAGGCGCGCGTCGACAACGTCAGCAACATCCAGGCGATCACGCCTTCGGTGACGTTCCGCACCGCCAACATCTCTTCGTCGACCGCCAACGTGATTATCCGCGGCCTTGGCACCACAGGAAACAGCCGTTCGTTCGAAGGCTCGGTCGGCGTGTTCATCGACGGCGTCTACCGCACCCGTGCGGCTGCCGCGCTGCAGAACTTCCTCGACATCGACAACCTGCAGGTCCTGCGCGGCCCGCAGGGCACGCTATTTGGCAAGAACACCACTGCCGGCGCGCTGCTGTTGGCCTCGGCCAAGCCTTCGACCGACAAGTCCGCATTCCTGTTCGATGCGACCTACGGCAACTACAACTCGCTTATGGTCAAGGCGGCGGGCAACGTTCCGTTGTCTGACACCGTGGCGTTCCGCATCGCGGGTCTCGCCTCCACGCGGGAAGGCTTCTACACCAACCCGACCACCGGCAAGGATCTGAACGGCGACGCCACGCAGGCGGTCAAGGCGCAACTGTTGTTCGAGCCCAGCTCCGACTTCTCGGTTCGGCTGATCGGTGACTATTCGCGCGGTTCGGGCAACTGCTGCTATGCCACCAGCGAATTCGCGGTCGGGCCGACGACCGGCCTGCTGATCGAACCGCTGACCGCGGCCAATGGCGGTGTGGTTTCTTCGCGCGATCCTTCGGCCTGGGAGCAGACCCTGAACGGCAACGGGAACCAGGTCATCAAGGACTATGGCGCCACGCTGCAGATGGAACTGGCGCTGGGCGGCGGCACGCTCAAGTCGGTATCGGCCTATCGCAAGTTCGAAGTGAACCAGAACGACATGGATCCGGACTTCACCGGCGCCGATCTGTTCCGCTACTACGAGAACTTCAAGAGCCGCTTCCTCTCGCAGGAACTCACCTACAACGGCAAGATCGAAGCGCTGAATGCCGATTTCGTGCTGGGTGGCTTCATCTCGGATGAAAAGCTGCAGATGGGACGCACTCTGCCCTGGGCTTCGCAGGCGCAGGTCTATTGGGACGCCCTGCTGGGTGGGCCGCTTGCAGGCATCAACGGCTATCTGGCGAGCCAGGGGCTTGATCCAGTGTCGATCTCCGCGCCGGTCGGGACCTGGGCCGTCGAGAAGATGCGCGGCAAGGCCCGCTCCTACGCCGGCTTCGCGCACGTCGATTTCGCGGTGGGTGAGAAGGTCAACGTGATCGCCGGTCTGCGTTACTCGGTGGAGAAGAAGCAGGGTTCGTTCGTCAATCCCTACTATCGGACCTCGCCCAACGGCTCGGCGACCGAGATCTTCACGCTCTTGGGCCTCATGCCCAGCCCGGCCTATGACCGCGAGATCACCAACAAGTCGCTGTCCGGCACGTTCGGCATCCAGTACCGCCCGGTCTCCGACGTAATGCTCTATGCGACCTACAACCGCGGCTTCAAGGCTGGCGGCGTCAACATCGACGCTAATGCGGCAGGGACCGTGCTGAACAACGGCGCGTTCTACAGCACCCTGTCGCCGAGCCAGCAAATCGCGATCTCGCTTCTGAACGGGGGCGCAGGCGTGTCGCCCCCGACCAACCCGACGTACAAGCCGGAAACGGTGAACGCGTTCGAAGTCGGCGCCAAGATCCAGTATCTCAACCGCCGCGCGCGCACCAACATCGCGCTGTTCTACTATGACCTGCACGATCTCCAGGTCGCTCAGTTCCTCGGCCTGCAGTTCACCGTTCTGAACACGGCCAAGGCCAAGGATTATGGTCTCGAAATCGAAAACCTGTTCGAGCTGACCGACGGCGTCACCCTGGCGTTGGATGGCACGTGGGTTCCGCACGCCAAGTATGGCAAGGACCCGCTGCTCGATCCTGCGCTTTCCGGCCAGCGCTTCCGCTATGCACCGAAGTTTGCCGGTAACGCCACGATCAACGTCGACACGCCGATCACCGAGAATGTCAACTTGACCGCGCGCTTGCAGTACCAGTACACGGGCAAGCAGTTCGTGAACACGGCGGGCACCGAAGTGCAGGGAGCCGTCAGCCTGGTCAACGCCAACCTCGGCTTCAAGCTGCCGAAGTCGGGCTTGACCGTGGAAGGCTGGGTGCAGAACCTGTTCGACGAGACCTACTTCACGGCTGCGTTTAACTCCACGCTGCAAACCGGCGACATTCGCGGCTACTTGGGCGCTCCGCGTACCTACGGCATTCGCCTGCGCGCAGCGTTCTGAACTTAGTTCATAGTTCCGATGAAAGCCGCTGCCCCTTGCTGGAGGGGCAGCGGTGTCAAACGGCGTTCAGTTCGCTGGCCGAGTGAGAACTGAGATCCATGCCTTTGGGAAGTACTGTCGAAACAGGCCATTGGTATTTTCGTTGGTGCCGCGTTGCAATGGGCTCCGTGGCTTGCAGAAGTAGATTTTAGAGTACCCGTGATGATCAAGCGGGAGATTTCTGCCAGCATCGATCAGCCTTGAGCAATGCGTTCGCTATGACGACGAGCTTGCGCATGACGGCGGTGACAGCGATTTTGGCGGGCTTTCCGGCGGTAACGAGGCTGGCATGTAAAGTGCCTGTCGGACGTTGGCGCGACCACCGCGGATGAAGCTCTTGCCTTTCCATTGGCCATACTGGCGTGCCACGGGTGCAAGGCCGGCCTATGCTGCCGCCTGTTTGTTTTCGAGACTACCGAGTTCGGGCATGTTGGCGATAAGCTGGTTGGCGGTCAACGTTCCCACTCCGGCGATGCTGGTCAGGATCCGGTGCCGGTGGGCGAGCGCGGCATCGGCGGCGATCAGGTTGGCGATTTCTGCGTCGAGCGCCTCGATACGTCGGTCGATCTGTTCGAGCCGTTGCCGGCATTGACGCTTGAGCAGGGCGATGGTGAGATTCTTCTCCCGGTTTTTGAGCGCAGTGCGATCGCGCACAAGGCCGTCCCGGACGTTAATGA
This sequence comes from Novosphingobium olei, assembly GCF_012927405.1. Taxonomy (GTDB): domain Bacteria; phylum Pseudomonadota; class Alphaproteobacteria; order Sphingomonadales; family Sphingomonadaceae; genus Novosphingobium; species Novosphingobium olei. Next base: position 14,370 of record NZ_JABBGM010000024.1, on the reverse strand, counting down.
GTTCTGCCATCTGGACCTGCTGCGTGCTTCTGGCAGGTCGGACCGGTGACTGAAGGGTTGCAGCCATACGGGCCAAAAGCATGGCGTCGATGCGATCGGTCTTGGCCAGCGTTCCGGTGGCCTGTGCGAAGCGCCGGGCACGTTCCGGATTGAGTTTGACACAGGGCCAATCGGCCAACGCGGTCTCCAACGCGCGGTGGTAATGAGACCTGTGCGCGGGTGGATGTAGACGTAGGCGTTGATTGTTGATTCTATGAGCTTTCCGAAGAGGAGGGCTGGGCGTGGCGCATCGTTCGATTGGTCAGGAGCGGTTCGACTTTGCTGGGCGCATGCGGTCTGCATCGTCGCTCGACGCCCTTACCGCGCTGATCGATTGGAGCCCGGTCGCGGCGCTTCTCGATCCGCTCTATCCGGCGGCCAAGGGCGAACCCGCCTGGGCCGCCACTGGCGATGTTCAAAGCCCTGCTTCTGTCGATCTGGTACGACCTGTCCGACGTAAAGCTGGCCGAAGTGCTCGACGATCGAACCTCCTTTCGCCGTTTCGGCGGGTTTTCCGCGACTGAAGGACGCCCGAGCGCACTGCCTTCGTCAGATTTCGCCGGCTGCTGGTTGCCCACCAGCTTGATCGGTCACTGTTTGAAACGGTGACCGCGCAGCTCAAATCCAAGGCCGTGACGGTCAAGACCGGAACGCTTGTCGATGCCACCATCATTGCCTCGGCCAGTGAAGACGATGACGATGCGCGCTGGGTAAAGCACAAGGGCAAGCGGGCTGTTCACGGTTTCAAGGCCCATGTTGGTGCCGACGCCGATACGGCATTGGTCGAGGAACTGTCGGTCACATCTGCCAATATCAACGATGGCAAGGCAGGTCCTGAAGCATTGCCCGAAAATCCCGGCGAGGTGTTTGCTGACAGCGCCTATCGCGGCAATCACTTCCGCGATGCCGTGCGTGCCAAGGGTGGCATACCCCGGATCGTCGCCACCGGCATGTGGGGTCGCGACGAAGCCGAAACGCTGCGCAAGCTCCATGAATGGAACCAGCCGATCCATCGCGTGCGCGGCCGGATCGAGAAGATCTTCGGTACGTGGAAGCACTGCTACGGCCTTCGTCGAATGCGATGGCGAGGTCTCGCCAAAGCCGCCGTCCAGGTCCATCTCACCGCCATCGCCTACAACCTCAAGCGCACAATGAATATTCTCACGGCAGCGGCCTGAGCGTTCGCACTGCTATGCCGACGTACTGGCCAAACCAACGCCGATTCGAGAAAGCGTCAAAATATGACGCCTCTTCAGCACCCTAAATCCACCCGCGCACAGGTCTCATTAGCGCCGACACCGCGATGTTCATGGCCGGGGCGCCGAACCCCATCTCCGACTGTTCGATCTGGTAGCGGCGCAGATCTTCATTAGTTGCCCTGTCGGGTGGCTGTTGCGCGACGATCAGGTCGCGTCCGTCAATGTGGTGTAAAATCGGGTGTGGCCAGCGGGCTGCATTTTCAGGCGGCCTTGGGTGTAATCTGTAGGGGCTGAACCTCCTCGATCGTTGGTGTGGTAAGGGCGGCCATGCCCTCGATCTGCATGTAGCGGTGCTGGAGTTGGTATTCGTCGTTCTGCTCGAGCAGGACGGCGCCGACGAGGCGTATGATGCTGTCCTCGTTGGGGAAGATACCGACGACATCGGCGCGGCGCTTCACCTCCTTGTTGAGGCGTTCCAGCGGGTTGGTAACTGGTATGAGAATGGCGGTGCCGAAGTTCCTTCTGCGACTCACCGGTTGCGGGATATGGTGCGACCATCCGGGACAGAGGCACCGGGAGCACGAATGTGCGGGCAGGCCGATGTATTCGATGAGCTGAGAGCTCGAGTTAGTAGCTGGCCGCCTCTGCGACTCACCCGGTTGCGCTGCGAGCGCGGATCCGTAGTTGTCGTGTCGCCCGCCGCTCCCGTCACTTTGGCTGACAGGAGGCGTTTATGCGGCGCGTCATTGGCATTGATATCCACCGGACCTTTGGCGAGGTGATGATCTGGGAAGAAGGTGGGCTCAGCCATGCCGGCCGGGTCGACATGACCCGAACGGCACTGGAGGGGTTCGGCAGGGCTCTTCGATCTACCGATGAGGTGGTGATCGAGGCGACAGGCAACTGCATGGCCGTGTCGCGGGTGCTTTCGCCGTTTGTGGCGCGGGTGGTGATCGCCAACCCGCTTCAGGTGAAGGCGATCGCCCACGCGCATGTGAAGACCGACAAGATCGATGCGGGCACGCTGGCCAGCTTGTATGCGGCCGGTTACCTGCCGGAGATCTGGACGCCCGATGCTGCCACCGAACGCATGCGCCGATTGGCGGCGCGGCGCTTCCAGGTTGCCCGCCACCGCACGCGGATCAAGAACGCGGTGCATGCGATCCTGCATGCGCACCTCATCCCGCGCTGTCCACATGCCGATCTGTTCAGCGGCGTTGGCCGAGCATGGCTCGCGTGCCAACCGGTGCCCGAAGACGAGCGCGGCGCTATCGAACGGCACATTCGCGAGCTCGATCGGCTGACCGACGATTTGGCGGCGCTCGACAAGGAGATCGCTGGCGACGCGTTGGACGACGATGCGATTGCCAGGTTGCTGACCATCACGGGCATCAACTTGACCGTGGCAGCGGGGATCGTTGCGGCGATCGGCGACATCAGCCGCTTCTCGAGCCCGCAGAAGCTGGTCAGCTATTTTGGCCTCAACCCGCGCGTGCGCCAGTCAGGGCTTGGGGCGGCCCATCATGGGAGGATCAGTAAGGTCGGGCGCAGCCATGCCAGGGCGATGCTGGTCGAGGCGGCGTGGGCAGCAGCCAAGACGCCGGGGCCGCTGCATGCCTTCTTTGTTCGCATCCGGGCCAAGCGCGGCCATCAGGTGGCGGCGGTCGCATTGGCGCGCAAGCTGACGGTTCTATGCTGGCACCTGCTGACCAAGCAGACCGACTATCGTTGGGCGCGACCAGCGCTGGTCGCCAACAAACGGCGGGCGATGGAGCTCAAGGCTGGGAAGCCACAGCGCAAGGGTAACCAGCCAGGCCCAGCCCATGCCTATAACATCAAGAAGCTGCGCGATCAGGAAATGGAGATCGCTCGCCACGCCGAGCAAGCCTATGAGCAATTCGTTGCCCAGTGGGAGACCAGGCCAAAGGTGCGCGGACGCTCCAAACCGGCAGGGCTATGACAGGCGGCCTGACGGAACTTCCAGCCGATGTTCCGCTCTTCGCCACGGAGTCGCCCGCGCAGTTCCCCCATAGCAAATTTCTGCGGTGCAGGTCTTGTCCATCTCATCCGTGGAATGCAGCTTGACCCGGTGCTGCTCGGGGAAGGTCATGTAGGCCAGCACGTCATGCTCGGCATCGTCCATGCAGCTTTGGCCATCGGGCGCGCAACTGGTCGGCAACCTGGCGCCAGACCTGCGTGGCGGCAGCATGGTCGGGCTGGAGAAAGACCTGGCGGATCGCAGCGGCAACGACGGTATTCTGGCCCTTGGGCACATAGGCCAAGGCGTTGCGCATGAAGTGGACACGGCAGCGCTGCCAGGTCGCGCCCATGACGCGGGTAATCGCTGCCTTGAGCCCTTCGTGGGCATCCGAGATGACCAGCTTCACGCCGGTCAGGCCGCGCCGGGCGAGGTCCTTGAGGAAGCTCGACCAGAAAGGCTCGGCCTCCGATGGGCCGATGTGGAGGCCGACGATCTCGCGCTTGCCCTCGGTGTTGACGGCGACGGCGATTATCGCGGCGACACTGACGATCCGCCCGCTCTCGCGTACCTTGAGATAGGTGGCATCGAGCCAGAGGTAGGGCCAGTCGCCGGCGAGCGGGCGCTTGAGGAAGGCGTGGACACGCTCGTCGATGTCCTTGCACAGCTTGGATACCGAGGATTTTGAGATGCCGGTCATGCCCATGGCCTGGACCAGCTCATCGACGCGCCGGGTGCTGACGCCGGCGATCCACGCCTCCTGGATCACCGCGACCAGTGCCTTCTCGACGGTCTTCCTCGGTTCCAGAAAGCCGGGAAAGTAGGCCCCGGTCCGCAGCTTGGGGATCTTGAGGTTGAGCGTGCCGAGCCGGGTATCGAGGCTGCGGTCGCGGTAGCCATTGCGCCATGTCGTGCGGTCGCCGGACCGCTCGTGCCGGCCGGCACCGACCAGGCCGTCGACGTCGGCCTCCATGATGATCTGCAATACACTCTCGGCGATCGTGCGCAGGAAATCTCCATCTCCGGTCTTCGCCATCAGCTCAGCAAGCGGTAGTCTGTCGTCGGTCATCGGGATCAACTCCTCGGTGGGCGTGTGAAGTGTGGTAACTCCACCCTACCGATGAGCCCGGTGGCCACCGAGATCGAAATCACATGGGGTGGGGCATGCCCCACCCCATGTGATTGCCTCAATCTACACCGAAAATTACACCACGAGCGCGGACGCTAACGACGATCAGGGTGAGAAAGCGCGACAATCAAAATGAGAATCCGGTGTGTCGGGATCGGCGGAGGGCGTAGCCCGTAGCCGGTCCCGACACACCGGAGGCACTCTTTGCCGGGTGCCTGTGATGGTCGTGGTGGCCGCTATGCATCGGGTTTTCCGGGGAGGAGGACCTGGCGTGTGGCCGGCCGACACATCAACGATCATCAGGTGAGACTTTTTATGACCAACAGACGTAATGACCCCGTCGCTTTGGCGGCGGCGAAGGCCGGGTTCAGTTCGGCGACGGCCTATCGGGTTCTGCAGGACACCCGACCGCCATCACAGCGGCGAACACCGCGCAGCCGGCGCCGGCCTGATCCCCTTGCCGGTATCTTCGATGAAGTGGTCGTGCCGATGCTGGAGGCTGCTCCCGGCCTTCGGCCCATAGCGATCTTCGAGGAATTGCGGCGCCGATATCCCGAGACGGTGTTCGGCTCCCGGCGAACCCTGGAGAGGCGCATTCGCGACTGGCGCGCCATGAACGGGCAGGATCGCGAAGTCATCTTCCGGCAAGTGCACGAAGCAGGACGGCTCGGCCTGTCCGATTTTACCTGCATGGACGATCTGGACGTTTCGATCGCCGGGCAACCCCTGGATCACCTGCTCTATCACTTCCGACTGCCGTGCGGTGGCTTCGAGCATGGGCACGTCATCCTGGGCGGCGAGAGTTTCGTTGCCTTGGCCGAAGGGCTGCAAAATGCGCTCTGGTCTGCGGGCGGCGCGCCGAAGCTCCATCGCACCGACAGCCTCTCGGCCGCCTTCCGCAATCTGGACGCCGATGCCCGGATCGATCTGACCAGGCGCTATGATGCGCTCTGTGCCCATTATGGAATGGAGCCCACGCGGAACAACCGGGGCGTTGCTCACGAGAACGGCGCGATCGAGAGTGCCATGGCCATATCAAGGCTGCCGTGAAGGATGCACTGCTGCTGCGAGGTAGCGCCGACTTCGCCAACCTTGCCGACTATCGCCGCTTCATCGACGAGGTCGTAAATGCGCGCAACCGGCGGCACGGCCCCGGGATCGATGCCGACCGCAAGTTCCTGCAGCCGCTGCCGGATGTGCGCACCACCGACTACGAGGAGATCCTCGTGACGGTCACGTCGTCGGGCGGCTTCACGCTGCGCAAGGTATTCTACACTGTCCCATCCCGCCTGATCGGGCACCGTTTGCGGGTCCGCCTGTATGATGACCGCCTCGACGTCTTCATCGGGGGCACGAGGCTCATGACCCTGCCGCGCGGCCGCGCCGGCATGAACGGGAAGCACGGCCACGTTGTCGATTACCGCCACGTGATCCATTCCCTGCGCCGCAAGCCCATGGCGCTGTTGGGGTTGGTTTATCGCGACAGCCTGTTCCCGCGAGATGCCTATCGCCTGATGTTCGACCACTTGCTGGAGGTTCGGGGCGAGCGGGAAGCCTGCCGCACCACCGTCGAACTTCTGGCCATGGCCCACGAACGCGCATGCGAGGCTGAACTCGCCGGCCTCCTGACCGAGGATCTGACCGCGCGCCGAACGCCATGCCTGACAACCTTGCGGGCCCGGTTCAGTCCGGACCCTGCCGATCTGCCCGAAGTCGTGGTCGAACTGGTGCCGCTGTCGATCTACGATGGACTGATCGAACAGGGAGAAGCCGCATGAGCGCAGCTCCCATGATCGATGCGCAGCGCCTCAGCCTCATGCTCAACGAGCTGCGCTTGCCCACCATCAAGCACATCCGGGGGGACTTCGCCGCCCAGGCGGACAAGGAAGGGTGGCCCGCCAGCAGGTTCCTCGCCGCGCTCGCCGAACACGAACTCGCCGAGCGTGATCGCCGCCGGATCGAACGCCATCTTGCAGAGGCCCATCTGCCCGCAGGCAAGACCCTCGACTGCTTCGCCTTCGATGCCGTGCCGATGATCTCCAAGGCCCAGGTCATGGCCTTGTGCGCCGGTGATGGCTGGCTCGAGCAAGGCGCCAACCTCATCCTGTTCGGTCCGCCGGGCGGCGGCAAAACCCATCTCGCCGCAGCTATCGGCCTTGCGCTGGCGGAACGGGGCTGGAGGGTTCTGTTCACTCGAACCTCCGACCTCGTTCAACGCCTGCAGGTCGCCCGACGCGAACTCGCACTCGAATCCGCCATGGCCAAGCTCGACAAATACCACCTGCTCGTGCTCGACGACTTTGCTTACATCTCACGCGATCAGGCCGAAACGTCAGTGCTCTTCGAGCTGATCAGCGCTCGCTACGAGCGACGATCGTTGCTGATCACCGCCAACCAGCCCTTCGGCGAATGGAACAGGGTCTTCCCGGATCCGGCCATGACGCTCGCCGCCGTCGACAGGCTCGTGCACCACGCCACCATCTTCGAGATGAACGTCGAAAGTTACCGGCGGCGCACCGCACAGGCTAGGCGCACCGGCGCCGGGCGCCCCGCCGCCTACACCACGTCAAAGGTCCTCGAGACCATCCGCGACAATCAGGATGAGAACGACGACCTTGCCAGCGACAATCAAAACAGGCACTGATCGACGCGCCGCGACAATCACATTCTCATCCTGATTGACGCGCAATCCTCATCCAGTTTGTCGCGCTACAGGTGGCCGTCCAAGCCAGATCGCGAACCGCTCGACATCGCGCAAATAGTTGCGCTGCGTCGTCCGGCAAAGACGCTGCAGCTTCATGTCCTCGATCATCCGCTCCCGAAGCGTGGTGGCGGGCGCTGGCATAGTGGTATTGGTCATGTTCGACTCCTCGGTTGAAGGAGCCGAAAATGTCTGCCTCCCGGTCGCGTGGCTCAACCAAGGCGTGTTATAATCGGGTACTTTCACAACATCAGGTCCAGCGCCATTCCCGCGCCAGCGGGTTCGTACTCGTCATGGCTGCCCGTCGGGTGGAGCGGCCACTGCCGTCCTGTCCCAATGACGTCTGGGCAATGGACTTCGTGTCCGATGCATTGTTCAACGGCAAACGGTTCCGTGCCCTGACGGTTGTAGATGCCTACACCCGGGAATGTCTGGCGATCCACGTCGATCAGGGGATCAAAGGCGAGCAGGTGGTCGACGTGATGGATCGCCTGCTGTTCGAGCGAGGTAAGCCACCAGCGAAAATCAGGGTGGACAACGTCCTAGGTTGGGAAGCAGCGGCGGGAAAAGGCCAGCAGGTCTCGTTGCGCCGAACGTGATCGGCGCTGATGACTTTGTGATCCAGATGGCTTCCATCGTCAAGGAATGCGCTCTCGGCCATAGCAAACACAGGATTCAGCGGCCGCGCAGGTCGTGGTCCTCACCGTCCTTAAAATGAGATGCGGATGCCAGATGGAAGGCCCGAACATTATCTACAGGGTCGCTGCTGCGCCCTCACGGCTCCACAGAGAGGGGTCCTTCCATCTGGTGTCCGCCCGTTCAACGAACGGACGGTACTCGGCTCCCGTCTTGATGACGGCGTGCGCAACGCGCGCCATCTTGGCGGTGAGTGCGGTCATCGCCTTCCGGCGGCGATCAGGGTCGTTGCCATGCCCGGCGACATAGCGTCCAAGCTTGTCTCGAAAGCTGTTGTCGCGCTGGCGAATGGCAACTTGGGTCGCCATCCAGAAGGTGCGTCGTAGCCGAGCGTTACCGTACTTTGACAGCTTGGTCCGCCCGCGGAATGTGCCGGACTGGCAGGTGGCCAGGTCGAGCCCGCAAAACTTCAGAAACTGGCGATGATGGTTAAAGCGCCGCAGATCGCCAGCCTCAGCGAGGATCGTCAGCGCGTTGATCGGTCCGATCCCGGGGATCATGCGTAGGAGCTGGTAATCGCGGTTCTCGCTGAGCACGGCGTTCGCAGTCCGCTCGATCTCGTCGCGTTGCCGGATCAGGCTACGCGCCTGCGCGATCACCATGCGAAAACATGGTGATCGCAACGGAATCCTCGTCAACCGGCAGCGCCATGGATGCAGAGGCCGTCTCGTAGATATCATTGATCAGCCGGGCTTTTGACACCTTGCGGCCGACCAGCGCCCAGGCTTCACGCGTGAAGCCTTCCTGCCCAAGGGCGGTCATGCTGGCCGGTGTGGGAAAACGCTCCAGCAAGGCCAGGAACCAGTCCGACCTGCTGTTGCCAGCGAAACGCTCGATCTCCGGGAAATACAGCGGCAGATAGTGAGTCAGGATCCGATGCCAGGTCTGGGTCTTCGCCTTGGAAATGGCCTCGTGCGTCTTCGACATCTCCTGCAAGTCGTTGATGCCCGCAGCCAGAGGATCGACATAGCGCTGGGTGGCGCCGATCCGCAGCATGTGCAGGATCACCTGCGCGTCCTTGGAATCGTTCTTGTCCCAGCCATTGTGCAGAGCTTCCCGGGTCCGGGCCAAGGCGACCGACGAAATCAGCCGTAGTTCGAAACCGGCAGCTAGCAGTCGGTGCGCCAGCGTACGGTGGTAGTTGCCGGTGGCCTCAAAGCCAACGACGATAGGTCTGCCGATGGCTACCAGGTCGTCCGCGAGGCGGTCGTAATCAGCCTTGGTGGCCATGACTGTCATCCGGCGACGTCGACCGCCCTCTGGGCGTTCGATCAGCACTTCCTGACGGTGCTTAGACATATCGATCGCTACCAGCACGGCATCGGCCGGAGTAGAACTGAGCTTGGTCATGGTCGGTCAGTCTCCAAAGCGTTGAGTCGACAACTTCACTTTAGAGACCTGCTGGCCGATCATGGCCGCCTTGATGAAGCCGGCGGGCGCTACGCGCCCTTGTCTTCATCAAGGCGAATGCTGCCTTCGAGGGGCAGCTTCCCAATGTGCTATGGCACCGAATTTATCTCCCGGGCGCTCGACCACTGGGCTTATATCAACAGGGTCACGCTGGACTTCAGCAGGCCGGGCAAGCCAACCGACAATGCGTTCGTGGAATCCTTCAACGGTCGCCTGCGCGACGAGTGCCTGAACACGCATTGGTTCTTGTCATTGGACGACGCCAGGACCAAGATCGGGGCGTGGCGGACGGACTTCAACGAGACCCGGCCTCACACATCCATGGGGTTCATGACGCCTGCCGATGAAGCGCCAGACCTCTCATTATGGACGGCGGCAAATCCGGGAGAGGGTCAATGCAAGGAACAATTACGTGAGGCAACGGTCCCGCCGTTCGGGAACATTCCTTCGTGAGGCAACACGAACCCTCATCCAGTTTGTCGCGCTACAGTGCACCCTATCACATCAGACCCGCACCATAAAATCTCAGGATCAAACATCTAATGCGGACCTTGACAGTGAAATCAAAATCATTTTTGGAAATTCCCTGCTCTATTTCGGGAGCTCTGGAGTTAATTGGAAATCACTGGTCGTTATTGATTATTCGCGACTTGGCACTAATTTCCGACCACCATGGATATTTGTGGACAACCACTGATGTCTCGACGCCGGCACTTTGTGCGAGGCTCGAACGCCTGATCGTCAGCGGCATAGTGGAGCGCGTACGCTACCAAGGGTTACCTTCTTGCGAAGCTTATCGCCTAACCGAGAAGGGTCGCGACCTTTGGACAGTCTGCCTTGCGTTGCAGGAATGGGGCGACCACTGGAATGCCAGCGGATGCGGTGCCCCGCCGATGGAAACGGTAGATCGAAAAACTGGCAGACCGTTAAAGTTGGCGATAGTGGACGCCGTAACTGGCCGCGCCGTGCCGCCTCACCGCATTGAACTGCGCCCAGGCCCTGGCGCCGATGACTCCGTTCGCCGTGTTCTCAGTCCAGCTCTACGGACAAACCCATGAAACGGCAAACGAATCGAACCTTCCATCGGGGGTATTTGGGGATCCTAGTCGATTGATCGGATCGGAAGAGACCGTTTGGGGCTTCTCGTCGGCTATAGGGCGTGCGACACTGCGGGATGCGTACTCGCATCAGCATTTCCGTCACGGCCGCGGACAGAGTTGGACTTGAGGCAATCGTCGCTGCGCGCAGTTTGCCCTAGAAACAATTTTGGCGAGCGTGGATCATTCTCCTGAGCGATCAGGGCCTGGGTACCGGTGCGCGCCATGGCCAAGGCCGTTGGCATCGCTACGTCTACGGTTGTGAAAATCTGGCACGATCACGGTCTCGCGCACCACCGCTGGCGCAGTTTCAAGCTGTCCAATGACAAGGCCTTTGCCGAGAAGCTTCATGATGTTGTAGAGCTCTATGTCTCGCCGCCAGCTCATTCGATCGTGCTGTCGGTTGATGAAAAGAGCCAGATCCAGGCGCTCGATGGCACGCAGCCGGGGTTGCCGCTCAAGCGTGGCCGCCGAGCGACCATGACTCACGACTACGAGCGAAATGGCACCACCACCCTGTTCTCCGCGCTCAATATCCTCGATGGATCGGCGATCGGCCGCAACATGCAGCGCACCGGCATCAGGTGTTCATTCGCTCCCTCAACGCCGTCAACGCCGAATTGCCTGCCGACAAGACCGTCCACGTCATTCTCGACAATTATGCGACCCACAAGCCGCCCAAGGTCCGCGCCTGGCTGGCACAGCATCCACGGTGGACCTTCCACTTCGTGCCAACATCCTGTTCGTGGCTGGATGCCGTCGAGGGCTTCTTCGCCAAGCTTATGAGACCTGTGCGCGGGCGGGTGTACGCGGCACGCCGGCTCCGCGTCAACATCGAGATCCTCGAGGAGATGGCCGAGCAAATGACACCCGAGCTCGGGTGCCTCAGCGTCATCGAAAGCACCGATGAAATGGCGGGGTCTGTGACCGCCTTTACCTCCCAGGGGCTTCGCTACCTGTGAGTAGCCCCTAGATTTCTGGACGCCTTCGATCCTAATTTTGAGGACAGGAGGCGACGATGGGGAAGCCCAACTTCAGTGATGAGTTCAAGCGTGATGCGGTGGCCCAGATCACCGAGCGCGGATATCCGGTAGCCGAGGTCTCGCAGCGGCTCGGGGTCAGTCAGCACTCGCTGTATGCCTGGAAGCGGCAGTTGGCGAAGTTAGTGTCGGGCGATGCCAGCAAGGATGCCGAGATCCGCCAGCTAAAGCGCGAGTTGGCCCGGGTGACCGAGGAGCGCGACATCTTAAAAAAAGCCACCGCGTATTTCGCCAGGGATGCAAAGTGAGATACGCCTTCGTTGCCGAGCATCGTAACCAGTTCAGGGTTCGGACGATGTGTCGGTGCCTGCGCATCCAGCCCAGCGGTTTCTATGCCTGGCAGAAGAGCCCGCTCAGCCAGCGGGCTCGGGAAGATGCTCGGCAGACGGAGCTGATCCGACAGGCCTGGAACGACAGCGGCAAGGTTTATGGCTACCGCAAGCTGCACGATGACCTGCTGGATCATGGCGAGACCTGCTGCCCGAACCGCGTTGCCCGGTTGACCAGGCTGGCGGGCATCAGGGCTCAGGTCGGCTACAAACGCCGGCCTGGCAGCTATGGCGGCAAGCCCTCCTTGGTGGTCGACAACACGCTGGATCGCCAGTTCGATGCAGCAGCGCCCGACCGCGCATGGGTGACAGACATCACTTACAGTGCGCCTCGCGCGCATATGTCTGGAATGCAAAGGAGAAAGGAGGAATTGAGCGAATGCCCTGCCCCCTGCTGTGAGGGGGCATGAGCCCAAGCGGCGGTGACCTGCCGTCAACTGGCAGGGTGACGTAGCCCGCAGGTAAAGGGGATTGAGGCGAAGCCGCTACGCCGAGATGGTCCCCGAGGCTGTAGTGCAGAAGGTTGAGGAACACGAACCGGTTAATCCGCATCCGAGGGCTGAAATGTCGCCTTCGCCTACACGGCTTAACAGGCGGAATGCTGATGATGTCGTCGGAGACGTAAGTCGGCGACATCCGAATGTGGCCGGAAATGTAGCCCGTCCACGTGGAGTCATGGAGAGAACGCAGCCAGACCATGGCATCGGCATCGACTTGCGGGACGCAAGGACAAGGACTGCGACCGGCAACCTCCCCAGCGCGTTAAAGTCCAGCATATGAACGAGGGAAGGCATGATGGAATGCCAAGGGAGTTGGCCCCGATGTCCGCCATGCTGGCGGAGTCCCCGTAGTAGTCCGCGACAGGGAAAGCCTGTCACATGGCGAAGGGGGACAGTTCAATCTGCTTGAAGTGCAAACTACCTGACCAAATGAGGTGAAGACCTTTGATAATCAGCGAAATGCAGCACAAGCTCGCGACATGGGCCGAGAGTGATCCGAACCGCCGGTTCGATCGCCTTCTCCGGCTCATTGCCGACAGGGCGTGGCTTGCCGAGGCGGCCCGGATCGTGTTGGCGTCTAGCGGCGCCAATACACCGGGCATCGACAGAATGGACAAGCAACGGATGCAGGCCGGACTGGCAGATCATCTGGCCAGCCTGCGAACGGACCTGCTGACGGGGAATTACGTCCCGCAGCCGGTCAGGCGAATCTATATCCCGAAAGCCAATGGCAAGAAACGTCCACTGGGTATCCCGACCCTGAAAGACCGCATCGTCCAACGTGCGATGCTGATGGCCATGGAGCCGATCTGGGAGAGCGACTTCCATCGCCTCTCTTACGGCTTCCGGCCGGAACGCAGCGTGCATCACGCTGTCCGGACCGTGAAGATACAGTTGCAGGATTGTGGTGCCGGGACGCGGGGCCGCTGGATCATCGAAGGTGATCTGGCGAGCTACTTCGACACGGTCCACCACCGGCTTCTGGTTCGCTGCGTCCGGCGGCGTATCCGGGATGATCGGTTCGTCGATCTGCTCTGGCGGTTCCTGAAGGCAGGCCACATAGACCGTGGCCTGTTCGTGGCCTCGAGTGAGGGTGTTCCGCAAGGCGGCGTGTTGTCGCCGCTCCTGTCCAACATCATGCTCCATGAGTTTGATGCGTGGCTGGAGGCAAAATACCTGAGCGACAAGGCGCGTAAGGATCGCTGGGCATGGAACTTCGGCATCCAGCAGGGGCGCCCCATTACGGTTCGCGAGAACCGGCAATGGAAACCTGCTGTCGCCTACTGCCGGTACGCCGATGACTTCGTCGTCATCGTCAAAGGCACCAAGGCACATGCCGAGGCCATCCGTGAGGAGTGCCGGGCCTTTCTGGAAGGCGACCTGAAGCTGACGTTGAATATGGACAAGAGCCATATCACCCACGTTGACGACGGGTTCGTGTTCCTCGGGCACCGGATAATCCGCAGGCGGGGATCGAGCGGACGCATGTCCGTGGTCTCAACGATACCCAATGAGAAAGCCAAGACCTTCGCTCACCGACTGGTCGAGGCGCTCTCCGGCAATCATGAGGTTGCCGCGGTGGACATGATTGACAGCCTGAACCGCCAGTTGGCGGGTTGGGCCGCGTTCTACAAGTTCACCGACTTCACGGCGCGCACATTCCGGCGCATCGACACCGTCGTGTTCTGGAAAATGGCGCACTGGTTGGCGCAGAAGTACCGGTCCCGCATCAAACCGCTGATGCGCAAATGGTACCGCGCGCCGGACATCGGCCAATCGAAAACTTGGCTGCTGTACGGACGAAGCAATCAGGGCAACGCCGTAGGCAAGGCGCTGCGGCGACTGGTCACGAGCCAGAAGTTGCAGTTCCGGTGGCGGAATCCGGAGCGAAATCCCTACATCTTCCGGGACGAACTCCGAAACACTGTCACCTCCCGCTATCATGATGTCGCCATGGCCATGGGCCAAGGCTGAATGGAGAGCCGTATGCGCTGAAAGGTGCACGTACGGTTCGGGGAGGGGAAGCGCTGATGCGCTTCCTACTCCACTTCGCACCCTGGAGGGCTTTGCCTATCTGGCTGTCGTGATCGACCTCTATTCCCGCCGCGTGGTGGGTTGGTCGATGCAGAGTGCGGATTCCGACGATGCCGCCCCCCCATTCCGATCTGATCGCGCCCACCGTTCCGATTTGATGCCGCCCGGGTGGGGAGCAGATCGCGGGCCGATATTCACATGTGATATTTCAGTCGGTC
>NZ_JABBGM010000023.1 GCF_012927405.1 Novosphingobium olei | reverse complement strand
GTAGGAAAACAGTTCGCCCGATCGTTCGTCCGTCCCGCGCATCCATCGGCCTCGTTCATCGCGTCCTGCCTCGATGAATCATCTCATGGCCCGATAGCCAAGCCCTTTTTCAGCGGCCTGTTAATGTACTTGCGACAAAGGGCGTCATTGTGCGTAAGCCCGATCCGACTGACGGTCGACGTTTTTGGATTAGGATTGACCGGCGCGGAATCGACCTGATCGAGAAATGTTTTAAGGCCGAAGAGGAGCTTATGGCCCAATCCGCAGGGGTGCTGCGGTCTGCGGCATAACTGGTCGATGGCGCGCACCTGCAGGCAGCAATGAAAGACAACGCTCAGTCGCCGGAAATCCTTGAAATTGTGGCTGCCCTTGAGGCGGCAGCGCTGGCGCTCGAAAACTTGGGTGCTTTTGCTGCGGCCGCTTACGTCAGCCAATCTCTGGACTCGCTCGCGGGGTCAGAAGATGGCTGGCGCGAAGGCTATCAGGAAAGGGGCGGTGCTGGTTGACGCCACATTGCTGGTGGTCGGCTAGAGTTGAAAGACTGCAAAACTCTGTCTCGGGCCTTGTGGCCTGCGGCTCGACCGAGCCTTGGGGTTGGGCAAGGCACTAGAATCCTTGCGAAAAAGGACGGAGATCATGCGGGGTTCTTCGCAGCCCTGACAGCGTAGAGCTTCAGGAAAAGGACAGGATAGTGGCTTATGACTGACAGATGTTGCCGTCCGTCGCATGGAGACCACATTGAAGTCCGCCATTGAAATTGTCGCATTTTCGCATGGTTCGCCAGAGAAGGGTCTTCGACACTTGCTCGAAGTTTCACGCGACGCCTTGGACCGCAATGGGTTTGAAGTCGCCTCGGCTTATCTTGAAATGGCGCTCGATGCGTTCAACGCGTCTATTGAAGAGCAGCAGATTTCAAGGTTTGACGGACTGCCGTATCACCATTGAGGTTTGGCAAAGCTGCTGGTCGAAAGGTCCTGGTGCGCCAGGCAACACGACACGCGGATCTTGCCGCTTACTTTGCGTGCGCTGGACATGGCTGTTATTTCATCTGCCTCGCCCGGGCGGGCAAGGCGATCATGATTGTCCATCACTATGCTACAACGCAGCCCTGGTCATACTTCAGAAAGCTGATGTCACACCAAATTCGGCTGAAAGGCGACTAAAGCTGTAGATGGCAATAGTCGAGGAATTACGCTCCCATTTCAGCCGGACTACGGGCGCGAATGACCCCACGCGCAAGGCGCGAAGAGTACCAGCAAGTGTGGCCGAGACTTTGTTTTCCTCTCGGCGTTTGGGATAAAGTGCCAAGCGGGCGTCGCTGCGAAGATGATGATAGCCAAGGGACAAGAGCACCGTGGTTTGTCCAAACTCGCGGAAACCATACATGGTGGTACCAAGGACAGCTTGGGAATATCCTGGGTCTTTTGCCAATTCTCGCAGTCCAAAGGTTTGGAAGCCTACGCCTGCTCGCGCTGACACGGCCCGATCAAGGCCAACGGATGCGGCAAGATCGGTTGCCGATTGAAGCGAGTTGCGCCTATTATCAACATGATTGACGCTCAAGTCGAGCCGCAGTTGGGCTCGCTTACCTACGCCCTTTTGCCAATTCGCTCCGGCTCCGACTGTTTGGGTGAACAAGGCATGTCCATACCAGCGCCAACCTGGTCCAGCATAGACGGCAATTTGGTTTCCCGACCAATTGAACTGGGGACCAGCTTGTACGGAGACATTGATATCGTTGTATTCGCCTTGGCGGTAAAGGCTTGATGCGCCGGAAGCTCTAACGAGAATGTCTGTCGTAGCAGATAAGGCGATACGACCATAGATCTGGCCTTGAAGGTTCAAGCCGACGCCGGATTTCGCTTTGGCGTTTTCGTTGAGAGTGAGGTTACCAAGAACGGTACCAAGGGTGTCTGAACGAGTAGCTCGATTGATGTTGCTGTCTGGCGCAAGTCCGACTTCGAATGAACCTCCAACAGGCTTGCGGGCGCTCAGCGCGCGCGCATAGAAACGGACCAACTGAGCTACGTTTGTCGGCAGACCGCCCGCCTGGGCCGCGCGAAGCTCCTTGCGAGCTGCGGCTGAGTTGCCCAAAGTAGCTTGCATCCGGGCTAGCTCTAAGCGGACCCGCGAAGCGCCTGGTTTGTCGTCAAGAATACGGCGAAACAGCACTGCCGCCTCCTGATAGCGATGCTGTCGATCCGCCAACAGCATGGCGAGCCGAAACCTTGCCTCCGTTCGTATTTCGAGATCGGGATCCTCGCTCAGCGCACGATAGATCTTCTCGGCGCCCAGCACATCCTGATCACCTTCCGCCCTAGTAGCAAGATCGAACATTTGCGGCGCGCTAAACTGACGAGTGGAGATAGGCTGCGGACCTTGATCTGGAATAGTTTGGGCCGCAGCGTGCGCTGGTAAGAGCACAAGGGCCCAGATCACAAGAATGCTGTAGGGCGGGAGGGGGCAGAAGAATCTCATGTTCACTTTCCCGCCTTACCACGTCGGCATTGAAAGATCGTTGCCGCTTTAGATGATTGATTGGAGTGCGAGCTCGGATATTTTGAAGTCGGTGAGCCCCGGAGGAATCGTGCCCAGCTCAGATGAGGATATCTTGGTCTTCAGGGCAAGCCAATTGCAGTCCAAGCAAGCGGCTTTCAAATAAGTTGAGCATATTATTCTTTACTGGCTTGCAAGCGTCCCAAAGGACTTGCCATCGTACGAAAGTTGGCTCGCGTCCAATCGGGGTTCAGTAAGTATATGAATTACATAGCTTCTCGTGATCAGCTTGTGAGTGGCACGATACGGGCGATGCTCTTTTTTGGTGCGTCATTTGGAGGCGTGTTCTTTTTTGCAGCGCAGCTTGCGCTTGCAACGGGCAAGGGCGCCTGGTTCGATCTGGCGACGAAACCGGATCTTTACCCTGGTCCTGCAGTGTATTGTATGGGCTGGTTTGCGACGTCGCTCTTGGCAGGCTGCGCTTCAGCAATCGTGTTCTCGTCCCGAGGCGCACGGCGCCGGCGTCTGGCTCTTGCTTGTCTGGCGCTGGCATCGCTTGCAAATCTTCTGCTTATCGCTGTGATGAGCACAAGCGCTGGTAATGTCAGCGCCATCGCTGCAGTAGTTGTGGCAACCGTAGCGGTCTGTGTTTCAGCTGGGATTGCTGCGAGCGTGAGAGTAGTTGCTGGGATCCTGCTCGCCCCCAGTCTGCTATGGCTCTGTGCGCATTGTTTTATTTTGTGGATTGCTGAACAGCCACCACGCCAAAGTGACCTCCATCACGCAGCACAATTACGTCTTTCTATCTAGATGCACGATTGAGTGCGTTTTTTGTTGTTTACTGTGAGCGAATTGACTTTCGCCAAGATAAGGCAAAACCCGGAATTAAATTCCGGGCTGCCTTGGTCTCTGCCATAATTGCTAATTATAGCAATTATGGCCACGGTTCTCAAGGCTATACGCCGAAGGGCACTCATGCAGTTTGTGCCTGATAGCAATTTAGATAAGGCAAATTGTAAAGCCGATCAGGGACGGCCGACGCTTGAATAGGTGAAGCCGGCTGCCCGCACTTCGGCCGGGTTGAACACGTTGCGCAAGTCGACCAGCACCTTGCCCCGGGCAAGCTGGCCGACGCGATCGAGATCGATCCCGCGGAAAGCATCCCATTCGGTCACCAGCACCACCGCATCGGCGCCCGCGACGGCATCGTAGGTGCCCTTCGCCATGGTCACGTTGGGCAGCATGGGCGCGGCGATTTCCATGCCTTCCGGATCATACGCCACGACATCCGCGCCCGCGTCCTGCAGCGCCTGGACGATCGCGATCGAAGGCGCATCGCGCATGTCGTCGGTGTTCGGCTTGAAGGTCAGGCCCAGCAGCGCGATGCGCTTGCCGCGCGCATCCCCGCCCAAGGCCTCGATTACTTTGCGCCCCATCGCGCGCTTGCGCGAATCGTTCACGTGTACGACCGCTTCCACGATCCGCACCGGGCTGTTGTAGTCCTCGGCGGTCTTCAGCAGCGCCAGCGTGTCCTTGGGGAAGCACGAGCCGCCATACCCGGGGCCCGCGTGCAGGAACTTCGACCCGATGCGCCCGTCAAGGCCGATGCCGCGCGCCACGTCCTGCACATCGCCGCCGACCTTTTCGCACAGGTCAGCCATCTCGTTGATGAAAGTGATCTTCGTGGCCAGGAACGCGTTGGCGGCGTACTTGATCAGTTCCGAACTGCGGCGGCTGGTGAACAGGATCGGCGCCTTGTTGAGGAACAGGGGGCGATAGACTTCGCTCATCACGCTACGCGCCCATTCGTCCTCGGCCCCGATGACGATGCGATCCGGCCGCTTGAAATCGCCGATGGCGGCGCCTTCGCGCAGGAATTCGGGGTTGGACACGACCGCGAACTGCGTGGCTGTGCCCGAATCGCGAATGATCCGTTCCACTTCGTCCCCGGTGCCGACAGGCACCGTCGACTTGGTCACGACCACCGCCGGAGTCTTGAGGTTCTCGGCAACTTCCTGCGCAACGGCATAGACATAGGTCAGATCGGCATGGCCATCGCCACGCCGCGATGGCGTGCCAACGGCGATGAAGATCGCCTGCGCGCCGTCGATCGCGCTCGAAAGGTCGGTCGAAAAGGACAGGCGGCCGGCCTTGACGTTCGAGGCGACGAGCTCGGCAAGGCCCGGCTCGTAGATCGGCATGATGCCCTGATGGAGACGCTCGATCTTGCCCGCGTCCTTGTCGATGCAAACCACGTCGTGGCCGAAGTCGGCAAGGCAAGCCCCGGATACGAGGCCGACATAGCCCGACCCAACCATCACGATCTTCATCGAAATACCTTTTTCTGAAACCATCAGACAACGCCAAGGCGTGAAAGACGACTTAGCAATGGTCGATATGTGCCAAACACCAATCCATGCCACAAGCCCTCTTTGTTGCGCCGCAGCAAAATTCCTTGCCGTCGCAGATAGAGATTCGAGTGTTTTTATAGTTGTGACTTCAGGTGCTGATTAGGTGTATATGTCAAAAGCACCACCGGCAGTATCTCGCCAATTGCGCGTTATGGGTCAGCATTTGTAGTCACGGCTATCCCAAGCTGCTCAGCCGCGATGGACCTACGAGCGTGCTTGTTCCTGCCAGATAGCACGCAAGGGAGGCAGAAGGCGTAATGTCCACGGAAGCCGTACAGGGGAATGGAGAGATTTGCCAACTGCGTATGCTGCAAAACCCGACACAGATTACGCGATCACAGTCAGCGATGTCATCTCGTTGATGTCAGTGACAAATGCATACTTCCGAGCCTATTAAGTCACGAAAATACATCAAGAAATCTTGTCACAGCAACATATTAAAAGGGCGTGCCGTTCGGTTACGCAGTTCGTAACCGTAGCGACACGCCCCACCTTGGATCCAAGGCGCCTAGATGGCGACGACATGTTTAGCCCAAGCTTGCTGAACAGTCGATCAGTAACTCACCAACCGATGTTCAACTTCGGGACAATTATAGACCGATTCGGATGTCATTCTTCAGAGATGTTACCGACAGCTTGTTGGTTCAAGTTGCCAAGTGCAAAGCGTTAGACTCTGGTGGCGCCATCAGTGACGTTTGCGATAGCGGATGGCACCAAGATCCTTTTCGTTTGCACGGGCGCACGCGGCACGGTCACGATCTGCGCAATGCGCATTGCGATAGACGATGCTATCCCGATTGCGCTGGTTCGCCCTTTCTTCAGCGGCATGACGGTCGCGCTGATATCGAGTGGCGTGCTCACTGCGATATTGAATTGACCGGTACTCTCGCGCGTTGGCGCGTGCACAGGCATCTCCGCGACCTGGTGGGCAATGCGCATTACGATAAGCAATCGAATCGTTAGCGCGCTCATTAGCACGATCAACCGCCGACGATTGAGCAAAGGCTGGACTTGTGGTCGCTGAAAGCGCGACCGCCATTCCCATCGCTACAAACTTATTCATAAAAACTCCCTAAGAAATATACGGGACGAGATCAGACCACAATCCAAACATAGGACAGGGTGTTTCTAGAGAGCGCATAATGACAATTTACTTATAGGGCACTTAATCAAAGTTTGATTTATGCTCGGTGAACGAACAATGGCAGCCTCGAAAAATTCTACGATGTTGTCCAACCGCGAGCGTGTCAGACTCTACGCCATAGCTGGCCGCAGGTTCCAAAGCATGCGGCGCGCGCTTGGCCGGATTCGTTGGATCGATTTGCTGAGCGAGCGTGAGCCCTTCGAAATCAGTTTTGGACTGCCACTCTTTCCGCGGGACGGCACAGTGAGCGGGAGAGGCGCAAGGGCTTGCGCTCGAAGCTAATGCGCTCTTGTCGTGGTGGTCGTCATCGTTGCCGTCCACAAAAGTTCCATTTGAAGAGATCTAGCAAAGAGCGGCTGCACGAGGTCGAAAACGCCCCCTTCCAGCGCGAAGGTTGGGCCCCAGGGGGCGAGGGAACGTATGTCGCCTCTTGATCGCGTGGCACTTGGGATAACGTTTGTGAGATATCTCAACGCGATAACCGGTTGGCCTAGCAGACGCTGGGACGCAGCGATTGGCTCTCCGTGTGGCTAGGCTTGGTCTCGGGCGTCGGCGTCAAATGAATTGCTTATGATTCTCAAACAGGTGGCGTCCTGTATCGGCCGTGTGACCCGAAGCTGCAGTGTTGCGACGTCGAGGCTTTCCGGTCAATTCGCCACATAAAGTCCAGGCTGTGCGAAACCGTCGTCGGCCAAGGGCTGCGCAAGGCCACCCCGACGGTCATTACGTGCGATGCCTTTACCCGACCGCAGCGAGCCTATTGGCGGTGATACCCCATTCACGAGGCGCTCACCTGTGAGCCGGAAAATTTGACTTCGCTGCCTATGGTATGAAACGGCGAAAATCGGGTCATGCTGCTAAAGTTTGGACTTTCAAGCAGTGTGGACTCAAACGATTCAGGACGTATGTTACGTAACGTGATTATGCCAATTGGGAGTTAGGTCGTGGGGTGTTGATGGCACGATGGGGCAGCATCAGCCAGTGAGGGTAATTCAATGCCGGGGCGGCTCTGGCACCGCAAACACTTTAGTGACAGGTGTTGATGGGGTCAATCCGGCCAGAATAGCTGGCATTGACCTCGTCTTGATCGACGATGAGTGGTCAAGCCAAAGAGTTTTTTGCGAAATTGCGCGCGATCTTAACTGCACCTTGAATATGTACTCTTCAGTCGAAGATTTTTTGAAAGATCCCAAATACTGTACATTGATCTTGCTAGCGCACGCAGATAAAAATCAATGCATCGCCGAAATCATTCAGCGCTTGCACGAACGCCTACCGCATATGAGGTGCGTGATATTCTCGCGCAATGCCACGCTCGAGGCCGCCGTCGCGGCAATGAGGTCTGGCGCGCTTGATTATCTGTCATGGCCGAGGAGCATTGCGGCCTTGTCGTCGACAGTGCAGAGCTGGATCAGAGTGGCGCGGCGATTGCAAACTCAAATTTCACAGCATGGGTTATCGCAGACCCTGACTGAACGCGAGCGAGCCGTGGCGGAAATGGTCGGTATAGGATTCAGCAATCGAGAAATGTCTGTTGCGTTAGGCATCAGTCGGAGAACCGTTGAGTATTACCGTCGCAGCGCAATGCGCAAATATGGCTTAAAGAATCCGATCGATGCGGTGCGGATCTGGGCAAGCTTGTAACGCGCTGACCCAGCTCGCACTACTAAGCCGAAATCCCGACCATACGGTCTGATGTCTTTTGAAAGATGAACGGTGCTCCATCCACGTCAATACCTGAGCTATTGATCGTCAGCCGCCGCTCGCCCCCACAAGCCTGAAGTTCATAGATTTCTATCTCTGAACCACCATGTATTCCGAAATTTATTCGGTCGGCGCTAATAGCATTTTCGATGAAATAGGCATCACCAATACGTTCGAATCTCCATTCGTCGTTTCCGCGCCATAGGTTTTGGTCGACAATCTTGAAAATCTGACCATCCATTCCATTCAAACGTAGCGTGAGTTGAAAAGGCCCTCCTGACACCTCAGGCATGTCTACGCGCAGTATTGGATAGCCATTAAGAACGACAGGTATCGGGGTTGAGTGAAGCACGATGCCTCCGGGAAGCAAGATATCGGGCAGCCGCATGCCCCCCAGATATGATAAGCCCTTGCGATTAAACTCCGGTTGTATGGCTATAGGGTGCTTGATGACCCGTTCCAGGACCGGCGGGTCCTTAACTAGTCCCCTAAGAACCTTAAGGCACTCGGGACAGGCTAGAAAACGATTTTGTGCAAGGGTGTCATGGGAGAGCTCGCAGTACTGAACGATGTTGCAACCGCAACGAACACAGCCATAGCCGCATGCTGTACGGACGGCTTTACCCTCGATCGGTTCGATCTGCTCCAGCACCCGCAATTTCATTCGGTCCCCCTTGCGCGATTAAACATCGCTCAATCTGACCCTGCAGGCCGGCCGCCTCTCCCGTGACGTCATTATGCGAACGCAGGGTTTCTTGTTGGCGAGCCAATGTCAAGAGGAGGGGTGTCGCCATCAAGACAGCCCTCGGTCAACGTCGGGCGCCTTTGAGGCACACCCTATCGTATGACGGACGCAATGCCGACGTGGACGACGTCCTTTTCCGAGCATGGCTCGATACGTAGCAACCCTCCTTAAGTTGTTAAGACGCGGGAGCCGATCCCCGGCGTATTGTTGGCAGAAAGAAAGGCTCTTGGTGCAAACGAGCTGTTAACGATTTTGCGCGATGGTGAGCCCTAAGGAGCATCCCGATGAATGACCTCGCGCAGACCTTTTCGAAGACTGAAGACCTCGACGATCGGGTCTCTATCCGTAGGCCACTCAAACTGCTGACAGTGGTGGTGCAGACGAGCACTGAACTGCAAATGGGAACCCTGCTTGACCTGTCGGAGAGCGGGATGCTGTTGGAAGTGTCCTCACCTTTGCAAGCAGGGAGCGCGGTTACGGTAGATCTGCCAGAAAGTGGGCTAACCCGCGCCACTGCCGTCTGGGCCAGCGGCAACTATGCCGGTTGCCAGTTCGACGAGCCGCTGAGCCGAAAGACGATCAGCGCGTCTCTCCTTCGCGCAGAGCCTGGATCGACGGTGAGTGGAGAGCTGGTCAACCAGTGGGATCTTGACACTGGAGCCGCACAGGAACCCGAAATTGAGAAACTGAGCCCGCGCGCGCGCATCGGCATCCTTCTCGGGAGCAGTGCATTTCTGTGGGCGCTGATCGCAGCGCCGCTCATTGGACATTTGGCGCTCTGAACATTGACAAAATGTGCAAAGCACAGATTGTCGCAATTTAATCACGTTTCAGCGTAAATCTACTCCAAAAAACTCTTTCTCGGTCCCCGACGCCGGAACATAATCTATTGCGGCCCGTTGTGGCGACCCGGCTCATCCATGCTGAAAAGCTGTCGATGGACAACGATTGCTTTTTTGCAGCGTTGATAGCCTATTCGCGTAAGGCGCAGGACTTCGTTTACTTTTGATTTTCATTGCGTAATGTCCGGCGATTCGAACCGATCGCCAGGAGCGTCGCGATGTTGCCGTTGTCAGCTGCCCCCACAAATTTTATCAACGCTGGTAGTTTTTCCGAAGTTTTGACCGGCACGGACGGCAACGATCAGATCAGGACCTTTTTTGGCAAGGTCGGATCGAGCGAAAGCTTCATGTCCGGTGGCTTGGGCGACGACACCTATATTGTTCTCTCTTCCAAAGACCGAATTACTGAAAATGCTGGGGAAGGAACCGACACGGTTCGGTCGGACTGGTTTTACGCACTCCCAAGCAATGTGGAAAATCTTTCTCTTACAGGATCTTTGTCCGTAGGCGCGACGGGTAACGCTCTTGATAATGTGATTGTCGGCAATAGCGGCAAGAACATTATCGATGGCGGCCTGGGGGCCGACGAGCTCACGGGCGGTGGCGGCAATGATATGTTCGTTGTCGCTGGGAACGACACAATCATGGATTTCCAGAGTGGAGATTATTTTGATCTCCGCGCCATAGGCGGTTTCAGTTCGTTCGACCAGGTTCGTGCTGCTTTAACGCAAGTCGGCAGTGATGTGCTTCTGTCCCTTGGCGCTGCTGGTACGGTCACGATTAAGAATGCGCAAGTCGATGCTTTCAGTGCGCGGGATTTTGTCTTGGCCAATAATTTAGCCAATTACCGTTTGACGTTTGCCGATGAATTCAATTCGTTTAGCCTAAATACTGGAACTGGCAGCACGGGGACATGGTATCCACTCTTCTCGAGGTCTGGACTGGCCGCACATACCACTCCTGATCACGGGTCGGTGCAGTATTTTACGTATCCGGAGGACACCGGTACTTACGGCCAACCGATCGGGATGAACCCGTTTTCGATCAAGGACGGGGTGCTCTCCATCACGATGGACAAGGTTCCTCTCTCCGAGCAAAGCAAAATTTACGGGTATGATTATTCCTCCGGCATGATCAACTCTTTGGCGACCTTCAGCCAGACATATGGCTATTTCGAGATCCGGGCCAAACTTCCGGAGGGGCAGGGGCTCCATGACGCCTTTTGGTTGCTAGGGGCGGATGGTGTCTGGCCACCTGAGCTCGATATTGTCGAGCAGAAGGGCAATGATCCCAACAACGTCATCACCGTTGGACACGCCACCGATTCCGGACAACATATCTCGCATGCAAAGCAATACAATGTTCCCACTGCCACGAGTGAGTTTCACACTTATGGCCTGGATTGGGAGCCCGACTTCCTGACGTGGTACATCGATGGAGTTGCCGTTCGGACTCAGCCGACGTGGCCAGGCATGGATGTGCCGATGTATCTGATCGCCAGTTTAGGTGGAGGCGGGCCCTGGGCCGGGGTACCTGATGCATCGACTCCGTTTCCGGCGACGATGCAGATCGACTACATACGGGTGTACGCAAGCGATAATACCGTCGAAAAAGGTGTCGCCGTCAACAAGACCGGCACTGACGGTGCGGATAAGCTTTACGGCACCAGCCTGGGCGATACGTTGAACGGCGGACTTGGCGACGACAGGCTGTACGGTCTGGCCGGCAATGACACGCTCATCGGTGGGGGGGGCAACGACCTCCTCGATGGTGGTTTCGGTGACGATACTTACATCATTGGCTCGACCAGCGAAAAGATCAGCGAAGGTGGAAACAACGGCATCGATACCGTCCAGACAGCTCTGGCCAACTATACATTGGGTATCAACGTCGAAAATCTGGTTTTCACCGGGACAGGTTATTTCAGCGGTACTGGCAACGGCGAAGACAATTTCCTACAGGGGGGTGATTTTGGCAATACGCTGAATGGCGGTGCCGGAAAGGATTGGATCAAAGGCGGCTTAGCTTCCGATCTGGTCAACGGTGGCGACGGGGACGACACCATCGAAGCTGGCGGAGGCGATGACACGGTCCGTGGCAATGGCGGCAACGATGTTATCTATGGCGGCGATGGCGCAGATCTTCTCAAGGGCGACGACGGTGATGACACCCTGATTGGCGGGCTTGGCCTCGACAATTTGCAGGGCAATGCCGGAAACGACTATTTGGATGGCGGCGCGGGCAAGGACCGTATGTCAGGTGGCCTCGGCGATGACACTTATATCGTCGATGTTGCGGCAGATACGGTCACTGAGCTTGCCAACGAAGGTACAGACACAGTCCGAACGACACTTGCCACGTACACGTTGGGAGCCAATGTTGAAAATCTAGTCTATCAAGGGGCTGGTAATTTCGCCGGTACCGGCAACTCGCTAAACAACAGGCTCGTTGGCGGCAGCGGAGCTGACACGCTAGCTGGCGGCGCGGGCGATGATACATATGTCATCGACAATATCGGTGATTTGGCTGTTGAGGATGCCGCAAACGGTAACGACACTATCGAAACAACGCTGTCATCCTACAAACTTGCGGCGAACCTAGAAAACCTAGTCTATACCGGGATGAAGGCTTTCACCGGGACGGGGAACGCTGCAGCCAATACCATTACCGGTGGAGCGGGGGTTGATCGCATTGACGGACAAGGCGGGGCTGACCTTATGGTCGGTCGAGCCGGAAACGACACTTATGTCGTCGACAATGCAGGTGATATCGTGATCGAGAATGCTGGCGAAGGCTATGACCGGATCCTCTCGCAAGTCACATTCACGGCGAGTGACAATGTCGAAGCCATCCAACTCAGCACGAGCAAGGCTATCGACGCCACCGGAAATATGCTTGCCAATTCGCTGGTCGGCAATGCTGGTGCTAATGTTCTAGATGGGCGAGGGGGGGCTGATACTCTAACCGGCGGTCAGGGGAACGACACGTTTCAGTTCCGTGCCGGAGAGGCGCAGGGGGACGTCGTTAAAGATTTCCAGGGTGCTGGTGTTGCAGGCGGAGACATCCTGCGCCTCGTCGGATACGGGACTGGCGCATTTATCACCCAAGTCGGCCTTAGCGACAGCTACGTCATTCATTCTGGCATCGAACTTGGATTCGCCACAGAAACAATCCAGCTGACAGGCGTCACGAACCTCTCGATTGGCGACTTTGTCTTTATCTAACGCGTGCTCCCACTGACGCTACGGCATCAGTGGGAGGCCGAGTGCTTTCAGATCCTCTGCAACGGAATCCTGGGCAAAGATTGTTGGCAGCGATGTCAAATCGAGCGTCAGAGCCGCGTGGCAAACTCCGCAAGAGCGACCCAAAACGCGATGCTTGTCAGCCCGCCAGCAGCGGCCAGGCGGCGCAGTTTAGAGGCGGACAAAGTGTCCTGCGTAGCGTACATCGACCCTCTCCAATTCTGTTCTAGATTGGGACGTAATCGTCATTCGTAATTATGGTCAATAGGGAGAAATGTTCCCGGTGGAACGTTCCAACCAGTGCGCAACCGCCAAAAACGCCGTTTTGCGCAGGTGCAGCATCACCCCAATCCAATGAAAATATTAGAAAGTTTGCACTGAATCTGGAACTTTTTCCGCACATCGGAATTGAGACGATTTTTTACTTTTCCCTTATGGGAGCAAGCCGTCGAACTCTCAATTCCCGCAACAAGGCCAGCTTTCGTGCATCCGAAAGATAAGAGGTAGCCGTTAGTTTGTGTTAGGCTGCATTTCGGTCAGCTTGCGCTCCCAGGCGAGCGCGTGCGTCACGATCGTCTCGAGATCGGCATACTGCGGCACCCACGGCAGCGTTTCCCTGATCCGCCGGTTGTCCGAGATCAGCGAATCGGGATCACCCGCGCGGCGGCCTTCCATGCGGCGGTCGATCGTGCGGTTGGTGACGCGATCGACCGCGTCGAGCACTTCGAGCACCGAAAAGCCCCGACCATAGCCGCAATTCATGGTGAGCGAGCGTTCGGGCTGTTCGATCAGCCCTTCCAGCGCCAGCACGTGCGCCGCGGCAAGGTCCGACACGTGGATGTAGTCGCGCACCCCGGTGCCATCGGGCGTGGCGTAGTCGGTGCCGAACACGCCGACGCTGTCGCGCTTGCCCAGAGCCGCTTCCACCGCGACCTTGATCAGGTGTGTTGCGCCTGCCGTGGACTGGCCCGTCCGGGCCTGCGGGTCTGCTCCGGCAACGTTGAAGTAGCGCAGCGCGCAGAAGTTCAGCGGATGGGCCCTGGCCGTATCCGCCAGCATGATCTCGGTCATCAGCTTGGACATGCCGTAGGGATTGATCGGCTGCTTGGGGCTGTCCTCGGTCACCGGCGAGACTTCGGGGATGCCGTAGGTCGCCGCGGTCGACGAGAAGATGAAGTGCTTCAAGCCTCCGCTTACCGCCGCGTCGATCAGCGCGCGGCTCTTGGCGGTGTTGTTGTGATAGTACTTGAGCGGGTTCTCGACCGATTCAGGAACGATGATCGAGCCGGCGAAATGCATCACGGCCCGCGTGCCCTGCTCGGCAAAGATCCGTGCAAGCAGCGCGCCATCCTCGATGTCGCCCTCGTAAAGCGGAATGCCGTCGGGTATGGCGAAGCGGAAGCCGGTGGTCAGATTGTCGATCACGGCGACCGGCCAGCCGGCATCCTTGAGGGCGAGGACCGCGTGGCTGCCGATATAGCCTGCGCCGCCTGTAACAAGGACTGGTACTGTCATGGCAAACCCCGTATTCCTAGCGAAGATCTTAAAGTGAAGCCTTGAAAACCAAGGATCAGGCGAGTTCAACCACTAAATCAAGCGGCGGGATGTGAAGGTAATCCTTTATTGTATTCTGTCGCTTGCTAGCATGTACTGCTGATACCAGTCGACGAAGGCGGCAACGCCGTCGCGCACGCTGGTGCGCGGCTTGTAGCCCAGATCGCGCTCCAGGTCGGAAACGTCGGCAAAGGTATCGGGAACGTCGCCCGCCTGAAGCGGCAGCAGGTTGCGCTCCGCCTTGCGGCCGATCGCCTCTTCCAGCGCCTCGATATATTCGGTCAGCTTGACCGGTGCGTTGTTGCCGATGTTGTAGATCCGGTAGGGCGCATTGCTCGTGGCCGGATCAGGATTGTGGGCATCCCACGCCGGATCGGGCTGCGCCGGCTTGTCCAGCGCCCGGATCACGCCTTCGACGATGTCGGTAACGAAGGTGAAATCGCGGGTGTGGTTGCCATAGTTGAACACATCGATCGGCTTGCCCGCGATGATGTTCCTGGCAAACAGGAACAGCGCCATGTCCGGCCGCCCCCACGGTCCATAAACCGTGAAGAAGCGCAGGCCCGTTGTGGGCAGGCGGTAGAGATGGCTGTAGCTATGCGCCATCAGCTCGTTCGCCTTCTTGGTCGCGGCGTAGAACTGCAGCGGATGGTCGACCCCGACGTGCTCGCTGAACGGCATCGCCTTGTTCGCGCCGTAGACCGAGCTGGTCGAGGCATAGACGAGGTGTTCTACCCTGCCATGGCGACAGGCTTCGAGGATGTTGGTGAAGCCGACGATGTTGCTTTCGACATAGGCGTGCGGGTTCTCGATCGAATAACGCACTCCGGCCTGCGCCGCGAGATTGACCACCTTGCGGATATCGTTGCGGGCGAAGGTGTCTTCGACCACCGCCCGATCGGCGAGATTGGCGCGCACGAAGGTGTAGGACGCATTGGTGCGCCGCGCCGTTTCCTCGAGGATGCGCAGGCGCGCTTCCTTGATCGCGGGATCGTAGTAGTCGTTCACCACGTCGAGCCCGACGACATCGTCGCCGCGTTCGAGCAAGGTCTTGGCGGTGTGAAAGCCGATGAAGCCGGCGTTGCCGGTCACGAGTATCGCCACTTGAATCTTCCAAAACAAACGCTGGGTTCTCGCTTAGCGGTCGTTTGCTAAGGGTGGGTTACTTTTCTTTCGATCAGCCGGCGATAATTGTGCAGCACCAGATGGCGCTAAATACGGCGGAACAGTCGCTTCCACACTCCCTCTCTCGGAGTTTTTGGGCTTCCTGAGGCAATTTTCGTGAGGTACTCTGCCAGCACCAGGGCCTGGTTGCGGGTCATCATGATGTCATTTGTATCGTAGACGCCGGCTCCTGCGGTTCTTCCTGGCGGGAGTGTCTGCAATTGGACCACGAGTTTTCCGCCAAAAGACTGGTGTTTCCACCCCAGCAATATCCCGAGATTAGCGGCCCCTTCGCTGCTCATTTATCCAACCCTACCCAAGTGCGACTTGCTTGCTTGTTTGTTGCATGATCGCATCGCCGGCTCTCAGGCGCAACCCGGCAAAAAGTCAGCGAATAGCCGGAATTAGTTGCACTCCGGGCTGGCTGATGCCGGCTCGGAGTGCAGCAGTTGCAAACTTATCGCGATTAAATGATGATGAAGTCCGACAGATGGAGGTCGAGGCCGCTTGTGACCATCCCGATCTTTACGGCAGCGGCCGAACCTGTGCCATCTGCGTCATAAAGAATGGCACCGGTAGCCTGGTTATACAAAATGGTAGCTTGGGCCGCGGTCGCCTTGAGGGCCGCCCCCTCGACGAAGGCAATCTTAGAGATCGAAGATATGCCGGTTCCAGAGAGCCCGATCTTGTCACTCCCGATCGTGAAGTCCGTGATCGTGTCAAATGACGTCTTGAAAGTCGGATTGAGCACGAAAGTATCGGATCCGGCCCCACCGGTCAGCTGATCAAATCCGTCGCCGCCAATCAGTCGGTCGTTGCCGGCACCGCCGTCGAGAATGTCGTTCTTGAGACCGCCATCAAGCACATCATTGCCTGCGCCACCAAAAAGATTATCGACACCGTCCAGGCCGTAAATTGTGTCGTTCCCTGCTCCTCCAAAGAGAGAGTTGACGCTATCATTGCCAGTGATGATGTCGTTGAAGCTCGTGCCCACGATTTGCGAAATCTGGCTGTAGCGATCGCCAGCAGCATCTCCGGTATTCTTGGAAGGATCGGCGAGGCTCACGGTCAATCCAGCGCTCGCGTTGGCATACGAAGCTGTGTTGGTCCCGCCGCCGCCATTGAGGTAGTCGGCACCGGCGCCACCGGCGAGAACATCATCCCCCAAACCGCCAAGAAGTTTGTCGTTACCGGCAGTTCCAAGGAGCAAGTCATTCTTGGCGGTACCAGTGAGGTCGGCGTTGGCAACCGCCTGAAGCTTGGTGAAGCCGACAAGGTCGGCAAACGCATTTGGCAAAGTGCTGGTTGAGGTCGCAGGAACTGGTGCCGAAGTGATCGGACCGACCACGACAGGGCTTGTCGATGGTGACGATACGCTGCCCGTCGTGGATGCATTAGAGCTTACACTGCCGGTGCTTGGAGCGGTTACCGTCGACGTCGAGGTGTCCGCTGTCGAGGGGTTGGCGTCAGCATATGCCGAGACCTTGAGCTCTGTTGAGATGTTGGCGGCGGTGAGGCTGGCCTTGGCCACATTGCTCAACGTTGCAAAGGTCGTAAAGCTATCGCCGCCGCCATCTGTGTCGACCTGCACGAGTGTATTGTTTCCGGACTGGACATATCGAACGTACCCATTGCCAAAGAGGTCACCATGCCAGCCGTTGCGGAAAGCAAGCGCTGAAAGATCAATCACGTCGCCATTTGCACCTGCGGTAAAGTCCGTAATGGTGTCGCCAGCTTCGCTTGCATCGAGAAAGACAAAGCGGTCACGTCCTGCGCCACCCGTCAGCACATCTGCGCCGGTGCCGCCCCAGATGTAGTCCCGGCCGGCGCCGCCCGAGATGGTGTCGACGCCCGAACCGCCCAGCAACCGGTCATCATTTGCCGTTCCTGTAATGGCTTCGTCGAGCACGAAAGCGCCGGACTTCACCACATTGTTGATGAGGCTCACAGTCGGGCTGTTCGAAGCAATGATGTAGCGGCTGCTAGCAACTTCAAATGTGCTGTTGGACAGAACGTTGCCAGTGGCGTTGTTCTGATTCCAATAGGCGTACCCGGTCAGTTCCTTGAGGTTAACGTTGTCAACCGTGATACGCGTGCCGTCACCATCCCCGTACTCATAGAACAGGATTCCGCGCTGATTGCCCGAGCCGGAGACATTAGTGAAGCTATTATCGGTACCGCGTGCGCCCAGAACGCCGAAGCTGTTAAAGACAACCGAGTTTGAATAAGAGCCTTCGCGTCCTTCGCTATGCCATGAGAAAGCATACGAGGTCGTGCCGTTGGCTACGACGTTGC
Organism: Novosphingobium olei; assembly: GCF_012927405.1. Classification (GTDB taxonomy): domain Bacteria; phylum Pseudomonadota; class Alphaproteobacteria; order Sphingomonadales; family Sphingomonadaceae; genus Novosphingobium; species Novosphingobium olei. The sequence continues at coordinate 3,101 of NZ_JABBGM010000023.1, read as the reverse complement.
GCGCCGTCAGGCCAATATCAGCGCCATACTTGGAGGGATTGACGTCGCTCGACGCAAGGCCGACCGCATTGTCATCGACGCCGTGGCGTACCTTCTCGACGTAAAATCCATCGACAGTGGTGTTTAGCGAACTCGCCGAGTGGGCTCCGTAGCCATAGTGACCATTCTTCGCGTCATCAGTCAAGTTGATGGCAGCAGACTGAGTTAGCTGCGCGTCGACGGTATTGACGAAGTTGAAGCCCATTGAGTTACCATCGCGCACCGTTACGTGATCGATGTGGGTGTTGACCGTAGAGCGAACGGAGACAAGTGGATCGTTCCAGGTGGGGTTGCTCTGATCGCCCTGAACCGTGCCGTTCTTGATCGAGACGTCGCCGCTCTGGAACTCTGAAACGCGGATATTTGTCTTGTAAAGGTTCTCGTAAAGCAGGGTGCCTTCAAGCACGAGCTTGTTTCCATCGATCCCGACGACCTTCATCGCCTGGCCAAGCTTGGTCGATGCGCCCTGGTCGTTGGGAATAGCATCGTCGGCAAAAACCTTGACGTATTCTCCGATCTGAACGTTGCTTGCCTTGTCATAGGTAACCGTGACATTGCCTGCCGCGTTGTGGCCAATCGTGCTGGCGAGCCCAGTCGTCATGCGTCCATCGACCCACACGACCGAGCTGTCGCCGGCTTGCTTGAGCGTCGAGCCGTTCAGATCGAGAGTGATCGACCGTGTCGACGCATCGATCGAGAGACCGTTCGTGATCTTGATCGTTTCGTTTGCTGCCAGCACTAGAGTGCCGCCCGAAGGAAGCTTGTTGAGCGCAGCCTGAATTTCAGCCTCGGTTGCGCCCGAACGCATCTGAATTACGGTGTCTGCCATTGGGAGTTCCCTCAAAAGCTTGAAGGCTCGCTCAACAGGTCAAGTCGCCGATCTGCCTTTATGGCAGTATGTCGCATTCCCTTTTTGATACGATCCGTTCAGTGAGCTTAAATGTGATGTGGTGCTGTCGTTTTATCTTGTTCGTTGCTGTCAGGATGAAGCTGGGGCCTCACCAAACCTGCAACGGAGATGGTTATTGAGATTTTAAGTGATTTTTCTTTGTGTTTTCATTGCCCTACTCAGGATGGGGCAATTATGGAGCGCGCGGCTTTCAGGCACCTTGCGCAACTCAGTTACCGCAGGCGCAAGGTTTGGCGCTGTCAGCAGCCGATTTGGCTGCCGCTCCTGACGGGGCGAGATGAGCGAACTCGCAGGAATTTGGCGAAGACCCGTCGATCGATCGCCAAGTCGGTACGTTTCAAGCTCCGACTGCGTGGTCGCAGGAGCGAGAGCTCCCAAGTTTTCTCATCGCAAGGTCGCGGCAAGTTCCACGTTTGCGCATGCGAATCGCTTTTCGCGATCAATCCTCCAAAGATCGATTCGACCTTGCGGATCCAGTTCGCCCGCTGGAGCAAGTTCATTCCAATCGTTTTAGAGACGAGTTTTTCGATGGGAATTCACCCAGGCGATCTATGTGTTAAGGACACTCAAGGCCAAGTCAATTCCGCGTACAGTTAATCGATCTTAACTCCTCGGTCACGCCACGCGGAGCCTTCGTTCCGGGATCCCGGTACAGAGCGTTGTAGCCGGCATAGCCGTCCGCCTGAAGGTATCCTGCATATCCCGCAAGATGGGCTGCAGGATGCTCGCTGCCGCGACCGGTGGTAAAGCGGAACGCCGCGGCCGGCGGGCTCATGTCGCCGCTCGAACGGTCATCGCGCAGATAAACCCAGAAGTAGGCGGTGCGAGTGCCGTCCTCGCCAGTCAGCAGTGTGACGGGCGTCTCGTCGCCATGGATCTTGGGCGCGGCCAGGACATGGGCAAGCAGGCGATCGCCAAGCGGCGCCATCAGCCAGGCCAGCTTACGGGACCAGCGCCCCATGACGTCGCGGTCAATGTTGACACCCTGGCGCCGCTGGATCACCGACTGACGATGCCAGGGCTGATGATCGACGAAGCGGCTGACGACGAGATGCGCCAGCAACTCGCTGCTCGCCATCACCTTGGGCAAGGGCAGGTCGATGGCTGGCGCCTGTCGGATCGTCTCGCAAGACCGGCAAGCGATGCGAGGGCGAACATGGCGCAAGACGCGGAAGAGAGCCGGCATATAATCTAGCACTTCGGTGACGTCTTCGCAGATCACGGTCTCTGTGCCGCCGCAGCCACAGGGCTCCGGGCGATGCTCCGTTGTCAGGCGTGGTACGTGCGCCGGTATCGGCATCCGCGTTCCAGCCTTGCGTGCCGGTTGCGGCTCTGCCGCTGCGGCGAAGTCGTCGTTGGCCGGCACCGGGGTATCGACCTCCTCGAACATCAGGCGCAATTGCGCGCTATCGATCTTTTCCGAGCTACGGCCGAACTGGACGCGCAATAGCCGGGCCAGGCGATGCTCCAGCTTCTCGATTGTCAGGCTCTGGGCTTTGACGATTTGTTTCGCCGCCTTCAGCTCGGCCCGCTCCGCCTCAATAGCCTCGGCCATCTCCCGCATTATTTTCTGCAGAAGAACCGGGTCTGTAGGGAGGCGATCAAGGTCGAACCGCATACCGTTGCCTATAGCCGAGGCAGCGGTTCAATCCTATACAAAACCGCAGTTCTCTGCGACTTTATCGCTCAGCGAGGGTCGGGGTGAGCACCTCGTCGTGAACAATCGCTTGCCTCCAGTCGAGGCCCTCGATCAACATCGCCAGCTGCGCGCCCGAGAGCCGCGCCGCCGCTCCATCCTGGCGCCGAGGCCAGACAAACTTTCCGCGTTCCAGGCGCTTTGCATAGAGGCAAAGGCCGGTCCCGTCCCACACCAGCGCCTTCAACCTGTCGCCCCTTTTGCCGCGGAACAGGAAAACGGCGCCGGAGAATGGGTCAAGCTGCAGGATATTGAGGACCTGAGCCGACAACCCGTCAAAACCCTTGCGCATGTCGCACGGTGCCAGCGACAGATAGATCTTTGCCGACGGCGTGTCGGTGCCGGATGTATTCTCCCCAAAAGTGCCGAATGAAAATTCCCCAGTTTGAGGTCAGCGCCAATTCGCTCCGGGGTTAACCCCGGAGCGAATTGGCATCGATCTTCACATGCTACTCG
>NZ_JABBGM010000022.1 GCF_012927405.1 Novosphingobium olei | reverse complement strand
GAGTAGGTCCATGTCGATCACTCCGATGCCTCCCGACTGTCAGCCGGAGGCGAGGAAAGCATGGGTCAATTCTCAGTGATAATTTCTGGCCCTCCCGGGTCAATTCTCAGCGCTACTCAACAGGCTAGGTTCTAAAGCTGGCGTTTGCATGGCGCAAACGGCATGATTAAACTGGCTGGCTAGATAGCAAAAGGAAAGACGAGATGCGCCATGATAAAGGAGCACATGAGCCCAAACCGGCAGCAACGATCATGTTGCTGCGCGATGATCCCGAATTCCAGGTGCTGATGGTTAGACGCCACCAGCAAGTCGATTTTGCCTCCGGTGCGCTCGTTTTTCCCGGCGGAAAGTTACATCGAGGCGATTCGAACCCGGCCTGGGTGGAGCATTGCGCTGGATGGGATCAGTTTGACGTTGTTCAGCGTTCCCTTCGCATAGCTGCAATCCGTGAGGTCTTCGAAGAGGCCGGCATTCTGCTGGCGCGCTATCCTGGCAGCGACCTGTTCGAGGCCGCTTCTGATCCAGATGTGCGTGCCTCCGTCGAACGTGGCGAAATTGCCTTCATCGACGTGGTGCGTGAATTGGGTGTGCTTTTGCGGCTTGATGCGCTCAGCATTTTTGCCCGTTGGATCACGCCGCTGATCATGCCAAAGCGGTTCGACACCTTTTTCTATGTGGTCCACGCCCCCGCCAACCAGGTCGCTGCCTGCGATGGGCACGAGACCGTCGATGCCGAATGGATCTCACCAAGCGATGTCTTGCGCCTGGCCAAATGCGGCGAGCGCACGGTTATCTTCCCGACTCGGATGAACGTGCAACTGCTGGCCGAAGCCAATGATGCGGCGGATTGTATCAAGCGCGCGGAGGAGCGAACCTTGGTTACCGTTATCCCCGCGCTGGAAGAACGCGATGGCAAACGTCTCCTCGTGATTCCCGATAATGCCGGTTATGGTTCCGTAGTCGAAGTTGTCGGATAGCTATTACTAATCAGCGTTGAAAAACTAATAACGCCAAGTCAAGGCAGCCTCCGGGACACAATGAAGCATCCCGGAAGCTGATGATGACTAATCAGAACTTGCCGCGCACCGTGACACCGTAGGTACGTGGCTCGGCGAGGAATGACGAGAAGATTTGCCGTCCGCCCGGAAACTGGGGATAGCCGTAACTGGCTGAACTTCCGCCTGCCTGATAAGGCGTGTTGAAGGTTACCTGAGTGTAGTCCTGGTTGAAGAGATTCTGGACCCAGAACTCCACTCCCCAACGCTCATCCTGACCACGCAAACCAATGCGTCCATTGACGACCACGAAGCTATCTTGACTCTTTTGCGGATAGAGGTCCGACCCTGTATTATAATCCGAGCTGAGCCGGGCATCGACGTAAAACAGCGCATGCAATCCCGAACTGCCGATTTCGGGTGTCCAGGAGGCCGAACTGGTGACCACCCACGGTGCGGAATTCGAGATCTGCTTGCCAGGCAGCACGCGCAATGCCGGGTCAAGCGGAGCACCTTGGCTGTTTCCGACCAGGTTGTCGCGGTATTTTGTGCTGGCGTAAGTGACACCAAGGTTAAAGGTCAGATTGCGCACAGGGCGCAAGGAACCCTCGATCTCCACACCCTGGCTGAGGACACCGTAGCCAACATCGCCGGAAGCACAGGAGCCGGTAGCTGGATCAGCGTCCCTGTCCGCACCGCCCAGGCTAGCCTTGCAACCGTTGACCGTTTGAACGATGTAAACCGCGCCGGCGAAAGTGTTCAACTGGAAGTTGCTGAACTCCTGCCGAAATCCTGTCACGGACAGGCTGAATTCCCGCGAGCTGTACTTCAGACCCACCTCATAGGCTTTGACATATTCCGGATCGAACATGAGGTTGTGGACATAGGCCTGCGCGCCGCCACCTGCCGCAAATGGCATGATTGGCGACTTAAGGGCAGATCGATCGAGATTGAATCCACCCGCCTTGTATCCCTTTGAATAGTTGGCATAGATCATTACCTCTGGGCGGACCTGATAGGAGAGGCCCGCCGTATAGGTGAATTCACTTTCACTGCGCTTGCCGTTGATCGAGACCCTGTTCACCTCGGATGTCGAGTTCCCCTGGCAGCCCAGGCTGAGGAGCGATCCGGCTAGCGTGCGAACCGTGGCGTTGGCGCTGGAAAGATCATCGATCAAGGTTCCCTGCAATGCCGGACAAATCGTGTTGTTGTTGCCAAAGGTGGCGTCGAGGCTCTTGTCTTCCCACGTGTAACGCGCGCCAAGCGTCAACTTCAATTCATCGGCAAGTGTGATGATGTTGTGCGTGAACATCGCATAATTCTTGGAATGCTGGTGGTACGAATCCATCGTCGTACCGACGTTGCGGATCGAATCGAGGCGATCAAAGCCATTGATAATGTCAGCGCCAAAACTTCCCACGACAGTCCGGCCGGTTGCACTGAGGCAACCGGTGCTTGCAGGATCGTAGAAGCCCGCGAGGCCTCCGCCCGAAACGATCCGGCAGGCGGCGAAGCGTCCGTATTGGCTGCCAAAGCGCAGCGCATCGTCGACATTCAGCTTTTCGTCCGCGAAATAGCCCCCAACCAGCCAATCCAGCTTATCGTCGAAGGCTGAACCCTGAAGGCGCAATTCCTGGGTGAAGGTCTTGAACTGCCGGAAAGAGCCAGGAGCCCTGTAGAGCAGATCAACCGTGGAATAATCGCTATCACCTTCCTGTTCGCTCTTGAACTCGCGATAGCCCGTGATGGAGGTGAGCTTTGCCGCGCCGAAATCGTGATTGATCTCAAGCGAAACGCCACCATCGTTGATGGTCCCGCCCATCGGATGGGCGGTGGATGTCCAGATCTTTCGGCTGAACGGATCGCTGAATGCCTGGGACTGTTGGCCGAGATCGAGCAGAACCTTGACGATGTTGTTCTGAGCCGGATCGTTGAGGCCCCCGATCAGCGGATTGAAGGCCGCATCGATATATGCTGCTCCGCAACATGCTTCTTCGCGGTGCGTGTAATCGCCGATCAACCTGACGCTGGTTGCATCCGTCGGTTCGAACAGAAATTGCCCGCGCACGAAATAGCGATCACGGTTGTTAACTGTCGTTCCTGTGTTCACATCGTCATAAAAGCCGTCGCGCTTGGCGTATACGCCCTCAATCTTTGCCGCGAGTGTATCGGTCAAAGGGCCGGTTATCGAACCAGCCAGGCGCCAATAATCATAATTGCCATAGCTGGCCTCGGCGTTCGCTCCGAAGGTGAAGGATGGCTTCTTGCTGATCACATGAATCAAGCCAGCCGACGCATTCCGGCCAAACAGTGTGCCCTGCGGTCCGCGCAGCACTTCGATCCGCTCGACCTCGCCAAGTTCCGACAAGGCAACGCCGGACCGAGACCGGTAGACGCCATCAATGAATACCGCGACCGAACTTTCAAGGCCCGGATTGTCCCCGACTGTCCCCACGCCGCGAACGCGCGCCGAGCCGTTAGCTTCGGTTCCTGTCGAAGAGACCATCAAGGAAGGTGCGAGCTGGCCAAGTTGCCGAATATCGCTTGCGCCGGAATTCTGCAACGATTGAGCATTAACGGCGGTAACCGCCAGCGGAACCTTGGAGAGGGTTTCCGAACGGCGGGTTGCGGTGACCACGATTTCTCCACCCGGCGCTTGCTGCTCGACCTGCTCGCTCACATTTGCCTCACCCCCGGCGGTTTGCTGGGCCAGAGCAGGACTCGCTATCGCTAATAGGCTGCATGATCCCGACAACGCGATCAAATGAAAACCATTAGATCTCAACATATAATCCTCCTCACTTTTTTAGAATCTTGAACTCACGTTGATTTCTAGCTGCCGATCAACCGGGCGGCCAAAGCCAGCATCCTAGCACCGATCGGATCGCGGCAAGAAATGCCAAGGGCTGATCCAGCATCAAATGGTGTCGTGAATTGGGTATCGCGATGATCGGGATGTCGGTTCCGCCAAGCTCGTGCACGAAATTCCGCGAGTCTCGCGTGAACAACAGGCTTTCCTCGCCATGCACGATCGCCTTTCGCCCCGGTGCCGAAACCAGTTTAGGGCCGATCGCTAGCCAATCGGCACGCGAATTGTCGCGATTGAACACCGCAGGCGAGAACTTCCAGCTCCAGCCGCCTTCGACCCGGCGCAAGGAATGATAGGCCATATAGTCCATCAGGAACGGTTCCCCCACTTGCTGCGGCGGCGAGAGCTTGTAGCGGCTGCGGGCAGTCGCAAAGTCCGGGTAGATGCGCTGCGGCTTGTCGGGATTGCCTGAACCCGGGCTGGTGTGGCCGCCTGCCCAGAATGCTTCGAGCATGGCGGGGCGCAGGGTCATCATGTCGCAAGTGGCTGCACCGGCAAAGCCGCCAGGCAATTGTTCAAGCGCCTCCAGCGCGACACTGGCACCGAAGCTGTGCGCGACGATCGCCGGTTTCCGGTCAGCATCGAACAAGCCCAGCGCCCGCGCCACTCCGATCATTTCCCGGCCGCGCGCGGCCATGTCGCAATTTTCGCGCACCGCGCTGTCGCCCATTGCGGACAGGTCGTAGGCTACGACGTCGTAATCGTTCGCAAGGAATGGCGCGATGAAGGCAAAGCAGCGGGCGTGGGCGAGGAAGCCGTGAGTCATCAGCACGGGTGGCTTACCGCGCTGCCCCCACCGGAAATAGTGGATCCCCGTGCCATCAACCTCAACGAAGCCTTCCTCGCGCGGAACGGCAAGGGCATCGACAAACCAGCGGGGCAGTTCTTCAGGGTTCGGTGCCCATTCCGGATCGATATCGCCAAGACCGTTCGTTATGTCACTCGACAAGGTATTTTCCGATCAGAATGTTCAAGAAACGAGACCGAAGCCGCGATAGCCATTTGCGGCAACGTCGGCACAGATCTGGGCGTAGGTTGATACGCTCGGGAAGTTGATCAGCTGGCGCTTCTTGCCTGGAATGTTATCGCCCATGTACCAGGACTTGGCTTTGGGAAAGAGCGTCATCGCACCGATCTGTTCGACCATGTCGGTCCATTCGCGCTCCGCTGCCGGATCGGGCTCGAACCGTGTTATCCCCTCGCTCCTCAGGTGAGCCAGGAAATCAGTCGTCCAGTCGCCCTGCAGCTCGGCCGCGGTCGGACCATTGGAAAAGCCGGATGGACTCAGCGGGCCGTAGTGGAACAGCATATTGGGGAACCCGGAAACGGAATTGCCCAGATAGGCGCGGACCCCGTCCTTCCACGCGTCACCCAGGTTAAAGCCTTCGGTGCCGAGCAGATTCATGTCGATCAGCCCGCCGCTGCCGGCATCGAACCCCGTGGCGAATACGATGATGTCGCATTCGATCAGGCCGCTTGCGGTCTCGATACCGCTGGGGACCACACGTTCGATCGGATCGCGCTTGAGATCGACCAGCGACACATTGTCCTGTGCGAATATCTCGTAATAGTTCTGTTCGAGCGAGGGTCGTTTCGTGCCGAAGGGATGCGGAGGTTCCATCGGCGCCAATGCCTCGTGAAGCAAGGGATCGGCAATCCGCGCGCGGACCTTCTCGCGCCAGAAATCGTAGGCGAAGCGGTTGGCGCGTTCGTCGGTCAGCAGATCGGCGAAATTGTTGTACCAGAACCGCAGGCCGCCGGCTCGCCATAGACGTTCGAAAGTTGCGATACGTTCGACTGCATCGACGTCGAGCGCGCTGATTTCCATTCGATCGGCATCGAAGCCGCCGTTCGAGGTCTGCCGTCTGGCAAAGATCGTGGGATAGGCAGCCTTTTCCTGCGCTTGCTGCTCAAGGCTCAGCGGCTGCTGCTGCATCGGCAGAGCCAGGATCGGGGTGCGCTGGAACAGGGTCAGCTGCGCGGCGTCGCGCGCGGCTTCCTGCGCAACTTGCACGCCGCTCGCCCCGGTGCCGATGATCGCCACCCGCTTCCCGGCCAACGGAAGGCCGTCCTGAGGCCAATGCGCGGTATGGTGCCGTTCACCCGCAAACGTTTCCAGGCCGGCAATGTCCGGAGTATAGCATTTGGCGGCAAAACCGGCACAAGGCAGCAGGAAGCGGGCGCTGATCTGCTGGCCTTGCGCCGTATCGACACGCCAGACATCGCTTTCGGCATCGAAGCGGGCACCAGACACCCGCGTCCCCATGGCCATGTCGGGCCAGAGCTCCAGCTTTTCGCACACGTAGCGGAAATATCGTCGCAGCTCTCCGCCGCCGGGAAACCGTTCGCTCCAGGTCCAGTCCCGCCACAACTCGGGCAGCGAGAATTCGTAGATCGGCACGTGCGAATCGACCCGGGCACCGGGATAACAGTTCCAGTACCAGATCCCGCCGGGTTCGGCGGCGGCGTCGATCAACCTTGTGCGAAACCCGGCCTGACGCAGCCGGTGGAGCAGATAGATTCCGCTGAATCCCGCCCCGATGATCAGTGCGTCGCAGTCTGGATCGGGTGCGCTCATTGGGCGGCGCTCAGCTTGGCGGCAAGGTCTGCCGCGCCCTTGTAGTCGGCCTTGCCGTTGGGCGCACGCAACGCCATCGCGGTAGCGAACACGGCCTTGGGGGTCTTGTAGCCCGCCAGTTTGCTGCGGACATGCTCCTTGACGGCCGGTTCATCGAGCGTCTCGCCCGCGGTAAGGTGAACCACTGCGGTCACCGCCTGGCCCCACTTCTCATCGGCGACCCCCACGACCAGCGCATCCTCGATAGCCGGATGAGTCTTGAGTACTTCCTCGACCTCTTCGGGATAGACCTTTTCGCCAGCGGTGTTGATGCATACGCTGCCCCGGCCGAGCAGGGTCAGGCTGCCATCGGCCTCGACCGTGCACCAGTCCCCGGGGATCGAGTAGCGGACTCCGTTGATGGTCTTGAAAGTCCGTGCCGATTTTTCGGGATCCTTGTAATAGGCCAGTGGGATCGGCCCCTTGAGGGCGATAAAACCCGGTGTGCCGGTGCCTGGGCGGACCAGTTGGTCGTTCTCGTCGAACACGTCACAGAAACCGCCGATGGTGAACTTCGCCGTCTCGGTGGTCCCGGCGGCAGTCGTAATCGAGCGCCCGAAACCAAGCCCTTCCGAAGCGCCGAAGCTGTCCATCAGGGCCACTTGCGGAATATGCCCAATCAAGCCCTGCTTGACCTCCTTGCTCCACATCACCCCCGACGAGACGATGGTGATCAGGCTTGAGGTATCGAAACCGCCAGGGTTATCATCGAGGGCTTTGAGCATCGGTTTGGCGAAGGCATCGCCGACGATCGCGATCGACTGCACCTTGTTGCGTTCGACCGCTTCCCACAACTCGACCGCGTCGAGCGAGGGATTGTCCAGCGTGACAAGGCAACCACCCGAGGCGAGCGTCCCGATCGCCGTGATGAAGCCCGTCCCGTGCATCATCGGGCAGGCTGGCAGAGTCATCCGACCCGGGCCTTCGGCGCGGATCATGGCGACGGCTTCGTCGAGGCTGTCCGGCACAGGCGCGAGCATGCGCTGCGCATCGAGCTGGGCTTCGCGCATATCGGTGTGGCGCCAGACCACACCCTTGGGCATGCCGGTCGTCCCGCCGGTGTAGATGAACAGTTCATCGTGCGGCGACCGCTCGATCCCCAGCGGCGAACCGTCGCCCGATGCCGCGAGATCTTCATAGGCAAGCGCAAGCGGGGCCTTTGCCGCCGCATCGCCGATTTCGACGAAAAGCTTGGCCTTGGTCAGCCGGTCCTTCAGTTCGACTATGCAATCGCGGAATTCGGCGCTGTAGAAAATGGCCTCGCTGTCGGAATCGTCGAAGATGTAGAACACCTCCTCGGGGCGGTAGCGATAGTTGATGTTCACATGGGTGAACCGGCCTTTGAAGCAAGCCGCCATCAGTTCGCCGTATTCAGGGCGGTTGCGCATGTAGAACGCGACCTTGGTTCCGGGCAAAATGCCGTTCGCCGTAAGGAAGCGCGCGATATTGTTCGACCGCGCGCCCATTTCCGCCCAGGTGACGACACGCGTGCCGTGGATCAGGGCCGGTGTATCTGCGGGAAGGGCAGGCTCGATCGCGTCCAGTATGTCGCCAAGATTCCACTTTGCCATTGGAACTGTCCTCTCGCTTAGTCAGACCCCTCTTGCGGTCCAGCCTTGCAGTATCGCCGCCTCTTCCCGGACCGTTTCGGGTCCGCCCAGTACCTGCCGGTCGAAACCGATCCGCTTGAACCAGTAATGCAGCCCTAACAGGTCGGTGAAGCCCATGCCGCCGTGCACCTCGGTTGCGGTCCGGGCGACAAACCGGCCTACTTCGCCGGTGTGCGACTTGGCATGGCAAGCGACCAGTTCCGCTTCGGCTGGGACCGCGTCAAACGCATGGGCCGCATACCACACCAGCGACCGGCACGGCTCGTTCTTCGCGGCCATTTCAGCGCACATGTGCTTGACCGCCTGGAAGCTGCCGATCACCCGCCCGAACTGCTCGCGCTGCCCGGCATAGGCAACCGCCTGGGCGATCATCGCATCCGCCGCACCTAGGCTGTCCGCCGCGAGCAGGATGCGGCCTGCGGCAATCAGTCGCCGCGCCGCCGCACCGCCGTCGTCGGCCAGGGCTTCCGCCGGGGTCGACGCAAGCCGCAGTTCGCCGACCGAGCGCGTCGCGTCGATCGTCTTGAGGGCAATCAGCTCCAACCCGTCTGCCTGCGCCGATACGATGTGCAGCCGACCGGCTTCGTCGGCGATCATGAAGTGATCGGCCTCCTCGCAATCGAGCACGAACAGCGCCGTGCCAGTCAGCGCGCCACCGGTGCAACGCACGCCCGAACCATCGCGGCGGGAGACCTGCTCATTCACCCCGACGCCGAAACGCACCTCGCCAGCTGCAATGCGCGGCAACCATTGGGCCTGCTGCGCCTCGGATCCGGCCGCGATCAGCGCGAGCGGCGCCATCACGTTGCGAGCGGCGAACGGCACCGGCGCCACCGCTTCCCCCAGCGCCGTAGCAACGACCGTTGCATCGAGCAGTCCCATGCCAAGGCCGCCATGGGCCTCCGGCACCACCAGCCCGGGTAGCCCCAATTCGGCCAGCGCGGCCTGGCTTTGCGCGCTAACCGCGCTGCCGGCTTCGGCCACTTGCCTGACATGATCGAGCGGAGAGAGTTCGCGCAGCAGCCGCGTAACGCTTTCTGCCAGCATCTGCTGTTCCTGCGAAAGTCCGAAATCCATCACTGCCCTCCTTGCGCGGACGGGCCTTTGGGCAGGTCCAGGCGCGGCTCGCGCGGCATGTTGAGGCCGCGCTCCGAAATGATGTTCTTCTGGATCTGGGCGGTTCCGCCGCCGATGATCAGGCCAAGCTGGAACATGTAGTTCCATTGCCAGCTGCCGTTTGCGCGCTCGTGGGCGCTGCCGTTGTAGAGGATTCCCAATTCGCCCAGCGCGTCGATCGCCAAAGCGGAAATCTGGTGGGCCAGCTCGCAGGCCTGGAGCTTGACGATCAGCTTGGCCATGCCGCCCGGCTCGCCCTTGATCTGGTTCGATAGGATCCGCATCCCGTTGTACTTCATCGCCGCGACTTCGGCCTGGAGCGCCACCAGCCGGTCGCGAAGGGCCGGAAGGTCGATCACTCGTGCACCGCCGACCTGTTCCACCTTCATCAGTTCGATCAGCGCGAGCAGCCGGTTTTCGAGTGCGTCGGGATCGCCCAGCATCCCGCGTTCGTGCCCGAGCGTGGCGTTGGCGACGAACCAGCCTTGCCCGCGCTGGCCGACGATCTGATCGACCGGCACGCGCACATCGGTGAAGAAGGTTTCGTTGAATTCGGCATGGCCGGTCATGGTCCTGAGCGGGCGGACTTCGATCCCCGGCGTGGTCATCGGGAAGATCAGATAGCTGATCCCCTGGTGCTTGGCTGCGTCCCCTTCGGTCCGCACCAGGCAGAAGATCATGTCCGCTTCCTTGGCGGTGCTGGTCCAGATCTTCTGGCCGTTGACGACGAAGTCGCCGCCTTCAACCCGGGCGCTGGTCTTGAGACTGGCGAGGTCCGATCCCGATCCGGGTTCGGAATAGCCCTGGCACCACACCACATCGCCGGCCAAAGTCGGTTCGATCCAGCGCCTCTTCTGCTCTTCGGTGCCAAGTTCGAGCAAGGTCGGCACCAGCATCGAAATGCCCTGGTTGGCGAGTCCGCCGGGCACACCGGCGCGCGCAAACTCCTCGGCGATGATCCGGGACTTGAGAATGTCGGGCTCGGCCCCGAACCCGCCGTATTCGCGCGGAATGGTGCGCGCGGTGTAGCCATGCTCGATCAGCAGCTTCTGCCAGGCCACGCCTTCATTCGACGGGCGGGCCGCACGACCGGCATTCTTTGGTGCGAGATGGCGATTGACGGCGATGAAGTCGCGCACCTCTTCGCGGAACGTCTCATACTCGGGGCCATAACTCAGGTCCATTGCACAGCGTCCTTTCAGGCCGGCCGGAAGACGGGCAAGCGAAAGTCTTCCCCGATGGTTTCGAACGCGAGTGCCACCGGCAGGTCGAGCCGGACAGCGTCGATCGGGCAATCGATCAGCCGCGTGGCCATGCGGACCCCCTCGTCGAGCTCGACCACTGCGGCGACATAGGGAATGTCCGCCGCGAAGGCGGGGTGCAGCGCCTGATGCACCACGGTCCACGAAAACACCGTGCCCTTGCCCGAGCTTTGTTCCCACGCAAAGTCAGGCGAGCCGCAACGCGCGCACATGTAGCGCGGCAAGTGCCGCCACGAACCGCAACCCCCGCATTTCTGGAAGTAGAGGTGCCCATCCTGGCACCGCTTCCAGAATTCCTGCTCGACCGGGTCTTGCGGGCGAGGCCGCGGCTTGGCCGGCGCAGCGGCGGCCGCGGCGCGCGCCTTGGGAGAAAGATCTTCGTCCATCAGCCAAACCTCCGCAAGATGGCAACACTGCCGTCACCCAGATCGCCCCAGCCGGTGACCAGCCCGGTCTGCGCCCCTTCGACCTGCCGCTCGCCGCAGTCGTGCCGCAGCTGGCGCACCGCTTCGACCACGTGGTTGAGCCCCCAGACGTGGGCTTCGCTGAGCAGGCCGCCGTGCGTGTTGAGCGGAAAGTTCCCGCCAAGCTCGATCTGGCCATCCTTGACGAAATCGAGCGCGCCGCCCGGCTCGCAATAGCCCATCGCCTCAAGCTGGAGCAGCACCACGTAGGTAAAGCAATCGTAGACCTGGAGGAAATCCATGTTGCTACGCGACACCCCGGCCATCTCGAAAGCCTTGGGCGCGGCATAGGACAGGCCGATCTTGAACGGATCGGGCCGGGACGGAATATCATCGGCGGGATAAGGATGGCCTTCGGCAGCGCCCGCGATCGTCACCGGAACGTGCCGCAGGTCGCGCGCGCGATCGAGCCGTGAGACCACCACCGCACAGGCCCCGTCGGTTTCGAGACAGCAATCGTAAAGCCGGAACGGTTCCGAAATCCACCGCGCCGCATGATAGGTCTCACGGTCCAGCGGCTTCCCGTAGGTGAACGCCTTGGGATTGAGCTGGGCGTGCTTGCGGCAAGCCAGGGCGATGGCGGCGGTTGCTTCCGGCCCCACCCCATAAAGCTGCGAATGCCGCATCGCCAGCCAGGCGTACATCTGCACCGGCAGGAATACGCCGTAAGGAATGTAGTACCCCTGGATGGTGTTTGTCAGGGTGTTCATGTTCATCGACCGGGTCGGCGGCGCGCCCGGTTTGGGCCGCAGCGCCGAAAAGCCGTTCCAACCCAGCGTGACCAGCACGTGATCGCACAGCCCGGCGGATATCGCCATCGCGGCGTTCTGCAGCGCGGTGGTCGGGCTGGCGCCGCCCATGTGCACCGTCGCCGCATAGCGCAGCACGTCGATCCCGAGATTGGCGGCCAGCTCCTCGCTGGTGGTATAGATCGGCGGCGGCACCATGCCGTCGATGTCCGAAGGCTTGAGCCCGGCATCGGCAATCGCCTTGCGCGCAGCCTCCAGCATCATGTCGACGGCGGTGCGTTCAGTGCCCTTGACGAAATCAGTCTCGCCAACCCCGGTGATAGCTGTCTTGTCGGAAAAGGTCATGCCGGTTCCAGGTCTCTTTGTCGTTGCATGGCGAGTTCGCGGCGGACCTGGAATTCGACCTCGATCCGTTTGGACTCGGGTTCGGCCCTTCTGTATCGCGGCGCGGGAGCCAAACTGAGCGACGCGCGAACCTCTTCGAGCGGACGATCCAGCAGTTCTTCCCACTGTATTTCGGGAAAGTTCTTGGCCGCACGCCCGCGCCGCCAAGCCTCGATCATCGGGCCCAGTACCGGTAATCCGGGATGCTCACGTCTTGATTTGAGCAGTCCGAGCAGCAGCAGAAAGCCGATGCCGTGGTTGTGGAACTGGGCGTTGCCAAAGGTCAGCACGCAAATTTCGCCCAGCCCATCTCGCCCGTAACCGGTGACAACGTGATAGAGATCGTGCGAATCCCTCATCCGGTTGCGGAACAGGGCGACATCGGGATCGACAAAGGTCCGGACACCACCCTCCTCGCTCGCCTCAACCAGCCCTTCAGCGCTCAGGCCTTCGCCATAGACAAAGGCCAGATATTGCTGTCCCAGGCTCCCCTTCGGGCAGCGCGCCAACCGTTCGCGGTCGCGCAGGCGATCGAGCAGATTGCTCCGGCTGGCCAGGATGCGCCTCCCGCCTTCGGATCCCGCAAACCGCCTGAAATGGCGATAATAGCTGTTTCCAGCCAAGGCCTCGACAATCCTGAATACCTGTGCGGTATCTTCCTTGTCGCGGAGTAGAACCTTTACCGCCGAGAGCGCTTCTCCTGGGCGGATGCGGCGCTTCAGTTCCTGTCCCTTCATCTTCGCCTCGCTTGCCATTTCGATGCGGCTTCCTCACCCAAATCGCTTGGCTCCGGCCAAGGCCTTTTCGGCGTCGGCCACCAGATCGCGCATCACCGCGGCGGCGGGGCGAACCGACTTGATCAAACCGATGCCCTGTCCCGCAAACCCGGGAAGCACATCCATCCGCTTGTCGCGGATCGCCGCCGCCATGACCGGGCCAGCAATCATCGACTGGTAAGGCATGGGCAGCGGCTCCTTGCCCGCTTCGATCCATGCACTGGCCCATTTGTTGGCGATCATCCGGGCTGGCTTGCCGGTGATCGAGCGACTGACCACCGTGTCGCCGTCACCGCCCTCGGCAATGGCTTGCTTCTGGAAATCCTCGATTCCGGCTTCTTCGGTCGCGAGGAAGGCCGTTCCCACCCAGGCACCCTCGGCACCGAGCATGAAGACCGCTGCCACTCCGCGCCCGTCGCTGATGCCGCCGGCACCCAGCACCGGGACCCGGTCCCCCACGGCGTCGACCACCTGGGGAATCAGCGAAATCGTCCCGATCGGCGAATTGTGGCCGCCGCCATCGTGACCCTGGGCGACGATCATATCGATCCCGGACTCTACCACCTGCAAGGCGTGTTTGACCTTGCCCACCACCGCCATCACGATCGTGCCGTTGGCGTGCAGGCGATCCATCCACGGTCCGGGATTGCCCAGTCCGGCCGCATAGACGGGCACCTTTTCCTCGATCACCACCTCCATCTGCGCTTCGAAGAACTCCTTCGAGAACAGCGGCGGACCACCTTCGCTTTCCGCCCCGGCGGCGGCGCGCATCGCCGCAGCGGAATCGACTTCGCCCAGTCCTTCACGTGCCATGAAATCGCGGGCGAATTGTTGATACTCGCCGAACACCGCCATCGGATCCGTAGGAGCCGCCCCGGTTTCAGGTGCCTTGCCCCGGCGGACAGAAGCGGGCAGTAAGGTATCGACCCCGAACGGCTTGTCGGTTAGCGCGCGGGTCTCGCGAATCCAGCTGCGCAAGCGTTCGGGCGAGCATGCCGCCGCGCCCAGCACACCTAGCCCACCGGCGTTGGAAACCGCAGCGGCCAGCCGGGGCACGCTCGCGCCGCCCATACCGGCCAGCAGGATCGGATGCTCGATCTTGAGCATCCCGCAAATTCGGCTGTTCAGTGCCATCGTCCTCTCCAGAAGTGCCGGCCTAGCCTGGGTCTCCCCATCTGACCTTTTGCGTAACGAGCTCGGGGCTGCGAGCCGCGAGATATTCGGACGATCCCTTGACCAGCCGCTCCATGTGTCGGCGTGCACCATCGGCATCGCGCAGGCGCACCGCGTTCAGTACCCGCGCGAGGCAGCGCAATTGGCCGGCCCGTTCCTGCGCGGAATAACCCAATTCCATGGCAAGATCGCGGGTCAGCAAATGCAGTGCCGATGTAAGCAATCCGAAGGTCGGGTTGCCGCTGGCCCAGCCCAGCAAATCGTGAAAGCGCCGGTTGGTTTCCTCGAACCCAGCGGTTTCGCGGTCGCGTTCGAGTTGGGCGTAGCAATCGCTCAATGCGGCGAGATCTGCGTTGGTCGCCCGCGCCGCAGCCTTGGCCGCCATATCGGGCGCGATCGCTTCGCGCAGTTCGAGCAGGGCCCGCAGATCGGTATCCATGAATTGCAGGATGAGCGACAGAGAGCTGGCAAAATCGCGCGTCTGCGGCCGCGACACAACCGGTCCGCCGCCGCGGCCCAGTTGCAACTGGATCACCCCCTGCAGCTCAAGAAACCTGAGCGCCTCGCGCAAGGTTGCGCGCGCGACTTCGTAACGCGCCAGCATATCCTCCTCTTGCGGGAGGCGGTCTCCGGCCTCACGGGCGTTGAGCTGGATATCGGACACGATGGCCTGCGCGACCTGCAAGGCGCGCTTTGCCTTGCCTGCGGGCACCGCGTTGTCGTCCGGAGATCGATGTGGAACAGAAGCCATAAAAACGTATAAGCATTAATCGATCACCGTGTCTAGCATCTCCTGCGGAAAAACGTTGGCGCCCTGAAACCTGCCGAAAACTCGGCATTTCGGTAATCGTAAGCGATCCCGACCTGGCACCTCCCCGAGTTGGCGGATTAAAGCTGATAATCTTTATTGACAGAATGGCCCTTTCGGCCCTAGGTGACGCCATTGAGAAAGGTCTGTTCCATGGCAACTTCGGCAACTCAGGAAAAAGTCCTCTACGCTTCCGTCGATTCGATCCCGCTGCACGAGATCAATGTCGCCAATCCCTACCTCTTCCAGAATGACACCGTGGGGGAATATTTCACCCGGCTTCGGCGCGAGGATCCGGTCCACTACTGTGCAGAAAGCCGGTTCGGGCCCTATTGGTCGGTGACCAAGTTCAACGACATCATAGCGGTCGACACCAACCACAAGGTCTTCTCGTCGGAAGCCAAGCTCGGTGGGATTTCGGTCCAGGACATGCACAGCGTCGAGGGCGCGCTCGAGCTCGAAATGTTCATCGCGATGGATCAGCCCAAGCACGACCAGCAGCGCAAGGCGGTAAGCCCGGTGGTTGCACCATCGAACCTGCTTCTGCTTGAGCCGATCATCCGCGAACGGGCGGGCGCGATCCTCGATTCGCTGCCGGTCGGCGAGGAGATCGACTGGGTAAAGCTGGTGTCGGTCGAACTTACCACCATGACGCTTGCGACGATCTTCGATTTCCCCTGGGACGAGCGCGCCAAGCTGACCCGCTGGTCGGACGTCACCACCGCGTCACCGGAAACCGGCATCGTCGAATCGTTCGAACAGCGCCGCGAGGAACTCATCCAGTGTGCGATGTATTTCAAGGGCCTGTGGGACGAACGGATCGACAAGCCCGGCGGCAATGACCTGATCTCGATGATGGCGCATTCGCCCGCAACCCGCGACATGCCGTTCCTCGAATTTCTCGGCAACCTGCTGCTGCTGATTGTCGGCGGCAACGACACCACCCGCAATTCGATCAGTGGCGGGGTCCTGGCGCTCAACCAGAACCCGGGCGAATATCAGAAATTGCGGGACAATCCGGCGCTCGTTTCCAGCATGATTCCCGAGATCATCCGCTGGCAGACCCCGCTGACGCACATGCGCCGTACCGCGCTGGAAGACGCCGAAATTGGCGGAAAGCAGATCAGGAAAGGCGACAAGGTGGTGATGTGGTATCTCTCGGGCAACCGCGACGAAACCGTGATCGACCGGGCCGACCAATTCATCATCGATCGCGAAAATCCGCGCCACCACCTCTCCTTCGGGTTCGGCATCCACCGCTGCATGGGCAACCGTCTGGCCGAATTGCAACTGCGGATCATCTGGGAAGAGATCCTCAAGCGCTTTCGCTTCGTCGAAGTTGTTGGCGAGCCGGAGCGGCTGCTGTCCAATCTGGTGCGCGGGATTACCCGGCTGCCGGTGAAACTTCACGCGCACTGAAGGCTTGGCTCGTTACAAATACGGAACTTCCATATGATCAACGTAACTTTTGTTTCCGCCGACGGCACACGTCGGTCGGTTGAAATAGACGAGGGCCTCAGCGCCCGTGAAGCCGCCCTGTTCAACAGTGTACCGGGGATCGATGGCGATTGCGGCGGGGTCTGTGCCTGCGCCACGTGCCATGTCCATGTCGATCAGGCCTGGATGGATCGGGTCGGGCCGCCGGAAGAAGGCGGCATGGAGAGCGATCTGATCCAGTTTGCCGAGGGAACGACCGAAACCAGCCGCCTCGCGTGCCAGATTCCGATGGTCCCCGAACTCGATGGGCTGGTGCTGCATCTGCCCGAGCTTCAGCACTGAGCAAGACGCCATGCACATGACGTTTGACGGAAGCGGCGGCATCTCCATCGCGGCAAGCCTTGTCGGCGATGGTCATGGTCGGCCGTCCGTATTACTGGCGCATGGCGGAGGGCAAACCCGGCGCACCTGGCGCAAGACGATGCAGCAATTGGCGGAGCACGGCTATCGCTCGGTGGCGATCGACATGCGCGGTCATGGCGAGAGTGGCTGGGCCACCCCCGGTAGATACCGCTTTGCCGATTTCGGCAAGGATATCCTCGCGGTCTGCGACAAGCTGAACCAGCGGCCGCATGTCATCGGCGCATCGCTTGGCGGATTGGCGGCGCTGGTGGCGGAAGGGGCGGTGCGACCGGGTAGCTTTGCGTCGCTGACGCTGGTCGATGTCACTCCGGATATGGACCCGGAGGGTGTTTCACGAATTGTCGGCTTCATGAACGCCCATGTGGAGCGCGGCTTCGCGTCATACGACGAAGCCGCAGAGGCGATCGCGGACTATATGCCGAACCGCGAGAAGCGCGGCGCCAGCGAGGGCCTGAAGAGCTATCTCCGTCTCGACCCGGACCAGCGTTATCGTTGGCATTGGGATCCCGGCTTTCTGAGCGGGATGACCGGGCGGCGCGAACAGGACTATGCCCAAGCCCAGGCGGCGGCAAGCGTCCTCTCGCTACCGGTCCACCTGGTGCGGGGCGGATCGAGCGACCTGATTTCCATGGAGGCTGCGAAGCGGTTCTGCGCGATGGTGCCTGGCGCGCGCTTCACCGACGTCTCGGGCGCTGGACATATGGTTGTCGGCGACGACAACGACGTGTTCAGCAGGGCCATCATCGAATTCCTCGAAAGCCAGTCCGAACCGGAGACGATTGCATGACGCTGGAAGAGCTCAACCGCGCCCTGCTGGTCGCGCCGTTTCACCGCTGGCTGAACTTGCGGATGGTCGAAGCTGACGCAGAGCACATCCTGATCGAAATGCCATGGCGGGACGAGATGATCTCCAACCCCACGCTCCCGTCGATGCACGGTGGAATTCTCGCCTCGTTGATCGATCTGACGGGATTCTATGCAGTCCTGGCCTCAGGAAACATGTGCAAATCCACAGCCGACCTGAGGGTCGATTACCATCGGGCAGCGAGCCGCCAGACGCTTCATGCCGAAGGGCGGCTGATCAAGGCCGGGAAATCGCTAAGCGTTGCCGACGTGCGCATTCACGACGAGGCCGGGACGCTGGTCGCCAGCGGTCGCGGGGCCTACAATATGTAACGGGCATTGTTGCCAGCCCAAACCGACTTCAGTCCGGGTCTAGACCACTGATATTGGCTACCATCCTGGAGAGCGTGGAGCGCATTTGGTCGATGTCCTCAAGGGGGACGTTGCGGAGCAATTCCAGATATAGTCGATCGGCGGCCTTACGCACCGAGGGGAGGATTTCGATTGCTTTCGGCAAGGGGTGCAAGGTCCAAACCCGCCGGTCTCCCCCGGCCGCGCGACGTTCAGCAAGGCCTGCCGCTTCGAGCTGATCGACGATATGGCCCACTGAAGCCCGTTCGAGATCCAGTTGTCGCGCGAGCATGGTCTGGTTCAAGCCGGGCGTGCGCATGATATACGACAGCGCCCGCCATTGCGGAGTGGTCATGTCGAACGCGGCCATCGAAACCGTAAACATGCGCCTGAGTCGGCGGGGAACCTCCTCGATCAGGAATATCAACTCATCCGCTTCGGTAACAAACCGTTCGTGCTGCGCCGCGTCAGACATGCGACATCTGATAGCGCATCTACGTGATCGTTTAAAGCATTATTGTTGCAAGACAGATTGTAAATATTTTTACTACCTGCTATCGACGCGCCGTGACCCTATCTACCGAGCAACCAAAACCCAAGTCGAAGACAAGCCATACCATGCGCGTGGCTGGCATCGCTCTGCCGTTGATGCTGGTCGCCTGCGTTGCGGTCCCCGATGCTGGGGTTCGGCCCGCGATGCACACCCCCGATACAATCGAGGTATCGCAGACACTCGCCGCGCGCGGCAACACCGCCTGGCCGCCAGATCAATGGTGGCGTCTGGCCGGCGATCCGCAGTTGACCGCGCTGATCGAGGAAGGTCTTGCCAACTCGCCCCAGGTCGCTGTGGCCGTAGCCCGGATCAAGCGGGCCGAATCCGAAGCGCAAAGGGCTGGAGCCGCACGACTGCCATCGCTTGGTGCCGAGGCGGAAGGGGGCTTGCGGCGTCAAAGCGGTAACAACGGCCTCCCCGCGCAATTCCTGCCCGATGGCTGGAAAGACTACGGTCAGGCCTCGCTGACATTCGGATTCGACCTAGACCTGTGGGGCGCAACCGCGCCGCCCATGCAGCGGCAACCTCGGAGGCCCGCGCGGCGGTGGTCGATGCCGCGCAAGCCCGGCTCGTGCTGTCGGTCGCGATCACCGCCGCCTATGCCGAACTGGGCCGATTCTACCGCGAATACGACAATGCTGCGTCGATACTCGCCAATCGCCGGTCGACGCGAGACCTTGTCGCCCAGCGCCACGGCAGCGGGCTCGACAACCTGGCGAGCCTGCGCCGCGCCGATGCCGAAGTCGCCCTCGCCGAACAGGACCTCGCGGCGCGATCTCCGAGAACATCGGTTTCCGCCGCAACCAGCTTGCCGCGCTGGTCGGTGCCGGGCCGGACCGCGGTCAATCGATCACCCGCCCGCCGCTTGCACCCTCCACTCCTTCTGGAGTTCCGGCGGGCATCAATACCGATCTGCTGGGCCGCCGTCCCGACATCGTCGCGGCGCGCGAACGGGTCGAAGCGGCGGCAAGCAAGGTAAAGGTCGCGCGCGCCGGCTTCTTTCCTTCGATCAACCTCAGGGCGCTGGTCGGCTTGCAGGCGCTGGGGCTCGGCAATCTGGTCGATTCCGGGTCGCTGTTCGGCAACGTCGGCCCCGCAATCAGCCTGCCAATCTTTCAGGGCGGTGCCCTCAAGGCGCAATACGGCGGCGCCTGGGCGGCCTATGACGAGGCAGTCGCGAACTACAACCAGACGGTGGTCACCGCTTTTCAGCAGGTCGCTGATGCTGTCACCCAGCGCGACGCCGCGGACAAGAGGCTTGCAGCTGCCCGAACTGCGCTGACCGCCAGCGAGGACGCCCTGGCATTGGTCCGTCGTCGCTACGAGGCGGGCCTTTCCAGCTATCTCGACGTACTCGCCAACGAACGCAGCGTCCATGACCTGCGGCTCGTGGTGATTGGGCTTGAGACATACGAAAGGGGCGCGACGCTCGCGATGATCCGGGCGTTGGGTGGCGGCTTCGATACCGCCGCCGCCCGGCCAACAGGACAGACAGGCCAATGACCGACCAGCAACCGAATTGCCAGCGATCGATCCCGAACTCTCCGCTGCGCGCAAGGGAACGCGCAGAAAGTGGCTAAAGCGGCTGGCGATCGCTCTTGGAGTGGTGGGTCTTGCCTGGGCTGCATGGTACCTGCTGGTTACGCGAAACCATGTCGGCACCGATAACGCCTATGTGAATGCACAGATCGCACAGGTCACGCCGCTGGTCGCGGGATCGGCGATCGAGGTTCTAGTAGAAGATACGCAGCAGGTGAAGGCAGGGGACGTGCTGGTCCGGCTCGACCAGGCCAATGCGAAGATTGCCGTAGCGCAGGCCCAGGCCGACCTCGCCGCTGCCCGCCGCCGTTTCGGTCAGGCGGTTGCGACCAACGGTGCCCTGTCGGCGCAGATCGACACGTCGAGCGCGGCTATTGTCCAAGCGCAGGCGCGATTGCGCAGCGCCCAGGCCGAGTTCGACAAGGCCAGGATCGATCTTCAGCGTCGCGAGACACTGGTTGCCAGCGGAGCCGTGTCTGGCGAAGAAGTCACCCAAGCACGTAGGACCTTTGCCACCGCCAGCGCTGCACTCGATGCCGCTCGCGGTGGGATATCGGAGGTCAGTTCGGCCCGCCGCGTTGCCCAGGGCCAGTTCGCGGCCAACGATGCACTGGTGCGCGGCTCAAACATCGACACCGATCCCGCTGTGCAAGCTGCCGCGGCGCGGCTCGACTCGGCGCGGCTCGATCTTGAACGCACCGAAATCCGGGCGCCCGTTTCGGGGGTGGTGAGCCGTCTGCAAATTCAGGTCGGGCAACGACTGAACCCAGGACAGATCATCATGACCATCGTCCCGGTCGACAAGCTCTATGTCGATGCGAACTTCAGGGAGAGCCAGCTGCGCCGCGTCCGCATCGGCATGCCCGTCACTCTGACCTCGGACCTTTACGGTGGCGACGTTGTTTATCATGGCAAGATCACCGGCTTTGCTGGCGGAACCGGATCGTCAATGGCGGTTATTCCGGCCCAGAACGCCACCGGCAACTGGATCAAGACTGTCCAGCGTCTCCCGGTGCGGATCGAACTCGATCCTGCCGAGCTACGGAAACATCCCTTGCGCGTCGGGCTGTCGATGGAAGTCGAGATCGATGTTTCTCGAAGGTAAGGCACGATGAGTAGCGCCAAACCCGAAAGCGCTGGCATTGCCCCGTCGCGGCAATTGGCCGCCGGGCTGGTGCTGGCGCTGGCCAATTTCATGGTCATTCTCGACCTGACCATCGCCAATGTCTCGATCCCGCATGTCGCTGGCAGCCTCGGGATCACGCTTGAGCAAGGGGCCTGGATCATCACCTCTTACGCGGTAGCTGAAGCGATCTGTGCGGATTCCGACGATGCCGCCCCCCCATTCCGATCTGATCGCGCCCACCGTTCCGATTTGATGCCGCCCGGGTGGGGAGCAGATCGCGGGCCGATATTCACATGTGATATTTCAGTCGGTC
>NZ_JABBGM010000021.1 GCF_012927405.1 Novosphingobium olei | reverse complement strand
CACGCCGGCGCGGAAGGCCCCCAAAGGAGCGCCTCATCGATCACCGCTACGGCTGATCACCGAAATCCCAGACTGGGGAATTTTATATCGGCACTTCTGGGGAATCTTCGGTCGGCGTTGACAGCATCCTTGCGCCGGGCTTCCGCCCAGCGCCGGGCGTAGCGCCGGACCGCATCGTAGGATCCCTCGAACCCCTCCCGGCACAGCAGATCATGGATCCGCGTCATGCGCAGCCGGTCACGCCGATGCCGGGCCTCGTTCTCCGTCAGCAGCGTATCGAGGCGTTCCTGGAACGGCCCAAGCCGGGGCAACGGTTGGACCGTGCGGTGGTAATCGAACGCGCCTTCCGGTGCCCGGATCGCCTTGCGCACCACCTTGCGCGACAGCCGCAGGTCCCGCGCAATCGCCTTGATCGCCTTCCCGTTCGCGTGCTCGCGCCGGATCCGAACGACTGTCTCCACCACCAACATCCCGATCTCGCCACCTGAAATACCAGGCGGCCCGCTACACCATCGGAATGAGGGGTCCCTTTTAGACGCCGATCACCCCGCTAACGGGGTCCCTTTTGCACGCCGGTCCACAGAGCTGCTCCGACCGGTGACCGAACCGGTGCCATTGCAAGGCCGCCCTACCCCAGCTTCTTGGCCGTCAGGCACAGCCCGGTACCATCCCTCCAGAACATCTTAATCCGGTCACTACGCTTCGCCCGGAACACGGCCGCGAACCGAGATGAGCGGCTTCCGCGTCCTCGACTATCACGGCTGCGGCGAAACCCGGAGCAGCCAAATCATCCGGCGCCGGTTCGGCATGAGCCTCGCGAAGTTTACGCCGCCAGGTATAGACCGGCGCCGTCGACACATCGTGCCGCCGCGCGACCTCGGCAACGCAGGCACCGGGCGGGAAGGCCTCGGTCAGGATCTGCAGCCGTTCATCATCGTTCCAGCGTCGACGCCGCTCGGGACCGGAAAACACCGTAATCTGACCCATCGACCGCTCCTAGCGCACTCTCAAGAGCACGCTTAAGACCGGTCGCTCACCTCATCAACAAGGCGGGATCCGCCGGATGGCTACCCACCACGTAGGTCGCAGCGGCGGGATCTGATACTAAGAGTTCAATCCGGAATCGGCAACCTTAAAGGAGAAGAGGTCATAGTGACGAGCAACCGCGCCGACGCTTTTGGTACTCTATGCGGACCTGTGCATATCGCTAGAATGGTTTTGCACCACCTGCATAAAACCGAGGGCCCGCCCCGTTTGAGGCGGGTCCTCGCCAATCAATTTGCTAAGCTGTTTGATAATAAGCCGAATATTGAGAAGAGTAGTACGCACCGCCAGCTGCCTCAGAGCGGGGGTCGACCATTGTGTAAATCCCGCCAACCAACGGCGCGCCATCCTGCAATAATATATCCAGAGTATTGCGCACCGCGTTGCGAGGCGTCTTGTCCCAACGAACGACCATCAGTACAGCATCGGTAACAGCAGCGATCGCACGGGCATCGGCTACCCCAAGAACGGGAGGAGTGTCGAAAATGATCCGGTCGTAAGCGCCTGCGACTTGCGCAACCAATTGTGCGAGCCGGTCTTTGCTAAAGACATCGCTATGGACAAAGGCAGATCCTGAAACCGGCAGAACGTCCAAATTGTCTACCACGTCCTTCTGGATCGCACTGGTCCATGGCACCCCGTCACCCAAGACCTCTACCAGTCCGGTCGCGGGCTCACCTGGGATCAGGCTTAGTAGTCCGGCGCGGCGCGCGTCAGCGTCTATGATGAGAGTCTTGTCACCAGACATTGCCATCATACGCGCCAGAGACAGCGCCGTTGTCGTCTTGCCTTCACCCGGCAGAGAGGAAACCAGCGCAATAACTTTGAACGGCTTTCCGCTGCTTATTGTGAGGGTGTTGCGGATCGACCGGAATGCCTCAGCATAAGCGGTGAAAGGTGCATCCACTACAAAATCCGCAGGCGAACGGCCCTTGGCGTTGGGACGACGGCTCAGCGGGATAGATGCCAGGAGCGGGAGTCCAACGAGTTCGAGGTCCTTCCGGCTTCGAAGTCCGGAGGAAAGA
The DNA here is from genome assembly GCF_012927405.1 of Novosphingobium olei. Taxonomy (GTDB): domain Bacteria; phylum Pseudomonadota; class Alphaproteobacteria; order Sphingomonadales; family Sphingomonadaceae; genus Novosphingobium; species Novosphingobium olei. The sequence continues at coordinate 24,761 of NZ_JABBGM010000021.1, read as the reverse complement.
AGCTCTTGCAACGCGATTGCACCGGCACCAGCCAGGAGCCCCAGCACCAGACCACCGGCAAGAATGAGTGGCTTGTTCGGTGATGAAGGCTCAAGCGGCACTGTAGCTGCTTCGATGATCTGAGCTTGAGACAGCGGGGACTGGGCAATTTGATTGGTCCGCTGAGCCAGTTCGGCGGCCTGGTTATAAGCCTGGTGAGCGGCATCGGCGGCACGTTGATAGCTCAGGGCGGCCACTGAAGCTCTCGTCTCAGAAGCCTGCGTTCCTCGCAAATTTTGTAGATCGCTGCGCAGGCTAGCGGCGCGGGCTGAGGCAGCAGTTGCTTCGCTCTTGAGGCTGCCGATTACGCGATTTGCTTCTTCGTGTATCTGCTGATCGATCGAGTCTAGTTGCTGCTTTATCTTGATCGACTCTGGATGGCGCGGCCCATAGCGCGTGTTGATTTCGCCATACTGCGTCATCAGTACGGCGCGCTGAGAGCGCAGATTCGAAATGACGGGCGACCCGAGCACGGCCGATACTGCGGTAAGGCCACCTGATGCGATTTGCGATTGCGCCACAGACAGCTTTGCCCGCAATGCTGCAGCCTCCGACTCAGCCGTTGCGACCTGGCCTGCCAGAGGCGTGATCTGCTGATCAGTGACCGATAGCGCTCCGTCGCTGACAATTCCGTTTGCCGCACGATATTGCGCTAGGCGCTCGTCGGCTTGTTGTGCCACCGCGGCCAGCTCATCAAGCCGCTTCTGAATCATCGTGGATTGTTGCGAGGCAGTTCCTGTACGACGACTGACGCTCTGGTCGATATAGGCAGCAGCAAGAGCGTTGGCTATCTTGGCAGCTTTAACAGGATCATTCGAACGAAAGCTGAGGTCGACGACATAGGTCGCTTTCTCGCGATTCACGGTGACGCGCGAACTGACTTCCTCCGCTACTTCAAAAATGCGCTGCTCAAGGTCCGCCTTGGTTGGATTTGCAGGTAGTGGATCAACGTGCTTGGTCAATTCATCGTCGTTAGCGAGGTTGAATTTTCGCACCACTGCCTCAGCAAGTTCATGCGATTTCATCACGCTTGCTTCGGTTTCGACAATGGACTGGTCAGGGAGATTGGACCCCGTCGTCGGCTGTCCTACCAACATATTCTGCGACGGCTCGACCCGTAGTCTCAACGTCGCGTCGTACTTTGGCGAGATCAGCATGACCGCGGCAATGGCGAGGGCCATCACCACAAAAACTATTCCCACAAGCGTCAACCAGTGACGGCGCAGAGAATTCCAGATTTCCTTAAGACCCGCACCAAGCCCGTCTTGTTCGGGTGATAGCGAAAGAGACTGAGCAGTCTCAGAAGCTGTGGTGGCCACCATTGATCGCTCCTGTATATTTTAGCGCTGCAAGATCACGCCGATCATGGCGCGTCGTTCGGCAATGTCGGCACCGATCAGTGGCACACTGCTGTTTCTCTTCGAGTAACGAGCCTCCGCGTTGAGGCCCATCCAATTGGTGAGCATGTATTTCGCCGAGCCTTGAACCCTGAAAATGCGCAGCGTTCCTGGCAAATCGATATAATCATCGATTTGATATTCACCTCCGGCAGAAAGGATCAAACTGCGAAGAAGCTCGTGATCGATGCGCAAGGACAAGGAGTTTGCAAAATAGCCACTCGAGCCGACGACATTTGCATCCTCGACTTCTCGCCGCAGATTTAGCGTGACCGTCGTCAATTGTGTTGGGAAGTATTCCACTCGAGCGGCTGCCGAAAGACCCCGAAGCCGGCGATAAACAACTGAGTCGAATTTACGATCGACATAGCCGATCGCTAAACTGCCTCTAAACGGAGCCGCTAGGTCAAAGCTTAGGCCAGCTACGGCCTTCCACTCATTGGAGTCCCGATTGGCAACGTTTGGCTTCAACTCTATGTCATATTTCGTTCGTGAGTATGAGACTTCAGTAAACACCGATGTATCCGGCGTAAGGCCGTATTCGTAGTGCAGCACGCCGATAGAAACATCGCGGTCACGATTACGTTGGTTGAGCGTCGAACCGTCAAAGAGAAGAACGTCGCTATAGGTTAGCCTATTGAAATTGGCGGCAGCCATGATACGGCTTCGCGCAAATTCGTACTTTGCGAGGGCGCGCAGATTTGTGGTCTGATATGCCGATGCACCGCGCGCATCAGTAACTGCAATGCCAGAAAAGCGCGACTCATATTGACGCGCAGTGCGCCCGCTAAGCGTCAATGATAGATCTGGGGTTGCATCATACCGTCCGGTTGCAGCGGTGTACCATCCGTTCTCATTCCGGACAGGATTGCCGAAATATCTGACCAGGTTTGCTCCGGCATCAATGCGAACCGAATTGATCGACCAGCTGGATTGCAGGACAGCCCGCGGACGGATATTGACGAAGCCATCATTTAGCTTGTCGGCCTGCGTTAAAAGCACGTTGTCGGTATTGCCGAGGGAAACCTGCAGCGAAGGGTATGCGGTAAACCCGCCCACATGCAGGCCCACGGCCTGGTATTCGGGGCGCTGACGATCAATAACACTGACGTTGCGGCCACGGTCATAAATCGGCGGCAAAGCGGTTTCGAGCAGCGGCTCGTTGATCTGCTGAGCGCTGGCTCCAACTGGGACAAATAGAAGCAGGGCGCTGGTCGCAACGACCACATTCTTGCCTAAAAACAACGAACTTACCCCCATGTTCTTGCCGTCAAATTTTGTCTGGCATTCCCGCCAATACCCTTGCGCTCGCCGTTTTTTCAACCCGTTGTGTGGTCAGCTGACCTCATGAGAACAGCCCACCTTCTTTGGCATCGGGCGCCTCAATTTAGCTCCTAAATCTCAAAAGTAGCGTTCAACCACTCGAACGGTGTCGCCTGGATATATCTTGAGGTCCGGCGTTAGCGGATAGACATGCTCTTCCGATTCGCCAGCGCGCTTGATCATAACCTTGCGCTTGTTCGCGCGATAGGTGTACCCCTCCGCAGTCGCAACAGCGTTCATCGCTGTGAGGCCATTGGAATAGGGATACGTGCCCGGCTTCGTGACCTCCCCGAGGATGTAAAACGGCCGATAGGTAAGGACATCTAGGCTCACATGTGGCTCACGAAGATAGCCGTCAGCGAGCCGCGCCTCGATGTCCTTGACAACTTCACTCGCCACACGCCCTACAGCTGGTACCTCCCCTATCAGGGGCAGCGAAAGCGAACCACTGTCATTGACACTGAATTCGCCCGAGAGCGTTTCCTCGTTAAACACGATGATGCGAACCTTATCGGCGGGTCCAAGCTTGTAGCTGCCGTCTGCAACTTGAGCCCCTGCCCCGGCGGGCGCAGGTTCCTGGGCCCATGACAAATTAGGCATGAAGGTCAGGAGAAAAGCGCCCAAAAGCGACGAAATGATCTTTTTCACACGGACCTCTTCATACAACTGGATGCACTTATAGCTCAGGTTTCCGCATGCAACAATGCCGGTGCTGACCCCAGAAATCCGTCACAGTCGCTCTTGCAACGCCCGAAGCGTGCGACAGGTAGCTTTTGGATAGTTGCCACAGCCTTAATCGCATCACATATGCTAAGCGCTGTTATCTGCGGTGCCGGCGATCTGGATCGAGCACATAAGGATAACGGATATAGTAGCTCTTAAGCCAGATCCACGTTCCGTTCGACAACCGGCGGGGAAGCCACGCGAAACGCCTGATTTTCTCGCCGGACGAGTAGACTTTCGTCCTACCTTGTGATCCTAAGTTTTCCGAGCCAGAGCTCATCCCATCACCTTCTCAATCCGGCCATCGCGATCAAGTGCCTCGAACGATTTACCGCGGCCATCATTACGGTTCGGTCGTCAAAAGCCTCGCAACTGGCGTTGACTATTTGCCATCCGATGGGCCCGATAGCGAGGGTCAATATGGCATCCCAATGCGAAAAGATTGCACCCGACTGCGAGACCCTAGGGACCTCAGCGGTGGAAGACACGCTGGTACGCGGCAATGAGCGGCTTAACCTGATGACTCCAGCTCAGTTCGTTTTCAACACGTTGGCGGCCAAACGCACCCATCATTGCGCGTCGCTCCGGATCACCTAACAATCCTGCAATTTTTTCCGCAAGGTCGACGGGATCATTGGGCTTGGCGTAAAGTGACGCATCCTGCGCACTAAATCTCCCCTCAGTCACATCAAACTGGACCATTGGCTTTCCCAAAGCCATGTATTCCATGATTTTGTTCATGGTCGATTTGTCGTTCATGGCGTTGACCCGATCGGGATTGACGCCAATGTCCATCGTTGACAGCACTTCGAACAGCACGTCGTCAGGCGCGCGGCCAGTGAATTGAACAAAATCCGACAATCCTCGGCGCGCGACTTGTTGGCGTAACCCATCCAAGCTCGGACCGCCCCCGACGAGACAAAATTGTATATCGTGTCGCTTCTGGTCGAAGACAAGATGAGCAACCGCGTCGATCAAAAGATCAATGCCCTCTTGCTCGCCCATCACTCCAACGTAGCCAACAAGAAACTTTCGACCATTTCGCCATTTCGGCTCTGGTGGCACAGTACGCAACTTGGAAAGGTCAGGACCCGATCGAACCACAAAAACGTCGTCGGGTTTCATCCCACCTCGCGACATGGCAATCTGACGATAACTGTGGTTTGTCGCGATACTGACAGTGGCAGCTTTGAATGTAAGCTTTTCAAAAAATACCATCAGCTTCCAGAAAAAGCCGCGACGATTGAATTTAGCTTCGTACAACTCTGGGTTGATGTCATGATGGTCAAAGAGGAACTTTACGCCGAACAAGCGGAATTGGAGAGCGACAAGGAAAATTAAGTCCGGCGGATTGCATCCATGGATGACGCGGAATCCTCGTGTGAAAAAGATCTTCCACGCAAGGATGGTTTCCCAGAACAGGGCGAGACCATATTCTCCAAGGTATCCCAAAGCAGAATTGGCTTCGATCTGAAGGGGATGGCGGTAAATGTGTACCCCTTCGAGAAACTCATAGCGGGCTTCGTAACCCTTTCCCGTCGGGCAGATGATCGATACTTGAGCACCGGCAGCTACTAGGGTGCGCGCCTCCTGCCACACTCGCCGATCGAACGGTAATGGAAGGTTTTCCACGATAATAAGCACTTTTTGGCCAGCAAGCGGCTGGCCGTCAATGTACGTCGGGAAAGCATCGACGCAAAGCTCGTCAGGCGCAACGGGCGGATTCATCGCCAGCATATCGTTTCCTTAGGGAATCGCACTCACGTCCACCGTCTTGCTCGGATCGACCTGGAGTGAATTTATCAGCTTATTTGTGGCGATGATTAGATCATACCCGCCTGCGTCTGCGCGGGCCTTGTCGACCAAAAGACTGTCAATCGTTGGAAGATAGGCATACGCATATCCGAGGTTTTGACCAACTAGCTTTTCAGGCGTCAGGCTAGGATCGTAAATTTCCAGCCTGTGACCGCTGTCAAGAATTTTGCGCGCAAGGTCCACAGCCGGGCTTTCGCGCAAGTCGTCTGTCTCGGCCTTGAATGCAAGACCCACCAATAGTACCCGAGAACCGGGAGCCAGGTCTTCAGCAATACGCATAAACTGATAATGCTTATGCGCTTCGTTAGAGCGGAGAAGCGAGTCAACAAGCGGCGTATTCGCCCCAAGATCGGCAGAAATATATTGCAGCGCCCTGACGTCCTTTGGAAGACAAGAGCCGCCAAAAGCCCCTCCTGGCCGCATGTAATAAGCTGAAATATTCAGCTTGGTATCCGACACAAAGATCTCGTGCACAGTCGAGGCGCTGATCCCAAGTGACTGACAGACGCGACCAACCTCGTTAGCAAATGCGACCTTCACAGCATGCCAGCTATTGTCAACAAACTTTGTAATCTCGGCTTCGCGAAATGGCACAACGAATACTGGCGCTTCTATCCCATGGTGCAGAGCCTCCATTGCGGCATTAGGTTTGCCGTCCTTTGTGCCAACGACGATCTTCGGAGGATGGAAGTAGTCGTGAACTGCCGTAGCTTCGCGCAAAAATTCTGGATTATAAACCAGTTCGACCTGCTCAGCAGCCTGGCTGCCCAAGACCGAACTGAAAATCGGGGCGATCATCTGATCCATAGTGCCGGGCCGCATTGTGGAGCGATAGGCGACCGAGAGTGGTCTCGTACGCCCTTGCGATACAGATGCCGCAATCTGTCGGGTCACCTGCACAATGTAGCTCATGTTGTGCGAACCGTCGACGCCCGATGGCGTTCCAACGCATACGATTGCAAGATCGCAGTCCGTTAAAGCAGCCTCGACGTTCGTGCTAGCAGACAGGAGGTTGGATGCTTTCGCTTTGGCGAGCATCTCATCGATCCCCGGTTCCTTGATCGGTGACACACCGTCGTTGACCAAGGCGACCTTGGACTCACTGACGTCGACCCCTACGACTGTATGGCCCTGCGACGCGATGCAGGCCACTGCAGTGCATCCGACATATCCTAACCCGAGGACAGCAACCTTCATGGAAATCCCTTCACGTATGGGCCGCAGAGGTTTATAGGTGCACTGCAGCAATAGCAATCCTTGGCACACCGATGTTCAACGGCGACTTAACAGATTGAAAGCGTGACACAGGAACAATCAGGTTCCAGAGCCAGCCGACGAGCCGGGGTGTCATGGAGTTGACTTAGTAAAAATTGGATTATGAACAAACAGTCGAAGCTGTTCAAGAGCTGGCGAAGTGTTCCGCAACCCCGATCGTTTTCAAGTCTGATCGGAGAGGGAGTGGGTGGCTCAAGCAGAGCGTTTTGAGCCCATCCCGCTTGACGACGGTTCTGTTTCTGTAACCCGCATTTGCGCGCGGCATCTCTTTGGCAATGTTGACGCTCCTAACGCTGTTTTAGCCAAGATCAATCGGCGCTCACTGTGATGCAAGAATTGCGTTTGCAAAAAGGGCGGATGGCCAACGACAAGGGGCCCACGGCGCATAAAGCATGCCATTGTGCAAGCACCAGCCATAGTTCGCTGGACGGGCTCTGCGCCCCCCTCAGACTGGAGCAACCGCCCGATAACCGCCCCTGCCGCAGACGACAGATTTCCGCGCCCCGTGTTTTCTCATCGAAAGAGCAGCCCTGATGGAAAATCTAAGCGGTTCGCCGAACACATCCTGGCTGCAGAGGTCTCAGCAGACTGTGCGTTGCACCGATTTTGATCCGTTCCGGCCCGTCAGTAGCGCGGACCAGTTCAGCGAAGATGGGGTCGAACACCCGAGCCGGCTTCAACGCACGAGCCGATCGTAGATTGTCTTGTGGGGACGTCCCCCTCGGCAGCATCCCTCACATAAGGTCATGCTGGAGGCCTAAAGAGATGCCCAAGATCTGCCGGCGTCCCACCCGTAAAATGCACGGCAGCCGAGCAATGGTTAAAGCCGGTGCATCTGCGCCTCGTTCAGTAGGACCGGTTCATCTACGACCAGCATCTCCTCTACGATAAACGTTGAATCTACTAATGCTCCCCGCACAAGACGTTCGGCTGCACCTCAACTCTAAGCGAACAAGTAATCCCCCAAACCAATATTATGGGCACCAGCAATCTGAATAGTATCAGCAGTTACGCCTGAGGCCAGGTGAATTTCATAATAGTCCGAGTCTTCCACCTGAGTTAGATAAGCGCCCGCCCCATATCCTACGAACTTTAGCAAATCTCCTCCGGATATACCGGCGCCCGAAAAATCCTGAACCACGTCACCATCGCCTTCCCCTATTTGGAACACGAAGGTGTCATTACCACTTCCACCCACCAGGCGATCGGCTCCACCAGCACCATTGAGAACATTGTCTCCCTTGTTGCCTATGATAGTGTTTTCCAGCCCATTGCCGGTACCGTAAATATCGGCGGAACCAGCCAAGGTGAGGTTCTCTAGATTATCACCAAGTGTATAAGAGAACTTTGTCACTACGCGGTCAGTGCCTTCGCCAATTTGCTCGACAATCTTATCGAACTGACTGTCGACAAAATAAGTGTCGTTACCCGTTCCACCGACGAGCGTGTCGCTTCCGCCATTGCCATATAGCTTATCGTGACCGGCGCCGCCGAAGAGTGCGTCGTCAGCTGCGCCCCCTCGAAGTGTGTCATTTCCGGCTCCGCCTTGCAATGTGAGGGAAATGTCCGACTTGGTACCGTTCAGCGTATCGCTACCATCGGTACCCGTGAGGACGAGCTCTCCCGATGTGAGAGTGGTGGTGGAAAGACCTGCGCCCACCGTGACATTGCTGCCGCTGACAGTAATGTTTTCAATGTTTGCAGCTTTAAACGCAACCTCAGGATACGCGGTGCCAGATCCATTGGATCCTTCGTGAGCTGCAATGACGATCCACACGTCGCCATTCTCAGCTTCGATGGTCGTTTGCCCGCTGCCTGCAGGCACACTAAGGGTGTCGTCCCCGCCTAGACCGTCGATGCGATCAAAGGTCCAACCGGGGTTGTACTGGAAGTCATCTGCGCCAGAAGTACCTTGGAAGGTGTCACCTATGATAACATCGTTGACCGTGACAGTGAACGTCGCAACCAGGGCATTGCCCGCGCTGTCGGTTGCTTGAACCTTGATAGGATAGCTCGCACGCGCCTCATAGTCGAGCGAGCCGGCAAGAACGATATCGTTGCCCTTGATGGCGAACGCTCCGCCACCACTGTCAAGCAGTTTGAACGTTATCTTATCGCCGGCATCTGGATCGATTGCGCTCAGTGTGCCAACGATATCTCCAGGCGCAGCATTTTCATCTATCGCCAATTCGCTTACCGCAATTTTCGTGGGCGCCGAATTTCCCGTGACACCACCATCTTTAGCAAAAACGTAATCTCCGGCTGCCAGGGCGCGCTCGCCGGCAAGCTGAATGGTCTCGCTCATACTGCCGTGTGCAGCATCCGCGGTAATCACATAAAAATCGCTGGTTCCGACCTGCTTGATCGTTCCGGCGCCATAGCCCTTGAAAATTAGCTTGTCCGCACCGCCGTCATTGACGCCCGCAAAGTCAGTTACCTTGTCGCCTTCGGCTTCTCCTGCGACAAAGATAAAGTCGTCATTGCCAGACCCGCCGCTGAGAATGTCTGCCCCATCACCACCGTTGAGGGTATCGTTGCCGGCCCCAGCGATGATCTTATTGGCAAGTGCGTTACCAGTGCCCGAAAAATTCCCCACGCCGGTATAAGTGAGGTTTTCGACGTTTGCAGACAGAGCATAGGAGCTGAGCTGAACCCTGACCGTATCAAGACCCTGGCCAGCATTTTCAACGACGCTATCTTTGGCGTTGTCAACAATATAAGTATCGTCGCCTCCTCCGCCACGCATGATATCTGCACCGACCCCGCCATCAAGCTTGTCGTTGCCAACACCTCCGATCAACGTATCGTTGCCGTCATTGCCCTGAAGGTTGTCATCGCCGTTTCCGCCGTCAAGCGTATCATCGCCAGCGTCACCTTTGATGAGATCTGCCCCATCACCTCCGAAAAGCTGATCGTTTCCGTCATTTCCTCGCAGAACATCGTCGCCCGCGAAGCCGTAAGCTATGTCGTTGCCATCGCCTCCATTGAGGATGTCCTCGCCAGCTCCACCTTTAAGAACATCGGCCCCTGCACCGCCGGACAGCGTGTCACCACCGTTGCCACCAATAATGATATTGTCTTCACCATTGCCGGCCCCGCTAAACGCGCCGCTGCCCGTGAAGGTCAAATTCTCAAGGTTTAGCCCAAGCGTGTAGCTGGAGAGAGATGTCTCCACCAGATCATTGCCCTTGTCTCCCCCCTCGCTGATCACGACGTCGGGGCTGCTGACAATGTAGGTGTCGTCACCAAATCCACCGTCTAACAGGTCGCTCCCGTCACCAATAAGGGTGTCATTGCCCGCCCCACCAAACAGCTTATCATCGCCCAGACCGCCATCAAGGCGATCATTGAGGGTGGTGCCATACATTACATCGGCATCAGGTGTGCCGACTTTGTCAAATGGCTGCCCCTTTTCAACAGTGTTTTCACTAGCATAAACCCTGACGTAGTCGATCTGCATTCTGGCAGGAAACGGCGTTGTACTATCAGGATCGCCTGCCCAATCGCTGCCACCACCAAGGTTGAGCAACATGTACATTGGTTTGTCGAGACCCGCTGGTGTGGGGACAGTGCGAACAGCCACTCCGTCGATATACCATGTCAGATAATCTGGCTCCCAGTCGAGTCCGTACGTGTGGAATTCCGTTGTCGCGGTAGGAACGCTAAACGTGCCCGCACTTGTGTTTTCGCTGGAATGGACACCGTTGATAACCCGCGTGGGATCTGCCCCACGCTGCTCGACGATGTCCAGTTCGGGTGGCCAAGTGCCATCCATCGGGAGCAGCCAGAATGCGTCGTGCAGCCCTTGACCCGCGGCAAGTTTCAGCCTTGCCTCGAAGTAGCCATATGTCTGGTGGAAACTGCCAATACTGTCGATGTTACCCGATGTGTAGCTGTAACCGTAGAACTTGCCCTCGTCACCGGGCTTTACCCGATCCATCGTGATAGTGAGCACGCCCTTATCAAGCGAAAAAGGATTCACGCCAATTGGTTGACCGTAGGTTCCTGTATCTTCCGGATAGGTGAAATACTGGACAGACCCATGATCGACAGTGGTATGCCCGGCAAGACCAGTCCGAGGAAAAAGCGGATACCACGTCTCAGTACTACCGGTTCCAAGGTTAAGTTTGAAAGAGTCAAACTCATCCGAAAACACATTTTTGTAACTTTGAACTTGGTTAGCCAAGACAAAGGACGTGCTCGTGAGCGAGGAAGCTGCGGTATTCTTAAATGTTACGCTGTCGCTGGGCCCGAGCTTAAGGACTGCGTCAGAACCAACCTGCGATATCGCGGCTTTCACCTGCGCAAAGCTTTTAAATGATGTAAAGTTGATCAGGTTAACTTTATCACCGGCGGTGAAGTCGGCAATTATATCATTCCCTTTTACAAAAAAGACATCGTTACCGCCACCACCAGTCAAGGAGTCGTTCCCATCTCCCCCATCGATCACATTTTTCGCAGCATTGCCTACAATGATGTTGTCCAGAGCATTGCCAAAGGCACTGTTTGGCCCCTTTCCGACTAGCATCAAATTTTCGACGTTCGCCGGAAGAGAGTAGGTCCAGTAAGCACGGACGCTATCAATTCCTTCTCCGGCATCTTCGAGGACACGGATTTTGGTCGAGTAGACAGTGTACGTGTCGTCTCCCAGGCCTCCCACCAGGGTTCCGGTTCCGCTACCTGGCTTGCCGAACGAGATGAGCGCATCGTTACCCGAAGTTCCCTTGAGTAACTGACCGTCGACGTTCGCGGTGAAGGTGGTGGTTGGCGATGCGGATTCACTGATAGCCACGTCTGAAGTCCCATTCTTCTGGCGGCAACCTCCGTCCGGCGCATGATGTGATCATCCTGCGGACAGAAGTCGCCATCCTCTTTCGTGGCCACACAGGTGCGACCATCGTAGTTGCGCATGTGATTGGGCTGTAAACCCCTGTTTCCCGTCCCTTCGGTATGGTTAACTTTTGTCTGCCTGACAAGCGTTAACCATTTGAGGGCCGGGACTTCGCAAAACCGCTTAGTCGCTACCGCTGCGTTGGCCTATGACAGCAAGGGCCCTCTCGCATCAACGCCTTCACAAGGCATTTTCTCAGTCAGCGACAGTCGCTTGAAGTCAATGGTATATAACCTTTTGACCGTGTGCGACTTGGGGCCATTTGCAACCGATCAGCGAAGGTCAGGAAGAGGCATATGCTCGCTTGAATTCACGGCCATGGCCGAACGAACAAGCGGTGATGACTTCGCAATCGCTCTTATGTGGTATCGATATTTATGCGATCGTCGTTCGCCAGCATCATGGTGAGCAGGTTCCGCAACCATGTGCGCCAAACAAGGCTGAAGGGGCGCTTCTAGAAAGGTTCCCGCAATTCAGCAATGGGGGCGACTAGGCGTGCATAATTCGGGATCAAAGCATGCCAATCTCAGCGCTAAACCTTCTGCATAGGCCTCGGATAACCAAAACTTTCGCTCGAATTTTAGCCACATAGGTGACTGGCACCCTGGCGGCGTATAAAAATCCACGGGTGCCTTGGTGACGCCCCCCCGCAAGGAGCGAGACCGCAGGTGGGGTGGGTTTTCATCAAGGCTGAGCGATGCCACCGGGGCCTTTCACCATGCTAATCCCGCAAGGGGATAAATCAAGAAACGCCACCGCATCGCCGGCTTGACCCGCAATAGACCCGCTATTGCGTCACCGCACCTGTTGGAGCTGGCCGCTTTTGCCTCCAGCGGTGGCGCTGTGGAATGTGTGCAGGCCGCCTAACCACCGAAACTGAACTTTTCGTCCGCCTCGATCATGGCGAAGTTACCTGAGATGACCCATCTTGCACCCTGAATGACAAAATCGCTCGTGGCGAGTTAACCGGTGGTGCGCCACGAAGGGTGCGGTGTACAGGGGAACTGGTCATGTTGTCGCAAGCGGGAATGCGCCAGATTGCGCTATGTTGCACGCCAAGAGTAAAGCGGTGCTGATAGTCGAGGACTTACCACCTGCCACGACAATGGTCGTTGACCGTCTCTGCTAAGCCCGTCAGGTTTTTCCAAGCCCTGGTCAGCTTTGACAGCACCCCTGCTCGCGCGAGACACCAACCTCTCCCATCCTACCTCGCCTTGGCACGGCTCACTCGCCAGTGCGATCAATCGGAAACGCGCTCGGCAAACAGACAATCTGCCCTGCAGCCGCCATAAGCACATCGCTGGTTTCGGCCGCAATAAACCGACTTGGGCTCGCAGTCGGATGAGGCAGTTGTTGTGGCGTTCCGGCGGTACATGCTGCTGCCGCTGGATGTCTGCCTCTATGCCTTGCAGCCCTCGCTGCCGCACCTGATACCAACCTGCGCGGTGTCTGACTCACGGGGGATTCCCAAGGCGGCGAAAATCTGAATCTATGGCGCTCTGGCATTGGAGTGCGGCACCATGGGTACAGCGATCGGCTTGCGGGAGGATTTCGACGGGGCTGCCCTGCGGCGATTGTCCAGAACGACGAAAAGCGTGAACCAGGCGCGTCGGCTGTTGGCTTTGGCCGAGATTTACGACGGCGGCAACCGGAGCGCGGCGGCCCGGATTGGCGGCGTCGGGCTTCAGATCGTGCGGGACTGGGTTATCCGGTTCAATGCCCGTGGTCCCGATGGACTTCTGGATGGGAAGGCGCCTGGCCCACGGTCGCGGTTGAACGATGTGCAGCGGCAGGCGCTGGTCGATGTTGTCGAAAGTGGCCCGATCCCGGCGATCCACGGGGTGGTGCGCTGGCGGCTGATCGACCTGGCCCAGTGGCTCCATGACGAATTTGCCGTCTCGCTCGACGAGACCAACATCAGCCGCGAGTTGAAGAAGCTGGGCTACGTGAAGCTGACCGCTCGTCCCCGCCATCATGCCCAGAACGAGCATGCGATGGAGGCTTTCAAAAAGGGGGCTTCGCTGCCGAGCTGGCAAAGGTCCGAGCAAGCCTCCCGAGGGGAACGCCCGTAGAAATCTGGTTCCAAGACGAAGCCCGCGTCGGGCAGAAGAACAAGATCACGCGGCGTTGGGCGAGGCGCGGAACACGGCCCTCGGCGCCGAAGGACCAGCGGACGAAATCGGCCTACATCTTCGGCGCGATCTGCCCGGAACTTGGCAAGGGTGCCGGGCTCGTCCTGCCCTTCTGCAACACCGAAACCATGGCCCTGCACCTCGCCGAAATATCCCTCGCCGTCGCGCCGGGTGCCCATGCCGTCGTCCTGATGGATCAGGCCGGATGGCACACGACCGGCAAGCTCAAGGTGCCCGCCAAGTGCCCCGAGCTCAACCCGGTCGAAAACGTCTGGCAGTTCATGCGCGACAACTGGCTGTCGAACCGGGTCTTCACATCCTACGACAACATCATCGACCACTGCTGCGAGGCTTGGAACAAACTTATCGATCAGCCATGGCGCATCATGTCCATCGGCCGCCGCAAATGGACGCGTGGGTCCTGATCAATGCAGGTCGGTATGACGTGGCCAGCGCTGCATCGTTGCCTCCAGCGGCACGGAATCTCCCGTCTACTCGACATCGAAGGCGACAAACGAAGCGGCAAGGCTTCAAAAGCTATCCCATCGGCTTCTTCCACATCGATATTGCCGAGGTGCAGACCGCGCCGAAGGCAAGCTCTACCTGTTCGTCGACATTGACCGTACCAGCACGTTCGCGCTCACCCAGCTGGTCGACAAGGCCGACAGGCGCACAGTGTGGGAGATCCTCGAACACCTGCTGAAGGCCGTACCTTATCGCATCCACACGATCCTGACGGACAACGGCATCCAGTTCGCCGATCAGCCTCGTAACCGCAACACCGCCTGGTCACGTCAGATGCGCTTCGACATGATCTGCGAGGCAAACAACATCGAGCACCGGCTCACCAAACCGAACCATCCTTGGACCTACGGGCAGGTCGAACGCATGAACCGGATGATCAAGGAGGCGACCGTCGAAGGCTTTCATTACCAGAGCCATGACCAGCTAAGAGCGCACCTCGCCGACTTCATGGCCGCCTACAACTTTGCCCACCGGCTCAAGACGCTCAGCGGGCTCACGCCCTACGAATACATCGCAAAAATCTGGACGTCAGAGCGAGAACGCCTCATCGTCAATCCGATCCGCCAAATGCCAGGACTGAACACCTAGCCTCCGTTTCTTGCCCGCAAACCGATAACCTCAGGCGCCAGCTCCGCCGACCTGACTTCGCGACAAACAGGTACAGGTCCTCGCAAACAGAAAGCTTGTAACCTTCTCCATTGCCTTCGCCTGCCGAACCGTCAGTGCGCCGAGCATTTGTTCCACAATTTTGCCGATCGTTGCCCCTAAAAGTGCCCCTCATGGTTACGGACGTACACGGAAACAGCGGAACAAAGCAAGACCAGGCTATAGCGCAAACCGGCGCAGAAATTAGGAAAGCCGGCGATTTCTGGACGCTTGGGATGGGCGGCTGGCGGAAAGGTGATGACCACGGCAATTTTGGACTGCTTCAGACCTGCGTCGAGGCGGTAATCCGGTCTCAATATGGCGGGATGGTTGAAAATCATCGACCCAATAAACTGCCCCGAGCGCGAGTGACTCATTCGCCGTTTCGAGTTCGCCTCTCCGATGGCACTGTCAGCTAATCGGGTACATGCTCACGATTGGCAGGCTATTGCGACGCTTTTGGAGGTCGTCCACGCCTCTTGGATGCAGCGATGTACCGAGAAGGCAACTCGCCACGGTCAAGCATTTCCAATAGACGAACGATCGGGCCCGACGGCGACCGCTCGCCGCGCTCAAGCATCCGGATATGCCGGCCGTTCCTAGAGGCTAGCCCTAGCGTTTCAGCGAGCGCGCCAGAACTCAAACCCGCGCGCCGCCTTATTGCCTTGATCTCTTCAGGGCTCATCCGAATCTCTCCATTCATCCATCGAGCAAATGCGGCGATCTCCGTTCTCGGGCAAGAGATGAATAGGCCAAACGCTCATCTACGATTAGCGAAAAACCTTGAGGACATCAGAAAGAGATGCCACGACACTTCATGAAACACCAAGCAACAAGAATGAACTGGTCTCACTTTTGCATCATACTATACTTATTACTGTTAAGATCAATTCAAATGAGAGCCACTTTTTGAAAATTATGCGCTAATAGTTTTTGCCTTGCACCTCCGCAAATCTACGCCTCCTTGCTGCCCTCATTCGTCGGCACGTCGCTACAAATCGCAAGCGTTGCTAACTGGGGAAAATGGGCATTCGCAGTATCCTAAAGCTTGGCGGTGCAAACATTAGCCGCCTTTGAGCAGGACATGCGGCTAAATGCCTGCGACCATAAATCTCATTAACGTTCAAGCAGGATCATTTGGGAAGTGACGACACGATGCGCCGCGGTGGCTATGCTCGCCTCTCGACAATGTCGTGGATAACATCGGTGGTGGGGGCAGACGGCCTGCCACAATCGTCCGTAGGGTGGGGAAGATCCGCCGATGTCGCCTTTGTCTATGCCGCCGATCGCAAGGGTGAGCGAGCTGGTCCATCTCTGTGACTTCGCTGGCATCCTGCCGGTCGATGGCTTTGTCTGCGATGCCGCGCCGGACAGGCGTCGACAGCAGCTGAGGCTGGCCTCCTGCTGACCGCACGTGCGGCGTAAATTTTGCGAGCGGCCCGATAGTTTGCCGGACGCTAATGAGGTGCTTCGAGAGATCGCCATGACCTACGCGATCGAGGAGGAAGTTGACGGCATCTTGGCGGAGCAGCGCCATCCCGTGCGTGCCAAACGGACCCGCAGCCATCGCCGTTGATCTACACATCGTCCTCGAGGCACGGTCTGTTTGGTCAGCGCCACAGAAAGCTCGCCAATGTCATTTAATATACGCTACGCGTTGGGCCAAACTGCCGTCATTTCCTTGACGACGGCCGCGCGCACCGCATTCCGACACCGCCGCGCCGTCGATCCGGCCGCTGGCCCTCCACTGCAAGAACGCTCTCTTCTCCGGCTCAGATGATCACGGCGGCGACAGGGCCGTCATCGCCACGGTGATCAAGAGCTGCCAGATCTTGGGCATCAACCCGAACATGTGGCTCACCGACTCTCTGACCAAGCTGGCCCGCGGTTATCCCGCGACAACTGGGGGCGAACTCACCACGTGAACCGCGGTGGCCTAAGCAAACCGCTTACTCAGTTCCTACACGTCCCTCCGGGGGACCGAGTGCGAACAGACAACAGTTGTCAATGGTCGTACCGAAATCAAACAGACTACGTTATTTACTATTTGGGGTGCGGTATGCAAGGAATACCCGATGCGTACGGCGTAAGATGAGCGTCGACGTTGTTGCGCTGACGCACTCGTGATCTCTTCACTTCGCCATCAGCTGTAGTCACTCGGCCAGCAATGATCGAGTGACCATTTATTGCTGCAAGTCGGATCCAGAGCCTGCCGCGTCTCGATCAGAAGGTAAGCCAATCTCGGGAATTGCCACTGCCTCAAGCGACCTGTTAAGGCAGGCGCCGGCGAACAAGGCCATAGCTGAAAAATAGAGCCAAGTGAGCAGAGCTACGATCGCCCCGAGCGAACCGTAAACGGTGCCAAACTTGCCGAAATGGTCGGCGTACCAGCTGAAACTCGACGACAAGAGAAACCAGGCAACCGCGGTCATCACGCTTCCCGGCGTAATCCATTTCCAACGTGCCTCAGTATGGTCCGGCACCCAGCGAAACATGCTAGCGACCACAGCAGCACTGATTGCGGTAAGCAAACCGACGGACATGATAGTCAAGAGGAAGTCGGTTACCGGCGAGGCGGGAAGAAATCTTGTTCCAATCGATGTTATGAAAGAGGCAATGGAAAAGGTCGTTACGAGCGTGACGATGATAGCTGCGGTAAGGAGCAGAGCTGTCCCTTGCAGTCTGAGAAACGAACGCGTCTCTTCCCGATCGTAAGCATTGTTAAGTGCAGTGATGATCGCTGAAGCCGCGCCCCTTGCTGCAAAGATGGCGACAATCAATCCCATGATAAGTGCGAGGCCCTGCTTCGCCCCTGCGCTTTCCAAGGCCAGTCTTATCGGCTCTTGCAGGATCTCAGCGGTTTCGCGCGGAAACAGTCGCTTGATGTCTTCGAGATGCTGTTTGAGCACACGAGGTTGCGCGAACAAGCCATAGGCAAGGGCAAAGCTGCCAATCAACGGGACAATCGACAGAAACGCGAAGAAGGCAATACCGGCCGCTTGGAGACTGAAATCTGTATCGCCTAACCGCTTTCGTAAGTTGGCAATTATGGGACGCGTCGAAACTCGCCTCAGAGCGAGAGCGATCGTCGTGACGATACACACCCTGCGAGACTCGGCATAGGAAGAAGGTTGTTCCATAGCCCGCGCAACGGGCACCGGGTCGTTTCGTTTCGTCCGCTGTTGAGTCCAGCGTATCCCCAGGACAAAGCTCTTCCTGCAACCAGTTCGAACCCGACGAGAAAGACGTCTGGACTATCAAATTGTTCGGCGGCAGCCGCGCTCTTGCTTGCTGCGATCCACAAGGGGGCGAATAGACGGAGCGGCTGACCGCTCAACTCTTTCGCCTTCATCCAGCATCACCAGATGACCCCGCTTCCAAGAAGGGTTTCGTATTCAGGGGGTGACTGATTGGACTACTTGTACCAGGGAAAGCAAGCCGAACGCGATCATGCTCATGAGGGCGTGTCGTGAAGTCCCTGCCATGATCGCCCCTCGAAGTGATCAAAATGAAGCTCTTCCTTCAGTTGTTGATGGGCTGGCGCGCAGACCCAGCGCGCCTCGATGGCGCCGGGCAGGTTCCCGGGCGGCGTGCTGGCGGGCAAATTGCTGAAGCGGCATTTGCGCGTGCCGGTGGCGCGCTACTCGCCGACCAGCCATACCTCTTTGCCGGGAAGATGCTGCGGGCCAAGATCACCAATCCGCTGCGGCGGGCCGTCAGCCACCCGCACGCGCAGGACAGCAAAGCGCGCGACAGCTTGCCCTTGGTGTCGCGCCGCCAACTCACCGTCTGCCACTTGGCGCCTTCGAGCACGTCCTGGGCGGGACGCGAAGCAATGTCAGGCACATGGTTCTTGCGCAGGTGTCCGCGGCCAGAAATCGGGAAGATCATGGCAACATCGGCCGGATAGACCTTCTGCTTGTAAGGGATGCCAACCGCCCCGGTCAGACTGCGCTCGGTGAGGGCCTGCCGGAACGGGCCGGACAGGCCGTAGCCAGCGTCGGCCAGCATGCCGCCAAAGCGGACACCAGCGCGCTGCGCACGCAATCAATCTCGGCAAGGGCGATCTCGGGCTTGGTGCGATAGACGCGCGCTTCCTGCCCGGCACCGAGGCATACTACGGGCCACGCCGACCGACGACTTCCCTTTCCGGGGCGAGGCCGTGTCGTCGATGATCCGCCAAGGCACTGCGACGACCCATCAAGGCGCCGGCTTGTCGGCCAAGCTCCGGTGCCAGTGGTGCGCCTTTCCACAAGGCACCGCGATGAAATGGTAGAGTTGATCATAGCCGCTCCGCGGCGAAGGGATCGCTATCGGCTGCACGCTCTTGCGGTCATCGGGGCCGATCAACCCCTCGATATATGCCCGACACATGCGCGCCCTGCGCCGATCGCCCAACAGCGCCACAAAACGCGCAAGCCACTCCGCCGGTTCATCCCGCCACACTCAACCATCGCCAGCCTCGACACGCAGACGATCTCGCAACGCTTCTGAACCAAACTTCCACGGCAAGAGCGAGACCGCCTTTCTCAACAAGTGTGAGGTCAGCGTTGTTCCACTTTGATCACATGCCGGACGGTTCGTCGATGGACGCACAATGTTGTTCAGGCCATCCAAATTGCCGGGGCCGTCTTCGTAGTCACCGCCCCCGGAAGTGCAGCGAGCTCCCGGGCAGCGCAACGATTGGCCGCCGCCCGGGATATCACTTTGGTCGAAACCTCTGCACCTAAATTAGATGACGATGAAATCGCTCAGCGCGAGGTCAGCTTGATTGCTCAAATCCGCCACGTGCACCGCGCCTCGCCAACCCAAACCATCGGGGTCAAACCAAAGACTGCCAGTGCTGGTATTGTAAAGCAGTGTAGGCGACGCGCTTGCAACGACAGGCCGAGATCCACTAACAAAATCGAAGTCCGATAGTGTTGTTACTCCATAATCGGCTCCGGAAAGAACAATCTTGTCCACTCCATGTTGGAAATCAGTTATCTGATCTGACGCATCGTTGGGTCCTTCGAAAACGAACTTATCGGAGCCTGCGCCTCCGGTCAGCTTGTCATAGCCTGCATCACCGACAAGATAGTCGTTTCCGTCACCGCCAATAAGGACGTCGTTTTGCGCGCCGCCGAAGAGCTGGTCGTTGCCGGCGCCGCCAATAAGCGTGTCGGTTCCGCCCAATCCATAAAGGACGTCGTTGCCATTGCCTCCGCTCAAGACGTTTACGCTGTCGTTGCCGGTTAACTTATCGGCGAAGCCAGTCCCGGTCAGGTTTTCAATCTGCTTGTAAACGTCGCCGGCTGCATCGCCTGTGTTTCCAGATGGGTTACTGAGACTTGCCTTCACCGCAGCTGTGGCATTAGCATAACTCGCTGTATCCGAACCAGCTCCGCCCATGAGGATATCCGCTCCGGCACCACCCGCCAGGACGTCGTTTCCGCTACCAGCAGTGATAGTGTCGTCGCTGGCAGTACCGATCAGCAAATCATTGCCGTCGGTACCCAAAAGTTTGTCCGAGATTGCGCTGCCAATTTGAAGAGCAAGATCGCTCAGATCAGAAAAAGCGTCTGGAAGCGTCGCCGAACCATTGTCGGCAGACCCGATCAACGGTCGGTCGTTCGTGCCGTTGTTGGTAATCATGATGTCAGTGGACAAGTTTGCATCGGAGATGTCGGCCGCATTCACGCCCTCGATCACAGCCATAGTTACAAAGCTGTTGGCTCCGCCGTCCTTGTCAACTTGAAACAAGGCATTCGCCCCGGACTGGACGAAGCGCACGTGCCCGGTAAGCGACGACCAACCATAATGGTAATACATCTGAGAGACGTCCAGAACGTCGCCCCCTGATCCTACCACGAAATCCTTGATCGTATCCCCCGACTCATTGATGTCACGGTAGGCGAAACGATCTGCGCCAGAGCCACCATAGAGCGTGTCAGCGCCAAGCCCGCCCCAGATAAAATCATTTCCGCCATTACCTTTAATGACATCGTTCCCAAATCCGCCTAAGATTTGGTCTGCCGCCCACGTTCCCTGCAACAGCTCATCAGTAGAAAAGGCACCGACCTTGATTGTAGTGTCGGTGATCGATGTGTTGGGATCAGTTGGAGATATAGTTACCTTGTTTGACAACACCTCGAAATAACTATTGTCTACCGAGTTATCGGTCGGATTATTCTGCTTATAGAAAGCGTATCCGTAGTTTTCCTTTAAATAAATATTGGAAATAGAGATCCGCTTGCCATCACCATCGCCGTACTCGAAAAACACAATCCCGCGACCGTTTCCGGAGCCGGACACGTTCGCCATAGTGTTGTCAACACCACGCGCTCCCAGAACACCAAAACTGTCGAAGACGACGCTGTCCGTTATCGAAGCAAAGCGGCCTTCGCTGTGCCATGAGAACGCGAACGCCGTCGTCTCAACGGCCGCCACATTGGACACCTTCATGCCAATGTCGGCCCCGTATTTTGCTGGATTGACATGCGTTGAGCTTAGGCCGACTGCATTGTCATCTGTCGCGTGGCGAACCCGTTCAGCGTAAAACCCATCGACTGTGGTGCCAACCGAGCTCGCTGAGTGCACGCCGTAACCATAGTGCCCGTTCGCGGCATCATCCGTCAGATTGATCGCCGCCGATTGAGAAACGAGGCCGTTGACACTATCAACAAAATTGATGCCCATTGAATTTCCGTCGCGAACGACAAGGTCATGTACCTTAGCGTCGACGGTGCTGCGCAAGTCGAGAAGGTTGGTCGTCCAGGTAGGATGGGTTTGATCACCACGAATGGTCCCATCGGTAACGACAGCCTTTCCACTTTCGTAGACTGAAGCTCTGATATTGGTCTTGTAGAGATCAGCGTACTCAAGATCTCCGGCAAGCGTTAGCGTACTACCGCTGACCGAAACTACCTTCATCGCTTGGCCCAAGCGCGTGGCAGCGCCTTGATCGTTCGGCAGAACGTCGTCGGAATAGATTTTGACCCAGTCACCAACCGACACCTGCGACGCACCCGCATAAGTAACAGTCACGGCACCAGCTGTGTTCTCTCCAATCCTGGCACTCGCGCCATCGGCGTGGCCACCGACAACTGACAACACAGTCGCATTACCAGCTTGCTGCAGGGTCGAGCCATTTAGATCGAGTGTAAGTGAACGGCTCGAGACGTTGAGCGTGAGCCCGTTCTCGATCGAAATCGTGGAGTTCTTGGGAAGAAGAATAGTGTCGCCATCTCCAGCGCGGTTAAACGCATTTTGGATATCGACTTCTGTCGCTCCCGCCGAGAGAGCGATCGTTTTTCCAGCCATTATGCACGATCCGATATATTTTGATTTTGAATTTTGTTGCAGCCGTGTCCGGTGCTCACGTTAACTAACATTTGGCGTTCCCGGGTTGCAAGCTCAGCTTACCCCTTCCGTCACACGAGCCATCGTAGATCTTGCCTCGATGCATCGCGTGGCGACGAGGAAGCGATATTGCGAATGCGAGCATTGCTACTCTCCTGCTGACACCGGGGGATTTTCATGCAGGATGGTTAACATCGCCCTAATTTGGCCATGGGGATTGGCGTCTGGTGTGGGCTAATGCACCTACTGGTCCACCTAAAGGCGCACATCTGATCCCTGCAACGAAATCAATCTTCGCAGTGCAGCAGGCGATGGGGAGAGGGATCTTCGACGATCTTGTAGCGCATGTGGTTCGGACGTCGCTGGCCAATGCGCGGGCAATCTTAGAAATTTGACGATCAAGCCAGTCGAGCCCTTGAAGTCGACATCCGCACGAATTCATCCGTCGACGCCGGCGCGAGCAGGGAAAAATCACGAATTGATCAACCCTGTAGGCCCACTTTTCTCCGTGCTTGAGCAAAGCGCATATGCAGCACGACAGGTCTATAGCAGTATTGGCGCAGTTGAAATATTACTCCATTATGAAGCCCCCAAATTTGGGTACGTGACAACGATCTAAAATTTGATTTCTACTTATATTCCTATGCATTTAATCTTGCTATTAACAATTCCTTCTCGCCGCTCCTCTGCGTCATTTAAATATTTATCCACGAACTCACGTGGTGAGCATGGCTTCCCGAAAAAATATCCCTGCCCTTGATCGCATTTTTGCTTCAGCAGCCATTGCGCAATTTTGGCGTTTTCTATACCCTCTGCTGTTACCTTGAGGCCAAGCTTGTGACCCATGCCAATCAAGCTGATAATAATTGTTTGATCTTTGATCGATGATCTAGCTGTCTGAACAAAGCTTTTGTCGATTTTCAGATGACTGATCGGGAAATTGCGGAGCAGGTTGAGAGACGCAAAGCCCGTGCCGAAATCGTCGAAAGACATTCTCACACCCAAAGCTCGCAGTTCTAGCATCTGCTGTAAAACCCCATCTTGGCGATCAAGAACAATGTTCTCCGTTATTTCAATTTCGACAGCGTCGGCAGGCAGGCCATGACGAGCCATTGTTTGAGCAACAATATTTGGAAGGTTACCTGATTGGAATTGGCCTGCGAATAGATTTATGCTGATCCCTAGGTCCGGGCGTGTGCGACGCCATAAAGCGACCTGAGAGCAGGCACGGTCTAAGACCCAATTGCCGACGTCAGCCGCAAGCGAACTTGACTCCAACAAGGGCAAAAAGTCTGCCGGACTCAGTCTGCCCCGCAATGGGTGCCTCCATCGCAGCAGCGCTTCGGCCCCTATCAACGATTGATCCGACAGGCGGACTTGTGGTTGATAGTCGATTTCAAACTGATTTTCGGCCAAGGCCCTATGCAAGTCGGCCAGCGCTAGGCGTCGGGCCACAGCCTGCGCGCGTAACTGCGGCACATAGAGCGAGACTCCGCCCCATCCGCTTGTACGGGCCTGCTCGAGAGCCAACTCTGCATTTCCGACCAGATCGTCCGGGTTGCGGGCATGATCTGGCGCCGTCGCGATGCCACAACAACTACCCAAGCGGATTTCATGTCCATCAACCCAGCTAGGTTCAGCCAGCAAAAGATTGATATCACGGCCATAGCTGGCAAGCGCAATCGGATCACGGGTGGCGACCACCAGTCCGAATTCCTCCCCGCCGGTCCTCGCCAAAAAGCCTGCACCTGGCACAAAAATCTGGAGACGACGACTAACTTCGCGGAGGACCATGTCGCTGGCAACATGCCCGAGAGTGTTCGAAATGTCAGATAGTCCGGCCAGTCCAATGGCGATGAAGCCAATTTCCTGCCCCGAATCCAACATGGGTCCCAGCGCATCAAACAATCGTTCAAGCTTGATCAGGCCTGTTACCGTGTCGAGATGCGCCGATGCGTCCGGTCTTGGCGCTGAGTTGGGATCGCCTGCCATATTTTGGATGACAACGCCCAACCGCGGCTCTTGGCCCTCGCTCCAACAGGTGCAGTGGAGCATTACGCTGGTCCACGTACCATCGGCCATCCGCATCCGTACGACGTGGGACGCCGCCGGCCCTATAGGTCGCGACAGGGCTGCGTGCATCACATCCGCAACCCTATCGTGGTCGTGTGGATCAATCAGCCCGTGGAGGGATGGCCCAGCCAAGACCTCTGGCCGAAGTCCAAACAGCTGTTCAGCGACGGCGTTGCAGCTCAAGATGGTTTTGCGAGCGTCGCAGGAAATAACTGCGTTCGGCGAAATGGCCGACCGGTTTCGGAACGTTTCCGCGCTTGCGGTGGCGGCCACCTCCATCCTTCTCAACTCCAACCGATCGGATACAAGCCGAGCAAGCTGTACAAGCCTCTCTCGATCCGAATTCGGAAATTCGCTGTGTGGCTGACTATCAATCACGCAAAGAGCGCCCAGAGCATGCCCTGAAGGGGAGCGCAGCGCCACGCCAGCGTAAAACCTGATTAGCCCACCTTTTACTAACAGGCCGCTGAAAAAGGGCTTGGCTATCGGGCCATGAGATGATTCATCGAGGCAGGACGCGATGAACGAGGCCGATGGATGCGCGGGACGGACGAACGATCGGGCGAACTGTTTTCCTACGTC
>NZ_JABBGM010000020.1 GCF_012927405.1 Novosphingobium olei | reverse complement strand
ACGGCGTCTTGCACTTCCAACTCCCTTGATCGTCCAAATTATGAGCGAAACACAATGGACAGGTTTATCGCCTGCAAACCATTGAAACTAGGACACAAGACACGAATTGGTGTTGATATATGTAAAATTAAATCAAAGACTTGGAGGAAATCAGCGGCTCAGCTGGCGTCTGTCGAGCCGCAGGCAACGCCGAGCTTCTTGCGTTTTGCCGGCGCGGCGTCGGCCTTGGGCCGCGCTTTGGGTGCCGTTTTGGGCGTCGCATTGGCCTCAGCCTTCGGGCTCTGGCCGGGCCTGCGGCCAAGGCCGATCCTGACCGCAAGCTCCTTGCGCTTGGCGGCATAGTCGGGCGCGACCATCGGGTAATCGGCAGGCAGGCTCCAGCGCGCCCGGTACTCGGCGGGCGTCAGGCCATGCTCGGTCCCAAGATGGCGCTTGAGCATCTTCATCTTGTCACCGCATTCGAGGCAGGTGACTGCGTCGGGCTTGACCGAGGCACGCACCGAGACGGCGGGTTTCAGCTCCTCTTGAGCCGGTTCCGGCGCCCGTCCAAGCGCGGCAAGCGAAGCGTAGACCGCTTGGATCAGGCCCGGCAGGTCCGCGGCCGCGATCGCATTGTTGCTGACATGGGCAGACACGATATCGGCGACATGATCCAGCAGTGCTTCGTTTTCCATGCGGGCGAGACCTTTCCAATCCACGGATCGTGGGTTCCTAGGCGATAGTTCGCCACCACGCCATAGGAGCATCGCCGGGGTGCGCCAGGCCTGACCTGATGCTCGAAGTGCGAAGGTTCAGGCCGCGAAGAGTTCGCCCTGGGGATTGGCAGCGCCCGGGCCCTGACGCCGCAGCGGCGCGGGCTTGCGCAGCAGCGCAAGCACAGCCGGCTTGATCACATAGACCGCATGGCGTCCGCCGCCGCGGTTCTTGTGGTTGGTGGCGTAGCCCGCATAGTGCCGGCTCATCAGCCCGGCGCGGACCAGATCGGAAATCGCGCGGCTGACATTGGCGCGGCCAACCGCCTGGACCTGCTCCTCGACCGCGGCCTCGATGCGCACCGCATCACGAACAGCGTCACCGGTCAGTTCGTGCTTCAGCGCAGCGGCCACGCGCGCGCGCAGCGCCGCCCGCCGTGCGGGCTGTTCGCTCATCGGCAAGAGCTGGGAGCAGAGCCATTCGCGCAGAAGCACCGGCACACCGCCTAGCGCCACGAAGGGTCCGGCTTGGCCTCGCCTGTCGGCAATCTCAGCGACCAGCTGGAGGACAAGAAACGCGTAGCGGGGGCGGTTCGAGGCTTCGACCAGGACCGCGTAGATCCCACCGACGCCAGTGATTTCTTGGGCTCGTTCCATCGATCAGTATTGAGCACAAAAGGTGAATCCTGTGAATCCCCTTTGTGCCCTGCCCTGTCGTTTGTCGCCCGTGACACTTCGCCCGGAGCCCGCTCGTGACATGTGCGGCCGAGCGTGCTGCCCTTGCCCCGCAACCACGTTCGTGATCGTATAAGCGTGATCGATGATCGCGCCCGTCTGCGCATGTCACGAGCGCAGCGCAACGTGACACTCTGCCCTCGGGCAGAGTGTCACAGATGCCATGCCCGAAAGGGCGCCAGCTGCCGACGCGGTTGGCAAAAAAAGGGGCCGGCTTGCGCCGACCCCTTGGAAAGTTTTGGGAGAGGATGCCTAAAAGGCACCCCCGATATGAGCCGGCACCCACCATGCTGCAAGTGCGAAACAGACGCTGCGGGTTGCCTTTTTCGCAACTGGTGTTTCGCCCGTCGCAGCGACAGCATGCGTGCTTGGGGGGCCTAAGCCCGATGGAAGGCGGCCGTGCCGCCTCCCGGGCTCGGGTTCAGAGGAAGAGCACTTCCTCGGCGACGATCTCGACCGCGTAGCGTTCGACGCCCTCGCGGTCGGTCCACTTCGAGTAGTGCAGCCGGCCCTGCACCTCGACCAGGTCGCCCTTCTTCTTGTGCTTGGCGACCGAGGTGCCGAGGCCGTTGAAGGCGGTGACGCGGTGAAACTCGGCGAGGGTCTCGGTGTAGCCGGCCTCGTTCTTGACCGTCTTGCCGTCGACCAGCCTGGGGCGGTCGGTGACGAGGGTGAACGACGTGATCGCCGTCTCGCCGGCGTGGCGGGTTTCGGGAGCGGCGGTGATGCGGCCGATCAGGATGACGAGGTTCTTCATGGGTATCTCCGTGGCTTGAACTCGGCGGAACCGCCCGCCGATGAACACCACAGGCAGGGCCAAAGGCCCGGGCCCGCACCGAACGTCATGTGAGGGGAACCCAAAAGCGAGGAGTGGTGCGGCAAGCCCGCAGGGCTTCACGGTCCGCTGCTTTTGGGTTGCGGCCAGGGACTTGCCCTGCAGGGTTCATCGGCAAACGAAGGGCGGTTTCGTCAGGTCAGGCCCAGCGGATCCTCGCAAAGGTCAGACCCGTCAGCCTCAGCCATTTCGCCAGACCCTGCTCTCACCCGCCAGCGCCCGCGGCAGCAGGCATTGCCTTCCTAAGCCCCCGCTCCATGCGAGTCAGAGACGCGTGGGGTCACACGAGGCCGCAACCAGCTCCTCTCCGTCCAGCGCCATGCGCTACGGCAAGGGTCTTGGTCAGATGCGCAAGCTGGCACCCACAGGCGGGCAAGGCTCGCCCCCCTCGAAAAGGAAGCTCAGCGCCAGGGCCTCGCGAGGCCTTGCGCGACCAGATAGTCACCGGCGTCCAAGCCGTTCACCGAGACCGTCGCAAGTGTTCGTCCATAAGGGTCAGTACCAAGCCGCGTGATCATGACCCGCCCGCGCGACAGCAGCCGCGTCAGAGCGACGCGCGAGGCTTCGCCCGCGGCAAAGTCACACCAGGCATAGGACCGCCTCCGGTCCTGGCACTTGGGGCTGTCAGGCAGTTCAGGTGCATCGATATTGGCGATGCGGACACGCTCGCGACCGCAGCGGATCGTGTCGCCGTCGTGGACGGAAGGAGCGAGGCAAAGGGCGGCGGCAGCAAGAACAATCGGCATGGGCCGGAACCTAGCGCCCTCGCCCGCCCGCGCCAACCAGCCTTGCCGCATCTTCCCGCTGGCCCCGATCGTCACCCGCAGGGCTGGCATCCATGCCGGCGAGCTTGGGTGGGCGGCGGTGCGACAGCGCCGACGTGCGCCCTAGCGAGTAGAGCGGGTTGCCCCCAGCCCGCGCGGGGCGCGGGCGCCGGGGTGCCCCTTTCCCCTCTCCACCTCGCCACATCCCAGCAAATCCATTATGAATGCGCTCCAACGCGACCTGTCCGGCCCCGCTGCCGCAGGCAGAGCCGCCGAAGGGAAAGGTTCCCGGCCCATGACTGACCCACAGATGATGCCAAGCGCCCTGCAGGTGGCGCACGCGATGGCGCAGGTCCTGCGCACGAAGCTTGCGGTGTTCGATGCTGAAGAGATCGTGCTCACGCGCGAGGAAGCCGCGCTGTGCCTCGGCCTTGCCGAAGGCGTAAGCGAGCACTTGGACAAGGACGAGCGCGCCGCGGACTGAGGCAAACGGTCCCGCCCTGCTGCTATCGGACGTTGAGCCCCAGTTCGCCCAGCAATTGCCCGGCCTGCTCGCGCGAAATCGTCGCCCCGCGAAACAGCCCGGCATCGACGAGGCGCAGCCCGCCGAGGTCGGCACCGCGCAGGTCAGAGCCGTCGAAGCGCGATCCCGCCACCATCG
The DNA here is from genome assembly GCF_012927405.1 of Novosphingobium olei. Lineage (GTDB taxonomy): Bacteria > Pseudomonadota > Alphaproteobacteria > Sphingomonadales > Sphingomonadaceae > Novosphingobium > Novosphingobium olei. Next base: position 25,527 of record NZ_JABBGM010000020.1, on the reverse strand, counting down.
CCTCGCGCAGCGAACAATCCTCGAACGCCGTCATGCGAAAATCGCCCTTGCGCAGATCGGCACCGGACAGATCGACCCGGCGCAGGCTCTCCTTGCGGAACGAGAAGCCGGGCAGCTTGGCAGAGACCAGCAGCACTTCCTCGAAGTGGATGTGCATGGCGCGCGCCTCGGTGAAGTCGGCGCCGGTAAGCTTGGAGCCGGTGAACCGGCTCGAAGTCAGGCTCGCGCGGCGCATCGAACAATTGTTCCAGTCGCCGCCGACGAACTCGGCTTCGCTGAGGTTGGCGCCCGAGAAATTGGCGAACGGTCCCCGGCAGCCCTGCCAGACCGTACCTTCAAGCTTTGCTCCCGTCAGATCGCTGCGCCGCAGGTTGCAGCGTTCGAAGCGCCAGCGGGTAAGGTCGAGCCCGGAGAGGTCGGCCTCCTCGAGGTCGCAGTCGACGAGTGTGCGCGGGGCGCTGCCGATCAGACGCTCGATGTCGCTGCGCGCTAGCGTTGCGCCGGCGATGGGCTGCGAAGCGAAGAGGTCATCCATCACGCGCCCGGTCGCCACGCGCCAGCTCGGGCGGGTTGGCACAATGTTCCCGTTGTCAATTGGCCGGGAGTGCGCATATAGGGAGCACAAGTGGACTGGGGGTTCCCGGTCGGCGTCATAGCCTCGGTGAGTTTCATCGGGGCTTTTCGCTTATTTGGGGCGGGAAAACCTTGAGCCCCCAGTTTTCATAGCCGCTGCCGACATTCTCGCGCCCGCCGTCGCAATAGAACTTGCGGGTCAGGACCTCGAAGGCGCGATTGTCCTGGCTCGGCCGCAACACACTCATGCCGATTGGCCTCGCCACCAGGTCTGCGAGCTGGAGCCCGGACGAGTTCGCCTTCTTGTCGGCAAAGACAATCTCGAATGGCAGGGGCGCCCCCAGCTTGTTCTCGCCGTCGCAGATCCTGCGGAACTCCAGTTCGAGGTCCTTGTCCTCCTTCTTGCCGCGGCACTCGAAGACCACGTGGGTCTTCTTGGCGTTCTGGTTCTTCTCGATGAGGAACTCGTAGAGCGTCTCAAGGCAGAACCCGAGGGCGAGATGATAGGGGTTGTCGCGTTCGACATCGCGCGCGCCGAGCCGGTGCTTGTCGATCACGCAGCTGATCAGGATGAAGTTCGACTTGTCGATGATACCGCTGAGGCCATCGATGAAACCCAGCTTCTCGGCTTCGTTAGCGAACTTGAAGGGGCCGGTTTCCTTGCGAATTTCTCGCTCGTGCAAGATCACAATGTCGTGGCCGAAATGGTTGAACTTGAACTTCTCGAGCGCCGGGACGACCTTCTCGCTGTAGTGCTTCTTGTAGAAGACGCAGAATGCGAGGACGAACAGCGGATAGTTGGGATCGACGGTCTGCATGCCGTGATCGCCGCTTTCGTCGACATAGACGATGAAATTGCTGAAGCGCCCGGCAGGCGTAGTGGCGCTCTTGCGGTCTTCGACCACCGGGTCGAGATCGAGATCGAACAAGGAAATTGCTGGTCGGATGCCGTCATCGCGCAGTGATGCCAGCGCGGACCGTGCAAGCCAAGCCGGAGCGCGGTTTTCCACACACCACCCCCGTGCATAGCAAGCCTTGCCGCGCCCTTAAGGCCAGCATAGACTGACTCACGCGAGCCCACCCGGGGCCGCGTAAAACGAAGGAGATGCGCGAGAGGTCGAACGGGCAGCGTCGATCGCGAGAAATTGGAGATACCCCAATGATCCAGCGATACCGTGTGCTCGGCCGCAGCGTGGTCGAAGGCGATGAACTTCAGCACGTGCTGCGCGAAGCCTACGAGCGCAAAAGCCCGGTCCATTGCGAATGCCGCAAGGGAAACGAACTCCCCCTCTACATTTCGCACCGGCAGAATGGCTACGTGCTCGCGCGCTGGCCGGGCTCGGGCGCGCGCCATGCGACCGCCTGCGATCACTACGATGCGCCCGATTACCTCACCGGCATGGGCCAGGTGCGCGGGAGCGCGGTCATCGACGATGAGGCGAGCGGCGAGACCAGCCTGAAGCTCGGCTTCCCGCTCTCGCGCGGAGCCGCGCGGCTCGCGCCGGCGGCGCTGACCAACGACAAGCCGACGGTGAAATCGTCGGGCCAGAAACTGTCGATGCGCGGGCTGCTCCACGTCCTCTGGGACCGGGCCGAACTCAGCCACTGGCATCCGAAGATGGCGGGCAAGCGGACCTGGTTCGTGGTGCGCCGCGCGCTGCTCGAGGCGGCGGCCAGTTGCCGGGCGAAGCAGGAAGCCCTGCCCCACGTGCTGTTTGTGCCCGAGAGCTTCAAGGTCGAGGAAAAGGAAGAAATCCGGGCCCGGCGCCGCGCGGCGCTGGCCCGAGTCTATGCCTCGCGCGACGAAATGATGGTGGTGGTCGGCGAGATCAAGGAGATCGTTCCCGCGCACGGCGCCGAAAGAATTGTCTTGCGCCATGTCGGCGACATGCCCTTCGTGATGGACCAGGACATGGCGAGGCGCTTCCACAAGCGGTTCGCGGGCGAGCTCGCGCTGTGGCAGGCGCAGGATGGGCCGAACGGCAAGTGCGGCCACCTTGTTCTTGCCGGCTCGTTCGCGCGCCGACGCGAGGGCACCTTCGACCTCATCGAGGTGGCGCTGATGCCGGTGACGAGAGAGTGGCTGCCCTACGAGACCAGCGACGAGCGCTACCTCGTCGGCAAGGCAGTCGCCGAGAAGCGGCGCTTCGTGAAGGGCCTGCGCGTCAATCTCGATCACGATACGCCGATCGCCAGCCTGGTGCTCAAGGACACCGGCGAGGAAGCCAGCGCCATCCACATCCACGACCGCGACAACGAGTTGGCCGAGCCATTGGAAGCCCTGCTCGCCGGGCAAGGCGTCGCGCACCTGCTGTGGAAGGAAGGCGAGCCGCTCCCGGCCCGCGTCAGCCGGCCGCCGCGGCGAGGCTGGCAGGCGCAGCAGGCCGCCTGAGCGGCGTCAGTCGCCCGCGCGAGGCAGCGGCCTCAACGGCAGCAGATCGAGACGCCGGGGCGTGTCGCTAGCCGCGCGCAGGGCTTCGAGCCGCGCCGCGACCTCGCCCTCGTGTTGGGTGATCTCGATGCGGTTGAGGCCGACGATCGTCCAGACCGCGAGCTCGGGCCGCTCGGTCACGTGGACCGAGTAGGCGATGGGGAGCTTCTCGGGATAGAGCCAGAGCAGCAGCACCGGGAGCGCGGCGAGGTTTGGTTTGCCGTCGATCACGGCGAGCGTCATCACGCCCTTGTCCCGATCGTACCGGCAGGTGAACCCGAGCGGCTGCGGGTGCCCGGCAAGGCCGAGGATCGTCTCGCGTGGCCGAGCCCCGAAGACCGCCTCGAGCTCGGCGGGCGGCTGAGCCTCAGCGTTCTCAGCCACCTCGGCGAGGAACAGTTCGACCGCGGCAAAGCGCGCGGCTTCCTCGCGGGTGCAGGCAAGTTCGAGAGTGAGCGTGATCGAGGACATGGCTGGGACTTTCGCGTTGCCGCGCGCCAACGCGTCCCGTTGCCAAGGCAAGGGATAGAACGGCGGACGCGCGCGGAATTGAACGGATCAGAGAACGAGGTGACGCTCGACGTGGGCGCGTGTCCGCGGCCTCTGGAGGTTGAAGAGGGGGACGCCGTGGCTGGCGGCAATGCGCAGCGCCTGGCCGGTGCCGCCCGAGGGCTCGCCGTCGGCGGTCCAGCAGAGCACGAATTCCGCAGGGCGATCGAGTGCGGGGCCCAGCACCTGGAACACGTTGCGGGTGTGGAGCGCCTGGACGAAGGCCGAGAGCCCGGCGAAGGCCGGATGGTGCACCGCCGCGATGGCACGCGCCCTGCCCCAGAGCTCGTCACCGAGCGTGTCGGGATGGAATTCGCTTGCCGAACCACGCCAGCCCGCCTCCGGCAGAAAGATCTGCGCATCGCGGCCTGCCCCGCGTTCGAACGCGCTGTCGGCGCCGATCGCGTGGCCCGAGCGCAGGACATAGCCGCGCTTGGTGAGCGCGAAGGCGGCGCGGGTCATCAGGCTGAGGATCACGGGCGGCGTGGAGCGCGCACCGATCCCGGCATAGAAGCGAGGCATGGGCTTGGACTCCCTTTAGGAACGCCCAGCTCCAGCCCCCTCCCCTTACCCGCTGTCAGCCGCAGCGACCGTGGCTGGACCGTAGGCGGCGAGCAGATTGCGGTGGAGCACCGCGTTCTCAACGGGAAAGAAGCTACCGTCGGCGCCCGGTCGGGTGATCTGGAGCGCGGCGGCGATAACCTCGCGGAATGGGCGCATGACTGCGCGCGAGCCCTCGTAGGTCACCGGCTGCGGAAATCCCGCCGCGATCCAGGTAACCGGTTCCACAAGGTCGTCGATCCAGACCTGCGCGTCTTCGGGCAAGGGCAGTTCCGCCGAAACCAGCCACAAGGTCTGGTATGTCCCGAAATCATGAACATTGGCGACGAGGGCGAAGCCGAGCGGCAGGGGCGGCTCGGCGTTGAGGGCAATGATCGCGGCCTTGTAGGCGAGCAGTTCGAGCGTGTTGGCCGCGGCGAAGTCCGCGCATATCCCAAGCTGCGCGCAGCGCTCGTCGGCGGGACCTGCGCCGAGTTCGAGAATCCGGTGCCGGCTCATGACGCGGCCCCCTCGAGGCCGTCCGGATACCAGGCGAGTTCCGCCGCGTGCGGATGGGCAGGCTCGAATTCGGCGATGCGCGCATGGGTGATGAGACCCGCACGGTCCCTCAGCCCAACATAGCCGCCGTAGAAGCGGCTGCCCGCAGCGACGAACTGGGCGTGGACGTCGTCGCACACCGCCTCGGTGACGAAGAAGCCCGGCACGCCGGCGATATGCGCTGGCGGCAGGACGCCGAGCATCTCGTCGAAAAAGGCCTCGCTCACCCGCGAGAGCGGAAAACTTGCGAGCACGGCTTCGCGTGAGGAGGCCAGCAGGGAGGCATCAGCTACCGTCATCGCTCGCACCTCCTGTCACCACGAAGGCCGGGATGGTCAGCTCGGCGCGGCCCATCTCGCGTTTGAGATCGCGCAGCCGGGTGAAGCCGTTGATCCATGATGGCGGGAAGAGGACGTATTCGTCTTCACTCGCGGTGTAGTCGCGCATCGGCCCTTGCCCATCGAACAGGACAATTTCGGGGAGGAAGGCGCCGAGGCCCCCACCCGACCAGCGGCGGAACGGCAGGCCATGGTCGGCGCAGAAGGCATCGATCGCGGGGATTTGTCCGCCATTAAGCTCGGTGCCATAGAGCTCGAGCGGCTCGCCGCCGGGCAGTGCCGCAGGATCGAACGGTTCGCCATCCCACTCGGTGCGCAGGTCATAGTCGGCCGCGTGCGCGGCGAAGGCTTCGAGATGTTCGCGCGGCAGTGCGCCGCCGATGGTGATGTGGACGGGGGCTCGGTCGCCCATAGGCTTGGGTCCTTTCGCTTGGGTCTGATCCGACCGGCGAAGCCCCCCTCCCCTCAGCCTGACGTCGCCGCGGACCTCCCTGCCCCCCAGCGCTCGGCCGTGCGATCGACGACGAGTTCATTGGAACAGGTCTGGCACAGCGCGAAGGCTTCGGCGGATGTGCCCGCGAGCCACTGCTCCCAGTCTTCTCGGGCGAGGACGACGGGCATGCGGTCGTGTACGTCGGCCATCTGCGCGCTGCCATCCACCATGACCATCGAATAGGCTGCGCCCCACTCCTCGGTCGGGCGCCAAATGCCGGCAACGGCAAAGACCTCTTCGCCCGCCAGTGAGTACCAGGTCCGGGTCATCTGACCCTTGACGCCCTCGGCCTCGGCCCAGGCGGTGCCGGGGATCAGGCAGCGGCGGCGCTCAAAGCTCGGCCGCCAGAATGCAGTGCCGAGCTTGTCCTCGCGCGCGTTGTTGACCGGCTTGGGCTTCAGCGGGTGACCGTTCCTGCCCTTCAGGACAAGCGGAAACCCCCAGGTCATCACCTGCGTCTCGCCCTCGGCAACAACCAGGCCGGGATAGCCCGGATAGACCTCGGCGGCGAAGTTCGCGCCTGCGCCGCCGCGCGCACCGAACAGCCGGGCGATTTCCGCAGGGGCCTTGGTCATGCGGTACAAGTTGCACATGCCTTGATGCTCGGCGGACCGCCCTGCCCTGTCAATCGGCACGAGCAGCAGCGCCCGCCATCTTGCAAATGTGTTCCCTCTATGTTCTCTTGCGCGCATGGAACGAATCGATACGTCGGCTGTCGCTCATGCGATCCTGGACGCCCCGGGCTGGGCGCGGGTCGGGATCACGGCCCCAAGCTCCTGCCTGCGCGAAGATGCCGCGCTCGAACTCGCCCGCGTGATCGCCGATGCGGTCGACGCGCCGGCGAGTGCGTCCTCATCTGAGCAGTCGACCCTGCCGCTCTGACGCGCGCCTGCTCAGCCCGCCGGGCGGGCCAGCAGCGCCTCGATTTGCGGGTCGAGGGGAAATCCGAAACGCCGGGCGATCTCGGCGGCGTGTTCGAAGTCGGCAGCGCTGACGTGGAGCGAGCGGGCGAGATCCGCGAGCGTCTCACCCTCGCGCGGCGCGGAGAGGGCATGGAGATGGCCATGCGTGTGCGTCACGGCAAACGGCCAGGTCATGGCGACGCCGACCACCTCCTCGGCAAGCACGACCAGCGTGTCGCCGGTGCGGATGGCCTCGTCGCACTGGACCGCGTCATAGGCATTGCCAGTGCTGGCAAAGGCGTGGTGGCGCCGGGTGGTAAAGGCGAAGCGTTCGCTGTCGGTCAGCATGTCTGGTCTCCGGGTATCCCAATGCAAATGAAGAGGCGGAACGCCGGGCGGGGGGCAGTGCCGACGTTCCGCCTCAGGCCGCGCGGGGGGCTTATCCGCGGCCTTTGCACGTGGACGGGGACCCGCTTGGGGTCCCCGCCGGTTGGAGTTGGGACAAGCCGATCAGGCGTCGACGAGCGCCGGCAGCGCGCCATCGTGTTCGGCGCCGTCCTTGGCACCCACCCGGCCGCGCTTGGCGGGCGGGGTCGCGGTGCTGTCGCCCAGACCGTCACCGGCCTGTTCTTCGCTGCGGTCGCCGCCGGCATCGTCAGCCGGGAACATGTCGCTCTCGCCGTATTCGGCCGAACCGAGCTGGGTGCTCCGACGGCGCGGACGCTGCCAGGCCACCGCCATGGTACCATCCTCGCGCGGGAAAGCGGCGATGTAGAGCGGCTGCGCCATCGACGGATCGTCGATCTTGCCCTGGTAGAAGCTCTCGCCGGTCGAGTTCGAGGAGAGCTCGAAGAGCGCGCCGACGATCACCCAGCGGCGCTGGTCGTTGAGCGCGACGATCTCGAACTTGGGCGCGCGGGGGTTGCTGGAGGTCACCGGCCGCAGGCCGATGGTGCGAGTGATGGTGAGCGTTTCGACAGAGCCGATCAGCTGGCCGTTGGCGTTCTTGCGGATTTCACCGATGTTCATGGACGTTCTCCTAGGTGGATCGATTGCGATCGAACCCCTTGTTCGATCACTCTCTTCCCACCCCCCTTCCCTCCCGGCCGTCAGGCCGAAGCTGCGGGCACTGCCCGCAGGGGTGTCGATCCGATACCGAATAACCGACTTCGCAGGAGACACTGCAGGTGCGAAGCGGAGAGGGTGGGAGCCCCGCCGTTTTAATGGGGACTTAGGGTCACACGCCGTGCCTTTCGCGCCTCTTGCTCCTTGCATAAATTGCCCCAATCATCGCATTTAGAGGTTGCCAAGACGCATAATATATGGCTTTAGAGAATAAATCGGCCGGTAAAAAAGATTTGAGAGTGGAATGGAGCATTTTTCAGCGATCCAAAGTCTCTGCCGTGTTGGGCTTGAACAGGGAGATGCCCGGTTCCGTCGTCAAGTCGAGCGTCTGCGCGACCGTCTGAAAAAGGCGGGCGATGAGCGCGACGCTGATGTGCTTGGCGGCTTGCTCAACAGTGTTTCCGGCGAGGCTTCACTTGCGCCCAGCATCGTCGAGGTCTCACGCAGCCTAGTATCCGGTGACGAGCTGACCGCTAATGTGCAGGCCCCCGTTGACAGAGAAACGAGCGTTCCGCTTGCCGAGATCGTCCTCGAGCCCGGACTTGGTAAACCCGAGCCGATCTACAACGAGACCCTTCACCTTGCCTTGGCAGGACTTATTTCCGAGTGGGAGCGCACGTCCGCATTGCAAGCAATGGGCGTGGAACCATCCCGGTCTTGCCTGTTCTATGGTCCTCCCGGCACCGGGAAGACCCTGACCGCATTTATGCTGGCAGCTCGGTTGCGGTTGCCCGTGGTCAACGCCCGGATTGATGGGCTTGTCAGTTCGTTCCTTGGCACCACCGCCCGGAACATCGCGAATCTCTTCGAGTTCGCGAACCGCTATCGTTGCATGCTCGTGCTTGATGAGTTCGATGCCTTGGCGAAGATGCGCGACGACCCGCACGAAGTAGGCGAGTTAAAGCGAGTGGTGAATACGCTCCTGCAAAATCTCGATGCGCGCGCCGACCGTGGGCTAACGATTGCCATCACCAATCACGACGGTCTGCTCGATCCAGCCGTTTGGCGGCGGTTCGAGAACCACATCCATATCGGACTCCCGGATGCGCAGACACGTCTCCTCATGTTGCGCACCTTCCTTGCATCGCTCAAGTTAAACGATGACGTGCTCAAGATGCTGAGCTTCGTTGCGGGCTCGCGCTCGGGCTCGGATCTGAGGACATTCGCAGATAGCCTGAGAAGAAACCTCGCGCTTTCGGGGGACGAAGTCTCACCCGCGACCGTAACAAAGGCCACTAAAGCCATCCTACCAAGGCTGGGACTTGGTTCAGATGATCTGGAGCCAGGCTATCTGCTGGTAAAGGACGAGACCAGTTTCATTGGTGCCATCCTGCATGCAGATCTCGGCATCCGACAGGAAAGCTTGGCTCAGATGCTTGAATGCAGCCAAAGCAAAGTCTCCCGTTCTTCGAGCGAATGGGAAGCCCGAGTGGCCCAAAGCAATGCGGGGTAACGCTTAATGCCAAACAATCCGGTTCAAATTGTCCTGAACGACGAGTCCTACATCCGCGCGCCTGAACCTGGTCGCGCCGGACCGGATAAGGACTTCTTCGACGGGAATGACCGGGGATTTGCTGCCCACAAGGCTGCGATGATCGAACGCTTAGAGGGCATCGACGCGGAGCTTGCCGAATCCCGTTTCGGACCCCTTGCTTACGTGCGGGTGAAGATGCGGACAGAAGCGATCGCCAAGTCGTATCGTCCCAATAAATTCCTGTTCGTGCGAGACCAATTCCCTTGCGTTGGAGCCGGTGCTCCGGGGGAACTCTTCTTCCGTTTGCCTCGCCACTATATCCACCGCCTCCGAACTCGTTTTGATAGCGCGGAACTGCAAGGTGAGGACCGGGTCAGCCGCAATGGCCAGCCCTATCGCTTTGTATCGCGCGCGCGCTCGGAACTCGGCGCGATCGAAGAGATCGACATCGCGCCTATCGCGGGCAAGCGCAATTTCTCTGCTGCGCAGGCAGTGCAGGCACTATTGCAGCCATCGGCGGCGAGCGGCTATGTCGTCGAGTTGTTCGAGCAGCGTCCGCTCGATCCGACGCTCAGTGATGATGTCCTCGGCCTGCGCCAAAGTTTCGAAACGCTGCAGCGCGAGATCGGCGCGCTCGGTCAGGGCATGTATGCAGCACTTCTCCCCAGCCCTGGGGGAGTTCCGTCGCTGGAAGTACTCGTTACCAACTCGCGCAACCTCCCCCTGATCGAAGACCGCCGCGCCATCAAGGGGGACCTGACATTGGAGCCGGGGGTGGCGTCGGTTGACCCGAGCGTTGAGCGCCATGAGGAAGTGCTGAATGTCCTGGCCAAGCACCCGCTGGTGCGGCGCATTCGCTTCCCCGTCCTTCTCGAAGCATCTGACGCGCCAACAGTTCCGATGCCGCAGCCGTTCGTGGTGCCGCCTAGGGTCGCGGGCGGCATCTATCCGAAGGTCGGCGTCATCGACACTGGCGTAAGTTCGCACCTGAACGGGTGGGTGCACTCAAGGTACGACTTCCTCGCGGAAACCCAGTGCGACGCGAGCCATGGCACGATGGTCGCGGGCATTCTGATCGGCGCTCGGGGTGCGAACGGCCAAGAGGTCGGCCGGGAAACGGACGGTTGCGACATCTTCGATATTCCGCTTATGCCGCGTGATCGGTTCCTCGACGTGTATGGCCAGCGCGGGTTCGAGGCCTTCCTCGAGGAACTGGAGGCGGCGATCGTCGAACTGCGAGACACGCACAACGTGCGCGTGTTTAATATGTCGCTCAACATCACCTCTCCCGTCGAGCAAAACCTCTACAGCGTCTACGCGGCACGCCTTGATGAGATCCAGGACCGGCACGGGGTCGTCATCATTAACTCTGCCGGGAACCTGCAAGGTGCCGAATGGCGAGCCCCATGGCCGCGTAGGCCGCAACAGGCCATGGCAGCCCTTGCTACGCGCACCAATGCCGACACCATTTTCATGCCGAGCGAAGGCGTTCGGATGCTCTCGGTCGGCGCGCTCAATCCCCCAGATGGCGCGCACATCCCGGGCGCACCGGCGACTTACACGCGCCGGGGGCCTGGTCTGCGTGTCGGCATCAAGCCGGACCTTGCTCACTACGGCGGTGTTGGCGATTTGACTAATCAGGCGACGGCGCTCACCACTTGCGCGCATGACGGCTTCAGCTGCGAAACGCGAGGGACCAGTTTCGCTGCCCCCCTGGTCGCTAAGACCATCGCGTCACTTGATGTTATGACCAGCGAACAGCTGACGGTACGCACGCTGCGGGCGTTCGCGGTGCACAATGCGGTCGTACCTGACTGCTTGCAGAACCGGTCGCTGCGCGAGGTCGCCCGGCAATTCGTGGGCTTCGGTCAGCCGATCGACGCAGCGACCATGCTGGAAACGGACGATCACGCCATCACGCTGGTCTTCGAAAGCCGCCTCACCGTCGGCGAGCGCCGCCCGGCGGTATTGCGATTCCCGTTCGCCTGGCCTGCGTCGATGGTCGATCCCGAGACACGGGCTTGCCGGGGTAAGGTCCGAATGACGCTGGTCTATGACCCACCGATCGATCAGGCCTTTGGCACGGAATTCGTCCGGGTCAATCTCGACGCAAAGCTCCAGCAGCGCCAACCCATTGACCGCGGAGACGGCATGCCGAGTTGGAACGACAAAATCGAACAGGGCTTTCTCCCCCGTGCAGCCGGGCTGACCGCACCAGAAAAGGCCCTCATATCTCAAGGTCTGAAATGGTGGCCCACCAAGCGCTACGAAAAGGAATTCATCACGGGCGTGGGCGCTAGTACCGAATGGCGTTTACAAGTTGAAAGCATCGTGCGGGCTGAAGCGGAGTTCCCGCCCGAGGGCGTACCGTTCTCGTTGATCCTAAGCATTGACGACCCTGAACGAGATAACCCTATTTTCAACGAGATGCGCCGACAATTCGTGGCAAACCGTGTGGACCTCCACGACATTCGGACAGCGGTGCGGATCCGGTCGCGTCAGCGACGCTAATAAATTGCACCACTCCGCTAAGCGGTCCTCAGGCGCGCTTGCCTCACAAACTGCCACTCACTCCACCAAGCATGGCCAGGTCCGGTACAAGGTTCGCCTCCCCGATGTGCGGCGAGCCGCTTTTGAGCTCAGGAATCTGAACTTACGTCATCGAAATCCTTCGTTTGGATCCCGAACGTAATACTGGTCCTGGACATGTAAGGCTGGAACTCAGGCAAGAGCGACATGATGCTCCCATCGGGCTGGAGAAACTCATGGGCGGCGCCGGGGATAAGGTCTGGGTCGAGCGGTATGCGGGCGTTGGGATTGTGAAGGACGACTGCCCCTTCGATCCAGCTTTCTGAATAGTTCGGATCTCGAACGTCATGCCGGAATTCTGTCGGGCGTGGATCCCCATGATTGAGTTCTCCCCTTGCGATCCCCGAGCGCACCATCCGGACATCCCGGTTGCCAAAGCCAGCGATGTAGCCAAGGCGATTGAATTTGGTGATTGTGCCCTGCGGATTGAGGAGAACAGCGCTGACATTCTCGGCTTCGGGCAGGCCGAAGAAGTTCGAGGCCACGCGGGCTTCCCCATAGACATGTTCGACAATGCGTTCGATCTTGCGCGCGCCATCGACAATCGAATGGCGCACTCCGAACACATATTCGGTGGCCAGGGGCACAATGCGCGTCATGGCTGCGGGGGCATGGAAATCCTGCAAAGCGATTACAAATGGAGCACCGTCTATTCCGGCCGCGTCCCAATAGCGCTGCTTGTGGTAGAGTTTGCGAGTGAGGGAGCGGGCCAGTTTGATCTGAACATAATTCTCAAGGTAGGCCCGAATTTCAGCATCAGTCTGCGGGTCCGGGACGGCGCCGACCTGCGGTGGGTTTACGGTGGTGGCCTCTATGGCAAGGCGGCCCGCTGGGCTCGACAAGAGCAGATCCGGCACCACTACGCCTTCTTCATGTGCGTATCCGAGCTCGGTGAAGGCTGCGAACAGATACAGCTCCCACAATCTCGGATCAAAGCCAGTCGTCTGAAACTGTTCGATGAAGTTTCCATCTACGTCTTCGAAGAATGGCATCATCGCGCCAATGAGTTCGCGCGCGGGCGAAAATCGCTCTTCACCGATCAGCGTCTTGAAGGTGCTGTTGATCCGGTTCTCCGGGACAATGGGGGTGAAGAAATCCACCAGCGCACCTTGTTCGTCGCCCTGATGAAATGCTTCGTCTGGGAGCGCAGCATGCTTCTCGAGTGCAGCTCCAAGCCGAGCCTTTGCGTCATCGAAGCTCGGGAAAGATACGTTCTGATCGATTGCTCGGAACCGCCCGCGACCGTCTCGGCCCAATACGATCCACCCGTAGTCCCTATCGAACCGGTCCCAGGTAACAAGGCCAAGCAAGCGCTCGTCGTCGGTGGCGAACCAGCCGGCTTCCTGGATGATCAGGACAATGGCTGGCAGGCGAGTGTATCCCGCAAGCGCGTCAAAACGCTTCTGGCTGATTGCAATCATGATTTGAGCAATTGCAGTAATTTGTGTTTTTGTGTCCAGTGCCGCGATGACAGACGCGGTTCCAGCGAATATGAAGTGCATCGATATCGACAGGCTGCAACCTGGCGACATTGTTCTTACTGCCAGCAAGAGCACGACCGGAAAGCTGGTCAGATTGGCAAGCAAAGGTGACGTGTCGCACGCGATGATCTGCGTTCAACATGGGTCGATCATCGACTCAACGTCAGAGGGCGTGCAGGCCCGGAATCTTCAGCGCGAGTTCTTCAGCGACGATGAGCAGGTGAGCGCTTTCCGGTTGCGCGAGGCCCTGCCGTCACTCGAAATCCAGAAAGTCGTTGACTTCGCGCGGTCCGAGATCGGAACACGATACTCCAAAATCGAAGCTGCGCGTTCAGTCGCTCCTATTGGGAAGCCTCGCGGCAGACGGCAATTTTGCTCGCGGCTGGTAGCCAGAGCTTATGCCAGTGTTGGGATCCTTCTCGTCGCAGATCAGGATTATTGCACGCCTGAAGAGCTTCGAAAGAGCGGTTTACTGCAGGAATTGGACGACATTACTGTCCCGGTGTCCGCCGAAGAGGTTGCCGCAATGTCGAAGCGGTCAAATCCCCTGCAGCTGATGCGCGAGGCGCAAAATGAAATCTTGGCCTTTGTGCGTTCGCTTGACCCGGAAGTGGAAAACTTCACCGACGTCGATCGGGTGGTGCGGGACCACCCCGAGTGGGATGCGGCGATTGCCGATGCATATCGTAAATCAGGCTACCTTGACCTTTGGGGACACGAACTGTCAGCCCACCCTTATCGATATGATCTGGCGTTGATGGAGGAGGTCGCAGAACCGCGCCTCTTAGCGGATATGAGGGCGTACTGCGTCGGCACAATCCGCGAGTACTACTCCGGCGGAGTACGTTTCTCGGTCAATCTCGCACATTATGAAGCGTCACAGCAGGAAAGTCCCCGCGAGGCCGTTGGCTTGTTGATCGATCTCTATCAGACCCTTGTTCGTGACCACGATCGGCGCGTTGAGACAGCGCGGCAATGGCTGGCAAAGCATTTCCCGGAAGATGTCGATCAACACCTCGAGAGGATTGTACCGCACACACCGCTCTGGTTTTCAATCGTAGATCGGGTCGAACCGCGTCTTGGCGCAATCGCACGTATGTCGATCAGCAGTGAGCAATCAGTTGAAGTCTGCTCGTCGTGCGGCGACCCCGCAAATGACTACCGGATTGCGAATGCTGCAGAAGCGATGCCGGGCGTACCGTCTTTACGGCTGTGCGATGATTGCGTGGTGATCCGGACGGTTTTCGGCGAGATATTGGAAGCTATGGACTAGATCGGCCTTCTCGTTTCCCGTCAATATTCGGGGTCGGGTCACTGGTTCAATGCAAGCTGGATGCCGGCGATTTCTCGATGCAAAGTGCCGTTATGGCTGAGCTACTCCCCAACATTGATGTCGCAGTGTCCGTTGAATTGGTCGAATTCCTCGAACGAATGGCAAGGTTGGGTGAAGAATCCGACAAATTCGAAGTCGAACGCCACTGTATTCATCCAGGACAACGCCGGACCGACATCGTGAATTTCCGGCTCATCGGCGAGAGCATTCACGAGGGGCATGGCTTTCAACTGATTGCATACGATGACCGGCCGGGTCGGGTGAACGTCGAGATGCGGGCGGCGCGATGGTTGCCGGATCCGCCGACCAAGGCGGTCTATATCGAGGCGGCGCGCGGTTTAGCTGGCGAATTGCTCAGGCAGTACAATCGAGAGTTCGGCTCGCGATATCGCCTGCGGATAGGTGCGCGCCATGGCAAGGCCTTTGCAATGAGTGAGCTAACGACGACTTTGCTCGAGCGCTTCACCATTCTCGCGAACACATCGTCGCTCCACTTCTACGATTGGCAGCGTTTCTATGCGTTGGTTCGTGAAAGCCGACAGGAAATCCCCGATTACCTGTTGCGGTCCCATCTGACCAAGGCAGGATTCTCAACCCAACGGGCGGTGGAACTGGCCGAGATCTATATGCACCTCTGGGCGTTCAAGAAATTGCGGTGAAGGACTTAGGTCAAATGGGCGCGCATCGATTGATCTGTACAGCGATTCCGATCACGAAGGGTCATGCCTGAGATCACCGTTCACGTTCCTGATTTTGCCTCGATGGAAGACGACGAGGTTCGCCAACATCCACTGACCAGGCATAGCGATGGCAAGTGGAGTGCATTGTCGCAGGTGTTGAAAAGCGACTTTGAAACTGAGCGAATGAACATCAACGAAGCATGGGCGATGACCTCGCTTGCGTGGCGTTGCCCGGCTTGCAGCAGAAAAAAGATCGACATTGCCAGGAAAACCGAAAGCGGCGTCATTCTGTGCCAGCTTGAACGCCATCACGATCATTTGGGCGATCTCGCCGCAAGAATTCTGCGGGAGACCGCGTGGTTGGACAACACAGACCCCCTCTATACACAGCGCAAACGCGCTTGCGCTGCGGTCCTGCCCTTGGTCGAGCGCTTCGCCGAGACCCTGGTATGCATGGATTGCAATGCGGCTGACGCAGCGATGCAAAAGGATCTCGGTCGTCGCGTCCACCCCGACTTCAGCTTTAGCCCCGGCGAAATTGGCGCATTTGTCGATGCCCGTCCCAACTGTGCCCACGAACTCAATTTCGAAAAGGGCTTGGCGATTTGGGCGAAGGCCGACGCGGACTTCCAGCAGCGCCTCGTATTTATCGAGCAAATAGCGGGGCGATTGACCCTCGGCTTGCACGACCGTGAACAATACAACGATTCATACAACCTGGTCGGCGACCAGGATGCCCGCATGTTTCTGAGTCTTGCAACCAGCCAGCTTGGTGCCAGAGGCAAGTTGCCACAATTGTGGGAGGCTTTACGAGCAAGATCATGTGCCAGTGACGGCCATAGGTCGGCACAAACAAAAACAACTGCTCCGCGGGTTCGGGTCCCGACACCGAAGGAGTTCGCGGAATATGATCGCGCCATGCAAAAGCCGGGGCCTTGGAGCAAGACCGCTGCGGACTGGCGCTGCGCCTGCTGCTCGCGCTCAAAACAGGAGATCATTCGCCCTTCCGGGAAGGGAAAGTGGACTGGGCACATTCACGAGATCTGCGACTATCGCGAAGTGACGGATGAGCGCGCCCTGCAGTTTCGCTCAGCCTACAGGGCTGAAAGGCCGATCTTCGAGTCATACGTCAAGGTCACGATCTGCCAGGATTGCAGGCTAGTCATGACCGATGCGGGCAAGCTCAGAGCGGATGGTCGCGGGGGTGAGAACTGCCTGTCGCCGGACGTCGTCCGATCGCTGGTTCGAGAGGCCAGGCCGAATTGCCGCCATGATGTCAGCGATCAGCAGTTGCGAGAAGCGATCGAGACGAGCCGTTCATGGTCGAGCGGCGCTGACGATTTTTGGACTCACTGCCGGCAGGCGGGGGAAGCCTCGTTGCGCCTTTCGCAATATGTCGATGGGCGAGGGATGCCCTTCGCTCTCGCCAGGCAGCACGCGATCACGGACTTGACGCAATCGGGAGATCTTCCAGGCTCGAATGCCGAGGAAGTCTTTGATTGGCTGATACAAGAGCGTAAAAGACTCGACAAACAGGGCCTTTGAACGAACGGAAATATTCAAGCGGTGAAGCGGCTGCGCCGAAGGCAGCTCTGATTTTCTAATTAAACCGTCGATCAGAAATTTAGCAGGTGCGAAATGAACCGGCTTAATCGCCGTGAAGGGTTCGCGCCGCCGTTGCGCTGGTCGCCTTTAAGTCGGCTAACCAGTTCCACCGGAAGCTCAGCATATGGCAAGACCTCAGTCTGTAGCGCCTCGACAGAAGCAATCTGCCTGGGCTGGCCACCACGCCAGTGCCACAAATCGGGATCGCGGCCCGCATCGGCAACGCCGAACACCATCACGAAGAACGAGCTCAGCCCCACGTCCCACCCGACTGCAACCTCGAAAATGTCCGAGTGCTTAGGATGCGGCTTCAACGAATACCGGCTCATCGGCTCACCAGTCGCTCGCCAGCATGATCGTGACCACGCGGAAACTCTGCTGCGCGTCCCACGGCGTCTCCGACCCCCAGGAGAGCGTCCCGTCATTGGCGTAGACATCGATCTTCCAGAAGATCTTGTGCCCCTGGAACTCGACGGCACCAAAGTCGCGCTCGCCGTGAGGGTCGTTCCCCGGCTCGATCGGAGTCTCGTTGATCAGCCTGCGCAGCGCGGCCTGCCCCAGCATCAGACTGGCCTGGCGGGCGCCGGGGTCCTCGGCGTCACCAGCAAGCATGTCGGCCAGTGCCCGGGTGAACACAATGCGCGACGTCGGCAGCGAACCTGCGCGGGCCGCGTCGTTGAGCCGGGCGATCTCGGCAGTGTGGTCGACAGCGACAGGCGTGGATTGAGCAAGCTGAGTCATGGGTTCTTCCTTCCAAGATTGATCCCCCGCCGAGTGCCCCCTCCCCTCCGCTGTCCGGTTGACGGGGTCTGAACGTTCACGCTACGTTCTTTTGGAAAGGACCTCGCCATGCCCGCTCCCAGCCACCTCGACCATTTCGATCTCGACATCGGCCTGCGCGATGCCTCGTGCGACGAGAACCTGCCGCCGGTGCGGCGGGCGATCGCGGCGCTGTGCATCGGGGTCGGTGTGGATGACGCCTACCTGTCGGTCCGGGAACTGCGCGAGGCAGTGTCCCTCGTTCATGAGAACGCCTCCGGCGGACGGGCGAAGCTCGCCGGCATTCTCAGCACCCAGTGCGACGATTTCCAGCGGGCGATCTATTATTGTCTCGCGGGTCGCGGCGTGGTTGAGATGGCCGAGGCGATGGACTGGCTGCTAACGATCCTCAAGGCGCGCGGCCGGACTGCGGCCTGGCTCAGCCGCATGCGGGTTCGCCGCAAGGACCTCGTTTCGCCCTATGTCAGCGAAGCGCCCGACGGCCCGGTGGTGTCGGCCAGCGCCGACTTCGAGCTAGGGCAATCGTGGTTCGTCGAGCGCGGACCGGAGCCCTACTGATCATCCGGGTCGTCATCGTTGCAGGTGACGACCCGCGATACCGTGCGCCCCGGCGCCGCCTTGCTCGCCAGGACCACGCGGAAGGGCTGCAGCGGGTTGCCGGTCTTGACCACGGCAGTGTCGCCCTGGACGTGCTCGGCGACCCGGGTTGCGATCCGGTTGGCGTTCTCGATACTGCAAAGGCGTGCCCGCTTGGACGAGCGCTGAGGCGGTGCGGGGTCGGTCATGGCGCTACTCGCTTGGGTGCCGGGTCACGAGGCTGACGGCGCTGCGGGCGGCGGCACGATCGTCCACGCCCGGCTCATCAGCTTGCTGATCTTCACCCCGACCCCGTCGCTAACCCGGCGTAAGGTAGTCTTGCGGCCCGACCGGACCACGCGAAAGCTGCGCTCGCTCTGCCCGTCGGTGAAGGTCAGCGGCTCGGCCAAAACCAGCATGTCGCCCGGCGCCGGCTTGCGGCGCGTGGTCAGGGCGAGGCGCTGGCGGCATTGCTCGCGCCACTGCGCGGCATATTCGTTGCCGGGCGGCCCGAGGAGGTCGAGAATCGAGGCCGGGCAGTCGTAGCTATACGGCCCCATCGTTTCACTCAGTTGGGTAGGAGTGGTGCTGCTCCGGGAGTCAGCCCTGTTCCCCCCACCGAACCGCACGTGCAGCTTTCGCTGCATGCGGCTCTCCATTGCGATAATACCATTCATGTTCTCTGCTCCGGTAGTGGGCCACCATGGATCGCCTTGTGGCAAGGGACGCACAGAACCTTCGTCTTGCGCGCTCTGGCTATGGCTTTCCTCGTGGCTTGGTCTCTGTGCGCAACATCGGCCATTCCCCTGACATGATGAACATGGCAGGGGAGGTCGGATCGGCCGCACGCTTCGCATTGCGTGGCGTTCTGCCGGTCGACCCAATCTGTTCGCGAGCCGGAGAAGATTTGCGTCCAAGGTTGGACGTCCACCTTGTCCGGGTCTATCCGGTCACGGTTCAGATCGGTCATTTTCCAGACTTTGACTGATCGGGGCTGGCCGCCGACTTCATAGCCGGCGAGGTATTCCAGCCCTTGCCTCATGCGGGCGGCAACAACTCGCACACTGGATTTGTGCTTGCTTGCCAAGGTTTTGAACATGCTCCAGCGCTGAAGGTATTCAAGCCGGTTGAGCTTGAATTTCACATCGCGCGCCAGAGCGTAGTAGTTCGCGAACCCTCGCAGTTCGGCGTTGTAGGCAAGGACAATCTCGACATCGCTACAGCTTAGAAGGTGGTTGCGGTGTTTGGCCCTCAATCGGGACCATTCTCCGTATGCCTTCCGGGCAACAAACGCAGTGACCCTATCCCACGGAACATTGAGTTGCATGACTTCCGATGGCGGGCGCCGCTTGAAGTGCTGTGTGCCGTTCTGGCTTCGCACTGTCCATTGGCGTCCCGTGTAAGTCCGCACCTCGTATCCGAGGAATTTGGTACCATCGCTTGCTTTTCGAATTCCGCTCTTCTCCTCGGATACGGTCAAGGCCAGTACCTCGGTCAGGAAGGTCCTGACTTCGGCGAAGACCCCTCTCGCATCGTCCTTGCTGCCAATCACACCGATAAGAAAATCGTCGGCGTAACGGCAGTAGCGAAGTCGGCGAAACCCGGCGTCCATGGCGTCTCTCGACGGCAACGAACGCATCTGCTTTGATAAGGTGTTGATTTCGGCCAAGATGGCCTTCACCGTTACCTGATCAGCGTTGTCACTGGCTTCCAGTCGTTTGAGCCGTTCTCGCCGTTTGGCGATCCGGCCCGCCAGTCTCCGGTATTCCGGGTTCGTGGCGCGGGTCTTCCCTTTTTCAAAGGCCGTGATCCGACCCGCCATGAACTCATCGAGTTCGTGCAGGTAGATGTTGGCCAGGATCGGGGAGACGATCCCGCCTTGTGGTGTGCCGCTATAGGTCTGGGTGTGAGCCCTTCCCTCCATGACTCCTGCCTTCAGCATGTCGCGGATCAGGTCGATGAACCTTTCGTCATCGATCCTTTTCCGGAGCAGCTTCAGCAGAATGTCATGGTCGATGTTCTCGAAGAACCCGGCGACATCCACGTCGACAAGCCATTTGACGCCCGTCCAGACAGCCTTCACGTGCTCGAGGGCCGTATGACACGATCTTCCCGGTCGAAATCCATGCGAGGCCTTCGAGAAGACCGGCTCATAGATTCGTTCCAGCAGTTGGCGTGCCACTTCCTGGACGAGGCGGTCGTCTCGCGTGGGAATCCCCAGCGGACGCCGCTTTCCTTTGCCTTTCGGGATGAACACCCGACGCACAGGTTTTGGTTTGTAGGCTCCGGTCGCAACGCTGGCGATCAACGGAGCGAGACGGTCGGGACCGAAATCCTCGAATGTCTTGCCATCGATGCCCGGCGTCATCGCCCCCCGATTGGAGGCAATTTTCCGAAGTCCCTGCTCCCAAAGAAGCGGGGACCTCATCAAACGATGAAGCCCATTTACCCGTTTGCCCGACGCAGAGATCGTCGGAATGGCCTCCAACCGGGCCATCACAGTATCTGGTAGCATCAGCACACCCCATGATTTGCGGTTGAAGTATCGCAACTGCCGCCCTTCTCCCGGTGGTCGCCGGTTTCGGCCCGGTCGCCCGGTCCTTATGCGGTTGCACCGTCTCCCTTCCGGGAGCTGTCCCGGGCATTACCCCGGGCATTTGAATACTATGGCGGCTCCGTACCCATGCAGGTCAGCCGAAGCCGCCTGTTTAGGGCATCCCGTAGTTACGCTGAACGGAGATGCGACGCGTTTAGGTGTCCCTTTCGCCTGCTGAACCCCTGGACAAGGGGCGCACCGGACGGGTTGAGAACAAACGGCCAAGACATGAGACCGTTGCCAACGTCCGGATCTGGCGTGTCAGTCGCTTTCGCCAGCTTCGCGTACATAAAATGCTGCAGACTAGGATTTAAGCAGTTTAGCTTTCACCATGCGCGTCTTGCCCTGACCGGCATCATCCCTTTGCGACTGGGATGCATTCGGCCTTGCTCCAAGCATGCTATGGTCCCCCGTTCCTTTCGGAATTTCAGACCTTTTGGGTCCGAGGTAAGCTTGGCGGGCAGAGGTATCTCAACTCACCTCATCATCTTTGATACTCCGTTTCAGCGCCGCAACGGCGCACTATCCTTGTAACCGAACACTTCGCCGCTGCGCGCGCCGGGGTTCCATTTGACGAGGCAGATGATCGCGAAGGTCGCGCGCGGGGCCTCGAGATCATAGCTCTGGCAGGCAGCGTAGTAGGCGCCCGAACGGACGGTGGATTTGAGGACACGCAGGCCCGTCGCCCGGCCCTTGTCAGGGTCGGGCGGATAGGTGCACTGGTTATCGAGATAGGCCTTCGGCGTGGTGAACGGGGCCATGCCGCTGCGAGACATGAACAGCCAACCCATGGCAGTTCTCCTAGACGAGCGCCTGCTGGCGCGGATTGATGGAAAGGCCGGTCTCGCGAACGACGAGCGCGCGGAAGCTGTGCGGCGCGGCAAGGACGGCGATGTCGCAGAAGTGATTACGGTCGCCGAGGTAGTCCTGGCGGCCTTTGCAGCGGCGGAACATGACCTCGCGGCCTGGGCGGATGCAGGGGATCGAGACCTGGACGTAGAGTTCATCGCTGTGGAGCGTAATCTCGCCCGAGACCGCAGGCCCCGCAAAGTTGCTGCGCAGATCGTACTGGTCAGGTTCGAGTCCCAAATGGCGCGCCGCCACCCGCAGCGCCGAACGCGCTTCGCGGTGAAAGGCGCGCTTGGCTTCCGGGTCGTAGCCGATGCCGCGGCGGGCCAGCGCGACCAGCGCGGGCTTGGACTTCAGCTCGTCGATCTTGGCGAGGCGTTGCCGGCGCAGCGGCAGGTCTTCGGCAAAGGTTACGTCGGGCGCGTGGCCGAGTGCGATGCGGCCGACGTGGCGCGCGAGCAGGATGGTCGCGGGATCGCGAGCCGGGTCGATCCCGGCATTGCGGGCGTCCTGCATCGCATCGACAACGGCCTGGGTGGCGGTGGGAATGGTCGCGAGCGCGTCGGGCTGAAGAGCACGGCGATAGCGGAAGTCGAGATCGTAGTTCATCGGTGAAGTCTCCCTTCGCGCCCCCTGGCGCATCGGGCTCCCACCCCCTCCCTTCCCGCTCGCCATGCGAGCGATCGCTGTGTCTCCGCTTCCCGGCCGCCGTTATGCCGCCTCCTTGAGTTCGTCCGGCAGGGTCGAACCGAGCGCCGGATCGAACTGGCGCAGCCACTTGACCGCCTGCTCGGCCTTGGCGGCGGCGTGGAGGATCGCGGTCTTGTCGCCGCGCAGGATCTTCATCCAGTGGTGGATGTAGGAGGCGTGGCTGTCGTGGAGTTCGTTGGGGAGGCCGTATTCGGCGCAGAGGGTGGCTTGGCACAGCGAGGCGACATATCCTGACAGTCCAGCCCTAATCTGACTTCCACCGCCAATTTTCCGGACGCACGTCATGCCGCCAGCTCCTCGGGCTGAGGTTGCTGGGCGTGCATCCAGTCGGCTGCGGCCTGTGCCTTGCTTGCGGCGGTGAAGATGGCGCGAGGGTCGTCCTTCAGCACGCGCAACCACGATGCCACGTATGCGGCATGATCGGCGCGCGGATGGTGGGCGATCCCGAGGTCGGCGAGCACAAACGAAGCTGTCAGTTCGGCGCAGATCTCCTCAATCGCCAGACTGTCGCGCTTGAACCTCTCGGCAAAATTGCGGTCGAGCCTGTGCTTTGCGCCCGTAGCGTGGCCGGCTTCGTGCAGAAGGGTGCCCATCTGCGCCGTTGCATCCCGAAACGCGGAAAAGGTTGGCATGAAGATGTGATCGAGATCGATCCGGTAGTGCGCATCGTAGGCGCCTTCGGTGATCGGAATCTTCAGAGCCGCCACGAATGCCTCGGCATGTTCGAACCGCTCGCTCTCGGTCAATACCGCGACAGGAGCGGGCTCATAGCCCTCGACCTGTGCGAGGTTGAACACGGTGAAGGCCCGGGCGAACATGCGGCCGGGGCCGGCTTCGCCGTCGTCATGATCATCAACGGCGCGCGATGCAGCCTGCTTCCAGAACACGACGGTGGTTCCGCGCTCACCCTTGCGGACTTGTGCACCAAGAGCTGCCCACTGGCGATAGGTCCCCCAAAGACCACTGGAATAGCTGCTGGCTTCAGCGGCAATCCAAAGCGCCAGCACATTGACACCGCGATAGCGGCGGCGGGAGGTGACGTTCTGCGGCCTGGTCGTGGCAGCGCCATCATGGTGCCAAGGCATGCGCCAGTCGTCGGCGCCTGCTTCGATGGCAGAGACAATCTCGGTGGTGATGCGCGAATAGACGTCGGCTCGCGGCGTCACAGGGTGGGATCGGGACATGGCGGGTCTCCACGACGGGCGGAGGGAAACTCTCTTCCGCACCTTCAGCCCGTCACCCGAAAACCGGCCTCCTCTCCCTCTCCTGCCACACCGGTCCTAGGTGTGGCGGCACTGGGCGCGATCTGTTCGAGGACACGCTCAATCCTTGCCACCTCGGCCTGAAGCGTTACCCGCTGCGGTTCTGGAAGCCGCTTCTCGCGCAGCAACAGCCGCGCCTCGTCAGCTCCGCGCTGCCAGGCCGGGCGATGCCGTTCGGCAATACAGGCATTGGGGCAGCGGACCGGCTCGCACATGGCGATCATTGGGCCGGTCGCACCCGGTTCCGAAATGCGGTTGAGGCACAGGGCAGTTGCCGGATCAAAGAAGCAATCGGCCAGCGGGCCGACATGCAATGTCCGCGCGAGACTGCCGAGCATCGTCCGTAGGCGTGGCCGGTCGGCAATCATGGCGGGTAGCGGCGCCAACTCGTGGGCGGCAGTATCGAGTGCGGCTCCGATCCTGTTCGCGGCAGGTCCGCCAAGGCGCGCACCACCTTGCCGATCGTCGAAGTAGACGAGGATATCGTCGATCTGGCCAAGCGCGCGCTGGGCTTCGATCTCTCCCCGAAATCCGGACCGGCTGCTGCCGGCATAGCCTTCGAACGCCGCAACGCTGGCGTGCTTGTACTGGATCATGCCGGCAATCGTTCCAAAGGGCCGGTTGGCGATGTGCCAGGCAATGGTCCGGCGAAACTGGCGTGTGGTCAGACGCCAGGGCGCGCCATTGGGGCCGGCAGGAATGATCGGTGCCTGCGCCGTTCCGAACCGGTCGTTGAGATGATCGCGAAATCGGTTGAGTTGCCGGACGATCTCCGCAGAAACATGCGTCTTGGTGTTTACCCGAAGCGCGAGGACCGGCCACAAAGTCGTTGTCCCGCGCGCTAGGCTCGCCCGCGCGGAAAGCCGTTCGAGGACGGCGATGGCTTCGGCAACTGGTGCGATCGTGACCCACTCGGTCTCCTCGCCGCCTCCGCGCTTGCCCTTGTAAGCGGTGGACTTGATGCGATGCCGCAAGATCGCACCGTCTTCTGATCTGGTGACGGACAGGCATCCCCGCTTCATCGCCTGGATCTCGCTGTCCCGCATGCCTGAGAGATAGGCACAAACGACGTAGGCTGCCGACTGCAGCATGACCTCTTCGAGAGCCAGGACCTTGGCATCGAAGCGGGTGCGCCAGGGCAGGCCAGTATCGGGATCGGCCGAAATGGGCGTATCCATCCCGCCGATCTCGGTGCCGAGTTCTGCGATGACGGCGGCAATGAGGTCCGGCGCGCCGGTGGTGAGGCCAAGGTGCATGGCAGGTTCGGCCTGCGCATCGATGCCGGCATGGAGGTGGATCAGGTGGTAGTTGATCGGCGGCGTGACTTCGCTGCTTTGCAGATCTGTCCGCGTTGTGCCGTTGTGTGGGGTGGTCCAGATCGGAATCCCGCGCCGTTGTCGCCGCAAGGCGGCAATATAGGTGTTGAGGCGTTGGCGTTGCCGCGACCGTCGATCCGCATGATCAAGACCCGCCTCAGCGGCAACCAGACGGTCGCGCGTTGCTTCGAGGCGATCGAGTTCCGCCCGCGCGGCGAGGATGTCATCTGCATAGCAGGTCACGTAGCGCAGCGACCAGGCGAGCAGCGGGGTGATGATCGCTTCCGGAATGCGCGGCGTCCGGTTCTCTCCGGCGATATGCTTTGCTCCCGCCACCGAAAACGGGCTGCGGCCGGGCCATGGCTCAAAGGATAGGCGTGCGGTCGTCAGATGGTGGCGCAACTCGTGCAGGTCGAAGATCACGCGCAGCCGGGTAGCGACTGCAGCCGGACGCAGCCCGGCAAGGCGCAAAGAGCGGGCGTACCGATCGGCCAAAGGCTGATCGACCCGGCCGAGATCGAAACGACCCAGCTCTGCCTTCACGAAGTCGAAAAAGCGCAAGGTCCGGTTGGCCTCGCCGCGCACCCCCGCCGGCTCAAGCCGTGAACGGTGGCCGGGTAGATCGACATTGAGACGCGCATGAAGAATCTGGCGCAGGGCATCGGCGATGGATGGGTCGTCGATACCGTCAAAATGTACCGTGATATGGCAGCGCCGGGCGTTGTCGCGAAACACGCCGGGAGCCAGATCCCAGACCGGATCGCCG